>CAVXPQ010000001.1:0-642334 GCA_963763805.1 uncultured Actinomycetota bacterium
CATCCTCCATGGGGACATGGATCAACGCGTGAACGCGCCTGCAGTTCTTGGCCATGAGATGTCCGGACGCATCGCGGAGGTCGGGGCTGGGGTCGACGATTGGAAGGTCGGCGACCCCGTCACGGTGATGCCTCTGGAGTGGTGCGGGCAATGTCCTGCGTGTCTGGCCGGACACCAACACATCTGCCAGCGACTGATCTTCGTCGGGATCGACTCCCCCGGAGCCATGCAGTCCTCTTGGACGGTGCCTTCGCGGATCCTCGTCCGGCTCCCGGACGAGGTCTCGCTGCGGGATGCAGCGCTGGTCGAGCCCACAGCCGTGGCCGTCCACGACGTCCGGCGCGGCCAGCTCGTCAGGGGCGAACGGGTCCTCGTGGTCGGTGGCGGTCCCGTCGGGTTGCTCGTCGCGGCGGTCGCCCGCGAGGCCGGTGGCGAGGTGCTGGTCCTTGAGGTCGACGCCCACCGACGTTCGGTCATCACCGGTCTCGGCTTCGACGTGCTCGACCCGACCAGAGACGACGTTCCCACCTACATTGAAGGCTGGACTCGCGGCGCCGGTGTGCCGCTGGCCTTCGAGGTGTCCGGATCTCAGTCCGGTCTCGACACCGCCGTCGACGCTCTCGGCGTCCGCGGGCGGCTCGTGGTCGTCGCCATCCATCCGCAGCCGCGACCAGTCAGCCTGTTCCGGCTCTTCTGGCGTGAGCTCACCGTCATCGGCGCGCGCGTTTACGAACGCGTCGACTACGAGCGGGCGGTCGACCTCGTCGCCGCGGGGGTCATCCACGCCGATGCCCTCATCTCTGCCGTCGTCCCGCTTGCTGAAGCCGCCGACGCGTTCGTGCAGCTCGAGAACGGCGGCGGAGTCATGAAGGTCCTCATCGACTGCCGAGCGAGCGCCGACGCGTGACCGGGCTCTTCGACCTGACCGGCCGGCTCGCTGTCGTTACGGGCGCACGCCGCGGCATCGGCCTGGCGATGGCGGAGGCGCTCGCCGAAGCCGGCGCCGACATCATCGGTGTCAGCGCATCCATGGAGGCCGAGGGCAGTGTCCTCGAGCAGCGGGTACGTGCCTGCGGCCGCGCGTTCACGGGACTCGCGGCCGACTTCGCGAAACCAGACGACGTACGCCGGCTGGCCGCCGAGCTGAATGACCTCGGCAAGCCGGTGGACGTCCTGGTCAACAACGCAGGCACCATCGCGCGCGCGCCCGCGGCCGAGCACCCCGACGAGGACTGGGACCGCGTCCTGCAGGTCGACCTGACGAGCCAGTTCGTCCTCGCCCGTGAGATCGGCCGCTCGATGATCGCCCGAGGCAGCGGCAAGGTCATATTCACCGCCTCGATGCTGAGCTTCCAAGGCGGGATCAACGTGCCCGGCTACACCGCCGCCAAGAGCGGCCTCGTCGGACTCACCAAGGCGCTGTCCAACGAGTGGGCCTCCAAGGGCGTGAACGTCAACGCGATCGCGCCCGGTTATATCGCCACCGACAACACTCAGGCGTTGTATGACGACCCCGACCGGCACCGCTCGATCCTGGAACGCATCCCGGCCGGTCGCTGGGGTCAACCATCCGATCTCGCGGGGGCGACCGTGTTCCTGGCGTCCGCCGCGTCCGACTACGTCAACGGCATCGTCCTGCCGGTCGACGGGGGATGGCTCGGACGATGATCGACCCATCCGTCCTCGACCGCCTGGGCGACCTGGGCGTGATCCCCGTAGTCGTCATCGACGATCCGTCGCGAGCTGCGGCACTCGGCTCAGCCCTCCTACTCGGAGGCCTGCCGTGTGCGGAGGTCACCCTGCGCACCGACGCGGCGCTCGATTCGCTGCGCTCCTTGGCCGAAAACCCCGACCTGCTCGTCGGCGCCGGGACCGTGCTCCATCCATCCCAGGTCGAGGCCGCCCTGCAGGCTGGTGCGCGCTACATCGTGTCCCCCGGTTTCTCCGCGTCGGTGGTCAGTGAGTGCCAGCGCTCCGGAGTGCCCGTCCTTCCCGGTGTCGCGACCGCCACCGAGATCCAGGTAGCACTCGAAGCTGGCCTGAAGGCCGTGAAGTTCTTCCCCGCCGAAGCCTCCGGCGGGCTAGCGGCGCTCAAGGCGTTGGCGGCCCCTTTCAGAGGACTCCGGTTCGTGCCAACCGGAGGCATCACGGCAGACGGACTGGCCACCTACCTCGCAGAGCCGTCGGTCCTCGCCGTCGGCGGGTCCTGGCTGGTGTCGGCGGACCTGCTCGCGGCCGAGGACTTCGCCCAGATCACCGACCTAGCGGCCGCAGCCGTCCGGGTCGTGCGGGGTGCACGCACAGGGGTGGGCGCGTGAGCCTGCAGCTGCGTCCCACCGGTGACTGTCGCTATGACGCCGTGGCGCTCGGAGAAGTGATGCTGCGCCTCGACCCTGGCGAGGGTCGGATCCGCACCGCCCGCCAGCTCCAGGTCTGGGAAGGCGGAGGGGAGTACAACGTGGCCCGCGGACTGCGACGCTGCTTCGGGCTACGCACCGCGGTCGTCACCGCCCTGGCGGACAACGACATCGGACGCCTCGTCGAGGACCTCATGCTCCAGGGCGGCGTCGACACCTCGCTCGTGCGCTGGGCGCCGTATGACGGAATCGGTCGGGACGTCAGGAACGGCCTGAACTTCACCGAACGGGGGTTCGGTGTCCGCGGGGCCGTCGGCGTCTCCGACCGGGGTCACACTGCCGCCAGCCAGCTGCGCGCGGGCGACGTCGACTGGGACGCCCTCTTCGGCGGCCCGGGCGTGCGCTGGCTGCACACAGGCGGCATCTTCGCCGGGCTGTCGGACACGACGCCCGACGTCGTCATCGAGGCGATGGAGGCCGCTCGACGCCACGGCACCGTCGTCTCTTACGACCTCAACTACCGACCGAGCCTGTGGAAGGCCATCGGCGGGAAAGCACGGGCGCAGCAGGTCAATCGGGGCATCGCGCCGCTCGTCGACGTGATGATCGGTAACGAGGAGGACTTCGGTGCCTGCCTCGGCATCGATGCCGGACAGTCCGAAGCCGGTTTGCTGGAGCTCGAGAGCGACGGCTACCTCCGCATGATCGGGTCAGTCACGGCGGCCTTCCCGAACCTCAAGGCCGTGGCCACCACGGTGCGCACAGTGCGCACGGCCACAGTGAACGACTGGACCGCCCTCGCGTGGTCGCGTGAGACCGGCGTGGTGCAATCGGTGGAACGGCCCCGGATGGAGATCCTCGACCGGGTCGGAGGTGGGGACAGCTTTGCCTCAGGCTTGATCTACGGGCTGATGACGGACGGTGACCTCGCCGGCGCTGTCGAGATCGGCGCCGCTCATGGCGCCCTCGCGATGACGACGCCAGGAGACACTTCCACGGCCACGTTGGCGGAGGTCCTGGCCCTCGTCAGCGGAACCGGAGCGCGGGTGCAACGCTGAACGGAGGAAGAGCTTGTCCAAGCTAGACGGTCTCTCGATGCCGAATATCTGCCTCGGAACGAGCCCGCTCGGCGGTATGCCTGAAACGTACGGGTACGACGTAGACGAAGCTCAAGCGGTTGCGACCATCCGTCACGCCCTCGATTGCGGTCTCAGCTTCATCGACACCTCAAACGAATATGGTGACGGCGAGAGCGAACGCCGAATCGGTACCGTGCTGCGTGAGTTGGGGGCCAGCGGGCAGCGGGTCGTCATCGCCTCAAAGGCAGACCCCGCGCGGGGCCAGCGCATTCTCGACGGCGACCGGGTACGCGAATCGTTCGCTGAGAGCGTTGCCCGCCTGGGCGTTGATCGCCTCGACGTCTACTATCTCCATGATCCGGAGAGGTTCGATTTCGCCGACATGGTCAAACCCGGCAGCTCCCTGGACGCGATCCGCGAGCTCAAAGCCGAAGGACTGGTCGGTCTCATCGGTGTTGCCGGCGGTGATCTGGGCGAGATGCGACGCTACCTTGACACCGGCCTGATGGACGTCATCTTGAACCACAACCATTTCACTCTTCTGGACCGTTCGGCGAGTCCGCTGATCACGGACTGTGCCTCTGCTGGTGTGGCGTTTGTCAATGCCGCGCCCTATGCGAGCGGGATCCTGGCGAAGCCCCTTGCGTCAAGCCCGCGCTACGGCTACCGAGCACCGTCTCCGTCGCTGGTGGCGACGGTCGAGTGGTTGCACCAGACCTGCGGCAAGTTCGGTGTCCCGCTAGCCGCGCTCGCGCTTCAGTTCTCGACCCGCGATCAGCGCATCCTTTCAACCGTCGTTGGCGTAAGCGCACCACAGCGGATCGACGAGCTCATGCGCAACGCCACACTCTCCATTCCACCGGAGTTGTGGGAGCTTGTTGAGGATCGGCTAGCTCCTCAAACCGGATAAGTGCTCACTACCCGTGGACCGCACGGACCGTTCGACGGTGACGGGAGTCGTGAGGGTGCGCTCGCTACCGACCTTGCGAGTCGTGCCCGTCACCTCTAGTAGCGCGCGGTGGGCGATGTCGCCGCTGGAGTGGCCGACCATCAGTTCGATGGCCCCCGAATCGACGATGCGTCGCCCCTGTCGTCCGCAGTATGCGAAGCGGTCGGCGGAGATCTCGAACGTAACCTTGGCCTGTTCGCCGCCGTCAAGGTCGACTCGGGCGAAACCGAGGAGCATGATCACCGGCCGGGCCACTTCGGCCACCGGATCGCTGTAGTAGAGCTGGACTACGTCCGCCCCCCGGCGCGCTCCCGTATTCGTGATCGTGGCGGAGACGGAGAGTCGGCCGTCGGTGTCGACAGTAGTGGCGCTCAGGCAGGGGTCGGAGATCTCGAAGGTGCTGTATGAGAGTCCGTGCCCGAAGGGGTAGAGGACCGGTACCGAGATCGAGCTGGCAGCGAGTCCCGGAAGACCGTAAGCGGACTGCAGGTAGGTCGACGGCTGTCCGTAGGCCACAGCCGGAATCTGGACGGGAAGACGACCGCTCGGGTTCACGCGACCGGACATGACGCCGGCGATCGCCGACCCTGCGCCTTGTCCGGGCATGAATGCCTGGACGATGGCGGAAGCCGCGTCCGAGAACTCGCCGAGGGCATACGGGCGACCGGACACGCAGACCAGGACGGTGGGGGTCCCGGTCGCCAGTACGGCTCGCACAAGTTCTGCCTGCACCCCGGGGAGGGTTAGGTCAGGTGCGTCGCACCCCTCGCCTGAGGTGCCACCGCCGAACATCCCAGCCAAGTCCCCGACTGCCACTAGGGCGACGTCTGCCCGTCTGGCCACCGTGACGGCCTCGGCGATCCCGCTCGTGTCAGTACCGTTAATGGCGCAGCCGGGGGTCGTGGTGATCTGCGTCGTCGGGAACTCCGCGACGACCGCATCGGCCAGGGTTGGAACGGGCACTCCCAAGCCGAGCTCTGGGAAGCGGTGGAGTAGGTGGTTGGGGTAGGAGTAGCACCCGAGGAAGGACCGGGCCTCTGCGGCGGTCGGGCCGACGACGGCGAGCCTCAACGGGCCGGTCAACGGGAGGATTCCGCGGTTCGCCAGCAGGATCACCGATTCTTCGGCTGCGCGCTGCGCGGCGGCCCGATTCTCGGGGCTGTCGAGGTCGGGGGCCGGATCCACACCGCGGAGCGGGTCGTAGTCAGCATCGAGAAGTCCGAGGTCAAGCTTCTGATCCAGAACCCTCCGGACGGACCGGTCCACCAGGGCCTCGTTCACTTGCCCGTCGCGCACCAGGTCGACGAGTCCGGCGCTGTAACAGCGGCTCGCTGGCAGCTCCATGTCCACACCCGCCTCGAGGGCAAGCGCACCAGAGGCCGCCGGCGAGGCAGCCACCTTGTGCACGTCTGACAGCAGGCTGATGGACCAGTAGTCGGACACCGTGACCCCGGTGAAGCCCATCTCGTCACGCAACAGTGTCGTGAGCAGTTCCCGATCGGCGGCGACCGGGACGCCGTCGGTGTCGGTGTAGGCGTTCATCACCGAGCGGGCGCCGCCCTCGCGGACTGCGACCTCGAAGGGTGGGAGCATCACGTCACGCAGTTCACGAGGTCC
This sequence comes from uncultured Actinomycetota bacterium, assembly GCA_963763805.1. GTDB lineage: Bacteria > Actinomycetota > Actinomycetes > Propionibacteriales > Nocardioidaceae > Nocardioides. The sequence goes on from CAVXPQ010000001.1 coordinate 6,003, forward strand.
CATGCTCACCGGTGCGTGGTTGCGAGCCGCGCGCGAGGCTGAGTAGCCGACGAAGTGCTTGAGTGTGGCGATCACCCCGCTGGACTCAAGGCCCCGCACGTAGGCCGCCCCCACGATGGCGACCAGGTAGGGGTCCTCTCCGAGAGTCTCCTCGACGCGACCCCAGCGGTAGTCGCGCACGACGTCGAGCACCGGGGCAAGGCCCTGATGGACACCGACGCTGCGCAGGTCGTCGCCGATACGGCGGCCGATGCGTTGGACCAGGTCCGGGTTGAAGGTGGCGGCGAGGGCAAGCGGTGTCGGGTAGATCGTCGCCTGGTACGTCGTGAAACCCGTCAGACACTCTTCATGGGCGATGGCGGGGATGCCGAGGCGAGTCTTGTCCACGAGGTTGCTCTGCATGGCGGCCAGCCTCGCGACGCCCTCGGCGACCGACACCGGCGCGGTACCGAAGGCCCGGGTGATCTGACCGAGCCCGTTGCGGATCGACTCGTCCCAGGGGGTCTCCTCGAACGAGCCCTCAAACGGGGCCACCAGCTGCTGGTCCGTCGCAAGATTGGCCTCGAAACTGAACCCGGCAAAGGCACTCCCCAGCTGCGCGACCTTCTCCTCAAGCGTCATCTCTGCAAGGAGGTCGCTGAGGCGCTCATCCCGCGGACGTGAGGAGTCCTGCCACGAACGGGACATCGGAACTTCCATGAGAGAGCGCTCTTCCTAGATGTACGAAAGGAAACCCCGCGATTGCCCTGAGGGTCAGCGACTACGAGGAACCACTGGGCTTCCAGTTGGAGTACGCACGCAGGCTGAGCCACTTCTCCATGAAGTACCCGGACATCTCGACCTGATGCTGCCTGCCGACTGCATTGAACGTCCGACTATTGCACATGAGCGCGAGTCGTTGGGGGGCATGATCGGCCACCACCGCCGTCTGACGCGTTGGCGGGAAGTCAGCAGAAGGTCCACACAAAGTGTCCGAAGAGGGCCGAGGTTCCCCGAGGTTCACGGGTACGATGCGAGGTCCACAGCAGTTCGGTCAGGGGGTTCGAATCCCCTCAGCTCCACCGTGTGATGAGCCGTGTCATGTGTCTCTTTTTTAGAGGGCTCTGGGCCGTCGGGCTGGGGCTCTTTGTTGATTTCGCCAGTAGGCCTCGTGGGCTCGATGAGGTTTGAGCCTCGAACTAGCAACGGCACGGCCACCTTCGGCACCACCCCGGGAAGGGCCCTTTTTGCTTATATGGCCTTTATTGAACTGTGTACGCAATTCTTGATAGTGTTGGCATATGGAGACAATCAGCGGTGAGGTGTCGACGCGCGACCTGCGCACCGACTTGGCGGGCGTGTTGGGCCGCGCTTCGTACGGTCATGAGCGCGTCGCGATCACCCGCCACGGGAAAGTTGCCGCAGTGGTGATCGGTGTCGAGGACCTCGAGGCTTTGGAGGCGTTCGAGATGGAGCGCGACATCGCGGAGCTACGGGCTGCAAAGGCTGCAGACGACGGCGGCCGAGTTGGGCTCGATGAGCTTGTTGACGAGCTCGACGAGTGAGCAGTTGGACCGTCGAGTTCACCACGGCAGCAGCTAGGCAGGTCCGCAAGCTAGACCCAGTGACGCGACGTCGTGTGCTGACGGCTCTGCGGGCGCTCGTCGATGACCCTCGGGGAGCCGGCACTAAGAAGTTGGTCGGCATGGACGACGGGTGGCGGTTGCGAGTCGGTGACCATCGCGTCCTGTACGAGATCTACGACGGCCAGGTCCTTGTTCTCGTCTTCCGGGTCGCTCACCGACGTGAGGTCTACAAGAGGCCTTGAGCTCCCTCACGGAGCGGGTTGGTTACGTCCGGGCCCTGGACGAATGACGATCCAGCCTAGCCTGCCCCCGCCGGCGAGGTCCACAGAAAGTCACATAAAGTACCTCCGAGGCGGGCCGAGTTTCCCGAGACTCACGGTAGTATCGACGGCTTGAAGCGGTCCGATCCGTGCAGCAGGCTCAGATCGGGCGAGTTCGGCGAGATGATCCGAGATTCGACGAGCTTCGGTCGGGTTGCGACCTGAGAAGGTCAGGGTTCGAATCCCCTCAGCTCCACCGTTTGTGCAGGTCAGGGCGTTCAGTGCGGCCCTGGAAGGCTCACCAGAAAGTCGGCACTTGTTCGATCGGGCAGGTGTTGGCTTGTGGCCGAGACCTCAAGGACCGCTCGTGGGGGCCTGCGGCGCGGTGGCCATGGTCGGTGCACCGGTCACCGGCAGTGAGTCCACGCGGGCCCAGTCGGCGCTGACGGCGCTGGCGGTGGAGAGCAGCCGGGGAAGGTGCTCTTCGAGCAGCTTCTCGGTGGGGGTCTCCTGGGAGTGCACGGTGACGTTGAGCGCAGCCCGGGTCTGTCCTGCGCCGTCGCGGATCGGTGCGGCGATGGAGCGGATGCCGCGCGCGAGTTGGTCGTCGCTGAAGGCCCATCCACGTGCCCGAACCTCCCGTAGGGCCTCGTGGAGCTCATCAGGTCCGGGCTGCCAGCGCGGTTCGATGCCCGAACGGCTGGGTTCGGAGAGGACGGCGTCGACCTCGTCGTCGCTGAGCCCGGCGAGGAGCACCTTGCCCATGGAGGTGGGGGCGGCGGGGAACCGGGTGCCGATCCGCACGACCAGGCCGATCAGCTTGGGAACCGCCACCCGCGCGACGTAGACGATGTCGGACCCGTCGAGCTGAGCCACCGAGCTGGACTCGTGAGTCTGGGCGACGAGTCGCTCCATGTGCGGGCGGGTGATGTCCCAGATATCGACGGCCTGGATGTAGGCCATCCCCAGCTCGAGTACCCGCGGAGTCAAGGTGAATGCCCCGCTGTGGCTGCGGACATACCCGAGGCTCTCGAGGGTGTACAGGATGCGGCTGGCCGTGGGCCGCGCGAGTCCGGCTGCGGTCGCCAGCTCGCTCAGGCTCATCGAGGGGCGGTCGGGCTCGAAGGCTCGGAGCAAGTCCAGGCCGCGGGCGACCGATTCGACGAAGTTGGGGTTGCTGTCTCGTCGAGGCATCTGGATGGGCTCCTACCGTCAGAGGGGTTCGGGCGCGTTCGGGGCTGCTCAGGCAGGTTTAGGATAGCCAGTTGTCCGCTCTGCGGACAACCCTCCAGTTCGTAGAATTGGGATTGGCAAACCTCTTGACCGCAATGGTTGCGGTCCCACAGAGTGAGGAACCGACCAATACAGCCGAAAAACGGACGGCTGTCCGAATTGCAAGGAGTGGGCATGGACGAGTACGACGTCGCAGTGATCGGCTACGGACCCTGCGGACAGATGGCCAGCCTCCAGCTCGGCCAGGCCGGACACCGAGTCATCGCCCTGGAGCGGCACCCGCAGCTGTACGGACTCTCGCGGGCCGGGCACATCGATGATGAGATCATGCGCACCCTGCAGCGAGTCGGCGCCGGTGAGGAGTTCCGCGAGGACGCGGTCGCGTGGGAGCTCTACGACATGCGCAACAAGGCCTTCGGCGGCGACCTGCTGCTCAGCCTCGACTGGTCCCAGATCGGACCGCACGGCTACCGCGGGCACTGGATCTTTTACCAGAACAACCTCGAGCTCGCCCTGAACCACTGCGTGCAGCAGACCGGCAGTGTCGAGGTTCACATGGACCACGAGGTCGTCGAGATCAACCAGGACGCCGACGGCGTCGAGGTTCGCTACCGCAACCGGAAGAACGGCGAGGAGCGTACCGTCCGTGCGGCCTACGCGGTGGCCGCAGACGGCGCGAACAGTTTCGTTCGGGAACAACTCGGCATCACCACCACCGCCGGCAACGTCGGGCCCTGGCAGCTGGTCATCGACACCGTGCAGAAGCGACCCCTGTCCTTCGAGTTTGACAACGGCCAATTCGCCGACCCCGAGCGCCCCGGCTGTCTGTTCCAGCTTGGCAAGACCCATCGGCGCTGGGAGTTCACCCTGCTTCCCGACGAGAAGCCGGAGGACTTCACCCTCGACCGCGTCTGGGAGCTCCTGGAGCCCTGGGTCACCCCCGAGGACGTCGAGGTCATCCGCTATCCGGTCTACCAGTTCAAAGAGTCGATGACCGACGAATGGCGCCGTGACCGGATCTTCCTTGTGGGCGACGCCGCGCACATCTTGTGGCCGTTCGCCGGCGAGGGCATGTGCAACGGCCTTCGCGATGCCTCCGCGTTGAGCTGGCGCCTGGACCTGGTCCTGCGCGGTCTGGCCAGCGCTGCCCTGCTGGACTCGTACGAGGCCGACAGAAAGCCCAACATGCAGGGCTGGACAGACCTGTCCCGCGAGATCGGGCTGCCGTGCATCGTCACCGACCCGGAGGCTGCCGCCCAGCGCGACGGGTTCCTCCAGGCTGTCCAGCAGGACCCGACCCTGATGCCGCCCCCCACCATCCCGCCCGGCCCGGTTGCGTTCTCACGTGCCGGGGACCCGCTCGCTGGAGCGCCCGCCGTTCAGGGTCAGGTCGCCTCCGGTGGCCAGCAGGGGCTCTTCGACGACATCGTCGGGCGCGGGTTCCAGCTGATCGCGACCGACCAGGACGTCATCGACGCGCTGAGCGAGTCCAGCCGTGACGTTCCTCGACACCATCGGCGCCACCGTCGCCGTCGTCGGAGGACAGGGCAGCGACGCCGATATCGTCGACGCAGAAGGCACCTACACAACCTGGTTCGCCGAACACGGTCGCACTGCGGTGCTGGCCCGCCCCGACTTCTACCTCTACGGGTCCGCTGCCGATGCCGGCGACGTCAACGAACTGGTGGCCTCCCTGCGCACCAGCATTGCCGGCGCAGCAACCGCGGACTCCGGGGATGGGAGGACCGAGACCGTGGACGCCTGAGCAGGCAGCCACCACGAACGCCTCCGGGGACCCCGCCTCAGGCAGGTCCCCGGAAGCCACCACAGCACCAGCCACGCAGCACCGCCCAGCGCACAGCCCCGAGCCGGCAGGACAGGAGGAGTAGTCAGTGACTGACAAGCAGCCGTCGTGGAGAGCCGCAGCAGAGGCACACAAGCGCGCGATGCCGGTGCAGCGTCTGACCGGCAACGGCATGGACTACGCCGACGCCGTCGCTCTCTACGCCGCAGTGGACGCCGGGCAGCCCTGGGACGAGGCCGCCGAACAGCTCGGCTCCCAAGACTCCGCGCGTGCGAACGAGGCTCTCCAAGCCGGGCACCTGCTCACCGCACGGTCCTGGTTCCTGGCGGCGTCGTGCTGCTACCGCGTCGGCCAGGTGATCCTGTCCGACAGCGAGCGCAAGAACTCCCTGTTCACCAAGATGGTGGAGGCCTACGGCCATGCCGGGGAGTTGTTCGACCCGACTTTCGAGCACACCCATATCGACTACGGCGACGGAACGCTCTCTGGTTGGCTGGCCCTGCCCGCCGACTCCAGCGGCCCAGACGCGTCGGGGCCCGGCGACGGCTGGCCGGTTGTCATCATCGTGGGCGGCTTCGACGGCTGGCGCGAGGAGTATCACGTCGGTGCCTCCTACCTGCGCGAGCGCGGCATCGCCACCTTCCTCCTCGACGGACCCGGCCAGGGAGAGAGCCGCCTTTTCGGTGGCCTGGTCCTCGACCGCGAGTTCACGGCCGCGTTCTCCACCGTCGTCGACCACCTCCTCGCCGACGGGCGCCTGAGCGACCAGGTCGGCATCTGGGGCAACTCGATGGGCGGCTACCTCGCCGCTGCAGTCGCCGCGAGCGACCCACGAATCGGCGCGTGCTGCGTCAACGGCGGCACCGTGAGACCCGCGGAGATCCTCGACCGATTCAGGCGATTCACCAGCAAGGTCGAGCCCTTGCTCGGTATCGACGACCCCGACCAGGCCACCGAAGCACTTGGCACTTTCGTGCTGACCCCGGCCGACCTGGCCCAGCTCACCTGCCCCCTGCTGGTGCTGCACGGAACTCCGGACCAGGTCTTCCTCATCGAGAACGCTCGAGCGCTCTACAACGCCGCCGGCACCGGCGACAAGACGTTTCTGGAGTGGGGCGATGGCGACCACTGCATCTACAACCACTCCCATGAGAAGCACACCCTGGTCAGCGACTGGTTCGCCGACCACCTCACCCACCGCGACCCTGAGAACACCGCCACGCAGCACGAGCCACACCCCGAACAGGCCGCACTAGCACAGGAGGAACAAGCCGAATGAGCACCACACCCACTGGCCCATCGAAACCTGCGGCCCCGACCGGGGACATCTTGATCGCAGGCGCCCACCTGCTGACCCAGGACCCCGAGCACGGCGAGCTCGTCGGCGACATCCTGATCAGCGACGGCAAGATCCGCGCCATAGGCACCGACCTCAGCGCCGACGGCGCCACCATCATCGACGGCACCGACCGCGCCGTGCTGCCGGGCTTCATCGACACCCACCGCCACACATGGCAAGGCGCTGTACGCCAGACCGGCATCGGCTGGGACTTCGGCGCATACCGCCAGCACATCCAGCTGACCTGGGGACCCGAGTACACCCCCGACGACGTCTACGTCGGCAACCTCATCGGCGCCCTCGGTGCCCTCGACACCGGCATCACCACGCTGCGCGACGAGTCCCACATCCAGAACACCCCCGCCCACTCCGACCAGGCCGTCGCCGCCCTCCAGGACTCCGGTATCCGCGGCGTGTTCGCCTACGGGTGGCCCTCGATCGACTCCAACAAGTGGATGCTGCGCGGTGAAGCCACCCATCCAGCCGATATCCGCCGAGTCCGCGAGCAGATCCTGCCCGACGACACCGCCCTGGTGACCCTCCAAGCAATGCTCCGCGGCCCCGAGCTTTCCACCACCGAGGTCACAGCCCAGGACCTCGCCCTGGCCCGAGACCTAGGCATCCGGTCCAGCATGCATGTCGGCAACGGCCCCTGGGGTCCGGAGTTCCGCGGCATAGGCTCCTTGGGCGAGGCGGGCCTGCTCGACGAGGACCTGCTCTTCATCCACTGCTGCACCTCAGATGACGTGGAGCTCAAGATGCTCGCCGACTCAGGTGCGCACGCCTCGGTCGCCGCGGCCATCGAAGCAGTACTCCCCGGCCTCGGGGCACCCGCCACCGGTCGGCTCCTCGCTCACGGCATCCGCCCCAGCCTGTCCATCGACACCGAAGCGACCGTAGCTGGCGACATGTTCAACGTCATGCGGGCCGCCCTGACCTCCCACGGCCTCGGGCTGACCCTCGACCCCGACACCTACGGCGAACTGCCTTCGTTCACTCCTCGCGACCTCCTGGAGTTCGCCACCATCGCTGGTGCGAAGGCATCCGGTCTCGACGACCGCACCGGCAGCCTGACCGTCGGCAAGGACGCGGACCTCATCGTGTTCCGACTCGACCAGTTCACCACGGTCCCCAGTGCCGACATCGCCGCCTCCATCGTCGGCGCCGGACACCCCGGCAACGTCGAAACCGTCCTGGTCGCTGGGAAGGCGGCCAAGTGGAACGGGCGCCTCACCCACCCGGACCTCGACCGGATCCGCAGTCAGGGCGAAGAGTCCCGCGACCGATTGCTCGCGACCCCGCTGGTCGAAGGCTGACCGGACAGCGAACAGAAGACGAAGCCCGACGACCTCCAGGAACGGACAACAACCATGGCGACAGTGTGTGCAGTCATCGCATCGACGCACCACCCGTTCTACTACCGCGCCAGCACGGCGACCGGCGCGGACCGCCCACCATTCGCGGACGAGTGGGTCTCCAAGATCATGGCCTTCCGCGAGACCCTCACCCGTGCCAAGCCCGATGTACTGGTCATGGTCGGCAGCGATCACTTCCATCAGCTGTGGCTGGACAACATGCCCCAGTTCCTCGTCGGCAAGGCACCCTTCTTTGACGCGAACTGGTACAACGAGGAACGCGAGTTCGGCCTACCGAGGATGACGATGGCCGGCCAGGAGGACCTCTCCGCTTACCTGCTGCGTAAGGGCCTGGATTCGGGTTTCGACCTGGCGTTCAGCAACGAGTTGCGCATCGACCACTCGATCACCTGCCCGATCATCACACTGCGACCGGAGGCAGACCTGCCGATCGTCCCGATCTACACCAACATCTTCGCGCCGCCCCTCCCGCAGCCGAAACGCTTCATCCAGCTCGGCCAAACCATCCGAGAGATCCTCGACTCCTGGCCAGAGAACCTGCGAGTGGCGGTCATCGGAACAGGCCATCTCTCACTCGAGCTCGGCGGCCCACGTCAGTTCGGCGAGACGGGTCCCGATCCCGCATTCGACCGGCGCGCGGTCGATTGGATCGCCAACGGCGACTTCGACGGATGCCTCTCGCAGGTGAGCCTCGAAAGCCTTCACCAACCGGGCAACGCCACCCATGGATTCATGGATTTCATGCTGATGATGGGCGTCGCCGGCGAGAACGTGAAGGCCGACTACGTCGACACCCTCGACCTGTTCCACACGATGGAGGCGTACTTCACCTGGTACCCCGAGAGGAGCCTGGCGTGAGCAAGTACCTGCTGAACAAGTTCCTGTTCACAGTCGACCGCGACCCCGAGCTCGTCGAGCGGTACCGCATCGAACCGCGCGAAACCGTGCAGTGGTGGGAGGCCGAAGAAGCAAACCGGATCCTCAACTGCATCGCCGACGAGCGCAGCACCTGGCTCACGTTCGACGACACTGAACGGGAAGCGCTCTCTACCCATGACTACGTGACGCTGTTCGAGCTCGGAGCACATCCCTTCCTCACGCTGACGTTGTTCATCGCGATTTTCGAACGCGATCACGAACCCTTGGGTTTTCAGAAGGAGTACGCGGTACGCCTCGCCCACTTCAAGATGCCCTACCCCGACATCGCCACCTGACCTGCCACCACCCGGGCCACAACCAGAGACGGAAGGACCCATGTCCGCCACCGCAAGCACACCCGCTGACCCGACCGCCACCCCGGCCGAAGCCGCGAACCAGCCCGGACCGCTTCACGGTCTGGTCGTCGCGGACTTCTCCCGAATCCTGGCCGGTCCCTACGCCACGATGCTTCTGGCAGACATGGGCGCCGAGGTCATCAAGGTCGAGAGTCGCGACGGCGACGACACCCGCCACTGGGTCCCCCCGGTCCGCGACGGCGTCGGCACCTACTTCCTCGCGATAAACCGAAACAAGCGCTCGATCGCCCTCGATCTGAGGAACGCGGCCGACCTCACAGTCGCCCACGCGCTGTCCGAGCGTGCCGACATCTTCATCCAGAACTTCAAGCCGGGCGGTCTGAAACGTTTCGGCCTGGACTACGACTCCGTCTCGGCCCGCAACCCACGCAGCATCTACTGCTCCATCAGCGGCTTCGGCACCAGAGGAGGAAAGGATCTCCCCGGTTACGACCTCCTGGTTCAGGCGATGTCCGGGTTGATGAGCCTCACCGGCGACCCGGACGGCCAGCCCTTCCGTGCCGGCATCTCGGTCTTCGACGTCATGACCGGGCTCCACTCGGTGATCGGCATCCTGGCTTCACTGCGCCACGTCGAAGAGACGGGAGAGGGCCAGCACGTCGAGACCAACCTGCTTTCGACAGCCATGTCTTCCCTGGTGAACCAAACCATGGCGTACGTCGCTGGCGATGTGATCCCGCAGCGGATGGGCAATGCGCACCTGAGCCTGTTTCCCTACGAACCACTCGCTACCGGCGAGGGAGACCTCATCGTCGTGGCGGGCAACGACCGGCAGTACCGCAAGCTCATCGAAGTCCTCGGCGCCCCTGAACTGGCCGACGACGAGCGCTTCGCGACTGTTGGCAACCGCAACGACAACCGCGAAGAGCTGCGCCCGCTCCTGCTCGAACTGCTGTCGAAGAAGTCGGCCGACGAATGGTTCAACGAGCTCACCGCCGCCGGAGTCCCATGCGGTCCCATCAACGACATCCGCGGCGGCGTCCAGCTCGCCGAACGTCTCGGACTGGAGCCCGTCGTCGAAATCGACGGTATTCCGACAGTCCGCAACCCCGTCACGTTCTCGAAGACCCCGGCACGCTACGTCCTGGCACCGCCAGCAGTTGACGCCGACGGCGACGACATCCGCCAGTGGCTGACCAACACGGACCACCCCCTGAGGGGCGACGGCGAGCATCCGATCGGGCGGAGATCAGCATGAGCGCCCAGGGCGAGAGCCCGGTCACCTACCTCACGTCCCTCGGTGTGTCCACCGTGGAGACCATTAGCCTGCTCGGTCAGGACCTCTCCGACGACCTGATTGGCAAGGTCGGTTTCGGGGAGCTCGCCTACCGCCTCATCACCCTGCGCGAACCCACCCCCGGGCAGGCGGTGATGTTCGACGCAGTGCTGGTCGCGCTAGCCGACCACGGCTTCACCCCGACTGCGATCTCGGCCAGGATGACCTGGCTCAGCGCACCCGACGCAATCCAGGGAGCCCTGGCAGCCGGCCTCCTGGGCGGTGGCTCACGCTTCCTCGGCGTCAGCGAGGACACTGGCAAGTTCCTCAACGAGGCCCTCGAAACCGTCGAGGGCAACCTGCCCACCGACGACGCGGGCTGGGACGCACTGGCAGTTGCCGCTATCGAGCTCCGGCGCGACGTCGGCGGGTTCGTGCCCGGCCTGGGACACCACTTGCACAAGAACGGCGACCCCCGTGTTCCGCGACTTCTGACCGTCGCCCGGGAACAAGACACGTTCGGACCACGGCTCGCATTGTTCGAGGCCATCGGACGCGTCGCGCCAGATGTCCTAGGCAAGAACCTGCCCCTCAACGGCGCCGGCGCCTGCGGCGCCGTCCTCGCCGACCTGGGCATCCCGCAGCGGATGTTGCGCGGGGTGGTGCTCTTGGCCAGGTGCGCCGGACTACTGGGGCAGCTCGCCGAGGAGATGCGCACGCCAGTGGCTTCACGCATCTTCGCCCACGTCGAGGACGCCGCCGAGTTCATGCCATTGGAGCAAGTGACCGAGGGTTAGCCGCGGTCCGCTCGCGCCCGCTACTAACACGCACACGCAACAGCACTGGGCCGAAGAGGTGGTTGACCGGCTCCAAACACACCGTCACCTTGGGTACTTCTTAGGCGGAGTCCGGGTTCGCAATCCGCCCGGTGGGAAAGGGGCGAACCAGGCCGTCGCCGCGGCGCGGCGTGGTTCTAGGGTTGGACTCCTCGGGGCCGTCGGTGACAATGACTTCGCGATCATGATCAAGCGTTCGATGCAGGAGAGCGGCGTAGAAATGGGAGGTGTGATCACGTGGATCCGGTCAAGATCGGACTGGTCGGCTACGGCTTCGGCGGCAGGTACTTCCATGCCCCGCTGATCGCGGCCTCACTCGAGTGCGAGTTCATCGGCGTGGTCACCTCGTCCGCCGAACGTCGTGCCCTCGTGGGTGTCGAGCACCCGGTAGTCGACGTGTTCGACTCGCTCGCGTCCATCGCAGCCGCCGGCGCCGAAGCGGTGAGCATCTCCACGCCCGCGGACACCCATTCCGATCTCACGGACGAGGCGATTTCGCTGGGCCTGTCGGTGGTCTGCGATAAGCCGTTCAGCTTGGATCCGGCCGCGGCGCGCCGCTCCGTGGGGCTCGCCTCGGCTCGCGGAGTGACGCTGAGCCCGTTCCAGAACCGTCGCTGGGACTCCGATTTTCTTACGGTGCGGGGCCGGGTGGACGACGGGACTTTGGGCGAGGTGCACCGCTTCGAGTCCAGGTTCGAGCGGTACGCCCCGTTAAGCGGTCCTGGCAGGTCGGGCGGCGGCACCCTGCTCGACTTCGGCGCGCACCTCGTCGACCAAGCGCTCACCCTGCTCGGCGCTGTGGAGTCGGTGTATGCCGAGTCGCGGACGCGCGACAGCGGACTCGACGACGACGTCTTCGTTGCGCTGCGCCACACCAGCGGGGCCGTAACGCATCTGTGGGGCAGTTGGAGCCAGCACGCCCCCGGGCCACGCTTCCGGGTCACCGGCTCGGCAGCCACGCTGGTCGTCACAACGGCAGACACCCAGGAGGACGTACTCCTCTCCGGTACGCGCCCCTCGACGGACGCCCCGTGGGGCGTCGAGCAAACCTCGGACCTCGACCGGGTCTTCACCGCGTCGGGTTCACGGCCGGTCTCGCTCGAACCTGGCGCCTGGGACACGTACTACCCGGCCTTCGCCCGGGCGGTACGCGGTGCGGGCTCGCCTCCCGTAGCAGCGGTCGACGCCGTTGCGACCGCCGACGTCCTCGAGGCCGCCCGAGTCAGCATCGAACAACGTTCGACGCAACGTCTCGGAGCCGAACGGTGACCGGCCGCGCGTTGCTCGATGAGCTGGCGGCGCAGGAGTCGCGCCTCGTCTTCGACCATTTCGACGAGGACACCGCCTGGGCACTCGGAGTTGCACTGCGGGAGGCCGCACTCGCCGCTGCGCTTCCGGTTGCCATCTCGGTCCGTCGCAACGGCCAGCGCCTGTTCCACGCTGCGCTTCCGGGCTCGTCAGCGGACAACGACGGCTGGCTCGCACGCAAGTGCGCCGTGGTCGACCGCTACGGCCGCTCCTCGCTCCGCGTAGGCGAACAGTTCCGGGTCGATGGCGGGTCCTTCGATGCGGACGCCCGACTGCACCCATCGGAATACGCGGCCCACGGAGGCGCTTTCCCCATTCTGGTGCGGGGCACCGGCTGTGTCGGCACTGTCGCGGTCTCAGGTCTCCCGCAGCTCGAAGACCATCAGTTCGTCGTCGAAACTCTCGAGATCTTTCTCGCCACGAGGGACTAACGACCACGTGGGTGTCTCGATGACACCTTGTCACTCGACGACGCAATCAGTCCCACTGAGACGTGTCGACTCTGGGTTCGATCTGAAGTCGGCGTTGGGCAGTTGATCCAGTTGGGCAAAGACGGTTCGGAACTGCCCCCCTCCGAAAGTCTCGCTCATCGCGTGTTGATGAGTGAGACTTTCTGATTGGAGGGACGCATGGACACGCTGAGCGACCGGCTGGCGGAGTTGGCCGACGACGCACCGACGGGAGGTGCGCCCGCGGCCGAGCTGTGGGCGCGCGGCAAACGTGCGCATCGCCTCCGGGCCGCGGCAGTCGCGGCCACCTTGGTGGTGGTGGGTGCCGTCGGCACAGGCATCGGCGTACGCCTCGCCGATGGCGATGGCAACCGCTCCGACGTTGCGCCGGCGGGGACCGCTGGCATCACGCTGCCGATCGAATACCCCGTTGGGGAGGATCTGCCGGATCTCGGGGACACTCCCGGACCGCTGGCGGCGATCTGGTTGGCTCCTCGCGTGGGCGGCGGCGCGCCTGAAGCCGTCGGCCTCGTCGCGGAGACCGGGACGTTCGGGACGCTCCCGATCAACGTGTCCCACGACGACCCGAGGGTCCTGACTACATGCGTCGTCGCGCTGTCGCCCGACGGCCGCAGGATGGCCTATGCCTCCCCGACGGGAGAGACTGATCGTCCACGATCTGGTGAGCGGCGAGAACTACAACTGGCCCGCATGTCCGGGATTCGAGGACCACGCGCGGGGTACACCTGGTTCGATGCCACCCACCTCCTCGGCCACGTCGCGGGAGCGGGCGACGGCGGACGGATGGGTGTGGGAGCCGGGCACGGCGCCGAAGCTGGTCGACCCCATCACGTACGCAGGGACCCCTACCGAGGGCTGTACGCAGGGAGGGACCTGTCGGTCACCGACGACGGGAGGTCGGTCCCCGGTCATGTGCGCGGGCGAACCATTCGATGATCGTCGGTGGGTCGCCTGTCCTCAAGCTGACCGGAGGGACCGCCGACCAAGGCGACGACGAACTAGTCGACGTGCCGGTGTTGTGCGACGTCTTGGGCGTCATCGGTTCCGAGATCCTGCTGGGTCATTGGAATTCCGATCGCTTGCCTGGTGACTGGGACGACCCGAACGACGGCAACCGGACGGTGGTCGCCCTGGACATCCACGGCGCCTGATGGCGGCGACTATCGGTTCGAGGACCCGGCGCTGCGTCGCGTGGTCGTGACCGCAGTGCAGCGCCTGAGCGGGTCACTTTCGCTACCGATCTGATCGGAGCAGCGCTCGACGCAGATGGCGGTGCGTCATGAGCGGGTACGCCGACTTCGAGGAGTTCGTGGTCGCGCGGAGAGGTGCGCTGCTGCGTACGGCGTACCTGCTCACCGGCAACCATCACGACGCCGAGGACCTCGTGCAGTCAGCGCTGATCAAGGTGGTGCCGAAGTGGGCGCGGATCAGGGACCGCCCGGAGCCGTACGTCCGGCAGGTGCTCGCGCGTGAGTCTGTGAACCGATGGCGCGGTCGCCGTTGGCGAGAGGTAACCACCGAGGTGGTCCCGGAGGCGATGCATCACCCCAGCGCCGACAGCGCCGACCGCATCGCGCTGCTCGAGGACCTGCGCAGGCTGTCGCCGCGGCAGCGCGCGGTGCTGGTGTTGCGCTACTTCGACGACCTCACCGAGGCCGACACGGCTGAGGCTCTCGGCATCTCCGTGGGAACGGTCAAGTCGCACGCCCGCGACGCGCTGGCGCGCATGCGCTCCCAGCAGTCGGACGAGGAGCCTTCAGCGGCTAGAAAGTGAAGCCCCTTCTCCAGGCGACAGTGCAGTCGGTACCCATTACGCCGTCAGGATGCGGAGGACTTGCTCCCGCGCTGAGAGTGCGTCGCGTCCATGCCGGATTGGTCCAGCAAAGCGCTCGCTGTGGCGACGGCGATACCTCCGAGTGCCCGACCTTGGACAACCGCGTGCGAACTTGCCCCGTCGAAGGCGATGATCAGTTGCTCAGCAAGTAGGCGTGGGTTCGGTACGCGCCCGCGCTCCGCTTCTGATTCGAAGAAGTCGGTCAGCGCTCGCTCCGAGCGGCGTGCGACCACGCTGCCCGGATGATCGGCTGACTTCAGTTCAACGGCGGCTGCCACGAAAGGGCATCCGCGAAAATCCGAATCCGACGAATTGGCCTCGAGTCGCTCAAAGACCCAAAGGATTCGCTCGCGGGGAGACCCACCGTTCTCAGGTGGCGGTATGAGGTCGCTGAGGTATGACGGCGCAGCGCGATCCAAGCTGGCCGCGATCAGTTCGTCCTTACTCGTGAAGAACTGGTACATGGATCGCTTTGAGACTTGGGCTGATCGACAGATCGCCTCAATGCCCACACCTGCCCCGTCTCGGTAGATCAGATCGTGGGCAGCGGCAAGCAGGCGCTCCTTCGTGGGCAGCGCCGACACAGTGAGATCGGGGCTCATGTGAATAAGGCTACGCCATGCCTTGCCAGGAGAAACCGATCGGTTTAAGTTGTTGGAAACCGATCGGTTTCAACGCGAGGAGAATCATGACACGCATCCAAGACTCAGTCGTCCTAGTAACTGGCGGGAGCCGAGGTATCGGCAAAGCCCTGGTCGAAGCGCTCTACGAGCGCGGAGCTGCCAAGGTGTACGCCACTGCTCGCGATATCAAGACCGTCTCCCACCCTGACGCGGTTCCTGTTCCTCTAGAAGTGACGGACCTACAGTCTGTGAGGGCGGCAGCCGAAGCGGCGTCGGATACGCGGATCTTGATCAACAACGCTGGAATCCTGTTGGGGTCCTCCTTCCTAGAGTCCCCGATCGAGGACATCCGTCGCGAGTTCGAGACCAACTTCTATGGTCCCCTCAATGTGACCCGAGAATTCGTGCCTGTGATCGAGTCCAATGGCGGTGGACACATCCTGACGATGCATTCGGTGTTGTCCTGGTTCACGTTCGCCGGCGTGGAGGCATACAGCGCAACGAAGGCCGCCCTGTGGTCTCAGACCAACTCACTGCGTTTGGCTCTCCATCCCCGTGGGATTCGCGTGACGGGACTCCACGTCGCATTCACCGACACTGACATGGTCGCTACTGTGGAATCTCCCAAGAACCCCCCGGAGTTGGTCGCACGGCTTGCTCTCGACGGGATCGAGGCCGACGCTACCGAGGTGCTCGTGGACGACCTGACTCGCCAAGTCAAGGCAGGTCTGGCAGCCGACCCGACAGTGATGTACCCGGAGATCGCCGTACCCGCGTAATTGGCGCAGTGCCCGTAGCGACAATTGCGGCTATTGGCTCAACCGATTAGAGCGATGTGGGCTCGCCAGCCGCCGGTCGAGCTGATGTCCAGGAGCTCCTACGTCGCCAAGGGAAGGGCGATGGTGAAGGTGCTCCCTTGTACGACGTCGCTGGTGCAGGTGACGGTGCCACCATGGGCTTCGGTCAGGGACTTCACGATCGCGAGTCCGAGACCGGATCCGCCGTGGTCACGGCTGCGTCCGTGGTCGGCGCGGTAGAAGCGATCGAATGCCTTGCCGCACGTCTTCAGGAGTCATGCCCGGGCCGGCGTCCTGAACAGTGACGATCACCTCCGCCTCGCGCACACGAACGGTGAGCGTGATCGGTGACGTCGACGGGGTGTGGACGAGTGCATTGGTGAGCAGGTTTGCCAGGACCTGACGCAGACGTGATTCGTCGCCGACCACCAACGGTGGCGTTGGTCCGGTGTGCACGTCGAGAGTCACCTGACGATCGGGTTGTCGTGCTTTCGCATCGATAACTGTCTCGGTCACGATGGTGAGTACGTCGACCGGCTCCCGGGCTAGAGGGCGTGCTTGGTCGAGCCTGGCCAACAGGAGCATGTCGTCGACCAGGTATCCCATCCGCTCGGATTCGGACTCGATGCGGTTCATGACCGTGTCGAGGTCTTGACTCACTCCGCTCTGCCACATTTCGGCGTGGCCGCGGATGGCGGCGAGGGGCGTTCGGAGTTCATGGCTGGCGTCTGCGACGAATCGGCGGAGTTTGTCCTCGGATTCGGTGCGAGCCGTGAAGGCTCGCTCGATCTGGCCAAGCATTCCGTTGAGCGACTGAGCGAGTCTCCCGACCTCGGTCTGCGGTCGGAAGGTGGGCACTCGTTGGGTGAGGTCGCCTGCAGCGATGTGCTCGGCGGTCTCTTCGATCTGCCGCAAGGGGCGAAGCCCGATTCGCGCGATGGCTGCCGCGCCCACAGCCGTGAGCACCAGGATGAGCCCGCTGATCAGGACCGAGAGTCTGGTGAGTTGGGTGACGGTGGCGTCGGCGTCGGCAAGCGAAACGGCGAACACCAGCTTCTGGTCCGAATCGGGCAGATCGACGACGCGGGCTGCGCCATCGGGTCTTGCCGTCGATGGACGGGACCGTCTGGAGAGTCGAGGTGTTGCCCGGATCCACTAGTTCGTCGAGGTCGGGTCCGGTATCACCGAGGTCGGGGCCCAGCGAGCACTCCACTTCGTCGTTGGCGTCCAGGACGAGCAGGAGGAAGTTGCTTCGAAGACCCTGCGGATCCTGCGGGTTCGCGCACGGCCCCGGAGGTGAATCCACGGCGTTGGGTGGGAGTTCCTGCGGTGACGCCGCGCCGAATCCGGCGACCTGGTCGTCCACCCGCTCCTGGAGGTAGGAGCGCAGTAGCAGAATCCCTGCCGTGTTGGCCAGTACGAGACCGGCGGATGCCAGGATCACCATCCCCAGGATGAGCCGTGCCCGGATGGAGATGCCGTGCACTACGAGGCCCGACTTCTCAGGACATACCCGACGCCACGGACGGTGTGAATGAGTGGCGGGTCGACGGCGTCGATCTTGCGGCGGAGATAGCTGATGTAGGACTCGACCACGCTGGAGTTCCCGTTGAAGTCGTAGTGCCAGACGTGGTCGAGGATCTGAGCCCGACTCATCACTCGTTCAGGGTTTCGCATGAGGAAGCGAAGCAGGGAGAACTCGGTCGGCGAGAGGTTGATCGAGCGACCGGCCCGGCACACCTCGTGGCGATCCTCGTCGAGAACCAGGTCGGCGTACACGAGCTGATTTGGCACGCGCCCTTCCGATGTTGGTCGGGTGCGGCGCAACACGACGGTGACTCTGGTGACCACCTCCTCCAGCGAGAAGGGCTTGGTGATGTAGTCGTCTCCTCCCAGGGTGAGGCCGTTGAGCCGGTCCTCGAGGGCGTCGCGTGCGGTGACGAACACTGCCGCGAGTTCGGGGTGAATCTGTCGCAACCGCCGCAGAAGTTCGAAGCCGTCGATGTCGGGGAGCATGACGTCGAGCAGCGCGAGATCGATGCGTCCCTGGGCCGCGCACGCCAATGCCTCTTTGCCGGTGCTTGCGCGGACGACGTCGTAGCCGACGAAAGCGAGGCTCATTGCCAGCATGTCTTGAATCGCGAGTTCGTCTTCGACGACCAGCAGCCTGATTCCAGGTGCGACGGAGTCGCGGGTGATTCGTCCCATGCTGGTGCCTCCGCCGGGTGCTGCTGGACTGGATGTGTTCTCGCAGTCTGCGGTCGGTAGATGGCTATTGGCTGGGAGAAGTCTGGCAATTCCCTGTGAGTGGCTGCGCGTTCGAGACTGCCAGGGAACTCCCAGATGAGCACAGGGTTCTCGGAGGTTCGTTCGTCAGTGTTCTGGTTCAAGACGCTGCGAGGAGCACACGATGAGAAACCTGGCAGAAGCCCCTACGTCTTCTCACGATGGTGTCGGATCCGCGCCGAACCTGCTCTGGCCCTCGGTTCCTTGTGGTGCTGGCGCTGATCGTCTGGACGGTGCGGGACACGGGAAGCGAACCCGTCTCAGCAGCGACAGACGGTGTCGGTGGACACGGGCGATGTGACCGCGTCGGTGTCGGCCAACGGGAATGTCGCTGCAGGCACGACCGTCAACGTCGACTTTCAAGGGCACCGGTGGTGTCGTGACCCGGATCCTTGTCAAGCCTGGATCGAAGGTAGCCAAGGGGCAGGTGATGGCCACCGTGGATGCAACCTCCGCGGAGCAGGGGGTGGCAAAGGCTCAAGTCCAACTCGAGTCGGCGCAAGCGTCGTACGCCACCACGGTTCAGGGGCAGACTTCCGCGGAGTACCAGCGAGACGAACGCTCCATCGATCAGTCGCAGGCGGCGGTGGCGAGTGCTCGCAGCAGCCTTCGCTCAGCGCGGAGCAGTCTCGCGCTCACGAGGAAACAGCAGAACGCGGCCGTGGCGCGCGCTGAACACGACGTCGACGTCGCTCAAGACGAAGCCGCTCTCGCAGTCTGCGAGGACGGCGCTGACGCTGGCGAAAGAGGGTCGTTCATCGGCCCTCTTGCAGGGGAGACAGCAGGTGTCCTCAGCGCAGCAACAGGTCAAGTCGGCCGAGGCGAGCCTGGCATCGACGCAAGCGTCTGTGGCGGTCAACCGTCAAGGAGCCACCGCCGGGACGGTCGCGCAGGCGCAGGCTCAAATCGACAGCGCCCAGATCGCCGTTGACGAAGCCCAAACAGTGCTCGACCAGACCAAACTCCGGGCTCCCACACGTGGCCGGGTGGCCCAGGTGAACGGCACCGTCGGCGAATCCTCCACCGCTGGCGCCTCGAGCTCCTCGACAACCACGACTAGCACTTCGACGACGGATACCTCCGGGTTCGTCGTACTCACCGAGACCGATGCTCTTCGGGTGACAGCGGACGTCGCAGAGGCGGACATTGCCGAGGTGAAGGTCGGTCAGGCGGCCGCGATCACGTTGTCCGCAAGCGGCCAGGAGATCGCTGGCACCGTGACTGCCGTCGATGCGATCGAGACGGTCACCAACAATGTCGTCGAGTACGGCGTCACGGTGACCCTCGACGAGTCCAAGGGGGTCAAACTCGGTCAGAGCACGCAGGTGGTGATCACCACTGGCTCGAAGTCAGGCGTCCTCAGAGTCTCCAGCAGCGCGTTGACCACGCATCGGCCAACTGACAACTGCAACCGTTCGGGACGACGACGGCACCACCCGGACAGTGGAAGTCGTCACCGGACTCGAGGGCGACGGATACACCGAAGTACTGAGCGGCTTGACCGAGGGCGACACGGTGGAGTTGCCGGAGCAGACGGGGACCGGCAACGACTTCACCTTCCCGGGGCGGCGGCGGCTTCGGCGGAGGGCTGCCGTGAGCAACGCCCGTCGCCGACCCGGTCATCGATATTCATGGCCTCCACAAGATCTACGGACACGGTGAAGCCGAGGTGCGCGCCCTGGATGGCGTCGACCTGCGCGTGGATCACGGGGACTACGTCGCGATCATGGGGGCATCCGGGTCGGGCAAGTCCACGCTGATGAACATCATCGGCTGTCTCGACGTCGGCACCACCGGACGGTATGTCCTCGACGGCATCGATGTACGCCGTCTGAACGAGACCCAACTATCACTGGTGCGGAACCGAAAGATCGGATTCGTCTTCCAGAGCTTCAACCTCATCCCGAGGACCACCGCCCAACACAACGTGGAACTCCCGCTCGCTTACGCCGGCATCAAAGCCACTGAACGAGCATTGCGAGGCTCGGCCGCCCTCGAGCGTGTGGGGCTCGCGAACCGGGCCGGCCACATCCCGGCGGAACTCTCGGGAGGACAACAACAACGCGTCGCCGTCGCCAGGGCGATCGTGACCGAGCCGGTCCTGTTGCTTGCGGACGAACCCACCGGTGCGCTCGACAGCCACAGCACTGCCGAGGTTCTGCATTTGTTCGATGAGCTCGCCGCAGGCGGTCGGACCGTGGTGGTCATCACCCATGAGGACGATGTCGCCGCGCATGCCAAGAGGGTCATCCGGATGAGCGATGGCCGGATCATCTCCGATCACCGGCTTGAGCCATGAACATCCGCGAGACGGGCCGCTTCGCGTGGCGAGGCGTCAGCGCGAACAAGATCCGATCTGCGCTCACTACCCTCGGCATCCTGATCGGGGTTGCCGCAGTCATCATCCTGGTTGCGGTCGGCACCGGCTCCAGCAAGGCCGTGCAGGACTCGATCAGCGCATTGGGAAGCAACAGCCTCACCGTCACGGCCGGGTCCGGAGGTGGCGGCTTCGGTGGGGGAGGAGGATTCGGCCCCCCTGGTGGCTTCGGCGGTGGCCAAGAGGCCACCACGAGTCAGAACGCAACCACGAGCCGGGCCGCCGAGCTCACGATGGAGGACGCCGAGGCGATTGCCACGAGCGAAGAAGCGCCTCATGTGCTGGGGGTCGCCCCGGTGGTGTCCGCCTCGTCGGTGACCGCCACCTACGAGGGTGCCTCGCACGACGTCAACACCTTCACCGGGACCACTCCGACGCTACTTGCTCATCGACAACACTGCCGTCGACATCGGCCATGCCTTCACGCGACGAGGACTACACGGCACACCGTCGCGTGGCACTGCTGGGCCGCACCGTGGCCGAGGAACTGGTCGGCCGCGACGTCAGCAGCATCGTTGGGCAAATGGTGTCCTTCAATGGCTTCCAATTCGAAGTCGTTGGCATTCTCGAGGAGAAGGGCAGCACTGGACCCCAGGACCAAGACGACCGTGTCATCGCACCCGCAACCGCGGTCCAGGACACGTTGTCGGGTTATGGGGCGCTGAGCTCCATTTCGGTCAAGGCCACAACAGCCGATGACGTGACGGCCGCGCAAACGGAAGTCCAAGCAATCTTGGACGCTCGACATGACGTCAACGCCGGCAACCGCGACTACAGCGTCAGCAGCGCTTCCTCGATTCTCGAAGCGGCAACGACATCGAACCAGACCTTCACAGTCTTGCTCGGGGCCGTGGCCGCGATCTCGCTGCTGGTGGGAGGAATCGGGGTCATGAACATCATGCTGGTCACGGTCACTGAACGAACTCGTGAGATAGGCATCCGCAAAGCGATCGGGGCCAGCAAGGCCGACATCGTCGGTCAGTTCCTCGCGGAGGCGGTGCTTGCTCTCTCTGTTCGGCGGAGTGGTGGGCGTGATCATCGGCTTGGTCGGCTCTCAGTTCACGATCGTCGGAGTCGAACCGGTCGTTGCGCCGTACTCCGTCGTTCTTGCCTTCGGCGTCGCCATCCTGATCGGCCTCTTCTTCGGCCTCTACCCGGCCAATCGCGCTGCGTCGCTACGTCCGATCGAAGCCCTTCGCTATGAGTGAGGAACTGCCAATGACCGACAACACCATCGACGATGCCGTCGTCGATGACACCGGCATGCTCGACGAGGAGTGGCTCGCGGCACCCACGAAGCGATCACGTTCGCGTATGACGATGGTCGCCCTGTTGGTCGCCGCGATGTGTTTCCTCGGCGGGAGTCTCACCCAGAAGTACTTCGGCGCCGACGATTCCAGCACCGCCGCTGCAGGTGGCCCAGGAGGGTTCCCGGCGGGTGTTCCCCAGGGCTTCCCTGGCGGCGGCGCCGGGGGCTTTCCCGCCACAAGCGGGGTCGGCGTCGGCACAGCGCCAGTCGAGGAGGACCCGTCCGACTCGGTCATCGGGAGGGTGCTCGAGATCAAGGGAGATACCTGGGTCGTGCGAGGATCTCGGCGGCGAGCGACACGAGGTCACCGTCGCTGAGAGCACCAATGTCACGCGCGAGACCCGCATCACCACCGAAGACATCAGGACCGGTGATCGGGTGCAGGTCACCGGCACGACCAAAGACAAACAACTCCAAGCCGACAGCGTCACTCAGCGGTGACGCTGCAACCCATCCAATGCAAAGGAAACCTATGAAGATCGTTCGTAACGTCGTCTGCGCGGCCACCCTCGCCGCCCTGCTGTTGCTCACCGGATGCGGCTCTGACGCCGAGCAGAGCGGCGAGACCACGGCCGCTACCGACGAGGCCCCCGATGCCCAGGCGGGTGGGCCGGCCGGCGGACAACCCGGCGGGTTCGACCCCAGCCAGATTCAAGACATCAACGACTGCCTTGAAGCAGCGGGTCTGGACATCGCACTGCCAACTGATTTGCCCACCGACCTCCCGACCGACCGCCCAACGGACCTGCCGGAAGACTTCGATCCCGAATCGATCGACCCTGAAGACCTCCCCGAGGGCCTCCCGACGGATGGACCGGGTGGCGCATTCGGTGCGCTCCAGGATCCCGACGTCCAACTGGCCCTTGAGGCGTGCGGCATCGACCTGCCACAAAGGCCCGCTCCAGCCTCCGACTAGCAAAGAGGGGCGCCGCGGGTCGCGTGTCAGTTGTCGCCTAGCTCGCGATCAACTGCACGCTTCTGGTTGCGAGTACCTGACCGGTCGCCCAGTGGATGAACTGGATGTTCATGATGAACGTTCCTGCGTTCGGGGGTTGCACCAACACGTCGTACCGTTCGGCGGAGCCGAAGGCGATCGCGTTGGTGCGCAAGCGGGTGCCCGGTGTCGCACGTCGGGGGGCTCGGGGCGTTCGGGTTCGAGGTGTCTCGGAACGGTCGCCCGTCATGGGCGATCAGCTCGGCCATCTGCACCGGTCGACCGGCGAGGTCCGTGAACAGGGCCCGGCTCGGGAAGTAGTTGAGGTTCAGCATCCGCAGCAGCGTCGGGAAGCCGGTGCTGGCGACATTGACCCGCAGGCGGGTCGGGGAGGCCACGTCGGCGGTCGGCTTGGGACCGGAGAGTGGGCCGCCGAGCACATAGAAGAACTTCGGGTCGAACCGGTTCAGCCCCACATCCTCGCCCGAAAGACCAGCGGCGTGCGACAACGCGTGCCAGCGTGGGTCCAGGGCGTACGGCGCGATCAACGCTTCGGTGGCAACGTCGTAGAGCGGCCCGTCGACGAACGACCGGCGCGCACCCGCGGGCACGGGGTAGTCGGGGTGTACGACGGGGTCGACGATCATGGGACCCGCCATCCCCATCTGCACGTGCAGGACCGTGTTGACGTGGCAGTGATAGAAGTAGGATCCGCCGGCCCCAACGTTCGGGTCTCCCGGCACACCCACCTCCGGCCTGAACTGGTACGTGTATGAGCCGGTCACCTCGAAGGAGGTGTGCCCAACACCGTCGTTGCGCGGGTCGGGCTCCATCCCGTGGTGGTGGATCGTGTGCACCCGCTTAGACGACTTCAGCTTGACGTGCACCACGTCGCCCTCGGTGACCCGCATCAGCGGGGCGGGGAAGCGGCGACCGGAGGTCTGGTCCTCGAAGCTCCACATCAGGTGTCGGCTGCCGTCCGGGAAGCGCAGCTCGCGGTTGTAGAAGTCGCGCAGGAAAGTCTTGGTGGGTGTCTCGCGGAACTGCGTGACGGGAGTCCCTTCGTGCGGTTGGTTGACGGCGAAAGCCGCCTGGCTCGGGTACTTCTGGTGCGCCTCGACCTTGCGGGGTCCGGGGGGTGCGAGTGTCCACCCCGCCACGAGCCCGCCTGGGTACAGTCCGCCGGCGGCTGTCTGCGATGGCTCGGCGTGACAATGCATCGGGTACTCCCATGACTTGTCACGTGCGTCCCAGACTCGGTCGAGTGCTTCGGGCGGACGCTGGAGCGGCAGCACGATCTCCTTGCGGTCCATGGGGTCGAGTTCGACGACGTCCTCCCACTGCTGGAGCAGCACATGTCCTTCCTGATCCACCCGCCCTGCGGACCGTGAGAAATCTTCGCCGTTGCTGCGGACCGTCCACACGTGGTTGCCATGGAAGTGCATCTGGTGGATCACCGCGCCGAGGTTCACGAGCCGAACCATCTGGCCGGTGCCGACCGCGCTCGGCGCGGGAGGACTGAAGTTGCGGACATCAACTTCGCGCGCCGAGCCGGACGGAAGGGTGTCCTCGTGGCGGGTGTGGTTGGCCGCCGTGTCGCGAGACATGCCGAGGGATCGGAAGCCGCTCTGGTCGTTGAGCATGAAGTAACGCGGAACTGGCGGGGTCGTCACCGGGTCGATCACCTCGCCTGCTCGCGCTCGGGCTCCCCAGACCGGGTCGACGTCCTGGCACATCCAGACCCATTGCCGCTCGAACTCGGCAAGCCCAGGTGCGAGCCTCCACGGGTCGCTCGGCGCGACGACCACGAGTACGCCGTGGAGACCGAGGATTCGCTCGACGGATCCGCCGCCGGGGTCGTGGTAGGCGTAAGTGCCTGGTGGGGGAGCCGCAAACTCCAGCGACGCGGTCGCCCCCGGAGCGATCGGGCCGGTGCTCGCCACGCCGTCGATGCGGAGGGCGTGGGACTGCTGCAGGCGGTTGTGCACCCGCAGACGTATGGTGCTGCCAGTCTCGGCGACGATGGTCCGGTCCGGGAAGAAGCTGGCCCAGTACTCGCGCCGGATGAGGTACTCCCCAGGCAGAATGGGGTGCTCGGAGAGTGGGTCGGGCCGGCCGTTCTCGGGTTCTGGGGCCCCAAGCGGATAACTGCGGCTGCTGATGAGTCTCCCATCGGCCAGAAACACCTGGGGGCTGATGCGCAGACTCGGGTTTGGCGATGAGATGTCGGTCGGCGTGGCACCGAACCCGCGCATGTAGACGAGGCTGTCGTCGACCATGAGGGCGAGACCCTCGTTGACGTAGAGGTCGAGGAACCCGTCCGCGGTGCCGGCGACCGCCAGGACCTCACGCAGCGTGTGCTCGCTCATCCGTGTGCCCCCGCACTCTGGAGCGAACCCAGCAGAACGGCTCCGGTCGCGCCGGTGTCCTCAAACTCCAGCGACAGTGAACTATCCGGTGGCGGCGCGAGGTAGCTGATCCGCATCGTCGTGGTGGAGCCTGCCTCGACCGACCCAGCCTCGCGATCGGCGCTGTACAGGCTGACGGTAGGTCCGCCGTCTGCGACGCGCACCCGAAACTGTCCCGGCGACAGTCCCACGGCGCGCGACATGGAGTTGTGCACCTCGACATCGACCAGAACCGCGTCGGTCCAGGCGCCGTGGACGGCGCTAGCGACCGGTGTTCCGAGCCCGTCCTGACTGTGGTGCCCGTTGGAGGCTGCGCCCTTGCGGGCCAGGACGAGTCGTGACGAGCCGAGCAGGACGACCGAGCCGAACGACGTCCGCGCCGTCCGACCCGGGTTCGACTGCGTTGACGACGTCGTCCGGATCAACACGAACCCCGCGGCAGCCAAGGCCACTCCGCCGCCGACCGAAACGATGAGGCCCCGACGACTTACCTCGGCCATCTCGGCCCGCGCGGTTTCGGGTTTGGTGGTCACGCCACAACTGTCGCTGGCGACACCTTGGAAGAATCTTGTGCTGTCGGCCGTGCGAGATACTTGCACCCAGGGAGCGGACGGTGTCCGCCACGGTCGGCAAGGGGGAGCCGGTGGCAAAGCGGTCGGTGGCATGGGATCGGGGTGCGTGGTGACCACGACGGGGGACCGGGTTCGCCAGTACTACGACGGCAACACCTGGAAGTTTCTGCTCACCGGGACCGAACGCGCCATTCATCGTGAGCTGTGGGCGCCTGGGGTGAACACTCGGGCCCAGGCGGTCCACCACGCGCACCGCCTGGTGCTTGACGAGCTCCCGACCGATTCCCGTCGAGTGCTCGACCTCGGCTGCGGTGTGGGGTCCGCCGCGTTCTACCTGGCACAGCGGCGGCCGGTCGAGGTGGTCGGTGTGTCGATCAGCCCAGCGCAAGTAAGACTGGCCGACGGGTTCGCCTCACGGAGCGAGCCGCTCCAGGGAAGCGTGCGGTTCGTCAACGGCGACTTCACGGCGCTGCCAGAGGACCTCGTCGGGTTCGACCTAGCGTTCGCCATCGAATCCTTCGTGCACGCCCACTCTGCGACTGCGTTCTTCGCCGAGGCCGCCCGCGCCCTGCGTCCAGGTGGGTCGCTGGTGGTGATAGACGACCTACTCATCGGCGACCCGACCGATCCCCGGCTCGACGACTTCAGGATCGGCTGGCACGTGGGAAACCTGGTCACGGTCGCCGAAGCCGAGGCGATGGCCGGCTCCGTTGGCTTGGATCTGGTCGAGTCCCTCGACCTTTCGGCGTACCAGCGGCTAGGGCGGCCGCGCGACCGTGTGGTCCGCGCCGCGCAGCCCGTGCTTCGGCGAGCCCGTGGCCGGTCGGTATGGGCCGAGGCCCTTGTCGGTGGGGACGCCCTGCAACGCTGCCATCAGGCCGGGTTGCTCGAATACGGCCTGCTGCGCTTCGTCAACCGGTCGGCCTAGCCCGCGCCGAAGGATCAGCCATGGGGGCTCTCAGTTTGCCCCTCTAGGAATGTCATCACAGCGGTCTCGTCCACGCCGGGGAACACTCCTGGAGGCATGGCGGCCAGCAAGTGGGACTGCACTCGTGCGCTCGGCCAGACCTTTCCCTCCCACCGAGCGGCTAGCTCGGTTGGCGGGCGGTCGCAGCAGACGGGGTCGGGACACAGCGACTTCGAGCGCTCGAGGGTCTCCCTGCCTCTCATCCACTTCACGTGCGAGAACGGCACGCCGATGCTGACTGAGAATTCGCCGGCCGAAGTCTGGTCCACGACCGCGGTGCACCAATACGTCCCACGGCCGGTGTCGGTGTACTGCCGGTAGGCCACCGAGCGATCGCTCTGGTCGAAAACCATCCGGGCCGTCCACTTCTTGCAGACCCGCTGTCCCTCGATGGCTCCGGTGGGGTCGCTGGGGAAGTGCACCCCGTCGTTCTCGTAGGCCTTATAGATGACGCCCTGCGAGGAGATCCGCATGAAGTGCACCGGCAGGTCGAGGTGGCGGGTGGCCAGATTGGTGAACCGATGGGCCGCCATCTCATATGACACGGCGTACGCATCACGAAGGTCCTCGATCGCGATGTCCTTGGCGGCCTTGGCCCGTTGGAGTAGAACCACGGCACTGCGCTCGGGGATCTGGCACGAGGCGGCGAAGTAGTTGACCTCGACGCGCTGCTCCAAGAACTCGGCGTAGTCGCTCGGAACCTTGTGACCCAGGACCAAGTGACCCATGGTCTGAAGCGCCAGCGTCTTGGCGTCGCTCAGGGCGGCGTCGGTCTCCGGCAGATAGATCCGGTGGTTGGCCAGGTCGGTCACCGTTCGCGTCGACTTCGGCAGATCGCGAGTGCGCACCAATTCGAAGCCGAGGTGGGCTGCCATTCGGTCGACCTGGGTCTGTGTCATCGGCCCGCCCTGATGGCCGGTGTCCCGCATCAGTCCGGCCGCCAGCGCCTCGATATCGCCGAAGTAGTTGTCCTGTTCCCGCATCCGTTCGCGCAGGTCCGCGTTGGCTCTCCGGGCGTGCTCAGGTGTGGCGGCTCGCTCGGTGTGGGCGTCGGACAGCGCACGGTGCATGCCCACCAGCGCCTCGATGGCCTCGGTCGGCAAACGAGAGGTGATGGTGACGGCAGGGATGCCCAGCGAGGCAAACGCCGAGTCACGCTGGGCCCGTTCCAGTTCGATCTCGAGTGCGGCGCGGCGACTCGGTGGCGCGCTCGACAACAACTCCTGTACGCCGACTCCCAACGCCACCGCGATCTCGGTGAGGAGGGACAACTTGGCCTCGCGTTTGCCGTTCTCGATGAGCGACAACGCTGAGGCGGAAACGCCCACCAGCGAGGAGAGGCCATCGAGGGTGAGCCCGCTCTGTCGGCGAAGGTGCCGCACGCGGCGACCGATGGTCAGGAGGTCGGTGGTGACGCTCCCGGTGGTGGAGTTCTCGGGCGTTGCGCGCGGTGATGGGTTGGCCATTGCTTGACGATATATCAAGAACAGCATTTATTGACGCGTCAATCTGCCCAGAAGTGCTCCGGAGTGCGGCAAGAGTGGTCCCAATTCGCAAGGAACCACCTTCCTGACTCCCGAAAGGATCACTCCATGACCACGACGCTGGAACCCCAATCAGATCGGGTGGCCTCCCCAGCCCCCGAGGCAAATCCGGACTCGGTCGATCCCGCTGAGTATCTGCGACGCCGTTGGGCGACAGACCCGCGCTGGGCAGGCATCCAACGCACCTTCACCGCCGAGGATGTGGTGGCGCTCCGGGGGACTGTCACCGAGGAGCACACCCTGGCGCGCCGCGGCGCGGAGCGTCTGTGGCGCCAACTCCAGGGTGCCGGGTTCTCCCGGGCACTGGGTGCGCTGACGGGCAACCAGGCGGTGCAGATGGTGCGGGGTGGACTGGAAGCGATCTACCTGTCGGGGTGGCAGGTCGCCGCTGACGCGAACCTCGCAGGTCAGACCTACCCCGATCAGAGCCTCTATCCGGCGAACTCGGTGCCGGCGGTGGTGCGGCGGATCAACAATGCGCTGTTGCGGGCCGATCAGATCGACCACAGCTCCGGCCGCCGTCTTCATGACTATCTCGTCCCGATCGTGGCGGACGCCGAGGCCGGCTTCGGTGGACCGCTGAACGCCTTCGAGTTGATGAAGTCGATGATCACCTCAGGAGCCGCGGGCGTCCACTGGGAGGATCAACTGGCGTCAGAGAAGAAGTGTGGCCACCTCGGCGGCAAGGTCCTGGTCCCCACCACCCAACATATCCGGACGTTGAACGCCGCTCGCTTGGCCGCCGACACCGAGAACGTGCCGACGCTTGTCATCGCGCGCACCGACGCTCTCGCGGCGGATCTGCTGACCAGCGATGTCGACCCGCTCGATCAACCGTTCCTACCGGTTCTCGCACTACCGAAGGGTTCTACCGCGTGCGCAACGGGATCGAACCGGTGTTGGCCAGGGCGAAGGCCTACGCGCCGTACGCCGATCTGATCTGGGTTGAGACCGGCACCCCGGATCTGGGCCTGGCCCGGGAGTTCGCCACGGAACTGCATCGGGAGTTCCCGGGGAAGATGTTGGCCTACAACTGCTCCCCGTCGTTCAACTGGAGTGCACAGTTGTCGAACGTCGAGATCGCAGCCTTCCAGGACGAGCTCGCCGCGCTGGGGTACAAATTCCAGTTCATCACCCTGGCCGGGTTCCACGCCCTCAACCACTCCATGTTCAAGCTCGCCCACGCGTATGCCCGCACCGGCATGAGTGCGTACGTCGAGTTGCAGGAGGCCGAGTTCGCCGATGAAGCACGCGGCTACACCGCGATCAAGCACCAGGCAGAGGTCGGCACCGGCTACTTCGACCGAGTGGCCACCGCCCTCAACCCCACCTCCGGGACGCTCGCGATGAGTGGCTCCACCGAGTCAGAGCAGTTCCACTGATGACCACCCAGATGGCCACCCAGATGAGCACGCAGATGTCCACCGAAACGATCACCGAGACGATGGCCAGGAGGACGTTGCCACGGGTGCACGGGGTTGCCCATCACGGCTTCCACGAGATCCTGACGACCGAGGCACTGACCTTCGTCGGCATGCTCGACCAGGCGATCGCGTCGCGGCGCGCTGATCTGTTGGGAGAGCGTTCGCGCCAACAACTGAGGAGAAACAACGGCCAACCGCTCGACTTCCTGTCGGCCACATCTTCAGTCCGCGAGGACGCTTCGTGGCGGGTTGCCGAGCGGCCGCCGGGGCTCAAGGAGCGTCAGTGTGAGATCACCGGACCACCCACCCGGAAGATGACCATCAACGCGCTCAACTCAGGCGCGAGCGTGTGGATGGCTGACTTCGAGGATGCCACTGCCCCGACCTGGTTCAACGTGGTCGACGGGCAGCGCAACCTCCGCCTCGCGCTACGTGGAGAGCTTGACTTCACGCGAGAACGGCAAGCACTACGCCCTGGGTGAGGTGCGACCGACGGTGATGGTTCGCCCGCGTGGGTGGCATCTCGACGAACGCCACCTCACTGTCCACGGCATCCCCTTGTCAGCCTCCGTCGTGGACTTCGGGCTGTACCTCTTCCACAATGCGGACTGGCTGCTCAGCCACGGTGCGGGGCCATACTTCTACCTGCCCAAACTGGAGTCCCACCTCGAGGCACGATTGTGGAACGACGTGTTCGTGCTGGCCGAGGAACACCTCAACCTGACTCCTGGCACCATCCGGGCGACCGTGCTGATCGAGACGTTCCCGGCCGCCTTCGAGATGGAGGAGATCCTCTACGAGCTACGCGACCACTCCGCTGGACTCAATGCCGGTCGGTGGGACTACATCTTCTCCTACCTCAAGACGTACGCCGAGCAAGGGCCGGCGTACGTCCTGCCCGACCGCGGCCAGATCACGATGACGACGCCCATGATGCGGGCCTACACCCAACTGCTGGTCGAAACCTGTCACCGGCGCGGCGCGCAAGCCATCGGCGGGATGTCCGCGTTCGTGCCAAACCGGAACGACCCAGCGGCGACCGAAGCTGCCCTGGCCAAGGTCGCCGAGGACAAGTCACGTGAGGCGCAGGACGGGTTCGATGGCTCCTGGGTCGCCCACCCCGGACTGGTCGAGACCTGTCTGGCGGCCTTCGGCAAGGCCTCGGACGGACCTAGGCAACGGTCGAACCTGCCGATCACTGCCGCGGACCTGATAGCAGTCGGTGGTGTGGAAGGCGAGATCACGACCGCAGGGTTGAAGGCAAACATCTCAGTGTCATTGCGCTACCTGGTCGCCTGGGTCGGCGGCAGCGGGGCAACCGCGATCGACAACTTGATGGAGGACGCGGCCACGGTCGAGATCTCTCGAGCCCAGATCTGGCAATGGATGAGATACGGGTGCACCACCAGCGACGGCACACCGATCACCCACAAGCGGGTGCGTTGCCTGGCTGAGGAAGTGGTGGACCGGCTCTACACCCAGTCACCATCGTCGGCCTGGCATGCGCAGATCGAAGCAGCGTTGGAGATCTTCACGCAGATGACGCTGAGCAGAGAATTGCCGGCGAACTTCCCGCCATACGCCTATGCGCGATTCTTGGTTGACCGACATGGGTGAAGGAATCAGCGTCGGCTCGGGAGTCAGGAGAGCCAGCGGCGGAGCTTGGGGCGGGCCGCGCGGGCCCAGACGCGATCGAAGTCATCCCTGGCATCGGGTGGCTCTGGCCTGTTCCCGGGCGTAAAGCACTCCGAGGGTGAAGGCGTTGATTCCTGCCTCGCGTCGCCCGGTCGGACAACTCGCGCAGGTGCTTCTGGGCCACCACGGCGTCGTGCTGATCTCCGAGCACGGTTTGGAGGTCGACCGTCACCTCGACCAGCCGCCTTGCCTTGTCGCCATACACGGGCACGAGTGGTTCGAGCCCGTATCTGACCCGCTTGGCCGCGCGGCGTACGTCGTGCAACCTCGCCGATCTGTCCTCGGGGTCGCTGGCTGCCCGCGCCGCCGCAACCCTCCTTTCTAGGCGGTTCCAGT
This sequence comes from uncultured Actinomycetota bacterium, assembly GCA_963763805.1. Taxonomy (GTDB): domain Bacteria; phylum Actinomycetota; class Actinomycetes; order Propionibacteriales; family Nocardioidaceae; genus Nocardioides. The sequence goes on from CAVXPQ010000001.1 coordinate 37,811, forward strand.
CTCGGCGCACCAGGTCCGGGACCACCTCGCGGGTCGGCTCGGAGGCCAGCTCCAGCAGCGGCGGGTCGGTCGCGATCGCGCTCAGCCATCGAGAAGCGCTCGGTAGCGCGTGGACCGCAGCTCGACTGAGGAGGTGCTGGTGCTTGTCTCTGTGGCGTTCAGCGAGAAGGGCATCGACGAACTCGGAGACCTGGGGATCCACCAGGTCCGCCGGCTCCTCGTCGATGAGTGCGCACACTCGCGCGCGTAGGACCTCGGCGTCGCGCGGCTCCCCCAGCGCGGCCGCGAGCCAGCGGAGCTCCTCGCGGAGCGGATCGGTCACCGCCGAGTCCAGTAGGGGGCGGTAGACAGCGAGGGCAGACCTGAGGCGGCGCACGGCCACGCGCATCCGGTGAACTGCGTCGGGCAGGTCAAGGCGGACTTGCGGGTCGCCTCGGAGTACCTCGGTGACCTGCTCGATCAGGCGCCGACGGACGATGTCACCGGCGGGATCCTTCGGCCGGATCCGGACTCCTGGTGTCCGAGTTGTGCGGGGATCCGGTCGCCTAGAACGCGCGCCAACTTCGACGGATGTCGCGACGGGACGGCGCCTTCCTCGACCACCAAGCGCGAGGCGTCCTTGAGCAGCGTCCGGCCACCCTGCTCGAGCTCGAGCTCCCACTCTCGCCAGGACAGCTCGCTCATCGGGTCGGTTCGCGGCAGCGACTCCGCCGCGACCCTGTCGTCGGCAACCACGGCCAACAGGTTCGTTTCGCCGAGCAGCCGGGTCACCCGACGTTGGGTGCTGATTCGCGCAACGGGCCCCAGGCCCCGATCGGCGGTGAGTCCACTGACCACGTCGAGCAAACGCGCAGGGATCGGTGCGGCCAGGTCACCGAGCGGTTGGTGAACCTCGTACCGCCCGTGCGTCATCGGTACCTTCAGGTGCCAGCCCTCGTCATGGCCGCCTGTCCGACGCCGAAGCGTCAGTCCCAGGGAAGCCAGGCGCAGGTCCTCGGTGTCGAAGTACGTCGCCTCCAAGAGCTCCACGTCGCATCCTCCACCGCTACGACGCCGGCGATCTCTCCCAGGCCCGAAAGTTGCGCTCCCTCGGGCACGTCGAACTTGTCCTCGATCTCGACATGGTCCGGGTTCACAACCCACTGTCTACACGTCAAAGGTGAATGGACCCAGCCAATCTGCGGCCGCACGCACGCCTCCGCCAGACAGACAGTTGGCAAGTCGCCGAGGTCAAGTCGCGCGAGGCCGCCGACGGATTCGATGACGAACTTCCCGCCGTACGCGTGTGCGCGATTGTTGGTTGATCGTCACTCGTGAATGGGTGGAGTTGCAGCCGAGAGCGACCTGGGCGCCTCCGCCGGCTACTGGGGTCAGCTCAGGTGAGTGAGTCGGGTGGCCTTGATCGGGGCCGCGATCAGCTCGAAGATGGGTGTGTACACACCCGCTGACATGGCTTGCTCTACGGCCGCCGCCTGCGCGTCTGCCGAGTCCCATTCGGCAATTTCGACCAGCGTATCCGGGCTGTCGATTCCTTCGTAGATGGTGCTGCCCAGGAACCCAGGGACGCTCGGCGCCAGCGTCGTTGAGATGCTTTCGAGCACGCTGGCCAACTCGCCGCGTGCACCCGGCCTGGCCTGGAACTCCACGATGACGGTGATCGCCACGGTTACCTCCCAACTGGGTCGATCCGCCATGGCGTCGAAGACGTCCTCGACGGGGCGTCGATGTGGGTCTCAAATGTGACTTCCACCGATCCAAGGTACGCCCGACCGTTCGAGGCTGTCCACGACCGCGATTGCGCGGGAGGATGGCTACGTGAGTGTTGAGGTCCAGGTGGTGACCACGATCGAGCGGCCCGCGAGCGCTGTAGCGGCGTTCGCAGGCGACCCGACCAATGCTCCTCAGTGGTATGCCAACATCAAGTCGGTCCATTGGCAGACACCGCCGCCGATCGCCGTCGGCTCCCGAATGGACTTCGTTGCCATTGTTCCTCGGGAGGCGCCTCGCGTACACCTACGAGGTGGTCGTGTTCGAGCCCGAGCATCGGCTGGTCATGCGCACCTCCGACGGGCCCTTTCCGATGGAGACCACCTACACATGGGACGAAGTAGCTGTCGGGGTCACCAGGATGACGATGCTCAACCGGGGCAATCCGTCGGGGTTCTCTCGGGCTACGGCACCGATGATGGAGCGCGCCATGAAGCGTGCGATGACCAAGGACTTGGCGAGGCTCAAGACGATGCTCGAGGCCGACGATGCACGGAACTGAAGGCCACACCAGGTGTTCAGTTCTCGCGTCGGCCGCAACCCGGCGTAGCACGCGTCGTCGGCACTGACTTTCGGCATACGGTTGTCTCATGGGTGTGCGCGACTGGGTCCTCAGCATCGAGCGCGCTTGGGATGCCACCCGATTGCGGAGAGCCAGCAAGCGTCCGCCGGCCGACTTCCGGATTGAGGCCTACCTCGGGCACGGCAGTCGCGACGGGGCAGTCCTACGTGGCCGAGTCCTCGACGATCCGGCTCCTGCGGATGCGTTGGAGGGCGAGAGGCCGAGAGCGGTACTACGCCGCACCTTGCGGTACTTCGCGACCGACGAACTGCCGGGCGTGCCGCTGCGGATCGCCGTCGCCGGTGCAACGGTCGATGTCGTCACCGATGCAGAGGGCTACTTCGTGGTCGACCTGCGTCCGAAAGCAGGATGAACTTGCCAGCCCATGGACCAAAGGCACCGTTGAGCTTGTCGGGAGCTACCGCGGGCTGACCGATCCGCACGTCACGTCCCTCGAGATGATGGTTCCCGGGCCGGATGCGAAGTTCGGGATCATCTCCGACATCGACGACACGATCCTCGTGACTGGTGTGCAACAGATCTCAGGGATGATCCGCAAGACGTTCACCCGGTCCGCCCTTACCCGGTCGTCCTTCCCGGGAGCACCCGAGCTGTACCGCGATCTCGCTGCCGGGGTGAATCCGGTCTTCTACGTTTCGTCGAGTCCGTGGAACCTGCACGCCTTTGTGATTGCGTTCCTGCAGCACTGGGGATTTCCGTTAGGCCCGGTGCTGCTGCGCGACCTGCTCGGCACCGCTGCCGGGCACGAACAGAAGACCGGACGCCTCCGGGAGATTCTGGACATGCATCCCGCAATGCCGTTCGTCCTGATCGGTGACTCTGGAGAGGCGGACCCGGAGATCTACGCGGACATTGTGCGGGCGTATCCCGGGCGGATCCTCGCGGTGTATATCCGAGAGGTGCGCCTTGACCCGGGCGATGGTCGCGTCGAGAAGGTTTCGCAAGGGTGGTCGCCGGACGTTCCGTTCGTGCTCGCGGCCGACAGCGACGTCATGCGCCGGCACGCGACCGACCTCGGTCTGCTTTGAGCCACCCGCAAGGGGCCACGAGTGATGTGGCCTTCACAGCCTGAGGCGGTCGCCGCACCGGCGGCCGCCTTGGCACGACCCTTGAGGTCTTGATCCTTGTTCTCGAGATTGTCAGCCATCTGGATTCTCCTTCGCAATGGACATCGTGTTGATGACTATGCGTACCCGGCGCCGGGCGAGACATGCGCGGCCCGAGCAGGCCCGTCACCCGACGTTGGGTGCGGATTTGCGCAGTCGGCCCCAGTCTCCGATGGGCGGTGAAAGGCATCTTGAGATGCCAGCATTCGTCCCGGCCGCCCGTCCGACGCCGAAGCCCTCACACGCCCCATGCCAAGGGTCCGACCAACAGATTCCGTGTTGCGCACGAACCTCAGTGGCGTGCCAGCAGCTCCTGGATCCGCAAGACAAGCGCCTCCGGAACCACAGTGTTCGGGTCTCGAAGCGCCCCCATCGCAGATCTGGTTCCCACCAGGCCGGCGTACAGCGGTGGGCACGTCGGACAGGTTTCAAGGTGGCGCGTCACGAGCTGCCGAGCCGCAGGCTCAAGCTCATCGTCGAGGAAGTCCGAGACCTTGCTTCGGGCATCCCAGCACGGCAGTGGCACCTGACGTTGCGCGATGGATCGTTCTTCTCCTTGCGCTAGAGCGCTCACCAACATCATCCTTCCGCGGCGCAGTCGCTGTTTCGCAGCGGGCAACCCGATGCCTTGTACGTCGGCGATCGCGCTGACGGTCATGCCCTCCATGTCGTGCAGGACCACGGCCGTCCGGTAGATGACCGGAAGTCGGACCAGTGCGTCCAGAAGTTCCTCACGCACCTCTGCACGCTCGAGAACGGTCGCGGCGTCAACGGTGTAACTATCGTCGCGCCACTTCGCATCCACCTCACGTTCGAGGTCATCGGTTGCGTCCTCTCGCTGGCGCCGGAAATGATCGACTGCCACGTTGTGCAGGATGCGGTGCAGCCACGTGGTCAGTGATGCCTCGTCGCGGAACGAGTCAGCGCTCCGCAATGCCCGCACCAGCGTGTCTTGCACGAGGTCTTCCCCCAACTGAGGATCCCGAACAATCGTCCGGGCATATCTCAGCAGGTTGGGAACTTCGTCTACGAGCCTGTTCCGAATGTCCTGGGCAACCACGTCCGAGACGCTAGCGGGAGAGGGTGGTCTCGGCATTGCTCGTAGTGACCTTTTGGATCGGGCAGGTCCGCAGTCCGAAGAGTGAGTAGAGCGGGCACGAGCCCAAGGCGGCGGTTCCCGCCATCACGGCCGCGAGTCCGTAAAGGACGATGGCGAGCCAACCTGCGGGTCCGGCGAGTACACCCGCAATAACCAGCACAACGGCAGCGATTGCGCGAATCTTTCGATCAGCTGAGCCCATGTTCTTGTTCATGACGTTCTCCTTTGGATTTGGTTACGTGTCATAGACGGCACGAGCGCCAGAATGGATACCGCCTCAGGGTGTGACTCGCGCCACATGGCTGTCGTCGGGGCCCGACCCGGAGCCCGGACGTGACGCGGTCGCACCGCGCTGCAGATCGGGGCGGTGTGACCTCCGATACCAGGTGTGGCCCGGGGACCAAGCGGTCCCGATGGTGTCCGGTCTCAGCGCCCGAGAAGCTTGGAGAAGAAGCCAGTGCGCGGTTCCTTCGGGTGGCCGGGGCAGCGCTGGGACTTGGGGACGCCGGCCAGGACCTGTTCGACGTGTTGGCCGCAGCCGGCCCAGCCGGTCTTGCCGCACTGTCGGCACGTCTTTGCTCTGCACATGGTGGATCTCCTTCTGGGTTGAATCTACTTGGGTCAAACGAGGGCGGGTAAAGCCTGGGAGGCGGTGTAGACCGCGACCCCAAGCACCAGGGCGGTGAACGCCCCCGAGAGTCGGTGGGTGTCGATGTGAAGGGCCAGTCGCGCACCGACGTACCCCGCGATGGCGGACGCGACCGTCAGCAGAAGCACCAGATCCCAATCGGGGTGCGCGGCGGTGCCAGCACGGACCGTGAGAGCTACCGCGCTCGTCATGGTGATGACCAACAACGACGTGCCCGCGGCGTACCGCATGGGGACTCCGAGAGCGAGCACCAGCGCGGGTACGACGAGGAAACCGCCGCCCACGCCCAGGAAGCCGGTCAGCAGTCCGACCACCGTCGCGGTGACCAGCACCTTGAGGGCGCGGGGGCACTGACAGGCGAAGGTGGGGCTGAAGGTGATGATGGGATCGTCGAGGGTTGGCTGCGGTTCATCCGTGCCGCGCCCGCGGATCTGCCTGAACGCCATCAGTCCACCCACGATCAGCATCAGCACCGAGAACGCGGCCAGGAGGACTGCTTCGTCGACATGCGCGGACGCTTTGGCGCCCACCACGGCGCCTACGATCGCGACCGCGCCGAAGACGATGCCCCGACTCGGGAGGACGTTGCCGGCTCGCCAAGCGGTCAGTACGCCGATGAGGGACGTCACCCCGACCACCACCAGCGAGCCGGTGGTGGCCTGGATCGGTGTCTGGTCGAGCCCGTAGATCAGGACAGGGACCGCCAGGATCGAGCCCCCACCGCCCAAGGCGCCCAGGCTGAGGCCGATGATCGCCCCGCCGAGGACGGCGACAAGTGCCGCGGTCACGCCTGGCCGACCGCTAGGGGTTCGATCAGGGTGAGGTCCGTGCTGCGGGCATTGCTGAAGTCATCGTCGACCGCGACCAGACGTCGGCCGGCAGCATCCAGGAGAGAGGCCGCCACTGAGGCGCGATAGCCGGCGGCACAGTGCACCCAGACCTCACCGGGCGGGACCTCGGCCAACCGGCTCAGGCAACTCGTGAAGGGGGATGTTGATCGACCCGTCGATCCAGCCCCTTCGGCGTACTCCTTGGTTCGTCGTACGTCGAGCAGGACGACCTCGCGGTGGTGCAGCACTTGGGCCAGGTCGGCGAAGGTCGCGGTGGGGAAGCTGGCCAAGTCACCGTCGGTCCAGTCCTCGGGCTTGCCGGTGGCGTGCGCCGCGGGGCGGTCGATGCCGATCCGGACCAGCTCTCGCTGAGCCGCGGCGACGTCGTCGGCGGTCTCGCCGAGCAGAGTGATCGGCGTACCCCACGGGATCAGCCAGCCGAGGTACGTCGCGAACTGGCCGTCGATGCCGAAGTTGAGGGTGCCAGGGGCGTGACCGGCGGCGAATGCGGTGCGGTTTCGCAGGTCGACCACCCATTCGCCGGCCTCGATCCGCTGACGCAGTTCGGCCGGGTCGGCGAGGGCGGGCCGACTGAGGTCCGGGGCGCCCGGTCCGGCCGCGTTGCCGGGGCCCATGTGCGCGTAGTACGCCGGCCAGGCATCGAGCCCGGCCAGCAGCTCGTCGACCCAGTCCGCCTCGTCGAGCGTCAGGACCGGGTTGGACAGCTTCTCCTGACCGATCGTCGAGGAGGTGGCCTCGGACTGGGTGGCCGAGCAGAACGAGCCGAACCCGTGCGTCGGGAACACCTCGGCAGTGTTGGGCAGGAGGTCGGCCAGCCGGTGGGCGGACGCGTGCTGGTGGCGGACCAGATCATGGGTGTGCGTCGGGGCCGAGCAGGTCTGGCCGTCCGGTGGCGCCGTACAACAGCGAGCCGCCCGAGAACACCCCGACCGACCCGTTCAGGTCATCGTCGGCATCGGTGAGCGCGAAGGACAGGTGGGTGAACGTGTGGCCAGGAGTCGCGAGAGCGGTGACCCGCATCCGTGGACCGACGGCGATGGTCTCTCCGTCGGAGATCGGGTGCGCGATCGAAGGCGACCGGGATCGGCGGCATTCACGTGGTACGCCGCGCCGGTGAGCTGCGCAAGCGCGAGTCCGCCGGTGAGGTAGTCGTTGTGGATGTGGGTCTCGAACACGTCGGTCAACTGCACGGCGTGCTCTTCGAGCAACGTCGAGCACCCGGTCGATGTCGCGCTGGGGGTCCACCACGAAGGCGACCGAGCCGTCGTGCACCAGGTAGCTGCGGTCGCCCGAGGCTCGGGGTGTCCAGGGACAGGATGGTGAAGGCGCTCATGCTCGGCCAGCCGTCAGTCCGGTGAAGACGGCTCGTCCGGAACGTATCCAGGCCGACGTGCCTCCGACGACGTTGGCCGCGTCGTAGCCTGCGGCGACGAGCGAGTCGGTCATGGCTCCACTTCGGTTGCCGGTGGCGCAGATGACGTGGATGGTCTGGGACTTGTCGAGCTCGGCTAGTCGGGCCGGCAGTTGTCCCATCGGGATCAGGAGAGCGCCGGGCACATGTCCCTGGGCGAACTCCATCGGTTCACGGACGTCCACCACGATGGCGTCATGTTTCAGCGCGGCTTCCAGCTGTGTCACGGTGATCTGTCGCATGCTTCCTCACTCATTCGCGTATACCCCAGGGGGTATGTACGATGGAAACACTAACACCCCTAGGGGTATTGTCAAAAGCCACCATGAGAGAGGCGCGAACGTGACGATTGAAACCGAACGCACGATGCACTACACCCTGAGCGCGACCCTTGACCGCCCCTATGCGGAGGCAGTGTCGGCGGTCCGCGCGGCCCTCGCTGACCAGGGTTTCGGCATCCTGACCGAGATCGATCTCAAGGCGACCCTGAAGGCCAAACTGGACGTCGATGTAGCTCCGCAGGTGATCCTCGGTGCCTGCCGACCCCAGTTGGCCCATCAGGCACTGCTTCAGGACCCGTCGATTGCCGCTGTGCTTCCTTGCAACGTTGTCGTCCGCTCGATCGGAGACACCACCACTGTCGTCGAGGCGTTCGATCCAGAGGCGATGATGGGCCTGGCCGGCGACGCTCTTCGTGACGTCGCCACGGATGCCCGTCAACGGCTCGACGCCGCACTAACCGCACTCACCGCACATCCTCTGGAGGTCTGAAATGGAACTCGACCCAGCCGGCATGACCCCGGTCATCAATCGGATCAAGCGTGCCCAAGGCCAACTGGCCGGCGTACTCAAGATGCTGGAGGAGGGCCGCGAGTGCGAGGACGTCGTCACCCAACTGGCCGCGGTCTCCAAGGCCCTCGACCGGGCCGGGTTCGCCATCGTTGCGACCGGGCTGCAGCAGTGCCTGACCCAGGGTGACGGCCTCGACGGAGTAGACGTGAAGAAGATGGAGAAGCTCTTCCTCTCGCTCGCGTGACCTTGCACAAGATGGGACCAAACAGCTCTCAATCTTGTGGCGTCGCGCTCAGCCCTACGGCAGGTGTTGGCTTTGGTCCCACGTTGTGCAAGCAACCGGCCGGCTCAACCAGGTCCGGTAGCTCCACCATCCGCTGCTTCAGGAATTTCGTCCTGGGACGTCTGTGGGTCGCAGAGTGCCGGTCGCTACGGCTTCACTCGCGCTAACGTCGAAATACCCTGTGGGGTATGCCTAGAGTCCCGCTTCGATCGGGACGTCTGGCTCTGATCAGCAAACACGGCAACTCCTAGCGTGGAGGTGGGACAGAAACCTGTTCCGCTGAGTCGAGGGAGATGACTGTGAAGCGGCGACTGCTGGTTCTCGGTGCAGGTACTGCGGGCACGATGATCGTGAACAAGTTGCGGCGGAAGCTCGAGCGAGACCGAGTGGGAGATCACCGTCGTTGATCGAGACGATGAGCATCCCTACCAGCCGGGCTATCTCTTCCTTCCCTTCGGGACCTACGAGTCCGAATCAGATCCACCGCTCGAGGCGGTCGTTGTTGCCGAAGGACGTCGAATTCGTCATCGGTGAGGTTGACCGGGTAGACGGGACGACCAATACCGTCGCCCTGATCGACGGACGGACCCTGACCTACGACTTCCTGGTCATTGCTTCCGGCACATCGCCGCGACCCGATCAGACCCCCGGCATGCTCGGGGACCGAGTGGCGTCGCAGCATCTTCGACTTCTACAGTTTCGAGGGCGCGCAGGCACTCGCCGAAGCCCTTCCGAAGTTCGACCACGGACGCCTCGTCGTACACATCACCGACATGCCTATCAAGTGCCCCGTCGCACCCTTGGAGTTCACGTTCCTCGCCGAGGCGTGGCTTCGGGAGAGGGGCCTCCGGGACCGCGTCGAACTCGTCTACGTCACCCCGATGCCCGGTGCATTCACCAAGCCGGTCGCGTCCGAACACCTTGGGTCGATGCTCGAGGACCGCAAGATTCTCGTCGAGTCCGACTTCCTCGTCGAACACATCGATGTCGAGACCAAGACCCTCGTCTCGTACGACGAGCGCGAGGTGCCTTTCGATCTGCTCGTCACGGTGCCGCTCAATATGGGTGCGGACTTCGTGGAACGCTCGGGACTTGGCGATGAACTGAACTACGTCCCCGTCGACAAGCACACCCTTCAGTCCAAGGCGTTCGCGCAACATCTTCGCCGTGGGTGACTCCTCCGACATTCCCACCTCCAAGGCGGGCTCGGTGGCGCACTTCTCGGTCGAGATCTTCGTCGACAACTTCCTTCAACTCATCGACGGCTCGGCGATGACCGGGGCGTTCGACGGCCACGCCAATTGCTTCATCGAGTCTGGCGACGGCAAAGGACTGCTCATCGACTTCAACTACGACACTGAACCGCTGACCGGCACCTACCCGCTGCCGATCGCGGGTCCGATGGCGCTTCTCAAGGAGACCCGGCGCAACCATCTCGGCAAGCTCGCCTTCCGCTGGATCTATTGGAACGTGTTGCTTCCGGGCCGGCCCCTGCCGCTCCCGGCCCACATGTCGATGGTCGGCAAGACCGCCGCCACGACCAACCAGAAGGAGAAATAGCGATGCCTGTCACGACACTCGCCGGACGCCCGATCCAAGTCAACGACGAGGGCTTCCTCACCGATCCGACCGAATGGGACGAGGACCTTGGCGCGGTTCTCGCGGATGCCATCGGTATCACACTGACCGAAGACCACTGGAAGGCCATTCGGTTCTTGCGTGAGGACTTCGCGGAGAAGGGGGAGACGGCCACCCTGCGCCGGGTCTCGACCCAAGGCGGCATCCCCGTCAAGCAACTCTTCACGCTCTTCCCACAGAAGCCCGCCAAGAAGATGGCGTACGTCGCCGGCCTACCCAAGCCGCACGGCTGCGTCTGACCACCTACCCAAATCAACGCCAGGAGAGAGTTGTCATGACCACCACCACCGCACCAGCCATCGTGCCCAGCTTCGACACCGAGGAGCACGAAGGAAGAAAACTCGCCATCATCTGCTCCAAGGGCAGCCTCGACATGGCCTACCCGGGACTCATCCTCGCCAATGCGGCCCTCGGCGAGGGCATTGAAACGCACCTGTTCTTCACCTTCTGGGGCTTCGAGATGATCAATAAGTCGACCATGGCGGACCTGAAGTTCACGATGCTCGGCAACACAGCCACCCACATGCCACAGGGCCTCGGCGGGCTCCCCGGGATGACGGCCCTGGCGACGTCGAAGTTGAAGAAGTCCATCGCCGAACTCGACGTGCCAGAGGTCCCGGAGTTCTTGGAACAGATCGTCGCCTCGGGCGGTCACCTGTGGGCGTGCCGGATGTCGGCCGACATGAACCACCTCACGGAGAAGGACCTCTATGACGAGGTCGAGGGCATCATCAGCGCCAGCGACTTCATCGAGAAGACCGCCGGAGCCCAACTTCTCTTCATCTGACCGGACCGACGTCGGTCGGGAAGGGGTTGCGCTCTTGCGAATGCTCCAACTGGTGCCAGTACGGGTAGATCGGAGTGGTGGCGCTCGCTGTGTCCAACCGACTGATCTGTTCCGTTGTCAGGTTCCATCCGACCGTGCCGAGGTTCTCCCGCAGTTGTTGTTCGTTGCGTGCGCCGAAGATGACGCTGTCGACGGTGGGACGCTGGAGGACCCAGTTCAGCGCCACCTGAGCGATTGTCTTCTCGGTCTCCTGGGCGAGTTCATCGAGTACGTCGACGGTGCGATAAAGCGTCTCCATGTCGCCGGACTGCTCCGTTTCGGACCTTCCGAGCAGGCGGCTGTTGGCGGGGGCGGGCTGGTCCCGCCGGATCTTGCCGGTGAGTCTGCTTTGGGCCAACGGGCTCCAGACGATGGTGCCGATGTTCTGGTCGATTGCCAACGGCATCAACTCCCACTCGAACTCGCGGGCCGCCAGCGAGTAGTAGGCCTGATGGACGATGTGGCGGGCCCATCCGTGGCGCTCCGAGACCGACAGCGACTTCATCAACTGCCAGCCTGAGAAGTTGGAGCAACCGATGTAACGCACCTTCCCGCTTCGCACGAACTCATCGAGTGTGCTGAGGACTTCTTCCTGGGGCGTGAGGGCGTCGTACTGATGGAGGTAGTAGACGTCGATGTAGTCCGTGCCGAGACGGCGAAGGCTGCCCTCTAGAGAGCGCAACAGATGGAAGCGTGAACTGCCGACGTCGTTCGGGTCGGAGGATCCGGATGGACGGCCTGTGGCTTTTGTGCCGATCAGGACCTGGTCGCGTCTGCCTGTTAGCGCCTTGCCGAGCACCTCCTCGGATCGTCCATCGGAATAGATGTCCGCGGTGTCGAAGAAGTTGACTCCGGAATCGAGAGCAATGTCGATCAGTCGAGTTGCTTCCTCGACCTGGGTGTTGCCCCACGATGCGTCCCCGGCTCCTGCTGCGAACGTCGCGGTGCCGTAGGAAAGCACTGGCACCTTGAGGCCAGAGCCTCCCAGTTGGCGATACTCCATAGCGGTCCTAACGCTGCGATTCCGTGTTGCACCGTGTCATACGAGCTACAGAGGCACAAGGCCCATCGCCAGAAGTGGGCAGTTGGTCCAGCCGGGGGAGCCTCGTCCGGCTCAACCTGACCATTGACGGGGTGTTACGCGTGCGGTCTGGTCGCTGACTAGACTGCCGACCATGCTCATCCTTGGAATCATCCTGTTCGGCATGCTCATCGGTGCCGCCGCACAATTCATCCTCGGCAGGTCAGCAGCGGGGGTGGACTGGGGCCTGGCGCTGAGCGCCGGCCTGATCGGTTCGTTCATCGGCGGTCTGTTGATCAGTGCGATCTCGGGCGATGGCCTCGACCTGCGTCCGAGCGGGATCATCGGCTCCATCGCGGGGGCGCTCATCGTGACCGGCGCATGGCGTTGGTACCGCACCAAGAACCCCGCCTGACGACGCATTCTCGATCCGCTTGACTTTGAGCGCACTCGAAGGCGGAGACTGGTGCGATGAGCACTGTCCTCACGCACGACCAGGGTCTGACGATCGCAGAGGTTGCCGAGCAGACCGGCCTGTACTGCGCACGCTCTGCGGTACTACGAGCGAGATGGTCTGTTGCTGCAAGCCGTCGACCGCGCGGCCTCTGGTCATCGACGATATTCGGCCGACGATGTCCGTTGGATCACGCTCATCACGAAGCTCCGGCTCACCGGCATGCCGATCCGCGAGGTCAAGAAGTACGCCGACCTGGTGAGGCTCGGAGAGGGGACCGAGCGCGAGCGACTCGACCTGCTGACCGCGCATCGCGCAAGCGTCGAGCGCCAGTTGGTTGAAGTCGACCTCTCACCTGCGCGCCATCGATCACAAGATCGGGATCTACGAAGGCAAGCTCGAGGCGCCGGTCGAACAAGCGAGTTGACTTGGAGTGCACTCGAAGTAGTTGACTCTAGATATGGCAATCACAGAACGCACTCTTGGCACAACCTCACCACTGGCTGTTTCCTCGATGGGCCTCGGCTGCATGGGCATGTCGGAGTTCTACGGAGCACCGGACGAGGCCTCCGGTCTCGCGACCATCCATCGGGCACTCGACCTCGGCGTGACCTTCCTCGACACCGCTGACATGTACGGCCCCTTCACCAACGAGCGGTTGGTCGGCAAGGCCATCGCCGGTCGCCGCGACGAGGTCCAACTCGCGACCAAGTTCGGCAACGAGCGACTTCCCGACGGCACATGCGTCGGCATCAACGGATCACCGGAGTACGTCCGAGCGGCCTGCGACGCCTCGCTGCAGCGACTGGGCGTCGATCACATCGACCTCTACTACCAACACCGCGTCGACCAGTCGGTTCCGATCGAGGAGACCGTCGGCGCCATGGCCGAACTCGTCGCTGCCGGCAAGGTCAGGCATCTCGGCCTCTCCGAGGCCAGCGTCGCGACCATCCGCAAGGCACACGCGACGCACCCGATCACCGCCCTCCAGACGGAGTACTCCCTCTTCACCAGGGACCTCGAGGACGAGATCCTGCCGACCCTTCGCGAGCTCGGCATCGGGCTGGTTCCGTATTCACCTCTCGGGCGGGGTCTGCTTACTGGTGCCATCACGGCTGAGGGAGTGGGCGAGGGCGACGCACGTTCCTTGGCGTACTTCCCGAGGTTCCAGGGCGAGGCCCTCGAAGCGAATCTCGCCCTGGTGGCAAAAATCCGGGAGATCGCCCATGCCTTGGCGTGCACGCCGGGGCAACTCGCCCTGGCGTGGGTGATGGCGCAGGGCGACGATGTCGTGCCGATCCCGGGAACGAAGCGAGTGAAGTACCTCGAGGAGAATGCTGGCGCCGCCGGTCTGTCACTGTCGGCGGACGATCTGTCTGCCTTGGACCAGGCGATCCCGCGGGATGCCGTGGTCGGCGACCGGTATGGCGACATGTCGAACATCGATCAGTCGGTCTAGGCGGACGGTGTGGAAGTCAGCGCGGAAGTCGGCTACCGATCAGCCGTGTCTGATCGGTAGAGAATAGAGTCCGAAAAGACACACACGACAAAGGAGTCAGCATGAGCACCCTGGATCACCTCGTCGCCCCCGACCGCCGTGGGCTTTACATCGGCGGAGCCTGGCGCCCGGCCGCCGACGGCGCCACGTTCGAGGTGCTGGACCCGGCGGATGAGTCCGTGCTTGCGGAGGTGGCGGACGGCTCCGGCGTAGACGCCTTGGCTGCGCTCGATGCCGCCTGCGCCGCTCAGGAAGCGTGGGCCGCGACACCGCCTCGGGAGCGCGGCGAGGTGCTGCGCCGTACCTTCGAGGCGATCATGGATCAGATCGACGCCATGGCCGAGGTGATCAGTCTCGAGATGGGCAAGCCGGTCGCCGAGGCCAAGGGCGAGATCATGTACGGCGCCGAGTTCTTCAGGTGGTTCGCCGAAGAGGCCCCGCGGATCCAGGGTTCCTGGCTGCAGGCGCCCGGTGGAGGCAGCCGTTTCCTCACCATCAAGAAGCCAGTCGGGCCGTGTCTGTTGATCACGCCGTGGAACTTCCCGTTGGCGATGGCGACCCGCAAGATCGGTCCGGCGATCGCCTCGGGGTGCACGGCCGTCCTCAAACCCGCCGAGGCGACACCGCTCACGACACTTGCGGTCGCCCACATGCTCCATGAGGCCGGACTGCCCGCCGGCGTCCTCAACGTCGTCACATCGTTGAAGTCAGCCGAGATCTCATCGACCCTGATGGCCGACCCGCGGCTGCGGAAGGTGAGCTTCACCGGCTCGACCCGGGTCGGCAAGATCCTGGTGAAGCAGTCCTCCGACCAGCTTCAACGCCTGAGCATGGAACTGGGCGGCAACGCGCCTTTCATCGTCTTCGACGACGCCGATCTCGACGCGGCAGTCGAAGGCGCGATGATCGCCAAGATGCGCAACATGGGGGAGGCCTGCGTCGCGGCGAACCGCTTCTTCGTGCACGAGTCGGTGGCCGCCGAGTTCTCCGACAGGCTCGGTGCTCGCATGGGTGCACTGGTGGTCGGGCGTGGCCAGGATGCCGGCGTGCAGGTCGGTCCACTCATCACGCCCACGGCTGTGGAGAACATCGGTGTGCTCGTCGCCGAAGCCGTCGACGCTGGGGCACGGGTAGTCACGGGTGGCGGCGCCGTCGACGGCCCGGGTTACTTCTTCCGCCCAACGGTGCTCGCCGATGTTCCGGCGGACTCGCGGATCGTCAATTCCGAGATCTTCGGACCGGTTGCGGCGATCGCCACCTTCACGGACGAGGCCGAGGTGGTCGCGCGGGCCAACGACACGGAGTACGGCCTAGCCGCCTACGTCTATACCAACGATCTGACGCGCACCATTCGGATGGCCGAGTCGATCTCCTCCGGCATGATCGGCTTCAATACTGGCTTGATGTCCAACGCGGCCGCGCCGTTCGGTGGGGTCAAGCAGAGTGGCTTCGGTCGGGAAGGCAGCTTCGAGGGTATCGACGAGTACCTCGACACGACGTACGTCAACCTGCCGGTCTGACGCAATGGTCGACCCGATCAAACCACCGCCGCGCGTCAAGCGTGCCCCTGCTTCGGGGGACTGGGTCGGACGGCATCGCACCCTCGTGCGGGTGGTCGCCGTGATTGCCGGCATCATCGGCGTGCTGATGAACATCATTCATGAAGGCGGCCACCGAAACGTGATCAGCATGGTCATCGGCACCGGATTCCTGGTGCTGGCCGTATTGGCCTGGAACGCCCCAAAGCGGGTGCCGAGACCGCCGAAGTATCCCGAACGGTTCGACAAGCGCACGGAGTGAGTGGTCTCGACAGGGCTCGACGACGTCACCCTCGCGAAGGCGAAGGGCTAGATCCAGCGCTCGAACCACATCCGTGCCGCCCACTCGTCGTGGGTGAGCAGACCATCGGTCCAGATCGGCCAGAAATAGGCGAAGTTCAACAGGACCAGGACGAAGAAGGAGCCGGCGACGATCGCGCCGAAGGTACGCCGAGGAGAGGGGCCCGGCCACCGGGCCAAGGAGCTTTCCCGATGGCCAACGTGATCGCGAGGATCGTGAACGGCACGGTCGCGATGGCGTAGAAACTGAAGAGCATCGGCCGGTAGTCGTAGTAGATCCACGGCAGCCAGGTCGCGCCCGCACCGATCACACACAGTCCGAACCGCCAATCTCGGGCAAACAACCATTGGCCCACGGCGTACAACAACGCGATGGCGCCACCCCACCACAGGACCGGTGTTCCGATGAGCAGGACCTGACGCAGACAATCCGAGCCGGCTGGAGCGTCGCAGCCCTGCTCTCCGGGCTGGATCCCGAGTTGGGCATCGACGCCGACCGGTCGGTTCAGCAGCAGCCAACCCCGAGGGTTCGAGGCGTACGTGTGCTCGCTCTCGTTCAAGAAGTGCGTGTGGAACACCCAGATGTCGCGGTGGTAGTGAGCGAGTGAGCGCAGGGATTGGGACACCTCGCCGAGCCCCTGGGCGTCCGGCTCGTTTGCCGTGGGCCACTGCTGGCCGCCCGCGTACGTCGTGTACTGCGACTCCGAGAGGGCGCGTTCGTATTCGCCCGCGTGGACCAGCCATCCGGTCCAGGTCGCGACGTACACGATCATCGCGACCATGACGAGCTGGACGAAGGCGGGGACGCCGTCGACGAGGGCAGACTTCAGCACCGGCCAACGGACGCCGAAGGAGCGCCGCGCGCCCGCGCTCCACAGCCAGACAAGTAGGCCGAAGGCGGCAAGTGGAATGAGCGCGGACCACTTGGAGCCGATCGCCAACCCGAACGAGATGCCCCCGGCGATCAACCACGGTCGGACCAGCATCGATCGCACAGGCCCCCAGCCGTGCGCGGGGTCGACCCGACTATGGGTCCGCCGGTCGGGCCGCCGGTCGATGCGTTTGGCCATGCGCACCCGGAAGGATTGGCGGTCGGCCACGATGCAGTGGACGCCACACAGCAGGAACAACGCCATGAAGATGTCCAACAGCGCCAATCGGGACAGCACCAGGTGCATCCCGTCGAAGCACAACAACAGGCCGGCGATGCAGCCGAGCGCCGTGGAACCGGTGACCCGACGCGCGAGTCGGCACATGACCAAGACCATGAGCGAGCCGGCAACGGCGGCAGCGACCCGCCAGCCGAACGGGTCCAGGCCGAACACGCTCTCGCCGGCTGCGATCAGCCACTTCCCGACCTCCGGGTGGACGATGATCGACGGGTCCTGGCCCCAGAGATTGGACGACTGGCCGGCCAGGATCTTGTCGTCCGCACCCTCGACGTACTCCCTGACGTAGCCGAAATGTGCGAGCGACCACGCGTCCTTGGCGTAGTAGGTCTCGTCGAAGGAGAACGCGTGTGGCCTGCCCAAGTGCCAAAGCCGCAGATAGAGGGCCAGTGCCGCGATCGCGAGCGCGGACGCCCATCCCCACATCCGATCGTCCAGGGAGTGGCTGGCCCTGGCGCGCTCAGCCGCGAGGGGTACTTCGTCGCCGCTTGCGGTCTCCGAGAGCCCGATGAGTTCGCGCTCGTCGGTCCCGGTCGTCACCCGTTGAACTCTACGGGGTCATTCCGAGCCGGTTTTCGAGCGCCGCGAGCGGTTTCTCGACCGGCGCGCGTCACCTGCGACAATCGTCGGATGCCCGGTGTCTTGGTTCTCGCGGCGACCCCGATCGGCCGGGTCGGTGATGCCTCTGCCCGCCTCGTCGAGGAATTGCAGGGCGCCGATGTGATCGCCGCTGAAGACACCCGGCGATTTCGGCGACTCACGAGCGAACTCGGCGTGACGATCGAGGCACTGGTGGTGTCCTACTTCGATGGCAACGAGGCCACCCGCACGCTCTCGCTGATGGAACTGTTGAAGGAGGGATCTCGGGTGCTGTTGGTGACCGACGCCGGCATGCCTAGCGTTTCCGACCCCGGCTATCGACTCGTGACCGCGGCGATCGCCGCGGACATCCAGGTCACCGCGCTGCCCGGTCCTTCAGCCGTGCTCACCGCGTTGGCCGTCTCTGGGCTGCCGGTCGATCGGTTCTGTTTCGAGGGCTTCCTGCCTCGGAAGGCCGGCGAACGAGGCCGGCGGCTCGAATCGCTGGCTCACGAGACCCGGACGATGGTCTTCTTCGAGGCGCCTCATCGAACCCAAGCCGCCTTGAGTGCGATGGCGACGGCGTTCGGCCCCGATCGCCGCGCGGCCGTCTGCCGGGAACTCACCAAGACCCATGAAGAGGTACGCCGTGGCTCGGTGGGGGAATTGGCGACCTGGGCCTCGAACGGCGTCCGAGGTGAGGTCACGCTTGTCGTGTCCGGATCGACCGGCCCGCCCGGCGTACCGACTGATGCGGCGAGTCTGAGGGCCGCGGTGGGCGAAGCAGAGTCGGTCGGCATGCCTCGTCGCGACGCCATCCTCGACGTCGCGAAGCGATCGGGGCTCCCCAAGCGCGAGGTCTACAACGCCGTTCACCTGGGCGCGGATCACATGGACGCCGATGGCTGACCTCGAGCGACCGCCGAGTCCGGAGCCTTTGCCGCACCCGGTCGCAGACAACCATTGTCACCTCGACGTCAGCCGCGGGGCAGGACCCCGGCAAACACCACAGGAAGACGTCGACCGCGCGATCACCGAAGCGACGACCGTCAATGTCACTCGTATCGTCCAGATCGGGTGCGATGTGGTCGGTGCGCACTGGGCGGTCGGAGCGGCGCAGCGCCACCCCGAACTCGTAGCTGCCGTGGCGATCCACCCCAATGACGTGCCTCGGCTGGCCGCGCGGGATGAACTCACATCGGCGCTGGCGGAGATCGAAGGCTTGGCTGCGGATCCCATGGTGAGGGCCATCGGCGAAACCGGGCTCGATCACTTCCGCACGCCGGAAGGGCCCGAGTGGGCGGTCCAGGCGGAGTCGTTCGCCTGGCACATCGATCTCGCCAAAAGGCTGGACAAGACGCTGGTGATTCACGATCGCGACTCACACCAGGAGGTCCTCGACGTGCTCGACTCCGAGGGCATTCCTGAGCGGTGGGTGATGCATTGCTTCTCGGGTGATGAGGAGTTCGCGAGGCAGTGTCTCGACCGCGGCGCCTACCTCAGTTTTGCGGGGACGGTCACCTTCGCCAACGCCCAGCACCTCCGGGACGCGTTGGCGATCACGCCCCAAGATCGGGTCCTGGTGGAGACGGATGCGCCATTCCTGACCCCCCATCCGTACCGAGGCGCCACCAACGCGTCGTACCTCATTCCGCTCACCATGCGGTTGATGGCTCAGGTGCGTCATGAGGACCTCGGAGCCCTCTGTGTGGCGGTCGACGGCAACACGACGAAGGCCTTCGGAGGGGTCTGGTAGTGGACTGACGAGTTGTCTTTCGCGTCCGAGCCCCGTTATCGTTTCGTGATTGTTGGCCAGGTACGAGTCCTGGAACGTTCAAGCAATAGGGAATAGGTCCGGAGAAACGTGCAGCACAACGAGCACAGCGCGCGGCCAGAGACGACTAGCAAGTTGTCCGGCCCCAAGGTCTTCTTCGCTCGGCTGATCGCCGGGCGACCTTCGCGAGGGGCGACCGCGATCATCGCAGTCGTCGCGGCGTTGGCCCTGATTGTCAGCGCCTACGGATTCGGCGCGCTGACCAAGACAGTCACCCTGTCGCTCGACGGACAGGAGCAAGAGGTCCGGGCGATGGGCAGCACCGTCGGCGACGTCCTGGCGGCCCAGGACATCACCATTGGCGAGCATGACGCAGTCGCACCCGCTCTTGACGAGGATGTTGCCGACGGCACGAAGATCAGTGTCCGCTTCGGGCGGCAGTTCGAGGTGACGGTCGACGGCACCCCCACGACGTACTGGGTCAAATCGACCACCGTTGCCGGTGCTCTGGAGGAGATCGGACAGGGGTACGACGCCGCTGAACTCTCGGTGAGCCGCAGTTCCTCGATCGGGCGTGCAGGCATGGGTCTCGCTGTCGTCACGGTCAAGGAGTTCCGCGTCCGGATCGGCGCGAAGAAGGCCAAGCCCCGCTCGGTTGCCGCCATCACGGTCCGCGAAGCGTTGGCGGAACTCGGTGTCAACTTCGACGCCGATGACAAGGTCAAGCCCGATCTCGAATCGCTGGTCAATGACGGCGATCGGGTGGTTGTGACCAAGATTCGCCTGAAGGAGAAGAAGGTCAAGAAGGAGAAGATCCCCTTCAAGACCATCCAGGCCAAGGACCCGGACATGTTCAAGGGTGAGACGGCCGTTGACCGCGAGGGTGTCGTCGGACTGCGCACCGTCACCTATCAGTTGAAGTTCCGCAACGGCGAGTTCAAGAAGAAGGTCGTGCTCAAGGCGAAGGTCAAGCGCAAGCCCGTTGCGGCGCGGGTTCGGGTCGGGACGAAGGAAGTGACAGCTAACTTCGCAGGCGGAAACACCGTGTGGGACGCGTTGGCGCAATGTGAGTCCGGTGGTAACTGGGCGATCAACACCGGCAATGGGTACTACGGCGGACTGCAGTTCAACGCAGGCACCTGGCACGCTTGGGGTGGCTCCGGATTGCCTCATCAGAACAGCCGTGAGGAACAGATTGCGGTCGCCACGCGCCTACGCAACGCCGCAGGTGGCTACGGCGCCTGGCCCGGGTGCGCCGCCAAGTTGGGCCTGCCCCGCTAATCCTTCGGTCCCAGCCAGCCTCGCTCAACGCTGTCGGTGGTGATTGCTCCGCTGCGCGATGGGGCTGGGACTTCGCACTACGCTGGACGCATGTCCGAGCCGCGACTGCTGGGGGCAGCCGAGATTCGCGACCTGGCAGCCGAACTCGACCTGCGGCCCACCAAGCAAATGGGGCAGAACTTCGTCATCGACCCGAATACCGTGCGCCGGATCGTCCGCGAGTCCAGGATTGACTCGGACGACATCGTGATCGAGATCGGACCTGGGTTGGGCTCGCTGACGCTCGCGCTGCTTGGCGTTGCCCGTGAGGTGGTCGCGGTCGAACTGGACGCTCGGTTGGCCGCTCGCCTGCCCGCTACGGTCGCCGCCTACGCCCCGGACCAGGCGGCCGCCCTCACCGTCATACAAGCGGACGCCATGCGTATCGAGAACGTGCCGGGCAGTCCCACCGCACTCGTGGCGAACCTGCCCTACAACGTCTCAGTGCCCGTCCTGCTGCACCTGTTGGCGCTGCTGCCGAGCCTGCAGCGTGGGTTGGTGATGGTTCAGGCCGAGGTTGCGGATCGTCTGGCTGCACCCCCTGGGTCGAAGATCTATGGCATCCCCTCGGTCAAGGCCGCGTGGTTTGCCGACGTACGCCGAGCAGGCACGGTGGGCCGCAACGTGTTCTGGCCGGCCCCCAACGTGGACTCTGGTTTGGTGGCGTGGAGCCGTCGTGAACCGCCGGAGACGTCGGCCAGCCGACAGCAGGTGTTCGCGGTCGTGGACGCGGCGTTCGCCCAGCGACGCAAGACGCTGCGGGCGGCCCTGCGCGAACTCGCCGGCTCGAGTGCGGCGGCCACCGCCGCACTGATCGCTGCGGGTATCGATCCGATGACCCGAGGCGAAGCCGTCGACGTGGCTGGCTTTGCACGCATCGCCCAGGCACTGTGGCTCGACCCGAACACGGCAGGATGGGGCGCGTGAGCACCCCGACCACCTTCACGGTGAGAGCGCCAGCGAAGCTGAACCTTCACCTCGGTGTCGGGGCTGCCCGCGAGGACGGCTTCCATCCCCTCGACACCGTCTACCAGGCGATCGGCATCTATGACGACGTGTCCGCGTCTCCTGCCAGGCGCTGGAATGTCTCGGTACACGCCGCGGACTACATCGATGCCGACTTGGTCCCGGTGGGCAGCGACAACATCGTCGATCGCGCTTCGCGCCTGCTGGTGACGGGCAGGCGGCCGAGCACGGAGATTCGGATCCGCAAGGACATCCCGATCGCCGCGGGCATGGCGGGAGGATCGGCTGATGGTGCCGCCGCTTTGGTCGCACTCGACCGCCTGTGGGACTGCCAGACCTCCGATGAGGAGATGCTCCGGCTCGCCGCCGAACTCGGTAGCGACGTGCCCTTTGCGTTGGTCGGAGGATCGGCCCACGGCACCGGACGAGGAGAATTGGTGGACCCGGTCAATGACGCCGGCTCGTGGTGGTGGGTGGCCGCGCTCTCAAGCACGGGCCTCTCGACGCCAGCCGTCTATGCCCATTGGGACCGGATGTTTCCCGACGCCTCATCCGAGCCGACCAGCGCATTGCCCGTGCTGACCGCGGTTGCCTCCGGGAATGCGAGGGCCCTCGCAAGGGCGATGCACAATGATCTCGAGGCCGCGGCCTTTGACCTTCGTCCGGACCTGGCCGACTTGGTGGCCCGTGGGGAATCAGAAGGAGCGCTGCGAGGCATGGTGACGGGATCCGGGCCGACCTGTGTCTTCTTGTGTTCGTCGGCCGATCATGCCCGTGAGATGGCCGCGGCGATCGGCGGCCCACAACACGTCGTACTTGTTGCAAACGGGCCCGTCGCTGGCGCTCATCTCGTGAGATATCCGTGAGCAACCTGGTCAACCTGGAGCGGGTTTCGAAGGCGTACGGCGTCCGACCCCTGCTGTCCGAAGTCTCCCTCGGGGTCGGCATGGGTGACCGCATTGGTGTCGTCGGGCGCAATGGGGATGGCAAGACCACCCTGCTGCGACTGCTGACGGGTCACGAAGTTCCGGATACGGGCCGCGTCTCCCAGACCCGTGGACTGCTCATCGGATATCTGCGCCAAGGCGATGAACTCGACGACACCCATACGGTTCGCGAGGCGGTGCTGGGCGGGCGGTCCGACCATGAGTGGGCCGCGGACTTCCGCACCCGCGAAGTCGTCGAGGTGTTGTTGGCGGGAGTATCACTCGATCGGGCCGTCATTGGCCTGTCCGGCGGCGAGCGGCGCCGATGTGCCCTGGCTGAACTCTTGCTGGGCGAACACGATCTGATCGTCCTCGACGAGCCGACCAACCACCTCGATGTCGAGGCGGTCGCCTGGCTTGCTCAACATCTGGCCGCCCGAGCATCGGCGATGGTCGTGGTGACCCACGACCGATGGTTCCTGGATGAGGTCTGCCAGTGGACGTGGGAGGTTCACGACGGGGATGTCGACGTCTACGAGGGCGGGTACGCCGCGTTCGTGCTGGCCAAGGCAGAACGGCACGCGGCAATCAGCGGCAACGGAGGTACGCCGACAGAATCTGATGCGCAAGGAGTTGGCATGGTTGAGGCGCGGTGCACCCGCTCGAACAGCCAAGCCGAAGTTCCGCATCGATGCGGCGAACGCGCTGATCGACGACGTACCGCCTCCGCGTGATCGCCTGGAACTCCAACGGTTCGCGACGCAACGTTTGGGCAAGGACGTCATCGATATGGAAGACGTCGACCTGGCTCGTGGGGACAAGGTGTTGCTGACCGGCGCCACGTGGCGGCTCGGAGCTGGGGATCGGGTCGGGATCGTCGGTGTCAACGGGGCCGGCAAGACCTCCTTGTTGCAACTCCTGGCGGGGACGCTGGCACCGTCGGTTGGCCGGGTGAAACACGGTCGGACGGTGACCCTCCAGCACCTGACGCAGCAATTGGACGACCTGGATCCTCAGGCCCGGGTGTTGCCGACAGTGGAGTCGATCAGGCGGATCGCCAAGACGGCAGACGGCGAGATCTCGGCGTCCTCATTGTTGGAGCGCTTCGGATTCACCGGGGATCGCTTGACCGCGCGGCTCGGCGATCTGTCCGGTGGTGAGCGGCGACGCTTTCAATTGCTCCGGATCCTGCTGACCGAACCCAATGTGCTGCTGTTGGACGAACCGACCAACGACTTGGACATCGAGACGCTGAACGTGATGGAGGACTTCCTCGACAGTTGGCCCGGGACCCTCGTGGTGGTGACTCACGATCGCTACTTCCTCGAGCGAGTGACCGATTCGGTGTGGGCCTTGCTGGGCGACGGCCAGGTGTCGATGCTTCCCCGCGGGGTGGACGAGTACCTCGAGAGGCGCTCGGCTTCCTTGGCTTCGGCCACACCCTCGGGTGGCCCCGTTCGCGCGTCAGTCCAGGTGGCCAAGGCCAAAGCGGGAAGCGCTGACGAGCGGGCCGCACGCAAACAGGTCGAGCGGTTGGACAAGCAACTCGCACGGTTGGCGGCGCGGGATCTGGAGTTGCAGAAGCGGATCGCGGAGTCCGCCGACGACTATGTCGCGTTGGCCGGGCTCAGTGCCGAACTCGACGTACTTCACGCGCGAGCGCGACGACCTGGAATTGCAGTGGCTCGAAGCCGCCGAGGTGTTGGAGTAGCTGCTGCTGCCTGTGAGGTCTCGGCTGTGGCAGTGACGTCTCAGCGGGAGAAGGGGACCAGCAGGCCGCGCAGGAGCCCGGCCAACCGTCGATGATCGCCCTCGGAGAGATCGGCCAACAGGCCTTGCTCGGCCTCGAGCAGCGCACCGAAGGCGCCGTCGACAGCGGACTTGCCCTCCGGTGACAGGCGCACCAGAACACCGCGTCGGTCGTTCGGGTCGGGTGACCGGAGGACGAATCCACGAGCCTCGAGTCGGTCAACGCGATTGGTCATCGTGCCACTGGTGACCAAGGTTTCGCGGAGCAGCCGGCCGGGGGAGAGTTCGTACGGCGCGCCGGCGCGTCTGAGTGCAGCCAACACGTCGAACTCCCAGGACTCGATCCCGTGCGCCTCGAACGCCTCTCGCCGCGCTAGATCCAGGCGGCGGGAGAGCCGACTGATCCGGCTGAAGATTTCGACTGGGCCGAGGTCGAGATCGGGGCGTTCGCGGGCCCAGGCATCCACCAGGTCGTCGACTTCGTCCCGCATCGAATTCAGTGTACCGATTCGTCAAGAATCTTGATGTCGAGAGTTCTTCGGGGCGTTCCAGGGCGGCTTGGTTTTCGACCTGTGACCTGCCGCACTAGATTGCACACACAAGATCCGGGGACGTGCGGTCAGGGGGGTGTGAATGGACACGCAGATTCTGCTGTCCGCGTTCTTTGCGCTCGCCTCGGCGATTTGTTTCGCCTTCTCGACGTCCCTGCAGCACCGGGTCGCGGGCGATGCACCCCATGGTGGCGGGTTGGTCGGCATCATGCGCTTCGTCGTCACCCGCAAGGTTTGGATCGTCGGCGCCATGTTGGGCTTCGTTGCCCTGATCCTGCATGCGCTTGCGCTCAACAAGGGTGCGATCGCTCTGGTGCAACCGATCATCGTGAGCGCCGTCCCGCTCGCGGTGGTGTTCCGGGCCGCCCTCGATCGCACCCTCCCACCACGACGCGAGCTGATCGGCGTCACCATCACGATGGTCGCGCTCGGGACCTTCCTGGTGATCTCCGATACGACAGCGGAGAACGTCGCCGACGATCGCAGCGCGATGATCTTCTGGGGTGTGTCCGCAGCGTGCGCAGCCGCGCTGGTGGGGGTCGCGAGCCGGATAGCGAAGCACGGACGAGCAGCCTTCGTACTCGGCATGGCCAGCGGAGTGTGTTTCGGTCTGACCGCGGGAGTGCTCAAGATGCTGAGCAACGACTTCGGCGCGGACGGCGTGATGGGTGTGCTCACCACGTGGCACCTGCTGGCCCTGCTCGGCTCTGGCCTGGCCGGAGTCGCCATCAATCAGCGCTCCTATCAGCTGGCGCCGCTCTCCACCTCCATGCCCGTGCTCAACGTCGTGGATGTGTTGGTGGCGCTGGCCTTCGGTGTCGTGGTCTTCGGTGAGGTGCCGACGACGCAATCCCTTCGGGATCTTCTTGCTGGCGGTTTGCCTAGTGCTGATGGGCGTCGGTTTGCGTATGCTCGCTCATGCCCCATCCCGATGCACCCGAATAGCTCGGCTCTCGACGTTGAGGATGCCGACTCTGAGATTGGCCGCTCATGACCTGGTTGTTCGGCGCACTCCTCGGACTGCTGGCTGGAGCCCACGTCTCGACCTGGGGTGCCTACAAGGACTCTCCGTTCGAGGGATTCCACTGGAACCGGTTCTGGCGCAGCATCGTCCTCGCGGTCGTCATCGGGGCGTTGCTCAGTGGCGCCATCGGGTTTGATCGCGCCGAGTCCATGATCGTGTTGTTGGGTGCGATCTATTGCCTCGAACGCCTGCTCACCGAGTTCTGGAAGCTGTTCATCCGCGACCATCAGGCAAGTACGTTCGCGATCCCGATGCGGTTCGGCATCCTCGGGCGTCCCGTCGACAATGCTCGACTGCGTCACGTGATCGGCGTCGTAGCCGTCAGCTTCATCCTCCTGGTCTGCGTCATCGTCACGTGGTTCCAGCATGCGTTCCCCACCCAGTCGCGAGTGGTTCGTCATTCTCGTTGCCGGGATCAGTGGCTGGCTGACCGCCATCGGCGGCGCATGGAAGGACGCTCCGGTCGAGGGCTTCAGCGGTTGGAAGTTCCTGCGTAGTCCGGTCGTCGCCACCGCCTGGGCGTTGCCGCTCTCCTTCCTGACCGACAACTGGGTGCTGCTGTCCTTCTCGGCCGGTGGATTCGCGGTGGCGTCGATCGAGACCTACAAGGCCTTCCTGGTGCGGAATCGGCCGCCTGGAAAGTTCGACGGTAAGCCGGTGCTCTATCACTACGCCTATCGGCGAGATGTCTTGGCGGGTGCCCATGCACTGCTCTGGGGTGCCCTTGCGTTCTTCCTGACTTATGGACTGATCGGCCCGGCATCGCCGCCGAGTTTCGATGCGGAGGCGATCGCCCAGGCAACGGTGGCCGTCCTGGCCGCGCTGGGCTCCGGGTTGGTGACGAGTCGGGCGCTGGTGATGCGTCCGCTCACCCTGACGGCGTAAGTCGACCGCGACCAAATCGACTGCTTGTGGCCACTTCGCCGTACCCTGGTCCGGCTATGACCGTCACTGTTGCCCCCTCCTCGACCTCGCCGCGCACTTACGAGGTCATCACCTACGGGTGCCAGATGAATGTCCACGACTCGGAGCGATTGACCGGGTTGCTCGAGGACGCCGGGTATGTCGCTGTGGACGCAGATCGGCAGGCCGATGTTGTCGTCTTCAACACGTGCGCCGTGCGGGAGAACGCCGACAACCGGCTCTATGGAAACCTCGGCCATCTCGCTCCAGTGAAGGCGGCTCACCCTGGGATGCAGATCGCCGTGGGTGGTTGCCTGGCGCAGAAGGACCGGCAGGTGATCACCGAGAAGGCGCCATGGGTCGACGTGGTCTTCGGCACCCACAACATCGGGTCGTTGCCGGTGCTGCTCGAGCGTGCGCGCTCACTGGATGAGGCCCAGGTGGAGATCCTGGAGTCGCTGGATGTCTTTCCCTCGACGCTTCCGACGAAGCGCGAGTCGGCGTACGCCGCGTGGGTGTCGATCTCCGTCGGCTGCAACAACACGTGCACCTTCTGCATCGTGCCCGCCTTGCGGGGCAAGGAGAAGGATCGGCGGCCCGGCGACATCCTGGCCGAGATCGAGGCGCTGGTCGCCGAGGGCGTCAGCGAGGTCACGCTGCTCGGGCAGAACGTCAACGCCTACGGCGTCGAGTTCGGTGATCGCGAGGCCTTCTCCAAACTGCTCCGCTCGTGCGGTGAGATCGACGGCTTGGAGCGCGTCCGGTTCACGTCTCCTCACCCGGCCGAGTTCACCGACGACGTGATCGTCGCGATGGCGGAGACACCCAATGTGATGCCCTCCCTGCACATGCCGCTTCAATCCGGTTCGGATCGGGTTCTGCGCGCGATGCGGCGGTCCTATCGCCAATCGCGCTACCTCGGAATCATCGATCGTGTGCGCGCGGCCATGCCCGAGGCGGCCATCACGACGGACATCATCGTGGGCTTTCCTGGCGAGACCGAGGAGGACTTCCAAGCCACCCTGGACGTCGTACGCCAGGCCCGCTTCGCGGGTGCCTTCACCTTCCAATACTCCAAACGGCCCGGAACTCCGGCGGCCGATCTGCCCGATCAGATCTCCAAGGCCGTCGTGCAGGAGCGCTACGAGCGCCTGGCCGCGCTTGGTGAACGACATCGCCTGGGAAGAGAACAAGGCCCTGGTCGGTCGGCGGGTCGAACTCATGGTTGCCGACGGCGGAGGGCGCAAGGATGCCGCCACCCATCGACTATCCGGGCGTGGACCGGACAATCGCCTGGTGCACTTCACGCCCCCGGGCTCCGAGACGGCCCAGATCCGGCCGGGCGACGTGGTCACTGTCGAGATCACCTACGGCGCACCGCACCACTCATGGCCGACGGTCCCGTGCTCGACGTACGGCGTACTCGTTCCGGCGACGCCTGGGACGCCCGCACGGCCACTCCAGCACCGGCGACCTCCGTCGGCCTCGGCATGCCCGCAGTCGGCGCCCCTGTGGAGAGCCGGCTCGCCTGATCCGCTAATTGCGACACGCTAGCGCCGTGGTGGTTGTCGAGGTGTTGGAGCGGCTGGGAGGGGTGGCCACCCGGGCCGCGCTCCTGCGGAGCGCTGAGCGCGGCGACATCGACAGAGCGGTGCGCAGCGGCGACGTGGTGGTCGACCGCCGAGGCAAATACGCCCTACCCCACGCCGATCAAGCGCTCCGGGCCGCTCATCGCGTGACGGGTGTCGTCTCCCATCGGAGCGCGGCTATGCACTGGGGCTGGGCGCAGAGGGCGCTCCCTGGGAAGCCAGAGATCACTGTGCCAAAGAACCGGAGGCTGTCGTTGGCGGACAGGCGTGAAGTTGAATTGCACTGGGCGGATCTCGGGGCGTGCGACGTCGATGGGCTCGTGACTACTCGCGAGCGGACTCTGGTGGACGTACTTCGAGGCTGCTCGAACGATGAGTCTCTGCCCATTGCTGACTCCGCCCTCCGGGCGGGCGACTTCACCGGAGAGAGCCTGTGTCGCTTGGCCGCGAGCACTCGCGGGGCAGGATGTGCGCGGATTCGCCGCGTGGCGGGCATGGCGTCTGGCCTCGCCGCCAATCCGTTTGAATCAGTGCTGCGGCTTCTGGCGCTTGAGGCCGGCCTCGATGTACGGCCACAAGTGCCGATCTATGGAGCGGACTTCCTCGGCTGTCCCGACCTGGTGGACGTCGATCGCCGAATCATTCTCGAGGCGGACTCCTTCGAATGGCATGGGAATCGCGCGGCGCTCGTTCGCGACACGCGTCGATACAACGCCTTCGTCGTTCACGGATGGCTTGTGTTGCGGTTCTCCTGGGAAGACGTGATGCACCATCCCGACTATGTTCGCCAAACCATCGTGGCCCTTGCACAAGGTGGGACCAAAGTCGGCTGAGTTGCGTCCGCGCACGCTCAACGGGGTGTGCTGAAAGCCGGTTCGGTCCCAGGTTGTGCAGATCAGAAGCCGAACGAGGTGTAGGCGGGTAGTTCGCCGAGGCGGAGACCATCGAGGACTACCCGCTCATGGGGCACGACGGGGTCTGGAAGTTCGGTCAGTGCGCACCATCGCAACTCAGCGCACTTCTCCGGCTCCATGATCGTAGGCGTGCCCGTCCAGGCGCGAGCCGTGAAGAAGAAGTCGATCCGCTCGTCGATGGCGTCGGCCCGACGAGTGCGCTGCATTGAGGTGACGAAGTTCAGATCGACGTCGCGGAGTCCGAGTTCCTCGGCAGCTTCGCGGAGCGCTGCGTCGTACGCCGTCTCGCCACGTTCGATGTGTCCCGCAGCCGCAGCCGCCCAGTGGTCGTCCATGTAGCCGGTGTTCTGACGAAGCTGCAGAAGCACCTCGTCGCCCGCCGGCCCGGTGCGCATGAGGAACACGTAGGCCGCCGGGACGACGACGAAGCGAGTCATTCAGGTGTTACTTGATGTCGTCGTTCTTGCCGTCGAGCGAGTCGAGGGCGTCCTTCGCCTTGTCCGCACCCAGGTCGACCTTGTCGCCGAGCTTGCCGCCGGTCTTCTCGTCGATCATGTCAGCGGCCTTGTCCACGGCGTCGCCGACCTTGTCACCCTGCGAGTCGACCAGCGCGGCCAACTTGTCCTTGGCGTCATCGAGCATTCCCATGTGTTTCCTCCGTCGGGTCTCTGCCAGCGATCGTGCACTGGGCAATATGCCTGGAAGACTAGCGACCATGTCCAGACCCGTGATCGTCGCCGTCGTAGGTCCCACGGCCGCCGGCAAGACCGAGCTCTCCCTTGACCTTGCCGAAAGACTCGATGGCGAGATCGTGAATACCGACTCCATGGCTCTCTACCGCGGGATGGAGATCGGCACCGCGAAGGTGCCGGAGAGCGAGCGGCGAGGGATCCCGCATCACCTCCTGGACCGGCTGTCCGTCACCGAACCGGCGGCCGTGGCCGAGTTCCAAGGGTGGGCCAGAGCAGAGGTTGAGACCATCCGGGCGGCTGGACGTACGCCCATCCTGGTTGGTGGGTCGGCGCTCTACACGCGCGCGGTGATCGACGAGTTCGACTTCCCCGGCACCGATCGAGCGGTGCGATCGCGACTTGAGGCCGAGCTGGCGGAGATCGGACCGGGCAGATTGCATGACCGGTTGGCGACGCTCGACCCGATCGCGGCGAGCAAGATTCTTCCTGACAATGGACGGCGGATCGTGCGCGCCCTGGAGGTCATCGAACTGACTGGGGAGCCGTATGACGCGGGCCTGCCGGAGCCGACGTACGTCGATCCGCGGACCGTCCAGATCGGCGTACTCATCGATCGGGAGACGATGGACGCGCGCATCGAGCAGCGGGTCGATCAGATGTTTGAGGCGGGGTTCGTCGATGAGGTGGCACGGCTGCTCGACGAAGGGCTGGCGTCCGGGCGGACCGCCAGCCGAGCGATCGGCTATAGCGAAGTCGCCGCCTACCTGGCCGGGGAACTCACGTTGACTGAGGCCCGCGATCAGACGATTCGGGCTACCCGTCGGTTCGCTCGCCGCCAGGCGAGTTGGCATCGACGCGATCCGCGCATCGTGTGGATCGGGTGGGACGATCCGGATCGGGTGGCGCAGGCGCTCAGCCGCAATTTCGCAGGGCGGGGAAGTCGGCGGATCAAGTGTCGGCACAATCTGAAACAGTTGCCTGATGGTCACCCAGTACTACACCGCATCCAGCGTGGACGGATTCATCGCGGACTCCGAGAACTCCCTCGAATGGCTCTTCCCGAACGACATCGATCACAGCGGACCGATGGCCTACCCGGGCTTCATTGCGGAGGTCGGGGCACTGGCGATGGGTGCGACGACATACCAATGGTTGTTGGACCACGCAGCCGAATCGGGCATGACCGAGCCGTTCTACGAGCAGCCGACCTGGGTCTTCACCCACCGCGACTTCCCGAAGCCCGAAGGCGATGTGCGCTTCGTCTCCGATGACGTCGCTGTCCGTGCATGCCGAGATGGTCGCCGCAGCGGGCGACAAGAATCGTGTGGATCGTCGGCGGCGGCGACCTTGTCGGTCAGTTCGCCGATCACGGATTGCTGGATGAGATCTGGGTGCAATACGCCCCGGTGACGCTGGGTTCCGGCGCTCCGTTGCTCCCGCGCAACCTCGAACTGACCTTGCTCGATGTGGCTCGAAACCGGGACTTCTGCTGTGCGAAGTACGCCGTGGGGCGCGTGGGAGAATCGTCTGCATGAGCGCGTCGGGGGTGAGCTACTCCTTCCTCAAGGGTCACGGCACGGAGAACGACTTCGTGCTGCTTCCCGACCCCGAGGGTGAGATTCACGGGGACCTTCCAGCCGCTCGCGTCCAGGCGCTGTGCGACCGCCGGGCAGGAATCGGCGCGGACGGCGTACTCCGGGTGGTTCGGTCGGCAGCGATGGCCGGTGGCGATGAGTTCGGCGGCACGGCCGAGTGGTTCATGGACTATCGCAATGCGGATGGCTCGATCTCGGAGATGTGCGGCAACGGAATCCGCCTGTTCGCCCGCTATCTGGTCGATCACGACTTGGCGTCGCCGGGCAAGGAGATCCCGATCGGCACGCGCGATGGGGTGAAGTCGGTCGTCGTGGAGGGGTCAGTCATCACGGTCGACATGGGCACTCCCGAAGTGCTCGGTGAGAGCGTGATCGGCCTCGGCAAGTGGTCATGGCCGGCGCGCCACGTCTCGATGGGAAACCCGCATGCCGTCGTGTTCGTCGACTCGCTCGACGAGTTGGGGGATCTGGACGGACTGAAGTTCGATCGTTCGGTCTACCCCAAGGGCGTCAACGTCGAGTTCGTGAAGCGGCGCAGCGATGGGTACGTCGCGATGCGCGTGCACGAGCGGGGGGTCGGCGAAACGAGATCCTGCGGCACCGGTGCCTGCGCGGCGGTAGTCGCGACGGCCTCGAAGTACGGCGACGGGCCGGGGTCGGTCTACGACATCGATGTGCCCGGCGGTCGGCTGACCGTGACATGGACGCACACGGGTCTGGTGCTGCTCTCCGGACCGGCCGTGATCGTGGCCGAGGGCACGACTGACCTCTGAGGCTCATGGCCCCTCGCCCGCGCCTATGCTCGCCTCATGGACATATCTGGATCATCAGCCATCGTTACCGGGGCGGCTTCGGGCATCGGCGCGGCCGTCGCCCGCCAACTCGCCAGCCAAGGTGCCCACGTCGTTGTCGCTGACCTGCAAGCCGAGGCTGGCGAGGCGCTGGCCGCGGAGATTGGTGGCACGTTCGCCTCGGTCGACGTCACGAACACCGACCAGATCCAGGCGGCTGTGCGAGCTCGCCGTCAGCATCGCGCCGCTCCGTGTGCTGGTGAACTCAGCCGGCATCGGGTGGGCCCAGCGGACTGTCGGGCGGGAGCCGACCTTCGAGACTGCCGCCAGCATCGACGCGTTCAAGAAGGTCGTCGCGGTCAATCTTGTCGGCAGCTATGACTGCATCCGGCTGGCGGCAACCGCGATGGCCAGCCAATGAGCCGTCCGACTCCGGCGAGCGCGGGGCGATCGTCAGCATGGCCAGCGTGGCGGCCTTCGACGGCCAGATCGGCCAGGCGGCGTACTCCGCATCCAAGGGCGGCATCGTCGGCATGACCCTGCCGATCGCCCGCGACCTGTCGGTCATCGGAGTGCGGGTCAATGCTTTGGCGCCGGGCCTGATCGACACTCCGATCTATGAGTTCGGCGGGGACGCTGAGGCGTTCAAGGCGAAGCTGGGGGAGAGCGTGCTGTTCCCCAAGCGGCTCGGGCTGCCCGAGGAACTGGCCAGCATGGTGGCCGAGTGTGTGCGCAATCCGTACGTCAACGGCGAGGTCATTCGCGTCGACGGCGGCGTACGCCTCCCTCCCAAGTAGCCAGCGTTTGGTGGGTCGAGCTGAGACCCGTTGCTGGTGGCGCTTGTCGTGACCACAGTTGCGTTGATCGAGCTTGTCGAGACCACCTTCCCCTTGACAAGGGTCTTCCACTCTGGGTAACTTAACCATCATGTTAATTAAGGAGGTGGTTAAACAGTGGAACGCGATTCGTTGAGTCAGGTCTTTTCGGCGCTCGCCGATCCCACTCGACGCCACATCCTGGCTCGGTTGAAGGAGGGACCGGCAACGGTCACCGAACTCGCCGAGCCGCTCCCGATGACCATGCCGGCCGTCTCGCGGCACCTGAAGGTGCTCGAGGCGGCGGGCCTGATCAGTCGCGATCGTCGTGCGCAGTGGCGCTCGAGCTCACTCCAGGTGGAGCCGATGCGCGAGGCAATGACCTGGATGCAGCAACTGGGGATCGTGTGGGACCAGCGTTTTGACCGACTTGACGCACACCTGGCAGCAAGACGAACAACAACCATTAATGAGGAGAAGACCAATGACTGACACCGAGACCTTTGAACTGAGCATGTCCCGCTACTTCGCCGCACCGCCGGCCGAGGTCTACCGGGCCTTCGTGAATCCGGCCGACCTTGCCCAGTGGTTCGCCCCGCTGGTCTTCCACGTCCCGGTCGGCTCGATCGATATCGATCCCCGTGCCGGCGGTCACTGGAAGATGGACATGGTCAGCAACGACGACCCGTCACAGATTTCTCCGATCAACTCGACCTTCGAGGAGGTCATCGAGAACGAACTGTTGGTCGGCTACGAGATCGTCAACGGCTTCCCGGGCATGGAGGACGGCAGCAAGCTGACGATGCGGCTGGAGTTCCACCCGGAAGGTGAAGGAACTCGTCTCGAGCTCCGCCAAGGACCCTTCCCCGAGATGATGCGCGAGATGAGCTCGGTCGGCTGGGGTCAGTCCTTCTACAAGCTGGACGGGCTGCTGGCCACGCCGGCCAAGTGGCGCCCGGCGATGGCCTAAGCCCTCCTAACGTCATACGAAGTGGTCGCCCGGGCGACCACTTCGTATGACGTTGTGACTCTTTGAGAGGAACGACATGCGCAAACTGAAGCTTCAGATTCAGACCACGGTCGACGGCTACATGTGCGGCCCGAACGGCGAGATGGATTGGATGTTGTTCGACTGGTCGGATGACGTCGGCTCGTACATCTGGGACATGACCGGATCCGTGGACACCATCGTCATGGGTCGCAACCTCGCTCAGGGATTCATCCCGCATTGGGCTTCGAAGCCTGAGAGTGAGCCACCCGAGGCCGTCGAGTGGATGAACAGCCGGGCCAAGGTGGTGATCAGCAACACCCTCGAGTCCTCACCCTGGGAGAGTGCGGTTATCGCGTCGGGCGATGGGGCCGAGAGCGTTGAGCGGGACCTCAACGAACGGGTCGCCCGGCGCCACCCGTATGACGTTGCCATTAGGCGCGGATCCGAGCGTTGGTCGGGTCGTACATCGGACGGAGGGAGACCTCTGCGGGATGTCGCGTTCCGGCGATGTCGACCTCCCAGGTGCCCGAGTTGAGCCAGTCGGGGTTGACGATCTGGTCCCCGCCGGAGACGAAGGCCAGGCCGACGGCCGCGCCGAGGGTCCAGCCGTACGACGCGGCGCGGACGTAGCCGACCGCGACACCGTCTCGATAGACGACCTCGGCGTGGTACATCAGCGGCTCGGGATCCACGAGTTTGATCTGGATCAGGCGTTGGGTCATCCCGCCGGCGGCCGCGTTGGCCTCCTTGCGGGCGAGCAGGGCATCACGGCCCCTGAAGTTGGACCCGTCCCACATGGGTGGCCGGTCGAAGGCAATCGCGAAGCCAAGACCCACCTCGAGCGGGCAGTCGGTGTTGTCGATGTCGTGGCCGAAGTCGCGGTAGCCCTTCTCCATTCGCAGCGAGGCGAGCGCCTTGAGGCCGACCGGCGCGAAGTCGTACGCCGCCCCTGCCGCGACCACTGCGTCGTAGACGTGCAGGGCGTGCTCCTTCGGGACGTAGAGCTCGTAGCCGAGCTCGCCGAGGTAGGTGATCCGGACCAGCAGGATCTCCGTGCCCGCCAGCCTGATTCACCGCGCGCTGCGGAACGGGAACGCTTCGTTCGACAGGTCTTCGTCGGTCAGGGTCGACAGCAGGGCGCGCGATTGCGGACCCTGCACGTTGAACTGAGCCAAGTCCTTCGGTCACGTCGTCGTGAAGCATGCGTTGTCGTCGCCGGGTGACGGGCGCTGTCGAGGAGGCGCTCGACGTGCCCGCGAGCGGTGTCTGAAGCGATCACGACGAAGCGCCTGCCGTCCTCGCCGGGGTCGTCGTAGATCACGGTCAGGTCGGCTTCGAGGCGCCCGTCGTCGTTGAGCATCTGGGTGTAAGTGATCTGGTGCGGCTCTGTCGCTATGTCGCCAGCGCAGATCCGCTCGAGGAGCAATCGTCCGCGTCAGATCCGGTGATCTCGAACTTCGACATGAAGCTCATGTCCATCAGGCCGACGCCTTCGCGGATCACCCGATGTTCCTCGGCCCACTGGTCGAACCAGTCGGCGCGACCCCAGGTCGGAGTGGCTTCCGGCGTGACGCCCGGCGCCGGCGAACCAGTCGGCGCCCTCCCAGCCGGAGACCTCCCGCATGAATCCGCCCTGCGCCACCAACCGGTCGTGCACGGGCGACAGGATCGCGCCGCGGGCGGACTTCAACTGCTTGCCGGGGGTGTGGGCGGCGTACACCGTGCCGAGGATCTCGGTGGTCCGTGGCCGCCCGGTAGGAGTCGGCGGCCTGATACGGCTGGAAGCGGTCGACGTTGAAGCCGGTGACATCGACGTCCGGCAGACCGGTGATGATCCAGTGGGCCAAGACCCGGCCGAGACCGCCGGCCGACAGGATGCCGACGGAGTTCATGCCAGCCGCCACGAAGTAGTTGCGGATCCCCGGTGCTTCGCCGACTGCTGGCGCCAGGTCGGGGGTGAAGGATTCAGGGCCGCAGAAGAAGGTCTTGACGCCGACTTCGAGCGTGATCGGCACCCGCGCCATCGCGGTCTCCAGGAACGGCATCATCCGGTCCCAGTCAGGTGGGATCTGGCCGAAGGAGAAGTCGTTCGGGATGCCTTCGACCCGCCACGGCGCGGCCTGAGGCTCGAAGAGGCCGACCATCATGCCGCCGCCCTCTTCGCGGTAATACCCGTGTGCGGCCGGATCCTCGAAGACCGGCGCGTTGGGATCGAGCCCTTCGATGGTGTCGGTGATCAGGTAGTAGTGCTCGGCAGCCTGGTTGGGGATGATCAGACCGTTCTTGGCACCGAACTCCCGTGCCCACATGCCGGTGCAGTTCACGACGTACTCGCACTCGATGGTTTGCGAGTCTCCCTCGTTCGGGCCCGTCGCGACGACGACGCCGGTTACCCTCGGCGGACCGGCCTCGGTCAGCACCTCGGTGGCCGACACCCCCTCAACAATGCGTACGCCGAGTTGCTTGGCGCCCTTGGCCAGCGACATCGTCACGTCGACCGGATTCACCCGGCCGTCGCCGGGGACATAGAACCCGGCCAGCAGGTCGTCGGTCTTGGCCCACGGGAAGAGTTCGCTCATCTCGCTGGGGGAGATCTCCTCGACCTCCAGGCCGAGGTGGCGTTGGAAGGTGGCGACCCGGCGATACTCCTCCAGCCGATCCGCATCGGCCGCGGCCTCGATCAGCCCGACCGGCTTGAAGCCCGTCGGTTGGCCGGTCTCGGCCTCGAGGCGTGCATAGAGATCGCGCGAATAGAGCCGGATGCCCGTGCTCGTCTCCGAGGTGGAGCCGAAGCACGTCATCAGGCCGGCCGCGTGCCAGGTGGTGCCCGACGTCAGCCGATCGCGCTCCAACACGACCACGTCGGTCCACCCGGCGTGGGCCAAGTGATAGGCAACCGAACAACCGATGACCCCGCCGCCGATGATGACGACCTGGGCACGCTGAGGGAGATCTACCACCGGGTCACGATAACGCGCAGGGCGGCTAGCTCAGGCGGAGCGACCCAGCAAGCCAAGCAACTTGACCTGCCTCGGCGCATCGGAGGGGACTTCGACCGCTGGCTTGCAGACGCCTTCGGTGTAGAGGGCGGGGCCGAACCCGGCGATGGCGGCCTCGATCTGGTCCATCTCGGCCTCGCTCCAGACATAAGGTTCGCCCGAGGAACTCGCGATGTCCCAGCCGTGGACGAGCAGATCGAAGCCGTAGAAGGTCGACAAGGTGTCGCCCACCGTCGTCGGCCCGAACCACCCGTCGTACGTCGTCGCCATCCAACCCTCGTCAAGCACATGCGGCTCGATCGATGCGCGGTGAATCAGCCACAACTCCTCGGGAGTTCCCGGCCGGTGGATCTCCCAGGTCATGCCCGTGATCCTTGAAAACGCCCCGCTGGGTCTCGAGGACATGATCGAGGGCCTGTGCTGCGGTCCATTCGGTACAGGCCGACTGGGCGTCCCAATCAGACACCGAGCTCACGATGGCGGTGAATCGATCGGCATTTGCCAGAAACTGTGTGCTGTTGCTCGCTCATGGTCACCACTGTGCCACGTCCCGCCGACAGCGTGCCGGGCAAACTCGCTCGCATCGTCACCAAGCGCCCGCCTACTCTTGAGGCATATGACGAACGCACCCGAATTCGATCTGGACGCTGAGCTTGCGCTCACCGACGAGTGGGACGACGACTCGACCGAGACGGACCCCTTCGTCTCGGGCTACCTCGACGAGGTCGACCCCGAAGAGCAGACACTCCACCAGTCCCAAGGTGCCATGGAGCTTGCCGAGAGGCATGCCCTGCGGCGCGTGGCGGGCCTGTCGACCGAACTCGAGGACATCTCCGAGGTCGAATACCGCCAACTCCGGCTCGAGCGCGTCGTGCTCGTCGGCGTGTGGACCACCGGCAGCACGGTCACCGACGCCGAGAACTCGCTGGCGGAGCTTGCACTGCTGGCAGAGACAGCCGGCTCCGAGGTCTTGGAGGCGATCTATCAGCGCCGCCAGAAGCCAGACCCGGCGACGTACATCGGCCGCGGCAAGGTTGAAGGGCTCGCCGAGATCGTCCACACGACCGGCGCCGACACCGTCATCTGCGACGGTGAACTCGCCCCCTCGCAGCTGAGGAACCTCGAGGACCGGCTTAAGGTCAAGGTCGTCGACCGGACCGCGCTGATCCTCGACATCTTCGCCCAGCATGCCAAGTCGCGTGAGGGCCAGGCGCAGGTCGAGTTGGCGCAGCTCAACTACATGAAGCAGCGTCTGCGTGGTTGGGGTGGCAATCTCTCCCGCCAGGCCGGTGGCCGGGTTTCCGGCGGCGAAGGCATCGGTGGCCGTGGTCCCGGTGAGACGAAGATCGAGACCGATCGGCGTCGGATCAACACCAAGATCGCCAAGTTGCGTCGCGAACTGGTGCAGATGAAGGTCACCCGCGACACGAAGCGCCAGGAGCGCGTGCGCCATCAGGTGCCGAGCGTTGCGATCGCCGGGCTATACCAACGCCGGCAAGTCATCGCTGCTCAACCGGTTCACCGATGCAGGCGTGCTCGTCGAGGACTCCCTGTTCGCGACGTTGGACCCCACCACGCGTCGCACGACGACATCCGATGGCCGGGTCTACACGATGTCGGACACCGTCGGTTTCGTCCGACACCTGCCGCACGATCTGATCGAGGCGTTCCGGTCCACGCTCGAGGAAGTCTCCGACTCGGACCTGGTGCTGCACGTCGTCGATGGATCGCATCCCGATCCCGAGGGCCAGATCGCGGCTGTGCGCGAGGTGTTCGCCGAGATCGGCGCCGACAAGGTGCCCGAGTTGATCGTCGTCAACAAGGCCGACGCGGCCGATCCGATGGTGCTGGCCCGGCTCCAGCAACGCGAGCCACACCTGGTCGTCGTGTCAGCGAAGACCGGCGAGGGCATCGAAGAGGCGCTGGCCCGCGTCGAGTCCGAACTCCCACATCCCGGCGTTGCCTTCGACGCGCTGCTTCCCTACGAGCGTGGAGACCTGCTCAACCGACTGCATCAGCATGGCGAGATCGACACCCTCGAGCACACCGGCGACGGCACCCGGGTCTCCGGTCGCGCTCACGCCGACCTGGCCGGCGAGCTCACGGCGTACGCCGTCTAGCAGACAACGCACGACAAGGGCGGTAGATCGAGTTGGTCGCGATCTACCGCCCTTGTGCTGCCTGGCTCAGCCGAAGAAGACCCAGGTGTACGACCCGATGGCGCCGTCGGCACGGACGGTCCAGACATCCATCTTCGTCAGCCGGTAGCCGCGCGTTCGCGGTGATCCGGTCGGTACAGCGTGCCGGTCCGGCCGCCGCAGACACTGCCGATCGTGTGAACCGTCGACGCGCCGGTCTGCACGTAAGCGCGCACCTTCAGGTAGGTGCAGAAGTTGTCGCCGGTCCGATCGTTGAACCTGATCGTTGCGTTGAACTCCTTGTCATTGTTGAGGAATGGCCGGTCCCCATGTGCTGCATCCCGTTGACGGGAGTCGATGCATAGGTCTCGGCGGGATCGGCGTTGGCCGGAACGGCCAGGCCCAGATACCACGAGGAACATGAGTGGCAATGCCACGAGGAGGCGGACGAAGTTGCGGTTGGTCTTCGGTGTGGTGAACATGTCAGATCCTTAAGTTGAGAGCCGGGGTTGGCTTGATGACTCAAGAATCCTTCGAATCGCCGCTCCACACTGTTCCGTCAGGAACGTCGCTTGTGTCGGGTTGCGCACTGTTGATTGCCCGCGAGTCACCGCGCGTCCAGACACAGAAGAGAGCCCCAGGCAGTCGGGCTACCTGGGGCTCTTCGCGTACGCCGTCTAGTTGTCTTTCGAGACTGCCCTGCCTGGCCGAACGGGACCGAGAGCAGCGGTCGCGACCTCGTCGGTGACCTTCTCGAAGCCCTTGCGCGTGAAGTACTCGTGGCCGTTGCCGGACAGGAACCTGGCGAACATCAGGACAACCCCGGTCACGAACAGGAGCGCAGCAATGGCCATGGGCAGACCCATGCCCAGGAACGATGATCCGGTGTAGGAGTTCTCCGGATCCGCGCTGTCGAGGATGGCGTACCACAGGAGGATGAGCAGCGTGATCGAGCCGATCATTGGCCCCACGCCGACCAAGAGTGCTGACTTGAGGGATCGGGTGAGTTCGTTGCGCCAATAGATGACGCAGGCGAATCCCGGTGAGCGCGTAGTAGAACGCGACGACGATGGACAACGCTGAGAGTGAGTCGTAGAGGAAGTTGTCGGAGATCTGGCTGGTCACGATGTACCAAACACTGGAAGCGATCCCGATGAACCAGGTGCCGAAGGCGGGCGTTCCATGTGTGGGGTGAATTTCACCGAAGTGCTTCGGGAACGCCTTCGAGGTCGCCATCGACAGAGACGTTCTCGAAGCCGGGAGGATGGTCGTCTGCGAGGACGCCATGCAGGAAATGATGATCGAAATCACCAACAGCGGCCACAGCGGACCCATCACTTCGCGGGCCACCGCGCCGAACAGGCCGGCGTCGTCGTCGTACTCCCCGATCGTGGCGAGGCTGGCGATGCCGATGACGGAGATCGCGGTGCCGATGTAGGTGGCCAACAGGATCACGGTGCTGACCACGGCCGCTTTGCCGGGCGCAGTTTCGGAGTCAGCGGATTCCTCGGTCAGGTTCACCGCGGATTCCCAGCCCCAATACATGAAGACGCCGAGCAGCATGCCTTGAATGAGTGCGGAACTGCCGAGACCGAACGGGTTGAGCCAGGAGATACTGAAGCTGGCACCGTCTCCGAGGCCCCGGGCCATCGCGATGAAGGCCAAGACGATGAAGAGTGCGACGGCGCCGACCTGGGCGAGCACCATCACGCGCTGAACTTTGGCTGACAGTTCGGTTCCGACCACGCAGATCCAGGTCATCAGCAGGGTCAGGGAGACGGCCAAGGTGGCACGGATCCAGAATTCATCCCGTGCCGTGTCCATGCCCAGCAGATCGAAGATGTAGTACGCCGCCACGTCGGACTGTGCGCCCACCACGATCAGGCCGGTGGTGAAGACCGCCCAGCCGCCCATCCAGCCCATCCACGGACCCATTGCTCGGGTAACCCACGAGAACGTCGTGCCGCAGTCCTGATCGGCTCGGTTCATGTAGTAGAACGCGCCGGCGATGAGGAACATCGGGATGAACGACACCAGAAGCACGGCCGGCGCCTTGACCCCGGCGATGACCACCATCGAGCCGAGGACTGCCGCCAGGGAATAGGCCGGCGCGGTCGA
The DNA here is from genome assembly GCA_963763805.1 of uncultured Actinomycetota bacterium. GTDB lineage: Bacteria > Actinomycetota > Actinomycetes > Propionibacteriales > Nocardioidaceae > Nocardioides. The sequence goes on from CAVXPQ010000001.1 coordinate 79,230, forward strand.
GTCGACCCCGATGGCCAGCCCGTCCCAGAAGTTGATAGCACCTTCTTTGAGGCCCTTGTCGTGGTGGCCCGCTGGCTCGTCTAGGGCAGTAGGGTGAAACTCCGCGTGCTCGTCATGCTGGTCCATTGGGTCTCCCTCGTGTGCAGTCCGGTCTGCCCGAGACGGGTGTCGAACCAGTGCCGAGGCCACCGGGGAACACCCAAGGGTCACCCTAGGTGAACTAAGTCACCGCTGTGTTAATGGTCCGGTCCAGCAATCGCGCGCCGTTGGGTCTAGCGTGAGGAGGCGATGCCCTCGTCGGTTCCGGCGAGTTTCTGGGCGAACCAGATGGGCACGATCGACAACAAGATCAGCGCGGCCGCTACCACGTTGACCACGGGTGCCTGGTTGGGTCGGAACAGATTGCTGAAGATCCAGATCGGCAGTGTCTCCACTCCGGCACCGGCGGTGAAGGTGGTCACGATGATCTCGTCGAAGCTCAGCGCGAACGCCAACAGTCCGCCGGCCAGCAGGGCGGAACGGAGCATCGGCAAGGTGACCAGCCGGAATGTCGTAAAGGTCCCCGCACCGAGATCCATCGATGCCTCTTCAAGATTGCCGCCGAGCCGCCTCATCCGCGCGATCGCGTTGTTGAACACGGTCACGATGCAGAACGTTGCGTGTGCGATCACCAGCGTCAGGATGCCGAGTTTGATGCCGATGATGGTGGTGAAGGCGTTAGCCAGCGCGATGCCCGTCACGACACCCGGCAGCGCGATCGGCAAGATGATCAGCAGCGAGACCGCGTCGCGGCCGAAGAAGTCGAATCGGTGGAGACCCAGCGCGGCCATGGTGCCGAGGATCAGGGCCACCACCGTGGCCAGGGCCGCCACCTGAAGCGAGGTCAACAACGCGGAACGGGCACCCTCTGAGTTCCAGGCCGCAACCCACCACTCGGTCGTGAACCCGTCCGGCGGCCAGCCGAAGGTCGTCGATGTGTTGAAGGAGTTGATGACAACCAGCGCGAGCGGCACGTAGATGAAGACGAACACCAACGCGGCGCACACCTTGAGTGCGGCTCGAGTCTTTCCGGAGAGGTTCATAGATTGCTGCATCACAGATTCTCTAGGGCGCCGGTACGCCGGGCGACGCCGAGGTAGACCAGCATGATGACGACGGGAATGGTCGAGAGGGCGGCGGCGAACGGCATGTTGTTGCCGGTCAGGAACGTGTCATAGACGGCATTGCCAAGCATCTGGGTGCCGCCGCCGACGATCTTGACCGCGATGTAGTCGCCCAGGGTCAGAGAGAAGGTGAAGATCGATCCGGCGATCAATGCGGGCTTGAGGACGGGGAGTACGACGCGTCGCAGGGTGGTCGCGCCGCTGGCGCCGAGGTCTGACGAGGCTTCGAGCAAGGAGTTCGGCAACCTCTCCAACCCGGCGTACAACGGCAGGATCATGTAGGGCAGCCATAGGTAGGAGAGCGTGACGATGGTGGCGGTGAGCCCATACCCCGGCGAGCTGAGGCCGAACGGCTCGAGTACCCAGGCGATCGGACCGGTGCCGGAGAACATCGCCCGCCAGGAGTACGCCTTGACGAGGTACGACGCCCAGAGCGGCGTGAGCACCGCGATCAGCAGCCACTTCTGCGCGCGAGGCGACGCGATCTTCGCCATGTAGAGCGCCACGGGAAACGCCATGACCGCATCGATCACGGTCACGGTGATGGCGATGCCGAGGGTGCGAAACGTGATGGCGCGATAGACGTCAAGGGTGAACAGATCGCGGTAGTTGTCGAGGTTCCAATCGCGTTGGATGGCCCCCGTGAACGTGTTGACCGTCCAGAAGGAGGTGATGAACAGCGCAAAGAGGGCGCCGAGATACGCCACCCCCAGCCACAGCATGGGCGGGCCAAGGAGGCCCGCCAGCCGTAGCCGAGGGTGGCGGTGAAGGACGTCGGCCGACAAAGTTAGCCCTTGATCTCGGTCCAGGCCTGCTGCCAATCGGCGTACGTCGTGCACTTCACGTCCGTGCGCCCATCCAGGCACTGCTCGATCGGGGTGTTCCAGTAGTGCAACTGGCTGGCGAACTCCTCGTCGCCTGCGTTGAACGACTCGCAGTGCCCTTCGGTGGCAACCGCGCAGGCGGCCGAACTCGAGGGCGCCTCACCGAACCACTCGGTCGCCAAAGCATTGGTCTCCGGGCTGGCGATGTGGTCCATCCACGCATAGGCGCAGTTGCGATTCTCGGTCTTGGAACTCACCATCCAGGTGTCCGACCAACCCGTGGAGCCTTCCTCGGGCAGGACGACCTCAACGGGGGTCTTCTCGCCCTGGGCCAGGTTCGCGATGATCTGCCATGAGGTGCCGATCACCGAGTCGCCGGACTTGAACGACGACATCTGAACGGAGAAGTCCGACCAGTACTCACCAACGATGGTCTTCTGCTTCTTGAGCAGATCCACCGCGGCGGCCAACTGGTCGGCATCGAGGGCATACGGATCCTCGATGCCCAGCTCCGGCTGCGTCTTCATCAGGTAGAGCGCCGCGTCGGCGATGTAGATCGGCGAGTCGTACGCCGTGACCTTGCCGGCGTACGGCGAGTTCTCGTCGAAGACCGCACCCCAACTGGTCGGCGCGGGGTCGACTACCTCGGTGTTGTACATCAACAGGTTGGCGCCGTAGCCGTGCGGGATGCCGTACATCTGTCCGTTGACCGAGTTCCAGGCCTGATCCTTCAGGAAGGGCCAGATGGCTGCGTAGCTCGGGACGAGGTCGGTGTTGACCGGCTCGACGTCGCCGGCAGCGATCAGGCGGAGGGAGGCGTCGCCAGAGGCCGACACCACGTCGTACTCGCCCGACTTCATCAACTGGACGGCCTCGTCGGAGGTGCCGAAGGTCTTCACCGTGACGTCGCAGCCGGAGGTCTCTTCGAAGGGAGTCACCCAGTCGTAGGCGGGATCGGTGCTGCCGTCTTCGGCATAGCCCGGCCAGGCAAGAACACTGAGCGCGCCTTCGTTCTCACCGAGTTCGGTCGGCATAGGCAGGTCGGGCGGGGTGAAGGCCGCGTTGCCCGAGTCGTCGGCCGCGGACGAGTCCCCGTCGTCGGATTCGGTGCCGCAACCGGCGACGACGAGCGCCAAGGCGGCCGTGGCTGCGAAAGCGCGGATTGGCCCAGACTTGATGGCTGGGGTGATCCGGTGGTGGGTTCTCATGGATTCTCCTTCAGGTGACCGGGGCGGTTTGCGCGTCCGGCGTCGGTGTGAGGTCGATGACGTGTTCATCGGCCCACGTAAGAGAGACCCGAGCTCCCTGTTGAGTCATCATTTGGTCGGTGGTTCCGTGCAGGTTCTGGCGCAGGACGGTCAGCGATCCACCGCCGTCAAGGGCGACCAGATAGTGATTGACCGAACCGAGATAGACGATCGCTTCGATGACGCCCTGAGCGTTGGCCGACGTCGATCGGGCGTGCTCGTTGAGATGGATCTTCTCCGGACGGATGCTGAAGGTGCCGTCGCGTCCGAACACATCCCGTGCCGCCGCGTCCGTCAGTAGGTTCGAGGTGCCGACGAACCCGGCTACGAAGGCGGTGCCGGGGGATTCGTAGAGCTCGGCCGGGGTGGCCACCTGCTCGATCCGGCCCTCGTTGAAGACCGCGATCCGGTCGCTCATCGTCAGGGCTTCCTCTTGATCGTGGGTGACGAAGACGAAGGTGATGCCGACGTCACGCTGGATCTCCTTGAGCTCGATCTGCATCTGCCGCCGCAGCTTGAGGTCGAGCGCGCCGAGCGGCTCGTCGAGAAGCAGGACTTTGGGGCGGTTCACCAGAGCGCGGGCCAGGGCGACGCGCTGGCGTTGACCGCCCGAGAGTTGGGTCGGCCTACGGTCGGCGTACCCCTCAAGGCGTACGGCGCGCAGCGCTTCGGCGGCCCGTTTGCTCCTCTCCTCTTTGCCGACCTTCTTCACGCGCAGGCCGTACTCGACGTTGGTCTGGACGTCCATGTGCGGGAAGAGTGCGTAGTCCTGGAAGACGGTGTTGACGTCGCGGGAGTACGGCGGAGAGCCGGTGACGTCTTCATCGCCCAGGAAGATCCGGCCGGCAGTAGGTGCTTCGAAGCCCGCGATCATCCGCAGGACGGTCGTCTTGCCAGAGCCTGAGGGGCCGAGCATCGAGAAGAATTCGCCATCCTCGATAGTGAGGTCGACTCCATCGACGGCTTTGACCGCACCGAAGTGCTTGGCGATGCCCTGCAACTCGATGGCAGTGCTCTTCACCCCAGCCGAGTTGCTGGCAGGGGTGTCCGCAGGATCTCCCATAGCGGTGCTTCCGGTCCTCTCGTTCGCCAGGATGGGCGAAAACATATGAGATCGCTTTTCAAAGCGCAAGGCCATGCGCCAAACTGTTACGCATGGCGATTCGCACCTTCGGCGGCGCGGCTGCCGCGGTGTTTGCGCCCTTGGACACACTCTCGCGGTCGGAGCAGGTCGAGCGCAGGCTCACGGATGCCATCGTTCTTGGTTTGATCCCGGTTGGTTATCAATTGCCTGGTGAGGCAGAACTAGCCGGGCTGTTGGGTGTCTCCACTGTCACGGTCCGCGAGGCGTTGAGTGGGCTACGGCGACAGCTTCTGATCGAGACGCGCCGGGGTCGGGGTGGTGGGAGTTTCGCGCTGGCTCCGACGGCCGCTCAAGCCGAGACGTTCCGTGCGCGTCTGCGGGTTTTGAGTACGGCGCAACTAAGGGACCTGGGTGATCGGTACGCCGCGGTCGCCGGCGCTGCGGCACGACTGGCCGCCCTTCGGGCCACGTCTGTGGATGTCGCCAGGCTTGAGCGCGCACACGAGAGCCTGGTGACCTCCCAGCAGGTCGAGGAGCGTAGACGTGCGGAGTCGCACTTCCATATCGAAGTGGCTGCGGTTTCCCAATCGCCTCTGCTCTTCCGTGAAGAGGTGTCCGTCCAGGCCGAGATCGGGCCGTTGCTCTGGTTTGTCGTCGGACACGAGGACGAAGCGTATGTTCGCAATGTCGCCCGTGCCCGCGGCGTGCTTGACGCCATCATGGTGGGCGATGGGGACTTGGCTCGAGCCTTGACCGAGGAGAGATTCGCCGAGGTCACCGCACTGCTGGTCGAGGCGCGTCTCAACCTCTTGGAGGAAGCATGACCCAGACCAAGGACGGCAATGCCAGGGACGGCCAGTCGCCCGCGCTCTCGCGGATCGCCATGGCGCAGACGGTCGCAGCGGTCTCGGAATTCGTCGTACAGACGCGTGAGTCCGTGACTGAGATGAAACGGCTCGTCGAGACGGCACTTGCGGGCGCCCAGACGCCACGACGTGCCAGTCTGATCGATCTGGAGCCCTTGGTCCGGGACCGCCTGGGGGTTCAGGAGGGTCTCTTTCATGGCGGTGGCTTCGTCGCGGCGCCGGAGCTTCTCGCTGATGCGGCGTGGTGGTTGGAGTGGTTTGCGTGGGATTCGGGCAGGATCCAACGCTTGGTTCCGCAGACCGATCCACATGGTGCGCACTTCTTCGACTACACCTTGATGCCGTGGTACTCCGTGCCGCAGCAGGGTGTCGGTCCGACCATCACGGGACCTTATGTCGACTACTTGTGCACCGATGACTACACCCTCACCTTCACCGAGGCCGTTCGCGGTGCTGATGGATCCTTCGCTGGAGTGGTCGGCGCGGATGTGCGAGTCCTGGCGGTCGAAGAGGCCTTCTTGGCGCACCTCAGGCGATCGCACTCGTTGTTGGCGATCGTTAACGCGCTGGGCCGCGTGGTGGTGTCCAATTCCGCCCAGTTGTTGAGTGGTGACCTGGTGCGCGAGGTTGATGTGCCACGACTCTTCGAGACGTCCCGAACGGACCCCGAGATCGCCGACGAGCCTCGGGTTGACTCCGCGGTGACCCTGATCAGGGTCGCGGACTCTGAGCTGGCGGTCTTGGAGCTGGGTCCGCGGTTGGTTTCTTGACCGGTGAGCGCCCCTAGCAATACGTTAGGATCCTAACGAGTTTGAGGAGTGGCATGCCCAAGACCTCCGCGAAGGCCCCCGAGAGGGCGACTGTCGCCGGCGTCGATGTAGACCTGAGACATTGGATCGGCGGGCAGCGAGTCGCCTCGGCGTCCACGTTTGCCGACATCTCGCCGATCGATGAGACCGAGATCGCCCAGGTGCACGCCGGGGGAGCCAATGAGGTCGACCAAGCCGTCGCCGCGGCGCGGGCTGCCTTCCCAGCCTGGTCGGGACGACCGGTCTCTGAGCGTTCGGCCATCCTGCGACGCGTCGCCGACGGCATCGAGGCCCGTGTCGAGGACCTCTCCCAGGTCGAGACCCGCGATAACGGTTCGTTGCTGCGAAGCCACCGGCGCGGGGTCATGCCGCGAGTGGCCATGAACTTCCGCTTCTTCGCCGACTATGCCGAGCAGGAGTTGGCGCACCCGGATCTGGAAGTTCGCGGGCACCGCGAGCGAGTGTCCTACGACCCGGCGGGTGTCGTCGCCATCATCACGCCATGGAATGCGCCACTGATGCTCGCCACCTGGCGGATCGGCCCGGCGCTGGCGGCGGGGAACACCGTCGTACTCAAACCACCGGAGTGGGCGCCGCTGACTGCGAGCCTGCTCGCCGACATCATGGACGAGGCCGGCCTTCCGCCTGGCGTGTTCAACGTCGTACAGGGAACGGGACTTGAGGCCGGGGCGCCGCTGACGGCCCATCCGGACATCAACCGGCTCTCCTTCACGGGATCGGTGCCAACCGCAGGCACGATCGCCGCTGCGGCCGCCCACAACATCGTGCCGCTGTCCTTCGAGTTGGGCGGCAAGTCCCCTCTGGTCATCTTCGAAGACTCCGACATGGAGCTGGCGGTCAATCTGGCCGTCGAGCAGTTCGACAACGCCGGCCAGGTCTGCCTCGGGGCGTTCCGGATCCTCGTGCAGGAGTCGATCGTCGATGAGTTCACCTCGCGCGTTTTGGCGAAAGCGAGGGGGCTCGTCCAAGGCGACCCGCGAGACGAGGCAACCGATGTCAGTGCACTCGTGTCACGGCCACACTTCGAGAAGGTGAAGGCGTTCGTGGAACGGGCCGTCGCCGATGGGGCACGGCCGATCCTCGGTGGCGGCCCCAATCAGGATCTGGGTGGCCTGTTCTATTCGCCGACCATTCTTGTCGACGCCGAACCGGGCAGCGAGATCCTGACTGAAGAGGTGTTCGGCCCCGTCCTCACGATCCAGACCTTCGCCGACGAGGCGCAGGCGATCGAGATGGCCAACAACACCCGATTCGGCCTTGCCGCGACGATGGCCACCGGCGATCCCGAGCGCGCCGAACGCGTCTCGGCGGCGCTCAATGCCGGCACCATCTGGGTCAACTGCTTCTTTGTCAGAGACCTGGGCGCGCCCTTCGGCGGCAACGGCAAGTCCGGCATCGGCCGCGAAGGCGGCGTCTGGTCGTTCGACTTCTATACCGACATCAAGAACACGGTCTTCTCGCCCTCCGGGTGGGTAGGAAAGGATTGACATGGGTGAGGTAGTAGGCGCCGGGATTCTGGCGCACGTGCCGACGATCATGCTGCCGGAGGACGTGCGTCGCGAGCTCAACCGTGGCCCGGACTTCACCTTGGGGCCGGCGCTCACGCAGTTGCGTGAGGAGGTGTTCGAGACCTTGGACTACGACACGGTCGTCGTCTTGGACTCCCACTGGTTCACGACGGTGGAGTTCGTGGTGAGCGCGCAGGAACGTCGTGCAGGTCTCTTCACCGCCGAGGAGCTGCCGAGGGGCATGTGTCGAATTCCCTATGACTGGCGTGGCGACCCGGAGTTGGCCCGCGCAATGGACCGGCTCGACAGCACCCACTCGACGTGGGTCTCCGCCATCGACGACCCCTATCTGCCGTTGATGTACGCAACCCTCAACCTCTGGAAGTTCCTCGGTGACGGCATCGACAAGCAATGGGTCTCGGTGTCGGTCGCGCAGACCGGCGATGCCGAAGACTTCCTCCGAGTCGGCCGGGTGATCGGCGACGCGATCGCACAGACCGATCGCAAGGTGTTGTTGTTAGCGTCCGGCGCCCTGAGCCACACCTTCTGGAAGTTGCGCCAGTTGCGCGATCACGAATCGGCCGGGCTCGAGCACATCCGCACTCAGGAGGCGCGAAAGGCGGATGAGGATCGGATCGCCTGGTTCAAGGCTGGTGACCATGCCCGGGTGCTCGACACGATGGGCGAGTTCATGCCCTTCCGGCCCGAATCGATGTTCGCCCACTATCTGATGATGGCCGGCGCGCTCGGCGAGGGTGACAACACCTCAAAGGCGCGTCAGTACGGCGACTACGAGAACTCCATCGGCACCGGCCAGGTCCACCTGTGGTTCGACCGACCCGAGGAGGGTTTCGCCCGTCCCCGGCGTACACCTGTTGATCCTGACTACCTCCGGCAGATGGCCGGCCCCGACCTGACCGCCGCCGGCTGATAGAGGAACTGATGAGAGAGACCCGCCGAATCCTGCTCGACGGCAACCCCGTCGACGTCGTACGCCGTGACGAGACGCTGGTCGCGGGCGATGGCCGCGAGGTGGCTATCGCCGACGCGATCCACCTGCCACCGGTGACGCCGTCGAAGATCGTCTGCGTCCATCTCAACTACGTCAGTCGGGTCAGGGAGATGATGCAGACCCTTCCGGCCGCGCCGACGTACTTCCATAAGCCGGTTTCTGCGCTCAACTCCCACGATGCCGCCGTGGTCCGCCCGGAACTCTGCAAGTGGCTCAACTACGAGGGCGAGATCGCGATCGTGATCGGCCGGACGTGCCGCAACATCGTCGCCGAGCCGAAGCCGGCGACTACATCCGCGGCTACACCGTGGCCAACGACTACGGACTGCACGACTTCCGCGAGACCGACTCGGGCTCGATGCTCCGGGTCAAGGGCGCCGACACGCTGTGCCCGGTCGGGCCAGGCGTCGTCGAGGGCTGGGACTTCCGCGGCAAGCAGATCCGCACGCTGGTCAACGGCGAGGTGAAGCAGGACGGCAACACCGACGAGATGGAGTGGGACATGCACTACCTCGTCGCCGACATCGCCCGCACCATCACACTGCAACCGGGCGACTTGCTGCTCTCCGGCACTCCGGCGATCTCTCGGACGGTCTACCCCGGCGACATCGTCGAGGTGGAGGTCGAGGGCCTCGGCACCTTGCGCAACCACATCGTCAGCGGGCCGACGCCGATCCGCACCGACGTCGGCGCCCAGCCGACCGAGACCGAAGAAGTGCTCTCCACCGCCCAAGGAGGCGATTGGGAGTTCCGCGGCATTCGTCCGCCGTTGCCACCCGGCAGTGAGGTCTGATCAATCCATGACCCGTCCGCTCATCGCGATCCCATCGCGGTTCTCGACCAATGCCTCGGCGCTGCGAAATCGGGCCGAGGTCGGCTCTCACAACCTGCTCTCGGTCGTGTACGCCGCGGGCGGGGAGCCATTGTTGGTGCATCCCAGCGCTCCCGGTGGTGTGGTGACGGACGAGGAAGTCGCGGCTCGGCTCGCGTGGGCCGACGCCGTACTGCTTCCCGGTGGTGGAGACATGGCCGCCCATTGGGCGGGCCAGGACCGACACCCGAATCGCTCTACGACGTCGACGAGGAGCAGGACGCCTTCGACCTGGCTGTCGCGCGAGTGACGCTGGCCTCGGGTCGCCCGCTGCTGGCCGTCTGTCGCGGGCTCCAGGTCGTCAACGTGGCGCTCGGCGGGACGCTGATCCAGGACATGGACGGCGAGGACTCAGGGATCGGGCATCACCGCAATCACGTGCACACCGTGACAGCGGCCCCGGGGACACGGACGAGTGAAATCGTGGGCGGATCGCTCGAGTCGTCCTGCTACCACCATCAGTGTCTGGCGACACTCGGCGAGGGACTGGTCGTGACGGCGCGATCCGAGGACGGCGTCATCGAGGCGGTCGAACTGCCGGCGGCGCCCGGATGGTTCCTCGGGATCCAGTGGCATCCGGAGGACAACTGGGCCGAACAACCCCAGCAACTCGGCGTACTCACTGCGTTTGTGGACGCCGCCCGAGCCACCACCTCAGTCTGAGGAGCGTTCCTCGGCCGAGGTGACGATGGAGCGCAAGGAACTCGTCAGCGAAGCGAGATCATCAGTTGGTAGGTGCTCAACGAGCTCCGCCTCAGCCTTGTTGAACTCGGGGAACAGTTCGGTCATCAACTTCTGACCCTCGTCGGTGAGCCGCAACTCAACCAGCCTGCGATCAACGGTGCTCGGCACCCGCTCGATCAGCCCGCGAGACACCAGAGTGTTAGTCACGCCGGTCAGGGTTGCCTTGGAGATGCCCACGTTCTCGGCGACTCGGCGGGTCTCCATGCTGTCCCAGATCCACACCAACCAGAGCACCAGGAAGCCGGTCCACGTCAGGTCGTGCTGGCGTAGGACCGAGTTGGTGAGGTGGCTGCGGGCAGCGTTCGCCGCGCGATAGAGACTGGACACCGCATGCGCGGCCCGGAAGTCCATCGCGAGGTGACCCACGCGGGCGTTCATCGCCCGCTCGGTCTCCTCGAGAGTGTGCTGATCTGGCATGGGGCGACCCTACGTTCCCACCGGTCAGACCAGACGTTCGAGGGAGGTGCCGCCGTCCCAGACGACGCCGACCTGGCGGTAGTAGCCGCCGATGATCTCGTCGACCGACAGCCGGGATAGTTCCTCGGTGGGGGAGTCGTAGAGGTTGAGCTCGACGTCTCCCTTCCAGGACTGGCCGCCGGCAAACTCGGAGCCACCGGACGAGATCAACTCGGAGTAGGCGTCGCCGACGCCGGACATGTTGGGATACACGCGGTGGTGGGCCATCTTGTGGCCGTTCACGAACCCGTTGTGGTCGGATTCCTCGCGAAGAGTGAGTACGGCGTCCGCCAGCCGCCGATCCCCAGCTGCGAGCGTGGCGCCGAACATGCCACCTGGCGCGATGGCCGGCGACGCATGCGGGAAGGCGTGCGGCCGGGTCTGCCACATCTGGCCGAGCTTCTTGGGATAGCCCTGGTGCATCCCGCGGGCGATCGCGAAGTCCTTGTCCACCCAGATGTAGACGCAGCGCGAGAACGTTTGGCCCTCGTAGGAACAGCGCACGACGACGAAGGCCTCTTTGTACTGCGAGCGCACGGGGTCAAGAAGTTCTTCACGTGACGACGAGCACGACTGCCAGTCGGCCCAGATGAAGGCAACGGCCCCGGGATCCTCAGGTGCGAGCTCGAGCGGAGCGGGGAGCAACTCGGCGACTCGGGCCGGGTCGGTGCGGTATTCCACCGTCAACAAGTCGCCGGAGTAGAACCACGGTGGATTCGGAATGATGGCGGCTCGACCGGTGGCGGTTCGGGGGTAGAAGAACCCCTGCATCTGCGACATGCTCGCTCCTAGTGGTCTCGACAAGCTCGACCGACGGATTGGTTCGGCGACTTCGTTAGGATCCGTACGATAGCGGGGAATTCGTCTCGCCGGAACCTCTTGCCGAGGGTACTTGCGCTCGGTATTGTTCGGACCCAAACGATTATCAGGTTGTTTGTTGTGTGATCGATGGGAGACGACGTATGGCGAACTTCGACACCTCTGGCCTTCAGCCAGCGGCAGACCAATTGGCGGCGGACGGCATCGACGTCGTACGACTTGGGTATGCCGACCTGATCGGCACGGATCGCGGCCGGGATCTCTTGGTCAGTCACCTTGCCCGCACGGCCGGCAGCGGGGTGGCCTTCTGTCGCTCGGTCTACGGCACGACTCCCCGCGGAGGGGTCGTCGACATGGAGGGTGGCCTGTCGGACGGGCTCCCGGACCTGGTGGCCTTCCCGGACGTGAGCACGCTGCAACACATCCCATGGGAGCCGGGGGTCGCCCACTGCATTGCCGATCTCTACAACCCCGACGGCAGCCACTCCCAGGAGAGCCCGCGGATGGTGCTCAAGAACGTGGTGGCGCAGTTTGCGGAGTTGGGGATGTCGCCGATCGTTGGCCCAGAGCTTGAGTTCTATGTCCTTGAAGAGGACGCGACCTCGCAGAGCGGTTGGAAGAGGTACGGCGAGGCCAGCGGCAACGTCTACGTCTCCGGCTACAAAGGCGATCCGGACAATCTGCTGCTGAAGTACATCCGCGAGTTGGGTGGCTATGGACTCGACGTCGTTGCCGGCAATCACGAATTCTGCGCCGGCCAGTTCGAGATCAACATGTGGCACGGAGAGGCCCTTCACGCGGCCGACCGTGCGCATCGGTTCAAGGGCGCCATCAAGGAGCTCGCTCGCCGCGAAGGACGGATGGCAACCTTCATGCCCAAGCCGTTCAACGACGAGGGCGGTTCGGGCTACCACCTGCACTTCTCGACCTGGTCAATCGTCAGCCCGGGTCAAGAGAGTCAGCCGTTGTTCGACGACCCGACCTCGCCAAATGGCCTGTCCAAGATCGCCCATCACGCGATCGCCGGCATCCTCGCCCACGCCCCGGCCCTGGCGGCCATCTCGAACCCGACGATCAACTCCTACAAGCGATTCGGCCCCGACACGTTAGCGCCGTGGCTGATCGACTGGGGCTTGGACAACCGCAGCGCGATGGTGCGGATACCGCCGGAGCGCGGCAGCGCATCGCGACTTGAACTTCGCCTGGGTGACGCGAGCGCCAACTCCTATCTTGCGATCGCCGCGCTACTGGCGGGCGCCATTATCGGCATCCGTGACGAGTTGGAGCCGCCAGAGGCTCTCGTCGGTTATGGGTACGACGTTGCGAAGGCCGCCAAGTTGCCCACGAGCCTGGGTGAGGCGCTCGATGCGCTGGAAGCGGACCACGCCATCGCCGACGTTCTCGGCAAGCCCTTCGTGAACGCCTTCACGGCGTACAAGCGGGACGAGATCGACCGCTTCAATCACTGGATCACCGACTGGGAATTCGCCGAGTACACCTATCACATTTAGGGCCACTTCTAGTCCAACCGCCTTCCATGAAAGGGCTGACATGCCACGCCACGCTCCGGTCGCACTCGCGGACGTAGACCTCAACGACATTGATGGCTTCGCCAACGGTCGGGGCTTTGCCCAGTTGGACACGTTGCGTGCCGAGTCACCCGTGCATTGGAACCCGGAGCCCGCGCCAAACGCCGGCTTCTGGGCAGTGACGCGGTACGCCGACATCTGGGAGGTCGACAAGGACAGCGAGACCTTCACCTCGACCAAGTTCGTCAACATCGAAGAGGTCGACGACGACCTGATGGACGCCCGTCGCTCCATGCTGGAGACCGACGGGGTCCGGCATCAGGCGTTGCGCCGGTTGGTCCAGCGTGAGTTCACGCCGCGCAACCTGATGAAGAACTACGAGGCCTTCCTGCGGGAGTTGACCCTCGAGACCATCGCGAACGCCTTCGCCGCTCGCGATGAGAACGGCGAGATCGACTTCGTCGAGTCGATCAGCGCGGACTTCCCGATCCAGGTGCTCGCCCGACTCCTCGACGTACCCCGTGAGCACACCGGCCAGCTGATCGCCTGGGGCAACGAGTTCGTCGCGAACACCGATCCCGGACTACGCGAAGGTGCGGGCGGATCTGGCGGAGAGCGACAAGTACAAGCACCTGCCGTTCCGCTCACCCACTGTGCTCGATGTGTGGGATTACGGCACCAACCTGCGTGACCAGCGGGTCGGCGGCGATGGCACTGACCTGATCTCGATCCTGGCCAACAAGATGCCCGAGGACGGCGTACCCCTGTCGCAGGAGGACTTCAACAACTACTTCACGCTGCTGGTCATCGCCGGCAACGAGACGACCCGGCACTCGATCTAGAACATCATGTTGGGTCTGATCGAGCAGCGCGAGCAGCTGCAGCGGCTCCAGGACGATCCGTCGCTGATCCCCGGCGCGATCGAGGAGTTCCTGCGGTGGGCCTCGCCGGTCTACCACTTCCGGCGTACGGCGACCCGCGACACGGTGCTGGGTGGCAAGGAGATCAAGGAGGGCGACAAGGTCGTGATGTGGTTCGCCTCCGGCAACCGCGACGACGAGGTCTTCCCCGATCCCTACACGCTGGACGTCACCCGTGCGAACGTCGACCACATGACCTTCGGCAAGGGCAGTCCCCACCTCTGCCTGGGCAACAACCTGGCCCGGATGGAGATCCGGTTGATGTTCGAGGAGCTGATTCCGCGCCTCGCCGACATCGAACTAGCCGGCCCTGGAGAAGGTGGCGGGGTACGCCGCGTCCGCAGCAACTTCGTCAACGGCATCAAGGCTTTCCCGGTCAAAATCACCCCCGCTTGAGCCGCTGGCGGGAGTGCTTGACACCTATTTCGACGCCGTAGAGGTGTTAATCGCTCCCGCCAGGGCTCAAGACGTGAGTTCGTCGGCGACCATGCGTTCCATGATCTTGCGGACCTGGCTGCCGGCCGCGTCGGCGGCAAGCTGGACCTCGGGGGCGTCTCCGTCGGTGTCGAGGACCTCCTGCATCGTCGCCAGGGCGGCGGCGACGCGGGCGTAGTACCTCTCGAACATCGGGGCCAGGGTGCCTTGAGCGGCGACGCCCGGCGCGAAGTTCCGGCTCACTCGCCACAGGTGTCGAGTGCTGGTCGCCGTGATCGGGCTCAGGGCGTGGGTGAAGATGAAGGAATGCTCGCCGTCATCGGTGATGACAGTCCAGCGATCGACCCAGAGGCCGGGGGAGTGGAACTCTCCCTCTTCGATGTGGTTGTGCTTCGCGTCGACGGGCAGGTCAAGCAGTTCGGCGTGCCAGGTCGCCACCGGTGCTGGCGGGAACTCCCTCTTGAACGCGACGGTGGTCTCGCTGACCCGGACCTGGAGCGGAGGGGTCCCTGCAGCCAACGCCGGCGGTGCGATCTCAGGATCGACCAACGCCACATGGGTGATGTCGGCAAAGTTGTCGTGGTGCAGGCGCAACGAAGCGGCCGTGTCGAGCGATCCGCCGAACGCGTGCCAGCCGGCATCCTGCAGCCACGGCGTGGTCGGTGCCGGTCGCAGGGCAGCCACGCTCGCCTCTCCACGCCAGACCCACACGAAACTGCCATCGTCGTGCACGGGGAAGGCTCGCACGCGAGCACCGATTGGCACATGACTCTGGGTGGGTACGCCGACACAGCGACCGTCCGGCGCATAGCGGAATCCGGTGTACGCCGCAATGATGTCGTCGCCTTCCAGGTGACCACCGCTCAGCGGAACCGGGCGATGCGCGCAACGATCAGCGAGCGCTACGGCAGCACCAGCGGTAGTCCGATAGAGAGCGATGCGCTGACCCAAGACGGTCCGCGACAATGGCCGCCGACCCACCTCCTCCGAGGCGGCAGCGACATACCAGGCATTTTTCGGCGAATCGTGAGGCGAGACCCGCACCTTGCCGTCCTTCCCGCTCATGCGTCCACCACCAATCGTGGGGTCAAGGATCTGGAGACGCACACCATCAGGCAATCGTTCTCGGCCTGCTCGTCCTCGTCCAGCACCGAGTCGCGGTGGTCGACCTCGCCTTCGAGGACTCCCGTCTCGCACGTGCCGCAGATGCCTTCAAGGCACGATCCCAACACAGGAGCGCCCATCCGACGCATCGCATCGAAGACCGACTCGTCGGCCCCCACCTGAACAGAAACACCCGACCTAGCCAGCACCAGTTCGAAGGTGCCGTCCTCGCCCGTGTCTTCGCGTGGTTTGGCGGAGAAGCGTTCGAGGTGCAGCGATCCTGATGGCCAGGTTTCGCAGGCGGCTTCGACCGCAGCCAACAACGGCTCGGGCCCGCAGCAGTAGACCAGCGTTCCAGGAGCGGGTGAGCCCAGGATCGACGGAAGATCCAACATCCCGACCTCGTCCTGAGGCACGAGATGAACTCGCTCGCCGTACTTCGCCAGGTGATCGAGGTAGGCCATCGACGACTTCGAACGTCCGCCGTAGTGCAACGTCCACTCGGCGCCACGGGCCTCAGCCGCCTCGATCATCGGCAACATGGGTGTGATCCCGATGCCGCCGGCGATGAAGATGTAGCCGCTTGCCGTCGCAAGCGGGAAGTGGTTGCGAGGACCGCGGATCTTGAGCTTGTCGCCGACCTTCAGTTGATGCACGGCTCGCGACCCACCGCGACTGTCCGGGGCCAGCAACACGGAGACCTGGTAGCGGTCGAGTTGGGCGGGACTTCCACAGAGCGAGTACTGCCGGACGTGTCGTCCTCGCCCAAGATCAGGTCGATGTGCGCGCCGGGGGTCCACGGGGGGAGGGCCGAGCCGTCACTGGTCACGAAGTTCAACTCGACGACGTCGGCGGCAGCCTCGGTCACCGAGTCGACCACCACCTCCGCTTCGACCTCGGAGACCTGGGTTTCGGTCGACGGTGGTTGACTCTCTTGGCTCGCCACTCCGGGGGGCATTGTCACCGTCCACAAACTTGGGGTCGCGCACTTTCAGCGCAACCGTTAGGCTCCGAACGATAACCAAGAGTTCTCTCGAAAGGAAGGGTGTATGCGGGCCCTGATCATCCAGCACGACCACGTCTCGCCCCCAGGACCGATCGGGCAACGGCTGAGCGACCATGGGTACGACGTGGAGCTCCAACAAATCCTCTCGAAAGAGCAGATCGCGAGTCCCGATATCGACGTGACCTTTCCGTCGGCCACCGACTACGACCTGATCCTGCCGATGGGTGCGATCTTCTCGGTCTACGACCACGGCCGAATCGGTCGCTGGGTCAAGCCCGAGCTCGACCTCTTGCGCGAGGCCGATGCCGCAGGCGTACCAGTTCTAGGCATCTGCTTCGGTGGACAACTCCTCGCACAGGCGCATGGGGGCTCGGTGGTCCGCTCGGACAACCCGGAGATCGGCTGGACATCGATCGAGTCTGACGATCCCGAACTGGTGTCGAGCGGGCCGTGGTTCGAGTGGCACTACGACAAGTGGGTGTTGCCCCCTGATGCGACCGAGATCGCCCGCAACGCCAACGCGTCTCAGGCCTTCACACTCCGCCGCAACCTCGCGGTCCAATTCCACCCGGAACTCACGACCATCACCTTGGAGGGTTGGCTGGGCTTCGACGGTCACGCCGAGGTCACCCGGATGGGGCTGGACCCGGACAAGCTGACCGCCGAGACGTTGGACGAGAGCCCTCGAGCGATCAAGCGTGCACACGGCCTGGTCGACGGGTTCCTCAACGGACCAGCGCGCGCCTAGCGGCAACCGGGCTGCCTAGGTCTCGGACCCCAGGCGAAGCGCAAGCTGCGGACACACCCGAACGGCTTCGCGGGCGCCGGCCATCAGGTCCGGGCTCACCGGACCGTTCACGACGGGATAGCCCCAGTCGTCGAGGTCGATGAGTTCGGGAAGCACTTCGTGGCAGACCCCTCGTCCCTTGCAGGCGTGCCAGTCCACTTGTAGGAGCCGGCCTCGGACGCGCCTCACACCAGCTCCCGATTCCGGCTCAAGCACTCCCCATGAGCGTGGGCGGTCACTTCCTCAGGGAAGGCAGCCAGCATGGACGCCACCAGGCGGACTGTGCCGTCCGGATGCGAACAAGCGCCGCGGCCCGCGACCAACGCCGAGAGACGGCGTACCTCTTCCGGGGCTCCGGTGCCGTCACTCACCGCGACCAAGGCCCCGGCTAGGGCAGGGAGACCGTTCAGGCACGGACCACATTTGCGGGCGCTCTGTTGGGCGAGGTACTTCGTGATGCGCGCGGTCAGCCGCACCGGACAGTCGCCGATGCCCGGGGTGAGCACGGCCCCGGCCCCAAGACCTCCGCCGATGGACCGCATCGCATCGATGGAGACATGACCGGTCGCCAGACTCGCCCACGGCAGCCACGCGCCATGGAACCCTCCGATCAGGGATCCGCGTCCGTGCGAACGGACCGGAAGCACCTCGCGCCACGGGGTGCCGTACTCGACTTCGAGGACCGTGGGCTGGACTCCGACCTCGGTGTGCGTGAGCAATGTCGTCCCCGGTTCGCTGGTCGTCCCGAATCGGGAGTACGCCGTTGCGCCAAGGAGGACCAGTCTGCCCACGTGAGCCCATGTCTCGGCGTTGGACAGCAGGGTCGGGCGACCACGGTGACCGGAGACGGCCTCGGGCTCCCACGCGGTGACGGGTCGGTTCGGCCGCCCGGATAGGAGTTCGATGACGGCTCGGGACTGCCCGGCGACGAATTTGTCCTCGCCCAGATGCGGCTGCCAGTCGATCGGGTCGTCCCGCTCCGAGATCGCCTGGACCATCTGCTCGTAGGCCATCGGCCGCTTCGCCGACAAGGCGACGTGCACCTCCCACGTGCCCAAGGCCCGGGCCGCCGCCGAAGCGCCGTCGAGAATGAGGTGCGGCCGGGTCAACGCCAGCGCGGTGTCCTTTGCGCTGCCGGGCTCGCTCTCGCTGAGATTGACAACCACAACGGCGCGCCGTCGACCCTGTGATGTCGTGTGCAGCTTCGTGGTGAACGGGAACGCCCCGCCACCCCGACCCCGCAATCGAATCTGGTGGGTGAGCGCGGTCAACTCGGCCAGACCGACCCGCGGAAGGTCGCCGTACTGAACCCGGTGGGCGCCGTGGCTGGGCCCGAACTCGATGCCGTGGAGCAGCGCAGGGCCGGGACGAACCTGGATCTCGCTGGCGATCGGCACAGGCGACGCATGGTCAAGTGCAGAGCCGAGGCGGTGTGTGCTCATGGGGCGGTCCTCTGCGGGGCCGACTCCTTGGAGCCGTCGGCAACGAGCCGAGCGAGCCGCCAGATCGAGACGGACGCGACCAGGGCAAGGCAGATGACGCTCACCATGACTCCCCAACCCCCGAGATCAGACGTGTCGGTGCCAATGCCCAAACCGTGCGTGACGGCGAGGACGAAGGCTAGATAAGACAGTAGGTGAATGACCCGCCAGGGTCGATGCCGCATCCGCGAGCGGAACAGGCTGGTGATGACGATGACGACGATCAGGTCGAGGGCTACGGCGCCCAGACCGAGCCACAGCGGCTGGTACGTCGCCCCGACCGGAAGGAACGTCTGCCACCAACGAATGTCGACGAACGTGTCGACGACCGCGCTGCCGATGTGGAGCACCAGCATCACCACCGCCAGCAGAGACAGATTGCGATGCAGCAACTGACTGGCGAAGATCGGCACCCCCTGCCGGGGCCGGCCAACAGCCGACAGCACACCGAGCACCATGGACACGGTGACGAGACCGAGCACCATGAAGCCTGTGGTCCGGTTGAGGTACCACAGGAACGGCGCATCGAACATGTCGTTCACCGACCCCACTCTCCGGTTGTGCGAACGCGACCGAGGACATCGACCAAGCGCGCGGTGACATTGCGTTCGCACAACCAGTCTGGTGCGGACTTGCCGATCACCATGGCCGCGGTCGTGGCGATGTTTGCGGCAGTGCACGAAGGCCCGGTCGCGGTCACCGTGCGCCAGACCTCGGCGCAGGGAAGGCCCGTTCGGGGATCAAGCAGGTGATGGCGTCGTACGCCGTCACGCGTCCACTGCCGCACCTGGTTGCTTGAGGTGGCCAGGCCGCCGCTGGACAAGGTGATGGTCTCGTCCGCCGGCGCGTCGGGATGCTCAGAGATCGCGACCGGCCAAGGAGGCATCGGCCCACGTCTCAAACAAGTCCCGCTCGGACTCCGGCTCGGCAATGGCCAGGTCACCGCCGACACTGACGATGGCGCCGTCGGTGAGTTCGAGGGTGAAGGCACGAGCGATGACATCGGCAGCCCAGGCCTTGCCGGTGGCCCCGAGGTCCAATGCCGTTTCGGCGGGGATCCGGAGGGCACCCCCGGCGTCGATCTCGATCTCACGCCAGGCGTCCACGGAGGGCGGTTCAGGTAGCGCGACCAGTCCCGGGGGGCCGACGCGCTTCAGTTCCGCCAACCTGAGTTCACCGAAGTCGCGGTCGTAGCCGAGGTTGATCAACGGCCGGCCCAGCAGCGGGTTGACCAATCCATCGGTCTGTTCGGCCGCAGAGCAGGCCACAGCAACCGCTTCGATCAGCAAGCCGTCGACTTCGACCCACTGTCCGGCATTTCGATTGACCGCGCTGAGGTCCGAGTCGTCGCGAAACCGAGAGCACGTCTCGTCGACCTCACGAAGAATCTCGAAGGCGAGGCGCTCGGCCTGCGCAAGATCGTCAGGCTGGCGCGTGGCGACGTACACATAGGTGCCGATGGCATCGAACGTTGCAGCCGCACCGACGGAGTTGTGGGAATCTCTCACGATCCGCTCGATGGGGGCGGAGGGGGTGGGGGAGGCGGTGGAGTTGGAGCGGGCGTCGCCTTGCCGCCACCGCCGCCGGATCCGTTCCCCCCAGAGCCGTTGCCGCCGGAGCCACCGTTGCCACCGGAACCACCCTTGCCGCCACCATTCACGTCACCGCCAGACCCGACGTTGGTGTCGGTGACGGGCAGGTAGTTGTCACTGATGCGAGGAGCCACCTCAACCCGCTTGATTGCCTCTGGCGCCGCGGCCAATCGGGCCGGCTTGAAGGTGGCGGCCTTCGCTTGGGTCGCTTCGTACGCCGCCAACGACACTTCGTACTCCGCCTGGGCACGGGCATGCTCGGCCCGGGCGGCCTGATCTGCGGCGGCCTTCGCGTCCTGGGCTTCTTGGTAGTCGGAGGCCTGGGCCACGGCGACCCAACCGGTCGCGGTCAACACCGCCACAGAGGTCGCTCCCGTCACCACGCGCACAGCAGTGCGGTAGCGATCCCGAGTGCGCGCACTGTAGGCCATGCAACCAAGGATGCCCGACGCGAGCACAAGGCGGGCCTATCCCGACGTTAAGACCAGATCATGCGGGATCGAAATGATCGGATTGAGCACGAACTAGCGCTCTACCAACGGCAGTCGGACGTCTACCCGAGTGCCACCCAGCGGTCCGGGCCCAGTGATCAACGTGCCACCGCAACCGGTCGCCGTACGCCGTGCGATGTCGAGGCCGAGGCCGGTGCTGCCCTGCTCGCGCGGGCCTTGGAGACCGGGGGTTTCACCCGGGCGCAGACCCGTCTTGGGTCCCGGCCCGGCGTCGTGGACGGTCAGCAGCACCCGATCCCCGGCCCAGCCGAGCCGCACCTCGAAGGTCGTGCCCTCCGGTGTGTGGTCGAAGACGTTGTCGATCAGGATGTCCACAACGTCGGCAAGGTCACCGGAGGCCACCGGCACATTGAGTGCCCCGGTCGGCAACTGGACCCGCATCTGACGACCTTGGTCCTCCGCCAGGGCACCCCAGAAGCGGACCCGTCCGGCCACCACCGACGTGGCGTCGCAGGCGGCGGTGAGGTCGGTCCGCACGGGACGACGGGCTTCCTTGACGATCGCATCGATCGTGCGTTGCAGCCCGGCGATGTGCGATTGCAGCCGCCCGGACAATTCAGCGTCATCCACGGCCTCCGCGTCCAGTCGGAGGGCGGTCACGGGCGTGCGGAGGCGATGGCTGAGGTCGGCCACGGTGGCCCGCTCCGCCGCGAGCAACTCTTCGGTGCGCTCGGCCAGTCCGTTCAGGGCCCGAGCGAGTTCTTGGGTCTCGTCAGTGCCCGTCACAGTGGCGCGTGCGGACAGGTGTCCTTCGCTCAGCTGGTGGGCCACGCTGGCCACCCCCAAGAGCGGGCGACTCACACGACGGCCGAGCCAGACCGCCAGACCCAGCGCCAGGGTGAGGAGCACGATTCCCAACCCGATGATGCTGGCCCACGCCCGTGCCACGCCCCGTTGAACGTCCTCAGGAGGAATGAACGTACGCACCACCACGACGTCACCCTCAGTGCCGATGCGAATCGGCAGCAGCACCCGCAAGCCGCGTTCGTCCAGAACCGTCTGGCCCGTCCCATCCTGCGCGAGCACGAGTTCGGAGGTCATTTTGTCGTCGAGTTCGGGCTCAGAGCCTGACAGCCAGGTGCCGTCGGAAGCGAGAACACTCGTCTGGGGATCCCCGCGAGCGTCCGCCTTGGTCACGACCGATGTGAGATCGGGTGCGTCCGGGTCCATGCCCACCAAGAAGGCCACCTGCCGCGCCTCCTGGTCTGCGGCCGCGGTTGCCCGGTCAACCGCCAGCGCGCGCACCAAGAGACAGAGCGGGATCACGAAGCACACCACGATCGTCGAACTCGTGGCGATGACCAACCAGGAAATCTGGCGGCGCATCAGGCTTCGGTGGAGACGTCAGCAGCCTGGTGAGCGGACACCTGCAGATTTGTCGAGGGCAAGGGTGCCGAGGACAAGTGTGATTGCGGGTCCACCAGACGTACTCCGACTCCGCGCACGCTCAGAAGATAGCGTGGTGCCGCCGCGGTCTCACCCAACTTGCGTCGCAGCCACGACAGATGGACATCGACGGTGCGGTCGGATCCGCCGTACGCCTGCTGCCAGACATCGGCCAGCAACTCCCGTTTCGTGACGACATCGCCGCGACGGTGGGCGAGGGCCAGCAGGAGGTCGAACTCCTTGCGAGCGAGGTCAAGAGGTACGCCGTTCAAGGTCGCGCTGCGGGTGCCTTCATCGATCGACAGTTCACCCACCTGCAGGGGTTCTGAGCCGGCGGCGGCCTGACCGCCGCGACGCAACACCGCCCGGATCCGGGCAGCCACCTGGTCGGTCCCGAAGGGCTTGACGATGTAATCGTCGGCACCGGAATCGAGGGCCCGGATCATCGTCGGGTCGTCGTCTTGGGCCGTGATGACGATGATCGGTACATCGCTCGTCGCCCTGATCATCGAGATGACGGTGAGTCCGTCCACGTCCGGCAGGCCGAGGTCCAGAAGCACCACCTGGGGGGTGTCCTTGAGCGCGTGTTCGAGGCCCGCGAAACCCGTCGCGGCGACCGCCACGGCGTGTCCTCGCTCGGTCAACCCACGGCGAATGGCGGCGCGGATTGCGTCGTCGTCCTCGATGACCAGCACACTAGGCATGAACGAAACCGTACGCCCCGTCAACTGTCGACTAGTGCAAGAATGAGGATTGTGAACCGTCTACGTGGACCAATCGGCATGATCTCTGCCTGGTTGCTGGTCGTCGCAGTCGGCTCCGCCATGGTCTGGACAGTCATCTCGCGGGCGGGAAATGACCTGATGCCTGCTGCCAGCGCGTCGTTGCGAGCATCGTCGCCCGCGCCGGAGAAGACCGGTCGCCGCGACGCCCACCCCGAGCAAGCCGCAGGAGACCGGCAAGGCGACCTTGATCAAGTCCAAGGAACCGGACCCTCCCGCGCCAAGTAGTCTCGTTCCCTCGGTCAGCACGCCTCCGATCGAGGAGCCGACCGCCCCTTCCAGTGACCCTTCCGATGATCAGACCAAGAAGGATGATCGCGATCATTGGGATGACGGGCACTGGGGCGACAAAGACAACAATCAACCGCCGCCCGAGAAGATCCGCCGCACCTGGCAGGGCACCGGCGGATTCGTCGTTGCCGAGTGTTTCGGTTGGAAGATCAGCCTCATCAGCGCCCCAGCCAACTCCGGTTTCCACGTCGAGGTTGCCACCTGGGCAGCGAGGCGTCCGGGCTGTGTTCGAGAACCAGGATGGCAGCGGACAGAAGACGTTCGTGTTCGGCAGATGTCAGGAAGGCACGCCGGCCTTCTTTGCCCGCACCGATGACGGCACAGCCAATGACGGCGACAACACCACCGAGTGAGTTCGGGGACTGCCGCGGCTTCAGGATCGGCCGATCCACCTGACTCTGTGCGCTCGGTGCTGGCCCTCGCGGTCGCTGCACTCGGTGGCCAGGAACGCCCTGGGCAGATCGAAATGGCCGAGGCCGTCGCCGAGGCTTTCGAAACCGGGGAGCACCTGTTGGTCCAGGCCGGCACGGGCACCGGAAAGTCGTTGGCCTATCTCGTCCCGGCGTTGCTGCATCCTGATCGTGTGATCGTCGCGACGGCGACGCTGGCCCTCCAGCACCAGCTGGTCGAGCGCGATCTGCCGGCGCTGGTGACGGCCGTCGCCGACCATCTCCCCAAGCCCCCGACGTACGCCGTACTGAAGGGCCGCTCAAACTACGCCTGCCTGCATCGCATCCGCGAGGGTGTGCCCGATGACCAGGGAGTGTTGGTCGACGTACCCGAAGGTTCGTTCGGCAAGGACGTCCTCAAGTTGCGTGCCTGGGCTGAGCGGGAGGCCAAGGCAGGTGGCAGCGGCGAGAAGGACGACGCTCCGCATCACACCGACCGCGTCTGGCGGCAGGTCAGCGTCACTCACCGCGAATGTCTCGGTGCCACCAAATGCCCGTTCGCCGTCGAGTGTTTCGCTGAGCGTGCCCGGGAGAAGGCACAGAAGTCCCAACTCGTTGTGACGAACCACTCGCTGTTGGCGATCGACGCGATCGAAGGGGTGCCGATGATCCCGGAGTACGACGCCGTCGTCATCGACGAGGCCCACGAACTCACCGCCCGCGTGACACAGGCGGCCACCGACGAGCTCAGCGTCGCCGAGCTGGAGCGGGCTGCGCGTCGATCCCAACGCTGGGTCGACGGGGACGAGGCCGACGACCTGAGCGACGCCGCGGACGCTCTCCGGGACGCGATGGGGGAGACCGAACCCGGTCGGATCGATCGGCAATCCGCAACAGTTGGCCGATGCGTTGGCGCTCGTCCGCGATAGCGCTCGGGCCTGCCTCTCGGCGTACCCCAAGGAGACGTCCTGGTGGAGAGGCCGATCCGGGCCGAACCCAGGCAAAGGGCATGGTGCAGGAGATCTTCAAGACGGTGGAACGGATGGCCGCGCATCAGGAGTCGGATGTGCTGTGGCTGGCAGAGGGCCATGATCGGGTCCCGGCTCGGCTGTGCATTGCGCCGCTCCAGGTGTGGGGTCCGATGCGCGACAAACTGCTCAGCGACAAGGTGGTCGTCTTCACGAGTGCCACGCTGCGACTTGGTGGGGACTTCTCGACGATCGCTACATCGCTTGGCTTGAAGCCGACTGAGGAAGTGGTCTCGACAGGCTCGACCAGCCAGACGGGCTCGACTCGCAGGGCACGGGCCACGGACCTTCCCGAGAAGGATGCGCGGCCGTGGCGCGGGACTCGACGTCGGATCGCCCTTCGACTATCGAAGCCAAGCGATCCTGTACGTCGCCAAGCATCTTCCTCCTCCGGGCCGCGACGGCTTGGGCGCCGCGCAGATCGACGAGATTGTGGAGTTGGTGGATGCGGCCGGTGGACGGACTCTGGGTCTCTTCTCGTCACGTCGTGCCGCCGAGACTGCGGCCGAGGCGGTCCGCGAACGCCTGCCCCACCTGACCACGCTTGCTCAGGGTGATGCCCAGCTTCCGGAACTGGCCAAACAGTTCGTCGAGGATCCGTTCACGTGCCTGTTCGGGACGCTGAGCCTGTGGCAGGGGTTGGATGTGCCCGGCAACACCTGCCAATTGGTGATCATCGACCGAATCCCGTTCCCGCGACCCGACGACCCGTTGATGTCGGCCCGTCAGCGCGCCGCGGACAGGGCGGGCGGCAACGGGTTCATGCAGGTGGCGGCCACCCACGCCGCCCTGTTGCTTGCTCAGGGCTCGGGTCGACTGATCCGGACCATGAGCGACCGCGGAGTGGTCGCCGTACTGGATCCGCGACTGGCTACGGCCCGCTACGGGAGCTTTCTTCGCGCCAGCCTGCCCCCCATGTGGCCAACCAATGACCCCACCCTCGTGCGGAACGCGCTTGCGAGGCTCGCCGAGGCCTGAGCACAGCCCGCGGACGTCGGCGATGGTCAGCGGAGGTACGTCGCGACGACGTAGATGATCAGCGTGAGAATGACGACCACGGCTGTGAGGCTGAGCCACGGAGGAGTTGCCGGGATCTCCCTGACGGCGTTGCGGCCCGGATCCGTGGAGGGATCGGTCGGCGTCGCCGACGGGATCGAAACCGACGATGAAGCTTGCGCGGCCAACTCCGAAGGCGGATCGAAACCCTCATCGAGTTCGGTGTACGGCGCGGGTAGCCGCGTCGTGGGCGAACTTGGCGCCGAGCCCTGCCCGTCGAGTTGGCGAGCAACCGTATCGATCCAGACATCCACCTGCTGAGGCGAATATCCAGGCTGATCGGCGAAACGGTTGAACCGCACTCCGCGGAGCCCGGCAGACGTCAGCGAGCCGGGGTTTGCCTCCAGCGCGTAGAAGAACTCGATTCAGCAGCTTGTCAACGTCGCCAACGGCATATCCACCGCGCTCCATTCGGAACTGGGGTGTCGGGATCTGCACCTTCGCGACGCTAGCAGCCGAACCGGCAGAACACTGGCTTACATGCGGCGTAGTACGGCAGTGACCTTGCCAAGGATGGTGGCGTGGGTGCCGTCGATCGGCTCATAGGCATCGTTGTGTGGCAGCAACCACACCTGGCCGTCGCGCTTGCGGAAGGTCTTGACCGTGGCCTCGCCATCGATCATCGCCGCGACGATCTCGCCGTTGATGGCCGTGGGCTGCTGCCGGATCACGACGTAGTCGCCGTTGCAGATTGCGGCGTCGATCATCGAGTCGCCGGAGACCTCCAACAAGAACAGGGTGCCATCGCCGACAAGCGACTTGGGCAACGGGAAGACTTCCTCGATCCGCTCCTCGGCGAGGATCGGGCCACCGGCCGCGATGCGGCCGACCATCGGGACGTAGGTCGCAGCCGGCATCGAATCACCGACACCGGTCTCGTCGTACGTCGTCTCTTCGGCCGCGGAGATCGAACGTCGGGCAGCCATCAACTCGGGCAGGAACACCTCCAGGGCACGCGGACGGTGTGGATCGCGCCGCAGGAAGCCCTTCTCCTCCAGAACACGTAGCTGGTGAGCCACCGATGACGAGCTGGTCAGCCCGACCGCTTGCCCGATCTCGCGCATGGAGGGCGGGTATCCCTTCAACTCGATCGCGTCCTTGATGTGCGCGAGCACGAGCTGCTGTCGAGGAGTCAGTCCGGTGGCATCGGGTGGGCCGTCGGGCAACTCGCTGACCTTCCGGCCAGATCCCTTTGGCCCCGATCCCTTTGGCTCAGATCCCTTTGACGTGGGGCCGCTCTTGGTCGTGGCCATGTGATGCCTCCGGTCGATCTCTTCGGAAAGTTGTTGTGACCGCTGACGGTATCCGCGCGGATGGGCAGTTTCAAACACCTGTTCGATTCTGGCGTGTCGCCAGGGCATCGGGCAACACTCGAACAAACGTTCGGCGTGTTGCTTGAATTGTTCGAACACCTGATCTAACTTCGTACATGTGTTCGATCGAACGTGTGATCGATGACCAGCTGTGTCGGTGGTCGCGACTACACATGGATCAGCAGACAGATTGACCCTGAAATCGCGTGTAGAGACTACTTCCCCAGGAGCACCGATGAGCACCTACGTCATCACCGATCTTCGTCCCACCTACAGCCCCGCCAGCCGAGCAGAGTCGCGGACCAGTGAATTGCATCTGACGCGCCGTGGACGCGTGGTGGTGTTCATGTTGGCGTTGGCCGCCGTGCTGGCTTTCTCGGTGCTGATCATCGGCGGTTCAGTTGCCACGAGCGAGAAGGGCACGCCCACCCCGACCGAGACCATCGTTGTCGGTCAGGGCGACACG
Source organism: uncultured Actinomycetota bacterium (assembly GCA_963763805.1). Taxonomy (GTDB): domain Bacteria; phylum Actinomycetota; class Actinomycetes; order Propionibacteriales; family Nocardioidaceae; genus Nocardioides. The sequence goes on from CAVXPQ010000001.1 coordinate 106,731, forward strand.
CTCTGGGCGATTGCTAGCGATATCGCCGCGGAGACCGGCGAAAGGGACGTGCGCAACGTGATGGCGCAGATCGAGGATCTCAATGGGCTGGAGTCCGGCATGCTGCGCGCGGGCCAGGAGCTCCGGATCCCCTTGGCCGACTAGGGATCGCACCACGACAGACTTTCCGTCAGCCGACTCGACCCCGGCTGGCGGAAACCGGGGAAGACAAGCGGCGGGACGGCCGAACATTCGGTTGTTCCGCCGCTTGCGGCATTCTGGGGGCCATGAAAGTGCCATGACAAACGCTGGGGCAAATTCTGGGGCCAGTGCTGGGGCATCTTCTGGATCGGGGTACTCGGGCACCCCGCTGCCACGCAAACTCGGCATCAAGGACGAGCATGTGGTTCTTCCTCGACGGCCTTCCGGAGAGTGTCGATCTCGGAGACGTTGGCGCGGCGGTGCTGCTGCGCCGACTGCCTCGGGAGATGGACGTGACGCTGACCTTCCAGACGTCGTACGCCGCGCTCGCCCGTCGGTTGCCCACGCTGTTCGAGCGCACAACGACCGCCGGCATGGTGTGGGTGTGTTGGCCGAAGAAGTCCGCGCAGAAGTCCCAAGGCATCATCAGTGACCTTGACGACGGCCGCGTCCGAGACCTGGGTCTGACGCTCGGCTTCGTGGATGTGAAGGTGGCGGCGGTCGACGACACCTGGTCAGCCCTGAAGTTCGTCCGACGCGTCAAGGATCGTTAGTTTCACTGACCGATGACTAGGAGTCTTCGGAGCGCATCCGATGCCCGCCCGCGGGTGCGGTTGTCTTGGTTTCGGCGTCGTCCTTGACTGCCGGCGTACCCGCCAACATCCGCAACAACCGGGCTACGAGCAGGAAACCGACGAACAGACAGAGCACCGCGCCCAGCCCCGACCCGAGCACCAATTTCCAGGCGGATTCGTCGCCTGCGCGAATCTCCTGTCCTTGCCTGATCGCGAAGTACACGAGGTACCCCCAGGCGATCACGGAAAGCGTGATCCCGAACGTGAAGACCAGCGCCATCGGCTGGAACCGGGCCTTGGGTTTGCTGCCGCGACGGGTCCCTGCTCGCTTGCCGGCAGCCCCGGTGCCGTTCCCCTTCCTTGCGTCGGTCACCGGTTCATTGTGACTGATCCGCGTGAGCTGCCGCGACACGCCGAGGCAGTGGCGGAGCTGAATGCGATCGATCGGGCCGACGCACGCGATTTGAGCGTGGAATTCCGAGGAACCGCTGGTGCTGGCCAATATTCAGCCCGAAATCGAGCTCCCAGACCCTTGCCAACCCCCAACATCGCGACGTACGGTTACCACTACATCTAGTAGTTACACCGATGTAGTTATCCACATCTAGTTCCACAGATCGGGATGGTTACCTCACAGAAGTTCTTCACAGTATCCTATCTTCCACAGGCTCAATCGAGAGGAGACCCTGGTGCACTGCCCGTACTGCCGAAACACCGATACCAGGGTTCTCGACTCTCGAGTGGCCGACGATGGCACGTCGATCCGACGTCGGAGGACCTGCAGCCCCGACAGCGGCGGTTGCGGGAAGCGCTTCTCCACCGTGGAGTTGATGCAACTTACGGTGATGAAGAGGTCTGGAACCACCGAGCCCTTCAATCGCGAGAAGGCCATCGCGGGAGTCCGCAAGGCGTGCAAGGGTCGTCCGGTCTCGGAGGACGACCTGGCCCGCCTCGGTCAGACGGTTGAAGACACCCTGCGAAGCGAAGGCTGGGCCGAGGCGCCGGCCCATGAAGTCGGAATGGCCATCTTGGGGCCACTGCGGCAACTCGACGAAGTCGCCTACCTGCGTTTCGCCAGCGTCTATCGGGCCTTCGAATCCGCCGATGACTTCGAGGCCGAGATCGCGACACTGCGCGCCGAGCGCGCGCTGGCCCAAACCAGTCCGACGCAGACGCCTATCCCGACGGGATAGGCCCACCATCCACCCGGCACGTAGTGGGGAAGCTGCGTGCCGGGTGCAAACCCAACATCCCAATTCAGTTTTGAATCGTTGTTCACGAATGAGGAATCGAAGGAGCTTCCATGACCGAGACGGTGAGCGCCCAGTCCAAGGGCGCCAAGGCGGGTGCCCACTCCGCTGCTGGCACAGGTGCCGGGCTGACGATGGAGCGCGTGTTCTCCACCGAGGGTGTCCACCCGTATGACGCCATCACCTGGGAGCGCCGCGACGTCGTCCAGACGAACTGGCGCACCGGTGAGACCGTGTTCGAGCAGAAGGGCGTGGAGTTCCCCGACTTCTGGAGCGTGAACGCGTCGACGATCGTGACAACGAAGTACTTCCGCGGTGCGGTCGGCACCGAGGTCCGCGAGTGGAGCCTGCGTCAACTGATCGACCGCGTCGTGAAGACCTACCGCAAGGGCGGCGAGGACCACGGGTACTTCACGACGCCGGCCGATGCCGAGCTGTTCGAGAACGAACTGACCTGGCTGCTCGTCAACCAGTACTTCTCCTTCAACTCCCCGGTCTGGTTCAACGTCGGCACCGCGTCACCGCAGCAGGTGTCGGCCTGCTTCATCTTGTCGGTCGACGACTCGATGGACTCGATCCTGAACTGGTACAAGGAAGAGGGCTTCATCTTCAAGGGCGGCTCCGGCGCCGGCCTGAACCTCTCCCGGATCCGCTCATCGCGTGAGTTGCTGTCCTCGGGTGGCACGGCCTCTGGCCCGGTGTCCTTCATGCGAGGCGCGGACGCCTCCGCGGGCACCATCAAGTCCGGTGGCGCAACGCGGCGCGCGGCCAAGATGGTCGTCCTCGACGTCGATCACCCCGACATCGAAGAGTTCGTGATGACCAAGGCGCGCGAAGAGGACAAGATCCGGGCGCTGCGTGATGCCGGCTTCGACATGGACCTCGGTGGCCACGACATCACCTCCGTGCAGTACCAAAACGCCAACAACTCGGTCCGCGTGACCGATGAGTTCATGAGCGCGGTCGAAGCGGGATCGTCCTTTGGGCTGAAGGCCCGCGGCACCGGAGAGGTCATCGAGACCGTCGACGCCCGCGAGCTGTTCCGCAAGATCAGCGAGGCTGCCTGGGCCTGCGCCGATCCCGGCCTGCAGTACGACGACACGATCAACGACTGGCACACCAACCCCGAGACCGGCCGGATCACCGCGTCCAACCCGTGCTCCGAATACATGTCTCTCGACAACTCCTCGTGCAACCTGGCGTCGCTGAACCTGTTGAAGTTCCTCAAGGACGACGACACGTTCGACGCGGCTCTGTTCGCGAAGGCCGTCGAGGTGATCATCACCGCGATGGACATCTCGATCTGCTTCGCGGACTTCCCGACCGAGCCGATCGCTGAGACCACACGCAACTACCGCCAGCTAGGCATCGGGTACGCCAACCTGGGCGCGCTGCTGATGGCGATGGGTCTGGGCTATGACTCCGAGGGTGGCCGCGCGATGGCAGCCACGATCACCTCGTTGATGACCGGCCAGTCTTATGCGCGTTCAGCCGAGTTGGCCGCCGTGGTTGGTCCGTACGCCGGCTACGCGCGCAACTCCGAGGCCCATAAGCGGGTCATGCGCAAGCACCAGGCGGCCAACGATCAGGTTCGCACCCTCGGCGGCGTCGATGGCGACGTACACAAGTTGGCCACGGCCGCATGGGACTCGGTCGTCAAGCTCGGCGAGGTCAACGGTTTCCGCAACGCCCAGGCGTCGGTGCTGGCCCCGACCGGCACGATCGGCTTCATGATGGACTGCGACACCACCGGCATCGAGCCGGACTTCTCGCTGGTCAAGTTCAAGAAGCTGGTCGGTGGCGGATCGATGCAGATCGTCAACCAGACGATCCCGCGGGCACTGCGGAAGATGGGCTACCAGCCGGAGCAGGTCGAGGCGATCGTCGACTTCATCGCCGAGAACGGCCACGTCATCGACGCACCCGGCCTCAAGCAGGAGCACTACTCCGTGTTCGACACGGCCATGGGTGCTCGCGCGTTGGCCCCGATGGGTCACGTCCGGATGATGGCGGCCTGCCAGCCGTTCCTGTCCGGCGCGATCTCGAAGACGGTCAACCTGCCGGAGTCCGCCACGGTCGAGGAGATCGAGGACGTCTACATGCAGTCGTGGAAGCTGGGCCTGAAGGCCACGGCGATCTACCGCGACAACTGCAAGGTCGGCCAGCCGCTCTCCGATGCCAAGGCGAAGGGTGCCGACTCTGCGGTTGATCCCAACGCTTCTGCGGTGGTGGAGACCGTCGAGACCACGCGCATCGAGTACCGCCCGACCCGCAAGCGGCTACCCAAGTCGCGTGCATCGCGGACCACGTCGTTCACCGTCGGTGGCGCCGAGGGCTACATGACCTCGGGTGCCCATGACGACGGCGAGCTCGGCGAGGTGTTCCTCAAGCTGGGCAAGCAGGGCTCGACCCTGGCCGGCGTGATGGACGCGTTCTCGATCGCGGTGAGCATCGGACTGCAGTACGGCGTGCCCCTGGAGACGTATGTCTCGAAGTTCACCAACCTGCGCTTCGAGCCGTCCGGTCTGACCGATGACCCGGACGTCCGGATGAGTCAGTCGATGATGGACTACATCTTCCGCCGGTTGGCGCTGGACTACATGTCCTTCGAAGAGCGGTCCGGGCTCGGCATCTACTCCGCCGATGAGCGTCGTCGGCACCTCGAGACTGGTTCCTACGAGCCCATCGTCGAGTTGAGCGAAGCTCAGTCCCTGGTCGCCTCCCCGGTTGTGGAGCCCGCCTCGTTGGCCCAGCCCACTTCGTTGGTCGAGCCGGTCGAGACCACCGCCGCGGTGGTCGAGCCTGTCGAGACCACTACAGCCCCGGCCAAGACTGCGCAGACGAGCGCCGAACTGATGGAGCAACTCACGGGCCACGCGGTCGACAGCCCGCTGTGTCTGACGTGCGGCACCAAGATGCGGCCCGCCGGCAGTTGCTACGTCTGCGAAGGCTGCGGAAGCACCTCCGGCTGCAGCTGATCAGCATTACCTAGGAGTCTGCGGCGCACCTGTTGAAATGGAAATCAAGGAGCTGGGGCACCTGGTGCTGTACGTCCGCGATCTCAAGCGCTCTGTGCACTTCTATCGAGATGTGCTCGGGTGGCGACAGATCGTCGGCGGCGATGACGACCCGCTCCCGTTCCCGGCTGCCGCCTTCAATGCTCCCTCGAATCGGACCCACCACGAACTGCTGCTGATCGAAGTCGGCGCCGATGCGGCCGATCTCCCGCCCGGGCGTCGGGTGGGCATGTATCACTTCGGGCTCAAGGTCGGTGACACCGATGACGAGTTGCGTTCGGCTTTGGCCACGCTCCGGGAGAACGGCGTACCCGTGCTCGGGATGACCGACCACACCGTGACGCACAGCCTCTACATCACCGACCCCGATGGCCACGAGATCGAGTTGTACGTCGACGTCCCGGGTGTCGATTGGCGCTCCGACCCGACGCTGATGGCCTCACCGATGAAGCCGCTCGTGCTCTAGGCGGCCAACTGGCCGTCGGCGTCCGATTTAGAGCACGGAGAGGACACGCACGCTCGCGTGGAGCCCTTCGAAGTCACCAGGATTGCGCGTTAGTAGTGGTAGGTCGTGCTCTGCGGCCACCGACGCGATCATCAGATCAAACCGCCTCGAACGAGGCGAGCGCCCAGCGTTGCGCACCGTGGCGGCATAGGCCGCCATATAGACGTGCGGCATTCGCTGAATATGGGATCGGCTCAAAACTCTCGAGGATGCGGCCGTATCTGATCGCACGTGCTGCGTTTGTCGCCGGATCTGAGGTGTGCAAACCATAGGCGAGTTCGGCCAACGTGACTGTGCTGACGGCCCCGGCCTCGGCATACATCGAGAGGTCTGCCGGCGGAGCGATTAGAACTGAGGTGTCAAGTAGAGCGAGTCGCGCCGTCACTGCCAGGGATCCACAACTGAATCATCGATTGCCTCATCCAACTCTGCCTGCTCCGAAGCCCAAGCCTTCACGTCCCAAGCAGGCAGGTCACTGAAGATGGATGTGAAGTCGGCGGCAGGCACGAATCTGCGCCGATCTGGCGCACCCGGCTGATGAGGAATCAGGTCGGCGACCGGTTCGCCCCGCCGCGTTACGGTGAACGACTCCCCAGCCTCAACCCGGCGCATCAACTCTGCGTTGTCGTTTCGCAGCTCGCGTTGACTGATTCGAGTGGCCATGGTCCAAACGTAGCACTCATGTGCTACATCCCGAGACGGTCACGCAGCTGGTCTCTTGGGTGGGCTTCCGGTCGTCCGGGCGTTGTCCGCGGACGAACCGAGGGCGTCCCAAGGGAGCGGGTAGATGTCCAGGTCAGTGGCGAGGTGGACCACTTCGGCGGGCAGACTCGCAGTGCGGCAGGCGTCGTAGACGATTGCTGCCCATTGCCGGTCGCGATCGGTCGGGCCGAAGGATCCTGGGCGGGTTCGGAGGACGGCCAGGCGCAAGCCCGGCTCATCCGAAGCCCCCCGAAGTGCGCGAGGAACTCGGCGAAACCGCATTGCCTCCTCGGGTGTGGGCGGCTCGGCACAATCCTCGATCTCGCTCAGCTGAGGGATCGGCACCCCGTCCGGCCGCACGAACATCAGCCAGAGACTTTCGCCGCCGAAGCCGAGGGGTCCCATCAGGAATCGCCACGCTGCTTCGAGATCGGCTTGGGTGTTGATGATCGGTTCGTAGGTCATGCGCAGGAATGTTGCCCGCAAACCCGATCGTCTGCATCCGGTCATCCACAGGCACGCTTTAGCTGGCCAGGAACTCGTCGAATCTCACGGCAAGTCGCTTGGGATCCGGACGGTCAGCGCGGGCATTTGGCAGCACAAGGCGGCGTTCATGCATCTCTTGAAGCCCGTGCAGAAGCATTGGGCCATCCTCCTCGAGAAGCAGGGATTCGTTGACAACTGCAACGGAATCTGGAGTGATACCCAGGATGTTTTGGTCGTAAGCGGCGTGGTGAATCTTGCAAAGACTGAGTCCGTTGCTGACTACGGCGTCGCCTAGATCATCCCTGTCAGAAATGATGTGTGCGGCATCCAGCAGCGGGACCTTCCTCAGCACGCACACCGCGCACCGCGACTCATATGCCCGCAGAATCTGCGCTCGAAAAGCCCGCTGATGAACACGTTGCCGAACGAGTTGTTCGGCGTACTTCTTCACAATCGGATCACGAGCGGACAGTTCGTTCGGCATCCTCAGAGACTCATCAAGCGCGAGTGTGAACATTCGCGCGCCGGGGTCATCGCCAACGACGAACACTGGGTAGATCGGGTCGTAGGCATTCTTGGCAACTTTGTTGAAGCGGATCAATGGAAGTCCAAGTTCCATGGCCCGTCGCAACTTAAGGTTCTTGCCACCCGTCGGGCCATCCTGATAGCTGTATAGGAGCAGGCCATTCTCAAGTTCCTGGTCCTGAGACGGCCCGTCAAACGACGTGATGATGGACAGTGTCGCGACAAGATCGGACGGGTTCCAGATCCCGCCTCGTCCTGGATCGACCAAACGTCGATGCCTCCAACCGGCGGGCAAATGGACGTTCTGAAGATCGGCCCACTTGAGGTAGCCAACCTGTGCGGCCTGGTGAATGAGCGTCTCGGCCACGACCTCGCGGAGCGCGAGTTCACCCGAAACGTCCGTCATTTGCTGCAGCTTAAGCGACCGCCATCTCGTCTGTCGCTGATCAGGTGCCGCAGTAGGTCAGGTAGGAGTCCGTGAACGCGTCGGGGGCTGGTTCGGCGAAGCGCTCGCGGCCAGCCTGCTCGGTGAACGGATCTGCGGTCACCTCGAGCATCAGGTGGGCCCCAGCCAGATCACCTTCGCGGGCCGACTCGAGAGCTTCCTCGACGAGGTGGTTGCGAGGGATGTACGCCGGGTTGACCCCGTCCATCGCGTCGGCCACGAGCGTCGGATCAGCGTCGCCCAGGCGAGCGATCCAGCGGCTTCGCCAGGCGTCGTACGCCGCGAGGTCCAGGATCTGCCCACGGACGGCGTCGGTGTCGCCACGGAGATCACGAGCCAACGAACGCCACGTCGAGGTGAAGTCCAACCGGGAGGTCTGCATCAAGCCGAGCAGTTCGTTGACCAGATCCAGATCCTCGCCGGCTTCGCCGGTCAGCCCGAGCTTGAGTCGCATCCGGCGGAGCCACGCGGCGTCGTACAGCTCGTAGAACCGCTCGATCTCGGCGTTAGCGATCTCGACCGCGGCGTCGGTCTCGACCGCTAAGAGCGGAAGAAGCGACTCCGCGAAGCGGGACAAGTTCCACGCCGCGATCGGCGGCTGGTTGCCGAATCGGTAGCGGCCGCCCGTATCGATCGAACTGAACACCGCGTTCTCGTCGTAGCGGTCCATGAAGGCACAGGGGCCATAGTCGATGGTCTCGCCGGAGATCGTCATGTTGTCGGTGTTCATCACGCCGTGGATGAAACCCACCGCCATCCACGCCGCGATCAGGTCCGCTTGCGCGGCCACCACCTCAGCCAGGAGGCCTCGATAGGCACCGGGTGTGCCGATCAAGTCGGGATAGTGCCGGGCGATGGCGTAGTCGGCCAACTGCTTCAACTGGTCTTCGGTGCCCCGGGTCCGCACCAGTTCAAAGGTGCCGACGCGCAGGTGACTGGCAGCAATGCGCGTGAGTACGCCGCCAGGCTCGGGCCGATCGCGTCGGATCGTCTCCCCGGTGGCGACCGCGGCCAGGGCGCGTGTGGTGGGGATGCCGAGCGCGTGCATGGACTCGCCGATCAGGTACTCACGAAGCACCGCGGTGATGGTTGCCTTGCCATCTCCGCGACGCGAGAACGGCGTCGGCCCGGAGCCCTTGAACGCCACATCTCGACGTGCGCCATCGGTGTCGATGAGCTCGCCGACTAGCAGGGCACGGCCGTCGCCCAGGATGGGGGAGAACTGGCCGAACTGATGGCCGGCGTAGGCCTGGGCAAGTGGATTGGCCCCTTCGGGAACGGCATTGCCGGCGAGCACGGCCACACCGTCAGGGGTGCGGAGGTAGCCCGGATCCAACCCCAACCCGGTGGCCAGGGAGTCGTTGAGCAGAATCAATTCCGGCTCGGGCACCGTCACTGGCTGCGAGGGCACGAAGAATCCCTCGAGTTCCCGGGCATAGGTATTGTCGAACTGCCAGCGCATCGCGAATCGCCTCCTACATCGACTGTAGACAACCAGGCGTAACCGACCGCAGAGAAATCTCTTTACCTAGTTTGAGACGAGTGTTTCCATTGAGCCGCGGTCAAGGCATGATCGACGTCATCCACTGTGCAGGCTCATTTGGGCCGGTTCTTGGGTGGCTATCAGAGAGGTTCCAATTCCGCGATGCGTGAGGTAGTAGGCGCGGCCTTGGGACCGCAAATCTCCTTCGTGGGACCCTTCGGAGTCGGCAAGACCACCGCGGTGCTGAACGTGTGCAGCACGCAGGTGGTGATGACCGAGGTGTTCAGTTCGAACGCCCAGTCGCCGGCCGGCAAGCACCTGAAGGCGACCACCACCGTCGGTCTCGAGATCGGTGAATGGGTTGCTCCCGACGGACGAGTCGTGTGTGTCGTCGGGACCCCCGGCCAGGAGCGCTTCGACATGGTCCGCCGCTCGGCGATGCCTCGGAGCAATGCTGTCGTGCTGTGGTTGTACGGCGGCCACACCGAGGCATTGGTCGATGCAGAACTCTGGCTCGAATTCGTCTCCAAGGAGATTCCCAGTCGGAAACTCGTCATCGCGCTGACTCGGATCGACGATGATGAGGAGGCGCTGCGACCCTTCCGGGAGGTGGTTGATCGGTTCGACGCACAGATCCCCCTCGTGGCCGCGGACCCCCGCGACCAGAACTCCGTGGCGAATGTTCTCGAAACGGCATTCGCTCGCAGCATGCAGCAGGGGATGACCGGGTGATGGCCACACACCGCCAGGCTTCGGCCGAGACCAAGACCCCCCACGACTCCGGTGCCGTCGACGTGGACGTGGACGTGGACGTCACCAGGCTCGCTATGTCAGACGACGATCTTGCGCACATCGCGATCCCGCTCTCCGGCGATGACGAGGCCCCAGACGCCCAACACCCGGCCCACGGCCGCAACGAGTTGGGTCTGGACGCGGACATCGCCGCGCACTGGGACCTATGGTCGGCTCAGATCGGGCGTGCACTCATGCCCACCCTTCGTGAGCTCAGCACAACGATCAAAGGCTTCAGTTGCGCGATGATCTGCACGGCCGACGGGTTCAACCTCTGCACCCTCGGGGTCGATGAGGCCGGCGTACTCCGACTCGCGGCGCTGACGTCATCTATGCACTCGATGGCCGATGCCGTGACCCAAGCCGTGCACGGAGAAGAGGATCGTCGACTCGACGTTTTGACCCTGACAGACCAAACCTCGACGATCGTCGTACTCGCGATTCGCGACCTCATCGTCGGCAAGTTGTTGTTGTGGGTAGCCACCGAAGACGAAACCCTGGGAGCCTTGCTGGTGCGTTCGCGCCAGGCGGCCGCCCAAGTCACTCGGCTCCTCCAAGTGGATGAGCCCTAGCCCAGAAGCATCTCGCAGAATTCATCGCATTCCCCCACCCCCGGACACCTAGAAACAAGGAGAATCATGCTCGACATCGACATCGCCAAACTCGAAGAAACCGTCGCCAACACCAAGTCGCTGCTCAAGGACGGCTTGCTCGCCACCGACATCTGGGACAGAGAAACCGGTCTCAGCCTGGCCGGCGTCAATCCCCAACCCGAGGCAACGGCGCTCTTCAACCAGCTCACCATCGAGATGCAGTCGACATTGACCGGTTCAGGATTCCCCGGGCTGTCTCGCTACTACATCCTGGATCTCGAGGACAACAACATGGTCGTCGTGCAGCGACACGGTGACGACCTGATGTCCGGGATGCTCTTGGACGGAAAGCAGACAAACCTCGGTGTGCTCGTCAGTGTGGCAATTCCGCGCTACGCCCTCGGCGTACAGCAGGCGCGCGGCCACCAGGACTAAGCACGGCGAGCCGTCGAACTGTCAGCAGGTGCTTTCGTCGGTGGCGCGCAGCGCGAAGACCCGGTTTGCGTCGATGCTTCGCGTCCGGTTGGAGGCGGACACCTCGACGGTCGGCCAGCGAGCATCGGAGTACGTCGTCGAGTCGAGGCATCCGGAGTCGTCGTACTCGTAGGCAACGTTGATCTCGAGGAAGTCTCCACCCTCGAGCTCCTCGTCGATGGCGTACGCCGCGTCGTCACCGTTCCCTGTGGGTTTGCGCCCGTCGATCTCGGCTGCGCGAACCGGGAGCGATGAGTCCGGTCCGAGCCCGGGGGCGATCACCTTGTCGACCTTCAGCGTCTTGGTGCCTTCGTTGACGATGTTGACGATCACCTCGCAGCGCATTCCGGGGACGACATCTGGCGCTGCCACCTCTTCGCCATCCACGGTCACGTCGCCGATCGTGGTGCCAGTGCAGGCGGGAACGCTCGATTCGACGGCGACCTTCTCCAGGGCCTGGCCGGTGAAGTACCACCACCGGACACCAACGAACGCGACGAGGAACAAGAGCGCGAAAAGGACGAAGAGTTTGCGGTTGGGTGCGGGGCCGGTCGGCTCCGATTCCTGCGACTCTGCAGTTCCCGGTTCTGGCGTTGTGGGGTCGGGGGTTTCGGGCATGAAGAAACCTTACTGAGCCGACATGACAGAACCAGCGGCTGAACCTCGGCCTTCCGATTGGCGCTGAACATCGATCCACCCACGGCGCGGAACTGGCAGGGTGAGCACATGAGCGAACTCCCCAGCTCCGAACTCAACGTGCTGGGCGACGCCCTCCAGCCGTGCGGCACGGATCCGATGACGGGATTCAAGCGTGACGGGAACTGCTCATGCGGTCCTCAGGACGTCGGTCTTCATGCCGTCTGCGCAGTCATGACCGACGAGTTCCTGGCCCACCAGTTCGCCACCGGCAACGACCTCACCTCTCCGCGGCCGGAGTGGGGATTCCCCGGCCTCAAGCCTGGGGATCGGTGGTGCGTCGTCGCGGTGCGCTGGCTACATGCCGAATCCGATGGGGTGGCTGCACCGGTGGTCCTGGCCTCGACCAACGCCCGAGCGCTGGAGGTCATCCCGATCGAGGTGTTGCGCTATCACTCCGTCGACGTACCCGACTTCCCCGACCTGGAGTGAGAGTGGGCTTGTGGGGAGCGGTTGACACCTGGATCTGGTGATCAGGGGCGTCAAACGCTCCCCACAAGGTCTAGAGGCCGGAGCGCTCGGCTATTCGCTCCAGGTGTAGGTGCCGGAGGGTACGACGAGGACCGGGACAGGCGTATAGCGAAGGATCTTGGTTGCCGTGGACCCGAGGAAGACGCGGGCCAACGGCCCCAGGCGACTCGAACCCAGCACCAGAAGGTCGTGCTCGATCCCACTCGACGGAGTTCAGCGCGCCTTCCCAACCGTCACCTCGTGAGATGAAGGTCCGAACATTCGTGATGCCTTGCTCGGTGCAGTACGCCACAGCGTCCTTCTGCAACGCAGCGGCCTGCGCGGCCCACTCGGACGAAACCATGTCTTCTGCGTCGAAGCCCACCGGTGGGGGGTACATCGTGTCGGCTCGTGGGGCGAAGGTGCCGATCCACAGCGAGGCGTCGAAACGCTTGGCCAATTCGCAGGCGGCGGCCAACGCCTGGGTCGGATTGATCCGTGCCGACGTAGGCACAGGTCAACGACTCAAACTTGGCTCCCGGTTCGCCGACATACCCCTGTGGGGCCAGCAGGATCGGCACCGGGGACGAGTGCAGCAACCTCGTTGCCACGCTGCCGGCTAGCAATGAGCCTTCCACGGCATCGCGTGCCGAGCCGAGGACCAGGACGTCACCATCGGCCTTTTCAACCGCACTGATGAGGCCGCCGGCGACGGACGCCGACGCGACCCGAACGAACTCGATCCGCCCTTCGCCGTCCAACGCTGCCCGCGCGGCCGCTTCGGCCTCCTCGGCGACCTTGTCGAGCCAGGCGCGGTACTCCGAGTCCGCGCCTCGTCCCTCCAGGGTGTCGACGGAGGTCGGTGGCAGGACTGCGGCCACGACCAGGTCGCACCCCGTCGTACGTCGCAGCATGGCGCCGAGTTCGAGCGCTTCTGGGGTGTCATCGGCATCCCGATAGGCGATGACGGCTTTCACGATTCGACTCCCAGGCGTCGCGCGTTCCCGGGCGCGAGGATCGAGTGCGAACGGGCGTAGCCGAAGTACAAGGCCAGCGCGAGCAGGATCCACAGCCCGACCGAGAACCAGGTCTCGGCCGCGATCTGGGTCGCGGCCCAGATGCAGGCCAACACGGACAAAGCCGGGATGATCGGGCCGAAGGGCAGTTCGAAGCCCGTGCCGGCCAGCTCGGGGCGGTCGCGACGCAGGATCGGCACCGTCAACGAGACCACGATGAACGCCGCAAGGGTGCCGATGCTGACCAGATCGAACAACTTGTCGATCGGGACGATGGCGGCCAGGATCGCGATGAACGCACAGGTGAACAGCACGTTCTTGTTCGGCGACAGCGTGCGTGGATCCACTTCCTTGAACATCTTCGGCAGCATGCCGTCGCGGCCCATGGCGAACAGGATCCGAGTTTGCCCGTAGATCGTGATCAGCGTGACCGAGAAGATCGAGACCACAGCGCCGGCAGCCAGGATCAACGCTGCCGTGTCGTTGCCGGTGATGTCGGTCAAGATCGCGGCCAGGCCGGCCTCTTGACCATCGAACTTCTCCAGTGGCTGGGCGCCCAGCGCGCCGACGGCCACCAGGAAGTAGAACAGCGTCACGATGCCAACGGCACCGAAGATCGCCAGCGGAAGGCTGCGCTTGGGATCCTTGACCTCTTCGCCTGCGGTGGAGACCGCGTCGACTCCGATGTAGGTGAAGAAGATCGCGGGGACCGCGGCACCGACGCCTGCGAAGCCGTAACGGCATGAAGGGCGTCAGGTTGTCGGCGTCGAAGGCGGTGAAGGAGATCACGATGAACATCGCCAGCACGCCCAGTTTGATCATCACCATGATGGCGTTGGCGCGCGCCGACTCCTTGGCGCCACGCAGCAGACAGCAGGCAGCACATGCCGACGAGCACGACCGCCGGCAGGTTGATGATGCCGGGGTCGTCCGCCAGGAGGCCGGCGTTGAGGTTGTGCGGGATGGTCCAGCCGAAGGCGTCATTGATGAAGGAGTTGAAGTACTCACCCCAACCGACCGACGTTGCCGCGCCAGCAACGCCGTACTCCAGGATCAGCGCCCAGCCGACGAGGTACGCCGGGAGTTCGCCGATGGAGGCGAACGAATAGGCGTACGCCGACCCGGACACCGGGATCTTGGAGGCGACTTCGGCGTAGCACAGCGCGGTCAGCGACACGATGGCGCCGACCAGGAGGAACGTCAGCAGCACGCCCGGACCGGCCTCGGGAACCGTCACAGACATGACGAAGAAGATGCCGGTGCCGATGGTGGCGCCGACGCCGATCATCATCAGGGAGAACATGCTCATGCGAGCGTTCGAGGTGCTCCGCCGTCGCTCCGCCGTGCCGAGCATGGCATCGATGGATTTTCTTCGGAGCAGCGATGTGCTGGGGACTTCCAAGTTGCTCACGCGTAAACCTCCATTGGACTGGATGTCCGAATCGGGCATCGGGAGTCGCATCCCGAGGCGGTTGGTCCCGACCCTGACAGAGTTAAGACGGCTTGAGTAGTCCCGGTCAAGACCAACTTTGGCCGCGCAAGTCTGGCTCAGCCGTAATTCGTGACCCGATCGTGGACGAATTGTGACCGCCGACCGGTCGCCTCCGAACGTCCCAGGATCGAGCGTCGGGCTAACCAGGAGGCGCGAAGAACTCCAGCGGAATGTTGTCCGGATCACGGAAACTCAGACCCGAGCCGTAGCCGGCATCGATGACACCGCCGTGCGCGAGACCCAACTCATCGAGCCGCGCTGCCCAGGCTTCGAGTTCGCCACGATCAGCGCATCCGAACGACACGTGGTCGAGACCGAGGCGGCGTTCGTCGAAGGGCAATGAATTGTCGCCGTCAGGGAACTCATGAAGCCCTAGCAGGGTGCCGCCGATGGCCCAGACGACGTGGCGGAACGGCCCAGTGTCCTCGTCAAGAACCGGATCGGCGCCGATCAACCGGGTGTACCAGGGGACGCTGACTGACAGATCGCTGACCGTCACAGCAACGTGACCGACCGCTGGGAAACTGGACACAGGAACCTCCACTTTGGGACGCCGCACCGTTGGGACGCCATCACTTGCATCCTCGTCCGGGACAGTGACCCGGTCAAGGATTCTTGGCGACCGTCCGGCGCAGGCGAGATGATCGTGATGTGTCGTTTGGTCGCTTCGCGCCTAGTCCTTCGGGAGACCTGCACCTCGGCAACCTGCGGACCGCATTGGTGGCCTGGCTTGTCGCCCGGTCGAGCGGGCGCGGATTCCTGGTGCGGATGGAGGATCTCGATCGCGAGCGGACCGTGCCCGGAATGGCGGAGCGCCATCTCGCTGACCTGGCCGCTCTGGGATTGACCTGGGACGGCGAGGTTCTCCTCCAATCCAATGCGCCTTGAGGTGTACGACGCCGCGATCGCACGCCTGGCCTCCGACGGGCTGACCTATGAATGCTTCTGCACGCCGACGTGAGATCCGCGAAGCCGCTTCGGCGCCCCAAGGCGTGCACGGCGGCCGGGCTATCCAGGCACGTGTCGGGACCTTACGGCTGCTCAGCGGCAACGACTGATCGGCTCCGGCCGTCGCCCCGCGTTGAGATTGCGCGCCAAGGTCGAACGGATCGCCATCGAGGACTCCCTACACCCTGGCTATGTGGGCAGCGTTGAAGACATCGTCTTGCGCCGTAACGACGGGGAGCCGGCGTACAACCTGGCGGTCGTGGTCGATGACGCGGCCCAGGGAGTGGATCAGGTGGTGCGAGGCGATGACCTGCTGGCCTCAACGCCGAGCCAGGTGCACCTCGCGGATCTACTGGGGTTGCCCCGACCGACGTACGTCCATGTGCCGCTGATCCTCAATCGCTCGGGCGACCGATTGGCGAAGCGTGACGGTGCCGTCACCCTTGAGGATCTGGCTGCAGTCGGGGTCACCCCGACCGAGGTGCTGAGCCGGCTGGCGACATCCCTGGGCCTGGCCGCGGAGGCGGAGATCGTGACACTGACGGAGTTGCTCGCCCGATTCCACGTCGAAGCGATCCCACGTGATCCGTGGGTCTTCGGCTAGGCACGTGGCTGGGCTCACACCGCTGGGATGCAAGGTATTGCGCTACTACCGGGTAATATTGCTGTCAACAGTCCGTGCAGTCTTACCCCGGACTTCCGCGCAGAGCAATCCGCGCCCTCCCTCTCGAGGGAGGCACACGCTGAATCAAACCCGTCGCCGACGGGACGGCCTGGTGAGACACCGACCGATAGCGAACTCTTTCTCTTGAATTCTTCAACCTTCCCTGTGCTTGGCGTGCCCACAAATCTTGTGGCCGTCCTCGCCAACCTCGACATCACTACTCCGACCCCCATCCAGGCGGCAACGCTGCCCGACTCCCTGGCGGGTCGCGACGTGCTCGGCCGTGGCCGCACGGGCTCCGGCAAGACCTACGCGTTCCTGCTCCCGATCGTGGCCCGCACGGCCGCTTCACGGCGTACGACGCGTCCGGGCTCGCCGCGTGCGCTGATCCTGGCGCCGACGCGGGAACTCGTCGGCCAGATCCACGCCGCCCTCATCCCGCTGGCCAACGCGAGCAAGCTCTCGACCATGACCATCTTCGGTGGCGTCGGCCAGGGCCCGCAGGTCAACGCGCTCCGTCGCGGGGCCGACATCGTCGTGGCCACTCCCGGTCGTCTCGAGGACCTGATCCAGCAGCGGCACGTGTCGCTGAACGACGTCGAGATCACCGTGCTCGACGAGGCCGATCACATGGCGGATCTCGGCTTCCTGCCGGCGATGCGCAGAATCCTCGACCAGACGCCCCAGTCCGGCCAGCGGATGCTGTTCTCTGCGACGCTCGACAAGGCGATCGACGTGTTGGTCCGGCGCTACCTGACCAACCCTGCGGTCCATGAGGCCGATTCGGCTCAGTCGCCGATCTCGACCATGAGCCATCACGTGCTGCACGTGGATCGGACGTCGCGTCTGTCCGTGTTGGTCGATCTGACCAGCGCGCCAGGTCGCACGGTGGTCTTCACCCGCACCAAGCACGGCGCCAAGGCGCTGGCTCGCCAACTCAACCGTGAGGGCGTCCCGACGGTCGACCTGCACGGGAACCTGAGCCAGGGCGCTCGCACCCGCAATATGGACGCATTCCACTCCGGCAAGGCCACGACCTTGGTCGCCACCGACATTGCCGCTCGCGGCATCCACGTCGACGACGTCGCGCTCGTCGTACACGCGGATCCGCCCATGGAGCACAAGGCCTACCTCCACCGCTCAGGTCGTACGGCGCGAGCCGGCGCCGAAGGCACCGTCATCACTTTGATGACCGATGAGCAACAGCGCGACGTCCGGGCCTTGACCAAGGCGGCCGGCATCACGCCGCAGATCACCCGGATCGACGGCGGAAGCCACCCGATGCTGCGCACGCTCGCTCCCGGCGATCGGGTGCGCGGCGGTGGTTTGCCAGTGTCGGAAGAGCAGCCGCGTCAGCGTTCTGGTGGCAGCACCGGACGCAACGCCCAGCGCAAGGCATCCCAACGAGGTGGATCCGGCGGAGGTCGGAGCCGCAACCGCTCGGGCCAATCCGCAAACGGCAAGCCGGCCAATGCCAAGCCCGCTAGTGGCGGTCAGGCCTCATCGCGTCCGGCCAAGCAGGCTTCGCGCAAGCCCAAGACGACCTCCGGATCCGGTGCTCGCACCGGTGGTGGCAACCGTTCGCACAGCGCAGCCTCATTCAGCTCTGGCCGTCGCTAACTTCTGGCTAACGTCATACGAAGTCGCACCTATTGGCTGCGACTCGTATGACGTCTGCCGAGGTTTGCCCAGCCGGATGACGTAGCGTCGAGCCATGAATAAGCGCGTGCTCTCCATCTGCGGCATCCTGCTGATCCTGATCGGGGTTCTGTGGATCCTTCAGGGTTTGGACATCATCGGCGGCAGTTCCATGTCCGGCACGCGAATGTGGGCCGTCATCGGACTGATCAGCGTCGTCGCAGGCGCCTTCATGACGTACCGCGCGCGGGGTTCAGACGTTCAGTAGCTCAGAAACTCCCACACCCGATCGGTGTAGCCGGGAATGTCGAAGAGGAACGAGTCGTGGCCGTACGGCGCTGCGACTTCGTGAAACTCGTGAGCGATGCCTCCTGCGGCAAGTGCCTCCACGATTCGCTCGGAGTGTGACGTTGAGAAGCGCCAATCGGAGTCGAAGGAGATCAGCAGGAATCTCGTTTCGCCGCCGGCCAACTTGTCCAGGGAATCTGGCTCGGCGAAAGCGTCGAAGTAGTCGAGGCAGCGGCTGAGATAGAGGTAGGTCAGTGCGTCGAATCGGTCGAGGAAGACCTTGCCCTGGTGTTCGAGATAGGACTCGACAGCGAACTCCGCGTCCAGCCGGTACTCCGGAGAATCCCCACGTTGGAACTGGCGGCCGAACTTCTCGGCCATCGACTGGTCCGACAGGTAGGTGATGTGGGCCAGCATTCGGGCCGTCGCGAGTCCGTTTCGGGGGCCGCCACCCTCCGGGTATTCCCCGCCCGCGAACTCCGGATCCCGCAGGATCGCCGATCGGGCCACCGCTGAAAGCGCGATGTTCTGGGCCGTCAGTTGGCTCGTCGCTGCGACCAGCACCGCCCGTTCGATCTCCTCCGGTGCAACCTGTGCCCAATCCAGGATCTGCATCCCGCCCATCGAGCCTCCGACCGCGGCGTACAACCGCGCAATGCCAAGGTGACTCATCAGTCGTCGGTGCACAGTGACGAAGTCGCGGATCTGGATGATCGGAAAGCTCAGACCGTACGCCGTGCCCGCCGCCGGATCGATCGATCGAGGCCCGGTGGTTCCGCGACAGCCACCCAGCAGATTGGGGCAGACCACGAAGAACCGGTCGGTGTCGACCGGCTTGCCGGGCCCGACCATGGTGTCCCACCACCCCGGCGCCTCGGGGGTGCCGGACGCGTGCGAGTCGCCCGTCAGGGCATGGGCGATGAACACCGCGTTGGACGCGTCGTCGTTGAGGGTGCCCCAGGTTTCGTAGGCGACCTCGACGTGCGCCAACTCGGCGCCGGTTTTGAGCACCAGCGGGTCGTCCTCGGTGAAGAGGACGACCCGCTGGACACCCGAAGCCAGGGGGCTATCAGGCACCGGCAGCGGCCAGCGCCTGCTCGATGTCGGCGATGATGTCTTCGACGTGCTCGATGCCGAGGGACAGTCGGATCATGTCCTCGGGCACACCAGCGGCGTCCAACTCTTCTGGCGTCAACTGCGAGTGCGTCGTCGTCGCGTTATGGATCGCGAGGGACTTTGCATCGCCGATGTTGGCCAGGTGGCTGAACAACTCGAGGCCCTCGACGAACTTCTTGCCACCTTCACGCCCGGACTTGATGCCGAAACTCACGAGGCCGCCGTACCCCTTGCCGGTGAACACCCGGTCGGCGACGGACTTGTACGGCGAGTCGGCCAGAGCCCGGGGTAGTTCACCCAGCGACACGGCGTCGTGGCCGGCGAGGTACTCCGCCACGGCCTGTGCGTTCGAGCTGTGGCGCTCCATGCGCAGGTGGAGCGTCTCGAGTCCCTGGAGGAACAGCCAGGCGTTGATCGGCGTGATAGCCGCACCGGTGTTGCGAAGGAGCACCGTGCGTGCCCGGATGATGTAGGCGAGGTTGCCGACCGCTTCGGTCCACACCACACCGTGGTACGCCGCGTCCGGCTTGGTCAGTCCGGGGAATCGCTCCGCATGCGCAGCCCAGTCGAAGTTGCCGGAGTCGACGATGACGCCACCTATGGAGGTGCCATGGCCGCCGATGTACTTCGTCGCGGAGTGCACGACCACGTCGACGCCGTGATCGAACGCGCGGCACAGGTACGGCGTGGGGGCGGTGTTGTCGACGATGAACGGCAGACCCAGTCCGTGTGCCGCCTCCGACCACTCGTCGAGGTCGATGACGTTGATCTTGGGATTGCCGACGGTTTCCCCGAAGACCAACTTGGTCTTGTCGTCGACATGCTTCGCCAGGTCGCCCGGCTTCTCGGGATCGACGAACCGGACCTCGATGCCGAACTGCGGGAGGGTGTGAGCGAAGAGCGCGTAGGTGCCGCCGTACAACGTGGAGAACGCGACGATGTTGTCGCCGGCATACGTGAGGTTCAGCACGGCGTACGTCGTCGCCGACGATCCCGACGCGACGGCGAGGGCGCCGACGCCACCCTCGAGCGCGGCCATCCGCGTCTCGAAGACGTTCTGGGTCGGGTTCATGATCCGGGTGTAGATGTTGCCCGGCACCCGCAGGGCAAAGAGATCGGCGGCGTGATCGGTGTCGTCGAAGACGTACGACGTGGTCTGGTAGATCGGGACGGCTCGAGCATTCGTGGCCGGATCGGCTTCCTCTTGTCCGGCATGAACAGCGAGAGTTTCCGGATGGTGCGTCATGGGTACTCCTACATAAGGCCCGGTTGTATGCGGGGTTGAGGTAACGGGGAGGTACTTGAACGCTAACGGTTCGGTCTCATGCCGACTCACTGGCGTTTCGGCTGCCGGACTGAACGGGCTGAACCAAACCGGCGACGGTAAGGTTCCCAAGGGAAGAGGTGCGATGGATTCGAGCAAGGTAGGCAAGGCCGCTCAGAAGAGCGCCAAACTCGTGGTGCTCTACGGTCCCCAGGCCAAGATCATGTGGGACCGCGGTGGCAAGCAGGTCGTGACCGCGGCCGCTAAGCGAACCAGAACGATGAACGAACGCCGCAAGGCGTTTGCGCACGGTTCGGGCCTGATCGATGGCTCGGTCCTCAAGATCGCCCCCGCCGGGTCGACGATGTACGTCGTGTTCTCAGGGGACCAGCCTGTGGCGACCTACCCCTCACAACAGTTGCCGTACGCCGTGTTGCTGGAACATGCGGACCTGAACAAACGCACCCCCGCTCTATCCAAGCCACCGCGAGCCTCCCGCCGTGTGAGCGTCACCAAGACGCTCGCGCGAATCGTGCCCGACCGCTACTCGGGCGGCCAGAAGTGATGGGCCAGAAGTGATGCGGGATCACGGCTGAACACGTTCATCGAGGGTGACAACCTCGCCGTCCTCCCCACGCTGCCGTTGGGGAGTTTCGACCTGATCTACATCGATCCTCCCTACAACACCGGCAACGACTTCGCGTATGTCGATGACTTCCGCGACGGCAATCGGCGCACGACGAAGCACGAGGCGTGGGTGGCGATGATGCGGCCTCGCCTGGAGGCGGCGCTGGCTCTGATGAGCCCCCGGGCCGCGATCTTCGTGAGCATCGACGACAACGAGGCGGCGTACCTCCGACTGCTCCTGGATGAGGTCTTCGGCGAGGCCAACTTCATCGCCCAGATCGTGGTCAACCTCAACCCGAAGGGGCGTCAGTTGGGCTCGGGCTTTGCGACGAGCCATGAATACCTGCTCGTCTACGCGCGCGATCTCGCGAAGTGCGCTCTCGATGCCACGACAACCGAGACCGTAGACCCGAGCGACTTCCCGCTGAAGGCGGCCGACGGACGGTTCTTCCGACATCTGCCGCTGCGCAACACCAACAAGAAGTTCAATCCCGTGACCGCTCGGACGATGCACTTCGCGGTGTGGGGCGAAGTCGCGAGCGGGCACGTGAGCACCGTTGAGTTCCCCGGCGCCGTGGAGATCTGGCCGGTCTTCGGCGATGGTGCTCCGGCCGTCTGGCGCTGGTCCAGGCCCAAGATCGACGCCCAACCCGACGACTTGGTGTGCCGGGAGGTGAAAGGGCAGACTCGGGGTCCGCGCCGACGTCTTCCAACGGGATTGGCTGCACCCGGAGCGCCGGAAGAAGCTGCAGACGATCTGGTCCGCCGAGGAGGTGGGCTCGACCGACACCGCGGTTGCCGAACTGAAGGAGATTCTGGCGCACGTCTTCGAGTCGCCCAAGCCGACCGGGCTGATCCGGCGCATCCTGTCGACCATGCCTCGCCGATGCCACGGTGCTGGACTTCTTCGCCGGCAGCGGCACGACCGGGCACGCCGTGGCGTTGCAGAACGCCGCCGACGGTGGCACGCGCACCTGCGTCAGCATCAACTCAGCCGAGCCGACCCGATCTGGCTCGAACGCCCAGTTGGCCGGCTATGCCACGGTTGCCGACATCACGCGGGCTCGCCTCGAAGCGGTCGACAAACTGTTCTCGTAGTCGGGTCGTCTCCGCGGCACAGGTCGCGGATCGTTAGCGGGTGGCTCGTTCGAGCGCCTTCAGTTCGCTGTCGAGGTGGCTCAACAGACGCTGAAGATGCGGCACCGTGCGCCGGCATCCGGTCAAGCCGAACGCCATCTTGTCGACGTACGACGTGCAGGTGATGTTGAGCGCCATCCCGTCGATCGGGATGGACAGCGGGTAGTTGCCGAGTAGTTCGGCACCGTTGAAGTAGAGGGTCGATCGCGGGCCGGGCACGTTCGAGATCACCAGGTTGTACGCCGGCCGCATCACGCCCGAGACCTTGAAGTCGGCCATCCTCAACAGCGACGGCAGCACCGCCGGCACCTGCCCGAGGGCGCTCATCGCCTGGACCTGCAGCGGCGTCATGGAGGAGAAGGCAGTCCTTGCCGTCCAACATCGACTGGTGGACCGTCTGGAGCCGCTCGGCCGGATCCTCAAGGTCGGTGCCCAGTCGGACCATCACCGAGCCGATCGCGTTGCCGCCGGCTGCTCGCCTTGCTGTCCCGACGCCGCTCTTGCCGCGCAGCGCGACCGGCACCATCGCCACCAGCGAGGTTTCGGGCAGTTCATCCATCTCGGTGAGGTACTTCCGCATCGCCCCGCTGCACATGGCCAGGACCACGTCGTTGACCGTCGTGCCCGAGGACTTGCTGATCGCGCGGAGGCGGTCCAGCGGCCAGTCCTGCGCGGCGAAGCGACGCGAACCGGTGATCGGTTGGTTCAGCATCGTGCGGGGAGCGTAGAGCGCCAGGGAAGAGGCCTCGTTACGCAAACTCCGGCGCAGGGTCTCGATCAGAGCGCCCGGGAGCCCGGCCGCCTCGGTGGTGATGCCGATCGCTTGACGCAACGCTGCCGTCGAGATCGACTCCGGATCGACGGGGCTCGTCGGCGCGGCCGCCTTCACCTCGCGGCGTACCCATGGGGCGGGCATGCCCCGCAACTCAGGATCCGTGGACAGCGCGCTCTGCAGGAGGCGACTGGCTCCGATGCCATCGATGAGCGAGTGGTGGACCTTGGCGTACATCGCGATCCGCCGACCGCTCAGGCCCTCGATGAGGTACCACTCCCACAACGGGCGCTCGGTCGCCATCCGACTGCTGTGCAGTCGGGAGACCAGTTCGAGGAGCTCCCGGATCCGACCCGGTTTAGGCAGCGCACTGTGGCGAAGGTGGTAGTCGATGTCGAACTCGCCGTCTTCCACCCACACCCACGCGCCGGCCGTCCGAGGCGAGCGCTGAGGGTGTTTGAGGAAGAGCGGCGCAATGTCGGCGGGCAGATGGGTCTCGCGCAGCGACTCATAGAGCTCGCGTCCGTAGTTCCGTCCAGCATCGGGTGGCAGCTTGTAGAGCTGCAGGCCACCGACGTGCATGGGCATCCGCCTGTTCTCGGCGAGCAGGAACCCCAGGGCGGTGGGATCGAGCGGGGTGACCATGTCGGTCAGTCTGGCAGGATCCATGCGCATGGAGCCAACCCCGCGGCGGCCCCGAGAGGGATGGACGGCCGGCACGACTCTGGGGGCGGTCTGGCCGCGCAGCAGAACCTCCTTCGCGGCACGGGTCGGGAGGTTGCAGGACAAGGGCTTCCAAATCGCCCAATGTGCGCTGGCTGCAGGGGTGGCGTGGTTCATCGCCTCTGATCTGCTGGGCCACAACATTCCCTTCTTTGCCCCGATCGCGGCGGTGGTGGCCCTCGGTACGTCGTACGGGCAGCGGCTGCGTCGCGTGGTGGAGATCACGCTGGGGGTGGCGATCGGCGTGCTTGTCGCCGACTGGCTGGTCATGTCGATCGGTTCAGGTTGGTGGCAGATGACGCTGATCGTGGCGCTGTCGATGGCGGCTGCGATCCTGCTCGACGGTGGGCAGCTCTTCGTCACCCAGGCGGCGGTTCAGGCCATCGTGGTGGCCGCCTTCCTGCCAAACCCAGGTGCGTCCTTCAACCGTTGGACCGACGCGCTGATCGGTGGAGCGGTCGCACTCGTCGCGGCGACGATCGTGCCGGCAGCTCCGCTGCGCAAGCCGTGGGAGCATGCGGCCCGAGTGCTGCGCAAAGAGGCCGAACTGCTGCGGGCGGCGGGCGGGGTTCTAGGTGACAACTGGGAGGAGGCCAGAGCTCGCCAAGCGGCCCTGGCGATCGAAGGGCCAGCGGATCTCCGGCTGGACCGAGCCCTCGCGCTCCTCGCGGACGCTCGGGGGACCGACTACCTGATTCGTGAGTTGAACGATGCTGCTGACGAAGGCCTCGACGTCGTTGCCTCCTCACCTTTCCGGATCCGGCATCGCAACGAGTTGCGCTATCTCGTGGAGTTGGTAGAACCGCTCGATCGCTCTCTTCGCAGCACTCGGGTTCTGATGCGGCAGACGGCCGTCATCGCCTACCAGCACCTGCCCGTTCCAGCGTCGTACGCCGGGCTGTGCAAGGACCTGGCCGATGCCACGGACGCGGTGGCAGATGCGCTGAACAGGTCGAGGAGCGCCGAGGGCGCGCGGCCGCAGTTGATTGCCGTCGGTGCACAGACGGGGCTCGTCGAGCGCAGTCCGGAACTCTCCGCCGAGGTGATCTTGGCGCAGTTGCGTTCGATCACCGCCGACTTGCTGATGGTGGCGGGTCTCGATCAGTTCGAATCCACCAACTCGCTTCCCCCACCACCGAGGTAGTCGATGGCCCGCCCGAAGAGTGTGATCAGCTCCGCCCGGCGTACCGGACCGCATCAGTGGGTCTGGCACGTCGATCTGGACGAGTTCATCGCGGCCGTGGAGGTGCTGCGTCGCCCCGAGTTGGCCGGCCTGCCCGTCGTCGTCGGAGGGCGTGGTGATCCGACCGAACGTGGAGTGGTCTCGACGGCGTCGTACGCCGCCCGCGCCTTCGGGGTCGGCTCGGGGATGCCGCTGCGGGTCGCGGCCCGCAAGATCCCGGACGCGATCTTCCTGCCGGTGGATCGCGAGGCGTACGACGAAGCCTCGGCAGCGGTGATGTCGACCCTCCGTGCGCAAGTCTTGCTGGGCAGTCCGGTGGCCGTCCAGGTGCTCGGTTGGGACGAGGCGTTCGTAGCGCTGGCGGATCCGGCCATCCGCGTCGACGACCCGCGCCAACTAGCCGATCAGATCCGGGCAGCCGTGTTGGCCGAGACCAGGCTGATCTGCTCGATCGGGATCGGCGACAACAAACTCCGCGCCAAGATCGCGACCGACTTCGGCAAGCCCAAAGTGTTTGGGCAGAGCAAGACACCGCCGGCCGAAACGCCAGGAATTGGCATGCTCACCGCGGAGGACTGGTTCGAGGTGATGGGGGATCGGCCGACGGACGCGCTCTGGGGAGTCGGCCGGCAGACGGCCAAGAAGTTGGCCGCCTTGAACATCCACACGGTTCGCGAACTGGCGGAGTCCGACGTGAGGGTCTTGGCTGCGGAGATCGGCCCGACGATGGGTCCGTGGTTCCACCGGTTGGGGCGTGGCGAGGACTCCAGCGCGGTCGATCCGGAGCCCTACGTGCCACGCGCGCACGGCCGGGAGGAGACCTTCCAGACCGATCTCGAGGATTGGGACGACGTACGCCGTGCCGTGCGGGAGATTGCCGTTCGTGTGGTGGCAGACATCGATGCCGAGGGCCGTCCGGCTCAGCGGGTGGGCATCAAGCTTCGGTACCGCCACTTCACCACCCTGACGCGTAGCCTCACGCTGCCCGAGCCGACCAACGACCCTACGAAACTCGCCGATGCCGCCGAATCACTCCTGGAGCGGATCGAGGAACACGCCCCCGTCCGACTGCTCGGCGTACGGCTGGAAATGGTGGAACCGAACTAGTCAGCGTCCCGTGCGGTCTCGCGGCGTCGGGCCACGAAGGCGACGCCATCCTGGTAGCGCGAGCCGGCGATCCGCCCGAACTGGTGCAGCGCGTGGGCGTCGATCCCGACCAGCACCCGGGCCTTCTTGTTGAGCATGCCCTTGACGATGACTCTGGCCGCGGCTTCGGGTTCCATCCGGGCCAGGGTCGTGTCGAAGTACTCGACGGCCCGGTCCCGGTCCGCACTCGCGCCGAAGCGTCCGTTGCGGGCGATGCCGGTCTTGATGCCGCCAGGGTGAACACACGTCACCGCCACCGGATGACCGGCGATCAGCATCTCTTCGCGCACCGACTCGGTGAGACCGCGCACGGCGTACTTCGTGGCGTTGTAGACGCTCTGACCCGGGATGGAGATCAGCCCGAACAAGGAGGAGATGTTGACCAGATGACCGTCACCGGACGCGATCAGATGAGGCAGGAACGCCTGGGTGCCGTGGATGACTCCCCACAGGTTGACGCCGACGATCCACTCCATGTCCTCGCGCGACAAGTTCGCTGATGTCCCCCGTCAGACTGACTCCTGCGTTATTGATCATGACGTTGATCCGGCCGAAGTGAGTGAGCAACTCTTCGGCGTACGCCGTGACGGCTGCGGCGTCTGAGACGTCGAGTCGCGCGGTATGCACCGGAGCGGCAATCAGCGATCGGGTCTGCGCCAAGCCATCCTCGTCGACATCTGAAATGGCCACCAGTGCGCTCCGCCGGGCAACCTCGACGGCCAGCGCGCGACCGATGCCCGAGGCCGCCCCCGTGATGACAACGACTTTCTGTTCAAGAGGGTTTCCGTTGTCCGCTCTTCGACCGAGGCTGCGCATGGGGAGAACGCTAGCCCTAGGTTTCCGGGTATGAAGTACGTCAGCGACTACCCCATCTTCGCGGTCACGGCCGACATCGCCCTCTTCACTCGGCAACCCACCGGAGCCGCCGAACTGCTGGTGCTGCTCATCCGTCGGGCTCAGGAGCCGGGTCGCGGACAGCTGGCCCTACCAGGGGGATTCGTCGATATCGACGAGGAACTCAAGGCGGCGGCACTGCGGGAACTCGAGGAGGAGACCGGTGTTCAAGGAGTCGACTTGCACCAACTGGCGGCGTACGGCGCGCCAGACCGCGACCCGAGGGGACGCACGGTCAGCGTGACCTACGTGGGCGAGGTCACCGCCGATGAGGCGGCCCAATTGACGGTCCGCGCCGGTGACGATGCCGCCGAAGCGGCCTGGTGGTCGGTCTCAGACATCCTGGCCGACGACGCCGGCGAAGCGTTGGCGTTCGACCACCGAGTCATTCTCAGCGACGCTAGAGATCGGTTGTTTCCGGATCAGGCGCGTGCCGGGGCAGCCGAATAGTCACTGCGGTGTCCCCGGGTGAACTGGACAGTGCGACCGAGCCGCCGTGCTCTTCCACGATCGCCTTGACCAGAGCCAGGCCAAGTCCGACACCACCACCCGAGCGAGTGCGCGCCGATGTCACCGCGCGCGAAACGTTCAAAGGCGTGATCGACGAGATCGGGCGGGAAGCCCGGGCCATCGTCGTGGACGATCAGTTCGCTCCCCGCATCGACTTGTCGAGCAGACACCGTGACGGTGGCGCCATCGGGGGTGTACTTCCGCGCGTTGGTCAGCAGGTTGGACACCACCTGATGCAGGCGAGCTTCGTCACCGCTGACTTCGACCACCTCGTCGGGCAGGTCCAGGCGCCAGACATGCCCGGGCGCCACCACCTGGGCATCGGCCACCGCCTCGAGGAGCAACCGGGTCAGATCCACGTTGTCGCGGGCGAGGGGGCGGCCGGCGTCCAGTCGGGCCAACAGGAGTAGGTCTTCGACGAGGGCCGTCATCCGGTCCGACTCGCCTTCGACCTTGGCGAGGGCCACCTGGACCCCTTCTTGATCGTCGGGTCGACGTTGTGCCAACTCGGTGTAGCCGGCAATCGTGGCCAACGGCGTACGGAGTTCATGCGAGGCATCGGCGACGAACTGCCGCACCTGCTGTTCACTGCGATATCGGGCGACCAGCGAGGTCTCAACATGCTCGAGGAGTCGGTTGAGTGCCGCGCCGACCTGGCCGACCTCGGTTCGCTCGTCGGTCAGATGATCGGGCACACGGGCTGCCAGGTCGATGTCGCCCTTGTCGAGGGGCAACTCGGACACCTCGTGAGCGGTCTCGGCCACCTCGCGCAGCGGACGCATCTGTCGTCGTACGACGACCAGACCGATGCCCGTCGCAAGAGCCACCCCCAGTGCGATGAGCAGAAGTTCCCAGCCGAGCAGTTCCCGAACCGTCTCGTCAACCGATTCCGTCGGCAGCCCGGTGACGACTGCGGAACTCCGGCCGGTGGTCCCACCGGCGACTCGATAGCTCCCCAGTCCTTCGACGTCAATCGCATGCGCCTCGCCGTCCAGAGGCACGGTGGCCAACTGCGCGAGCGCCTCCGCAGACAGGGCTTGGTTGTCACCGGGTCTCGCCCCGAGCACGTAGCCACTGGGCGCTTCATCGAAGACGGCAAGGAGCGTGCCTGGCGCGAAGTTTCCGTCGAAATTGCCGATCGCCACCCCCCGGAAGCGGTCGGTCGTCCCGGCCAGGACCGTCGTCGTCGTCCCGATCGCCGCGTGGCTCGCCCACACGCAGCGAGGCGACGACGTCGGCATCGAGCTGCGAGTTCATCGACTCGCGGAGGGCCAGGATGGTGGCACTGCCGATCACCAAGGACGTCAGGGCGACCAGCACGACGACCGTGAGGACGAGTCGAGACGTCAACGAGGCGAAGCGGCTCACGAAGGTGGCACCGCCTCGGGGACTGGAGCCGTGACCGGTGCCGGTTTGAGGACATAGCCCGCTCCACGCATGGTGTGGATCATCGGTTCCCGGCCGGAGTCGATCTTCTTGCGGAGGTAGGAGATGTACAACTCGACCACGTTGGCCTGGCCGCCGAAGTCGTAGTTCCACACCCGATCGAGGATCTGCGCCTTCGAGAGCACCCGCTTGGGATTGCGCATCAGGAAGCGAAGCAACTCGAACTCCGTGGCGGTGAGCGGAATCTCCTCGCCGGCGCGAGTGACCTCGTGACTGTCCTCGTCCAGCATCAGATCACCGACAGCAGATGACGTTGATCGAGTCGGCTCGGACCGCCGTACTCCGTCGCAGCAGGGCCCGCAACCGAGCGACGAGTTCCTCCAGTGAGAACGGCTTGGTGACGTAGTCGTCTCCACCCGCGGTCAGTCCGGCCACGCGATCCTCCACTGCGTCCCGGGCGGTCAAGAAACACGACCGGTACATCGGATTGGGCGGCGCGGAGGCGACGGAGCACCTCGAGGCCGTCAAAGTCCGGAAGCATCATGTCGAGGACGACGGCATCTGGCTCGAACTCGCGCGCGACGCTGACCGCCTTGCTTCCGGTGTGTGCCTGCTGCACGGCGAAACCCTCGTAGCGCAGCGCCATCGACACCAGCTCGGCGATGTTGACCTCATCGTCGACCACGAGGACACGCAGCGGAGAGCCATCGGGCCGGGTGAGTTCCATGGTTCAACCTTGCCCGGTTTGCCTGTGACTTTCCTGTGAATCGCCTGTGCCCTCCTCTCGGATCGGGCTGTCGTTTCATCACGTTGAGTAGGCGAGGCCTCACTTAGCACGGTGAATTCGTCATGCTAAGTGAGGATTCGCCCGCATAGCATGGTGAAACGACGGGCCCGACTGCGACTACGGGGGCGGCCAGCCACAATGGATGCATCATGTCCGCCGCCAAGCTCGAGATCACGTATCCGAGCCAACTTCCCGTCTCGCAGCGTCGGGAGGACATCGCGCGGGCCATCCGCGAGAACCAAGTGGTGATCGTCGCGGGGGAGACGGGGTCGGGCAAGACGACCCAGTTGCCCAAGATCTGCCTGGAGCTGGGGCGGGGGAGATCCAGGAACGGACGCGGCGGCCTGATCGGGCACACCCAACCGAGACGGATCGCCGCGCGCGCCGTGGCCACCCGGATCGCCGACGAACTCGGCTCCGAGCTGGGCGACCTCGTCGGCTATCAGGTGCGCTTCACCGACAAGACCTCGCGCAACAGTCGGGTCAAACTGATGACCGACGGCATCCTGTTGGCCGAGTTGCAACGCGATCGCCAGCTGCGCAAGTACGACACGATCATCATCGACGAGGCCCACGAACGCAGCCTCAACATCGACTTCCTGCTCGGCTATCTCAAGCAACTCCTGCCCCAGCGTCCCGACCTGAAGCTGATCATCACGTCGGCGACGATCGATCCGGAACGTTTCGCGGAGCACTTCGCTGATCGGCATGGCAAGCCCGCACCGATCATCGAGGTGTCCGGTCGGACCTTTCCGGTGGAGGTGCGTTATCGACCGCTGGTGGCGCTCGCCGAGTCGGACGACGAAGGCGAACCGGTCGTCAGGGACCAGACCGAGGCGATCGTCCACGCCGTTCGCGAGTTGCTGGGCAGCTCCAGCCAGGGCGACATCCTGGTCTTCCTTCCCGGCGAGCGCGAGATCCGTGACACGGCCGATGCGCTCAACGCGACCTCAGCGAGGTTGAGCACACCCGGACGAACTCTCGAGATCGTGCCCCTCTACTCACGGCTGTCGACAGCCGAACAGCAGCGCGTCTTCACCTCGCACAGCGCGACCGTACGCCGAGTCGTGCTGGCCACGAATGTGGCGGAGACGTCGCTCACCGTGCCGGGAATCACCTCGGTGATCGACACCGGCGTCGCTCGAATCAGCCGCTACTCGGTCCGGACCAAGGTGCAGCGATTGCCGATCGAGGCGATCAGTCAGGCATCGGCCCAACAACGCTCCGGGCGGTGCGGCCGGGTTGCCGCCGGCATCGCCATCAGGTTGTACGCCGAGGAGGACTTCGCAAGCTCGCCCGGAGTTCACCACCCCCGAGATCCTGCGGACGAACCTGGCCTCGGTCATCCTCCAGATGGCCTCGCTCGGCCTGACCTCCGGCGGCCCGTCGGAGGTCGCCACCTTCGGCTTCCTGGACCCACCCGACAAGCGGTCGATCGCGGCCGGTGTGAGCCTCCTCGAAGAGCTGGGCGCCCTGACAACTCAAGGTCGCCTGACCAAACTCGGCCGCCGACTGGCCAGGCTGCCCATCGACCCGCGCCTGGCCCGGATGATCGTCGAGGCCGAGCGACTCGACTGCCTGCGCGACGTACTCGTCATCGCCGCGGCGCTGTCCCTCCAGGATCCTCGCGAGCGCCCGGCCGAGGAGCGGCCCAAGGCCGATCAGTTCCATGCTCGCTTCACCGACCAGAAGTCCGACTTCATGACCTGGCTGAACCTCTGGACCTACCTCGCCGAGCAGCAGCGGGCACTGTCGTCGAGCGCCTTCCGACGGATGTGCAAGCGCGAATTCCTCAACTACCTCCGGGTCCGCGAGTGGCAGGACTTCGAGTCCCAACTGCGGCAGGTCACCAAGGAGATGGGGATTCGGCTCGGCGCCAAACCCCCGCAGCATCCGAATGCAGACCGAATCTTCGGTAGGGTCCACGCCAACGAGGACGCGATTCATCAGGCCTTGCTGAGCGGACTGCTCAGCCAGATCGGATCCTTGGAGGAGCGTGAGAAGACGCGGCCGGGGGAGCGGGCGGGCCGAGCGATGCGGGAGTACGCCGGCGCCCGGGGCACCCGGTTCGCGATCTTCCCCGGCAGCGGGCTGCGCGGCAAGAACCCGCAGTTCCTCATGGCCGGCGAACTCGTGGAGACCTCGCGATTGTGGGCGAGGCAGAACGCCGCGATCGAACCCGAGTGGGCCGAGCGGCTCGGGTCGCACCTGAGTCAAGAGGACCTATTCGGAGCCGCATTGGTCGGCGAAGCGAACCGCCGTGATGGCCTACGAACGGGTCACTTTGTACGGCGTCACCCTCGTCGCGGACCGACTCATCAACTTCGCGAAGATCGACGCCAGCGATGGCTCGAGAGATCTTCATCCGGCATGCGCTGGTCTACGGCGAGTGGAACCCCGACGAACGCGGCCGCCACGCATTCTTCGCGAAGAATCGCCGCCTTCTCGAGGAGGCAGCCGAGCTTGAACATCGTGCTCGCCGGCGAGACATCGTGGTCGACGAGCACACCCTCTTCGACTTCTACGACGCGAGGGTCGGCACGGAAGCAGTCAGCGGCGCGCACTTCGACACGTGGTGGAAGGGCGTACGCCGCGAGCAACCGGACTTCTTGACGTTCGACCTCGACATGTTGACCCGAGACACCGCCGACGAGGTGCGAGACGACGACTTCCCGGTTCGCTGGTCCTCGGATGAGTCGCTTGGACTTCGCCGTGAGCTACCACTTCGAACCAGGTGCTCCCGAGGACGGTGTGACCATCGAAGTCCCGGTCGTCACCCTCAACCGGGTCCACGCTGACGAGTTCTCGTGGAACGTTCCCGGCTTGCGCGAAGAACTCGTGATCGCGCTGATCCGCAGCCTGCCCAAGCACCTGCGCGTGAACTTCGTGCCAGCACCGAATCGGGCCCGGGAGTTCCTGGCAGCAGTGCCGCCGGGCGAGGAGCCGCTGGTCACGGCGCTCTCTCGCTACCTGCGGGCCACCACCGGCGTTCACGTGCCACCCGAAGCCTGGGACTGGAGCAAGGTTCCACCCCACCTCGTGCCGACGTTCCGAGTGGTCGACGACGCCGGTCAGGAGACGGCTCGCGGCAAGGACCTGGAGGCACTCAAGGAACCGTTGCGGCCGCAGTTCGCGGAAGCCCTGAACCAGACGATGACCAGCGTCATGGATGAACTGATCGATGGCGGCGGGACGGCCAGCGGGCAGATCACCTGGACCTTCGCCACGATCGAGGAGTCACTCGTGGCGGTCCGGGCGGGGCACCAGGTGGTGGCCTATCCGGCTCTTTTCGACGAAGGGCGATCGGTCGGGCTCAGGGTCTTCGGCGCCGAGGACGAAGCGCTGGCGCACCATCGCCAGGGTGTCGGAAGACTGCTCTCGCTGGCCCTTCCCGATCCGTCGCAACGCATCCTCGCCGGGCTCTCCAACGCCGAGAAGTTGGCCCTCGCCGCGTCGCCGTACTCCTCCGTCTCCGAGCTCCTCAGCGATGCCCGTGCCGCCGCGCTCAACGACGCCATCGATGCCGTCGCGCCCGTGCGCACGCGCCTCGGCGTACGACGAGTTGCTGACTGCAGTACGCCGTGAGCACGAGGCTTCGGTCCAGATGCAACTGGTCGCGTGTCCGAGACGCCCTCGCAGCCTGGCGGGAGTGCGACAAGTCCTTGTCGGGTCAGACCCTCTCCGGCGCCGCCGGCCTGCTGCTCCTTCCGGCGCTGAGCGACATGAGGGCGCAACTGAATCGGCTGGTCTACCCAGGATTCGTCGAGGCGGCCGGACTGGCCAACCTGCGCAACTACCCCCGCTATCTGGTCGCGCTCAACCACCGGCGCTCACGCCTGGACGAACAGGTCAACGTCGACCGGGCCCTGATGGATCGGGTCACCGAACTCGAGGGCGCCTACCTCGACCGGGTTGCTGCTCTTGCCGAAGGATCTCCACCCCCTGAGTCCCTGCGGCGGGTGCGCTGGATGCTCGAGGAGTTTCGGGTCTCGCTGTGGGCCCAACACCTCGGCACGGCACAGTCCGTCAGTGACCAGCGCATCCGCAAGGCGCTCGGCTGAGGTACCCACTCCGCACCCATCCACCGGCTCGTAAGGTTGGGTTCATGGGCCAAGAGGACTGGAGGGCCAGGAAGACGGGAGAGACGCCATGAGTGAGTTCAGGCACCACCGTCCCGCCACGCCTGGTGCCGGGTTCTTCGAGGGGCTGACCGGCGGCGACGATCCGGCCCTGATCAGCGAAGCCGCCGATCGAGCGGCCACCTTGCTGGTGCGAGGAGCTCACAACAGCAACGACGCCGAGATCGCCGATCGAGTGTTGCGCTTGGCCGAGAACGAAGGGCTGGATGCAGTCGCCCAGGTCTGGGCCGGCGCGCCGGCAGATTCATTGGCCGGCTGTCTCTGGCGGCTCTATCTCCTGCGCGCCTGGGTGTACGCCGATCCGCTGGGCGCCGCAACCGAGTACGACGCCGGTCGAAGCCGAGCCGAGGTGGCCAGGGTGATCGCCGGCGTGGCGGAGCCGCCCGGTCCCGAAGAGATCAAGACCATGGTCGACGAGGTGCTGTCGGGGATCGCACAGAGACAGTTCGCCGACGTGCTGTTGCGGGCGGCAGCGTTTGCCAGAGTGGTGGCCGCCGGCCGCGCGGAACGGCGCTCCACCAATGCCGAGGATGCCGCCCGGATGCTGACGATGGCCGAGCAACTCGACGCGGCTGCGCAACTGGAACTCGTCGGGAGACTGGCCTAGTCCGTGACCATTCGCGTCATCAGCATCGACCGAATGACTACAAAAATAGTGACCAAACAATCACTGGGGATATCTTCCACGAGCCTATGCGTAGGGGATTACACTGTCCGACGTGTGCCGGGCCGCGGCAGCCCCGGGTCCCAAAATAAGCCGCTTCGAGCGGCCACGCGCCGTGAGGCGCTCCCGGCCCGGCACACAAAACTTCCAGCACAATGAGAGTCGTGAACGACACTCCGACACCGGCCTATGCCCCCGAAGCAGATGGCGCTCCCGATCCAGGTGAGATCGTCTGGGCGTGGGTGCCGTTCGAGGATGACCCCACACAGGGCAAGGACCGACCGGTCCTGCTGTTGTGCAGAGTTGAACCCCTCGGTCCCTGGCTGGGCCTGCAATTGAGCAGCAAGGATCACGATCGCGACGCGGCCGACGAAGCGCGTTGGGGTCGGTTCTGGATGGACATCGGACCGGGTGCCTGGGATCCAGCGGGTCGACCCAGCGAAGTACGCCTCGACCACGCAATCCTGCTGGAGGACGCGGTGATCCGTCGGGAAGGTGCAGCCCTGGACCGATCGATGTTCGAGTCGGTTGTCGCGGCGGCTGCGGCGTTCCACCCATTGGGTGGACTGCCCAGGGCTGAATAACGGAAGGCAGACCGCGCGCGGTGGTCGCTAGGCTGTTGCGAAGAAACGCTGGCCGGATCTCTCTGATCCAAAGACTTCTCAGGCCAGATCGCCAACGGACAACGCCTGATGGGGGACGTGTGAGCAGGGGGTGGGTGGTCTCGCTGGCGTTCGTGCTGATCCTCGGCGCCTGCTCCAACGAGGCCGAGGGTGACCCCAGTCCGGGCGCCGGGAGCCCAAGCGCGACACCGACACCGCCAGCCCTCATCACGCTAGGTGTCTACGGCCCGCCGGACGAACTGGCGGCCTGGCAAGAGGTCGTGGACGGCTACAACGCTGAATCCGACACCGAACGTGCTCGGTTGATCACCTGGCCCGACCATGAGCGCTGCGCAGGAGGCCATCCACTCTGCGACTCCTCCGGACATCTTCTTGGCCGCGCGGCCGGATCTCGAAGAGCTGGTCGACGCTGAGCGGATACAACCCGTCGGCGACCTGCTTGATGAGAGAGACGTCGATTTCGGGGACGGCTATGAGCGCACCGCCCTCCTGGCCTTCAGCCAGGACAATGCATTGCAATGCATGCCCTATGGAACCTCGCCGCAGGTGTTGTTCTACAACACGGAATTGGTCGACTTCGAGCGGATGGCGCAGCGCGGACTGCTCGTACCGGAGTTCGACCCCGAGAAGCCGCGTTCCTGGAGTTTCGAGCAGTTCACCGCCGCCGCCGAGTTCGCCGCTCGTCCCGCGCGCCGGGAGCGAGGGTTCTACTTCGCGCCGACGCTGATGGGTCTCTCACCCTTGTTGTACGCCGGCGGCGCGCCCTTGTTCGACGATGAGGTGCCTCCGACGACGACGATGCTGTCGTCCGAGGAGGGGGTCTCGGCCCTGGAGACGCTACTGCCGGTGTTGCGCAAGACCGAGTTGAGCCTCTCCGCGACCCAGTTGGCGAAGGCCCCGCCGATCGAATGGTTCACGCGTGGGAAGTTGGGCATGATCGTCGGCGACCACAGTCTGGTGCCCTTGTTGCGGCAGACCACGGATCTGTCCTGGGACGTCATGCCGTTCCCTACCCTGGAAGAGTCGGCGACGATCGGGGACATGACGGCGTTGTGCATGTCGGCCGGCGCTCCGAGTGCGGATGCGGCGGACTTCATGGTCGATGCGATCTCCGCCGAATCCGTCTCCACGGTCGCCTCGGCCGGGTATCTTCTCCCGACGAACCTCGAGGTCTCCGAGTCGGACGCTTTCCTGGACTCTGGACAACCGGAGAGCGCCCGTGTCTTCAACGACAGCATTCGGCAGATGGAGTTGGAACCGGTGTTGTACGTCACTCCCGAACTCGAGCAGGCCGCCCGACCAGGTTTGCTGAGGCTCCTGTCGGAAACCTTCCCGGACATCCAGGCGTTGACCGACGGTATCGATCTTGCCTCTCAGGAGGTGTTGGTGCCCCCCGAGGTGCCCGAGGATCCCTCATCGGCCTCGCCCTCTCCCTGACCTAGGGTCTCGGGTTCCTCATCGATCGGTTCTTCGGCCTTCAACGTCGCGTCCACGATCGCTGGCGCGATCAGGTCGATCTGCCACTCACGAGCACCGAGGTCCCGCAACTGTTCGCCCACTTCGACGCGCAATTGATCCGGATCCCTGGTTTCCGGCGGTGCCCACAAGACGCGCCGGAGGTGGTCAGGGACGAGCATGTTCTCAACTGGCACCTGATTCGTTTCGCCGATCGCGGCGATCGCGTCACGTGCCAACGCGAGTCGGCGGGCGGCGATTGGGTCCTGCTCGGCCCAGGCACGTGGCATTGGTGGTCCGCTGTGTTGTGGTGACCTGCTCGGAAGTTGATCCTCCGGGCAGTTGTGCGGCAGCCTGCAGCGCGGCGACCCAGCGCGACGGCGTACCGATCCGCCCCGCGCCCATGGAACCCGCGCAAAGCGAGCAGGCTGGCACGGTCCTGAGGCATCGCCTGGGCGGCAACCACGATCGCCGAGTCGGGCAGGATCCGGCTCGGCGTCACGTCGCGTTCCCGAGCCAGCCGATCACGCTCCTCCCACAGGGCGCGCACGGCGCCGAGCCCGCGTCGCCCGCGGACCTTGTGCATTCCCGTCGTACGCCGCCATGCCTCCGGCCGCACCGTGGGTTGAAAGCTCAGCAGCGCCTGGAATTCCTGCTGCGCCCACTCCCATTTGCCAGCGGCCACGAGTTCCTCATGCAGGATGTCGCGCAACTCGATCAGCACTTCGACGTCCAATGCAGCGTAGGTCAGCCACGGCGTCGGCAGCGGGCGCGTCGACCAATCGACGGCCGAGTGTTCCTTGCGCATCCGCATGCCCAGGATGGTTTCGGTGAGAGTGGCCAACCCGACCCGGGGATAGCCGAGGAGACGGCCCGCGAGTTCGGTGTCGAACAATTGGGTCGGATGCAGCCCGACCTCCGCCAGGCAGGGCAGGTCCTGAGTCGCGGCGTGCAGGATCCACTCGGTCGGGCTCATTGCCTCGTGAAGCGGCGTGAGGCTGGTCAATCCGATCGGGTCGATCAGGAAGGAGCCGGCACCTTCCCGGCGCACTTGGATCAGATAGGCACGCGCGGAGTAGCGATAACCGCTGGCCCGTTCGGCGTCGATTGCGGTCGGTCCGGTTCCGTCGGCCAGGGCGGCACATGCTCGTGCGAGGTCCCGGTCGGTCTCGATAACGGTGGGCAGACCGTCCCGCAGGGTCAAGCAGGGGGGCCAACGGCGGCTCGGGCTCGTCCACGTTCTCCGGTTCGGCCGCTTCGACTTCCGATGATGCGTCGCTGCTCATGTGTCAGCGCCCGCGCTGCCCTCGCCTGCTGGGCATCGCGGTGACACCTTCTGGCACGGGCTCAAGACCCGCGGCGGTGCACATCAATTCACCCCAGGCTTCGATATGAGGGATGGAGTCGAGCGAGCCAGTGGCATCGGTTTGGGGCGTCCAGGATGCTCGGATCTCGACTTGGGCTGTGCGTCCTTCGTCAGACATCGACCCAAAACTAGTGGTGGCGACGACAGTGACGGTGCCCGAGGGGGAGCCGTAGTCGGCGCCGTGCGCTTCCAGCGCCTCGGTGAGCCAACTCCAGCCGACATCGGCCAGCATCTCTTCCGAGACGGCCTCGGGCTCAACATCGGCTCGCACATAGGCCACCAGTCGGAAGGTGCCGTCCCAGGCATCGTTTCCAGCGGGGTCGTGCAACAAGATGATCCGTCCGGTGCCCAGTTCCACGGTGCCCAATTCGGAGTCTTCGACCGTGACATCGGCCGACAACGCAGCGGCGTACGGCGCGATGCGTTGCGGCGCGGGCATCTCCTCGCAGAACAACTCCGGGCGCAGCGACGCTGCGCGCATGCCGTCCACGGCGCGCTGGAATCGCGGTGGTGGGGCACCATCCGAGCCGTCCGACGAACCTCTCGTCGGGCCCTTGGCCGGAACTGTTGCCGGACCTTTGGATCGTGTCCCCGCACGCGCCCCTGAGGAGGCACCCTGTCGGACGACCATGGGTTCCACATTAGGTCGGTGGTCAACAGGGCGATGTGCCAACACGCCGCCTGACCTGCGAGGATTCGTTGGTGAATGACACCTCGGTGAGTCTGACCGGCTCGCCCCCGAATTGCTGGACAGTCCCTTCTTGCGTGCAGCCCGCGGTGAGCGACCGCAACACACGCCGGTGTGGTTCATGCGTCAGGCAGGTCGGTCGTTGCCGGAATACCTCCGGGTGCGCAGCGGCGTCGGCATGCTCGAGGCCTGTATGACGCCCGAGTTGGTCGTTGAGATCACGATGCAACCGGTCCGTCGATACGGCGTGGACGCTGCGATCCTGTTCTCCGACATCGTGTTGCCGTTGAAGGCGGTCGGCGTCGATCTCGACATCGTCGCGGGCGTGGGGCCAGTGGTTGCACATCCCGTTCGGACGCTGGCCGACGTCGACGCCATCCCCGATCTCACGCCCGATCATGTGGGGTTCGTCTCGGAGGCCGTACGGCTGCTGGCCGCTGAGCTGGGTCCGGTCCCGTTGATCGGTTTCGCGGGGGCACCCTTCACCGTGGCTTCCTATCTGGTCGAGGGCGGCCCCTCGAAGGAGCACGCGCTGACCAAGGCGATGATGTTCGGCGCTCCCGACGTATGGAGTGCCCTGATGCGCAAGATCGCGGGCATCGCCACGGCGTACCTCCACGTGCAGGTCGCGGCCGGTGCCAGTGCAATTCAGTTGTTCGACTCCTGGGCCGGCGCGCTGGCCCCCGAGGACTACCGCCAGCACGTGATGCCGCACTCGGCGGCCGTGCTGGCAGGGATCGGGACCCCTAGGCGTACCCCGCATCCACTTCGGGGTCGGCACGTCCAACCTGCTGCCACTGATGGCCGAGGCTGGTGCGGACGTTGTCGGGGTCGATTGGCGTACGCCGCTCAGCTACCGCCATCGACGTCGTTGGCGATCGTGCGGTGCAGGGAAACCTGGACCCCACCCTTGTGTTTGCGCCAACCGACGTCATGACCTCTCGGGCCGCCGCGATCATCGAAGCGGGCCGGGCGGCCCGGGGTCACGTCTTCAACCTCGGCCACGGGGTGATTCCGACCACGAATCCCGATCAGCTCAAGCGGTTGACCGAATTCGTGCAGGACTACTCGATCGAGTCCTGAGCACTGACTGCTGGGGTTCGACGAATGGAGAAGTTGCGACCGGTGCGCCGGCTCAGCAGCCACAGCGGATAGCCCACGATCGCGAAGACCAAGGCGAATGGCAGCACGGCGCCCAGGATCGTGGCGACTCCGACCGTGGCGCTCCCCAAGGCGTGCCAGCCCGAGCGAATGCCGGCGATGAAACCGGTGTCGTCCTTGGGCTGCGGATCACCATCGCCGAGGTGTTCCAGGTACACCGTGATCGTCGACATCGAGGTCTGATCGTTGAGATATGCCTGTTGCGCCTTGAGTGACTCAAGTTCGGCCTGTCGACTGGTCAGTTGGGTCTCGATCGCAACGACGTCCTTGAAGGTCGTGGCTTCGGCCAGCAAGGCCTCGATCCGCGCCAGACTCTTGGTCTGGGCGCGGACCCGGGCATCGATATCGATCACCTGAGTCGTGACGTCCTCGGCCCCGGTGGTTCGGGTGTTGTACTTCGTGATTGCCTCGAGGTCATCCATGGCCGCTACGAACTGAGCGCTTGGAATTCGCAGCACGACTCGAGCGAACGTCAATTCACCCTTGTCGTTGGTTTCGGTCTCCTCCTGGGAGATCTCTCCCCGATAGGTGTCCAGCACCTTTCGCACCGAGATCCGGGTCGCACCCAGATCATCGGACCGCAAGGTCATGGTGCCGGTGGCGATGACGGCCCGGGTCCGCGCCGTCAGATCGGAGGAGACCGACTTGTCCCCGGCGTCCGAGCCCCCGCTCGCATCGTCGACGGCGAGGGCCCCGACCTCGTCTCTCATGGGTGCTCCAGCAGCAGCAGGCTCTGCCATGTCCATCGATGCGTCACCGCCGGAGTCAGCGGCGTCGGAGGACTCGTTGGAACCGCTGCCTGAGCAGCCGACCAGCATCAGTGCGATGAACATTCCGGCGAGGGCAGTGCCCGTCCGAACGATTGCCGGAGATAGTGCCGATGGCGACGTAGTCATGACGGTCGGACGCGACCAGGTCAGGTTCGGTTCCCCCGTTCGCTTCCGGAATCAGATTTTGCGAGGCTGAGTGCGGTGAATCCTGTCCGACAACGTCGAGGCCCAAGGAGATGCATCGTCATCGGCGGCGGCATCGCGGGGCTCACCGCGGCCTACGTCGTTTCCCAAGATCCGACGTACGACGTGCTGGTCCTTGAAGGAAGCGACCAGATCGGCGGGAAGTTGCGACTCGCGAAGGTCGCCGGCATCTCCATCGACGTGGGTGCCGAGTCGATGCTCAACCGTCGGCCCGAGGGTGTCGGGTTGTCACACGAGTTGGGCCTCACAGTGGTGCACCCGACCCTGGCCAAGCCACAACTCTTGTCGCGAGGAACGCTGCGTGCCTTGCCGCGCAGCGTGATGGGGGTGCCTCAGGATCTGGTCGATCTTGAGGCGAGCGGGGTGCTCTCGCAGTCTGGACTCGCGCGAGCTCGACGCGAGGTCGACCTGCCGCCTTCCGACTTGGCGCAGCGCGATGTGTCGGTCGGGACGCTCGTGGCGGAGCGGATGGGCGAGGAGGTGGTCGACCGGCTGGTCGAGCCCCTCCTTGGTGGGGTTTACGCCGGCCGGGCCCACGAGATCTCCGCGCGGGCGGCGATTCCGGGGCTCGTTGAGCAGGCGTCGCGAGGGTCTTGGCTGAGTCAGGCTGCGGATGCTCCCACTCAGACATCCACTCCGGTCTTCGCCGGGATCGCCGGTGGATTGGGCTCGCTTCCAGGTGCCTTGGAGGCAACCGGACGATTCACCGTCCGCCGAGGCGCGGTCGTTCAAGGTGTTGAGCGTCGCCCTACCGGGTTTGCCGTCCTGGTGAACACCGGCGGCCATACCGAAGTCGAACTCGCCGACGACCTCATCGTTGCGGCACCGGCGGCACCGAGCGGCACGTCTGCTGGACCAGGTGGCTCCCTCGGCTGCGGCCGACCTGGCCGAGATCGAGGTTGCCTCCGTAGCCCTGGTGACGCTGGCGGTGCCCGTCGACGCCGTGGCACACCTGGTCACCTCGGGATTCCTCGTGCCGCCCGTCGAAGGCAAGGACATCAAGGCCGCCACCTTCTCGTGGGCAAAATGGGATTGGGTTCGCGACGTAGGCGATGCGGAGGGGGTGGCTTTCTTGCGTGCCTCCTTGGGTCGTCACCGCGAGGAGTCGGCGCTTCAGCGGACCGACGAGGAGTTGATCGGGCTTGCCCGGGCGGATCTGGCTGTCGTCTGCGGCCTCGCTGCCGAACCGATCGACGCACACGTGCAGCGTTGGGGTGGCGGTCTCCCGCAGTACGCCGTCGGCCACGTGGAGCGTGTCGCGAGGGTCCGCGCGGCGATCGAACGAGTGAACTCTGAAACCGGGCCAAACGGGGGCCGATTGGCGGTGTGTGGAGCGGCGTACGACGGCGTGGGCATCCCGGCTGTCATTTCTTCTGCCCGGGCGGCAGCCGCCACCATTG
The DNA here is from genome assembly GCA_963763805.1 of uncultured Actinomycetota bacterium. GTDB lineage: Bacteria > Actinomycetota > Actinomycetes > Propionibacteriales > Nocardioidaceae > Nocardioides. Next base: position 148,965 of record CAVXPQ010000001.1, read on the forward strand.
AGGCACAATTGGCTCCATGACGTCCAAGGCCGCCAAGACCCGAGAGTTGAACGACACGATCCGCTACACGATGTGGTCAGTGTTTCGGCTCGAGTCGGCGTTCGCCGGCGACGAGGCGTTGCGTACCGAGGCCGCCGTGGAAGTGGATGCGCTCTTCGACAAGTTGGCAACCGACGACGTCGTGCTGCGCGGAATGTACGAACTGTCCGGCGTTCGGGCCGACGCCGACGTGATGGTCTGGTGGCATGCGGAGACGGTCGAACAACTTCAGGACGCCTACAACCGACTGCGGCGCACACAGTTCGGAAATCGCCTGAGGCCGGTCTGGTCCCAGGTTGCGCTGCATCGGCCGGCGGAGTTCAACAAGAGCCACATCCCGGCGTTCCTCGCCGACGAGGACCCGGGCGCCTACGTCTGTGTCTATCCCTTCGTTCGCTCCTACGAGTGGTATCTCCTCGAGGACGCGGAGCGGCGCGCGCTGCTCGCCGAACACGGGAAGATGGGCCGGGGATATCCCGATGTGCGTGCCAACACGGTGGCAAGTTTCGCGCTCGGTGACTACGAATGGATCCTGGCCTTCGAGGCCGATGAACTCCACCGGATCGTCGACCTGATGCGCGAACTGCGTGCCTCGGGGGCGCGTCGACACGTCCGCGAAGAGATTCCCTTCTATACCGGTCCACGCGTGAGCGCGACGGACCTGATCGGGAGATTGCCATGACGGGTCGACTGCGGGAACCGAGCGGCCGCTGTCCAACGTCCCACCTGCATGAAACTTCTTGCTGAGAGCCGGCCTCTCGGTCGGCCTGATGCTGGCTCTCGACCGCCTGTGGCTCCTCGACGCCTGACGGCGCCACCGATCGGCACTGACGAGGCGCCGGCCGCGTCGGCACCGACACCCGGTGCTCCGGACGGCAAGGTGACCGGACTCGGCATGGTGATCGACCAGGGCGATGGAGCGCAACTGTGCTTGGGGCCGATCGCCGAGTCGTACCCGCCGCAGTGCGACGGCTTTCCACTCGAGGGTTGGGACTGGGCCGGGCGCGACGACTTCGAGGACATCAGCGGCGTGAAGTTCGCGATGTACGCCGTCACCGGGACGTTCGACGGCACCACGATGACCGTGACCGATGACCCCGATCGCCGCGGCGCTCTACGACCCGATGCCCGATCCATCGGCGGCGCGCGCCTTTGCGACGACGTGCCCGGTGCCCGACGGGGGTTGGGTGATCGGCAACCGCGCGAAGTCGAATGCCAACGCGTTGGAGCGCGCCGAGAGGACCGCCACCCAACTCGATGGTTACGTCACGAACTGGAACGACCAGTTCTCCGGACTTGATATCGCGGTCTCCGACGAGACCGAACCGGATCCTGACCCCGACATGGGGGACGACGGCTCCTTGGATCCGCTGAAGTTGGTCCTCAACGTCCAGGTCAGCGGCGATGTCGACGAGGCAACCCAGCTGATGCGCACGGTTTGGGGCGGGGCGCTGTGCGTCTCGAATCCGCAGCACACAGAGGATGAGTTGTCGGAGATCTCGACGGCGTTCGCGAACGTTCCGGGCGTGACCAGTGCCGTGCCGCAGAACGACCGGGTGGTCGTCGACGTGTTGTACGACGACGGTTCGCTTCAGCTTTGGGCCGACGACACCTACGGCGAGAACACCGTGGTGGTCATCTCCTCGCTGCACTCAGCCGCCTAGCGCCCAGCGAGAAGGCACCCGCCCTCCACCAAATCGTCGGACTATCTCAGAACAGTCCTGGACTGCTATTCCTTCGGCGCGAGCTTCAGGCTGACCGAGTTGATGCAGTAGCGGTCTCCGGTCGGAGTGCCATAGCCGTCGGGAAAGACGTGCCCGAGGTGTGACCCGCAGCGTGCGCAGCGAACCTCGACCCGGTCCATGCCCATGGTCTTGTCCGTGATGTATTCGATCGTGTCCGAGATCGGCTGGTAGAACGACGGCCAACCGCATCCGGAGTGGAACTTCGTGTCGGATGTGAAGAGCTCCGCGTCGCAGGCCTTGCAGGAGTAGACGCCGACGGTCTCGGTGTCTGTGTATTCACCGACGAACGGCCGTTCGGTGCCCGCCTTGCGGAGCACGGCGTACTCCTCGGGGCTCAACTGCTCTCGCCACTCGCTATCGGGTTTTTCGACCTCATATCCCATGAGCACCACGGTAGCCAATACCCTGAAGTCATGCCTAAGCCACCCGCAGCGGAGGTCGACGCCGGTGGTCGGGCCGTGCGGATCTCAAGTCCGGACCGCATCATCTATCCGGCCACGGACCGCACACCCGATGTCACCAAGTTGATGGTGGCGGAGTACTTCGTGTCGGTCGGCGATGGCCTGATGCGGGCGCTGGGGGACCGGCCGACCGCCCTGGAGCGCTGGCCATCCGGTGTTCACCCCGGCATCAAGCTCGCCACGGGCCGTCCGCCCGCCAAGGGCGCACCCAAGGACGGCGCGTTCTACCAGAAGCGCGTGCCGATGGGTGCGCCCGACTATCTGGAGTCGACGACCGTCACGTTCCCATCCGGACGGACCGCGGCCGAGGTCTGCCCGACCGAGATCGCGGTGCCCGTCTGGTGCGCTCAGATGGGGACCCTGACGTTTCACCCATGGCCGGTGCGTCGAAGCGACGTGGATCATCCGGACGAACTACGCATCGACCTGGATCCACAGCCTGGCACGACCTTTGCCGATGTCGTCCGAGTGGCCGGCGTGGCCGGCGAGTTGTTCACCGACCTGGGGATGGTTGCCTTTCCCAAGACATCGGGGAACCGGGGTATCCACATCTATCTTCGGATCGAGCCCCGGTGGGACTTCGTCGATGTCCGGCACGCTGCGATCGGGTTCGGTCGGGAACTTGAGCGTCGCGACGCCGGTGTCACCACGGCGTGGTGGAAGGAGGAGCGGGGAGCGAGAATCTTCGTGGACTTCAACCAGAACTCACGGGACCGCACCATCGCCTCGGCGTACTCCCTGCGACCCAAGCCCGGTGCTCCGGTCTCGACACCCCTGACCTGGGCCGAACTTCCTGACCTCAAGGACCCCGCTGACTTCAATCTGTTCACCGTCCCGGAACGGGTCGCTGCCGGTGACCCGTGGTCGGCCATTGACGACCACGTCAACTCGATCCAGCCGCTGCTGGATCTCTACGAGGAGTCAGGGTCTGGGGGAGATGCCGTACCCGCCGGACTATCCCAAGATGCCCGGCGAACCACCCCGGGTCCAGCCGTCGAAGAAGAACGAGGCCAACTGGGAGACGTCCGAGACCGGCGAGGAACATCGCATCCAGAAGTAGCCCCGCAAGTCGAGCCCTGGCCACGATGGCCAAGACAGTTAGGTGCCTGTCACTCCTAGACCAAGAACTTCAGACAGGTCGTACCCAACTGGCGCCTCCAACTGTGCATACCCACACGACTCCGGATCTCGGTCCGGGCGCCAGCGTTTGAACTGCGCGGTGTGTCGGAACCGCCGCCCCTCCATGTGGTCGTAGCCAACCTCGAGAACACGCTCTGGACGAAGCGGAACGAACGAGAGATCCTTGCCGGCGCTCCACCGGGATTGGGTCCCTGGGATGCGGTCCGGGTTGGCGATCGATCCACGCGCCCCAGGGATGATCCTCGATGTCGGACACTCGAGACTCCGCAATTCGGCGATCAACTCGGCGCGGCGCTGCGGCGGTGAACGAAGCTGACACACCCAATGTGATGCAGGCGACCTCCACCGACGTCGGCGCCTGCTCCGTCGTCGTAGAGACCGAGCAGCAGCGAGCCGAGCAGGGGAGCGGCCTCGGTCGAGTTCTTGTGCAGGCGATAGCCGGCGAGCACAACATCGGCCGTCCGCGCATGCTTGATCTTGAGCATCGCGCGGACGTTGGGACGGTACGGCGCCCACAACGGCTTCGCCACAACCCCGTCCAAACCAGCACCCTCGAACTGCTGGAACCACCGGGTGGCGAGGTCGGTATCCGTCGTGGCTCGGGTCAGGAAGCACGGCCCGGCCAGACCCGTGAGGTTGTCTTCGAGGGCTTTGCGTCGTTCCCGGAACGGCCGGTCCATGTAGGAGTCATCGCCCAAGGCGAGGAGGTCGAAGGCGACGAAGCCGGCTGGGGTGCTCTCCGAGCAGGAGTTTGATCGCGCGAAGCGGCCGGGTGGATGCGTTCCTGGAGTACTTCGAACTCAAGCCGCGCTTGACCGTCAGTGTTCGTTTGCGCCACGAACAGTTCGCCGTCCAGCACGCACCGCTCGGGCAGCTGCTCACGCACGGCGGCCACTACCTCCGGGAAGTAGCGGGTCAACGGCTTGGTGTTGCGCGAGGCGAGTTCCACCTCGTCGCCGTCGCGGAACACGATGCAGCGGAAGCCGTCCCACTTGGGTTCGAAGGAGAGCCCACCGTCGGCCGGATCGCCTCCCTGGGGGCCAAACTTCTTAGGATCCGGGATGCCAGGCACGCTTTTCGCCAACATTGGCGATACTGGGGGCATGACGGGAAGACGCACACGGTGAATCTAGCGGGTGCCGATTCTCAATTCGCCTGGGTCAATTCGACCCAGTCAATCCCTCGGGGTCAAATCTCTCGGGGTCGAATCTCTCGGGTTAAATCTTGTGGGCCAAATCGCTCGTCGCCCTGGCTCGGCCTTAGGCTTGTCCGTCTATCCCCGGTTGGTCTGCCGGCAGGGCCCGCCTGACTTTGAATCAGGACTAGCGACGTAGGTTCGACTCCTACCCGGGGAGCTTGAGTTCGGCCCAGAGGTCGTCCTTGGGTTCAACAAAGCATGGGGGAATCGGTGACAGAGAACCTGACCGTGGTTGTGCTGGCGGCCGGCAGCGGCACTCGAATGCACTCGAAGACGAACAAGGTGCTCCACCCCCTCGCTGGGCGAAGCATGATCGGGCACGTGCTGAGCGCCGTGGCTGAGACAAGACCGCGCCAATTGGTGGCGGTCGTGGGTGCTCAGCGTGAGCAGGTCGGCGGGCACATCCAACAGTTCGCTCCCGACTGCCTGCTCGCGATCCAGGAGACCCAGAACGGCACCGGGCATGCCGCGCAGGTCGCCATCGCGGCCCTGATCGAGGCCGACCCTGCGGCCCTCAAGGCCAACGGCGACGCGGCCACCGTGCTCGTCGCGTACGGCGACACGCCTCTGTTGCAGGGCCAGACGCTGGCTCGCTTCGTGGCGGAACACATCGCTGCCGAGTGTGCGGTCAGCATCCTGAGCGGTGTCGTTGCCGAGCCGAAGGGATACGGCCGGATTGTGCGCAATGACTCCGGCGACGTCGTCGGCATCGTGGAAGAGAAGGACGCGGCCGCAGAGCACCGCGAGATAACGGAGATCAACTCGGGCATCCTGGCCTTCGCCGGTGACTTCCTCGCCGAGGCCTTGCCCCGGCTCGGCAACGACAACGCGACCGGCGAGTACTACCTCACCGATCTGGTCTCGATGGCGCGCTCCGCCGGACTGATGGTGGCCGCCTTCCCGCTCGAGGACACGGTCCAGACCCAGGGCGCAAACGATCGCTTGCAGTTGGCCACCTTGGCCAGGGAACTGAATCAGCGGATCCTCGCTGACGCGATGCTGGCCGGGGTCACGATCATCGATCCCGAGACAACGTGGATCGATTCCGACGTACGACTGGCACCTGATGTGACAATCCGGCCGGGCACTCAACTGTTGGGGCGCACGGTGATTGCCGAGGATGCCGTCATCGGGCCAGACACGACGCTGCAGGATTGCCAGGTCGGACGTGGCGCACAGGTCGTCCGAAGTCACTGCATCGACGCCACGATCGGCCCCGGAGCGTCGGTTGGACCGTTCGCCTATCTGCGGGCAGGGACTCATCTTGGTCCGGACGGCAAGATTGGTGCCTTTGTTGAGACCAAGAACGCCGATATCGGCGCTGGAGCGAAGGTGCCGCACCTGTCCTACGTCGGTGACGCGGAGGTCGGAGAGGGCGCCAACATCGGCGCGGGCACGATCTTCGCGAACTATGACGGAGTCAACAAGCATCGCAGTCGCGTCGGTCGACATGCCCGAACGGCGTCGAACAACACGTTCGTGGCACCCGTTGAGATCGGCGATGGTGCGGCCACCGGTGCGGGTGCCGTGATCCGTCGCGACGTGCCTCCCGGAGCGTTGGGGGTTTCAAGTGGCCCCCAACGCAATCTCGTGGGGTGGGTGGCGCGCCGGTGGCCCGGATCGGCGATGGCGAAGGCTGCCGATAACTCGTCGACCTGCGACTCGCAGCACCCAAGTTGGGCGCAGCCCGGTTGGTGAGCAACAATCAGAGGTGCCGGGTGATTCACCGGGGCCGGCGACGTAGCGACGAAGGGCAGCCACGTGGGTGGAATGAAGAAGACCACCAAGAAACACCTCATGGTCTTCAGCGGGCGGGCCCATCCCCACTTAGCGACCGAAGTCGCCGAGCAGCTCGGCACCTCGATCGTTCCCACGTCGGCCTATGAGTTCGCCAACTCCGAGATCTATGTCCGCTTCGAGTTGTCGGTGCGTGGTTCGGACGCCTTCGTCATCCAGAGTCACACGGCTCCCATCAACGAATGGATCATGGAGCACCTGATCATGGTCGACGCCCTGAAGCGGGCATCGGCCAAGCGGATCACGGTGGTGATGCCGTTCTACGGCTACGCCCGGCAGGACAAGAAGCATCGTGGTCGCGAACCGATCTCGGCGCGACTGATGGCGGATCTGTTCAAGACTGCCGGGGCCGATCGACTGATCGTCGTCGACCTGCACGCGGATCAGATCCAGGGATTCTTCGACGGGCCGGTCGACCACTTGATGGCGCTACCGATCCTCGCGGACTATGTCTACGAGAAGTACGCCGATCACCCACTGGCCGTGGTCTCTCCGGATGCCGGCCGGATCAAGGTCGCCGAGCGTTGGTCTGCCCGACTCGGCGGCGCGCCCTTGGCGTTCATCCACAAGACGCGGCGTTCCGACATGCCCAACGAGGTCGTCGCTAACCGAGTGGTGGGTGATGTTCGAGGCAGGATGTGCGTGCTCGTCGACGACATGATCGACACCGGCGGCACGATCGTGAAGGCCGCCGACGCGCTGATGGCCGACGGTGCGGCCGGGGTGATCATCGCCGCTACCCACGCGATCCTCTCGGAGCCGGCGGTCGATCGGTTGAAGAACAGTTCGGTGACTGAGGTCGTGGTGACCGACACCCTGCCTCTGACGGACGATCGCATGTTCGACAAGTTGACCTGTTTGTCGATCGCGCCGTTGCTCTCGCGCGCGATTCGCGAGGTGTTCGAGGACGGCTCCGTCACGAGCATGTTCGACCCGCACCCCTAATTTCGGGTCGGGTCCGAGATTTCGAGCGGGTCCACCGAGATTTCCCCATCCGACTGGCCCCCGGATAGACTGCCGGAGTTGCCTCGGCGAGGGAGTAAGACTCCGTGATCGACAAGGCCGGCTCATCTGCCGCGCTGACTTGGTCGCGCGGCTTTCTTCTTGGCCCAGGACTCACAGTTCTCACACTTGTTCGACCATCACATTTCGAGGAGTTCGCATGGCCACCGAAAAGATCACCGCAGAGCAGCGCACCGAGTTCGGCAAGGGTGCTGCCCGCCGAATCCGCCGCGACCACAAGGTTCCCGCAGTGATCTACGGCCACGGCGGTGACCCGATCCACGTGACCCTGCCCGGCCACGCCACGATGATGGCGATCAAGCATGGTGGCGCCAACGCGCTGCTCGAACTCAGCATCGATGGCAAGAGCCAGCTTGCGCTGACCAAGCAGGTGCAGGTCGATCCGGTTCGACGCACCCTGGAGCACATCGACTTCGTGGCCGTCGTGAGGGGCGAGAAGGTCACCGTGGATATCCCGATCCAATTGGTTGGTGCGGCCATCCGTGACGCGCTCGTCGTCACGGAGAACTCCACCGTCGAGGTTGAGGCCGAAGCCACCCACATCCCCGAATTCATCGAGGTCGACATCGAAGGTGCCGGTGTCGGCACCCAGATCATGGCTTCCGACCTGGTCCTTCCGTCGGGCAGCACGCTGTTGACCGATCCCGACACGCTGATCGTGAACATCACCGCGTCGCAGAGCGCTGAGGCGTTCGAGGCCGAGATGCTTGGCGCCGAGGCCGAAGCAGGCATCGAGCACGATGCACCGGATGAGGAAACGGCGTCCGCTGATGGTGACGCCGACGAGTGACGGACCGGGCCCGTGGCTCGTCGTCGGCCTGGGGAACCCCGGCCTTGCGTACTCACGTCATCGCCACAACGCCGGGTATCTCGTCGTAGACGCGCTTGCCGCCCGGATGGGCGGTTCGCTTCGAGCGCACAAGTCGAGGCGCGCTGACGTCTGTGAGGGTCGGCTCGCGGGCGGTGACCGAGTCGTCCTTGGACGCTCTCGCAGCTACATGAACGAGTCCGGCGGCGCAGTGGCCGCCCTGGTCAAGTTCTACAAAATCCCGGTTGGGCAGGTGGTCGTCGTACACGACGAACTCGACATCGAGTTCCCGACCCTGAGGGTGAAGCTCGGCGGCGGGGACAACGGGCACAACGGGCTGCGGTCGATCCGCTCGGCACTCGGCAGCGGGGAGTTCCTTCGGGTGCGTGTTGGTATCGGTCGCCCTACGACGCAGCAGTCGGTTCACGACTTCGTGTTGTCGCCGTATTCGGCTTCCGAGCGCGCAGAGTTGCCTACGCAAATCGACCGCGCCGCGGATGCGGTTGTGAGCCTGGTCACCAACGGCCTCTCGGCTACGCAAAACACCTTCAATTAGGCCCAGAATCGTCGGCACAAACGGGCTACTCGACACGTGCGCGAGTAGTCATAAATGACTACGCCAGAATTACTGGCTGAACTACCTGAACAGGCGTTCAACTCCACCTCGGAGCAGCATCTGCGCCTGAAGTGCCTGTTTTGGGGGCTTCACTAGCAGACTTTTGTTGCGTACGTACGTAACTACCCCTGATCCGCTCTAGCCATTTGAGAACTGGCGTTCGGCGTCCATAGATGGACAGTTCGGACGATTGCCGGTGAACGGCGGGCGAACAACACTTAGGTCAACGATCTCGTGGGGGTATGAGGACAAATGACGGAAGCACGCGCAATCCAATAGTTCGGATCTGCTGGGGGCAGATCTGGGCTACGACCATGCGTCGGTGAGCCAGACGGCTCCCGACGCGCTGGTCGCGCCAGTACGTCCGGCCCCGCTTCGCTACCGCCGCTACCTCGGCCTCGAAGTTGCGGCGGTCTGCATCGCCGTCCTGGTCGTTGGTTTCGCAATGAGCGCTCCGCTCGGCCTCACCGCCGCCGTGCTGGCCATGTCGCTGATCGTCAACTACCACGCCGGCCGCGAGACGGTTCGCCCAGGCCTGCCGCACATCGGACGCATCCTTCGTGACACGGCGCTTCCGATAGCCATCGTCGCCGTGGGTGTGTCGCTCGGCTTCCTCGATACCGAACTGCTGGCCGACTCGTTGCTGATGGTTGGTGCGGCCTCCGCCGTGGGCGTCGCCTCCATCTTGACTCGTCGGGTCATCTCCGGTCAGGTGCGACTCGTCGTCGTCGGTGACCAGATGGCTATCGCCAGTGCCGCCACCCGTTGGGCCGACGAGCCTCGGGTGAAGGTCGTGGGCGCATTGCTCCTTGAACCCGAAGTCACCCAGATGTTGGCCGCTCCCGAAGCATTCGGCGTGCAGTCCATCAAGGGCATTGACGAGGTCGGTTCCTGGGTCGCAACGTGGGGTGCCGACATGGTTGTCGTGGCGCCAGGCCCGGGCATCACCTCGGTCCAGGTTCGTCAGCTCAGCTGGCAGCTCGAGGGCACCGGCGCATCGCTCGGCGTGCTGGGTGTTCTCGACGCCGTCGCTCCGCACCGGATCGACTCCACACACTTCGCGGGCACCACCTTGATCCACGTTCGCTCCAGTCGACCCTCGGGTTTCATTCGCATGGTCAAGCATGTGATCGACCGGATCCTGGGTTCCATCCTTCTGGTGCTTGTTGCGCCGGTGTTGGCGATGCTGACGATCGCGGTCCGCATGGACAGCAAGGGTCCCGGCATCTTCACGCAGACTCGCGTCGGCATCGATGGCACGCTCTTCACGATGTACAAGATGCGCACCATGCACATCAACGCGGAAGAGATCAAGATCGAGCTTGCTCAGCACGACGAGGGCAATGGCGTTCTGTTCAAGATGCGCAATGACCCACGGATCACTCGGGTCGGTGGCCTCCTACGCAAGACCTCACTCGACGAGTTGCCGCAGCTGATCAACGTCGTCAAGGGCGAGATGTCGCTCATTGGTCCGCGCCCTGCGCTGCCCGAAGAGGTCGCCATGTACAGCGACAAGGAGCGTCGTCGTTTGGCGGTTCGCCCGGGTATCACCGGACTCTGGCAGGTCAGCGGTCGCTCCGACCTCGACTGGGACACCTCGGTGGACCTGGACCTCCGGTACGCCGACAATTGGCGACTCACCGATGACGCTGTCATCGGCGTCCGGACCGTCGGTGCGGTGCTGCGCTCCAAGGGCGCATACTAAGTCTCGTCGCTTAACCGCCTGCTACTTCCTGGGAGATTCACCCGATGCTCGGTCGCCTGCCCGGACGCAAGAAGTCGGCGTCCGGATCGAGCAAGCCGGACACCGAGCAACGCAGCAGCCTCGACGAGGCGCTCGCCAGCGGTGGTTCCCGGGCTCTGCTCGTGGGATCCAGTGGCGGCCATCTGACTCAGCTGTACGCGCTCAAACCTTGGTGGTCGCAACAGACCCGTGGCTGGGTGTGCTTCGACACTCCGGACGCCGTGCACGCCCTGAAGGACGAAGAGTCTGTGTGGTGGGCCTACTACCCGACCACGCGCAATATCGCGAACCTGATCCGGAACACGGGCCTGGCCTGGAAGATCATCCGCGAGTTCAAACCCACCGTCGTGCTCTCGACCGGAGCCGGGGTTGCCGTGCCTTTCTTTGTGATCGGCAAACTTCTGGGTGTTCGCACGGTCTACATCGAGGTTTACGATCGCATCGAGACACCGACCATGACGGGGAGATTGTGCCGACCCTTTACCGACCTGATGTTGGTTCAGTGGCCGGAACAAGCCGCACTCTACGACGGCGCCATCGTCATCGGCCCCCTTCTCTGAACGCTCAGGATGTGATGGCGTGAAGAGGCGAGAGATCCTGCTCCTGGTGGGCACCGACCACCATGCTTTCCAGCGCGCCGTGAACTGGGCGGATGCCAGGGCTGCGGCGTACGCCGATGAGCGTGTCTTCATCCAGTACGGCAAGTCCGAGCCGCCGAAGCGGGCTGACGGAAACGCATTTCTCAGCCCGGACCAGATGCGCGAGGCGGTGGCCCGGGCAGATGTGGTCATCACCCACGGTGGGCCTGGAACCATCAGCGATGCCCGCCACGGGGGGCATCGCCCGATCGTGTTTCCCCGAGACCCGCAGCACGGCGAACATGTCGATGATCATCAGCAACGGTTCGCGGGATGGTGCGATCGACGAGGGCTCGTGCACTACGCGCAGACCACCGCCGACCTTGATGAGGTCATTGCTCGTCTAGGGCCCGTCGGCACGAAGGAAACGGCAAGCACCGATCCGGCCTCGGCTGCCGCGATCTCGCAAGTGAGTCAGTTGCTCGACGGCCCCCAGGACGCGCCGCGAGTCCGGCCCGGAGCACCGGTCGTCCTGCATCTGACCGCCGCGTCGCCCACGGAAGTGGCCAGCGCCGAACGGGTACTTCAGGGGACTGTTGGGATCATGGTGCTCGGCGACACGACCAAGATTTGGTCCTCCGGTGTCACGCAGAACAGACCATGTGAGTGCGGAGAGAAGTTCTCCGATTGTGCTTTCTGGACCGCGGTGGGCGAACTGGCCTTCGGCGGCTGGGACAAGGCCGAGGCCGAAGGATTCAGCGTCACCGCTCAACAGAGCCCGGGGCGCCTGCTGGGTCTGGCGCGGCGCTACCTGGGTCGTCGGGATCGCGAATCTGCACTGGCCTACTCCGCGCCGTACCGAGCCGTGTTCTCGGCTGCGCGTGACGTGAGCGGAGCCGAGGTTCTCTGCGATGCCAGTCCGTTTGCCGCGGCTCTGGCATGGAGCCATGACCGACAACTCGATGTGCGCTCATTGCGTACGTCAGGTCGCAACGAGGCAATCGCCTCCCGGATCAGGGGGTTGTCGGCCGTCACGGCAGCGCCGGACTCGTTGGAGCGCGAGATCCCTCGAGCCTTGAGGGAGTTGCTGGGCGACCGATGGACGACCGAACCTCGCGCGGGCTCTGCCATGGGCGGCCATGCCTTCACAGCGCGCATCCGCTGAACAAGATCGGATATCTAGGCGCGGTGTCGGCCCGGGGCGGCTGACATCGCTGCTTGCGGCGCCGAACCATGCTTCCCGCCACGGCGGTTCATTCCGGACATCAGTGCGTCCAACCTGAGTTCTCGGCGGAAGTAGAAGGCGGCGGGGACGTAGACCAGTCCGGCGACGATGATCGAGGCCAGTTGCCACCACAGGGAATCGGTCAACAACCCGGTGGCGAGCGGGATGACGCCGAAAGTTGCCGTGCAGAGCAGCGCTGCCAGTGAGGGTCCGACGGTTCGTCGCAGAGCCTAGGTAGGGCCGAATCTGCCAGGTCGGGAGGGCGTTGCTGACCAGGATCGACACGGTCCAGGCGAAGGCGGCGCCATTGATCCCCCAGATGGGGATCAGGGCAAAGTTCAGCGCGAGGTTCGTGATGAGAGCGGCCATGTTGTTGCGCAGGCTCTGGACGCTGCGGCCCAGCATCAACAGGGCAATGTCGACCGGGCCGGCGGCGGTGCCGATGAGCATGCCAAGGGCCAGAATCACCACAACACTCTCACCGGACGAGTAGTCGTACTCCGCGCTGTCGAACAAGGACATGACCAGACCCGGAAGGGCGGCACAGGACAGGTAGATCGGCCAGGCCAGCAACACGTTCCAAGTGGTCGCTGTGCGCAGGGTCATGCCAGCTTGCTGGTTGTCTCCCGCGGCCACCAGACGCGCGATCTGCGGGCCGACCATCTGCTGGATGCCCTTGATGCCTTGCAGCCCTGAGGCGACGAATCTGGACGCGGCCGTGTAGACGGCTGCGGCTTGCGGGCCGGCGATCGCCGCGACCAAGGGAATGTCGGCGCGACGGACGGACATCTGCGCGATCTGCGTGATAGATCGAGGGGCGTTGAAGCGCCAGACTTCGCTGGCAACCCCAACCGCCGAAGGGCTTCGCGGAGATACCCAGGAACGGACTTGCTGACGCCGGCAGAGCGCGACGTAGGCCCAAATGCCACCCAGGCACGATGCGCCGTACGGGAGGATCCAGGCCATCACCAGCCAGAAGCTGCTCGGCATTCAACATGGCGGCGAGCAAGCGCGAACAGCGGTTGAAGCCCTTGCCGAAGAAGACTCTCGATCATGATCGTCGGTCGCACATTTCCGAAGCCACGGGTTGCTGCGAGGGTCAGGTTGGAGATTGAAGCGATGGGCAAGAACACTGCCAGCAGGCGGGACTCGGCGACCAACCCGGCGTACCTCGTGCCGTCAAGCATCAGCGGAAGGAGGAACCACAACCCGACGGTCAAGGCGATCGACAGGAGCACGACCGGAATCAAGATGCTCGACATGACAGCTCCGATGTGGCCAGGGTGCTGTTGTCGCTTCAAGGCGACGAAGCGCACCACACCGGTGTCGGAGCCGAGGGTGGCCACCGCCAAAGCGATGAGGAAGAGCGAGGTGAGTGCGAACACCTCCCCAGCCGTGCTGGGGCTGTAGGTGCGGGTGACGATGGCGATGAAGACCAGGCCGCCCACGGAGCTCACGACGGCGGCGAGCAATCCGCCGAGCCCGCCCCGAGCGAGCCGCCGCAACTCCGGCTGTTCAGTCACCGCTGACAGGCTCCGGGTCGCGCTTCCTGGTGCGACCAAAAACATCTAGTGGCGACTCCACGGCGACTACGCCAAGGGTTTCGACGCCGGTTGTCCGTGCCCAGGCCAGACCGCGTTCGAGATCGTCACGCGACGCGACCCCGAGTTGTACGACCGGGATCCAGTAGCGGCAGGCACCCACAACGGCTCGACCCGATGTGAGCTCACTGCTGGGACTCTCCAAGAGCACCCAGTTGTAGTGCTCCGAAGCCGCCTCAAGTGCGTCAGACATTCGCGATGTCGAAAATAGCGAGACAGCCTTGTCCGGATTCTTGCCGATCTTGAGTCGCGCAACCGGATCGGCGGGCTTTCCACGAACCCTCTTGACCAGGGCGGTGGTGAGTTCTGACGTGCCGGCCAGGACCTCGGAGAAGCCGGCTGTCCTGGTCGGGATCTCCGAGGACGCGTCGATGAGGAGCACTCCCTCGCGACCATGGGCGAGGACCTGAGCCAGGTCGTTGACGAAGGTTGTGACCGATAGTCCCCCAGACAGGCTGGAGACCGCCACGGTCGCTGGCGCGGCGCCGCGTCGATTGAGAATGGTGCCGGCGAGATTCGCCACATCGTAGAGCGACTCGTCACGCTCTGCGGCGTCGTCGAACTCGTCGGAGTCCGGGTCGACATGAATGCCGAGAACCGGGACCCCGAGGTGTTCGATGTCGTCAATGCTTCGAAGCAATTCGTTGCGCCGCTCGAGAACCAGGGCGAGGACGATGCCGAACAGAAGACCCAGGAAGAGCCCGAGGACGCCACCGGTCAGCCAGGAAATGCTTAACCCGGACTGGGACGACTGAGGAGCCGAAGTGATCTCTCCGGGACTACTGTCCGCGGTGTCCAGGCCGGCCAACTGCAGTCGGAGGTTGGTCTGCTGCGCTCCGATCGCGCGGACTTCGGGATCGTCTGCAGTGCGGTCGTCCTTGCTACGGAGGGTCTTGAGATCGTCACTGAGCTCTGCGATGCGGTCGGAGATGTCCGCGCGCTTTGAATCGACGAAGGCATCTCGGCGTTCGGTGCGGAAATCGAGATAGTTGCTGGCAAACAGCTCTGTGGTTGCTTCAACGACATCAGCGTTCTGGCCGCTGTAGGTGATCTGAATGACCTGGGTGTTCGGAACGACCCCGATGCGCAGGCCCTTGCGCGCAGCAGCCGGAAGATCCTGGTTGCGAAGCGCCTCATTGACGTTGTCCGCGATGATGTCCGAGGCCACGACCTGGGCCTCGGTTTCCAGGTTCGTGAGATCACTGCCCTGCGCGTTCGGGGCGTACGGATTGCCGTCCAGCGGTTGGACAAGCACCAAAGCGGTTGCCGAATAGGACGCGGGCAGAAGTCCGGGGACGACCATCCCGAGGAGCAAACCGACGACGGCACTGATCCCGATGAGCGCCCGATGGGCGTACAGGGAAGTGCGAATATGCAGGCGAGTGGTCTGCTGGCCTGTTGAGGCATCCATAAGGTGTGCGGTTCTCCCGTTTAGATTAGTGCGCCCGAGCAACCCCGCGGCCAACACCTGCGCTACGAATTGTAGCCGCGTGCCGAGGTAACAAGCCGCATTCTCCCAAACCGGCGCCACACCTTCACGCGACCTTCACGAATCCGACGTCGCCTTTGACGTTGTCCCGCCACGAGCCCGGTTTCGGCCGGGCCCGCCGATAGAAGCGCGATCGCCAGACCGATCGTCAGGCCGCTGAGCACGAACACCTCCGCCTGTCCGGGGCGATACTCAAGGACGGTGGCGCGCATGATGACCTGGCTATCGGTGTTGTTGGTGGCGATGGCACGGTCGAGAGACTGCTCCAGGATTCGCACGCTCTCGAACAGCGTGCTGGACGGCAGCCCGTCCGCGAGCGACTCCTGGGCCTGGGACTCCAGGGTGGTGACGCGGTTCTTCAACACGCGGACCCGGTCCCTGGACAACGCGAAGGTCTCGGCTTGCAGCTTGGTGATCATTTCGGTCTCGGCATGTGCGCCAGCCCTGGCTTGATCCTTCGTGTCAGCGCGGATCTGGACGATCAGTACCCGCGAACCGGGTTTGGCCGCGATGGTCAGGTCCTTGCGTACTTCCTCGGGTGTGACGTCCATGGCATCGGCCACGGTCTCGATCGCGAGATCGGATTTCGCCAGTTGAGCCGTGGTGTCCAAGGTCACCAGTGGCTGCTTCTCCGGCGTCGAACTCAAGGAGAGGTATGTGTTCTGCGGGGAAAGAGCGAGTCGGGTCGTGGCGTTGAACCGGGTGGGGATGGAGAAGAAGACGGCCGCACCGATCAGGGCACCGATCAGCGATAGCAGCGCGAAGCGTCGCCAATACCTGCGGACGTGCCGCGAATAGTCGCTCAGGCGAGGGAGCGGCCGGGTGTCGTTCATGCTTCAAATCCTCCACACAGGCGCGTGGCCGAGCAAATCCCCGAGAGCCTCATCATGGGTGAGGTAATGGGCGCGCAGTTGATCTCGAACCGCGCTGTCGAGACCGGCACCCGGTCGTGCGTTGTACCGGTCGAAACTCATCGGCATCCGGTCATCGATGCCGAGGAAGGCGGTGAGGCGACGGAACTCGGGCTCCGGGGTCGCGAAGAATCGCTCACTCTCCACGAGCAGGACATTGTCTCGGCCCAGCCCCGAGATGAAGGGTGCCAACAGCCCGGCGTACTCGCCGCGGCGTCGATAGGCGTGGTGGCGATGATTGAAGCTGTAGTACGTCGGATCCGCTCGGATCTTCTCGACCTCGCCGGCCAACCGCGCGTCCTCCAACTCGAGGGCGCGGCCAAATGACTTCTCCCATTCGAAGCCACGGGCAAGTTCATGCTTGTACGCCGAGTAGGCGCGCTCGACCGGGTCCCGGACCATGGCGATGATCTTCACGCCCGGGAGGTCATGCGCAATCCGTTCGGCGGCCATCGGATGGAACATGTAGTAGCCGCTTGCATCGAACACACGATTGCGGTCGTCGGTTCCGCGCACCGGGAAGTGTCCGCGATACCAGCGTTCGCCTCGCCAGTAGTTGAGGTCGAAGTAGTTCACCCCTTTGTGCATGGTGGGGCGGCGAACCTGCGGGTGGCCCATCAGAGCACGGAACAAGGAAGTCGTGCCGCAGCGCTGCCCACCGATCACCAGGAAGTCCGGTAGGGGCCGTCTGTCCGATGTCTTGATGCCCCACCACACACCCGCGGCTCTGCCTCGCGCTTGCAGACCAGCGGGAACCATCTTCCGAACATTGATGCTCTTCGTCATGAGCTTCCTCCGTGAGGTGTGCGAGCGAATTCTCGTGACTCCAACTCCGCCACGCACCGGCCCAGAAGATCGATCACCCAGGTGAGTCGAAGATCGACCCCCGAAACGTGTTCGAGGGCTAGATCCCCGGCGTAGCGGCGTCCGACCATCACCAGGTAGGTGGCCAGTAGCCGCGTGGACAATGCAGGGTCGATTCCGCACGCCGCCAGTCGGGCGGGCAGTGCGGCCAGGATCTCCGTCTCGCCACTGTCTCGTTTCCCAACCCAGACTTTGGACAGCTCGAAGTGGATCACGTCATGTCCTTGGGGCACGCCCGCTGAACTGCGTTCCCAGTCCCACACGTCCAAGGTTTCGGGGCCACCCGCCCCATCTGCCTGCACGCGTGACCAGGCCATGTTCTGTGGCGCCCAGTCGCCGTGCGCCGTCCCGAGCGGTAGGAACTCATCGCCGATGGTGGCGAGCAGTCGCTCGGCGAGGCCTTCGATGCGCGCGCCTGCAGGGCTTGAGACGCTTGCCGGTTGCCCGAGGCCCGGTGCATCTCGCACGCGCACGTCAAGTTGTTGGTTCAGCGTGAACAACTCGCGAGTGGGTTCGACCGGCAGAGCCTTGGGCTGACGGCTGCTGCCGATGCCGGCGAGTGCGCTCGTCGCAAGCACCTCGCGGTTGTTGAACGTTCCGGCCTTCAAGATTCGCGGTGGTCGGATCGTCGTCAGACCCCACCGCGCCGCGGACCGCAGCGCCTCGGTCTCCCGACGGATGAGGGCATCAGTAAGCTCGTTGATACCGACTTTCGCGTAACCCCAGGTCGAGCCATCGAGTGCGAAAACGCGCAGCACCGGCTTTCGATTCGCCCGGGGTGGCCCGAGGAGGACACCGGCACAGTAGTGCGTGCTCACGGTGGCCGGGTCGCTGCCGGTGAGCCAGCCGAGCAGGGCGGGGATCTCGGTCGAGGTCAGAACCAGTCGCGTCAACGGCATTCGACCGGCCGCGCCCGAGGTCAGTGCGATCGCGAAGCCGCGCTTGAAAAGTTTCCCGCCCAGGCGATCTGCGCGTCGTTCCGAGACCATGGCGCCGGCCGCAGGGAGACACGGTACGAGGAATCTGGGCCGGCTTGCCGACGGAAGAGCCAGATAGTCCGTTGGCCGAGCGGGTGGCTTGCGCGTCAGGCGAGCATCAGCCGGGTCGATGCCGAGCGACGTCAGCACCTCGGTGAGCTCGGGTGGCAGGTTCTGGGCGCGGTTGCTCATCGCACCACCGGGCGCGTGTCGAGATCCTGAGGGAACTCCGATTCTCGCGTCCCGTAGGCAGAGGGTGCGAACTCGCGCGTCGCGAGTCCGATGACCATCATGGTGACGAGCATCGGCACGTCCAGTGAGTCATAGAACAGGAAGTAGAAGACCGAGCTGATCAGCACCGTGGACGCCAACAGTCCGAGTGGACCGGGTCTTCGAGCATTGATCTGGAACTGCCAGAACAAGAAGGTCAGCATCAAGGTCGCGCCCACGAAACCGGTCATGAAGACCAGACCCCACAAGAACCCCTGCGTGCCGAGTGGAGGTGCCGAACACTGGTGGCAACCGGGCACCCCACCTCCGGCCAATGACTTGTAGTTGCCTGTCTTCTGACGCGTACTGCCGTACCCCAGGATGGGAGAGGTTTGCCAGGTTGCGCTGATGACCTCGCTGGCTGTGTCGGCACGACGTTCGTCACTGTGGGGGGTGTTCACCCGCAAGGCGATCGTGGTCCCCAACGGCGTCGCGATCAGCACTCCCAGCATGATCGCACCCATGGCTGCGGCCGCGACGAGAGCCTTCACATCCCCGGCTAGCAGTCGACGAAGGACGACCCAGGTCGCGGTGATCGCAAGCCCCAGCCACAGCCCCCGGTTGAGGGAGTAGACAGCCGTGATGAGGCTCGCGGCCAATATCAGTGGGGCGATCCACCGGCGCCAATCTGCGTCCTTGCCGAACCAGGCCATCACGAAGCATGGGACGAGCAGACCGTAGGCATTCCCCCATGTGTTCGGATAGGCGTACGGCGCGGTCACACGAGGTTGGCTGTAGCCGAGGAATTCGGACTGCAGCGCCACGCGAGGGTGGAACAACGCGTTCATGAACTCTTGCTGCGTGACACTTTGCGGCAAGAACAGTTCCAGCACGGATGGGAAGTCGAGATTCGGCGCCAGGATGCCCAGCAGACCACCGGCCGTGGTGAGCACGAAGAGGAAGGCCAGCATGCGGATCACCCGAGTTGCGGGCAGGCGGATTCGGTCGGCGTTCAGGACGTAGAGACACGCGATCGTGACCGAGGCGTACCACAACCCCCGGTAGCTGTAGCCGAGCAACGGGGCAAGGCCCGACTTGGGCTCAGTACCCGGCGCCTTCACCCACAACATCGTGACGCCGAGGGCGACCCAGACCAGGAAGAGCAAGTAGGTGCCGAACCCTCGCGGGACGCGAATATCGCGGTGGCGCATCAACTGCCACAACATGGGGACGGCCAGGATGAACAGCATCACCTTGGACACGCCGAGCACCCACCAGAGTGGGTACAGGTAGAAGTAGATGACCAATGGCCAGAATTCGTCGATACGTTTGCGGAAGAAGCCAGGGCGCCGAGTCGGGGTCCACGACTCGTAGGTCCGCCGATCATCAACGACGCTCACACCCACCCCCAGCGATGTGCGACCTGCTGGCCGTAATCGGAATCCAGGCGGCGTACGTCGTCAGCGAGTGCGGTCTTGATGAATTCGACGGCTTCCGGTTCGGGACGCACCGCTGCCTTGTCGATGGGTCGGTAGAGCACTCGATGAACGATCGGTGACCGCTTGACGGCCCCGATCACGCGGGCGGCCCCGTGCTCACGCGCGAAGTCTGCGGCCCGCCGGGCCGCGTGAGCGATCTTGACCGAGCGTGCGGATGCGGCGGCCAGGGTCGGCTCGCGCTCTTCCGCGCTCAGCGGCATCCGGTCGATCTCGAGGAAGTCCGTGGTGGCGTCCAGAAAGCCCTGAGGATCGGCCGACAGGTCGTCGAAGACGGCGATATGAACGGTCTCCCTCGGGAAGTGGGCCGTGAAACGGTCCAAGCCGTCGGCGTACCGGCCGTGCTCCAGCAGTTCGGGGACCTCACGCAGCGCCGTCAGAAAGTCCTCGGGCCACATGCCGTGCTTGCGGGCGTAGAGCCACGAGGACCAGGCTCGCTCGACCGGATCCCGCAAGGACACCATCGTCTTCACCTGCCCGAGTGAATCTGCGATCCGCGCAGGCGCCGCCGGTGCAAAGAGGTAGTCCTGACAGATCTCTCCGACGATCTTGTGATTCTCGCGCGCGTTCTTGAACTGTTCGGCGTACCACCCCATTCCGCGGTCGAAGTACCGGTCGAAGAAGTAGAGATCCTTCGCGGGCGTGAGGTAGACCTCGGGGTGGTTGATCAGCTTCTCGTGCAACCAAGAGGAGCCGGCCTTGTCAGGGCCGATGTAGATGAAGTTCGGCAGGCGTACGGCGTCGAGTTGGTGCGGGCTTGACGTCATGAGACCCCCCGGCCGAAACTCCGGGCGAGACCGAGGACCCGCTGCGGGCTCACCCCGGTGGACGCGGTGAACAACCCCAACCAGGCATGCGGTGCGATCGGGTAGACACGCAAGGCCTTTCCGGCGTACTTGAAGGCTTCCTTGCGTTCGCCGGCCGTGGCCTGTGCGTAGGAGATCTGCCCCAGGATACGGGCGTGCCCGGGAGGGTAGGTCGCGAAGTCCTGATGCTTGGCGAGCATGTACTCGAGCGCATCAGAGGTGTTCAGCGCCTTGCCTCTGAACCACGATGGGACGTCTTTGCGGATGTCGGCCAGGATCTCGTTGACGACGCCGATCTTGCCGACGCGTGATGCGCGCAAGAGCCAGTCGTAGTCCTCGCCGTAGCCGTGCGGAAGCTCTTCGTCGTACTCGCCAGCCTTCGCGAAGGCGTTTCGCCACATGGCCAGCGTCGAGGAGTGCAACTCCTTCACGCGATTGCCGAGGAGCATCTTGTGTGTGATGACAGGGGACTCACCCGGCCAATCGACGTCTCGGTCACCCATCAGCAGACGGATCCCGGCACCCACCGCGAGCAGATCCGGATCGGACTGCAGCCTGGCGACCTGCTTGCGGATCTTCGAGGGATGCCACAGGTCGTCATCATCGCAACTGGCGACGATGTCGCCGGTTGTGCTGTGGATGCCGAAATTGCGACCTCCCGCGAGCCCTGGCGTGCCGCCGTTCGTGACCGAAACAACCGATCGCCCCGGTCGACCGTAGGACTCCAACGTGGGGTCCGGATCCTCTTGATCATGAGAGATCAGGATCTCCATGTCACCCGCATAGTCCTGACCGACGATGGTGACCAGGGTTTCGCGCAACAACTCGGGCCGCCCGCGAGTCGGGATCACCACGGAGACCGTCGGGAGCCTGCCCTCGGCATCGGCTTTGGGTTCGATTGTTGGGCCCGGGTTCATGGAGGCTGCCTCATTCGTTCGCGTTTGGGTCCTCAGGGCGTTCAGCGGATAGCGGTAGGCCAGGAGCCAGGGTGCCGTGGCAACGGTGACCAACAGTTGCTCGCGGCGCGGCATCTTCGTGATCCATTCGTGGTCAGCGCGAAGTTGGATCGTCCCAGATGCGAATCGCCCAGGATTGCCGGATAGACCGTGACTTGATTCGAGGCGGACGGTGCGCTCGTCGATGTGGGCGAGGTCCTCGGGGCCGAGCGACATGCCCAATCGCCGAACCAGCGTGGACACAGCCTCCCGCGGCGACTCGACGAGGTCTTCGTAGCGAAGTCGGACGGAGGGAATACCGGAGGCCTGAGAGATTGCCTGCATCTCACTCTGGAGTGCCGCCCACTGGGCAGCCGACCGTTGGGGGGAGATGCGCCACATCTTCTCGGCTGCGACGCCCTCACTGTCGTCGGTGTGTGGGCGATCACCCTGCCGACGTGACCACGAATAGGCGACCCCGCGCGGATCGCGCACCAGGTTGACCATGCTCAGATCGAAGTCCCGCTCTACGTCGGTTCCCGGAACGGAGACTCCCAGTGCCAATCCATGGGCGGGGCCTTTGCTTGCGTCGACGATCACGTCGCAGCCGCTTACCTCTGCCACGGCCTGATAGATCCGTCCGTAGCCGGCTTGGTACTCCTGAACCCGAGCGGCAAGTTCCGTGTCCGTGCTCCGACCTCGGGACAGGGCAAGAAGACGCGGCAGGGTGCGCTGTCGGGCCACCTCGAGACGAAGGTCCGACAGTCGCTTCATCTGCTCATCCGTCCAGCCGGGCGTTGTGCCGTAGGCATGTTTGCCGACCGCCGACCAGAAGGGACACTGCAAGAACGGTTCGCCGCACCCGCATCGTTCGCGATGAACATAGACCGACCGAGGTAGATCGACGAGTTCACCGACGTTGACCCAGCCGGGAATACCGCCCAGCACTCGCTCCAGCAGCGTGCTGCCGGAACGACCGAATCCGCCGAGGTACACCACGTGAGGGGTCATCCGGCCTCGTGCCCGCCTATCAACGTGTCCCCTGGGAGTGCTTGAACTGGTACGCCAGTGTACCGAGTCTGGGGAGCCCACTTGGTCGTTCTCTACGACATCTCCACAATCGAGATCGAGGTTAGTGCTTGTACTTCAATCGCGCCGAGCGGTCATCGTGCAAACACTTCTTGAAGGCGGCCATCCGTTCGGCGTCCAGGGCAAAAGGAGCATCCCCGCCCGCGACGTTGAAGTAGTTCATGGCGACGACGTCGTGCTTGGTCGCGTAGTTGAAGGCGTGGTCCATCCATCGGGCGGCTCGGCCGGGGCGAGACGGGTCGGTGTGCACGCCGTACTCACCGATCACGACCGGCTTCCCGTCACTCCACTCCTGGGCTCGGCTCACCATCGTCTTGAAGGAGGTCCACTCGACATTTCCGCCAGGCTGCCAGAAGTTGTAGGCATCGATGCCGAAGAGCGAAACAGACGGGGCCAGCCACTCTCGCGGCTTGCGAACCCTTGATTGGAAGGTGAATTGCATCAGGATCTGGATCACATGGACCCGAGGGGCGCGGACGGCAGCACGCGCCACCACGAACTCGGTCATTCGCTTGTGCCAATCAGGGGTGTTCTCATTGCCGTCGACGTCGTTCTCGGGTTCGTGGTTGATGGTGAACGTCATGGGAGCGTGAAGCGCGCCCAAACCCTCAAGGATCTCATCGAGCCAGGCATTGTGCTCGCCATTGGCGACCGACTTCCAGGATCCGGGTGGCTTGGTGGACAACATCGAGAAACGTCGGCCGGCGACATCCGCGCGTGCTCGTGCGATCAGGGCTCTGGTTTGGGATGCCTGATGGAAGTTGCGATGACTACCGAGCGGATGCTGGACGTGCGACTCGAAGCGGTCGATCGTGGTTGTGGTCGGAACGACCGACCCGTAGTAGACACGGCCAACCCCAGGATCGCCGACGAAGCGCTTCTTTTTCTTCTTCTGCCATCGTGCGCCCTTCGGATTCTTCTGCGCAGAGCCGTGAATCTCGCCAGAATCGGCCGCCGATACGGGGGAGCTCATGACCGACAGACCCGCCGCTGGGGCGAGCGTCGTCAGTAGTCGACGGCGGGAGACTTCGGGTCCGGAGGCACACATGGTGAGGCAATCGTGTCACATGACCACTGCGACAGTGACGGGTTTGGTGGAGGTCGGGCTACGAAAGCCGACCGACAAACCCATTGTCAAGGACGCCGCTGAACTGGTCAGGTGCGTCTTCGACGATCCCGCCGTTGACGTTCAGTTTGCCCCCGATCGAGACCGCTTCGGCGGGTTCTCCGGGGTCGATCGATCCGGTGGCGCCACGTAGCGCCCAACTCGTCCATGCGACCGTGTTCGCATCTGGGTCGATCTCGCCGACGAACAGAGTCAGCATGTCGTCCGTCCGCTGGCACACCAGGCGGTACCACTGCTGCGAAGCGAGGTCGCTGTCAGCCTTGACCAGAGCCACGCCCTCGGTGCCAGCCATCCGACACGCTGGAAATCCGTGATCCACCTGCAACTTGTATTGACCTTTATCACCGAACAGGCCACGTTGCATGAGGTTGTCTCCGTCATCCCCTGTGGAATCTCCCGCGGCCCCTTCGGGATACATGACGTCGACGCCGAACTGGAAGTCGTCCTGGCCGGGGGCGAGGGTGTCTTGTGCGGACTGTGTGACATTGAGCACAGCGAGGCTGCCTTCAGCGACCTCGTCGCGGTCGGGGAAGCGTGCCGCGGTGCCGCCATCGGCGCCCGCAACCGCCCGAACGCCCCCGTCTTCGGCTGCGACGACCTCGACATTGGCATTGCCCTGGGTCGGTGTGACGACAGTCATTTCGCCACCGTCCGGGGCAACGTTCTCGAAGTCGATCAACAGGTCTGTGACGCCCAATCCCTGCGGCTCTTCGTGTCCGACTGAGGGCAACACCTTGTCGGGATCCTCCGGGTCGCTTCCGCAGCCGACGAGTACGACGGCAACGATGAGGCAGGCCATCAAAGGACGCAGGCGCCGGGACCCGAACCTGCTACCGACTCCACGAGCGGAGCGGCATTGCCCGAAGCTGCGCATGGCCACAACCGTAGCCAACTCGCAACGGTTTAGACGTCTAGATGGGACAATGGTCGGGTGAATCACGACGATCAGTTGCGCAAACTGAAAGCCACCCAGGGCGCCAACCGACGACGGGCTGCCCTCTCGCGCCGAACCATGCTTCGAGGTGCCCTATTCGGTGCCGGATCGCTTGCGGCAGGCTCAGCGCTCGTCGGATGTTCCGCGGCACGAAGCGATGACGGCACGACCAACCAGAGCGCGAGCCCCAGTCCGTCGGCATCCTCGGCCGAGCCGACGGTGCGCTTCCCCGGTGATCCCGGCGCGGGGCAGTTGTACTTGGGCATCAGCCTGGCGATCAAGGAACTGGCCGCTGACAGGGCTGACATCGGCGGCACGGATATCACCATCTCGCGACGGTTCTATCGCGATCACCAATTGGGTTTGATGCAGGAGATGACCCGGACCGACGCGGCCGCGGGCATTGTGCCTTTCGTCTCACTCAAGACGCCCGGGTCTTGGCGCCAGGTCGCCGAGGGCCGCGCCGACCGCTGGCTGGATTCGGTCGTCAGCAAGCTCGGTGGCCTGGGCGCTCCGGCGTTCTTGTCGCTTCACCACGAGCCTGAGAACGACCACTCAGGCGGCGGAAACACACCCGAGTCGTGGAGGGACATGCATCTGCGAGCGGCTGAGGCGGCCGAGCGGACCGAGACTCTGACCGTGGTGCCGACCTTGATGCAGTGGACCTTTAATCCGGACTCCGGGCGGGATCCGAATCTGTGGCTGATCCCCGAATTGCCGCTCCTCGGCGTCGACGTCTATAACCCATGGAGCCCCGACAGAGGTGGCGCCTCCTGGGTTGAGTTCGATGCGCTGATCAGTCAAGTGCGCACGATCGTGCCCGACAAGCCCATCATCGTGCCTGAGATGGGTTGCGCGGCAGACCCACGCGATCCTGAGCGGGCTTCGTTGTGGTTGCGGGCTGCCTATGACTCCGCCCTCAGGCAGAACGTTCCGGGCCTCGCCTGGTTCGACTCCGAGTACAACAACGACGGTGGCGATCTACACCTTGACGAGGCCGGCGTCGCCGCCTTGACGGAATTGCTTGCCCGACCCGAGACCGTGCGCTGGACAGAGGTCTGAGGGGGCCAGCGTTTGCGATCGGACCACGTGGGAGACTCACGTCGTGACGGATCAGAACATCGGCCAGCAGATCATCGAGGACGACCACGCACTCGCGACCTGGCTTGCCACCACCGCCGGGACCCGCCTGCTCGAGGTTCGAGAACTTGGTCTCGAAGGCAAGGAACTCAAGGATGCCGGCGATCGGGCAGCACACGAACTCCTGATGACCCTCCTCGCGCGAGCAGCGTCCCGACGGACGCCGTACTCTCCGAAGAGGCCCTCGAGAGCACTGCCGATACCGCGACGCGACTGGCGGCTCGCCGGGTATGGATCGTCGATCCGCTGGACGGCACCCGCGAGTTCTCGGAACCCCCGCGTGAGGATTGGGCTGTCCACGTCGCATTGTGGGAAGACGGCGAATTGGTTGCTGGCGCGGTCGCTCAGCCGGCGCTGGGCGAGACGTTCAACACCGGTCAACCTCCGGTCGTTCCATCGCGCACGTCCGATGCGACCGCGGATCGCCGTTTCGCGGACTCGGCCACCGGCCTTTGTGCAAGCGCTTGCCGAGGAGATCGACGCCGAACTCGTGCCGATGGGCTCGGCTGGTGTGAAAGTGCTGTCGGTCGCTCGAGACGTCGCCGATGCCTACGTCCATGCCGGCGGCCAATACGAATGGGACAACGCGGCCCCAGTTGCGGTGGCACGTGCGGCCGGCCTGTTCTGCTCGCGCGTTGACGGCTCCGAGTTGAAGTACAACCAGGAGAACGTCTCGTTGCCGGATCTCATCGTGTGTCGTCCGGAGTTGGCCGAGCAGATCGTTGACTTCGTACGCCGGCACGGCACCGATTAGTTCTCGCGCCTTGCCGACCACTCCGTTGGATGAATCTCCCGCGATAGCTCGAATTCGCCGCGGCCGTGCTCGCGGACGCGGGGCTGACTGGCTGCCATCGCTTCGGCGCGTAGCCGTCGAGCACCATCGGACTGACCGGTCCTGCGGCCATGCGGCCCTTTCTGGCCAAAGGACTGGCCGACGTCGGTCGCACCTTGCTGGTGGTCACGCCGTCCGCTCGCGAAGGCGAATCGCTGGTGGAGGCACTTCAGGATCTGATGGATCCGGCCCTCATCGCCTTCTACCCCAACTGGGAGACCCTTCCACATGAGCGATTGAGTCCGCGCAGCGACACCGTCGGCAAGCGGCTCGCCGTGCTTCGTCGACTCAAGCATCCAGGGGCCGATCCGGGAACGGGACCACTGCGCGTCGTGGTGGCGCCGGTTCGCGCCCTGTTGCAACCTCAGGTCGCGGGCCTCGGCGATCTCACGCCGGTGGAGCTCGAGACCGGCCAGACGATGCCGCTGGAGGAGGTTGTCGAGCGCTTGGCCGCAGCCGCGTATGTGCGAGTGGACCTGGTCGAACGACGTGGTGAGTATGCCGTCCGCGGTGGCCTGGTCGATGTGTTTCCGCCGACCGAGGAACACCCTTTGCGCCTGGAGTTCTGGGGCGATGAGGTGGAGGAGATTCGATCCTTCGCCGTAGCCGACCAACGGACCCTCGAGAAGGTCGGATCGGGTCTGGGCGCCGCCGTGCCGCGAACTGCTGCTGACCGACGAGGTCCGCCGCCGCGCGGCCGAACTCGGCCTCCGTCACCCCACCTTGGTCGAGATGACCGAGAAGTTGGCCCAGGGCATCGCCGTCGAGGGGATGGAGGCGCTGGCGCCCGCCCTGGTCGACGAGATGGAGATGTTCGTCGATCTCTTTCCCGACGACGCCCAGGTGCTGGTGCTCGATCCCGAGCGGGCGAGGACGCGCGCACACGATCTGGTCGCGACCAGCGACGAGTTCCTCGCGGCCAGTTGGGCCGTGGCGGCCGGGGGTGGGACAGCCCCGATCGACCTCGGCGCCGCGTCGTACCGACCGATCGACGACGTCCGCGACGAGGCCCTCGATCGGGGCCTGACCTGGTGGACGCTCAGTCCATTCGGAATCGAAGGTCTCGACAGCGCCATCGCCCTGGCGCAGACTCCCGCTCCGGAGTATCGCGGCGACATCGAGGCGGCCGTCGGCGATATCAAGTCGTGGTTCGACCAGGGCTATCAGATTCTTGTGACCCACCCCGGCTCCGGCCCGGCCCAACGGATGGTCGAAGTGCTCGCGGAGCACGACCTCCCTGCCCGGCTCCACGGAATAGGTCGGGGAGTCATCGGCGTGACGACAGGGATGCTGGAGCACGGTTTCGTCGACCCGGTCAATCGACTGGTGTTGCTCACCGGTGACGACCTGTCCGGACAGAAGTCCTCGACCCGGGACATGCGCGCCATGCCCGCGACGACGGCGCAAACAGATCGACCCGCTCGAACTCAGTGCGGGCGATTACGTCGTACACGAGCAGCACGGCGTCGGCCGGTTCGTCGAGATGCGGCAACGCGAGGTCGGTGGCGCCGTTCGCGAATATCTCGTCCTCGAGTACGGCGCATCGAAGCGAGGGGGGCCACCGGATCGCCTGTTCGTGCCGGCAGATGCGTTGGACCAGGTCACTCGCTACGTCGGCGGGGAACAACCTTCACTCGACAGGCTGGGGGGAGGGGATTGGGCCAAGCGCAAGGGCCGCGCACGCAAGGCGGTTCGGCAGATCGCCGCCGAGCTCATCAAGTTGTACGCCGCTCGTCAGGCCACCCAGGGCCACGCCTTCGGCGCTGATACGCCATGGCAGCGAGAACTCGAGGACGCGTTCCCGTTCACCGAGACTCCGGACCAACTCAGCACCGTCGATGAGGTCAAGGCGGACATGCGCCAACGCGTGCCGATGGACCGGCTTGGTGTGTGGTGACGTCGGCTACGGCAAGACCGAGATCGCGGTGCGCGCGGCGTTCAAGGCCGTGCAGGACGGCAAACAGGTCGCCGTACTTGTGCCCACGACCTTGTTGGTCACCCAGCACATGTCGACGTTCGCCGAGCGGATGAGCGGATTCCCTGTCAATATCTCGGCGCTCTCCCGCTTCCAGACCGACGCAGAGGCTCGCGAGGTGATCGCCGGGTTGGCGGCTGGGACGGTGGACATCGTCATCGGCACCCATCGCCTCCTCAATCCGGACATCAAGGTCAAGGATCTCGGACTGATCATCGTCGACGAGGAGCAACGCTTCGGGGTCGAGCACAAAGAGCAGATGAAGCGACTTCGCACCAGCGTCGATGTGTTGTCCATGAGCGCTACACCCATCCCGCGGACCTTGGAGATGGCGATCACCGGGATCCGCGAGATGTCCACGATCACGACGCCCCCGGAGGAGCGGCATCCGGTCCTGACCTACGTCGGAGGATATGAAGACCGCACCGTGGTGGCCGCCATTCGCCGCGAACTCTTGCGCGATGGCCAGGTCTTCTACATCCACAACCGGGTCTCATCGATCGAGAAGGCGGCGGCCAAGATTCGGCAACTGGTGCCCGAGGCCACGGGTGTCCGTTGCTCATGGGCAGATGTCGGAGAACCACCTGGAAGCCGAGATGCTCAACTTCTGGGAGAAGCGCTGCGACGTCCTGGTCTGCACGACGATCGTCGAGTCGGGACTCGATGTCTCCAACGCCAACACGATGATCATCGAGCGCTCCGACACCCTGGGACTCTCCCAACTCCACCAGTTGCGAGGTCGCGTCGGACGAAGTCGCGAGCGCGCCTACGCCTACTTCCTCTATCCGGTCGACAAGCCCCTGACCGAGACGGCGCACGAGCGGTTGGAGACCCTGGCCCAACATTCCGATCTGGGCGGTGGGATGGCCATCGCGATGAAGGACCTCGAGATCCGGGGTGCGGGGAACCTGCTCGGTGGCGAGCAGTCGGGGCACATCGCGGACGTCGGTTTCGATCTCTACGTCCGCCTCGTCGGAGAGGCCGTGTCGGAGTTTCGCGGTGATGTCGACGAAGAACTGCGCGAGGTTCGTATCGAACTGCCTGTCGATGCGCACCTGCCACACACCTACATCGGGTCGGAACGGCTGCGGTTGGAGATCTACAAGCGCCTGGCCGAGGTTCGCCATGATCCCGACGTCGACCTCATTCGCGAGGAACTCGTCGACCGGTACGGCGAGCCGCCTGACGAGGTCGCGTCACTTGTTGCTGGTCGCACGGTTCCGGGCCCGCGCGCGCGAAGCCGGGGGTGGGTGAGGACGACGATCGCCGGGAAATATGTCCGCTTCGCGCCGGTCGACCTACCCGAATCGCGCACGGTCAGGTTGTCCAGGCTCTATCCCGGTGCGATCGTGAAGGCCCCGGTCCACAGCATCCTGGTGCCCCGACCTCAGACCGCCGTGGTCGGGGGGCGTCCGATTGTTGGGGTGGCCCTGCTTGAATGGGCGCGAACAATCATTGATTCTGTGATCGACCCACAGACGTAACGAGACTGAGCAACACGCTCGGACAGACCAGCCAGAAAGATGAGGGAGCCAAGCCGTGGTGAGCCGTCGAACTTCGATTCGGATCGTCGCGAGTCTGTGCGTCGTCGGGCTACTCAGCGGCTGCGCATCTGCGCGCCCCGGTGTTGCTGCGCAGGTCGGCACGACTCGTCTGACCTTGGCCGACGTCAATGATGCGACCGCGGACCTATGCACGGCATTCCTGCCCCAGTTCGAAGAGAGTGGCGCGACCTATCCGCTCAAGGTGCTCAGTGGCTTCGTCGTCGGTTCGCTGACCCGCAAGGAAATGGCCGAGCAGGTCGCGGCGGAGTACGACGTCGAGCCCTCTGCGACCTACGAAGAGCAGGTCGACGCCGCGGAAACAGCGGCCGAGGAGATCCCTGAGGAGGTGCGGGCGAACTACCTCGAGCTCTCCTCGGCAGGACCCTATGCCGACTCGATCATGCAGGAGGCCGGTCGCAGCGCACTCGAGGCGGAGGGCGACGCATCCGACGATCCTGAAGTGCAGACTGCGCGCGGCCGACAGATCTTCGCCGACTGGGTCGGATGACAACACCGTCGTGATCGACCCCCGCTACGGCCTCGCCGTGGTCGAGGGCGATGTCGCGCCCGTAGATACTGCCGTGTCGGTCGCAGTCAGTCCCGCCGCGCTGGCGGGGGCGGCCGAGCAGATGGACCCGGCCGTGGCGGCGGCTCTTCCCGAACCGCAGCGGTGCAATTGATCGGCGACCAGACCGATGAGTTCCTCGCGGTGATGCTCAAACTGCGAGCAGAATGTGATTGGAAGGCCGCCCAAACCCATCGCTCTCTCTCCAGATATCTACTCGAGGAAACCTACGAGACCCTGGACGCCATCGACTCGGGGGATCCCGATCACCTTCGCGAGGAACTAGGCGATCTGCTGCTGCAGGTCTACTTCCATGCCGTGATTGCCGCCGAATCTGGCGAGTTCACCCTGCCGGACGTCGTGGCCGGGATCACGGACAAGATGGTTCGTCGCAATCCCCATGTGTTCGGAGACGACGCACCTGCTGTGAAGCCCAATGCTTGGGAGATCAACGAAGCCTGGGAAGCGATCAAGGCGACGGAGAAGCAACGAGACTCCGTTCTCGAAGGGATACCGGAGCAACTGCCCGCCCTGTTGTACGCCGACAAGGTGCTGGATCGTCTGCAGCGCGCCGGAACGCGCACTCCCGGCGCGTCCATCGGAGAGTGATGACATCGGAGAACGACTGCTTGCCTTGGTGGCCGAGGCTCGCGTTGGAGGCATCGATCCGGAGCAGGCTCTGCGTGACGCCGTACGACGGCGCGTAGACGACGCTTCTGCGGACCGGGCTTCGGCCCACCCTCCCGACTGACTACGCTGATACCTCACCCCCACACCCTTGTGGTTCACCCCATTCAGGAGCACGAAGATGGCCTCGATCGCAGCAGTAGGCGCCCGCGAGATTCTTGACTCGCGTGGCAATCCCACCGTCGAGGTCGAGGTCTTGCTCGATGATGGCGCATTTGCCCGAGCGGCGGTCCCCAGCGGAGCGTCGACCGGCGCCTTCGAGGCGGTCGAACTGCGCGACGGTGGTTCGCGCTATCTCGGTAAAGGTGTCGAGAAGGCCATCGCCGCGGTATTGGATCCGATCGCGGGCGCGATCGAGGGCATGGAGGCAGACGATCAGCGCCTGATCGACCAGACCATGCTCGGCCTCGACGGCACGCCCAACAAGGCAAAGCTGGGTGCGAACGCGATCCTTGGTGTCTCGCTAGCCGTGGCCAAGGCTGCCGCCGACTCGGCCGGCTTGCCGCTCTATCGCTACGTCGGTGGACCGAACGCCCACATGTTGCCGGTGCCGATGATGAACATCGTCAATGGCGGATCGCATGCCGACTCGAACGTTGACGTCCAAGAGTTCATGATCGCGCCGATCGGCGCTCCGACCTTCCGCGAGGCGCTGCGCCAGGGCGCCGAGGTCTACCACGCGCTGAAGACGGTGTTGAAGAAGAAGGGCCTTTCAACCGGGCTGGGTGACGAGGGCGGCTTCGCGCCCAACCTCGACAGCAATCGGGCCGCACTGGATCTGATCGGCGAGGCCGTCGAGGCCGCGGGATTCAACCTGGGCACCGACATCGCGCTGGCGATGGATGTGGCTGCGAGCGAGTTCTACACCGACGGCGCCTACACGTTCGAGGGTGGCCGGATGAGCGCCGGTGAACTGATCTCGTACTACGCCGACCTGTGCTCGGCGTACCCCATCGTCTCGATCGAGGATCCGCTGAACGAGGACGACTGGGACGGCTGGCGCGCCATGACCAACGACCTTGGTGCGGCCGTGCAACTGGTCGGTGACGACCTCTTCGTGACCAATGTCGAGCGTCTGCAGCGGGGCATCACCGGCGGCCAGGCCAACGCTCTCCTGGTGAAGGTCAACCAGATCGGTTCGTTGACCGAGACCCTGGACTCGGTCGACCTGGCACATCGCAACGGCTACCGCTGCATGATGAGCCACCGTTCCGGCGAGACAGAGGACACCACGATCGCCGATCTCGCGGTCGCCACAAACTGTGGGCAGATCAAAACCGGTGCCCCGGCACGATCCGAACGGGTTGCGAAGTACAACCAGCTCCTACGCATCGAGGAAGAGCTCGGGGACGCGGCGCGCTACGCCGGTGCCGCGGCGTTCCCACGATACGGCGGCTAGGCCGGGCACACTGGTCCCCATGGGGGCAGGCACGTCGCGCGAGCGCAAACCACCGGGCAGCGGTCCGGGCGGTACTCGTCGACCCACGTCGAGCCAGCGGGCCAGGTCGTCGAGGTCGCGGGCTGCGGGCTCGAAGGGCGATCGTCCGGTTGCTGGGTTCGGAAACGCGCCGCCGAGAACGCCGGATGGTGGGCCGCCGCCGAAGAGATCGTCCCGCGTCACAGGGCGAGCGGCCATTCTGGTTCTGGTGCTGGCCGTGTTGACCGTGTCGTACGCCTCGTCGATGCGCGCCTACCTACAGCAGCGTTCTCACATCGCCGAAGTGAAGGAGCAGATCGTCGATCGCCAAGCCAGTCTCAAGGCGCTTGAGCGGGAGAAAAGGCGTTGGGAGGACCCGGCGTACGTCCAGATCCAGGCCCGCAAACGGTTCGGCTACGTGCTTCCGGGAGAGACGGGCGTGCAGGTCATCGACGTCGATGGCAATCCGTTGGGCACCGAGGCTGTGTTGCCGGATCCGAACGAGGTCGGCCAACTCACGCCGACGCCGTGGTGGGGAACCGCCTGGGAGTCGGTCGAATTGGCCGGCCATCCGCCTGAACCGGCCGAGGAGCCAGTCGACCGGATCACTCCAGAGAGCAATGAGCAGGGTGACCAGTGATCGATCCCTCCGACGAGGCGGCGATCGAAGCACAGCTCGGCCGGTCCCCTCGAGGGATCCACGAGGTCGGGCATCGATGCCCGTGCGGCAACCCCGATGTCGTCACGACGGACCC
Organism: uncultured Actinomycetota bacterium; assembly: GCA_963763805.1. GTDB lineage: Bacteria > Actinomycetota > Actinomycetes > Propionibacteriales > Nocardioidaceae > Nocardioides. Next base: position 182,692 of record CAVXPQ010000001.1, read on the forward strand.
GCGGCTGCCGAACGGCACCCCGTTTCCGACCACGTTCTATCTGACCTGTCCGCGGGCATCATCCCTCATCGGCACCCTCGAAGGATCGGGGCTGATGCGTGAGATGGAAGATCGCCTCGAGGACGATCCCGGATTGGCGGCGGCCTATCTGCGGGCGCATGAACGCTACTTGACCGCCAGGGCCGCACTGGGCGCTGTTCCCGAGATCGATGGCATTTCCGCAGGCGGGATGCCGCTGCGCGTAAAGTGCCTGCACGTGTTGGCTGGCCAGGCGCTGGCCCAGGGCCGCGGGGTCAACCCCTTGGGAGACGAAGTGCTTGATTTGATCGGCGAGTGGTGGACGCCGGGACCCTGCCGATGAGTCCGTCCACGCCCATCACGACGGCGGCCATCGACTGCGGCACCAACACGATCCGATTGTTGATCAGCTCCGGTGACAGGCAGTTGGTTCGAGAGAGCCGGATCGTGCGGCTCGGGGAGGGTGTGGACTCGACCGGACGGCTGGCGGACGGTGCGCTTGAACGGGCGTTCACCTGCCTTGACGAGTACGCCGCACTGATCACGCAGCACGACGTGGAGCGAATCCGGTTCTGTGCCACTTCCGCCACTCGGGATGCGTCCAACTCCGCGGTGTTCACTGCGGGGGTCAGAGCTCGGCTCGGTGTGGATCCAGAAGTCGTGTCGGGCGATGAGGAGGCCGCGCTTTCGTACGCCGGCGCGGTTGCGAATCTGCGAAACAAACAGCCGGAGCCGGTGCTGGTGATCGATACCGGTGGAGGCTCGACCGAGCTCATCCTCGGCCAGGTCGGTGCGATCTCCCTCGACATCGGTTCCGTCCGAATGCACGAACGGCACCTGCATTCGGACCCACCGACGGCCGCCGAGATCGCGAACTGCACGGCCGGGATCGACGAAGCCCTGGATGGTTGCCCGTTCGACCTCGCCGAAGCCGCTGCCGTGGTCGGCGTGGCCGGCACCTTTCTCACCGTTGCCGCCGGAGTGCTCGGCATCGCGACGTACGACCCGAAAGTTGTGGACCAGGCCGAGTTCGAGGTTGAACGCTTTCATGCGATGACCGAGAAGTTGCTGGCCCTGACCGCCACCGAGCGGATAGATCTCGGCTTCGTGAACCCTGGACGGGCGGACGTCATCGGGGCTGGGGCACTCATCGTTTCCCAGGTGCTGCGCCGGACCCGGGTGCTTGTCGTCACGGCCTCCGAGTCCGACATCCTCGACGGCATCGCTGCCTCGATCGCATCCTAGGAGGCCCTGATGGGCAAGCTGATCTATTCGATGATCACCTCGCTCGACGGCTTCGTGAGCGACACCGAAGGCAACTTCGACTGGGGTGTTCCGGCGGAAGATGCCCATCAGTTCATCAACGACCGTTACCGATCGGTCGGGACCTACCTCTACGGACGACGGATGTACGAGGTGATGAGCTATTGGGAGACAGCCCTCGCTCAGCCGGACCCGCCGGAGTTCTATTCGGACTTCGCACGAGTCTGGCAGGCGGCCGACAAGATCGTCGTCTCCACCACGCTCGAGGAAGTCGTCAGCGAACGCACTCGGATCGAGCGATCCTTCGATCCCGAAGCCATTCGTGCCATGAAGGCGGCTTCGGACCAGGATCTCTCCATCAACGGGCCAACTCTGGCTGCCCAGGCGATCAAGGCCGGCTTGGTCGATGTTTATGAACTCTTCCTGGTGCCAGTCGTCGTAGGAGGCGGCAACAGTTTCTATCCCGATGGTGTGCGCCTGGATCTGGAACTGCTGGAGGAGCAGCGCTTCAGCGACGGCATGGTCTTTCTCCGCTACGGCCTTGCGTAACGTCATACGTAGTGGTCGCCCGGGCGACCAGGCCGTATGACCTCAGACTGGGACGTCATACGTAGTGGTCGTCCAAACGACCAGACCGTATGACGTTAGGCCGGGGTCAGCGACGGAGTGCGCGGGGACACGAGGTACGCCGCAAGGTAGATGAGCGCACAGATGAGCAGCAGGGATTGATACCCGGTCGCCAGCGCGACGTACTCCAGACATCCGCCGACCATGGCGCCGAGCAGGTTCGCCGCGAAGGCGACGGTCGGTTCGGAGGTGGTGGCGAATCGCTTCGCGAAGATCACGTTGGCGGCCATGATCGGGATGAACGCCAGCGCGATCGCGACCAGCAGTCGCGCGGCGAAGGGCAATCCCAGGACCCATGAGGTCGGGACCAGCCAGGCCAGTGCCAGGCCGCCGAACAACACGACGTACATCGTGCGCAGCGGTGGCGTCGGGAAGCGTCGAGTGATCTCGACGGAGATCAGCACGGCCACCAGGACACCGGCGAAGACCAGGGCGTTCACCAGCCAGGTCGTGCCGAAATAGAGCGCGAAACCGGTGACGTTCTTGGTCTCCAGCAGGAGGAATGCGACGCCGAGCAGGAACAGGTCCCGATAGCGCCACATCGTGCGCAACTGTCTGCCGCCGACGACGCCGATGCGCGGCCGCGCTCGACGAGCAGGATCAGCCCCACGGCCAGCACGTAGGTCATCGGGATCCCGAACAGCCCGGCGTCGTCGCGGACGTAGAGGAACGGGTGGTCGTCGGTCGAGGGCGCAGGCGCGGTGGCTGTCGGAACCCAGGTGTCGACGCAGCGTCTGATCCGCGGGTTCGCGGCCGACCACCAGCACGGCGAGCGAGATGGCCTCGGGATAGGACAGCACGCACGGCGGATGTCCGAAGGCCTGATCCAAGGTGTTCGCGAGCCGGTCGACGAGCCAGGGCTCGCGATAGAAGTTGTACATCGCGAAGGCGCCACCGGGTGCCAGATGTTGCTTGTGCGGACTCCATCGCCTCGCTGGTGAAGAGATAACTCTCCAGCCGAAGGGCACTCGCTCCCGAGACCAGAGTGAGCGAGTCGGGTAGCGCGAACAGGATCAGGTCGTACTTCTTGTCCGTGCGTTCGAGGAAGGCCCGACCGTCGTTCACGTGGGCGGTGACACGCGGGTCCTGATAGGCGCGATCGGGGTTGTTGTCTCGTCCGAACTGGAGCAGTTTCGGGTCGATCTCGACGGCGTCGACGTGCTCGACTCCCTCGGTCAGCGCGATCGAGACGTCAGTCCCAGTGCCCGCCCCGACGATCAGAACGTCCTTGGGTGGGTTGGTCGCGCGGGCGTAGGGCTCGGCATAGAAGCTCTCCTGCGCGAGCCGGGTCTCGGCGGTCGTCAACCGTTGGTGCGGGATGCCGTTGACGTAGATCTGGAACTGTTGGCCGCCCTCGCCGTCGGGCTCGGCGAACGTCGTGACTTCGTAGTACGGCGACCAGAAGACGCCCTCGTCGGTCATCAACGGATAGGCGAACATCGCCACCATCGCGATCAGCAGCGTGACCGACACCGATCTGGCCGTCGGTCCGAGCAGCACGATGAACAGCACGGCGACCAGCGTGAACCACACCAGCGGAGGCGCGCCGAGGAACGAGCAGGCCGTGAAGACGCCGATGCCGACCAGCGATCCGATCAGGTCGAGCCGATAGGCATCGAGCCGCTCCAGATCGTGGAAGCAGTCCGCGACCAACTCGCCCGGCCCGGCCATGATCGCCGCGACCGAGAGGAAGATGATCGGCAGCGTCACCCAGATCGGCGGGCCGGAGGTGCTGAGGCTCGTGAAGAAGATGATCGAGGCGTCCTGGCGATCAACCGTGACCGGGAAGGCTGAGACGAATCCGACCAGCGCAAGCAGAGCGACCGGCGAATAGAGGGGCAGTCCACGGTCGGGCTTGCCCGCGCGCAGGAAGCCGAGCCCGATGCCGAGGAACGAGCCGAGGAGCACGAAGTTGCTGAAGTAGCTCAGGTGCACGATCTGCGAGCCAGTCCAGCGGATCAGTGACAGCTCCAGGAACAGCATCAAGGAAACTGGCCAGGACCAGCCGCACCCGGACCGACAAGGCTGCGCTCCCCCTGACGTTAGTGGCGCCACTCCAGGAGCGCTCGAATCACGAGGTCAGTGTGGCATGGAGCTCCGCCGCTGCTGCCACGCGTTGCAGCAGGCCCGAGCGCCTGCTCGACGACCGGTCCGCTCGCTCGGTCGCACTCGACTGCGGTGGCGAGTGCCGTCGGAGTGCGACGATGTCGGATCGCGCGCCAGGCGCGTTGGAGAGCAACCGTGACGGCGTACGTCGTGTCGGTGGGCGCCTCGGCCGACCAGGCTGGTCGGGATCGGGCAGCCAATCCGCTGAGAGAATCGACGGAGCACAACATCCCGAGGACCAACGTGGTGTGGTAGCTCGTCCGTTGGGCGTACGCCGCGGCCTCGTGCGGTGGGAGCTCTGCGTAGACCTGGGCATGAAAGTCCGGCCCGGGCAGGAATCCCAGCCGACCGTGGACCTCGATCAGCAGTGCGAAGACGCGGGCGGCAAACTCGGTCCAAGGCAGGCGCAACATGGGCCACGTCCACAGCAGTTCGGCGGCGAGGTCATAGTTGTCGGCGTGTAGGGCCGCCGCCATCAACGCTTCGACATCTTCGATGACGTCGTGCGGGTCACGGGGAAGGATGACCGGCCAGGTGCCGAGATCGCTGATCTGCATGACGGCGTGGGTGAACTCGTAGGTCGTCGCAGGATGCGCTCGAAGTACGTCGAGCGGTCGTCCCAGCGCAGAGCGCTCCAGCAGGTCCTGTGGTGAACGGCGGACGTGGGTCGCCGTTCCAAATGGCGCGGATCCAGGTCGCCTCGATCTCGTGAAGCGTGGATCGTTCGAGCCCGCGAACGTCTCGGGCACGCCAAGCCAACTCCGCCAGTTCATCAATGGCTGCATCGAGCGAGCCAAGGCAGGTCAGTTGCACGTGCGCGAAGACATGCTCGGGCAGGTCGGCCGCGTCGAAGGCCAGCGCCAGCGGCAAGGTGTCGGGTCGTGCCGCCTCGCCCAGTTCGATCGTCAACGTATTGGTGAGGTCGCCGAGGGCAAAGCCGGGTCTCGGGATATTGGCGGCGCAGCGAGCGAGCAGAGCACACTCGGCGATGACCTTCGTTGGGATCAAGGCTGGCCCGCCGGCGGCAGACGACACGGATGGCCCCTTCGCACTCGCGCTCCGCAGGGTGGTGGTGCAGAACCGGAGGATCCGCACCACCACGTCCTGCAGTTGCCGCTCGGGCGTAGGCGTCACCGTGTCGCCGCACATGTGCTGCGCCTCAGCCACGTTGATTGCCGTGCACGTTGGGCAGCTCTTCCAGCAGCCCGCCGATCGGGTCCGCACGCAAGAGTCGTGAACTTGTTCACGATCAACGTCATGCCTTCACCGCGGGTCGCGGCGTCTTGGGCGAACTTGCTGAAGACACTGCCCATGGCTTCGAAGTTCACTGCACCCGTTTCGATCAGTGCTTGGACCACCTGCTGGTGGAGTTCGGTGCGCTCGAAATTCATCATGCATCCTTTCTATGGACGCGACGGAGTGTCGCGCTACGACTGGGAGGAGACGCGACCGTGCCAGGGGATACGCCCGGTGCCGGCTCGCTTTCGACCGCGCGGCCGCATCCGGTCACCGGACAGGCGTTCGTGTCGCCGGTGCCTCCCGGAACCGGGTGGCCCGACGATCCGGCGGCACCGGACACGCCCGTCGCCCGAGGGGCCGTGGAGGTACGTCGACTTGCCCGGCAAGCGGACCTCGCAGAACTCGAAGCCGAGATGAGTGTGTGCAGGGCCTGCCCGGGTTTGGTGAAGTGGCGCGAGGACGTTGCCCACGCCAAGCGGGCGGCGTACGCCGAGGAGCCGTATTGGGGTCGCCCGATCCACGGATGGGGTTCCGCGACCCCGCGGCGTGGTGATCATCGGTTTGGCGCCGGCGGCCCACGGCGGCAATCGGACCGGTCGGATCTTCACCGGCGATCGGTCGGGGGATTGGCTGTTCGCGCTCACTGCATCGGGTCGGTCTCGCGAGTCAGTCGACGAGTGTGCATGCGGGGGACGGGCAGCAACTCATCGACTCTCGAATGGTCGCGGCCGTTCGGTGCGCTCCGCCGCAGAACAAGCCGACCACCGAGGAGCGAGACACGTGTGCACCCTGGTTGGAAGCCGAATTGCGGTGGGTGCTGCCTTCGGTGAAGGCCGTCGTCGCCTTAGGCTCCTTCGGCTGGGATGCGGCACTGCGAGCCTTCGCCGCAATGGAGTACGACGTCCCTCGCCCTCGACCCAAGTTCGGGCACGGGAGTTCCGCCGCGTTGACGGCCCCATCGGGCGACTCCGACATCGTCCTGCTCGGGAGTTATCACCCCAGCCAGCAGAACACCTTCACAGGTCGCCTGACCGAACCGATGCTCGACGACGTACTCGGTCGGGCGGCCGCCCTCGGGCTCGGCTAACGTCATACGATCTGGCTGTCCCAGCGACCGAGTCGTATGACGTTGCGCGGGCGTGTTAGGCCCCTGTATCCCAATCGGTAGAGGAAGTCGGCTTAAAACCGATTCAGTGTGGGTTCGAGTCCCACCGGGGGCACCGGCATCGAGTGGCGGTCTTGTGGAGGACGAGCGGCGCGACTGTGCAATGCCCGCAATGCGTTACCAACGAGGAACGTTCTGGTGGTCCTGCGAGCGCTCGCGTCCAACGTTGACCCGGTTCGGTGGTCTCACCAGGCAACTCCAAAATCCGGCATCGCAGCGGAACGTCCGAGCAAGGTACGGCGTTGTTATGAGTGTGAGACCGGTAGACTCGGTCTCACGAGGTGAGCCGCCAAAGTAGGTGGTCATCCATAGGTCTCCAAGGAGGAGTCCCACATGCAGAGCAACAACCCGATTTTCAATCGGTCGGAGGAGTTCAACCCGAATCTCCAGACGGCGAACGCCGGCGGTGCTGGCGTAGCCAGCGGTCAGCCGCAGTACGGCGCACCCGTCACCGACCCGTCGACGTGGGGCACCGGCACGGCCACGCAGCCGTCGGTCGGCGCTCCGATGACGATCGACTCGGTCGTTCAGAAGACCGCGATCTCGCTGTTCATCGTCATCGCCACCGCGATCGCCACCTGGGCCTGGACGGGCGATGTCTTCGCGCCCAACGGTCAGGTCGACTCGGACGTGATGGCCAAGGTCTACGCGGCCGTGACGATCGGTTCGCTCGGCGCGTTCGCGCTGTCGATGGTCAACTCGTTCAAGCGCGTGATCAGCCCGGCGCTCGTTCTCGTGTTCTGTGCCTTCGAGGGCGTCGCCCTCGGTGCGTTGAGCAAGATGTTCGATGCCAGGTTCGGTGAGGGCGTCGTGTCCGGTGCTGTGCTCGGCACGTTCGCGGCGTTCGCCGGCACTTTGGCGGCGTACAAGTTCTTCAACATCTCCCTCGGCACCAAGTCACGCAAGATCATCATGGGCGCGGTCCTGGGCATGGTTGCCCTGTCCGTGCTCGAGTTGGTCCTCAGCATGTTCGGTGCATCGCTCGGTTTGTTCGCTGTTTCCGGCCTCGGCATGGTGACGGCCTTCCTCGGCGTCATCCTCGGTGTGTTCATGCTGATCATGGACTTCGAGTTCGTTGAGTACGGCGTAGCCAACCGCCTCCCCGAGAGCGAGTCCTGGCGGGCAGCGTTCGCCATGACCGTCAGCCTGGTCTGGATCTACACCAACCTGCTGCGCATCCTGGCGTTCTTCAGCAGCGACTGACGGTCGCGGCTGGGAGCCATCCCAGGTGGCCAAGTAGGTTGGTGCGCGTGGACTACGTCACCTCGCTTCTTGATCTGTCGGCAACACGCCTCTCGTACAACTGAGTCGGACCCTCGACCTGCCGCCTGCAAACCAGGCGCAAGGTCGGGGGTCCGCTTGTTTTGGCGAAAGTCGAGTACATGAACCCGGGCGGGTCCGTGAAGGACCGGATCGCCAGACGGATGATCGAGGCGGCCGAAGCCTCCGGCGAATTGCAGCCGGGTGGCACGATCGTCGAGCCGACCTCCGGCAACACCGGTGTCGGCCTCGCGATGGTTGCCCAGGAGAAGGGCTATCACTGCGTCTTCGTCTGCCCCGACAAGGTGAGCGAGGACAAGCGCAACGTCCTGAAGGCGTACGGCGCCGAGGTCGTCGTGTGCCCCACGGCAGTCGCACCCGAGCACCCCGATTCCTACTACAACGTGTCCGATCGCCTCGCGTCGCAGCCTGGCGCCTGGAAGCCGGATCAGTACTCCAATCCCAACAACCCGCGCTCTCACTACGAGACGACCGGCCCAGAGATCTGGCGCCAGACCGAAGGCAAGATCACCCACTTCGTGTCTGGCGTGGGCACCGGCGGCACGATCTCCGGGATCGGCCGCTACCTCAAGGAACAGAACCCGGCCGTCCAGGTGGTCGGCGCCGATCCGGCCGGCTCGGTCTACTCGGGTGGCACCGGTCGGCCCTATCTCGTCGAAGGCGTCGGCGAGGACTTCTGGCCGACCACCTATGACCGCGACATCGCCGACCGAATCATCGAGGTCTCCGACGCCGATTCGTTCGCGATGACTCGACGCCTGGCCCGCGAAGAGGCGATGCTGGTCGGCGGATCGTCCGGCATGGCCGTGGTTGCCGCGGCGCAGTTGGCCGCCGAGTTGGAGGGTACGCCGGAAGGCGACGCCGCCGTGATCGTCGTACTGCTGCCCGATTCCGGGCGCGGCTACCTCACCAAGGTGTTCAACGACGACTGGTTGGCGCAGTACGGCTTCGCGACGCCGGGCGACTCCCGAGCCGGCCAGAACGTCGGCGAGGTGCTCCGCGGCAAGTCCGGTCAGTTGCCCGACCTCGTCCACACCCATCCGAACGAGACGATCGCCGAGGCGGTGCAGATCCTTCAGGAGTACGGCGTTTCGCAGATGCCGGTCGTGCGAGCCGAGCCGCCCGTCGTGGCTGCTGAAGTGGCTGGCTCCGTCTCCGAACGAGCCTTGCTGGATGCGGTGTTCGCAGGCACGGCCAAGTTGTCCGATCCGGTGGAGGACCACATGTCGCCGCCACTGCCGACGATCGGTGCCTCCGAATCCGCCCAATCGGCGGTTGCCCTCCTGCACAGCGCCGATGCCCTGCTCGTCCAGGAGGACGGCAAGCCGATCGGCGTCGTCACGCGGCAGGATCTGCTGGCGTATCTGTCCCGCAGTTAGTGGCAAGTGGTCTCCCTTCGACACACTCAGGACAAGCGTCAGCGCGACCAACGAACGCGGCTAGGGGCGCTTCCCGAAGTGCAGGATCTGCGCTAGGTCCTCGATGCCGTCGATGAGGCGAGTGCCGGGTCGGGCCCAGGAGGCGTTGGCGTCGACCGCGTACGTCGGCACTGCCGGGCAGTTCGCCTGAAGCGATGACCTCGTCCGCGAGTGCTCGGGCACCGTCGAGGTCGTAGCCGCATGGAGCAACGATCACGACGTCCGGCTTCGAGCCGCTCGGACGTCGTCCCAAGTGATGCGTACGGACTTCTCGCCGGCCTTTCCGAGCACGCACTGCTCCGCCGGCGAGTTCCACCATCTCCGGGATCCAGTGGCCGGGGGCGAACGGCGGGTCGGTCCACTCCAGCACCGCGACGCGTGGCTGACGCCGGAGGGCGACCGATCTCATCACTCCGAGCATGCGCATGCGCTGATCGAGGATCAGGGACTCTGCGTCAACGGTGCGGCCGGTCACCTCGCCGAGTGTTCGGAATGACGCCAGCACTCCCTCCAGTGAGTGCGGATCCAAGGTCACTACCTCGGCCGAGCAGCCCAAGTGCTGCAGCGCGTCGTCCACGACGGAAACATCGACCGCACACACAGCACAGAGGTCCTGGGTGACGATGACGTCCGGGTTGAGTGTCGGCGAGGGCGCCCTCGTCGAGGCGATAGAGATCCTCGCCACGGCCGACCGCTGCCGATACGTAGGAGTCGATCTCCGCCGACGTAAGTCCCTCAGGCAGTGCTGAGGTCGAGACGATGTGCCGCGTTCGAGCCTCAGTCGGATAGTCACACTCGAAGGTCACGCCGACAACGTCATCCCCGGCGCCGATGGCAAACAGGATCTCGGTGGCCGAGGGAAGGAGTGACACGATCCGCACGGGTGGAATCTACCTAGTAGGGGTGCCGTGACCTCGGCCCACACGGCGTACCCTCGCGATCTATGAGCAAAGTCGTAGAACTCGTCGACCTGGACGCAACCCTCGCTGACTTCGGAGTCGGGCTATCTGCTGACACTGGGATCCGAAGACCGGATCAAGCTGGTGAGCGTCGCCCCGACCTATGCCGACGGCGCGTTCACGATCACCGATCCGGGGCGCGGGTCGTGCGCGAACGTGGCCGCCCATCCGTCCGTCACGCTGCTCTACCCGCCGCTCGACCAGCCCGGCATGTCCCTCATCGTGGACGGCACGGCAGCGGTGAATGGCACAGATGTCGTCGTGCGGCCGGCAAGCGCGATCCTGCACAAGCCCGCGTGAGGCGATGACGCCTCAGGTCGACTTGGCTGTCGGCCTTCTTGGACTTCGGCGCCGACTCTTTCGCTACGTGGTTGCGAGTTCTGGTCCGCGGTTACGGGGTTTCGCACTCTCGCCACCGCGTGGCGAGACCGGCGAGTTCGTTTCGTTGTTGCCGGCGGGTGGTGACGACTACCTCCGGATCCAGCGGACCCAGGGCAGGGCGTTCAGCGAATACATCTCGACCTCAGCGTCGAGGACTCCCGTGCAGCTGCCGACGATGCGCTGACCCTGGGAGCGACGGAGCTCGCGGACGCGGGGGACTACGTCGTACTCCGCTCGCCGGGCGGTCTGGTGTTCTGCCTGGTCGAGCACTCCGGTTCGGTACGTCCTCCACCCGCAGTCTGGCCGGGCGGGCATCGATCGGGTGTCTATCAGGTCTGTGTGGACATTCCTCGGCGAGTCGTATGACATTGAGACTGCATTCTGGGAGCCGGCTGATGAACGCGACGCCGGAAGTTCTCCAGGCTCGGCCGGAGTTCTCGTGGCTGCGTGGGAAGCAACAGTTCGCACTCGACGTACTCGTTCAACGTCTTGAAGTCACCGTGGGGCGACGTACGTGCCCACCTTGACCTCGGCACCAACGATCGGGCGGCCGAGGTGTCACGCCATCGAGTGCTTGGCGGCCGAGGAGTTGGTGACCGAGGAGTTCTGGACGGTCATGCGAGATCCGACCGGGCTCACCTATTGCATCACCGATCGTGATCCTGCGACGGGGCGACTGGTGGCCGCTCGAGGGTCCGGCGCGATAAGCGGTTGCGGACCGTCACTAGCGTGACGACCATGACGATCAAACGCACGGAACCCCCCTTGGCCGGCTGACGAGGTCACCACCCTGAGGACCTTCCTGAACTACTACCGCGACACGATTCGGATCAAGGTCGGCGGCCTCAGCCAGGAGCAGTTGGCGGTCGCCCTTGCCGCCATCGACCATGACGCTGGGCGGGCTCGTGAAGCACCTCGCGGTGGTCGAGGACAGCTGGTTCGGGGAGGTGTTCCTGGGTGGCGAACTGAGCGAGCCGTGGGCTTCGGTCGACTGGGAGGCAGATCGGGACTGGGAGTGGCATTCGGCAGCGCAGGACTCGCCCGAGCAGTTGCTGGCGCTCTTCGATGCCGCTGTCAGCCAGGCCGAACGCATCACAGACGAGCCCTGGCTGAGGGGAGCCTCGACACCCTCTCGGTGCGATTCTCCGAGAGCGAACGCGAGGTCGGACAGGCGTTCAGCCTGCGATGGATCCTGGTGCACATGATCGAGGAGTACGCCCGGCACGCGGGGCACGCCGATCTGATCAGGGAGTCCATCGACGGGGAGGTCGGCGACTAGTGACGACCCCATGGGCGTTGACCATCGATTGCGAGGACGCTGCGCGTAGTGATGGCCTTCTGGAGGGAAGCGCTGGGGTACGTCGACGCGCCACCGCCTGAGGGCTTCGATACCTGGGAGACGTGGCTGCGCCACTTCGACGTTCCGGAGGAAGAGTGGGGAGACGGTGGAGCCCTCATCGATCCCGAGGGCCGGTTGCCTCAGGTCGGCTTCCTGCGAGTGCCGGAGGGCAAGGTCGTCAAGAATCGAATCCATCTCGACCTCAAGGTCAGCGGTGGGCGGCACCTTGATCCGGCCGTCCGTCGCGAGCGGATCCTGGCCCGCGTCGAACAACTCGTCGCCGCCGGAGCGACCATTGTGCGGGAGGACACTCACAAAGGTGCCTTGGATCACGTGCTTCTCGTCGATCCCGAAGGCAACGAGTTCTGTGTCGTCTGAGTCCGTTGCGGCCTAGGATCAGGAGACATGAGCAACCCGAACATTGATCGTGACTGCCGTCCCCAGCGGTACCGGGTGTGCCGAGTGCCTGGCCGCCGGTGGCTGGTGGTTCCACCTGCGGCGGTGCACGGCCTGTGGGCACATCGGATGCTGCGACAACTCGCCCGAGCAACACGCGCGCGGCACGTCGATGCGACCGGCCACACCGTGATCACCAGTTTCGAGCCTGGCGAGGACTGGTTCTACGACTTCGCGACGACAAGTTCGTCTTCGGCCGGAAACTGGCACCACCGGAAAGTCGTCCCGAGGATCAGCCCGTGCCCGGACCCGCCGGCGCCGTGCCCGATGACTGGCAGGACAAGTTGCATTCCTGATCTGGTGGACCGTTACGCCGTCCCGGCTCGGACCGCCTCGGCCGAACTCGTGGTCAAGAAGTCTCGCTTCCTGTGCACGATCACGCGGGTTGACGGCCGGGAAGAGGCTCGGGGTGTGGTCGACCGGCTGCGCAAGCAGCACCACGAGGCGAGGCACCACTGCTCGGCCTTCGTCATCGGTCCCGACGGGACGCTGGAGCACTCCTCCGACGACGGCGAACCGGCTGGGACTGCCGGTGCGCCGATGCTGGAAGCGCTGCGCGGGAGTGGGCTGAGCGACGTCGTGGCCGTGGTTACGCGGTGGTTCGGCGGCGTACTCCTGGGTCCGGGAGGTCTCGTCGGGCGTACGGCGATGCTGTGCGGGCAGGGCTGGCTTCGACGGGTTCCCTGGAACGGCTATTGCTCGAGGAGTACCTGATCTTGCTTGACCATGCGGTCGCTGGTCGGGCCGAGAGCGAGTTGCGCACCTTTGGTGCGAGGGTGGTCAGTGTCGAGTACGCCGACGGGTTCGACTGGTGCTGGCGGTGCGGCCGGGCGAGTTCGGTGCTCTGGGTGCTCGCCTGAGCGAACTTCAGGGAAGCCCCGTCCGTGCCGACTTCGTGGGCACTCGATGGATTGATGCCTCATGAGTCTGTTACGCGGTCGGTGCTCGACTGTTGTCGGGGATGGGTAGCGTGAGAACGTGACTGAATCGACGGCGAACGACACCTTGCCAACCACGGTCGGCGAACTCCGGGCCACCGGCCACGTTCATAAGCCACTACGCGTTGAGATCCGCGACAACCTGCTGGCCAACCTTGCGGCGGGAGTGATCCCGTGGCCAGGACTGCACGGGTTCTCCAACACCGTGATTCCGCAGGTCGAGCGCGCGTTGATCGCCGGGCACGACGTCGTACTCCTCGGTGAGCGCGGGCAGGGCAAGACCCGGCTGCTGCGTTCGCTGGTGGGGCTGCTGGACGAGTGGACTCCGGTGATCGCCGGCTCGGAACTGGGGGAGCACCCGTTCGATCCGATCACGCCTGCATCGCGGCGTCGCGCCGCGGAACTCGGCGACGAGCTGCCGGTTGAGTGGCGCCACCGCGACGAGAGGTACGCCGAGAAGTTGGCGACGCCGGACACATCGGTCGCCGACCTGATCGGCGATGTCGACCCCATCAAGGTGGCCGAGGGGCGGAGTCTGGGTGATCCGGAGACCATCCACTTCGGCCTGATCCCGCGCGCGCATCGCGGCATCGTTGCCATCAACGAGTTGCCCGACCTCGCCGAGCGGATCCAGGTGGCGATGCTCAACGTGATGGAGGAGCGCGACATCCAGATCCGCGGCTACATCCTGCGCCTGCCCCTCGACGTACTCGTGGTTGCCAGCGCCAACCCGGAGGACTACACGAACCGTGGGCGGATCATCACTCCGCTGAAGGATCGATTCGGGGCTGAGATCCGCACTCACTATCCGGTGGACCTCTGCCGACGAGGTGGCCGTCATCCGGCAGGAGGCCGATCTCGTGGCCGAGGTACCGGACGCGCTGATCGAGATCTTGGCCTACTTCACACGGGCCCTACGCGAATCCAACGCAATCGATCAACGGTCCGGGGTATCGGCGCGCTTCTCGATCGCTGGTGCCGAGACGATCGCCGCCTCGGCGCTGCATCGAGCCACGGTTGGTGGCGAGCCCGAGGCCGTTGCCCGCGTCGTCGACCTGGAGACCGCGATCGACGTACTCGGCGGCAAGGTTGAGTTCGAGTCCGGCGAGGAGGGTCGTGAGCACGAGGTGCTGACCCACCTGTTGCGGCAGGCGACCGCCACCGTCGTACGCAGTCGATTCCGAGGCCTCGACATGGCCGCCCTGGTTGGCGTCATGGAGGATGGTGCGCTCGTCACGACCGGTGAGCGAGTCACCGCGCGCGACTTCCTGGCCGATCTCCCGGCGTTGCCGCCCGACCAGGGAGGCGAGTCGGATCTCTTCGATCAGATCGCCGACCGTTTCGGTGCGACGAATGACGGCGAGCGGGCTTGCGCCATCGAACTCGCCCTGGAGGGGCTCTACCTCGTGCGCAAGATCGGCAAGGATTCCGCCGACGGCGAGACGGTCTACGGCTAGTGGTTGAGTCCGATGTCTGAGGCGATGCCGCAGCCACCCAGGCCGAGCCGGCCGAGCCGGTTGGGTCATCGTGCGCGCTACGGTCGCTATGCCGGTGGCGATCCGCTCGCGCCGCCCGTGGATCTGGCCGAGGCTCTGGATGCGATCGGCGAAGACGTGATGGCCGGCTACTCGCCCGAGCGGGCCATGCAGGAGTTCCTGCGCAGGGGTGGCGAGGGGCAGCGCGGACTGGATGAACTCGCGGCACGAATCGCCGAGCGGCGACGCGAACTCCTCGAACAGAACAAGTTGGACGGCACGTTGGCCGAGGTCCGTGAACTGCTCGACAAGGCCGTCCTGGCCGAGCGGAAGCAATTGGCTCGGGATCTCGATGACGATGCCCGTTTCGCCGAGATGCGGATGGAGAACCTTCCGGCCTCTACTGCGGCAGCCGTGAACGAACTCGGTGACTATCAGTGGCGCAGTCCTGAGGCCCGCGACGCGTTCGAGGAGATCAAGGACCTGCTGGGCCGCGAGGCGTTGGACCAACGATTCGCCGGGATGAAGCAGGCCTTGGAGGGCGCGACCGACGAGGATCGGGCGGCCGTCAACGAGATGCTGACCGACCTGAACACGCTTCTTGAGGCGCATCGACGAGGTGAGGACACCCCCGAGCAGTTCCAGGAGTTCATGGACAAGCACGGTGACTTCTTCCCCGAGAACCCCCAGAACGTGGACGAGTTGATCGATGCGTTGGCCGAGCGTGCGGCCGCCGGTCAGCGGATGATGAACTCGATGACGCCCCAGCAGCGACAGGAGTTGATGGAGCTCTCCCAGCAGGCGTTCGGTTCGCCGGCGCTGATGGATGCGCTGGGCCAACTCGATGACAATCTGCGGGCGTTGCGACCCGGCGAGGATTGGTCCGGCTCGGAGTCGTTCGACGGTGAGCAGGGTCTGGGTCTCGGTGATGGCACCGGTGCGCTGCAGGATCTTGCCGAACTCGATGCGCTGTCGGAGCAACTCTCCCAGTCGTACGGCGGCGCTCGGATGGACGACGTCGACCTGGATGCCTTGGCTCGGCAACTCGGTGCCGAGGCCGCCGTCGACGCTCGGGCCCTGGCCGAACTCGAGCGCGCCCTGCGGGACACCGGGATGTTGAAGCGCGGAGCGGATGGACAGTTCAAGTTGTCGCCCAAGGCGATGAGGCAGCTCGGCAAGGCCCTGTTGAAGGACGTCGCCAAGCAGATGTCCGGTCGACAGGGCAATCGCGACCTCCGGCAGGCGGGGTCGGCGGGTGAGCCCTCAGGCTCCACCCGCGAGTGGGCCTTCGGTGACACCGAACCGTGGGACGTCACGCGCACGATCACCAACGCCGTACGCCGCTCCGTCGCCGAGCCGTCGGTGGTCGAGCCGTTGGTCGAGCCTGTCGAGACCACCTACCAGGTCCGCATCGACGTCCGGGACGTGGAGATCGCCGAGACCGAGGCTCGCACCCAGGCTTGCGTCGCGCTGCTGGTCGACACGTCGTTCTCGATGGCGATGGATGGCCGGTGGGTGCCGATGAAGAAGACTGCCCTGGCGCTGCACACTCTGATCCAGACCCGCTTCCGCGGCGACGCCCTGCAATTGATCGGGTTCGGCCGTCATGCCGAGGTCATGGACATCGACCAACTCACCGCCCTCGACGCCAAGTGGGACAAGGGCACCAACCTCCACCACGCGCTGCTGCTGGCGAATCGTCACTTCCGCAAGCACCCGCACGCCCAACCGGTGCTCCTGATCGTGACCGACGGCGAACCCACGGCTCACCTCGAAGCCGGCGGCCCGGGCTCCGCGCCCGAGGCGTACTTCGCCTATCCACCCCACCCGTTGACCATCGCCTACGCCGTCAAGGAGTTGGACGCGGCCACCCGCTTCGGAGCGCAGACCACGTTCTTCCGCCTCGGCGAGGACCCCGGCCTAGCGAGGTTCATCGACTCCATGGCCCGCCGGGTCGGCGGCAAGGTGGTCGCCCCCGAACTGGACGATCTCGGCGCGGCCGTCGTCGGCTCCTATCTCGGCTCGCGCGCTTTCGGCCTGGGTGGAGCGTCGGCGTACGACGACTGGTTCCGCGACCTCTAGATGTTGCAGGGTTTCAGTCACCCAATGGCTGAAATCCTGCAACATGTGTCAAAGCGGGGTGTCGATGCGTGGCGGCGCGAATCAAGCTGGATGGGATAATCGGCCATGGCAAACTCCCGGCCGGCCCCGACGACAGGGCAAGGCGTCTTCGGTGTTGGCGTCCTGCTCGGCTTCGCCGTGATCGCGGTGTGGTGGTCGGTTAGCGAGACCGGTGGCGCGCGCACCTTCTTACTGTTGCTAGCCGCAATGTTCATTGCCCTGGCGGCAGTGCGAGGGTTCACCACGTTTCGTCTGGCAGCAAGAACGAAGAAGGCGGCGGGCTCGTAGGGTGCGAGCGCCTGATCGGACTGCACACTGCCGCTAGCCCAATTTAGGAGTCGCAACCAACCCCGTCGCCGTCAGCATCGAGACGATACGGATCGCTGCCGGTGACCTTCACCGAATGGCCGATCTCGCCACAATCCAGATCGGCCCTGATGGGCAGGCAAGGCGAGTAGCCGTCCATGCAGTCGTTGCTTGCGTCACCGCCCGAGCCGACGAAGGGATGCGGTTTCGGAGTGGGCTTTGGCGCACACGTCTTGTCCTTGGCTTCGCGATCTGCGGCGATGTAGTCGTCCTCGCGGGGATGTGCGCCGTAGCCATCCCTGGAGTCGTAGCGAGCGATGGCCAGTCCTGACTTGATCAGACGAAGACCCGCGTCCTTGCCGTGGATGTTGACGTAGCGCAGCAAGCGCCCGTACTTATCGGTGTCTTCGTCGGATGCGAAGAGTCGAATCTGCTGTCCGAGCACGAGCTTGGCCAATTTGTCACTGGCCAGTTCATATCCGCACTCTCCGACTTCGGGTGCGTCGATGCCGACGATTCGTACGGTTTGCCCGTTTTCGAGATCGAGGGTGTCGCCGTCTACGACGTCGTGTCACGACATACTTCGTGGGCTCTGAATCCGCGGACTGTGACGGTTCGGCTGACTCCGATTCAGAGTCTGGCTCAGCCTCGGCGATGGGCTCGGCCGCTTCCGACTCATCCTCTGACTTCGCCGGACTCGCTTCTGACGTATCGCTGGAGGTGTTGGCCGCGTTATCTGCGGAACTGTCCGGCTCGGTGCTGAGACTTCCGATGGCGAAGAGAGCGACAACAACGATGCCCACAATGCCGAGTGGACGCCGGAACCAAGGCTTCGAAGCGGGGCCGGCGTGGGACATTGGTGGCGGCGGAGGTGGAGGCGGCGGGGCAGATCGGACGCCACACATGGTCCGCGTCAAGCCGGTGTCCGTTGGCGACATCGCCGACTCGCCATTGTCGTTCGGGCTGATCGTTCACGTCTGTGCTCGCCACTTCTCGGGTGTTGTCACTGTTTCTCCGAGGCTTGCAGAAGCAAGATGCCGCTCGCGGACTTTCGCCGATGTTCGACCCGAACGGTCAATCGCCGTAGGCGGGAAGCTGAGCCCGGCCTTTGGTGCTAGGTGCGGTCATCCTGAGCTGTGTCCTGCTCGACGCGGGCCACCATCCACGCAGCAAATGAGGCCGTGACCGCGCCAACGGTCGCGATGCCGATGATCATCAGAGCTACGGCGATCACCCGGCCCTGTGCGGTCACGGGGTAGCGGTCCCCGTATCCCACCGTTGTGACAGTGGTGCATGCCCACCACATGGCGTCACCGAAGGTGGTGATGTTCGCTCCCGGGACATCTTGCTCTACGTCCAGCACGGCTACGGCGCCGAGCCCGGTCGCGATGATCGTAACGCCAATAATGTAGGTGGACACTCGGCCCGCGAGCGAACTTGCCGCGCTCCGATTGAGGACCCGGGCAAAAGCCAGGAGCCTGAGGAGTCGCATCGGCCTGAGGAAGGGCAGGATCACCAGCGCCACGTCATACCAATGGCTGAGTGCGTACTTGCGTTTGTTATCCGCGAGCACCATCCGCACCGCGAAGTCGGTGACGAATGCCGCCCAGACCGTCCACGACAAGACGGTGAGGCCGGATCGGAGGTCCGGGTCCATGTCCTGATCAAGGACTGGCCATGCGTAGGCAACCAGGAAGGCGACCGCCAGCATCAGCATCGGTATCTCGGATCGGCGTTCGTAGCGCTCGACTCGGGTCACCTTCGGCAGGTTACGACTATCGATCGATCTAATCGGGGCGACTCGCTGCTGTTACTGCTGAGGAAGGGGTGACAAGCCAGCGTGGTCGGGCCACGATGATGATCGCAACCCGACACGAGTCACAGGAGGTTCGATGCTCTTCCACATCACCCAGGTGCACACCCCGGAACGGTGCCCCAAGGGCGCCGGCGGCTCAGACTCGCTGTTCGACGCAACCGTCGACGGCGTGAGGTTGGTAGGGCGATACGGGGCCAACGCCCAGCACACACTGTTTCTCATCGTTGAGGCGGACGAGGTGACGGCCATCCAGAAGTTTCTCTGGCCGGGTTTCAGTAGGTGCACCAGCACCATCACGCCAGTGAGCGAAGTACCAATTCCGACGGACTAAATTCGTGCAGCACCGTCTGTCTGCCACCTTCATGCGTCGTACATCGACGGTGAAGCCGCGCCCGTCGGTGGCTCACGGCTTAGTCGACTGGCTCATTCATCAACGTGATGTAGGCGACCATCCACTCGGCGACCTCAGCCTGGACGTCTGGGGGTGGCGGCCCGTCGGTCGTTGGTACCTGGAGGACTTCGACCCTGTCGTCGTACTGCTGGATCCAGGTCACTCCCGTAGTTGTGTAGGCCAGCACCCCACCGGTCTGCGCGATCGGCTGAGTCCGCCATGCATGCTTCTTGCAGGAGACGAGGTTCTCGATGAACCGGGCTGCCGCGTCCGACGCTCGGGCCTCCGATGCGAAGCGGTACCCGCCGAGACCGCCCCCTCTCGCGTCTTTCCAGCCAGGCGCCCCCAAGCCCCCGATGCCTCCGTCATGTCCTCCCGTGGCGCCCTTCCCCCAGTTTCCTGCACAGTCTCCGTTGAACGCGTAGTCACGGTCCTTGAACACAGGGTCGTCCACGTCGATGTTGGTCCAGCCTGGCACCTGGGCAAGTACCGGGTACAACTCTGCGATGAGGTTCGCAGGGGTCCTCGGTGGTTCGGGGCTCTCTTGAGCGGTGGTGGGTGAGGGTGTTGTGGGTTCCCCGATCGGAGAGGGCCGGTCGGGCCCGTCGAGGGTCGCGGCGCCCAGGCTGGTGCCCACGGCGATGAGCGCCACGGCCGCGAGGGTCGTGGCCGCGACCTTGGTACGCCGTCGGTGGGCCTGCTTGATGGCTGCCGGCGCCCCGGGGGCTCGGGTGCGTTCACTGACGTCGCTGACGAGGGTGTCGAGGAGCTGGTCAAGGTCAGGCATTGGAGGGTTCTCCGTCCGTGGGGGCGAGGAGCCCAGCAGCGGCAGCGCGGCCTCGGGCGAGGCGGGCTTTGATGGTCCCCTCCGGGCATTGCTCGATCCGGGCGATCTCGATGACGGAGAGGTCACCGAGGTGGTGCAGCACGATGGCCCGCCGCTGTGGCTCCGGCAATTGCTTGAGTGCCGCGACTAGGGTCGCCGTCGCCTCCGACGGAGGCCTTACGGGTTCGGGGCCACGAGATCGGGCCAGGAATGTCATCGCCGTTTTGGCACGGCGCCAGCGCGAGACCGCCAACCTGGTCGCCACCTGACGAACCCAGGAGCCCGGGTCGTCGTAATCGCGCAGCGTCGACCACTTTGGCCAGGCCCGACTGTAGGCCTCCTGGGCGATGTCCTCGGCGTCGCCGATGTTCCCGGTCATGGCATACGCGCAGGCGAGGGTTCGCGGCCAGGTCGCGTCGTAGAACGCTGTGAAGTCGCGTTCGCTGCTGGGATCCATGAGTTCCCCCATCCGGCAAGAGGACTTGTCATAGCCTTACACGTTCGACCGATGCTCGCGGTTGCATGCGCGCTGCGGATCAGCGCGAAATTAGCCAGGGGCAAGCGTCCTCGCACACCTCCACGAACCGTGAGACTGCGTCAGCCGGGAAGAACGCGGGATCCGCGAAGTGGAGAATTCCGCGTTGTCGCACAAGCCATGCTTAGGCCTCGGGAACGGTGGACGCCGGTGGCCCAGTCGCAGTGGTAGCCGTGTGGCATGTTGTTCAGGTACTGCTGGTGGTGTTGGTCGACGGTATGAGGGCGCGCGTCTCGAACGCCCGGATCTGCCGAGTTCCGGACGCGCGACGCGCACTGAACTGCCGATGAGCGGGCGGGCTGCTCCGTAGGGTGTGACTCGTGAACGTGGAGGTCATCGACGAGCGCGCGCTCGGAGATCAGGGCTACGGCTCCAACTTTGTTGTGTTCATCTACGAAGGCGGCGACAGCGCTCAGAAGATCTTCTCCTGGAGCGTCGACAGCCTGCTTCTGACGAACACCGACTTGCCTCAGGTTCTGGCGTGGCTACGCGAGCATCTTCCAGTCGGGTGCTGCTGGTCCTTGGCTGTTGTGTACGCGCCCAAGCGTCCGACACCGGCATCTACCGTTGACGTGGCTTGGATTGTTGGCGACGACATCCTGAACACCTCACCTGAGGACAGGGACGCCGAGCAGCAACGCGTCGCGGAGGAAATGGTCGCGCGACGTCATCGGGTGACGCTCGTCTGACCCGCCAAGTTGCCGCTCATGGCATCACGGTAATGACGATGTGCCAGCCCCCGGGTGTCGGTCCGGATCCTCGGTGCTCCGACGTCGTCGCCAAACGAACCACGCAGCCCAAGCGAGAAGGAAGTAAGCAGCAAAGCAGGCAAGCACAAGCCCGACTTGGTCGAGCAGCACCGTCAGTTCACAGTCATCGCAGTCAGCACTCCCCACGACTGAATCTCGATCCAAGCCTTCGGCCCGCCACGCCAGCCTGTTCGCCACGCGCCACGCCACGTAAAAACCGATGACGAATCCAGCCATGCACGCGAGCGTTTGCCTCGACGACTTCACGCGAACCTCCGAGCGACGGGTGGTACTGGCAAAGTCAACACGCTCGCGGCGGCAGACGCATGCTCGCGCCGCATAGCGTTCGCTGCGGCCATCCGGTTCTGCCGCGATCCGCTTGGTTCGACGTAGCGAGCGGCTGCCTGGAACCGTTCCACTCGCATATGCGTCCTATCTCAGACCGGGTCCGGAGGTGTTGTGGGTGTCAACGAGAACGGCGTTGGTTTTTGCACTGATCGTGCTCTCCGGTGTCACCGGATGCACCAGCAATCAAGGAAGCGCGTCCTCGAATACCCCAGCCAATTCTGAGGTCTGCGATATGACACATGCTGAGGATCAGCCCGCGAATTGCGGGGAGATTGCGATGTGGACCCTGCCTCCTGATGCGGGGGTGACAGCCCAATCCAGAAAGTTCACGGTCGCAGTCACCCGGCTCGCATGCAGTGGGGGCGTTACGGGCGAGGTGCTGCAGCCGACCATGAAAGAGACCGGTTCACGCGTCACCATCACTTTTGAGGTTGCAAGCCTCGGCTCAGGTGACTTCACGTGCCCCGGAAACGACGAGGTGCTATACAGGATTGCGCTCGATGAACCGATCGGAGAACGAGAGTTGTTCGACGGTCAATGCTCAAAAGGTAACGAAGCCGCGACTACGTCGTTCTGTGAGGACGGCGGCGTGCGCTGGCCGGGCAAGAGCAACCACACCGACTCCTGATTCTGGGGACACCTTCCGG
Organism: uncultured Actinomycetota bacterium; assembly: GCA_963763805.1. Taxonomy (GTDB): domain Bacteria; phylum Actinomycetota; class Actinomycetes; order Propionibacteriales; family Nocardioidaceae; genus Nocardioides. The sequence goes on from CAVXPQ010000001.1 coordinate 205,096, forward strand.
ATCTGCCGATGAGCGGGCGTCTACCGGAAGGGCAGAAGGTGTGCGATGGTGACGAACCCGATCACTTCTTAACCCGAGGCCAAGTTCTCGGCCAGGGCGCATGCACGATCCGAGCAGTCTCACCATCAATGATCACAAGAGGCAGATCTTGCTCAGGCGGGTTACTGGCTCCTTTGGCGCACGCCTCACACAGTGCGGTTCCACTGCAAAGAGTTATCGCCGGAACGTGATTCTCGTCCAGCAAGCAGTTGTGGCAAAGCCAGTCTGTCCGCACACCTCCAAGTCTGGCAGCGGTGCGCTCCCCTGTCACTCGGTATGACAGAAGCCTGCGAGACGACGGGGCGCCTGCTTGCTCGAATGACCGCTCATGCCGCGGATAGCGTGCATGCGAGCGACGCGCCCGGCATGCAGGGTGCGATCAGTGGGCGCGGGGCGGGTAGAGGAGGTTACGGTCGAGACGTCTACTACGACAGCTGATTTAGGCCTCGACGAAAGATCACCTGTTCGCCGAGCTCTTCGTGGCGATATGAGCCGCTCTCCGCGAAGCCAAGCTTGCGCAGGAACGTGGCGGACTCGATGTTCCCCGGTCTGATTGACGCCTTGACCCCGATCACCTCGTGACGGCTAGCCCATTCCAGCAGCCCAGTCACCGCCTCCTCGGCGAAACCGCGCCGTCGACACTCTTCGACGACCCGATATCCGATCTCGACCCAACCGCTCCGGTCGGGTGGTCCGTGAAAACCCACTTCCGCAATCACCCCGCCACGGCCCGACCCATTCGCATCTATGGCTCGTGCCAGCCGTGTGCCCCAGACACAGAGACTCGGATCCTGCTCACCTTCGGTCAAACGCGGACCGAGCCAGTTCCATCCGTCCTGGCGCCACTCGTTCGGAAAAGCGGTTCCAAGCAGCGTCCCCGCTGCCGCCCAGTCTGCCGCGAAGATCACCCGCATGAGCTCGCACGACATCGGTTGCAAAATCAACCTACGGGTGCGGACGACGCCAGCGCTGCTGCGCGCGGGCTCCGGGGTACGCGGCTCATCCATGGTTGCTAACCGTAGCCATCAGTGACCCGATCGGCCCGCCACAGGGGAACGGACTCGACCGGATTGCCGCATGGTGTGCGCGGTAGCGCGCGCGGATCTGCCGCAGACAGCGTGCGCGGGAGGGCGTGACAGCGGCGTGGCGTCGAGGTCGATTGCCGATCAGCCTCGCGGCGAGATCAGGACCAGAGCGCGGAGTAGGGCAGGGCCCAGAGCCGTTCACCGAACGGCAGCGGCTGCTTGCCCGTGTACAGCACCACGCCCATCGCGAACCGCGCCTTCAGCTTGTCGCGGAGAAACGCAAGTCCCTTGAAGTCGCTCTTTGAGACCGAGCCGGACGCCTTCATCTCGACGCCGGCCACGCGTCGGCCATCGCTCTCCACGACGATGTCGACCTCGAGCCCGTCCCGGTCGCGAAAGTGGAACAATCGAGCCGGAGTCTCGGCCCAAACGAGCTGGCGACGCAACTCGCCGGCCACGAACGACTCGAGCAGGCCACCGGCGGCGTCGCTCACTGAGCCGGGCGCCATCGCAGTCGCAGTCACGTGGTTCAGCCGGGCGGCGAGGCCGGTGTCGAGCAGGGCCACCTTGGGTCTGCCTGTGACGCGCTTGGTCAGGTTCTCGCCCCACGCGGGCAGCGTGTGGGTGAGGTACAGGGTCTCCAGCAGGTCCAGGTAGCCGGTAAGGCTGGTCTCGGGAATGCTGGCGTCGCCCGCGACGCGGGCCTTGACCAGCTCGCCGGAGGTGTTGGCCGCGAGCAGTCTGAGCAGGTCCGGGAGCCGGTCCAGGTGTGCAAGGCGACTCAAGTCCTGGACGTCACGCGTCATGATGCGCTTCACGTAGTTGTCGAACCAGGCGTTGCGCCGCCGACCGGTGCGGGCCAGCGGCTCGGGGTAGCTGCCGGCGCAGACTGCCTGGAGGTACTCCTCGCGGGACAGAGTGCCCGCTCGGCCTCGCAGCGCCTTCTCGTCACCGGCGAGGAGGCGATCGACGAAGTCTTCCCGGTGTCCGGCGAGCTCGCCCTGGCTTAGGCCGTAGAGCACGACCGTCTCCGCGCGGCCGGCCAGGCTCTCCTGGGTGCCGGGGAGTTGTAGCAGGTCCGCGGATCCGGTGACCAGGAACCGGCCGGGCCGCCGGTCCTCTTCCACGGCGTCCTTCATTGCTCGGACCAACTCCGGCACCCTCTGGACCTCGTCGATGACCAGCAGACCGCCTGACTGGCGTACGAACGCGTCCGGGTCGGCACGGGCGGCGTTGTAGGCGGCCGTCGCGTCCAGGCTCAGCACGGTCGCGTGCCGGTCGGCGACCACTTCTCGCACCAACGTGCTCTTGCCAACCTGCCTGGCGCCCTGGACCACCGTGATGGGGGTGTCCGTTAATGTGTCTTCGACCAGGTCCTGTGCGTACCGCCTGCGCAGGTCAGTCAACATCCTCTCCGGCACGACCGACACGATACCCTGCTTTACCTGCACTTACGCCATTTCAGTCGCGGATTCGCGCTAGTAGAGTCGCGGATTCGCGGAATCTCTCTCGCGGATCTGCGGATGCTGACTCGCGGGTTCGCGAGAGACGGACGAGCCCGAGGAAGAGCATCATCGGCGTAGGTTCGAGCACGACGATGAGCATGATGACGATGAACAAGACGACTAGCACAAGGAGGACGGAGGCATCCGATCATGGCGCGATCCGTGCAGCGGCGCGGGAGTAGCAACTCAGGGACCGGCAATCCAGTCGCGCTGTGGTTACGGTAGCCGTGGGGGCACCATGATCAGGTACTGCCGGTGGTAAGTACCAAGGCTCTGTTCGCTTTCACTCGGGGTTAAGAACCGTTGGCCAATCGCTCATCGGCAGGTCGACGGCAACGTAACGCCCGCTGTACAAGCCCCGAACTACCGCAATGGCGATTTCTGGACCAATGCCTTCTATCGAACTCACGCCCACCTCATCTGGCTTCCGGGCCGATTCGACGTCACCACATCCGACGGCTTCCGCGACTCCCAGCGCATCGCCGACGGGGGCGCTCTGGTTCATATCGCTGTGTGGGCGATAGAGGACTCCCTCGTACCGGATCTTGATGACGCAGTCACCCTCATTGGCCGCCGGTCCACCGCAACCGACGATTAGCAGCAGAGAGGTGAGAACCGCCGCTGTGAATCGTGCCCAGCCCAACATGTGCCCAGTATGAGTTACCCGTTTCGCGTGGCGACCACGTGCGCCATGGGCTCCTAGATGAGCGAACGGTTACTCGTCGTCGGGAACGGGGACGCCTGTAGCCGAGTGGCAGCGGTAGCCGTTGGGCACCTTGATGAGGTACTGCTGTCGGTGGTCGTCGACGCAAATGAGGGCGAGCGGGCGAGACGCGCTGATCTGCCGATGAGCGTGCTGGCGATTTGTGAATCACGGCTCTTCGAAGAGATGCCTCATGACGAATGCCTCAGCAGCCGATAAGGCGTCTGCCGGTGGTTGCGTGAGCCGCCATGTCGAACTCCCCCTTGAGCGGCGCACAAGTTCTTCTGCATGGTCGACCCACTGAGCTTGTGAGTCCCAAAGGGCCGCGTAGATCATCCATCTGAAGTGGCGGTGGCGGCCCCACAGGCCGCCGAACCAGTTGCCATTTATCTCGAACTCAACCAGCACGGCAGGTGACTCAATGGCGTCGAGCACCTTCCGGCGCTCCTCGACCTGCTCAGCCAGTTCGTGAATGTCGAGGACCGAGGCGGGAACCTCGCGAGTCGGCTTCACCCCCGAAGTCTCTCATCGACCGGATCTGCCGCGATCCGCGCGTTTGCGAGTGACGAGCCACCAGGCGCTGAAACGACCGGCTCGATGTGTCAGTTCGTCGCGGGGAAGGGGACGCCGGTGGCGCTGTGGCTGCGATAGCCATTTACGTCCTTTGTCAAACAATGTTGGTGGCGTTGGTCGACGGTATGAGGGCGCGCGGGCCGGACGCCCGGATCAGCCGATGAGCGCGCGTTCCGGCATTATGGCCGAGTGACAGTTGACGGCGCGCTCGTGGTTCCGGATCACCGACGCAGCAGCGTGCTGGTGCGCCCACTCGTTGGTGGCCTGGTGCTCGGCGTGGCCATCTCGGTCGCCGTTGTCTGCTGTCTCGCTCTGGCTGGGGAACTAGACGCAGGTTGGCAGGCGACTCTCGTCATTTTCGCCGTTCCGATTGCGATCCTCGCGGCCCTTGGAGCGCTCCAGTCGGCATGGTGGAGCCACAAACTTGGGGGCGTCCGATACGAAGCCGATGAGGCCACCCTTCGCGTAGTTCAAGCGAACGCTGTCGTTCACATGTGGCCATGGGCAGAAGTCCACAAACTGAGGCTTGAGGGCACCGTCGGTTGGTACTCATTGATCGCCCTCAGGGCGGGAGTCGATGACTTCCCGCATCTCATCGTCCATAGCAAAGACGGCATCACGAAAGCGCCAGGCGTGCTCGTCTGGGGACTGGAGCCCGCTCGGAAGATTGAGCGCCAGCTGGTGCACTTGCAGCGCGCAGAAGCGCCCTGATCTGCCGCTATCCGTACGCGGCAGCCTGGGAGTAGTTACTCAGGGACCGGCACTCCCGTTGCGCTGTGGCAGCGGTATCCATTTACGTGATTTGATTAAATACTGCTGGTGGTAGTCCTCGGCGTAGTAGTACGTCGGGGCCGCACCGGATCCGAACTGCGCGACCTCGGTGGTGATGTCGTCGTACCCCTTCGCGGTCAGGGCGGGCTGGTAGCGCTCGATCATCTCCTGCGCGACCTTCTCCTGGGCGGGCGTCGTCCAATAGATCGCGGAGCGGTACTGCGTGCCGCGGTCGTTGCCCTGGCGCATGCCTTGGGTCGGGTCGTGGACCTCGAAGAAGGCCTTGACGAGGTCGGCGTACGACACCTTCGCGGGATCGAAGACCACCCGAACAGCCTCGGTGTGACCCGTATGGCCCGAGCAGACTTCCTCGTACGACGGGTTGGGGGTGTGGCCGCCGGCGTACCCGACCGACGTCGACCAGACACCGGGAATCTGCCAGAAGATCTCTTCGGCACCCCAGAAGCAGCCGAGTCCGAAGATCGCGACCTCGTAACCCTCGGGAATCTCGTCGGTCACCAGCGGCGCATCGAGTCGCAAGTGCCGCTCTGACAAGCGGAACGGCCGAGCGGTGCGGCCGGGCAACGCCTGGTCGGCGGTAGGTAGGGCGGACGACTTGTCACGAGTGAAGGAAAACATCTGCGCTCCCAATCTTGGTGGAACTTCTTAGTGTGCCAAACGCTCGGTGACCCCCTTGCCATTCCGCATTACGGATCGGTGAAGGGGGAGACACCTGCGCACGAGAGGAGGACATTGAGTATCCAGGGGCGTTCCGGGGGCTCCTTTGCCATCACAAGCAGAACGCCTCCGGGGGCATCACAAGAACAATGAACGAGAGCAAGAAGAAGTGGAAACTCATCCTGGCTGGAGTCATGGCCGGAGTGCTGATCGGGGGGACGGTTGCCGTCACGACGCCGTCCGTCGCGGCCGGGCCGTCCAAGGTCTGGAAACAGATCAAGAAGAAGGCGGACAAGCGGTACTACAAGAAGACCACGTCGAACGCGAAGTACGCACCGAAGCCCAAGGTGATCCGCGGGGCCATTTCCTTGCGGTAGTGCTCCGACTGGTGGCTACGCGCTGGTGCCGATCCATTGGGGGATTTCGCTGAACACGGCGCCGACCGCCCACATCATCACAAACGGCGGCGCGGTGCCAGTGGGCTGCAGCGGTACGCCGGCCGCCCCGGGCGCGAGTCCGGGCCATCTCTGCATCTTCGAACAGGCCGCAAGTGGCTATAGCGGCCGCTTCGTCTGCTCGGCGGTCAACGCGTGTGGAGGCACGGTCTCACCGTTCGGCGCCTACTACGGCGCCACGACTACGGGGAACGCTTCCTTCATGTACGGGTCGTGGGCGCTCGGTGTTGGGTCGTTCACGAGCGCGAAGCTCGCAACGCCTCGCCATTCGGGTGCACACGGAGGCCCGCCGGGCGGCAAGTAGGCAAGTGGGCCGATAGATTCGGGCAACGCCGACAATCCGGGCGCCTCTCCCGGGCATCTATGCATCTTCACGTCCTACACCCAGAACGCCACGGCGTTTCGGGTGTTCGACGCGTTGAACGGCGCCACCTCCTCGAGATTCGGCGCCTGGTTGGCCTGCAATTCATCCGCACCAGCCGTCGGCGAGGTCCAAGTACTTGGAAGTTGGGCCGTCGCGCAGGTGGTGTCACATTTGATACCATGGCCGCATGGCTATGACATTGCGTTCACCGATGAGGAGCTCGACAACGCCCTGACGGCTTCGCGCTGAGCACGAAGGGCGCTCGAAGCAGGAAGTCATCTCGCGCGCGCTGTGCTGGACGTACAGTCGAGCGCACCAGTCGCCTGGAGTTGCTCAACGAGATCCTCGATGAAGAACTCCCGCGCTACGCGGAGGCACTGGAGCGACTCGGCAAGGTGATCTACCTCAACCTTGAGGACTTGCTGGTCATTGCGACTCGAACCCTCGGGTCCGTGGAGATCCGCGACGTAGGCCTCCTGGAATCAGCACTGGCGCGGCCAGCCGCGTCGGCTTTCGGCGAAGATGCATATCCAGGGATTCGACGAGAAGGCGGCGGCTCTCGTCCACTCATCGCCCGCAACCACGCTCTGGTTGATGGAAACAAGAGGCTTGGCATTGGCAGCGCTGCTCGCTTTCTACGGAATGAACGGCTATCGGCTGACCTGGGACAAGACGAGGCTTACGACGTCATCATCAGCATCGCGGCCGGCGAGTGGGATGACGTCGCCACGATTGCACCCGTCTTGGCGGCGTCGACCGAGCCACGAGCGCGACGAGGTCCCTGAGTAGGCTCGCCCGGTGAGCGAACAAGAGCACCGAAGCAAGTCGGGTTTCGAGACCCGGGCCATCCACGCGGGCTACGAACCCGACCCGATGACCGGCGCGGTGATCCCGCCGATCTACGCCACCAGCACCTACAAGCAGGACGGCGTCGGAGGCATGCGCGGGGGTTATGACTACTCCCGTTCGGGAAACCCGACCCGCGACGTACTCCAGGACAACCTGGCCGCTCTCGAAGAGGGCGAGCGTGGGTTCGCGTTCGCCAGCGGGCTGGCAGCGGAGGACACCCTGGTCAGGGCTGTATGCCGACCCGGTGATCACGTCGTACTGCCAGATGATGCGTACGGCGGCACGTATCGCCTCTTCGACAAGGTCGAACTCAACTGGGGTTTGAGGCACAGTCCGGCATCAGTGAGCGATCTCGATGCGATGCGTGCGGCGATCATCCCGGGCGAGACGAAGTTGGTGTGGATCGAGACTCCGACCAATCCGCTGCTCAACATCGGGGACATCGAGGCACTGGCGAGCGTTGCCCATGACGCCGGCGCGCTCTTGGTCGTCGACAACACCTTCGCGTCGCCGTACCTCCAGCAGCCGCTGACGCTCGGCGCCGACATCGTCGTGCACTCGACCACGAAGTACTGCGGCGGACACAGCGACGTGGTCGGCGGAGCGCTCGTCGTCCGTGATCTCGAGTTGGCCGATCTGCTGGCCTTCCACCAGAACGCGATGGGGGCGGTGTCGAGCCCGTTCGACTCGTGGCTGACGCTGCGGGGCCTGAAGACCCTCGGCGTGAGGATGGATCGGCACTGCGACAACGCGGAGCAGGTCGTCGAGTTCCTCACGACCCACGCCATGGTGGCCGAGGTGTTCTATCCCGGCCTCGCCGAGCACCCCGGTCATGCGATCGCGAGTCGTCAGATGAAGAGGTACGGCGGGATCGTTTCGTTCCGGGTCGTCGGGGGGCAACAGGCGGCGCTCGACGTCTGTGGAAGAGCCGAGGTGTTCACCCTCGCCGAATCCCTGGGCGGCATTGAAAGCCTGATCGAGCACCCCGGCCAGATGACCCATGCCTCAGTTGCGGGCACGGCCCTCGAGGTCCCGGACGATCTGATTCGGCTCAGTGTCGGCATCGAGACGATCGACGATCTGCTGGCAGATCTGGATCGGGCCCTTGGCTAAGGAATTGAGATGGCGCGGAGCGGCGGCTCGATGACAGCGATTTCCGAACTCGTCATCTGCGTCGACTTCGGGTCCACGTTCACGAAGGCGGCGCTTGTCGACCTCGAGCAGGGCCGGATCGTGGCGTCGGCGTCACACCCCACCACCATCAGCACAGACGTCTTGGAGGGGTACGACGCGTGCCTGGCGCAACTGGTCGCGCAGGATCCCCGGGCCGCTGATGCTGAGGTACTGGCCTGCTCGAGTGCCGGGGGTGGTTTGCGGATCGCGGTCCTCGGCAACGAGGAACTCGTCACCGCCGAGGCCGGCCGCACGGGTCTCCCTGTCCAGCGGCGGCAAGGTGGTCGGCGTACTCGCCGCGAGTCGGGGTGATCGGATCTCCGACCTGGTCGAGACCCAGCCCGATCTCGTGCTCCTCACCGGCGGCACGGACGGTGGAAACACCGCGGCGATCGAGGCATGGGCGAACGCGCTGGCCGAGGGCGCGTGGTCCGGCCCGGTGGTGGTGGCCGGCAACCGGAACGCCGGTGCGGCAAGGATCCTGGCGGCTGCGAGCGTGCCCCACGTCGTCGCCGACAACGTCGTTCCGCGCATCGGCGTGCTCGCTCCGGACAGCGCTCGAGCGGCGATCCGCGAGATGTTCCTCGCGCACGTCATCGGCGGCAAGCATCTGAGCAAGCGGACGGACTTCGCGGCGATGGTCCGTGGCGCGACGCCCGACGTGGTCCTGACGGGTGTCGAACTCCTTGCCCGAGGGCTTGATGAGACCCGTCCGGGCGTCGGCGATGTTGTCGTGGTCGATGTCGGTGGAGCGACCACCGACGTGCACAGTGTCGTCGAGATCGATCCCGACGACTCCGGGCTATCCCGCGAGGTCGTTGCCACCACGCCGGTGACGCGGACGGTTGAGGGTGATCTCGGGATGCGTTGGTCGGCCGCCAGCACCGTGGAGGCGTCCGGACTCACGGCGTACGCCGAAGCGGCCGCGAAGCGCGTGGCCGACCCGGGTTTCCTGCCGGACACGCCCGAAGAGGTCGACGCGGACGAGGCCATCGCGGCAGCCGCCATCGCACTGGCGCTGCGTCGTCATGCCGGTCGATCCAAAGTCGTCGTGAGTCCTGAGGGCCGCGTCGTCGAACGCACAGGCAAGGACCTGCGAGAAGTCGATCTGCTGGTCGGATCCGGGGGAGCGCTTCGAAACGGTTCGCCGGGCGTGGTCGGGCGCGTCTTTCGCCGACAGCATCGGGCCCGACATCGAGGGTGGCTGGCAACTCCCTCGAGCCCCCGAGGTGGTCGTGGACCGCGATTATGTGCTGGCCGCCGCCGGGCTACTTGCAACCGACCATCCGGACGCGGCGTACCTCCTGACCCAATCCCTGGCCTCGCGCGCCTAGAGAGAGGTTGGGTGGTCCGACGTCGAAGACCTCCACGCCGGACCACGCGACTAACCGTTGCAGGCCTCAATCCCCGCCGCCACGCTCGCCTCCTCGAGACGCTTGGTCTCGGGCGTCTGACCGTCCGCGGCCAGTTCGGCCTGAGCAGCCGCCGGATCCGTGGGGATCTTCGTCCACGCTGCGACGACGTCATCCATCGCGGCCTCGACCTCGTCAATCTCGGTATCGAGGCCTTCAGGTCGATCGACTGCCTTCATCTCGTCGACGGCACTCGCGAACTCCGGCGTGAACGCGCTGTAGAACGCCATCAGTTGTTCGGGGGTTGGGGCTGCATCGGACGGTAGTTCGGCCGCGGCCGTCATCCGCGCATCTTCGAGTCCCGTGCAGATCTCGACAACGGCCGCCGCCCACTCACTGGCTGACGGCTTGTCGTCTGTGGCTACAGGGGCGTCATCGCCAGTGCAAGCGCTCAGGGACATGGTTGCAACTGCGAGCAGGAGCGTGAGCGAACTCCACATGATTCGTCTGGACATGATCGTTCCTCCGTCTTCGGGTCGGCTGATCCGACCGTGATGAGAGACAACGATGTGTCTGTCAGCGTCCCCCTTGATAGGTCGCTGGGTCCTAGAGCTGGGGCCGGGTGTCCCCGAGGCCGGCCGACCTGGCTAACCGGATAGCGGCCGCCCGGTCGGCAACATCGAGCTTGGTCAACAGTTCGCTCAAAAGGTTCCGAATCGTCTTCGGCGCATAGCCCAACTGTTGCGCGATCGTCGTGTTGTCCATTCCCTGGGCGACGCGCTCGAGTATTTCAAGGTCGCGGTCGCTCAGGCTCGGAAATTCCTTGCGTCCGGCGCGCGGGCGGGAGGAGACTGCAGCTTCGGCTATTCGCTGCGCCACCTCCTCACCGAAGAGCATCTGGCCCTTGGAGGCAGCCTGAATCGCACGCGAGATGTCATCTGCGCTGGCACCTTTGACCAGGTAGCCGCTCGCACCGGCCGCGACGGCGTCAAATATGTGGTGATCCTCGTCGTGCATGCTCAACACCACGCATCGACAGGCGGCCGAAGACCGACGCAACTCCTTGACCACGCCAACCCCGTTGAGTTGGGGCATGTCCAGATCAATCAGGGCTACGTCGGGGGACAGCTTCAGGATCTCCGTGACGGCGTCGCGTCCGTTTGCCGCCTCGCCGACGACCGATATTCCTGGCCTTCGTTCGAGCACCGATCGCAGTCCGTCGCGGACGATCGGATGGTCGTCGGCGATGAATACACGAATCTCCTGAGTGGACGTCACGCGAGCACCACTTCCGTCGGAATGCGGAACCGGACGACCGCTCCTCCGCTGGTTCCTGTCTCGATAGCAAACTCACCACCGGCTGCCTCGATTCGCTGTGCCATGGACCGGAGTCCCATCCCGTCAGGTCTCGGATCCGGGACCCCGACCCCGTCATCTGCGATTTCACCGGTTACTTCCTGGGGGCGCTCGACGGCGAGGCGGATCGAGCCCCGATGCCCGCCGCTGTGGCGCACCGCGTTGGTCATGGCCTCGAGGAACACCACATAGATCGCATCCTCATCGTGTGGCGCGAATCTGGGCAGCACTAACGGTACGTCGACATCGAAGGTGAAGGTGCCGCTGGCGTTCAATCGCGTGGCCGCTGCGGACAAGGCGGCACTGAGGCCGATCTCTTCAAGAGCGGAGGGTCGCAGATCACGCGCCAGTCGGCGTACATCTTCCAGGGTCTCACTCGCTTCGCCCTGGAGCTTCTCAAGCGTCTTGCGCAGCGGTGGCTCGGCGCCGTCCGCCAGTCCCGATAGTTGGAGTGCGAGTCCGAAGAGGGCCGGCCCAACACGATCGTGCAGGTCGTGTTGGATGCGATCTCGCTCCGTTTCACGTGAGATGACCAGTTGGAGTTGAGTGTCGCGCAGGGTGTGGGTGAGGTGGCCAACTCGCGCCGCGACCGCGGCGTGTCGACCGAGATTAGTCAGGAGGGCACTATCGGCAGGGCTCAATTTACCCTCGTCTGGGCGTGGCGAAACGAGCAATCTGCCGAGAACCTCCTCGTCGAGGCGGAGATCTATCGACGCAACTACGCCGGTGGGATGTCCGCGTTGGTGAACAACTCGAGCCGAGCCTTCAAGACATAGTTCGATTGCGGCGTACGGGAGGCGTAGGGCCTCCGTAACTGTGTCGACGACGGCCACGAGCAGCGCGTCCGGGTCGGCTGCGCTAGTGAGGCGTTCCCCCAGCCGATCAAACACGACTCCGGGTTCAGCGGCCAGACCGAACAACCGTTGAGCGACCCACCTTTGACTCCGGCCATGAACCGGCCCGAAGAGCAACGCGATCACACCCGCCGCCGGGAGTGTGACAAACGGTCCGGAATCGTCAACCAGAAGCGTGGTTCCAGCGACGATCCCGGCGTAGATAGCCAGCAGCGTGCTGGCCGTGATGGCGGCGACCAACGCCCTATTGAGAACTAGGTCGAGCTCTAACAGGTTCGTCCGCAGCACCGCGAAGGCGATCGATGCCGCGAAAGGCAGAATGATGAGCGCGAAGAAGATGACTGGCGGGTCTCCAGGCAGGAAGTTGCCAACAATCCAGGGCACGAGTGACCCGGCCGCGCCCAACAAGACGATCTGCGTTTGCCTACGTGCCACAGGGTCCCTTCGCAGAGACCAACCGCGATAGCTCAGCAGGGCCAACGTTGCGATCAGGCCCAAGAGCCACCAAATCCCTGCGAACATGTCGGCGACATTGTTCCGCGGGATGGACCATCCTCCGGCGAGGTAGAGCGCAGACACCAAGCTGACCAGGACGATCGGAATCACCGCAGCCACCCGAACGGTCTTTGCCAGCTGTGGGTGTGGGCGACCACGCGGAAACGAAAGCGCGAACATGACCAGGCCGACGGCAAGTTCCATGAAGCCGGCCAGACCCAGCATCGACCAGGCGACGACCCATGGTCGTCCCCAGAGATCGAGGGGTTCAAGGTAGGCGAGCGCATTCAGCGGGAGGGAAACGAGGGAGGCCGATAGCAACAGCAAGGCATGGGCGACAGGTTCCCGGGGTCTGCGCGAGACGAGTAGAACCGCCAGGCCCAGGACGAGGGACGTCGAGAGAAGCAGAGGCCAGAGGTCGGCCAGCAGCGGTCCGAACCGGCGCGGTCCCTCGATGGCGACCGACGTGCTCCAACGTCGCCCATCTCGCTCGACCGTCAGTTGGCGCTCGTCGCCGGTCACGACGACGCGCGCGGTGGGGTCGCCCAACATGGTGTTGATCGGGAGTCCGTCAACGCTGGCGACGAGGTCGCCATCGACGATGCCGCTTACCGGGTGAGGTGGTGCCACCCGGAGTGCCCCATCGACGTACGAACCGCTGGCCTCGACAACGGGCAGTCCATCACTCGGGAGCCAGGTACGAACAGCGACCAGAGCAGCCGGCACAAGGACGAGCCACAATGAGATAACCGCTACCAGTCTCAGCTGTGCTGACGCTCCATCCGCGGTCATGGGCGAAAGTATGCTCGCTGGCGGGTCCCGGCCGCAGGGACAATCGTCCCCCACCGGCGCGGACTACGCTGAGCCGAATGCAGCACTACGACGTGATCGTTATCGGGGCCGGTTCGGGCAACAGCATCGTGGACGAACGATTCGCAGATCTGCGAGTGGCGCTGATCGAAGAGGGTCGCTTCGGCGGCACCTGCATCAATGTCGGGTGCATCCCCACCAAGATGTTCGTCTACCCCGCTGACATCGCCTTCGAGGCGGCCGATGGCCCTCGACTAGGAGTTCGTACGACGGCAGACGGTGCCGACTGGCCCCAGATCAGAGATCGGATCTTCGGCCGGATCGATCCGATCGAGGCATCCGGTCGGAAGTACCGCATGGAGTCGCCCCTGGTGGACGTTTACGCCGGCCACGCGCGCTTCACGGGACCCCTCGAGTTGACGATCAACCTACCCAGCGGCGACGAGGTGATCACTGGAGACCAGATCGTGCTCGCCGCCGGCACCCGCGCTGTCGTTCCGCCGATCCCCGGCCTCGACGACATCGAGTTCCATACGAGCGACACGATCATGCGGATCGCGGACTTGCCCAAGCGGCTCGGGATCGTCGGCGGTGGCTTCATCGGGGCTGAGTTCGCCCACATCTTCTCGGCGTACGGCGTCGAGGTCACCGTCGTCCACCGCTATCCGGTCCTGTTGAACCATCACGACGAGGACATCGCCCACCGCTTCACTCAGGAGGCCCAACGCCGGTGGGATGTTCGATTGGACTCGTCCCTGGCGGCTGTGGAGCAGACCGACGCGGGAGTCTCGTTGACCCTCGAATGCTTCCGACGGTTCGCGAACCACGGTTGAGGTCGACACGCTCCTGCTCGCCGTCGGACGGACCTCGAATGCCGATCGACTCGAGGTCGGAGCCGCTGGCGTTGAACTCGACGATGACGGCCTGGTGATCGTGGACGAGCACCAACGCACGAATGTTCCGGGCATCTGGGCACTTGGCGACATCTGTAACAGCGCCGCCCTCAAACACGTCGCCAACCACGAGGCTCGCGTCGTACAACACAACCTCCTGCACCCCGATTCTCTCGTCCGAAGCGATCATCGATTCGTGCCCTCAGCTGTCTTCACCCACCCACAGGTGGCGTCGGTCGGGTTGACGGAGGCCGAAGCACACGAGGCTGGCCTGGAGGTGGCACTCGCACACCAGGACTATGGCGACACGGCGTACGGATGGGCCATGGAGGACGTCGCCCACTTCTGCAAACTCATCGGCGATCGCGCCACCGGCAAGTTGGTTGGGGCACATGTCATCGGGCCGGCCGCCTCCATGTTGATTCAGCCCTTGATCCAGGCCATGAGTTTCGACCAACCCGTGGCCGGTCTCGCGCGTGGTCAGTACTGGATCCACCCCGCATTGACCGAGGTCGTCGAGAACGCATTGCTCAAACTGGAGGAGCAATTGATCGCGTCGACCGAGTAGTTGTCTCGGCACCAGCCACGGCTGGGTAGCCTGGGGCGCGTGAGCAATTCTGCCGACGCGAAGGGCGCGTCCACCGCCCCAGAGGATCGACCGCAATTCAGTCGTGCCGCCATCCCGTGGGGCTTCGACCTAGCGGCGGCCTGGGCGTGGCGCTTCCTGGTGATGTGTGGGGCCGTGTACGTCGTGCTCTGGCTTCTCGCTCGTTTCGCCGTCATCACCGTGCCGCTGGCAATCTCGCTGCTGATCGCAGCCCTTGTCGGTCCCGCGGCCATCGCCCTGCATAGGTACGGCGTGCCCCGGAAATTGGCCGCGGCTCTCCTGGTCGTCGGCATTCTTGTCTCGGTGGGTCTGCTGCTGACCTTCGTCGGGCAGCAGATCAGCAAAGGCGCCGTAGATCTCGCAGATCAGGTCGTCCAAGGCATCGGCCAGATCGAGAACTGGCTGAAGACCGGGCCGCTGAATGCGAGCGATTCGCAGATCAACGGCTATCTCGAGCAGATCCGGGAGGCGATCAGCGATCGCGCGAAGAACCCCGAGTTCGTCACCCAGGTCACGCACTTCGGCACCGCCATCGGCCACGTCGTCGCCGGCTTCTTCATCGTGTTGTTCTCGACGTACTTCTTCCTGGCCGACGGCGGCACGATCTGGTCGTGGTTCGTGGGCCTTGCCCCGCGCGCCTCGCGCGACAAGGTCGACGGCTCCGGTCAGGTCGCATGGATCTCACTGACGCGCTTCGTCCGCGCAACCGTCCTTGTGGCTATGGCGGACTCGATCGGCATCATGATCGGTGCCGCGATCCTGCAGGTGCCGTTCGTGTTGGCGATCGGCGTCCTGGTGTTCCTCGGTGCGTTCGTGCCGATGATCGGTGCCACGATCGCCGGTTCGGTCGCCGTACTCGTTGCCTTGGTCTCGCAGGGCCCTTGGACCGCCCTGTTCATGCTCGGCGTCGTGATTCTCGTGCAGCAGATCGAGGGACATGTGCTGCAACCCTTCCTGATGGGCAGTTTCGTTTCGGTGCATCCGCTCGGCGTGATCGTGGCGATCGGTTGCGGCGTGCTCGTGGCGGGCATCGTGGGCGCACTGATCGCGGTGCCCTTGGCCGCCGCCGGCAATGCGGTCGTGCAATATCTCGCCAACAGCACCGCCACCGGACTGGAGGATCCGGAGGCTGCCGCCGACGAGATTGCAACCCATCATGGCGGCGGTCCGAGTGCCGAGGAAAGCCATGAGTGATCCACAACGTGTGTCTCTGACAGACATTCGCGAAGCACGCGAGGTCCTACGCGGCATCTCGATCGAGACGCCGATGCAGGGCTCGCGCCTGCTGTCGGATCTGGCCGACGGGCAGGTCCGGTTGAAGCTGGAGAACCTGCAGCGGACCGGGTCCTTCAAGACCCGTGGCGCCTACGTTCGCCTCTCGCGACTGAGCGAATCACAGCGAGCCGCAGGAGTGGTCGCAGCCTCGGCCGGCAATCACGCCCAAGGCGTGGCGCTATCTGCGCAACTGCTCGGCATGTCGGCCACGGTCTTCATGCCGGAGGGTGCACCGATCCCGAAGGTGAACGCCACCAAGGGGTACGGCGCCGAGGTGATCTTCCACGGTCAGTACCTCACCCAGGCGTTGGTGGCGGCCCAGGAGTTCTCCGCGAGGACCGGTGCGATCTTCATCCACCCCTTCGACCACGTCGACATCGTCGCCGGGCAAGGGACGTGCGGACTCGAGGTCCTTGAGCAAGCACCTGATGTCAAAACCGTGCTCATCCCGTGTGGCGGTGGTGGGCTGCTGGCCGGGATGGCGATCGCGATCAAGGAACAGAACCCCGGATGTGCGGGTCATCGGGGTGCAGGCGGAGGGCGCGGCGGCCTACCCCGCGTCGTTGGCCGAGGGGAGCCCAGTGCTGCTCGAACACATGAACACCATGGCTGACGGCATTGCGGTCGGGCGGCCGGGCGACATCACGTTTGCTGCTGTCCAGGAGTACGTCGACGAGATCATCACCGTGTCCGAGGAGTCGATGGCACGCGCGTTGTTGGCTCTCGTCGAACGGGCCAAGCAGGTGGTCGAACCGGCCGGAGCGGCTGCCTTCGCGGCAATGCTCGATAACCCCACGGCGTACGAAACACCGGCGGTTGTCGTCCTCTCAGGAGGCAACATCGACCCGCTGCTGTTAGGCAAGGTGATCCGTTTCGGCATGGCCTCGGCCGGTCGCTATCTGCGCCTGCGGGTCGCCGTACCCGATCTGCCGGGTGGTTTGGCGACGTTGCTGACCGATCTGGCTGGTGCCGGCGCCAACGTGTTGGAGGTCGAACACGAGCGGATCTCGCCGCGCATTGCATCTCGACGAGGTGGAAGTGCACCTGCAACTGGAGACCCGTGGTCCGGTGCACACCGAGACCCTCACCGCGATGCTGCACGAGCGCGGCTACCGCGTCATCGACTAGCCGGTCCGTGCAGCCGGCGAAGGGGGCTGCTTCGACGATCTCGACCTTCAACTTCTTGCCGGTGGGGGCGACGTACTCGACGGTTTCGCCGACCCGGGCGCCGATGATGGCCGACCCCAAGGGTGACTGCGGAGAGAACACATCGAGGTTGTCGTCGTCGATCTCACGAGCACCAAGCAGGAAGGTCGATGTGTCGTCGTCGCCAACGAAGCGGTAGGTGACCACGAACCCAGGGGAGATGGTGCCATCGTCGTCGGCAGCGCCAACCTCGGCGCGACGGAGCATGTCCTCCACCTGACGGATGCGCAGTTCGAGCTTGCCCTGCTCGTCCTTGGCGGCGTGGTAGCCGCCGTTCTCCTTCAGGTCGCCCTCGTCGCGGGCGGCACTGATTCGGGCCACGATCTCGTGGCGGGCCGGAGCCTCGGAGGTGCGCAAGTTCGGCCGTAAGTTTGTCGTACGCATCCTGGGTCAACCAGACGGTCTCTTGTTCAGCGCGCACGCTTGCTTCACTCATGGGGAGGAAGGCTACCAACTAGGTGCTGCTTCCGTGGCTTTCAGCGAGGTCGGGGCTGACCGTCTGCCGTGCATCCCAACAGCTCGACCGAGACGGCCCGACGCTCCGTCCGCAGGGTCTGGGTCAGGGTTTGCTTGAGCGGCGCTGGGCCGTCGGGGACGGGGAACGCGAGTTGGCCGACGGTCGTGTGGTCCTCCGCGACCGCCTGCAGGGTGCAGGTTCCGACGACCGAGTCATCGGCCCGTTGTACGCCGAAGCGCGCGACCGCTTCGTGGTCGTCGACGATCTCGAACGAGATCAGATCGGAGGAGATCTTGGGCGTCGCATGGAACCACGTGGCCCAGGCGACCCATCCGAGGAACACCGCCACAATCACGGCGACCAACGCGATGACGAGGCGACGGCGCCCGGTCCCGGCCCCCCCATAGCGGGCGACAAGGGGATCCTCGGGCGCCTGACTGGGCACCTGACTGGGCGTTCCGGCGCGACTCACCCAACTATCTTGACAGCCGCTCTCGAGAGTGCGGGGAAATCCTGCTGGATGGGCGGCTCCGGCAGGACCTCCGGGCGTCCGTAGGATTCTGGACGTGCCCCCACAAGCCCTACCCCTCGCTGGCCTTCGCCTGATGCACGTTCACGCCCATCCCGACGACGAGTCGAGCAAGGGTGCGGCGTCGACGGCGAAGTACGTCGCGCTGGGTGTCGATGTCCATGTCGCGACCTGCACGGGTGGTGAGCGCGGATCGATCCTCAATCCGGCGATGGACCGTCCCGATGTCTTGGAGAACATCACCGAGATCCGTCGGGCAGAGATGGATGCAGCACGGGAGATCCTGGGCATCCGCCAGGACTGGTTGGGCTTTGTGGACTCCGGCCTGCCTGAAGGTGATCCCCTGCCGCCCCTGCCAGAGGGTTGCTTCGCACTGGTTCCGCTTGAGGAGGCTGCGGAGCCTCTAGTGCGGCTGATCCGGAGTTTCCGCCCGCACGTGATCACGACGTACGACGAGCGCGGCGGCTATCCGCACCCCGACCACATCAAGTGCCACGAGATCTCGGTCGAGGCCTTTGCTGCGGCCGGCGACCGGATCGGTATCCCGACTCGGGTGAACCCTGGCAACCCCTGAAGCTCTACTACCACCACACGTTCAACCGGCGCCGGATCTTCGCGCTGCACGAGGAATTGCTCGCGCACGGTCACGAGTCGCCGTTCGCGGATTGGATTGCCGAGTGGAAGCCGGAGCCCGAATGGGATGCCCGGATCACGACTCAGGTCGAGTGCGCGGACTACTTCCCGATCCGGGATCAGGCGCTGCTCGCCCATGCCACCCAGGTCGATCCTGACGGTGGATGGTTCGTCCTGAGCCACGAGGATCAAAAGCGGATCTGGCCCTGGGAGGACTACGAGTTGGTGACCAGCCACGTGGAGTCCTCGTTGCCCGAGGATGATCTGTTCGCCGGGATCGAGCCGTCGATGAGTGTTCGACACGCCGCGGATTTGCCTGCCTAAGCGACGGCTCACCGAATAAACGGGCGAGTGAGAGAATGGGGCCATGACCGCATTGGTTGTTCACCTGCACGCGTTGACGATCCTCGCCGCGGACACGATCCCGGAGGACGACGACGTCGTGGCGGGCGCTTGGGGCGCCGTGATGTTCGTGGGGCTGTTCATCGCGTTGGCCCTGCTCGGCTTCAGCCTGACGCGGCACCTGCGCAAGGCGCAGGACGCCGCGGATGCCGGGGTTTTCGGTGACGAAGAGTCGAACGGCAAACCCGGCGCTCTCTGAGCCACCTAACGATCCCCTTAAGTCGCCATTGACGCAGCATGCCAATTAGGTCAAATGTGCTCTGCATCACTCTCGCAGCCATTTGGGCATACGGCTATGGAGGTCGCTCATGCAGGTCCCTGCCCCTTTTGAATACGAACGCGCAACCAGCGTCGAACACGCGATCGGACTTCTGGAACGACTTGGTGACGAGTCCAGACTCGTCGCCGGCGGTCACAGTCTGCTTCCGATGATGAAGTTGCGGCTGGCCAATCCGGAGTACCTCATCGACATCAACGACCTGCATGCCGACCTCGGCTACGTGCGGGTCGGCGCGGACGAGGTCCGCATCGGCGCGATGACCCGACATCGCGAACTGCTCGAGTCGCCCGAGTTGGCGGCACTCTTCCCGATCTTCGCCGATGCCGAAAAGGTGATCGCCGACCCCGTCGTACGGAACCGGGGCACGATCGGTGGCTCGCTCTGCCAGGCGGATCCCTCCGAGGACCTGTCGGCTGTGTGTACGACGCTCGACGCGAGTTGCGTGATCCAGAATTCATCTGGACAGCGTGTGGTCTCCATGGAGGACTTCCACCGCGGGCCCTACGAGACAGCGGTCGAGCAGGCCGAGATGTTGGTCGAGATCCGCATCCCGATCAAGCCGGGCGGGTCCAGTGCCTACGCGAAGGTCGAACGCCGAGCCGGCGACTGGGCGGTGACGTCGGTCGGCGCGGCAGTGTGGATGGACGGCGGCGTGATCAGCGACGCACGCGTCGGACTGGCTGCGGTCGGACCCAACACCACGGGTATCCCCGCCATCTCCGAAGCCTTGCGGGGGCAGGCCCCGAGCGAGGAGTTGTACGCCGCGGCCGGAGCTATCGCCGCCGCTGCCTGCTCGCCGGCGACCGACAACCGGGGCACCGCGGACTACAAGCGACACCTGGCCGACGAGTTGACCCGCCGGGCGCTCCGCACATCCGTTGAACGCATCCAGGCCGGCATCGCCGGCGATCTGGGCCACAACGCTAGTGAAGGGAACTGAACATGCAGGTCACTATGACGGTCAACGGCGAGCAGGTCACTCGCGAGATCGAGGCCCGGATGCTGTTGGTCCACTTCCTCCGCGATGATTTGATGCTCACCGGCACCCACTGGGGCTGCGACACCAGCAACTGCGGCACGTGCGTTGCGTGGATGGACGGCGAGCCCGTGAAGACGTGCACCGTGCTGGCGGCGATGGCCGACGGCCGCGAGGTTCGGACGGTTGAGGGCCTCGAGGTGGACACCGTGCTCGACCCCGTTCAAGAGGGGTTCATGCAGTGCCACGGCCTGCAGTGCGGCTTCTGTACGCCGGGAATGATGATGACCGCACGAGCACTGCTCGACAAGGATCCGGACCCGTCTGAGGACACCATCCGCGAGGCCATCTCCGGCCAGATCTGCCGGTGCACCGGCTACACCACCATCGTTCGTTCGATCCAATGGGCGGCTCGCAATGAAGCCGAAGCACGAGCCGCGGCCGCTACCGAGAGTCAAGAGACATTGGCCGAAGAAAGTATGGAGAGCGCATCATGACCGCAGTTGAGTCAGCAGACGAGACCCTCGAAGACCTCGAAACCGCCAGCAACGACCAGAAGCCGGTCGGCTACGGCCGGATGCTGCGCAAGGAGGACCCGCGCTTCGTGCGTGGCCGCGGAAGGTACGTCGACGACGTGAACCTGCCGGGCATGCTGCACCTCGCGATCCTCCGCTCGCCGGTTGCGCACGCGAAGATCCTCAACATCGACATCACCGCCGCCCAGGCGCACCCCAAGGTCAAGTTGGTCATCACCGGCGCCATGCTCGCCGAGCACGGGCTGGCGTGGATGCCGACCTTGACCAACGACGTACAAGCCGTGTTGGCGACCGACAAGGTGCGCTTCCAGGGCCAGGAAGTCGCCTTCGTGGTGGCCGAGGACCGATACGCCGCGCGCGACGCGTTGGAACTCATCGATGTGGACTACGAGATCCTCAAGCCGGTCATCGACGTACGGAAGGCGCTTGCTCCCGATGCCCCGGTGATCCGCACCGATCTCGAAGGCAAGACCGACAACCATTGCTTCGACTGGGAGACCGGCGACGCAGAGGCGACCGATGCGGCCTTTGCTCGCGCTGACGTCGTCGTGACCCAGGACATCGTCTATCCCCGCGTGCACCCGGCTCCGATGGAGACGTGTGGCTCGGTGGCCGACTATGACCGGGTCGAGGGTCGGCTAACGCTTTGGTCGACGAGCCAGGCTCCGCACGCTCACCGCACGCTGTACGCGATCGTGGCCGGGCTTCCCGAGCACAAGATCCGGGTGATCTCGCCCGACATCGGTGGAGGCTTCGGCAACAAGGTGCCGATCTACCCCGGCTACGTCTGCTCGATCGTCGGCTCGCTCTTCACCGGCAAGCCGGTGAAGTGGATGGAGGACCGCACCGAGAACCTCGTCAGCACCGGATTCGCGCGGGACTACATCATGCGTGGCGACATCGCCGCGACCAAGGAAGGCAAGATCCTCGCGATCCGCAGCACCGTCCTGGCCGACCACGGCGCATTCAACGGCACCGCGGCCCCGGTGAAGTACCCCGCCGGCTTCTTCGGCGTCTTCACGGGCAGCTATGACCTCGAGGCGGCGTACAGCTCGATGACGGCGGTCTACACCAACAAGGCTCCGGGTGGCGTGGCGTACGCCTGTTCCTTCCGGATCACCGAGGCGGTCTACTTCGTGGAGCGCCTGGTCGATTGTCTGGCCGATGAGCTGGAGATGGATCCGGTCAAGCTGCGGCAGAAGAACTTCATCCAGCCCGAGCAGTTCCCCTACACGTCGAAGACCGGCTGGGTCTACGACTCGGGGGAGTACGACAAGACGATGCAGGTGGCTCTCGACCTTGCGGGGTACGACGAATTGCGGGCCGAGCAGGCTGAGAAGCGCGCCAAGGGCGAGTTGATGGGTATCGGTGTTGCGTTCTTCACCGAAGCCGTCGGAGCCGGCCCGCGCAAGGACATGGACATCCTTGGCCTGGGCATGGCCGATGGTTGCGAGCTGCGGATCCACCCCACCGGCAAAGCCGTCGTACGACTCTCCGTGCAAAGCCAGGGTCAGGGCCACGAGACGACGTTCGCCCAGATCGTGGCCGAGGAGTTGGGCATTCCGCCGGAGGACATCGACGTCGTGCATGGCGACACCGACCAGACGCCGTTCGGTCTCGGGACCTACGGCAGCCGCTCCACCCCCGTTTCCGGAGCGGCTGCCGCCCTGGTCGCGCGGAAGGTGCAGGACAAGGCCAAGATCATCGCCTCGGGCATGCTCGAAGTGTCGGTGGCCGACCTCGAATGGCAGAAGGGCGCCTTCCACGTTCGGGGCGACGCCAGTCGCTCGGTGACCATCCAGGAGATCGCCTTCCGCGCACACGGTGCCGGCGATCTGCCGGAAGGGCATCGAGGGTGGTCTCGAGGCTCAGATCTGCTACAACCCGGAGAATCTGACCTATCCGTACGGCGCCTATATCTGCGTCGTCGACATCGATCCGGGCACTGCTGTCGTCAAAGTGCGTCGCTTCATCGCGGTCGATGACTGCGGGACGCGGATCAACCCGATGATCATCGAAGGCCAGGTCCATGGCGGGCTGACCGACGGTGTCGGGATGGCGCTGATGGAGATGATCTCGTTCGACGAGGACGGCAACTGCCTCGGCGGATCGTTGATGGACTACCTGATCCCGACGGCACTCGAGGTGCCGCATTGGGAGACCGGGCACACCGTGACGCCGTCGCCGCACCACCCGATCGGCGCCAAGGGCATCGGGGAGTCGGCTACGGTCGGCTCACCGCCTGCAGTGGTCAATGCGGTGATCGACGCGCTGAAGCCGTACGGCGTACGCCATGCTGATATGCCGCTCACCCCGTCCCGGGTGTGGGATGCCATGAACGGCAACGCAACTCCGCCGATCTGATGGGCCCGATCTGATGGGGCCCGATCCGATGGACCTGACTTGATGGATGTGGGATGAGCACGAAGGAGATGGCCGCTCGGGTCGCCGAGTTGACCCACGCCCAGGTGCCTTTCGTGCGTGCCACGGTGGTGCGCGCCCAGGAGCCGAGTTCGGCGAAGACGGGTGACGAGGCGATCGTGCATGCCGACGGATCCGTCGAGGGCTTCGTGGGTGGGCATTGCGCCGAGGGATCCGTCCGCTCGGCCGCTCTGGGGGTGCTCGGCACGGGGGAGAGCCTCCTGCTGCGAGTGCTGCCCGACGGTGAGACCGGTTTTCCCGACTCGCCCGGGGCTAGCGTGGTCGTGAATCCGTGCCTGTCGGGTGGAGCCTTGGAGATCTTCTTGGAACCCTTGCTTCCGTCGCCTGTGTTGTACGTCGTGGGGTCCTCGCCGACCGCCCAGGCGCTTTCGACTCTTGCGCCAACCGTGGGGTTCGTCGTACGCCGTGCTGCCGAGGGCACTCCCGATGGCGCGACCGCGGTCGTGATCTCCAGCCATGGGGGCGACGAGGTCGGCGCGATCCGTGCGTGCGCTGGACGCCGGGGTCGGGTTCATCGGGCTGGTCTGCAGCCAGACCCGCGGCGAAGCCATCCTCGAACAGTTGGACCTCAAGGACGACGAGATGCGTCGGGTCTACACCCACGTCGGCCTAGACATCGGCGCCAGGACCGCGCCAGAGATCGCCCTCTCCATCCTCGCCGCTATCGTCCGCGGCATCCGCGTCGACGGCCTCACCGCCTCACCTGACTGCAGTGACCCCTCACCTGCTGGAGTGACCCCTCACCTGCTGGGAGTGACCCCTCACCTTCTAGGCATGGGTCCGGAACAGGTGAGACGTCACTCCCAGTCGCCGAGACGTCACTCCCAGTCATCGATCCGGTGTGCGGAATGACGGTGACGGTCGGTCCGGACACGCCGCATGCTGTGATCGACGGTGTGGACTTCTGGTTCTGCAACCCTGGGTGTCGGGACCGGTACGTCGCGGCGCAGGTGTCGTGACCACATCGAGCAGGTGAGCGCATGACCACATCGGGGATCGACTTCCTGTCCGCCATGGACGTGCGCGAGCGCTTTGACGACCAGGGCTATCTCGCAGATGACGGCACGGCCACGGCCATTCTTCTCGCGACCAAACTCGGCATGCCGCTACTGCTCGAGGGTGAGCCCGGCGTCGGCAAGACAGCCGCCGCGCACGCGTTGGCCGCAGCACGCGGCGTACCTCTGCTGAGGCTTCAGTGCTACGAAGGTCTCAGCGCCGCCGAGGCCCTCTACGACTGGAACTACCAGCGCCAACTGCTCGCGATCCGCCTGGCCGAGGCGCAGCACGAGAAGCTCACCGAGGCCGACCTGTTCGGCGAGGAGTTCTTGGTGGAGCGGCCGATCCTGGCGTGTGTGAGGTACGACGGTCCACAGCCGCCCGTGCTTCTGATCGATGAGATCGACCGTGCCGACGACGAGTTCGAGGCGCTGCTGTTGGAGTTCCTGGGCGAAGGGTCCGTGACGATCCCTGAGCTGGGGACCTTCGCTGCGAAACGGCCGCCTACCGTCGTACTCACGTCCAATCGCAGCCGCGATCTCCACGATGCGTTGCGCCGCCGCTGCATCTATCACTGGCTGTCCTACCCCGAGCCGGAGCGGGTCGTGGCGATCCTGCGCCGATCGGTCCCGGCGGCCAACCTGCCGCTCGTCGAGTCCGCCGCTCAGTTCATCGGGCACGTCCGCAACCTCGACGTCGACAAGCCACCGGGTGTCGCCGAGGCGATCAACTGGGTCGCCGCTTTGTCGGCCTTAGGTGCCACCGAGTTGGTGCGAGAGATCGCGGTCGCCACGCTGGGGGCGGTGGCGAAGACCCCCGATGACTGCGAGGTCGTGACCGAGGCCCTCGAGTCCTACGCGTTCGGCTGATCTGATGTCCACCGTCTTGCCGCCTGTGTTGCTTGCGGGCGTGGATCGGGCCGCCTTTGTGGTGGCGCTGGCGCATCGGTTGCGCATGAACGGGGTGCCGGTCGCCGTGAGTTCGATGTCTTCATTCACCCGTGCTTTGGAGTTGAGGCCCCCGTCATCGGTCGACTCGCTCTATTGGTCGGCTCGGCTCACCTTGGTCAACCGCGCAGCGGACCTCGAGGTCTTCGAGCGGATCTTCCGCGCCGCCTTCGATGCCGCATTGAAGATCGAGTCGCGAGGACCCGGCGAAGCGATAAACAAGCCGCCCGAGGATCCCGGCACCCTCCGGGCAACCGGCGGCAACCCGGGGAGCGAAGGGATCGAGATCGGACTGCCGTGGCACACGTTGCCTCGGACGGTGCCCAGCGACGATCAACACGATGACTCGCGCATCCTGCCGGAACTCATGCCCAGCGCCGTCGCCAGCGCTCGCCGACGTGCCGTTCGATCGGATGGACGCCGATGAGATCGCTCTGCTGGGACGATGGCTGGAGTCGTCGATGCATCGGTGGCCGATGCGACGCAGCCGTCGAACCACCGTGAGCGACGCCGGTCGTCGGATTGCGCTGCGAGAGACCATGCGGGCTGCACGGCGTACGGCGTGGGAGCCGGTTTCGTTGCGGCGACATCGCCAAGTTCTGAGACCCATGCGGGTTGTTCTGGTCACCGACGTCAGCCAGTCCATGCGGGACTTCGCTACGGCGTACCTCCACATGATGCGCGCCTTCGCTCAGACTCAGAGATGCGAAACCTTCGCCTTCTCGACCAGCTTGACGCGGCTCACTCCAACGCTGGCGTTGCGCTCGGCCGAGGAGGCGATCACCCGCGCGACGGACGAGGTGGTCGATCGGTACGGCGGCACCCACCTCGCGACGAGCCTCGGCACGATGTTGCGCTCACGCCACGGAAACGCCCTGCGTGGCGGCGTACTGGTGATCGCCTCGGACGGCTGGGACAGCGATCCGCCGGAGATGCTGGCCGCGGTGATGGCACGGGCTCGGCGTCGCGCGAAGCGGATCGTCTGGCTCAATCCGCGTGCCGCTGCTCCGGGCTTCGAACCGCTCGTGGGTTCGATGGCGGCCGCGTTGCCGTACTGCGACGTGTTCCTGCCCGGCGACACCCTCGGTTCGCTGCCAGCCGTGTTCGACGCCATCGCCGGAGACCGCGGCTAGGTGTTCAGCCCCACAGAGTGACGTGTACGGCGGGTTTGAAGCGGCCCAGATTGACGCCGGATCCGCGCACCATGGCCTGAGTGGCGCGGGGCGTCGTGATGAATCGCAACAACTCCGCGGTCGCCGCTAGCTGACTATGCACGGGGAGCGCCATCGCCGCCCAACTGCCCGTTCCCTTGAGTCCGGTGCCCTCCAGGGTCACGAGTCGACCCGAGGAGAGTTCGTCGCTGATGGCGAACCGAACGGCCAGTGAGATGCCGTCACTGCGCTTGGTCTCGTCCAACGCGGCGGCATCGCTCTGGAAGATGCGCTGGTTCTTCTCGGGGATTTGAAGCTTTCGAAGCAGAGTGGGGACGAGCCCGACGTCTTCAACGCCGCTCGGACCGAGATTCCAGGTGAGTTGTCGCACCTGATCCGGAGCCACCTTGCGCCCCGATCAGATGGTGTTCGGGGCCGACGACGGCCACGATCTCGTAGTTGAGGAACGGCCGATGGGTCAACGAACTGATCGGGGCGGTGGCAGCCGGGCCGATTGCGACATCGACGGTTCGCGAAGCCAGCAGCGCAGGGAAACTCGCGATCGGGCGGACGCTCAACTCGACCTCGAGGTCGTCGGCCCGACTGGCGAAGAGATCGATCAGGCCCGGTGCGGCGTGCTCGGCGAAGATTGTCGAGCACGCGAGTCGTAGCAGGCGCCGACCGTGCCCAGCCTGGCTGACCTCGTGAACCGTCCGGTCCTGAAGGCCGAGGATCTCGACCGCTCTGCTGGCCAATCGCAAGCCGCCCGGCGTGAACGCGATGCCCGACTTCGCGCGCGTGAAGAGCGGATCGTCGAACTCGCGGCGCAATTGGCCGACGTGGATGGAGACGGCCGCCTCGGTGACACCCAACTCGTCCGCGGCAGCCTTGACCGACCCGAGCCGCACAACGGACGCGAACGCCCTGAGCTGGGTAGGGGTCACGATGGGAGTGTAGGCGGTGGGTCGTAGCCGACGACGACGTCGTACGCCGCACTAACTCGTGCGCACTAACCGCACCAGAGCGTCGAGTGCGATGCCGGTCGCCCGGTGCTCGCCGACCACGTTTCGCTCGACCCGCTCGGCGCGACCGACTCGAAGTCACGTCCGGCCAGATCCGCGAGCACGTCTTCCGCGGTGTAGAGCACCTCGGGGTACTGCGGCCCACCGGTTCCCTCGGCCATGTTCGTGGAGTCGTGACCGACCAGCAGGAAGGTACCCCCCGGGATCAGCGCGTCGAACGCATTGCGGATCGCGGCCCTTCGCTCGGCTTCGGGCAGTTGGAGGTAGGCGATCACCGCCAAGTCGTACGCCGGGGGCGACTGCCACGTGGTCGCGTCGGCGCACTCCCAGGTGATCGCGGCATCCGGGGCGATGCGTTCGACCCTTGGTCAGGGCGACGTCCGAGAAGTCGACCGCTGTGACCTTCCAGCCGAGGGATGCCAACCAGATGGCGTTGCGGCCCTCGCCAGCCGCCAGATCGACGGCCCGGCCCGGGCGGAAGATCAGCGCATTCGGCGGCCACGAACATGTTCGGCGACTGCGACCACATCAACTCGGTCGCGGCGTACCGCTCGTCCCACTCGTTCGCGTCCATGTAGCGATTCTTCGCAGCAGGTGCCGCATCACCGCGACCAGCAGGGTTCCGCTCAGCGGGACGCATACCTATGCCGACGGGTGTGACAGACATCATGCTTGTCACTATGAGCATTGCGGCGAGCGTCCCCGAAAGTGTTGTCGAAGAAGGCTTCTTGAGACTGCTGAACGCGGGGGAGACCGGGGTGCCGTGTGCACCGATCCGCGACCTGATCAGTGAGACGGACGTCGCCTCGGCGTACGCCATCCAGGAGAAACTCACTGCCTCGCGTCTTGCCGGCGGCGCCACGATCGTGGGACGGAAGATCGGCCTGACCAATCCGGCGGTGCAGGCGCAACTGGGTGTCGATCGGCCCGACTTCGGAGTGTTGTTCAACGACATGGGGTACGCCGAGGATGAGGTCGTCCCGATGAGCCGACTGCTGCAGCCCAAGGCGGAGGCCGAGATCGCGTTCGTGCTGGCGGAGGATCTCGTCGACGGTCCGCTGGACATCGAGCAAGTCCGATCCGCGGTCGCCCATGCGCGGGCCGCGATCGAGATCGTCGATAGCCGGGTCGCCGATTGGAACATCAAGTTCGCCGACACAGTGGCCGACAACGCGTCGAGCGGGCTCTATGTCCTCGGCGCGGACAAGGTGTCACTTGACGACTTCTCGCCGATCGAGGCTGAGATGTCGATGACGACAAACGGCGAGGTCGTGTCGACCGGTGTCGGCTCTGCGTGCCTTGGCGATCCGCTCAACGCACTGTCCTGGCTGGCGCAGACGGCCCGTGACTTCGGCCAGCCGCTGCTGGCGGGTCAGGTGATCCTGAGCGGTGCGCTCGGCCCGATGCAGCCGGTGCCGCCTGGTGCAGTGGTTCGCGCCGAGATCTCCGGCCTGGGCTCGGTCACAGCAACGTTCTCGGAGGAGACCTCATGACGAAGACAAAGGTCGCGATCATCGGATCGGGCAACATCGGCACCGACCTGATGATCAAGGTGTTGCGCATCTCCGAGTCTCTCGAGATGGGCGCCATGGTCGGGATCGATCCGGCCTCCGACGGATTGGCCCGGGCCGGCCGCTTCGGCGTACCCACCACTCACGAGGGCGTCGACGGCCTGATCGCCATGGATGGCTTCGACGACATCGCGATCGTCTTGGACGCCACGTCCGCTGGTGCCCACAGGGCGAACGCCGCCAAGCTCGCGCCGTACTCCAAACGCCTGATCGACCTGACGCCCGCCGCGATCGGGCCGTACGTCGTGCCCGCGGTCAACCTGAACTCGCACGAGGACGCCGAGAACCTCAACATGGTCACATGTGGCGGTCAGGCGACGATCCCGATCGTGTACGCCGTGTCGCGGATCACCGACGTGCCGTACGCCGAGATCGTCGCGTCGGTGGCCTCCAAGTCGGCCGGGCCGGGCACCCGGGCCAACATCGACGAGTTCACCGAGACGACCGCTCTAGGCGATCGAGGCTGTCGGCGGCGCCTGGCGCGGCAAGGCGATCATCATCTTGAACCCCGCCGAGCCACCGCTGATCATGCGCGACACGGTCTTCACGCTGATCAACGATCCCAACGAGGAGCTTCAGGACGCGATCCGGGAGTCGATCATCTCGATGGTGGCCGACGTGGCGGCGTACGTCCCGGGCTATCGCCTCAAGCAGGAGGTGCAGTTCACGCGGATCCCCGAGGGGGAGCCGGTGCACACGCTGCTCGGCAAGGGCGTGGGGGAGGTCCCGGTCACGCACAAGGTTTCGGTGTTCCTCGAAGTCGAGGGGGCGGCGCACTACCTGCCGGCGTACGCCGGGAACCTGGACATCATGACGTCCGCGGCGATGCGGGTGGCCGAGCAGATCGCCTCGTCACTGCCGGCGTCCGACCCCCCTTCGTTGGTCGAGGCTGTCGAGACCTCAGGAGTTTCGTCATGACCGAGCTCTACATCCAGGACGTCACGCTCCGTGACGGCATGCACGCGATCCGACATCGAGTGTCGCCCGAGAATGTCGCCACGATCTGCAAGGCACTCGACGACGCCGGCGTCGATGCGATCGAGGTGACGCATGGAGACGGGATCGCCGGTGGGTCGCTGAACTATGGCCCGGGGTCCAACACCGACTGGGAGTGGATCGAGGCGGCTGCTTCGGTGCTGACCAACGCCAAGTTGACGTCGCTCCTGGTGCCAGGAATCGGCACCATCGAGGGGCTCAAGCATGCCTATTCGCTCGGCGTACGTTCGGTGCGGGTCGCCACCCATTGCACCGAGGCTGACGTCGCCGCCCAGCACATCGCCACCGCTCGCGAGATCGGGATGGACGTCTCCGGGTTCCTGATGATGAGCCATATGAACGACCCGGCCGGGTTGGCGCAGCAGGCGAAGCTGATGGAGTCGTACGGCGCCCAGTGCGTCTACGTCACCGACTCCGGCGGTCGACTCACGATGGACATGGTCCGCGACCGTGTTCGGGCCTATCGCGACGTACTCAAGCCAGAGACGCAACTCGGCATCCACGCCCACGAGAATCTGTCGATCTCTGTCGCCAACTCCGTGGTGGCCGTCGAGGAGGGCGTCTACCGCGTCGATGCCTCGCTGGCCGGCCAGGGTGCCGGTGCGGGCAACTGCCCGATCGAGGCCTTCATCGCGGTTGCCGACCTGCTGGGCTGGAACCACCGCTGCGACGTCTTCAAACTTCAAGACGCCGCCGATGACCTGGTTCGACCGCTCCAGGATCGGCCGGTGAGGGTGGATCGCGAGACGCTGACCCTGGGGTACGCCGGTGTCTACTCGTCGTTCCTCCGTCACGCCGAGAACGCTGCGGCGACGTACGGCGTGGACGCCCGCGCGCTCCTCCTCGAAGTCGGACGACGTGGGATGGTCGGCGGCCAGGAGGACATGATCGTGGACGTCGCTCTCGACATGCTCGCCGCCGACTCCGCCGAGAAAGAGTCCGAACCCGCCCGCTGACGCGTCACTCCCAGTCGGTGAGGAGTCACTAAATCCCGGTGAGGAGTCACAAAAGGCAACCAGTTTGAGTAGTCGGGCTCACGGATTGTCTGGACTTTCGGCCCACACTGGCCAGATGAAGCGAACAGGTCTGACCCTGGCTGCCCTCACTCTTCTCTTGGCTGGCTGCGGAAACGTGATCACGACGGACGTCATCGGCAGCACGGGGGTTGTGGTGGATGGCCAAGGCAACCCGGTAGTCCTCATCGAGGTCTGCACCGGCACCATCGACAACATCGATCTGGCGGGAACCCGCGAAGGACTTGCCGACGATGAGCCCAACCCATCCTTCGGCGCATGGAAGGCGGCCGATCCGCAGAAAGGCTCGATCGAGGTCAATCTGGTGACGGGTACGCCGGGTTGGGACGGTCCGAAATTGGTCATGGAGTCCGGCCACGGCTACATCGTGGAGGGCAACAGTTCAACCGCCGACGTGGTCGCGTCGCAGGCGGCCTTCACCGCCGCAGATCTAGCGGGGCTCAAGGCCGATCAGGTGATCGTCCGTGACAACGAGGTCGTGACCATGGCCGAGTTCACGTCGAGCGCCTGCAAAGACCCCGGCTAACCCGACTGGGAGTGACGTGTCAGCGGGTCAGGCGAGGGTGTACGTCGCAAGCGAGATGCCGACGTAGTGCACCGTGAAGGCGGCGATGGTGAGGGCGTGGAACACCTCATGGAAGCCGAACCAGCGAGGGCTCGGATTCGGACGTTTCAGCCCGTATACAACACCACCTACTGTGTAAAGCACTCCGCCGACGATCATCAGCACCAGCACCGCCGTACTCGCCGTCGCGATGAAGGACGGGAAGTAGAAGACCGCTGCCCAGCCCAGCCCGAGATAGACCGCGGTGTAGAGCCACCGGGGTGCCCCCAACCAGAAGACCCGCATCAGGGTGCCGATCCCGGCGGCGATCCAGACCACTGAAAGCAGGATGGTTCGTTCGCGCCCGTCCAGCAGCAGCAACGTGAAGGGCGTGTAGGAGCCGGCGATGAGCAAGAAGATGTTTGCGTGATCGAAACGACGAAGGAACGCCTGCACTCGGGGCGACCACCGGCCGCGATGGAAGATCGCCGAAACGGTGAAGAGCAGCACGGCAGACAACGCATAGATCGCGGACCCGAACTTCGTGGACGCGGTCGGCGATAGCGCGACGAGCACGATTCCCGCGGCGAGGGTCAGCGGTGCGGACGCCAAGTGGAGCCAACCCCGCAGGTGGGGTTTCACCTCTGCGATCGCGACGTCGACGCGGTCCTGCAGACCGTCGAGGTGTGAGCGGAGCGCGTCCTTCATGGCCTCAATCTACCGGCTGCGCGGTAACTACGAAGACACATCCGGAGTACACATCGGCCCGGTAACATCTAGCAGGTGGTGTCTTGGAAGAACGCGGCTCGTCGGGTCCTCTACCCGCCGTACGAAGCCCGAATGGTTCGGCGGCTGCCTCAGGATCGGATCCCTCAACACATCGGGGTCATGCTCGACGGGAATCGTCGGTGGGCCCAAGCGGTCGGCATGGACACCGCCCAGGGTTACCAAGCCGGTGCGGACAACATCCAGCCGATGCTGGGTTGGTGCGACGACGTCGGTGTCGAGGTCGTCACGTTGTGGTTGCTGTCGACGGACAATCTGAACCGGCCACCAGATCAACTCACTGGGCTTGCTGGAGATCATCGAAGGCGCCGTGACCAGCATGGCCGAGCAGCATCGCTGGCGAATCAACCCGGTCGGCGCCCTGGATCTTCTCCCCGCTGCCACGGCAGAAGTGCTCAAGGCGGCGGCCGATGCGACTCGCGACGTCGACGGACTCATCGTCAACGTCGCGGTTGGGTACGGCGGCCGGCGCGAGATCACCGACGCCGTCCGCTCGCTGCTCCAGGAGCAGGCAGCCGAGGGCCGCACGCTCGAGGAATTGGCCGAGGTTATCGATGTCTCGCACATCGCCGAGCACCTCTACACCAAGGGCCAACCGGATCCCGACCTGGTGATCCGAACGTCTGGCGAGCAACGGCTGGGCGGCTTCCTGCTGTGGCAGAGCACGCACAGCGAGTTCTACTTCTGCGAAGCACTGTGGCCGGATTTCCGGCGCGTCGACTTCCTCCGGGCGATCAGGGCGTACGCCGCTCGCGAGCGTCGCTTCGGCTCCTGACCTGCACGCAGATCCGTGGCCGGTTCACTCGGGCAAACCGTTCGTTCATCTGGCTGTCATTGCGTTGTGGCGTGTCGCCCAGACAGACGTTACCTACGCGGCGTACCTTCACTTTCAAGCGGCCTTGAAGCTGTGGGCCGACCGTGCGTCATCAGTCGTGTGCCGTCGAATCTGGGGGCACC
Organism: uncultured Actinomycetota bacterium; assembly: GCA_963763805.1. Classification (GTDB taxonomy): domain Bacteria; phylum Actinomycetota; class Actinomycetes; order Propionibacteriales; family Nocardioidaceae; genus Nocardioides. The sequence goes on from CAVXPQ010000001.1 coordinate 238,338, forward strand.
GGAGGGGACCCTGTGCCGAACTCAATAGTGCCGAAGAAATCCAACGCCGGGAGTGCGTCAGCCCGGAAACCCAGCACCACGAAGTCTACCGCCGAAACCGTCGCGGCAGACCTATGTGCTGGACACCAGCGTGTTGCTGGCGGATCCCGGGGCGATGCGCCGGTTCGCTGAGCACGAAGTGGTGTTGCCGGTGGTCGTGATCACCGAGTTGGAGGGAAAGCGGCACCATCCGGAATTGGGGTACTTCGCGCGCAGCGCCCTGCGCAAACTCGACGAACTGAGGATCGAGCACGGTCGCCTCGACCAACCCGTCCCCGTCACAGATGAGGGCGGCACCCTGCGGGTCGAACTCAACCACGTCAGCATCGACTCCCTGCCGTCCGGCATCAAGACCGGCGGCGGCGGGTCCGTCGACAACGACACCCGGATCCTGGCGGTCGCGCGCAACCTCGCCGACGAGGGCCTCAACGTCACCTTGGTGTCGAAGGATCTGCCGCTGCGCATCAAGGCCTCTGCGATCGGGCTGGCTGCCGCCGAGTACCGCGCCGAGGCAGTCCACGAGTCGGAGGCGGCGTACACCGGCATGGCCGAACTCGACGTCATTGCGAGCGATCTGGACGAGTTGTACGACGACGGCACGCTCGATCTGGCGGCCGCCAGAGACCTGCCATGCCACACCGGCTTGGTGCTCCTGTCAGATCGGGGTACGGCGCTGGGTCGGGTCGGACCGGACAAGCAGGTCCATCTCGTTCGTGGCGATCGTGAGGTGTTCGGTGTCCATGGGCGCTCGGCCGAGCAACGCATCGCCCTGGAGATGCTGCTCGATCCCGAGGTGGGCATCGTGTCGCTCGGTGGGCGGGCCGGCACCGGGAAATCGGCCATGGCCCTGTGCGCCGGCCTCGAGGCGGTCATGGAACGCGGACAGCACCGCAAGGTCGTCGTTTTCCGGCCGCTGTTCGCTGTCGGTGGACAGGAGCTGGGGTACCTCCCGGGATCCGAGTCCGAAAAGATGTCGCCCTGGGGTCAGGCCGTCTTCGACACGTTGTCGTCGCTGACCTCGCGTGAGGTGATCGAGGAACTTCTGGATCGCGGCATGCTCGAAGTGCTGCCGCTCACCCACATCCGCGGTCGTTCACTGCACGATTCCTTCGTCATCGTTGATGAGGCGCAGTCACTGGAGCGCAACGTCCTGCTGACCGTGCTGTCGCGCATCGGAGCCAACTCCAAGGTGGTGCTGACTCACGATGTCGCGCAGCGCGACAACCTGAGGGTCGGGCGACACGACGGCGTCGTCGCGGTGGTGGAGAAGCTCAAGGGCCATCCGCTGTTCGCGCACGTCACGCTGACCCGCTCCGAACGTTCGCCGATCGCCGCATTGGTGACCGAGATGTTGGAAGACGTCACTCTCTAGGCGGCACTCACCAAGTGGCACAGCACTGACCGGTTGGCGGGATCGGGGTTTGCTAATCCTCGACGCAGTCATGCATGGTGGAGGACCTGCCACCGACACTGCCACCGATACCTAGGGTCAGCGCTTGCCGAGTTCCGAGAAGTACGTTCCGAAGCATCGGGACCTGGCGACCTCTGCGAGCATCAACAAAGCGCCGCGTCGTGCAGTCCGGTCGGTCTTCCTCTTGTCTGGTATGGCTGCCGCAATCACGGCCGCCACCGTCTGGGGCGGTGTCTTTGCCCCGGATCTGGGCGTGGACTCTCAACTGGCGCTGAGTCAGACTCAGGAGTCCGCGGATCTGCAAGCGTCCCCAGCTGTCCCCGCTGGCGCGACCCTGCGTGATGACGTGGTCTCCCGCTCTGACAGCCGCGCCGCCACGACCTCGGTGAAACTGGCGGCACTCTCGCAGCCATCCGGCCGGGCCATGACGCGCACCGAGGACATCTCGGATGAGGACCCGCGCATCATCGCGAAAGCGCTGCTCACGGAGTTTGGATTCGATCAGGACGAGTTCGACTGCCTCGACCCGTTGTACGACGGAGAGAGTCACTGGCGGGTGAATGCCGACAACCCCCACTCATCGGCGTACGGCATTCCACAGGCGCTGCCGGGCTCGAAGATGTCCTCAGCCGGCGCCGATTGGGCCACGAATCCCGTGACGCAGATCCGTTGGGGACTCGGCTACATCCAGGACCGGTACGGCACACCGTGCGGCGCGTGGTCCTTCAAGCAGGGCCACGGGTACTACTAGTCGCCTTTCGGGGTGCCGTCGCGGAGGCGGCTCCTTGGCGAAGTCGAGGAAGTCCATGCCGTTGGGGCGCGGACCTGGGTCTGGGTGCTGGCGCCCGGAGGCAGGGTGCCCGGGGGCGGGAGACCCGGGGGCGTGAGTCCCGGATGGTTGATCCCGGTTGGCGGACGCATCGGTCGGACCGCCTGACCACCAGGACGTCGACCTCTCACGTTCTCCCCGTGGGCGGAACCGGGTGATTGGTGCTTCCGCAGGCGAACAACGTTGATTCGCCGACGAACTCGCGGGGGCCATCGAACTCAGGAAGATTGTCGCCGAGCTCCGGAGTCGAACCGTGACAGATAGTTGCGGGCCGTCTGGTAGTCGGCGAACACGGCTCGGGTCTCGATCTTGGTGCGCTTGATGCTCGTGAAGTGCTCACCGATGGCATCGAGGCCGTTCTCGGCCGTGAGGGATTGCAGGCTCGGTACCGCCGGCCTCGCGTGATGAGCTCGGAGAGGTGATCCTCGCCAGGGGCCAACGCCAGGAAACGACCACCCGGCCGCAGGACGCGATGGATGTCTTTCAGCGCCGCATCGAGGTCCTCGACGAAGGCGAGGGACCAGAGGGACACGACGACATCGAAGTTGTTGTCCGAGCACGGGAGATGGGGCACGCCGCCCTGATGAGTGTGCAGCCCGTTCTCGGTTGCCTTGACCAACACCTCGTCGTCGGTGTTCATGATCGTGATTCGGTTGGCTCCTACCCGAGAACCCACCCGCGGGGCGAAGTCGCATCGGCCGCCGTTGACTTCAACCAGCCGCCAACCCGGGTGGGCGCGCGACATGAAGTGCTGGGCCACGGCGTCGAGGACGACCTTGCGGGGGTCCTCACCCTCCGGGGCACCCTGCCAGATCGAAGAACTGGGCTCGGCGGTGAAGGTCGTCGGTGAACTGGATCCGTCCGGGCTCAACCCGGGTCATGTCTTGGGCGTTACGAAAGACTTTGTCGTTCACAAAGAGTCAGATTACTCGGCCCTTCGACAACTCGCACGGGGTGTCTAGCGGGACGGCCTGGATCCCCCAACGTCATACGATCTGGCTGCGACAGCGACCGTATCCGATGACGTCGCACGGCATGCGTCATACGTGGCGGCGGCAATTGCGATCGATTCGTATGACGTCAGGGTGGCGGTGGGATCGGCGCGAAACACCAGTTCTCCACAGCTCGCTATTCAGCCTGGTGACATTCCGCCCTGTGGAGTCAAGAGTTCTGGCCATGAATGCCCGCACGAGTGACGCAACCCCATCCGCCATTCGCCGCCAGCGAAGACAAAGAGTTGAGCTCTTGGCGAATCAGCAAGACGGCGTCGTGTCTCTGCTTCAGGTCTACTCCTTGGGCATCACGCGAGCTGAAGTGCGGGCCAACGTTCAGGCACGCAGGTGGAATCGCGTCGGACGACAGAGTCTGATCGTTCACACCGGGCCAGTTGATGAAGCGGCGCGTTGGTGGACGGCGGTCTTCGAGGCGGGACCTCGGGCATTCCTGGACGGCGAGTCAGCCCTCCTTGCGGCTGGATTGAAGCACTACACCTCCGAACGAATACGAGTCTCGCTACCCCGCGGTGCCCGGGTACGTCGTGTCTCCGGTGTTGATGTTCGCCAAACACGAAGATGGGCGCCGACGGATGTGGCGGTCGGCGGGATCCCTCGCGCTCGCCCTGAAGTCGCCGCCGTGCGAGCTGCTCTCTGGGCCACCAGCGACAAACAGGCTGCGCTCTTGCTCACGATGTCGGTCCAGCAGGGACTCGCGACGGCCGAGGGGCTTGGGCGAGAAATGCTCCGGATCAAGCGTGACCGGCGGCGCGAATTCATTCACTCGGTATTGCTGGACCTCCTCGGCGGTGTGAGGTCGGTCGGTGAATTGGAATTCGCTCGCGAGTGCCGCCAGCGAGGACTCCCGGTGCCAACGCGACAAGTCGTCCGTCGTGGCACCCACGGGCGGTACTACCTCGACGTGCTGTGGGAGGACTGGAACGTCTGCGTCGAGATTGATGGCATTCACCACTCGTGGGCGACCAACGTCGTTGCGGATGCGTTGCGCCACAACGATCTGACACTTCAGCGGACAACGGTGCTGCGGCTACCCCTACTGGGATTCCGGGTGGCGCCTGACGAGTTCTTTGGCCAGATCGAGTCGGCACTCATCAACGCTGGCTGTCCGATCAACTCTTGGCGGGCGGGCTGATCCGGAGCCTCGTGCAACGTCATACGAATCCGACGGTATTGGCACCGGACCGTATGACCTCGCCGAACAACGTCATACGAATGCGAGGGTATTGGCACCGAGACGTATGACGTTAGCTATTCGGCGGAGCGGATTCGGATCCCGGTCAAGGGGACGGTGACGGCTCCGGAGGGGTCGGTGAAGAAGTCGTTGCCCTTGTCGTCCACCACGATGAACGCTGGGAAGTTCTCGACCTCGATCTTCCAGATCGCCTCCATGCCCAACTCGGCGTACTCCAGCACGGTCACCGACTTGATGCAGTCCTGGGCCAACCGAGCGGCGGGGCCGCCAATCGAACCCAGGTAGAAGCCACCGTGAGCCGCGCACGCCTGGGTGACGATCTTGGACCGGTTGCCTTTGGCGAGCATGACCAGCGAGCCGCCGGCGGCCTGGAACTGCTCGACGTAGGAATCCATCCGCCCGGCTGTCGTCGGCCCGAAGGAGCCTGACGCCATCCCCTCGGGAGTCTTCGCCGGCCCGGCGTAGTACACCGGATGGTCCTTGAGATAGTCGGGCATCTCCTCGCCGGCGTCGAGGCGTTCCTTGATCTTGGCGTGAGCGATGTCCCGCGCGACCACCAGCGAACCCGTAAGGGAGAGGCGGGTCTTGACCGGATGCTTGGACAACTCCGCCCGGATCTCCTCCATCGGGCGGTTCAGATCGATCTCGACCACCTCGCCGCCTTCGATCAGGTGCGCTTGCGGTCGTCTCTGGGAGGTACGACGCCGGGTCGATCTCGAGTTGCTCGAGAAACACGCCCTCGGCGGTGATCTTGCCCATCGCCTGCCGGTCGGCCGAGCATGAGACGGCGATCGCGATCGGGCACGAGGCCCCATGTCGAGGTAGCCGGATCACCCGCACGTCGTGACAGAAGTACTTCCCACCGAACTGTGCCCCGATACCGAAGCCTTGCGTCAGTTTGAAGACCTCCTCCTCGAGTTCGGTGTCGCGGAAGCCGTGCGCACTCATCGAGCCCGAGGTGGGCAGGTTGTCGAGGTAGTGAGTCGAGGCCAGTTTGGCGGTCTTCAGCGTGAACTCCGCGGACGTTCCACCGATCACGACGGCCAAGTGGTACGGCGGGCAGGCGGCGGTCCCGAGAGAGCGGAGCTTCTCGTCCAGGAACGCGAGCATCCGAGTGGGGTTGAGCACGGCCTTCGTCTCTTGGTAGAGGAACGACTTGTTCGCCGAGCCGCCGCCCTTGGCGATGAACAAGAACTTGTACTCCGGGGTCTGCGTGCCGTCGGTTCCTTCGTGAGTAGGTGTGGAGTAGATCTCGATCTGTGCCGGCAGGTTCGTGCCGGTGTTCTTCTCCTCCCACATCGTCAGCGGAGCCAACTGGGAATAGCGCAGGTTCAGCCTGGTGTACGCGTCGTACACACCATGAGAGATCGCCTCGGCGTCGTCTGCGCCGGTGAGAACGGTTTCATCCTTCTTGCCCATGACGATCGCGGTCCCGGTGTCCTGACACATCGGGAGCACACCGCCCGCCGAGATATTGACGTTCTTGAGCAGGTCGAGGGCCACGAACCGGTCGTTTCCCGAGGACTCGGGATCGTCGATGATCCGGCGGAGCTGTGAGAGGTGGGCGGGCCGCAGGTAGTGGGCGATGTCGTGCATCGCCTCGGCCGTCAACGCGCGGATGGCCTCAGGCTCGACGTTCAGGAAAGTACGCCCACCGGCCTCGAAGGTGGAGACGCCTTCGGTTGTGATCAACCGGTACGGCGTCGGGTCAGGACCGATCGGCAGCAAGTCGGAATAGCGGAACTCGGGCTCAGTTGTGCTCACTGCCTGAGCGTATCCCCAGCGGCTAGGCTGACCCCTATGGAGGGTTCGGCAATGCAGCCCAGGGATGGCCAGCAGAGATGGCGCGCGTACCGAGATCCTGCGTTGTTCCGCATCTCCGACGCTGACCGCAACAAGGTCGCCGAGGTGTTGCGTCAGGCTGCCGGCGATGGGCGGATCGACCTCGATGAGTTGGACGAGCGGCTGGACGCCACCTTCGCCGCCAAGACGTATGCCGATCTGGTGCCGATCACGGTCGATCTGCCCATCCAGTCCGGTGACATCAGATGCAGTGGCGTCAGCCCACGGTGGATCTCTCCCAGTCCTCCCCAGCGCACCGCATCGGCACCCGCGCGACGTCTACCCACGAGAGTTCCTGGGTCGTCATGGGCGAATGCAAGCGCCAGGGCGCATGGCTGGTGCCGGAGGAGCACACGGCCTTCGCGATGATGGGCAGTGTCCTGCTCGACCTGCGGGAGGCCACCTTCGCTGGCAACCTGATCACGATCACGGCCAACGCGATCATGGGCGAGGTCAAGGTGCTGGTGGACGCCCACACGCACGTCGTCGTCGACGGCACTCCCATCATGGGTGACTTCAATCAGGGCAAGGACAAGACGCCGGCCAGGTTGAGCGACAACTCACCGACGGTGCGGGTCAGGGGGATGGCGTTGATGGGCAGCGTGACAGTCGTACGACAGCCGCCACCGGGGACGCCGCGGAAATTCCTCGGGACCTACTGATTCCACTAGCCTTGTGCCGGTGATCTTGCCCCCGATTCACCTTTCCCGCGGCGGTGTCAGTGTTCTCGTCGCGCTCGACGAGTTCGGTGTGCCAGCAATCCTCCATTGGGGCACCGCGCTGGGTGATATCTCGGAAGCGGACGTGGCGAATTTCGCCGAGTTGCGACGACCGGGTGTCTCGCACTCAGCCATTGATCTGCCCCGGCAGACGGGAGTCGTGCCTGAGTCGGCACGGGGATTCACGGGCACGCCCGGCCTGGCCGGGTTCCGCACTCACGCAGACCGGGGACTCGTCGGAATCTCGCCGCGTTTGGACAACTGGGATCTCACTCTCGATCGAGTCCGAACCAGGGCACGAACTGCTGCGAATGACCGCCACCGACACCGAAGCGGGCTGGGGGGTGCAGGTCGAGATCGGCCTCACCGGTGGCGGCCTGGTCCGCATGCGTACGACGGTGACGAACATCGCTCCCGGCGCACTGCACGTGACTTCGGTGGCAAACGTGCTTCCGGTGGGTGCACACGCCACCGAACTGCTCGACCTCACCGGCCGTTGGTGCAAGGAACGCACACCGCAACGACACCCCTGGGTGCAGGGATCCTTCGTCCGCACGGGACGTCATGGCCGCACCGGCCACGACGCGACCTTGCTCATGGTCGCGGGCACACCTGGGTTCGGGTTCGGTCATGGCGAGGTCTGGGGTGTGCACACGGCGTGGAGCGGCGACCACACGACGTACGCCGAGCGGACCCCCGAAGGTGAGTGCCTACTCGGCGGAGGCGAACTGCTGGCTCCCGGCGAGATCGTGCTCCAGCCCGACGAGAGCTATTCCTCACCTTGGGTCTTGGCTTCCTACTCCCAGACCGGTCTCGACGGCATGAGCGCGCGTTTGCATACCTGGTTGCGGGGGATCTCCCCACGCACCCGAAGCACCCGCAAGGTTGTCGTGAACACCTGGGAAGCGGTCTATATGGATCACGACCTGGAACGGCTGACCGTTCTTGCGGAGCGGTCCGCGGCGGTGGGCGCCGAGCGCTTCGTCCTGGACGACGGGTGGTTCCACGGACGCGTCGATGATCGAGTGGGGCTGGGCGATTGGACCGTGGATCCACTGCGCTGGCCCGAAGGACTGCATCCCCTGATCGAGACGGTCCACAGCAAGGGTCTGGACTTCGGTCTCTGGGTCGAGCCGGAGATGATCAATGTCGACTCTGCAGGTCGCTCGGGCACATCCCGAGTGGATCCTTCGAGGGCGTGACGAGTTGCCGCTGGCGTGGCGCCATCAGCAGGTCCTCGACCTTCAGCACCCGGATGCCTATGTCTATATCCGCGACGCCCTGTTCGCCCTCCTCGCGGAGTACGACATCGCGTACCTCAAGTGGGACCACAACCGCGACCTGATCGACGTCACGCACGCCGGGCGCCCGGCAGTGCACGGTCAAACTTTCGCGCTGTATCGCCTTCTCGACGAACTGCGTGCGGCCCATCCCGAGCTTGAGATCGAAAGCTGCGCGAGCGGTGGTGCTCGCGTCGACGCTGAGATCCTGAGCCGAACCGACCGGATCTGGCCGAGTGACACGATCGACGCAGTGGAGCGACAGAACCTCCAGCGCTGGACAAGCCTCTTGGTGCCGCCGGAACTGATGGGTTCGCACCTTGGTGGTCCGAGTGCACACACGACCGGCCGGTCGCATCGACTGGGTTTCCGAGCGGCCACGGGCATGCTCTTCCACTTCGGCATCGAGTGGGACCTGACCACGTTGGATGAGGATCAACTCGCGGCCGTTGGAAAGTGGGTCGCCCTCCACAAGCGCATCCGTCCGGTCATCGGCACGGGCATCACCGTGCGAGGTGACCATCCGGATCCCGAGCATCCTGGTCCAGGGCGTCGTCTCCGAGGACCACGCAGTCGGCTGGTACGTCGTCGCGGCAGTCGCGGCCACGGCAACCCAACACCCGGCGCCGATCCGGCTGCCCGGCCTTGACCCCAATCGTCGCTACGTCCTCACCGACGAGACACCGACCACCGACCAGCACGTGATGGATCTCGGTAAGACCTGGCTCGGCGGGCAGGGCGTGGCCGTGAGCGGCAGTGTCCTCAGCCGTGCCGGGGTACGGATGCCGGCCACGGCCCCGGACACGGCGAGGGTATGGCGCGCTGTCGCCGAGTAGGTCCGACTCACCCGAAATACGCTGTGACCCCGCCGAAATCGGCGAGGTCACAGCGGATTTGAATCCTTGTGGTGCCAGAAACTAGCCCTTGACGGCGCCGGACGTCATCCCTCGGATGAAGAACCGTTGCAGAGCGAGGAACACGGCGATCGGCAGCGAACATGGAGATCATGCCGGCTGCCGTGACGAGCTCCTGATTCTGGCCCTGCTGCCCCATCAACTGGGAAACGGCAACCGTGAGCGGACTGTTCTCACCGGGCCCGAGGAAGACCAGCGCCACCAACAGGTCGTTCCAGACCCACAGGAACTGGAAGATCGCGAAGGACGCAAGCGCCGGAACCGACATCGGCAGGATCAGCTTGAAGAACGTCTGGTAGTGCGAAGCACCATCTATCTTCGCCGACTCGATCACCGATCGAGGAAGCGTGGACATGTAGCCGCGCAGGATATAGATCGCCAGCGACATCGCGAACGCGATGTGGAACAGCCACACCGCTGGGAACGTGCCGCCAATGCCGATATCGCGATAGAACGTGAGCATCGGCACGAGCGCCACGTAGTTCGGGATGACCAGGAGCGCGACAACGGTCAGGAACAGGAAGTCACGTCCCCAGAACTCCATGAAGGTGAACGCGTACGCCGCGAACGCCGCGACCAACAACGGAATGAAAGTGGCTGGCAGGGTGATCGCAAGACTGTTGACAAAGGCATTTCCCATGTCCAGGTTGTCGAGCGCATTGCGGTAGTTCTCGGTTGTCAGGCCACTCATGGTCGAGGGATGGAGGAACAGGTTCCACCAACCGCCCTGAGTTATGTCCTCCTTGGTCATGAAGGAAGTAAGAAGGATCCCGATGGTGGGGACCACCCAGGCAATCGTGATGATCGCGATGGCCAGTTTGGTGGCCCAGCCGGCCTTGGCCGGGTTGCTGTCGCCCATTCCGCCACCCTTGGGTGGCTTGACCTTCTTCGTGGGAGTTGCGGGTGTTTCCTGGACGGCGGTCATGCGTTGGCCTCCTCAGCCCGGAAGTTTCGAATCTGATAGACCATCACCGGGATGATCGCCAGCACCAACATGACCACGATGGCCGAGGCGGCACCCTGGTTGTTGTTGTTGAAGAACTGCAGATAGAACTCGTTGCCGACGACGTTGGTATTGAAGTTGCCGTTGGTCATCACGTAGACGACGTCGAACAACTTCATGGTGCCGATCAGGGTGGTGACCCACACCGTGATGATGGTGGTCTTGATCTGAGGAACGACGACCTTGAAGAAGATCTGTCGCTCACTTGCTCCATCGATGCGTGCCGCCTCGAGAGTGTCACCCGGGACACCCTTGACGGCTGCGGAGAGCAGCACCATGGAGAACCCGATCGTTGCCCACAGCAACATCACCATGAGCAGCAGGCTGTTGAACCGGAACTCCGAAACAGTCAGCCACGCGACCGGATCGAACCCGAGCGCGACGACGATGGCGTTCTGCAGCCCGATCTGCGGGCGGCCGGCAGGTCGGTAGTCGTAGATGAGGCCCCAGACGACTCCCGCACCGACCAGGGAAATGGCCATCGGCATGAAGATCAGGGTCTTGACGCTCTTCTCCGACCTCGGTGACAGCCGGTCCGTCAGAACCGCGGTGATCAGCCCGATCACCACCGCGAGCACTGGGACGATGATGATCCACAGCAACGTGTTGAACAGGGTCTGTTGGAAGGCCTTGCTCGTCAGCAGCGTCGTGTAGTTGTCGAAACCCGTCCACGTCTCGGCCGGGAAACCGACTTTGGTCTTGAAGCTGTAGATGAAGGTCAGGATGGCGGGGTAGATCACGTAGAAGATGATCACCGCGTACGCCGGCAGGATATACAGATACGGCTTGACTTTGTCCTCGAGGCGGGAAGGCAGCAACTCGGCAAGTTTGTTGAGTACCCAATACAACAGCAGCGCTGCGCCGACGCCTGCCACGACGGTGATCAGGGCGGTTAGGAATTTTTCCATGTGCTCACGAACCTCCAATAGCGAGGGCCCCAGGGCCTAGGAGTCTGCCACGGGGGATTGTGGTGGTGCGATTGTGATCAGGAATCGATTCAAGGATGACAGGCGCAGTCCGCTTTTGGCGGGATGGGGATGCGTGACTTTTCAGCCACGCATCCCCATCAAGCGGACTAACTGGCCGGCCAACTCTCGTCGATGGTCGTCAACGCGTCATCCAACGAGATGTCGTCGTTGATCCACGACGTCATCTGCGTCCAGAACGTGCCCGCTCCTACCTCGGCCGGCATGGCGTCCGAGCCGTCGAAGAGGAAGTAGCTGGCACCGGAGCCCACAGCCGCAATTGCCCGCGTGGTCTCGTTCGGGTAGAGCGAGGCATCGAAGTCCGTATGCGGGGAGAGGAATCCGCCAGCCTCTGCAGAGGCGTTGCCGATGTCCGTTTCCGACAAGTACTGCATCGCCTTCTTGGCGTTGTCCGAGTCATTGAACATCATCGCCAGGTCGCCGCCACCCATGACGGGGCTCTCGCCGCCGGCCGTTGCTGGCGGGAAGGGCATCACGCCGAGTTCGCCGTCGATATCTGCATCGACATTGTCCGGCATGAAGTCAGGTCCGGTGAAGAACGAACCCTGCTTGAGCAGCCAGCAACCGGGCTTGCCTTCATCGAACATCGGCAGAGCGGCGTCCGCGAACGGAGTCGCGGCGATGGACTTGCGTCCACCCAACACGTTGCCCTCGGTGAACGCGGCCTCTTCGAAGTAGGCGGCCGCCTCCCGGACCACGGGGGAGTCGAACTTCAACTCACCCTTGACCCAGGCCTCGTAGTCCTCGACGCTACCGACTCGCATCACGAGATCTTCGAACCAGTCGGTGGCGACCCAGCCAGTAGCCGCTCCGGATTCCATGGTGATACACCACGGCGTGCCGCCGTCGGCCTTGATCTGGTCCGCCAAGGCGGTCAGTTCGTCAAGCGATTGAGGTATCGGGTACCCAGCCGCCTCGAAGGCCTTCTTGGGGTAGAAGATCAGCGACTTCACGTTGGCCGAGATCATCAAGGCTTGGAGTTGGTCGTCGAAGGTCCCTGCTTCAAGCGTGCCGGGGATCATGTTTCCCTTGAGGGCGTCCATGTCGACAACGTCGTCCAGCGGGATGGAGGCACCCAACTCCACGATGGAAGCGGCCACACCCGGTTGAGGCACGGTCGAGATGTCCGGCGGGTCGCCGGCGGCGATCTTGGTCTTGAGAACCTTGTCGATGCTGTCGACCCTCTCGATCTTGATCTTGAGGTCGGTCTCCTGCTGTCTTGGCATCGAGTTGGGACTGGATACCGGCTACGGTCGCCTCGTCCATGCTCATCCAGACCGAGACGGTGTTGTCACCGGCGCACTGTCTCCGCCGTCACTTCCACCGCAGGCCGCCAGTCCGGCTGACGCCAGGACCGCGGCGGCCACGGCCATGATGGTCTTTCGACCCGTCATGTTCGTTCGCATGTGTGTCTCCTTGTGTTCGTGAATTAAGGGAGGGGCCCCTGCGATTCGCGTCAAAAATGTGGTAGACATCACTGCTGAAACGAATCAGCACGAACGATGCCGCTTGTTGGAAGCACTGTCAAGCAACAAATTGGTATCGGTCGCTGTTACTGGTGAGTTGCCTAAGTGGCTTGAGGAGGTGTGCTGAGTTGCCCAAGATGCGGAGAGTGACATTGTCCGATGTCGCGACCCAGGCGGGAGTTTCAGTCACCACCGCGTCCTACATCTTGAACGGCCGCTCGGAGGAAATGCGCATCTCACGTGAGGCCGCTGGTCGAGTTCGCGAGGCGGCGGAGCAACTCTCCTATCGACCGAACCGAAACGCTCAGAGTTTGCGAACGGCGTCGACAGCAGCCATCGGGGTCATCTCCGATCACGTGGCCAGCGGTCCGTATGCCAGCCAGATGCTGAGCGGAGCCAGTTCGGCCGCCAGGGCAGGTGACCACGTATTGATCATCGGTGAGACCGAGGGCGATCCGAAACTCGAGAGCAAACTCATCGAGGAGATGCTGGATCGTCGAGTGGACGGGATCGTCTTCGTGACGTTGGCGACCTGTGTCATCCCAGTCCCCAAGCTTGCTGGCCGATCAGCGGGTGGTCCTGCTGAACTGCGTGGACGCTCGACGGCAAGTTTTCCAGCGTCGTGCCCGACGAGTACCAGGGCGGGCGAACCGCGGCTCGAGCGCTCATCGATGCCGGGCGGGCCGGAAGCGGTGTGGGTGATCGGCGAGGATCCGGATCCGTTCGTCGTCGCAGGACCCGAACGAATGCGTGGCTTGGCAGACGAACTCGGCGACAGCGGACTGACCCTGGCCGGACACCTCTCGTGCCCCTGGGCCGTTATTCCGGCGTATGAAGTGACGCTCGAACTTCTCAAAACCGGAGTGGTCCCATCCGCTGTGGTTTGTCTCAACGACCGCATCGCAATGGGTGCCTATCAGGCGTTCTCGGAGCGGGGTATCGAGGTTCCTAGAGATGTCGCCGCGGTCTCCTTCGATGGCTCCGACCTAGCGAAGTGGTTGCGCCCCGCCGTGACTTCGGTCGCGATCCCGTACGCCGAACTTGGCGCACTCGCCGTCGAGATGCTGCTCACGGGCAAGGAGGGTACGCACGCACTTGAGATGCCACTGGTGCCCGGGAAGTCCATCTAGACTATGCCGATGTTCGATCTAGCCGACGATTGGCTCTGGGACAGCTGGCTGGCCGATGACGGCGAGCTGTTCCATCTGTTCTTCCTTTGCGCGCCGAAGTCCCTCGGTGATCCGGAGTTGCGCCACTCGCATGCCCGAGTCGGGCACGCCACATCGACCGACCTTCGCACGTGGACCAGGATCGCGGACGCCGTCTCTCCGACGCCCGAGCGGCTATGACAGTCGATGCGTGTGGACCGGGTGCGTGGTCCGAGACGGTGGACGGTGGCGGATGTTCCGCACGGGCATCAGCCTGGACGAACCGGTGCAACGTATCGGCTGTGACGTTTCGCTGGATCTGGTCACCTGGTCGCCGGAGGACGACCCCGCATGGCCGTTGGAGGCCGACCCTCGGTGGTATGCTCAAGTCCGAGACCGACGAGCACTGGCGTGACCCGTGGGTGGTCCAGGACGCCGATGGGCTGTGGCACATGTACATCACCGCAAAGGTCTCGACAGGCTCGACCACCGGGGACCGGTCGACCATCGAAGACCCGTCGACCACCGAAGATCCCTCGACCACCGGGGCGGGGTGTGTCGGGCACGCGGTCTCGGAGGACCTCGCCACGTGGCAAGTTCGGCCGCCGTTGTCTGGCCCTGGGCGCTTCGACCAACTGGAGGTGATGCAGGTTGTCGAGATCGAGGGTCGGTGGGTCATGGTGTTCTCGTGCCTGGCCCCCGAGATGGTCGGCGCACAGCCGGGTGAAGGGGGTGTGTGGAGTGTCCCGATTGATGGTCCAGGGGCTCCTGTCGATCTGTCCCGCGCCGTACGCCTCACGGATGAGTCGTGTGTACGTCGGCAAGGTCATCCAGGACCGAAGCAGGCGATTGGCAGTTCCTGGCCTTCATCAACCAGGACGAGGACGGGGTCGTTCGTTGGAGGGATCACGGATCCGGTTCGGGTCTCGTGGCACTCATCGGGTTCCGGCCTGGTTCTCGATCACCCGCCCGTCCCGTGGGGCGAACAGATTGGTGACCCGCACGCCTCGACAATTGGAGCGTTCCAACGCTAACGTGACGTAGCCCACACCTTTTGGGCTTCACCCGGGTCCGCAAACCACTGGGACCGGGTTCACTTCACTACGGATCGTCCGGCACGTACCTGCCGGTGAAGGAGCAAGAAAATGGCAACAGTCACATTTGAGAAGGCGCAGCGCTGGTTTCCCGGGGCCGACAAGCCCACGGTGCCCGGCATTGACCTCGAGATCGGCGACGGCGAGTTCATGGTTCTCGTCGGACCCTCGGGTTGTGGCAAGTCCACAACGTTGCGGATGCTCGCCGGGCTCGAAGAAGTCAACTCCGGCAAGATCTTCATCGGAGATCGAGACATCACGAATCTGCCGCCCAAGGATCGCGACATCGCGATGGTGTTCCAGAACTACGCGCTCTACCCCCACATGACCGTCGCCGACAACATGGCCTTCGCGCTCAAGATGGCCAAGGTGCCAGCGGATGAGCGCAAGAAGCGAGTCGATGAGGCGGCTGCGATTCTTGGGCTGACCGAGTTCCTCGAGCGCAAGCCGAAGGCACTATCCGGTGGTCAGCGTCAGCGCGTTGCCATGGGTCGCGCCATTGTGCGTTCCCCACAGGTCTTCTGCATGGACGAGCCGCTGTCGAACCTCGACGCCAAGATGCGCGTGCAGACCCGCACCGACATCGCCAAGTTGCAGGCCGACCTCGGTGTCACCACGGTCTACGTCACCCACGACCAGGTCGAGGCCATGACCATGGGCGACCGGGTCGCAGTGATGAAGTTGGGCATCCTGATGCAGGTCGACACCCCGCTGAAGCTCTACGACCGGCCAGCCAACCTGTTCGTCGCCGGCTTCATCGGCTCTCCGCAGATGAACCTGATGGAGGCGACGGCGGCCGAGGACGGGCAGGCTCGGGTCGGCAAGTACCTCGTGCCTGTCGACCCCACCGCGGCGTCGAAGATGCGGGGCAACATCACCGTTGGTGTTCGCCCGGAGGCCTGGCGCGTGGTTTCCGCTGACGCGGGCGGTCTTCCGGTGAGCGTGACGGTGGTCGAAGAACTCGGTTCCGACGCGTTCGTCTACGGCACAGCGCCCCTGGGCGCTGGCACCACCAACATCATCGTTCGGGTCAACGCCCGCGACTCGGTGCACCGTGGCGACACGATCTACCTGACCACCGATCCCCACCAGGTCCACGTGTTCGACACCGAAACCGGTGAGCGCCTCAGCGATTGATCCGAGCGCACCAGCACTGCCAACGAACAGCGGTCAGCCTTCGGGCTGGCCGCTGCTTTGTTGAGTTGACGCCTTGTCGGCCGTGCGCCGAATGGCGGCGATGAAGTTGGCGAACAGCGGCTGGGGAAGGTCGTGTCCCATGCCGTCGACCAGCATGAGTTCCGCGCCCGGAATCGCCGCCGCAGTGGCTCGGCCCCCCGAAACGTGGACCATCTTGTCTGCCTTGCCATGGATCACCAGGGCCGGCAGATCCAGTTGCTGAAGGTCCTTGGTGCGATCCGGTTGCGAGACGATCGCCAACATCTGGCGCAGCACGGCCGATGCGCTGTAGCCACGGTCGTAGGTCTCTTCCGCGCGTTCCCGCACGGCCGCGGGATCGGGTGGGAACGCCGGCGAACCGATGTGCTTCCACAGCGTGACCGTCGCCTTGACGTACGGCTCCCTCCCGGCGCCACGGCGCGCCAACAAGGTCGGGAACAGCTCAGGATGGGGCTGGCCGATCACGCGCCGCCCGGTCGTCGACATGATCGAAGTCAGGGACTTCACCCGTTCGGGCGCCGCAATCGCCATGGTCTGCACGATCATGCCGCCCATCGAGATCCCCACCAGATGGGCTCGCTCGATCCCCAGATGGTCCAGCAGGGCGTACGCGTCCGCGGCGAGGTCGGACAAGGGGTACGGCGCCTTCACGCGACCGCCGAAGTAGCCGCGGACCAGTGCGGTCCTGTGAACGCGGTGGCTGAGTTTCGTTGACCGGCCCGCATCGCGATTGTCGAACCGAATGACGAAGAACCCGGCGTCGGCCAACTGGCTGCAGAACTCGTCGCCCCACCAGGTCATCGGGACACCTAGCCCGATGACCAGGAGCATGGGATCGGCTGATGGGTCGCCGAATGTCTGGTAGCAGAGTTCGATGTCGGCGCCGACCGGCGCGAACAGCTCGTCGGAGATCAAGGCTGGATTACCGCCGACGGCTCAGTGTTCGTAGTCGATGGCGGCGTACGAACTGAGTTTCCGGAGTTTGTGTTCCGACTCGATGGACCGCACCGTTCCGCTGCGACCACGCATCACCAAGGAGTGGGTGGTGGCGCCGCCTCCGCGGTAGCGAACACCCTTCATCAGCTCGCCGTCCGTGATGCCGGTGGCCACGAAGAAGCAGTCCTCACTGGTGACGAGGTCGTCCGTGCTGAGGATGTAGTCGGGATCAAGGTTGTGGCCAGCGTCGATTGCCTTCTGGCGCTCTTCGTCGTCCTTGGGTGCGAGTCGCCCCTGAATGACACCGTCGATGCACTTCATGGCGCAGGCCGCGATGATGCCCTCTGGAGTTCCGCCTGTGCCGAGGAGGAGATCCACGCCGGTGTCTGGTCGGGCGGCCATGATCGCCCCCGCCACATCGCCGTCGAGGATGTACTTGATTCGCGCGCCAGTCGCCCTGATCTCGTCGACGAGACCCGCATGGCGCGGTCGATCAAGAAGTACGACGGTGACGTCTTCGGTGCTGGAGCCCTTCGCCTTGGCGACCCGTTGGATGTTCTCGGCCACGGGCAGACGAATGTCGACAACATCCGCAGCCTCCGGTCCTGTCACCAACTTTTCCATGTAGAACACCGCGGACGGGTCGAACATCGCACCGCGGGGCGCTACTGCCAGCACTGAAATCGCGTTGGCCATCCCTTTCGCCGTCAACGTCGTGCCGTCGATAGGGTCGACCGCGACGTCGCACTCGGGGCCGGTGCCGTCGCCGACAAGTTCGCCGTTGAAGAGCATCGGGGCGTTGTCCTTCTCGCCTTCGCCAATGACGACCACCCCCGCCATGCTGACTGCCGAGATGAGCACCCGCATAGCATTGACCGCCCGGTCGTCGGCCTCGTTCTTGTCGCCCCGACCCACCCATCGACCGGCTGCCATGGCCGCCGCCTCAGTGACCCGGACCAACTCAAGGGCGAGGTTGCGATCCGGGGGCGCGATGATTGAGGGGTTCGCCATGGGGGCGATGGTAGCGGTCGGTCGCGGCAGCCGCTTGCCTTCGGCTGAGTGCGGGCCCCAAGTCGAGCTTGAGTCCGACTGGTCTGGGAGGATCGGTTGATGAGCGAGCCAACTCCGAGCGCGCCGGCACGGGCGCAACGATCCATGCTGGGCATGGTCGGCGCCATGTTGGTGTTGCTGGCGGTGGTGGGGGCATTTGTCGCCGCGCGTTCGGCCCTGCGAAACGACCTGCGAGGTGGACCCAACGCCGGTCGACTACCTGGCTGCGGTCGATGCGGCGCAGGAGAACGGCATCGCGGTGTTCTACCCAGATGAGATTCCCGACGGTTGGATCGTCACGAGCGTGGCGGTGCCTCTGGCGCCAGGGCAGCCTTGGGGACTGGGCATGCTGACTGAGGATGGTCGCTTCGTCGGCATCCGTCAGGAGTCGCAGTCGGCTGAGGAGTTGGCCCAGGATCGACTGGGCGAGGGTGCCCAGATCACCGCGCAGGCTGGGGTCGACACGGCTGAACTGACCGGCTGGCGCACCGTCTTGCCGGGCGCCGATCATGAGGATGATCGCGGGCTGATCACCGTCATCGACGGGGAGTCTGTGTTGGTCTATGGGTCCGCGGACGCAGCAGAGTTGGCCCGCGTTGCCACCTCGCTCACCGCAGCAAAACGCTGAACTCTCTCTCCTAGAGGCGTATCAGGCGCCATACCCGCCTCTCCTTGGCAGCGAAGCAACCCCTGCTCTCAAGGAGAGGCGCACACCAATGGCTGCAACGGATTCGACCGGCTCTGTGGTTTCGGACGGGACCGTTCCTGGCGCTCTTCCGGGCACGATTCGACGCGTGATCCTGAGCCATGGTCTGGCGGCGCTGGGTATGTCGGTCGCTTGGCCGCTACTCCTGCTGCTGGTCTGGCATGAGACGCATAGCGAGGTCTTGTTGGGACTCGCGGGTGCCGCACGGATGTTGCCGTATGTCATGTTCTCGTGGGCTACTGGGCGATTGGCGGATCGATTCCGACGTGATCGCGTCGTGCGGTGGACGCTGTGGGCGCGGGTGGCACTGCTGACGCTGATGGCTTCGTGCTTGGCGGTTGACTGGACCTGGGCGGCGTTGGGGGCGGCCACGTTGGCCATCGCCGTCGCCACTCCCGCCTTCCCCGCACTCGCCGCCGCTATGCCCACCGCCGCGGGAGCCTCGTCTCAGCGTGCAACCGACCTGCTGGTGACCGTTGAGGTTGCGTCCTTCGTCGTGGGCCCGGCCCTGGGTGGTGCGCTTCTCGCGCTGCCGACACGGTCGTTGATTCCTGCTACGGCGGTCCTCCTCGTTGTCGTGGCTGCGGTCCTCTTCGTCAGGGTTCGCCTTCCTCACGTGGCCGACGGCTGCGCCGAATCGAATCCCAAGATCCTCCCGCTGGTTCGCAAGTCCGGCGAGCTTCGTGGCGCGATTGCTGTGGTCTGTGCGCTGAATGCGGGAATCGCGGCGATGGCCTTGGTGCTCCTGCCGTTTGCCGAACAAGCCTGGGATGACACGGGCACAGGGATTCGGCATAGCCACCGCAGCGCTCGGCTTCGGCGCGTTGGGTGCACCGTTGCTGGCTCGCCTCGGACGTTCACCACAAGGGCGGGCCCGAGCCGGGTTGCTGCTCTCCGGCGTCTGCCTGCTGCTGGTCCTGCCCGCCCCGTCAGTGGTCTTTGCTCTGGTGCCACTGGCGCTGGCTGGGGCAGCCGACGTGCACGCGGAAGCGGCCGCGACCTCGATCATGCAGGACTACACGCCCGACGCAATGCGGGCCAGCGTGTTGGGGTTGGCGGACACGGCCATGATCTCGACCGCGATGGTCGCCTCACTCATCACGCCGGCGTTGGCGTCCGCCCTCGGCCCGAACCTCGTCATCGCCCTGGTGGCGGTGGGCACGATGGCAGCCTGTCGTTGGGCGAAGGAACCACGGTCTGCCGCGATGTCGATGCCTGCCTCAGCGGCGGCTACTCAGGACGCTGCGTAGCCACCTCGTCCAACCGCTTGCGGGCACCGTCGAGCCACTGCTGACAGATCGTTGCGAGGGCCTCGCCGCGCTCCCAGAGCGACAAGGACTCAGCCAACGTGGTGCCGCCGGCCTCCAATTGGCGCACGACCTCTATCAGTTCCTCACGTGCGGCTTCGTAGCTGATGGACTCCACGTGTGCGGACTGGGGATCGGGCTGCTTCTCAGTCATCAGGCTCCTCAAGATCAAGTGTGATTGGTTCGGTTGCAGTGACGGTGGCCAGCAACCGGCCATCCCTGACCCGAACTTGGACCTTGTCCCGCTTGTTGGCGCCCGCCACCGATGTGATCAGTCGCCCCTCCGCATCCTGCAGAACGGCGTAGCCGCGCTCCAGGGTTGAGAGCGGGCTCAGCCCGCGGACCCGCGCGCGCTGATGTGACAGATCGTCGGAGGCGCGCTCCAGGCGATGAATGACAGTGCGCCGAGCACGAGAGCGCAGAGCGTCGACCTCGTCGGTCCTGACAATCAGTCCGTTGCGAGGATCCGCCAGACACGGTCGCGACCTCAGGCTGGCCAGCGCCAGTTCTTCCCGCCGGATGAGCGCCTCGACGAGATGTCGAGTGCGGTTCCTTGCGGCCTCGACTTGACCGCTCTCATGTGCCATGTCGGGAACGATCAGTTTTGCTGCGTCGGTCGGCGTTGACGCGCGAACATCGGCCACGAGATCCAACAACGGGCTGTCAGGTTCGTGCCCGATCGCGGAGACCACGGGCGTTCGGACCTTGTGCACGGCTCGAATGAGCGCCTCATCGGAAAAGGGCAATAGGTCCTCGACGGCTCCGCCCCCACGGGCGATCACGATCACATCGACGGACTCGTCGCGATCGAGCCGCTCGACCGCCGCGATGACCTCGATCGCCGACCGGGTGCCCTGCATCGCGGCGTACGCCGTGGCGAAGCGGACGGACGGCCACCTTCGCTGAGCGTTGTCGACGACATCCCGCTCGGCCGCGGAGTTGGGTGCAGTGACCAGCCCGACGGTGTGTGGAAGGAAGGGCAGCGGCCGTTTGAGTTCCGGGGCGAACAGACCTTCGGCGGCGAGCAGTTGGCGACGCCGCTCAAGTTGGGCCAGGAGTTCCCCGATCCCGACCAGCCGAATCTCGCGGGCGTATAGCGAGATGCTCCCCCGATTGGCGTAGTACGACGGTTTGGCATGGATCACGATGCTGGCCCCCTCGACCAGCGGGGGGTTGAGCCCGTCAAAGAGGCTCCGAGCGCAGGTGACCGACACCGAAACGTCGGCAACGGTGTCGCGCAGGGTCATGAAGACGGTGTTGACGCCCGGCCGACGGCTGACCTGCGCGACCTGTCCTTCCACCCAGACCGCACCCAGTCGGTCGATCCAGCCGGCGATCGCGTTGGCGATCTGACGCACCGGTGCAGGCGCTGTCGGCGAGGTGTCCAAAGCCATGTTCGCGAGCCTAGGCCACGGGTGCGACACTCTCCGGCCGTGTACCTGGCCGTAGACTGGATGGCATGAGCACCGACTTGGGTACGCCGACCGTGTTGCCCTCCGGCGACGCCGAACGACAGGTCCTGCTCGCCGCTCCCCGCGGCTACTGCGCAGGTGTCGACCGAGCGGTGATCACCGTCGAAAAGGCCCTCGATCTGTACGGCGCCCCGGTCTACGTGCGCAAGCAGATCGTCCACAACCGCCACGTCGTTTCTGACCTCGAATCGCGTGGCGCGATCTTCGTGGAAGAACTCGATGAGGTGCCGGTGGGGGAGACCGTGGTCTTCTCAGCTCATGGGGTGTCACCCCAGGTCCACCGCGAGGCGGAGCAGCGCTCGTTGAAGACCATCGACGCGACGTGCCCCCTCGTGACGAAGGTGCACCATGAGGCGAAACGGTTCGCTGCTGACGACTACGACATCCTGCTGATCGGTCATGCCGGCCATGAAGAGGTCGAAGGCACTTGGGGCGAGGCGCCGGAGCACATCCAATTGGTCCAGGGCCCTGCTGATGTGGCGGCGATCACCGTTCGCGATCCGGCCAAGGTCTCCTGGCTGTCTCAGACCACCTTGTCGGTGGACGAGACTCTGGAGACGGTGGCTGCGATCCGCGAACGGTTTCCTCTGCTGCTGGACCCTCCCAGCGACGACATCTGCTACGCGACCCAGAATCGCCAGTTGGCGGTCAAGGAGATCGCCCCTGCCGCGGACCTGGTGATCGTGGTGGGCTCCGGCAATTCGTCCAACTCCGTGCGTCTGGTCGAGGTGGCCTTGGAGGCCGGTGCGCGGTCGGCGTACCGCGTCGACGACGCCAGCGAGATCGAAGAGTCCTGGCTCGACGGAGTGACCTCGGTGAGTGTCACCTCAGGCGCATCCGTCCCTGAGGAACTGGTCGAAGGGGTCCTCGGTTTCCTCGCGGACCGCGGCTACCCAGATGCGCGGGCCGTGCAAAGCGCCGAGGAGTCGTTGATCTTCGCACTTCCTCCGGAGTTGCGTCGCGACCTGCGACTGGCCGAACAAGCCAACCGGGTCTGAGCAACCACTCACCGATGGCTTGAGATGGCGACCTACCTCGACGTACATCCGGACAACCCGCAGGCCCGCCTGCTGGACCAGGTCGTTGCCGCGCTCCGTGACGATGCCCTGATCGCCTATCCGACGGACTCGGGCTATGCGCTGGGTTGTCAGTTGGGCAACCGCGATGGCCGTGAGCGGATCCTGGCGATCCGGGAGTTGGATGACCGGCATCACTTCACCTTGATGTGTCGTGACTTCTCCCAACTCGGACAGTTCGTGCAGGTGGACAACGCTGCATTCCGGGCGATCAAGGCGGCAACGCCGGGTCCGTACACGTTCATCCTGCCTGCGACCCGAGAAGTCCCACGGCGGCTGATGCACCCCAAGAAGCGCACCGTCGGCGTGCGCATTCCGGACCATCGTTTGGTCCACGAATTGCTGTCACTCGCATGGGGAGGCGTTGCTGACAAGTTCGTTGATCCTGCCGGGCGAGGAGACGCCGCGCACCATGGGTTGGGACGTCAAGGAAGACCTTGATCACGTGGTCGACGTCGTGATCGACAGCGGTGAAACGCCCTCACAGCCCACCACGGTGATCGACTGGTCGGACGGTGCGCCGGTGGTCGTACGCCGCGGCGCGGGGGACCCTTCGCGCTTCGAGTAGTCGTCGGCGGACCGGCCACGCGTCAGATCAGGGCCGTGTGGTCGATAGGTGATAGCGGTAGGCCAGGAGGGTCAGACACAAGGCGTAGCCGACGAACAGTGCAGCACTGTGATGCCCCAGTCCGGTGACCACCACCTGCACGACGCCGTCTTGTGGCTGAGCGACGAGGTCAGGTGCGGCGAAGCCGAGCAGGGCGAACACGGCGATCAGAGCCAGGGGCGGAATGAGCCCGACGTAGACGAATTCGCCCATCCGAACGCGAAGCGCCAACGCGCAGCACAGCGCAACGAAGCCAAGGTCGAAGAGCAGGCCGAGCGAGTCGCTCAGGACTGAGTTGAGCACGACGAGTGACAGCGTGACGGCCAACGCGAGGGCGGCCATGGATGATGCGGACTCGCGTCCACGGGCCCACCACTCGACGTCGGGTGCCCGGTCAGGGAACGCCCCTGTCGCCTGATCGTGCTGGGAAGCCATCTCGCTCACCTCATTCACGCTAGGGCCGGACTCAGGCGCCGTTGACACGCCGCGCCGTAGTGACGTCAGCCACCGTCGAGCCCAGCGAGCGGGAGTTCGTCTCGACCTGCCGCGGCGCCGGCAAGGGGTCGTCCGTCACCGAGAGGTCCGAGAACCTGCGAGCGGAGACGAGCACCCGCGATTCCAACGAACCCATGGCGGCGTTGTAGTGGGTCACCGCGGAGTTCAGTGAGCGCCCGACGTTGTCGAAGTGCTGACTCAGACCCGCCAGACGCTCGTGAAGCTCCCGGCCGAGACCATGGATCTCGGCGGCTTGTTCACTGAGTGCCTCATGGCTCCAGCCGTGGGCGACGGTCCGCAGAAGCGCGATCAGCGTCGTGGGGGAGGCGAGGACAACCTTGCGATGAGCGGCGTACTCAAGAAGCCCATCGTCGGCCTCCAGACCTGCCGCCAAGAAGGCGTCGGCAGGCACGAACATCACCACGAACTCCGGAGTGTGGCCGAGCGCCCGCCAGTACCGCTTGCCGGCCAAACCGTCGATGTGGCGGCGCATCTGCAGGGCATGACGCTTCAAATGGTGGGCGCGCTCCTCGTCGTTCTCGGCCGAGGTGGCATCGAGAAACGCTTCGAGCGGAACCTTTGCGTCCACGACCACGCTCTTGCCACCGGCCAGGTGAACGACCAGATCGGGGCGGACCGCGCTCTCTCCGTCCACTCCAGCCAAGTGCAGTTGCTCGGTGAAGTCGCAACGCTCCACCATTCCGGCAAGCTCAACGACCCGCCTCAGGTGCATCTCGCCCCACTGGCCACGCACCTGGGGCTTGCGCAGAGCCGTGGACAGGGACTGCGTTTCGCGACGCAGCGATTCGGTGGTCAGTCGCATGTCGACCACCTGCTGGTTGAACTGTCCCTGCCAACTCGACCGCGAGTGTTCGATGTCGAGAAGGTGGTCGTGGAGTCGCTCAAGGCCCTCCTTCAAAACTGCCTGATCTGCCGTGGCCTTGTCCCGCTCTGCCACCAACTGGATTGCGGGCGTGCGCGAGCGCGCCCACAGCATTCCGGCTGGAGCACCCAGGAGAGCGCCGAGCGTCACCCCGATGAGGAGGCCGAGCAGCAACAAGACGAGAGAGTTCGTGTCCATAACGACGATGGTGCAGGGCACCACCGACATAGCAAGAAGGACTCGCTGCGGTTAGGCGGCAGACTGTGGGCATGATCGACGTACAGTCCAGCGACAAGCACCGAGGCGGCTCAGTGGTTGCTCCGGTCCGACGTCGATTGGTGGGACCTCGTTCGGTACGGCGCGCCGGGCTTCGACGCTTACGTGCGGATAGCCTTCAACCCGGATCCGCATGGGCTGGATCAGGGTGGTGAAGATCCGGCCCTGCGGCTGGCACTCGGGGTGCTCGCCGCGCACACGTCCACGCCCGCTACTGCCTATGCGGCTATCTGGGAGGGCTGGACGAGCGCGCTTCCCCCTCCTTCCGCCCCACGCCTTCGGATCCCGAACCGAACGATGCTGCTATTCAATGGACCCGTCGGGTTGCTGAGAGACGCACCGGCCTTGGCATGGCAGGCTGACGGGCTCACATATCAGGAGCCGCACCTCGTGTGGCCTGAGGATCGGGCGTGGTGCCTGGCCTGCGAGGTCGATGAAGAGATCGAGTTCACCGTGGGATGTACCCACGACGCAGCCCATGCCCTCATCGAAGCAATGCCGGGTGCTGTCCGACGGGTCAACTACGCGGATGCGGCACCGCTGCACCGCGACCCCACCTAGCTCGGACTGGTTGCCCTAGTCCTCGAGGTCGACGATGACCGGGGCGTGGTCGGAAGCCCCGACGCCGGCGCGTTCGTCTCGATCGACGAAGGCGTGGGTGACTCGGGCAGCCAGGGAGGGCGAACCCAGCAGGAAGTCGATCCGCATGCCGCGATTGCGCTCGAAGCGCTGGCGGTAGTAGTCCCAATACGTGAACAGGCCTGGGCCGGGCGTGTGCGGCCGCGCCAGATCGGCGTACCCGTCGTCCAGAAAGGCTGAGAACGCGGCACGTTCGGGAGGCGTGATGTGGGTGTCATCGACGTACGCCGCCATGTCGTAGACGTCCTCGTCGGTGGGTGCGATGTTCCAGTCGCCGACGAGCGCCGTCTGCTCGTCCAACCAGGACGAGGCGTGCGATCGGAGCGCCGCCAACCACGCCAGTTTGTAGACGTAGTGAGGGTCGCCGACCTTGCGTCCGTTGGGCACATACAGCGACCAGATGCGTACGCCGCCACACGCGGCCCCGATCGCGCGAGCCTCAGCTACGGGTGGGTCGCCCCAGTGCGGCATCTCCGGGAAACCGACCTGCACATCCTCGAGACCGACCCGGCTGATGATGGCGACGCCGTTCCACTGGTTGAAGCCAGCCGCAGCGACGTCGTACCCCAACGACTGCAAACCCATCAACGGGAGTTGGTCTTCGCGGGCCTTGGTCTCCTGCACGGCCAGCACGTCGATCTGCTGACGTTCCAGGAGCGCCTCCACGCGGTCGATGCGGGCTCGGATCGAGTTGACGTTCCACGTCGCGATGCGCACGGCTGCCTAGGTCAGCCCGTAGGTCAGCCCGATCAATCAGCCCAGACCACAGCGAGTTCCTCGCGGGTGCCGAAGCGCACGAGGTGACGCTCCACCACCTCGGCGAACTGGGTCACGTCTGCGTCATCGGGCACGCTCACCTCGATATTCAGGACGCCTTCGGCGGGACGAAACGTGAGGATCTGCCCGGTGTCCCATTGTTGGACGATCACGCCGTCTTGGGTGGTCACCGGGCCGTGCTTGCTCCAGTGGCTGACGAGTTGCTTGGCGTAGCGCTCCGGGCGATCGGTGGCCATGGTGCCGTGTGCGGTCTGCATGATTCGTGCTCCTTGAGTCGGCGAGGGGTTAGCTGGCGAGAAACGGCGTGAGTACTCCCGGGGTGGTCCGATGGGCGAGCTGCGATGGCGCGAGGGTGCGGAATGTCGCGGACCAGCACCTCTTCGGCGCCGGCGGCGGTGGTGGCGATCAACGTGGCCAGCCCAGCCCGTCGCTGGAAGAGCGATTGCTTGACCACCCAACCGATCACGCCGTCGTTCTCGAGGACGGTGCGACGGCGCTCGAGCATGCCTGATCCGGCGACGAGATGTTCTGCGGTGAGGGCGTGACCCAGGTGGCGGTAGGCCGAGAAGCCGACGGCGAGTCCGAGCGATGCAAACGCGATCGCGACGGCGACCGGGATCAGCCACGAGCCCGGCGACAGGGCGTACGTCGCGAGACTCGCGAACACGACGACCCCGATGGTGAGCCACTGGGCTCGAACGAGACAGCGCCGGAGCGCCGCCGGGCCGTGTGGCGTCAGCGGGCACGGACAGCGGCTCCGAGAGCTCAGGATCCCGGATGTCGAGGATGCGTTCGCCCACCGAAGTCGCGACGGCGCGCGGGCAGGGCGGCAGCACCTTGGTTGCCCCGCCTTCGCCGACACCGGTAGCGAGAGTGGATAGCTCCGCTCCGCCGACCAGGCGCAACAGCACCGGCTCGATCAGTTCGACGCCGCGGATGCGCTCCTCTTCGATACTGGTGGATCGGGTGGTCAACAGACCTGCGGTGAGCCGTAGGGACCCGTTGTCACGGACCAGGCGCAGCTCCCACCACTGCACGACGTACCCACCGATCGAGACCACCAGCCACGCCATCAGGATGCTGATGAAGGTAACGATGATGATGACCGGCAACGCAAACGTCCTGATGCGTTCCCACCCCGAGTCGACGTTGTCCCAGTTGAAGATCGGGACGTTGTCGCCGAACTGAGCGACCAGGCCGAAGATGCCCGCGAGGATCACCAAACGACCCAAGCTGAACGGTGCGAAGCGCAGCCAGGTCCAGTCGATCGCTGCGAGTTCGATCGCAGGCTCGAGCGCTCTTTGCGGTGCTTGAGGGGCAGGCGCCGCGCGGTGCACGGCGTCGACAGCGGCGTCGACAGCGGCGTCGGTGGACGATTCGGCTGTGGAGGTGGCTGCATCCGCGCCCACGCCACCCTTGGTGAGCAGCAGCACGCGCAGGGCTTGGGCGTCCGTCTCGGCTAGTGCGTTGAGTTCGATCCGGGTGTCGTCGACTCCGGTGCCGATCTCGACCTTGGACAATCCGAGTGCCCGATGCAGCAGGGACGACTCGAGATCGACGCTGCGGATCCGATCGAGGGGTGCCGTGAGCTGTTCCTTGTTGATGAGTCCCTTGCGTAGTTGTAGTTGCGTGGGCGTGATGCGGAAGTACGTCGTGAACCAGGGCACCCACCCGATCACGACCAGGCCGAGGGCGCCGGGAATCACCCACAGCGCGTTGCCGGAGTCCCGCGAAGCAAGGCCGACGAAGGCAATGATCAGGGGGATCGCCATCTCCTTGAGTGCGCGCGCCGGCCCGATGAGCAGCATCTTCCGGTCCAGCCGCAGCCACTCCTGGCTGTCCAGTCGGAGTTCTCCGGTCTCGCTCACGTGGCGTCCCCGTCGGTCTTGCCGACGTACTCCGTCAGGTCGGCAACAACCTGTCGGGCGAGCTCCTCGTCGAGGCAGGCGATCTCGATCGGTCCGGCGGCGGAGGCAGTGGTGACGGTGATCGTTGAAAGCTTGAAGCGCCGCATCACCGCACCCTGACGGGAGTCAACGGTCTGAACCCGGGAGAGCGGTGCGATGCGCTCTTCGCGGGTGATCCATCCCGAGCGTGTGTGAATCGCGGTCTCGCTGATTTCCCAACGATGGATGCGGAAGCGGAGCGGCGGCATCCAGATCAACCGCGCAATGATTCCGGCCAGCAGCACGACGGCGATGAGGATCACCCAGGGCCGCACATTCTCAAGGCCGTCGATGAAGTACGTCGAGGCGATCGCGCCGATCAGGAATGCCGCTTCGATCCCGCCGCTCAGGGCGGCCGAGACTCGCCAGAACGCCACGGCCCGCGGAGACACCTGATTGATCGGCTCACGAAGCGCTACGGGGACTTCTTCAGCGGACGGCGTACTCATGGGGTAAGCGTTTCACAGGGTGAAAGCGATTGTTTGCTCAAGGTTTCGTCAAGGACCTAGCGATGCGTCGGTGGGCAATGGCATGGTGTTGGTGACGGCACACTCGGAACTGTTGAGGAGCAACATGAATCGCGTTATCTCGGGGACGTTCACCCCTCGTTTTCGTACTTTGTCCGCAGCCGTGGCGATGGTCTTCGTTGCCGCAACGTTGGCCGCGGTCCCGATGTCCGCGGAGGCCGAGGCTGCGAAACGGCCTCGGCCGAAACCCGACGTGCAGGTGCAGCTTCTGGCGTTCAACGACTACCACGGGAATCTGGAGGCGGGGACGCCCGGCACGGTTGTCACCGACCCGGCGGTCCCGGCCGGTGTGCCCGCCGGTGGCAGTGAATTCCTCTCGACCCACCTCGCCGAGCTCCGCGCCGGCCATCGCAACAGTCTCACCGTGGCCGCGGGCGACCTGATCGGCGGCTCGCCGTTCCTGTCCGGGCTGTTCCACGACGAGCCGTCGGTGGAGTCGCTCAACGCGATGGGACTCGATGTCTCGTCGGTCGGAAACCACGAGTTCGACGAGGGAGTCACCGAGTTGCTGCGGATGCAGCGCGGCGGCTGTCACCCGGTCGATGGATGCTATTTCCCTGACGAGCCCTATGCCGGCGCGGACTTCAAGTACCTAGCTGCCAACGTCAAGGACAAGCGCGGCCGCACGCCGTTGCCGCCGTACTGGGTGAAGTCGATGCAGGGTGTCAAGGTCGGTTTCATCGGGATGACTCTCGAGGGCACTGACGCTCTGGTCGCTCAGGCCGGGATCAAGGGGTGGGACTTTCAGGATGAGGTGACGACGGCCAATGCGCTGGTGCCGAAGCTGCGCCGCGAAGGCGTCCAAGCGATCGTGGTGTTGCTGCATGAGGGAGGCGCGCAGACGGGTTCGTATGACGAGTGCACGGGAATCTCCGGTCCTGTGGTCGACATTGCGAAGAGCCTCGACCCGGAGATCGATGCCGTCGTCACGGGGCACACCCATCAGCCATACAACTGCACGTTGCCGGATCCGGCAGGCCAACCGCGGACGGTCACCAGTGCCTTCTCGTTCGGCCGAATCGTTTCGGAGATCAACCTCTCACTGAACGCCAAGACCGGTGAGGTTGATCGCACGAAGACGACGGCCGTCAATCACGTCGTGACCCAGAACGTCGCCAAGGACCCGGCGCTGACCGCCATCATCGCGAAGTGGAAGTCCATCTCTGATGCGATCGGCGGACGCGTGATCGGACAGATAGCCGCACCCATCCTCCGGCGCGGAGATCGGCAACTCGAGTCCGATCTGGGCAACCTGGTGGCGGACGCGCAACTGTGGGCTACGGCCGGCAACGGTGCGCAGATAGCCCTGATGAACCCGGGTGGCCTGCGTCAGGACCTGCGCTATGACTCGCCGGTCGGCACTGGCGGCGATGTGACGTTCTCCGAGGCCTTCGACGTGCAGCCGTTCGGCAATCTGTTGTCGACGATCCCGATGACGGGGCAGCAAGTGATCGACGTACTCAAACAGCAGTGTCAACCACTCGGTGGGAGTCGATCGTTCCTGTTCTTGGGTGTTTCGGAGGGACTGACCTACACCCTGGATCGCACTATCGGCACGTCGGGCACGACTCCGCTGTGCACATCGGTGTCGGTGACGAATGTCCAGCTCAACGGTGTCCCACTCGATCCGACGGCGACCTACCAAGTCACCGTCAACAACTTCCTTGTCGACGGCGGCGACAACTTCACCGTGTTCGCTCAGGTGGATCCGTCCTTGCGGGTGGGTGGCGGCGTCGATCTGGACGCGCTCGAGGACTACATCGTGGCGTTCTCGCCAGTATCGCCGCCCGGAATCGATCGGGTGACGGAGCTCTTCGCAGGAGGGTGAGGTTTCGGTGCCACGCTGCGGCGGGCCGTAGACTCGCCGCCCGTGGCCCTCACCATCGGAATCGTCGGACTCCCCAATGCTGGCAAGTCGACTCTCTTCAATGCACTGACCAAGAATGACGTGCTCGCGGCGAACTATCCGTTCGCCACGATCGAACCCAACGTCGGGGTGGTCGGCGTACCCGACGAGCGGCTGGCGAAGTTGGCTTCGGTCTTCGGATCGGCTCGGATCCTGCCCGCGACGGTCGAGTTCGTCGACATTGCCGGGATCGTGCGGGGAGCCTCCGAGGGCGAGGGGCTGGGCAACAAGTTCCTGTCGCACATCCGGGAGTCGTCGGCGATCTGTCAGGTGACGCGGGTGTTCCGCGACGAGGACGTGACGCATGTTGATGGCGAGGTGAACCCGGCCTCAGACCTATCCACGATCTCGACGGAACTGATCCTTGCCGACCTCCAGACGGTCGAGAAGGCGCTTCCGCGGCTGGAGAAGGAAGCGCGGATCAAGAAGGACGTCGTTCCGACGATGATGGCCGTGAAGGAAGCCCTGGCTGCCCTTGAGGCGGGTACGCCGATCATCGCCCTCATTGAATCTGGGTCCATCGATCGCGAGCTGATCCGTGAGCTGTCCCTCCTGACGGCCAAGCCGTTCATCTTCGTCTTCAACTGCGATGCGGACGAGCTCGGCGACGAGGATCTGAAGACCCGGATGCGCGATCTTGTCGCTCCTGCCGAGGCGATCTTCCTCGACGCGAAGTTCGAGGCCGAACTGGTCGAGCTCGACGACGACGCCGAGGCCCGCGAGATGTTGGCCGAGATGGGTGTCGAGGAGCCCGGACTGGACACGTTGGCCCGCGTCGGCTTCGACACGCTGGGTTTGCAGACCTACCTGACCGCTGGCCCCAAAGAGACGCGGGCCTGGACGATCCGCAAGGGCGCCACCGCCCCCGAGGCGGCCGGCGTCATCCACACCGACTTCCAGCGCGGGTTCATCAAGGCCGAAGTCGTCTCCTTCGACGACCTGATGGAGCACGGCTCGATGCTCAAGGCCAAGGAACACGGCCGCGTCCGCATCGAAGGCAAGGACTACGTCATGGCCGACGGCGACGTCGTGGAGTTCCGCTTCAACGTGCTGACCCGCAAGTGCGCGACGGTGATGATGGCCTCGCTCATAGGGTACGGCCAGGTCGAGCATCTCGTCGCCGCATCCCGAGGACGAACTGCGGTTGGTCCCGAGCTCGATCCCGCGCTCGGTCCGGCACGGTGAATCTTCAGGCGCGGTGTTGGTCTGGACGCCGATTACCGCCTCGCGGCAGGCTGACGCCATGCGGACCCTGACCTTCGCCATGAACCTGAGCCTGGACGGCTACATCGCCGCGCCCGGCGACGACCTCGGCTGGAGCGTGCCGAGCGACGAACTGTTCCAGTGGTGGTCCGACCGGGTGGGGGCGACTGGCCTGGCGCTGTACGGGCGCAAACTGTGGGAGGGGATGAGCTCCCACTGGCCGACCGCCGATCAGCAGCCTGGCGCCACACCGGCGCAGATCGAGTACGCCCGTCGATGGCGGGACATGCCGAAGGTGGTGTTCTCCTCGACGACCAGAGCAGTCGACTGGAACGCCCGCCTGGTTACCGGCGACGCCGTTACCGAGATCACCCGGCTGAAGACTGAGGATGGCGGCCCATGGACATCGGCGGCGCCACCCTCGCCGCGGCAGCCATGCGGGCCGGGCTGATCGACGAGTACGTGCTCGTGACCCACCCGGTCCTGGTGGGCGGCGGCACGCCGTTCTTCACGGCCTTGGACAACTGGGTGAACCTGAACCTGGTGGAGACCCGGACGTTTCCCGACGGCTTGCTCCTGACCAGGTACGAGACCAAGCGCTGACTACCCGACCTCGGATCGGCGGGCTCTGGCCACCCTCGGATCTCGTGGGCAACGCGAAGAAGTCTGGGGCTATCGCCAGTTCGCGTCTTGGCCGTATCGAGCCCATGCGTCGTTCATGACGGCGACGTTGGTCTTGCCGTCCAGTGTGACGGTGGATTCGTACGTCGTATTCCTCATGATCATCCAGAGGGCGTTCGCAAGGTCGGCATACTCCCGGGGGTTGAGGTCTTGCTGGACACGGATGGTGATGGTTCGCGACATGTATTCATTGTGGCTGACCCGTCGCACGCCCTTGACAATATTTATTGTCAAGGGCATCGTGGAGACATGCACGACGTCGAAATCATCGAGAGCGCGGAGGCGGCCGCCTCTGCGTTAGATCCAGTTCGGGCCCGGTTGCTCGGCGAACTGGCAGTCCCGGCCTCCGCCGCCGGGCTCGCTAGCCGAGTCGGCATTGCGCGCCAGAAGATCAACTACCACCTCAAGGCGCTCGAGGCGCACGGCCTCGTGGAGCTGTCCGAAGAACGCCAGCACGGAGGCATCACCGAGCGGGTGCTCCAGGCGTCTGCGGCGTCGTACGTCGTGTCGCCGGCGGCGGTCAGTGCGTCGGCGGCCGACCCGGATGCCAACGCCGACCACCTGTCGGCGGGCTACCTCGTCGCGCTGGCCGGTCGGATCGTGCGCGAGGTCGGCACCCTGGCGAGCCGGGCCGGGGCATCCGGCAAGCGACTGCCGACACTGACCATCGACACCAAGATCG
The DNA here is from genome assembly GCA_963763805.1 of uncultured Actinomycetota bacterium. Lineage (GTDB taxonomy): Bacteria > Actinomycetota > Actinomycetes > Propionibacteriales > Nocardioidaceae > Nocardioides. The sequence continues at coordinate 271,619 of CAVXPQ010000001.1, forward strand.
GCTTCCGATCGGCCGCGGACCGGGCTGCCTTTGCTGACGACCTGACCGCCGCGGTGCTCGATTTGGCCGCTCGTTATCACCATGACGACGGGCGCCCGCATCGGCTCGTCGTCGCCGCCCACCCACTACCCGAGGAGACCGCATGAGCACGACCCCGACCGTCCCGTACCACCTGGAGTTCAGCGTCGAGGTGCCCGGCACCCCGGAGCAGGTCTGGCAGGCCATCGCCACGGCCAAAGGCATGAGCGCCTGGTTCCTGCCGACCGAGATGGAGGAGCGCGAGGGCGGCTCTTTGCACTTCGACATGGGCCCGGAGATGGGCTCGGACGGCCAGGTCACTGGCTGGGACCCGCCGCGCCGCATCGTCTATGAGGAGGATTGGGCGGCCCTGATGGGCAAGGACCCGGATTCGCTCAGCCCGCTGACGTCGGAGTTCATCGTCGAGGCGCAGTCCGGCGGTACCTGCGTCGTACGCGTCACCTGCAGCGGCTTCGGGATCGGTGCTGACTGGGAGGCGGAGTGGTGGGACGACCTGGCTCCCAACTGGATGCCGTCTTTTGTGAACCTTCGTCTGTACTTGGCGCATTTCCCCGGCCAGGAGGCCACGCAGCTCGAGGCCACCGCCACGCACCCGGGAGAGGCGGAGAAACTCTGGTCCACCGTGCGCCACTCGCTCGGACTGGGTGACGAGGGTGAAACGTTCGACGCGCGGGGAGCCACCGGCACGGTTGAACGAGTCGGCGAGCGAAATGCGCTGGTCCGGCTTACCGCGCCGGTACCCGGGATCCTCAGCGTTTCCGTGTACGACTGGGGCGACGGCAAGTCGACGGCGGTCGTGCGCGCGTACCTGTTCTCGGCTGACGCTGCTGACTACGTACGACGCGAGGAGCCGGCGTGGCTGGCCTGGCTTCAGGGGCTCTCGGTCTCCGCCTGAGCCTGCCCACACGCTCCACCGGACCCATCCGCCATCGGCTACCTGATTCGGCGGTGCCCCCGGACGTACGGTGGTTTTCATGTACCTGGAGAACCTCGTATTCGACGCAGTCGATCCGCAACTGCTTGGCCGGTTCTGGGAAGCGGTGGTCGGCGGCGAGAAGCTGACCGATGAGCCCGCTGGCTACGAGACGCGACTGACGATCGAGGGCGGCCCGGTGCTCGACCTGTGCTTCCAGCGCGTCCCCGAGCCGCCATCTGATGAGCCGAGGATTCATCTGGATCTCTCGGGCGGCAACCGCCAAGCCGACGAGGTCGAGCGGCTGCTCGGGCTGGGCGCACGACACCTCGACATCGGGCAGCACGGCGTCCCCTGGGTGGTTCTCGCGGACCCCGAAGGCAATCCCTGCTGCGTCATGGAGGAGCGAGCGGCGTACGCCGACACCGGTCCCATCGCGGCGCTACCCCTCGACTCTGCCGATCCGCAGAGGGACGCGGAGTTCTGGTCCTGGCTGACTGGCTGGGTCGAGGTCTCCGGCCCGGGGCCTCACTCCCTGCGCCACTCCTCGCTGCGGGGTCCCCTCCTCGAGTTGTGCGCTGAGCCGGGCCCGAAGGGACCCTTCAAGAACCGGCTGCACCTCGACGTCCGACTTGAAGCCGGAGAGGATCCCGACGAAGTCGCAGCAAGCATCGCCCAACGCGGCGGCCGCGAACTCGATCCCCAGTGGGGAGTGTTGCCGTGGCGTTCCTACGCAGATCCGTCCGGCAATGAGTTCTGTGTGTTGCCCAGTTCGTGAGTGCGTCGCGTGCATGGGAATCGGGGCCTTGGGTACTCCCTTATTGAAGACGCGGACGCACCCGCGCTGGGCGCGAACCTCCGCAGTCGCCCCGACATAAGGAGAACACCATGACCGCCGACCTCAGCGACAAGAGGATTGCCTTCCTGCTCGACAACTCGGGAGTCGAGCAGGCAGAACTCACTAGTCCGTGGCAGGCATTCGATGATGCAGGCGCCACGATGACGCTTGTGACGCCAGAAAAGGGCAAGGTGCAGGCCTTCAACAACGATGTTGACCGCGCGGACAGTTTCGAAGCGGATCTGGCTGTTGAGGACGCGGACGTCGCCGACTTCGACGCCCTCGTGCTTCCTGGAGGGACAACCAACGCGGACGCGCTGCGCATGAATGCGTACGCCGTGGCTTTGGTCAAGGCATTCGTCGTCGGCAGGTAAGCCGATCGCTGCGATCTGCCACGGCCCTTGGGCCCTCGTCGAGGCCGACGTGCTGTCGGAGAAGACGCTCACGTCGTACCCGTCCCTTCAGACCGACATCCGCAATGCGGGCGGTACCTGGGTGGACGAAGATGCGGCGACCTGCTCGACCGGTGGATGGACCCTGGTCACGAGCCGCAACCCCGACGACCTGCCGGCGTTTATCGAGGCAGCCGCGGAAGCGTTCGCCTGAGTTGACTGATCGGGGGTGACTCCGACTGAGGCATAGTGCAGGCTTTCAGTCGCCCGGTGACTGGAATCCTGCACCATCGCTGCGGCGCACCGGTGGCGGCGGCGGGGGCGGCTGGTCGGCGATAGTTTGGGCTGAAGGAGGGTCATGGATACCGACGCGATAGTTGTGGGAGCCGGGCTCGCGGGTTTGGTGGCGGCGGCCGAACTGGCCGACGCCGGTCGACGAGTGCTGCTGTTGGACCAGGAGCCTGAGCAGTCCCTGGGTGGCCAGGCGTTCTGGTCGCTGGGCGGACTGTTCCTTGTCGACAGCCCGGAGCAACGCCGGATGGGTATCAAGGACTCGTTGGATCTGGCCCTCCAAGACTGGTTCGGGTCGGCGCAGTTCGATCGTCCCGAGGACCACTGGCCACGTCAGTGGGCCGAGGCGTACGTCCACTTCGCGGCAGGTGAGAAGCGGTCTTGGCTGCGAAAGATGGATCACCGGTTCTTCCCGATCGTCGGTTGGGCCGAGCGCGGAGACGGGCGGGCCAACGGCCATGGGAACTCCGTGCCTCGCTTCCACATCACCTGGGGAACGGGACCCGGAGTGGTTGCGCCCTTTGAACGTCGGGTTCGTGAGCACGTCGACACCGGCCGGATCACTTTCGGATTCCGACACCGAGTGGACGGGCTCGTTTCACGCGACGGCGCTGTAGTCGGCGTACACGGCAAAGTGCTCGAGCCATCGTCGGTCGCGCGGGGCAAGGCGTCGTCACGGGTCGAGGTCGCCGACTTCGAGTACGCCGCGCAAGCCGTGCTCGTCACGTCCGGAGGCATCGGCGGCAATCACGACCTGGTGCGCAAGGCGTGGCCGGAGAGATTGGGTACGCCGCCGAAGCGCATGGTCGCCGGCGTGCCAGCGCATGTCGATGGTCGGATGTTGGAGATCGCGGCAGCGGCCGGCGGCACGATTATCAATCCCGATCGGATGTGGCACTACACCGAAGGGCTCCGCAACTGGGACCCGATCTGGGAGAACCACGGCATCCGGATCCTCCCCGGACCGTCGTCATTGTGGCTCGACGCCGAAGGGAACCGCCTGCCCGCGCCGTACTTCCCCGGCTTCGACACCCTCGGGACGCTGAAGCACTTGATGGCCACCGGCTACGACTATTCGTGGTTCGTGCTCACCCAGAAGATCATCGAGAAGGAGTTCGCGCTGTCGGGCTCCGAGCAGAATCCCGACCTGACCGGCAAGGACATCAAACTGCTGCTCGCGCGCGTGAAACCCGGAGCGCCCGGCTCCCGTTGAGGCGTTCAAACAGCATGGCGAGGACTTCGTGGTTGCCGACACGCTGAACGACTTGGTCCTAGGCATGAACCGGCTCACGGAGCAGGACGCTGATCGACCCGGACCGAGTTGAGGCAGGTGATCGAGGCACGCGACCGCGAGATGGACAACCAGTTCACCAAGGACGCCCAGGTCACCGCGATCCGCGGCGCTCGCAACTATCGCGGCGACAGGTTGATCCGGGTGGCGAAGCCTCACAAACTGCTCGATCCCAAGGCCGGACCGCTGATCGCCGTACGACTCAATATCCTGACCCGCAAGAGCCTGGGTGGACTTCAGACCGATCTTGATGCGCGGGTGCTGGATGCCTCCGGCAGGGCAATCCCCGGCCTGTACGCCGCGGGAGAGGTCGCCGGGTTCGGTGGCGGCGGCATGCACGGCTACAACGCGTTGGAAGGAACCTTCCTCGGTGGTTGCCTGTTCTCCGGCCGGACCGCGGGACGGGCAGCCGCGCAACAGATCGACTGACCCAGCAGACCTCGATCGTCAGTTGTCGTCGGTCCGAGCCCAGACGAGGCTCCCGAAAGCAACCACGAGGGCGAGGTTCACGAGCACGGCGACAGCGGGGAGGTTGCCGATATGCGCGATCGGCCAAGCGATGATGGCCACCAGCGTGAGCCAGCCCTGCCACCGATGGCCCAAGCCGACCAAGGCCCAAGCGATCAGGGCGAACGACAGCGGGAAGAAGAGCCCTAACGGCTTGATGAGATTCGCGGCGCCTGATTGGTCGACGAGTTGTACGTCGCCCAGAGACATGTGGATCGCTTCGAATCCGTAGGCCGCGTTCCCGATCGCGCCGATGACACCGGTGAAGAGGATCGCGGCGGCGAGTTTGGATTCCCGGGGAAGCCAGGCGACGACGCGGAGTACGACGAAGGCGTACGCCATCGCACCCAGCACGTGGAGCACGCCGCCGGTCGGATCGTCCCAACCGCGGGCGGCGTAGGTGGAGTCGGCGGCCAGGTAGATCAACGGGGCGACGAGGAGCGACCCTGTCAACAGACGATCCGTCGGTGTGACCGCCCGGACCTTCGGGTCGGCGGCGTTGCGGGGCGAGAGTGGTCATGTCAGAACTCCTTCGTTGGCGGAGCTCCCAGCCTTGTCGCCCGCTCGGATTCAGAACCACGGGGGAAACCCTGGAACCCGAGAAACAGGGAAAACCCTGGGAGTGAGGACGGCACGGTCGTGACACGATGAACCTGTGCCTGCAGCCACCGCCCGAGGACCACGAGGCCTTGTTCCCCTGATGCTGGTCGGTGTCGTCGTAGTCCTGGTTGCTTGGGGTTGTTCACGGGTGCTCTGGGCGCCGAATCTCCACAACGGCATCCTCGCGCTGTCGTTCAGCTTCGTCGGCGCCTATGTGCTGTATCAGCGTCCAGGGCATCGCGAGGGACTGCTCTTCATGGCCACCGGCCTCGTCGAAGGCGTGATGTTCCTCGGCCGCCAGATCGGACACGACCCATCGCCGGGCTCGAGCCCGTGGTGGGGTTGGGTCAGCGTGACGCTGGTGCCCGTCGCGCTCGCACTGTGCACCTTTGCGGTGATCTGCTTCCCGGACGGCCGACTGCCATCCCCGAGGTGGCGAGTTGTCGGCTTCGTCGTGGTGGCGATCGCCGTCGTGTGCGCCACGCTGTCGGCGATCTGGCCGGTCGAATACGCGACGGCCGGCGTGGTCACGCCCCATCCGATCAACACCACCTCTCCCGAGGGTGTCGAGAACCTGTGGGCTGCCCTCGCGCACCCGTCGTACGTCGGATTCCAGATCATCTGGGTCGTTGCGGTCGTCGCTCGCTGGCGCTCGGCCGATCGGCGGTTGCGGCGTCAACTCGCGTGGCTCATCGCGGCTGCTGTGATCTCGTTGGCGGCCCTGGTCATCGGTCTGGTGATCTGGGGGACGCCACGGCCCGGACTGATCTCCGCCGCGCTGCTGCCGATCGCAGCCGGCTTTGCGATCGTGCACGGACAGCACGTCGCGGCGTACTCCGCCCTGACCTGGTTGTCGCGAACGGGACCGAAGTCCGACGATCTCTCGAGCGACGCAGCGCGGGCGGTCGGGGAGGCGCTGGGAGCCAATCGTGCGATTCTCTGGATGGGAACGAGTGACGATCTCCATGCCGTGGGCATCTGGCCGGAGAACGGGGAAGATATCCCTGCGCTGAGCGTCGAGGCTCTTCAGGCGTCAACGGGTCATCAGGTTCGGCCTGTCACGCACGACGGCACGGTGATCGGCGCCCTCAGTGTCGAGCGGCCGAGGGCCAGCCGTTTGTCGCTCGCGGAGGAACGGCTCTTCGATGATCTAGCTGCTCAGGCAGCGCTGGTGCTCCAACACCTCACCATCGCCGACGTCATCGCCCAGGAACGCCGAGCCGGCCGACTGGAAGGCCTCAGTCCGCGTGAACGAGATGTGCTCGAACTGATGGCACGGGGTCTGTCCAACGCCGCGATCTGTGATGAACTCCATCTCAGCATCAAGACGGTGGAGCCGATCGTCAGCACGATCTTCGCGAAGCTTGAACTGCACCCCGACGCCGGCAGCAACCGTCGCGTGCTCGCCGTACTTGCGTATGTCCGCACGTAGGAGACTTGTAGGACCAACAGGAGTCGAATCATGAGTGATGAGTATTGGTCGATAGACGTTCCGGACCTCACCGAGACACAGGCTGCTCAGATCAAGGATCGGCTTGGGGCCGAGTTCGACGTACATCCCATCGACCCCGGGAAGTTCATGGTGCGAGCTTTCGACCGTCGCAGTGTCGAATTCCTCGCTGGTCGGCTCCGGGAAACTGTGAACTCCGGAATGCTGGACCCGATCGACGCCCATGGAGCGGGCGCCTTGCTTGAGGACTGTGAGGAGTGGCTGCTCAGAGCGACCGCGACGGATAGTGCAGGATTCCAGTCGTCAGGTGACCGGAATGCTGCACTATCGCCTCGCTCCCGACGTACCAAAGAAGCAAGGCGAGGTTGATCGTCGCCGTCGCGGCGGGGCCGAAGGTCTTGACCCGGTCCTTGATTCCCGCACCGACCAGTGCGTCAGCGGCCTGAACCACGATCATCGCCGTTGCCGCGGCGACGAGCCAGTCGTGGCGTTCGCCGGTTAACGGCACTATCGAAATCACGACCAGCCCAATGCTTCGAGCCAGGGTGTAGCGAGTTGCGATCCCGTTCTCGACATTGGCAACCTTCACCGCTGACAGTGAGTAGCCGAGGCTCAGACACGCGCTGATCAGGGTGAAGATCGCGCAGATCCAGTACGCCGCCATGGTCGGTTCTCCTCGGGTTGGAGCCCCAGCCTAGGTGTACCCGTCGGTGCCATGCATAAGACTGGAGAGATGCTGGAATACATGCGGACCAATGAGTTCAAGCATGCGAAGTTTCGGATGGTCGACCTCCGTGGCGCGACCTTCCGCGATTGCGATCGCTGCGTGACCTGGCTGTCCTCGAAGCGCGCTGATGCGGGCTCGAAGTGCACCAAACGTAGGTTGGGCGATACCCACAACACTCAGACGCGGAGGTTGGCCATCCCGCCGTCGACGCCGAGGATCGTGCCCGTGGTGGACGACGAGAGCGGACTCGCCAGGTAGGTGATCGCGTGGGCCACCTCGTCGGCAGATACCAGTCGTCCCATCGGCTGGCGGGCACTCAGCGCGGCCGCCTCGGCGACCGGATCGTCAGCGACGGCGAGTAGACGCTTCACCCACGGCGTGTCCGCGGTCCCGGGGGCGACGGCATTGACCCGAATGCCCTCCGTCACGTGGTCGGCGGCCATGGCCAGGGTCATCGCGAAGATCGCGCCCTTGCTGGCGGAGTACAACACTCGATTGCGTACGCCGACCACGGCAACGACCGACGACACGTTCACGATCGACGCCACCTCCGACGCACGAAGCAGGGGGAGCGCGGCGGCAGACACCCGAGCCATCGACACGACATTGACGTCGAAGACCCGCTCCCACTCCTCGCGAGCGTTAGCGGCGACATCACCAGCCGCGCCGATTCCCGCGTTGTTGATCAGGATGTCGAGGCGTCCGTGTTCGGCGGAGATCCGCGCCATCGCGTCGGCAACGTCGGATTCGCTCGTGATGTCGCAGACGACGCTGGTGTGTTGGACACTTCCCGGTCCGAGGTCGAGCACCACCACGCTCGCCCCACGATCCGCCAACTGGTCGGCAACCGCGGCGCCGATCCCGCTTGCGCCCCCGGTGACAACGGCGACCAATCCCTCAAAGTCCCTCATCGTTTCTCCTCGTCCTGAATTCGTGGGTCGACGTGCAGTTTCGGGCCCGGTCCGGCGCCGCCCGGCCTCCAGCCCGTGAGCGCGGCGTGTGCCTCATGCAGTCCGACGGTTGCGGCAATCAGGGGTAGTGGGTCGACCGATCCTGCGGCGTACCCCTCGATGGCCCCCGCCAGACCCGCTGAGGCGCCGAGGATCCCGACGGCGGTCACGTCCTTGAGCGCCAAGTTCCGACTGTCGACGAGGCTCGGCGATCCGGACAGTCCGATGTAGACAACCCGCCGGCCCGGCTCGACCAGCTCGACCGCCCGCGCGGGTGAAGCTGCTGAGTTGGTGGCGTCGATGACCGCATCGAAAGGAACCTTCGGCATCTCGCGCGCCAGCGATACGTTCCGAAACCCCAGACTGGCGGCGAAGGCGAGCGACTCCGGCGCCTCCCCAACCAGGTGCACCTCGATCCCGCGGGCCTGGGCGAATCCAGCGACCAGCAGACCGATCGTGCCAGGACCGAGAACAAGCAATCTTTCCCCGGCGACCAGGTGGGTGGCGTCCACGCAGCGAAGCGCGTTCCCGCCAGGCTCGACCATCGCTCCCGACGCGTCGTCGACCGTGTCGGGCAGCGGCAAGCAGGGCCGAGATCGGCACCAACACCTGTTCGGCGAGGGCCCCCGGATAGACGCCCCGAATGCCCAGCTCCGATCGGGTCGCGCACACATGATGCCGACCGCCACGACACCGATCGCACGTCCCACATCCGAGCATCGTGTCGCCGGTGACGCGACGGCCGACCCAAGCAGCGTCGTCGTCGGGACCAACCGATGAAACCGTCCCGCACCACTCGTGCCCGAGGATCAAGGGGTACGACGTGTGGCCCTGTCGGAGGTACTCCATCTCGCCGGTGAAGAACTCCACATCGGTCCCGCAGATGCCGACCCGTGCAACATCCACGACCGCATGACCAGGCGAGGGGACCGGGGCGGGAAGATCCTGCACCTCTGACGCGCGCGGCCCGGTGAGCACGAACGCCTTCACGTGGGCTCTTCCTCTCCAGGTGACCTCATCGGGGCGCGATCACCCGCTGGCGCTGCGTTCCGAGGCCGTCGATACCGAGTTCCATCACGTCGCCGGGCTGCAACCACACCGGCGGGTCGAAGCCGAGGCCGACACCCGGGGGAGTGCCGGTGTTGATCAGGTCGCCCGGCTCCAGGACCAGGAACTGACTGAGGTAGTGCACGATGAAATAGGGGTCGAAGATCATCGTCGACGTGGACCCGGTCTGCCGCCGCTGGCCGTTGACATCGAGGTGCATCGACAGTGCGAGGACGTCAGAAATCTCATCCTGGGTCGCCAGCCACGGGCCGGCCGGGTTGAAGGTCTCGGCCGACTTGCCCTTGGACCACTGGCCGGCGCGCTCCATCTGGAACGCACGCTCACTGACGTCGTTGACGAGCGTGAAGCCCGCGATCGCGTCGCGCGCTGCGTCCAGGTCATCGAGGTAACTCGCGCGCTTGCCGATCACGATCCCCAACTCGACCTCCCAGTCGGTTTTCGTCGAGCCGCGCGGGATCCGGACGTCGTCATCGGGTCCGATCATGGTGTTGGGCGACTTGGTGAAGAGGATCGGCTCGGGAGGCACTGGTTGGCCCGTCTCGGCTGCATGGTCGCTGTAGTTCAGGCCGATGCACAGGATCTGATGTGGTCGCGCGATCGGCGATCCGATGCGCTCACCGGCGAACGCAACTGCCGCGCCCGCTCGCTCGGCCACCAGCCCGCGCAGTCCGTCGAGTCCACCCGCAGCGAAGAAGGCCTCGTCGAAGTCGGCGTACACATCCGAGACGTCGATGTACGACGAGTCGTCGACGCGGACAACGGGTCGTTCGGCGCCAACAGGGCCAATGCGCATCAGCAGCATGGATCAGTCTCTCGGTTGAGGTTGGATGAGATCGGGGTTCCAGAGGTATGGCGGGTGGCCGGCCACTCCCACGTCGGCAATGAAGAGCCGGCCGGAATCGGGGTGTGCTGCGCGCTCTTCCGGACCGAGTTCATCGCGCGCGGTCGTGATCAGCAGGAGGTCTCGGTCGGCCCCCACAAAGGCGACGCTGGTGGTCAGTGGCGCGTCGACGTTCACCGTCGCGACGTGAGTCCCATCCGGTTGGAAGCAACGGATCTGACCGGTGCCCCACGTCGCGACCCAGAGGTTCCCGAGCACGTCGAGGCAGGCTCCATCGGGCAGTCCGTCTTTGAAGCGCAACCACTCTTCGCGCTCTCCGCACTGGCCGCTGACGGCGTCGTACGACCTCCTGAAGACGATCCCGGGGATCGAGTCCACGCTGTACATCACGGTGCCGTCGAGCGACCAGGCCAGTCCGTTGGAGATCGTCAACCCGTCATCGATGACGCTGACGGTCTCGTGTCCGTCCCATCGGTAGAGGCACTCCGAGGCCTTCCGTTCGGCCTGTCCAACACTGCCGACGAGAAACCTTCCGGCCGGATCGCACGCGCCGTCATTGAGGCGGCTCCGCTTGTCACCTGCGATGACCCGAAGCAGCCGACTCTGGTCGCCGTCCGGACTCAGCCGATGCAGGCTGTGGCGGCCAGCCACGAGGAAGTCCCCGGAGATGCCGGGTACGACGGCGCCCACCGTTTCGTCGACAACAAGCGCGGAATCCTCGACCACCGACAGACCGTCGAGAGATCCGGTGAACACCTTTCCCTGATTGATGTCCACCCACAGCAGGCGCTGGCGCGCGGCATCCCAAACCGGACTCTCGCCCAACTCGTACACCGTGGTCGAGGCAACGTCCGCCACAAAGTTCTTCACGAGACTGCCCGCCGAGAGAGCGGTGCGACCACCGTCTGGATGACCGGCAGTCCGGCGACGAGTCGTGAGAGCGGTGTGCGGTAGTCCAGCGCGCTGATGCTGATCGCGCCACTAGGACTCGTCGTCGAAGTGACGAAGACCGGTACCGCAAGGCAACTGATGCCGATCTCGTTCTCCTGAGATTCGGAGGCGTACTGCTGGCTCCGGATCACCGCCAGTTCAGCCGCCAGCGAGGCGGCGTCGACCATGGTTCGTTCGGTACGCCGCTCGAGCGGTGGCCCGCTCGCCACCCAATCGTGCACGGCTGCGTCGTCCGCCAAGACATAGGACAAGAGCAGTTTCCCAACAGCGGTGCAGTGTGCAGGGTTACGTCCGCCGATGACCGACGTCAGTTTGATGGCTCCGACGGCTGGGTCCACCTTGGACCGATAGACCACCGAGCGGCCGTCGAGAACCGCGAAGTGAACCGTCTCGTGGAACAACTCGGCAAGTTGCTCGAGCACGGGCAGCACCCGGACATGCTCGGGTCGCGACTCGTGATTGGTGAAGGCCAGTCGGAGGAACTCATCACCCAACACGTAGTGGCCGCGAACATCCTGTGATGCGAACCCGGCTCGCCGCAGCGAGGCGAGCGCTCGGTGAACGGTGGGCTTGGGGCTACCGACATTGCGGGCGAGTTCGTCGAGAGTGACACCGCTAGGCTGTCGCGCCAACTCAGCTAAGACGGCCAAGACCCGATCAGAACCAACGAGCCTGTTTGCTCGCTCGGATCCGGGTTCCGCCTCCTCTGGCTTCGGAGTACGCTCGGCCACGTTCCAGATAGTAGAACAACATTCAGATAACTGGAAGGAACGAATGAACTCTCGAAGTGGCCAAAACAGAACAGAAGTGCCCAAGACAGAAGTGCCCAGAACAGAAGCGCCCAGTGGTACGCCGGGACCGACCGGAACGCCTACATCCACCGGGCGTGGATGCGGCGGGGCCTTCCGGCGCATGCGTTCGACGGTCGTCCGCACATCGCGATCGCTAACACCGCTTCGGATCTGACACCCTGCAACGCGCACTTCAACGAGGTTGCCGAGAGTGTGAAGCAGGGCATCTTCGAGGCGGGTGGGATTCCCCTCAACCTGCCGGTGGTCTCGCTCGGCGAAACTCAGGTCCGGCCCACCGCGATGCTCTGGCGCAACATGGCCGCGATGGCGACCGAGGAGATGCTGCGCGCCAACCCGATCGATGGCGTCGTACTCCTCGGCGGCTGCGACAAGACCATTCCCGCCCTTCTCATGGCCGCGTCCTCCGTCGACCTTCCGGCAGTCGTGTTGCCCGGGGGGCCGATGCTCACCGGCACCTTCCAGGGGGTCGCGCTCGGCTGCGGCACCGACGTCTGGAGGCTTTCGGAGGAGGTTCGGGCCGGGGCGCTCTCAGAGCAGGACTTCCAGCGGTCCGAGTCCTCGATGATCCGCAGTCGCGGGCACTGCAACACGATGGGCACCGCCTCCACGATGGCGATCATGGCGGAAGCCCTCGGCATGACGATTCCCGGAGTTGCCGGGACGCCGGCACCGGACAGTCGACTCCTCGAGGCCGCACACGACACCGGTCGGTTGGCGGTGTCGATGGTCCACGACGTACGCCGACCGAGCGCGGTGATGACCCGGGCGTCGTTCCTCAACGCGATCGTCGCACTGGCAGCGGTCGGCGGCTCCACCAATGCCGTGGTGCACCTACTCGCAATTGCAGGTCGACTTGGTGTCGAACTCACTCAGGACGACTTCGATACGACCGGTGCCGACGTGCCGCTGCTGGTGGACCTCCAACCCGCCGGGCGCTTCCTGATGGAGGACTTCCACCGAGCGGGCGGATTGCTGGCGACTCTGCGCGAGGTTCGTGACCTGCTCGACCCCACCGCTGTCACCGTGACCGGACGCTCGCTTGTCGACTACCTCGACGATCCGGAGGTCTGGGATCGCGAAGTCATCCGGCCCCGTGCCGAACCCCTCCAGCCCGAGGCAGGCATCGCCGTGCTGTACGGAAATCTCGCGCCGACCGGCGCGGTGATCAAGCCCGCGGCCGCGACCCCGGAACTGCTCCAACATCGGGGCCGAGCGGTCGTCTTCGACTCGATCGAGGATCTGCACGCGAAGATCGACGACCCCGATCTCGACGTTGACGCCGACTCGGTGCTGGTGCTCCGCGGCTGTGGACCGAAGGGCTATCCAGGGATGCCCGAAGTCGCGAACATGCCCCTACCGACCAAACTCTTGAAGCAGGGTGTTCGCGACATGGTGCGGATCTGCGACGGGCGGATGAGCGGCACGGCGTACGGCACGGTCGTCTTGCACGTTTCGCCGGAAGCCGCCGCCGGAGGTCCCCTGGCCAAGGTGCGGACGGGCGATGTCATCGTGCTGGATGTGGCGGGCCGCCGCCTCGATGTCGACACTCCCGAGGCCGAGTTCAACGCCCGTGAGCCGGCCGCGCTGGCCGTTGCCGCCTTCGCCAAGCCTGACCGCGGATGGGAACGCCTCTACGTCGACACCGTCCAACAGGCCAACACAGGGGCCGATCTGGACTTCCTGGTGGGCTCCAGTGGCGATCAGGTCTCCCGCGAGTCCCACTAGTTCCCCTTCCACTACTCTCGGGGCCGTGAGGCCTCGACTGTTCGCACTGTCGCTCGTCCTCACCATCGTGGTTGCCGGCTGTAGCGGGGGGTCGGACAAACCGGAGCCGACGCCAGAGCCGTCGGAGAGCGTGTCCACCGCGTCGACCGTGCTGGATCCGACGCCGGTCCCGGAGATCACGGGTGAACCGCTCAACGGCGAGACCCTCACTGCCCACGCCGGCACCTGGGGACCCGGAGACGTCACGCTCACCTACCGCTGGCAGCGGAGCGGGACCGACATCGTTGGCGCGGTTGAGGACACGTACGACCTGACGAAGGAAGACGTCGGGCACGAAGTGTCCGTCAGCGTTACCGGGAGCAAATCTGGGTTCGATTCCGTGACACAGGGATCGGGCCCCTTCGGGGCCATCCGCAAGGCGGTCCTGCGCAGCAACAAGCCGGCGATCACGGGCGATGCCGTCTTCAACGAGCGCATCAGGGTCGATGACCTCGATTGGGGTTCGGAGGACGTCCGGTTCAGCTATCAGTGGCTGCGGGACGGCGTTGCCATAGCCGACGCGACCCAGCGGGGCTACAAACTCGGCTTGGACGACGTCAACCGACGGCTCGAAGTCGACGTGACCGGTCGGTTGGCCGGATACGACCCAGCGGTGGAGCGATCCGCTCCGCTCGGTCCCATCCGCACGGCGAGGCTGACGGACGCGCCGAAGCCCAATCTGAGCGGCGAACCCCGTTACTACGAGATCCTCACGGTGCCTGATCCCGGTTGGCGGCCGCGGCCGATCACGCTGAGCTATCAGTGGTTCCAGGACGACACACCCATGCGCGGCGTCACGGGCGCGAGTTACCAACTTCGCGGTCGCGACATCGGACACCGGGTCAAGGTGCAGGTGACTGGGACCAAGGCGGGGTACACCACTGAGCAGCAGTTCACCCAACCGATCGGCCCGATCAAGGAGGGACGGATCGATCCCGCTCCGCGGCCGACGATCAGCGGAACCGCTGCAGTCGATCGCGATCTGACGGCCGCAGCGCCTGGCTGGGGACCGGCGCCGGTCACGTTCGGTTGGCAGTGGTTGCGGGGTGAGACGCCGATCAAGGGCGCCACCTCATCGACGTATCGACTGACGGTCGCTGACCTCGGCGAGCGGATCAAGGTGCGGGCAGTCGGTGAGGCGGAGTTCTTCGCCTCCCGTAGCCGCGACTCCCTTGGCACCGCTCGGGTGCAACCCGGCGACCTCTCTCCGACGCCGAAGCCGCTCTATTCCGGCGAAGCCCAGGTGGGGGAGACCATCACCGCGTTGCCACGTGAATGGGGTCCCGGCAAGGTGAACCTCGCCTATCAGTGGTTCCGAGGCAAGAACGCGATCGAGGGTGCGACCAAGGTGACGTACGTCGCCGTGCCCGCCGATGTGGGCAAGCGACTGCGCGTGCGGGTGACCGGCTCACGCACCGGCTATCACTCCGCTAGCCAGAAGTCGGGAAAGACCGCGGTGATCTCGGCGGGTGTGCTGACATCGGGCAATCCGACTATCGATGGACTGCCTGTCGTCAGCCAGACGCTCACTGCCGACAGCGGCGATTGGGGTCCGGGTGCGGTCAATCTCAGCTATGACTGGATCCGCGGCGGTCTTGAACTCCCCGGCGCCAGCGGGACAACGTACACCCTGACTGCCGATGACATCGGCTACCAGATCTACGTTCGTGTCACCGGCACAAAGAAGGGCTACGCGACCGAGGACGTCACCTCAGCGCCGACCGAGGCGATCATGCCTCGCGAGCGCTAACCCCACGGTCTAGCCGGGAGATCACGTTCCGCTGGCCACGGGTCTCTGGGACGCGCTTGCCGCGGGCAGCGGATATTCGGCGCCATGCGTCAGCCGGTTCGAGACCCTCACACACCAGTACGGCAGCGGCCAGGGTCGAGGACCGACCCACACCGCCGCGGCAGTGGATCACGACGTGCCGGCCGACGGCGAGACGCTCAACAAGGTCCG
Source organism: uncultured Actinomycetota bacterium (assembly GCA_963763805.1). Classification (GTDB taxonomy): domain Bacteria; phylum Actinomycetota; class Actinomycetes; order Propionibacteriales; family Nocardioidaceae; genus Nocardioides. The sequence continues at coordinate 287,013 of CAVXPQ010000001.1, forward strand.
GGGCCAGAACTTGGGTTGCGGTCAATTCGGGTGCCCGGAAGTCGCGAGTGGGGAGGCGAAGGAATTCGATCCCGGCAAGATCTGCGAGGCTCGACTCCCTAGCCAAGCCGAGTCGGGCCTCCTCGCGGGAAGCCAACATGCTGACCAGCACCTCGACTCCGCGAAGCTTCAGCGCATTGATGAGTGGGCCCAGTTGCCCCTCGCCGGGTGGCGCCGCCATGATGCTGAGCGAACCGGAGCCAGATCGCTCGATCGTGAACAGTTGGAGATGCGAACCCGCCGGTGGCGCCTCGTCACCGCCCACTACTCATCGCCGACCATCTGACCGCCCCAGTCCGCCGGGTCGACGTCGCGTGCGGTCTGGGAGAACTCCCACCGGTGACCGCCGAGATCTTCGAGGCAGCAGGTGATCTCGCCGTACTCGAACTCCGTGGGCTCCATCAGGACCCGAGCGCCGGAGGCGCGCGCCTGCTCGAACTGGAGTTGAACATCGCTTACCCGAACCTTGACGAGGTGAGTCATCGGTCCGGCAGCGGGCGCCACCCGATCCTCGCTCAGATCCGCGACGACGATCGCACCGTCCTCACCGATGCGCATCTGAGAGCGGTGGTGCTCCCCGATCCGCAGTCGTTCCCGAAACCCAAAGGCTGCCTCCAGCCACGCAACAGCCTCTCGCACGTCGGGGTAGACCAGCACGGGGGTGACGGTGGGGGTGGGAGCGGATCGGTTGGTGAGCACGATCTCAGGCTAACGCCGAGGGCCTCGATTTCGATCGGTTGCGGGAGGATGCCGATATGGCGCCATGGTTGATTGCTGCTCTGGGCGCTCGTCTACGTCGGTGCGAACCTGCTCCTGAACGCGGCCGGGGCCAGGCATCGCAAGCGTTCCGATCCCTCCCTCCACGGCGATGCCACTTCTGGTGGGTCGGCGATCGCCATCGGGGCACTCCGTGACGGGATACCGGAGTCGATGGTGTTAGGCCTCTCCGTGGGGCTCCCCGACTGAACCTAGGTGACCCGCTATTGCGTCTAGTGTGAAAGAGCACAAAACGAGGCGGGCCGGTCATGCGGAAACGGGATCAGGAGTTCGAGGAGTTCTTCTCCGCCACCTGGTCGCGGCTCTATCGCACGACGTACCCCGTCGCCGGGGACCACCCTCGCACCGAAGATGCCTTGCAGACAGCCTTTGCGCGTGCCTACGCCGGATGGCGCCGTGTGTCGCGGACGGACAATCCTGAGGCGTACGTCTGCCGGATGGCGATCAACGCTGCGCTCAGCGCTCACCGGAAGGCCTCATCCCGACGGGAACGCCCCTACGAGGACCTGACACCGATGCTTCCCGTCGCCGACCCCGATCCGCTCAGTGTTGACGAGGAGATGTGGGCGGCCGTCCTGAGCTTGCCACCACGACAACGAGCGGTGATGGTCCTCCGATATCGCGAGGATCTGTCGGAACGCGAGATCGCCGACGCGCTCGGCATGCGCCCCGGCACCGTGAAATCCCATGCGTCGGCAGCGTTGGCAACCTTGAGACAAGCCCTCAACGACTCGAGCTTGAAGCAGGAGATCTGAGATGGAGCTAGAGGATCGATTGACCGTCACGCTGGGTCGTCAGTTTGACGAGATCGCCGTGCCCCCGGGGGACCTCCAATACGCCGTTGTTCTGGGGAGGGCCCAGCGACGACGCCGTGGGGCGGGCGCCGCGTTGTTCGCCGCGGTGCTCGCCTTGGCGATCGCGATCCCGATCAGCCAACTCGGCCGCGAGGACCGCGTGGAGCCCGCTAACAAGCCCTGGGGAACCTGGAGCGAGATCGCGCCGGCTCCGCTGAGTACCCGGCTCGGCTCCTTGGCCTTCTGGACCGGAAAGGAGGCAATCTTCTGGGGCGGGGTCCTCCCTGACTGCGAGGGGACTTTTGATGAATGCGGTCCGGACACGCCATGGCGGCAGCAGGGTGCTGCCTATGATCCGTCGGACCACACCTGGCGAAGCCTGCCTGACGCCCCCTTGAAGTTGTACCGCGGCCTTCCGCATGTGCAGATCGACGGCAAGTTTCTGATTGAGGCCGAGGACAGGAGGTGGTGGTCCTATGACTCAGGCTCGAGTCGATGGGCGCGACTACCCGATCCTCCCGATGTACTCGTGGCTGCCAGTGTCACCTCTCGAGGGTCGTCGATGTACGCCGTCGGACAGGGTCTGTTCGATCAGGTGTGGGTGTTCGACACCGACACGAACACATGGTCCTCACTCCCGCCCAGTCCGGCTGCGCCGAAATTGGCGGATCGATCCTTGGTAGGAACGCCCGCCGGGCTGCTGTCGATCGGGCGCTCGTTCGGCGAATCTCCCGATGGATTCATCCCCATCTACCGCGTCGACTTCTTCGACGGGCAAGAGTGGACCCGGCTTGGGGGGACGATCCCGTGGGCCGGCACCTGCTGTTTGCACTGGACGGGAGATCACCTGGTCGTGCCCGACGTGGCAGCAGACCTCGTGACGACCTTGGAGGACGTCGGTGTGCCCGCGATGACGACGCCCAAGCCATCGGAGTCCTCCCCGTCGGCGAATGCGTGGTCCGAGGAGGTTCTCTCCGGCCCGATGATGGCGTGGTCCGGAAATGTCTACGACGATCGCGATGAATCCACCGGTCGCCTCGGACGTCCTGTTGGCGCCCCGGATGACATCGCTGCGGCGGTCTGGGCCGATCACGAACTGATCGTCCTCGGTGGTCAGAACCCACTCGCCGATACTGGGCCGATACCGGCTGAGACAAGCCGCGTGTGGATCTACAAACCTCGCGAGTGACGTGCTCGAACTATCCTGAAGGCAGCACTGAGAGTGGGTCTGCCTTGTCCAACAGGGATGGCGAGTTCACAGAGTTCTTCTCTGTCACCTGGCCGCGTGTCTACCGGACGGCGTACGCCGTGGCTGGTCGACACGTTGTGGCCCGGAGTGCCGTCAAGAGCGCCTACGCCGGGACCTACGATGCCCGGGCAAGCGTGTTCGAGTCCGGCGATCCCGAGGCGGAGGTCACGGCGGACGCGATTCGGGCCGTCATCACGGCGATCAAGAAGACGCCGGAGACCGAACCCTCTGCGGCACCATTCGGCCCGCTCACACCCAACGGTGCTCTGGTCATCGCCAGCCCGGAGGAGCGATCACGCGTCGACAGTCTGTGGGCGGAGTTGCAGGCGCTCGACCCGGAGGATCGTGCCGCAATCGCCCTGGCCGCTGCGGCAACTTCCGCGGGCCAAGCCTGGGATGCCGACAACCCGCCGGTCAGTGGACGTTTGGTGGAATTCTTGGTGGCCAACCTTGACGAGGTGCTGATCTATGGCGCCGATCTGGAAGCAGTGATGGCCCAAGGCTCCGACCGCAAACGTCGTCGCAGATGGGTCACGGGTGCCGTGGTGGCGGTGCTCGTCGCGGCCGTCGCGATCCCAGTGGCCCTGTTCGCTCCTCAGCAGAAGGCGGTCTCGGCCAAGAATGTCGGTGTTTGGCGCGAAGTTGCTTCGGCGCCTCTCAGCCCACGTTTGTCCACGTTGGCGACATGGACGGGCACCGAAGCGCTTTTCTGGGGTGGGACGGTGCCTGATTGCATCCGTGACGGTTCGTGCGGGCCGGCCACGCCACGGCAGTCCCAGGGTGTCGCCTACGATCCTGCAAGCCAGACCTGGCGTCGCCTCGCCGACGCCCCCTTCGATGCCGATGGCGGCGTACCGCATATCCAAGTCAACGGCCAGTTCCTGGTTGAGGATGCGAATCTGCGTTGGTGGTCCTTCGTTTCCGACTCAGATCGATGGATCCGCTTGCCCGATCCTCCTGAAGCGCTCGTATCCACCAGCGTCACATCACAAGGTCCGTTGATGTATGCCCTCGGAAACGGCCTCGGCGATCAAGTTCAGGTGTTCGACACCAACACCAATCGTTGGTCCTCACTCCCACCCAGCCCGAACACACCGAAACTTGCCGATCGGATCCTGCTGGCGACTCCCGCAGGGCTCGTGGCCATTGGCCGTTCGTTCGGGGAGTCCCCCGACGGGAATATCCCGATCTATCGCGTCGAGTTCTTCGACGGACAGGACTGGAACCGGATCGGGGACAAGATCCCGTGGGCAACGCTGTGTTGCTGGCACTGGACAGGAGCACGGCTTCTCGTTCCCGACGTGGCGGCGGGTCTGGTGCCGAGTTTGGAGAAGGTTGGCGTCCCGGCGGTCACGATGCCCGAGTCCTCGCAGTTCCCCCCGCCATCGAGAACGTGGTCCCAGGTAGTCAGGTCCGGCCCGATGCTGGCGTGGTCTGGAAATGTCTATGACGATCGAGATCAATCAACCGGCCGCCTTGGGCGCCCGTTCGGCGCCCCCGAGGACATTGCCGCGGCCGTGTGGGCCGATCATGAATTGATCGTCATCCTGGGCCAGAACCCAACAGCCCACTCTCGGCTGTCATTGAGCCCGACCAGTCGCGTCTGGGTCGCCACGGTCGGCGAGTAACTCCCGCCAACTACGCTGAAGGTGCACCGAAAGTGGGTCAGCTTTGCCGAGGAGGGATTTCGAGTTCGACGAGTTCTTCGCCGCGACGTGGGCGCCGGTCTACCGGAGGACGTACGCCGTGGCTGGTCGGCATGCCCTGACTCGCGAGGCAGTCCAAGCGGCATTTGTTGCGGCGTACGTCGACTGGGGGAGGGTGTCCGAGACGGGCGAACCCGAGGCGGAGGTTGGCCGGAGTGCGATCCTCGACGTCCTCAAAGTCTTTCGAAAGTCGCCTGAGCGAGATCTCGCGCCCCCGGCCGACGAGTTCGGACCGCTGACACCCCAAGGCAGCCTGACCATGGCAAGCGCCGAAGAACGCACGCGCGTCGACGACATGTGGGAGGAGTTGCAGGCGCTGCACCCAGAGGAACGCGCTGCGATCGCCCTAGCGGCTGCCGACTTCACCCTGGGCCGCGACACGGGTCCGGAGAGCCAGCCTGCCTACTCTCAGTTGACGAGGTTCCTGGTCACCTACCTCGACGACGTGCTGATCCCCGGCGGCGATCGAGACGCCGTGATCGCTCAGGGATCTGGCCGAATTCGCCGACGCAGATTGATCGCAGGGGGCCTCGTGGCTGCTCTGGTTGCGTTGATAGCGATTCCGCTGGCCCTGTTTGTGCCCCAGGAGAAGGCCACCTCGGCGAAGAACGTAGGCGTGTGGAGCGAGGTGGCGCCAGCCCCGCTCTCGCCGCGTTGGTCGTCGGTCGCGAGTTGGACGGGAACCGAGGCGTTGTTCATCGGTGGCTTCACCGATGAGTCCTGCACAGCCCGGTCGATCTGCCACGGCGTGCGTGACGGAGCGGCGTACAACCCCATTAACGACACGTGGCGGACCATCGCCCCCGCCCCCTTCGACATAGCCCAAGTCTCGACGGTGCAGATCGGGGATCGGCTGTTCCTCCAGGGAGATGACGGTTGGTGGTTCTATGACGCAACCGATGACGAATGGGCGCGGATCCCCGACCCACCCGGAGTGAAGAACGTGGCCAGCATGACCGGCATGCAGGGGTCCTTGTACGTCGTTGGTCCGGGTGCCAAGCGTCCGGTCCAGGCCTACGACGTGGAGACCAATCGATGGTCGAGCCTTCCGCCGAGCTCGTTCGAATCTGGCTTGGAGCGCCGACTCCTCGTCGGGAACCCGGCCAGCTTGCTGGTGTTGGGGGTCGAGCCCTCCAGCACGCCAGCGAGCCCGGAGACGAGTACGGAATTCCAGGCCGAAGTCCTCAGTGATGACACCTGGGCTCCGTTGACTCCGAGCGCGCAGAAGGCCTATCTCTGCTGCTGGATCTGGACGGGGAAACGGCTGATCCACCTCGAGCGAATGCCCGTTTACGAAGGCGAGAACCGAACCGGCGGGGTTCGATTCGCGGGCGGTATGACCTTGGATTTCTCAAACAGTGAGTGGGGCTATCTCCCAGAGTCGCCCTCGCCTGTCCAAGACACGGAAACGTGGCGACTGTTCGCCTGGAACGATGTCGACCACCCAGGCCCACTGGTTGCCTTCAACGGCTATGTGTTCGACGACCGAGACACGTCCTGGGTCCGGCTGAGTCGACCGGTCCAGGCACCAGAGGCCCAGACCTCTGCCGTCTGGTCGTACGGTCGATTGATTGCGTTCGGTGGAGCTAACTTCGGTGCCGGAGAAGACGAAAGCACGGGCACGACCAATCGGGCGTGGATCTACACTCCGCGAGCCCCTAAGCCGGCCGCCCCATAGATCGACTCATGCATGGAAGGTGGGTCCGCCGTTGTCCAACGGGGATATCGAGTTCGCAGAGTTCTTCCCTGTGGCTTGGCCGCGTGTCTACCGCACGGCGTACGCCGTCGCCGGTCGTCATCCGCTGACCCTGGATGTGGTCGAGCGCGCGTTTGCGGAGGCGTGTATCGACTGGCGGCGAGTCCTCGACTCGGCTTCCCCGGAGTTGGAGGTATCGACGGCAGCGATCGAAGCGATTCTGATCGCACTTCGAAAGACACCGGAACAGGGTTCGTCGTCGGAATTCGGTCCGCTCACGCCCGGAGGCAGCCTGATCTCCGCGAGCCCCGAAGAGAGGTCCCGAGTCGATGGCTTGTGGGCAGAGTTGCAAGCATTGGAGCCTCAGGCTCGCGCTCACGTCTCGCTGGCCGCCGCCACCGCCGGAACTCACATCGAACAGGGGCCGGCTGACGGCGCATCGCCCCTACACGGGCCCTTGGTGGACTTCCTGGTCAATGCGCTCGATGAGATTCAGGTCCCCCCTGCTGATCTGGGGTTGGTGAAGGCCCAGGGTTCCGCTCGGAGACGTCGTCGCCGGTTGATCGCGGCTGGGGTGATCGCGGCGCTGCTCGCCTTGGTGATCACCCCGGTCGCCCTCTTCGCGCCGGAGGACGAGGCCGAGTCCGCAAGGAACGTCGGCGGCTGGCGCGAGGCGGCGGAATCGCCGCTCACGCCGCGATGGTCCGCGCTGGCCACGTGGACTGGCACCGAAGCCCTCTTCGTGGGAGGGCGCAGCCAGGAGTCCTGCGTCGCCGAGCCCACCTGCCGGGCACTGCGCGACGGTGCGGCGTACAACCCCGAGACGGACACCTGGCGGCCGATCGCCCGCGCGCCCTTCCAAATAGTGGCGAGCTCTCCGCACGCCCAATTCGGTGACCAGCTCTACGTCACTGGCCCGCGGTGGGTGAGATATGACGCCAGTGAGGACGAGTGGACCTCATTGCCGTCACCGCCGATTCCCTATTCCGGCGGAACGGTCGCGGCCGTGGGTGACTCGATCTATTCGGTCGGTTCGGGTGCCGAGGATCCGATCCAGGTCTTCAATGGTGCGACGGATAGTTGGTCAACTCTGCCCGCGGGCCCGGCAACGCCACGGCTGCGCTATCGCTCGATGGTCGGCACGCCCCACGGGCTCGTGATCCTCGGGGTCAACGGCCAGGATCTGCGCGCCGAGGTGTACAACCGTCCACAGTGGATCGTCAATCCGGACGGGGTGACTGGGGGGCACTCGTTGCGCTGGTCGTGGACGGGAGAGCGGCTCATTCACTCCGAGATCGTTCCCGTCTACGGAGCTGACGGCAAGCGGGATGGGGTCCGTTTCGCGGGAGGATTGACCCTTGATCCGGAGAGTGGCAGCTGGGGTTACCTCCCGATCGCAACGGCCATCGACCGGGTTTCCGAGCCGTGGGAGTTGTACGCCGAGTCCGGCCCTCTGGTTGCCGCCGACGGTTACCTCTACGACGACCGGAACACGTCCTGGGCCACGCTGGCTCGTCCTGCTCAGGCACCCAGGTCAGCCGTCGCTTCAGTGTGGGCACGGGATGTGTTGTTGGCCTTCGGCGGCGCGAATTTCGCCGGCGCCGATGCCGAGGTCAGTGGCAGCACGAATCGACTCTGGATCTATACGCCACAAAAGCCCTGACGATCAGTCGAACCACGCGCGCCTCATCGAGAAGATCCATCGTCGATACGGGTGTTCCGACAGAGACCAGAGGGTGTCGGTCGACGGCCAGTAACTGATGTCCTCAGGACCGAACGGTGTCGCCGCATGATGACCGCGAAAGTCGCCGGGAACTCCCGTGTAGATCGACCCGGGCAACACGGGACCGTTCGACACCGACGTGTAATACCGCCCGTGAACGAGCGCTAGTCCCTGCATCCGGCGTACGCCGTGGTTGTCGAGGCGGATGGGCCTCGCCGAGCCATCCTCGGCCGTCTGGGGGAGCAAAGTCTCCGGGTCGAGTGAGAAGTGAGCCAGCCGGGTGGTCTGTTCGCCCTCGCCGTACTCACCCGAGATCAGTTGCGGCGGACTGCTGGCCCGGTCCAACGACAGGAACGAGTAGCGCAACTTCGTCTCGCCGTCATCGGCGGCCGCCCGGTATTGGAAGCGCACGGGCAGGACATAGCGATAGTTGTACGACGCGACGCGATCGCCGTCCGCGCCCAAGTGATGCGCATCGCGCAGCGCTACGCCATCGGGAATTCGCAGGATGTCGTCGACCCGACAGGTCATGAAGCCGCGGGAAGTGGCCGCGATGTGGAGGTACGGCCCGGCCCAGACGATGCCGCCGGCGTGCACCTTGAGCGGCTCGAGTTGCAGCATTCCCTCGGGATTGAGTCGCGGCACCACCAGCAGGACGTGTCGGTATCGAAGGGTGTCGAGATCCCAGAAACTCACCCTCGAACCCTGATGGACACCACCCGGCTGCCTGGAGTACCACGTGGTTGCGAGAACCCGCCGACCGGCGATGTCCTCGGTGTCTGAGGCATCGGCCGACGTGGTGATCCCCTGGGGATACCAGTCGCGGGTTGCGCGATCCTCGGCGTCCCAGGTGTGTGACGACGCCACGGCCCGACCGAAGAATCCGCGCGATCGGTGGCCCTGGCGATTCAGATCGTCGAGTACGCCGTCGATGCCGACCGCTCCGCCGGTCACCGCTGAGAATGCCGCGATCTCGCGAACGTTCTCGTCGGTCCGATGCAGGTGCACGCCGGGGACGGGCACTCCCGGCGACGAAGGCGGCATGGCCCGAAGGCTACCTGCGCGCGCGAGCGGCCGACGAAGTATCGTCGACGCGTGCAGATGGTGGTGGGTGCGGCGATCATCCGTGACGGACGGGTCCTGGCCGCGCGGCGCACCTCTCCGCCGGAATCGGCCGGCAGGTGGGAGTTCCCCGGAGGCAAGGTCGAGGCCGATGAGTCCCTGACCGAGGCCCTGGTGCGGGAGATCCGCGAAGAACTCGAGATCGAGATCGAGGTCGTTGACTGGCTACCCGGATCGGTGCGACTCACGAGCGAACTCAGCCTCACGGTTGCCCGCGCCACGTTGATCGACGGTGAGCCCACGACGTCGACGGACCATGACCTGCTGCGCTGGCTGGACGTTGATGAACTCGCTCAGGTCCCCTGGCTGGACGCCGACACGACTTTCGTGGCGAGCATCCGAGCACTGTTGTCGGAGCCGGTCGTTTCGGGTCTGCTGCGGGGCATCGTGTTTGAGGAGCCTGACGCCCTCGCGGTCGCGAGCGCCCTGCGGCGAAGTGGCTATCGCGCCGAGATAGTTCGCGAGCGGCTGGCCGGCGAGGACGACGACGAGGGCCACCCTTGGGCCATCGTGACGGACGCGCCGGCAATGCTTCTGGAAGTCCTGATCGACGAATTCGACGGTTGGCTCGACGTACCTGAGCCAAGTGCTCCAACGTCTCCGCCGCTGACCCTGCCTCCAGGCCCGAAGAAATTGAAACGTGAACACTAGGCTTGTCGCATGACCTCGTCGATCTCTGGACCACCCTCACAACGGCTGCTCCTCGTCCACGCGCACCCCGACGACGAGTGCATCAACCAGGGCGCGACGATGGCGAAGTACATTGCCGAGGGTCGGAGCGTGACCCTGGTGACCTGCACGGCGGGTGAGCGTGGCGAGGTTCTCGTGCCGGAGCTCGAACACCTGGCGTGGGATCGCGACAACAAGTTGGCCGAGCACCGCCGCGGTGAGCTCGATGACGCGATGGCCGTGCTGGGCGTGACGGACTACCGATTCCTGGGCGGTTTCGGCACCTACAGCGACTCCGGGATGGCATGGCACGAGGACGGCCACGCCGTCGCGGCCGATGACGCACCGGTCAACGCCTTCTGGTACGCCGACCTCACGGACGCTGCCAACCAACTCGTGGAGATCATTCGAGAGGTGCGCCCGCAGGTGTTGGTGACCTACGACCAGTTCGGCGGTTATGGGCATCCCGACCACATCCAGGCACACCGGGTGGCGATGTACGCAGCCCAGCTCGCGGCCATCACGTCGTACCGCCTCGATCTCGGGCAACCCTGGGAGATCGCGAAGATCTATTGGGGAGCCATCTCCGAGTCGCGGATGCGGGCGGGTCTGCAAGCGCTCCGAGATGCCGGGGACACCACGTCCTTCGCCGGCATGGAGCCCGACGGTCGGCTTCCGCACTTCGTCGTCGGGGATGAATACCTGTCCACGGTGGTGGAGGCGGGCGACTACGCCGGGCACAAGATGAGGGCATTGAAGTCCCACCGGACCCAGGTCACCGATGACTCGGCCTTCTTCGCCTTGACCAAGAATCTGGGCGACCGGGTGATGGGTGAAGAGTACTTTCGAATCGTCAAGGGGACACCCGCGAATCTCGACGAATCAGGCAAGGAAACCGACCTGTTTGCAGGCATCCCGCTGGATGCCTGATGCGCCGGGCGTGGCGACGAATCGCACGCGCCCTGGCGCCGATTGCGGCGTTCCTAGTGGGCGTGATCACGAGCCTCTGCGTCGTCGCCCTCCATCAATCGTGGTGGTGGCTCGGTCTTGCGGTGATCGGCACCGGTGCAGCCTTGTTGGCGCCTCCCGACGGCGGTTGGTTGCGGATCCCATTCGCCCTCGGTTGGGACCTCGTCGTCGTCGCGGCGGTCCTCGGCAAGCCCGAGGGTGACTTCGTGCTGAGCTCGGATGCAGGGGGGTACGCGGTGTTGGTGGGCGGGCTGGCCGTGCTGGTTGGTGCCGTGGTCACCTCGATGACTCGCGGCGAGGTAAACCAAGAAGTATGACCACTTCTCTAGGATGACTGGGTGACAAAGACTCCGGGACGGCGGATGACGCCGAGCGCCTTTGCCCCCGGAACCCCCGCTGCGCCCCGACAGCCGACTGGTGATCCACCGAAAGGCAGCCTCACCCCTGAAGGCGCTGACGACGCTGACGGCGATCTGGACGACCTGACCGACACGGCCGAGCGCCCCAAGATAGATCTGCCTCCTCCCGTCGATCGGGACCGTCTGCCGCTCGCGGAGTCAGTGCCCATGGTGGCCGCCGCGGAGTTCGTTGAACCGGAGATCGCTGCGGCAGACATCACCGTGCCGGTGGCTACGCCACTGGACCAACAACCATCGCCACCGCCAGCATCGGCTGAAAAGTCCCGCGGGCGACTCATCGGCCTCGTCCTCCTGGGCCTGTTCGTTCTGTTCTTGGTGGTGTACGTCGCAGTTGCCGCGATGGGAGCCGACAAGTTGCCACGGGGCACGACTGTCTCCGGCGTCGAGGTCGGGGGCATGACGCGTGACGAGGCCGAGCAGGCGCTGACTGAGGGCTTGGCGGCTCGTTCGAAGGCCCCCCTCGACGTCACGATCGACGGACAACCCCGAGCCATCACGCCGGAATCGGCTGGCCTGGGAGTCGACTACGCCGCCTCGATCGACGAACTCGACACGACGACCTGGGCTCCGGCTAGCGTGTGGAACTACCTGTTCGGCGGCGACGACGAAGACGCCGTCGTCACGGTCGACGACGTCCAACTCGCCACGGTCCTCAACGAGGTAGCGGCCGAGGTCGCCTCCCCAGCCACCGAGGGTGGCATCGAGTTCAACGGGACCGAGGTGGTTGTCACCGAGCCCAAGACCGGGCGCGCTCTGGACACCGCGGAGGCGGCTGCGGCTGTGCAGGAGGCCTACCTAGACCCCGAAGCGAACGTCGATCTGAGCCTTGCCGACGCTCCTCCGGAGATCGACGAAGCCGACGTCCAAACAGCCCTTGACTCGTTTGCGAACCCTGCGGTCAGCGGACCGGTCACGTTGGAGTTCGATGACTTGTCTCTGACGTTGAGTCCCAACGAATTCACCCCACTGCTCTCCATGAGGCCACAGGGAGGCTCCCTGGTGCCGGTGGTGAAGGCCAAGAAGTTGACCGCGTTGGCCGAAGAAGAGATCGGAGAGGCAGGGGCACCGGTCGATGCCACGGTGAAACTGGTCGATGGTCGCCCCAGGATCGTGAAGGGCAAGCCCGGACTTACCTACGCGCCGCCGGATGTGGCGAGTGCTCTGGTGACCGCGGCGGCCGACGCCTCAGGAAACCGTCAACAGGCAGTGACACCGACGAAGACCAAACCGGACTTCACGACCAAGGACGCCAAGGCACTGGGGATCCGCCGGAGGGTCTCGAGTTTCACGACGTACTATCCGTACGCGGCCTACCGGAACGTCAACATCCCCCGAGCCGCGGTGCTGGTCAACGGCACGCTGCTGAAGCCGGGCGAGACGTTCTCGTTGAACGACACCGTCGGCGAGCGGACCGTCGCCAACGGATTTACTACCGGCTTCATCATCAGCGGTGGACTGTTCGCCGAGGACCTGGGTGGTGGGGTGTCCCAGATGGCGACGACGACGTTCAATGCGATGTTCTTCGCCGGGCTCAAAGACATCGAGCACAAGCCGCACTCGTTCTTCATCGACCGATATCCAGAAGGGCGCGAGGCGACCGTGGCGTGGGGTTCGGTCGATCTACGGTTCAAGAACGATACGCCGTACGGCGTGCTGATCCAGGCCAACGTCACCCCGGCGACACCGTCATCGTCCGGTGTGGTCACCGTCAGCATGTGGTCGACGAAGTTCTGGGACATCACCACATCGACGTCCGCGCGCTACAACTTCACCTCACCGGGGACTCGGACCCTCACCACCGACAACTGCGTGCCGAACGTCGGCTACGGCGGCTTCGAGGTCGATGTGCAACGGTTCTTCCGCAAACCGGGTCAGTCCGCTCTGGTGCGCGACGAGTCCTTCCACACGAAATACATCCCGGCCGACACGGTGATCTGCAAGCCGCCGGACGAAGAAGAGACTCCCTGATCGTCAACTGCGACCGGTGGTGAACCTGACCGCGTCGGTTACAGCGGGACTGGCAACGGAGGACGCCGTCAGATCCCCGATGAGGGACGAGCCTGCTGCGGCGTTGACCCCTACGGTCACCTTGATCTGGATGGTGTACGCCGCCCCTGGCACAAGGACCGGTGTGACGAAAGTGCCGTCATTGATCTCAGACGAGATGTCCACCCCGTCGGCGTAGTACGACAGGCCGTATCGATTCGCCGAACCCATCCCCGCAAGGCGCAGTCGGTCCTCGGTACTTGCGTCGTTCTGCATGGAGGCGTAGTACGTCACGGTGCGCCCGGCGGCCAGGAGTGTCGAACGGGACTGACCGACCAGCGTGTCGTAGATGTCGTCGCCGAAGAGCCTGCCTGCGGAGCCGATCTGGATCCGGGCATCTGGTCGAGCGTCAGGGACCGCGGCAGCGACCTCGTAGTTGTGGGTCACGACGTTGAGCCGACCGTAGACGTCCGTGGCCGTCACCGAGAACGAGTGGGTTCCCGACGTGGTGTCAATGGGAGTTCCGTTCTCGACGGTTCCGGTGCAGGCCACGAGTCCCACGCCACCCTGGTTGTCGCTGCACGCGAAGTCGGCGTTGACCACCTGACCGGGAGAGTAGATCTCAGTTTCTGCCGGTGTGATGAGCGTGACAAAGGTGACGACCTTGTCGGTCACCTCGGCCGTAACGCCGGTGATCGAGATCGCGTTGTAGCCGGCATCGGCGCTTGAGGCGATGTGGTCGATCGGGCATACCTGCACGCCCTCCGCATCGTTCGCGTCGGTGGTGGCGGAGACGGTCACCGTCTGCGGAGTTGAGAAGTTGGCACTGGTGAAGGTCAGCTCGCGCGGCTGGGCGTCACAATCGGCGCCGGTCACGAGTCCGATCGTTACGTCGGCTGCCGGGGCGGACTTGAGCGCCAGCGTGTAGGTGTCAGTGCCGCCGTCCTCATTGACGGCCACCGAGGAGGCCGAGACGGCTACGCCCGGCGGGGGTGTGAATTCGGCATTCATCAGGACCGTGCCTGGGGCGACTGTCGGAGTTTGAGACCAACGTGAGACCTCAACGAAGTACGTCGTCCCAGCGTCCACCGGAAGGTCGGTGATTCGACTCTGTGAGATGGAAAGTTCGTTGATGTCGTCGTTGCACGCGACTGATGTCAGATCCCCTTCGGCCCCCGTATAGACGGACATGACGGTGTCTGCGAAGGAACCGCTACTGCCCAACGTAGACACGTCCAGGAGTCCCGTCGTTGTGGGAGTGAACGTCCACCAGGTGGTGTGCGTTCCGGCGGCAGGGCCGGTGATTCGGCACGCATGGACAGGATCAGTCGCCGAGTTGGTGGCCAAGTGCGCATTATCGGCAACGCCCGAGAACGTCGGCGCGGTGATGGTGGTCGCACCCTGGATGAGGTCATTGGCAGGCGGAAGTTGCGGTGCCGACCAGGTGAAGGACGTCACCAGATCACCTGCCGTCCCCGCTGGCACTCTGGTCCATTGCGAAACGAAGACGTAGTACGTCGTGCCGGCCTCCAGATTGGCGCTCACCGACGACCTCAAGTCCGCCGTACTGATGTCGTCGTTGCAGGCCAATTCACCGAGGTGGCCGGGAGCACCTGTGAGGATGGAAACCAGCGTGTCGGGCGGTGTCTGGGGTGCGGCGGTCAGATTCGTGCCGACCGTCGAGACGGTCACTCGGGTGTCGGTCAGCGGAGTGATGTCGTACCAGACCCCTTGGAAGCCCCCTGCCTCACCACCGAAGCGACATGAGTAGGTCGGATCGGTCGGTTCCTCGGTGGCGTGGGATTGATTGGGCTCTGTGTCAATCGTTGGCGTGTCGGCCTGGACGATCTCCGCAGAGGCGAAGTCGTCGTTCTCCGGCAGACACAGGTTCCGCGTCACGTCATTTGAGGGTGGGGATCGGTCCGATCCACGGACAGCGACGACCCGATAGCGCCAGGATCCGCAGGCTACGTCGTTGAAGGCGTAGGAGCCGGCGGTCCCCGGATCCCGGATCACGGTGTCAGTGAACTCCGATCCGTTCTGGCTGGATTGGATCGCGAAGGAGGTCTCGTTGGGATTCGAGTCCGACCAGGCCAGGGTGTGGGAGCGATCGCCGGTCACGGTCAGATTCAGGCCACTAGGCGGCACCGGGCACGAGCGCGAAACCCCCCGTGCAGTGTTCGAAGGCAACGACTGCAGGGTCCCGTTCAAGGGCGTACTGACAGCGGCGCGCACGTAGTAAGTCAGCGAACCGCACGCGGTTGCCGTGTCGATCCAGCTGTTGGTGGTGACCGGGTCCACGTTGACCTTGGTCGCCGGTGAGCCGTTGACGGAGGCGTAGATGAAGTATTCATCAGCCCCCGGCGTTGCATCCCAGGTCAAGGTGGCGCTGCTGGAGTTCATGGCGGTGATCGCCAAGTTCTTCGGGCGTTCGAGATCCAGCGTGCCGATCATCGCGGGCGGGCTGACGCGCGGGAACCAGAGCGTGTTGTCGCCGATCCGATAGTCGGTGACGGGCACACCCGTTTCCTCCATGTGGGTTTCGACTTCTGCGGGCGTCATTGTCGTGCCCGTGCTCCCAAGTTTCTGGAGCAGGAGTGCTGCGGCGCCAGCGGCGTACGGCGACGACATCGACGTTCCGCACTCGGTGAAGTTGGTGCTGCCCGCGAGCCCAGTCGAGTCAATGGAGCAGCCGGGGGCGAGGAGATCGACCAGTTCGCCCGGACCCTGGACCGGCGTCGTATTGCTGAAGCAGGAGACCTTGTCTGCGGCACCGACGTCGTGACAAACGGAGAAAGACTTGTCGAAGCCGCCATCGCCCACGGAGCCGACTCCGATGGCCCCGGAGACGCAACCGGGACTGCTCACCGAGGCCGTCGAGGCGCCGTTGCCGGTTGCCGCAAACACGCTGACTCCCTGGGCGTTCAGGGCACGAAACGCGCTCACGTAACCCGCGGAAGATCGGTCACAACTGGCTTGGGTGCCGTAGTCGCCCGTCCCCAGGCTCAGATTGACGACATCGATTGTTCCCGGAACAGCGGTGTTGAGGGCGATGACGTGGTTGAGGCCGTTCAGAATGTTGGTGGTGCTCGTGGTGCCCGCTCTGAAGACCTTGATCGCGTAGATGCCGGCGTCCGGTGCCACGCCCTCGGGCCCGGTGATGATGCCGCTGACATGAGTGCCATGGCCGTTCTCGTCTTCGGCGCTGGTGACCCCGGCGGGGCAATCGCCCTCCGCGCGGAAACAGGCTTGACCCACCAGATCGTCCGCAAGCGCTGGGTGATCGGAGTCGATGCCGGTATCCACGACAGCCACTGTGACGCCCGCGCCGGTGATGCCGGCCGTGTGCACCGCCCCGACGCCCGTGAGGGCATTGGCCTCGGTCATCATCGTGTGCACCACTTCATCGGCGTTGATGGCCGTGACTCGGGGGTCCTGACGCAGTTCCTCCAGAGTGGTGACATCGACCGTGAGCGAGACGGCGGGGATACGACTGAACGACGACACTACGTCGTACCCGTCCGGCGGGAGGTTGCTGAGGACGTCAGCGCGCGACGCTTTGACCTGGTCCCTGGTGGGCTGCGTCTTGGTCGCATCGGTGTCGAACGACACGATCACCGATAGTGAGGGCTCCGCTGACTTGGGTTTGGACTGGGCCTCCCGCAACACTTCGTCACTCGTATACGCCGGGTCGTCCTGGGGAGCGACTGCGTCGGCCAGGGGCACCTCAGGAAGAGGTGCGGCGGCCTGGGCGACAACAGGGAATGCGGTCGCCACAGCCACCAAGGTGGCGCATGCCGCAAGGGCGGCGTAGCGGACGCGCATGCCTGGCTCCCAACTGGAAAGTGGCCCCACGCTTCGCGCAACGTAGCACTGTGACGGATGTCACCGCGTGTGTTTGGAGGAATCCCTGATCGGGGGAGGACGAGGCAGTCAGGAAGCCGTCAGGTAGCGGTAGGTGTGATGCAGGCTGAAGCCCAGCCGGGCATAGAGCGCCAGGGCCGGGTTGTTGTCACCGAGCACCTGGAGGTACGCCGTGCTGGCGCCCTGCTCGGCACCCCACTCGACCAGCGCCGCCATGATGGCCGTGGCGTGACCCTTGCGGCGCTGGCCCGGGTCGACTTCGATGCTGCGAAACCCCACCCAGTCGTCGGCGTACGCCGCGATGCCGGTGGCCACGTTGGTGCCGCCGATCTCGATCCGAGCGATGGCCAAGCCGTTGGTCTCCTCGATGTCGACGCCGTCGCTCGACAGCTTCGTGCGCTGAACGTGGGCGACGCTGGCGATCAGGAACTGGGTGTCGGGTTCGCTGCTCTCCGGGACCCAGCCCGCTCGCTCGAACAGGCGGTGTTCCGCTGAGTCGGGCAGGACCGCACAGATCGGCCGCTTGTTCCGGTCGGCGTACCACGCCGTGACGGCGGCGACGGAGGTCCCGACAGGCTCGGCCAACGAAGGCGAGGGCCCGAAAGCCAGGACGGAATTGCCGCGCCGTGCGGGATGACTGGCAGAGGCCCTCAACGTCCAGTCACCCAGCGGCGCCGTTTCCAGGTCCGGAAACAGTGCGAAGGCGCGCTCTTGCGCCTTGCGTGGCGAAACGCGATGTCTGATCGAAGGCCTCGGTGGGACCGGTTTGCCGGACACGATCGTGGCGATGTCGATCACCACGATGTCTCCGTCCTCGCGGCGTACGGTCGCGCGACCCTCCGCCCACGACGTACAGATTCCCAGGACATCGGTCATCGCAGGGCCGCCGGAGGGTCCGGTCTCGCCCCGCAGCAGGCGTCGGATCACGACGCGCTGGCCCACGACGTGCGGTCCCAACAGGTGGCCACCGGGAGTGGGTGCGAAGTCCGACACGTTGGGGATACTAGGCTGTCACCAGCGGAAGACTGTCAGGATCTTCCCAATATCGCTTCGGGTTTCAGGAGGACCGCGTGACCTACGTCATCGCCCAGCCGTGTGTCGATCTCAAGGACCGTGCTTGCGTCGACGAGTGTCCCGTCGACTGCATCTATGAAGGCAAGCGGATGCTCTACATCCACCCTGATGAGTGCGTTGACTGTGGTGCGTGCGAGCCGGTCTGCCCCGTCGAGGCCATCTACTACGAGGACGACACCCCCGAGCAGTGGAAGGGCTTCTACGACGCCAACGTGCACTTCTTCGACGACCTGGGCTCGCCCGGCGGCGCCGCGAAGATGGGCGTCATCGACGCCGATCACGAACTCGTCTCTGCGTTGCCCCCGCAAGAACACGACGAATGATCTCGGGTCGGCTCCCCGATTTCCCTTGGGATCAGCTGACCTCGTACGCCGCGACGGCGCGGGCGCACCCTGACGGCATCATCGACCTCTCGGTCGGAACTCCGGTCGATCCCACTCCCGAGGTTGTCCAGCGAGCGCTGGCTGAGGCGGCGAACGCGCCCGGCTACCCCTTCACCGTCGGTCTTCCCGAGACTCGCCAGGCCGTCGTCGACTGGCTGTGGCGTCGGTTCGATGTCACCGGACTCGACTTGGACGGCGTACTTCCGGTCATCGGTTCCAAGGAACTGATCTCCAGCCTTGCCCTCCATCTCGACGTGGGACCAGGCGACCTGGTGGTCTTCCCGGAGCTTGCCTACCCGACGTACGACGTCGGCGCCGCGTTGGTCGGAGCACGAACGTTGGCCGCCGACTCGCTCACCGCGATCGGTCCGGAGCGCCCGAAGTTGTTGTGGCTCAACTCACCGTCGAATCCGACCGGTCGGGTGCTGCCGGTCGACCATCTCCGCAAGGTCGTCGAGTGGTGTCGGGACCGAGGCACGATCCTCGTGTCCGACGAGTGCTACCTGGAGTGTGCGTGGGAGGCCGAACCCGTCTCCGTGCTACATCCGGAAGTCAGCGGAGGCTCCTTCGAGGGCATCCTGAGCGTGCATTCGCTGTCCAAGCGGTCCAACCTGGCTGGGTACCGCTGTGCGTTCGTGGCCGGAGATCCGGCGCTCGTCGGTGAGTTGTTGACCGTTCGAAAGAACCTGGGGCTGATGATGCCGACGCCTCAGCAGGCCGCCATGGCGGCGGCGCTCAACGATGACGAGCATGTCGCGACCCAACATGCGGTCTACGCCCGCCGCCGGAAACAACTCAGAGGGGCGTTCGAGGCGGCGGGATTCCGCATCGACCACTCGGAGGCATCGCTGTACCTGTGGGCGACTCGCGACGAGGACTGCTGGAGCACCCTGGCCTGGTTGGCCGAGCGGGGCATCCTGGTCGCGCCCGGCTCCTTCTATGGTGCGACCGGCTCCCGGCACATCAGGATCGCGTTCACCGCCACCGACGAGAGAGTGTCGGCCGTAGCCGACAGGTTGGCCTAGCCGATCGCTTCGATGGGTCGCTCGGCCGGCGCCATTCCTCGCAGCACCTTCACCGCTGAAATTGCTTCAATCCTGACCACCGCATGTTCTCGGTTGTCGGACGCCAAGACCACTCCATGGCCGTCGACGGACAGGACCCGACCGGCGAGCCATTGGCCTTCCACCAGGATGTCAACGGCGGCGTCGCTCTGCTGGGCAAGGCGCAGGGCCGTGCCGACTGTGTAAATCGTTGAGTCACCCATGATCGAGTGCCGTTCCACCTTTATTGGTCGCCAGCGGACCAAAGTAGGCCCGGGAAAAAGGTAGCGACTCAAGCGGTTGCTCGCATGAGCTTCGCGGCATTATCCGCTCTACGTCCGCCAGAACGGCCCGGTCGGATGAGAGAGGGGAGCCGTACGGATGACGCGAACGCGGAGCACGTGCCGATGACCAGGCGGGCCTAGTCGACGACATCGACATGCACGTGGTCGCGATGCTCCAGGATCTGCTGGTCGCCGCTCGATCCCGCCGGGGCGGTTGTAGTTGCGCCAACCCTGTTCGGAGCGCCGCACCAGCGGTCCAGATCCGGTCGTCGAAGATGACGTGCTGGATGCGGAGTCGGTCGGCGTTTGCCACGAGGTACGACGCCATCGCCCAGCCGAGTTGGTTGTTGGCGTCGTTGATCGGGCGCACGAACACGTCGATCGCCCGACCCTCGTAGTGCGCCGACCCCTCCATGTGGCCACGTGGTCGCGCCGCCGGGTTCGAAGCCGCCGAGCGCGAGGTCTCCGAAGGCACCCTCAAGGTCACGGCGTACCGCCTCGGCACGCTTCGTCAGGCCGTCGTCGTTGAGTTTCGTCGGATCGGAAGAGGCGTCGTGGCGTACGACGCAGGAGAAGGCCGCGGGTCGGGTCTCGCCGGTGAGGGCAGAAGCAAGGGCGCGAGCATCTCCGGCGTGATCCTGGTACGCCTCCGGGAAGCCGGAGCGCTGGACTTCCTGTGCGGCTTCGGTGATGCGCATCTTCTCGTACCCATCGATTCGTTCGAGGGCGTCATAGAAGGCGTTGATGGAGTACTCCGGATCCATGATCTGTTTGCGGGTGCCCCAGCCCTGGGAGGGTCGCTGTTGGAACAGTCCGAGAGAGTCCCGATCCCCGTAGTCGATGTTGTAGAGCTTGGACTCCTGGAAGGCGGTGGCGAGGGCGATCGAGGCCGCTCGCGGCGGCATGCCCCGGCGAACGGAGATCGCGGCGATGAGGGAAGCGTTCTCGGCTTGCTCGGTGCTGATCACCGAAACGGTCGGCCCGACCTCGGCGCGACACTCCTCCGGATCCGGCACGGGTCCGACTCCCTGCATCAGTCACGACCGCCGTGCCGGTAGCCACGATCACGGCCGCACCGAAGGCAACGGCGTATCCAGTGACGACGCTGCATCCGGCGTCAGTCGTTGGCGTGCAGGGCGGCGTTCAGCGCGATGCCCTTGCCTCGCCACGGGGCGGCTTCCACGGCGCCCGTCAGGGAGTTGCGTCGGAAGAGCACGTTGCTGGCTCCGGAGAGTTCGCCGGCCTTCACGACGTCCCCCGAGTCGACAAGGGTGACCTTCGTGCCGGCGGTGACGTAGCAGCCGGCCTCGACCACACAGTCGTTGCCGAGGGAGATCCCGATCCCCGAATTGGCCCCGAGCAGGCAGCGCTCGCCGATGCTGATGACTTCTTTCCCACCGCCCGAGAGGGTGCCCATGATCGAGGCGCCGCCGCCGACGTCGGACCCGTCGCCGACGACGACCCCAGCCGAGATGCGGCCCTCAACCATCGATGTGCCGAGGGTGCCGGCGTTGTAGTTGACGAAGCCCTCATGCATGACTGTCGTGCCGGCTGCGAGGTGGGCACCGAGGCGCACGCGGTCCGCGTCGGCGATTCGCACGCCGCTCGGGACGACGTAGTCCACCATCCGGGGGAACTTGTCGACACCGAAAACGGTGACGTGATGTCCGGCGGCCTTGAGTCGCGCTCGGGTGACCTCGAACCCGTCGACCGCACACGGACCGACGATTGGTCCACACGACGTTGGTGAGGAGGCCGAAGACGCCGTCCATCGAGATCGTCATGCGGTCGAACGAGTCGTGAAGACAGCAGATGCAGACGCAGCCAGACATCCTCCGTGCTGGTTGGTGCGGTCGCCAGGTCATCGATGACCACTCGTCGTACTTCTCGGGTGACTGCTCGGTCCTGGTCGGGCGTTGCGAGGCCGGCCAGGTCTGCCGGTCGCTTCGTCGGTGCTCGGCGACCCGAGTGCGGGAGACGGGAACCAGACATCGAGCACGACGCCCGCAGCGTCCAGCGTCGCCAGGCCGTCGCCCCATGCGGAATTGGTTTGGGCAGAGTCGGTCACGGGCCCAACCCTACGGAACCAGTCTGAGAAGCTCGTTCAGGGTTGGTCGGACGTCATACAGTTCGGCGGCCTGGACGACCACATCGCATGACGTCATTCGATGACGTCATCGGATGCGATGCCAATGGCGACCGATCCGCATGACGCTGGGAGGGTAATTCGTGTCGGGCCGTAACCCGCCGTACGATGAACGCACAGACGTCTGAGCCGTTATCAGCGGTGAGTTTCCGGAAGAACGGCCTTCGACACATGAGGGCTCACTAGAACCGGACGGGTAGGCCCGTCATAGCCGCCAATGAGCGGTTGTTCGCGAAGTGGTCTCGACAACTGACCAACAAGTGAGCAGCAAGCGGGGTGGTACCGCGACCCGAAAGGGCTCGTCCTCGTGGCAGCAAACGCCCGAGTTGACGACGTACCAGGAGTTGAACCCCATGACCTACCCCAAGGTCTCGCACACCGACGCCACCACGGATCAGGGCGTGCCCTCGGCACCCAAGTTCCCGGCGATCGAGGAAGCAGTGCTGGCGTACTGGAAGAAGGACGGCACCTTCCAGGCGAGCGTCGACCAGCGCGAGCCGGGTCCCAACGGGGAGAACGAGTTCGTCTTCTACGACGGTCCGCCGTTCGCCAACGGTCTGCCGCACTACGGCCACCTGCTGACCGGCTACGTCAAGGACGTCGTGCCGCGCTACGAGACCATGCGCGGGCGTCGCGTGGAGCGACGATTCGGGTGGGACACCCACGGCCTGCCGGCCGAACTCGAGGCGATGGCGCAACTCGGCATCAAGACCAAGGAAGAGATCCTCGAACTCGGGATCGAGAAGTTCAACGAGAAGTGCCGCGAGTCGGTGCTGAAGTACACCGGCGAGTGGGAGGAGTACGTCACCCGCCAGGCTCGTTGGGTCGACTTCGAGAACGACTACCGCACGCTCAATCCGGAGTACATGGAGAGCGTGATCTGGGGCTTCAAGCAGCTCTACGACAAGGGCCTGGTCTATGAGGGATTCCGGATCCTGCCCTATTGCTGGAACGACCAGACTCCGCTGTCGAACCACGAACTGCGGATGGACGACGACGTCTATCAGAACCGTCAGGACCCCGCGGTCACCGTCGGCTTCCGCCTGAACACGGGGGAGCTCGCCCTGATCTGGACGACGACGCCGTGGACGCTGCCGTCCAACATGGGCATCGCGGTCGGGCCGGACGTGGAGTACGTCGTGGTCGAGTCGTCGTTCACCGGGCAGGCCGAGCGCTATCGTGCTCGGCGCCGCTCGGTTGTCGGCGTACGCCGCGGAACTCACGGACGAGGGTGCCGAAGAGCCACGCGTGGTGGAGCGACTGCTGGGCCGTGACCTCGTGGGCCGCGCTTACACGCCGCCGTTCACCTACTACGTCGGCTACACCAACGCCCACCAGGTGCTGGGTGCCGACTTCGTCACGACCGACGACGGCACGGGCATCGTGCACATGTCGCCCGGCTTCGGTGAGCCGGACAAGGACGCGCTCGATGCTGCCGGCGTGGAGACGGTGGTGCCGGTCGGTCCGGATGGGCGTTTCACGTTCCCGGTCGCCGACTATGAGGGCATCCAGGTCTTCGACGCCAACCCGCTGATCATCGACCACTTGAAGACCAACAACGCGGCCGTGACCGCAGGCACGGTTCTGCTTCGTCGCGAGACCTACGACCACTCCTACCCGCACTGCTGGCGCTGTCGGAATCCGCTGATCTACATGGCCGTCTCGTCGTGGTTCGTGGAGGTCACCAAGATCAAGGCTCGGATGCTGGAGCTCAACCAGGAGATCACCTGGGTGCCCGAGCACATCAAGGACGGCCAGTTCGGCAAGTGGCTGGAGAACGCCCGCGACTGGTCGATCTCTCGGAACCGGTTCTGGGGGTCACCGATCCCCGTGTGGCGCTCGGACAACCCGGCGTACCCCCGGATCGACGTCTACGGCTCGTTCGAGCAGTTGGAGGCGGACTTCGGCCGTGCCGGTGACCGATCTGCACCGGCCGTTCATCGATGAACTGACGCGGCCGAACCCCGACGACCCGACCGGTCAGTCGACGATGCGGCGAGTCGAGGACGTGCTTGGACGTGTGGTTCGACTCCGGCTCGATGTCGTTCGCCCAGGTCCACTATCCGTTTGAGAACACCGAGTGGTTCGCGAATCATTTCCCGGGCGACTTCATCGTCGAATACATCGGCCAGACCCGCGGCTGGTTCTACACGCTGCACATCCTGGCGACGGCGCTCTTCGATCGGCCGGCGTTCTCGTCGTGCATCAGCCACGGCATCGTCCTGGGCTCGGACGGCAACAAGATGTCCAAGTCGTTGAAGAACTATCCCGATGTCTCGGAGGTGTTCGACCGGGATGGTGCCGACGCGATGCGTTGGTTCCTGATGTCCTCGCCGATCCTGCGTGGCGGCAACCTCGTCGTCACCGAACAGGGCATCCGCGACTCCGTGCGCCAGGTGATGATCCCGCTGTGGAACAGCTGGTACTTCTTCGCGCTGTACGCCAACGCCGCAGGCGACGGCTACTCCGCGAAGTGGCGCACCGACTCGACCAACCCGATGGATCGCTACATCCTGGCCAAGCTGTCGGCGTACGTCGACGAGGTCACGGGACAGCTCGATCGCTATGAGGTGGCCACGGCCTGTGACTCCACTCAGAAGTTCCTGGACGCGCTGACGAACTGGTACATCCGCCGCTCACGCCCGCGTTTCTGGGCAGTCGGACGGCGTCGTCGACGAAGCATCGTTCGACACGCTTTACACGGTGCTCGAGGTCGTCTGTCGGGTGGCTGCACCACTGCTTCCGCTCACGACCGAGGAGGTATGGCGCGGACTCACCGGCGAGCGGTCGGTGCACCTGACTGACTGGCCGCTGGTCGCCGAACTGCCCGCCGACGCCGCTCTGGTTGCTTCGATGGACGTCGTCCGCGAGGTGTGCTCGGCCGGCTCGGCGCTGCGCAAGGCCGCCAATCTGCGCACCCGACTGCCCTTGGCATAGATGACCGTCGTCGTCCCCGAGGCACGTGCCTTGACGGAGTTCGAGCAGATCGTCCGGGATGAACTGAACCTGAAGTCGGTGCGATTGCTCGACGAGACGGCGCCCGAGGCGTCGTCGTACGGCGTCCAGCAACGACTGACGGTCAATGCCCGCGCCGCCGGGCCGCGCTTAGGTCGCGACGTGCAGACCGCGATCAAGGGCTCGAAGTCCGGGGACTGGTCGGTTGCCGAGGACGGCACGCGTCATCGCCGGCGGGCTCGCTCTTGTTGAGGGGGAGTTCAGTCTCGAGACCGTCGCAGCGGACTCCGACGACACGTCCGCGACGGCGATGCTGCCCGGTGGAGGTTTCATCGTGCTGGACACGGCCGTCACTCCCGCGTTGGCCGAGGAGGGATTGGCTCGCGACATCATCCGCGCGGTGCAACAGGCTCGCAAGGATGCCGGTCTCGACGTCTCGGACCGGATCGCACTCGAAATCACCGGCGACGCGACGGTCGAGGCGGCGATGATCGCCCACAGCAAATTGATCGCCGCAGAGACCCTCGCGGAGTCGATCTTCGGCGTTGAATCGGACAACCCCGAATTCAGTGTCTCGGTGACCAAGGCCTAGACCGGACCACTCGGTCACCCGGTGGGTGATTGGATGGGGCTCATGCAACTGGATAGTCCCGTGACGCTCGATCTGACCCTTGATGTGGTGACGCTGACGGAGCAGTTGGTCAACATCGAGTCGGTGAGTCGGAACGAGCGGGCGATCGCGGACGCCGTCGAGACTGCGTTGTCGGCCTACGACCATCTTCACCTCACCCGTCGGGGCAACACGATCGTGGCGCGCACCGATCTCGGGCACGACGAACGCGTCGTCATCGCCGGGCATCTGGACACGGTGCCGTTGAACAACAACCTCCCGGCGCGCCGCGAGGAGACCGGTAGACGGCGGGATTCTGCATGGCCTGGGCACCTGCGACATGAAGGCTGGCGACGCGGTCATCCTGCGGCTTGCCGCGAGCATCACCGCGCCCAAATCGGGACGTCACCTACATCTTGTACGAAGCCGAAGAGATCGAGTCGGAGTTCAACGGCCTGCGTCTGCTGGCCGAGAGCGATCCAGACCTGATGGCTGCGGACTTCGCGATCCTGATGGAGCCATCGGATGCCATCGTCGAGGCGGGCTGCCAGGGCACCCTGCGGGTCGATGTCCGTACGACGGGGGAGCGAGCGCACTCCGCACGTAGTTGGCGCGGAGTGAACGCCATTCACGGCGCAGCGGGGATCCTCAACCGACTCGCGGCGTACGATCCGCGTCAACCGGTCATCGACGGGCTGACGTACCGCGACGGCCTCAACGCCGTCGGAATCTCGGGCGGAGTGGCGGGCAACGTGATTCCGGACGAGTGCGTGGTCAGCGTCAACTATCGGTTTGCGCCCGATCGAAGCCCGGCCGACGCTGAGGCGTTCGTCAAGGAGTTCTTCGCCGGTTTCGACGTGGTGGTGAAGGACATCGCACCGGGTGCCCTGCCGGGACTTGGCCATCCGGCTGCTGCGGCCTTCGTGGCAGCCGTCGGCGGCGATGTCAAGCCAAAGTTCGGCTGGACCGACGTGTCGAGGTTCAGCGCCCTCGGGGTGCCAGCAGTCAACTTCGGTCCGGGTGATCCGATGTTCGCCCACAAGGCCGACGAGCATGTGCGCATGGCCGACATCACCAGTTGCGAGCAGCAACTCCGGACCTGGCTGGGAGACGTCGAGTCGGGTGAGGGCCGATGAAGAACAAGATTCGAGGGTTCAAGCAGAAAGGCCCGGTGATTCTGCGCCGCGGCCAGGTCGACGAAGGGACCACCGATCAGCGGTTGCTCGACTCCTCCGGATCAGCGGATTGGGTGCATTCGGATCCCTGGCGCGTGCTTCGGATCCAGTCCGAGTTCGTCGAGGGTTTCGGCACTCTCGCCGAGTTGGGCCCTGCCATCGGCGTCTTCGGTTCGGCACGGACCAAGGTGGATGATCCCTTCTATGCCATGGGCGAAGAGGTGGGTCGCAAACTGACGAAGGCGGGCTTTGCCGTGATCACCGGCGGTGGCCCCGGTGCCATGGAGGCGGCCAACAAGGGGGCCAGCGAGGCGGGCGGGGTCAGCGTGGGCCTCGGGATCGAGTTGCCGTTCGAGCAGGGCCTCAACCAGTGGGTCGATATCGGCATCAACTTCCGCTACTTCTTCGCGCGCAAGACGATGTTCGTGAAGTACTCCGACGGCTTCATCGTCCTGCCCGGCGGGCTGGGCACCTTCGACGAGTTGTTCGAGGCGCTGACCCTGCGTCAGACGGGCAAGGTCACGTCCTTCCCGGTCGTTTTGCTGGGCGTCTGCGTATTGGCAGGGTCTGATCGACTGGCTCGGAGGACCGGTGTTGGCTGCAGGGAAGATCAATGCGGCCGATCTAGACCTGCTCAACGTCACCGATGACGTCGACGAGGCAGTCGAGTTGATGGTTCAGGCGCGGAAGGAATCGTCATGATGTGGTTCTTCGCAATCCTCATCGTGCTCGCCATGGGTGGCGTCGCGGCGTTGGCGGCGGGGCGCGGGCAACCGCTCGCTCCGGCGTACGACGACCGTCCCGATGCCGTCGTCCCAGCGACCGGATCCCTGGCTTCAGAGGATCTGCGCAAGGTGAGGTTCTCACTCGCGTTCCGTGGCTATCGGATGTCCGAGGTCGACAATCTTCTCGACCGAGTGGCACGCCAACTCGACGACGCGGACACCCCTGAGAAGCCGGAGAAACTACCCGAGTAGCGGTTCACTAGGGCACACTGCCTCCGTGCAGTCCCCGGTGCTCGTCTATGCGTTGACCGGGGTGGCAACGTTGATTCTGGTGCTGACCCGCGTGCGCCTTGGCCAGACACGAGGTAAGACCTCGCGGTCGTCGGGGGCCAGCGGCCTTCTCACCATCTATGCGACTTCGGGCGTCCTCGCCGTCGTCGGATGGGTCACGTTTCTTGTCTTTCCTGAGGACAGTCCCGCCGGAGATCCCCTTGTCGGAGTCGTCGCACTGTTCTTCTGGTGGGTAGCCGCATTGGTCGGTCTGCGGATGATGACCCGCCGTCCGGCACGGGGCAAGCATGCGGCGCCGAGCGAGGGCGCCAGGGCCGGTCATACCCTGCTGCTTGTTGCCCAGGTCGGCCTGGTTGGCGCGGTCGCGGTTTTTACTTGGGCGTACACGACTGCAACGGTATGACTCATGTTGACTCGGATGATCGCGGCATCAGCCATCGCATCGCTGTTCGTGACCCTGCTCTCGGCGGCATCGTTTAGCGGCCAGGCCACACCGGCCTCGGCGCTGACCTCTACGGCACAGACAACCGGCGAAACCGCTGCCAAGCGGGCCGCAGTCGTCGAGAAGCGGGTGCTCGGGCACACGCGCAACGGAAGGCCGATCAAGGCCTGGCGACTGGGGGAGCCCGGGGCTCCGAAGTACGTCGTGATCTCGACCATGCACGGCAATGAGCGACAGACCAAACGAATCGTCACGGCGCTTCGTGACGGCCGACGGATTCGCGGGATCGACCTGTGGGTCGTGCCGGTCTACAACCCGGACGGATTCGCTCGCAACACTCGCAAGAACGGTCGGGGCGTCGACCTGAACCGCAACTATCCCCAGGATTGGGCGGACCTCGACGGAAGTTACGAGTCAGGACCGAAGCCGGCCTCCGAGCCGGAGACCCGGGCGATGATGGCGTTCCTCAGTGAGATCCAGCCACGCCGGATCGTCAGCTTCCACCAACCCCTCTACGGTGTGGACGTCAACACCAAGAAGCCGAAGTTCGCGCGCCGATTGGGTCGGGCGCTCCACCTTCCGCGCACGTCACTGAATTGTGGCGGCGTCTGTCACGGCACGATGACGAGTTGGTACAACGCGAACTTCAAGGGCGCCGCGCTCACCGTGGAGTACGACGCGCACCCCAGCCGCTATCGCACTGGAGTCCAGGCTCCGCGTGCGTTGCTGAGGGTGCTCGGCGGTCATCGCGTCAAGGGTTAGCGGTCAAAGACGGGCGGGCGTTTCTCCAAGAAGGCGTCGACCGCCTCGCCATGATCGGCACTCGCACCGGTGGCCTCCATCATGGTGCTTTCAAAGGCGAGTGAGTCGGCGAAGCTGTTCTCGGCGGCGTACGCCACGGAGCGTCGGATGGCGGCCAACGCGGACGTGGGTCCGCTCGCGAGCCGCAACGCCAATTCGTGGACGACCTCGGCCAGTTCGGCGGCCGGCACCACCCGGTTGGCGAGTCCCAGGGCCGCGGATTCCTCGGCATCGATCGTGCGCGGAGAGTAGAAGAGTTCAAGCGCCTTGGCGTATCCGACCAGCCGGGGCAACGTCCAACTCGACCCGGTATCGCAGGAGAGGGCCACGTTGGCGAACGCGAGGTTGAACCCCGCCGAGTCGGCGAGGATACGCAGGTCGCAGGCGAAGGCAAGGCTGGCTCCCGCACCCGCAGCGACGCCGTTCACCGCGGCGAGCACCGGCTTCGGCATGCTGGCCAGCGCCGAGACCGTCGGGTTGTAGTGCTCCGTGACCGTCGAGAACAAGGGCGGGCCGCCTCGGTTCTGTTCCTCGAGCAGGACCACGTGTTCCTTGAGGTCCTGGCCAACACAGAACGCCCGGCCCGATCCGGTGAGGACGACGCATCGCACGGCGGGGTCCTCAGCGACCGCGACGACCGTGTCTCGCAGCATCACCTTGGTTGCCACATCGAGGCCGTTCATCGCCTGCGGGCGGTTGAGCGTGATCGTGGCAACGCCCTGATCCAAGTCCAGTAGACACCGGTTCATCAGTCATGTCCGTGAGTCTGCCGCATCCGGGAATCACCCTGTGCTGACGGAGCGCCGGTCGATGGGGGATAATGAACCTGGGTACGGCGGTCGTTCGCGAAAACGTGGCGACAACGCATGGACACAGAGGAAGAGGTGCGCGGATGGCGGCCATGAAACCGCGGACTGGCGATGGTCCGCTGGAGGTCACCAAGGAAGGGCGCGGCATTGTGATGCGCGTTCCGCTCGAGGGTGGTGGGCGTCTCGTAGTCGAACTCAATGCGGACGAAGCCACGGCACTCGGAAACGCTCTCAAGGACGTTGTCGGCTGACCTCGTGACCACTTGGGTTTCACCGACACAGCTACTGCGCAACGCCTCCTGAGGAGGCACCGATTCCATGCTCCCCGAACAAGTTCACCCACCCGAGTTCTCCCTGAGCGCTCAACTTCCCGATGCCCTGGGCGCACCGGAGGCCGTCGCGATCCCAGTGCTGCCGAACGAAGCGGGCCTGCCGGTCCTTCTCGGTCCGGGGGCTGCCGAACTGGCCGAGCGCTGGAACGTGGATCTCTTCGCTATCGCCGACACCCTCGAGATGACCGGAAAGACTGGAACTGTCGCCAGTTTCCCTGTCTCCAGTTTCCCTGTCTCCCCATCCGGTGAGTCGACCGAGAGTCCAGTCCTCATCGTCCTCGTTGGTGTGGGCAACCAGACGCCGACCGACTTCCGCAGGGCCGGGGCGGCGCTTGCGCGCGCAACGCGCGATCGCGGCCGCATCGCCACTACGGTGGCGGCGATCGCCGACGAACGCGGCTTCGAGGCTTTCATCGTCGGAATGACCCTGGGCTCGTTTGGATTTCATTGGCGCAGTGCTGGCCCGGAACACACGCCGGTCAAGCACGTGGTGTTGGCAGGTATTCCTAGCGCCGCCGAGCGAGCGGACGAGGTCGCTCGCGCCCAGGCGATCGGCGCTGCGGGTTGGCACTCGCGATTCCTCGCCACCGTTCCCTCCAACCTCAAGACACCCGAGTGGATGGCCGAACAAGCCCGACAGGTCGCGGCAACTCACGACCTCGATGTGAAAGTCTGGAACGAGCAGGAACTCGCGGACCAGGGCTTCGGTGGGATCGTCGGCGTCGGCCAGGGGTCCGCGTCGCCACCACGCCTGATCCGGCTCGACTACACGCCGCAGGGCCATCCTCCCGCAGCCAAGAACTCCCGTTCGAAGCAGCGAGTCGTGTTGGTCGGCAAGGGGATCACCTTCGACACCGGCGGTCTGTCCATCAAGCCCGCCGAAGGCATGTTGACGATGAAGCGGGACATGACCGGCGGTGGGGTGGTGATCGCCACGATGGCCGCACTTGCCGCCGTTGGCTGCCGGATCCCCGTCACCGGGCTGATCCCAGCGGCGGAGAACTCCATCGATGGCAATGCAATGCGTCCGGGCGACGTACTCCATCACTACAACGGACGCACCACTGAGGTGAACAACACCGACGCCGAAGGG
This sequence comes from uncultured Actinomycetota bacterium, assembly GCA_963763805.1. Classification (GTDB taxonomy): domain Bacteria; phylum Actinomycetota; class Actinomycetes; order Propionibacteriales; family Nocardioidaceae; genus Nocardioides. Next base: position 318,189 of record CAVXPQ010000001.1, read on the forward strand.
CGTTTGGTCCTCGCCGACGCATTGGCGTACGCCATCGCCGAACTCGCGCCGGCGGCACTGGTCGACATCGCGACCCTCACCGGAGCCATGAAGGTTGCGCTCGGACAACGCACGGGCGGGTACTTCGCCAACAACGATGGCCTGGCCGCACACATCCAAGAGGCTGGTGTCGCGTCGGGCGAGCCTCTCTGGCGTTTTCCGCTGGTGGCGGACTACGAGGACAAGTTGGCCTCGAAGGTTGCCGACGCGGACAATGCACCCGGCGGTGCCGGTGCCATTACGGCCGCGTTGTTCCTCCAACACTTCGTCGGCGATGTGCCTTGGGCGCACCTCGACATCGCCTCCGCTGGGGATTCGCCATCCGAGTACCACGAGTGGACCACCGGCCCGACCGGTTTTGGTGTCCGCGCGTTGCTGTCCTGGCTGGGACAGAACGATCCGTTGGCCGGCATCGCGTGAGCCGACCGCTTGATTTTCGAGACCCCGGCGGCTAACCCGCACAGTTACTCGGGAGACCATTCCTTCTTGGCAACCAGGAGGCCGTCGCCCACCGGCAACAGCACCGGGACGAGCGAATCATGCTCGGCGACGGTGTGGCCGACATTGCGGATGGCTGTGGTTTCGGGGTCGCGCTGTGACGGGTCCGCGACACGGTCGTGCCACAGCGCGTTGTCGAACACCACGATTCCGCCGGGACGCAGCAGTCGGAGCGCCTCGGTGAGGTAGGCGGGGTACTCCACCTTGTCGCCGTCGCAGAAGACCAGGTCATAGTGCCCGTCGGTCAACCGCGGCAGAACATCGAGCGCGGATCCCGCAATCGCTCGCACCCGTTGAGAGGCGATCCCCGCCTCGGCGAACGAGGCTCGTGCCAGACGCTGATGCTCGGCTTCGATATCGACGGTGGTGAGTACGCCGTCCGAGCGCATGCCTCGGAGCAGCCATAGTCCCGAGACACCTGTCCCGGTCCCGATCTCCACAACGGCTCTGGCTTCGATCGCGGAGGCCAGGAAACGCAGGGTGGCGCCCCCGCCGGACCCGATCGGGGAGACCCCGACTTCTTCTGCTCGGGCGCGGGCCGCAGCGAGGACGTCATCCTCCTCGACATACGACTCTGCGAAGGTCCAACTCTGGGGTTTGATCGGCGTCGGGTTGACCATTTGCTGAGCGTATCGCGGTTTGGGAACAACACCGGGGTGCCGGATCGTTAGACCAGGAAAGCGCAGTTCCCTGCGTGGAACATGAACGGGTGAGGCATCCGATCGTGTTCTGGCTGCGAAGTACTTGTAGGAAGACCCAAGGGCAAATCCTGGGGCTTCTCACAGGCTCTTCTCAGGCTCCATTCCTAGGTTGAGGGGTCAGTACTCTGTATTCGACACGAGCGCTCCTGAAACCCGGGAGCACACAGGAGGCTTCGGTGAATCCCACCGATCAGGTCGTGCCCCAAGAGTCATCCCAGCCCGATGCTGGGGAAGTCCCCACGTGGGACGAGATTGTCGAGCGCCACTCCGATCGTGTCTACCGCCTTGCCTACCGCCTGACCGGGAACCGTCCCGATGCCGAGGATCTCACCCAAGAGGTCTTCGTTCGCGTGTTCCGCTCGCTGTCGACGTACACCCCTGGCACCTTCGAAGGCTGGCTGCACCGCATCACCACCAATCTGTTCCTCGACCAGGCCCGACGCAAGCAGCGGATCCGCTTTGACGCGTTGACCGACGCGCGCGCCGCCTACCTTGTCGGGGCCGAGGTCGAGCCCGGTCTCGCCGCCGCAGATCGACGTTTCGACGACGATGTCGAGGGTGCCCTGGCCGCGCTGCCACCCGACTTTCGTGCCGCCGTCGTGCTGTGTGACGTCGAAGGCCTGAGTTACGAAGAGATCGCGGACATCCTCGGCGCCAAACTCGGCACGGTTCGCTCACGGATACATCGGGGCAGGGCCATGTTGCGCTCCGCTCTCGCTCACCGAGCACCCATCGCTGGTCATAGCCGGTACGCCGGCCCTGCCCACGACTGGGAGCCTGCATGATCGTTCATCTCGGTCGCCGCGTGAGCGCCTTGCTGGACGGGCAGTTGTCTCCCAGTGAGGCCGAGCGCGCATGGGCTCACGTCCACCTCTGTCACCCGTGTCGGGACCTGGTGGAGCGCGAAGGCAGGATCAAGACTGAGTTGGCCGGCCTGGGGCGCGAGGCAGACACCGCGCCGTCCTACCTCAAAGGTTGCCTACTGGGTGACATCTCGGCCATGGCTCCGACCTATCCGGACGCTTCACCAGCACAGGCGACACGGACGCAACACCGTGTGACGATGGGCCTTCTCGGCACAGGCGCCTTGGGTTTCGCCATGTTGGGAGCGGTTGCTTTCACTGCGCCGTTCGGGCAAGCACCCAGCGTGGATCGGCGTTTGCCGGTCAGCGATCTGTCCGTGACAGCCTCCGCTCGGCCTCAGCGAGCACCGGTCCAGAACACCGCGCTGACGCCCGCACCACGCTCGGTCACCAGTGCCACAGCAGGTGTTCAACGCGTGCGGCCCGGCCAACTTTTGGTCCGCGTGTCCGCGCCCGAGGCCAAGTAGTCCGGACGATTGTCCAGTCCGTAGCTGATCAAATGGGTGAGACCGTTGGCGAGTGCGTTAAGTTTTCGAGGTGACTGAGAACTCGGCGGACGACACCTCAGAGCGTCTGTATTTGGACGATCTGTGGTCTTCCGAGCCCGTTGAGCCTCGTTCATATGCTGCACCACCTCCCCCCGGGGCGCCGTTCGAAACGATGCCGGAAACACCACCATTCGACACCCCGGACTCGGATGATGCCGGAGTTTTTGACCAGTCGTTCGAATCGCCCAATGACGTGCCCAGTGACGGTGCTCCAGTGACGGGCCCGGCGACGTGCTGATTGGTGCGTCGACTGAGACATCCGAACCGCCGCACCCGGTGGGGCGCAACCGCAGCCGGAGGCTATTGGTGCCGCTGGCCGTCATTGCGCTCGTATGCGGGCTCTTGGGCGGTGCCATTGGGGGGTACGCCGTGCATCGCTGGGAAGGCGACGGCTTCGTCTCCAACCAGAGCGATGGCGCAAACCGCGCGATCGTGGAGGAAACCGTAGCCACGCCTCCACTGAAGGCGGACAACACCTCGATCGCCGAGGTCGCCGAGAAATTGTTGCCCAGCACCGTGCAGATCGTTGCGAAGTCCGGTGGCGCCTCGAGCGGGGCCACCGGATCCGGGTTCGTCCTGGACACCGAGGGGCACTTCGTGACCAACAACCACGTCGTGGAGGATGCGGCCGGTGAAGATGGCGAGATTCGCGATCATCGACAACCTCGGCAACTCCTACGACGCCACCGTGGTCGGGCGGAGCAATGTCTATGATCTGGCCGTTCTGGAGGCCACCGATGCGAAGAACCTTTCGCCGGCCACTCTTGGACGCTCGCGGACGTTGAGAGTGGGTGAAGGCGTAGTTGCCTTCGGCTCTCCACTGGGGCTGAGCTCGACGGTCACGGCCGGGATCGTCAGCGCCCTCAATCGGCCCGTCACCACGGGAGATGCCGGCAACCAGTCGTCGTACATCAATGCCGTCCAGACCGATGCGGCCATCAACCCGGGCAACTCGGGCGGGCCTCTGGTCAATCTCCGGGGTCAGGTGGTCGGCGTGAACTCGGCTATCGCGACGACGGGTGCGACCCAGGGCGAGGCGGGCAATATCGGTGTCGGCTTCGCCATCCCCGTGGAGCAGGTCAGGACGACAACGCGACAGATCCTGGAGACGGGCGAGGCGAGGTATCCCGTCATCGGTGCGCAGGTACAGACGGGCTCGGGCGACGACACTGGAGCGCTGATCAGCGACGTGTCTTCCGGTACGCCGGCCGATCGAGCAGGACTGGAAGCCGGCGATGTGATCACCCGGATTGAGGGGCAACCGGTGCTGGATGGCATCGAGTTGATCGTCGCCATTCGCACCCATCAGCCCGGCGAGACGATTCAGGTGCAGGTGGTTCGCAACGGTCGGGAACGACCGCGTCAACATCACGTTGGATTCCGAGGTCGGCTAATCCGTGACGTCGACCGCGTCGGCGTCGGATTCGGCGAACGGATGCTCCTCGACGTACTTCTGGGTGTCGACGTAGAGCTGCGCGATGTAGTCCTCGAGTCGTGAGGTCTCCACCCGCCACTGCCCACGGCCACCGATCTTGACGCCGGCCAACTCACCCCGCCGGACGAGCGCATAGACCTGCGGCACCGAGGTGCTCAGCACCTCTGCCACCTCGGTAAGGGTGAGAAATCGGGGAGCACCAGCCATGGGTCAACTCTCTCACCAATCAAAGACCGAGGCACGTGTGCCAAAGCAAAGCCTGTGGAAAAACCCAGAAACGTTCGAGATTCCCATGCATGATGTCCCAGTGACGACGACTCTCGGTTCGGATTCCCGGCTTGCCGGCAGTTCCGCAAACCACATTCCACCCGCCCAACGGGCGTCCAAGCCGGGGTGGCGTGACCCACGACTGTGGGTGGGCGTCGCCATCATTGCCGTCTCCGTGGTGGGTGGGGCAAGGCTGCTGTCCGCAGCGGACAACACGACCGCGGTGCTTGCCGTGGAGACGGATCTAGCTCCGGGCGATTCGATCACCGCCGATGATGTGACCTCGCGCGAGGTGCGGTTCACCGACGATGCCGACCGAGATCGCTACATCTTGGCGACTGACTCGCTGCCGGCGGGATCACGCATGACGCGGTCCATCGCCAGCGGCGAGTTGCTGGCGCGATCGGCGCTAGGGACAACCCTCGAGACCGGCGTGATCGAGATCCCGATCAACGTGGACTCCGGCCAGGTGCCGCCGTCGGTCGGCGCGGGCTCGATCGTCAATGTGTGGGTGGCCGGCGATGCGGGAGTCGGGGACGGGGCGGGTGCGATCCCCGAGGCGGTGCTCGTTCTCGAGGGCGTCGTGGTGATCGAGGCGCCCCAGGTCGTCGACAGCTTTGGTGCCACCGGCCAGCGGCAACTGGTGATCGGCGTACCGGCCGACCAGGCAACCGAACTTCCGGGTGCCCTGGGCGCTGCCGCCTCCGGGCGGGTCGTCATCACCCGCCAGGGCTGAGCATGGAGTCTTTGCGATGAAGTGTGTCCTCGTTCTGGCCAGCGGCGCCGAGTGGGAGTCGGCGGCCCTCGGCGCGCTCAACGGCGCGCCGGGCCTCGTGGTGTTGAAGAGGTGCGTTGATGTCAGCGACCTGATGGCCGCCGCGACCACCGGCCAGGCCGACGTCGCGGTGGTCGCCATGGAGGCGCCGGGGTCTGGATGTCGCGGCCGTCGATCACCTGAGACGCCATCGCGTCAGCATGGTCGGAGTGCTTGGTGCGTCTGGCGCTGAGACGGGCGACGCGCTGGCTCGTGGAGATAGGTATCGAACGCCAGTTGCCCCAAGGCGATATCGCTGGCCTCGTCGAGTTGATCTCGGGGATCGGGCTAGCCATCGAGGCGCCGACGGAACGTGGCCCCGATGCTCTCGATGAGGTGGAGTACGACGCCGCGCACGCCAACATGGGTCGGGTGATCGCTTGTTGGGGCGCTTACGGTGCGCCGGGGCGCACTACCGTCGCGATCGGTCTGGCAGCCGAACTGGCCAGGCGACAGGCTGCGCACGGTCCTGGTCGACGCCGATCCCTGGGGAGGGTCGATCGCCCAACACCTGGGGGTCCTCGACGAGGTCTCGGGTGTACTGGCCGCATCCAGGTTGAGCGCGAGCGGCGATCTGCCTCGGCGATTCGCAAGTGTTCAACGCGGGCTCGGCGACCACCTGAGCGTGATCACCGGAATCCCACGCCCGGATCGCTGGCAGGAGGTGCGTGCCGGTTCGATCGAGCACATCTGTGAGGTGGGCCGTCGCATCGGGCACGTCGTCGTGGACACGGGTTTCAGCATCGAAGACGAGAACCCGCTCGATATGGGTTCGCGGCCGACTCGAAACTCAATGACCCTGGGTGCCCTGGGGTGCGCCGACGAGATCGTCGTCGTGGGCAGCGCCGACCCGGTGGGTTTGACCAGACTCGCTCGTGGGCTGATGGACCTCAGCGATGCTGACGGCCGACGTCCCCGTGCGGGTGGTCGATCAACCGGATGCGGTCGAGCCTGGGCTGGTCCGAGGGTGAGATCTCCGACATGGTCGAAGGTTTCGCCCGAGTCGCGCAGCCTCCACTTCCTGCCTGAAGATCGGGCGTCCGTGGACGAGGCTCTCGTCGCCGGCACGACCGTCGCTGACGGACCCTTGACGTCGCGCGTTGGCGTCCCTGACGGACACCCTGGCACCGGAATCGGTGCCCACCACTCGAAGGCGACGACTCAGGAGGAGAACAGCAGGAACAGCCCGCCGGCGGTGAAGAACACCATGACCGCCAGCATCGGGAGTTGGCCGGTGAGTTGGTGTTTGCTCGGCAACACCTCGAGCGCGCGATCATGTGCTGCGATCACGGCTAGGACGTGTCCGATGACAACGCCGAGCACCTTGATGCAGGCGACCAGGGTCTGGTGATAGGCCAGCCAGTAGTTCACAGCCCAATCGCCGGTGCCGAACCAGTTCGCCCCGGTGCCGAAGGGATCGCTCATCGAGATGATCGTGCTCTGGCCGACGTGCACGAGGAAGGTGAGGTAGTGCGCCACGATGTAGCCCACGATGATCGGGACGATCGTGTGGGCGAACAGCCCAGGGCAGTTCGCGGCGTGGAGTGTCATTGGAACCGGGTGGTCCGGAACGAGTGAGCATGGCCCCGATCGAGATGAGTCCGCTCACGGCGACGCAGAAGAACAGCAGCATCAGGTTCTTGAGCAGATCAACAGGGAGACATGCCCGCTCTGCAGCATGCTGGCCCATGCGGTGGAACCGCTGAACGAGTCGAAGGCCGTGCTGCCCAGCAGCACTCCTACGACGGCCACGAGGCCGGGTTGAGGGATGACGGTCGCCAGGTTGGACAGCGGGCTGCGGATCACGAGTTCACCCTCGTGGCGGCCCCAGATCGAGAGTTTCGCCACCAGGGATGAATAGACCTCGAAGGGGTCGGCCAGTGAATAGAACTTGTCCCCGAACAGCGCGCCACCGACCAGCATGATGGCGATGTACGCCGCGAACCACAGGCGCACGTGTCGGCAAGCGAAGAGTTGGAGGGGGAGACGAGCTCCACCCAGACGAACGCGAACAGACCAACCACGGCCGGCCAGTAGCCCAGCCGCTGCGGGTAGACCAGCATCGGCTCAGAGCCCCCGGTCAGCCGGCTCAGTCCGGCGTTGATCGTGCGGACCGGGCTCACCGCCTTCCAGAAGTTGCCGAAAAAGCAGCGATAGCGGCACCGGGGCGACCCAGAGGAACACGAAGAACATCCCGAAGAAGGGGTTCGTGAGCCGGTCCTTCCCGAACACCGCGGTCATCAAGGCGAAGGAGAAGACCGCGAAACCGAACACCCGCAACGCGATCCGCCACGGTCTTCCGTCAACGAGGTCGACCAGCCAGCGCGGAGGCCGGCGGAATGGAGCGGTCGCGAATCGCGGCGTACGCCAGGCATAGGCAAGCACCACGAACGACAGCAACAGCGCCGCCACGGCGCCGGCGATGGCCAGAGAACGAGGCAGGGGCAGGTCCTGGACGCCGCCGATGCCGTGCGCAAGGACCAGCCCGTTGCCGACTACCCGGTCTGCCACGTGCTGGCGACCTTGGCCTCGGCATCGAGAGAGCTCCGGAAGAGGTCGGCGACCAGACTCTCAAGCTTGGCGCCGATGAAGGGGATCGAAACGGACAGTTCGCTGTCGAGTTCCTGAATCGTGTGGCCGTCGCTCTCGATCAAGGTCAGCGTGCCGACGAGTTGGCCCGGCTTTCCGGGGATAGCGATGTCGATGTTGGCCTGCGTCGGGCTCACCCACTGCTCGGTGCGGGTGATCGCGATCTCGTCGCCGACGAACTTTGCGGCGAACGAGGGAATGCCCGTGGCGGGCAGCACCTGATCGATCTTCACCTCGACTCCACCCGAACCATCCGCCACGGTGATGTCCTGGCTCAGCGAGTTCTGGCGCTTGCAGACCGCTTCGCGGAACGCGGGATCGATCAGCATGGGGTAAACCTCGGCTGCGGGGGCGTCGTACGCCGTCCGGTGCTGGAATCTCATGGCTACATCATGTCCGACCCCACCCGAACGGCCCAATCCGGTGCCGCCAAGGTCGGCCGGTGCGTACCGGCGGGCGCGGTTGTTGTGCGGGTCCGAACGGAGTTCTACTGTCAGAGACGTGCCTTCCACATTGGACGTTGCCAAAGCCGAACTGATCGCCAAGTGCGCGGACTCAGCCAGTCAACGCAAGGCGGCTGGAGGGCCACCGACCGACGACATCGGTGCCCTTCTCTACTGCTACTACCGCCATGTCTCTGCCGAGGATGTGACCGACCGTGTAGAGATGGATCTGTACGGCGCGTTGGCATCGCACTACAAGTTGGCTCGCGATCGGCCGCAGGGCACCGCCAAGGTGCGCGTCGTCACACCGAATGTCGCGGATCAGGGTTGGTCGGCGGACGGGCACTCGGTCGTCGAGATCGTGACCGATGACATGCCGTTCCTGGTCGACTCGGTGACGATGGCGCTGTCCGGTTTGGAGCACACCGTTCACTTGGTGATCCACCCGCAGTTCGATGTCGAACGCGATGTCGCCGGACAGTTGAAGGCCATGGCGGTGCCCGAGGATGGCCAGGCAAGCACGCCGCCGTCCGGTTGGCTACGCGAGTCCTGGATGCACGTCGAGATCGACCGGATCGGAACATCGGGCGACCTCGCTGAATTGGAGGAGGCCCTTCAACGCGCGCTCCGCGACGTCCGCGACGCCGTCGACGACTGGCCGAAACTGCAACACCGCCTGGTCGACGTCGTTGCCGAACTCCGGGACAGCCCGCCCAAGGGTGTGGCTGCCACGGAGGTTGCCCAGGCGACGGACTTCCTGGACTGGCTCGCGGACGACCACTTCGTGTTCTTGGGCTTTCGCGAGTACGTCCTCGAAGGCAAGGGCGCCGCGCTTTCATTGCGTGCGCTGGCCGGCAGTGGGCTGGGCATCCTGCGCAGCGACCAGTATCAGTCCGGATCGTTCGAGAAGTTGCCCGCCATCGTGCGGGCGAAGGCCAAGGAGAAGGTCGTCCTGGTCCTGGCCAAGGCGAACTCCAAGTCGACGGTCCACCGCCCGTCGTACCTCGACTACGTCGGTGTCAAGAAGTTCGATGCCGACGGGAACGTCATCGGCGAACGGCGGTTCCTCGGACTCTTCAGCTCGGCGACGTACACCGAATCCGTTAGTCGCATCCCGTTGGTCCGGGAGAAGGTCGGGGAGGTGTTGGCCCGAGTCGGGTTCGACGAGCACAGTCATGCCGGCAAGTCGCATGCTGAACGTGTTGGAGAACTATCCGCGGGACGAGTTGTTCTACACACCGGCTGCGGACCTGGTGCCGATCGCCGAAGCCGTGATGTTGACTCGGGAACGGCGTCAATTGCGGTTGTTCACCCGCCGGGACACCTATGGGCGCTACGTCTCGTGCCTGGTCTACCTGCCTCAGGACCGCTACAACACCGGCGTACGCGAGAAGTTGGCGGCCATCCTCCAGGAATCCCTCGGCGCCGAGTCGGTGGAGTTCTCGGTGCGGATGAACGAGTCGCTGATGGCTCAGGTGCACTTTGTGGCACGGCCGCCCAAGCGCGCGCTCATTCCCGACTTCGATCAACTCGAACTGGAGCGGAAACTCGCCGAGGCGGCCCGCTCATGGAAGGACGACTTCGCGGCAGCGGTGACCGCCGAGCTGGGTGAGGAGACCGGCTCACGGCTGGCTCGTCGCTATCTCAATTCGTTCCCCGAGGCCTACAAGGAGGACTTCTCCGCGCCGACCGCGGCCGTCGACCTCACTCGGCTGGAATCCATCACCGAGGATGGCCTCGCGCTCTCGATGTATGAAGAGATCGACAGCGGTCGAGGTGAGTCACGGCTCAAGGTGTTCCGGGTCGGCAAGCCGATCTCCCTGTCGCGGGTCCTTCCGATGCTGACCTCGATGGGGGTCGAGGTCGTCGACGAGCGGCCCTACGAACTCGAGAATCTGCCACGGCCGTCGTACATCTATGACTTCGGGCTGCGCTACTCAATGGCCTATCCGGCCGGAGCGAAGGAGCTGTTCCAGGACGCCCTTCAGGCCGTCTGGGACGGGCAGGGAGAGATCGACGGGTTCAATGCGTTGGTCCTCGGTGCCGGGCTGAGTTGGCGTCAGGTCACCGTGCTGCGGGCGTACGCGAAGTACATGAAGCAGGGGAGTACGCCGTTCGCGGTCGACTACATCCAAGAGGCTCTCCATGGCAATGTCGACATCACCCGCCTGTCTGGTGGAGTTGTTCGAGTGCCGCTTCGACCCTTCGGTGTCCGAGGCGAATCGGGCCAAGCGCAGCGAGCAGTTGCGAGGCCAAGATCCTCCGAGCGCTCGACGACGTAGCGAGCCTCGACCACGACCGGATCCTGCGGTCCTACTTGGCGCACGTGCAGAGCACCTTGCGGACCAACTTCTATCAACGACCGTTGGCGATCCGAGAAGACCCTCGGGGAGTTCAAGCAGTCGATCTCCTTCAAGATGCAGCCAGCGACCCTGCCCGACCTGCCGCAACCGCGGCCGGCGTACGAGATCTTCGTCTACTCCCCACGAGTCGAGGGCGTCCACCTCCGGTTCGGCTCGGTGGCGCGTGGCGGACTGCGCTGGTCCGATCGGCGCGATGACTTCCGCACGGAGGTGTTGGGCTTGGTGAAGGCCCAGATGGTGAAGAACACCGTCATCGTGCCGGTCGGCGCCAAGGGCGGCTTCTTCTGCAAGCAACTGCCCGACCCGGGTGACCGGGAAGGCTGGATGGCCGAGGGGATCGCCTGCTACAGCATCTTCATCTCCTCGCTTCTCGACATCACCGACAACCTCGTCGACGGTGTCGTCGTGCCGCCCGAGGGTGTGGTGCGACACGACGGGGACGATCCCTATCTGGTCGTTGCAGCAGACAAAGGCACGGCCACATTCTCCGATATCGCGAACGGCATCTCCCAGGACCATGGGTTCTGGCTGGGCGATGCGTTCGCCTCGGGTGGCTCCGTCGGTTACGACCACAAGGCGATGGGCATCACCGCGCGCGGCGCCTGGGTTTCGGTTCAGCGGCACTTCCGGGAGATGGGCATCGACTGCCAGACCGAGGAGTTCACCTGCGTGGGCATCGGCGACATGTCGGGAGACGTCTTCGGCAATGGCCTGTTGTGTTCTGAGACCACCAAACTCGTGGCGGCCTTCGATCACCGGGACATCTTCTTCGACCCAACGCCAGATGTTGCGACCTCGTTCGCCGAGCGGGCGCGACTCTTCGCCTTGCCGAGATCCTCGTGGCAGGACTACAACGCCGATCTCATCTCGAAGGGCGGGGGGATCTTCAGTCGCTCCGCGAAGTCGATCCCCTGACGCCGGAGATGGTGGTGGTGCTCGGACTCGAATCCGCACCTGCGGCGATGACCCCTGCTGCCCTGATGAAGGCGATCCTGCAAGCACCGGTCGACCTGCTCTGGAACGGGGGCATCGGCACCTACGTGAAGGCTGCCGACGAGGTCGACGCGGATGCGGGGGACAAGGCCAACGACGCGATCCGGATCAACGGCGCCGAGCTGCGCGCACGCTGCGTCGGCGAGGGTGGCAACCTGGGCTTCACCCAACTCGGCAGGATCGAATACGCCATGGTCGGCGCCGAGGGTCGTGGCGGTCGCATGAACACCGACTTCATCGACAACTCGGCCGGGGTCGACACCTCGGATCACGAAGTGAACATCAAGATTCTTCTGGATCGCGTGGTCGCGTCCGGTGATCTCACGGGCAAGCAGCGCAACACGTTCCTCGCCAGCATGACCGACGAGGTCGGTGCGTTGGTGCTCCGAGACAACTACGAACAGAACCTGGCGCTGGCGAACGCGGCGGCCAACGGACCCAACCTGCTGCACGTCCACGCGGAGATGATCAGTCATCTCGAGCGCGACGGCGTACTCAATCGCGAGTTGGAGGGTCTGCCCACGCCCAAGGAGATCAAGGCGAGGCTCGAGCGCAGTGAAGGACTCACGGTTCCCGAACTGTCCGTGCTGCTCGCCTGGACGAAGATCGTGCTGGCACAGGAGTTGTTGGACTCCGACCTGCCGGATGATCCGTTCCTTGTCGCCGATCTCATTGCCTACTTCCCGACGCCGATGCGGGAGAGCTATCGCGAGCAGATGCTGGCTCATCCACTGAAGCGGGAAATCATCGTGACGCAGGTGGTGAACGATCTCGTCAACGGCGCCGGTATGACATTCGAATCTCGGCTGGCCGGCGAGACCGGAGCCAGCGCCGCCGAACTGACGAACGCCAACTTCGTCGCGCGGGAGATCTTCGGGTCGCTGGCCTGGCGTGACGAGCTCCAGACCTTGGACAACTCGATCGACGCCTCCATCCAGACCCGGATGCGGATCGAGATGCGCACGCTGGTCGAGCGGGCGTCGCGCTGGTTGGTGACGCGGCGACGCGCGCCACTCGATAGTGAAGCCGTGGCCGCGTTCTTCGCCGGGCCGGTCCAAGAGACGATGGCGAAGTTGCCGAAGTTGATGGTGGGTCGTGAACTGGCCGCCTACGAGAGCCGTCGAGATCGGTTGATCTCCCGTGGAGCACCTGCCGAGCTAGCGGCACGAGTGGCTGCCTTCTCGCCGGCGTACATGCTGCTGGGCATAGTTGAGACCGCGGCACGGCATGAGATTGGGCCGGATGTCGTCGCCCGAGTTCACTTCGCACTCGGGGAGCGTCTAGGACTGCCGGACGTGCTCGGCAGGATCTTCGAACTCCCGCGTGATGATCGCTGGCAGACGATGGCGCGCGCGTCGTTGCGCGAGGAGTTGTACGACGTACACGGCCAGCTCACCGATCAGGTGCTACAGGCCGTTGTTGCCGAGGGAGGCGCGGTCGATGCCGAGACCCAGATCGAGGCCTGGGCTGCGAGCCACGGAGCCATGGCAACGAGGGCTGTCGAGACGCTCAACGAGATCTGCGCCGACGAGAAGGCGGATCTGGCCCGGATGTCGGTGGCACTCAGGGTGGTTCGAGGCTTGTTGGCAGCGCCCTAGCGGTGAACTAGCGCTATCGAATTTGATAGCATCATGACATGCCGAACGTTCTGATCCGCGACGTGTCCCCGGATGACCTCGACCAGATCCGTGCCGCTGCGGCTGAGCGAGGCACCTCAATGCAGAGCTACCTGCTGGACGCCGTCCATGCGCAAGCGGTCTACGTACGCCGCCAGGCAGCGATCGCGCGTACTGCTGAGCGACTGAAGGGTCAACCGGCGGTATCCGAGATTGATCGGGACGCGATCCTCGCGGCGATCCAGGACGCTCGGGACGAACGCGATGCTCAACTCGGCGGTTGGTCGCAGGGTTGATCGTCGACGCGTCGGTGGTCATCGACGCTGTCGCGGACCCGGGTCCGCGAGGGGTCGCTGCGCGCGCAGCGCTGGTAGCCATCCCGGCTGCAGAGCCGCTCGTCGCGCCCGGACACTTCGCCTTCGAGATCATGTCCGGACTGGGCGCCGCGGCGAACCGGCCAGACCACCCGCTGCAACCGTCAGATCTCGTGATCGCGATGCAATCAGCAGAGGATCTAGGCATCGTGATCGAGGCCACAGCGTGGGACGACGTCCACCGTGCCTGGGAACTCGCCCAAGGATCCCTGAGGTACGCCGACGCGATCTATGTCGCCGCCGCCGAACGGCAGGAGACAGCGCTCCTCACCGCCGACGGCCAGATTGAACGCTCCGGAGCCTTGATCCACTGCGACATCATCACGGTCCGGCCTGGCGCCACGCGATGAGCAACCGAATGCAGCGTCAGTGTGGGTCGGGGATTGATAGCGGCTAGGGCTCAGGCAGCAAATCCTGAGTGAATCTCGCCCCCCACTGTTTTGACGGAACTTGGAATCGAGAGGCCCCGACTTGACTGCCAGCCCAATACTGCGCTGCCGTAAGACGCCGAGTCATACTCGGTTATACTACCCACATGAAGACAGCGATCTCGGTGCCAGACGAGACTTTCGAGAAGGCCTCGCGCCGTGCCCTGGACCTCGGCGTGAGCCGCTCGGAGTTCTTTAGTCGCGCGGCGGTTCGCTACTTGGAGGACCTCGACGCCGAGTCGATCACCCGTCAGATTGACGAGGCTATCGCTGAGCAACCCGTGCAAGACGAGTCTGCGGTCGACTCCGTTGCCGTGGGGAAGCGACTGCTCGATAGCGTTTCGGGTGACTGGTGATCGAACGCGGCGGGATCTACTGGGCGGACCTGGGCCCGGCATTGGGATCCCGTCCGGCGAAACGTCGGCCGGTGTTGGTGATCTCGGCGGACGCCTACAACGAGAGTCGCCTAGCAACTGTGGTGGCCGTCGTCGTCACCTCCAACACCAGCCTGGCAGTGATGCCCGGCAACGTCTTCCTACCCGCGACGGCAACTGGACTACCTCGGGACTCTGTCGTCAACGTCACCGCGATAGTCACTCTGAACAAAGCTGACCTCGTCGAGCATGCCGGCGATGCTCCGCTAACCCTGCTCCGCGAGATCGATCGCGGTCTCCGATCTTCGCTCAACCTCTAGAGACTAGGGCGCCAGCGGAGCCTGCATGACTTTGAATCGTGCACCTTGCGGGTCGGCGAGTTCGGCCAGGCGTCCGAACGGCGAGTCGTCCGGACCCGAAACGAGTTGGCCACCGAGTTCGATCGCCTTGGCGATCGCCGCGTCGGTGTCCGCGACTTCCAAGTAGAACGACCAGTGGCTCGGGACCTCCGGCGGAAGGAAGCCGGCCGAATCCATGATTCCCGCCAAAGCATCGTCGCCCTCGCCCTGCGTGGAGTAGCGGAAGTCGTCGCTGTCGCTGAGGACGTTGAGGTCCCACGCGAAGGCGTTTCGATAGAACGCAACGGAGGCGTCGTAGTCCTTGGAGTGGGTCTCGAACCACGCTGGGGCACCAACCTCGCCACGAACATGGAAGCCCTGATTGGAGCCGGGCTCCCAGGCACCGAAGTACGCCCCGGCGGGATCGATCGCGAACAACATCTTTCCCATGTCGCCGACTGTCATCGGGGGCATCACGACCGTGCCGCCGTTCTCGGTGATCTTGGCGGCCGTTGCATCCACGTCCGGAGTCTCCAGATAGATGGTCCAGGCCGGTGGCATGCCCTGACTGCCGTCGTTGAGCATCATCCCGGCGATCGGTCCCTCTCCGTGGGAGAAGATCTGGTAGCCGCCGAACTCCTCGGACGGCGGACTGGCCGCCCAGCCTGCGATCTCCGAATAGAACCTCGCCGCGGACGCAGGGTCGGGGGTGAACAGATCGAGCCAGATCGGGGCGCCTTCAGTGTTTGAGAAAGTCATCCGTTCAGTGTCACTCGTCCAATGGGGCGTCCGCAAGGGTGCCGTGGGAAGGCATCCACCGGCGACCTAGGGTGGTGGCGTGGCCGCTATCGAAGTTCGCAACGTGGTGATGCGATACGGCGATCTGGTGGCCGTCGACGACGTTTCCTTCGAGGTCGCCGAGGGTGAATTCTTCGGGATCCTGGGTCCCAACGGCGCAGGGAAGACCACTCTCCTGGAGACGATCGAAGGGCTGCGACAACCGAGCGGTGGCGAGACTCGACTGCTGGGCGAGCCGGTCTGGCCGAGGAATCAAGGCCTCTTGCCGCGCATCGGCGTACAACTCCAGACGTCGGCGTTCTTCGACCGGCTCAACGTCCGCGAGCAGATCCACACGTTCGCATCGTTGTACGGCGTGCCCCGAGCGCATGCGGATGAGTGGCTCGAGCGAGTTGGCCTGATCGACAAGGTCAAGACACGCACGGAGAAGCTGTCTGGCGGGCAGGCTCAACGGCTCGCCATTGCCTGCGCCCTCGTGCACGAACCCGAGGTGGTGTTTCTCGATGAGCCCACCGCGGCGCTGGACCCGCAGGCCCGACGCAACCTGTGGGACTTGCTGTCGGGACTCAACGACTCCGGTCGGACGGTCGTGCTCACTACCCATTACATGGACGAAGCAGAGGCCTTGTGCGATCGGGTCGCGATCATGGACAACGGGAAGATCCTGAAATTGGACAGCCCGGCAGCACTGGTTCGGGGCCTTGACGCGCCGGTTCGGATCAGTGTCGCGACGGGTCAGGTCAGTCTTGACGAAGCCCGGACGATCGCCGGAGTGGACGACGCCCGACAGGACGAGGATGGACTCCTGTTGGTGACTCGATCACCGGCCGACGTACTCACCGGTTTGGCCGAGATAGGCAGCCTCGATGGCCTCCAAGTTCGGGCGGCCAGCCTCGAGGATGTCTTCCTCGATGTCACGGGGCGGGAGTACCGCGCGTGAGGACCCCATTTGGTGCGGTGGCGATCGCCATCATCAAAGGCTTCGTGCGCGACAGGGCGGCGCTGTTCTTCGCGATCGTATTTCCGCTCATGTTCCTGGTGCTGTTCGGCGGGATCTTCACCGACCAGGGGGCGTCGAAGGTCGACATGATCCAGGTTGGGGCGGTGCCGATCTTCGATGACATGTCGGGAGGAGCGAAGGAGGCCTTCGACGACACCTTCGAGGTCACCAAGTCGGACGACATCGATGCGGCGGTCGCCCAGGTCCGCAAGGGTGACGCCGACGTTGCGATCATGATGGACGGCTCGAACCTGGTCGCCCATTACACCCAGACCGACGCAGTGTCCGCCGCGATGACCCAAGGGGCCTTGAGCGCATTCGTCGACGGGGCCAACATGGCGGCCGCCGGCACACCGCCGACCGTGCAGTTGAAGCCCGAGCGGGTTGAGGACGACAGCCTGGAGGCGATCCAGTTCGTCACTCCAGGCCTGCTGGGCTGGGCCGTAGCGATGAGCGCTGCCTTTGGTGCCGCCGCGACCCTGCAGGGGTGGCGGCAGAGCAAACTCCTGCGCCGACTTCAGTTGGCTCCGGTGGCGCCCGGCACCATCGTGGCTGCCCGGGTGGTGGTCACGGTGTTGATCGCGTTGACCCAGATGGCCATCTTCTTGGGCATCGGCATGGCGGCGTTCGGTTTGCAGTTGACCGGCTACTGGTGGCTCGGCATACCCCTGTTGGTTTCCGGAACTCTGGCCTTCATGTCGATCGGTCTGCTGGCGGGCGCCGTCGCCAAGACGCCCGAAGGTGCTGTCAACATGGCCAACTTCATCGTGCTGCCGATGGCGTTCCTCAGTGGGTCGTTCTTCCCACTCGAGGGCGCGCCGGGATGGCTGCAGGGGATCTCGCTGGCGCTTCCGCTTCGCCATCTCAACGACGGGATGATGGACGTGCTCGTGCGCGGTGAAGGCTTCGGTGCCGTCTGGCAGCCGACAGTGATCCTGTTGACGTTCGCAGTTGTCGTCACCGCGCTTGCTGCACGGCTGTTCCGCTGGGAAGGCGTTTAGCCCGCGCCCGCCATCGATTCAGAAGTAAGTGATGGATCGGGACAGTGAAATTGGGTAATCAGACGTACGAATCCATCACTTAGTTGGACGGATTAGCCCGCGAACGGCTAGCTGGCCTTCTTCTTGGCCGGCTTGGCCGCGCCCTTGGTCGGTTTCTTCTTGGTGTCTTCAGCGGCCTCGTCGGTCTCCCCGCGGGCGGTCTTGGCGGCCTCAACCGAGCGTTGCAGCGCCGCCAGCAGGTCGACGACCTCACCGGAGGACTTGGTCGAGGTCGCCGTCTTCTTGACCTCGCCGCCAGCGATCTTGTTCTGCACCATCGCCTCGACGGCACCGGCGTAGTCGTCCTCGAATTCGCTGGGATCGAAATCACCCGCCAGGGTTTCAACGAGCATCTGCGCCATCGCGACCTCCGCGTCCTTGACCTCGCCGATGTCGACGGAGAAGTCGGGAGTGCGGACCTCGTCTGGCCACATCATCGTCTGCATCACGATGACGTCGTCCTTGACGCGGAGTACGGCGACACTCGTGCGCTGACGAAGCGCCACGGTGACGACGGCCATCCGATCGGCCTCGAGAAGGGCCTGACGGAGCAGGGCATAGGGCTTGGCGCCGGACTTCTCGGGCTCGAGGTAGTAGGACTTCTCGAGCAGCATCGGGTCGATCTGGTCGCTCGGCACGAACTTCTCCACCGCGATCTCGCGGCTCGACGTCATCGGGAGCGAAGCCAGGTCGTCATCGCTGAGGATGACCATCTCGCCGTCCTCGGTCTCGTAACCCTTGGCGATGTCGGCGTACTCCACCTCCTCGCCGTCGATGGCGCAGATCCGCTGGTATTTGATCCGACCGCCGTCCTTCGCGTGGACCTGACGGAATGCCACATCGTGGCTTTCCGTGGCGGCGTACAACTTCACGGGCACGCTGACCAGGCCGAACGAGACGGCACCTTTCCATATGGCACGCATGATCAGAGGGTACCCAGCGGAGGAGATATTTCGCTTCAACGTAGGTGAAGATGTCTCAATGCGTCCGATGCTGGCAACCAAGGGTGATCACGTGCCGGTGGGCTCGGGTTGGTCACACGAGGTCAAGTGGGACGGCATGCGGACCTTGGTCGAGGTCGGCGGATCCGCTGCTGGCGGCAAACTCCGCATCTGGTCACGCAACGAGAACGACGTAACGGTCTCCTTCCCCGAGATCCACCCCCTCGGTGCCCGGTCGGGGCCGAGCCTGCTCCTGGATGGCGAGGTGGTTGCGCTCGCGAACGGGGTGCCCAGTTTCGGCGCTCTCGCCGAGAGGATGCACGTGTCCAATGCCCGTCGAGCCGAAGAGTTGGCACAGGTCAATCCGGTCACCTTGTTGGTCTTCGATGTGTTGCGGGTCGGGGACCGGGACGTGATGGGCGATCCACTGTCGGTACGCCGCGAGCTTCTCGAGTCGCTCGAACTCAACGACGTCTCGTGGCAGGTGCCCGGTGTGTACGACGATGGGCAGATGCTGATGGAAGCCACCCGTGCCCAAGGCCTGGAGGGCATCGTGAGCAAACGATTGACTTCCCGCTACGAGCCTGGGGTCCGCAGCCGGCACTGGCTGAAGTTCCCACATCGGCGGCGCGCGTCGTACGTCGTCGGCGGTTGGCGACTGGAGGTCGATTCTCCGAACCGGCTCGGCGCCTTGCTGGTGGGTGAGCCGACCGCGGATGGGCTGATCTATCGAGGTCGGGTCGGGAGCGGCATCGCCGGGAAGGCGGGTCCGATGCTTCGCGAACTCGTGGAGGGCTTGGCCCGAGAAGACAAGCCGTTCGTCGACGAGGTTCCACGCCTGGATGCGCTCGGCACCCGGTGGATCGAGCCGGTCTTGGTCGTGGACGTCGAGGCGCTGGGGTTGTCGTCCCAGCAGCGCCTTCGTCAGCCGGCGTACATCGGGCTCCGGACGGATGTCACACCGGAAAGCCTGATCGGTGGTGAGTTCCTATGAGCGAAGTGATGGTCGAGGTCGAGGGCCGGACCCTCAAGTTGAGCAACCTGGAGAAGGTCCTGTTTCCTCGCACGGGGACCACCAAGGGCGAAGTCATCAACTACTACGCGCAGATCGCACCCGTCCTGCTTCCGCACCTCGCCGATCGCGCAGTCACCCGGATTCGGTGGCCGAACGGTGTCGAGAAGCAGAGCTTCTTCGAGAAGAACGCTCCCGCAGGGACGCCGTCGTGGGTTCGCACGGTCCGGGTGCCGACGACCGGGTCCCGATGGGGTGAGGAGTCGGAGAGCAAGGCCGGAGAGTTGGTCTTCCCGATCGTCGAGGACCTGCCAACGCTGATGTGGCTCGCCAATCTGGCGGCGCTCGAACTGCACGTCCATCAGTGGACGGTCAACCGCACGGGCAAGGTCCAACCCCCGAACCGACTGGTGATCGACCTCGACCCCGGCGAGCCGGCCGGACTGCACGAATGCTGTCAGGTCGCGCTGCTCGTCAACGACAAGTTGGGCGAGCGAGGTCTGGTCGGCAAGGCGGTGACGAGCGGCAGCAAGGGCCTCCACATGTACGCCGCGCTCACGGGCAAGGCACTTCCGGGCGACTTCGAGAGCACGAGCGCACTGGCCAAGGAGATCGCCGAAGAACTCCAGGCCGAGCATCCGAACCTCGTCACGGCGACGATGACGAAGTCGCGACGGTCCGGAAAGGTGTTCCTGGACTGGTCCCAGAATGCCGGAGCCAAGACCACCATCTCGCCGTACTCCCTGCGCGGCCGAGAACTACCTCGGGTCGCCACCCCGGTGACCTGGGCAGAGGTCGAAACAGGTGCCGAGGACGAGTTCGGGCTGGAGCAGTTCCGCTTCGAGGAAGTGCTGGAGCGGGTGGCCGATCACGGCGACCTGTTCGCCTGACGCGAAGTCAGGTCCCGACGATGAGGTCGTGGACGAAGGACAGTTTGTCGATCACCGGTTCGCTGATCACGAAGGGATACAGATCGTTGTTCCCCATGCTTCGACTGACTGCGTTCAGCGCATAGCTGATGGGCAGCCAGCGGTCGACGAGTTCGCGACCGGTCTCGGCCTCGTCGGCGCGGGGCAGCGGCTCGCCTTCGAGGCCACTGGCCGCAGGCCCTCCCACGCTGAGGCCGTACGCCGCGGCCGACTGCATGGTGTCGGTGATGTGCAGGTAGTGGGCGAAGGTCTCGGCCCAGTCCTCGGAGGGATGAGCGGTGGCGTATTCGCTGACGAAACGCGCACCCCAGTCCCGCGGCGGACCCTGCGCGTAGTGGCGCTGGAGTGCCTCGCCGTAGTCGGCGGACGGGTCGCCGAACAACTCGACGAATCGATCGGTGCTCGACGTGCCCCCGACCCACGGTCGACGCGCGTCAACGGTCGACACCCAGCCGCTGACCGGCACCAGCCCGTCGACGAGCACCTGTTGGTAGTAGTGGCCGGTCTCGTGCCGCAGATGGCCGAGCATGGTGCGGTACGCCTCGCCCATCTGCACGCGGATGGCCTCGCGGTGCGAATCCGACCCTTCGGCAAGGTCGATCGTCACGACGCCGTCGGCATGGCCGGTGATCACCTTCACAGCGACACTCGAGAGCAGGTCGAAGGTGAGTCCGTGAGGATCGTCGGCGGCCGCGACCACCGGGAGGTTGAGGTCCAGCAATTGGTAGACGAGGCGTCGCTTCTCGGCCTCGGTGACTGCGTACGACGCCCAGCCGGCGAGATCGTCTCGGGGCGGGCGAGTTCGGGTCAGCCGACACGAGAGGCATAACTGGCCTTGGATCTCGACCAGCCAGGTGCAGCCGGCATCGGCGAGATTCGCGCACGCGACGAGCGATCCGTCGACTGGCACCGGACGGACGTTCATCTCAGGCAGGTAGAAGCCCTGTCGCCGTTCCGCAGGCGACGCAGACGGAGTTCTCGAACACCAACAGGTTGCCGCAGACCCCACAGGTGAAGGTGCGCATCAGAGATCGGAACCCGACAGCCCGGGTAGGGCCTCGTCGAGTCGAATCACATCGACCCCGACGTCCAGGGTGCTGGACTTGCCTTCGGTGAAGATCACGCCCTTCATCGGCGTGACATCGGCGAAGTCCCGTCCCCAGGCCGCGACGATGTAGCGCGAGTCGGGCTGCTTGTTGTTGGTCGGATCGAGGTCGACCCAACCATGCGAGGGCGTAAGCACTGACACCCAGGCATGCGAGGCGTCGGCCCCTTCAAGTCGCGGGCTGCCCTTCGGCGGTCGGGTCTCCAGATAACCGCTGACGTAGCGCGTCGGCAGGCCGACCGACCGCAGGCAGCCGATCATCAGATGCGCGAAGTCCTGGCAGACACCGACCCGTTTGCGGAGCAGGTCGTCCAGCGTCGTGTTCACCGACGTGACGCCGGATTTGTAGGTGAAGTCGGAATGGATCTCGTGGGTGAGCGAGAGCAGCGCCTCACCCAGCGGCCGGGATGGTGACAACTTCTCCTCGGCGTACGCCGTCACGGCAGGCGAACGCGGCACCTTGCGGGATGGCAACGCGTAGGCCACCGCATCGACTCGATCTGCCTGTTCGCCGATCGCGCTGACCGCGTCGGCCACGGTCCAGCGGTTCAGCAGAGTCAGGTCCGGCACCACTCGGCGTACGGTCACCGTGTTGGTCGCGGTGATCACGAGTCTGGTGTGGGCCGAGTGCAACTCGACGTAGTGGCTCACGTTCCCGAAGTGGTCGACGTGCTCGGTGATGATGTCGGGTCGCGGGGACACGTCGAGTTCCGAGACCGAACAGGTCTGGCTCGGCAGGTCGCGTGGCGTGAGATGGGTCCGACCATAGGAGCCGGTCACCTTCTCCTCGTAGTTGTATTCCGTGCGGTGGCGGACCTGATAGGTCCGCGTCCCCTGATGGTCATCGCTTCCCTGAAGCGTGGTCATGATGCGCCCACCTGACCGACCTCAACGGCATCCGACAGTCCCCAGAACTCCGGCAACATCTGCTGCGGAGCCTTGTGCACGAAGTGCGCCTGATCGACCATCGCCGAGATTCGGCGCAGGTCGCGCTCGGTCTCAAGCATCCATTCGTTGTACGCCGTCCGGTCTCCGTGGTCCCCGAGGGCCTCGATCGGCACCGTGCTGAGACGCTCCGTGAGGTTGCTGATGACGGCGTCGATCGCGTCCGAGCTCGGTGCCCTCGGCACGTTGCGCATCGCAGTGGACAACCGGTCGAGTTGGAAGGCGAGGCTGCGCGGGTTGGTCGCGTCGCACAACAACAGGTCGAGCACCGAGCCGATGGGGGACAGGTTGGTCGGCCTGGCAGCTTCGCGGCGTCGATGGGTGATCACGCTCTCGCCCGAGATGAGGACCGCCTCCAGAACGCGTGGCAAGACCCGGTCCGGCACCCGGGTCCCCAGCGCATTGCGAAGCAGGGTGACCAGATGTTGCGCCCGCTCCAGCCGCCGACCTGCATCCAGGAAATGCCAGCCTTCGTCGCGGACCAGGGACTCGGCACCAAGACCGGACAGCGCCAGCAACGACTCCACGGTTTGGGCGAGCAACGGTTGGAGCGCTACGTCGGAGTCGATCTGCACCGAATCCCCCGGATCGCCCGGATCGAGGTGTTCGGCAAACGAGCGTTCAAGCCTGCCCGAGGACCAACCAGGTATCGGTGGAGAGTTGTTCGCGCAGCGATTGGGCGAGGGTGATGGTGAGGTTGGCGGCATGTGCCACGCTGCCGGGCAGTTCCCGATCGGTCGCGAGGCGACGCAACATGGCGTCGCCTGCCGAGGCGTTCGACACCGGCGGGATCGCCACAAGTGCCGCGAGTGCGTCCAGCAGGATGACCAGAGCCGCGTGGCCCAGGGTGCCCGGGCGGGTTGCGTAGTCCTCCACGAGGTCATCGGAGACGCGCAGCAGCCTGGCCGTGCCCTCGGCGCGCTCGGCGTACCTCCCGAGCCAGAACAGGTCTTCGGCGACCCGTGGGGAGAGGCCGCTGCTCAACGCGACATCAAACGCCGGGCTATCGGATTGATCGCCCTGGCTCCACGCGTCGGTGGTCGCGCCCTCGGGTGACAACACCCAGACGTCCTTGGTCAGCGCACCGGTGAGATTCGATACGAGTTGGGTTCCGGTGGTCGGTGCAACTCGCGCCAGCCCGCCACGCATCAGGGTGTAGCTGCCCGGCGTGTGACACCCCGAAGGTCCGCAGCACCAGGTCTCGCGGCTCCAGCCCCATCGGAGTGACGACGGGGGCGGTGGACTTCTCCAGGACCTCCTGGGCGGTCCAGGCCCACGGCTGCGCCTCGATCTGGCGGCGCAGCAGATCGGTCTGATCGCTGGTCAGTTCGGTGCCGAATCGAGAGGTGATGCGGATCGCCGCGCGTGATCGGTTTGATCACAAGGCTGTCGAGGTTGGCCAGGACATGGGCGCGTTGGACCGGGTCACCGCACCACCAGGTCGGCACCGACGGCAACAGCAGGTCGCTGCCCAGCAGGGCCTGTGCGGCCGCCGGGAGGAAGGGCAAGCAGCCCTGGATTCTCCAGCACGCCGCTGCCGAAGGAGTTGACCACGGTGACGGTGCCCTGGCGGCTGGCTTCCAGCAGCCCGGCACGCCGAGATGGGAGTCGGCTCGCATCTCCAACGGGTCGGAGTAGTCGGCATCGACCCGGCGGAGCAGGACGTCGACCGGTTCCAGTCGTCCGAGATTGCGCAGGAACACCTGTCCGTTGCGGACGATCAGGTCCTCGGCTTCGGCGAGCGGGAAGCCGAGCAACATCGAGAGGTAGGCCTGGTCGAACGCCGTCTCGCTTTCGGGGCCGGGCGTCAGCAGCACGATTCGCGGTGCCTCGGACTGTTCGGGGGCGACCTCGTGCAACGCGACGCGTACGACGTGGAAGAAGTCGCGCAACGTGGAGAGGTCGGTGTTGCGACGCAGGCCGGGGAAGACCTTCGCCACGACCCTGCGGTTCTCCATCGCGTAGCCCGCACCCGACGGCGCCTGAGTGCGATCGGAGAGGACATGCCAACGGCCGTCGCGATGCCTCGCGAGGTCGGTGGCGGTGAAGAACAACTGCCGTTGGCCGTTTGCGCGGATGCCGTCGGCCTGGTGCACGAAGCCGCCGTGTCCATAGATCACCTCCGGCGGAATGATCCCGCTGTGGAGCAGGCGGCGTTCGCCGTACACGTCGGAGAGCACGAGGTCGAGGAGTTCGGCGCGTTGCACGAGCCCACGATCGAGTTCGGCCCAGTCGTCGGCCGAGATCACCAGCGGCAACGGGTCCAGACGCCACCCCGGACCGGTCGCCCCCGGACGTGCGCCAATCCCAGGGCCGCCGTACGTCACGCCGTCGTCCTGCACGAAGCGGGTCGCGCGGACGCGCCGGTCCATCAGTCCCCGCAGACCGACGTGATTGATCCGGGAGGCCAGTTCGTCGCTGCCTTCGCGGACGCCTCCGGCGGCCAGCAACTCATCGAAGCCGGGTTGCTCACCCAGGCGTGCGCGGTAGTCGTCGAGGATGGACGTGGTGACGTCGGGTGATCCGGTCATCCGGCATTCCCCGGTCGACTCATGGGGTCATCCTGCCCGATCGGCGTAGATCCAGGGTGCAGGGGTACTCCCCGTTCACCGACGGGTCCGGAGTCGCCCAGGCTGCCGGATCCAAGGGGCCGGAGGTGTGACCGAGCGTGTCGAACCGCCCGGCCCTGCGTGCCTCCGCCTCCATCGCGTTGACCGGGAAGCGTTCATAGGAGCGACCGCCGGGGTGTACGACGTGATAGGTGCACCCGCCCAGCGAGCGTTCGTTCCAGGTGTCGACGACGTCGAAGACCAGCGGCGACTGCACGCCGATCGTGGGGTGAAGGGCAGAGTGCGGAGCCCACGCGCGGTAGCGCACGCCACCCACGTGTCGCCCACCATCGGCCACCACCGGGATCGCCACCCCGTTGCAGGTGATGACGTGTCGACCCGGGATCAGGCCCGTCGCCGCGACCTGCACCTTCTCCACCGACGAGTCGACATATCGTGCGGTCCCACCCTGCGACACCTCTTCGCCGAGCACGTGCCACGGTTCGACGGCCGAACGGATTTCGAGGTGTACGCCGTCGACGTCGACCTCACCGATCCGCGGGAACCGAAACTCCAAGAACGGCTCCAGCCAGGCCGGATCGAATTGGTGTTCTGTGCCGAGGTGGCCGTTCAGGTCGTCGACGACATCGCGAAGGTCAGCTGCCGCGAAGGCCGGAAGGAGGAACCGGTCGTGAAGGCGACTTCCCCAACGCACCAAGGGACCGGAGTAGGGCTCGGCCCAGAACCGGGCAACCAGCGCACGAACCAGGAGCGCCTGGACCAGTCCCATCCGCGGGTGCGGCGGCATCTCGAACCCGCGCAGTTCCAACAGGCCGAGGCGGCCGCGATCGGAGTCGGGGCTGTAGAGCTTGTCGATGCAGAACTCCGCGCGGTGGGTGTTGCCCGTGATGTCGGTGAGCAGGTGCCGCAGCGACCGATCGACGATCCAGGGCAGTGACTCGTGCTGCTCGCGGTCCTCGTCCGGCTCGTCCGAGGCCCTGATCTCAGCGGCCAGTCGGTCGAGTTCGGCAAAGGCGATCTCAAGTTCGTACAACGTCTCGTGTCGGCCCTCGTCGACTCTCGGCGACTGGCTGGTCGGGCCGATGAACCGGCCGGAGAAGACATAGGACAGTGAGGGGTGGTGCTGCCAGAACGTGAGCAGGCTGCGCAGCAGATCGGGACGTCGCAGCAGCGGCGAATCGGCCGACGTAGGTCCGCCCAACGTGAGGTGGTTGCCGCCCCCTGTGCCAGTGTGCAGCCCGTCCAGGTCGAACTTCTCGGTGGTCAACCGGGTCGCGCGCGCATCGGCGTACAACGTGGTGATCAGGTCTCGCAGTCCGGTCCAACTGGATGTGGGTTGGACGTTCACCTCGATGACGCCCGGGTCCGGCGTGACCGTGAGCGTGGTCAACCGCGGATCACCGGGCAGGGGATAGCCCTCCAGGACAACGGGTACGCCGAGTTCGGCGGCGGTGTCCTCGACCACCGACAGCAGTTCGATGGCTGCCTCGGCCTGCTTCAAGGGAGGGAGGAACACGAACAAATGGCCGTCGCGAGGCTCGACGCACAGTGCCGTCCGCGGCGCATCCTCGATATCCAGCACCTCCGCCATGGCATCTGCAGTGCGTGGAGCGCCGAGATCCTGTCGCGGCTCGAAGGGTGAACGGTCCGGCTCACCGGGGGCCTCCTCCCACGCGAGGGAGGAGAGCGGCAGCCGAAGGCCCAGCGGGGACGAGCCGGGCGTGAGGAACAGGTGCTTGCGACGCGGTTGCCAGCGCGTCGTACCCCAGTGATCGCCCGATTCGGTGCGGAACACCGGCATCACCCAGCCGCTTGGTTCGCTTGGCCGGGCATCGGACTCGTCCACGAAGTCCTGACCAGACGCTGGCTCGGCGTCGGTCGGACGGTCCCCTTCCGGCAGCATCGCCTCGGTCCACAGGGCGTGCAGTCGGTCTTCGTACGCCGGGAGTAACACGTCTTCGGGAATCCGGAGTCGCCGAGCCACGCCTCGCGCGAATTGTTCAGCAACCGCGATCCCGTGAGCCAGCGAGCCCTTGGACCAGGGCTCTTCGAGGAGCGATTGGTCGCGCCAGAGGGGCTCGCCGTCGTCGCGCCAGGTGAGCCCGATCTGCCAACGGGGGAGTGGTTCGCCGGGATACCACTTGCCAAGTCCCCAGTGCGCAATGCCGCCCGGAGCCCAGCGCTCGCGCAGCACCGCGGCCAACTTCGCCGCCAACGCCCGCTTCTCGTCCCCGTCGGCTTCGGTGTTCCACTGCGGGGTCGAGGCGTCGTCAACGGAAACGAAGGTCGGCTCCCCGCCCATCGTCAGCCTCACGTCGCCGGCGGCGAGCAGGGTGTCGACGTGTTCACCGAGGGCATCGATGCGTTGCCACTGCTCGTCGGAGTAGGGCTTGGTGACGCGCACATCTTCATGCACCCTCGTCACCCGATTGACGAAGCTGAACTCGACCTCTGCCCGGTCGATCGCCCCGGAGATCGGCGCTGACGACGACGGATGAGGAGTTGCGGAAAGCGGAATGTGACCCTCTCCTGCGAGCAGTCCGGAGGTCGCGTCCAAGCCGACCCAGCCCGCACCGGGCAGGTAGACCTCGGCCCAGGCGTGCAGATCGGTGAAGTCGATGGCGGTGCCGGACGGGCCGTCCAGCGACGGCTCGTCCGGCGCCAACTGCACCAGATATCCCGACACGAACCTGGCCGCCAGTCCGAGTTCACGCAGGATCGAAACCAGCAGCCAGGCACTGTCGCGACACGATCCGAGCGCCCTGGCCAGTGTCGTGTCGGGGGACTGGACGCCGGCTTCCATCCGCACGGTGTAGTCCACGGTGTCTCGGACGGCCTGGTTGACGCCGACCAGGAAGTCGACGATCCGCACGCCATCTTGCGGCACGACGATCTGCTGCGCCAGCCAGTCCGTCAGCGCGGGTCCGATTCCGGATCCCGGCTCCTCGTCGACCGCGCGGAGATACGGTTCGAGGTCGGCCTGAAGCGCCGGGGGATAGGCGAACGGATACCGCTCGGCGTACTCCTCAAGGAAGAAGTCGAACGGGTTGACCACGGTCAGGTCCGCCACGAGGTCGACGCTGATGTCGAGTTCCGTCACCGGTTCCGGGAAGACCAGTCGGGCCAGATAGTTGCCGAAGGCATCCTGCTGCCAGTTGATGAAATGGTTGTCGGGCTTGATCGTGAGGGAGTACGACGACACCGGGGTGCGCGAGTGCGGCGCTGGGCGGAGCCGGACCACGTGCGGATGCACCGTGATCGGCTTGTCGAAGCGGTACGTCGTACGGTGCTCCAGCGCCACCTTGATCGTCACAGAGTGAGCGTAGGCAGGTTGTGAGTCGGGAGTGTTAACCGACCCGCAGCGGCGGTCTAGTGATCCGCGACAAGTACAACTCCTTCGCGCTAACGTGTCGCAACTGATTTCCAGGGAGTCGAGGAGAACCGTGGGCAGAGTCCTCTACCGCCTGGGAAGTTTTTGCGCTCGGCGATCCCTTGTCATGATCGGCATCTGGGTGCTGCTGGCCGTTCTGATCGGCGGCGCCGTGAAGACGTTCGGCGCCGATACCAACAACGATCTTGCCCTACCTGGCACGGGCAGTCAGCAGGTCAAGGACCTGTTGACGGAGCGATTCCCGCCCCAGCAGAACGGCGTCAATCCCATCGTCTTCCACGTGAAGACCGGCAAGTTGACCGACGACGCCAACAAGGCAGCGGTCAAGGCTTCCGTGCAGGCGCTGCGCAAGGCGCCGCACGTCTACAGCGTGACCAATCCGCTGAGCAACACGGGGCAGACGGCAGGACTCCTCGGGAAGGGCGAGCAGTACGCCTTCGCGCCCGTCCTTCTCGACGTCTCTTCGGGTGACCTCGACGTACCGGTCGCGGAGGAGATCTTCGCGGCGGCTGACCCGGCCCGGGAAGCCGGCATCACCGTCGAGGCTGCGGGTTCGCTCGGCACGACCCTCTCGGACGAACCAACCGAGATCAGCGAAGTCGTCGGCATCCTCGCGGCGATGATCATCCTGACGTTCGTTCTCGGCAGTCTCGTGGCGATGGGGATGCCGATCATCACGGCCATCTTCGGTCTCGGAATCGGGCTGGCCCTCGTCGGCCTCGCCGGTCATATCGTCAACATGCCCACAACTGGCGCGACGTTGGCCACCATGATCGGGCTCGGGGTGGGGATCGACTACGCGCTCTTCCTCATCACCCGACATCAGGATCAATTGCGCGACGGCATGGACATGAAGGAGTCCATCGCCCGAGCGGTCGCCACCGCCGGCAGCGCCATCGTCTTTGCCGGGTGCACGGTCGTCATCGCGTTGCTGTCGCTCCGGGTGGCGGGCATCCCGCTGGTGGGTGCGCTCGGTTTCGCCTCGGCCATCGCGGTCGTGACCGCTGTCTGCGCATCGATTTCCCTCTTGCCGGCGCTGCTCGGTCTGGTCGGCCATCGAATCCATGCTCTTGCCTTGCCGGCCTTCATGCACCCGCACAAGAAGGAAGGTCCCGGCATGTGGGCCCGGTGGGCCGGGTTCGTGTCGCGCCACGCGGTCGCGGTCACGTTGGTCTCGCTGGCCTTGTTGGTCCCGCTCATCATCCCGGTCTTCTCCCTCGAGTTGGGTCAGGAGGATGTCGGCGCGACCAACCCGGAGACGACCGAACGCAAGGCGTACGACCTGATCACTGAGGGCTTCGGTGTCGGCTATAACGGGCCGCTCCAGGTGGCATCGGAACTGGTTCCGGTCGCCGCGCCCAGCGACGAGTACACCACGAAGTACAACAAGGCGACGTCCCTCCAGGCCGAACTCGAGCAGGCTCAGACGGACCTGCCGAAGGAGCAGCAACAACTGGAGAAGCAGCAGGCCAAACTGGAGAAGCAACAGGCCAAGCTGGAGCAGCAGCAGGCCGAACTTGAGCGCAAGCAGGCCTCGCTCGAGGCTCAGGCGGCGACGCTGGAGAGGGAGGCCGCAGCACTCCAGAAGGAGAAGGCCGCACTCCAGAGGAAGGAGTCCCAACTGCGCTCCGAGAAGGCCAAGTTGCGCCGCCAGGTGGAGGCGTTGGCCAAGGAGACCAAGCCGCTGAGGCGCGAGTTGGAGGACCTTCGCCGGAAGGAGCGTCGACTAGAACGCCGCATCGAGGACGCTCAGCAGGCGGGTGACGACGTGCTCGAGGCCGCCCTCAAGGCCGAGCTTGCGGACGTTCGCGCCGACCAGGCGCAGGTCCGGCAGGAGCTCAAGGTCTACGAGCCGCAGGCCGAAAAGTTGGCCAAGCAGGGCAAGCAGTTGCGCAAACAGGAGGAGAAGCTCCGCCGGCAGGCGGCGGATCTGGCCCGCCAGGCCGCCGAGCTCGATCGGCAGAAGGCGAGTCTCGAACAGCAGGGCGCCGCATTGCAGCGGCAGGCCAACCAGTTGCGCAAGCAGGGCAACGAACTCAAGAAGCAGGGTGATGAGCTTCAGCAACAGGCCGACGAACTGAAGGCCGAGCAGCAGCAGGCTCAGCAGGAGCAGACCGAGGCCGAGAAGCTGCAAAAGGAACTGACGGACATGGTCACCGCCGCCGGGGGGGATCCCCGTGGCACCGATCCCCGCATCGTCAATCTGCAAAGTGCGCTGAGCGCCACCGCAGGCGTCGTGTCGCTGACGTTGCCGCAGATGAACACCAAGGGCGACGTGGTGATCGCTGTCTGCGGTGCCCGAAGACCTCTCCGGCGTCGAACGACACTGCGGACCTGGTCGGGACCGTTCGGGACGACGTGATTCCGCCGCTCGAGACGGACAAGACGATGACGTCGTACGTCGGCGGCTACACCGCGTCGTACGTCGATCTGGCCTCGCTCATCTCGGCGCGACTGCTGCTGGTGATCGGCACCGTCATCCTGCTCGGCATTCCGTTGTTGATGCTGGCCTTCCGGTCGCTGCTCGTCCCGTTGCAGGCGGCGATCACCAACATCTTGTCGGCCGCCGCGGCGTTCGGCGTGCTGACCGCCTGCTTCCAGTGGGGCTGGGGCGTCGATCTGGTCGGGCTCGACACGGCGAGCGGCACGGTGCCGATCGCCAGTTATGTGCCGCTGATGATGTTCGCCGGGTTGTTCGGGCTGTCGATGGACTACGAGGTGTTCCTCGTCAGTC
Organism: uncultured Actinomycetota bacterium; assembly: GCA_963763805.1. Taxonomy (GTDB): domain Bacteria; phylum Actinomycetota; class Actinomycetes; order Propionibacteriales; family Nocardioidaceae; genus Nocardioides. The sequence continues at coordinate 349,337 of CAVXPQ010000001.1, forward strand.
ACATCCAGAAGCACCACGCCGAGGGTGAGGAGGCGCGGCGAGCGGTCGCGTCCGGGCTGGCTGCGAGTGCCCGGATCACGACCGCTGCGGCGCTGATCATGGCGTCGGTGTTCGCGAGCTTCATCCTCAACGGTGATCCGACGATCAAGCAGTTCGGCGTCGGCCTCTCGGTCGCTGTGCTGCTTGCCGGGATCCTGGTCGTCACCTTGGCGCCGGCCGTGCTGGTGCTCTTCGGTGAGGCCGCCTGGTGGCTGCCGCGCTGGCTCGACCGGATCCTGCCGCACATCTCGATCGAGGGCGAGGACGCACCTGCCACTGCGGGTGGGGAGCATGCCGGACCTCGCCCGGCCGAGGGTGCGGGCGGGGATCCCGAGCCGACGCCTGAGCCCGCGTGAGTGGCGCCGATCCGGCTCACGAGCGGACTTCCTGACCAATGGCGCGCTGGTGCGCTCACTGCTGTCGTTCGGATTCGCTTTCACGGCTGAGTGGGCCTTCACCGTGGCCATCGGTCTGGTCGCTTTCGCGGATGGCGGCGCGCTAGCCGTCGGCCTGGTCGCGCTGCTCCGGCTACTCCCGGCGGCACTGTTGGCGCCGGTCATCACGGCGTACGCCGATCGGATGCCGCGCGAACGGGTGCTCTTCGTCTCCAGCGCTGTCCGAGGAGTCGCGACGCTGGCAGTCGCCCCCGTGCTGTGGACCGGCGGACCGAATTGGATCGTCTACGCCTGGCCATCGTCTCCACGATCTCGTTCACGCCGTACCGTGCGAGCCACTCAGCATTGATGCCGTCGCTGTGCCGAACCCCGAACGAGTTGACGTCGGTCAACGTCATCCGAGGGGCACTGGACTCGATCAGCGTGATCGTCGGGCCGCTCGTCGCCGCACTGTTGGTGGGGGTCTTCGATGTCGCCGCGGTCTTCGTCTTCGCTGGCCTTTGTGGACTCGTGTCGGCGGTGCTCCTGATCCGGTTGAACTATGAACGGATCGCGGCGTCGTCAGGACAACGACCGAGTCTTGCGACCGAGGTGCGCGATGGCATCGCTGCGGTCTCCTCGAACCCGGGGGTGGGTGTCGTCATCGGGTTCGTCGTGTTGCAGGCCGCGCTTCGTGGCGCGTTCACCGTGTTCGTCCTTGTCGTTGCCATCGATCTGCTCGATGGGACGGAGTCCAGCGTCGGGGTGATTCAAGGCGCGGTCGGGATCGGCGCGCTGGTGGGCAGTCTGCTGTGCACCCTCCTGGTCGGCAGTCGCGCCATGACGCGCTGGCTCGGCATTGCCGTCGTGCTGTGGGGTGCGCCGATGGCCATCATGGGCCTACTGCCGTACTACGCGATCGCGTTGGTTGCGGCGGGACTCATCGGCATCGGAAACGCCATGGTGGACGTCACGGCCTTCACCCTTCTGGCCAGGATGGTCCCCAACGCCGTGATGGCCCGTGTGTTCGGATTGCTCGAGAGCATCGGCGCGTTCGCGGCCGGCCTCGGTTCCATCATTGCGCCGCTGCTCATCGGGCCACTCGGCGTCAAGGGCGCCCTCCTCGCCGTCGGCCTCGTCGCGCCCGTCGCGTGCTTGCTCTGGTGGCGACGGTTCACCGCGATTGACCGGACGGTCGCCGTCCGCACCGATGACATCGACACTGCTGCGCCAGGTCCCGATGCTGCGTCCGCTGCCTGTCCCGGTTCTTGAGAATCTCGCCCAAGGTATCCAAGCCGGTTCGCGTTCCTGGCCGGAGAGACCGTGTTCGAGGCGGGTGAGACCGGCGACAGCTTCTATGTGATCGCGGACGGGACCGTGGAAGTGCTCGATCACGATGAAGTCGTGCGCACTATGGGCAAGGGTGAGGGGTTCGGCGAGATCGCCCTGTTGGGAAACACGACCAGGACCATGACCGTGCGAGCAGTCGGTCCGGCTGAGTTGTATGGCATCAGTTCCGCGGTGTTCCTCCCGGCGGTCACGAGCATCCGAGGCGCCCGCTCGGCCGCTGAGAGCACGCGAATCGCCTACCTCGACCATGCTGCTGGGACCGCCCCGGAGGACTCCGAATCCTAGGTACAAAGGCACCAAGGATTGGGGGCTTTGGGCCCGGCATCTGATGTTCCTAAACGCACGGCGGAGGCGTAACGTCAAAAGACTCTGCAATTCATCGTGACCAGTGCGGTTCACACTCCGGGCCGGTCCGAAACGGACTCCCGAGGGAGTCGATGAGGAGTCTGACATGGACGTTCGTACGCGTAGCCGGCTAGTGGTTCTGATGTGTGTGGCCTTGTCTGTTCTCGGCTTGGCGGCCGCACCATCCTCGGCAGGTGGCTCGCCCGCGCCGACGGCCAACAGTCCGTTGCCGCAGTCCGCGCCGGTCGCTGCTGCGGCCGCGCCTAACGCCCCGAACATCTTCATCTACAACCTCGATGACTTGCGTGATGCCTTCCCAGGTGGCATCGATCCGCTTCAATACATGCCGAAGTTGCGCTGGTGGATGTCCCCCGGAAGACGCTTCACGAAGACGTTCGTGGCGGATCCTTCCTGTTGTCCGTCGCGATCTTCCTTGATGACCGGCCGCTATCCCCACAACAACAACGTTCTCAACCAGCGAGATGGGGCGAAGTTCGACGGGCCGCACTCGATGGCCTGCTATCTCCGTGATGCCGGCTACGTGACCTACGCCGACGGAAAGTTCTTGACGACCTGGCCACGCACGCAGTTGCCGCCCTGCTTCACGCACTCCACGATCATGTGGGGCGGCTACAACAATGTGGCCGTCAAGGTCGACGGAGTCTCCAAGACCGGCACCGGATATTCGACGACATATCTGGGTGTGCGCGGGCGTGAATACATCAACCAGGCGGTTGCGACCGGCTCGCCCTTCCTTCTTTACGAGACCCCGCAGGCTCCGCATTGGGTCAACGTGACGAACCCCAACGGCTCCACGACACGCGCCGCCCAGCCCGACACGAAGTACAAGACGGCTCCGGTGGGCACGTGCTCAGGAGTGCCGGAGGCAGACCGCAGCGACAAGCCGGCGTACGTCCGAACGATGAACTTCAGTACGTCGCAGGCTCAGGCGTTCTGCACCAGTCAGATGCGGGCGATCATGAGCGCCGACGACGAGTTCGGTGCCACGATGCAGCGGCTTTCCGAACGTGGAGTGCTCGACAACACCATGGTGATCTTCACGGCGGACAACGGGTACATGTGGGGCGAACACGGGCGTTGGGAGAAGTTCGTCCCCTATGAGCCATCGATCCGAGTCCCACTGTGGATTCGGTGGCCCGGCCACTTCGCAGCGGGCGTGGAGTCGGCGCGCACGGTCTCGTATCTCGACCTGCTTCCAACGATGCTGGAGGCCGCTAGCTTCACTCCGCCGGCGAACGCCCCCCGCCTTGACGGCGAGTCGTTGTTGAAGCCATCCACCCGAACCACGATGTATTCGGAGTATTACAACGACCCCGACAATGCGAACATCCCGAACTGGCGGATGGTCCGCACGGCAAACGCGAAGTACGTCCAGACCTACAATCCAGCCGGCGCGATCATCGCGCGGGAGTACTACAACCTCGCCAACGATCCCGCCGAGAACACCAACTTGCTCGGTGATTCCAACGCGGCCAACGATCCGCCGGCCAGCACTATCACGGCCCTGACCAACCAACTGAACGCGTTCCGCACGTGCGCGGGGTCGGGGTGTGTCCAGTAGCTTCAGCGCGGCTGTGCGGGCGCTGGTGGCGCCTAGTCGACTTACGGGACAGACTGAGCAGATGAGGCGACCGCGCGCCCAGACTTTCGTCGGCCGAGGCTTCGAGATGGGTCGGCTGGAGCGGGCCGCGGCAGCAGCCGCGGGTCAAGGCGCAACAGTCGTCGTGGTCGAGGGTGAACCCGGCATAGGGAAGACGCGCCTCATCTCGGAATTCACCGATCGCCTCAGGACCGAAGGTTGCTTGGTGCTGACCAGTCACGGCGTTGACCTTGAAGGCGGACAGATCCCCTATTCGGCGACGGCCGAACTGCTCAGGGACGCGACCACCCAACTAGGCGTAGATCAAGTGCGCTCGAAGTTGGGTGCGTACGCCGCTCATCTCGCCCCGCTTCACCCGGACCTCTATCTAGCATTTGACGACGTCACTTTGAACCGGTTGGCCGTCTTTGGTGCGGTTCACACACTGTTGGCTCGACTGGCAGAAGATTCGCTGGTGTGTGTCGTAGCGGATGATCTGCAGTGGTTCGACAGCGTCTCGCTCGATCTGTTGACCTACTTGGCCAAGGTTTCCGGAAATATGAGATTGCTCGTACTCGCCACGACGCGAGAAGCCGCCGTGGGAGAAACTCAGGTGTCGGAACGCCACCTGGATCAGCTCTCCCGGGCCGGGCCGGGGGAGTGTCTGCGGCTCGGCCGGCTGGCCGAGCATGAGGTCACGGAACTCGTCGCTCGCATCATGGGTGACAATCCCAAATCAGAGCTCTTGCACCAGGTGCACTGCTTGGCCGACGGAGTCCCGCTCTATGTAGAGGAACTCCTGTCAACGGGCGATGTCACCGAGGGCATCAGCGAGCAGTTGCGGATGACGATGAGGGCACGGCTACGAGGCCTACCGAGGGGTGCCGCCGATTTGCTCGATCTGGCCGCGGTGGGCGAAGGACTATTGCATTCGGATCTCGTTGCCGAAGTATCTGAACTGGACGCAGATGACTTCCACGAGTATGTCGACGAGCTCGTGCGCCGCGGCATCCTGGACGAAGAGCCAGGAGGCTTCCGGTTCCACCACGCCCTAGTGCGTCAGGCCGTTCGAGCAGAGCAAAGACCAAGAGTGGCCAAGATGCTGCACCGAAGATGGGCTCAGACCCTGGAGGCGGGCTATGGCTCCCTCGGGTCCGCCGAGCGTGCCATAGCGTTGGCGCAGCAGTGGTACGCCGCCGACGAACCCGACTATGCCGTCGCTGCGGCAGTCGAAGCCGGCCTGCACGCCATCGGACGGGGTGCAGCACGGGAGGCCACCACCCACTGGGAGCGGGCCCTGGAGATGTGGCATCGCGTCGGACCGGACGCCGCCGTGCCACATCTGGAGCGAGAGCAGGTGTTGGATCGGGTCGTCGAGACCACATCGCACACGGGTGATTGGCAGACCCTGGATCGAATTGCGGCGGCGGAACTCACCACCGCACCTCGCCAGGACGAGATTCTGCGGCTATACCTTCGGCTACTTAACGCGATCACCGGCCGTGCCCGTGGGTTGGAACGCGACTACGTCGTCACCCCAGCCGATCTTGATCACACGGTTGCGTTCCTCCTTGCCGCCCCTGACCGGCCCCTGTTGTTCTCCTCGCTGATGTTTCTCTGGTGGGAGCACGCGGAGACGCCGGAATCCATGTTCTCGGCCATGCACGATCGGATGGACAGGATCGCATTTGCGTACGGCGACCGCCGAATGTCCCATTGGGCTACCCGGGATCGTTGCAAGTACGCGATGCTGCAAGGACGGGCGGCCGACGCGTTACATCTCGCTCAAAGTGAGCTTGACTCTGCGCCCACCAATGATTTCTACCGTCGGCGTGAACAGCAGACGGTCCTGTGGGCGCTACGTGAACTTGGCAGGTGGCGGGAGGCGGCCGCCTTTGGACAGGAGATGCTGGGAGGTTTCGCCCATCCGGCCGCGGCGGGATGGGCGTGGACAGAAATAGCGCTCGATACTGCTCGCAGCCTATTCGAGCTCGGCGAATGGGAGGAGTCCCAGCGACTATTGTCAGAGCTCCGTCCGTATGCAGATGGGAGTTGGTCAGCTGGAGCGGCGGACTCCACTCTTGGGCTCATCGCTGCCCGACGCGGTGACTGGGCAACCGCCAATCAACTGAAGGATCAGGTTGCCAGCGAGACTTTGCCACTTGGGTCAGTCGGGACTCTTGTGGAGAACACCGTCCGGTCAAGGCTAGTGGGCGCGGAGGTGAGCCTGGGCCGGGCCGACGGGCCCGCGGCCTGGTCGCAACTCGAGCCTGCGCTCGATGCATTGGTCGAAGGGAACTCGGTGGAGTGGGCTTGGGACGTTGTCGTGACCGCGTCCCGCGCAGCCTCCCTCGCTGCGGCTTCGGACCGGACGAGCGCAGCGGTCCGAAGCCGCGCCACGCTATTGGCCCGAGCTGCGACCAAAGTGCACCGATCCGGGGATCTTGGGGTCGCATGGGTGGCGCACCTTGACGCACATATGAGCATGGTGACAAACGAAGTCGATCCGAGGTTTTGGTACGACGTAGTCGCGGCATGGGAGCGGGTGGGACATCAGTTTCTGGCCGCGACCGCCCAAATGCGGTTGGGGGAGACGCTTGTCGCCTCCGGAGATACCGAGGGCGCGCGAGACGCCCTGATGTCCTCGGTGAGCACCGCGCTACGGCTCGGGGCGAAGCCGCTCTTGGAGGAAATCCGGGGCATCGACCGCAGAGCGGGACTTAGTCTCGAACTGGGCATTGGGCAGAACGCAGTTGCCGGCGATCGTGGGTTGACCGCGCGGGAACTTGAGGTCTTGTCCTTGCTCGCCGATGGTCGGACAAACGACCAGATGGCAGCAGAATTGTTCATTTCACCTAAGACGGCCAGTGTGCATGTGTCCAGGATCCTCGCGAAATTGAATGCATCGAATCGCACCGAGGCAGCGGCCATAGCGCACCGGAACGGCCTCATCACGCTCCGGTGATTCTGGACTCCGTCACACTCCAACAACGAGTACGCAACCGATCCGCGCCTACCTCGGGGCCAACTAATTTCGCGAGGCAGGGAAGCCGTCGTGCACCGCTGGTCGCGCGTGACAGCCGAGGCGGTGTCAGCACGACTCTCCCAGTAGTTCGGGTCGGTCGGTAACGCCACGCGTGGCACCCATGCTGACTGCCCGATGCATTTCACGAACGGTGTTGAGGTATCTAAGCGACACTTCGATCCCACGTCTCGCAGCCTGTTCAATGTAGGTCTTGTCCGCTGCTCGGATGTCGATGAGCACGACGTCGAGCCAGCGAGGCAACTCACTGATGTTGGGTCGATTTGTCTGGCGCGCGATCAGGCCGACCGAGACATTGTGATCGATGTCTTGGACACGCCTGAGGACTTGAATTTGAGTTGAGGTAATCAGGACGCGCTGCCTGGTGTTGCTCACGTTTGCCTTGTTGACGGCAAGCAGCCTTCGGATGGCCCCCGTTGTGAACGTGTCACCGTCCCGAATTTCTTGTTGGCGGATCCCTCCGTACGGCTCCGTTTGACGTTGCACGGAACGTAGGGATGGGATCGGAGCCCCGCTCGAGTTCCTGACGCGACGAATCTGGCGCCAGGTCGAGCCGGGAATGCGACCGCTACTGTCCGTCATCCGGTCGAGGGTCGGGTCGTGGTGACTCACTAGTTGCCCGTCGCTGGTCGGCCAGTAGTCGGTTTCGAAGCCGTCAACGCCTAGTTGCAAGGCTGCGCGGAAGGCGGCCACGGTGTCCTCGGAAACGCGACCTCCAGCCACTGTGCGTGTTCCTATACCCGTCCCTCGATGTGCGGTGATGACGATCTGACTGCGAGGACAGGCCCTGTCCGTAGCGGCCGCGACGCTGGGTGCACCGCCTCCGTCCACGACCGTCAAGAGACTGAGAGTCACTGCAAGGGTTACAGCGCGACCTAACCGGACTCTCCGCAACCCGGGCACCTCGTGGTGCTGACGGGTGTTTGGTCCCGAGATTTGATCCACGCGGTACCGCTTCGCGAATCGAATTCCGCTGGTAGTGATAGGAATGCACATTTGCGAACCTCCAAGTCGAAGTCGTGCTCTTCGCCTTCGAGGCTCGCCGTAAGCCGAGTCCTATTCGTCAGGAGAATGTCTTATATCCACTGCCGGACGCGGGATGGACGTCCTGAAACTCCACGGCTGTTTTCGTTGACAAGGGAGGGAGGGCCGCGAGCAATTCCCACCGTCGATGAAGTTGAGAACGGGGTCCCGCGCAAGGGGCTGGGGAAGGGACCGGGTGCCGTGAGTGGGTGCCGCCTCACGTTGCTCGTCGTGCTGATCTCATAGGATGACGCCGTGCCGGTAGGGGTCATCCGAACTCCCGATCGACGGCTGCGCGTCTTCATCTCGTCGACGCTCGGCGAACTCGCCGACGAACGCGAAGCGGCACGTGCATCGATAGAGCAGCTTCGGCTCACCCCGGTGATGTTCGAACTCGGCGCGCGACCCCATCCGCCGCGCGCGTTGTACCGGTCCTACCTCGAGCAGTCAGATGTGTTCGTCGGGATCTACTGGGAACGCTACGGATGGGTCGCCCCCGACATGGAGATCTCCGGTCTCGAAGACGAGTTCGTCCTCTCGAAGGGAATGCCGCGGCTCGTTTACGTCAAGCGAGACGCGCCGAACATCGAGCCTCGGCTCGTCGAAATGCTCGACCGTCTACGCGATGAAGGCGCCACGTCGTACAAGTCCTTCCAGGACGGTGAAGAACTTCACGAGCTGCTCCTTGACGATCTTGCGGTCCTCTTGACGGAGCGATTCGACTCGGTGCCGGAGGTGGCACCTGCATCTGAGATGCCGATGCAGCACAACCTGCCCACGCAGACCTCGACGTTCCTGGGCAGGGAGGCCGAACTGCGAGACCTTCGCGTGCTGATCGCCGCCGAGGAAGTCAGGCTCATCTCGTTGACCGGACCGGGTGGCGTCGGCAAGACCCGGCTCGCGATTCGAGTGTCGTTCGAGGAGGTCGCGCGATTCTCCGACGGTGTGGTCTTCGTCGATCTGAATGCCGAGCGGGAAGTGGAGGACGCCTTCGCCGCAGTCGCACGAGCTGTCGGAGTGGCCGTCCCGAGTGAGACCCGGCCGGTCGACGCGCTGATAAACGAGTTGCGCTATCGCCGGACCCTCTTGGTTCTCGACAACTTCGAGCAGGCCATGCGGGCTGCGCCAGTGGTCGTCGAGCTCCTCGAGCACTGCCCTGACGTCAACGTGATCGTCACAACCCGGGAAGCCCTGCGCGTCCGGGGCGAGCGGGTCTTCCCAGTGCCGCCACTGTCGGTACCCGATGCCGACGATGACACTTCGGCGGGTGAGGCGGAGGCGGTGCGGCTCTTCTGTGAGCGCGCCGCGGCCGTCCAACCAGGGTTCCGGCTCACCACCGACAACGTGGTGGCCATCAGCGCCATCTGTCGTCGACTCGACGGGTTGCCGCTGGCCATCGAATTGGCGGCGGCGCGGGTCAGGTTGTTCGACGTACACGAGTTGTGGGACCGACTCGGGCATCGACTCGATGATCTGCGCGGCGGTGCACGCGATCTGCCGATGCGTCAGCAGACGCTCTACAACGCCATCACATGGAGCTTTGATCTGCTCTCCTCGGACGAGGCTCAAGTGCTGCGCTCCTTCTCGGTGTTCTCCGGTGCGCGCCTGGCCGATGTCGAGGAGACCGCTCGGCAGATCCCGCAGCTTCGGGACATCGATGTGATCGAGAGCGTGGGATCGCTCGTCGACAAGAACCTCGTGCGCAGCCAGCAGGGCTCGGACGGTCGACCTCGGTTCTCCATGCTGCAGACCATTCGGACGTACGCCGGGGAGCAGTTGGACGACCACCCGGAGTTCGCCGCTTCGGTCCGGCGGGCGCACGCCGAGCACTACACGCAGGTGGCGTTGGGTCTGCACCAGCAACTGACCTTCGCTACGCGGACGGATGTTTTGTCCGCGCTCTCGGACGAACTCAGGAACATGCGACGGGCGTGGGGCGAGTGGGTCAGTCACGCCGAGATCGCACGGCTGAACGATCTCCTCCCACCGCTGTGGGGCTACTACGACGCGCGGGGCGACTATCGCTCCGCGATCGACCTCGGGAACGACCTCCTCCAACTCCTGGCACATACTCCGGACTCTCCGGATCGCCGCCGGGACGAGTTCGTCGTTCGCATGAACGTCGTACGAACTGAGTTGGCGCTTCGAGGGTTCACCGAGGAGGCCGAACGTCTGGTCCTCGATGCTTTGGAGAGGGCCGAGGCTGCTGGGGACAATCGGCAACGTTTTCCCGGTCTTCGTAGTCGCGCCTATCTGCACCTGATGCGACGTGAATACGAGCGGACTGACGCGATCGCTCGGGAGTTGATGGAGATCGCGTCGGTGGAGCAGGATCCAGCGCTGTTGGCCGAAGCACACCTGCTGGCCGGGCTCAGTCACGACTTTCTTCACGACCTCCCTGCGTCGGTCGACCACTTCGCCGTGGCGATCAGATACTTCGAGGCGACCCGTTCGGGACGTGTCGACTTCCGGGTGGGGCCGAACGTCGGGGTGGTGGCCAACGTGGCTTCCGGGCTGACCCAATGGATGGCCGGCTCGCCGGACTCTGCCGTGGCGACGCTGCAACGTGCCGTGGATCTGGCCGCCGAACTCGATCATCCGTACTCGATGGCCTATGCCCTGCACCACGCCGGACTGTTGGACCTGTGGCGGCAGGACTTCGCCGGCGTCGCAACCCGAGCGGACTTGCTGCTCGGCTATTGCCGAGGTGCACAAGTACCCGACCTGGCGAGCCCTCGCGCTCGTGTTCGGGGGACGGGCGATGGTCGGTTCTGGCGAGATTGGCTCTGGCGAAGTCGAAGCAGGGCTGGCGCGGGTCGAGCAGGGTTTCGAGTTGTACAAAGGGCTCTCGGCCCCGCCGATCTTCTGGCCGCCACTGCTTGTCATTCGTGCGCGCGCTCTCAGCGGGGCGGGCCGTGGTCACGAGGCGCTGGAAGTCATTCTGGAAGCCGAAGCCGCTCTCCAGCCGGGTGATCCGATGGCGGCGGACGTCGGCATCGCCCACGGAGAACTTCTGCTCGCCTTGTCCCCCGTCGACGGTCCGACGGCCGAAGCCGTTTTCGAGCGGACCGCGAAACTCGCCGCGAGGCGCGGGGATCGAATGTCGCAGTTGCGGGCGCTGACAAGGCTGACGGAGTTGCGCCGCGGAAAGCCCGAAGAGGCGGAGACACGGCGTGCGCTCCATGATGTCTATGACCTCTTCACCGAGGGACTCGACCTGCCTCACCTGGTGGCTGCACGCGCCGCGTTGGACACCTAGCCGTCAGCCGTGGCCCCCGAGGCATGTGATGCCCGCTGGTCAATCCGGCAGCGAGAAGTCGACCGGGATGACCGGCCAGGGCGGGTTGAGTTCGGGGTCTGTTGAGATGCACGTCAACACCATGTGGTGGTTGAAGACGAGTGCCTCGCCCCCGGGCTCGATCAGCGGCTCTATCTTCAAGGTCACGGTCAGGCCCTGGGGTGGGATCACTGCCGTGGCTCGGTCGGGTTCGTAGGAGAACCAGTCCCCATCGCCGATCTTGGCTTGGAAATCCACGGTCCACTGCGCCCCGTCCGCATCGAAGTCGAAGGGTGTGCCGTCGTCGGCCGGGATGTACAAGCCGTCCGAGCCGTTAGACCCGAGGATCTCGAACCGCTCGGAGAAGAAGCCCTCCTGGTTGGTGACCCGCATGGACCATGGGCCGTAGAAGGTCTGCATCTAGATCACCTCCAGCCCGGTACGCCGGGTGAACTGGCTGCTGAAGGCGTCTCCACCGCCGGTGATTCGGTTGAGTGCCTCGCGCCACGTCTGCAGATCCCCGTTCGCGCCGTACGTCCTCTCGACCTCGGTCGTCGTCCAGGGGTTGTACTGCCCCCAGTGCAGGATGCCGCCGTTGTTCGGGTTGCTGGCCCAGCGAACGGCGAAGTCGATCAGCTCCTGTCCGCCGCTGACGTCCTTGAGGCAGGCGATCTCAACCGAGCAGGTGAGCGGATAGCGCTGCATGCCGATCAGCGCCCGCGTCGGGCCGGTGAATCTCAAGGAGGCGTAGCCGACGAATGCCTTTCCCTCGAATTCCTGACCCATCTCGAACAGGATCAGTTGATCGATGAACGCGATCAGCCGGTCGTCGACGGCATTGAAGAACACTTCGACCGACTCGACGTGCACCTCGCAACTGATATTGAGGTAGTCCTTCTGATCCATCACGGCGTAACTCATGGCGTTGTAGTCGCGCTCGCTCTGCTGACCCTCGAAGGCCTTGTAGAAGATCATCTGCCACACGAACAATCCGGCAGCCCTGGCTGATGAGTCACCCAACGCCGGGTCGAGTAGGCGATTCTTCACCTGCTCCATCACCTGGCCGAAGCGAGTGTCGATCGTCGATGGCGTCGAGGATCTCGCGCAAGATGACGAGGATGGCCAGGAAGGCGAGGAACAGCAGAAGCAACCCGCCCAGGCCCACGGCTGCCACCGCGACGATGGTCGGGCCGACGATGGCGCCGTTGCTCGCGACGAACTCCTCGATCTCAGCAATCACCTGCGTGATGATGCCCTTCACGAAACTGGCGTCTGCGCAGGCCTTCTCCAACATCCCCGGACCGCTGGAATTCTCCGGGTGATCGGGGTCGGGCGTGTAGGAGTGATTGCGACCGGCCTTGCTGTATCTCGACGCCTGGATCATGGGATCGAAGCCTTCGTTGTCGCCGATGCGTTCGTCGTGGCCCCGGGTGCTCGGTTGGGTCGGGAGCGTCCACCGCTGAGTGACGCCGACCAGGTTGCGCTGGAAATTGTGGTGGGTCGTGAGTGAGACCGCCACCTGCAGAAACCGTTGCGGGGGATACACGCCGACCGGTGCCCGGCCGGCGTACAACTCGCTAGCGGGGTTGCCGATCTGGTCCTTCACGTCCTGCCACAGGCTCAAGCGGCGTTTCTCGTGCAGGGCATATTGCGGAACAACTTTGAGTACGACGGAGTAGATGATGCCGAACCGGCCGGCCGACAGCAGGACCGCGTTGAAGACGTCGTTGTCGCGGATGAGCTCGAAGTTGCCGACCCCGCCCAACTCGTTGGTTCCGAACTCGAGGGTCATCATCGACTCCTCGGTCAGCGTGGGTACATCCGGGTCGAAAGGCTCGATCCAGTAATGCCGGCCGCCGTCGGAGACCAGATGGATGGCGAGTACGGCGTCCGCGAGGGGTGGCCGGTCGAAGTCCCCTCCATGCGTGCCGGTGCTGAGGGCGCCGACGACCGTCTGACCGCCCGCGCCGCCGAGGGTCTCGAACGCCCAAGGCCCACCGAAGCTCGGATCGTCGAAGTGGTCGTTGATGAACCCGGCGAGGGTGTTGGGATTGCCGACGTCGGTGACTTGGTCGAGTTCGGCGTACGCCTGATAGATCCGCTTGCCCGCTTCGATATGTGCCAGCGACCACTTGACCTCGCTGCCCATCTCGACCATGCGCTGGACGTAGTCACGGTTGAGGCAGCGGGGCACGACGTTGCTGAGCGTCCGGCCCATCGCCGCGTGTCCCTCGTGTGGGTCGTGGGTCTCGATGAACGTGTGGTCGCTGACGGCCCCGTCGGACAAGGCCCAGTGGCTGCCGGCCGCCTTGAGTCGTTGGTCGGAGGGACGGTCGCGACAGAGCTCGATGAGTTCCTGCAACGAGGTGGGATAGACGATCCGAGGGGCCTGTGGGACGTGCGGGAATCTTCGGGTGGTTGTGCTTGCGAGTCCACGGAATGCCGGTCTCTTCGGTGATGGGCACGGGAGTCTCCAAGAGGGTGTTCAGGTAGTCGCCCTGCGCATGTCAGGCTATCGATGTCTTGTCGTCGCGCGGAAGGGTCGAGGATCGTGAAGGCTGTCGTGTGCGATCGGTACGGCCCGCCCGAGGTGATGACCATCGAGAATCTGCCGATTCCCTCGCCTGGGCCGCGGCAGGTGCTCATCAAGGTGGTCGCCACCTCGCTGAACCTCTCCGATTGGGAGTGCCTGACGGGCTCGCCGATGTATGCCCGGATCGGCGGGCTGCGTGCCCCCGCGCGACGCGTCCTCGGCTCTGACATTGCCGGTGTGGTGGAGTCCGTCGGCCCGGAGGTCACGATGTTCGTCCCCGGCGACGAGGTGTACGCCGACAACCTGGACCTGAAGGGCGGCTTCGCGGAGTACGCCGTCGCGCCCGAGTCCGCACTGAGCCACAAGCCGGCCGCGTTGACCTTCACCCAGGCGTCGACAATCCCTCAAGCCGGGGCGATCGCTCTGCAGGGAACGGCGCTTGCTGGTCCAGGGAAGCGGGTCTTGATCAACGGTGCTGGCGGCGGGTCGGGCTCCTTCGCGATCCAACTGGCCAAGCGAGCCGGGGCGCATGTGACGGGCGTCGACAACGCCGGCAAGTTGGACTTCATGCGTTCGGTCGGGGCCGACGAGGTGGTCGACTATCGACGTCAGGACTTCACCAGGCTCGCGCCGTACGACCTGATCCTCGATATGGTCGCTCACCGTTCGGTGTTTGCGTATCGCCGAGCGCTGGCTCCGGGCGGCCAGTACTACTGCGTTGGCGGGACGGTTCGGTCACTGCTGCGCGTCCTGACCGTGGGGTCGGTCGATCGGACGGCTGACCGGTAGGCGTCTCGGGGTGCTCGTCGTCCGTGAGGGTCCTGCTCACTTCGAACCGCTGGCGGAGCGCTGCGCGTCTGGTGACGTGCAGATCCACATCGATCGCACCTTCACTCTGGACGAAGTGCCTCAGGCGCTGGCCCACGTAGGCGAGGGCCGGGCCCTCGGCAAGGTGGTCATCGAGGTCTCGTAACTCGGAATATTGCATTCGTTATTCCGAGTTGCTGCCGTAACTCGGAATAACGATAGACTTATTCCGAGTTAAGGAGGTGTGGCCATGGTCGTTCGCGCTGGATCCCAACCGGGTCCGGAAGGTCCTCTGCCCTGGCCACCAGCCAATGTCCGCAGTGTCTCTTGGACTCAGACAGTTCGAGGTGGCACGAAGGAAGATCGAACGCTCTCGTCAATCGACGTCCGGATCCCGCCCCGGATCGCAGGGCTCGATGTCGTGCTTCCGCCTGCTCTCGCGGACGAGATGGCCGAGGCGCTTCGCGAAATCACCCTCCTCGACCGCACCCACGGTGCCGTTCTCTCCCCGCTAGGGACCATGCTGCTACGCACGGAGTCAGTCGCCTCCTCGAAAATCGAGGGCGTCACCGCCAAAGTGGAGGACTTCGCTCGGGCGCTGCATGGCTGCCATGCGAACACCTCGGCCACCTCAATGGCCGCCGCAACTGCTGCTCTCTCGGGTCTCATGGCGAACGTCGATGCCGAGCACGCCGTCTCGATGGAGATGCTGCTCGCGGCTCATCGTGCGCTGATGCACGAAGATCCGAGCGAGCGACAGTACGCCGGGCGAATTCGGGATATGCAGAACTGGATCGGGGGAAGCGACTATTCGCCGCGGGGAGCGCTCTACATCCCTCCACCACCGGAAACTGTCCCTGCGCTGCTGGAAGACCTCATCACCTTCATCTCCCGTCAGGGACCTTCCGCCGCTTGCCCAGGCCGCAGTCGCCCATGCGCAGTTCGAGTCCATCCACCCGTTTACAGACGGCAACGGGAGGATCGGGCGCGCCTTCATGAATGCCGTGTTAAGACAAAGAAGCGCCACGAGCAGCGTCGTCATACCCATCGCTTCTGGTCTGGTCGCCAATCGCGAGCGGTATTTCTCATATTCAACGACTATCGTCGGGGAGATCCAGAACCAATGGTTCGAAGGCTCGTTCTCGCGTCAATCGCCGCTGCTACCGAGTCACAAGTCACTGCAGAACGACTGGCAGTGCTGCCGCAGGAATGGAGAGACATGCTCGGCCGCGTTCGACGAGGATCCTCGATCGACCGAATGCTCGACTGGATGGCCGGAAATCCGATCTTCACCGCCGAAGAATTGGGGACAGACGCTGACAGGGCCCACAAGCAGCCTGTACGCGAGCGTCGAGAAACTCCATGAGTTCGGCATCCTGCGACCGCTGACTGACCGCAAACGCGATCAGGTGTGGGGCGTTTCGGCGATCTTGACCGAGTTGGATGACCTAGGCCTCCGCATCGCCGCTCACGCGCGTTGATCTGGTGCCCACGTCCAAAGTTGAGTTATCCACAGGATTTGGAGTCGTCTGACGCCGCCACTTTGGCCTATTGCATTTTCAGAAGTCGTTACAGTCTTTCGAAGACGCGATCGCGTGCTCCCACGGCGTGAGGTTCGGCTGGGTGCTTCGCGGTAATGTGCGCCAGCCGAGGATCAGGGCACCGCGATCTCGGCCGGCACCTGCCGCAGCCGCCGCGCTTGGCGTTGCGGTGCTATCACCCGGTTGGGCTATTGACCTCTGCGTTCTCCGGCGCGAACCTGAATGGGTAGAAACCGGGAGGCCGGGATGAGTCGTAGACGACGTCGTGCGATAGACAGGGCCGTTCGGTCGCGAGTTGTTTGGGCGAAGGCGCAGCGCCGACGTGGGCGTGACTCCGGGGCAAGACGAGCGGCCACCGCTGCAACGGCTGCTGCCGTGACTTTGGCTGCAGCCGGTGCCTCCGTAGCAGCGCCGGGAACTGCCGTCAGCACTATGGGGCTCGGAACGACCAACGTACGTGCTGGTGTGCTGCCGTCGTCATGCGGCAACCCACGCACACCTCCGAGTTTGCCTACCGACCTCGTCGATGTCGGCGGCACCTTGTTCTTTACTGCCGACGACGGCATCCATGGTCGGGAACTATGGAAGTCGAACGGCACCAAACGCGGCACCGCCTTGGTCAAGGACATCAACCGCCACGCCGCCGATGACAGAGAGCCCCAAGCACCTGACCGCCGTGGGGGACACGTTGTTCTTCACCGCGGACGACGGCGTGCACGGGCGGGAGTTGTGGAAGTCGGACGGCAGCAGGCGCGGCACGGCCTTGGTCAAGGACATCGATCCCGACGACGACGACTACTACGGCGGGCCAGATTCCTTGAGCGCCGTGGGGGACACGTTGTTCTTCACCGCCGACGACGGGGTGCACGGGCGCGAGTTGTGGAAGTCGGACGGCACCACGGCGGGCACCGTCCTCGTGAAGGACATCGACCGGCCAGAGCAGCAACGGCCCAGACTCGAGCGCCCCATCTTACTTGACCGCCGTGGGGAGCAGGCTCTTCTTCGCCGCCAGCGATGGGAGTCACGGCACGAGCTGTGGAAGTCCGATGGCAGCAAGGCGGGCACGGTCCTGGTCAAGGACATCGACCCCGGAGCCGACGCCGACTCACCGGCCCAGCGTCCCTGACCGCCGTGGGGAGCACGCTCTTCTTCGCCGCCGACGATGGCACCATGGCCACGAGCTGTGGAAGTCGGACGGCACCGAGGCGGGCACGGTGCTGGTCAAGGACATCCTTCGAGGACGACTACTACACGGCACGACTCCCGGAGCAATTGACCGATGTGGGCGGGACGCTGTTCTTCACCCCGACGACATCATCACGGGTGCGCCCCTGTGGAAGTCGGACGGCACCGAGGCGGGCACCGTCGAGGTCAGGACATCGAGTCCTGGTGGCACGCCTACCCGGCGCAGCTGACCGACGTAGAAGGCACACTGTTCTTCAGCGCCGACGACGCATCCACGGATATGAGCTGTGGAAGTCGGACGGCACCGAGGTGGGCACGGTACTGGTCAAGGACATCAACCCGGACGTGACATACGACAGCGACCCCTCCTCCCTGACCGATGTGGGCGGGGCGTTGTTTTTCGCCGCCGATGACGGCACCCGCGGATCTGAGCTGTGGAAGTCGGACGGCACCGAGGCAGGCACGGTGTTGGTCAAAGACATCAACCCCCACGACAACGACCCTATACTACGGCGGACCACATGCCTGACCGCTGTGGGGGCACGCTATTTTTCACCGCCGATGACGGCGTCCGCGGTCGCGAGCTGTGGAAGTCGGACGGCACTAAGGCGGGCACGGTGCTGGTCAAGGACGTCAATGCCGGCGGCCGCATTCACGGTGCCCGAGAAGGGGACGGCCAACTTCAGCAAGGGCACGATGCGGGTGAAGGTCAAGGTCACCGCGGCCGGACGACTCGAGGTGGGTCCAACGCAAGGGGCCCGACTGAGACGGTCGGTCACGGAGGTGGCCCATGCCGGGACGGTCACGGTCACTCTGCGGCCGACCAAGGCCGGATTGAGAACTCTCGAGAAGGTGGGTCGGCTGCGGGTAGAGGCACGGTTCACCTTCGCGCCGTGTGGCGGAGTCGGCACCAGCGCGACCCGGCACTACACGCTCAAGATGCGATAGTCGTGCCGGATCTTCCGCCTGCGGAAGGTGCCGATGCGAGTGCGGTGACCGCAGAGTCGAAGACTCCGGCTGACGATGCGCGGGTGACTGAGGTTCAGTTCCAATACAGCGCCTTGTTTCCTCAGGTGCTGGCTGAGGCCGGATGTTCGCTGCTGGTCTCCACGTATCAGGCCGGTCAGGTCATCGCGGTCGGCGTTGATGATGGCCAGTTATCCTTCTCATTTCGCGGGTTCGACCGTGCGATGGGCATCGCCGTCGGGCCAGACCAGATCGCGGTGGGAGCGAAGGGGCAGATCTGGTCGCTGGTCGAGCACTCCGCACTAGCACCGGAGATCCCGCCCGTTGGCCGCTTCGACCGGTGCTGGCTCCCACGATCGTCGATCGCCACCGGCGAGATCCAGGCTCACGAGATTGCTTGGGGCAGGATTGACGGAGGCGATCCGGACCTATGGATCGTGAACACTCTCTTCTGCTGTTTGGCCGGGTTGGACGCCGACTATAGTTTCGTCCCGCGCTGGCGACCGCCCTTCATCTCTCGGCTTGCCGCTCAGGACCGCTGCCACCTCAATGGCCTGGCGATGCGTGACGGATCCCCGGCCTTCGTCACCGTCATGGCGGTCACGGATGAACCGGGTGGGTGGCGCAAGTCGCGGAACGACAGTGGCGCCGTTCTCGAGGTTCCCTCGGGTGAGGTCGTGGCCATAGGTTTGGCCATGCCCCACTCGCCGCGCTGGCATGACGGAAATCTGTACGTGCTCAACTCCGGCATGGGCCGGCTCGAGCGCGTCGATGGCGACAGCGGACGGCGCGAGTGGATCGCTGCCTTCCCGGGCTACGCGCGCGGATTGGCCTTCATGGCGATCTGGCCTTCGTAGGGCTGTCCAAGATCCGGGAGACGTCGACCTTCGGCGGCGTACCGATCGCGTCTTACCACGACCAACTCAAATGCGGTGTTGGCATTGTCGAGCTCAGCACTGGCAATACCGTCGCGACCCTGCAGTTCGCCACCGGAGTGGAGGAGATATTCGACGTACAAACCATCCCCGCGACGCGGTGCCCATCGCTCGGCAGTTCGCCCGACGGAGACGACGTCTGGCTGCTGCCGGCCAACCCGAGGTAATCCTGGTTTACGACGTCCCGGACGTCGGTGCCGGCAAGCCGTGTCCTGGGCTCGTGCGGTCAGCATCGCGCCGAAGACCGGCTGCGCGCTGCGACGTCCGCGTCAGACGGTTGTTTGGTCATGGGCACCACCCTCTTGAGGCACTCGACTGCCCGGCCCGAGTCGGCTGCACAGTCGGCCTGGGGCCTACGTCCATGACCAGCCTTACTCCCTTCCGCCGTTCGGAGCAAGGGTCAGGTCAGGTCTCCCGATTCACGCGCTCTCACCTTTCCGCGCCGGCGGCGCCCCGGCATCTTGCTCATCAAAGTTATGTTGTCCACAGGTTTGAGAGATCGCCTCACGCTGCTCGGACGTGCGCGGTGCGGGTGTCGATCCGCAGCGCGACGCCTTCGTCGTACGCCGCTACCCACATCCAGGAGCAGGCGGCCGTCCTGGAGCAGCTGAGAGGGCTGCCTACGAGGCTCGATTCGCTGTTGGATTCGAGGAGGCTCGCCTGATCATCGACGAGTACCTGGAGGGGAAGGGCAAACCGGAGTTCAAGACTTTTTGGCCTTCCTCCTCTTCTTAGCTTGAGGGTCGATCTCCAACATGTTCATCCACGACAGCCCATCCAGAGCGCTGGCAGCATCAACATCTGGATTCTCATGCGACCGCACCGCCAGTCAGTGTCAGCACGGCATCAAGGAGTGAGTTCACCTTGAGGCTTTGACGATGATCTCTATCTGGGGCGCTTGAAGCCCTCCAGCACGCCAAGTACCTGGTCAAGGTCCAACCGGTAGCCGTAGTCCTCGAACGCTCGGATGTGGACGCGAATATTGCCCGTCTCGTAGCCCCTGCCGGGACTCTCGCGGCGGGGCTTGACGACGCTCCGTCTGAACAAAGCAAGGGTGTTTCTCTTGCCTGCCAGGTCAGGTCGCCGTCGATCCGGCCGGCAGCGTCGATGGGTCGGGTTTCGTACGTGACCTCATCCACAGGCGGTTCGGCCATGCTGGTGGGGTCGTCGGGCTGAGTGAGGAAGTGGTAGGCAAGACCACCCACCAGGGCGACGGCCAGCACCCGGCGCCTCCTCATCCGGCGCCTCCTTCGTCTCGGAGTTGCTGCGCACCGATCGAGAGTCGGTAACTGATGTGGTCCTCCAGGATTGCTCCACGGGCGATCCGGTATGGGCATTCGGACCGGCGCTCCGCTACTGGCCCCAGCACGAGGGCGGACGTCTGTGCATGAAGGAGCGACGACACGGGATCTGCTCACAGGGTCTTGATACACAACAACGCGGAAGATCCGAGGCGTACCAGGTACGTCGGATCTTCCGTGCTATTTGAAGCAGTCTTGCTATCGGGTCAGCGGGTTTGCACCTTGTAGGTGACCATGCTGACGCCGTTCTTGACGACCTCCACGGTGTGGGTACCCGTGCGCTGAGCGAACTTCTGTGCCCAGACATCGTGGTCACCGGCATGCTGCCGGATCGTCGCAGCGTGACGACCGTCGACCTTGATCGTCCAGACGAGCATCTTGGCCTCAACCTGGTTGGCGCCGAGCTTGAACGACGTCAGGTCGATGCGCAGCTTGCGTGCCGCGGGGCGGCTGGCGTGGTACGTGCCCTTGACGTCCACCTTGGTCACGATAGGAGCGGTCTCGGTGATGGTCCGGGTGACCGGTCCTTCGGTCTCCGTGGTCCAGCCCGCGAACGTGGTGTCGATCAGCTTGGCGGACACAGAGCCCACAGCGCCGTCGACACCCAGGCCGGTGCCACCTGAAGCGGGCCGCTCCACGACACTGTCACGCATGGTGAAGGCGGTGTCGATGGTGTTGGACACGTTGGAGACAGAGATCCCGTAGTCGGGGGCTGTGGCGCCGCCCTTGACGTTGACCTTGTTGAAGTCGACGTTCTTGGCGTTGTAGAGCAGCACAGCGGTACCGGCCGAGCCGTCCGAGGTTCCCGCGGAGCCGTTGTTGAGCGCGAACTCACTGTCGGTCACGGAACCCGAGGCGCCGCGCGAGATCTGCACGGAGTTCGAGGACATGCCCGGGATGGTCTGACCTTGCGGTCCCCCGGCCTGGCCGACGTGAGCGTTCTTGACCGTGAAGCCGAGGTTGCCGTCGAGGAGCAGGCCGGTCTTCTGATAGTGGGTGACGTCGATGTCCGTGAGGGTCACCTGGGCGCGGGGCACGTTGATGTCATCGCCCGAGACGCGGTTGCGGATGGAGATCGCGTTGCCCTCCTGAGTGCCGTTGCCGTGCGAAATGCCGGTCACGGACACGTTGCTCAGGCTGCCACCGGCGCGGTACATGTAGACACCGTTGAGCAGGCCGCCGCTGTTGCTTCCGCCTTCGAAGCCCTCAGTGACGATGTCCAGGTTCTTGATGTCCAGCTTGGCCGGAGCCGCGTTGGTGCCAACGAACGACGCCAGAACCGGCCCGGGGAAGTTGCGGTGAGCCGAGTCCTCGACCGCAGTAATCGTGTGACCGTTGCCGTCGAGCGTGGCATCGTTCGGCATATTGACGGTCCCGAAGACACGGACGTCTTCGGTCAGCGTGTACAGGGTGCCGGCACCGTCGGGGTCGGTAACGACCTGCAGCGAGTCGCTGGAGATCTCACCGAGATTGGCGGGGTCGGCGGCGAAGGCGGCGACGGGGACACTGACGAGTGCGCCGAGAGCGACTGCTCCAACAGCGATGGCGGAGCTTCTACGGATGAAGGGCGATGACACTTTTTCTTTTCCTTGTCGGTTGTGATTGGGGAGTGTTTTGGCAGGCTTCTTGAAGTTGCGCATTTGCTTGTCTCTCTTTCGTTGTTCTCTTTGGCGGTTTCTGGTTCTTTGTGGCCTGCCCGATACATTGCGGCGGCATCGGGCGGTGTGCGGAGCGAAAGCTCTTGTTGACGAAATGCTAACAGGCTGTTGGCGCATCGCCAATTCCTCGCAGCCTTGCTGAACGAGCACGCCGCGGTACTAACCGCCTCGACGCCGTTAACCGCTCCTTGGGGTCGCCAACCCGCTCTTCGCCAAGCGCGATACGACGAGGGCGTGGCGAGATCCGTTGGTGTCGCGCGCGGAGTCAGGCACGTCCATTTGGACGGTCTCTACATGCGAAGTTCAGGCAAACCCACCGGCGCCGGCCAGCCGTCTACCCGTCCTATGGATCGAGACGCATCTCCGTGATGACGGCTTGTGGTGCGCCGAATGTGCGCAGCACGTGTTCGAGGGTTGTGGCGAGCAGTTCGTGCGTGGCGTCGCGGGTGGCCTCGCCGCGTAGCCAGCGTCGGGTCGCAGCACGGTTCAGGCCTGTCCAGCACTCCAACGCATAGCGCAGGCGCGGCGAGTCCTCGGCGATGTCGGCGTGGAAGTCGACGAGCAGCGCAATCGCGCGGCGTACCAGGTCTGCGATCTCGCGACGCACGTCTGGGTCGGCGATGTCCTCACCCGGTGCGATCGTGCCGAGATAGATCGTCCGGTTCGCCTCGGTCCAGTCCAGCCAGCGGGACACCGAGTCCGCCACACGAGCGCGGGCACTCCGACCAACGGGCCGCGCTAATTGTTCCTCGCGGAAGGCACCGAGCCGGTCCAACAGCGCGACGTAAACGTCCTTGCGCCCGCCGAAGTAGTGGTGCACCAGCCCGCGTGTGACACCGGCCGAGTTCGCGATGACCTCGATCGAGACGTCGGCGTAGTCGAGCTCAGAAAAGAGCGCGTTGGCGGCGTCGAGGATCTGATCGCGCCGCTGTGAAGCGCTGAGGCGGTGGTACCGAGGTGTTGTGCTCATCATGCGACTCTATCCGGAATTGGCGATTCGTCAACACCGCTGTTAGCATTGCGCCAACAAGCCCGGAAACTCCAGCAACCAGAGGACGAACAACGCGATGGCGAGCACCTCCGCGCGGCGCAGCCCGAGCAGCCCGCACCCGTCGTCTTACGCGCGAGCGACTGAGAATGCGCGTTTCGTCGCGGGCCGCCCCGGTCCCTCATGGACAGCGCCAAGTGCATCAGGCACGTCACCAACTCGTCCAGCCGTCGACGCCATGCTCCCTCCGGACCCCGGCCAGACACACGCTCTTCCCTACCCCGGCCCCAGCTCCCCAGCAAGGGGGATCGCGCTCGCGCTCGCGGTTGCGCTCGGTTTGTACGCCGCGATCGGACTCATCGTCTGGATGGCTTTCTCGTAACCTGCGGCCACGTCGATGGCATCGGGCCTGGCAGTACGTCCGACGTTGATTAGGTTGCGCTGCCTGGCCACACCGAATACGCAAGTGGTCCGGGCTTCACGTGCAGGTCGAGCCCTGGGATCCCGCTCAAAGTTAAGTTATCCACAGGATTCGAGGATCCTCTGACGCCGCTCGAACATTTCACGTTTACTGATCCCATAATTTTGGGGGCACTCGGGAATCGAGAGCGGATGACGGCGGTCGGGGCGGAAACCCAGGGTCAACTCATTGAAGAGTTGGACTCCCTGGTGCGCGAGGGCGTGCGCGGTGCGGGGGTCGATCCGCAGCGCGACGCCTTCGTCGTACGCCGCATCGCCGAGGACGTAGTCCGTGCCCACGACGAGCGCAGCCTGACCGGTGCCGTCTCCCCGGTGGCCGACCCCAACGCGCTCGTCGGCGAATTGTTGGCGAGGGTCTCCGGCTTCGGCCCACTGCAGCCGTTCTTGGACGACCCGACCATCGAAGAGATATGGATCAATGAGCCGACACGGGTGTTCGTGGCCCGCAATGGCCGACACGAACTGACGAACCTGATGCTGACTCAAGCGCAGGTGAATGAGTTGGTCGAGAGGATGCTCAAGTCGAGCGGACGACGCATTGACATGAGCAGCCCATTCGTCGACGCGATGCTTCCCGAAGGGCATCGGCTGCACGTCGTCCTCGAAGGCATCAGTCGTGGCTTTTCGGCCGTCAACATTCGCAAATTCGTGTTGAAGGCTGCCCGGCTCCACGATCTCGTCGAGTTGGGCAGCCTGAGCGCGCAGGCCGCGTCATTCTTGGACGGCTCGGTGCGCGCCGGTTTGAACATCCTGGTCGCCGGAGGAACCCAGGCCGGCAAAACGACCATGTTGAACTGTCTGGCGGCGGCGATCCCGGGCGGCGATCGGGTCGTGTCGGCAGAGGAAGTGTTTGAGCTTCGGTTCTCACACCCGGACTGGGTCCCGATGCAAACCCGCCAATCGGGACTTGAGGGCACCGGAGAGATCCGACTTCGGGATCTCGTCAAGGAAGCGCTTCGGATGCGTCCTAGTCGGGTCATTGTCGGGGAGGTGCGGGCCGAAGAGTGCCTCGACCTTCTGCTGGCCCTGAACGCCGGACTGCCCGGGATGTGCACACTGCATGCGAATAGTGCACGCGAGGCGCTGGTCAAGATGTGCACGCTCCCGTTGCTGGCGGGTGAGAACATCTCAGCGCGATTCGTCGTTCCCACAGTTGCTAGTTCCGTGGATCTCGTCGTGCACCTGGGCATCGATCATCACGGCGTACGCCGAGTGAACGAGATCGTTGCCGTGCCGGGGCGGGTCGAGAACGACATCATCGAGGCCGAGCCGATCTTCCACCGTGTGCGAGGCGAACTGCGTCGAGCAGGCGGGATGCCGTCGCGACTCGAGCGCTACGAGCGGGTAGGGGTCGATATCCACGCGCTCCTCAACGAGGTCAGCTGATGGGGGCGCTCATCGGCTTGGGGATTGGTGTCGGCCTCGTCTTGATGTGGTCGGCTTTCGCACTTCCGCGAAGTCCGCGTATGGCAGTCGCCAGCCAGGGCAGACTCTCCCATCTCTTGGCTCGAGCCGGCCTGGGATCGGTGTCGGCGACCGGCTTCGTTGCGTTGTGCGTGGCCATTGCTGTCGTCGTGACACTCACCATTCAACTGATCTCGCGCACGACTCCGGTGGCCGTGGCATTCGGCGCCTTGGCGGCGTACTTCCCGGTCGCCATCGTCTCCGGCCGCGCCCGGCGCCGTCAGCGAGACTTCGCGCAAGTGTGGCCGGAAGCCGTCGACAATCTCGCGTCCGCGGTTCGAGCTGGGATGTCGCTGCCGGACGCATTGGCCGCCTTAGGTTCGCGCGGGCCCGAGCCGTTGAGAGACGCCTTTGATCGGTTTGCGCTCGACTATCAGGTGACCGGCCGATTCGGGGAGTCGCTGGACTTGCTGAAGACGCGCCTTGCCGATCCGGTAGGTGACCGGGTCGTGGAGGGACTTCGGATCGCCCGCGAAGTGGGCGGCGGCGAGCTAGGCAGGCTGCTGCGGAACCTTTCCGGGTACCTACGAGACGATGAGCGCACTCGATCGGAGATGGAGTCGCGGCAGGCATGGACCGTCAACGGCGCTCGGCTGGCCGTCGCGGCTCCATGGCTCGTGTTGTTGATGCTCTGTTTCCAGCCTGAGGTCATTCAGCGGTACTCCTCTCCGGCCGGAGTGCTGATCCTCATCGTCGGAGCGATCGCCTGCGTCTTCGCCTATTGGCTGATGATGCGCATCGGGAGGTTGCCCACCGAACGAAGGATCCTGTCGTGACTCCCGTGTGGTGGGGTGGGCTGCTGGGTGCCGTCGCTGGGGCAGGGTTGCTGTTGGTCGTCGCCAGGGTGTCGGCGATCCGACGTCCGGCCCTGTCGCTACGGGTGCTGCCGTTCGTGCGGGACTTGAACGCACACCCGGCCGCTGGGCGGAAGAAGTCTGATACGCCTCCGGGCGGTTTGCCGTCCTGGGCTCCTGTTGCTGTCGTCTCTGGCGTGTTCGGGCCAAGTCTCCGATCGGCTGCCGATGCCACCGAACGCGTGCTCGGCGGATCCGCATCGGTGCAGCGGCGGATCACCCGTGCGGGCTTGGACATCTCGGTCCATGAGTTCCGGATCGAGCAGGTTCTTTGGGGTCTCGTGGGGTTCGCCATGGCGACCGCGCTGGCGCTGTTCGAGGCGACTCATGACCCGTCCGGGGCGCTGGGATCGTTGATCCTGTGCCTCGTCGCCTTCGCGGCCGGCGTACTTCTTCGAGAGAACTACCTCACCTCTCAGGCTCGGTCGCGAGAGCGCAAGATCCTGACCGAATTCCCGACCCTCGCCGAACTGTTGGCGTTGGCGGTCGCCGCAGGCGAAGGACCGGTCGCGGCTCTGGACCGCGTCGTACGTCGTAGCGGAGGCGAGCTTTCGCGTGAGTTGGCCAAGGTTCTGGCCGCCATCCGCACGGGAGAGACCGTCAGTCGGGCGTTCGATCGGATGGCCGCCGAGACCGGGTTGCCGCTGGTTGCAAGGTTCGCTCAAGGCATCGCGGTCGCAGTTGAGCGAGGGACACCGCTCGCCGATGTGCTCCACGCCCAGGCGGCCGACGTACGGGAGGCGGGCCGTCGCGAACTGATCGAAATCGCTGCGCGGAAAGAGGTGGCGATGATGGTTCCGGTTGTCTTCCTCGTGCTCCCGATCACCGTGCTATTCGCCTTCTGGCCCGGCGTTGTCGGGCTGAGTCTGACCACTACTTGAGCAAGGGAAGAGAAAGAGGAACCGATGGAATCGATGTTGAACACCTATCTGCGGATGGTGGTCTCGCTGACCACGCCACCTAGCCGCGATGACAGGGGCGACGTCCCGGGCTGGGTCTTGATCACGGTCATGACCGCCGGGCTGGTCGGCGCGCTGTGGGCGGTCGCCGGCGACAGGCTTCAATCCATGCTCGAGTCGGCGTTGAGTTCGGTGGGCGGCTGAGCGTGTCCGCTCGGCGTCCTCGCGCATGTGACGACCACGGGTCGGCTGTCGTTGACTTCGTCCTCGTCATGGTCGTGCTGGTCCCCTTGATCCTGGGGATCCTGCAGGTCGCGCTCGTGCTTCACGTTCGGAACACGCTTACCTCTGCCGCCTCGGAGGGTGCTCGGTACGCCGCAACGCTTGATCGAGGTCCGGTCGACGGTGCGGCCAAGACCCGCGAGGAGATCACGGGCGTGTTGGCCGGCAAGTTTGCGCAGGACATCACCGCAGTGTCCGAGCAGGTCAATGGCGGTCCTGGCGTACGCGTCACGGTGCGTGCCGAAGTGCCGCCATTGGGGCTCTGGGGTCCCGCCATGGAGGTCACCGGGACCGGCCACGCGATTGAGGAGGATCGATGATCCGCCCACCCTCAGGTCGCGACGACCGCGGTAGCGCTCTGATCGAGCTCACCTGGCTCGGCATTCTGCTGTTGGTTCCGCTGGTCTACATCATGTTGTCGGTCTTCGACGTCCAGCGAGGGGCATTCGCGGTGAGTGCCGCCGCTCGTAGCGCGGGGCGCGCGTATGCGCTGGCGGACACCGATGCGCGGGGTAAGGCCGATGCCGAGGCGGTTGTGCGGCTGGCCTTCGCCGACCAGGGCTTGGATGAGGCGCCGGTCGACGTAGTGATTCGCTGCGCGCCCAACCCTGGCAATTGCCACAGTGGCGGTTCAATCATCACGGTGTCGATCCACTCCCGGGTCTCGTTGCCGTTGCTCCCCAGTGTCCTCGGTGGAGGTACGCCGAGTTTCCGCCTCGATGCGACCCACTCTGTGCCCTATGGGCAATTCCAGGAGTCGTCGTGAGCGTGCTGCCGCGCACGCGGCGTCGAGACGAACGCGGCCAGATGACGCTGATGATCGTCGGTTTCGCGGTGATTCTGATGATGGCCGTGGCCGTGGTGGTCGATGCCTCGGCGGCGTACCTCCAACGGCAGGGCCTCGACAACCTCGCCGATGGAGCAGCTCTCGCGGGTGCCGATGGCGGCGCGCAAGGCACCGAGGTCTACACCCGTGGGCTCGACGGCGTACGCGCGGATCTCGTCGCAGACGCGGCTCGGAGATCGGTGCGTGACTACCTCGTCGCGAGCCAGCGCCCACGACAGCTTTCCGGGCCTCAGCTATGACGTGAGGGTGACGGCGGACAGTGTGGTGGTGCAGATGCAGGCCCCTCTTGACCTGCCACTGACGTTCCCTGGTTCTCCCGAACGTGCCCAGATCGGCGCATCGGGATCGGCCGTGGTGACCCTCGACCGGTGACTCAGATCGCGATGACCGACGCCAGCCAGGAAAGCTGACGTGTGCGTTGAAAGGCATCGCCGCCCTCGTGGTCGTTGAACTCGTAGACCTCGATCTCCTTCGGGCCGGCGTACCAGTTGTACGCCGCGAAGACCGTCGACGGCGGGCAGGTGACATCCATCATGGCGACCGACCACAGCGAGGGCGCCGTCGCGAGTCGACCGAGGACGGCGGCGTCGAAGTAGGAGAGAGTCGTGAACGTCTGCTCCACCAGGTCGCGATGGGCGGCTAGGTAGCGGACCAGTTCGCCGTACGGTTCTGCGGGCGATATTGCGGCGGCGCGGCGGAAGTCGCACAGGAACGGCACGTCGCACATCAGGGCCGCCACAGCTGACGGCGCCAACGCGGCCACAGCTGTGGCGATCCCACCGCCCTGGCTCCCACCCGCGACGGCGACCCGCGCCGGATCGACCAGGTCGTGACCGCGCAGCACCTCGAGCGCGGCCACGGCGTCTGCGAAAACGCGCCGGTAGTAGTAGGTGTGCGGGTTCTCGATCCCGCGGGTGAGGAAACCTGGCTGTGTCGGGCCCGAACCGGCCGGGTCACCGGTCGCCCCGGTCGTCCAGCCACTTCCCTGGCCGCGGGTGTCCACGACGAGGTGGGCGTAGCCGGCGTTGGCCCAGAAGATCTGCTCGTGCGCCAGCCCGCGCCCGCCGTTGTAGCCCTGGTACTGCACTACGCCGGGCAGAGGTCCAGTCCGCAGCGGCTCAGCCGGCAGGTGCAGCCAAGCGCGGATCGGGTCCCCGTCGAAGCCTGCCAGCGTGACGTCGTACGTCTCGACGGAGACCATCCCGGAGTCGACCCGGGTGAGCGTCGCCGCCGAGCCGCCGATACGCGCGAGCGTGCCCGACCAGAACTCCTCGAGATCGTCGGGCACGGTGAGTTGCGGCCGATAGACCCGCGCCTCGTCCAGCGGTAGGTCGAAGTGCATCAGTGAATCTCGACGGTCACGACCGGCTCGAGGGCCCGATCAACGCCGACGACCCGGGTCGGACCGACCAGCTCAAGGGGGAGGACCTCCCGGATGTCCGTGCTCGAGGCGCCCACCCAGAGTTCGACATCGCCCGGCTCGACGATGCGCACCAGATCGCGACCGGTGAATGACGTCAGGTCGGCGGAGAGTTCGAAGCAGACCCGTGCTTGCTGACCCGGAGCAAGATCAATCCGGGCGGCGCCGACGAGTTGCTGCACCGGACGCACCACCGACGCCGACTTGTCGTGCAGGTAGACCTGAACGACCTCCGAAACCTCCCGGTCGGCATCGTTCGCAAGCTGCAACACGACCTCGCAGGTGCCGTCGGTGGCCCATCGTGTGCCCGACATCGTGGTCGTGGTGCCCCACGTGGCGCCGACGTACGACAAGCCGTGCCCGAACCCGAACAGCGGTGTCGGGTCGATCACGCTCACCTCGTTGCGCAAACCGAGCGGGGGAGCGAGGTACGTCGAGGGGTGCGTCGACCCCGCACCGGGAAAGCTCACCGGCAGTCGGCCCGAGGGGTTGACCCGACCGCTGAGCACGTCGGCGATGGCTTGCGCACCCTCCTCGCCCGGGAAGAAGCCGCATACAAGACCGGCCAACCGGTCCGCCTGGCGGCTCAAGTCATAGGGACGCCCGACGAGCAACACCGCGACCACGGGAGTGCCCGTGGCAAGCACAGCCTCAAGGAGTTCTTCCTGGCGGCCCGGCAGGGTGAGGTCGACGACATCGCAACCTTCACCCGACGTCCCGTTGCCGAAGAGCCCGGCCTGGTCACCGAGCACGACCACGCAGACCTCGGCGTCGGCGGCGATCGCCGCCGCGGCCTCGATGTCGGCATCCTCGCCGCCCAGCACCGGACACCCGAGCGCGTAGGTGACGTCGAACGTGTCCGCGAGCGCCTCCCTCACCGTTCGAATGCGCAGGCCCGCCTCGGTGCCCGGGTGGTGCACCAGCACGTGCATCGGGAAGGAGTAGCAGCCGAGCATCGCTTCGGGAGTGTCCGCTCGAGGTCCGACGAGGGCGACCGACGCGTTGGATGCCAGCGGAAGACTGCCGTCGTTGGCGAGCAGCACGACCGATCGGCGGGCCAGTTCGAGCGCGACCTCACGCGACTCGGGACCATCGAGATCGACCTCGACCGGGTCGAGGGGTGCCCAGTCCGGATCGAGCAGGCCGAGTTCGCACTTCTGCTGCAGCACCCGCGTCACCGCGCGGTCGATCAGCGATTCGTCGACGACACCGTCGGCGACCGCGGCCAGCAGCGGGGCGCCGTACGCCTTCAACGACGGCAGCTCCACGTCGATCCCCGCCTCCAAGGCAAGGGCAGCCGCCTCACCCAACGAGTCGGCCACACCGTGCAGCGACTGCAAGAACGCAACCGAGAAGTAGTCGGCGGTGACGGTGCCATCGAACCCGAGCTCGCCTCGCAGCAGGTCCGTGAGGAGTCGAGGGTCGGCGGCGACCGGTACGCCGTCGAGGTCGGTGTAGGAGTTCATCACCGACCGGGCACCAGCGCGCAGCGCCATCTCGAAGGGCGGCAGGATCACATCGGCCAACTCGCGAGGACCGATGGAGACCGGCGCGAGGTTGCGAGCCGCGCGCGACGCCGAATAGCCGAGGAAGTGCTTGAGCGTGGCGACTGTCCCGCCCTGTTCCAGCCCGCGCACGTAGGCGCTGCCGACCAACCCCACCAGGAACGGGTCCTCACCCAAGGTTTCCTCGACCCGACCCCAACGATGGTCGCGGACCACGTCGAGCACCGGCGCGAGGCCCTGGTGGATGCCTAGCTGCCGCATAGACCCAGCGATCTGCGCACCCACCCGCTCGACCAGCGCAGGGTCGAAGGACGCGGCCCAGGACAACGGTGCCGGGTAGATCGTGGCGCCCCACACGGCGAGCCCAGTCAGGACCTCCTCGTGCGCCTGCGCCGGAATGCCGAATCGGTTGGCGGCAACCACGTCACGCTGCCGGTCGGCCAGGATACGCATCCCCTCCTTCGGCGCCAGGGGAGCGGTGCCGAAGGTCCGGGTCAACTGCCCCAGCCCGCCGGCGATGACCTCGTCCCAAGGGGGCATCGGCCCCACGGTCTCGCTGAGCATCGGCGCCATGCCGCCTGCGGACGGATCGAGCCACCAGATCGAGCCCAGTTGGGCGATCTTCTCCTCGACGCTCATCCGGTCGACGAGGTCGGCGACCCGTGCCGCCACCGACGCCGTCGGGTCACTCCACAGCTCGGTCACGATGCATCTCCCAAGGTCGCTGTCGTACGTCGCAGCACCAGCGTGGTTTCGAGGATCACGTGCGTCTCCTCGAGTTGCTCCCCCGCGATCAGCGCGACCAGCATCGCCATCGCGTCGTGCCCCAGCTGCCGCATCGGCTGCTGGACGGTCGTCAGCGGAGGGTGCGTCAGTGCCGACTCCGGAATGTTGTCGAAGCCCACCACCGATAGTTGGCCGGGGACGTCGACACCCATTTCGGCGGCAACATCAAGCAGCGCCAGCGCGGAAAGGTCGTTGGCTGCGAAGATCGCGGTTGGCGGCTCCGGCAGGCACAGCAGAGAGCGGGCAGCCTCCCGCGCCTGCTCCGGGTCGAACGCACCCAGGGCCAGCAGCCCATCGTCGACGTGGATGCCAGCGGCTGCGTGCGCCTCCCGGTAGCCGCGCTCACGCAACTGCGCGGAAACGAGGTCGGCGCGACCAGTCACCATGCCGATGCGTCGGTGCCCGAGGCTCAGCAGGTGGTCCACCCCCATCCGGGCGCCCTGCAGGTTGTCGGCGGCGACGGTGGGCAGGCTGGAGCGACCGGTGTGTGGGTCGACCGCGACAACCGGACCGTCGTACTGGACGTCGGTCACCGTTGGGGTCACCAACACCGCGCCGTCGACAAGGGTGCCCATCACGCGCGACAGGTAGCGGCGTTCCCACCCGACGCGCTCGTCGAATCGGCCACCGGCAGAGTAGGCGACCAGCTCGTAGCCGGTCCCACGGATCGCGTCGGCCGCTCCTTTCAGCACCTCGGTGCTGAAAGGTTCGAAGTCCGCCACCAACACCCCGATCACGTTCGTTCGGGTGTTGCGCAGGCTGCGGGCAACCAGGCTCGTCTCGTATCCGAGCCGATTGATCACGTTGGTGACGTGGTCGAAGGTCTGACTTGAGACGCCGTACCGGCTGTTCATGACCTTCGAGACGGTGGACACCGACACGCCCGCCTCGGCGGCGACCTGCTGCATGGTGACCCGGCTGCCGAGCCTTGGCGTGCCCGGCGCGACCACCGAATTCTCCACTGAGTTCGCTACCGAGTTCTCCTCTAGGTTCATCGGGCCACTCATCCCTTCACCGCGCCCTGGAGACCACTGACGATTCGCCGCTGCATCGCCAGGAACAAGATGAGGGCCGGGATCATCGCCAGCGTCGTGAATGCCAGCACGCCAGCAGTGTCGGATGAGTGCTCGCTCGAGTAGTCGGCGACGCCGAGCGGAAGTGTGCGCATGTCGTCCTGAAGCAGTAGGAGGGGCAGCAAGTATGCGTTCCAGGAGGCAACGAAGGCGAGCACCCCGACGGTGACCAATGCGGGCATGGACAGCGGCAGCACCAGTCGCCAGAAGATCCTGATGCGGGACGCTCCGTCGATCATGGCCGCCTCCTCGAGCTCCCGCGGGATCGCCATGAGGAACGGGCGGAGGATCACCACCGTGATCGGCAGCGCGAACGCCGCCTGGGGCAGCGCTACGCCCCACCAGGTGTTGGCCAGATGCAGGTTGCGTGAGACCAGGATGAAGAGCGGGATGATCGCCACCGCCGCCGGGAAGAGCAGCCCGAGGACGAACACCATGAAGAGCGGCTCGCGACCCTTGAACTGGTAGCGGGCGAGCGGGTACGCCGCCATCACGCCGAACACCACAGCCACGATGGTCGTCACCGCGGCGACGATGGTGGAGTTCAGCGCGTACCGCCAGAACGCATCGTTGGTCAGCACCGCCGTGTAGTTCGAGAACACCCAGGGGTCCGGTAGCCCGGAGGGGTCGCGGGCCAGTTGCTCGTTGCTGCGGAATCCGCCGAGGGCGCCGTACACGACCGGCCCCAGGGTGATGACGACTGCAACCAGGGCGAGCAAGTAGACGAGCGGCCCACCCGAGCCGAATGATCTAGTACGTCGGTTCATCATCGTTCACCTCTCCACTTTGGTGTCGCGCCGCAGCACGAACACCTGATAGATGAGCGCCATCAGGAAGCCGATCACGAAGAGGATCACCGATGCCGCTCCGGCGATTCCGTAGTTGTGGCGGCCGGTTCCCTGGTTGATCAGGTAGGTGGCCATGGTCGTCGTTGCGTTGGCCGGGCCGCCCCCGGTCAAGATCCAGACCATGTCGAAGAGCTGCAGCGAACCGATCATCGACAGGAAGCACCAGGTGCGGATGGTGGGGCCGAGCAGGGGGATCGCGATCCGGCGCTGTGCCTGCCACCAGGAGGCGCCGTCGAGTTGTGCTGCCTCGAACAAGTCCGCAGGCACTCCCTGCAGGCCGGCGAGGAAGAGCAGGATCGCCAGGCCGAGGTACTTCCACGTGAGCACCACGAAGACCGTGGCGAGCGCCAGGTCCGGTGTGCCCAAGAAGCCCTGCTCCGGCGGGGTGAGCCCCACCGCCTTGATCAGGCCGTCCACCACCCCGGACTCGGGCTGGAGCAACTGGTACCAGACGACGCCGGCGATCACTTCGGCCAGCACGTAGGGGACGAACACGATCGTGCGAAGCAGCCCGCGGCCGTGGATGCGCCGGTTGAGCAACAGGGCAACGGCCAGGCCCAGCGGCAGCTGGATCAGAACGGACGCGAAGATGATGATGAAGTTGTGCGTGACGGCGCCGGTGAACACGTCGTCGGTCAGGACGTAGCGGTAGTTGTCGATCCCGATGAAGTCGTCCATCGGGCCGAAGCCCTTCCACCGGTAGAACGACATCCGGACCGCCGAGATGACGGGCCAGACGACGAAGATGGCCATCAACGCCAGGGCCGGCGTCACGAAGAACGCGATCTCCAGACGCTGGCGCCAGCCGGACCCGACGGGCCGGGGGGCCACCCGGCGCTGAGTGCGCCGGGTGGCCCTTTCGAGAGGTACGGACACCGTGGAGGCCTCGATATCCGCGTCGGTCACGGTCAGCTCACTGCTCCGCGTCTGCGGCCTGCTGGGTCGCGTCCACGACGTCCTGCGGTGACGCATCGCCAGCGAACAGCAATGCGATCTCGTCGTTCATCGCCCCACCGACGGAGGCACCGAAGGCCGTGTCGAAGTAGAGCTGGACGTACGGCGCCTCGTCGCGCACCGCGAGCAACTGGGCCAACGCTGGGTCTGCGACTGCGCCGCCAGCGGCCGGGTTGGTCGGCAGGCCCATGTCGTTCTCTGCGAACCCGGTCTGCACCTCATCGGAGAGGAGGTACTTCACGAAGTCGACAGCCTCGTCGGGAGCCTCTTCCGAGACCGCCCACGCGTCGCCGCCACCCAGGGCATCGGCCGGGTCGCCCTGACCGTCCTCGACAGCCGGGAACGGGAACCAACCCGTCTTGTCGCCGAGACCCAAGCCGTCATCGGTGAGTCCCTTCATCACCCCGGGCTCCCAGTGGCCCTGCATCTCCATCGCGACCTTGCCGGTGGCGAGCAGACCCGAGGCCGACGTCGCACCCTCCTGCGCCTTGGTGGTCAGGAAACCCTTGTTGAACGGGTCGGTGTCGAGCACATCCTCGAGCACCTCGCCGGCCTTCACGAAGCACGGGTCGGAGAAGTCCAGGCTGGTGACCGCTTCCTGGAGCACAGCTTCCGGGCATGAGCGCAGCGCTGTGTAGTACCAGTAGTGCGCGGCCGGCCACTTGTCGCCGGCGCCGACGGAGATCGGCGTGATGTCGGCGGCCTTGAGCTTCTCGATGTCGGCGTACCACTCGTCCATGGTGGTCGGCGGCTCGGTGATGCCGGCCTGTTCGAAGAGTTCGGTGTTGTACCAGACGCCGACCACTCCGAGCGAGAACGGCAGTGCGTAGGTCTTGTCGTCGATCTGCCAGCCTCCGACCGAGCCGCCGATCTTCTCGATCTCTTCCGAGGCCTGGTCGGAGATGTCGCGGACCATGCCCGCATCGACGTGGTCGGCGAGTTCGCCGCCGCCGCGCTCCATGTAGATGTCGGGGATGTCCCCGCTCTGGAAGCCGGCGTCGAGCTTGTCGACCATGTCCTCGTGCGCCATCGCGCTGATCTCGATCTTCACGCCCTCGTGCTCGGCCTCGTAGTCCTTGGCCACCTGTTCATAAAAGCCCATGCCGGGTTCATTGTTGGAGTTGTGCCACCACGTGATCGTCGTGGTGCCATCGCTGCTCTCCTCCGACGAATCGTCGCTGCCACATGCCGCCAACGTCAACACACCGGCGCAGAGCACGGCGAGCGCCGCGCTTCTAGTCTTCGGCCTCATAGGGGATCCCTTTCGTTCGGCGTACGCCGGTGCGACGTACGTCACATATGACGGAAACATGTCACTTGGAAATACATTGTGTCAATCGTTGTCGATAACGATTTCCATACGCCACGGTTTTCGAAAAGTGCTGCGCGGAAGGGTCCTCGATCTGGTTCATGCGGGATGTATCTGCGTCGGCCATAGCCGCTCCTGTTAGCCGGTGGGCTGGGCCTCCCGGTTCAAGTCCACTGACGCCGCCCCCGGAGCGAATGTGAGGCAGCCATGGCTGGCAACGACAACGGCACAGTAGGTTTCCGCGTTCTCACGTCCAATATTCAGTCCTTCCCCCCGAGCGCGATGACCCTTGCCCAGGCTCGGGAAGACCTACGCCGCAATGCCGAGGTGGCCGACATCGTGCTGCTTCAGGAGATCGCGGATCGCTACCACGACCTGGTGCTGAAGGCATTCCCCGCCCCCGAGTGGGAGGTCTTCTTCGGACCCAAGGGCAACAGCGAGCCGATCGCCTTCCGGAGAGACCAAGTTCCGCAAACTCGCCGGTCGGACCACATTGCTGCATCCACCCAGGGAGAAGTTGCACGGCCGACGCCACATCACGCACCTGCACCTGAGCGCGGAGCCGAGCGGCACGGAGTTTCACGTCACCAATCTCCACATGGTCGCGAAGGCGTTCTCGAATCCTCCGACGCCACCGCGGGACATCCGCGTCAAGGAGTGGCATGACGGGATCGCCAAACACCTCATCCAGATCGACAAGCTGGTCGAGTCGGGAATGCCGGTGCTCGGCGGCGGCGACTACAACCGGAGGCTGTCGCGCCACCCCGCCCTCGGCTCGGAGGTCGGCGGCAGAGACGTCATGTACGCCGTCGACCCCAGGTCGATCGATCTCTTGTGGTTCGTCGACGGGGACCAAGAGCGCTGGGGGCTGAGGTCAAAACAGGTCTTCGAGCGAAACAGCGACCACGACGCGCGACTGGCCAACGTCGTCCTCAGCACCAACGGGAGCGGGCTGTCCAGTGCGGCGTCGTTCTTCATCCCAGGGAACGGCCACAACCCCAGCGTCAACGGGCACCCGAAGGGGCCTAAGGGGAAGGGGCCCAAGGCCAAGGGGCCGAAAGGCGGGCCCAAGGCAGAACCCGAAGCCGAAGCCAAAAGCACCTGAGCGGAAGTGGCCGCCGCCGTTCCAGACGACGGAGTTCGGAATAGGTCGTGCCCGCAAGATTGACTGGAAGACTCGTGCGGCGCTGGAGGACGCCGAGCGGAAACTCGGCTTCAAGTTCGAGATCTTCCAGGGCTCATACAACCCTGGGGAGTCGAGGCGTCGATCGCACACACATGACTTGGGCGGCGTGGTCGACATCAGTGCCGACGGAGCACGCCGGATGGTCAAGGTCTTGCGCGAGATCGGGTTCGCCGCATGGTTCCGGCGCCGACCAGGGATCCTCCGCACGTCCACGCGGTGCTGATCGAGTCACGGAAATCTTCACAAGGAAGCAGCAGACCAGGTGCCGACTACTCGAAAGGGTCTCGACGGTCTTAAGCGGAGACAACGTTGACCCCGTCCCGCGGCCGCAACCCGATCCCGGTGTTCAAGTACCCGCCCAAGACCAGTCGTCCCCAGGACAAGAACGACAAGAGCAACAAGGACGACTCCGTCAGGCTGCATCGTCAAGGATCAGGCCAGGCGAAGGCGGAGGCGATTCCAAGACTGGGACCACCGTTCCCACCCCGACGGACGCTCGACGGTGTGGACACGAGTCACCACCAGTCCGGCAAGATCGATCTGCGCAAGGCGCAGCATGCGGGGCTTCGCTTCTGGTATGTGAAGACCACAGAGGGCGCGACGTTCATCGACAAGACCTACAAGCGACGCATCCGAGAGGCTCGAAAGGCAGGCGTGCCGGTGGGCTCCTATCACTACGCGAGCCCTGACGGCGGTGACGCTGTCAAGGAGGCGAACTTCTTCCTCAAGCACGCCGACATCCGGCTGGGCGACATGCTGCCCATGCTGGATCTCGAAGGGGCGCAGGTTCTGAATCCAGCGCAACTCACCCACTGGGTCGGCGTGTGGGTGACGACGGTGCGCCGGGATCTGGCGAAGCGAGGGCTGGTCGGAAACCCGATCATCTACACGCAGATCGACCTCGATGACGCCTTCGGCTGCAAGCTCTGGGTTTCGAGGTACAGCACCAAGCTGGAGCCTCCGCGCATCCCGAAACCGTGGAAGCGAGCCGCGATCTGGCAGCACTCCGACGGCAAGGACGGACCGATCCTCAACGTGCCGGGTTTCGGCGCGGTCGACGTCAGCGCAATCCACCCTGAGCTTCCCTTGTCGGCCCTGCGGGTTCGCCGGCCGGGGAAGGCCGGCACGGACATCGACCTGATCCGACGCGATCTCGAAGCAGCCCAAAGGCGCATCGACGATGCCCTTAAACGACTACCAGAAAGGTGAGTTCCATGCCCGGACTCTCCGCTTTTTCAGCTCTCCTTCAGCGGCTGCCCGCCAACGTTCGCAAGACGTGGTACTCCGTGGTCTCGATCGCGGGCGCGGTGCTTGCCGCGTGCCAGATCGCCGGCTGGAAGACCCTCGGACCGATCGACATCGAGCAGGCGATGCAGGCGTATGCCTTCATCGCGCCGACTGCTGGGGTGGTCGCCGTCGCTAACGTGTCGCCTGCGGATCCCGGGTTCGAGGACCTAGGACAAGATTTCTACGACGACTTCGACGTGTCATCGTTCAACGCGACCGCCGGCGAAGAAGCATTTGATGGCTAGCCACCCACTTCGTGGGTTTCGACACGCTTAGGTGCGGGGACGTAACGTAGACGCTTGTGGCAGGACCCGACTTCGTCTCCGAGATCAAGCAACTTCAGGCGACCATGAGCACCATCGAACAGGTCCTTGACCTGCCCAAGATGAGGGCCGAGATCGCGGAGTTGGGCGAGCAGGTCGCCGCTCCCGACCTGTGGGACGACCAGACCAACGCGCAGAGGGTGACGGGTCGCCTGTCCGTACTCAACGGTGAGGTCGATCGGTTCTCCG
Source organism: uncultured Actinomycetota bacterium (assembly GCA_963763805.1). Classification (GTDB taxonomy): domain Bacteria; phylum Actinomycetota; class Actinomycetes; order Propionibacteriales; family Nocardioidaceae; genus Nocardioides. Next base: position 388,008 of record CAVXPQ010000001.1, read on the forward strand.
AACTCAACGGCCGAGTCGATGACCTTGCACTGATGGCCGAGATGGCCATCGAGGAGGGCGACGCCGAATCGCTGGCGGACTCCGAGGCCGAATTGGTTCGGCTCAAGAAGGCGGTCGAGGGACTCGAGGTCCGCACGCTCCTTTCTGGGGAGTACGACATCCGCGACGCCCTGTTGACCATCCGCTCCGGCGCGGGCGGTGTTGACGCCGCCGACTTCGCCGAGATGCTGATGCGGATGTACATGCGCTGGGCCGAACAGAAGAACTACCCCATCGAGATCTTCGACACGTCGTACGCCGAGGAGGCCGGCCTGAAGTCCGCAACCTTCGCCATCCACGCGCCGTACGCCTATGGCACCCTCTCCGTCGAGGCGGGCACGCACCGACTCGTTCGGATCAGCCCGTTCGACAATCAGGGCCGCCGCCAGACCAGCTTCGCGGCCGTCGAGGTCGTTCCGCTGCTCGAGACGACCGACGAGATCGACATTCCCGATGAGGACATCAGGACCGACGTCTATCGCTCCGGAGGTCCGGGCGGGCAGTCGGTGAACACCACCGATTCGGCCGTCCGGCTGACGCACATCCCCACCGGCACGGTCGTGAGTTGCCAGAACGAGAAGAGCCAACTGCAGAACAAGGCGAGCGCGATGGTCGTGTTGAAGGCCAAGTTGTTGGCGATCAAGAAGGCCGAAGAGAAGGCCCACCTCGACGGCATGCGCGGGGATGTCCAGGCCTCATGGGGCGACCAGATGCGCAACTACGTGCTCAACCCCTATCAAGTCGTGAAGGATCTGCGCACCGGCTATGAAGTCGGCAACCCGTCAGCGGTCTTCGACGGTGATCTTGACGGGTTCATGGAAGCCGGGATTCGCTGGCGTCGCGGAGCCGAACGCGACGCCTCCTAGGCGACGGCTTCGTGGCCGGCATCGGCGACGGCGACGCACCACTTATCCGCGCGATCCACCAGCCCCTCGTCGGCCCCGATCGGCGCACTGACCGAGCAACTCAACCAAGCGTCGACGAACAGACCCCGGAAGGCGACCGTGTTCGTGCCAGCGCTCCGGCACATGGTCGCGACGGTCGGGTTGCCGAAGGCGTCCGCGTCCGCGATCGGCGTGCACCCCTCCGCTTTGAGAGTCCTGCGGACCAGGGCATCCGCTCGCCTCGTGGTGATCGGCGGGGCGAAGACCCAACCTCGTGCGACAGCGCCGTCGGCCGCGGAGAACGTGCAGCTGTATTCGTGGGCGATGTCGGTGACCCCGGGGGACACCTCGACGGAGTCGCCGTTTCCGTAGAAGTCCTGAGTGGTCGCCTCGCCGCCCAGGGCCCGCTCGATCGCGTCCGGCTCAATCAGGCCGCAGAAGTCGGCGCGGGCGACGCTGAGACCTTCGGTGGCATACGACGCGAGCGGGACACTCGGATCAGGCATCAATCCCGGATCTTCCTCGGCGGAGCATCCCGCGAGGAGCAGCGTGGCCGCGACGATCAACGACGTACGCCGAACAGCGGGCATGCGGGAACCTTACGCGGCGGGGGATTCCCAGTTGGTTGGCTCATTCGCGTACCGTCGAGCGGGTGATTCGCTTCGAGAAGGTCACCAAGACCTACCCCGGCCAGGACCACTCTGCCCTCGATGACGTGACCGTCGAGTTGGACAAGGGTGAGTTCGCGTTCCTGGTGGGCGCTTCCGGGTCCGGCAAGTCGACCTTCCTGCGCCTCGTGCTGCGGGAGGCGCGGCCGACTGAGGGACGGGTCTACGTCGCCGGCAAGGAGATCAATCGGCTAGCCAGTTGGAAGGTGCCGCGGTTGCGGCGCCAGATCGGCACGGTCTTCCAGGACTTCCGGCTGCTGCCCAACAAGACGGTCAATGAGAACGTCGCCTTCGCCCTCCAGGTGATCGGCAAGTCCAAGTCCCACATCCGCCAGGTGGTCCCCGAAACTCTCGAGTTGGTGGGACTCGGCAACAAGGCCGATCGGATGCCCGATGAATTGTCCGGTGGCGAACAGCAGCGCGTGGCGATCGCCCGAGCCTTCGTCAACCGCCCGATGATCCTGATCGCCGACGAGCCCACCGGAAACCTCGATCCCACGACCTCGATCGACATCATGAACCTGATGGAGCGGATCAACTCCACCGGCACCACCGTCCTGATGGCCACCCACGATGCCGGCATCGTCGACCAGATGGGCAAACGCGTCATCGAGTTGGTTGACGGGCAACTCGTGCGTGACCAGGCCGTCGGTGGCTACGGGTTACCCACCGCCACCAACTGACCTCAGCCTCTAACACCAGACCGTCCAGGAGCACCCCTACATGCAGCTGCGTTACGTCTTCTCCGAGCTTGGCCAAGGGCTGCGCCGGAACCTCTCCATGCACATCGCGGTGGTGTTGACGCTCTTCGTCTCCCTCACCCTCGTCGGCCTCGGCGTACTCCTGAACCAACAGGCCGAGCGCTCCGCCAATCAATGGGGGACCCAGCTTGAGATCACCGTCTGGCTCTGCAAGGCAGACGATGACAATCCGTTGTGTGTCGGTGAAGCCACCGAGGCCCAGAAGGCTGCGATCGTGAAGGTGATCGAGGAGAACCCCGAAGTGGCCGACTACCGCTTCGAGTCCTCCGAGGTGGCCTTCGAGAAGGTCAAGGAGCTGTATGGATTCGAGAAGTTCGACGGACCCAATCCACCGATCACCGCCGACGCGTTGCCTCAATCCTTCTGGATCGAGCTCAAGGATCCCCAGGAATTCCAAGGCATCAAGAGCGCCGTCGTGGGTCTCGATGGCGTCTCCAACCTGACGGATCTGCGCGATGTCGTCGGACCCATCTACGACACCATCGATGCGATGAAGAAGGGTGCCTACGCCACGGCCATCTTCTTGATCGTGGCCGCGTTGCTGATGGTTGGAAACACGATTCGCCTGGCGGCCTTCGCGCGGCGCAAGGAGATCGGAATCATGCGCCTGGTGGGTGCCTCGACTCTTTACATCGCCCTGCCGTTCTTGATGGAGGCGCTGGTCACCGCGCTGCTCGGTGTGGCACTGGCCGCGGCCGCTCTCGCAGGCTTCGTGTTCTATGGCATCCAGCGCAATGTCGGGGAGCGATTGCAGTTCATCTATTGGATCGGTGCGCCCGAATACGTCAACGCGGTGATCTTCATCGCGATCCTCGGCCCCCTGCTGACCCTGATTCCGACACTCCTACTGACACGCAAATACCTCAAAGTCTGAGTTCGCTCGGATACCTTCGAGGAGTTCACTTCCCCGAACACTCGAAGGCTTCCGGTGCACTTCTTCCCCCGTGCCCGCCGCCACCGCATGTACGCCGCATCTGTCGCGGGCGTGCTCGCGATCGGCCTGGCCCCGCTACTCAGCGCTTCGGCGACCACCGATGACGAGTTGGCCGACCGCCGCGATGACGTCAAGAGCAGCATTGCCTCGGCCTCGGAGGAACTCGAGGGCTCCAGTACTCAAGCCCGCGACGCACTCGTTCGACTTCGCGCAGCCAAGGACCAACTCGTCGACGCCCGCACGCGACTCGATGAAGCACGCGCCAAGCTGGCGGCCGCGCAACGACGCGACACCCTCATGAAGGCGCGACTCAAGGCCGCGGAGGAACGACTTGCCACCGCACAGGCTGAACTCGAGGCCGGGCGGGCCGCAGTGCAACGCCAGCGTGAAGCCGTCGCCGCAACCATTTCGTCGATCTACACCGAGGGCAATCCACAACTGCTGGTCCTGTCCTCCTTGATGCATGCTCGGACCGCCGAGGATCTGATCCGCCAGATCGGCGCTCGCGATGCCATTGTCGACACTCAGACTCAGTCGTACGAAGCCTTGGCGCTGGCCGAAGAGGCATTGGCAGCCAAGGAGGCGGAGGTGGAAGCCGCCACCGTCGAGGTCGCCGCCCGGCGGAAGGAAGCCGCGAAGCAGCTGAACCTGATGGAGGACCTGGAAGCCGACGCCGAATCGGCAGCCAATGACGTGGCTTCGCTGGTCGAGGCCCGGACCACCGCCCGGGTGGCCGCCTGGGAGGCGATGAAGGCCGATCGTGAGAAGTTGCGCCAGTTGCGTGCCGAAGAAGAACGCATCAAGCGGGTTCTGGCGCGTCGGGCGGCGGCTGCCCGAGCGGCCGCGGCAGCAGCGGCCGGGGTGCCGGTTGACTCGGGAGGGTTCCTCGCCTACCCGGTCAATGGCCGCGTGTCGTCGCCGTTCGGGTATCGACGCCATCCGATCTATGGGTACTGGGGACTGCACGACGGCGTGGACTTCGCCACGGGCTGCGGCACACCGATGTACGCCGCCGCCTCGGGCACCGTGATCGCCTCGATCTGGTCCAGCGTGTATGGGAACCGACTGATCATCGACCATGGCCTGGCTCGCGGGGTCGGCCTGGCCACGATCTACAACCACGCCACGTCGTACGTCGTCGGGCGCGGCAGCACCGTGAAGCGTGGTCAACTCGTCGGATACGTCGGCAGCACCGGCTGGTCGACCGGATGCCACCTGCACTTCACCGTGATGGCCAACGGCAAAGCGGTCGACCCGATGGGCTGGTTCTAGAAACCAAATTGCGCTCGCCTGAGAGACTTCTCCCATGGTGAAGGAGAAGGGCCGCAAGATGATCGCGCAGAACCGGAAGGCGCGACACGACTATCACATCGAGGACACCTGGGAGGCCGGGTTGGTCCTGATGGGGACCGAGGTCAAGTCGCTGCGAGCCGGCCGCGCGTCCCTGGTCGACGGCTTCGCAGACATCGATGATCACGAGGTCTGGCTGCACTCCGTGCACATCCCGGAGTACTCCCAGGGCACGTGGACCAACCACTCCGCGACCCGCAAGCGCAAGTTGCTGCTGAATCGCGCCGAGATCACCAAGATCGAGCGGAAGATCACCGACAAGGGCTACACGTTGGTTCCGCTCGCGATGTACTTCACCGACGGGCGAGCCAAGGTCGAGATCGCCCTTGCCCGCGGCAAGAAGGAATACGACAAACGCCACTCGCTGGCTGAACGCCAGGCAACGCGGGAGTCGGAACAGGCCCTGGGGCGTCGCCTCAAGGGCAAGACGGACTGATGGGCGGCTCGCACGCCAATCACGACCACGACACCCCCGTCGCGACCAGCCCGCGGGCGCGGCTGATCCTGATCACCACGTCGGCGCTGCTGGCTGTCATCACCCTCGGGTCGGTGGTCCTGCTCTGGCCGACCGACAGCCAGGCCGGCACCGTTGACTACCTTGGCCCGGGCGTCACCCAACGCGACGCAAAGATCGTCAAGGTCTCGGCGACGTGCCCGGTTGTGATCTCGGACGACCAGGCTGAGCCGGACACCGAGCCCTATCCCGACCACTGCAACGAACTGACCGTGACGGTGCTGAGCGGCCCGGAGACGGGGACTGAGGTGGTGTTGGAGGCGCCACCCGATGCCACGCGGGCGGGTCTGGTCGCGGGTGACCACGTTCGCGTGCTGAGGATTCCGAGCCAGGAGGACCAGCCTGCGACGTACGGCTATGTCGGGGTCGATCGCAACTCTCACCTGGCCTTGATGGCCATCCTGTTCATGATCATCGTGGTCGCCGTGGCTCGACTGCGTGGCTTCCTGGCCATCGTCGGACTGATGTTCGCCGGGCTGGTGATCTGGCGTTTCATGCTTCCTGCCCTCTTGGCGGGTTCGCCAGGCTGGGCGGTCGCTCTCGCCGGATCGTCGCTCATCATGTTCGTGGTGCTGTACCTCGCACACGGGTTCAGCCTGCGGACGACGGTTGCACTGCTGGGCACGCTGCTCGGCGTGGGCATCACGGCCCTGATCGGGGCATGGGGCATCTCAGGAGCACGTGTATCGGGGATGGCCGGTGAGGCGGGAGGTGCTTTGTTCGCCCGGACGACGGATCTCAACTTCTCCGACCTCGTGTTGTGCGCGGTCATCATCGCGGGACTCGGCGTACTCAATGACGTCACGATCACCCAAGCCTCGGCCGTGTGGGAACTTCGAGGCGCCGGGCCGGAACTCTCTCGTCGACGACTGATGCGCAGCGGGATGCGGATCGGCCGCGATCACATCGCCTCGACGATCTACACGATCGCCTTCGCGTACGCCGGCACCTCGCTCGCCCTGCTGGCCCTGGTGTCGCTGTTCGACCGACCGCTCATGGATCTGTTGCTCGATGAGGGCATTGCCGAGGAGATAGTCCGAACGTTCGCATCGGGAATCGGGCTGATCCTCGCCGTGCCCATCACCACCGTCGTGGCCGTGCTGGCGGCTGGTCCATCCATCGCGCCCGCGACCGGATCCACAGTTGACGCCCTTAACCGGTCGTGAGTGTCGGCACCGATGCGTACACTGGTGGCATAACTCAAGAGGGGCTGATCGGTTTCGACTTGGGACGTTAGTTCCAGGAGAAGCGGGTCGAGGAGCCAGCGACATCTCGTAAACGACCGCTGGAAAACTATAAGTGCCAACTCAAATCGCACTGACTTCACCCTCGCTGCCTAAGCAGTGATTGAAGGGTCTGACCGGGTATCCGCCTTCGTCCCGGACCCAGGCCTCATTTAGAAGGCTTGCTGCTCATCTTCTGTCAGGAGGGGTGGGCGGGACTTTTTCCTGACTGCGCCTGTCGGCAACGTGTTAGTGCGAGTGCCGGGGCAGAGAAAACGTTTCACTGACTACACCCGTAGAAGACCTGGTTCGACGCTCGAGGACGCGGGTTCGATTCCCGCCAGCTCCACTTTTGACGATATGAAGGAGTCTGTGGTGCGCCCAGTGCGCCACAGACTCCTTTGTTGGTCCATGCGAGTTCGCGCGGATCACGCCGCGTGGATTGTTATCCCAGCGGGACGACATATGAGTCGACGCGACGTACCGCTGGTACGCCAGGTTGACCGGCGCTGTGGCGATCGCTACATGGTCCCGGTTGTCAGGTGGTGCCGCCGACCCTAAGGTGAGCCGAAACTCAAAGTGTGTTCTAAGTCACACGCCACTCAGGGAGGCATCATCGTGAGCAGACCACGTTCATTTTGGACGATTGCACTGACAAGTTGCGCGGCACTGGCGCTAGTTGCATCGGGGGCGGTTCCCGCGCAGGCGGAACCGAACAACAACACTTCGCGCAAGTTGCGCGATGCGGTCACGCTGCAGGGTCTGACTGAGCACCTCCAAGCGCTGCAGCAGATCGCCGACGAGAACGGCGGAAATCGCTTCGCAGGCCTGCCCGGCCATGACGCGTCCGTTGAGTACGCCGTCGGTGTGTTCCAGGCGGCCGGCTACAGGGTCACTGTGCAGCCATTCCAGTACCTTGCTGCCGCCACTTTGGGTCCGTCCGCACTGCAGCAGACCGCGCCGGGCTCGGTCACCTATCTGGAGGGGACCGATTTCCAAACGATGGGGGAGACCGACTCAGGCGACGTGACCGCTGCGGTGACGGCCGTGGATCTCCAGCTGGGGCCTGCCAACACCTCGACGCAGCGGTTGCGAAGCAGCCGACTTCGCCGGGTTCCCGGCTGGCAACATCGCCCTCATCCAGCGCGGCACCTGCACCTTCGAGCTCAAGGCACTCAACGCAGCTGCGGCAGGCGCCGCCGGCGTCGTGATCTGATGAACGAGGGCAACACCCCTGCGCCGGACGGGCCTGATCGGCGGCACACTCGGGGCGACCAACGCTTCCGGCATCCCGGTGCTGGAGCATCACCTACGACTTGGGTGTGACCTTCGCCGGCACGCCCGGGCTGCGTCTGCGCGTGGTTCGCGAACGTCGCTGCGCGAAGAGCGGACGACGTACAACGTGCTCGCCGAGATCGCGGACGGGCGACCCGACAAACGTGGTGATGGTCGGCGCGCACCTCGACTCGGTCGACCGCGGGCCCCGGCATCAACGACAACGGCAGCGGCTCGGCAGCGATCCTGGAGATCGCCGAGCAGATGGCCAAGGTCAAGCCGAAGAACAAGGTGCGCTTCGCGCTCTGGGGCGCGGAGGAGTCCGGGCTGGTCGGCTCGTCGCACTACGTGGCGAACCTGCTCGACGCCCGGCGCAGCAGGCGATCGCGCTCTACCTGAACTTCGACATGGTCGGCTCACCGAACTACGTCCGCTTCGTCTACGACGGCGACAACTCGGCGTTCCGGCCGGCTGCGGCCGGGGCCGGCAGGCTCAGGCGCGATCGAGGCGACTCTTCCACGACTACTTCGCCGGAGCAGGGCCTGCCGTCGAGCCGACGGCGTTCAGCGGGCGCTAGCGACTACGGCCCGTTCATCAACAGCGGGCATCCCGGCCGGTGGCTTGTTCACAGGCGCGGAGGGTGTGAAGACCGCGGCGGAGGCCGCCGATTTACGGTGGGACGGCTGGCGTCGCGTACGACTCGTGCTACCACCAGGCATGCGACACGATCGACAACGTGAATGGGGTGGGCTTCCACCAGATGTCGGATGCCATCGCCCATGCGGTTCTGACGTATGCGATGGACACACGCAGCGTGAATGGGAATGGGAAGGGGCACCCGGTCTCACCGCCGGGACAGGCCGTGATCGGGATTCCGACGACGGAGGCGGTCGCCTGAGGGGCCGACCCAGCGCTGGTACTGCTTTGGCTATCGGCGCCGCGACATCGCGACTGGCTCTCTAGTGGGGGCCGTAGTGATGGTGATTCCGCCGCATGCGCCATGACGGTGCCGGCGGTGCCGTCGACGGTGACGATCTGACCGTCCACCAGCTGGGTGGTGGCGTGCACCGTCCCGACGACGGCGGGCAGGCCGTGCTCCCTGGCGACGATCGCGGCGTGGGCGAGCTGTCCTCCACCGTCGGTGACCAGGGCTCCTGCGATAGCGAACAGGATGGTCCACGAGGGTGAGGCCGTCGGGCAGACCAGCACCTCGCCCGGCAGTACGGCTCCGAAGTCGGCCTCACCCCGCACCACGCGGACCCGACCGGTGTAGCTGCCCGGCGATGCGGGCGATCCCCGCAACGCCTCGCCCTCGGACGGGGCGACCTCCCCTGGGAACTCCATCTTGAGCCCCCAAAGCATCGCCTCGTTCAAGCGCCGTCCGTGCGCGGGGAGGAAGCGAAGGTCTGGCAGGTCGTCGAGTGTGCCGACGACAGGTAGCCCGGGATGGGCTCGGGTCCATGCCTGTTCGCCGCGTCGACGCGAGACGAGAGGCTCGAGGTCTTCGGTGCCGTCCAGGAGAGCATCGGCCAGCTCGATCGCGGTGCAGAAGACGGCATCGTCCACTCGCGTCAGCCGACCGCCCTGACCAGGCGGAGTCCGGCCTCGAGAACCCAACGGCGGAGGATGCCGCACGGGAGGTTGTCGGTGAGTACGACGTTCTCCTCGCGGACGGGGTAGGCCCGCCGTGCCTGCTCGAGCGCGGCCACGAACACGCTCCGGTCGGCGCCGGCCAGCTTCTTCAGTGCCGCGGCTTCGGCCCCGGCGGCCACGTCGCCGTCCGGAGGTGCGTCGTCGTGGAGGAGTAGTCGGGTCACCACGCCGGGTCGTTCGATGACCGCGGGCGAGCCCGGCTCGTAGTTCGTGGGACGCCACCCGTGCGCGTTCAACCAGGCGTCCAGCTCGTCGGCGATGTCGGGATCGACCGTCTGGAGGGCCGCCACCGGATCGGCAGCAGCAGCCCGCAGTGCATCGACCAGATCAGGTCGCGCCAGCACCCGCACCCGGATGTCGGCAAGTGACCGGGCGCCGGCGACCGACGCGGGGGATGAGCCGACGAGCAGGCGCAGCGTGTCGGTCTCGTCCCAGCTCAGTAGGCGATCGCAGAGTTGGACGAGCTCGTGGAGGGCGAGGGTGTACGGCATGAGGAGCTGGAAGTGCACGTAGTGCCCATCGTCGAGGAGAATGCGGCCCCGCTCCAGGTGATCGACCAGGCCCGCGGCGTCAAGCGAGGGCAGATCCTCGGCGAGCATGGCCTGGGTGCGCTGCTCGAATTCGACCCGCCAGCGCTCGTCCCATTCCGCGAGCCGCTGGGCTGGCAATCCCGCGGTCAGCGCGCGCTTGGCCGCTTTCATCCGCACCCGGAGCGCTGGCACCAGGCGGGCGGCGAGTCCCACGGCCAGGGCCGGAGGCGGTGACCCCTGGGGTTCGGGCGAGCCGAAGGGGGGCACCGGCCGGACATAGACCTCGCCGCCGATCGACACCTGGTCGAGCCCGGCCAGCATCAGGCCGAAGTCGCGACACATCGCTCGAACGGCCGCATCTGAAGCCGGTTCGAATAGCGACCAGCCGAACGGCGTGACCAGTTCCGGGTAGTGCGCAAGGTCCTTCTCCCAACCAAGACCCTCGAGCTGCTCGGTCGGGCGAACGGGGAGCGCCGAGATTGGTCGGCTCTGGAGCAGGTGCACCTGGCCGTCCTGAAACGCCCACTCGACATCCTGCGGCGAGCCGAAATGGTCGGCGGCGGCGCGGGCGACCTCGGCCACCGCGAGGGCTTGTTCGGGCGACAAGGCCGCCTCAGCTCCGGTCTCGATCGCCTCCGCCACCCCTTCCAGAACGCGCCATTCGTCTGGGTTGGCTCCGCCGTCGACGAGTCGATCTCCGAGACCGAGGACCGCCGAGATGCGTACGACATCGGTGTCACCCGTGATCGGATCGGCGGTGAACGCCACTCCGGCGGCCTCTGGGTCGAGCATCTGCTGGCAGAGGACTGACATGCACACGCCACCGGCGCCCCGGTAGGCGCCGAGCCGGGGAGCGTCCGCACTGTCGAGGCACATGCGTACCGCTGCCGTGACCTCCTCGATGCCGGTTGCACCGAGAACCGTGGTGTAGGTACCGGCGAATGATGCGGCGGTGCCATCCTCGACGTCCGCCGACGACCGCACGGCGAGGGGACCACACCCCAAAGAGGCGACGACCTCCTCGATGGCGAGTTCGACTGCAGGGGAAGGCGTCGCCTCCGGCTCGCCACCCGGCTAGCAGCGAGCTAGGGAGTACGACGCTGTTCGGGACGCGTAAGCCAGCGGCCCGCAACTCCGCGAGGTGGGAGGCCTTGGCCCCGACCACCAGTAGCTCGGACGCCGCAGGATCGTCGAAGTGGACGATTCCGCTGAGTGACAGTGTCATGACTGACCTCCGTGTGGGTGGGCCGGCTTGATCTCCGGCAACTGGCCATCGCGAACGGCCGCGATGAGGGTGTCGATTGCCCAGCGCAGCAAGGGTCCCGACTCGGCGCCGGGCACGCCGAACTCTTCCCGCATCCGCAACCAGGACTGGGAGGAACCGACGCACCTCAGCAGCCCGGCGACGTGGGCCTGCCGCCGATCGTCGAGATCCGGGAAGGCCGCGGCAACCAGGTCGAGGACCTCGGCGGAGTGTTGCTGGGTTTCGGGTGAGTAACGCCGCGGATCGGCGTTCAACAGGGCTTCGGCGCTGACCTCGACGGGGAACTCGTCAGATGCCACGAACAAGGCCTCGATCCGCGGACCCACCTCGTCGATGCTGCCGACGGCGGGGATCCCGTCCGGTGCGCCCATGAGGTCGCCGATCCGTGCGGAGATGCCCTCAAGCAGTGCCGTCCGGTCGGGGAAATGCCGGTAGACAGTGGGCTGCGAGACCCCGCCCGGTCAGCGATCTCCCGCGTGGTGATGTCATCCGCTCGACGATCCGCGAGCAGGTCGACAAGGGCATCCAGGATGAGGGTGCGGGTCTGGCGTGCCTGTTCGTCTCGCAGCGGCGAACGGTAGGTGCGCGATGCTTCGTCGGTCAAGGTCGGAGTTCCAGTGCTGGTCGGGATCGGCTGGTTGTGCCCAGCAGGTTAGCAAAAGAGTCATCTATTGACAATAGGAAACCCTCGCGAATATGGTCCGTTTCATATCGCCAACCAAGGAGCCAACCATGACCGACACCCTTTCGACGCTCGAAACTTCCGCGACGCCCGCGGCGACCGAGCCCGACGGATTCCGCCGCATCGCAGCGATCGCCGGCATCGTCACCTTCTTCGCCGGCTTGGCCTCGTTCCCAGTCCTGGGTCCGGTACCGGTTCTCGGTGACTCCGATGCCGAGGTCATGGCGTACTTCGCCCAAGACGCGTCGCGGCATCAGGCCGCCGTCGTGATGGCAGCCCTGCTGGGAATTCCGATCGCGACCTTCTTCGCCGGTGTGCACCGTTGCCTCGCCTCAGCTCAGGGTCGATCCGGCACCGGCTGGACCACCGTGTTCCTGTACGGCGTGATCCTGATGTCGGCCACGGCCGGCCTGAAGGAGGCCCTGTACGCGATCGCAGTACACATGGCCGACTCCCAGCCGGACCCGGCCATGCTGCGGTTGTTGAGCGATGGCAGCCAGATCGTCGGCGCCACGCTCGGCGTCTGGATGGCGCTGGCGATGGGCAGCGTCACGGTCGTGGCGCTGCGCGGGACGACTGCCCGCTGGTACGCCGGGTTGAGCGGCGCTGTGGCCGTAAGCGCACTACTTTCGGTCGTCGAGACGGTGAACACCTCGACGGGGGGCACCCTCGCCGCCGTCGCCTTCGGTGGGTTCTGCGTCTGGATGCTTGCCAGCAGCCTCGTTATGCTGCGCCGACCTGATGCTAACGTGGGTGGGTTGGGGTGAGGTGTGGAACCGGCGGTTGCCTCGACCGCGGCGGTCACGGTCGAATGAAGGTGGTCCTCGCCGATCATCTCGATCAGACCGAGGCGGTCGAGCGCCGCTTCGAGGGGTTCGGTGGCCCGCGCGATGTGCAGGTTCACGTTGCGCTTCATCAGCCCGTCGTGCAACTCGCGCAGCCCGGCCGCGGCGCTGGAGTCGAGTCCGGGTACGCCGGCCATATCGAGCACCACGTGCCGGGCAGGCTGGGGTGCCCCGTCCACAGCGGCCCACACGCGTCGCTTGAAGAAGTGGACGTTGGCAAAGAACAGCCGGTCGGAAAACCTGTACACCACGATGCCGGGAGTGACCGCGGTGTCGGGAACGCGACTTACGTCGGCGAATCGCTGCTCCTCGGAGGACCAGCCGAGCACCGCGTCGTTCGGGCGGGCGATCCGGCGTACGACGTCGAGCAGGGAGAGGACCACGGCGACTACCAATGCGGTCAGCACGCCGAGATTGATCACGGTGAGAACGGTGATGACGGCGATGACCAGTTCGGCGCGGTCGCCGTGGGCCAGGGCTCGCCATTGGTCGGGGTCGATCAGCCGGACGGCTCCGGTCAGGATGATCGCGGCCAGGGAGGCGGCCGGCAGGTACTGGATGGGCTCGGTCAGCAGCAGGAGCACGACGAGGATGGCGCCGGCCGCCACCAGTCCAACCACCTGGCTGGTCGCGCCCATGCTGAGGTTGACCGCGGTCCGTGACCCGGTCGTGGCTATCGGCATGCCTTGCGTGACGCCGGCGGCCGCGTTAGCTGCGCTGAACGCGAGCAGTTCCTGGTCGGCGTCTACCTTTTCCCCGCGTTGAGCCGCGAACGCGCGGGCGGTGAGGATCGAGTCGGAGAACCCGACTAGGAAGATGCCGGCCGCGACTATTGCGAGGTGGGCCCAGTCCTGACCACTGATCCGCGGGAAGGTGAGTTCAGGTAGGCCGGCCGGGACGGGACCGGCGACGCTCACACCGCGGGCAGCCAGGTCCAGTGACCACGAAACGACGATCCCGAGCACCACAACCACCAGTGCGGCCGGGAAACGCGGCCACAGGTGCCGCAACCCGATCAGCAGGCCGAGTGAGACGACCGCGAGCGCGAAAGTCGCCGCGTTCGCCTCATCGAGTTGAGTCACGATGTCGCCGGCGGCGACGATCGCGTTGTCCTGCTCGCTGGTGAGCCCCACGAGCTTGCCGAGCTGCCCGAGCGCGATCAGGATCGCGACCCCTGTGATGTACCCGACGAGGACCGGTTGGGAGAAGTAGTCTGCGATCCAGCCGAGTCGGATCAGAAAGGCTGCGAGGTACACCCCCGCGACCAGGGCCGCGAGCGCTGCCCCCAAGGTCGCGTACTCGGGAGAGCCCGCAGCCGCCATCGGAGCCAGCGCGGCCCCCACGAGCAGAGCGATGGTGCTCTCAGGCCCGACCACCATCCAGGGAGTGGACGCGAGGAACGCGTACACGACCAGTGGCAGCAGCAGAGAGTACAGCCCGGCGGTCACCGGCAGTCCAGCGATGTTCGCGTACGCCATCGAAGCGGGCAGCGCCAACGCGGCGACCGTGAGCCCGGCGACCCCGTCCGTGCGCAGCCGTCCCCGGGTGTACCCGCGTACCGACGCGAGCAACGGGAAGTACCGGGTGCCCAGCGGGGGCTTGCGTGCCGACCGGAACGGGCCCCGGCCCGCGTAGGCAACAGGGAAGGGTTCCAGGGGTACCGATGGTGCGCGGCTCGACCCGGCGCTCAGGCCGCTTGCCTGACTGCTCCGGATCTTCCTGACCGGCTTCATCCACCTCGACCGCCCCCTTTCTCCATCAGCGTCTCGTAGGTGACTATGACCTACGCACGAGGGGGGCGACTGGGCCTCATCTTCCCGCCATCGATCCTTGGCAGTGCTGCGGTGATCGGGGGACCGGCGCAGCGGTCGGCAAGGCCCGACAGCTCCATCGCCCCAGCGAGCTGGCCAGTGAGCTCGGGCACGCCATCGAACCCGGGCACTCGGGGATCGTAGCGCTGGTGTCGGATCCCGGTGCGGTGGAGATCCGCAACGCCCTCGCCCTTGCCGAGGCCGAGGCTGAGTCCGACTAGGCGTGGACCGAGGTGTCAGGATGGTGTCGTGGCTGCCATCGAGCTTCAGGACATCGTCAAGACCTTCGGGCCGGTCAAGGCCCTCGACGGGCTCAGCCTCGCGGTCGAGCTCGGTGAGGTGCACGGCTTCCTCGGTCCGAACGGTGCTGGCAAGTCCACTGCGATCCGCGTCCTGCTCGGCCTGCTGAAGGCCGACTCGGGCCGCGCCACCCTGCTAGGTGGCGACCCGTGGCGGCAGGCGGCCGAGTTGCATCGACACATCGCCTACGTCCCCGGTGACGTCTCCCTGTGGCCCAACTTGACCGGCGGTGAGGTGATCGACGTCCTGGGCCGCATGCGGGGCGAACTCGACCGGAAGCGCCGGGCTGAGATGCTCGAGCGCTTCGAGCTCGACCCCAGCAAGAAGGCGAGGACCTACTCCAAGGGAAACCGGCAGAAGGTGGCGTTGGTCGCCGCACTGGCCAGCCGCGCCGAGCTCTACTTGCTCGATGAGCCGACTTCGGGTCTCGACCCGCTGATGGAGGCAGAGTTCCAGAGGGCAGTCCTCGAGCTAAAGGCCGAGGGTGCGACCGTGCTGCTCAGTTCGCACATCCTTGCTGAGGCCGAGGCACTCTCCGATCGGATCAGCATCATCCGGGGCGGTCGGGTCGTGCAGAGTGGCTCGCTTGCCGAGCTACGACACTTCACGCGTACGACGGTCATCGCCGAGACCGCGCTGCCTGCCAACGCGATCAGTACCGTCGAGGGGGTGCACAACCCGCAGTTCGTCGACGGGCGGGTCACGTTCGATGTCGACTCCGACCACCTCGACGCTGCGATGCAGGCGATCGGCGCTCTCGGCGTACGGTCGCTCACGGCTCATCCGCCGACTCTGGAGGAGCTCTTCCTCCGTCAGTACGGCGAAGACGTGACGACGTGAGCGCTCCGTTCACGGGCACTCGCCACCTGATCCGTCTGATCCTGCGCAGGGATCGGATCCGGCTGCCGGTGTGGCTGGTTGGCGTCGGCGGAATGATCGCGATCAGCGCGCTGGCTGTGCCGCCGATCTATAACACCCCCGAGAAAATCGCCGGATACGCAGCCGCGGTCGGCACCAGCCCGGTCAGCTACCTGATGTCCGGTCGGCAGGCCGGCATCGACACCATCGGCGGGATCGTGGCTAACGAGATCTCGCAGGTCGCCCAGCTCGGCATCTGCCTCATGGTGATGTTCCTCGTGATCCGGCACACCCGCGCCGAGGAGGAGTCCGGTCGCGCCGAGCTGCTCCGCTCGACCGTCCTGGGTCGCCACGCGGCCACCCTCGCGGGCCTCGTCTACGGAGTAGCCGCGGCCCTGCTGATCGGAATCATCACCACCTCGTCCATGCTGGCGGCCGACCTCGACGGCGTCGGCAGCGTGACCTACGGCGTAGGGCTGACACTGCTCGGCCTCTGCTATGCCGCGATCACTCTGGTCGCCGCCCAGATCTCGACGTCCGCACGTGGCGCGCTCGGCCTGGCCGGAGCGGCGATCGCGATCGGCTACCTCGTGCGGGGTGTCGGCGCAATGCAGGACAATGCGGTCGTCTGGGCATCACCCTTCGGCTGGGCGCAGCGGATGGACGCGTTCGGCGATGAGCAGTGGTGGCCCGTTCTGCTCCTGCTGGCGCTGACTGCCGCGATGCTCGCGCTGGCGGCCTGGCTGACCGCGCATCGCGACTTCGCCGGTGGCCTGCTGCACACCCGCCCCGGCCATTCGCGCGCGTCGCGTTTCCTCGGTACGCCGATCGGCTTGGCCTTCCGCCTCCAGCGCGGCCTGCTGATCGGCTGGGCCGTCGGTGTGACTGCTCTCGGACTCGTGTACGGCGCGGTCGTCCCGACCATCCCCGACCTAGTCTCATCCAACCCCGACATCGCCAGAGCGATCGGCGCCTCCGCCGACGCCGAGCAGGCCCTTATCGACGCGTTCCTCGGGTACATCTACTTGTTCATGTCCGTGATCTCAACGGGCTTTGCCGTCACCTCCGTGCTCCGGCTGCGCTCGGAGGAGGAGTCGGGCCGCGCGGAGGTGGTGTTGGCGACCCCGGTTCGCCGGACCTCCTGGGTGCTCGCCACGGTCGTCGTCGCCGTCCTGGGCGCGCTGTTGCTGTCCTTCGTGATGGGCCTCGGCCTCGCAGTCGGATACGCCCAGGGCATGGGCGAGTGGGACCAGCTCGCAGCCCAGGTTGGGGCTCAGGTCAGCTACCTGCCCGGCGTACTCCTGGTCACGGCCATCGCGGTCGCGATCCTCGGCCTGTTTCCGCGCTTGTCCGCCATGGCGTGGGCCGTCGTCGCGTTCATCTTCTTCCAGGTCATACTCGGCGAGACGCTGAGACTGCCGAACTGGATCGACGGCCTCTCGCCGTTCTGGCACCTGCCCGAGCTCCCGGTCGAGACCTTCGACCCCGTCCCGGCGCTCGCTGAACTCGTCCTCGCGGTGGCGCTTGTGCTGCTTGGCCTGTGGGGTTACCGGCGCCGCGACATCGTGATGGGCTGACTCACACTCGTCATCAGGTGTTCCCGCTCGGGCAGATGGTGAGGGCGAGGACATCGGGTCGGGCGTTTTGCCCTGTCGGGTCGAATTCGCGTCGGCCGACGGCGATCCGGTCCAGATCGAGGACGGCGGTGACGGTGCCCTCTTGTCCGATGAGAGGTCCCTCGAGGATCTCGCCGCCCGGGGCCACGATGGTCGTGTTGCCCGCGGACAGGTGGTCGTCCCCGTCGCCGTACAGGTCGTCGGCACCCGGCAGGTCGCGGGGCACGTCGCAACCGCGTAGATAGGCTGCGACGCCAACGACGAAGACCCGGCCTTCCTTCGCGATGTGGCGGAGGGTCGGCACCCACTCGGTGCTGTTGTCCCAGGTCGGGGAAAGCAGTACGTCGATGCCCTTCTGGTAGAGGGCGGCCCGGGCGAGGGGCATGTAGTTCTCCCAACAGATCAGCGAGCCGACCGTCACCCCACCGATGTCGACCACGGTGAGCATCGGTCCTCGTCCGTTGGCCCACACCAGCCCTTCGGCGCCCGTGGTCACCAACTTGCGGTGCAGCCCGGCGATCCGTCCGCTGCTATCGACGTAGACGACGGCGTTGTAGAGGGTCCCTGACGGATCGCGCTCGGTGATCCCGAGCGCGACCCAAACCCCTGCGGCGTCGGCGGCGGCGCAGACCTTTTCCAGTGCGGGACCGGGGATCTCGACGGCCTGGTCCTGGAAGCGGGCGTACCACTCGTCTTCGCTCCAGGGCTCGCGGCGCCATACCCAGTCGGGATATCCGGGAAGGAAGGACTCGGGGAAGACGATCAGGTCGACTCCAGCGGTGCCGGCGCGTTGAACATGGTCGACGACGATGTCCACGGTGGCCTCGCGGTCGAGGTAGGCGGGCGTCGCCTGCACCGCGGCGACCGTGAAGTCGCCGCGGATGCTCATCGGGTCGCGCCGACGACGACGAGCTCGCAAGGTCCGACGAAGCCGTCGTCGGTGTCGTACCGGGCAAGCTCAGACTCGATCTCCTTCCACACCAGGTTCTGGTCCTCCACCGTCAGGGCGCCCAGCATCTGGTGGAGGGCACCGAACGACTCCCGTTCGAAGCGGGCGCACTCGGCGGCCGAGCGAAGCAGGACCGGCGAGGCGATCAGCTCCACCTCGATGTCATGGAACCCAGCCTGGGCGAGCTCCTGCGTGAGGACTTCGGGATCCGCCAGGCTGAAGGGGCCAGGTTGTCCCGGTGCTGGCGCGGGGAGCTGGGCGCGCTCCCGCACGATCGAAACCGGCACCGAGAAGAAGCCGTTGGCTGCCGCGGAGGAGTACGTCACGGCTGCGAACCGTCCGCCCTCCCGCAAAGCGTGGCGGATTCCGGACAGCGCCTGGGCACGGTCCGGGAAGTAGATGAGACCCACCCTGGAGATGGCGGCGTCGAAGGTGCCGCCCTCGAGCTCGTGGAGTCGTTCGCCGTCAAGCTCGAGGGTCGAGACGTTGTCGACACCGGCTTCCTTGGCTGCCCGCGCGGCGTGCTCCAAGATGGCGGGCGACAGGTCTGTCGCCAGGACCGAGCCGTCCGGGCCGACCCGCTGCGCTGCGGCGATGCCCTGCCCGCCGGCACCGGCGGCCACGTCCAAGACGCGGTCGCCCGTTTTTATCCCAGCCAGGTCGATCATCCGTTCCGTCGCCGGACCGAGCCAGGTCTCGAGGAACGGCGCCCATGCGCTCCAGCCATCGGCGTAGTCCTCCCACTGCTGGCGGGTCGTGGCCTTGTATTGAATCGGGTCGAATGTCATCAGTACTCCTTGGTCGTGTCGTGCGTGTCATCCTTAAGGCGCCAGAGGCTGGCGATTTCCGCCAGATTCGCTCTGGCGATTTGCCGCGTTCGGCGGAAAGGCTGCGATGACGCGACCAGGAGGGGCGGCGATCGTCGGCCGTACGGAGCCCCGGGAACGTCTCGAACAGATGGTCGTGGCCTCGGCGATGGGCCGCACTTCGACCGTTCTCGTCAGCGGCGACGCAGGGATGGGCAAGACGTCACTGATCCGAGCCGCCCTGGAGAACACTGCAGACGGCTCGACCGTGGTTGCGTGGGGCACCTGCTGGCAGGGTGACGGTGCGCCGGGGTTCTGGCCCTGGATGCAGGCACTTGACGACATCGCCCACTCCATCGGCAGGGATGCGGCCATTGTGGCCGCTGGTGACGACCGAGACCGGCTCGCGGCCTTGATCCGCGAACTCGGCCCCGCTCCGGAAACCCCCGATGACCCAGACCGTCGGCGGTTCCTGCTGCTCGACGCGGCCGTCCGCTGGCTCGAGATCGTGACGGCGTCCCAGCACGTCGCGATCGTGCTCGACGATCTGCAGTGGGCGGACTCCTCGACTCTCGATCTGCTGGAGTACGTCGTTGCCCGCCCCGTAGCGGCTCGGCTGATGATCGTCGGGGCTGTTCGCCACGATGAGCTCGATACCGAGAGGAGCCGGAGGCTCGCCTCCGTCGGATCGCAAATCGATCGCATCCACCTCGAAGGGCTGGCCGTGGAGGATGTCGAGGAGCTCGCCGCAACGATCTGCGGCCCCGCACTCGCCCACACGTTGGCCCGCGACCTGCACAACCGAACCGGCGGGCATCCACTCTTCGTCCGGGAGCTGGCGAGACTGTCCGGGGAGGGTGCGCCGGGATCGTTGCCGACCGCCGTGACCGGGGCTCTCACTCGACGGCTCGAAACACTGCCGGCAGACAGTCGAAGTGTCCTGGATGCAGCCAGCGTGCTCGGCAATCGGCTCCTGCCCGACGTACTGGGCGAAGTTGCTGACGAGTCCGTCGCCGAAGTCGTCCATCTCCTCGACGCCGCAGAGGAGGCCGGCGTGATCCGGACCGGGCCCGCCGACGAACTCTGGTTCACCCACGATCTCTTCCGCGAGACCCTGTACGGCCAGCTGAGCCTCACCGAGCGCGCTCGGCTGCACGGCCGGGTGGGCGAGGCACTCGAAGCACGGAACCGCCGCGGAGCGCGGGTGCCGCCAGGGGACCTGGCCCGTCACTTCGTGCTCGCGGTCACTGCCGACCCAGGAAAGGCGATCCACTGGGCGCGCGAAGCAGCCCGAGACGAACGACGACGGGCGGCCTTCGGCGAGTCAGCAGCACACCTGCGCCGCGCTCGCCTGGCAGCGGTGGATGTCGGTTGGACGATCCCTCAAGACCTCCTTGTCCGGATCCTCATCGAGGAAGCAGACGCAGAGGCGCGGTCGGGCGAACCCGGCGTCGCCCGTGGCCTGCTGGCAGAAGCGGCCACCGCCGCGACCCGTCCAGAGGAAGAGGTGGACGTGGCCCTTGCCGTCCAGCGACTCGGAGCCAAGTTCGCGACCCCCCGCGGCGAGATCGTCGCTCAGCTCGAATCCGCACTGCGCTCAATCACCGGCCACGACATTGCACGCCAGGCCCGAGTCACGGCGGCGCTGGCGCGTGAGCTCCAGCACTCCGTCTCCCAAGACCGGCGCAGGGCGGGTCCGCTGAGCGAGGAAGCGCTGACGCTTGCTCGGCAATCTGATGACGA
The DNA here is from genome assembly GCA_963763805.1 of uncultured Actinomycetota bacterium. Classification (GTDB taxonomy): domain Bacteria; phylum Actinomycetota; class Actinomycetes; order Propionibacteriales; family Nocardioidaceae; genus Nocardioides. The sequence continues at coordinate 408,713 of CAVXPQ010000001.1, forward strand.
CGAAACCCTGGTGTCGTGCCTACTCGCCAGGCACGACGCGCTGTGGGGGCCCGGGACCGGAACGGTTCGCAGTGCGCTGGGTCGCGAGATCGCCGATGTCGGGAGCCGACTGGGAGATACAGACCGCCTGGCCGAGGGCTTGCTCCTGGAGGCCAACGGTCTGCTCGAAGCGGGGTCACCGGGTTTCCGCCCTGTGCTTGACCGATGGTTCGGGCTGCTGGATGCACGCAACGAGCCCCGCGATCGGTACCTGGTCCAGACTCGTCGAGCGGCGCTGGCTCTTCTCGAAGGAGACGCGGAACGCGCCGAGACCTTGATGTATGACGCCGCTGCCCTCGGCGAGAAGATCCACGAACCGGACACGGGCAACGTGCTGATGTCTCAGCGGGTCGCCCTCGCCCGGGTCCGCAACGACCCGGACGAGCTCGCCGTTCTCGCCGCGGATGCGGTCCGCTGGTGGACCGGTGCTCCGGTCTTGGCCCACGCGGTGGCGGCCGGAGCCCACGCTGCCGCGGGTGATCTCGAGCCCGCAGCCCGCGAAGTCGCGATGCTTTCTGCATCGAGTGGGTGGCGGGGTGAAGACTCATATCTACGCTCCGTCCTAGTCGCAGACCTCGCTGTTGCCGTGACGGCCCTCCACGACGCCGAGATGTGTTCCCTGCTCCTCGACGACATCGCCCCGCTAACCGACAGCTGCGGGGTGAACGGTGCCCTGGTCGCGTTCGCGGGGCCGTTCGCCCACGCGGCAGGCATCCTGGCTGCCGAGCTAGAGGACTTCGACCTCGCGGAAACCATGCTCGAACGGTCGATCGACACGTCCCGCCGCCTCGGTGCCGTGGTCTGGGTCAAGCAAGGCGAGACAGCGCGGCGCGCGCTTGCGAGTTCGCAGTCGCCAGCCGCACGTGCATCGTCGGAGCCGGCGCCCGTCATGGCTTCGCTGAGCCGCTCCCAGAAGATCTGGACACTGACGTACGGCGACGAGCAGGGAAGCCTGCCGCACGTCAAAGGCCTCGCCGACATCGCGATCCTCGTGCGGCACCAGGGTCAGGAAGTCCCAGCCTTGGAACTCATGGGGCACTCCGGGGCCTCCGGAACATCGGATGAACTCATCGATCTCGAGGCGCTCAAGGCCTACCGGGATCGGCTCGACGAACTCGAGGCCGAGATCGACGAGGCCACGAGCGATGCCGACTTCGCGTCGATCGACCGCCTAGCCGCGGAGCGCGACCAACTCCTGGCCGAGATTCGGCGTACGACCGGACTCGGCGGCAGGATCCGCACCATCGCCAACGAGCCCGCGGAGCGGGCACGCAAGGCCGTCAGCGGACGTATCCGCGACGCCATCAGGCGCCTCGACAACATCACGCCTCGGCTGGCGGCGCATCTGGACCGATCCATAGTGACCGGGCTGCGATGCGCATACGTTCCCACCGGTGCCGAGGCCGACATCCGCTGGCGCTTGGACATCTAACCCCGGGAGCCTTAGACCCACTCACCGTCACCGAGGGCGAGCAACTGCTGGCCTTGACCCTTGAGGCATGCGTGACGCGTAATCTCGTTTGCCGATCACTGCGAAGGTCGCGCTCCTTCGGCAGGATCATGCGGTGGGTGCGGAAGCACGCTCGGCGATGACGCGAGTGGCGAGAACAGGGCGATAGCGATCGTGCAGCGTGGTGATGAGGCTGATCAGCGACAGGAAGAAGATGGTGGCGGAGGTATCGATGTCGCCTCCCTCGCGACGCAGCAACCAGTCGGCCAGAACGACGAACACCACGTTGACAGCCACTCGGGCCAGGAAGGCCAGGCTGATCGAGGCGATCGACCACGAGCGGCGGGCCGAGACGAGCGTGAACGCGGCGTTGATCACCACCACGACGGCGATGGCAACGAAGACCTGGAAGGCAGTCGCGCGGACCCCGGGCAGCACTTGGCCGTAGACAACAGAGATCAGGCCCACGAGCACGACCTTCTCGGCGGTGGCCCATGAGCGGATTGCGCCCCACTGGGCGTGCCAGGCGGACTGCTCCGCTGCTGTGTCCATGGTGGTCGGCATCGGGTCCGCGGCCACTCGCCATCCCCAGTCGGGCTTCCCCAACCGAGGCAGGATCAGCCACCAGAAGATCGCTCCCGCACCCAGGATGATCGCGATCATCAGCGGTGTCGCCCACGCGTACTCCGCGAGTGTGTCGGTCAGGTCCAGTTGCGCTACGTGGATCCAGTACTCCTGCGGCAACTTGATGAAGATCCAGATCAGCGCGGCCGTCCATAGCCAAAAGTGCAGCAGGAAGCGGACCGGCGACCAACGCAACCTGAGGGCCTCGTAGGCGATGAAGAAGTACTCGAACGTGTTGGGGAAGATCAGCAGCAATGCCCTGGTCTGGGTGAGCTCGAACGCTACGACGCCCACGAGTCGATAGAAGTAGAGAAACCGGCTGATCCGGAAAGCAGGCAGGCTCTGCCAGTTGCGCATCGTGGCTAGGTAGGCAATCGCCAGGTAGTAGACATCCATCGCCTTGTCGTAGCCCTGGTAGCCGGGTGGGTCGTAGCCGAACGCTTGGAAGATCGACTGGTCGATCCCGTCCAGGATCAACGCTGCGATGATCGCCGGGAGCGGGTAGCGCGGGATGAAGAGGGGCACCACAAACCGGGCACCGACCACGGCAATGAAAACTGCGAGTGCGCCGCCGCTCATCGTTGGATCCTGAGTGCGTCAACAATCATGCTGGTGACCCGTTCTTCGAGATTGAGCAGCGGTTTGCTGTGACGTTGATAGCACGAAACCGCCATGAGCGGTCGACAGGACTGATCTGTGGTCTGACCTAGGGTGATCGGGTGAGCGATGCAAGGGCTTCCGAGATCTCGTTGAACCGGGCGCTCTGGGCGGTCATGAACGAGCGCTTCACGGATGCTGCCGCGGAGGAGATGTGGCTTCGATCGGACATCGTTTGGGGGCTGTTCGCGACGCCGGAACCAGACATTGGCGTGCTCGGAGATGTCCGAGGTCTCGATGTCGTGGAGCTCGCCTGCGGTACGGCGTACTTCTCGGCCTGGCTGACGCGAGCGGGAGCCCATGCGGTGGCGTTGGATCTCTCCGGCGAACAGTTGGAGACCGCGCGAAGACTCCAGGAGCAGCACGGCCCGACCTTCCCGTTGATCGAGGGCGACGCCGAACGCGTGCCCCTGGCGAGCGCGAGTTTCGACCTGGTGGTCAGTGAACACGGTGCGGCGGCTTGGTGTGATCCCGAGCGATGGCTGCCCGAAGCGGCCAGACTCCTGCGGCCGGGTGGGCGGCTGGTGTTCCTGACCAACAGTCACCTATCGGCGCTTTGCGTCCCGGCCGAGGAGGGAGTCGCCGAGGAGCGACTGCTGCGCGGTCAGCGTGAGGCCTACCGGGTGCAGTGGCCCGGTGGCGGGATCGAGTTCCATCCATCACACGGTGACTGGGTACGCCTCCTGCGAGGCGCCGGTTTCACGATCGACGCCATGCACGAGATCTACGCCCCGGCAGACGGCGACGACCACTCGTTCTACGAGATCGTGTCGAGCGACTGGGCGAGACAGTGGCCCGCAGAGGAACTGTGGGTAGCAACCCGTCAGTGACTCAAGCGGCCTAGCTTCGGTGTCTGGATGCCAGGTCACGGCCCCACTTCTCGGCACGGTCGATCTCTCCGTCGAGGAGTGGGCCGTTCATGTCTGCGACATAGAAACTCTGCGTGGCGATGAGCCGGCCGAGGTGATGACGACGGACCTCCTTGCTCGCCGCCTTCGCGGCCGACCCGGGCAGGCTCTTGACCTTGACGACCCGGGTGTCGAAGGTCGCGACATCCAACCGGTCGGACTTCGGTAGTTGCTTGAGCCACTCCCGGATACCGCGGGCTTCGTGCCCTTTCGCGGCTCCACGTTGTACGGCGTCCTGCCGCGTGTTGCTGCGGCTCATCGAGAACGCATGCGTCGGACCGCCGACGACCAGGAGATCGACATCAGCCGGAAGGCCTACGCGCACGTCCGCGGCATCCACCACAGTGGCCGAAGCACCGAGGCCTCGGGCGATCGCCTCGCCGACGGCTCGCGTGTTCCCCCACATCGACTCGACGACTACCCATGTGGGTGAAGAGGAGGCCTTCGGGGAGTCAGACATGGCCGAGACTCCAGATCGCCGTATTGTCCCGGCGCGCCAAGAGCACGAGCACGGCCAAGGCTGGAATACACCAGACCCAAGCTGCGAAACCGAACAGCATCAGTGCCAGGTGAAACGCGATGACGCCGATCCAACCAATGGCCGCGCATCGGCCGCCGATCAGCAGCAGGGTGCCGAGGATCACTTCGCCGGCCATCAACAGCAGGCCGAAGACGGCTGCGTCTTGCATGAAGATCTGCTGCCAGGCATCACGAATGAACGGGAAGAGGGCGGTGTCGGCGAAGTGTCGGTAGGTTTCCGTGTCTGCTGCCACCAACCCGAGGTGGACTCCGCCCATGACGAGGTAGAAGCCACCCACCACGGGGCCGCCCCAGTGGCGTCGTTCAATCGCGGCCGCTGCCGGCCGTGCGCTGAGGTTGCTCGTTTGTGTGCTCATCACTCATCGCACCTTGACGGCGACAACGCCGGGAACTGTGCCGGCTTCCAGTCGGGCGATCGAACGATCGCGCTCGGTCTCGGGGCCCTCGATCTCGACCACTCCGTCGCTCACGGTGACCAGCCAGTCGGAGTGTCCTAGGGAGACAAGGGTCGAGTCGACTTCGCGTGCAATCACGTCGTCGGCTCGTGCCCGCACGCGGATCAGATCGCTTCGGCTGATGACCCCGACCAGTGATCCTGCATGGTCGACGACAGGCAGGCACTTGATTCCGGTGGACGTCATCAGTTCTACGGCGTCGGCCAGATCAGTGCCCTCATGCGCGGCGATGACATGCGCGGACATCACCTCGGAGACGAGGCGCATCAGCAGTGGAGCGTCCTCTTCATCGAGTGGCGTGAGCTGGGATCGGGGGTCGCGCGGGAAGGCATCCCGAATCAGGTCGGCTTCGCTGACCACACCCGCGAGTCGCCCCTCGTCGTCGAGGACGGGCAACGTTGAGATGCGATGCTCGGCGAGCAGTTCGGTGGCTCGCTTGATGGTCGTGTCGAGCCCGACCGTCGTAGTCTCGTGTGTCATGACGTCTTGGACGAACATTGCTTGTCACCGCTTTCCGATTGCCTTTGAACACTCCCATCGTGACTCGGGTTTCGTGGTGCGATCAGGGGCGAAGGTCCCGATCGTGTGGGTCAGCCAACCCCCAAGAATCAGGCGGGAATCAAGCCCAGGACCGGGCAACGAATCGTGCGGGTGACGCAATGAGTGGATCCTGCGTTTTCTGCCAGATCGTGGCAGGCGAGCTGGCGGCCGAAGTCGTCCTGGACGAACCAGAGTTCGTCGCCTTCTTGGATGCCCGACCGGTGTTCAAGGGGCACGTGTTGTTGGTGCCACGACAACACGTTGTGACCCTGCCGGATCTGCCGGCCGACCTGCGAGATGGATTCTTGGCTGCTGCGCAGCGGATCGCCTCGGCCGTGATCGACGCATTAGGAGCGCAGGGTTCGTTCGTGGCGATGAACAACACGGTGAGTCAGTCGGTGCCGCATCTGCACCTGCACGTCGTACCTCGAACGAAGGGTGATGGGCTTCGTGGCTTCTTCTGGCCACGCACGAAGTACGCCGACGGCGAGGCGGCGAACTACGCCGATCGCTTGCGTGCCAGCATGAACCCATGAGCGAACGACTGCTGAGCGCCGACCTCTTCGGAGCAACCCTCGAGCATCAGCCGTTGCCGCCTCACGAGGTGGACGAGGGCGCGCCGACCACCGGCGCGCTGGAACTCGGCACCGTCGGCAACACCGAGGTCGGCGTCTGGGAGATGACCGCCGGCACGGCCCGTGACACCGAGGTGGACGAGATCTTCGTCGTCCTGTCGGGCGCGGGAACCGTTCGGTTCGAGGATGGCAGCGAAATTGTGCTTGAGTCGGGCACCGCTGTGCGCTTGAACGCAGGTGAAGCGACTGTGTGGACCATCACGGAGCGGCTACGAAAAGTCTACGTCTCGCTAACTTAGGGTGTTCTTAACAGTCGGGCCACCGTGGTCGTGATGGGACATTGAGGGGTACGCCGCAATGGGTCGATTCGATGGGCGTGCTGCCGTCGTGACCGGGGCGGCGCGCGGCATCGGGTTCGCGATCGCCTCCAGGTTTGCCAGCGAGGGCGCCGCGGTCGCCGTACTCGACCTTGATGAATCAGCTGCGAGCGATGCGGCCGCCCGACTCGGTGCGTCGGCGTCTGTGGGCATCGGTTGCGACGTGGGCAATGCCGACAGTGCCAGCGCCGCGATCGAGAGGGTCGTCTCCGAACTCGGCGCGATCCACATCCTTGTCAACAACGCCGGCATCACCCGCGACAACCTGCTGTTCAAGATGACCGAGGACGACTGGGACTCGGTGATCAACGTCCATCTCAAGGGCGCGTTCCTGATGAGCAAAGCGGCCCAGCAACACTTCGTGCCACAGACGTACGGCAGGATCCTCAACATCTCGAGCGTCTCTGCCCTGGGCAATCGCGGTCAGGCAAACTATTCGGCGGCCAAGATGGGGATCCAAGGCTTCACCCGCACCCTCGGTATCGAACTCGGTCCCTTCGGGATCACTGCCAATGCCATCGCGCCCGGATTCATCGCCAGTGAGATGACCGACGCCACCGCCGCTCGCGTAGGCATGGAGGTCGAGGCCTTCCGCGAGGCGGCCGCCAAGGCCACGCCCGTACGCCGGGTCGGACAGCCCGAAGACATCGCCGCCGCGGCCGCATTCCTGTGCAGCGACGAGGCATCATTCATCACCGGTCAAACGGTGTACGTCGACGGAGGAGCGAAGCTCTGATGCGCAGCATGCTCGGAACGGCCAGGATCGTGGCGCCTTTGTTCGCGCTATCGCTGCTGCTCGCGGGTTGCAGCGGCGACGACAAGGCAGGCGGCGATGACCCGGACTCGACATCCGCTGAGCCCGCACCCGACGCGCCGGCAGAGCCGGACACCGAGCCGCTGACGGGGGTTGAGCTCCCCGAGGGTGAGAGTGCCGATCGGGACCATTCGGTGCTGGTCGTGAAGATGGACAACACCCCCTCGAGCAGCCCTCAGCTTGGTCTGAGTGGGGCCGACATGGTCGTCGAGGAACTGGTCGAGGGCGGTCTGACGCGTCTGGCGGCCTTCTACTACTCGCAGACCCCCCAGGTCGTTGGGCCGGTGCGTTCGATGCGCGCCAGCGACATCGGCATCGTGTCTCCGGTGAACGCTTCGGTCGTCACGAGCGGTGCCGCCTCCGTGACTATCGGCCGAATCGATCGGGCCAAGATTCGCTATTACGGCGAGGGCAGCAAGGGCATCTATCGAGACCAGTCCCGCGCCGCGCCCTACAACGTCTTCGCCGATCTCGAGGTCATCGCCAAGCAGGCGACCAACAAGGCCGGTCGCCCCGATGACTACCTGCCGTGGGGCGGGGAATCCGACTTCGTCGGCGTCCGACCGGCCCCGAACTTCAAGGTCTCGTTCGGCTTCGGGCACACGACCGAGTGGCGATACGAGAGCGATCAATACACCAATGTGAACACGTTCGCCGCGGACGATGACGCCTTCCCAGCCGACTCGGTTCTCGTGCTCAAGGTAGCGATCGGCGATGCCGGCTATACGGACCCGGCCGGCAATCCGGTCCCGGAGACCAAACTCACCGGAACGGGTCCGGCAATGCTGTTCCATGCTGGCCAGATGGTGCGCGGGACTTGGGAGAAGGACGGCCTGGACGACACCATCAAGCTGTCGACGGCGGCGGGCCCGATGTTGGTTCCGGCCGGGCATGTCTGGCTGGAATTGGTGCCGAAGGCGTCCGGTGGGGTCAGCTTGCGCTGATCGTCCCCGCGTGGTGTGGAACGGGGACGCCAAGCCGTCACCTCATGATGGACGTCAGGCGCGCGCGCGTCGTACAACTGAGGCTGTTGCCTCCGGCAGCGACGCTCACTTCGCAGCTCGCCCTGCGGAATGGTCTTTGGGTCTCCTCCCTTTTGCGTCGATGCCGGGGGCGATTCCCATTGCGGTAACCATTTGCTTCGGACCGCGCGCGTGAGGCCGCGGCCGGGCATGATTGACCCATGACCGGGAGCCCAGCCGTCACCCCGCAGGCGGGGATGTTGCTGGTGGCCACACCGACCCTGATGGATCCGAACTTCATCGCGTCGGTCGTCTTGTTGCTGGAGTCGGATGCCGACGGCGCACTTGGAGTCATTCTGAATCGGCCCAGCACCCTGCCGGTAGCGGGCGTGCTGTCCCAGTGGGCGGACTTCGTGGCCGATCCGGGCGTGCTCTTCCAAGGTGGCCCGGTGGCGAAGGACGGCGCGCTGGGTCTCGGGACGCTGGTCGAATCTGGTGAAGAACCGTTGGGTTTTCGGCGCGTGGAGTCCGATCTGGGCATCCTGGACCTGGATACGCCGGTGGATCTGATGGCCGGCGCCGTGCGCAGCGTACGCATCTTCGTCGGGTACGCCGGGTGGGATCACGACCAGTTGCTCGGTGAGATCGCAGAGGGCAGTTGGTATCTCCTGCCGGGCGATCCACGGGATGCGTTCCGAGCGGACGTCGAAGATCTGCATCGCGAAGTGCTTCGACGCCAGCCGGGCGAGTTGGCCTGGCGAGCCACCCGCCCACTCCATCCCGAGCAGAACTAGACTCACCTATCGTGAGCAACCCCAATAGCGGCCCAAAATCGGGTTCGCCCCAGCCGAAGGCGGCACCGACGTTCTCGAGGACACGCGCTTCGATGAACGCACCGTCCCGACGGATGAGGGAGACCACGAGCGCTTCTCCCACTTCGTGGACAAGCACAAGCTCACCGAGGCGATGGTGATGGGCACACCGGTCGTCGCGTTATGCGGGAAGGTCTGGGTGCCGAGTCGGGCACCCGAGAAGTTCCCCGTGTGCCCCGAGTGCAAGGAAATCTGGGCGACGCTCAACCCCGGCGGACCCGAATCGTGAGTCCTCAAGAGTGACCTCCATCCGACTGCGCCAGTGGCAGTCGGAGGCCCTCCAGCGGTACGCCGCTGCGTCTCCGCGCGACTTCTTGGCGGTGGCCACCCCCGGTGCCGGCAAGACCACCTTCGCACTGACCCTGGCCGCCGATCTGTTGCGCCGTCACGTCATCCAGCGCATCACGGTCGTGGCACCGACCGAGCATCTCAAGGTGCAATGGGCCGAAGCCGCCGATCGGCTCGGCATCGCCCTCGACCCGGCGTACTCCGCAGGCAAGCGGCGCACGTCTACCGATTTCACCGGCATCGTCGTGACCTATGCCGGAGTCGCGGCCAACCCGCTCGCAATGCGGATCCGGACCGAGCGGTTCAAGACGCTGGTGATCTTGGACGAGGTCCATCACGCCGCGGATGCGCAGTCCTGGGGGGAGGGGATCCGGGAGGCGTTCGGACCCGCGACCCGGCGGTTGGCGTTGACGGGCACTCCGTTTCGTTCGGACATCAACCCGATCCCCTTCGTGACCTATGCGCCGGGGGACGACGGGATCCCTCGATCGGTCGCCGACTACACCTACGGCTACGCCGAAGCGCTGGCCGACAACGTCGTTCGACCGGTGATCTTCCTGGCGTACTCAGGCGAGATGGCCTGGCGCACCCGAGCCGGCGACGAGGTCGCGGCCCGGTTGGGCGAGCCGCTCACCAAGGATCTGGCCGCCCACGCGTTGCGCACGGCACTGGATCCGGACGGATCGTGGATCCCCGAGGTGCTCAGCGCCGCCGATCGACGGTTGAAGGAAGTACGCCGGCACGTGCCGGATGCGGGCGGGCTGGTCATCGCTTCGGATCAGGACTCGGCTCGGGCGTACGCCAAGCATCTGCGAGCGATCACGGGGGAGTCACCCACCGTCGTACTCTCCGACGAGAAGGCCGCATCGAAGAAGATCGCGACGTTCGCCCACTCGGACTCGCGTTGGTTGGTGGCAGTGCGGATGGTTTCCGAAGGCGTGGACATCCCGCGTCTCGCGGTCGGGGTCTACGCGACCACAACATCGACCGCGCTGTTCTTCGCGCAGGCGGTCGGGCGGCTCGTCCGCGCCAGGCGACGGGGAGAGACGGCGTCGGTGTTCGTGCCCTCGGTGCCGTCGCTCTTGGGGTACGCCGCGGAGATGGAACTCGAGCGTGACCATGTGCTGGGGCGTCGGATCACCGACGAAGGAGACCTCTTCTCGCCAGAGGACGCGCTGATGGCTGCGGCAAACACCGAAGAACCGGTCCTTGAAGGCGGTGGCTTCGAGGCGATCGGCTCCTCGGCTCGATTCGACCACGTGCTCTATGAGGGCGATGCGTTCGGCCATGAGGGGGAGGTCCATATCGGGTCGGACGAGGAGATGGACTTCCTCGGCATCCCCGGATTGCTGGAGCCAGATCAGGTCCGCGATCTGCTGCATCACCGTCAATCCGAACGGGCCCGCAACACGGCAAGCAAGGTGCGTGAGGTGGTCGCCTTGACCACGCACGAGGAGTTGGCGCTGCTGCGCCGCGAGCTCAACGGTCTGGTCGCGGCCTGGCACCACCGCACCGGCCAGGCGCACGGCATCACCCACGCCGCCCTGCGTTCGGAATGCGGTGGGCCCGCGGCGGCGATGGCCACGGCGGAGCAGTTGACCGCTCGGATTGACGCCGTACGCGCGTGGGCGGCCCGCAAGACCTCGTAGATCCCTAGGATCGCAACGCATGCCGACCTACGCCGCGTTCCTCAGGGCGATCAACTTGGGCCCGACCCGGCAATTCCCCAAGGGAGAGATCAAGACGGCAACCGAGGCCGCGGGCTTCACCGAGGTCGAGACCTACATCAACACCGGCAACGTGCGGCTGACCACGTCCATGCGGAGTCGGGCCAAGATCGAGGCCGCGCTGGAGGCGTCGTACGCCGCCAATCAGGGGTTTCGAGGTCCCGACCATCAGTTTCCGGGTCGACGAGTTGCGCCGGATGGTCGACGATGCCGACGCCATCGATGCGGAGATCGGGGATCTGGGCGAGCGCCGGCACTACGTGTCGCTGTTGAAGTTCGAGCCAGACCCTGCGGCTGCGGCCCTGCTCGAGTCGGCATCCACGGAGACCGACATCGCGCGAGTTCGCGGACGTGCGGTGCACCTGATCCTGGGGACGGCGTACAACAAGACGCCGATCGGAAACTCTCAGGTGGAGAAGGCGATGGGGGTTGCGACCAATCGCAACATCACAGTGCTACGCGCTCTAGCGGATCGCTGGGGGTCCTGAACCTCGAGCCGGACTGGTTGCTGGGTGGTTCGTTCATCTGGGATGCGTTGGCTTGGGCCACATCGATCTGGGCCCGAGTCTCGCGACTCAGCGCCTGGTTGAGCCCACCCATCGTGGCGGCGTTGATGGCCCGCTTGGTGTTTGCGAACGCAGTTGTTGGACCCGTCATCAGGCGCCGGCTCAAGCGGTCGACCGTCGCTTGGAAGTGCTCCTCACGCGTCACAGCAGCGACGAGCCCGGCGTCGTACGCCTGCACTGCGCTCAGCGGATCACCGAGCAGCGCCATCCGCATTGCGCGGTGCCGCCCGAGTGAGGCGGACGAGTGTGGCGGTGAGACCACCGTCGGGCAACTGACCGGATCGCAGCGACGCGAGTTGGAAGTTGGCCGATTCGGACGCCACGATCACGTCGCAGGCCACCGCGATCGCGCAACCGAGGCCGACCGCCTGACCCTGGACCGCCGCCAGGACGGGCTTCTCGAGTCGCACGATGGCCGGAGTGATCCTGGCGCCGGGTGGCAAGGCCGCGTGGGTCGGATGGATGTCCGCGTGCGAACCGGGCAGGTGGTGTACGGCGTGACGCTGGTATCCGATGTTGACGTGTCGACCGGAGCCCAGGCCGGTGCTTGGCTGTGGAGGCTCGAGACCCAGACAGAAACTGTCCCCGGCGCCGGCCAGAAGCACGGCTCGGATGTCCTCGGCCCGCGCAACCTCCTCGAAGAGGACAGCGAGGTCATCGGCCATCTTGAGGGTCAGCGAATTGCCCACCCTCGGCCGATTGAGGGTGATTCGCAGCAGCCCGCCGTCGAGATCGACGTCAATATCAGGCATAGTCACTCCCTTTGGGTCACTCCCTCCACGGACCCTGTGGGGCCGACATTAGCGCTCGGAATGGGTTGGATATGCCACCATGGCGGAGTGTCTGTCGCCGATCCACAGGTTCTCGAGCCTGACGTCCTGCCGGATGATCTGGTCGAGGACGTAACGCTCGCCGCCCTGCCCTGGGTGACGATCGTCTGGAACGACCCCGTCAACCTGATGTCGTATGTGACTTTCGTGTTCCGCGAGTACTTCGGCTACTCGAAACGCAAGGCCAACAAGTTGATGCTCGAGGTCCACAACGACGGGAAGTCGGTGGTCAACTCAGGCTCTCGCGAGGAGATGGAACGCGACGTCCAGGCGATGCATGAGTTCGGCCTGTGGGCCACGTTGGAGCGCTCCGAGTGACCACTGGTTTCACCTGGCATCGCCGTAGCGGCCTGATCATCGCCAACTTCTCCACCTTCGAGGCGGATCTGCTGCGCTCGCTCGCGGCTCAGCTGGTGGAGTTGTTGCGCAACGAGCAGGCTCTGCCCGACGAGTCGGTCGATCCGCTTGAGGCGATGTTTGACTTCACCGGACCGCAGACCGCACCCGATGACCCGGTCCTCGCACGCCTGCTCCCCACGGCGTACGCAGAAGATGACGATGCTGCGGCAGAGTTCCGACGGTTCACGGAAGGAGCCCTGCGAGACGGCAAGGCGGCCTCCGCCCAGGCGGTCATCGACACTCTGGAAGAGGCCGGGCTGCCGGAGTTCGGGCAGGAGCAACTGGCCGACGCCACACTGGTGCTCGACGTGGAACTCCCCAAGCCGATGGCCATGATGTGGCTGAAGAGCTTCACCGACATGCGGCTTGCCCTGGCTACTCGGCTGGGCGTGGAGGAGGGCGATGAAGACTATTGGGAAGCCCTTCCCGAGGATGACCCCCGCTCCCACGCGTATGACATCTATCAGTGGGTCGGCTATCTCCAAGAGACCCTCGTCGAATCCCTGAACCGCTGAGACGTCACTCCCAGTCAGGTGAGGCGTCACTCCCAGCCGCCGCGGGCGGCTGGGAGTGACGTCTCGGCTGCCGGGAGTGACTCCTCACCCAAGGTGTGAGTGACCTAGGGTTTCCGGGTGTTGACCCTGGACCAGACGACGTACGACGCGATCGTCGCCCACGCGAAGCGCGACCATCCAGACGAGGCCTGCGGGATCGTGGCCGGCCCCGAGGGCAGCGATCGCCCGGAGCGACTCGTCGAGATGGTCAATGCGGCGAGCAGCCCCACCTTCTATGAGTTTGACTCGGGTGAATTGCTCGCGCTCTACAAGCAGATGTGGGACGCCGACGAGGAACCGATCGTGATCTACCACTCACACACAGCAACCGAGGCCTATCCCAGCCGGACCGATATCGGCCTCGCGAGCGAACCCGGGGCACACTATGTACTCGTGAGCACGCGCGACATTGACACTGTTGGGGGGAATAACGAAGGCCCCGTCGACTTTCGGTCCTACAGGATCATCGAGGGGGTCGTGACCGAAGAAGAGGTCACGGTTCTGCCCTCGCTACCCACTCTTCCCGACTAATCTGCACAAGCAACAAAAGGAGCACCAAGGCTGATGTCCATCGAGGTCCGCATTCCGACGATCCTGCGCAGCTATACCGGCGGCGCCAAGGCGGTCGACGCCAGCGGAGACACCCTGGCCGCTCTCCTCGACGATCTGGAGACCAACCACCCCGGGATCAAGGAACGACTCGTGGACCCCAGCCCCAGCGGTGAAGACGAGTTGCGACGGTTCGTGAACGTCTACATCAATGACGAGGACGTCCGCTTCCTCGGCAGCCTGTCGGCGCCGCTTTCTGACGGTGACCAGGTCGTCGTACTCCCGGCGGTCGCAGGCGGATGACCCGTCACGACAGCCTGTTGGCGTCCGTCGGCCGTACGCCGTTGGTCGGATTGCCGACACTGTCGCCCAGCCCGGACGTGCGGTTGTGGGCGAAGCTCGAGGACCGCAACCCCACCGGGTCCATCAAGGATCGTGCGGCGGTGTGGATGCTCGATCACGCCGAGAAGGCCGGGGCGCTTCGACCGGGTGCCACGCTGCTGGAACCAACGTCGGGGAACACCGGGATCTCTCTGGCCATGGCTGCCAAGCTTCGCGGGTATCGACTGGTCTGCGTGATGCCGGAGAACACCTCCGAGGAGCGCCGCCAACTTCTCCGCATGTGGGGCGCCGAGATCGTCTCCTCACCCGCTGCCGGCGGTTCAAATGAGGCGGTTCGGGTGGCCAAGCAACTCGCGGCCGAGCATCCCGATTGGGTGATGCTCTACCAATACGGCAACGAGGCGAACGCCTTGGCGCACTACGAAAGCACCGGGCCGGAACTGCTCGCGGATCTCCCCGAGATCACGCACTTCGTCGCCGGGCTGGGCACGACCGGCACCCTGATGGGCGTCGGACGCTACTTCCGCGAACTCAAGCCAGACGTCCGGATCGTCGCGGCCGAGCCGAGGTACGGCGAGCTGGTCTACGGTCTGCGCAACCTCGACGAGGGCTTCGTCCCGGAGTTGTACGACGCGTCGCTGATCGATACGCGTTTCTCGGTCGGCCCACGCGACGCGCTTCGGCGGGTTCGCCAACTGCTGGAGGCCGAAGGCATCTTTGCCGGGGTCTCGACCGGGGCGATCCTGCACGCCGCCCTGGGTCAGGCCGCCAAGGCGGTCAAGGCCAAGGAGCGCGCTGACATCGCCTTCGTCGTCTGCGACGGGGGATGGAAGTATCTCTCCACCGGCGCCTACGAAGGCACGATCGACGAGGCCGAGGATCGCTTGGAAGGGCAGTTGTGGGCCTGAGTCACGTGATGCGGCGGATCGTGTTGCTGGGCCTCCTCTCGCTGGTCGGATGCGTCCTGGCGATCCCGAGCGCCGAGGCCGCGGTTCCCCAGAACGATGTTCCGCCGTCGCTGACAGGCGTTGCGCAGTATCGGGAGGTCCTCACGGCCGTGCCCGGAGGCTGGTCCCCGTCAACCGCGACGTTCACCTATCAATGGCTGCGCGGCACCGCGGCGATCGCGGGCGCAACATCGAGCACCTATCGGCTGGGACTCGACGACATCGGGCAGCCCATCTCGGTCCGAGTGACGGCCACCGACGGCGTTGACAGCGCATCTGCTGAGTCCGCGCCGACTTCGGCAGTCGAGAAGGCGACTCTGACGAGCGGGGCGCGGCCCGAGATCTCAGGCAAGGCCCGCTACCAGCGAACCGTGAAGGCGACCAAGGGAAAGTGGTCGGCGAAGCCCACCAGCATTCGCTACCAGTGGCTGCGGTCAGGAAGACCCATCAATGGCGCGACCGCGGCGACGTACAAACTGACCTATCGCGACGTCGGGAAGCGCATTCAGGTCACGGTCAATGTCGGCCGGGACGGTTACCGCCGCGCCGAGGCCACCTCGGACGTCGTGAAGGGCAAGCACGCGGTGCCGGTTCGTCGAGTCGCTACCTATCACGTCGAAACCCGCGGAAAGATCACCGCGAGCCTCCGAGAGTTCAAGCAACTCGCCCAGCAGACGTACGACGATCCGCGCGGCTGGCGTGCCAAGGGCGTGAAGTTCCGGCGGGTTGCCAAGGGTGGCAGTTTCACCCTCGTGCTGTCCCAGGCCGCGCTCGTGCCGAATTTCTCGTCAGCCTGCAGCAGCACGTGGAGTTGTCGCGTCGGCCGCTTCGTGATCATCAACCAAACCCGGTGGACGAGCGCCAGCCCGGCCTGGCACGCCTATGGACGCTCATTGCGCGACTATCGCCACATGGTGGTCAATCACGAGACCGGCCACTGGTTGGGTCGTGGCCACTCAGGTTGTCCGTCGCCGGGGGCGAAGGCTCCGGTGATGATGCAGCAGTCCAAGGGCTTGGCCGGGTGCCGCGCAAACCCGTGGCCGACCAAGTCGGAGTTGCACATGGGCCGAGGCAACGGACGACTGCTGGCCGCCGCGAGCACGGGCGTCGTTGCAGACTGACGAGAACTAGTCGGCGTACAGGTTGAACTTCTGTTTCACGCCGATCTGGCTTCCCTTGACGGGCTTGATCCCGAGCAGTTTGGTCGTCAGATTTGCGATGTCGCCGTTGCGGATCGGTTGCTTGCCGGCGTACGTCGGACGGGTCGTCCCCGGATCGGCGTACCTCGGATTGATGGCATAGAGGTTGCCATGCTCGACCCCGCGTCCCCAGGCGAAGAACGGGATCCGGTAGTCGGCATACAGCGTCGGATCCATATGGGTCTGAGCCTGCCCACCGTGGTCAGCGGTCACCAACAACATCATGGATTTTCGCAGCCGTTTCGTGCTCTTGATCTTGTTCATGATCAGGCCAATCCGGGCGTCCGTCTCCTGGACGTTGGTGAGATAACGCTCAGACATCCACCCATAGGCGTGACCGGCCGAGTCGGGCGCTGAGAGGTGCAAGAGCCGGAACTTGCGGCGACTGTCCATGTCAGCCAGGAGTTGGGCGGTGATGACGTCGTTGTCCTCGATCATCGTGTAGCGGTCGATGGATGTGGGCCAAGACCGTTGGAGAAAGTTGAACTTCGGCTTGCTCGCGAACAGGGCAGTGCGTCCGAGCTTCTTGTGAACCACGCTGAAGATCGAGCGCACGGGGTAGCCCGTGGTCCGTTGAACCGTCGAGCCGTTGTCTTCGTTGAACGTCACCCCGTGGCCGGCTCGAGCTATCGAAACCGGCCGTCCAGTCACCATTCCGGTGTGGTTGGGCAGTGTTTGTGTTGCTTCGTATTCGGTCCGGGCGTTGAGCGTGTAGGCACCCTCCGCCATCAGCCGATAGAAGTTCGGAGCCTTGGTGGGGCCGAGGGTTCGCAATGCCTCGGGGTTCAGACCATCCACCGAAATCGCCAAGACCCACTTGACGACTGGCTTCTTCGCCTTAGTCGGCCGCGGCTTCGGGAGGACCGCTGCCGGCGTGGTTGCCGCCCGAGCGAGCGCGGTCGGAGTGGTGCTTGCACGTGTGCTGTCCAGCGCGAGCGATGGCTCCCCAGCCTGCGTTGACGCGAAGAAAGGGATCGCGAGGAGAGCACCGATCAGGGTCAGAACTACAGCGCCGACTACGAACGCCCAACGTGATCTGCTCACTTCAGTTGCCATCCCTTATGCCGGTCATTTGTGCTTCAGGTCGAAAGGCTACCTGTCGGAATGCCCACTCGCGGGCCACGATCGTCTCGGCATCGATGGAAACCGAGAAGGGCCACTCGACGTACGCCGACGAGAGGCCGAAGAGACCTTGTTGGTCTCGCTCACCGTCTCGCCAGATCCGCCTGGCTGCGCTCTTCCTGGACTGAACGGTGGCGGGCTCGCCCGGAAACAGCCGCGAATAGTGCCGCCGAGCCGCCTCGATGTTGTTCCAGAGGCTGTAGCGATACTGGATTCGGGCACCTCGGAAACTGGATTCACAGAAGAAGACCTGCGACTTCGTGGGGACAGTGGGGATTTCCTCGACGCAATCCGGATCGTCGATGTCGAACGACGGGAATGCCCACGCGAGGCCCTCCGCACCCTCGGGGTTCGAGCAGTCGGCCAACGCTGCGGCCGGTTCGCCGTTCCAGCAGGTGGCCGTGGCCTCCTCGGCGGTGGGATCGCCGGTCGGGTTCTCGATGGAAGCGTCCGGTTGCGCCCCAGCGGATTGATCGGTCGGGATCCAACCCTGAGCAACCGCGAACCAGGAGAGCAGGGCGAGGGCAACCACGGCAGCCAAGGCCCCGATCATCACGTTCCGGACGCGGTGACTCGCGGGCAATTCCTGGCTGGGTTCGGGATTCGTGCCAGCGGGGCTCAGCGGAGCCGTTCTGAAGTCGCTCGCCTCGTCGCCACCCATCGTCGCCATCGCCCCGCCCGCTGCCGCCCCACGGGCCGGCAGAGGAACCTGGGACCTGACCCGCCCGATCTCACGCGCCATCTCCGACGCTGATCGGTAGCGGTCGCTGGGGTCCTTGGCCATCGAACGGCTCAGGATCTGGTTGATCTGCCGGTCGACCTCCGAATTGCCGTCGAGTTGGGGGACAGGTTTGTTCACGTGGGCCATGGCCATCTCGACAGAGGTGCCGACGTACGGCGTCGTGCCGGTCAACATGTTCCACAGCACGCAGCCGGCGGAGTAGATGTCGCTGGCTTCGGTGGCCGGAGCGCCGTTGCACCGCTCCGGAGAGAGGAACGCCCAGGTGCCGACGACGCCTTCGGTGCTGGTGTGTTCGGTGCCCTCGACCTTGGCGATCCCGAAGTCGCAGAGGTAGGCATGCGGTCCTTCGTGGCGATCCCAGACCAACACATTGCTCGGCTTGACGTCCCGATGGAGTACGCCGACCGCGTGGGCGTCAGCGAGCGCCGTGGCCACGTCTTGAGCGATCGAGAGGGCGGAAGCGACGTCCATCGGAGTGCTCTTCAGCCGCATCCCGAGGTCGCCACCCGGCACGAGTTGGGTGGCGATGAAGAGGGCGCCGTCGATCTCTCCGTAGTCGAAGATCGGGACGATGTGAGGGGATTGGGCACTTGCCAACGCCGATGCCTCGCGGCCGAACCGGCGACGGTAGTCGTCACTCTCGGCGAGTTGGGGCAGCAGGACCTTCAGTGCGACCGGTCGGCTCAGGGCGATCTGATTGGCGACGAATACGGCGCCCATTCCGCCACGGCCCAGGAGTCTTTCCACTCGGTAGGGACCAAAGGTCTCGCCTACTTGAGGGATTCTCACAGTCCTCCTAGATTGAAGAGCCAGAATATAGCCCGACGAGACACCCCGAGAGTTGATCAGTTGAGGATGCGCCGCACAAGATGACAGTCCCCGAGCAGCTGACTTTGGACTTTGCAGGCGAGTTACATCAGATCACGCCAGGTGGACGGTTGACGGTCGGACGATCCGGCGACGTTGCCATCGATGACAACCCGTTCCTGCATCGGGAGTTCCTCGTCGTCGAGTGGTCCAACAGCCTGTGGTGGGTGCATAACGTGGGCAGCCGACTGGCCGCCTACCTCACCGATGAGCGCGGATTGATGCGCAGCACGCTGGCTCCGGGCGCGAGGTTGCCGCTGGTCTTCCCGCGCACCCTCGTGACGTTTGCTGCCGGAGACACGTCGTACGAGATCGAACTGGTGGTGCCTTCCGCTGGGTACGACGCGATCGAGGAGCACGACGAGGGTTCGGGTTTGTTGACGATCATGCCGGGGAAGTTCACCGAGTCGCAGTTGCTCGCCGTGTTGGCTCTCGCGGAGCCGGTGCTGCGTCGGGAAGGCACCGGTGCGGGCGAGATCCCCAGCACACAGGCGGCCGCGAGCCGGCTCGGCTGGACGCCCAAACGCTTCGACAAGAAGTTGGAGAACGTCTGCGACAAACTATCAGCGGCCGGCGTACGCGGACTGCGTGGCGGCCCTGCCGGCGCGGCCGCTAACCGTCGCCGCCACCTGGTGGAGTACGCCGTCTCGAGCCGCCTCGTCACCCCCGACGACCTCCCCCTGCTCGATGGGTCCCTCGACCCATCGACACCGTGAGCCACTGCCCTGATGGTGGTGTCAGGCACGAATTCGTGCATCCCAGCATCATCACTCAGGAAAGGGTCGGGCTGATGAAGAAGATCCTGATCGTTCTCATCACGACGCTAGGCCTCTTGGTGGGGATGGGCTCGACGCTCGGCACCGCCGAAGCGGTCAAGAAGCCGTCGAAGTTCAAGGTGCTGGCCGAGGTGAGTTCGCACAGGATCATCGCGGGCCAGACCGTGTTCGTCACTGGCACCACCAAGCCGTCCTCCATCGGCCGGAAGGTGATCCTGCAGAAGCGGTACAAGAAGGCCAAGGGCAAGTGGAAGAAACACGACGTCGCCTACGTCCGCGCCGACGGCACCTTCATCTTGGGCGACAAGCCCGCGACGGCACGTACGCGTTGGTACCGGGTGGTCAAGCCGGCCGGTGATGGGCACCGCAAGGGGGTGTCCAAGAAGATGAAGGTCACCATCGAGCCGTGGGACGGCCGGCTTGACGTGAAACTGCTGTGGGACACAGGAGCCGACCTGAACCTGGTGCTCTGGAATCCGAACGGCACGCGGATCTCGGCGGCCGAGCCTGGACCGAACGAGAGTGGCGGCGTCTTCAGCGCTGACAGCACCACCGGCTGCGGGGGTGCCGGATCGTTCGAACAGATCACCTGGCCAGCCGAAGACGCACCAGCCGGGACCTACTTCGCCGATGTGGACCTCGCCGATCCCACGCTCTGCGACGGGGTCGAGGCGCCAGCCTGGCGGATCGAGGTCCGCGTCAACGGCAAGCTCGTGAAGACCGTTCGGGGCTCGGGCTCCCGCGGGGAGGCCGTTTACTTCGGTTCGTACGGCACTTGGTAACCCACGAGACGTGCACTTTGTTGCGTCACACTCGCGGCCGCGGCCCGCTGCTCGATGGGGTGCTCGACCCATCGACACATTGATCCATCACGCTGATGGTGGTGTCAGGCACCATTCGCGTTCCAATCGACATGAAGTTCCAGGAAGGGGATCGGCTGATGAGGAAGATCCTGATCGTCGTCATTACAACGCTCGGCCTCGTGGTGGGGATGGGCTCGACGCTCGGCACCGCCGAGGCAGCCAAGAAGCCATCGAAGTTCAAGGTCATGGCCGAGGTGAGCTCGCACCAGATCATCTCGGGCCAGATCGTGCGGATCAGGGGCACAACCAAGCCGTCAGCCATCGGACGCAAGGTGATCCTGCAGATGCGGTACAAGAAAGCGGAGGGTAAATGGAAGAGGGTTAAGGGCATTAGGGTCCGCGCCGACGGGACGTTCAGGTTGATCGATTACCCGCAGACGGCCCGCACGCGCTGGTATCGCGTCGTCAAGCCGGCCGGTGATGGGCACCGCAGGGGAGTGTCCAAGAAAATGAAGGTCGCCATCGAGCCCTGGGACGGTCGGGTCGACGTGAAGCTGCTTTGGGAGACCGGAGCCGACCTGAACCTCGTCGTCGAGGCTCCGAACAACGAGATTGTCTCGGCCGCCGTACCCGGTCCGAGCCAGAGCGGCGGCACATTCAACGCCGACAGCACCAGCGGCTGCGGGGGCGCCGGATCGTTCGAACAGGTCACGTGGCCAGCCGAAGACGCACCAGCCGGGACCTACTTCGCCGATGTGGACCTCGCCGATCCCACGCTCTGCGACGGGGTCGAGGCGCCAGCCTGGCGGATCGAGGTCCGCGTCAACGGCAAGCTCGTCGAGTCCGGCCGAGGCTCCGGCGCGACTGGTAATGTCGTTGAATTCGGCCACTGGTAGCCGACACGCGGAGTCACCGGGGTGGCCCCAAGAACGCGACGTTCTTGGGGCCACTTCTTTTGCGACACACTCGCGGTCACGGGCCTGTTCTTCGATGGGTTGCTCGACCCATCGACATATTGAGCAATCCCCCTGATGGTGGTGTCAGGCACGTATTCGTGTCGCTCGACATTCAAGTTCAGGAAGGATCGGCTGATGAGGAAGGTCCTGATCGTCGTCATTACGACGCTCGGCCTCGTGGTGGGGATGGGCTCGACCCTCGGCACCGCCGAGGCGGCGAAGAAGCCGTCGAAGTTCAAGGTCCAAGCCGAGGTGAACTTCCACAAGATCATCTCTGGCCAGACCGTCTTTGTCACGGGAACTGTGAAGCAGTCCTCCATTGGGCGGCAGGTGATCCTGCAGAAGCGGTACAAGAAGACGAAGGGTCACTGGAAGAAAGTGGACGGCTCGAAGGTCCTCGCCGACGGCACCTTCACGCTTGACGACGAGCCCCAGACGGCACGCACGCGTTGGTACCGGGTGGTCAAGCCCGCCGGTGATGGGCACCGCAAGGGTGTGTCCAAGAAGATGAAGGTCACCATCGAGCCGTGGGACGGTCGAGTCGACGTGAAACTGCTCTGGGAAACAGGAGCCGACCTGAACCTCGTCCTCGACCGAGCCCGCGCG
The DNA here is from genome assembly GCA_963763805.1 of uncultured Actinomycetota bacterium. GTDB lineage: Bacteria > Actinomycetota > Actinomycetes > Propionibacteriales > Nocardioidaceae > Nocardioides. Next base: position 430,799 of record CAVXPQ010000001.1, read on the forward strand.
ACCGGAGACGACGGCGAGCGGATCTCGGCGGCCGAGCCCGGTCCGAGCCAGAGTGGCGGCGCCTTCAACGCCGCCAGCACCACCGGCTGTGGGGGCGCCGGATCGTTCGAACAGGTCACTTGGCCAGCCGAAGACGCCCCGGCCGGGTACTACTTCGCCAGCGTGGACGTCGCCGATCCCACGCTGTGTGACGGCGTCACGAAGCCGGTCTGGCGTATCGAGGTCCGCGTCAACGGGAAGCTCGTGAAGACCGTTCGGGGCTCCGGCGCCAACGGTTATGCCGTTGAATTCGGTGAATACAGCACCTGGTAACCACAAGAAGTGCACTCTTGTTGCGCCACACTCGCGGCCGCGGGCCAGCTGCTCGATGGGTTCTTCGACCCATCGACACCCTGAGCCATTCGCCCGATGGTGGTGTCAGGCACGAATTCGTGTCACACGACATCAAGTTCACGAAAGGGGATCGGCTGATGAAGAAGATCCTGATCGTTCTCATCACGACGCTAGGCCTCGTGGTGGGGATGGGCTCGACGCTCGGCACCGCCGAAGCGGTCAAGAAGCCATCGAAGTTCAAGGTGCTGGCCGAGGTGAGTTCGCACAAGATTATCTCGGGTCGGGCCGTGTATTTCACAGGAAACGTGAAGCCGTTGTCCACGGGCCGGGTGACCCTGCAGAAGCGGTACAAGAAGACGAAGGGTCGCTGGAAGAAAGTTGGCGACGCGAGGGTGCGTGCGAACGGAAAGTTCACGTTGCACGATGTTCCGAAGACTGCTCGCGCGCGTTGGTACCGCGTGGTCAAGCCCGCCGGAGTTGGGCACCGCAGGGGAGTGTCCAAGAAGATGAAAGTGACCATCGAGCCGTGGGACGGGCGAGTCGAGGTGATACTGCTGTGGGAAACCGGAGCGGACCTGAACCTCATTCTGGAAGATCCAAATCACGACAGGATCTCTGCGGCAACGCCAGGCCCGACCCAAAGCGGTGGCGTGTTCAGCGCCGGCAGCACCACCGGTTGTGGGGGCGCCGGATCGTTCGAACAGGTCACCTGGCCTGAGGAGGATGCCCCGGCTGGCAACTACAGCGCCTCCGTGAAGGTTGCAGATCCAATGCTCTGCGATGGGGTCGAGTCGCAGGCGTGGCGGATCGAGGTCCGTGTCAACGGCAAGCTCGTGAAGTCCGTACGTGGCTCTAGCGGGCCGGGCAGTAGCTCTGTCGTTGACTTTGGTGGAGGCTACGGCTGGTAGCCACGAGAAGTGAACGGGTGGTCCCAAGAACGCGACGTTCTTGGGGCCACTTCTGTGCGCCAAACCCGCGGCCGCGGGCCTGCTGCTCGATGGGTTGCTCGACCCATCGACACCTTGAGCCATCCCCCTGATGGTGGTGTCAGGCACGAATTCGTGTCATCCGGGCATCATCAATCAGGAAGGGGATCGGCTGATGAAGAAGATCCTCATCGTCGTCATCACGACGCTAGGCCTCGTGATGGGGATGGGCTCGACGCTCGGCACCGCCGAAGCGGCCAAGAAGCCATCGAAGTTCAAGGTGATCGCCGAGGTGAGTTCCCACACGATCATTTCGGGCCAGATCGTGTTCGTCACGGGCACCACGAAGCCGTTGTCCATCGGCCGCAAGGTGATCCTGCAGCAGCGGTACAAGAAGGACGAAGGGCAAGTGGAAGAGGGCAGATGTCGCGAAGGTCCTGGGCGACGGCACGTTCAAGCTGGACGACAGACCCGCCGTCGGCACGCAACCGTTGGTACCGGGTGGTCAAGCCCGCCGGCGACGGGCACCGCAGGGGTGTCTCCAAGAAGATGAAGGTCGACATCGAGCCGTGGGACGGTCGAGTCGATGTGAAGCTGCTCTGGGAGACCGGCGCGGACCTGAATCTCGTCGTACGAGATTCGAATCGCGAAAAGATCTCGGCAGCGGTGCCCGGTCCGTCCGCCAGTGGGGGCGAATTTAGCGCCGATAGCACCACCGGCTGCGGGGGCGCCGGATCGTTCGAACAGGTCACCTGGCCTCAAGAGGATGCTCCAGTCGGGCTTTACAAGGCCAGCGTTAAAGTCGCCGATTCCACGCTCTGTGACGGGGGCGAGTCGCCGGCCTGGCGTCTCGAGATCCGCGTCAACGGCAAGCTCGTGAAGTCCGTTCGTGGCTACGGCAACAACGACTATCTCGGTTACTTCGGTGAAGGCGCCACCTGGTAGCCACGAGTAGTGCACGGATGGCCCCATGGACACGACGTTCTTGGGGCCACTTCTGTTGCGCCAAACCTCGCTGCCGCAGGCGTGCTGCTCGATGGGTTCCTCGACCCATCGACACATCGAGCTATCCCCCTGATGGTGGTGTCAGGCACGAAGTCGTGTCACTCGACATCAAGTTCAGGGAAGGGGATCGGCTGATGAAGAAGATCCTGATCGTTGTCATCACAACGCTAGGCCTCGTGATGGGAATGGGTTCGACGCTCGGCACCGCCGAGGCGGCCAAGAAGCCAATGAAGTTCAAGGTCCAAGCCGAGGTGAGTTCGCACAAGATCATCTCTGGGCAGACCGTGTTCGTCACGGGCACCACGAAGCCGTTGTCCATCGGGCGCAAGGTGATCCTGCAGCAGCGGTACAAGAAGGCCAAGGGAAAGTGGAAGAAGGTTGACGTTGTCCACGCCCTGGCCGACGGGACGTTCAAGCTGAGCGACAAGCCCGTAACAGCACGCAAGCGTTGGTACCGCGTGGTCAAGCCGGCCGGCGACGGACACCGGAGGGGTGTCTCCAACAAGATGAAGGTCGCCATCGAGCCGTGGGACGGCCGTGTCGATGTGAAGCTCTTCTGGGAAACCGGAGCAGATCTGAACCTGATCCTCCGGGATCCGAGCGTCCCTACCCTGATCTCGGCGGCCGTTCCTGGTCCGACCCCGACGGGCGGCGAGTTCAACGCCGCCAGCACCCCGGTTGCGGAGGCCCCGGATCATTCGAGCAGGTCACCTGGCCCCAAGAGGACGCCCCCACTGGCCGGTACTACGCCCGCGTGCAGGTCGCCGATCCGACGCTGTGTGACGGCGTCGTGTCTCCGGCATGGCGTCTCGAGATACGCGTCAACGGCAAGCTCGTGAAGTCCGTTCGTGGCACCGGCGAAGTCTATGAAAGCTATGGCTTCGGTGAAGGCGTCACCTGGTAGCCACGAGACGCGCACTTCTGTTGCGCCAAACTCGCTGCCGCGGGCGTGCTGCTTCTATGGGTTGATCGACCCATCGACACCTTGAGCAACTCGCCTGATGGTGGTGACAGGGCACGGATTCGTGCCGGTCGACATCAAGTTCAAGGAAGGGGATCGGCTGATGAAGAAGATCCTGATCGTCGTTATCACGACGCTAGGTCTCGTGGTGGGCATGGGTTCGACGCTCGGCACCGCCGAGGCGGCCAAGAAGCCGTCGAAGTTCAAGGTGCTGGCCGAGGTGAGCTCGCACAAGATCATTTCGGGCCAGACTGTGTTCGTGACTGGCACCACGAAGCCGTTGTCCATCGGCCGGAAGGTGATCCTGCAGCAGCGGTACAAGAAGACGAAGGGCAAGTGGAAGAAGGTCGACGTCTCGCGAGGTCAAGGCGGACGGAACGTTCGAATTGACTGATCAACCTGGCGACCTCGCGCAAGCGTTGGTACCGCGTGGTCAAGCCGGCCAGTGATGGTCACCGCAAGGGTGTGTCCAAGAAGATGAAGGTCGCCATCGAGCCGTGGGATGGGCGTGTCGATGTGAAGCTCTTCTGGGAGACCGGAGCCGACTTGAACCTGATCCTCTCGGATCCGAACGGCCGTGCTTACATTTCGGCGGCCGAGCCTGGTCCGACCCAGAGTGGCGGCGAGTTCAACGCCGACAGCACCTCCGGCTGCGGAGGCCCCGGATCATTCGAACAGATCACCTGGCCTCAAGAGGACGCTCTGACTGGCTTCTACTACGGCGCCGTGCAGATTGCAGATCCCATGCTCTGCGACGGGGACGAGACACCGGAATGGCGGCTCGAGATACGCGTCAACGGCAAGCTCGTGCAGTCCCTTCGTGACACCGGCTTTGACGATCCGACCTTTGAATTCGGTGAAGGCGTCACCTGGTAGCCACGAGAAGTGCACGGTGGCCCCAAGAACACGACGTTCTTGGGGCCACTTCTGTTGCCAAACTCGCGGCCGCAGCCCTCGCTGCTCGATGGGTTCCTCGACCCATCGACAGTTCGAGAGCCCTCCCCCGATGGTGAAGACAGGCACGAATCCGTGTCATTCGAACATCTGATTCAAGGAAGGGGATCGGCTGATGAAGAAGATCCTGATAGTCGTCATCACGACGCTCGGCCTGGTGGCAGGCATGGGCGGTGCCACCCTCGGCACCGCCGAGGCGGCCAAGAAGCCATCGAAGTTCAAGGTCGTGGCCGAGGTGAGTTCGCACAAGATCATCTCGGGCCAGACTGTGTTCGTCACGGGCACCACCAAGCCGTCAGCCATCGGCCGGAACGTGATCCTGCAGAAGCGGTACAAGAAGGCCAAGGGCAACTGGAAGAAGGTTGACGTCTCCCGGGTCCTCGCGGACGGCAGCTTCAAGTTGAGTGACAGGCCGAGGACGGCACGCAAGCGCTGGTACCGCGTCGTCAAGCCGGCCGGTGATGGGCACCGCAAGGGTGTCTCGAAGAAGATGAAGGTCACCATCGAGCCGTGGGACGGCCGAGTCGACGTGAAACTCCTCTGGGAGACCGGAGCTGATCTGAACCTCGTCCTCTGGGATCCGAACGACGAGAGGATCTCGGCAGCGCTACCCGGCCCGAGCCAGAGCGGCGGTGAGTTCGATGCCGCAAGCACCACCGGGTGCGGGGGCGCCGGATCGTTCGAGCAGGTCACCTGGCCAGCGGAAGATGCTCCAGTCGGGGCGTACTACGCCAGCGTGGAGGTCGCCGATCCGACGCTCTGTGACGGCGTCGAGGCCCCGCGTGGCGCATGGAGATCCGCGTCAACGGCCGACTCGTCAAGTCGGTCCGTGGCTCCGGCGAGAACGGCTACGCCGTTGCCTTCGGTGAAAACGGCACCTGGTAACCCACACGAGAAGTGACCAGGGTGGTCCCAGAGACGGCGACGTCTCTGGGACCACCGTCGCTTCGGGAGACTGAGCCGTTGGTCACGATTGCCCCGATCGGCCCGCTGAATGACTAACCTATGGGCGTGTCTTTGCCCGCTGGTGTCAGCCCCACAAGTGGTGCCGACGACGCGCCCATCGGCATCTTCGACTCCGGGTTCGGCGGACTGACGGTCGCGCGGTCGGTCATCGACCAACTGCCCCACGAATCGATCGTGTACGTCGGTGACACCGCGCGTCAGCCGTACGGCCCCAAGCCGATCGCCGAGGTCCGCGAGTACGCCCTCGAATGCCTCGACCACCTGGTCGATCGAGGCGTCAAAGCCCTGGTCATCGCCTGCAACTCCGCTAGCGCGGCGGTGCTGAGGGACGCCCGCGAGCGATACGAGGTCCCGTCGTCGAGGTGATCCTGCCCGCCACGAGGCGGGCCGTCGTCGGCCAGCCACACGGGCCGGATCGGCGTGATCTGCACCCATGCAACCGCCGAGTCGATGGCGTACGACGACGCGTTCGCCGCCGCGCCGCAGGTGCACCTCACCACCCAGGTATGCCCACGCTTCGTGGACTTCGTCGAAGCCGGCGTCACCGGCGGGGATGAACTGCTCGCGGTCGCCCACGAATATCTCGATCCGCTGGTCGCTGCGGACGTCGACACCCTGATCCTCGGGTGCACCCATTACCCACTGCTCACCGGAGCGATTTCCTACGTGATGGGCGAGCACGTCACACTTGTCAGCAGCGCCGAGGAGTGTGCCAAGGAGGTCTACCGGATGGTGGCTGACTCACACATGATGCGGTCGGAGGGCGATCCGACGTACCAGTTCCTGACGACCGGCAGTCCGGAGGAGTTCGAGTCCATCGGGCAGCGGTTCCTCGGGCCCGAATTGGGTGCAGCGGAGCAATTCATCGGGCAGTTCGCAGGAGGGATGGCATGAGACTCACGGTCGTGGGCTGCGCCGGCTCCTTTCCCGGCCCCGACTCACCAGCGAGTTGCTATCTCGTCGAGGCCGAGGACGGCGTGCAAGACCTGGCGACTGTTGCTCGATCTGGGCAGCGGCGCGTTCGGCAGCCTCCAGAGGTTGGTCGATCCGTTGTCGATCGACGGCGTGTTCCTCAGCCACCTGCATGCCGATCACTGCCTGGATATGTGCGGCTACTACGTCTTTCGCAAGTACCACCCCGAGGGTGCTCAGCCGCCGATCCCGGTGTGGGGTCCCGCAGGCGTAGCCAGCCGGCTTGGCCCGTGCCTATGACCTACCGGCAGTGCCCGGGATGAATGCGGAGTTCGCGTTTGCCGAGTATGGACGAGGAGCCGATCAAGATCGGTCCGTTCACCGTCACTCCTGTGCCCGTCGCGCACCCCGTGCCGGCGTACGCCTTCCGGGTGGAAGCCGATGGTCGGACCCTTGCCTACAGCGGGGACACGGGCATGTGTCCAGCCATTGGAGAGGCCGCCGCGGGGGCCGACCTCTTCCTCGCTGAAGCATCCTTTCGGGCAAGTGACAACAATCCCCCGGACCTTCACCTCTCGGGCCAGGACTGTGGAGAGATCGCGACGGCCGCGGACGTCACGCACCTGGTGCTCACCCACGTGCCCGCGTGGTTCGACACGGTGTCTGCCGTCGCTGAAGCGCGGTCGGTGTACGCCGGCCCGATCGAGGCGGCACGCGTCGGAGCGGTGTTCGAGGTCTAAGCCAATCCCGCGTCGTGCACGCAGATCGCGATCTGGACGCGATTGGTGGTCTCGAGTTTGTCGAAGAGTCGAGAGACATGGGCCTTGACCGTGGGCACTGACATGAAGAGCGTGGCGGCGATCTCGGCGTTCGTCAGCCCGCGACCCACCGAGACGGCTACCTGTTTCTCCCGCTCGGTGAGGCGGCCCAATCTCGTCTCGGCCTCGCGGGTGGCGGCCGAGCGATCGTGAGCGACGTCGGCTCTGAGTTGCCGGATCACGGTGTTGGTGACCGAAGGGGAGAGGGTCGCTTCGCCGTCGGCGACCATGCGGATCGCGTCGACGATCTGCGCCGGTGGCGTGTCCTTCAGGAGGAATCCATCCGCGCCAGCGGCGAGCGCACCCATCACGTACTCGTCGGCGTCGAAGGTGGTCAGCACGATGACCCTCGGCGGGTTGGGTTGGCGATGCAACTCTCGGGTGGCTTCGAGTCCGTTCAACACCGGCATCCGAATGTCCATCAGGATCACGTCGGGCAGCAGTTCGGCGGCGGTGTCGATCCCTGCACGACCGTTCACCGCCTCGCCGACCACCTCGAGATCCGCCTGCCCGCCGAGCATGAGCGCGAGAGCCGAACGGACCAGCGGATCGTCATCCACCAGGAGTACGCGAATCATGCCGGGATCCCCGCCATCGTCCAGGGCAGCCAACCGTGGAGCACGAAGGCGTCACCGCTACGACGGTGCTCGAGCCGACCACCACCAAGTTCGGCCCGCTCCGCGAGCCCGATCAGACCGAGCCCGCTGCCTCGCGAGTCACCCGGACTCGATGGTGCCAGGAAGCTCTCCGGGTTGCGCAGAGTGAAGTCCAACCCCAGGGCCGGTGAACCGGTCAGACGAATGGTGAGGGTCGCTCCCGGAGCGTGCTTGCCGGCGTTGGTGATGCCCTCCTGGACGATGCGATACAGGGTGCGTCCGAGCGCCGCCGGCACCGGTCGCCCTTGGATCTCGTCGTACAAGTTGATCCGCATGCCCGCCTCGGTGGCCTCCCGCACCAGATCAGCGATGTCATCGTGCGTGGGTTGCGGACGATCGAGGAGCGCCCCCGTGTCCCGGTCACGGAGTACGCCGAGCACGCTGCGAAGGTCTGTCAGGGCCTCCTGTGCCTTCTCGTTGATGTCGGCGATCCCCTCGCGCAACTCAGCGGCGTCGAGATCGGTGCGATAGGTCAGGGCTCCGGCGTGCATTGAGATCTGAGAGATCCGATGTCCGAGGACGTCGTGCATCTCCCGTGCGATGCGGGTGCGTTCGGTGTCCCTGGCCCGTTCAGTGCGGAACTCCTGTTCTGCCTCAGCCCGTTCGGCGCGTTGCTTGAGGGTCCAGACCAACTCCCGGCGTGAGCCGATGTACATGCCCCAGCCGAGGAGGCCGGCGATCACGATGGCGGTGGTCGGTACCTCGATCCACCAATTGCTGCTCGGGCTCACCATCGGGTAGACCCACGCATAGACCTGGGTCGAAATCAGGGCGAGGACGCCGATCCCGATCACCTCGGACCAGATGCGGCGTGTGGCGAGGGAGACCGAGGCCAGAGCGGAGGGGCCTCCGGCCGACGCGGACACTGAGCTCAGCGCGGTCAGCAGAATGGCGATCGTCCGTGGCCAACGTCGGCGGAAGTGGACGGCGATGTAGGAGAAGAGGCCCACACCGAGGTCAATCGGGATGATCCAGCGATAGTCATCCCATACGGCGTGGCCCAACTCGCCGAGAGCAACCCCGCTGATCACCAGCATGGCCAGGAAGCGCCAGATATGCCCCCAACGGCTCAGCGCAGGTTGGTACGGCGCTATGCCCGGGTCTTCCATAGCCCAAGGTTAGGTGAGGGGTCGCGCCGACACACCAGACCGGGGTCGCCGCTGACCCCCTACTTTGGTCACCCTCGAAAGAGTCTGCAGACGGATGCCGGCGCCGCCTGAACCCGGCAATCTGGACCCATGATCACAGTTGAAGGACTCACGAAGAAGTACGGCGCATTCACCGCCGTCGACAATGTCAGTTTCACGTGCCGGCCCGGAGAGGTGACCGGATTCCTCGGTCCCAACGGGGCGGGCAAGACCACCACGATGCGCGTCATGGTCGGCCTTACCTCGCCCACCGCAGGCACCACCACGATCGGCGGGCATCAGTTCGCAGATATCCCCAACCCGGGCCGACATGTCGGCGTACTCCTCGATGCATCCGCACAGCACGCCGGGCGAACGGGCCGCGAGATCCTCGCGCTTGGTGCGGTCACGATGGGGCTCTCCACCTCGCGGGTCGACGAGATGCTTGAACTGGTGAGCCTCACGGAGGCCGAGTCGAAGCGCCGGGTTCGCAACTATTCCCTCGGCATGCGCCAGCGGCTGGGCATTGCTCACGCATTGCTCGGTGACCCATCGGTCCTGATCTTGGACGAGCCGGCCAACGGCCTCGACCCGGCCGGCATCCGCTGGATGCGTGGCCTGCTGCGCGGGTACGCCGAACGCGGCGGCACCGTGCTGCTTTCCAGCCACCTCCTCAACGAGGTCGAGTTGATCGCCGACGAGATGATCCTGATCGGCAACGGTCGGATCGTGGCCAGCGGCAACAAGGAGGCATTGCTGCGTGGCACCCAGGCCGCAGCGCTGGTCACATCGACGGACAACGACCGTCTGGCGGCTGCGCTGGCTGACAAACAAGTGCATGCGACTCCCGCTGGCACAGGACTCCGCGTTGACGCTCTTCCGCTTCAGGTCGGCACGATCGCGGCCGAGAACTCGATCATCCTGACCGACCTGCGGCCTGCAGAGGGCGGTCTCGAGGACCTGTTCCTCGAACTCACCGCCGACACTCAACGAGATGACACGGGTAGCCACAACATGCCCGGCACCCACAGCATGGAAGGAGCATCGGCATGAGCGCCGTGCAAAGTTTCGACGTACCTCACCTGGATGTGAGTGACACCAAGCAGATCCCGTTTGCGCGACTCGTCAAGCTCGAGTTGCGCAAGATGGTGGACACCCGGGCAGGGCTGTGGCTGCATCATCGCCACTGCCGCTGTCACCGCCCTCGTGCTGGTCATCCAGCTGTGGGTGGGGCTGTCTCAGGACCTGTCTCTCTCGTTGCGATCCTTCATGATCGGAATGAACACACCGATGGGTGTCTTCCTGCCGGTGCTGGGGATCATGTCGGTGACCAGTGAGTGGGGTCAGCGCACGGCGCTCACGACCTTCGCTCTGATTCCTTCGCGTGGTCGCGTGATGGGCTCGAAGTTCGCCTCAATGATGGTCGTGGCCGTGGTGGCCATCATCATCGGTGTCGCGCTGGCGTCGATCGCGAATGTGCTGTTCGCCGCTCTCGACGGGACGGACGCCGTCTGGAACGTCGGGCTCGGCGCCATGGCGAAGTACTTCCTGCTCCACGTGATCGGCATGGCAACGGGCTTCGCCTTCGGTGCGCTGATTCTGAACACCGCTGGCGCCATCGTCTTCTACTTCGTGTACTCCTTCGTCCTCCCTGGTCTGTTCCAGTTGGGTGCGGTGTTGGTGGGGTGGATCGGGTGACATCCAGCCCTGGGTCGACTTCAACTTCGCGCAGACCCCGCTGTTCGACGGGTCCTCGATGAACGGTGAGGACTGGGCACAACTCGGCACCTCCGGGCTTGATCTGGCTCGGGCTCCCGCTGGCGATCGGGGTCTGGCGCGTGATGCGTGCCGAAGTGAAGTAGCGCTGCTTGTTGGTCGAGCACTTTCGAGACCACTAGATGAGGGTCCGGCTTCCACGGGGGTGGAGCCGGGCCCTTTCGCATCCCGGGTAGATTGACGCCCCGTGACTGACCTACGCGCGGATGGCCGCGCCGACGACGAACTTCGCCCGATCACCATCACCCGCAACTGGCTGGACCATGCCGCAGGCTCGGTGCTGATCGAGTTCGGTGGCACCAAGGTCCTGTGTGCTGCCTCCGCCTCAGAAGGCGTCCCGCGTTGGCGCAAGGGGTCCGGCCTCGGCTGGGTCACGGCGGAGTACGCCATGCTCCCCGCCTCCACCAACACTCGCAACGACCGCGAGTCCGTGCGCGGCAAGATCGGTGGGCGCACCCACGAGATCTCGCGGCTGATCGGCCGTTCGCTGCGGGCCGTGATCGACTACAAGGCGCTCGGTGAGAACACGATCGTGCTCGACTGCGACGTGCTTCAGGCCGACGGCGGCACTCGCACGGCATCCATCACGGGCGCGTACGTCGCTCTCGCCGATGCCGTCGCTCATCTGCGCTCGATCGATGCACTCAAGGGTGAGCCCCTCACCGGTTCCGTGGCCGCTGTCAGCGTCGGCATCATCGACGCGATGCCTCGCCTCGACCTGCCCTACGAAGAGGACGTCCGCGCCGAGACGGACATGAATGTCGTGATGACGGGCGAGGGCAAGTTCGTCGAGGTCCAGGGCACCGCCGAGGGTGCGGCCTTCGATCGCGCCGAACTCGATGCCTTGCTCGCTCTGGCCGAGAAGGGCTGCGCCGACCTCACCGCGATCCAACACAGGGCCCTTTCCCTTGGTTGAGCCTGTCGAAACCATCTTCCTCGCGTCCAGCAACCCCAAGAAGGTCGCGGAGATGCAGCGGATCCTGGGCGAGCACGTGCCCGGCATTCGCGTGCTGGGCGCGGACGACGTGCCGGCATACGTCGAGCCCGTCGAGGACCAGCCGACGTTCGAAGGCAACGCGCTGTTGAAGGCTCGAGCCGGGTTGAAGGCATCGAACCTGCCGTCCATCGCCGACGACAGCGGCCTCTGCGTGGATGCGCTCAACGGCATGCCGGGCGTGCTGTCGGCTCGATGGTCCGGCCCCCCGAAGTCTGACGATCGCAACAACGAATTGCTGCTGGCTCAATTGGCCGACGTACCGGACGAGCGCCGCGGGGCGCACTTCACGTGCGCCGTCGCGGTGTGCTTCCCCGATGGCCGCGAGGTGGTCGTCGAGGGACAGATGAACGGCCGGATCATTCGCGAGCGCCGGGGCAGTGGCGGGTTCGGGTACGACGTGGTGTTCGTCGCTGACGAGTACGCCGACTCCGGGGTCACCACCGCTGAGCTCGATCCGGCCGAGAAGGACCGGCTCTCACACCGGGGGAGAGCGCTACGCGAACTGGCCCCGCGACTCGTCGCGATGCTTTAGCCGGCGCGGGGGAGTTTGGTCGCGGGAGCGCTGTCGATTCGGGTGGTGCCTTGGTGGTCGCGGAGGTATTGGTGTCCGTGTTGGTTGGTCCAGAGGTAACTGCGTGGTCCGACGCGTTGGTAGGTCCAGCCGCCGTGGGTTTTGACTCGGTGGTGTCTTCGGCAGAGCGCGCCCAGATTGGATGTTTCTGTCTGGCCGCCGATGCTGTTGCCGTTGTCGTCGACCTCTAGGGTTCGATGTGGTCGTTGTCTGATCGAAGTGCTGGGCGGGTGCAGTGCGGGAACACGCAGGTGATGTCCCGGTGCTGGACTTGGGCCTTGATCCGGTCGGGGACTTCGTATTGGGTAACGGCAATGTTCTCGGCCAGGTCGATCAGTGGCAGGACGGTGATGGTGGTGTTCGTCGCGTCCGCACCAGGTCCGGACTTGTTGTTCGAGGATCGGCATTCCACCGTTGTTGTCCAAACGCGCGACGGGGTTGCCACCGGTGAGGGATTCGTCGGTGAGGTGCACGACGAGTTGGATCTGCTTCGGCGTTTGGAGGGTTTCTTGAGGGCGTCGGCGTCACCGGCGAGGAGGTCGGCTGCTTGTTGGGGGTCGGCCAGGACACCGATCGCCAAGGAGCGCCGTACGTCGAGGTCGTCGGTGTTGCCGAGGTCACCCAGGATGCTGGCGATGTCGGAGACGGTTTTGTCGAACGCGAAGAGGTCGATGAAGTCGGCCCGGATCTCCATGTGCGCGACACCGTCGTGGGACATGTTGGGGTCGAGCCACACTTCCCGGCGTTCGAGGTGGTCGATTTGGGCTTGTTCGGTCTCGACCGGATGTAACCGCATCTTGGTTTCCTCGATCAGCCGGTCCAGGGTGATCACCCCGACCTTGTGCGCGACACGGGCCACCGTGGCGTCGAGCAGGCGGGTGACGTCGTCGGGTTGATACATGGTCTTCTGGGCGATCCGCCGGGCCCGCCACGCAGTGACCTCACCGCGTCTTGACCCTGGCCCAGGTCCGGGGGAGCCGGTGGCGCAGTTCCAGGGCTTCGTGGATCAGGTTGGTCCCGGCCGCATCGGAGAGACCGATGTTCAGGGCGAACGTTGCGGTGCAGTCGTAGTGCACGCCCGGGAGGTTCTCATCCTCGAACGCCACCATCACCGGTCTCCAGGGCGGGGTGGAAGTCGGCCCACTCACACGCCTTCACCAACAACAACGCCTCTGCCGCATCGGCGGTCGCCCGCAGACTGCGGGACTCGGCCAGGATGTCCGACGACCGTCACCGGCGACCTGACGTCGCTGGTGGTGTCGGGGGACGTGAGCATAGCTCAGTCTATCGAACAAGTGTTCGAATTTCAAGGGGTTAGTGCACAGGATATCCCGACCGACGAGCGATGGTTGCGGATGGCTCGGATCAGCAGCCAGAGGGCATAGATCTGGAAGGCGAAGTACGCGACGTCAGCCCGATCGCCGAGATAGTTCACCGCCGTCGAGTCCACCGTCGCTCACGAGAACGTCGAAGACACCTCGACTTCCATCGGCGGACGCCGAGGTGGAACACGATTCGCCGGGCGAGGCGACGAGCGAGGCGCCGATGATGAGCCACGCGGCCAGGAAGCCGGTGCCGAGCGCGAGGATAGCCGATCAGCTTCTCCCGGCCGGACCACACGTGCGACATCGCCCAGACAGCACCAGTCCGACGATCCAGGCAATGATCGAGACCGGCAGGATCACGAACAGCACTTCCGCGGCAAGGAGGCCGACGAGCGCGCCGATCTCGACCCAGCGGCGATCCTTGGTCGGCTTCGCGCTCACGTAGCTGTCCGCAGGCGCAGGACCAGCGGCGTCTACCAATTCACGCGGCGTACCCAAACGGTCGAGAGTGTTGCGAACATCAGCCTCGGAAGCGTCTTCCGCCAGGCCGGCCGACAGGTGCTCCTCGATGTCGGCCAGCAGTTCGCGAGCCTGGTCTTGGGGGAGTCGCCTCGTCTCCACGCCGAGGCGCATCAAGTAGTCGACAACGAGTGGGTGCTGACTGTTCGTCATCATGACGTCCTTCTTTCCAGGGTTGAGTCCACCGCGTGCTTGAACTGGGTCCACGATGAACGAAAGGCGGTCAACGCCTCCGCGCCGCGTGGAGTCAGCGAGTAGTAGCGCCGTGGCGGACCGCTCGGGGACTCCTGCCACGTCGTACCGACGAGTTCGTCCTTGCGGAGTCGGCTGAGCAGGGGGTACATCGTGCCCTCGCTCGCCAGCAGGCCCGCGGACGAGAGCTGAGTGACCAGGTCGTAGCCATAGCGCTGCTCACCCTCGAGCAGAGCCAAGACGCAGTGCTCCAGCACCCCGCGCCGCAACTGGGTCACGGCTGCATCGTTTGGAACCATGCGGCACACGGTAGTGGAAGGTACCTTGCGGCACAAGGTTATCAGAGAGTCAGCCGCGGTACTCCGGATTGGGGTGGTCCGGATCGCTGAGATCCCAGTTGGTGGTGACATTGCCGTACGCCGGGATGCCGCCGGAGTCCTTGATCCGCCGGGCCGCATGCAGCATGTTCCACGCGGCGAAGACGGTGTTGCGGGTGGTCCAGTGGTTCTGGGCGCCGCGGTTGTCGTCGAGGTACGACGGCCCGGGTCCTGCCTCGCCGTTCCAATAGGCGTCGGATTGCGGCGGGATGGTGAAGCCGATGTGCGACAGGGCGTACATCATCTGAGCCGCGCAGTGCTTGCCGCCGTCCTCGTTGCCCGTGACGATGACGCCGCCGACCTTGCCGTAGTACGACCACTGGCCGGCAGCGTTGAGATCGGAGGACCAGCCATAGAGTCGCTCAATCATCAGCCTGGTCATGGATGACTGGTCGCCGAGCCAGATCGGAGTGGCCATGACGACGATGTCGGCCGGCTCGATCAGCGACTTGTAGAGGTCCGGGAAGTCGTCTCTATCCCAGCCCTGCTCGCGCATATCGGGATAGACGCCAGGCGGGATCACGTGATCGACGGTGCGAATCACGGCCACCTGAGCACCTACGCCGGCGAACACGTGCTGACTGATCGACATCAGCCCGTCGGTGTGGCTGGGAGCCGGTGACCGCTTGAGAGTGCCGTTGAGAAACACGACGCGGAGGTCCGAGAAGTCGACCTTGTTCTCGGCGATTTCGTGGTCGATGAACGCTTGAACCGATGTTGGGAGCATGATCAGCACGCTAGCCCTGGGCCCGCGGTGGGGGAATCCCTGCGGGTTCCTGGTCACGCTTTCGTAAGGCTTAGACTCGACCCGCTTGCCGGAGTGGTGGAATTGGCAGACACGCAGGTTTTAGGTACCTGTGCTCTAGGGCGTGGGGGTTCGAGTCCCCCCTTCGGCACCCGATCAGGCTCGCTTCTGCGAGCCGTCTACAGGCCGAGATCCCTGCGCAACTTCGCGACATGGCCGGTGGCCTTGACGTTGTACTGCGCCAACTCGATCACGCCTTCCTCGTCCAGCACGAAGGTCGACCGGATCACGCCCTGGACGATCTTGCCGTAGAGCTTCTTCTCTCCGAACGCACCGTACGACGTCATGACGGACCGATCCGCATCCGACAGCAGCGTGATGGTTAGCCCGTCGCGTTCGCGGAACTTGGCCAACTTGGCCGGAAGGTCGGGCGAGATGCCGATGACGTCGTACCCATGGGCTGCCAGCGAATCCAGCGACTCGGTGAAGTCGCATGCCTGCTTGCTGCAGCCGGAGGTCATGGCGGCCGGGTAGAAGTACACGATCGCCTTGCGGCCGCGTCGACTAGCGAGGTTGACGAGGGTGCCGTCATCGCTGGGGAGCGTGAAGTCAGGAGCCTCATCTCCGGGGGAGAGGCGGGCCGCCTCAGAAGTATTTGAAGTCAATCCAATCCACTTCCGTTCCTATTGCGAATAATGTGCAATAACGTAACAGTTGCGACAGTTCACAGACTCGGGTCACTCCTCGTCTGTGATTCGACCGTTTGATGTGTCGCAATCTAGCCGCAGCACGACTAGGAGACGCCAGTGCATGTGCCCGATGGATTTCTAGACGCGCCCACCTCCTTGGCAACTGGGGCGGTTGCCATCGTCGGAGTCGGCATCGCGCTGCGCGGTGCGCGCCGAGAACTCGACGATCGCACGGCACCGATGGCGGGTCTGGTCGCGACCTTCATCTTTGCCGGCCAGATGATGAACTTCCCCGTGGCCGCCGGGACCAGCGGGCATCTGCTCGGTGGTGCTTTGGCCGCGGTTCTGGTCGGTCCCTACACCGCCGTGCTCTGTATCAGCGTCGTGTTGCTCGTGCAGGGGCTCCTGATGGCCGACGGGGGCATCACGGCGCTCGGCACCAACATCGTGCTGATGGGGTTCGTCGGGGTGCTCGCCGGTTGGTTCATCTTCAAGGCGGTGATGATGGTGATGCCCAAGAAGTTGGCTTCGGTGCCAATTGCCGCCGCCATCGCTGCGGCCGTCAGTGTCCCGGTCGCCGCGCTTCACGTTCTCGCTGCTGTTTGCCATCGGCGGCACGGCGCCGATTGACCCAGCCACGGTGGCTGCCGCCATGGTGTCCTGGCATGTGGTGATCGGTCTGGGAGAGGCGCTGATCACCGGACTCGTGGTGGCCAGCGTCATCGGCGTACGGCCTGATCTTGTGTACGGCGCCCGAAACATCGTGGCCGCGCGCGAACTCGAGATCAAGAAGGGCATCTCGGCATGAAGACCAGAACCCTGATCGTGACCGGCTTCTTGTTGGCGCTGCTGATCGCCGGCATCGGGAGTTTCTACGCCAGCGGTCATCCCGACGGCCTCGAGTTCGTCGCGAAAAAGACCGGCTTCCTTGACGAGGCCAAGGATTCGCCGACATCGGACAGCCCGTTCGCCGACTACGGCACCAAGGGGGTCGACAACGAGCGCCTCAGCGGAGGCATCGCCGGTCTGGTCGGCGTGGGGACTGTCGCGCTGCTGGCCGGGGGACTGTTCTGGGGAATTCGTCGGCGCTCATCGGCCGATGAGCCCGCCGATAACCAGGACACTGTGAGCGTCGACTGATGGGTGTCTTCTAATGGGAGCCGGCCACGGCCACCGCCTGCACTATCACGGGCACAGCCCGATCCATCGGGCTGGCCCGCAAGTCAAGTTGCTCGCGCTGGTCGGCTTCATGCTGCTCGTGGTTGCGACTCCGAGTGACTGGTTCTGGGCTTTTGGAGTGTGGGCGGCACTCCTCATGGGCGTCATCCTCGTCTCTCGGGTCCCGTTGAGTTATCTCGGGAAGCGCCTCGTGATCGAAGTGCCGTTCGTCCTGTTTGCCATTCTGGTGCCGTTCGTGGCCACCGGTCCTCAGGTCGATGTGCTGGGGGTCAGCGTCTCGAGCACGGGCCTGCTCGCCGCCTGGGGGCTGCTGGTGAAAGGCACGCTGGGCGTGTTGGCGTCGCTGACGCTAGCCGCCACGACCGAGCCGGTCGACGTACTCCGAGGCCTGGAGCGGTTGCGGATGCCCGACCTGATCGTCCAGATCATGGGATTCATGATCCGCTATCTCGACGTGGTCACAGCGGAGATGGGCCGGATGCTGGTGGCCATGCGCTCTCGTGGCTGCGACCCCAGGTCCCCTCGCCATTGGCCGGTGCTGGCCCGATCACTCGGTGCCCTGTTCATCCGCTCCTACGAGCGCGGCGAGCGAGTCCACCTGGCCATGCTGTCGCGCGGCTACACGGGCACGCTGCCCCAGACTGAGACGTCCCGATGAGTACGCCGGTGCTCGAGGTGGTCGGGCTTGCCTACGCTTATCCCGACGGCCACCAGGCTCTGTTCGGCGTCGACCTCCATGTCCACCAGGGCGAGCGGGTCGCTCTCCTCGGACCGAACGGAGCCGGCAAGACCACGCTGGTACTGCATCTGAACGGCATCCTCACGGCCGGGGCCGGATCAGGTGACGCGTCAGTGGGATGCCCGTGACCAAGGAGAATCTGAGCGAGATCCGCCGTCGAGTGGGGGTTGTCTTCCAAGATCCCGACGACCAACTCTTCTCGGCGACGGTGCGTCAGGACGTGGCCTTCGGGCCGGCGAATATGGGACTTCGCGGTGCCGAGTTGGAACGCCGAGTGGTTGAGTCGCTGGACAAGGTCGGGATGGCGGACTTCATCGATCGACCACCGCACCACCTGTCTTTCGGCCAGCGGCGAAGGGTGGCGGTGGCGACGGTGCTTGCCATGGAACCCGAGGTCCTGGTCTTGGACGAGCCGTCGTCGAATCTCGATCCAGCTTCGCGGCGCGAACTCGCGGACATTCTCCGGTCGCTGGACGTGACGGTGCTGATGGTGACCCACGATCTGCCGTATGCGCTGGAACTGTGCCCGCGAGCCGTCGTACTCCATGAGGGAGTGGTCGCGGCCGACGGGTCGACGTACGACGTGATGACCGACACCGAGTTGATGCGCAAGCACCGGCTCGAGCTCCCCTTCGGCTTCGATCCCCGACGGATCGACGGGCTGACCGCCCATTCCCACTTCGGCCATCCCACTTCGGCCAAACCATGAGGCGCGTTGGTAGCCTTGCCCGGTGAGCCAAAATTTGTCGTCGCTTGAGAGCGAGCTCGAGGTCGCCCGCAACAATCTGGCCTCAACGATCGACCAACTGGTCCATCGGGCCAGCCCGAAGACCATCGTCGAGCGGCAGGTCACCACGACCAAGGCCCACTTCGTCGACGCCGAGTCAGGCAAGCCACGCCCGGACACCATCGGGAAGGTCCTCGGCGGCGTCGCCGGGTTCATCCTGGTGATGGTGCTCATCCGCAAGATCGTCCGCTGACCCGCCAGTTGGGCGCGCCGAGGTCGTGACGGAAAAGATCCCGATCAAGATGCTCCACGACCGGCTCATGGTCGAGTTGGATCGTGAGGCCGGTGAGCGCCGATCAAGCGGTGGCATCGTCATTCCGGCAACCGCAGCCATGGGTGCTCAGCGGTTGACCTGGTCCAAGGTGGTCGCCGTCGGTCCCCACGCGCGCGCCGTCGAGGTGGGCGACAAGGTGTTGTTCGACCCGGACGACAAGGCCGAGGTCGAGGTGCACGGCGAGGTGTACGTCGTGATGCGAGAACGCGATATCCACGCAGTGGCCGCCGATCGGCTAGGAGACACGGCGACCGGTCTCTACCTCTGAACGGCTAGCGCTTCTTCTGCTTGGCCAGCGGAATGGGCAGGGTTGCTGTTGCTGCCACGACCGGATGATCCGTCGTGCGTTCTATCCGGGGCGTCTGCATCACGGTGTAGTCGGTGAAGACCACGTCCTTGGTTCCGAAGACCCAGTCAACCGGCATCGGTCGTGGTGGCGGCGTACAACCTGACTTGTTGGCCAGCCCGACCCCGTTGGCGGCTCGCAGTTTCGCGAGTTGGCCGAACTGGCAGAAGACGTCCTCGCGTGAGTTCATATCACCAGTGACGATGACGGGGAGTTTCGTGGCCGTCCGAAGCGCTCGCACGGCCGCAATCTCGAGTTCCATGGCCTGCTGACGCCAGACATCGTGGTTGCCCAGCCTGCGGCTCGTGGCGGGGTTGTGGACGTTCATGACGTAGACCTGTCGACCTGACGCATTGTGTTGCAGCAGCAGGATCGGCATTTCCCGCGTCCTGCCATCGAAGTAGGGGATCGTCTGGGTGTCCACCGACACCAGGGTCCAGACGCTGCGCTTCCAGGCGATGGTGTTCTCGCCGTCCTCGGCGCGGAGCACTAGGCCGGGGTAGATGCCCCATTCAAGGGTGCGCAATCGCAGGAACTCCTGGACCTGCACCCGCTGCATCTCTTGGAATCCGACAAGGTCGAACTCCTTCTTGTCGATGATCTTGACCGTCCGTCGCATCCGCTCGACACCCGAACCCATCCAGGCCTTGCGACCCTTCCGGGTGTGGCTATCGCCCAACACGTTGAAGGTGGCGACTCGGGTGGTTGCCAGGGTTTCGCGGGCCGCCGATTGGCTGGCCGTCGCGGTGGACGTGAGCGAAGGGACCACGGCGAGTGGCGCCGCGATCAGGGCAATTGTGAGCGCAACCGAGCGCGCGTACGTCCACTGCATCCCGTCACACTAGGGCAAACGGGACGCGTGGGATAGATGTGTCCAGAAGAAACTTAACGGACGGATGTTACGAATGTGACGATTGAGTACGGCGTGTCGCACCACTAATGGCTTTGCCATCGCCGGTTCTTCAAGACGTCGCCGTCAAGTAATCTCAGCATCGGTCCGGAGCGGCGTTGACCAGTCTTGGCAGGGCGCCGCTCGCCAATCTTGCGAAGGGAATGCGCTATGGCTTTAGAGGATTCGGTCTGCACACTCGTCCCGTACTTCACGGTTCAAGACGGCAAGCTAGATGAGTTCAAGGCTCTCGGTGAGCAGATGGTCGAGCGGACTCAAAGCGAGGATGCGGTGGTGTTCTACGGCTTCAGCTTCTCTGGTCAACGCGCTCACTGCCGCGAGGGCTACACGAGCGCCGAGGGGGTCTTGGCGCACCTGGACAACGTGGGGGATCTGTTGGGGAAGGCGCTCGAGATTGCCAACCTCGACCTGTTGGAGGTGCATGCACCCGCGAGTGAAGTGGCGAAACTCAAGGAGCCGATGGCCGGACTGGCGCCGACCTTCTTCACGATGGAGACCGGCTTCCGCCGGTGATGTAACGCCTGGCTGCATGCGTCAAGCGGTCAACCGCCCGCCGCCAAAACCGTCCGAAACGACAAAGGCCAGGTCTTTGGAGACCTGGCCTTTGGAGTGGTACGCCATCGCGGACTCGAACCGCGAACCCGCTGATTAAGAGTCAGCTGCTCTGCCAATTGAGCTAATGGCGCAAGTTGTGAAGCGGGGGGAACTCTATCAACGATGCCAGGCGGCCGAAAATCGCGACGACAGAGCGTTCATCGGGACCGCACGGGACTCTCGGGAATAGTTGAATACGAAACTACTGTTGACTAGGCATACCCAGCAGGGGTGCGCTCATCCAGGGCGCTAGAGAACGAGGAGAGTGGCACATGCCAGCCGTGACCGTTGACGACCTGACCGTCCTGACCCGCTTGAAGCAGCCGGGACTCGGCGATCAGCCGCGTCCGGTCTGGCAGATCACGACCGCCCCGCAAGGGTACGAAGGCGAGGGATTCCCCGTACGCCGGGCGTTCGCCGGTATCGATCTTGCCCAGCTGGATCCGTTCATCATGATGGATCAGATGGGCGAGGTGGACTACGCCCCAGGAGAGCCCAAGGGCACCTCGTGGCACCCGCACCGGGGATTCGAGACGGTCACCTACATCATCGATGGCGTCTTCGATCACGCCGATTCACACGGCGGCGGCGGCACGATCACCAACGGTGACACCCAATGGATGACCGCTGGTGGCGGGATTCTGCACATCGAGGCTCCGCCGGAGTGGCTGGTACAGAAGGGTGGTCTGTTCCATGGCATTCAACTGTGGGTCAACCTCCCGAGCAGTGCCAAGCTGACCGACCCGCGCTACCAGGACATCCGCTCCAGCCAGGTCGCCCTCGCCACGACGTACGACGCAGGAGCGCTTGTGCGAGTCATCGCCGGCCAGGTCGATGGGCAGGCCCAGAAATTGGGCGGTCCCGGTCAGACGTACACCCCGATGTCGCTGGTGCACGCCACGATCGAGCCGGGTGCGAAGTTGGAACTGCCGTGGGAGGTCGACTTCAACGCACTCGTGTACGTGCTGTCGGGCCAAGGCACGGTCGGCACCGACGCGCGGCCGATTCGGATGGGTCAGTCCGCCCTGTTCGGCGCCGGTGACTTCCTCACGATTCAGGCGGACGGTAGCCAGGAGAGTCGCTCACCGAAGCTTGAAGTGATCGTGGTCGGGGGCAAGCCGATCCGTGAGCCCCTCGCCTGGG
The DNA here is from genome assembly GCA_963763805.1 of uncultured Actinomycetota bacterium. Classification (GTDB taxonomy): domain Bacteria; phylum Actinomycetota; class Actinomycetes; order Propionibacteriales; family Nocardioidaceae; genus Nocardioides. The sequence continues at coordinate 452,620 of CAVXPQ010000001.1, forward strand.
CCGGCCCCTTCGTCATGAACACCAAGGCAGAAGTCATGGACGCCTACAAGGACTACCAGTCGGGACGCTTCGGCCAACCGGTGTAGGTCCACCCCGCAACGTCATACGTTGCGGTCGCTAGGACAACCGATTCGGATGACGTTGTGCGGTGACGTCATCCGAATCGAAGGTTATAACGACCGCGACGTATGACGTTGCGCCATGCTGATGCGCCATGCTGATGCGCCGTGCTTGGGGTGAACGACGGGGCTCGAACCCGCGACATCCTGGACCACAACCAGGTGCTCTACCAACTGAGCTACGCCCACCATGGGTTCCCGCTGCCACCCAGAGGCGGATGAAACGTGGAACCGACAGGGAAGTCTAACCGGACGAAGGCGTCGATCAGACAATCGGGCTAGGCAGTGGATTCAGTAACAGTCGAGTCGTCGACGGTCGCGGCGGTCAGTGCCCCGGAGTGCCGGTGGGCGATCTCCCTGGCAGCAGAGCTCGTCGGGCCCGGGCTCGGCACGAAGACGGCTTCTCGGTAGTAGCGCAGTTCCTCGATGCTCTCCTGAATATCCGCGAGCGCTCGATGGTTGCCGACCTTGGCCGGCGCCTGGAAATACGCCCTTGGGTACCAACGGCGGGAGAGTTCCTTGATCGATGACACGTCGACGATCCGGTAGTGCAAGAAATCCGTCGAGGACCGGCATATCGCGAGCCAGGAACGATCGGTCGGTTGCGACGGTATTGCCCGCCAGTGGGGGTCGACTGCCGTCCGTGCAGTGCTCGCGGAGATAGGCCATCACCTGAGCCTCCGCATCCTCGAGGCTCACCCCTGAGTCGAGTACGTCGAGCAGGCCCGAGGTCTCGTGCATAGTCCGAACGAAGTCGCCCATCTGCTCCAGCGCCTCGGCCGGGGGCTTCACGATGAGATCGATGCCATCGCCGAGGACGTTGAGGTCGAAGTCCGTCACCAATGCGGCCACCTCGATCAGCGCATCGGCCCTGAGATCGAGGCCGGTCATCTCGCAATCGATCCACACCAGTCGGTCATTCACAAAGATTCAGCCTACCCTCAGGGGTTTCGCCTACGCTCAGACCGTGACGAAGTGGCTCGGGCTGGCAGCGCGCCTACTCACCGGCGGGGTCTGGCTGGTGGCGGGGGGCATCAAACTTCTCGATCCGTCGGCCTCGGTGCGCGCCGTACGCGCCTATGAAATCCTCCCCGAGGCGATCGTGCCCACCTTCGGCTACCTGCTACCCGCCGTCGAGGTGGCGATCGGCCTGATGTTGATCGTCGGACTCTTCACCAGGGCGGCCGCGATCGCTTCGATCGTGCTCTTCGCCATGTTCATCGCCGGCATCGTGTCGGTGTGGATGCGCGGAATCTCGATCGAGTGTGGTTGTTTCGGCGGTGGGGGAGCCAACGAAGACGCCACCTCCGACTATCCGTGGGAGATCGCCCGCGACATCGGACTCCTGCTTCTGTCCGCGTTCTTGGTATGGCGTCCGGCCACGCCCTTCGCGCTCGATAGCCTGCTCTTCGCGACGCCCGCAACCACTGACAGTCCTAGATGAGGAGAATCGTGCATGGCCACGCCCAAGAAGCGCAGTCGCTCCGGAACAAGCGGCCGCGCTACTCGCCGAGCAGCAGCGACAGGAACGCAATCGTCGCTTCGCCATGATCGGTGGGCGTGGTCGCGGTCCTCGCGGTGATCATCGGCCTGACCGTGTGGGGGATCAACCAGGACACCAGTGGCGAGAAGGCATCCACGGTGCCGAGCGGCGTGACAGACGACTTCGGCGTACTCCTCGGCGACGCGAACGCCGAGACCTCGATCGTTCTTTACGAAGACCTGCAGTGCCCGATCTGTGCCGACTTCGAGAGCGCGGCCGGCGAGCAATTGCAGGCGGCCATCGATGACGGCACCGCCCAGGTCGAGTTGCGCCTCGTGTCCTTCCTCGACGACGCGTCCACCACCGACTATTCATCGCGAGCAGCGAACGCCGCCTTCGTCGTGTTGGACACGTCCGGGCCGGAGGTCTTCAAGAAGTTCCACGATCTGCTGTTCGCGAATCAACCTGAAGAGGGCGGCGCGGGGCTGACCGACGAGCAACTCATCGAGTACGCCGTGCAGGCCGGTGCGGACGAGGACTGCGATCACCGGCCCGATCAACGACAAGATCTATGAGCAGTGGATCGTGAACGCCACCGACGCGATGTCGAAGAACGGCGTGACCGGCACGCCCACCGGCATCATCAATGGAGAAGTGGTCGAGGGCAGCGTCCAAGACCTGGTCGACGCAGTCCTGGCAGCCATCCAGTGACCCAGTGAAGATTCAAGCAGTGAAAGTCCCCAGCCTGTGAAGGTCGAACGGGTCCAACGATGGGTGATGTCCGGGCTGATCCTGACGACCGCGACCATCTTCGCCAGTGGATTGTGCTTCCTCGCCGGGGTCGCCGATGGCGCTGGGGCCAAACCCGGGTTGCTGATCATTGCTGGCCTGGTCGGGCTCGTGACCATGATCGGCGTACGCCTGATCAATCAGCTGTCACCGATCTCGGCGTGGGTCCTGCTTGGCCTGATTCCTGCGATGGTCGGCTGGTACTGGCTGTACCTGCGCTGACGGCACGCGGATGACAGACTCGGCAGCATGAGTGCTGTATCCGGGACTGTTTCACTGGAGACCTTCATCGCCGGTCTACCGAAGGCCGAGTTGCATGTTCACCATGTCGGGTCGGCGTCCATGCCCATCGTCGGGGAGTTGGCGCGCCGCCACCCAGGCACGGTGCCGAGCGACCCGGATCTGCTGCGGGAGTTCTACACGTTTCGCGACTTCGCCCACTTCATCGACGTCTATCTCGCGGTCGTTGACCTGATCCGCTCGCCCGACGATGTGCGGCTGTTGACCTACGAGGTCGCGCGAGAGTTAGTTGAGCAGAACGTGCGGTACGTCGAATTGACGTGTACGCCGTTCACATCGGTGCTCCCGTTCCAAGATGATGCGGGCATGCCGATCGAGGCCTATACCGAGGCGATCGAGGATGCACGCATCGCGGCGGAGCGAGACTTCGGTCTGCTGATGCGCTGGATCTATGACATCCCGGGTGAGAGTGGTCGGGAGGCCGGCACGGCCACATTGGGGTTTGCGCTCAACCATCGTCCCGAGGGTCTCATCGGGTTTGGCCTTGGCGGCCCCGAGATCGGCGTACCTCGTCCTCAGTTCCAGAAGCACTTCGAGATGGCTCGAGACGCGGGACTGCGTTGCGTACCCCATGCCGGCGAAACGACCGGCCCCGAGACGGTGTGGGATGCGATTCGGCTGCTGGGTGCCGAGCGGATCGGCCACGGTACGACGTCCGCACAGGACCCTGCATTGCTCGCCCACCTTTCGGAGACCGGGATTTCGTTGGAGGTGTGCCCGTCGTCCAATGTTGCGACCGGCGCAGTGGCCTCCCTCGACGAGCATCCGATCCGAGTCTTTCGCGACGCCGGAGTCACTATCACGATCAATTCGGACGACCCGCCGATGTTCGGCACGACGTTGAACCGGGAGTACGAGATCGCCGCGGATCTCCTCTCGCTGGATCAGCGTGGAGTGGCCGATCTGGCCAAAGCTGCAGTGACCGAGAGTTTCGCCGAGGACGCGACGAAAGCGAGATTGCTGAGCGAGATCGACGGGTACGTCGAGGGCCAGTCCGAGTGAGGGCGTACAAAAGCCCGGCAAACTCATACTTTGCCGGGCAGTGACATTAAATCTCGCGAGACTCGTCGGACCGGGGATTTGAGGGCGTGTCGGGCAGGGTGATCGTGACGGACGTGCCGGCCTCGCTGGTCGACATCGTCGCGTCCCCAGCGTGCCGCCGGGCAATGGCGAGTGCGATCGGCAAGCCCAGACCGGTGCCGCCGTACTCGCGCCTCTGCCGATCAGGCTCAGCTCTCACGAAGCGCTCAAAGACGCGGTCGCGCAGCTCGAGGGGTACGCCCGGCCCATCATCGACGACCTCAAGCCGTATGCCATCGGCAGAGACCCCGGTTTGCACGAGCACGGAACTGCCAGCGTGGTCGACGGCATTCTCCAGCACGTTTCGCACCATGCGAGCCAGATCCTCGGCGCGGCCATACACCGGCGCAGCGGAAACGGCGGACGCGTCAACCACGACGCCGGATCTCGGGCGGAGGCGGGCCACTTCCTCGAGCACCAGCGTGTCCAAATCGAGAAGAGTCGCCGCACCCAACGACTCACCCGAGTCCTCGCGGGCCAAGAAAAGTAGGTCGCGAACGAGTCGTTCCATGCGATCGCTGTCCGCCAACAGGTCGTCGACCAGACTCGGCCACGCGGTCTCGTCCGGATGTGCGGCTGCCACCTCCAGCTGGGTCCGAAATGTGGTGAGCGGGCTTTGCAACTCGTGCGAGGCGTCGGCCACGAACTCGCGTTGTCGGCTCGAACTGGCTTCCAGGCGCGCCAACATGGCGTTCATGGTCTCAGCCAGCCGTTCGATCTCGTCGCCTGTCGAAGGCACGGAGACCCGTCGTTCCATGGCTGCCCCAGAGATCTCCGTGACCTCGGCCCGAATCTCCTCGACGGGCCGCAGAGCACGGCCCGTCAACCCCCAAACCGCTCCCGCCAGCATCGCCATGACGATGGGGACGCCGATCAGCAGCGCGGATTGCAGGGCCCGGACGGCCTCGGCGGTCTGTTCGGGGCTGTTGCCGGCGAACACGCGAACCTCTCCGGTCGGCGTACTGGCTGTTCGGGCCCAGACCCGATACGTCTCCAGGTCAGCGTCGTCAGGTACGTCGTGAAGGACCAGCAGCCGTGGCGTCGGCGTCAGCGCGATGTCGCTGACCGGTCCGGAGTCACCGAGATTGACCGACGCCGCGACGACCCGCCCGTCGGCACTCACCACCTGTGCCATGGCTCCATCCGCGACGCCGACCTCGGCAGGAATCGGCGCAACAGAGATGCGCTCCGCGATGGTGTTCGCGAGATTCTGCGAGGCGTTGTCGCTGTTGGTTTGGAGGGCGTCTCGCAACGTCGCGATGAGGAGGTACGACGCCAACAGCAGCGTGACTCCGACAACCACGGAGGCGATCAGAGTCGTCCGAACGCGGACCGAGCTCCAGTTGGGGCCGGACACGTGACTCAACCATCCTCGGTGATCTGGTAACCGACCAACCGGACGGTGCGCAGGCTATGACGACCAAACGGGGTGTCGATTCGCTGGCGCAGTTGGTGGATGTAGACCTCCACGATGTTGGGTGCTCCTTCATACGTGAAGTCCCAGACGTGCTCCAGGATCTCGGCCTTGGAGACCACCTCGTCGGGCCGACGCATGAGGAATTCAAGCAGTGAGAACTGGCGAGGCGTGAGGCTGATCGAGACATCCCCCCGGGCCACCGTGTGACCTGCCGGATCGAGCGAAAGGTCCCCGATGGTGAGCACCACCGGCCGTTCGGTTCGGCCGCGTCGCATCAGCGCACGCAACCGGGCCACCAGGACGACGTAGGCGAACGGCTTGGCCAGGAAATCGTCAGCCCCGGTGTCGAGTGAGTGAACTTCTTCGTCGTCGCCCGATCGTGCCGTCAACATCAGAATCGGGCTCCAGTTGCCGGCTGCTCTCAGATTGCGGCAGAGGTCATGGCCACTCAATCCGGGAAGCATGACGTCGAGGACGATCGCGTCGTAGGTGTTCTCACCCGCCAGCCACTCAGCGGTGATGCCGTCAAGGGCCACGTCGGTCGCGAAACCTTCCGCTTCGAATCCGCGCTTGAGGGACCGAGCCAGGCGTACGTCGTCATCGACGACCAGGATCCGCACACCATCACTTTGCCACCGGATTGCTGAACGCGCGCTGAACGTCGGCTTCAGGCTGGCTTCAGGACCAAGGCGCGACTGTGGGGCTTCCATCGATTCCAGGAGGCACCATGAATTCCGCAACTCTCAAACGGTCCGCAGTCGGCTGCCTGACCGCTGCTGTTGCTGTTGCCGCAGCAACGACTCTCGGTCCGGCAGACGCTCGATCCGTGCATCGCCACGCGGTATCACCACCGGCCGCCCAGTCGGCTAGGGCGGGCGTACACCTGATCCCACTTCCCTCGGCCAAGCACTTCGACCGCCACGTCACCAACAGGTACTTTCCGTTGAAGGTCGGCGCCAAGTGGGTCTACCGGGGGTTCGCCGCCGACGCCGGAGAGCGCGTGGTCGTCAAGGTCCTCAAGCGGACCAAGAACATCGAAGGCATCAAGGCCACGGTCGTGAGCGACCGCGCGACCCTCAACGGGAAACTCATCGAGATGACGCACGATTTCTACGCCCAGGATGACAAGGGTCGGGTTTGGTACCTCGGCGAGGCGACCAAGGCATATGAGGAGGACGGATCGACCAGCACCGAGGGGTCATGGGAGACCGGGGTCGACGGCGCCAAGGCGGGCATTCAGATGTTCAAGCATGGCCGCCTGAACAAGATGTACGCCCAGGAGTTCCTAGCGGGTGAAGCCGAGGATCAGGGCGAACTGCTGAGTCGCCGGGCGCGGGCCGTCGTACCGACCGGTGCCTACGCACACGTGTGGCTGACCAAGGACACCACTCCGTTGGAGCCCAAGGTGATGGAGCTCAAGTTCTACGCGCCCGGGGTCGGCCTGGTAATGGAGTTGGGTACCAGCCCCGAGCGGGCCGGCGCTGAGCTCGTGAGCTTCAAGCGGGGCTAGATAGCCCGGTGGTGCGCTCGACAAGTTGGTATGGCCCAGTTTGGGACTGTCGGTGCCGCGTGACAGCCTCGAGAAGTGAGTGAAACTACAACAGACGCCGTGTGGGCCGAAGGCCTCGTCAAGCACTACAAGACCGTGAAGGCACTCGATGGCCTCGACCTTCGGGTGCCTCGCGGCACCGTCCTGGGCCTGCTGGGACCGAATGGTGCGGGCAAGACAACGGCGGTCAAGATCCTGACCACTCTCGTGAAGCCAGACAGTGGCAGCGGTCGGGTGGCAGGTGTTGACCTCGTGACTGATCCGTCCGGAGTTCGAGGGTTGATCGGCGTCTCTGGACAGAACGCCGCAGTGGATGAGTACCTCACCGGCTTCGAGAACCTCGAGATGGTGGGGCGTCTCTATCACCTCGGGCGGAGGGCAAGCACGACGCGAGCACGAGAGTTGTTGGAGCAGTTCCGTCTTGATGAGGCCGCGGATCGACCGGCCAAGACGTACTCCGGAGGGATGCGCCGCCGTCTCGATCTGGCCGGTGCCTTGGTCGCCCGCCCTCCGGTGCTGTTCCTGGACGAGCCGACCACGGGCCTCGATCCGCGCAGCCGCACCGAGATGTGGGACGTCATGAAGGACCTGGTCGCGGGCGGGACGTCGGTCTTGTTGACGACGCAGTACCTCGATGAAGCCGATCAACTCGCCGACAACATCGTGGTGATCGACCGCGGTCACAAGATCGCTGAGGGCACCTCCGATCAGTTGAAGGCCCAGGTCGGTGGAGAGCGGATCGAGATCATCGTCGTCGAGAGACACCGCACCCAGGAGGCGGCCGACCTGCTCACGCCGTACGCCGTGGGTCCAAGCTTTGTCGACCTGGAGACTCGTGCCGTTCGAGTCCCTGTCTCGGGCGGCGCCCGGGTATTGGGCGAGAGCCTCAGGATTCTGGAGGAAGCCGACATTTCCCTCGACGATGTCGGGTTGCACAGACCAACGCTGGATGACGTCTTCATGACCCTGACCGGCCACTCGACGGAGACCGATGAGATGACGGAGGGAGCAGCATGAGCGCCACGACGCTGGTGAGCGACAGCTTGACGATTGCCCGACGCAACCTCATCAAGATCAAACGAGTTCCTGAGCTCCTGGTTTTCACTACGGCTTCGCCGATCATGTTCATCCTGCTCTTCGCCTATGTCTTCGGTGGAGCAATCGACCCAAGCAACGGAGGCGAGGTGTATCGCGAATTTCTGATCGTCGGGATCTTCGCCCAAACCGTCGTGTTCGGGGCGACGATCACGGGCTCGGGTCTTGCGGAGGACGTGAAGTCGGGGATCATCGACCGATTCAGGACGTTGCCGATGTCGCCATCAGCGGTGTTGTCGGGGCGTACCTTCTCTGACGTCATCAACAACGTCCTGGTGTTGATCGTGATGTCCCTGACCGGGCTCGTCGTCGGATGGCGGATTCACAATGGGTTCTTCAGGGCAGCCCTGGCCTACGCGTTGCTGTTGGTCTTCGCGTTCTCGATCAGCTGGATCATGGCGTGGGTTGGCCTGCTGGTGCCGACACCGGAAGTGGTCAACCAGGCGTCGTTCATCGTGATCTTCCCGCTGACCTTCATCGCCAACACCTTCGCCCCGATCGAGACGTTTCCGGCACCTCTGAAGTTCTTCGCGGAGTGGAATCCCGTCTCGACGGTGACCCAAGCGGCACGTGATCTATTCGGCAACCCGAATCCACTCGGCGTCACCGACCCCGATCAATCGTGGGCCTTGGAGCACTCGATCCTCTATACGTTGATCTGGGCGGCCGCCATCCTGGCCATCTTCATCCCGCTCGCCAGTGCGCAATACAACCGTGCGTCGAGTCGGTAGCGGCAAGCGAACTACGTGACGATGTCGGCCGAGAGGTCGACATCGGAGTTGGCGGCCTGGCGAGCGCGGTTCTCGGCACGTCGATCGACGAAGCGGGTGGCCTGGGTGTCGAGATCGGCTAGGAACATCGACAACTCGTCGCGGGCCTTCTCGCCCTCGGCGCCGAAGTCGTTGCGATCGAAGATCCGCCAGTGGCGAAGAACGGGCATGATCACGTCATCGTGATGGAGTCGCTGATCGTAGATGCCGGCCTTCGCGATGATCATGGAGTTGCGCCTGAAGCCGGCCATCGTGGCGCCAGGCATCTCAAAGCCCTTCACCTCTTTGGTGATCGCCTGCATGGTGGCATCCGGGGCAATGTCCAGGGCTGCCGAAACGATGTTTCGGTAGAACATCATGTGCAGGTTCTCGTCCTTCGCGATCCGTGCCAACAACTTGTCGGCGATCTTGTCGCCGGTCACCCTCCCGGTGTTCCGGTGGGAGACGCGGGTGGCCAACTCCTGGAACGACACGTAGGCGACCGCTTCGAGCGAACTCTTGTCACCCGAGTCATAACCCGAGGTCATGTAGTCCATCCGAGCCTGCTCCAACTCGACCGGGTCGACGCCACGGGTCACGACCAGGTAGTCGCGCATCGCAACCCCATGTCGGCCCTCTTCGGCAGTCCATCGGCCGATCCAGGTTCCCCAGGCGCCGTCGCGACCGAAGCGGGTGGCGATCTCGCGGTGGTACGACGGCAGGTTGTCCTCGGTGAGCAGGTTCACGAACATCGCGGCCTTGGCCGTCTCGGACAACTTCGACTGCTCGGGCGAGTAGTCCTCGCCGCCCAGGTGCTTGAAGTCGCGGCCTTGGCTCCACGGGATGTAGTCGTGGGGGTGCCAATCGTTGGCGAGGGCAAGATGCCGATTGAGGTTCTCCTCAACCGTCGGCTCAAGTTGCTCCAGCAAGTTGTCAGGAACAGTACTCACGCGATCTCTCCTCCGGCTGGGCACTTCGGCGTACTCGTCATCACCGTAGCGCGGCCATTTGGGAATGTGCAGCCGTGACTCGCGAGCCTCAGGTCTTGCGCACCTTCGTCAGCCAACTCTCGGGGGATTCCAGCGTCTCGAAGCCGAACCTGGCGTAGAGGCCATGCGCGTCACCGGTCACCAGGACCAGTCGCCAAACGTCGAGAACTTCGAGAGCCCTGATGACTGCCTCCATCATCGCCTTGCCGACACCTTGCCCTCGCACGGACCGATCGACGTACACGTCGCAGATCCACGCAAACATCGCGCGATCGGTGACGACTCGGGCGTACGCAACCTGCTCCCCGGAGTCGACGCGGTACACCCCGAAGTTGATGGAGCCGTCGATGGCCGCGGTCTTGGACCTCACGCGGCCGACCGATCGCCCAATAGGCATCTTCGCTCAGCCAGCGGTGGACAAGCTCACGGTCGATCCTCGCGGCATCATCTGAGAACTCGAAGCCGTTGTGCAGTTCCGTCACGACGCCCCTCGGGCGTCCTCGATCGCCCACCCAAGGAAGTCCATGGCATCCTGCCCACGAAGTGTGGCCTCGGAGTAGAGCGACGGCTGGTCTGGGGTCTCGCGCCCTCGAAGGGCCTCCTGGGCGATGAGCGTCCATCGCTGATCCAGGGACTTCACCACATAGCGGCCCGCACCACTCTTGCTCGTCATCCTCCCCGTCGCGAGAAGGTGGTGGAGTCGCGCAACACCGAGGACGGTCCAGACCGTGTAGTCCACCTGGGCTCCGACTCGGGCCGCCCCGGCGCGCTGCATGCGCTGGAGGACCCCGCGCCAGTAACTGTTGAGATTGTCGCGGGTGTAGTCATGCAACTCAGAGCCGTTCGTGTAGACGGCCGGGAGGGTCCCGCGGATGCTGATGGCGCGCTCGTCCAGTTCGTGCCAGGTCACGATGTTGATGTCCTCGTTGCCCCAATCCCTGAACTTTCCGTCGAAGAAGACCGGCTGCGACACGATGCTGCGCGGATTGCGGGTCAGGTCCTGGGTCGGCAGGTGGAAACCGTTGTAGGTGATCTGCGGATGAACAGCCCGGGTGCGCACGTGGCTGGCCTTGAGCGCGGCCAAGTCTGACCGGGTCGGCGTACGAGAGAGTCCGGCCACGAAGTCGATATCGCTGCCAGGAAAGAATTCGCCCCAACACAAGGACCCATGGAGCCACATCCCTTCGACGAGTCCGGGGGCTCGGTCGTCAACTTCCGTGAGGAAGTGCGACGTCACGTCGGAAACTGGTTCGGGGATCACGTGACGACGCTATCCGAACCGCGATGCGGGTCGACACGCCAGAGGCAAGGATGACCCTGATCCGGCATCGGTCCTCCGTACGCTTAAGGCACCGGGCCACTCTGCGTGGGAGGAGTTGGCGATTGAGCCGTTGGGTCCTCTCCATCGTCGTCTTCGCCATCGTGGCGGCCACGGCTGTCCAGTCGGCCGACGAAGACCCGCTTGCACCAATCACCGCGAGTCCAGCTAGCGCCGCGCACGTCGCCGCTGTCGACCCCTCATCGGTGAAGACCGAAGCACAGTTTCGAGCCGCTTGGACCAATCCGAAGACACGGCGCATCGATCTGGGCGCCGACCTCTACCTTCGCGACTGCCACACTGGCGACCCGATCCGTGAGTCGCCGTACCCCCTCGTTTTCGACGGGCATGGGCACACTCTTCAGCAGACCTGCTTCGAAAAACGTCTGCTTCGGCAGGACGGCACGGGGTTCCTGGACATCCGAAACGTGACGCTGACCCGAGGCGGATCGGACGGCCCAGGCGCGGCGCTGACCTCGCGCGGAGAGATCGTGATCCGCAACAGCGTCGTCAAGCAGAACTTGTCAGAAGAGCCGGGCGGGGGCGTCTTCTCTATGCGTCGCGTCACGGTCTATGACTCCTGGATCGATGGCAACCTGGCAAACGACGACGGTGGCGGCGTCTATGCCCGACGCGGCGGCGTACAGGTCTATGACTCGATCCTGAGCAACAACCTCGTCGACGGTTCAGGCGGCGCCATCGGCTCGACCGGAGACATCCTCGTGGTGAGATCAAAGGTCGATGGCAACACGACCGACGGCGACGGGGGAGCCCTCTACGCCGACGAGGACGGCGACGTGACCGTCATCGACTCCACCGTTGACGGGAGCGTCGCCGATGGCCCGGGTGGCGCCATCTTCACCCTTGATGGAGACGTCGCGGTGTACCGCTCGACGCTCATCGGCAACCGTGCAGACGATCGAGGTGGCGCAATCGCGGGTGAGGACGACGTGCTGGTGGTCAACTCGACCATCGCCCGGAACCTCGCGGTTGCGCATGCGGGCGGCGGCATCTGGGCCCGGGGAGACATCGTGCTGATCAACGCGACCGTGACCGACAACTACGCCGAGGGAGAGGGTGGCGGCATCCTGGCGGCCGGCGAGACAAGGCTGGTCACCTCGACGATCACCCGCAACATCGGTTCCGTGGGCGGCGACCTCGGTTCCGCAGGACAGTTCACGAGTTTCGCCTCGATTATCGGACCGACGGTCGTGGAGGGCGTCACGGGGGACACGATTCCCACTCGACGCAGTTGTCGCGTTTACGCATCCCAGTCGGACGGCTACAACCTCGTGGTGGGCAACTCCTGCGGTTTGACGTCGGCGACCGATGCGGAGGTGACCGACCCGCTACTCCTGCGCCTGGAGGACGATGCAGCCGGGTTCGTCCTGGAGCCACTCCCAGAGAGTCCCGCCAGACGGCGGATTCCATCCGGACAGTGTCTGGCGCGAGGTTCCCACGCAACTTCCGGCGGGTCAGTTGCTCGACGAGTACTTGGATTGGGAACAGGTCATGCGTCGCGACGCCATCGGTCGCGTGCGGGATACGGGCCAGCCGTGCGACGTTGGCGCCGTTGAGTCTATCGAGGATGCCCCCGGCCCCGTCGAACCCGATCCTCCGGGGCCGCCCGGCCCTCGCCTGGTGGACGGAGCACAGCCACGCACAGCTTGAAAGCATGCCTGACGTAGACCCCGCGCTGCTGATGCGCACCTTCAGGGATGTGGGGCCGGATCCACGCCCACAGCGCGGGAGGCTCGCACGGTTCGATCGTGCTCTCGACGTTCAGAGCGCACGCCTGGGCGCCTTGAGGAAGCGGGTCGACCGCTTCGGCGTGCTCCGCAGTTGCCTGACCCCCGTTGGTGTGGACCGAGTCGGAGATGTTCGCCATCGATGGGGCTTTCAGTACGACGAGCGCGACTACACCGGGATCGACCTTCGGCCGGCACTCGTTCGGCACCGTGGCGCCGGAGCCGACTTCGTGCTGCTCGATCTCGACACGTCCGCTCGTTGCCTGACAGCGGCACCGGATCCCAACGGCACGGGTGCGGACGCCCGGGTTCGGGCACCCGTCGGGACCTCGGCCGACCATCGACCCAAACACCGAATCACCGTGAAGCGTCTCCTACGCAGGCTGGATCGACTGGAGGCGCGGGCGGACCAGGTCGAAGCGCGGGCTGATCAGTTCGATGAGTGGGAGTCGTGCTTATCATCGGTGCCGATCACTGAGGCTGGAGACCTCGAGCAGAAGTTGGGGTATCTCGTGCGCGGCGCGGACGGCTCGACGACGTACGCCCCCGCCGTGGATCTCGACGACAGCGAGTGGGACGACCCTGACTATCAGATGCTGGGGTTCGTCGGTCGAGATAGGCCATTTACAAAGAGGGAATGCGGCAACGAGCCCGGGGAAGCTGTCGATCGCCAAGTGAGTCCGCGGGCAACCCGGAGCCGCGGGCACAACAAGCGCGAAGACATTGGGGATGTGCGCATCGGAGTGAAGTCCCTGCGAGAGACGGTGGAGGACCTGTTCGAACCCGTGCAGGAGATCACCCAGTTCGATGAGTGCGCCTACACGGTCGGGATGCAGGAGCGACCGGGCTACACGTACGTCGGTCGGGATGGCCGCCTCTCGGCTTCCTCGGCACTCTCCTTCGGCATGCGCGGCCAACAACTCCCGGCCCTCAACGTGCTTGCGTTCTCGGGAGAAGAACCCCCCGGCATCGAGTGCAACGAGGATGCGGCGGGGGAGAGCACCGACGAGTGATCAGGCTGCTGGATCGTAGCCGCAGGTGTCGGCGACCTTCACAGCGTCGCCGGGGTCCGCCGCAGCGTCCGTCGACGTGCCGGCGTCGCTCTCGGCGCCGGGGTCCGTCTCGGCGTTCACGGTGCCACCGCCCGACTTGTTCTTGCCCTTCCCGGCGAGAGCGTTCTTGACCGACTCTTGGAGCCACTCGAAGTCGGGATCCGATGAGGAGAACTTCGAAGACGACACGAAGGCGATCGATTTCACCTGGCGCTCCTTGACCTGGGAAGCGAGATCGACGAACGCGGGCAAGAGCCTCTTCGGGATATCCGTGCGCACGATCTCCTTGCCCGCCTGAGCCAGATCGCGATAGCGACGAAGCAGGGTGATCGGGTCGGCGGCGTCGATCAGGGCGCTGATCATGCAGCGCTGTCGCTGCATTCGTTCGTAGTCGTCAGAGCCCCACCGGCCGCGGGCGAACCACAGTGCATGGAACCCATCGAGGTGCTGGTTGGGTCCCGGGTCGAGGAAGCCCGTGGGTGGAATCCCCGCGTCTGTGTTGCCGTTGATGGCGACCGGCTCGTTGATGTTCACGGTCACTCCACCCATGGCATCGACGATCTGCTTGAACCCGTCCAGGTTCACCAGAAGGTAGTAGTCGAGCCGGATACCCAGACTCCCTCCGACCGCTTGCTTCAACGCATCGGCACCCTCGTTCTTCGACTTCCCGAGGATGCCCGGATAGAGCGCGGGGACCTGTCCGTAGACGGCGTTGAGCATCCAGCTGCCGGGGCTTCCCGTGCCGTTGAACCCGTAGGGGAACTTGTCGTGCAGCGGGCTGTTCTCCGGGAACTGGGCGTTCATCATGTTCCTCGGAAGGCTGAACATCACCGACTTGCCAGTGTGGGTGTTCATGCTGAGAACGATCACGGTGTCGGTGCGTACGCCGGTCCGGTCGATGCCGCCGTCTCCTCCGAGCACCAGCACATTGACGCGATCCTGACCGGCCCAGGGGTCCTCCTTGGTGGCGTTCTTTGGGGCCGTCGCCGTCTCGTTGGAGGTGAATACGGTGTCCACGAGATCGGCCTGGGTCATCGCATATCTCATGCTCTGGACGACGGGGAGGCCGGCCACCAGGCAGAGGGTGGCGACCACGGCCCCACCGATCCGCACTCTCGCCAGCGGCAGATTCCGTGGCCGGGCCAGCCAGTACGTGAGCACCACCGAGCATGCCCAGATCGTGAACGCCGCACCCAAGACAACGGCGGCGATGCGCAACCTCTCCGGGTCAAAGGCAAAGTCGATCAGTCCGCCTGCCTTGCCCGAGATGAACCCGACGTACGTCGCCGCGCAGACGGCAGGCACCGTGAGGAGATAGCCCCAGCGGCGGCCGGTCCACGCCACGCCCGCCCCAGGCAGTAGGGCTCCGAGGAGCGTCACCCCGAACGTTCCACCCAGTGTGTGTGCGCGACGTACCCGGGCGCGATGTGACCTGGGGGCCTTGTGTGTTCCTCCACTCATGACGAAGCGAATGTTAACGCGCAGGGTTAGAAGTCGGAGAAAAATCGAAATCGAGCGCCCCCGACAGGATTCGAACCTGTGACCCGCGGATTAGAAGGCCGCTGCTCTATCCAACTGAGCTACGGGGGCTGGCGGCTTCATTGTCCCGCATCGGTGACCTCTTCAGGCCACGTGGTCCTGTGTGGCGACGAGAGTGCGGATGGTGCGCTCGACGTACTCTGGCGCAAACAACACCTGGGGCCAGGTGAAGCGGAGGACTAGCCAACCGGCAGCGACCAACGCGTTGTATCGCGCGCAATCACGGTCATGAGACCCTTTGTCCGCGTGGTGGCTCCAGGAGTCCGCCTCCAGCACAATCCCGCGGAACGGGTCCGCAAGGTCCGGATGAACGGTGAACCCGCTCAGTCGGATCTCGTACTGCGGAATGACGGACAAACCGGCCTGAATCGCGATGGCGCGGAGGGCGGACTCAAACGCGTTTGCTGATCGCCGATCGGAATTGCCCACCACCAGTCTTGCCGCTCGCCCGCGAGCGCCACGCATGCCCCCCACCGCCGCGCTCAGCTCGTTCTGCGACACGTCTCCGTGCCGCAACGCCGAGTCTGCGACCGCCAACGCGGGTCCGAACGGAAGGTCTCGTGCGCAGGCAACCACGGTGGCAAGTGGCGTGGTCGCCCATCCGTCAATGTCGTCTCGTCGTAGGTCACGCCGAAATAGTTCGATGGGGGTCGAGAGTTCGGTTGGGAGCGCCCGATTGCGCGAGACAGTGATCTGCGGGCTGTCTGGTGGCAATGTGACTTCCCAACCCCAGTGCATTGCGGCACTCAGATGTGACAGACAACCGCCCGCTTCTTGAGCCACGACCTTGGAGCGATCGGCGTTGGAGAGAGCAAGACGGTTGCCCGCGATCGTCACGATCTCCCCGCGTTTGATCGCTGTCCGGATCCGCTTGCGGGAGACGCGAAGAGCAACAATCGTGCGTCGGCCACGCCGCCTAGTTCGATGAGTGCGTCTGTCGCAAGCATGTCTGCAGTGTGCCTGGCAGACGCGTCCCGGTGGTGGCGCTCTCCACAGGGGCCGCCGGGCCACCCAACGGGTCACGAAACGCCGAGTAGCACGGCGTGTCGCACGACTTAACTGGCCGGGTGGCCCCTGGCACACACTGGCTCAGCCGCGGAGGTTGGCCATCCAGGCTTCGACGTCGTCGGCCTTGCGGGGGAGAGCGGCGGAGAGGTTGAGGGAGCCGTCGGCGGTGACGACGATGTCGTCCTCGATCCGGATGCCGATGCCGCGAAGTTCCTCGGGCACGAGCAGGTCCTCGGCCTGGAAGTACAAGCCCGGGCTCCACGGTCAGGACCATGCCTTCGACGAGGTCACCGCGCGGATAGATGTCCTCGGAGGCGCTGCCGCAGTCGTGGACGTCCATGCCGAGCATGTGGCTGGTCCCGTGCAGGGTCCACCGGGCATAGACACGCGACTCCGGGTCAAGGGCCTCTTCGGCAGAAACCGGGAGCAAACCCATGTCGTCCAAGGCATGTGCGCAGACGGACATCGCCGCTTGATGTGCGGCCGTGAACGGCGCGCCGGGGCGTACGGCGTCGATGCCGGCCTGTTGCGCGGCGTGCACGACGTCGTACAACTCCCGCTGCAGTGGGGTGAACGCTCCAGATATGGGCAGCACGCGTGTGACGTCGGCCGTGTAGAGATCGCGGCCCTCAACTCCCATGTCGAGCAGGACCAACTCACCCGGGACGCATCGGGCCGGTGTTGTCGATCCAGTGCAACGTGGTCGCGTGCCGACCGCCGCCGACGATCGAGTCATAGCCGATGTCGTTGCCCATCGCCCGAGCCCGCCGGAAGAAGGTGCCTTCGAGCCAGCGTTCGCCGAAAGGCGATCACGTTGTCCCATTCCCGAACCGAGTCCTCGAAGCCCAGCACGGTGGCATCGCAGGCGGCCTGCAGTTGAGCGATCTCCCACTCGTCCTTGACCAGTCGAAGTTCGGAAACCACCCGGGCGAACTCTTCGTCACGCCCGGCGTCCGCGGCAACCAGCGAGTCCCAGCGTCGATCCACTCCGCGCAGCAGGCGCGTCTTGTCGCCGCCGGAAGCCAGCAGCGGTTCGAGTTCGTCGATGTGTCGGCACGCGATGCCGAGCGACTCCGAGACCTCTTCGAGGGACGGCCGGCGGCCCACCCACAATTCGCCGTACTGCCTGTCCCGGAAGAACTCCCGAGTGTCCCGGCCGGAGCGCGGGCGCATGAAGAGGGTGGACTCGCCAGAGTCGATGACCAGCACCGCATCGCTGGTCTGGTTGCCACAGAGATACGTGTGGGCCGTGTCCGAGCGGAAGCGATAGTCCGTGTCGTAGGAGCGGACCCGGTAGGTGCCGGCGGGAAGAACCAATCGTTGGTCCGGGAAGGATGCAGCAAGCTTCGCGCGACGGGCCGCCATCAGCCCGGCTGCTGGGTGACCGGGAAGATCCAGGGCGATATCTCCCCAGCCAGTGCTCATGAAAGCGGCGTACGCCTCCGGCACTGCCGGGTCATGTGATTCGGTGCCAGCCTCAACAATTGATTCATCGCTCACGGCGCCAACTGTACGCCGGTGGGCCGCGCGCTCAGTTAGAATTTCGCCATGCCAAGGGCTCGGTCACGAGGGCGCCGAGACAGCCTCGCGTTCACGGTCGCAGTGACCGTCATTGTGGCCCTGTGCGCCATGCCGATCGGGCTCATCATCGGGTTGTCCGGGGCGCCCGACACGCTGGTGCTCGCGGTCTTCCTGGCCGCGCTGCCCGTGGGCCCGCTCGTGGCGTGCTTCATGTGGCTGGATCGATACGAGCCCGAGCCGCGCTCACTGCTCGCACTCGGCCTTGCTTGGGGAGCGTTCGTCGCCACCGCAGCGGCCTTGTTTCTGCAAGGGATGGGCGGCATCGTCGGCACGCTCACCAGCGAACAGCAACTGCGTTTTGCGGCCCCGCTGACCGAGGAAGCCACCAAGGGAGCGTTCCTGTTCCTGTTGCTGTGGTGGCGCCGCAACGAGTTGGACGGAATCCTCGACGGCATTGTGTACGCCGGCATGGTCGGGATCGGGTTCGCCTTCACCGAAAACATCCTCTACCTCGCCTCGGCGTACAACGGCACGGAAGGGATCGCCCCTGGCGGCGCCGAGGCTCTGACCGGCACATTCCTCGTGCGCTGCATCGCCAGCCCTTTCGCCCACCCACTCTTCACGGCCTTCACGGGTATCGGAGTGGGGATTGCGGTCTCGACACGCAATCCCGTGACGCGAGTTGTTGCGCCTTTAGCAGGTTACGCCGCGGCCGTTTGCGCACATGCGCTGTGGAACGCCGCTGCGCTGGGTGGTGTCGACAACTTCATCAGCGTCTACCTCACCTTGATGGTCCCGGTCTTCGTTGCGGTGATCGGGTTCGCGGTGTGGCGACGCAGGTCAGAGCGACCGATGCTCACTCGGGCGCTCGCCGATGCCGCCGCGCGAGGTCTGATTCCGGCCACGGACATCGAGTGGGTCGTCGATCTGAGCGCTCGGCGTGTCGCGCGCGAATTCGCCCGTCAACGCGGGGGTAGGCAAGCTGAGGACGACATGGAGGAGTACCAACAGGCCGCAATAGAGCTTGGATTCCTTCATCACCGGTATCTTCGTGGTACAGCACCTCGAGATTTCGCTGCTCGAGGTCAGGACTACGTCACCCGGCTGCAGTCTGTTCGCCCCTACATCTCCTTCCCCGGACAGGTGGTTCCAACCCGATGACCAACACGCCAGGCGGCGATCCGCTGTACGGCGCACCGACCCCGACGCACTCCGCCGAGGCCGTCTCCGAATCCGGAGATGCCTCCCGGATGGTGACGGCGTTGGTGCGTTTGCGCAGCGCGCTGCAATCGGCGCGGCTCCCACTGGAGTTGCCGGGTGTCCAGGAGTTGCGGCAGGCACAAGGTGAAATGGTTGCCCAACTCGAGGACTACGTCATCCCGAGGTTGATGACCATCGAGGCCCCGCTGCTGGCCGTTGTGGGTGGTTCCACCGGCGCGGGCAAGTCCACCCTGGTCAACTCTCTGGTGGGTCATCGCGTGACCGTTCCCGGTGTACTCCGACCCACGACGCGTTCGCCCGTATTGGTGCACAATCCCGCGGATGCCAAGTGGTTCGGCCAGGACCGACTGCTCCCCGAATTGGAACGCGTCAACCGAACCACCGACGACCCAAACGCACTTCAACTCGTTTCCACGGACAAGATCCCGCCGGGACTTGCGATTCTCGACGCCCCGGACATCGATTCCGTCGAGGAGCGCAACCGCACGCTGGCCGCGCAGCTGTTGGCTGCCGGCGACCTCTGGCTCTTCGTCACGTCCGCCGCGAGGTACGCCGACCAGGTGCCGTGGGAGTTCCTGCGCCAAGCCGCAGAACGATCCGCAGCCGTGGCCATCGTGCTTGATCGGACTCCCGACGATGCCGTCGAAACGGTGGCAACCCACCTCGCCCGAATGCTGGCGAGCCGTGGCTTGAAGGACTCTCCGCTGTTCACGGTGACCGAAGGGACGGTCAACGCGGATGGACTGCTGGCCGCCGCGCATGTTGCCGACATTCGTGGGTGGTTGGCCTCACTTGCCGCCGACACCGAGGCCCGGCAGTCGGTGGTCAAGCAGACCCTCAACGGCGCGATCCGCACTATTTCACGGCGTACCCACTCGATCGCGGACGGAGCGGCCGAACAGTTCACGGTCCAGGTGCGACTGCGCGAGGACGTCAACAAGGCGTACGACGGGGCCTTGAAGGCCATCGAAGAAGCCTCCGCCGACGGGACTCTTCTGCGCGGCGAAGTGTTGGCGCGGTGGCAGGAGTTCGTCGGCACCGGCGAGTTGCTGAAGTCCTTGGAGACCCGGGTCGGCTGGCTACGTGACCGCATCATGAACGCGGTCAAGGGCAAGCCTCAGCAGGCCGAACGTGTCACGGAGGCGGTGGAGTCCGGACTGCAAACGCTGATCATGGAGCATGCGGAGGCGGCGGCCGAACGAGCCGAGGCGTCGTGGCAATCACTTGGCCTCGGGACAAGTTCTGCTGGCCGATGCGGGCCAGGATCTGGGGCGCGCTTCGCGAGACTTCAGGCGCCACGCCGAACGAGCCGTGCGTGAGTGGCAACAGGACGTCTTGAACATGGTCCGGACCGAGGGCGCTGACAAGCGATCGACCGCCCGGTTCATGGCCTTCGGCGTCAACGGGCTCGGAGTCGCCCTGATGATGGTCGTCTTCGTTCACACCGCCGGGGTCACTGGAGCCGAGGTCGGCATCGCCGGGGGATCGGCGGTGTTGGGGCAGAAACTGTTGGAGGCCGTCTTCGGCGACCAGGCCGTGCGCGACCTGGCCGAACGCGCACGCACGGAGCTCAATCGCCGCATCAACGGTCTCATCGACGCTGAGCGGGCACGCTATCTGGACCTGTTGGACAGCCTTCAGATCGCTGAGGATGCGCCCGACCTGCTGCGCGCTTCCTCACGCCGTGTCGACGACTTGCGATTCGAAGCTCAGCAGACCGTGCCTGTTGCGGGAGAATGAACCGACTGACTGACGCTGACGAATGCGGTGGATGAATGCAACTGGCGAGCCACCTACGCCCTAGGCTTAGGGTCGAATTGACAAGAATCTGTTGCAAGACTTCGTCGTAACACTTCGCAGTATCACTTTTCTAGGGAGAACATGACGTCCTTGCTCGAAGGTGCCAAGAAGTTGGTCACCAGGAGCCCTGAAATCGGCGCCCGCGTCGAGGGTCTCGACGCAGCCGTGACGGCAGCGCGGGGCCGCCTCGACGACGCCGTCGTCGATGACGCGGCGGCAATCGTTGAGCGGGCGGCCGGCCGATTGCGCCTTTCCGCCGATCACACGG
The DNA here is from genome assembly GCA_963763805.1 of uncultured Actinomycetota bacterium. Classification (GTDB taxonomy): domain Bacteria; phylum Actinomycetota; class Actinomycetes; order Propionibacteriales; family Nocardioidaceae; genus Nocardioides. The sequence continues at coordinate 473,665 of CAVXPQ010000001.1, forward strand.
TCGTGGGGATCGCCGGAGCGACGGGCTCCGGGAAGTCCTCGACATTCAATTCTCTGACGGGGTTGGAGTTATCGGCTACCGGCGTCCGCCGCCCCACGACGTCCTGGGCCTCTGCCTGCGTCTGGGGCAACGATGGTGCCGCCGAGTTGCTCGAATGGCTGGGCATCCCACCGCGCCACCAGACCACCCGAGACTCCATGTTGAGCACCGGCCGCGAGGACAATTCTCTGCAGGGTGTCGTGCTTCTCGACCTGCCCGATCACGATTCCACCGAGGTGTCCCACCATCTCGAGGTGGATCGGTTGGTCCAGTTGGCCGACCTGTTGATCTGGGTGCTCGACCCCCAGAAGTATGCCGACGCGGCGATCCACGATCGCTACCTCGCGCCGCTCGCGTCCCATCAGGATGTCACCATGGTCGTCCTCAACCACCTCGACACCGTGCCCTCTGATCGACGCGAGGCCATGTTGGACGACGTACGCCGACTGCTGGCGGCCGATGGGATGCCGAAGGTGCCCGTGATGGGCATCAGCGCCCGCGAAGGGTGGGGCATCGACGAGCTCCGCCGCGAGATCGCCAGGCGGGTGTCGGCCAAGAAGGCCACCAAGACCCGCATGGAGGCCGACCTCAAGGCCGCCGCCCAGCGAATGATGGACGTGTCGGGTTCGGCCAAGGCGAGTGATCTTCCCAAGCAGCGCGTCGCTGAGTTGGAGGATGCGTTCGCGGATGCCGCCGGAGTGCCGACGGTGGTGCACGCCGTTGCAGAGTCGACTCGGATCCGCGCCCGCCGCGCGACGGGTTGGCCGGTGACGGCATGGGTGTCGCGTTTGAAACCCGACCCGTTGAAGCGACTGCACCTCAATCTCGGCTCCGCCGGCAAGGAATTGAGCGGTGCCGGACGCACCAGCGTCCCCGAAGCTACGCAGGTGCAGCGTGCCCGCGTCGACGCGTCTGTACGCGAGTTGGCCGAGGATGTTGCCGGGGGGTTGTCCCGGCCGTGGGCGTCGTCGGTGCGAAAGGCCTCGATCTCGAACCTGGATGACTTCGGCGATCGTCTCGACAGTGCGTTGGCCAACACCGATCTCGGTGCCGCGAAGATCCCCGTGTGGGCCGGAATCGTGCGCGCCGTGCAGTGGATCCTGATTCTCACGGCCTTGGCCGGGGGAGTGTGGCTGGCTGCGCTGACGGTGATGAATTACCTCGACATGACAGCGCCCGACACCCCGACGTGGCAGGGCATTGCGCTTCCATTGTGGATGCTCGGTGGCGGTGTCATCTTGGGCCTGCTGCTTGCCCTGATCTGCCGGATCCTGGTGTCATCGACAGCGAAGAACCGAGCCGCTGCGGCCGATCGTCGCCTGAGAGCGGCCATCTCGGAGGTATCGGACGAACTCGTGATCGCGCCGATCAAAGCCGAGTTGGCGGCGTACACGACGGTTCGCGACGGCCTCGCGCAAACCCTGAAGTAGCCGCGATTCCCGCACACCTCGGTGGCGCGGGTATGTGTCCACAACCGCTCCTCGGGGCTCCGCTCGATGTCCGTGTGCTGATGCACGGTGGTGTTGCTGCATCTCGACACCATCAATCAGGCATCAGGCGAAAGGCACAAGGATGAACGAAACTCAGGTCACCTTCACAGGTTGGGTCGGCTCCGACGTGACGCTGGACGAGACCTCCGGAGGGCAACAGGTCGCGTCGTTTCGGGTCGGCTCCACGCCACGGCGGTTGAGGGATGGGACGTGGCACAACGGCGAGACCAACTGGTTCACGGTGAAGGCCTGGCGACACCTCGCGGTTCATGTGAACGAGTCGGTCCGCACCGGCGACGCGGTCGTCGTCACGGGTCGGTTGACCGCCGATGTCTGGACGATGCCGGACGGACAGAAGTCGACGCGCTACGTCGTGGTTGCGACCTCCGTCGGACACGACCTCAACAAGGGCACGTCTAGGTTCCAGAAGGCTGACCGTTCACAGAACGTGCCGACGGAAGGAACGGCCGTGCAACAGGTCATTCACTCCTATGAGGAGACCGGCCCGAACCTCGACGGCAACGGCGATGAGATCCGCGAATCATCTGGTCCGGCAGAGCCTGCGTTATCTGGTCCGGCAGAGCCGGGGGAATCGTCGGCGGCGTAGCCAACGTCGTAGGGTTGACGGCATGTCTGACTACGTCTTCACCCTGCGCAATGTGCGCAAAGCCCACGGCGACAAAGTGGTTCTCGACAACGTCACATTGTCGTTCCTGACGGGCGCGAAGATCGGGGTGGTCGGACCAAACGGCACCGGGAAGTCCTCGCTTCTGAAGATCATGGCCGGCCTCGATGTCGCGAATAACGGCGACGCCATGCTCGCTCCCGCTGCCACGGTGGGGATGCTTCAGCAGGAGCCGCCCTTGACCGAGGGCAAGACCGTCCAGGAGAACGTCGAAGAGGCCGTCCACGAGATCAAGGCCAAGGTCGATCGGTTCAACGAGATCTCCGAGGCCCTCGGTGATCCCGACGCCGACTTCGACACGCTGCTTGCCGAGATGGGTGACCTCCAGACCGATCTCGACCACGCCAACGCCTGGGATCTCGACAGCCGCCTCGACCAGGCGATGGATGCCTTGCGTTGCCCACCGTCGGACTCGTTGGTCGACCATCTCTCCGGCGGTGAGCGGCGCCGAGTCGCGCTGTGCAAGTTGCTGCTCCAACAGCCCGACCTGCTGCTCCTCGACGAACCGACGAACCACCTGGACGCCGAATCCGTGCAATGGCTCGAGGGTCACCTCGCCTCCTATCCAGGCGCCGTCCTCGCTGTGACCCACGATCGCTACTTCCTCGACAACGTGGCTGAGTGGATCTTGGAGCTCGACCGCGGCAAGGCTCACCCCTACGAGGGCAACTACACGACGTACCTCGAAACCAAGAAGGAGCGCCTCAAGATCGAAGGCGCCAAGGACGCCAAGCGGGCCAAGATGCTCGATCGCGAACTCGAATGGGTGCGGTCAAACCCCAAGGCGCGGCAGGCCAAGAGCAAGGCACGTCTGCAGCGCTACGAAGAGATGGCGGCCGACGCCGACCGGATGCGCAAGATCGACACGTCGGATCTGAACATTCCGGCCGGTCCGCGCCTCGGCGACATCGTGCTGGAGTCCAAGGACCTCAGCAAGGGCTTCGACGGTCGACTTCTCATGCACGACCTGACCTTCTCCCTGCCCCGCGCGGGCATCGTCGGTGTGATCGGCCCCAACGGCGTCGGCAAGACCACGCTGTTCCGGATGATCACCGGGCAGGAGGAGCCGGACTCTGGCGAGCTCAAGGTCGGAACCACGGTGAAGATTTCGTACGTCGACCAGTCCCGCGGCGGCATCGACCCCAATAAGAATGTGTGGGAGGTCGTTTCGGACGGCCTCGATCACATCAAGGTGGCCAACTTCGAGATGCCCTCGCGGGCGTACGTCGCGTCATTCGGCTTCAAGGGGCCAGATCAGCAGAAGAAGGCCGGCGTCCTGTCAGGCGGTGAGCGCAACCGGTTGAATCTGGCGCTCACGCTCAAGATGGGCGGCAACCTGCTCCTGCTCGATGAGCCCACCAACGACCTGGACGTCGAAACCCTGCAGTCGCTCGAAGACGCGCTGCTGGACTTCCCCGGGTGCGCCGTGGTCACCTCTCACGATCGCTGGTTCCTTGATCGGGTCGTGACCCACATCCTGTCGTGGGAAGGCGACGCCGAGGATCCGGCCAATTGGTTCTGGTTCGAGGGCAACTACGCGGCGTACGAACAGAACAAGGTCGAACGCCTCGGCCTCGAAGCGGCCCGGCCGCACCGGGTCACGCACCGCCGCCTGACGCGTGACTAGGAGTCATTGATGCGCTAGCCGGTCGCTCGAGCGCGCTCGGCTTTCCTGTCTCGCGGTTCCAAGGCGCCAGCGAGGTTGCTAGCGGATCTCCATCTCGGGGTGGCTGCTGATCAAATGGTCGGTGACCGCATTCATCAGTCGACCGGTGGCGAGGAAGTCCTCGGGTGCTCCCAGGTCAACGAGGTACTCGCGCACACCGCGCACGTGCACGTGTGCTGCCGCCTGAAGCAGGGCGTAACCCTGGTCCGTCAGGGACGCGAAGATGCCGCGGCCGTCGTCGGCAGCTTCACAGCGGGACACCCAACCGGTCGCCTGCATCCGGGCGACTGTGTGGGTGACGCGGCTGCGGCTGTGCGCCATCCCGTCGGCGAGGCGGGACATCCGCATCCGATGATCGGGGGTCTCGGAGAGCCGGACGAGCATTTCGTATTCGGTGATCGAGATGTTGAATTCGCGGCGCAGGTCCGCGTCCAAGCGATCTGTAAGCAGGGTCATGCCCAGCACCAGGCCCCGCCAGGCGTGTTGCTGCTCGGGGTCAAGCCAGCGGGTCTGCTCAGTCTGGACCTTCTCAGTCTGGGTCGTCATATGCGCTCCAAAATCATCGCCATGCCCTGTCCGCCGCCGACGCACAGGGTGATCAGGCCGGTGGTCTTGTCGTGGAAGTCGAGGGAGTTGACCATCGTGCATTGCAATCTTGCGCCGGTCATCCCGAACGGGTGGCCGATGGCGATGGCGCCGCCGTTGACGTTCAGTCGGTCAAGGTCGATGCCGAGTTCTTGGTAGGACGGCACGACCTGGGCCGCGAAGGCCTCATTGATCTCCACCAGGTCGATGTCGTCGATCGTCATGCCCGCCAGTGCCAGAGCGCGACGGGTGGCCTCGATTGGTCCGAGGCCCATGATCTCCGGCGAAAGGCCGCTGACTCCGGTCGACACGATCCGGGCCAACGGCGCAACGCCCAGTTCGGCGGCCTTCGTGTCGGACATCAGGACCACCGCGGCCGCACCGTCATTGAGGGGGCAGCAGTTCCCTGCCGTCACGACGCCGTCGGGCCGGAAGACGGGCTTCAGCTGTGATACCGCGTCGTACGTCACGCCGGCTCGGGGGCCGTCGTCGCCGCTGACGACGGTGCCGTCGCTGAGGGTGTAGGGCGTGATCTCGCGAGCCCAGAAGCCGTCGGCGATCGCCTTCTCGGCGAGGTTCTGGCTGCGCACGCCGAATTCGTCCAGTTCCTTGCGGTCGAGGCCCTTGAGTCGCGCCACGTTCTCGGCGGTCTGGCCCATCGCGATGTAGGCGTCGGGGAGGTTCCCGTCGTCTCGAGGATCATGCCAGTCAGTGCCGCCGAGGGAGTACGAGGTCGTGACTTCGGCCGCGGGTTCGAACACGGGATTCTGGGTTCCAGGAATGTGGTCCGACGAGCCGTTGGCGAACCGCGAAACCGTCTCGACTCCGGCGGAGATGAAGACGTCACCCTCGCCGGCCTTGATGGCGTGGAAGGCCATGCGGGAGGTTTGGATGGATGACGCGCAATAGCGATTGACGGTGGACGCCGGGACGTCGTCCATGCCGTTGAGGATGTTGACGATGCGGCCCATGTTGAAGCCGGACTCGCCCCCCGGAAGGCCGCACCCCAGGTAGAGGTCATCGATTGCCGACGGGTCCAGTGCGGGTACTTTGGCCAGCGCCGACCGCACCGCGAAGGCAGCCAAGTCATCGGGTCGACATTCGGTCAAAGAGCCGCGGCCCGCCCGTCCGATCGGTGTACGGGTAGCGGCAACAATCACTGCTTCAGGCATCTACCTACCTTAGCCCGCGTCTGCCTCCAATTCACCGGCCCGGAGTCTGCAAGGATCAAGCCGTGCGCCACCTGTTCGAGTGTCCGATGCGGTGGGCCGATCTCGACCTCCTCGGACACGTGAACAACGTGGTCTACGTCGACTATCTGCAGGAAGCCCGCGTCGACATGTTGCGCGTCCACGCGCCAGACGCGCGAGCGGGGCGACTGGCAGATGGCGTCGTGGTCGTCCGTCACGACGTTGAATTCGTGACGCCGCTTGGGTTTCTCGTCGGGCTCGGTGGATCGGCAGAGCGTGATGATCGAGTCCTGGGTGACCGAGATCCGAGCCGCCTCCTTCACGATCGCCTATGAGATCTTCTCGGGCCCAGGCACCGACCGGGTCACCTACGCGCGGGCCAGCACGGTCCTCACGCCGTACGTCTTCGCCACCGAACGACCTCGCCGGATCACGCCGGAGGAGCGAGAAGGTCTTGAGCGATACCTGGAGCCTGCGCCACCACCGCCAAGGCGGCCGAATCCGGCTCGGACGCCCGGGCCGCACGGCTATTACCCCGCCCACGTGCGGTTCTCGGACGTCGATGTCTACGGTCACGTCAACAACGTGAAGTACTTCGAGTATCTCCAAGAGGCCCGTATCGCGCTCTTCGCAGGTCTTTGGTCCGACTCGACGGGCCATGAGGCCGCGGTCCCTCCACTGCTCGTGACCCAGACCGAGGTGACCTACCGGGTGCCGTTGTTGTTTCGTTCCAAGCCGTACGACGTGTGGACGCAGGTCGAGAGCGTGGACGCCGGCTCAGTGGTGATCGATGCCGAGATCTGTGATGGTGACGTGGTGCTCTCGCGCGCCCGGAATGTGCTGATCGCGTTCGACCCGAGCACGCGTCACGGTCAGGGCTTGGACGTGATGACGCAGGACCTCCTGCGATCGGCTATTCGAACGAGTTGACCATCGACTGGGCGGCATAGGTGATGTAGTTCCAGAACTTCTCGTCCTGCTCCGGCGTGAGTTTCGCCTCGTCCAGCGCAGCACGGAAGTGCGAGAGCCAGTGCTCCTTGGCGTCCGGCGTGACGGCGTACGGTGCGTGCCGCATGCGGAGGCGCGGGTGCCCTCGGGTGTCGGAGTACGTCGTCGGCCCGCCCCAATATTGAACCAGGAACAACGTGAAGCGTTCTTGGGCACCGGTCAGATCCTCTTCGGGGTACATCGGCCGAAGCACAGGATCCGTGGCCACACCGACGTAGAAACGCTCGACGATGCGCGTGGAACGTCTCCATCCCGCCGATCTCGTCGTAGAAGGTCTCGCCCTGGTCGTTGGTGGTCGTCACCCGCCCATTGTGCCTACCGGCTGCTAAGGCGTGACCGGCGGTGTTGGCCACGGGGCGGTGGATGGCACTTCGATGCCCTCATGCTCGAATCTCAACTTAGCCCGCTCGCGGAAGAGCCGGGCGATCGGAAGTTGCTCGGTCGGCGCGGTCTTGAGGGCCACGCGGACGGTGAGGATGTTTCCAACAACCCCCTCTACTCCCACGACTTCGGGCTTCTCGATGAGGCGCCCGCTCAGGTCTTCGTCCGTCCACATCTCGTCGGCCACGTCGGCGAGCACGCTCTTGACTTTGACGAGATCCGAGTCGTACTTGGACGGCGACGTCAACGTTGACCCGCGCCCAGTTCTGGTTTGAGTTGCCGACCCGCAGGATCTCGCCGTTGCGGACGTACCACACCGTGCCGGAGTAGTCGCGGACACGGGTGACCCGAGGGCTGACCGCCTCGACCACCCCGACCGCCTCGCCCAGATCGACAATGTCGCCCACGCCGTACTGATCCTCGAACATCATGAAGAGCCCGTTCAGGAAGTCCTTGACCAAACTCTGTGCGCCGAAGCCCAGGGCTATCCCCGCAATCCCCGCGCTGGCTAGAAGCGGGGCGATGTCGATGTTGAGTTCGGAGAGGCACATCAAGACCACGATGGTGAAGATGAAGATGGTGGCGATGCTCTTCATCAGGGAGCCCATCGTGCGAGCACGGGCCACCCGGCGTTCGGCGTAGTCGCCCTCGAGAGCGCTCATTGCCTCGCCGAGAGTTGTGCTGCCGACTCCCAGCGTCGAGAGACGTCCCGGAAGCATGCCCTTCTCGGCACGCGCGACGACGCGGTTGATGAGTCTGTGGGCTAGAAATCGAAAGATGAAGCCGCCCATGATGATGAGCAGCACAACGCCGATCTGGCCCAGCAGGAGGTTGGCCAAGCGGGCCGCCGCCTCGTTGCCGGTCCACTCGTACATCTGGTTGCACCAGAACTGATTGGTCCCGCACGGGTTGGTCGCCAAGGGATTAACGGCCGGATTCATGGCACCAGTATCGAGTGCGGGACCCGCTAATGGATATCCTCATCAGGTGAATGCCGCGAAGAGGTCCGTAGCTGTGCTGTTTGTGGCTGTCCTCGGGTTCGCTCTCGGCCCGGTGGGACCCGCTTCGGCGGACGTGGCCGTTGGTTGGAGTGACCCTCCACCGGTGTCCGGTCTGGACATGTTGTGGATCCTGGTTGGTGCACCGCTGCTCTTCTACCTCGTCGTGGCGGTTCTCGCCTATCTGCCCGGTCTCGTCAAAGGTGAGAAGTCCCCGTCGAAGAGCGTTGAGCGCGAAGACACCTGGTTCCGCGACCCGCGCCTCTGATCCGACCCAACGCCTTCCCCTCGCATCTCTCGCGCGCGCCGCCGGAGCCGCAGTTTCATCACGTTAGGCGGGCGAACCGTCACTTAGCACGATGAACTCATCGTGCTAAGTGACGGTTTCCCTACCTAACGTGATGAAGCGACAAGAACGAAGCACCGCGCGACGGGGATCTACGGCAGGGCGTCGCGGCGTTGGCCGGCGAGGGCACGGGCCATGTCGTCTCGACCCTCGCGGACGTACCGCTTCGCTGCACTGTTGGCGGGTGAGGCTGCCAACCATTCGTCGAGACGCGCCAGCGTGGCATCGGAGGCGAGCGGCATGGGGAACATCCCCTCCAGCGCCGTGGATGCGCGGTGGGTGCCCTTGTCCTCCCAGATCGTGTCGGCGACGGTGAGGTACTTCTCCAGGTACGGCGCCAACAACTCCTCCTGCCCGGGAGTCGCGAACGAGACGGCGATCTGACGCTGGGTCTCGTTGGCCACGTCGTCGCGTTCCATCGCGTCGTGCCAGGCCTGCGCCTTTGCTTCGGCGGTCGGCCGCACCGTCAAGGCGGCCGCGGCACGCTCGCGACCCGAGTTGGTGTCATCGCGAGCAATCTCGGCTTCGATCCGATCCTGATCGGCCCGGCCGTTGGCGGCCAGCGCGGTGAGGAACACCCAACGGAGATCTGCGTCGACACTCAATCCGGAAAGGGGGGCGGAGTCCTCGAGCAGTCCTTCGAGGAACGTCAAGGCTTCGTCACTGTGCGCGGCCGCGGCATAGGCGCGGGCGAACGACAACTGGTGGTCCGATCCCGGCTGGGCCGCATCGAGCAGACGGCGTACGCCGGACTCCCAGGTCGCTTTCAGATCGGCGCGGTTCGACGGAGCGGAGTAGAAGTTCAGGAAGTTGCGAGCGAAGATGGGCAACCGCGCGACGGCGGTCTGATCTGTCTCGGTGCCAATGCCACGCAAGACCAACGCCACGAAGTCCGTGGTCCGCATCTCCGCATCACGGGTCATATCCCAAGCCGCGCTCCAGAGCAGGGCACGCGCCAGGGAGTCGTCGATCTTGTCGATGTGTTCGATGGCGGTGGCGAGAGACCGCGGATCCAAGCGGATCTTGGCGTAGGTCAGGTCGCCGTCGTTGAGCAGCAGGAGGTCGGGCTGGGACTGGCCGACCAACTCTGCAATCTCGGTGCGCTCACCCGAGATATCGGTCTCAATCGTGCTGCGCCGAACGAGGCGCCCGTCGACGACGTCATACAAGCCGATTCCGAGGCGATGGCGCCGGATGGTCGGGAACTCGGGCGCTGCCGTCTGGAGTACGGCGAACGACGCGTAGGCGCCTGCGTCGTCCAAGCTGAATTCCGGAGCGACCGTGTTGACGCCGGATGTCTTCAACCACTCTTCAGCCCATGAATTGAGTTCGCGTCCAGAGGCGCGTTCGAGGGCGTCGAGCAGGTCACTGAACTCGGAGTTGTCGAACGCGTGCGCGGCGAAGTACTCACGCAAACCCGCAAGGAACGGTTCCAGTCCCACCCACGCCACCAACTGCTTGAGTGTTGAGGCGCCCTTGGCGTAGGTGATGCCGTCGAAGTTGACCTCGACCGCCTGGAGATCATGGTTATCCGCCGCGATGGGGTGGGTGGAAGGCAGTTGGTCCTGGCGATAGGCCCACAGCTTGCGGGCGTTGGTGAAGCCGGTCCAGGCCTCGGTGTACTCCGTGGCATTGACCAGCGCGTGGTGGGAGGCCCACTCCGCGAAGGACTCGTTGAGCCATAGGTCGTCCCACCACTTCATCGTGACGAGATCGCCGAACCACATGTGCGCCATCTCGTGCAGGATCGTGTTGGCGCGGTTCTCATAGAACGAGTGCACCTGGCGGCTACGCGGTAGGTACTCGTCGCGGAAGGTGACGCAGCCGGCGTTCTCCATGGCACCCATGTTGTATTCGGGCACGTAGGCCTGGTCGTACTTCCCGAACGGGTACGGGTATGCGAACTGACTCTCGAAGAATTCGAAGCCCTGCTTGGTGATGGCCACCAGTTCCTTGACGTCAAGCTGGTCCTTGATCGACTGCCGGCAGAAGTGGCCCAGGGCGATCGTTCCGTGCGCGCCGATGTACTCGTCGTAGACCGCGTAGTACTCGCCCGCAACGAACGCCGTGATGTACGTCGACATCCGCTCGGTGGGCGGGAACAGCCAGGTCTTCGTGCCGCCTGCGTTGGCCGCCGCTTCCGGATTGGGCGCCGCCGTGTTCGAGATGACAATCCAGTTCTCGGGTGCGATCACCGTGAACGTGAAAACGGACTTGAGGTCGGGTTGCTCGAATGTTGTGTAGACGCGTCGGGCGTCTGGCACCTCGAACTGGGAGTAGAGATAGACCCGGCCGTCCGCCGGATCGACGAACCGGTGCAGGCCCTCGCCTGTGTGGCTGAAGGGCAACTCGCAGTGCACCCTCAACTCGTTCTCGTCGGCGAGTCCGTCGAGTTGGATGCGCTGGTCCCGATAGACCTCAAACGGGTCGAGAGAAGCCCCGTTGAGGGTGATGTCGTGGATGGTCGCGCCGTGCAAGTCGGCAAACGTGCTGGCGCCGGGCTCAGAACAGGTGAAACGCAGCACCGTGGTGCTTTCAAACACCTTGTCGGAGACGCTCAGATCAAGCGTGACGTCGTACGACGTGATGTCGAGGAGTGCGCGGCGCGCGGATGCTTCATCGCGGGTCAGGTTGGTTCCAGGCATGCGGCGCATCATGCCACCGATGCAGCAGCCCTGTTAACGGGCGTGTTGAGCGTGGGGGAGGATGCTGCACGTGCAGCAGCGATCCCGTGGCGTCATCGGGCTGAGGGAGGCCACGAAGACCTGGTTCCTGATCTCCTTGCAGACCTTCGGGGGCCCTGCGGGTCAGATTGCGGTCATGCAACGGGCGCTTGTCGACGAGCGGCGTTGGATCGGTGAACGTCGATTCCTTCACGCCCTCTCGTATTGCATGCTGCTGCCCGGTCCGGAGGCCCAACAGTTGGCGGTCTACATCGGCTGGCTGCTCAACGGCATGATCGGTGGACTGATCGCGGGGGTGCTCTTCGTCCTGCCTGGCGTGGTCGCGCTGCTCGCCCTTTCCTGGCTGTACGTCGCGCACGGGGACACGACGCTCGTGACCGGCCTCTTCGTCGGTCTCGCACCGGCAGTGCTCGCGATCGTCGTTCAGGCGGTGCTTCGGGTCGGAAAGCGTGCGCTCGGACACCGGTCCCTCGTGTCGCTGGCGGTTGCGGCATTCCTGGCGCTGGTCCTGGGAGTGCCTTTTCCCGTCGTGCTGATCGCTGCCGGGCTGATCGGCTGGCTCCTGGGCCGGCGCGACCCGGGCATCGTGGCCGGTCGGAGCCACGGTGAGGAACATGACGGACCGGCGCCATTGATCCCGGATGAGGCGTTGCATCACGCCTCACCGTCGTCTCGTCGCAATCTGACGATCCTGGTCGTTGGTGTGGTGCTCTGGCTCGCGCCCATCTTCATCGTTGCGGCGACCTTCGGTCGCGACAGCGTGCTGGTGGAACAGGGCAAGTTCTTCGCGGGAACCGCCTTGGTGACCTTCGGCGGTGCGTACGCCGTGCTGGCATACGTCGCTCAGCGAGCGGTGGAGACCTATGGCTGGCTCAGCGGAGCCGAGATGGTGGACGGGCTTGCGATGGCCGAAACCACACCGGGACCACTCATCATGGTGGTGCAGTTCGTCGCCTTCCTTGGCGCCTATCGCGATCCGGGTTCGATGGATCCGTGGGCTGCGGCCGTGCTGGCCTCGCTACTGACCACCTGGGTGACGTTCGTTCCGAGCTTCATGTTCATCTTCCTGGGGGCGCCCTATGTGGAGCGACTGCGTGGAAACCGCGGTCTGTCGGCGGCTTTGACCGGGATCACCGCGGCGGTCGTCGGCGTGATCGCGAACCTGGCCGTCTACTTCACGATCCACACGCTGTTCACGAAGACACAGGAGGTGAGCTGGGGGCCGATCCAGATCGTTGCCCCCGTGTGGTCGTCGTACGACCTGGTTGCGTTGGCCATCGCTGCACTTGCCGGGTTGCTGCTGTTCGGCGTCAAGTTGTCGGTGTTGAGAACCCTCGGTGTTTGCGCCTGTGTTGGGATTGCCGTGACATTTTTCTCCTGAGGGAACAAGCCTCCCGAGCCCATGGTTGGTGCCCACTATGACGACACCCAAAGCCACCGTTGACTTCTGGTTCGATCCGCTGTGCCCGTGGGCGTGGATCACGTCGCGATGGATCCTGGAAGCTCAGCAGACCCGCTCGCTGGACATCCAGTGGCACCTGATGAGCCTCATCGAACTCAATAGGGACCTTGAGGTCCCCGACTCCTATCGCGAAGGCATCGCCCGCGGTGCGGGACAGTTGCGGGTGATCGCCGCCGCCCAGAAGGAGTTCGGCGATTCGGTGCTGCTGCCGATGTACACCGCGCTCGGGGAACGGATCCACAACGAGAAGCGTGGCGTCCTGACGGAGAACGTGGTCGAAGCCCTCGAGCAGGCAGGACTGCCTGCGAGCCTGATCGATGCGATGGATGATGTGTCCCTCGATGCCGCCGTTTACGAGTCCCACCACCAAGGCATCGACCGGGTCGGTCCCAATGTCGGTACGCCGATCATCGCGGTGGACGGCACGGCCTTTTTCGGTCCGGTGTTCTCGAAGATCCCGCGCGGTGAACTCGCCGGAGAGTTGTGGGACGGCGCGCTCGCGTTGGCGGCATACCCGCACTTCTTCGAACTCAAGCGGAATCGCACCGAGGATCCCGACTTCAGCTAGTACCGGCCGTTCACCAGCGTTCACCTATCCGGGCATCTGGGCGGCGACCAGGGCCCTCACCGCGCTGGTGATCCAGTGCTTGCCCGCGATCTGGTTCGCGCGCGCACGGACCGCTTTCCGCGGAAGGTCGTCCAGCGGCATGACCTTGTGCGTCACGTCCAGGCAGTGCAGTAGCGCGATGACGGACCTCGTGTGCGCGTCGGGTGTCTGTTCGCGAACGATCGCGTCGTACACCAGCCGTTGTTGCGCCTTGAGCGCGTCCGTGTTGAGCATGGGCCAGCGTCGCAGTGTCACGAGACCCAGCCAGCGCCTGTCTCCTCGCACTTCGACGATGCCCTGATCAACGAGTCGCTGCAGCGTGGTGCTCTGGACGTCCTTGCCGAGTTTGCCGACCAGCCGCGCACCGTTGTAGCGCTTGGCAGACGCGATGCTCAGACCCTGAACCATCAAGAAGTCATCTCGCAGATCCCCCGGCAGCGACGCATTGGCGGCAGCGGTGACCCTGAGGTTGCCGAAGGGACCGTCATGGGTCGTGTGGAGTAGTCCGCGGACCTCAAAGTCGTAGGTCAGGGCCCCTCCCAGCACAGTGTCGAGGCGGATGAGATCGACTTGCGGTTTGCCAGTGACCGGGTCGAGCAGCAACAACATGAGGGCCTCGGCGATGAGCATGCCCTGTCTCCTTGAACTGGCTGCTTGAGGGGTGGATCCGATGGCAATTCGTTGCATGGAGCCGTTCGGATTGGAACGCTGGTTGCCCGAGTGCCGGTCTCTGCGGTTGTATCAGAGCAGTCGTCAACAACTCCTTTGAGATGTGTGGATAACAACTCAGAAGGTATTTAGAAAACTAGCCGGGACGACCGCTCGGGTGGCACTCATGGCAACAACATCCACCGGTCGGAACTCCGGGAAGGCGTGCCACAGATGAGCGGGGACATTCTCATGGGTTCGCTCGCCACCATGTGGGAGGTGCGCGATCCTGTACCGCAGGGTCTCGTCAACCGCGTACTGGTCGCCCTCGCTGTCGGCGAGTTGGACGTTGAGTACGAATTGCTCCATCTCACCGAACGTAGCTTCCCAGCTAGTCGGCACTCGTGGTGCTGACGATGCCATCACGTTCACCTTCGACTCGGAGGATCTGTCGATGGTGCTCCGGGTGAGTAGTACCGGCGCCGATACCTGTCGAGTGGACGGTTGGATCACACCCGCGAGGCTCCTGACCGTCACTGCCACGCAGTCCGGAGAGAGCACCGAAGCCCACGTCGTTGACGGCGGCCGATTCGAGTTCCCGACGTTGAAGTCGGGCGCAACGCGCTTCCTTCTCCATCCCGACAGCACCACCACCAATCTCGTCACCCCCGCCGTCGATCTCTAACTCAACTAAGGAGTTCCCACATGCCGTTCGACCGTCCGAAGTTCAGTCCCCGTCGAGCCGAGTTCTGGAACCGGGACCCGTCTTTTCCCTCATCGAGCGATCCGGAGTTGTTGAAGTACGGCATCCGTGTTCTCGACCCGGAGTCCGGTCCCAAGGTCGAAGGGGTGGCAGCGCGGCCCACGCTGTACTTGACCCGAAACCTGCTGGCGACCGCGGCGCGTCCGGTGGCCGAAATCGTGCGGCAGTTGAATTCGGCGGGTGAGCGCGACCAGTGGACGGTGCGAGTCGACGAGAGCCTGAACAATCGTCTACGGACGGACTCTGGCGAGCTCGGCGTGACCCGACTGACCATAGATGCGCAAGCTGATAGTCCCGATCCGGATGCCTGGCAGCTTCTGCAACGGGCCAGAGCTAAGGCCGACATCGGCGCCTTGCAGGGAGTGGGACTCGAGCATGTCGTGGTCTCTGGCCCGCATTGGTCTGCCAGTCCGCATTGGTCTGCGAGTCCGCATTGGTCGGCCAGCCCGCATTGGTCGGCCAGCCCGACGGACACGTACTCCGCGCCTGGTTCGGGGGGGCGTCAACCTCTGGCGTACACCGGGCCGCGTCCTCGTCGATTGACGGCCAAGCAGTGGGCAAAACGCCATGGAGCCAAAGCCCGGCCGGTGGTTGCGGTTCTCGACACGGGATGCGGAGGGCATCCGTGGTTCGACTTCGTGGACTCTGACGGCGAGCACATCGAGATCGTGAACATGTCCGTCCAGGTCAAGGGAAAGGACATCGGGTTCGGAAACGCGACCCCCCCGCCCAACCCGGAGGTAGGCGGTGACTTCGACGGTCCGCTCGATGGGGTGATTGATCCGTTGTCCGGGCATGGAACGTTCATCTGCGGCTTGGTGCATCAGCAGTGCCCGGACGCCGACTTGTTGGCTTGGCGAGTGGTGCCTTCTGCGGGGTTCATTCCGGAGGGCGCACTGATCGACGCCCTCGTCGGGATCGCCGACCTAGCAGCGAGTGGACAGCGCATAGACGTGCTGAATCTTTCGATGGGCTTCTATCACGAGACACCGGCCGATGCCCTGACCTCGGGTGCCCTCTTGGACATCCTGCGGGCCCTCTCGAAGGCGGGCACGACGGTGGTCTGTTCGGCGGGCAACGATGCCACGGCTCGGGAAGTGTTCCCTGCCGCATTTGCGCGACAGGTGAGTGCACATAGTGGCGCACCCTTGCGGTCGGTTGGGGCGCTCAACCCGAATCAAACGACGATCGCCTTGTTCAGCAATTCCGGCGACTGGGTGACGGACTACGAAATGGGTGCTGCCGTGATGAGCACGATGCCGCCCTTCGAAGGAGGGATCCAACCGGTGGCCCGGACGACGTCGCCGTGGGGAGATCGCGAGAGCATTGACCCGGACAACTTCACCACCGGACCGGACGCGAAGGATCGTCAAGGTGGGTTTGCGCTATGGAGCGGCACGTCGTTCGCGGCACCGGTCCTGGCCGGAAAGATCGCCGCCGGACTGATCCCGAGGTAACCCGGTGGCCGAGCGCCCACCGTTGACGCCATGATGGGGAGGTGCTCAGTTCAGCAGAACTGCAAAGGCGTGGCAAGCGTGCTGCCGATGAAGGACGCCTGGCACAGACCCGCAGATTGAGCCTGCTCGCTTTGGAGCGGGATCCGGAACCCGACGTACGGGCCGAGTCACTGCTCCAGTTGGCGATGGTCGAGGCTGAGGTTGCTGGGCTGGAACGTGGCCTTGAATTGTGCGAGCAGGCGCAACGGGTGGAGTCGGTCAGCGAAGTGGTCCGCGGCCACATCCATGCGCGCGTGGGACTGCTGGCCATGAGATCGGGCGACCTGACCCGAGCCCACCGTGAGTTCATCGATGCGGAGCCACTGCTCCGCAATGATTCTCAGGGGCTCACGGGACTATTGATCAACCGAGGGAACATCTCTTTGCAGGGGCAGAACTTCGAGGCTGCGGCCCAGGATTTCACCGCCGCCATGGCGACCACTGACAGCGAGATCGAATACGCCAAGGCGCAACACAATCTCGGCTATGTCGAGTTCATGCGTGGGAATCTCACCCGCGCCCTGGCGCTCATGCAGCAGGCCAGCCCGATTCTCGATCCCCTGTCGCCGGCCTGGCGCGCCGTCAATGAGTCAGATCGCGCAGAGGTTCTGTCTGCCTGTGGAATGCCCGACGAGGCCGCGGCTGCTCTCGAGCGGGCCGCGCACGCGTTTGCCGTGCGGAAGCTTCGGCAATCGCAGGCGGAGGCCGAACTCGCGCGAGCACGGATCCTCTTGGAGCGTGATCCCGTCCGGGCCGACCAACTTGCCCGGCAGGCGGCTCGACGGTTTCGGTTGCGGGGGAGCGAGGACTGGGCGCTTCGAGCCGAGGTCGTCGCCCTCGGTGCGGAGACTGCGCTCGGACGGCGTGGCGCTCGTGAAACGGCCGAGCGATGCTCTATGCGTCATTGACGACTCGGCGACTCAGAGGCCGATGCCAAGACGACGGCGTTGTACGCCGCGAGTGTCGGCGCTCGACGCAGGCGACCTCGACGATGCCGGCGGCTGGATACGTCGTGCCGGCGTGCGTCCCGGCGACCCGCTGGCGACCCGGCTGTTCGATCAGTTGGTGCGGGCGAGGCTGGCTGGCGCCCGCGGCAAGCGTGCTCGGGCCTTCAGACATCTGCGCTCGGGTCTTGGACGACCTTCATGAGTGGTTGTCGGCCTTCGGGAGCCTGGATCTCCAGAGTTCGTTGGTCGGCCGGGGCCGCCGACTGGCGGCGTACGGTCTCGAACTCGCCGTCGCCGATGGGCGGCCGGAGGTTGTCTTCGAGTGGTTCGAGCGGGCGCGAGTGTTGGTTTCGCGCGTGACGCCGGTGCGCGCCGCTCCCGACGAAGAGGCCACCGCGGACCTGGCGACGCTTGCGGGAGCTTCAGGAGTCGGGTGCCGATGCTGAAGACGCTGAAGGACGAGCATTCGGCAGCGGGCTTGGTATGCGCCTTCGGTCGGGCCGATCCGCTCAGCCGGCGACGCTGAGCGAGGTGCAAAGCGCTCTGGGTGGTGATGCGCTGCTCGCGATCGTGCTGACGAGCGGGCAGCTCACCGCGCTTGCGCTCACTGTCGACGACGAGACCCACGTCGTCCCTCTTGGACCATCGGATGACACCCTGGCGCTGCTGCCCACGCTGAGCGCGGATCTCGACATGGGGGCGGCCGAACTTCCGCCGTCGATCGCGGCCGCAGTGCGGTCGAGTCTGGAGGATCGGTTGACCACCCTGTCCGCAACCCTGCTCGGACCCGGTCGCCGAGAGACTCGGCCGTGGGCGGCTGGTGATCGTGCCCGCCGGAGCCCTCGCGGGCGTGCCGTGGAGTCTGTTGCCGGCGCTGCGTGGACGACCGCTAGACGGTCGCGCGATCCGCGACACACTGGTTGGCATCGGCCGCCCGTGCCACAAGCCTCGACACAGCCGGCTTCGTGACCGGGCCTGGGGTTCCGCGCGCCAGCGAGGAGGTACGCCGGTCGGCCTCGGTGTTGGAAGGCAACCTCTCAGGTCGCGGTTGATGGCGTCGCGGCCGAAGTGAGCGAGATCGCTGGCTCGGTGGATGTACTGCACGTCGCGGCACACGGGCGCCACTCGGCCGATAACCCATTGTTCTCTGGTATCGAACTCACTGGCGGTCCATGGTTCGGCTACGACATCGACCAGTTGCCACGGGTGCCGTCCGTAGTGCTGCTTGTCGTCCTGCGAACTGGGGCGCTCGACGGTTCGCGGAGCCGAGGAGTTGGTTGGTATGACGACCGCCTGGCTGCACGCCGGCACGCGCTGTGTGATCGCCTCACCGGCCGCCGTGAACGACGAACTGGCGGCCGAACTGTTGCCCTTGGTCCACCGCGGCCTCGCCGCTGGTGAGCCACCCGCCGAGGCTCTTAGCGAAGGCGATGTCCGAGGTCGACGGTTTGGCGGCATTCGCCTGCTACGGCTCCGGGATGGTAGCAGAACTTAGTCCGGTAGACTTAGTCTATGACAGCCCAGTCAATGGCCGACGACGATCCGCAGACGACGTACAACATCCACCAGGCCAAGACGCACCTCTCAGAACTCCTGGTGCGCGTCGAACGGGGCGAGAGCATCACGATCGCGCGAGCTGGCAAACCCGTAGCCCAACTTGTGGGCTACGTCCGCCCGCGACGGGCGTTCGGTTTCCTGGACCTTGGAATCGACATTCCGGACGCGTTCTTCTTCGAGCCGATGACAGAAGAAGAGTTGGCGGACTGGGAATGAGTGCGCTTCCCAGATACCTGCTGGACACCCACGCTTTCGTGTGGCTTTCACTGGGACTGAAAGCAGTGCCCCCAAAGATTGACGATGCGCTAGGTGACCCAGAGACACGGGTCTTCTTGTCCACGATCTCGGCATATGAAGTGGCGACGAAGGTCCGACTCGGCAAGTGGGACCAGGCTGCGCGCGTGCTCATGCACTGGGAACGCGCAGCATCAGGCATGGGGATTGAGCAGTTGGCGCCCAGCGCCGAGCATGCGTTGCGCGCCGGAATGCTGGATTGGGACAACAGAGATCCCTTCGATCGACTCATCGTCGCGCAGGCGCAGGTCAACGCCTTGGTGCTGGTGACGGCGGACCGAGCCATCCAGGCCGCCCCCGAGCTGAACGTCCTGCGTTGGTAGAGGCCGCAGCCAACCGCTGGCGGCCGGTCCATAGGATTGGCTCATGAGCAAAATCCTGTCCGCCGTCGCCTGGCCGTATGCCAACGGTCCGCGCCATATCGGCCATGTCGCCGGTTTTGGTGTGCCCTCCGACGTTTTCAGCCGATACATGCGGATGGCCGGGCACGACGTACTCATGGTCTCTGGCACCGACGAGCACGGCACTCCGATCCTTGTCGCCGCGGATGCGGCGGGCGTGACGGCCAAGGAGTTGGCCGACAAGTTCAACGCGGTGATCGCCCAGGACCTCGTCGACCTCGGACTGTCCTACGACCTCTTCACGCGTACGACGACGGGCAATCACTACCTTGTTGCGCAGGAGTTGTTTCGCTCCGTTCATCGCAACGGCTACATGGTCGAACGGACCACGAAGGGAGCGATCAGTCCCTCGACCGGCCGGACCCTGCCTGATCGCTACATCGAGGGAACCTGCCCGATCTGCAAGTTCCCCGAGGCGCGGGGCGACCAATGCGACAACTGTGGCAACCAGCTCGACCCGACAGACCTGATCAACCCGCGAAGCAAGATCAACGGCGAGACGCCCGACTTCATCGAGACCCAGCACTTCTTCCTGGATCTGCCAGCGCTCGCGGGGGCCTTGAAGGTGTGGCTGGATGAGCGCGAGGCGTCCGGCACCTGGCGTCCCAACGTCATCAAGTTCAGTCAGAACATCCTCGAAGACATCAAGCCACGGGCGATGACCCGCGACATCGACTGGGGCATTCCGATCCCGCTCGAGGGCTGGGAGGACAACCCGACCAAGCGGCTCTATGTCTGGTTCGACGCCGTCATCGGGTACCTATCTGCCAGCATCGAGTGGGCTCGCCGCTCAGCCATTTCTACTGGGGGCGATCCCGAGCGCTGGCGCGAATGGTGGAACCCCGCCGACAGTGGGCCCGATGCGTTGGCGTACTACTTCATGGGCAAGGACAACATCACCTTCCACTCCCAGATCTGGCCCGCCGAACTTCTGGCGTACGCCGGCAAGGGTGACCTCGGGGGAGAGCCCGGCGTCTACGGAGAGCTCAACCTGCCGACGGAAGTAGTGTCGAGCGAGTTCCTCACCATGGGCGATCAGCAGTTCTCGTCGAGCCGTGGCCACGTGCTCTACGTCCAGGACGTGCTGGCCCGATACGGCCCCGACCCGCTGCGCTACTTCATCTGTGCGGCCGGTCCAGAGACCTCCGACTCCGCGTTCACGTGGGCCGAGTTCATCCAGCGAAACAACTCCGAGTTGGTCGCAGGCTGGGGCAACCTGGTCAACCGCACGGCCACCATGATCTCGAAGAACTTCGGCGAGATCCCGCCATGTGGCGAGTTGGAGCCGGTCGATGAGGAGCTGCTGGCGGCCGTCCGAGGGGCGTTCGACACGGTCGGGCGACCTGATCGGGCGTCATCGCCAGCGGGCTGCCATCGCCGAGGCGATGCGGGTGGTCGGCGACGTGAACAAGTACCTCACCGTCACCGAGCCCTACAAGATGAAGGACGAGTCCCAACGCGAGCGGATGGGCACGGTGCTGCACGTTGCCGCGCAGTGTGTCTCCGACTGCAACACGTTGCTCGCGCCCTTCATCCCGCACGCGGCCAACAAGGTGCACCTGGTGCTCGGCGGCAAGGGTGAGTTCGTGCCGATGCCTCACCTCGAGCAGGTCGCGGAGTTGGATCCCGGGCACGGTGCCGGACTGGACACCTATCCGGTCATCACGGGGGACTACACCGCTACGCCGCGCTGGGAGTCCCGCGCGATCGTCGTCGGTACGCCGATCGAGAAGCCGACCCCCGTCTTCACGAAGTACGACCCGTCGGTCGTCGATGAGGAGTTGGCTCGCCTGTCAGACAGCTGAGCTTCAGACGCGGTCGAGCGGCGCTCGGTGTCGAACTGAGTCCGGTGCAGCACTTCGTAACGACCGCCTCGCCGCAGCAGCTCCTCGTGGGTGCCTTGCTCGACGATCCGGCCAGCCTCGATCACGAGGATCAGATCCGCCTCACGGATGGTCGAGAGCCGGTGTGCAATCACGAGCGCGGTCCGGCCGCTCAGCGCCTCGCCGAGAGCGGCTTGCACTGCTGACTCTGAGTGCGAGTCGAGGTGGGCGGTGGCCTCGTCGAGCAGCACGATGCGCGGCTTGGCCAGCAGCAGTCTGGCGATGGTCAGGCGTTGACGTTCGCCACCGGACAGGCGGTAGCCACGCTCCCCGACGACGGTTTCGAGTCCGTCGGGAAGGCTCGCAGATGACATCGGCGACGTGTGCTCGCGACAGTGCTTCCCAGAGTTCGGCCTCCGTTGCGTGTGGAGCGGCGAGCAGCAGATTGGCCCGCACCGACTCGTGGAACAGGTGCCCGTCCTGGGTCACCATGCCGACCGCGCCCTGGATGGCACTGGCCCGCAGTTGGCGAACGTCAACCCCGCCGAGGAGGACGGCGCCCGCGTCTACGTCGTACAACCGCGGGAACCAACGAGGCGATCGTCGACTTGCCCGCTCCGGAGGAGCCGACGAGAGCGACGACCTGGCCGGGCTCGATCCGGAAACTGATGTCGTGGAGGATCTCGACGCCGGCCCGTTCGTCGAGCACGGCAACATCCTCAAGGGACGCCAGCGAGACGGTGTCGGCCGCCGGATAGGCGAAGCGTACGCCGCGGAACTCGACCGAAAGTGGGCCGGAGGGAGCGTCCGTGGCGTCGGGGGCATCGGTGATCAACGGAGCCAGATCGAGCACCTCGAAGACCCGCTCGAAACTCACCAGCGCGCTCATCACCTCGACGCGGGCGCTGGCCAGCTCGGTGAGCGGCGCATACAGCCGGGTCAGCAACAGGGCCAGCGAAACGACGTCGCCGGCCTGCAGGGTGTCGTCGAGGGCGAGCACGCCACCGAAGCCATAGACCATGGCCAGCGCAAGGGCGGAGACCGTGGTGAGAGCGGTGACGAAAGTCGCCTGCACCATCGACGACCTGACGCCGATGTCGCGCACCCGACTGGCGCGCACCGCGAACTCGTAGGACTCCTCGGCGGGCCTGGAGAACAACTTTGCGAGCATCGCTCCCGGTGCTGAGAATCGCTCGGTCATGCGCGTGGCCATGTCGGCATCGAGTTGAGCCGACTCACGCTGTAGCCCGGCCAATCGCCGCCCGATGTATCGCGCGGGAACCAAGAACACCGGAAGGAGCGTGAGCGCTGCGAGTGTCAACTGCCAGGAGATGCCGAGCATGACGACAAGGGTCAGGACCAGCATCACGATGTTGGTGACGACGCGGGACAGCACGTCGCTGAATGCTCGCTGAGCACCGATGACGTCATTGTTCAGGCGGCTGACCAACGCGCCGGTGCGGGTTCGCGTGAAGAACGCGATCGGCATGGATTGCACGTGGTCGAACACCGCTGTGCGCAGATCCAGGATGAGTCGCTCACCGATGCGCGACGAGAGCCACCAACCAAGCAGGCCCAAGGCGCCCTCTGCCAGGGCAGTCAGTGCAATCAGGAGAGCCAGACGGATCACATCTGACTTCGAATCGCCGGCGATGATGGCATCGACAACCCAACCGGCGAGCACGGGTGTGGCGACGGCAACGAACGCACCAGCAACACTGACCACCAGGAAGGCAGCCAACGACCAGCGCTGCGCTGGGACGAACGACCCGATGCGCCGGACCGTCTGCCACGAGAACGGTCGGCGCTCCTCGTTCTGGATCATGGCGTGGTACATCGAGCTCCACGCAGCGCCCTCCATGCTCATGGGATCACCCTACGAGTCGTCACCGACACCCTCTCGCGCCTCGATCGCCTCCCACGCGTGGTCGAAGCGCTGGGCCAGGTCCTTGAGGTCCGCCCGGTAGTCGGCGATCCGGCAGCCGAGTCCGTTGGGCTTCCAGGCGATGCCCTCGTCGGCCCAACGCCAACGCGCCTCTTCGTGCAATGGCTCCGGCAGGTCGCCGTACGAATTGGTGACTCTCCACCAAGGCACCGCGTGGCCCTGCACTCGGAGGATGTTGCCCACGTGGCGAGGTCCTGTGCCGACTATCTCGCCCAGATCGCCGTACGACGCAACGCTGCCACGCGGGATGAGTTCGACCACCGTGAGCACCCGCTCCAGAACCCGCTCGTCCACGCGCAACATCCTGCCAGCGGTTCAGACCAGTTCTCCGCGCTTCCTGCTCAGGTAGGCGCGCTCGGCGGAGTTCTGGGTGGCGGCGATGGCCGCGTCGTACGCCTGCTTCGCTTCGGCGCTGCGGCCAAGCCGTCGGAGCATGTCGGCGCGGGCGACGTGCCATGCGTGATACCCCGCGAGTGGCAGTCCGTCGATCAGGGTGAGGGCAACCTCAGGGCCGTCCAACTCCGCCACCGCCACCGCTCGGTTGAGTGCGACGATCGGCGACGGGTCCAGCACGGTCAGTTGGTCGTAAAGCGCGACCACCTGTGCCCAATCCGTGTCGGACCCGGTGGGCGAGTCGGTGTGGACGGCGTTGATCGCGGCGAGGATCTGATAGGGGCCTGGTCGGTTGATCTCGAGACACCCGCGGACCAGTGCGTGGCCCTCGGTGATCAGCCCGCGGTCCCAGCCGGCGCGGTCCTGCTCGCCGAGCGGGACCAGTTGGCCATGCCGAACGCGGGCCTCACGCCTCGCCTCGCTCAGCACCATGAGCCCGAGCAGACCGGCCACCTCCGGCTCGTCGGGCTGCAGTTGGCGGAGGATCCGGGTCAGCCGGATGGCCTCGCCGGTGAGCTCGACGCGCACCGGATCGCTGTCACCGGTGGCGAGGTAGCCCTCGTTGAAGACGAGGAAGAGTACAGCCAGCACACCGCCGAGCCGTTCCGGAAGGTCGGCGGCCTCGGGCACCCGGTAAGGCACGTTCGCCGCCGCGATCTTCTTCTTTGCCCGAGTGATCCGTTGCGCCATCGTGGTCTCTGGTACGAGGAACGCCTGCGCGATCTCAGCAACGGTCAGCCCACCGAGGAGGCGGAGCGTCAGCGCGATCCGGGCCTCCAGGGCGAGCGCTGGGTGGCAGCACGTGAACAGCAGCCGCAAGCGATCGTCCCCGACCGGGCCGATGCGATCGTGAGGTGTGTCGTCGTAGTTCATCAGGGCCGCCTGGTGCTTGGCGTCGCGCTGCTTCTCGCGGCGGATCCGGTCGATCGCGCGGTTGCCCGCAGTGGTGGTGAGCCAGCCGCCCGGGTTGGGAGGTACGCCGGACTCCGGCCACTTCTCAAGCGCGATGACGAGTGCCTCGCTCGCCGCTTCCTGGGCGATGTCGATATCACCGAAGCGGCGGACGAGCGAGGCGATCAGGCGGCCATACTCCTCGCGGAAGACCCGCTCGACGGCCGCCTTTTCGCTCTGGGTCACTCCGTGTCCCTCGTGTCGTCGTTCGAGCCCGGCTCAGGCGATGCCGTCGAACGGACGGACCTCGACCTTGCCCCGGCACGCCTTCGACCCGTCGGCCGCAAGCTTGAGCGCCACGTCGAGGTCTGGCGCATCGATGACCCAAAAGCCTCCGATCACCTCTTTGGTCTCGAGGTAAGGGCCGTCGGTCAACACGGGCGTCTCGCCCTGGCCGTCCACGACGGTCGCAGTCGACGAAGGCTGAAGCCCGCCGGCGAAGACCCAGAAGCCATCGGCGCGAAGCCGATCGTTGAAGGCGCCGGTAGCCGCGAAGGCCTCTTCCATCTCCTCCTGGGAACCGTAGTTCCCGAACTCGTTCCTCTCGGCGGCGCCATGCACGGCCAACAAGTAGTGCGTCATCCCACGTCTCCTTAGCTCCAGGCCGTCCCCATGACTGCCTTGTACCCACACCACGAACGGCGACCGGCCGATACGACAACCTGCCACAAAGTCCGTGCGAAGCGTCGGGTCTGAGAGGATCCCTCCATGCGCGTGCACGTGGGATCAGACCATGCCGGATTGGAACTCAAGGCACACCTCATGTCGGTGTTGACGGCCGATGGGTACGACGTGATCGATCACGGCCCGTTCGTCTACGACGCCCTCGATGACTACCCCGTGTTCTGCCTGCGCGCCGCCGAAGCAGTCGTATCCGAACAGGAGACCGGCCTCGACAGCCTCGGCGTCGTCATCGGTGGGTCCGGCAACGGCGAGCAGATCGCGGCCAACAAGGTGCGTGGGGTTCGATGCGCGCTGGCCTGGTCGGACCAGACTGCGACCCTTGGTCGCGAGCACAACGACGCCAACGTGATCTCGGTCGGTGGCCGCATGCACACCGTCAACGACATGACCCGGTTCATCCAGCTCTTCCTGGCCACGCCGTTCTCCGGGGACGAACGTCACGCCCGTCGGATCGCCCAACTTGCGTCGTACGAAGCGGGCGGCGGTCTGCCGCCGCTGCCCGAGTCGGCGGTTGGCTTGGGACCGGACGAGGGTTCGGGCGCCGGTGCCTGAAGGGCACACCCTCAAGCGGCTCGCTCTTGATCTGACCGAGACTTTCGCTGGTCGGCCGACCAGCGTGAGCAGTCCGCAAGGTCGGTTCTGCCGCCGAGGCGGACCTGCTCGACGGGTTGGTCCTGATCCGCGCCGAGTCCGCTGGCAAGCACCTGTTCGTGGAGTTCGCGGACGACCAGTTCATCCACATCCATCTCGGGTTGATCGGCGGGTTCAGCATCACCGCTTCACCCGATCCGCCACCGCCGATCGGGCAGGTCCGACTCAGGCTGCAGAACTCCGCGGCGTACGCCGATCTGCGTGGCGCCACCCAGTGCGATCTGATCGGACCACATCGCCGCGACGCCATCGTCTCGGGACTCGGGCCCGATCCACTGCGATCCGATGCCGACGCGGGACTCGCCTGGCGCAAGATCCACGCAGCCATCGCCCGATCGGCGACCTGCTCATGGATCAAGCAGTCATGGCGGGCGTCGGCAACGTCTACCGCGCGGAAGTCCTGTTCCGGCATCGGATCCATCCGCTCCGACCGGGTAACACGTTGCGGATCAGCCAGTTCCAGGCGATGTGGTCGGACCTGGTCGCGTTGATGACCGAAGGAGTCCGAACCGGTCGCATCGACACGGTCGCGCAGCAGCACACACCTGAAGCGATGGGACGTGCCCCGAGAGTCGATGATCACGGCGGGGAGGTCTACGTGTACCGCCGAACCGGACAGTCCTGTTTGGTCTGCGGCGCCACGATCCGGACCGGTGCGTTGGTCGGTCGCAACATCTTCTGGTGTCCCCGATGTCAGCCCGTGTTCCGGTCGCGAGGACGTAAGGTGTGAGCATGAGCCCGACGCCGTCGCAGACTCGAGGTGGGGCCGTGAAAACGACACCTTCGAAGGTGCGCAGTTACGTCCAGGGTGTCAACCGTGGACTCAACGCAGAGCGTCGGGCGCTCACCTGGTTGATCCTGGCAACGCTCGTTGCCGGGTTTGTTCGTCGCGATGTTCAAGTCGGTTCCCGTGTCGGTCCTGGTGCTGCCGCTGGTCATGGCCAGCGTCCTGCTCGGTCCGAACGTCCTCCCGTGGTTCACGATCTTCCTCCTGATGATCGTGACCTTCACGGTGCCGTTCGAGACGTTGACCAACCGCGTGGTCGCCCAGATCGTGCTCCTGTTCGTGCTTGCCCTGATCGTCCTGCTCGGTTCCTTCCGGCGGACGCGCCTCGGCGTCGGGGGCATGCGCGGCGAGCAGATGTTCGTCGATCTGCGCGACCGCATTCTGGCCCGCACCGGGCTGCCGGAACTGCCCGAGACCTGGTACGCCCAGATCGGTGGTTCGCTCTGCCGGGGGTACGCCGTTCGCCGGTGACTTCGTCGTGTCGGCCCGCAACGGCGATGAACTCGGAGTGGCCGTCGTGGACGTCTCCGGCAAGGGTGAGGACGCCGCGACGCGGGCGCTGCTGCTGGCCGGTGCCTTCGGCGGCCTGCTGGGCGCCGTGCCTTCGGCCCAGTTCTTGCAGGCAGCCAACGAGTACCTCCTGCGTCAGGACTGGGGTGAGGGTTTCGCGACCGCAGTTCATCTCGCTGTCGATCTGGAGACCGGTGACTTCCAGTTGCGCACCGCTGGTCACCCGCCGGCGGCACACTTTGTCGCTGGTGCCGGCAAGTGGGAACTCACCGAAACCCAGGGCCCGTTGCTCGGGCTGATCGAGGGCGTCCGAGTACGACGCGAAGGTCGGGATCATGCGGCCCGGCGATGCCATGTTGCTCTACACCGACGGCCTGGTTGAGGCCAAGGATCGCGACATCATGCTCGGTATCGACAAGATGGTGGGACATGCCGAGCGGTTGCTCAAGGCCGGATTCGAGGATGGCGCGGAGACTCTGATCGACGCGTTGGGCTCTCCGAGCGACGACCGCGCGCTGATCGTGATCCATCGCCGCTAGGCTCGCTCGTTGACGACTCCGCATTTGGGAGTAGTCCGCGCTCATGTGACACCATGGCAGCCGCACTTTTGGTGCATGCGGATGTAGCTCAATGGTAGAGCCCCAGTCTTCCAAACTGGCTACGCGAGTTCGATTCTCGTCATCCGCTCGAACGGCTGCTGAGACCACCTCGGCAGCCGATCTCAAGCAGCCCATGGTTGCTTGGCGGGGCGTAGCGTAGTGGCTAGCGCGCCTGCTTTGGGAGCAGGAGACCGCAGGTTCGAGTCCTGTCGCCCCGACGTTTAGCCCTCGGTTAGCCGAGCCTGTCTTTTGTTGTATTTATTGGCCGTTCCATCAGGCACCACGATCAAGGAGAGAATCACGTGAAGAGCGCCGTCGAGACCCTGAGTCCGACCCGGGCAAAGCTCACCGTCGAGGTGCCGTTCGAGGAGCTGCAGCCAGCTCTCGACGCGGCGTACAAGAAGATCGCTGCAGCAGATCAACATCCCGGGCTTCCGGCGCGGAAAGGTCCCGCCGATGGTGATCGACCGTCAGGTGGGCCGCGGTGCCGTGCTCGACGAGGCCATCAACGACGCCTTGCCGCAGAAGTACATGGAGGCGTTGCGCCGAGAACTCGTTGGAGCCGCTGGCGCAGCCCGGAGATCGAGGTCACCAAGTTCGAGGACAACGAGGCGCTTGGAGTTCACCGCCGAGGTGGACGTGAAGCCGGACATAACCCTGCCGCCCTACACGCAGTTGACCGCACAGGTGGATGACATCGAGATCACGGATGCCGATGTGGAGGAGCAGATCGCGGCGCTCCAGCAGCGCTTCGGAACTCTTGCCGACGTCGAACGCGCTGCCGCAGATGGCGACTTCGTCGTGATCGACCTGACCGCCAGCCAGAACGGCGAGGTGGTCGAAGGTGCCGAACTGACCGGAATGTCCTACCAGGTCGGGCGCGGCGGAATGCTGGAAGGGTTGGATGAGGCGTTGGTCGGCATGTCGGCCGGCGACGAGAAGAACTTCGCCTCGGAGTTGGTGGGCGGCGACCTCGTCGGCGAGGGCGTCGAGGTGCTCGTGGCGGTGACGTCCGTGCAGGAGCAGGAACTGCCGGCCTTCGACGATGACTTCGCGCAGACGGCTTCGGAGTTCGACACTGCCGATGAACTCTCGGCCGATATTCGCCAGCGCCTCGGCGGCGGCAAGCGCCTGGAGCAGGCGGCCTCCGCTCGCGACGCCGTACTCGAGTCGCTGCTCTCGCAGGTCGAGATCCCCCTGCCTGAAGCCATGGTGACCGACGAATTGAACTCGCGACGCCAGTCGTTCGAGCAGCAGTTGGCGTACGCCGGGATGACGATGGACGCCTACCTCGTGGACGAGGGCCAGACAATCGAAGAGTTCGAAGCCGACCTCGAGCGCCGGGTGCGTGACGCGGTTGCCGCACAGTTCGTGCTCGACGAGGTAGTCAAGCTCGAAGGCATCGATGTCGATGAGGGCGAGATGTCCCAACACCTGGTGCGGCGAGCCCAACAGGCCGGTCAGGATCCCCAGGACTTCGCCAACCACATGTTCGAGCACAACCACATTCCCGAACTCGTGCAGGAGATCCTGCGGGGCAAGGCGCTTGCGAAGTTGGTGGAGTCCGCAGTCGTGACCGACAAGTCCGGCAACGTGGTGGACCTGGCGAATCTTCGTCCCGACGGGACGATCGCTCCGCCTGAGGATGCAGCAGTAGACGAAGCGGCCGAAGAACCCGTTTCATAGTCAGGCGGATATCGGACAACATCCGTTCCAATATCCGCTCTCCGCGAACAGTGCGTGCCAACCCGTGGATGTGTCGGTTCTTCGGGCTATCGTCGCTGACGTGAACCAGAACTCATCCCCGAATTCGTTTCTGTCCGACCAGTCCGCCCAAACGTTGACACCGTCAATGAATGGCGGGCCGTCCAACGGCCTTGACGACCACATCTACCAACGCCTGCTCAAGGAACGGATCGTCTTCCTTGGCTCCGAAGTCCGCGACCAGAACGCCAACGCGATCTGTGCCCAATTGCTGTTGCTGTCCGCCGAGGATCCCGAGGCCGACATCTTCTTGCACATCAACTCGCCGGGCGGGTCGGTCGATGCCGGCATGGCCATCTACGACACGATGAACTACATCCCCAACGATGTGGGCACGGTCGGTATGGGTTTGGCCGCGTCGATGGGGCAGTTCCTGTTGTGTGCCGGGGCCAAGGGCAAGCGGTTCGCCCTTCCGCACGCGCGGATCATGATGCACCAGCCGTCTGGCGGTATGGGTGGATCGGCGTCCGACATCAAGATCCAGGCGCAGCAGTCGCTGCACATCAAGAAGGTGTTGTTGGAGCTGATCGCTGAGCACACCGGGCAGGCGCTCGATCAAGTCATTGCCGATGCCGACCGGGATCGCTGGTTCACCGCCCAGCAGGCTCAGGAGTACGGCTTCATCGACCAAGTCATCAAATCGTCTCGCGAGGCCGTCTCCGACGCCCGCCCCGCCAAGCAGAAGGGCTGATCCGGATGAACCATTACATCCCGCAGTGGGAAGAGCGCACGTCGTACGGCGTCCGTCGGATCGACCCCTACGCCAAGTTGTTCGAGGACCGCATCATCTATCTCGGCTCTCCGATCTCCGATGACGTGGCCAACGCCGTGATCGCGCAGTTGTTGTGTCTTCAGTCGATGAACCCCGACCAGGACATCAGCATCTACATCAACTCTCCGGGCGGTTCGTTCACTGCCTTGACGGCGATCTACGACACCATGCGCTTCATCAAGCCTGACGTGCAGACGGTGTGCATCGGCCAGGCCGCCTCTGCGGCGGCGATCCTCCTCGGCGCCGGCGCCAAGGGCAAGAGGTTGGCGCTGCCCAACAGTCGGATCATGATCCACCAGCCCTACACCGAGGGCACGTTCGGGCAGACTTCTGACATCGAGATCCAGGCCAACGAGATCCTGCGGATGCGCGAACTGCTGGAGAAGATGATCTCCGATCACAGCGGCCGCAGCATCGAGCAGGTCAGCATGGACATCGAGCGCGACAAGATCCTGACGGCCGAACAGGCCGTCGAGTATGGCCTGATCGACTCCATTCTGGAATCGTTGAAGGTCCCCGCACTAGTGTGACCGTCCCCACGCTGATTGGGCCGGAGTAGCACTCGTCCCTCGTGTCGCCACCCGTGTCATGCGGGAATTGTGTGGGCGGCACGGGGTACGGTCATTGTCTGCACGATCGATTTCGGGCTTGCGCCCGACGCACGATTCAAGACCTGTAGCGCCAAAAGCTGAGGGATCCGGAGGAACTACCCGTGGCACGCATCGGTGACGGAGGTGACCTGCTCAAGTGCTCCTTCTGCGGAAAGAGCCAGAAGCAGGTCAAGAAGTTGATCGCTGGCCCGGGTGTCTACATCTGCGACGAGTGCATCGATCTGTGCAACGAGATCATCGAGGAGGAGCTCAGCGAGGGGGCCGAGGTCAGCCTCGAGGAGCTTCCCAAGCCGCGTGAGATCTTCGAGTTCCTGAACAGTTATGTCATCGGGCAGGAGCAGGCCAAGAAATCCCTGGCGGTCGCTGTCTACAACCACTACAAACGGGTCCAGGCCGGCCTGCAGACGATCGCCGGCAAGCATGCGAAGGACGAAGCGGTCGAGGTGGCCAAGTCCAACATTCTTGTTGATCGGTCCAACGGGATGCGGGAAGACCTATTTGGCCCAAACGCTGGCTCGAATGCTCAACGTTCCTTTTGCCATTGCGGACGCGACAGCACTGACGGAAGCCGGATATGTCGGGCGAGGATGTTGAAAACATTCTGCTGAAGTTGATCCAGGCCGCCGACTATGACGTCAAGAAGGCCGAAACTGGCATTATCTATATTGACGAGATCGACAAGGTGGCCCGAAAGGCCGAAAACCCCTCGATCACCCGTGACGTCTCCGGGGAGGGGGTCCAACAGGCATTGTTGAAGATCCTCGAAGGTACGACTGCCTCGGTCCCTCCGCAGGGTGGACGCAAGCATCCGCACCAGGAGTTCATCCAGATCGACACGACCAATGTCTTGTTCGTGGTCGGTGGCGCGTTCGCGGGCCTCGAGCACATCATCGAACAGCGCGTCGGCAAGAAGACCCTCGGCTTCACCGCGGAAGTTCGTGGGGCGGCCGAGCGCGAGGCCGAGGATCTGATGTCGATGGTGCGACCGGAGGACCTGACCAAGTTCGGACTGATCCCCGAGTTCATCGGCCGGCTTCCGCTTATCGCAAGCGTCAACAAGTTGGACGTCGAGGCATTGGTCCAGATCTTGACCGAGCCGCGCAACGCCCTCGTCAAGCAGTACCAAAAGTTGTTCGAACTCGACGGCGTCGAGTTGGAGTTCTCCGAAGGTGCCATCGGTGCGATCGCGGCCAAGGCCCTCGAACGCGGCACCGGCGCCCGAGGACTGCGCGCGATCATCGAAGAGGTTCTGCTCCAAGTGATGTACGACGTGCCCTCGCGCGGCGACATCGGCCGGGTCATCGTGACCGAGGATGCCGTGATGGAAGTGGACATACCGACGCTCATTCCGCGGGACCAGGAAGCCAAGAAGAAGAAATCCGCCTGATCGGACCATCCGGCCAGGGTCCTAGTCACTTCGAGTCATTTACACAGCCAGATATTGGAATTCTGAGCCGGGACAGCGAGACTGGATAGGTTCTGTTTCCTTGGAAAGGTGTGTCCTTGTCTCGCGAGCATCGGCGACCGCTCTTCGCGTTCGTTTTTGTGACCTTCCTCTGCATGATGGTGGTAGGTAATTCGATGACCCTTGCGTCCGCTGACAACCGCACTTTGGTCGCGGAAGTCCGAGCCGCGATCGCCGGTGATCCGGACGATCTCTCGCTCGCGGCAGATCCCATCGTCGAAGGCGTCATCTTGAGCGAGGACGTCAGACCGCCTGCAATCGCGGAACTCTTCACCCCCCAACCCCCCAGTGACACCCAATTCGGACCCAGCGTGCCGGAACCGTCGGGATCACTACTAAGTGGGCTTGCCCCACCTCCGGCAACTGCTTCCCCGGACGGCCCGTCCGGACCGCTGCCGTCGTCGAATCCTTCGCCTACCGGGGAGAATTCATCGTCGGATCCACTTCCGGAGGAGACGACGCCGCCCTCGAGCGACCCTCCGAAGCAAGAGGAAACTCCTCCTCCCAAGGAGGAGACGACGCCCCCAGACGGATCCAGAGCCAACTCCTGAACCTACCCCCGAGCCAACTCCGGAGCCGGCACCTGAGCCCGAACCCGACGGTGTACTCACCGTTGACATCATCACCACACCCCCGCCACCACCACCCCCGGTTGAGGAGCCGCCGACCGACACGGGCGGTGACAGTCAGCTCCTCGGATACTTCCTCCAGCAATTCCACGGAATCCACACCAACCGAGTAGGCGGCCCCGATGGCTCGAATAGCACGTCTTGTCCTTGGCTTCGTTTCAGTCAATGATTCTGGGCCTGACGGCCCTGTCCGTAGTTCCGTCAGCCTCGGCAGCCGCGCCACCCTCGGTGCCGTGGACTTGGGGTAGCAACAGTTTCGGTGAGTTGGGCAACGGCACCACCGTGGCGAATCGAACCCCGGGCGCCGTTGCGTTGACCGACATCATCGATATCCATGGTGGCCGCGAGCATGTGGCGGCGTTGAAGAGCAACGGCACGGTCTGGGTGTGGGGTAGCAGCAAGGAAGGCCAGCTGGGCCAGGGCAACACCACCAACCGCTCGGTGCCGACCCAGGTCGCCTTGTTGACGCGGACTTTCGTTGCCGTCGAGACCGGCCACAACCACACCCTTGCCTTGCGTAACGACGGTAGGGTCTTCGCTTTCGGTCTGAATGCTGACGGTCAATCGGTGATCGGACGACCACCCTCGCGCAGGTCTCCGGTGCAGGTGTCCGGCCTGACCGATGCGGTCGCGATCGCGGCCGGACGAAACATGAGTTATGCGATCCGGGCCGACGGCACTGTTGTCGCGTGGGGCCGCAACGTCGAGGGCCAGATAGGTGACGGCACCACCACGCGTCGACACGTCGCCTGTGCGCGTGGGGACGCTCACGAGCATTGTTGACATCGCCGGTGGCCGCGACCACGCGTTGGCGTTGCGATCAGATGGAGCCGTCTGGGCCTGGGGACACAACGCCTATGGACAGGTCGGCGACAACACCCTGGTCAACAAGACATCGCCCGTGCGGGTCCTGACCGGGGCTACCGCAGGTCATCGCCGGTGCCCATCACTCCTACGCACTTCGCACCAACGGCACCGTCGCCGCTTGGGGTCGCAACTACCGGGCCAACCTCGGTGACGGAACGACCACGACGCGGCGTACCCCGGTCACCGTGCAAAGCGCCCCCGGGGTCAACCTGTCCGGCGTCGTCTCGATCGGATCGGGCCGGGATCACGGCGTCGCAGTGCTTGCGAATGGCACAGCGCGTGCGTGGGGCTGGAACGCGACTCGACAACTCGGCGATGGCACGACTACCAACCGGAGCCGCGCGGTCGTCGTGGTTGGCGTCAGCCGCGCCGTCAAGGCTGGCGGCGGTGGCCAGGGCTACTCCGTGATCCTGGTGAACTGACCCAGTCAGACGCCCTGGTCAACTGTTTCGTTCGTCGATCGCCTCTTGACACATCGGGACAATGGTCAAATGAGCGACGGGTCAGCCTTGCGTGGCGGTCGGGACGACGGGGGTCACCTCGGCCACTTTGGCTGTGATGGCGAACGCCCCATCTTCGCGGTAGGTCAGATCGCCAACGATGCGGCCGACGGCACGCAGGTCATCCTCAACCAGAGCGACGACCTCGAGGTGACCGGCCGGGCCGTCGAAGCTGACGTTGACCAGGGGGGTCTTCATCGACACCTGGGCTTCCGATTTCACACCGCGTAGCGAAGCCAGCACCTCACCGACCACACCGAGCATCGCCGGGTCGCCCTCGACCTCGGACTGTGGGGTCGGCCAGGTCGCGTGGTGGATCGACCCGTCCTCCCACCACGACCACACTTCCTCCGTGACATAGGGCATGAACGGCGCGAACAGTCGCAACTGCACGTGAACGGCGTACGCCAAGGTGGCCTTGGCCGAGTCCTTGCCCGGGGCTGTCGGCCTCTGCGTAGGCACGTTCCTTGACCAACTCGAGGTAGTCGTCGCAGAACGTCCAAAAGAAGCGCTCCGCAGTTTCCAAGGCGGTGGTGTAGTCGTAGGCATCGAATGCGGCCGTCGCTTGAGTGATCACGTCGTCCAGGCTGGCGACCAACGCGCGGTCGATCGGCATCGTCACCCGACTGAGGTCGGGATCGGTTGCCCCGACTGAGCCCAAGCACGAACTTCGCGGCGTTGAGCACCTTCATGGCGAGCCGACGGCCGACCTTCATCGACGTTTCGTCGAACGGTGAATCCAGGCCGGGCCGGGCCATCGCGGCGCGCCAGCGAACCGCGTCGGCGCCGTACTTGTCCAGCGTCTCCGTCGGCACGACGACGTTGCCCTTGGACTTGCTCATCTTCTTGCGGTCCGGGTCCACTACGAAGCCGGAGATCAGCGCGTGCGACCAGGGCGCAACACCGTTCTCGAAGTGCGCTCGTACGACTCGCGAGAACAGCCAGGTCCGGATGATGTCGTGCGCGTGGGTGCACAGGTCCATCGGGAACACGCGGTGCCACAGGTCGGGATCGGATTCCCAGCCGCCGGCGATGTGGGGCGTCAGTGATGAGGTTGCCCAGGTGTCCATGACGTCAGGGTCGCCGATGAATCCGCCGGGTTGACCACGCTGGCTCTCGTCGAATCCGCGTGGTGCGTCGGTCGACGGATCGACCGGCAGCTCAGCCTCGGTCGGCATGTAGGGATGGTCGTAGTCCGGTTCCCCGTCGGCGTCGAGGGGGTACCAGGCGGGGAACGGAATGCCGAAGAAACGTTGGCGAGAAACCAGCCAGTCCCCATTGAGCCCGCCCACCCAATTCTCGTAGCGGTGGGCCATGTAGGAAGGGACCCACGTGATCTCGGTACCACGGCTCACCATTTCGTCACGCAGCGACGTATCGCGGCCGCCGTTGCGGATATACCACTGGCGGGTCGCCACGATCTCAAGTGGCTTGTCGCCCTTCTCGTAGAAGTTGGTCATCCGCTTGGTCGGGGTTGGTTCGCCAACCAGGTCGCCGCTGGCGCGAAGCAGGCCGACCATCGCCTCACGGGCACTGAAGACCGTCTTTCCCTGCATCTCGGCGTACGCCGTGACGGCTCCATCCGTGATGATCCACGGAGGTGTCTCACGCATGAAACGACCGTCACGCCCGATGACCGTGCGCACCGGCAACTGAAGTTCGCGCCACCAGGTGACGTCGGTCGGGTCGCCGAACGTGCAGCACATCGCGATGCCTGCGCCCTTGTCGGGCTCCGCCGCTTGGTGTGCGACCACCGGAATTTCGACGCCGAAGACGGGACTCGTCACGGTGGTCCCGAACAACGATTGGTAGCGATCGTCGTCGGGGTGCGCGATCAATGCGACCACACTGGGGATCAGCTCGGGGCGCGTCGTTTCGATATGCAGCGGAGTTCCGTCCGCCCGGTGGAAGGCGACCCGGTGATAGGACCCGGCGTACTCCCGCGCCTCAAGTTCGGCCTGAGCGACCGCAGTCTGGAAGGTGACATCCCAGAGGGTCGGCGCTTCTTGGAGATAGGCCTCACCACGCGCGTAGTTGCGCAGGAAGGCCCGTTGGCTAACGGCCTGGGCGACCGGGCCGATGGTGGTGTAGGTCATGTCCCAGTCGACCGAGAGCCCAAGGGTGCGCCAGAGCGCCTCGAAGACCTTTTCGTCCTCGACGACCAGTTGCTCACACAACTCGATGAAGTTGGGCCGGCTGATCGAGAGCTGCCGCTTCGGGTCCGGATTCTCGGGCGGGGTGAAGTCTGCGTCGTATGGCAGCGACGGATCACAGCGCACACCGAAGTAGTTCTGGACTCGGCGCTCGGTCGGCAGCCCGTTGTCGTCCCAACCCATCGGGTAGAACACGCTCTTGCCCCGCATCCGCTGGTAGCGAGCGATCAAATCCGCGTGGGTGTAGGAGAAGACATGCCCGACGTGGAGGCTGCCCGACACCGTCGGTGGGGGAGTGTCGATCGAGTAGACGTTCTCGCGGGGCTGCGTGCGATCGAACGCGTAGGTCGCATTGGCCTTCCACTCGGCCGCCCAGCGATCCTCCAGACCCTCCAGCGCAGGCTTGGCCGGTACGTCCACGTCGCGCGACGGCGACGGCGTGGACAGGGCGGCTTCGGCTGGTTGGGTCATGTCCCAAGTTTATGGTCGCGGGCTCACCCACGCGAAACGAGATACGCCCCCGGCGTACCCCCTCGGGGTCGGTCGTTTCATCACGTTAGGTAGGCAGAGCCTCGCTTAGCACGATGAGTTCATCGTGCTAAGCGTCGGCTTTGGTGCCTAGCGTGATGAAACTGCAGGGGAGCGGAGCGACCTAGACTGGGTGGGTGAACACCGAGGCGCGGGCGGCGCGGACCGTGGCCGAGGCGGAAGACGCATTGTTGTCCCGCTGGCCGGAGACGAGACTCGAACCTTCGCTCGATCGGATCCGAGCATTCACGGAACTTCTGGGGGATCCTCAGAACACCTATCCCGTCATCCATCTGACCGGCACGAATGGCAAGACCTCCACGGCCCGGATGATCGAGACGTTCTTGCTGACGATGGGATTGCGCACCGGCAGATTCACGAGTCCACACCTGCAGAGGATGAGCGAACGGATCGTGCTCGACGGCGAACCGTTGTCTGACGAGGCGTTCGTGGCCGCCTTCAACGACGTTGCGGCGTACACACATCTGGTCGACTCGACCAGCGAATTCCCACTGTCATTCTTCGAGACTGTCGTCGGCATGGCGTACGCCGCCTTCGCAGATGCGCCGGTGGACGTTGCCGTGGTTGAGGTGGGGATGGGCGGGGCCTGGGACGCGACGAATGTTGCCGACGGAGCCGTCGCGGTCGTGCTCCCGATCTCGGTCGACCATGCGTCATACCTCGGCGACACGCCTGCTGACATCGCTATCGAGAAGGCCGGGATCATCAAGGCGGGCTCAACTGCAATCGTCGCCGAACAGCGACCCGAGGTGCTCGACATCCTGCTGGCTCGTGCCGCTGAGGTCGGCGCCACACTCCTCCGTGAAGGCGAGGACTTCGGCGTGGAGCAGCGGGTCGCCGCAGTCGGTGGCCAGGTCGTCACCCTGCGAGGTTTGCGAGCGACCTATGAGGACGTCTTCATCCCGTTGTACGGCGAGCATCAGGCCCAGAACGCAGCAATGACGCTGGCCGCGGTCGAGGCGTTCGCCGGTCCCGACGCTTTGGCGCCGGACCTTGTTGAGGAAGCCTTTGCCGCTGTCACCTCGCCCGGTCGCCTGGAGGTGGTCCGGCGCAGTCCGACGATCGTGCTCGATGCGGCCCACAACCCGCACGGTGCTGCGGCGGCGGCCGCCGCGCTGGATGACTCGTTCGCGTTCTCACCGTTGATCGGCGTGATGGGCGTGATGGCGGACAAGGACTATGAGGGGGTCATTGCTGCCTTCGAACCGCACTTTGCCCACCTGATCTGCACCCAGAACTCCTCGTCGCGGTCCATGCCGGCCGAGAAACTGGCGGAAGTGGCGCGCGAGATCTTCGACGAGGATCGAGTCAGCGTCGCGCCACGCCTGGCGGACGCGATCGATCAGGCGGCGGCATTGGCTGAGGCGGGGGAGGCCTTCGGCGATCCGCTGGGGTCGGGTGCGGTGTTGATCACTGGATCCGTCGTCACCGTCGGTGAGGCGCGGGCTCTGATCAAGGGCGATCGCGCATGAGGTCGCCTCGTCGCGGAATGTGTGCGGCCGTTCTCTGCCTGGAGGCGATCACCATCGCCCTGGCCACTCCCGTGATGGTCTCCGTCTCAGGCGTCAGTCTCTCGGCCGCGCTATGGCTCGGGCTTGGACTGGCCGCGCTATGTCTGCTGCTAGCGGGGATGCTGCGCAGGGAATGGGCCTATGGCCTTGGCTGGGTCCTGCAGGTCGCAGCGATCGCCATGGGTTTCGTGGTGCCAATGATGTTCCTGTTGGGACTGATCTTCGCCGCACTCTGGGGTACGGCGTACTTCCTCGGGCTCAAGATCGAGCGCGAGCGCGCGGAGTACGCCGGGATCAACGGCTCCGGGCCAGAAGGCACACCCGACGCGCAGCCTGGGTAGGCTCGCTCCCATGTCGACCCCACCTCCCGTTGAACGCACCCTGGTCCTGCTGAAGCCCGACGCTGTACGCCGTGGCCTCGTTGGTGAGATCGTCGCTCGATTCGAAGCCAAGGGACTCACCATGGTGGCCATGGAACTGCGGTCCATCGACGGTGACCAAGCCGACCGACACTACTTCGAGCACGTCGAGCGGGACTTCTACCCGCCCTTGCGTGCCTTCGTCACGAGTGGTCCGCTGGTCGCGCTGGTCCTCGAAGGCGATGAGGCCGTCGACGTCGTGCGATCGATCAACGGCGCGACCGACGGGCGGAAGGCCGCTCCCGGAAGCATTCGCGGCGACTTGAGCCTGTCCAACCGCGAGAACCTCGTCCATGGCTCCGATTCGCCGGAGTCCGCCGCACGCGAGATCGCCCTCTGGTTCCCACAGCTCGGGCGTTAGCAGCGGTCCTCCACAGACGCTGATCCGAGTCCACATCCAGCACCCGGAGCGAGCGAGGGTGGGGGTATGTCCAAGCCCGTTGGTCCCACCGGTCGCGTCCATGTTCATGCATCGCGCGTGCAGACGCTGGCGTCGGAGTGGCGTCGACAGGAGTGGGACCTGCGGTCGGCGCGCGACGCGCTGGCGGCGCTGCCTCCCTCCGCGCTCGCCCCGAGCGGGTTGAGGGAGTTCCTCGTCGCCTGGTCGGCCGAGATCGGGGATCTGGCCAAGGCCGTCGGGTCTGTCGCCGATGGATTGGCGAGCGCCGGATCCGACTTCATGGACGTGGATCACACGGTGGCCAATCGGTGATCGGGAGCCCGGTTGCGTCAGACGTCATGGAGAACGCCCGGCTGGTCCGGGCGGTGTGTGCGCAGATCGACGACGTTGCCGACTTCGTCCGCCGGATGGCAGAGCCCGAATGGCTCGGCGTCGCTGCCGATGCCTATCGCGCCCGCGCTGCCGCGATCGGGCGGTGCGCGGACGCTCACTCGCTCACGATTCGCGGGGCGGCCTCCGCTTTGGACAGGTACGCCGCCCGAGTCGCAGCAGGCGAAGATCCCGGACTGGCGGAACTTGACCTGCGCGGCGAACTGCGACGTCTGTGGCCGACGGGAGGGGCCGGCTGGCGGTCCATGCTCGGCCAGGTCGACCCTGCGGACGAGGCGTTGCGTCGCTGTCCGCGTGATCGCGCCGCACCTGACGTGAAGCGCTGGTGGGCCGCAATGTCCGACGGTGAACGAGAGGCCGTTCTGGTGGCCGCTCCCGGTCTGATCGGTGGGTTGGATGGGCTGCCGGCCGCCGCTCGATCGATCGCCAACCGGGTTGCACTCACCAGGGATCTGGTGGCCGGGCGCTGGCGACGACACCACGGCGTACTCACTGCCGAGGAGCGATTGGCACTCCACAGCGCCGAGGAAGCCGACTCGGCGTTGACCGACCTGGAGCATCGCGACCTAGCGACCCAGCTCTATCTCTACGATCCCGATGCCTTTGGCGGAGACGGTCGGGTCGCGATCGCGGCCGGTGAACTCGACGATGCCGATCACATCGCCCTGATAGTCCCGGGGCTGGGCAACGATGCCTCCGACGTCAGAATCGTTGCCGAGCGAGCCGGCAATCTGGCTGAGGCGGCCGTCAGCGCAACGCCCGATGCAACCACGACGGTCCTTGCCTGGATCGGGTACGACGCTCCCGACAACCTGGCGCCCTGGGGAAGCGACCGGGACGCATTGACGGTCACCACCGTCACTGCGGCTGAGTCAGGAGGCGATCGCATCGGCGAACTGGTTGGCGGTTTGCGGGCGACGGACACGGGCGAGCGGATGCACATGACCCTGATCGGACACAGCTATGGCTCGACCGCCGTCGGCCAAGGCGTCCACGACCATCTCCTGGCCGTCGACGATCTGGTCGTCGTCGGCAGTCCGGGTCTCGGACGGGGAATCGACCACGCCGGAGACTTGGGGCTCGGACCTGAGCACGTATGGGTCGGCGCCAACAGTCGGGATCCGGTCGCCGAACTCGGCGATATCGGTTGGGTCAATCCCGGTCGGATCGGACTTGGGCTCGGGGCGAATCCGGCATCAGAGGAGTTCGCCGCGCAGCGCTTCGAGGCGGAGACCGTGGACCACTGGGGCGGGCTGCCGAGTCCGATCGAGGCACACACGACGTACTTCGACCACAACACCGAATCCCTGTGGAATCTCGGCCACATCGTGACTGGTCACGGCGAGGATGTGCGGATCGCTCAACCAGTAACGGACTCATGGCGCTCGGACCCCGTCGATCCGGAGGCGGCCAGGGGGCCGACGAGTCCGTCGACACGCTGATCAACGAGCGGATCGACGTGTGAAACGGGTCGGCTCGTGAGGAGCCAAGCCAGCGTGGCGAGGATCACGCCGAACCCCACGACGACGAACGCCCCGGAAACCCCCGCGATAGCCAGCAGCGGAGCGGCCAACAGAAGTCCGACCGGTCGCAACCCTTCACCAACAGCGCCTAGCGCACCGAAGACGCGGCCCTGGGTCTCCTCGGGCACGGTGTTCTGGAAAGTCGTGATGAGGATGGTGTTGGCGACAGCTATCGCCACGCCACCGACAAGCAGTACGGCGGCGCTCCCTGCGAACGGCAACACTCCGACGACTCCGAGACAGGCACCGAGGACGAACATCGGTGTCGCCAACGGGCCTTGGGCCAACTTTGCCGCGGCCAACGATCCGATCAGGATCCCGACCGAGATCATGATCTGGAGTACGCCGAACGCCTCGGCGCCGACTCGGAACCGGTCGACCGCCAGCGCCACGATGAGAACGGGGATCGGGGCGGCAACCATGTTCAACACGGCGGCCAGGCCTATCAGGCCGCGGATGTGGCGATCCCGCAGCACTTCTCTGAGTGCTCCCCGGCCTTCCGACGTGCCCGCGCTCGCGGCTCCGGCCGGTGCTGGCAGGGAGGTCAGCCAGATGCACAGTAGCGACCAGGCGAAGGTGCAGGCGTTGACAACCAACGCGGGCCCGACGCCCATGCTTGCGATGAGTACGCCGCCCACGAGCGGTCCGGCCAGTCCGCCGACCGCGGAGTTCGTCATGTTGAGCCCGTTGGCCGCAGGGCGATCCTCTGCGGGCACCACGGTCGGCACCGCTGCGGCGTACGCCGGATCGAAGATCGCCGTGCCTACAGCCGATGCGGCAACGAGTGCGCACACCAGCGGAATCGGTGGCCAAGTGGATGAATTGCCTCCGAGCACCAGGGTCGCCAGGACCGCTGTGACACCGAACCTCAGCAGGTCGGCGCCCAGCAGCAACGTCCGGCGGTCGAACCGATCCGCGAACGATCCGCCCATCGGCGAGCAGAGCACCACCGGGATGACGGTGCAGAGAGCGATCAGCGTGACCAGCGAGGTGCCGCCGACCTGATGGGCCCACCACAGGAGCGCAACGCGCTGCATGCCGTCACCGATGACGGAGACGGACTGGCCGAGCCACAGGGACCGGAAGTTGGGCGATGTGCGAAGGATCATGTGGCAATCATGGGAATCGTTAAATTCGAATGGAATACTGCGTTTCGAATAAGAGATTGAGGAGGATCGAGACATGACCGAAGATGACTGGCCAAAGAAGATTGGCCCGAAGAAGATTGGCCCGAACACTTCGAGATCACCTCTCCGCGTGCGATCGAGATGCTCGCGAGCCTGAAGATCCTGGGGTTCCTCAATCCGTTCATGATGAAGGCGCAAACGCAGACGCAGGCGGCCGCGGCGATCGGTCGGCCTACCTCGTCAATGGCTTACTGGGTGCCTCGGTTTCTTGATGAGGGTCTCATCGTTCGAGTCGGCGAGGTTGCCCGGGCCGGCCGTCCGATGCCGGTCTATCGCGCTCCGGGTCGACGTCTGACGGTGCCGTTCAGCAAACTGCCTTTCGACCAACGCGTTGCTCTGTTGGACGACGGTCGCACCCGGGTGCTCCACCGATTCCTCGACGGCCTGGACGAGGCGATCGCGGAGTCGGAGGACTTCTCCTTGGAGTTCTCGCCTTCGGGAGCGACAGGTTTCTCATTGCAGATGCTGGAGGAGCCAGATCCCGAACCGCGCCCCTTCACCGACGGATGGATGAGTCTGGAACTGACCAAGGCGGAGGCGATCGAACTGAGCGCCGAACTCGAGCGGCTGCTCAAGAAGTTCAGCGGCCGGAAGGGCCCGAAGAAGTACGTCGCGCACGCCGGCATCACACCCGCCGCGAAGCATCCCTGGCGGTCCATCGACGATCCGCTCGGGAAATAGTCGTGTGTGGGGCAGATGTTGCTGGTGTGAAAGTCCGCGTGTCTCCCTGACCCACTCGCTCGGCGTACCTACTGTGGATGGCAGCCGATGTCCTTCCCCGAGTAGCAAAGGCCACGCTGTGCAGTACTTTTCCGGGCGGCACATCGCCGGCCGCGACATGGCCGTCGATCTCGGCACCGCCAACACGTTGGTCTATGTGCGCGGCAAGGGTGTCGTCCTAGACGAGCCTTCAGTCGTCGCCCAGGACGCCGAAACCGGCGAGATTCTCGCGGTGGGAGCCGACGCGAAACCGATGATCGGGCGCACCCCAGAGACCATCGTCGCGCTTCGCCCGCTCAAGGATGGCGTGATCGCGGACTTCGAGGCTGCTGAGGAGATGCTCCGCACCTATATCCATCGGGTCCACCGGCGGCGCTATCTGGCCAAGCCGCGAATGGTCATCTGCGTGCCGAGCGGTTGCACCGCGGTGGAACGCCGTGCGGTCAAGGAGGCCGGCTATCAGGCCGGTGCGCGCAAGGTCTTCCTGATCGAGGAACCGATGGCGGCGGCCATCGGCGCCGGGACTGCCCGTCCACGAGGCGACCGGCAACCTGGTGGTCGACATCGGTGGCGGAACGACCGAGGTCGCGGTGATCTCACTCGGCGGGATCGTGACCTCGATCAGCGTCCGTCACGCCGGTGACAGCCTCGACACGGCCATCGTCACCTGGCTGAAGAAGCACCACTCGCTGCTCATCGGTGAGAGCACTGCGGAGGAGATCAAGATCTCCCTCGGGTCGGCCTTCCCGAAGGTCACCGAGACCGAGGCGGACGTCCGTGGTCGCGACCTGGTCTCCGGCCTGCCACGGACCCTGACGATCACCAGCCAGGAGGTTCGACAGGCGTTGGAGGACTCGGTGCTCGGCATCATCGACGCCGTCCAGACCACCTT
Organism: uncultured Actinomycetota bacterium; assembly: GCA_963763805.1. Classification (GTDB taxonomy): domain Bacteria; phylum Actinomycetota; class Actinomycetes; order Propionibacteriales; family Nocardioidaceae; genus Nocardioides. The sequence goes on from CAVXPQ010000001.1 coordinate 517,607, forward strand.
GGACCAGACGCCACCGGACCTCGCCGGTGACCTGATGGACCGCGGCCTGGTTCTGACGGGTGGAGGCGCCTTGCTCACGGGGCTGGACGAACGACTGCGGCACGAAACCGGCATCCCGGTCCACATCGCTGAGGACCCGTTGAGTTCGGTCGTCCTGGGCGCCGGCAAGTGTGTGGAGGAGTTCGAGGCGCTTCAAGTCGTCCTGATCGCCGATCGCAGGCGGCGCAACTGATGAGTGAGTCCCCTTCTCGGCAGGCGCTGCGTCGATGGTTGCGGCCATCGCGGGGCCGCCTGATCGCCCTCGTCTTGGCCTGTCTGACCCTGATGGCACTGGACAGCCAAGGTGGCCTGCTCTCCCCGGCGAGGCGCGTCGTAGGCGAGGTGGTCGGCCCACTGGCCGCCGTATCGACCGCCATCGCCCGCCCGATCACGGCTCTTCCGCAAGCCTTCGCGGATCGCCAGGACCTGCAGGCGGACGTCGCGCGACTGACCGCGGCGAACGCCGAACTTCGCCAGTCCGTTGCCACCGAGGACCTTGATCGCAACCGGTTGGCGGCGTACGACGCGCTGACGCGGACGGCCGCCGACACCGGCTTCGCACTGGTGCCAGCACGAGTGATCGCGATGAGTTCTGGCCAGTCCTTCTCTCGCCTGGTGACGATCGATGCGGGCTCACGAGCGGGAATCCACCCCGACATGACCGTCCTGAACAACGACGGCCTGGTCGGCCGGGTGCTCAGCACAACGGGCACCACCGCGACCGTGCTGCTCATCGTCGATTCCGACTCGAGTGTGGGTGCCCGGCTGGGTCACAGCATGGAAGTGGGTCTGCTTCGCGGTCGCGGTGGGCTCGACGAGAACGGCCGTCTCGATCTGGATCTGGTGGATGAATCGATCGTGCCGACAAGGGACGACCTGGTGGCGACGTGGGGTAGCCAGGACGGCGCGCCCTACGTCGGCGGGGTCCCGATCGGGCGAGTGACGAAGGTAATCAGTAGCCCTCGGCGTACCTCCGTCAAGGCGGTCATTGCGCCGTTCGTGGACTTCAGCTCCTTGGACTTGGTCGGTGTCGTGGTGCCTTCGGGCAGCGCCAGCGACCGGTCCGTGATCGAGGCCGACGGAGTCCTCCGATGACGGATGTGCGACCTGACGAACGGGCATCTCGGCGCACCGGACTGCAGTCGTCGGCCGCCTGGCGGGTCGGTTCGGTTGCCCTCCTGGCCTTGGGCGCCCTGGTGCTCCAGGTGAGCGTCGTACCCCTGCTTTCGCCGATCGGGCTGATGCCCAACCTGGTGCTGTTGGTCGTCGTCGCCGCAGCCCTGGCGCGTGGTCGGGACTTTGCCGCCGTCCTCGGATTCGCGCTTGGCCTGGCCCTCGATCTGAGCCCGGCTGCCGATCAACTGGCTGGCCGTTGGGCATTGGCGCTCGTCATCGTGGGCTACGTCGTGGGTTCGACCCGGCGCCACGGTTTCCGCCAGCAGTCGAATCGGCTCGTGCTGATGGTCACGGCTGGCGCGGCATCCTTCGTCGGCACCTCGATCTTCGCCCTGACGGGTGTGCTGTTCGGTGATCCGGCCATGCCCGTACCCGACGTACTCCACATGATCCTCTCCTCCACGCTGAGCGACTGCCTGGTCGGTGTGATCGCGCTGCCGTGGTGCGTCCGGGTGTTCGCGCGCCTCTCGGCGCAACCGGTGTCCTGATGTCGGATTCACGCGCACCGATCGGTGCGGAACGGGGCACTCGTCTGCGGATCGTCGTCATCCAGGCACTGGTCTTCGCGCTCTTCGCAACCCTGTTCGGCCGGCTCTACTACGTGCAGGTGCTCGGCGGGGAGGAGTATCACGCCCGCGCCGTCTCGCAGTCGCTCCGAGAGGTGGTCGTGCAGCCCGAACGTGGGCTGATCGTCGATGCGATGGGCCGTCCGCTGGTGGCGAATCGAACGGCCTGGGTCGTGTCGATCGATCGAAGTCTGCTTGCGCGCCTCTCCGAGTCGGATCGCTCGACATTGCTGAAGCGGGTGGCCTCGGCCGTTGAACAACCCGTGCGACGCGTTCGAGCCAAACTGGTGGATTGTGGTGGAGGTACGGCGATAGCCGGGGTGTGCTGGAACGGTGCTCCTTTCCAGGCAGTGCCCTTGGCCTCGGACGTGCCTCAGGGTGTGGCGCTGAAGATCCTCGAACAACCCGAGGACTATCCGTCCGTGGTGGTGGATCGCGGCACCGTGCGATCCTTCCCGGCGCCGTACGGCGTGAGCGCGGCGCACCTGCTCGGCTATCTGAGCCCGGTCACCTCCGACGAACTCGAGGTCGCACGGACGGCCGACGATCGCTCACTCAACGGTGCGTCGCTGGTCGGGCGGGCCGGCATCGAGAAGGAGTACGACGCGTGGTTGCGCGGCCAGCCCGGCTATGAGCGGATCGCCGTGGACTCGCGAGGGCGGGTGCTGGGCGACGGGGGAGAAGGCCCCCCTGAGGATGTGCTGAGCACTCCGGGTGCCACCCTGGTCACGTCCATCGACGCCCGGGTGCAGAGCCTGGTCGAGCAGCAGTTGGCGCAGACCATCCGGACGGCGCGAGCGACGAAGGACGAGGTCACCGGACGCAACTACCGTGCAGACTCCGGTGCGGCCATCGTGATGGAGGCAAAGACCGGTCGAATCGTGGCGATGGCCAGCCAACCGACGTACGACCCGGAACTCTGGGTAGGTGGCGTCACCGCCAGGCAGTTGAAGTGGCTCTACTCGGAGAAGGCCGGCACCCCGTTGCTGTCCCGCGCGACCCAGGGCCAGTTCGCGCCCGGCTCGACGTGGAAGCCGTTCATGACCGCCGGCGCACTGACCCACGGCTACGGCACCGACACCAGGTTGAACTGTTCGTCGAGTCTCCAGGTGGGGAATCGGGCCTTCAAGAACTACGAGTCAGGCGCCTACGGCTACATCGATTTCGCGAAGGCCCTTGAGGTCTCGTGCAACACCTTCTTCTACCGCGTCGGCTACGACTTCTGGCGCCGTCTGGGCAGTGACGTGGCCGACGTCAACGCGAAGGATCCGCTGGTGAGCGAGGCCAAGGCGTTCGGCTTCGGCGCCGAGACCGGGGTCGATCTGCCCGGTGAGGCGAGTGGCCGGATCGCTGATCGGAAATGGAAGCGGGCCTACTACGAGGCGCAGAAGGACTACTACTGCAAGGTTGCGAAACAGGCTGATTCGCGTGGCGGGTCGACGAGCTATGCCGACCTCTTCGCCCGCGAGTTCTGTGCGGAGGGCTATGCCTACCGCGCCGGCGATGCGGTCAACTTCGCCATCGGGCAAGGCGACACGGTGGTGACACCGCTTCAACTCGCGCGCGGATACAGCGCCATCGCCAACGGCGGCACGCTCTATGAACCGCGGATCGGCAAAGCGGTCGTGGACGCGGACGGTGGGGTTCTCAAGGAGATCAAGCCCGTCGTCGAGCGACACGTGCCGGTGCCGAAACGGACGCTGGCCTACATCGACCGCGCGCTGCAGGGCGTCACGCGCGAAGGCACGATGGCATGGCGGATGACCGGATTCCCACTCGACAAGGTGACGATCCGGTCCAAAACCGGCTCTGCCGAGGTCTACGGCAAGCAATCGACCTCATGGGTGGCGTCGTACTCCAAGGACTACGTCGTCGTGATGATGGTGTCCCAGGGCGGCACCGGGTCAGGCACCTCCGGTCCCGCGATCCGCAAGATCTGGGAGGGGTTGTACGGCGTCCAGGCCGATCAGGTGGTTGGCGCCCGGTCGCTGATCCCGGATGTCGTGGCGCCCGACGGGCTGCCGACGTTCCAGTCGGACGGGTCGATCCTGCCACCGGCGAGCGATCTCGACGCACGAGCGGACGGGGCGGGACATTGACCATACGCACGAAGTCGCCCGATTGGTGGCTGCTGATCGCCGTCCTGGCGCTCACGTTCATCGGGACGTTGTTGGTCTGGTCTGCCACCGCTCACCGCGGCGAACTCACGGGTGGTGACCCGACGGCGTACCTCTCGAAACACCTGGCCAACGTGGCGATCGGCCTGGTGCTGCTGGCAACCGTTGCTGTCGTCGAACATCGGTGGGTCCGCATCCTGACGCCGATCGTGTACGTCGGCGCTGTCATCGGTCTGTGCGCGGTGCTGGCGGTGGGCTCGGCCGTCAACGGGTCGCGGTCGTGGCTGATCATCGGTGGTTGGTCGGTCCAGCCGTCGGAGTTTGCGAAGGTCGCCGTGGTTGTCGGCAGCGCACTGTGGATCGCGGAGCGCGGCCGAAACCGCTGGCTTTCGCCCGGCCCTGTCGATCTGGTGGGTTTGCTGTTGATCGCCGGGGTGCCCGCTGTCCTGATCATCTTGCAGCCGGATCTGGGCACGGTGATGGTGCTCGGTGCCACCACGTTCGGTGTACTGGCTGTCGCCGGCGTCTCTCGGTGGTGGCTCGCCGGCTTGGCTGGCATCGCTGGGTTGGCGGCCGTGGCGGCGTGTGTTGCTCGGCGTACTCCGCGACTATCAGCTGGACCGGTTCCTCGCGTTCACGGATCCGGCGTTGGATCCGCGAGGTGCGGGCTACAACACCGAGCAGGCGAGGATCGCGATCGGCAATGGCGGGATCTTCGGCCAGGGGCTGTTCGACGGCTCGCAGACCCGATCCGGCTTCGTGCCCGAGCAGCAGACGGACTTCGTGTTCACGGTCGCGGGTGAGGAACTGGGCCTGATCGGGGCCGGGCTGATCATCGCGCTGCTGGCGATCGTGATCTGGCGGGCGTTGGCGATCGCGGTGGAGGCAGACGATGCGTTCGGTCGGATCGCCGCGGCTGGGATCGCGTGCTGGTTCGGGTTCCAGGCGTTCCAGAACATCGGCATGTGCCTCGGGATCATGCCCGTGACCGGCGTACCCCTGCCTTTTGTTTCGTACGGCGGGTCCTCGATGTTCGCCTGTCTGATCGCCGTGGGTCTGCTCCAGAACATTCGGATGCGCCAGTCGGCCGTCGAGCCCCTGCCACGGGAGGACAGGCCTCGTGTCCGGGTCGGGTGATCCCACTGCGCCACCCCGCATCGACCGGCCGCAACTGCCGATGCTCGAGCCGGGGCAATTGGAGCAATTGGTTCCCCGCGCGGACCTCGAGCGCGTTGAGTTCGTGGACATCGCGGGCGAGAAGTTGTCGTTGGGTGATGCGAGGTTTATGGAGTGCCGCTTCGAGTCGTTGACCTTCGACGCTGCCGATCTGCGGGGGAGTCGTCTGCGCGAGAGCGAGATCATGCGAACCAGTGCGGCGGTCTGCCAGGCGTGGCGCACCGATTGGGGCGGCGTGCGCGTTGAGGGCGCGCGGATCGGCGCCTTCGAGGCCTACGAGTCCACGTGGAAGTCGATCCATTTCGTGGGCTGCAAGTTGAGCTTTGTCAACCTCCGCGGTGCCAATCTGCTCGACGTACTCTTCACCGATTGTCAGATCGAGGAGTTGGACCTGAGTCAGGCGACCGCCGAGCGGCTTGCGCTGCCGGGAACTCGGATCGGATCTCTGGATGTCCGCGACTCCAACCTGCGGCACCTCGACCTGCGCCGCGCGCAGTTGTCGGTGATCCTCGGCGTACGCGACCTCCGCGGCGTGACCATCAGCGGTGAGCAGCTCTCCGACCTCGCTCCACTCCTGGCCGCCGAGGCCGGGATCACGGTCGGGTAGGCACGGAGTCCGCCGTCTGGATCTCGAAGAGGTCGCCGGGTGTGCAATCGAGTACGTCGCACAGCGCGGTGAGCGTCGAGAATCGGATCGCCTTCGCTCTCTGATTCTTCAGCACGCTGAGGTTCACATTGGTCACGCCGATCAGGTCGGCCAGCGCCGTGAGAGTGAGGCCGCGCGCCTCGAGCAGAGCGTCAAGGTGGCACACGATGCGGTGTGGCTCGTCGACCGGCATCAGACGAGCCCCTCGACGTCCTCTTGCAGGTTCGATCCGTGAGCGAAGGCCTCGGCGATCGCTGCGATGACCAACGCGCACACAGAGATCATGATGGGCCCAACGATGCTGATCGTGATCAGGGGCGTTTCCGGCCCGTCGACTGCGCTACTCATGACGATGTCGTCAGCAATCCCAGCCACGACGGTGTAGACGGCGGCGCCGAGGAGCAAGGTCATCGCGATGCCACGAAGTGCCCATACGCTCGCGCCGGTGAACTCCCTCTCACGTTGGATGTTGGTGATCAGACGGAAGAGGAACCAACAGATGCTCAACGCTGCGAGCGAGATGACTAAGCCCGGAAGCAGGCTGGCCAGCCACACATCGTTCGGGGCATCGGTGATCTTCACGACGGCCTCGTCGGCCCAATGGGCTTCGACGCCGCTTTTCGCAAGCGCCTCCGCAGAGCGAACCTGCTCGTCCTGACCTGTGGGGCCGGTCCACTCCAGCGGCTCGTTCTGGACCCACAGCCACGTCGGCTGCACCAGGGCGAAGAGCGGCACCAGCACCGCCGCGATCACGATGAGCCCTTTGGTGGACAGGAAGTCCCAGCGATCGAAGGTCAAGATCTTGTTGGCGTTCATTTGTTTCCCGTTTCATATCGATAAACGTTGTTATCGAGAAACAATAACATCGACTAACGATATGTCAAGGCATTCAGGGATCGGCGACAACGCCAAGCACGGCGTACGCTTGTCCGATGCCCGTCGTCGAGTCCGTGTTCGCGCGCCTGGAGCCCAAACTGCCGCTGGTGCAGAAGCCGATCCAGTACGTCGGCGGCGAACTCAATGCCACGCTGAAGGACTGGGATTGCGCCCCCGAGGGGCCGACCGTGCGCTGGGCGCTGATGTACCCCGACGCCTACGAGGTCGGCCTACCCAACCAGGGTGTCCAGATCCTTTATGAGGTGTTGAACGAGCGCGATTGGATCGTCGCCGAGCGAACCTACGCCGTGTGGCCGGACCTTGAAGCGATCATGCGCGAGGGTGATTCGCAGGGGCCGATTCCTCAGTTCACGGTGGATTCGCACCGGCCGGTCGGCGCCTTCGACGTGTTCGGTCTCAGTTTCTCCACGGAGTTGGGCTACACCAACTTCCTGACTGCTTTGGACTTAGCGGGCATCCCGCTGCATGCGGCCGATCGCACCGATGAGCATCCGATCGTGCTGGCCGGTGGCCATGCGGCGTTCAATCCCGAGCCGGTCGCCGACTTCATCGATGCTGCCGTGCTCGGAGATGGCGAAGAAATCGTGCTGGCCATCTCCGAGGTGATTCGGGAGTGGAAGGGCGAAGGCTCACCCGGTGGGCGCGTGGAGTTGCTGCGTCGCCTTGGTGCGAGCGGCGGCGTCTATGTGCCGGCGTTCTACGACGTCACGTACGCCCAGGACCACACCATCGAAGCCGTCGTACCCAACAAGCCCGGCATCCCCTTCCGCGTCAGCAAGCACACCCTGATGGACCTCGACGCCTGGCCCTATCCGGCGAAGCCGTTGGTGCCACTGGCGGAGACGGTGCACGAGCGCTTCTCGGTCGAGATCTTCCGCGGCTGCACGCGTGGCTGCCGCTTCTGCCAGGCCGGGATGATCACCCGTCCCGTGCGTGAGCGCTCGATCAGCACGATCGGCGACATGGTCGAGAACGGCATCCGTCAGTCGGGTTTCGAAGAGGTCGGTCTGCTGTCGTTGTCCAGCGCCGACCATTCCGAGATCGGTGAGGTCGCCAAGGGGTTGGCCGATCGCTACGAGGGCTCGAACGTGTCGCTCTCGCTGCCGTCGACACGTGTCGACGCCTTCAACATCACTCTGGCCAACGAATTCTCCCGGAACGGGCGCCGCTCGGGGCTGACCTTCGCACCTGAGGGCGGCAGCGAGCGGATGCGCAAGGTCATCAACAAGATGGTGACCGAAGAGGACCTGATCCGGACCGTGTCGACGGCGTTCTCGCACGGCTGGCGCCAGGTGAAGCTCTACTTCATGTGCGGCCTGCCGACCGAGACCGACGAGGACGTGCTGGAGATCGCCGACCTGGCCAAGAAGGTGATCGCGACCGGTCGTGAGGTCACGGGTCGCAACGACATCCGCTGCACGGTGTCCATCGGCGGGTTCGTGCCGAAGCCGCACACGCCGTTCCAGTGGGCGGCCCAACTCGACCACGAGACCACCGATCTGCGGCTGCAGAAGTTGCGCGACGTCGTACGCGCCGACAAGCGGTATGGCCGCGCCATCGGTTTCCGCTACCACGATGGCAAGCCCGGCATCATCGAGGGATTGTTGTCGCGTGGCGATCGTCGCGTCGGTGCGGTCATCGAAGAGGTATGGCGTGAGGGTGGCCGTTTCGACGGCTGGAGCGAGCACTTCTCCTATGAGCGTTGGTTTGCTGCGTGCGAGTCCGGCTTGGCTGGCACCGGCGTCGATCTTGACTGGTTCACGATCCGCGAGCGGGACTACGACGAAGTGCTTCCGTGGGATCACCTTGACTCGGGTCTCGACAAGGACTGGCTCTGGGCCGATTGGGAAGACGCGATCAACCCGTCCTCCGAAGAGGTCGAGGACTGCCGCTGGACGCCGTGCTACGACTGCGGCGTGTGTCCTGAGATGGGCACCGAGATCCAGATCGGCCCCACCGGGCAATTCCTACTCCCGCTTTCGGTCGTCTGACTCCTACTTGTTGGGGAGTGTCGGTGGCGTTGGGCAAGATGGCGCCATGACGGATCCGGTGAGGCACATCGGCGATCGCGAGCGACGGGCTCGGATTGCTCACCGGCATGCGATCGCTAAGAACATGCGGGTCAGCGACCCCGTCGCGGCGACCAAGGCGATGACTGTGCTCCATGCCACTGAGCCAGCAACCGTCTATCTGTCTCTTCACGCTCGGATCGACGGACTGGGCGTCGACGACGTCGACCGGGCGCTGTACGAAGACCGGAGCCTGGTCAAGCAACTCGCCATGCGGCGTACCTTGTTCGTCTTTCCGCGCGACCTGCTGCCGGCGGCGTGGGGGAGTGCCAGCGCTCGGTTCGCACCGACGCTCGCGACCCGTTTCGCCAAGGAACTTGAGACGGCTGGGTTCGCCGAGGATGGTGCGGCCTGGTTGGAAGCCGCCAGATTGGCTGTCTTGGCACGGCTGGCGGACGGTTCGGAACTTTCCGCCGCCGACCTGCGGGAACAGGTGCCGGAGTTGGCCGGACGGATAGAGGTGGCCCCCGGCAAGACGTACGGCGGCAACTTCCCGGTCTCACCGCGAGTGCTGACCCAGCTCGGTGTCGAGGCCGAGATCGTGCGGGGCCGAAACGGTGGCCATTGGCGCGTTTCACGGCCGCAATGGACGTTGATGCGGGACTGGTTGGGCGAAGAACCCGTCCCAGGCAAGTCCGATGAGGGGTACGCCGAGTTGGTCGGCCGCTGGCTCCGCACCTTCGGCCCGGGCACCGCGAACGACATCCAGTGGTGGCTGGGCGGGACCGTTGGGATCGTGAAGGCGGCACTTGCCGCTGTCGGCGCCGTCCCGGTCAGCCTCGACGACGGCGGTATCGGATTCGTGTTGCCCGACGACCTCGATCCGGTGCCGGACGTCGAGCCCTGGGCTGGGCTGTTGCCCGTGCTCGATCCGACGGTGATGGGCTGGAAAGAGCGCCACTTCTTCCTCGGCCCGCACGCAACTTCCCTGTTCGACAGCAATGGCAACGCCGGGACGACGGCCTGGTGGGACGGACGGATCGTCGGCTTGTGGGTGCAGGATCCCGACGCGGTCGTGCGCGTCGTACTCCTTGAAGAGGTCGGCGGCGACGCCAAGGCGGCCCTCGCGGTCGAAGCCGAGCGTCTCACGGCATGGCTGGACGGCGTGAAGGTCGGCTCGGTCTACTCGTCCCCAGCGATGAAAGTCGCAACCCGGTGATCCCATCCCGCATGGAACTCAAACCGGTCGACGTCAACGATCGCAGCGCCGTGGATGCCTGGCACGCGACCTATCACGCGGCAGACGTCGCGGGCCGCGAGTGGGCGACGCCCTATCAACTGGAGGAGATGCGGGCACACTTCTTGAGCGACGAGAAGGGTCGGCGGGTGCAACCATGGTCCGGCCTAGTCGGCGGGAGCGTGGTCGTGGCCGGCGCGCTCGAAACCTCGCTGGTCGACAACCTTGACGCCGCCTTGCTCACGGTGCACACCCACCCCGATCACCGCCGCCGCGGTTACGGATCGTCCATGCTGATGCACCTAGAGCACTGCGCCGAGGCGCTCGGGCGCAGCGTGTTCAACGCGGAGTCAGCCTGGCCGATCGAGGTCGGCCCACGCCCTGGCGGACGGGACTTTCTCGCGCAGCACCGCTATCGGCTCGGGCTGGTGAGCATCCAGCGGGCTCTGGATCTGCCCCTACCAGACGACGACCTCGCCCGCGCGGCAGCTCAGATCGCGGCGCATCACGCCGCCTACAGGTTGCGATCCTGGGTCGGACCAGTCCCGGAGGAGTACGCCGAGGCGCTAGCCGAGTTGATCGCCCTGATCACCATAGAGGCGCCCACCGGGGAATTGGTGCGAGAGGCCGGCAGCAGCGACGTCGAAGACCTGCGGGACAGCGAAAAGACCCTCGCTGCCCAGGGGCGGACGAAGTACACCACCATCGCCATTGACACTGCCGGGACTGTGGCTGGCTACACGGAGATCGTCGCCTCCCAGCATGTAGCGGCCCAGGCCTTCCAATGGGACACGTTGGTCCGCAGCGCTGATAGGGGGCATCGCCTCGGTTTGGCGATGAAGGTCGCCAATCTGCGTCTTCTTCAGGCCGAACGCCCCGAGATCAGCAGGGTCATCACCTATAACGCCGAAGTCAACGGTCCGATGATCGCGGTGAACGAGACGTTGGGATTCCGGGCCGTTGAGTGTCTGGGCGAATTTCAAAAGCGCACTGAGTCGCCCTCGGCCTCGGGCGGTTAGGGTGCAGCCGTGCGTGAACAACCCGAACAGCAAGCTCCGCCGGTGCAGAGGCTGCGGATCCAGTACGCCAAGCGCGGACGCCTGAGATTCACCAGCCACCGTGACTTCAGTCGCGCGTTCGAGCGGGCGATCGTCCGGGCACGGATTCCGATGGCGTATTCGTCCGGGTTCAATCCGCACCCGCGGATCTCGTACGCCGGGGCCGCGCCGACGGGATCTGCCAGTGAGGCGGAGTACCTCGAGATCGGACTGGCCCAGGTCGTGGACCCGGCCGACATACACGAGAACTTGTCGGACTCCTTGCCCGACGGGCTAGATGTTGTTGCCGTCGTGGTGGCACCGGGTGGCGCCCTGGCGGACCAACTGCAAGCGAGCCACTGGCAGGTCGACGTCGACACCGAGTTGGCGGCAGCGACCAGGGCGGTGGAGGCGTTCTTGGCGCTTGAGTCGAGCACCGTCGAGCGGATGACCAAGCGCGGCGTACGCAGCTTCGATTGCCGCGCGGCGGTGCTGTCGCTGGAGGCGCTGCCGAGTGCTCGCGGGGCAACACTCGACATGGTGTTGCGACATGCCGTACCCGCCGTACGACCAGATGACGTTCTGTCGGGCCTCGCCGCCGACGCCGGTCTTGAACTCGCCGGGGCGCCACTATTGACGCGACTCGCCCAAGGCCCGCTCGACGAGGCGACCCTTGAGATTGGTGACCCGCTCCGGTCCTCGCCATAACTGGTTCCGGGACGAGGTGTGCGATACTCGAATTGGTCGATGTTTTGCGGTTCGCCGTAAATATTGACCCGACGACGTTCTCGCCGGGCAGATATGAGTCCGGCACAGTGGGAATCGAGTTGTTGCTAGACCGCGACGCGGCTTGCCTGAGTTGGTGACAGCGACCAGGCGTGTGAAAGCCCAGCGACCGCGGCAGGTAGCAATTCCGGATCCCGTTGACGCACCTCGCGGAGGTCGTCGCCGCCATGGATAGGCCCAGTAAATGGACTTGTGCCGACGACTTTGATGCGTGCCTAGCACGCCGGTCGGCGGACTTATTGCTTCGGCGTACGCCGCTGAAGCGCTAGGAGCGCACGATGCTCGAAGAAACCGAAACAATCACCGCTGGCCCGGACTCATCTGGCCCGGACTCATCTGGCCCGGAATTCTCTGGCCCAGACGGCGCCGCGACGGAAACCGCACCCAAGACGCCGAAGAAGCGTGCGCCCGCCAAGAAGAAGGCGAAGGCACCCGCTCCGAGCGCCGAGGGCGACTCCTCTGATGCTGGCAGTGACGCGTCGACCGTTGAAGTGAAGAAGAAGCCCCGATCTGGCGCCAAGAAGCCCAAGGCTGCGACTGCCAAGGCCGCCGCAAGTGACTCCTCACCCGCCGTTAGTGACTCCTCGGCTGCCACAAGTGACTCCTCACCGGTAGTTGCTGCGACGGCTGCGGCGCCGGCGATTGCGATGCCGCTGTTCAAGGCACCTGATGCTTCTGAAGCACCGCCCGTGCGGACCCGCACGCGGAAGGCTCCGGTACGCCGGGATGCCGACGATTCGACTGGGGAAACATCCGGCCGTGATTCGTCCGGTGACGACTCCTCCGCCGGCACTGGGGGCGGGGTTGACTCCACCGACGGCGAGCAGTCGCAACCGAAGGTCACCACGCAGGACGAGGAACACTCGCGCCAAGGCGACCACGGCCACGACCGCCAACGCGGAAGAGCCGACGGACAACGAGTCGTCGGACTCACAGTCAAACGACGATGACGGAGAAGGCCCCGATGGCGCCGCCCGTCGCCGTCGGCGCCGCGGTGGCCGCCGCCGCCGCAAGGGCGGGGATGGTCCGGACAACGAGGCCAACGAGTCCGAGAACGAGATCGAGGACGCCGAATCCGACGACGGTGGCGGCGACGGCACGTCACGTCGACGTCGTCGTCGGCGCCGCACCGGTGAGGACGGCGGCGAGACCGCCGATGACCCGCAGAACACCGTCACCCGGGTCCGCTCGCGTCGCTCCGCCGAGGACGAGATCACAGCCGTTGCCGGTTCGACCCGTCTCGAGGCCAAGAAGCAGCGACGTCGCGAAGGCCGTGAAGCCGGTCGTCGTCGCGCTCCGATCGTCAGTGAGGCCGAGTTCCTGGCCCGCCGCGAATCGGTTGACCGCGTCATGGTCGTTCGCCAACGCGGAGACCTGACCCAGATCGCCGTACTCGAGGACAAGGTGCTCGTCGAGCACTACGTCGCCCGCGAGTCCCAGACCTCGCTGATCGGCAACGTCTACCTCGGTCGCGTCCAGAACGTGCTGCCCTCGATGGAGGCTGCGTTCGTCGACATCGGCAAGGGCCGCAACGCCGTGTTGTACGCCGGCGAGGTGAACTGGTCCGGTCTCGGCCACAAGGACGGCCAGCCACGCAAGATCGAGTCGGTGCTCTCCAGCGGCCAGGCGATCCTGGTCCAGGTCACCAAGGACCCGATCGGACACAAGGGCGCGAGACTCACCAGCCAAGTCAGCCTCGCCGGCCGATTCCTGGTCTACGTGCCCGACGGCACCACGAGCGGCATCTCCCGCAAACTCCCCGACACTGAGCGCAACCGGCTCAAGACCCTCCTCAAGGAGATCGTTCCCGACACCGCCGGCGTCATCGTTCGCACGGCAGCCGAAGGTGCGAGCGAAGACGAACTCACCCGCGACGTCGAGCGACTCAAGGCGCGCTGGGAAGACATCGAAGCCAAGGCCAAGGGCAACGCTCCGGCGCTGCTGTACGGCGAGCCCGACCTCACGCTCAAGGTCGTCCGCGACCTTTTCACCGAGGACTTCGGCAAGTTGGTCATCGAGGGCCCGGACGCCTGGGACACCGTGCAGGGGTACGTCGCCCACGTGGCGCCCGATCTCGAGCAGCGACTGGAAAGATTTGACGCGACAAACGGCTCTGCTAATTCTTCTGGGCAAAATTCTTCTGGGGACGTCTTCACGGCGTACCGCATCGACGAGCAGATCGCGAAGGGGCTCGACCGCAAGGTTTGGCTCCCCTCCGGCGGCTCCTTGGTGATCGATCGCACCGAAGCCATGACCGTGGTCGACGTCAACACCGGCAAGTTCACCGGCTCCGGCGGCAACCTCGAAGAGACCGTCACCCGCAACAACCTGGAGGCGGCCGACGAGATCGTTCGCCAACTCCGGTTGCGCGACATCGGCGGGATCATCGTCGTCGACTTCATCGACATGGTCCTGGAGTCGAACCGTGACCTGGTGTTGCGTCGCCTGGCCGAATGTCTTGGCAGGGATCGCACTCGCCATCAGGTCGCCGAGGTCACCTCGCTCGGGTTGGTCCAGATGACGCGCAAGCGGATCGGCACCGGCCTTCTCGAAGCCTTCAGCGAGAACTGTGAGCATTGTCAGGGCCGCGGCGTCATCGTCCAGGACACCCCCGTCACACCGCGGAACGGTGACGACGATCGTCGTACTGGTGGTCGCCGCGCTCGTGGCGGTCGTTCACGTGGTGGTGACGATTCGCAGAACAACTCGCAGAACAACTCGGGTCGCTCCAGCACGCCGTCCCCTCGGGATGTCGCCGCAGTGGCCCGTCCCGACAGCGAGCCTGTGGTCGACCTCGAGCCCGACCTCGATCCGGTCGTCGAGCCAGACGAACTCGCGGAGCTGGAGCCGATCGTCGACCCAGCTCCGGAGCCCGCCGAGGAGTCACAAACGGACGGTGAGGAGTCACAAGGGGAGGGTGAGACGTCACTCCCAGCAGCCGAGGAGTCAACTGCAGTTGACCTCTCACCTGAAACGGCGCCGAGCGATGCTGAGGAGTCACTCCCGGCAGCCGAGGAGTCACTCCCAGTCGAATCACCCGACGCGGACGAGCCTGTTGTCGAGTCGTCAGCTCCCGCAGTCGTCGTACGAACGCGGCGACGGGCAGCCAGCCGTCCCGCCGGGCCACCGGCTGAAGCGGCCCCGATTGAGGCTCCGCAGGTCAACGCCAACGGGGCAGAAGACTCATCGACTGCCGAGGTGCCTCATTTCGAGCATGTTCCGATCAAACGCAAGGGCGCCCGCAAGCGCTGACCGGCTGTGCGTGTCGGCGTCAGTAGCGTTTTGGTGTCTGGGTCCGTGATCCGTAGTATTGATCCTCGGCGTTCCATGCGCCCCATGAGTTTTTGAGCCAACGAGGAGAGTGAGTCGCGGTGTACGCGATCGTGCGCAGTGGCAGCAAGCAGCAGAAGGTCGTCGTCGGCGATGTCATCGAGATCGACAAGACCGATTCTGCGGTTGGGTCCATGCTGACCCTCCCCGTGGTGATGGTGGTTGACGGCGAGACCGTGACCGCCACCGGCCTGGACAAGGCGTCGGTCACCGCTGAGGTGCTCGGCAAGACCAAGGGCCCGAAGATCATCATCCAGAAGTACAAGAACAAGACCGGTTACAAGAAGCGCCAGGGTCACCGTCAGAAGTACACCCAGGTCAAGGTCACCGACATCTCCCTCTGATCCGCATCGTTGGTCGAGCAAGTCGAGACCACCTCAGCACTAAGGAACTGACATGGCACACAAGAAGGGTGCAGCCTCGACCAAGAATGGTCGCGACTCGAACTCACAGCGCCTTGGCGTCAAGCGGTACGGCGGCCAACTTGTCAATGCCGGCGAGATCATCGTTCGTCAGCGCGGCACGCACTTCCACCCGGGTGCTGGTGTGGGACGTGGCGGCGACGACACGTTGTTCGCACTGATCCCAGGTGCCGTCGAATTCGGCACGCGCCGCGGTCGCCGCGTTATCAACGTCGTACCCGCGGAATAGTCCTCCGCTCGGCTCTCCTGCCTTAACTCGGGCCGGGTTTCAGTTCCGCGCGGCAGTTTTGATTGGAAAGCAGTGCCATGGCCGTTCCCACATTTGTTGATCGAGTCACACTCCACGTCTCCGCGGGTCGCGGCGGCAATGGAGTGGCGTCGGTCCACCGTGAAAAGTTCAAGCCCTTGGGTGGTCCCGACGGCGGCAACGGTGGTCCCGGCGGGTCCGTCATCCTGCGCGTCGATCCCGATGTCACCACGCTGATCGACTACCACCACAGCCCTCACCGCAAGGGTGAGCACGGCGGCCACGGGGCCGGCGGGCATCGCAACGGCTCCCACGGCGCCGACATCGTGCTGCCCGTCCCCGACGGGACGGTCGTCACCGACTCTGAGGGCAATCCCCTCGCCGATCTTCTCGGTGCCGGGACGGAGATGGTCATCGCGGCCGGCGGTCGCGGGGGCTTGGGCAACGCTGCGCTCGCCTCGTCCAAGCGCAAGGCGCCCGGCTTCGCGCTCCTGGGTGAGCCCGGCGACGAGGTCCAGATCGGTCTCGAACTCAAGGTCGTCGCGGACATCGGACTCGTCGGCTTTCCCAGCGCTGGCAAGTCGTCGTTGATCGCTGCGATCTCGCGCGCGCGGCCGAAGATCGCGGACTACCCCTTCACGACGCTGGTGCCCAACCTCGGCGTCGTACGCGCGGGCGACACGACGTTCACCGTCGCCGACGTGCCCGGACTCATCGAGGGCGCCAGCGAGGGCCGCGGTCTCGGCCACGACTTTCTCCGCCACATCGAGCGATGTGCGGCCATCCTGCACGTGATCGACACGGCCACGATGGAGCCCGGACGCAACCCCGTCGAGGACCTCGACATCATCGAAGGCGAACTGAAGAAGTACGGCGGCCTCGAGGATCGTCCGCGCCTGGTCGCGTTGAACAAGATCGACGTACCCGACGGCAAGGAGATCGCCGAGATGGTGATCGAAGAACTCCGCGAGCGCGGACTTGCTGTGTACGCCGTGTCAGCAGCGTCCGGAGCAGGCCTTCGCGAGCTCACCTTTGCCATGGCGGAACTGGTCGCGGCCTCTCGTGACGCTCAGGAGGTCGTGGAGACCACGCGGATCGTGCTTCGTCCGCCCGCCGCCGACGGCGGGGACGACTTCTCGGTGACGGCGACGTCCGACGGTTGGCGCGTGCGCGGCGTCAAACCCGAACGATGGATCCGGCAGACCGACTTCAGCAACGACGAAGCGGTCGGCTTCCTCGCCGATCGACTCAACCGACTGGGCGTCGAGACGCGTCTGATCGCGATGGGCGCCGAGGAGGGCGATGCCGTCCTGATCGGGCATCCCGACAACTCGGTCGTGTTCGACTTCAAGCCCGGCATCGACGGCGGCGCCGAGATGTTGGGTCGCCGCGGCGAGGATCACCGGTTCTCCGAGGAGCGGCCGGCATCGAGCCGCCGCAAGGCGATCGACGACGCGATGCCCGAACGCTCCGAGACCGAGACCCGGGCAGACGTGGCCCGACGGATCGACCGCTCGAAGTTGGGGACTCCCGACGTCGGAGGCCGCCCCAAGTTTGGCCCGCAGTCCTATGAGATCGGATCGAAGGATGATCCTGACTATGTCGGGGAAGACTCGTGAGCCTGCAACGCCTCGAGGTCACGACCGCCCGGAGAGTCGTCGTCAAGGTTGGCTCGTCGTCGCTCACCTCTGCCTCCGGAGGACTTAACCGAGAGCGCGTGCGTGCCCTGGTCGACGTACTCGGTGCAACGCGTGCGGCCGGCGTGGAAGTAGTGCTGGTGTCTTCGGGTGCGATTGCGGCCGGTTTGGCTCCGCTTGGCATGAAGCGTCGTCCGCGGGCGCTCGCCGCGCAGCAGGCGGCGGCATCGGTAGGGCAGGGCATCCTGGTCCACCGCTACACCGAGGAACTCGCGCGCTACGGGATCACCGCTGGTCAGGTGTTGTTGACCGTGGACGACGTGACGCGACGCTCGCACTATCGCAACGCCTATCAGACCTTCGCCAAGTTGCTCGAACTAGGCGTATTGCCCATCGTCAACGAGAACGACACCGTCGCGACCAGTGAGATCCGCTTCGGCGACAACGACCGGTTGGCCGCTCTCGTCGCCCATCTCGTGCACGCGGATCTGCTGTTGCTGCTGTCGGACGTGGCCGGGTTGTACGACGACAATCCGAGCAAACCCGGCGCGTCCTTGATTAGCGCCATCGACACCGATGGCGACCTCAGCGGTCTGTCTATCGGCAAGACCGGAACAGCCGGCCTCGGTTCCGGGGGCATGGCGACCAAGGTCGAGGCGGCCAAGATCGCGACTGGAGCGGGCATCCCTGTCATCTTGGCTGCTGCTGAACAGGCGGCTGAGGCGCTCGCGGGCAACGACGTCGGAACGCTGTTCCGTGTCACCGGCAAGCGTCGGCCGACCCGACTGCTGTGGTTGGCGCATGCGACCGAGCCAAGGGGCTCGATCAGCCTGGACGCCGGCGCGGTCCGCGCCGTGGTCGAGCGTCGCGCCTCGTTGCTGGCAGCGGGAGTGACCGGTTGCGCGGGTGAGTTCGAGGCGGGGGATCCGGTGGATCTCGTGACGCCAGAAGGGACTCCTGTTGCTCGCGGCCTCGTGAACTTCGACGCCAAGGAGATCCCTTCGCTGGTGGGTCGATCGTCGAAGGATCTCAAACGCGATCTCGGCGCGGCGTACGAACGTGAGGTCGTCCACCGCGATGACCTCGTCCTGCTGTAACCCGCCCAACCCCCGGGCCTAACGTCATACGTGGCCGATGCTATTGCCACCGCTTCGCATGACGTTGCACAGGAACGTCATGCGCGATGAGCGCAATAGCAGCCGAACCGTATGACGTTAGGTGGGTTGGGGGCGTGGGGTTCGCCCCGGTCTGGCTGAGCCGCGTACCCTTGGGACGTTATGCCCACCACCGACCACACCCTCCCCAGGGCCAACAACAGCGCCTCCGGGTGGGTCTACTTGGACCACGCTGCCACGACGCCGATGTTGCCGGTGGCGATCGAGGCGATGGCGGCCCAATTGGGCGGCGTCGGAAACCCGAATTCGCTGCACGCCTCGGGGCGCAACGCGCGTCGAGTCGTGGAGGAGTCCCGCGAGCGGGTTGCCCAGGCTCTGAACTGTCGTCCTGGCGAGGTTGTCTTCACCTCCGGCGGCACGGAGGCAGACAATCTCGCGATCAAGGGCATCTATTGGTCGCGCCGTCTGGCCGATCCTCGCCGGCAGCGCATCCTGACGACCTCCGTCGAGCATCACGCCGTGCTGGACCCGTTGGAATGGCTGGAGCACGGCGAGGGCGCACAGGTCGAGATGTTGCCGGTGGATCACTTCGGGCGCCTCGATGTCGACGTACTCAAAGCCAGCGTCGAGGCCGATCCCGAGTCCGTCGCGCTGATCACCGTGATGTGGGCCAACAACGAGGTCGGCACTATCCAGCCGATCGCGGATGTCGTCGCGATTGCCTCCGCGCATGGAATTCCGGTGCACACCGACGCGGTCCAGGCCGTCGGGTCCCTGCGCGTCGACTTCAAGGCCTCTGGCGTCGATGCGCTCGCGCTCGCGGGGCACAAGGTCGGTGGGCCGTTCGGCATCGGCGCTCTCGTCGTACGCCGTGAGGTCGACGTGACTCCGCTGCTCCACGGGGGCGGCCAGGAGCGCGAGATCCGCAGCGGCACGATCGACACGCCGGCCATCGCTGGACTGGCTGCGGCCATTGACTACTCGATCTCGCACCAGGCGTCCCATTCCGCGAGGGTCAGCCTGCTCCGCGATGACATGGTGCTACGCGTGCAACATGAGGTGCCCGATGCGATCTACAACGGACATCCGATTGAGCGGCTCCCGGGCAATGCGCACCTGGCGTTCCCCGGCTGCGAAGGCGACTCGCTCCTGATGTTGCTCGACGCCAAGGGCATCGAGTGTTCGACCGGCTCGGCCTGTTCGGCCGGCGTCCCTCAGCCTTCACACGTGCTGTTGGGGATGGGGTGCACCGAGGAGTTCGCACGAAGCTCCCTGCGGTTCTCGCTCGGCCACACCTCGACGCGCGCCGACGTGGATGCCCTGGTCGCTGCGATCGGCCCAGTCGTGGAGCGGGCGCGGGCCTCGACCCGGCGGGGCAAGTAGTGACTCGTCTGAGAGTCCTCGCGGCGATGTCCGGGGGAGTGGATTCGGCCGTCGCAGCTGCCCGAGCGGCCGAGGCCGGCCATGACGTCACGGGGATCCATCTGGCCCTGTCCCGCAACCCGAAGTCCTATCGAAGCGGCGCCCGTGGGTGCTGCACGATCGAGGACTCCAACGACGCTCGCCGGGCGGCCGACGTGATCGGGATCCCGTTCTACGTCTGGGATCTGTCGGAGCGCTTCCATGAGGACGTCGTCGAGAACTTCATGAGCGAGTACGCCGCCGGCCGGACGCCTAATCCGTGTCTGCGGTGCAACGAGAAGATCAAGTTCGCGGCGGTGCTCGACCGAGCGCTGGGCTTGGGCTTCGACGCCGTGGCGACCGGGCACTATGCGCAGCTTCGGACGGGCGACGACGGCCTGATCGAGATGCACCGGGCGGAGGATCACGCGAAGGACCAGTCCTATGTCCTCGGCGTACTCACCCAGGATCAGTTGGCGCACTCGATGTTCCCGCTGGGCGACTCCGCCAAGCCGGACGTACGCCGCGAGGCCGAGGCGCGCGGGCTGTTGGTCGCCGACAAGCCGGACAGCCATGACATCTGCTTCGTCGCGGATGGGGACACGGCCGGTTGGTTGAAGGAGAAGCTGGGCGATCGGGCACCGAATCACGGCGGCGAGATCGTCGACGACGCGACCGGTGCCGTCTTGGGCACGCACACAGGAACCTATGGATTCACGATCGGGCAGCGCCGCGGTTTGCGGATCGGCGTGCCAGCCGATGACGGGCAGCCTCGCTTCGTGCTCGACATCGAGCCGGTCTCGGGGACCGTGCGGGTCGGTCCGCGCGACAGCCTGACCATCGATCGGATCACCGCTCTGGAGCCGTTGTGGTGTGGCTCTGCGCCTACCGGGCCGATGCGGGCAACCGTCCAACTGAGGGCCCACGGCGACGAACACCGCGCTGTGGTCACGGTGGTTGATGGCGAGGTCCGAATCCGGCTCTTCGATCCGGCCCAGGGCATCGCACCCGGCCAGTCCGCTGTGATCTATGACGGCACGCGCGTCGTCGGCTCTGCGACGATCAGTGCGACGGATCGCAGCGCGAGGTTGACGGAGACTCCGCAGGACGCGCTCCAGCCGATGACCCTTCCGTGATGGGCCGCTGATGTTCGCGACCGGGATCGGATCAATGCCGGGCGATGACGCCACGGCGTACACCCAATCTGTGCGACGAGTCTTCGAACTGGTCCCCGAACTGCCGTTCCTGCCTGAGTTGCCCAACCGTGGCGTTGAGGCCGGCATGACCGGGCGTGCGCTGGCAATGATCGAGCTGGGTGCTGATCTCCAGCCCGCCGGTTGGCGGCTGACCGATGGGGCCGGGGCGGATCAGCGGCGGGCGCGCTCGCTGCTCGCCCAGGACCTCGACGTCCTCGAGGAACACGGTCAGGACTACGCCGGCGCCTTCAAACTCCAGGTGGCCGGGCCATGGACCCTGGCGGCCACCGTCGAGAAGCCGCGTGGGGATCGGGTGCTGAGCGACTACGGCGCCCGGCGTGACCTGGCCCAGGCGTTGGCCGACGGAGTGGCGACGCACATTCGCGACGTACGCCGTCGACTCCCGAACACGACCGAGATCCTGGTGCAGGTCGACGAACCCGTCGCTGCCGTCGGTGTTGGCCGGGCAGGTGCCGACGGCGTCGGGCTTCCATCGGCATCGCAGCGTCGATGATCCGGCTGCCTCGCCCGCGCTGGAATGGTTGGCGGAGGCGATCGTGGCCGCAGGCGCCGTCCCGATCGTTCACTCCTGCGCCTCGGACGTGCCGATCCGGCTGCTACGTGGCGCCGGGTTCGTCGGTGTCTCAGTCGATCTGGGGTTGGCCGACGCCGCGGCGTACGACCACCTCGCCGAGGCTCTCGATGACGGTGAGCGAGTCATCCTCGGCGTCGTACCCTCGCTCGAATCGCCCAAACCGCCCACCGAGCGGTCGGTGATCGAAGGCGTCCAGCGTTGGCTCGACATGATGGGCCTTGATCCAGACGAGTGCGGCCACCTGATCGGGATCTCCCCGACCTGTGGGCTCGCCGGAGCTTCGGTCACGTGGTCCAGAACCGCGTTGACGCTCAGCCATCGGGCTGCCGGGGAATTCGGCCGGCCCGCCGACTCGTCGTCCACGAGGTAACGCCCCGATGTTGCGACGCATCATGTCGGGTCTCCTGACGTCTCTCGCAGTGGTTGCACTTTGGCTACTCCTCGTCCTGCCGGCCGATCTTCGCGACCTCGACAGCCGTTTGGTGTTGCTGATCCCGGCGGAGGGTCTAGCGCTCCTGGCCGTGATGTTGTGGGCGCCGGCCCGGGTGGTCGAGCAGGTGGTCCGTTGGGGCGGCCGACTCCTCGCGCTGGTACTCGTGGTGCGGCTGCTGGATCTCGGCTTCGATTTCGTGTTCGACCGACAACTCGACCTCGTCAACGACTGGGTCTACCTGCGGTCCGGCGTGGACGTGATCGCCTATGGGTACGGCTGGTTCGGAGTTCTGGTTGCGCTCGTGGTTTCGCTAGCCCTCATCGCGGGACTGGTCGTCGCGCTGCCGCGCGTGCTCGGTCGAGTCGCGCGCAGTGTGAGCCGACATCGCGGGAGCGCGCAGGTGGTATTCATCGGGCTGACGGTGCGTGTGGTTGACGGCGGCAGGTGTGGGCTGGCGTACGTCGCCGCG
Organism: uncultured Actinomycetota bacterium; assembly: GCA_963763805.1. Classification (GTDB taxonomy): domain Bacteria; phylum Actinomycetota; class Actinomycetes; order Propionibacteriales; family Nocardioidaceae; genus Nocardioides. The sequence continues at coordinate 540,138 of CAVXPQ010000001.1, forward strand.
GACTCCGGTGGCCGCTCACACGGTAGTGACCGGTGTGCTGGACAAGGCCCAGCAGAGCGTGGCCGCGCTGAAGGATCGGCGCAGGTTCGACGAAGAAGTCGCCACCGACGCGTTCGGTGACGTGCCGCCCGCTGAACTGCTGACGGGGCTCCGCGGCAAGAACGTGTTGGTCGTCTTTGTGGAGAGCTATGGTCGCTCAGCGCTCGAGGATCCCGAGATGGCGACGGGTGTCAAAGAGGTCCTCGACGATGGCGATCGGGACCTCGCTGCAGCCGGATTCGGCGCATGCAGCACGTACTTGCGGTCCCCTACCTTCGGCGCAGGGAGTTGGCTGGCCCACTGCGACCCTGCAAACCGGGCTATGGGTGGATAGCCAGTACCGCTATAACCGTCTGATGCTCGAGGATCGACTGACCCTGACGAGCGCGTTCGGTGCGGCTGGCTGGCGCACGGTCGTCTACTCACCAGCCGATACCAAACCGTGGCCGGAGGGTGAGCGCTTCTACGGGTTTGACGAGTTGGTACGAGGCGAAGGGCTCGAGTTCGACGGCCCTCGTTATGGCTTCGAGTCAGTGCCGGACCAGTTCACCTTGGGCCGGCTTCACGAGCGTGAGTTGGCCGACCGGTCCGGCCCGCCGGTGATGGCGGAAGTCGATCTGATCTCGAGCCACCATCCGTGGACGCCCATTCCGCGGATGGTCGATTGGTCCGAAGCGACCGATCCCGAGGCGTACGCCGGTCAGCAGGACGGGCAGCCGAGCCAGCGCGAGTTGTTCTCGGATCCGAGCGCCGTGCGTGCGGCGTACGCCGAATCGATCGAATACTCGCTGGAGTCCGTGCTGTCCTACGTCACCACAAATGGCGACAAGGATCTGGTCGTGCTGATGGTGGGGGATCACCAACCGCACAGCTACGTCTCCGGGGTCGGGGCGGGTCACGATGTGCCGATGAGTGTGATCTCCGGCGATCCGGCGGTGCTCGGCGCGATGAAGTCCTGGGGTTTGACACCGGGACTCATCCCAGCGGAGGGCACGACGGTCGGCCGGATGGACGGCTTGCGCGATCGGCTATTGAACACCTTCGCTCGGCCACTGCCGAAGGCGACCCCGACGGGTTGTGGTTAGGCCAGTTGTGATTGAGGCAGGCGAGCGTAGACATCGCCGGACCGTCCCGAGGGCCGGACTCTGTCGAGCACACCGATCAATCCGTCGGCATCGAGCCATCCGGGGCTGGCCCAGCGCATGGTTTCTATCGGGGAGTAGTTGAACTCGTAGCTCCCCAGCACCTCCAACCGATCCAACGCCGCGAGGGCCTGGTCGTGGGCTGCCGGGAGGTATTCGAAGGACAAGGCCCGAAGCGGCGTACTCAAGCCGTTGAGCACCTCGACCTCGAAACCCTCGACGTCGATCTTGCAGAACGCCGGCTCGCCGTACGCCGCGATCAGCGCATCCAGGGTGGTGACCTCGACCTCCACTGATTGATTCCAGTCGATGCGGGCGAACCGATGGTCCTTGCTGACGCTGTCGATCCAGTCGCCCGACATCGAGGACACCGTCGGAGTGGCACTCGAGATGTGCAAGGTCGCATGACCAGGTCTGGCGCCGACGGCCTTCGGAACGATGCGTACTCCGCCGTCCCGGCCGTGAAGCAACCGCAGCACGCGCAGACAGTCCGGTTGTGGTTCGACGGCCAACACCAACACGTTGAGGCGTCGCCAGGCGGCTACGCGGCTGCCAACGTGTGCGCCGATGTCGAAGCCGATGTCACCAGGACCGAGGAACTCGCCGTACAACCGGGTCATCCGGCCCCTGCGGCCGGGGATGGCGCGATACATCGCCATCGATCTCGCGACTCCCCAGGTGCGCTTCAGCATCGTTGAAGCAGACTACTGCGATTGACGGGTGGGCCGCGGTCAGTCTTGAACAGCCTTGGCGATGGCCACACACGAGGTGATCCAGTCGTGGGTGGACTTCGTGTCGGCCGCGCCGAGGCCATCTACGGCGGTCAGAACTGTCCGCACGATGACCCAAGATCGTGCTCGGTCCTCGTCGAGCCCGGAGGTGTCGACAAGCGTGTGGAACCGGCGGCGTACGCCGCGCCGAACACCCCCGGACAGCTCACCAAACCGATTCCAGAGCATCGGCGCGGGTTCGAAGTGCGGGTCACCGTTCAGCGGCTTGGGTGCGATCGCCAGCCAGGCGGATCCGCTTGAGGCGAGCACATTCTCGTAGTGGAGATCCGTGTGGATCAGAGTCCCCACGGTGTCTGGATCAGCGATCAGATCCCGCACCAAGCCCAATGTCTGCTCCACCAGGCGGCGCGGGATTGGGGCGTTGCGGGGGAGGGCCATGAGCGCGCTCCGCTTGTTCTCGAGGTACGCCGTGAGCGGGAGGAGCTGCGGAGGCGAGGGCCGATGCAACTGGCCGTACAGCGCGCCGACGATCTCGCACGCATCGACATCGTCCACTGTCGTCAGGCCATCCGGGGTGAGCCGCTCCAACAAATTCGCTCGCCGGTGTGGGTCAGCTCGGAGCAGGCGCACGGCTCCCACGCCATCCCAGCGTCGAAGGGCCAGATGCTCAAGCCTGGACGATTCGGTGGGAAAGCCGATCTTGAGCATCGCGGCCTGCGCGGCCGAGGTGCGCACCGGCACCACAAGAGATCGATGGCCGACTTGGGGCGGGCCGTCTGGCACCAGCTCCCACTCGGCAAAGAGGTCGGCTTGAAGTCCTGGCAGTCGATCCAACCACTCGGTCCGTAGTGCGTCGTCCATCGGAAATGCAACAACCCGGTATCCGCCACGCACTGGGTACGTCATGGATACCGGGTTGTCCTTTGATCAATGGTGACCCGTCGACTCCGTCGCGACACGCCGCGATTTTGGCTGCTTAAGCGACGGGTCACCGATGAAGCGGAGCGGAACCTTGGACTAGCCGACGTGGATCGGGGCGTCGGCGCCGTCGGTTGCGAGTTCCTCGTGCTTCACGTCGAGGAAGACCCACACGATGATCGAGCCGAGGAGCATCAGGCCTGCGCCGACGACGAAGGACGTCGTCGCCGCGTCGGTGAACACCTGCCAGCGGGCGATCTCCTGCAGGATCGAGATCTCCTTGTCGGACGGCAGCGGTGCTCCGGCCTCGACGGCCTTCTGCATCGCTGCTTCGCCGGCCGCGGCCAGTTCGTCGCCTCGTGAGGTGGCCACCTGCGCGAAGACGGTGGACAGGGTCGCGAGACCGAGCGCGCCACCGACCTGCTGCATCGTGTTGAGCACGCCCGAGCCGATGCCCGAGTCCTCCGGCGCAACGCCGTGCACGGCCGTCAACGTGAGTGGCACGAAGACGAAGCCCATGCCGAACGACATCATGAAGACGAACGGCAAGATGTCCGTGGCGTAGTTCGCCCACGACCTCGGTGGCGGGGTACTCGGTGTCATACGGCAGTCGAGAGAAGCCGTAGAGCGCCGCAGCCGCCAACAGGGTCCCGAAGCCCGCCAGGTAGCGCGGATCCACCCGGTTGATCAGGTTGGAAGCCAGACCCGCCGCAATGACGATGCCCGCCGAGAAGGGCAGGAACGCGAAGCCAGCCTTGAGCGGGGTGTAGTCCATGACCTGCTGGATGTAGAGGCTGAGGTAGAAGAACATCGCGAACATGGCTGCCGGCAGCAGGAACATCGCCGCGAAACTGGCTGCCCGGGTCTGGTTCATGAAGATCCGGAAGGGCAGCAGCGGGTTCTTCGCCCGAGTCTCGATGATCGCGAACGCGATGAGCAACGCCGACGCCGATGACCAGGAAGGAGATCGTGCGTGAGGAGTCCCAGCCATAGTCGCGGTTGCCAGCCAACGAGAGGCCGTAGACCAGCGCCAGCAGACCGCTCGTGCCAGCAATGGCACCCGGAACGTCGAGTCCACCTGGCGTGGACTTCGACTCGGTCAGCAGGCGGTTGGCCAGCACGGCCGCGATGATGCCGATCGGCACGTTGATCAAGAAGGTGAGCCGCCAGCCGTCAATGACGACGCCGAAGATCTCCGGGCTCAGGCCGGTCAGCCAGCCACCCAGGATCAGGCCGACTGCGGCACCAGCGCCAGACATGGCGGCGTACACAGCCATGGCCCGGTTGCGCTGCGGTCCGGCCGGGAAGGTCGTGGTGATCAAAGCGAGCGCTGCAGGCGACGCGAGTGCGCCACCCACGCCCTGGAGGGCACGGCCCGCGAGGATCGCGAACTGACTCTCCGCGAGGCCGCCGATGAGCGAGGCGATCGCGAAGATGATCAGACCGAGGGCGAACATCCGACGGCGGCCGTAGAGGTCACCCAGTCGTCCACCGAGCAGCAGCAAGCCGCCGAAGGTGAGCGCGTAGATCGTGACTACCCAGGTCAGGCCCGGGTCGCTGAAGCCGAGATCGGCTTGGATGTAGGGCAGCGCAATGTTGCTGATGGTCGCGTCGAGCACGATCATCAACTGGGCGATGGAGATGAGCACGAGCGCCCATCCAAGGTGCAACTCCTTCTTGGGAGTTCCTTCCACCTCTTCGGTAATGATGTTTGTCATTTCTCTCTCTCTTTTCTGAAGCATTCGGACGTACGGCGGGGAGGATGATCTGGTCGAGGACGCGAGCTGATGAGGTTCTGGTCCGGAAAGTCGCCGGCCATGTAGTGCCGGTGAAGAACGATGCCGGCGAGTGCTCCGCCGACGAGTTCAAGGTCGACGTCGTCTCGGATCTCGCCGCGAGCCTGAGCCCGCGAATAGATCGTGAGGGTGGCGGCAACCTTCGGACCGATGACGTCACGTCGGAACGCTTCGGCAAACTCGGGGTCGCGCGTGATTGCCGTCAAGACGCTGGCCAGGGTGTCCACGGAACTATGGTCTGTTAGACCACCGACACCGCAGTAGGACTGCAAAAGATCGTCACGCAGATTGCCTGTGTCGGGGATCAGCGTCGGTCCCTTGGTCGACTTCAATGCGTCGATGACCAGCGCGACCTTGCTGTTCCAGCGGCGGTACAGCGTGGCCTTCGACGCGCGGGCAGCGTGCGCGACGGCGTCCATAGTGAGGCGGTCGTAGCCAACATCGGCCAGGACTGACAGGGCCGCTTCGAGGATCTCTTGTTCGCGCTCACCCTCAACCCGGGGGCGAGTGGTGGGCGCATCGGGGGATGCGTCGACAGGTGTAGTTCACGGCGTACCTCCCAAAGTTTGTCTGTGGCCGAGCGGGCCGATGATACGAAACAGTTTCGTTTCATCAGATGCTAACCCCAACTTCCTAAGACGTCCAATCCTTTTCGGGACGGACTTGTTCCCGAGCACGGGACCGCCGGCAGGGTCCGGCGGTCGGCTAGTCCTGAACTGGGTCGCCGACTGACGTAGAAGTACGGCCGAGCAGGTCGAAGCAATGGCTGACGGCCACGTCGTTCCAGAGGCCACTGCTCTTGAGCATGTAGTGACCAAGAGGACCCATGTCGATCATCTGGGCGGACGCCGCGACGCGGGAGGCGCGCGCGACGAACGCTTCCGTGTGGGCGTACGACGTGATCCGGTCGCTCCGGCCATGAGCGGCGACCAGGTGCTTGCCCGACAGCGCACGCACCGACTCGTCAGGTGGGAACCATGGCGCGAGGGCAACGACACCGGTCACGGACGGGTCGTCGGCAACGGCAACCGCGGTGCGAGCCCCCATCGAGTGACCGAGAAGTACGACGGGAATGTCGCCGAGTTCCTCGCGGAGCTGGTCGAGTGCCCAACGTGCGTCGGGGATCGGAGTAGGGCCACCGGGCGCTCCAGCGTTCCAGCCGGTCACGGCGTACTTCGCCAGCCACACGCTGACGCCCTGCTCACGCGCGGCGACGGCGATCGTGCGCTGCATGACGTGGGATCGGCGCCACGAGAGGCTGCGGCCACCGACGGGCTTCGTCGAGTGCGCCTTGCCGCCGTGCAGCATCAAGATCGCGGCGCGCGGGGCGCTCGGGGGATCGATCCGAGTGAGCGTGGGGGTGGACACGAGGCTCCTGGCGGTTTCGATATCGGGGTCGGCATTCATCACAGCAGTAGTTCGTTGTGGCCGGGTCGAGAGATTGCCCAACACGCTCGATTCTGCCTGGGGGTTGGTTGCGGCAAGATGGCCGCATGGAGGAAATCGCCAAGCAGGAAGTCGCCGAGAAGGAAGTCGAGGCCAAGGGGCGGCATCAGGAGTTGGTCGATGAGGTCGAGGATGCCCGGTGGCGCTACTACGTCCTTGATGAGCCGACGATCTCCGACATCGACTTCGATCTGCGACTGCGCGAGTTGGAGGCGATCGAAGACGCGTTCCCCGAGTTGCGCACGCCGGATTCGCCCACGCAGACCGTCGGCGGCGCCGTCTCGACGATGTTCACCGCCGTCGACCACCTCCAGCGGATGGAGTCCCTCGACAACGCTTTCTCTGCTGAGGAACTCGACTCCTGGTATGCCCGGCTTGGCCGCGAGGGAGTCGATGCCCCCGCACTCCTGTGTGAGTTGAAGGTCGACGGGCTCGCCATCAACCTGCTCTATGAGAATGGTCGATTGGTGCGTGCGCTCACGCGCGGCGACGGCCGCACCGGCGAGGACGTCACGCCCAACGTGAAGACGATTGCATCCATCCCACATCGGCTCACCGCGTCGGAGGACTTTCCTGTTCCGGCACTCGTGGAGGTCCGAGGCGAGGTGTTCCTACCCGGTGACGCGTTCACGCGCCTGAACGAATCGATGGTCGAGGCCGGAAAGCAGATGTTCGCCAATCCGCGCAATGCGGCAGCCGGATCGCTGCGGCAGAAGGATCCTCGGGTGACGGCGACCCGCGATCTCGGCATGGTGTGTCACGGAGTCGGTGCACGCGAGGGGTTCGAGCCGACCGCACAATCCGCGGCGTACGCCGCATTGAAGGCGTGGGGTCTGCCGACGTCGGACCGGGCGCGAGTCGTGCCCGATCTGGCCGGCGTACAAGAGTTCATCGACTACTACGGCGAGCACCGCCACGACGTCGAGCACGAGATCGACGGGGTAGTGGTCAAGGTCGACGAGGTGACGCTGCAGCGGCGGCTCGGTTCGACTTCGCGGGCCCCCCGGTGGGCGATCGCCTTCAAATACCCACCCGAAGAGGTCAACACGTTGCTGCTGGAGATCCTGGTCAACACGGGTCGGACCGGCCGGGTGACGCCGTTCGGGCGGATGGAGCCGACGAAGGTGGCCGGGTCGACGGTCGAGATGGCGACCCTGCACAACGCCTATGAGGTACGCCGTAAGGACGTGCGGCCCGGTGACACAGTGATCTTGCGGAAGGCCGGCGACGTCATCCCGGAGATCGTCGGACCGGTGCTGGCGTTGCGCCCGGAGGGGCTGCCCGAGTGGGTGATGCCGACCGTGTGCCCTGCGTGCCAGACGCCGTTGGCGGAGCAGAAGGCGGGCGACAAGGACCTGCGTTGTCCCAATCATCAGCATTGCCCGGCGCAGGTGCGCGAACGCGTCTATCACGTGGCCGGTCGTGGTGCCTTCGACATCGAGGGCCTCGGCTATGAGGCGGCGGTTGCCCTGCTTGAGGCGGGGGTCATCGCGAACGAGGGCGATGTCTTCAATCTGGACGCAGCCGCGTTGCGACGGGCTCCGCTCTTCACGCGCGCGCCGAAGAAGGACGAGGGCGACGAGCCGGTGCTGTCCGCCAACGGGCAACGACTCGTGGACAACCTGGATCGCGCGAAGGATGCGGCGCTGTGGCGCGTGCTCGTGGCGCTATCGATCCGGCACGTCGGGCCGACGGCAGCCCGAGCACTGGCGGCCGAGTTCGGTTCGATGGAGGCGATCATGTCGGCCGATCGAGATCGACTTGCCGGCGCCGACGGGGTCGGCCCGACGATCGCCGACTCGATCATCGAGTGGTTCGCCGAGGACTGGCACCGCGAGATCGTCGAGAAGTGGACCGCCTCCGGCGTTCGGATGGCCGAGGAACGCGACGAATCCATGCCACGCACCCTCGAGGGCCTGACTCTCGTCGTCACCGGTTCGCTGGAAGGTTTCACCCGCGATTCGGTCAAGGAAGCGATCATCGCGCGCGGCGGCAAGGCATCGTCCTCGGTCTCGAAGAAGACCGACTACGTCGTCGTGGGTGACAACGCCGGCTCCAAGGCCGACAAGGCCGAACAACTCGGCGTACCGATCCTCGATGAAGCCGGCTTCATCGCGCTGCTCGAGAGGGGCCCCGGTGACTGAAGATGATGCAGGATTCCAGTCACCAGGTGACTGAAACCCTGCACTATCTGCCTAGCCGGTCCGGATGTTGCCGGTGATGCCGGTCCGGTAGAGCTCGTCGTAGTGGATCCACTCCGGTTCACCATCAACGAGGGTGCGCAGTTTGTCGGCCCACCGTTGGGTCTCGATGCGGTGGTTGTTGCGTTCGGCCTCGTCGGCGGCCGAGAGATCGCCGTCGACTTCGGCGAACTCCGCCAAGATGATGAACTGGCCAGGATTGTCACGATCCGCGAGCAGGCGCGTGCCGATGTAGCCCATAACATCGGTCGTCGACTGCAGCGTGTCCCACTCGGCCAGCAGCGCAACGAGGTTCTCAGCAGAGCCGCACCGGACGCGCATTCCTTGATTGAACCTCATCTGATCAGACTCCTTCTGGAGGGTTTGGCGCGTCCCGCGGCTGACTGAGGGTCGCGTTGAACGCCTGCTGAATCCTGGACATCCCTTCGATATCGAAAGCACCTGGTGAGTCTGCTGCCAGGGCGCGTTCGGACTTCGGCTGAAAGCCCAATTCGTTCCGGGCGTCGTCAACCGACCGCCTCGAAAGGTCGTGATAATCGACCTCGAGCAGGTCGACACCCAGCCGATCGCGAAGCATGCGCCCACGACCGAGCGCGTCGGCGACCCGGACATGCATTGCGGAGTTGTCGAGTCGCCGCTCCTTCAAGTCTCCGACGAAGAACCCGGCATCGGCGACGTACCCGGTCTCGAACAGGCCGATCAGAGTCGCCATCCAGGCGAAGCCCTTCGGATCCGGATCCGCGCGGCTGATCAGCGAGAAGACCTCGAGTTCGCCCTGGAGATTGGTGCCGTAGTCCGCGAGCACGTGCACGAAGTCGTGCTGTGCGAGATATGCCGATGCCCCGCCCTTGGCCCCCGGCAGACCGAAGCCGCGTCCCCGGTAGAGGTCCCACAACCCACGACCGAGCGTTCCTTCTGGCAGGTGCTGGAAACCGGACCACAGCTCGGCGAGCGCCTCGTCCTCAACGCCGGCGGCGAGCTGGTCCTCCAAGCGGACGGTCGATTTGAGCTGGTCCATCTTGGCCATCTGCCAGTGCTCGGCGAACCCGCTCTGATGGAGATCGAGCCACGCGAGGCCGAATGCTCCCTGGGCATAGCGCTGGGTGATCCGCACGAATTGGTCGTTGACGTTGAGAGCTTTGGCGTACGCCGCGACCCGGCGCGCGACCTCGGGCGGGATCGGCCGCAGGATCAGCGCGCCGAGGACCATCTGCTGAACGATGCGGCGACGGAACTCCTCACTCCTCCCCGCGAGCGTTTCGGCGAGGTCCTCAGCCGACAACGGTTCCAACGAATTGAAATCGACCCGCACGTCCAAGAGGGTCGCTGTGACCTCTGTCAGGAGACTGGCTTGGACAGGCTGCACGCCGTCTTCCGGGCTGACGGCAGTCGCAACACCCCGCGCTATGAGCAGGGCTTCCTCTGCCGAGGGTGCCTGCTCGACGGGTACGTCCATGCGCACGGGATCCCTCCCCGAAACTCTACGAGAGGCTGGAGATTCTACGCCTCAGAATTGGTTTGGTCAGCGGCCAGGATCTGTTCGCGAAGGATGTCGGCGTGACCCGCATGGCGGGCGATTTCGGCGATCATGTGGAGGTAGATCTGACGCAGTGTGATCGCTCCCTGACGGTGGTGGGTCGCGGCGTAGTCCAGGTCATACCGTCGATGCGATCCGCCGTGAAGCCTCGACGGTCTCTGAGAAGTGAATGCTGACCGACTCGATCGTGTCGCTATCCGTCACGCGGAAGCTGTCGTCGATGTTGCGCGAGAGGCCCGAGTTCCTCCCGGGGGACGCCCACCAAGGTCGACTGGAACCACACCGTGTCGGCGTATGTCGCGTGCTTGATCAGACCGAGCAGAGTGGTGAGCGAGGGGACGAGTCGCCGCCGCACCTGCTCCTCCGACAAGCCTTCCAGTGTGCCGAGCAGGGCCGCCCGGGACTTGTCCAACGCCGCCTCAAACTGGGCATGCTCGGGACTCACAGGGTCATGGTCGATCGGGATCGGTGGAGTGGCCACGGGGTCAGACTAGGCCCGATCAACTCCCTTGCGCTGCCCGGAGCGTTCGCCATAGTGTCGAAAGACTCGAGTCCCGCTGCGCGGGCGGCGCAGCATCGACGCAACGACCTCACATAAGGAAGTAGCGATGGAGATTGACTGCGTAAATCGATATTTCGACGCCTGGAACGCGCGCGACGCGGACGCGATTCTCGCCTCGCTCAGCGTCCAGGGCACCTACCAGGATCCGACCACCGAAGGTCCCATTAGCGGCGAAGCGATCCGCGGCTACGTAGGTGCATTGTGGTCCGCGTTTCCCGACCTGAACTTCGAGACGAAGAACGTCGGTGAGGTGGCGCCGGGGCGATTCGCCGGGCAATGGACCATGCGCGGCACCAACACCGGCAGCATGCGCGGTCTGCCACCCAGCAACCGGACGGTGGAGGTCGAGGGCGCCGATTTCTTCGAAATCGATGGTGATCGCGTCGGAAAGGTTGAGGGTTACTTCGACGCCGGAGCGGTGCCACGGCAGATCGGTCTCAACGTCAGCGCACGGCCCTATGCGATCGGTCCGTTCCGCTTCGGCGACTCAACGTGCGTGCAAACCGGCAAGACCGACGTGCCCGGCGCCTTCTCGGTGACGTATCTCGAAGCAGCGGACGAGGAAGCGGCGCAAACGGTGCGAGATCTCTCGAGGGACGCGCTTGATCGACATGCTGAAGATGGACGGCTTCATCGGCGCAACCACCTCTTCGGTCGGGAATCGGATGGTGACGGTGTCCGCCTGGGCCACACCCGAAGATTCGCGAAAGGTGATGTCGGAAGGCGCCCACTCCTCGGCGATGAAGCAGTTCTATTCGGGCTCGGTCTCGAAGGGCGGGTTCACCAGCGTCTGGACCGCGCATCGGATCAATCCGTTCTTCACGCGCTGCGACAGCTGCCTCAAGATGCACATCGGACGTGATCCGGCTGGCGCGGTCTGCGACTGTGGCGCCGAACTGCCGGAGCAGTTGCCCTACTGGTGATCCCCGTGGCGGCGGGTCGCTCGCGCGACCAATAGGATTGGGTCATGCCCGAAACGTCCGCCCGCTCCGGCGCGTCCATCACGATTGACGAGGTGGCGCACCTCGCCAACCTCGCCAGGATCGACCTGTCCGATGAGGAGTTGGCACACATCGCGCCACAACTCTCGGTGATCCTCGAATCGGTCGCCTCCATCAGTGGCGTCGCCAGCGACGACATCCCGCCTACCTCCCACGCGCTGCCGCTGACCAACGTTTTCCGCGAGGACGTCGCCGTCCCCGGATTGACCGCCGAGCAGGCACTTTCGGGCGCTCCGGCCTCCGAGGGTGGACGCTTCAGCGTTCCGCGCATTCTGGGGGACGAGCAGTGAGCGGTAGCGAAGCTCGTGGCGGAGCCAACGAGCGCCGCGGCCGCTCACTCGCGAGCGCTTCTGCATCAGCCATGGCTGAAGCGTTAGCCTCCGGCGAGGTGACGTCGGTCGAACTCACGCAGGCTCACCTCGACCGGATCGCCGAGGTCGACGGCGCACTCCACGCGTTCCTCCACGTGGACGCCGAAGGAGCGCTCGCCCAGGCGGCCGCCTCTGATGCGCGCCGAGCCGCCGGCAACCTCGCCTCGCCCCTGGACGGCGTACCCATCGCAGTCAAGGACGTCCTCGCGACCAAGGGTCTCCCCACGACCTGTGGCTCGAAGATCCTCGAGGGCTGGATCCCGCCGTACGACGCCACGGTCGTCGCGAAACTCAAGGCGGCCGGTCTGCCCATCCTCGGCAAGACCAACATGGACGAGTTCGCGATGGGCTCGTCCACCGAACACTCGGCCTACGGCGCCACCCACAACCCGTGGGATCTCACCAGGATCCCGGGCGGTTCGGGCGGCGGCTCGGCGGCGGCCGTCAGCGGCTTCGAGGCACCCTTCGCGATCGGCACGGACACCGGTGGCTCGATCCGCCAGCCGGCCGCGGTCACGGGCTCGGTCGGTGTGAAGCCGACGTACGGCGGGGTCTCGCGCTATGGCCTCGTCGCGCTCGCCAACTCGCTCGATCAGGCCGGGCCGGTCACCCGCAACGTGCTCGATGCGGCGATGCTGCACCAACTCATCGGCGGCCACGATCCGCTCGACTCGACCAGCATCGCCGAGCCGCTCCCGGACCTCGTCGCGGCCGCCCGCAAGGGCGCGAAGGCAGAGTCTGGACGGCCTCACTATCGGCGTCATCAAGGAACTGGGCGGCGAGGGCTACCAACCCGGCGTGCTCACTCGGTTCTCCGAGGCTGTCGACCATCCTGGTCGGCGCGGGCGCGAAGGTCGTCGAGGTCTCGTGCCCGCACTTCGTGCACGCCCTGGCGACGTACTACCTGATCATGCCCAGCGAGGCCTCCAGCAACTTGGCCAAGTTCGACGCCATGCGTTACGGCCTGCGCGTGCTGCCCGAGGGTGTGGAGGCACCAAGCGCGGAGGAAGTCATGCGGGCAACCCGCGACGCCGGCTTCGGCGACGAGGTCAAGCGCCGGATCATCCTCGGCACCTATGCCTTGTCGAGCGGGTACTACGACGCCTACTACGGCCAGGCACAGAAGGTGCGGACGCTGATCAGCCGCGACTTCGATGCGGCCTTCGCCCAAGCCGACGTACTCGTTTCCCCGACCGCGCCAACGACGGCGTTCAAGTTGGGGGAGAAGTTGGACGATCCGCTGGCGATGTACCTCAACGACCTCGCCACCATCCCAGCCAACCTCTCCGGTGTTCCCGGGATGTCCCTCCCCAGCGGCCTGGCCACCGAGGACGGGTTGCCGGCCGGGTTTCAGATCCTCGCGCCCGCGCTGGCCGATGACCGGTTGTACTACGTCGGGGCCGCGCTGGAAGCGCTGCTGGAGAAGCAGTGGGGTGGGCCTTTGCTCGATCAGGCGCCCGAGGCTCCTCGACAGGCTCGGACAGCGACAGGCTCGACCAACGGGGGTGCGGCATGACGGAGTTGACTCATCGCGACACGGAGTTGCTGTCGTTCGAGGAAGCGCTGGAGTTGTTCGATCCGGCGATGGGCCTCGAAGTGCACGTCGAGCTCAACACCGCCTCGAAGATGTTCTGCAGTTGCCCGACGGAGTTCGGCGCCGCGCCCAACACCCAGGTCTGCCCCACCTGCCTCGGCCTGCCCGGCGCGATGCCCGTCGTCAACGGCACAGCGGTCGAGTCCGCGATCCGGATCGGCCTCGCGCTGAACTGCGAGATCGCCGAATGGTGCCGGTTCGCGCGGAAGAACTACTTCTACCCGGACATGCCCAAGAACTTCCAGACCAGTCAGTACGACGAGCCGATCTGCTTCAACGGCTACACCGATGTAGAGGTCGAGGGCGCGGATGGGTCGAAGCAGATCTATCGCGTCGAGATCGAGCGCGCACACATGGAGGAGGACACCGGCAAGTCCCTCCACGTCGGCGGTGCGACGGGTCGCATCCACGGTGCGGACTATTCGCTGGTGGACTACAACCGGGCGGGCATCCCGCTGATCGAGATCGTCACGAAGCCGATCATGGGCGACGCGTGAGAACGCTCCGCTGGTCGCCAAGGCGTACGTCGGTCACCTGCGCGACCTGCTCCTGGGTCTCGGCGTCAGCGACGTCCGGATGGAGCAGGGTTCGCTGCGTTGCGACGTGAACCTGAGTCTCGCGCCTGTCGGCAGCGGCGGTCTCGGAACTCGCACGGAGACGAAGAACGTCAACTCGCTGCGCTCCGTGGAGCGGGCGGTGCGATACGAGATGCAGCGCCATGCCGCCGTCCTCACCTCGGGCGCGTCCATCCTGCAGGAGACCCGGCATTGGCACGAGGACACCGGCGTCACGACCAGTGGTCGCGAGAAGTCCGACGCAGAGGACTACCGCTACTTCCCGGAGCCCGATCTGGTGCCGGTCGCGCCGAGTCGCGAATGGGTCGAGGAGTTGCGGGCCACGCTGCCCGAACCTCCGTCGGTACGCCGTGACCGGCTTCAGGCCGAATGGGGTTTCTCCGACCTGGAGATGCGCGACACCGTCGGAGCCGGCGCGTTGGGCCTCGTCGAGGAGACCATCGCCGCAGGGGCGTCACCACAGGCGGCCCGCAAGTGGTGGCTGTCGGAGATGGCGCGGCGGGCCAACGAGGTCGGTCGAGAGATCAGCGACCTCGGAGTGAGCCCACAGCAGGTAGCCCAGGTGCAAGCACTGGTCGACTCGGGTGCGCTCAACGACAAGTTGGCACGTCAGGTCTTCGACGGATTGGTGGCTGGTGAAGGTACGCCGGACGAGATCGTCGCCGCTCGTGGACTCGCGATCGTGAGTGACGACGGCGCGCTCGGAGATGCCGTCGATCGGGCGATCGCGGCCAATCCCGAGGTGGCCGACAAGATCCGCGAAGGCAAGGCGTCGGCTGCCGGTGCTCTCATCGGGGCCGTCATGAAGGAGATGCGGGGCCAGGCCGACGCCGGCCGCGTCCGGGAGTTGATTCTGGAGAAGTTGAGCTAGGCTCGCGAATTCGTGGCCGGGGGGCCCGGAGAAGTGTGAATTTGCTACGGGGCGGGGGGCTTGGGTGCTAAATTTGTTGGGCGAGTGCGCAGCGGGCGGAGGGGGATCGATGCGACTCATCAAGCGTCCAACCCACAAAATCCTGGCTCGGCTGATCGCGTTGTGCGCCTCGAGCGCCATCGTGGTCGCCGGGCTTTCGGTCGCGCCCACTGCCCATGCGGTTGGGGTCCCGTCACCACCGGCCCAGGCAGGTGCCTTGTGGCTCGAGCGCAACCTCGAGGAGGGTGGGAAGCTCAAGAACAACGAGCACGAACCATTCACCAACTACGACGCGAGCGTCGACGCCGCGTTGGCGTTTGCGCAGATCCCCGGCCACGAGGCGAGGCAGGCTCAGATCCTGGCCGCGATCAAACCCGAGGTCGACAGCTACATCGTGGAGAAGGTCTTCAACGAGGACGATGAAGTCATCGGGGAGGTTCACCCCGTCGGAAAGATGGCGAAGTACGCCGTGCTCACCGCCCGCGTCGGCGGGGCTGCCGTTGATGACGACTTCTGGACTCTCATCGAACAGATCAAGGCCCGGATCGCAACGAATGAGCCGATCGTGGGTCGGGCACAGGATCAGCTGGTGGACCTGCTCGAGGAGCAGCCGGTTGACATCGACTTCACGCTCAATGAAGACAAAGCCAATGTGGTCGACCAGGCTTGGGTGGTCGAGGCGCTGAGACGAGCGGACGCCCTCAACAAGGCCGACAACAATGTGCCGGCCGATCCGAGTCTTGACGATCTCGCCGACAAGGCGCTCACGTTCCTGGCCAAGCAGCAGTGCACCGCTGGGTACTTCAGGGAGAAGTTCACTGCCGACAAGGCACAGAACGACCAACCCAACGATCAGAGTTGCGTGCAGAGCAAGTTGGAGCCGGACTACAGCCCTCCGAACAACCGGACCACGGGACAGGTGTTGGTCGTCCTCCAGTCGTTGAAGGAAGCGCCCGGGGTCGATGCCGGCAACAAGGTTCAGGGTGCCCTGAACCTCGGGCGGGACTGGTTCATGGACGATGGCCAGCAGACCGGCAGGGGCGGCTTCAAGGAGACGGAGGAATCAGCCAAGCCCGATTCCGTGACGACCGCCCTGGCCGGTCTCGCGCTGGCTAAGGAGGGGGGTCGCGCTCTTCCCGCCGTTGACAGGGTGCAAGAGGCAGTGGCCAAGGCTCGGTTGGCTGCGGGCTTCGTTCGAGGGCTCCAAGCCCACGATCCGTCGATCTGCGTATCGAAGTTGACCGACGACAAGGGTGCGATCGCCCTCTCACAGGAGGCGTTGGACGAGGCGAAGGATGTCTTCATCGGCACGACGTTCTCCTGGCGCTCGGCCACGGCGCGGGCACTGCCGGTGCTGCAACTGGTGCCGAGGACGGCTGGGCCCCCGACGATCTCGGGCCCCACGGGCTACGTGCGCTCAGGCGCGACGATCAGGTTCCGGATCGCCAATCTCGAAGTAGGCGAACGCGTCTGTCTGGCCGGCTACAAACTCCCTCGACGGATCCCGTCCACCCAGACGGTGCAAACGACCGACGTGAACGCTCCGGCTGGCACGGCCAACCGCACCTACAACCTGGTGTCCATGGAAGGCACCCGCAGCTTCGTACTGCACGTCCTCGACGGCAAGAGGTTGAAGATCAAGGCAAAGCTCAAGGCGATCAAGCGCAACGCGACGCAGTCCGTGGTGGTGTCGGGACTTGCGCCGGGCGAGCGGGTTCGCGTGGTGATCAAGGGCAAGACCGTGGCCAAGGGCAAGGCCAACGCGAGGGGCAAGTTCAAGAAGAAGTTCAAGGTCAAGGCACCCAAGGGTCAGACGAATCTCAAGGTGTGGGGACAGTTCAACAACCGGCACGGCCAGACCAAGTTCACGGTGCGCTGACTCGGGAGTGAAGCAGATGCGGCACCGCTTCTGAGCCGTGATACGTTGAGCCCGCCTCCACTTGGAGGCACCAAAACACGCCCGCATGTGGGGGAAGCCGGTCCAATTCCGGCGCTGACCCGCAACCGTAGGCCCTCATCAGTAGGGCGAGCCGGAACACCCGATGCGAAGCGTCCCAACACATCGCTGTCGAGGAAAACAGCGGGTGGACCTTGTGCCTTGGCCAGGATCTTCCCGCTGGAGCAGCGGGAAGGACACCAATGTCATTCGGTCGTACGTCGAGGCTCGCCGCCGCGACAATCGCCAGTGGGTCACTGATCATCGGAGCGCTCGTTCTGACGCCCCCGGCATCCGCCGCCCCGAGCGGCCCAACACCGGACCAGGTCGGCGCTGATTGGCTGGAGGGCCAACCGACCAAGGGGGTCGTGAACTTCGGGTTCGCCGACTACGGGTTGAGCATCGACACGGGCCTGGCACTCAATGAGGTGGGTGGTCATAAGAAGGCCGTCAAGAAGATCAGGAAGGCCCTGGCCACCAACATCAACGGCTACATCGCCGGCGACGCTTTCGGTGATGTTGGCAGCACGTACGCCGGTGCCACGAGCAAGGCTGCCGCATTCGCCGGCCGGATCGGTACTGATCCCACGGCCTTCGGAGGCGTCAACCTGATCACCCGTCTCCAGGGCACGATCGCCCCCGCCGCTCCTATCGCGGGCAGGATTCAGGACATCTCGACTTTCGGTGACTTTGCGAACGTCATCGGCCAGAGTTTCGCCGTTGAGGCACTCCTTCGCGACAAGCCGTCGAAGGCAAAGAGCGCATTGACGTTCCTGCTCCAGCAGCAATGCTCGCAGGGCTACTTCCGGTTGAACTTCAACGCTGATAAGACCGCCGTGGACCAGACGTGCAACGGTGGCACGGCCACCGAGAGCGCCCCGGACACGGATGTGACGGCGCTGGCCATGCTGAGTCTCCAGGCAACGGGCAGCAAGAACGCCGACGTGGTCAAGTCCGTGAAGCGGGCCAAGAAGTGGCTGCTGAAGACGCAGGCCAAGAACGGCTCGTTCGGCGGGGGGCCCTCGACCGAGAAGGCGAACGCCAACAGCACGGGCCTGGCCGGTTGGGCGCTCGCCGTGGCGGGCAAGGAGAAGGCCGCCACCGAGGCGGCCGTGTGGGTTCGTCGTCTCCAGGCGTATGAACCCAATCCGTGCCATTCGAAGCTCACGAAGGACCGTGGCGCGATCGCCTACGACCGGACGGCGTACGACGCGGCCCTGGTCGACGGTGTGATCGAGGATCAGTGGACCCGAGCGGCTGCGCAGGCACTTCCCGTCCTGCTGTGGGCGCCCGTCAGCAAGGGTGCGCCAATACTCAAGGCTCCGGCGCGTTTCGTGCAGGCTGGAAGCTTCGTCAAGTTGAAGGTCTCCGGACTGGAAGCCGGCGAGCGGATCTGCGTGTTCTCCAAGAAGCAGGCGAAGAAGACGGCGACCAGCTATGTCTCCAAGAACGGTCGCAACGCCAAGATCAAGGTCCTGACTCCGAGCGGCACTGGGGAGCGCACCTTCCGCGTGAAGTCCTTGGGTGGCACGGCGAAGACAGTCGTCTCTGTCCTGGGTGAGGAAGTCCTCAAAGTCAAGGTCGGAGACGCGACGATCGACGCCGGCGATACGCAGAGCGTGATCGTCAGCAAGTTGGCGGCCGGTGAGAGCGTCAAGATCAAGATCGGCGACCGGTTGGTCGCCAAGGGCGTTGCGAACAACAGCGGGAAGTTCACCGCGTCGTTCAAGGCGTCTGGCGCCGGAGACGCCACAGTGGATGTCACCGGACAGTTCGCGGACCGAGTGGGCACCGCCACCTACTTGGTCGAGTGATGCTCATGGGCAGCACGGTTCGGTTCGGTCTGGCGCTGAAGTTCGCCGCCACGACGATCCTGGTCGCGGCTGGCGCCGTACTGCTTCCGGTGTCTCCCGCCGCTGCTGCTGTCTGCCCCGGCGCAACCGGGGTGACGGTGGTCGTCGACTTCAATCAGTTGGGTGGTGGAGTCAAGACCGGCTGTGCTGCCACGGGCGGTGGCAAGGCATGCGTCGGTCAACTTCCCGGCCGCGGGCTTCCCCCTGACCTACGTGCTGCGGTCCCCAGGCTTCGTCTGTCGGGTCTCGGGGAAACCCACGACCGACGCCTGCGTGGTCACCCCACCGGTCACGAAGTACTGGAGCCTGTGGTGGTCGGACGGCAAGACCGGCAAGTGGTCCTACTCCTCGCTCGGGGTCGGTTCGCTGAAGGTGCCGACCGGAGGGTACGTCGCGTTCTCGTGGCAGGGTCAGGCCGCCAAGTCAGCTCCGGGTTGACGCCGACCAAACGGGCGGGTCTGGTTCCCGCGCCATCGGACCCGGCGAGTTCCGAGCCACCCAAGGCGCCGAAGCCGACCAAGTCCCCGTCGAAGTCACCCACGAAGTCGCCGTCGAAGTCCCCCTCGAAGCCGGCACAGCAGCCCGGACAAGTCCGCATTCACCTTCCCCCTCCCCCGGTGAGACGTCACCCCCAGCAGGTGAGGAGTCACCAACGGCGAGCGAATCTCCATCTGTTTCCCCCTCAGCGAGCGATAAGGAGAGCGAATCCGCCGACCCTTCCGAGTCGCTCGATGCCGAAGCATCGGATGATGCTTCAGACGATGCCGAGGTAGTGGCTGCCGTCACCGACGATCCGCCCTCCACCGGGGGCTCCGATGGTGTGCCGACCGTGGGTGACCGTTTCCTTGTTCGTGGCCCTTGCCGGTGCGATCGGTGGCGTCGCCTACTGGCGTGGAGGCGCACGGGAACATCACCGTCGCCATGAGTCGAACGGCTCGATCGACATCATGATGACGCGGCTCGCGCGGGACCTGCACCCGGTGGCCTGGTG
Organism: uncultured Actinomycetota bacterium; assembly: GCA_963763805.1. Lineage (GTDB taxonomy): Bacteria > Actinomycetota > Actinomycetes > Propionibacteriales > Nocardioidaceae > Nocardioides. The sequence goes on from CAVXPQ010000001.1 coordinate 559,741, forward strand.
GCTCTGGGCCATGGGCCTGTCGCTGGCTGCGTCGATGACGACCAACCCATTTTGTTGCTGCTGCTGGTCGGTGCAGCGGCGCTGGTCGTCGTAGCCCGGCGATCGGATCAGCCGTGGGCCGGATCGTTCCGGCTGTACCTCTGGCTCGGGCTGATGATCGTGGTGATCCGGGTGCTGTTCCGCATCGTTCTCGGCGGTGGCGCGCAGGGGAACGTGCTGTTCACGCTGCCGGAGATCCCGCTGCCCGACTGGGTCCTGGGGATCCAGCTGTTCGGCCCGGTGACTTCCGAGTCGCTGCTGGCGGGGTTGTACGACGGGATGCGGTTGGCCGCGATCGTGATCTGTGTGGGGGCCGCGAACTCGTTGGCGAACCCCAAGCGTCTGCTCAAGTCCGTGCCGCCTGCGCTGTATGAGATCGGGACGGCGCTGGTGGTCGCGATCACGGTGCTGCCGCAACTCGCGGACAGCCTGCGTCGGGTGCGGGCCGCGCAGGCGTTGCGAGGAGGTCCTGCGGGCCGCGTGGCATCGCTTCGGCGACTGCTCGTGCCGATCCTCGAGGACGCGTTCGAGCGCTCTTTGAAACTCGCCGCCGGCATGGATGCGCGCGGGTACGGCCGTGCTGGGACGCTCACGGCCCGGCAACGGCTGCGGACCGGCGTACTCATGCTGGCGGGGCTGTGCGGGATCTGCATCGGGTCGTACGCCGTGTTGGATCTGACCGCGCCCCGGGTGTTGGCGCTGCCGATGCTTCTTGTCGGGTGCGGTCCTGGCCGGCGTGGGTCTGTTGAGCGCAGGGCGGCAGGTGCAGCGCACGCGCTATCGCCCCGAGGCCTGGCGGTGGCCGGAGTTCGCGGTGATCGCCTCGGGTCTGATGACGGGCGGCATCGTGTGGGGGATCGCGCGGACCGACATCCTCGTCGTCCACCCCGGCGTTACGTCGTTTCCAACACATCACGCGCCGCTGCCTGGTGGCGGTGTTGATCGCGATGACTCCGGCCGTGCTGGCGCCACCTCCCGTGCTCGGCTACAAGCGGCGCGGTCGCTCCGACGACCGTGCCCGAGCCGCGGTTGGCCGGGGTGGGCGCATGAGTGGGCCGGTGGTCGACCTGCGGAATGTGTCGTTCCGGTACGACGTCGTGCCGGTGCTCGCGAAGTCAATGTGTGTGTCAACGAGGGTGAACTGATCGTGGTCTCGGGACCCACGGGGGCTGGAAAGTCGTCCCTCCTCGGGGTGGTGACGGGTCTGGTGCCGAGGTTCAGCGGGGGTTCACTATCGGGCGATGTGCTGATCGACGGGCAATCGGTCATCGAGAAGTCGGCACGCGAACGAGTTCACGTGATCGGTTCGGTCGGCCAGGACCCAGCGGCGGGATTCGTGACCGACACCGTCGAAGAAGAGTTGGCCTACGGCATGGAGCAGTTGGGTCTCGCGCCACCGGCCATGCGTCGGCGGGTCGAGGAGACGCTGGATCTCTTGGGCATCGCGGATCTGCGGGCTCGTGATCTGCGCACGCTGTCGGGCGGGCAACAGCAGCGAGTGGCCATCGGGTCGGTGCTGACGATGCATCCTCGGGTGCTGGTCTTGGATGAGCCGACGTCGGCGCTGGACCCGACCGCGGCAGAGGATGTGCTGGCGACGCTGACCCGACTGGTCCACGACCTCGGGCTGTCGGTCTTGCTCGCCGAGCACCGACTGGAGCGGGTCGTGCCGTTCGCGGATCGGATGTTCCTTCTGGCCGGCGACGGACGCGTGCAGGCCGGGGCGCCCGACGTACTTCTCGAGCATTCGCCGGTCGTCCCGCCGATCGTCGAGTTGGGTCGGCTTGCCGGTTGGCAACCGTTGCCGCTGTCCGTGCGGTCTGCTCGTCGTGCCGCGGGGAGCCTGGTGTCGTCGCTGGTTGCGCCTGCATCGTCGGCGGCCGCGACCCGTGGCGAGGCACTGATCGAGATGCGTGGCGCTGACGGTCGCCTATGGCCAGCACGCCGTACTCCGTGACGTCAGCCAGACCGCCCGATTCAGGCTCCGTGACGGCCGTGATGGGGCGCAACGGCTCGGGCAAATCGACCTTGCTGTGGACCCTTCAAGGATCGTCCACCGCTTCGACGGCCGGCCGGGTCGCGGGACGCGTGCGGGTGGCGGGTGTTGATCCAGCCGGTTTGACTCCCGTTGAACGGCGTGGGCTGGTGGGGCTGGTGCCGCAGACGGCGGCGGATCTGCTGTACCTGGAGACGGTAGCCGATGAGTGCCGGGCCTCGGATGAGTCGGCTGGCCAGCCTGGTGGGGCGACCCGGGGGCTTCTGGACTCGATGGTTCCGGGGATTCCTGATGCTTCTCACCCGCGTGATCTGTCTGAGGGGCAGCGTCTGGCGCTGGTGCTCGCGATCGTGTTGGCCTCGCGGCCGCGAGTGCTGCTGTTGGACGAGCCGACCCGAGGCTTGGACTATCCGGCGAAGGAGTCGCTGGCTCGGATCGTCGAGCCGATTGGCTGCGGACGGGCACGCCGTACTGGTCGCCACGCATGACGTGGAGTTCGCGGCCCGGGTCGCTGACGACGTGTGGGTGCTGGCCGAAGGGGAGATCGTGTCGGCCGGTCCGATGGCCCGAGTGGTGGCCGAGTCGCCGTCTTTCGCGCCACAGGTGACGAAGATCCTCGGTGCACCGTGGCTTCGGGTCGACCAGGTGGCCGCCGCCTTGGCGAGCCCGGTCGGGCGGCCGGTATGAGCCTCACGTCCGTGGTCCAGGAACCGATGTTGCGCCTGCGCGGCCGCTCGTCGCTGATCCTCTCGATCGCGTCGATCGCCGGTCTGGTGATGTTGATGTGGCCGCTGCTGGTGCGGGCGCCCGAGGGTTCGCAGATGCAACCGCCGTTCCTGTTCATTGCGTTGCTGCCGGTCGTTCTGGTGGTCGTGTTGGCCGAGATGAGCGAAGGCGGGATGGATTCGAGGGTGCTTGCACTCCTCGGCGTACTCACCGCGATCAATGCCGTTCTGCGAGGCATCAGTGCCGGCATTGCCGGAGTGGAGTTGGTGTTCTTCCTGCTGATCCTGGCCGGGCGGGTGTTCGGGCCGGGCTTCGGGTTCGTGTTGGGGTGCACATCGTTGTTCGCGTCGGCGTTGGTGACCGCCGGGGTGGGCCCGTGGTTGCCGTACCAAATGCTGGTGTCGGCGTGGGTGGGGATGGGCGCCGGGCTGTTGCCCTTCCGCAAGCCGGGCCAGATCTCGGCTAAGGGCGAGCTGGCGATGCTGGTCGCGTACGGCGTTTTCGCGGCGTACGCCTTCGGCCTGCTGATGAACCTGTCGAGTTGGCCGTTCGTCTTGGGCATCGAGGTGCCAGGGGTGACGAGCCAGTTGTCGTTCGTGCCGGGGGATCCGCTGATCGAGAATCTTCAGCGGTTCGGCGTCTACACGCTGATCACGTCGACCGGCAGTTGGGACACCGGCCGCGCGATCACCACCTCGATCGCACTGATCGTGCTCGGCCCGGCCATACTGACAACGCTGCGTCGCGCGTCCCGACGAGTGGTGTGACGAGGGTCCACGGTTCGGTCCGTCAAGTGCGGCGAAGGTAGACTTGGGAGGCCTTCTCGGCCTCGCCCCAACTCCACCTTTCAGATCGATCCTCAGGTTCCTTCCTGCGAACATGTCCTTGCTCTCAGGGGCGGATCAGCAGGATCCGGTCGTCGCCGGCTGAGGGTTCGCCACGGCCGTCCTGGTTGGACGTGGTGACCCAGAGGTTGCCGTCGGGGGCGACGACGACGGTGCGGAGACGGCCGTACTTGCCGACGAAGAAGCCCTTGGGGTTGCTCGCCTTCTCGCCGGACACGTCGATCCGCCAGAGTCGCTCACCGTTGAGGGCGGCCAGCCACAGCGTGTCGTCCTTGTAGGCGAGGCCGGACGGCGAGGCCTCCTCGGTGTGCCAGACGACCTCGGGGTTGATCAGATCCTTGACCGTGCCAACCTCGCTCGGTCCCTCGCCCTCGACGAGCGGCCACCCGTAGTTCTGATCCGGTTTGATCAGATTGAGCTCGTCCCAGGTGTTTGCACCGAACTCGCTTGCCCAGAGCCTGTCCTGGTCATCGAAGGCCAGACCCTTGGACGTTGCGATGCCCGTAGCTCCAGACTTCTGAGTCCGGGTCGGGATTGCCGGGTGCCGGATCGCCGTTCTTGGTGATCCGGAGGATCTTGCCGCCGAGGTTGCCGCGGTCCTGGGCGATGTCCTCGTTACCGGTCTCGCCGGTCGAGACGTAGAGGAAGCCGTCCGGACCAAACGCGAGTCGACCGCCGTCGTGGATGAAGCCGTTGGGGATGTTCTCGAGAATGGGCTCGGGCTCCGAGAGCACCGTCCCGTCGTACGTCGCCCGCTCGATGCGGTTGTCCGTGGCGGTCGAGAAGTAGAAGAAGAGGGTTTGGTCGGTCGCGAAGTCGGGGGAGACTGCGACGCCCAGCAGGCCGGCCTCGCCCTGAGGGCTTGCGTCGTCGAGTCGGCCGATGGTCTTGATAGTGCCTGCTTCGTCGATCGCGAGGACGCGAGTGGTGTCACGTTCGGTCACGATGGCGGTGCCATCGGGCAGGAAGTCGATGCCCCAGGGAACCTTCAGGCCCTGGGCGATCGTCCCGATGACCTCGGGGCGATTGCTGCCTTCGGTGGCCGTCTCCGTGGGCTCGGGGGTCGCTGTCACGGCGATGCTCGGCTCTGCCACGGGCGGGGCCTTCGGCTGGGCGTCCTTGATGCACGCCGCCAGCGGAATCAGGAGTAGGACGGCGATGGCTGCCCTGGATCGGATCACCCTGATACAAATCACTGGGCCAGTTTCGCAGCCGAGCCAAACCAACGACGTACGGCGTGGCGCGTCCAGCGAGTTCCCTACGTTCGGACCCTCCTCATCGGCGTGTCGCGTAGCCGAAGGTAGGGAATCAGTTGCCGCCGACGGCCACGGACGACTCCGAGCGGGTGGCGCCGATGCTGGCGACGACGACGCAGCCCATCGCCAGCAATTGAACGGGCTGAGGACCTCGCCGAGGATCAAGGCTGCTGCCAGCGCCGCGGCCGCGGGCTCGATACTCATCAGGATCCCGAACAGGCGGGGTTCGAGGGTGCGCAGGGCACTCAACTCCAAGCCGTACGGCAATGCCGAACTCAGCAGCCCGATTGCGGCCCCGACGAGGAGGACGTGCGGATCCAACAGGCCTTCGCCTCCGGTGCCGATGGCGAAGGGGGTGAGGAACAGCGCTCCGACGACGCTCGCGACCGCAAGACCGTCCCAGCCCTCCCAGCGCCGACCAGTGTGCACGCTCAGTGGGATGTACGCCGCCCAAGCAGCGCCCGCGAGCAGCGCGAAGCCGACGCCCGCCCACGTCAGGTCTGCCGGCGAGAGACCGAGGAGCGAGACTCCCACCGCGGCCAGCAACACCCAGATCAGGTCGCGTGGGCGGCGCGAGCCGAATGCCGCGACCGAGAGGGGTCCGATGAACTCGATCGTGACAGCAACGCCGATCGGGATTTGCGCGATGGCCTGGTAGAACGCCCAGTTCATGAAGGCCAAGATGGCCCCGAACGCCACCGCAAACGCCCAGTCGACTCGTGTGTGCCCCCGCAGTCGTGGGCGGGCCCAGAGCAGGATGATGATCGCACTCGCTGCGAGTCGCAACCAGGTCAGTGCGGTGGGGGAAACGGAGTCGAAGGTGTCCTTTCCGATCGCGGAGCCAACCTGGACAGATGCGATCCCGGCAAGCACCATCCAGATGGCGCGCGAACGCTGCCGGTCGGGATTTCGGGTCTCCACGTGTGTCCGTCCTGGGGGCTAGGGTGCTGAGCATGACAGGAAAGGCATCACAATCCGTACTCCTTTTGGGCACACGCAAGGGCCTCTGGATCGGCACATCGGACGAGCAGCGGATCGATTGGTCATGGACCGGCCCACACTTCAACATGGAGGAGGTCTACTCCTGCATGCTCGACACGCGCGGTGACAAACCGCGACTTCTGGTGGGCTCTTCCTCGAGTTGGCTCGGGCCACAGGTGTGGCGATCCGACGACCTGGGGGCGACGTGGGAGGAGACCCCCAACGGCGCTGCTCGCTTCCCGGAGGACGTGGACGCCACGCTGGCCCGGGTCTGGCAACTGGTGCCCGGCACCTCGCCCGGCGTCGTACACGCTGGCACTGAGCCTGGCGCGATCTTCACGTCGCACGACAACGGCAAGACATTCGAGTTGGAACGGGCCCTCTGGGACCACCCGCACCGGGAGCAGTGGCAAGCGGGATTCGGCGGGCAGGCGTTCCACACGATCCTGCCGCATCCGACGGATTCGGACTCGCTGGTGGCGGCGATCTCCACCGGCGGCGTCTACCGAACCGCCGACAGCGGAGCTCACTGGGAGCCGGCCAACCAGGGGATCAAGGCTGAGTTCTTCCCGGGCGAGCGCAATTATCCGGAGTTCGGTCAGTGCGTGCACAAGGTCGCGCGGCACCCGTCGAATCCGGATCGGCTGTTCCTCCAGAACCACGGCGGGGTCTACCGCTCCGATGACGGCGGGGATTCTTGGGTCGATATCGCACCCGGTCTCCCGGCCGAGTTCGGCTTCCCGATCGTCGTACACCCCCATGAGCCGGACACCGTCTTCGTGTTTCCGCTCAGTGGCGCCGAAAGCCGGTTCCCGGTCGACGCCAAGGCGACGGTGTGGCGATCTCAGGACGCCGGCGAGACCTGGGAGCCGCTTGACTGCCGGACTACCTGAGGCGTTCTACGTCGGCGTGATGCGCGATGCCATGTGCACCGACACCTGGCCCGACGTCGGCATCTACCTCGGTGCCCGCAACGGTGCCGTGCACGCCTCCACCGACGGCGGTGACACCTGGCGGGAGATCGTTCGCGACCTGCCAGACATCGCCGTCGTTCGGGCGTACGCCGTTTAGTGCCGGGTCGACGCCGGTCTGGCACGATGGCCGTATGCCGTCGTACGTCGTGGTTCGCAAGGCCAGCATCAACGCCACACCCGACCGGGTCCACGAGTTGATCAACGACTTCCATCACTGGGCTTCGTGGTCCCCCTGGGAGGACCTCGACCCGGCGATGCAGAAGACGATCACCGGGCCGAAGCAGGGTGTTGGCGCGCACTATGCGTGGTCGGGCAACAAGAAGGCCGGTGTCGGGAGCATGGAGATCGTTTCGTCGACTCCCGAGCAGATCCGGATCGATCTGCATTTCCTGAAGCCGATGAAGTCGCGCAGCGACACACTCTTCGGCATAGCCGACTCCGGTCACGGCACCGAGGTCAGTTGGACGATGTCGGGCGAGCAGAAGGGCGTCTGGGGCTTCCTGGGTCGGTTCTACTCGATGGACAAGGTCATCGGTAAGGACTTCGAGAAGGGTCTGAGTCAACTCAAGGCCGTCGCCGAGTCCGACTGACCGTTTCGCGCCTCCGGCGCCCTGCAGCTTCATCACGTTAGGTGGGCGAGGCGTCACTTAGCACGACGAATTCATCGTGCTAAGCGCAGTTTCACCCGCTCAGCATGGTGAAACGACCACGGAGGAGCACCGGTACGCTCAACTCCATGACTCACCAAGCCACCACCCCCGACATCAAGCCCCGTTCGCGCGACGTCACGGATGGTCTCGAAAAGGCCGCCGCGAGGGGCATGTTGCGCGCGGTAGGCATGCAGGACGACGACTTCGCCAAGCCGCAGATCGGCGTTGCTTCGTCATGGAACGAGATCACCCCCTGCAATCTGTCGCTCGATCGCCTCGCGAAGGCCGTCAAGAACGGAGTGCACGCGGCCGGCGGATATCCACTCGAGTTCGGCACGATCTCGGTGTCCGACGGCATCTCGATGGGCCACGAGGGCATGCACTTCTCGCTGGTCTCTCGCGAGGTCATCGCCGACTCCGTCGAGACCGTGATGATGGCCGAGCGCCTCGACGGTTCGGTCCTGCTGGCCGGCTGTGACAAGAGCCTGCCAGGCATGCTGATGGCGGCGGCGCGACTCGACCTCGCGAGCGTCTTCCTGTACGCCGGGTCGATCATGCCCGGACAGGTCGATGGCCGCGACGTCACGATCATCGACGCCTTCGAGGCCGTTGGCGCCTGTCTGGCCGGCAAGATCACCCGCGAAGAAGTCGACAAGATCGAGCGCGCGATCTGCCCTGGAGAGGGTGCCTGCGGCGGCATGTACACCGCCAACACGATGGCGTCCGTCGGCGAAGCACTCGGCATGTCGCTGCCCGGAAGCGCCGCCCCGCCCGCCGTGGATCGTCGACGCGATGGCTACGCCCACCGCTCCGGTGAAGCCGTCGTCGAGATGCTCCGCCGGGGCATCACGGCCCGCCAGATCATGACGATGGAAGCTTTCGAGAACGCGATCGCCGTCGTGATGGCGCTGGGCGGCTCCACCAACGCCGTACTCCATCTGCTCGCCATCGCCCGCGAGGCCGAGGTCGACCTCACCCTCGACGACTTCAACCGGGTCGGCGACAAGGTGCCGCACCTCGGCGACCTGAAGCCGTTCGGCCGGTTCGTCATGAACGACGTCGACAAGGTCGGCGGGATCCCGATGGTGATGCGCGCGCTGCTCGACGCCGGGCTGATGCATGGCGACGTACTCACCGTCACGGGCAAGACCATGGCCGAGAATCTCGAAGACATCGCACCCCCCGACGTCGACGGCAAGATCATCCGCGCGCTGGGCGAGCCGATCCACGCGACTGGGGGCATCACGATCCTCAAGGGTTCGCTGGCACCCGAAGGTGCGGTCGTGAAGTCGGCCGGCTTCGATTCCTCGGTCTTCCATGGCACCGCGCGGGTCTTCGACGGCGAACGCGCCGGACTGGACGCCCTGGCCGCAGGCACGATCAAGGCGGGCGATGTCGTCGTCATTCGCTATGAAGGCCCCAAGGGTGGTCCGGGGATGCGCGAGATGCTCGCGATCACGGGTGCGATCAAGGGTGCCGGTCTCGGCAAGGACGTGCTGCTGATCACCGACGGACGCTTCTCGGGAGGTACGACGGGTCTGTGCGTCGGTCACATCGCCCCCGAGGCTGTCGATGGCGGACCGATCGCGTTCATCCGCGACGGCGACCCGATCACCCTCGACATGGCGAATCGCACGATCGAGGTTGAGATGGACGACCTCGAGGAACGCAAGGTCGGCTGGGAGCCCAATCCTCCGAAGTACACCAAGGGCGTGCTCGGCAAGTACGCCAAGGTCGTGCAGTCTGCGGCCCACGGTGCTGTTTGCGGCTGATTGCAGGAAGGGGTCGCCGACCCATCGACGTGCGCGTCCTTTTGGCCCAAACTCAGCGCATGAGAACTCACCGCGCCGCGTTCGCTGTACTTGTGACCCTCACCTCGGCCCTCGGTCTCAGCGTCACAGCAGCACCGGCACACGCCGCCAAGCCGAAGTGCACGATTGTCGGGACCAAGCACGCTGACGTGCTGCGTGGTACGCCCGGGCCAGACGTGATCTGCGGCCTTGGCGGAAACGACTTCATCAAGCCCGGGCTGGGCGACGATCTCGTCTTTGCAGGCCCCGGCAATGACTTCGTCCCCGACATTGGCGGCGAGGACCGAATTCATCTGGGGCGAGGCGATGATGCGAGTCAGGCTTCGTGGGGTAAGTATCTCTCCACCAAGGGGCGAGACCTGGTGTGGGGAGGCCCTGGAAGCGACGAAATCTTCCTCACTTCGCTCAATGACAAGGTGTGGGCGGGTGCTGGCGATGATTTCGTCGCGGCTCACGGCGGTCATGACGTCATTCGGTTGGGGCCGGGAGACGACTACGCTGGCGCGGGACCTGGGCGTGATCGAATCTTTGGTGGCGGTGGCGTTGACCAGATCCTGGCAAACGCCGGCAACGACATCCTCCGCGGAGGGCCGGGTGCTGATCGCCTCGTCGACGATCAAGGCTCCGATGTGGTCTTCGGAGGCGACGGTGACGACGTTCTGCTTTCGGATAATCGTGCGTACGCCGAGCGGCTCAAGAAGTTTGCGGACACCGTGAACGGTGGGCCGGGGAACGACACCCTGAGTGGACTTCTCCGCGATGCGCTGTTCGGCGAGGAAGGTGACGACACGCTCCTCGGCTACATCCTCGATGGTGGTCCAGGAGTGGACACGTGCACGAGTCCCGCCGACCCCACGTTCGCCTGCGACTAGGTTTCGAGCCCAAACGATGCGTGGGTTCGCCGACCCATCGACGTACGCCTGGCTTTGGCCCAAACCCAGCGCATGAGAACCTCACGCGCCTCCCTTGCCGTCCTCACGACCGCACTCAGCCTCGGCGCGATCGCCACACCTGCCGACGGAGCCAAGCCCCAGTGCACGATTACTGGGACCGATGGAAACGACGTACTCAACGGCACCAAGGGTCGCGACGTGATCTGTGCCCTGGGCGGGAACGACAAGATCCACTCAAGGGCCGGAAACGACATCGTCTTCGCAGGGCCGGGGAACGACGACGTGAGCGCGGGCGCCGGCAGCGACGCGGTGCATCTGGGTTCCGGGGACGACTTCGCCAAGGCGGACACGATCTTTCTGAAGGACCAGGGTGACGACCTCATCTGGCGGGCTGCGACCGGATCTATTGGCGGGGACGGGGAGGACGTGATTCGCGGCGGCCTCGATGCTGACCGGATCAAAGACGGCAAGGGCGAGGACCTCGTCGTGGGCGGTGACGGCGATGACCGCTTGATCTCGGACACTGGCGCGGGCAGTGGCCGACGCAACGGCCCGTCCGATGTACTCCGGGGAGGTCTGGGCAACGACGATCTGCGCGGATCGATGCCGGATGTGTTGTACGGCGGAGCGGGTGACGACACGCTGCTGGGGTACATCCTGCACGGCGGACCGGGCCTGGACACGTGCACGGATCCGACGGATCCCGAATTCCAGTGCGACTCAGCGCCGGCGTCTCCCTGATCAAACGACTATTGGGGTCTTCCGGCACAATCGTCCGGTGAGCGAGGACAGTCAGGCAGGGCCGATCGCGGGCACGCTTGGCGTGCTCGTGGCCTTCCTTGTCCTCGTCGCCGCGTTCAATCCGGACAACCTGACGCCGCAGCCCTATCTCCCGGTTGGCGTCGGTGAAGCAACCCAATCTGGGAAGTCGGTCGAGAGCGCGAAACCCGACACTTCGACGCCGGGCTCGCCGGAGGAGGTCGACGCCTCCGAACCATGGACCACGGTCCTTCCCGGCGGTGGAAGCAAGATCTTCGACAAGAAGCGGTTCCTGGTCGCCTACTACGGCACCGCGCACACCGGCGCGCTCGGCGTACTCGGTGAAAGAAGCCCGGATCGGATCATGCCGCGACTGCGTCGAGCGGCGGCGCCCTTCAAACGCGAGGGTGAAACGATCCAGACGGTCTACGAACTCATCGTGACGATCGCCGACGCCGGACCGGGCAAGGACGGCGACTTCAACCACGACATCTCGCGGGCGTCAGTCGAGGAGTACGTCGCCGCGGCCCGGCGCAACAAGACTCTTCTGATCCTGGACATCCAGCCCGGGCGAGCGACCTTCCCCGAAGTCGTCAAACGTTGGGAGTGGGCGCTTCGCGACCCGTGGGTGGGCCTTGCGCTCGATCCGGAATGGAGGGTGGGTCCCCGACAGGTGCCGGCTCGCGTGATCGGCTCGGTCGGTCCCGTCGAGGTCAACCGCACCTCCGCCTGGCTCGCGAACCTGACAAAACGCGAAGGGCTTCCGGAGAAGGTCTTCATGCTCCACCAGTTCCGAACCTCGATGATCCGCCACATCGAGCAGATCAAGGATCGCGACGGGCTCGCGATGATCCAGCACGTCGATGGCTTCGGGAGGCCGAACCTAAAACTTGCGACGTATCACGCCGTCGCCCGACCCAAGCAGTTCACGATGGGCTTCAAACTCTTTTACGACGAGGATCGCCCGCGGATGAGCGCGGATCGCGTGCGGCTGATCCGGCCCGAAGTGCGCTACGTGAGTTTCCAATAGCTGAATCCGATCTCCTAGGACTATTGACACCTTTTCAGGTGTGGTGCGAGTCTTTGACCGAAATCGTTCGGATCCGTACAAACTTGCCTTGACACCCTCCTGGAGACCCCAACATGTCATCCGAAATGTCGCACGAAACGACCTTGTCTGAAGCGCCTGCTGAAACCGAGGCAACAGCCCTGCACCACGGACGACTCGGGGTCGCCGGAATCGTGTTCTTCGTGATCGCTGCCGCGGCACCGTTAGTGGGAATGACCGGTGCCGTGCCAGTCGCGATCGTCGTGGGCAACGGCGCCGCGGCGCCCGGTGCCTACTTGGCAGTCGGCATCGTCTTGCTCCTCTTCAGCGTCGGTTACGCGACGATGAGCGCCCACGTGACCAACACGGGTGCCTTCTTCGCGTACGTCGGCAGGGGCCTTGGCCTCGGTCCTGGCGTGGGCAGCGCCTACGCCTCGTTGGTGGCCTACCTCGCGATCCAGTTGTCGATCTTCGGCTTCTTCGGAGCCGTCATGAGCGGCCAGATGAACGCCGAGTTCAGCATCGATTGGCCGTGGTGGGTCTGGACCCTGCTGGCCTGGGCGCTTGTGCTGGCACTGTCCGCATTCAGCGTTGATGTCGGGGCCAAGGTGCTCGGAGTACTCATGCTGCTCGAACTCAGTTCACTGGTCATCACCTCGCTGGCCGTCTTCTTCCAGGGTGGTCCTGAGGGCTTCGACCTCGCGGCGTCGTTCGCCCCGTCGAACATCTTCGTGGGCGGTTTCGCCGGCTCGGCTGGCATCGCATTGTCCTTCGCCTTCGCCTCCTTCATCGGCTTCGAAGCGACTGCGATCTACGGTGAGGAGTCCAAGGATCCGAAGCGAACGGTGCCGATCGCGACGTACCTCTCCGTTGGTGTCATCACCGCCCTGTTCGCGATCACCACGTTTGCGGTGGTGACGGCACTCGGCGCGAGCACGGTGATCGAGGAGACTGTCGCCCGATCCAGCGTGGATGGCGTGCCGCTGGCTGATCCGGCAGCCGTCTTGTTCTCGGTAGCAGATGAGTACGTCGGCGGCTGGTTGGCGAGCATGATGAGTTGGCTGGTTCTCAGCAGCCTGTTCGCGGGTCTGCTGGCCTTCCAGAACTCCGCCGCCCGATACTTCTTCGCCATGGGGCGCTCTGGGGTATTGCCCAAGGCGTTGGGTGGCGTCAACAAGGCTGGCTCTCCGGTGCCGGGCTCGGTTGTGACCTCTGTCATCACGGCCCTCGTGATCATCTGGTTCGCAGTGACAGACAAGGACCCGGTGCTCAACCTGTTCTTCTGGTTCAGTGCTGTCGCCGTTGTGGCGATCGTGTTGGTGGAGTTCTTGGTGTGTCTGGCCGTGATTGCCTACTTCCACAAGGAGCAGGACCCCAACGTTGGCCTGTGGTCGCGAATGATCGCACCGATTCTGGCTGCGGTGGGTCTCGCCCTCGGTGCCTACCTGCTGATGTCGCGGTTCGGGCTGCTTGCCGGAACGGTGCCGGAGGGGGTCGATCCCAGCGTGGACGCCTGGAATCTCACCACCCTCGGGTGGTCACTTCTCGTCGCTCCCTTCGTCGCCTTCGGCGTCGGCTGTGTCGTCGGTATCGCCCGTCGACGCGGGGAGAACGCCGCGCTGGTGAACGACCTCGTCAGCTAGCTGCTCCGTTGCCCGTTCCTCGGATGCTGATGATCCTCAGCGAGAACTGGACACTCACCTCTGGTCGGGATCTGCCCGAGCTCGTCCGCTGGGCTCGGGTGGCCGAGGATGCTGGATTCGACGCCGTGATGATCAGCGAGCACGTCGTACTCGGTCCTGATGCGTCAGCGAAGGGTGTGATGGGAAACCCTCGCGCGTACGCCGCGCCTGGCAATCAGGATCCCGAGACCCCCTGGCCCAACTCGATGTTGTTGTTGGCGTCGATCGCAGCGGTGACAGATCGGATCCGGCTGGTTGCCGGGGCGATCCTGGCGCCCCTGCGGCACCCCTTGATGTTGGCGCGCGAGTTGGGGACTCTCGATCTCCTGAGTGGCGGACGGCTTGTCGTTCAGCCGACGGTCAGTTGGAGTCGCGACGAGTACGACGCACTGGGTGTGCCGTTCACCAAGCGGGGGAAGATCCTCGACGAGCAACTCGAGATCATGAAGTTGGCGTGGGGGGCCGGCCCCATTTCGTACGCCGGCGAGCACTTCTCCTTCAACGACATCAGCATCGAACCTCGGGCGTATCGGCCGGACGGGCCGCGGATGTGGTTCGGCGGACAACAGATGAACCCGGCGATGCTGCGCCGGTTGACGCGCTATGGACATGGTTTCCACCCGTTCGGGGCTCCGAGTGCCGAGGATCTCACCTCGCTGCGTGCGGCGATGACGGCAGCCGGACGCGACATGTCGGAGTTGGAGTTCGTCGGCGGCACCCGGGCGGTCTTCCCCGACGATGACTCGTGCGCCGATCTCGGGCAGGCGATGTCGGCGATCCCCGCGCAGCTCGAGGCGGGCTTCACGACGTTTGGACTGAAGCCGTCGCAGTTCATCGACGATGCGCGCGAACTCGAAGGTTTCTGTGCCGATGTCATGCGCCGAGCACGGCCATGGGATCCTGACGGCTTGAGCCCACATCTGGTCCGCACCCCGCGCGAAGTCGCCCGCGCGGTCACTCGAGCCTCGGCCGGCAAGTCGTTGGACTGCCGTCGAAGTCGAGTCGTTGCTGCATGCTCGCGGCGATGCGTTGTCCGAACTCATGGCGGTGGCTCGTCGGGTGCGGGATGTTGGCCTGACCGACGCCGGCCGGGCGGGAGTGGTGACCTATTCGCGCAAGGTCTTCATTCCACTCACGCGGCTGTGTCGGGATCGGTGCCACTACTGCACCTTCGTGACCGTGCCTGGGAAGCTGGCCGCGGGGCAGGCTCCGTTCCTGAGCCCCGACGAGGTGCTGAAGATCGCCCGTGAGGGTGCTGGGTTGGGTTGCAAGGAGGCGTTGTTCACGCTCGGTGACCGACCGGAGGATCGCTGGCCCGAGGCCGCTGCCTGGCTGGCCGAGGCGGGTTATGACGACGACCCTGGAGTACCTCCGGGCGATGGCGATCCTGGTGCTCGAGGAGACCGGTCTGCTGCCGCACCTCAATCCCGGTGTGTTGAGTTGGGCCGAGTTGAGTCGGCTGAAGCCGGTGGCTCCCTCGATGGGGATGATGCTGGAGACCACCTCGACCCGGCTCTTCACCGAGCCCGGGCAGCCGCACTACAAGTCGCCCGACAAGGACCCGGCCGTTCGGTTGCGCGTGCTGGAGGACGCCGGGCGATTGAACGTGCCGTTCACCACCGGATTGTTGATCGGGATCGGTGAGACGGTGCCGGAACGGGCGGACTCGATCCTGGCGCTGCGACGAATCGCGCGTGCTTATGGCGGCATTCAAGAAGATCATCATCCAGAACTTCCGGGCGAAGCCAGACACGGCGATGCGACACGTCGACGATGTCGGCCTGGAGGAGTATCTCGCCGCGATCGCCACGACCCGGGTCGTGATGGGGCCGTCGATGCGGGTCCAGGCACCGCCGAATCTCGTGTCGCTGGCCGAGTGTCGTGCCCTGCTCGACGCCGGTGTCGACGACTTCGGTGGGATCAGCCCGCTGACCCCCGATCACGTGAATCCCGAGCGGCCGTGGCCGCAGGTTTCATGCTCTTGCGGGTGTGTGTGCCGAGGCTGGCTTCTCGCTTCGCGAGCGGTTGACCGCACACCCCGGCGTATCTCGGTGTGCCCATGGCTCGACCCGCGCTTGCAATCTCATGTGGATGCGTTGCGGGGTCCCGACGGCCTCGCCGGCACGGCGTACGCCGTGGGGTTGGCGTGGCAGGAACCGGACGGGGGCTTGGCATCAAGCGTCGGTCGGACCGACCTGCATTCGTCGATCGACACGCTGGGCCGGTCGGAGGACCGTCGGGGCGACTTCGATGACGTGTACGGCGATTGGCAGGCGCTGCGCGAGGCAACAACCGGCCTAACGTCATACGCCTCGCTGCCTATAGCAACCGGAGCGTATGACGTTGCGCGGGGTTTGCCGGCCCTGGCCCGGCTGACGGGGGATGTTGCGGCTGCGTTGAGGGCGGCCGAGGCCGGCCCGGCGCAACTGTCCTATGACCAGGCGCTTGCCTTGATGACCGCACAGGCAGGTCCCGACCTCGAGGCCGTGTGTTCGCTGGCGGATGATCTACGCCGCCAGGCGGTGGGGGATGAGGTCACCTACGTCATCAATCGGAACATCAACTTCACCAACATCTGCTACACGGGCTGCCGGTTCTGTGCGTTCGCGCAGCGAAAGACCGATCCGGACGCCTATTCGCTGTCACTGGACGAGATCGCGGTCCGGGCGTCGGAGGCGGTCGCTGTGGGCGCGACGGAAGTGTGTCTCCAGGGCGGGATCGACCCGGAACTGCCCGGCACGGCGTACTTCGACATCGCCCGAGCGATCAAGACCGCCGAACCGTCGCTCCACGTCCACGCGTTCTCCCCGATGGAGATCATGAACGGGGTCACGCGAACGGGTCTCTCGATCGCCGAATTCCTGATGGCGGCACGCGAGGCGGGCGTGGACTCGTTGCCTGGCACGGCAGCGGAGATCCTCGACGATGACGTCCGCTGGATTCTGACCAAGGGAAAGCTGCCGACCGCTCAGTGGATCGAGGTGGTCACCACCGCCCACGGGCTCGGCATCCCGACGACGTCCACGATGATGTACGGCCATGTCGACCATCCTGGGCACTGGGTCAATCACCTGCGGACCCTGGCCGACATTCAGCGCGATACGGGTGGTTTCACGGAGTTCGTGCCGCTGCCTTTCGTGCACCAGTCATCGCCGATCTATCTCGCAGGAGTGGCGCGACCCGGCCCGACCGTGAGGGACAATCGGGCCGTCCACGCGGTCGCCCGGATCATGCTGCACGGGCTGATCGACAACATCCAGTGCTCGTGGGTGAAACTTGGCCCCGATGCGTGCTCTCAAGTCCTCGAGGGTGGCGTCAACGATCTGGGTGGCACGCTGATGGAGGAAACCATCAGTCGGATGGCCGGTTCGACGCATGGTTCCCGGAAGGACGTTGCAGAGCTGGAAGCGATGGCTCGGATGGTTGGTCGTCCGGCTCGGCAACGGACCACCACCTATGGATCGATCCGATCTGGGACCGTTCTAGGCGAGTCACTCGGGGCCGAAGACGGACACAATGGAAAGGAACTCTCAGCGTGAGTACTTCTCTCGCGGGCAAGACCGTCGCCGTACTCGGAGGAACCGGTCCGCAGGGCCGGGGCCTGGCTCGCCGGTTCGCCGCAGCCGGGCTGCCGGTGATCATCGGCAGCCGGAGCGCCGAGCGCGCGAGCGAGACCGCGTCTGCGCTGGTGGAGAGCCTGGGGTCTGGCGATGTCACGGGCGCTTCGAATGCCTCGGCCGCGGAGGCTGGAGACATCGTGGTGGTGGCCGTCCCGTGGGACGGCCACGCCGAGCTGCTTGCTGAGCTCGCTCACCTGCTCGCCGGCAAGGTTGTCGTCGACTGCGTCAACCCTCTGGGCTTCGACAAACAAGGGGCGTATGCGCTACTCGTTCCCGAAGGCTCAGCGGCACAGCAAGCCGCCTTGTTGCTGCCGGAATCCACCGTCATAGGTGCCTTCCACAACGTCAGCGCGGTGTTGCTGGAGGACCCTTCTGTGGCATCGATCGAGACCGACGTGCTGGTCCTGGGTGACGTTCGAGAAGCCACGGATCTGGTTCAGGACCTGGCTTCGGTCATCCCTGGAGTACGCGGGATTTTTGGTGGCCGACTGCGCAACGCTCACCAAGTAGAGGCCCTGACCGCTAACTTGATCAGCGTGAATCGTCGTTACAAGGCCCACGCCGGAGTGCGAGTGACCGACGTCGAGTCCGCCGAGGTGGTCGCATGACAGATCAGGCGCGTGCCCAGGCACTCGATGCCACAGACCCGCTCGCCCAGTTGCGATCGCTGTTCTTGGGCGCCGAAACGTCGTCGTTGGTCTACTTCGACGGCAACTCATTGGGACGTCCGCTGGCCTCGTCCGCAGATCGGCTTGCCAGTTTCGTCCGCGAGGACTGGGGCGGTCGACTGATCCGGGGTTGGGACGAAGTTTGGTACGACGCTCCGCTCAACCTGGGTGATGAACTGGGCCGAATAACGCTCGGAGCCGCCCCCGGTCAAACGATCATCGGCGATTCGACGACGGTCTTGCTCTACAAACTGATCCGCGCGGCGGTAGACGCCCAAATGGATCGCGACGCACGGCGTACCGAGATCGTCATCGATACCGACAACTTCCCGACGGACCGCTACATCGTCGAGGGTATCGCCGCCGAACGAGGCTGCTCGGTGGTGTGGATTGACGTCGACCGTGCGCTCGGGGTGACCCCAGAGTTGTTGGCTGCGGCTGTCAGCGAGCGGACGGCGGTCGTGGTCGTGAGCCATGTGGCCTATCGATCCGGCTACCTCGGTGATGCGCGTGCCTGGACCGAGATCGCGCACGCCGCTGGGGCGTTGATCCTGTTGGATGCCTGCCACTCGGCCGGTTCAGTCGAGACCGAGTTGGACGCGTGGGACATAGATATCGCGGTGGGATGCACCTACAAATACCTCAACGGGGGGCCGGGATCGCCCGCATTCGCCTACGTCGCATCGCGGCTTCAGAGCGAGTTGACCCAGCCGATCAAAGGCTGGATGGGGCACGCTGATTCGTTCCTCATGGGGCCGGATTGGGTTCCTGCAGAGGGGATGCGACGGTTCTTGTCCGGCACGCCGCCGATCCTCGCGATGGAACCACTGCGGGACATGTTGGCGCTCATCGACGATGCGGGGATGCCGGCCATCAGGGCGAAGTCCATCGGGCTCACGGCGTACGCCATCGAATTGGCGGACGCCTGGCTCACGCCGCTCGGGGTGACGCTGGCGACGCCGCGTGAACCTGATCTGCGTGGTGGTCACATCACGCTGAACCATGAGCGGATGAGCGCGGTCAATGCAGCCCTGTGGCAGATCGACGTCCTGCCCGATTATCGGGACCCCCACGGCCTCCGGATCGGACTCTCGCCGCTCTCCACGTCGTACGACGAAGTGTGGCGGGGCCTGGACGCCGTCCGCACCCAACTCACCTGACAACCACGACCTCCCGGTGAGCCGTCGCTTATGCGGGCTCAAACGCGGCGTGTCGTGACGGCATCGACGGGTCGACCTACGCGATCAGCTGAGTCGTCGCCAATTCGCGGTAGACGCCGTCCTCGGAGAGCAGCGATTCGTGGGTGCCGGTCGCCTGGATTCGGCCATCCGTGAGTACGACGATCTGCTGGGCACGGGTGACGGTCGACAGTCGGTGGGCGATCGCGACCACCGAACACCTCTCGGCGGCGCGTTCGACCACCTGCCGCAACAGCAGTTCGTTGACTGCGTCGAGTTGGGCGGTCGCCTCGTCCAGAAGCAGGACCTGTGGGTCACGCAGAAGTGCCCGAGCGATGGCCACGCGCTGACGTTCGCCACCGGAGAGCTTGATCCCTCGCTCACCCACCTCGAGTGTCGAGGCCATCTGGGAGTCGGGCGAGCAGGTCGTGCAGGCTCGCGTCGCGGATGGCACGCGCCAGGGAGTCCTCGTCGGCTTGGGGCGTCGCGAGCAGAATGTTGGCCCGCAACGTTCCGTCGAGGACTGGCGCATCCTGCTCGACGTACCCGATGTGCGCTCGCAGCCACCGTCGATCCAGATCGCGAATGTCCGCGCCTCCAAACAGGATGCGACCGCTCGTCGGCTCATAGAACCGCTCGATCAGGCTGAATAGGGTGGTCTTGCCTGCACCGGAGGGGCCGACGAGAGCGGTCAGGCCGCGGTGGGGGATGGCGAGGTTGATCTCGTGGAGCACTTCGCGACCCGCGGCGGCGTACGCAAAACTCACGTTGTCGAAGACCAACGCGTGTGGTGCCGACATGTCCACGCTGGTCGCGGTGCCCGTGTTCGTCTCGACTTCGAGGCGTTCGACCTCCATCAGCCGATGCAGTGAGGCCCGAGCGTCCTGCGCGTCGGCGAACGTCCCGACGATCGATGAGATGGGACCGGTGAGATAGAGCAGATAGAGCAGGAAGGCGATCAGGTCGGCGATGTCGGTGTCGCCGTTTGCCACTCGGGCACCACCCACCCCGAGGATCAGCAGGAAGGTCGTCTGCAGCGCCAGACCGCTGATGCCGCCGGTGAAGGATCGCAGCCAGGCCTTGCGGCGGCCTTGTACGGCGGCGCGATCGGTCGCTTCGTCGATGCGGGTCAGTTCGCGGGCCTCGGAACCGGACGCTTTGACGGTGCGGGAGGCGCTGAGAGTTCGCTGGAGTTCGGTGCCGATGTCGCCGACGGCTTCGCGCGCCGAGGCTGACGCCGTGAGGATCTTGGGGATGATGACGCCGATCAGGGAGAGCGTCACGATCAGCGAGGCGAGGGTGAGCAGGAGCAGGGTCGCGTCAACGAAAGCCATGAGTGCGAACGCCACGATGATCGACAGCACGCCGGTGACCGCCGCATCGAGACCACGAACCGTGAATGCCTGAACGTGTGTGGTGTCGGCCGTGACGCGGGCCATCAGGTCGCCGGACTTCTGCGAGTCCTGGACGTCGACCTTCAGATGAATCAGTCGGTCGGTGAGGCTCTGCCGCAGGTCTCGGGTCAGCCGCTCGGAGGTGCTGTCGAGCAGGCCACTGGAGAACACGCCCGCGACGGTGCTCAGCACGACCAACCCGACCAGCAGGCTCAATGGTTGGACCAACGATTCGTTCGCCCCTAGCGCCCGAATCACTTGGGCCACAATGAGTGGCTGCGCCAGTCCGGCCGCGGCGCCGAGCAGGCCGAGGCCCATGCCTGCCGCCAGCGCGCGCTTGTGTGGCGCGGCCAACCTGCCCATCCGGCGTACGTCGTCACTCAAGGTGTTGGCCGAATCGCTCACCCTGGC
Organism: uncultured Actinomycetota bacterium; assembly: GCA_963763805.1. Lineage (GTDB taxonomy): Bacteria > Actinomycetota > Actinomycetes > Propionibacteriales > Nocardioidaceae > Nocardioides. The sequence goes on from CAVXPQ010000001.1 coordinate 580,672, forward strand.
AGTATTGCGCGGGTGACCGAACCTGTTGCCGCGGACGGCTACAAGATCGCCCGGCTGACTCCACTCGTCGTACTGGCTGAGGTTGGCGACAGTGATCGGCTACCCACGCTGTCGCGTCGGCTCAGGGAGGACTTCCCCGACCGCCAGTTCGTCGGAATCCTGGCTGCTGACGAGGACGAGGATGTCGCAGCTGCGCTGGCGGGGTTGCGCGGTGCACTCGCCGAGGTGATTTTCACCGCGTCATCGTCCCCGCACGCCGTACCAGGATTCGATCTCGCCACTCGCGCTCTGGAGGAGTGGAGCATGGGACAGGACTTCGTCTTCACCGTTCCAGCGCTCGCCGACGCCCTGGCGTACGGCGTCGACGTACTCGCGAGGGAGGGCGACCGCTGGGACGGCACCGGTCTTCTGGTGCTCGGCTCGAGGGCTTCGATCGACGAGGCCCTCCGCTCCCTCTAGTGCGCTGAGCCGTCTACTGCGCTTCCCGGTACGGCGTGTTTGGCTGCATTTGCGACGGCTCACCGATTAGGTGGTGCGGTGGGTGACGCTGGGGGAGCGGCGGATGGCTACCGCGGCGAGGGCGGCGGCGATGCTCGGGACGAGGATGAGGATGCCGAGCAGGGCGAGCCAGGGGATCGCGATCACGGGATCGCCGAAGGTCTGGATGCCGAAGCTGTCGAAACTGTTGCCCGTCAGCGGATAGGTGAACGCGATCCCGGGCGCGAAGCCCAACGCGATGCCCATCAGAGCGCCGAGCAGCGCGATCAACGCCGCCTGCGCGGCCGCCATCTGCCGACGAGTACGCCGAGTGGCACCGACCGCCGCCAACGTCGCGAGATCTCCCTGCTGTTCACTCACGGCCAGAGCCGTCGCGATCAGGGTCACGATCACGATGAGGAGCCCCGCCACGACGAACATCCCCCGGATGACCCACTGCAGCGCGGCCGAGTAGCCGCGCTCGACGTTGGCGCCCGCGAAGTCCGGAAGATGCGTCGTGATGGCGTCCTCAGCCGCGCTTGAGATCGGGTCTCCGGAGGGGTCATAGACGCGCAACCCTCCCGTGTACGTCGGCCAACCGTTGGTCTTGGCTGACTCCGCCGGGACGATCGCGAGGGCGCCGACCGCACCGTTCTCCTTGAATGCTTCGGCACTCACGGACACGAACTGCACGTCTTCCGAACTGTCCGTGACTGGCTTCCCAGCCTCGCCTTCCAGGGTCACATCGACGCTGCCGCTGATGACCTTGAGTGAATCGGCCTCGGCCAGATCTGGATCGGCTGTCAGCATGCCGCCGTCGCGAATCACGTCAGCGTCGGCACCGGTCAACCCATAGATCCTGATGATCTGATCGGCCGGGAGCACGGAGACGGTCGGAGTGTAGGAGTACCCCGACCCATTCGATCGGAAGGCATGAGTGCCTAGGAGTGAGCACGTTTGGGCATCCGTCTCGGACTGAATGTTGGCGTAGTCCTCGAAGTTCTGTGCTGCCGTGCAACCGGGCGGCACGATCAGCATGAATCGTTCGGTGTGCGACCCGGAGTCCCACGACTCGTCGTACTCGTTGCCGAGGTCGGTTGCGAAGTACGTCGACAGTCCCGGGCCGTGATCTGCCAGCACATCGCGAACCTCGACCCCATCGGGATCCTCCAGCGTGTCCCAATAGATGGCCATCTCGCCGGAGGGCATCTGGGGTTGGTAGTCCCGGCGCTCCTGCGCATCGTCGCTGCTCGCAGCGATGCCAGCCACGGACAAGATGGCAGCGCCCGCCATCACCGCTGCGACGGTCGGCACAGCCCGAGTGCGATGCCGCGCTGCATCGCGTGCCGCCATCCGCACCGAGAGGGGTGCGCGACGGGCCGCGTTGGCGGCCATCACCAGCAGGATCGGAATCGTCAGAATGGCACCCAGAACCAGTGCTCCCACCCCGACGAGCGGCAACATCGTGGATTGGGACTCCGTTGCGAAGGAGGCCACCACGGTCACAGCGCCGATGGCAACGAGGGCGATGCCGACCAACGGAAGCCGACGACTCACCGGCGGTGACACGCTCTGACCGCGCATCACTCCGACGATGTCGAGGCGGCCCAATCGCGTGGCCGGGATCATGGCCGAGCTCACCACGGCCGCGACAGCCGCGATGAAGAGTCCCAACTGCGCCCAGATCGGCACGGTCAGGTGACCGGCCAGTTGCCAGGGCAGGAACACCCTGACGATCAGGAGTTGCGCAGCGAGCGCGAGTACGCCGATCGCAACACCGAGTGCGGCCGCGAGCGCGCCAAGCAGCATGGCCTGGGCCAACATGCTCCGTCGCAGTTGCTTCGTCGTCGCGCCATTGCTTGCGATCAGGGCGAGCGTTCGTCGCTGCCGAGACGCGCCGACGGCGAATGCAGGCGCCACCATCAGCGCGGCGAACACGAACAAGAGGAAGGCCGAAATCAGTACGACGAGAGCCAAGCCTGAATCAACCGAGTCGCTGTATCCGAGGTCAAGCAGTGCGGGTGCCAACTCGTCCTGGCTGGGCGGATCGGCGAGTACGGCGGCGCTGAAGATCGACAGGCCGTACTCGTTCAATTGACGTACGTCGTCCCAGGTCACCGGACCGCCGCCGACGATCAACCACTGGATCGGTTCCTCCACGGGTGGGTTCTCGGACGGCACGGAGACGAGGCTCGCCATCTCGTAGTCCATGCGTCCGTGAGCAGTGCCCACGACGGTGACAGTCCGTTCTTCGCCGAGCTTGGTCAGGGTCAACGAGCCCGACGTCGGGAGACCATCATGTTCCCCGCGTGGAGTCACCAGGACCTCGTCCGGCGAAGTCGGCCAACGGCCGGTCAACACTTCGACCTTCGGTGCGAGTCCCGTCGGGCTGCTCACCGATTGGATCACCGTGGCGACCTTGCGATCACCCAAGACTGCTCGCTCGCGGGTGACGACCTCGGGAATGACCGTGGCGCCGAGGAAGGCGCCTAAGGCGTCGGCGCGTTCGGAGAGCGTGCCGTCCGCCTGGTAACCCGGGATGGGCTGAGCCGGCGTCTTGTCGTCATAGCCCCACGACGACGTGGCGTCTTGGAGGGCGACGCCCGGGACGATCTCGTCGATCCGAGCCTCTGCGCCACCCAGCGAGTTGTCGAGTGTCTCGGGTCCGAGCCCGACGGACTGCGACGCGGTCACGCCGTAGGCGATCAGGCTCACCGGCACCAGAACCATGAGTACGACGAGCAAGCTGCGGCCCTTCGCGCGGCGTACGTCTCGACGGGCCATCCGCAGGGACACCCGCCAACTTCCTGCCCATTGGTTTGGCCGAGTGTTCAAACGGGAGGAGCGCCCCCCGACCCGGCCGTCCTGCGATGGTCCGGCCGGGTCGTTCCCCCGAATGGGGGCGCCCACGTCTTGGGTTGTCATCTCTGGGCCGCGAGAAGGTCGTCGATCTGATCCGGATCTCCGGTGGTGTCGACGACCAGACCGTCACGCAGGAACACCGTGCGATCGGCCCAGCCGGCATGTCGAGCCTCGTGGGTGACCAACAAACCACCGGCGCCGGCGTCGCAGCGCTCGCGAAGAACTCGGAGTACGCCTTCGCCGGTGTGCGAGTCGAGGGCGCCGGTGGGCTCGTCGGCCAGGAGCAGTCGCCGGTCGCCGACCAGGGAGCGGGCAATGGCGACGCGTTGCTGTTGACCGCCGGACATCTGGTCGGGGAAGCGGTCGGCGAGTTCGCCAACCTGCACGACCTCGAGGGCCATCTCGGCATGTCGACGGGCCTCGCGGATCGACATGCCGTCCAGTTCGAGCGGCAACGCAACATTCTCACCCGCAGTCAGCGAGGGGATCAGGTTGAAGTCCTGGAACACGAATCCGACCCGCCGACGACGCAACTCGGCCAATTGGTTGGGGGACAGGGAACCGAGTTCGGCTCCCTCGACGTACACCTCACCGGCGGTCGCCCTATCGAGTCCGCCGGCCAGGTTGAGCAGGCTGGACTTGCCGGAACCGGACGGTCCCATCACGGCGACGAGTTCGCCAGGATTGACGACGAGGCTGACGCCCTGAAGTGCCTTGACTGCAGCGTCCCCCTCGCCATGGATACGGGTGACATTGCGAAGTTCCAACAGTGCGGTCATGACTGGCTCCCGGCGGTCTCGATGGCGTGTTCGGTGCTGGTCAGCTCCGGTCGGGCGCCCGTCTGGCCGATCGCCGCCTGCTCTGGCAAGGGTCGACTCGACGTAATCGAGCCAACGAACCTCACCCTCCGCAGAGAAGATCAGGTTTTCCAGGACGAGCATCCAGGCGATCTCGCGCCCATCGGCGGCCATCGCCTGGTGCTTGAGCCTGGTGAGGTCGCGCAGGTGACGGACGGTGGCGGTGCGTTGGGTCTGGACGACCGCGGGCACATCGACGCCAGGCGCCGTGACGGCGAGCGCCAGCTTGATCACGAGTTCATCGCGCGGTGAGCTCTCACGATCGACCGGAGTGGCCCACCACTCGTCGGTCGCTGCCAACCCGTCGGGCGTGAGCGCATAGCTGATGCGGCCCTCGCTGTCCGGCTCCGACGCCTGGACGACCAGGCCGTCGCGCTCCAGCCGACCGAGCGTTGTGTAGACCTGGCCGACGTTGAGCGGCCACGTGCCACCGGTCCGGGCCTCGAACTGTGACCTGAGTTGCGCGCCGTACGCCGGCCCTTCGGCCAGAAGCGCCAGAATTCCGAACTTCACCGACATGGTTCCCCCGTAATACTGAGTATTTCGATCGACTGTATACCGAGTATTACGCCCGAGCAAGGACCGACACCCCGGGATAACCCTGAGCTTCGGTCCGATAGGCCAAGATGGGCGGATGTTGCAGAGGCGAGCGGTCATGTGGATCGTGATCGCGCAACTGTTCGGTACGTCGCTCTGGTTCAGCGCGAACGCCGCGACGGATGATCTGCGACGAATCTGGGGACTCGATGATGCCGACGTCGGGCACCTGACGATCGCCGTACAAGCGGGTTTCATCATGGGCACACTCGGGTTCGCTGTCACCGCGCTGGCCGACCGATTCGCGGCGAGCCGGATCTTCGCGGCCTCGGCGGTCGTCGGCGCGGTGACCAATGCGGGGTTCGCGCTGTTCGCGCAGGGAGTGACCGACGGATTGGCCTACCGCTTCGCGACCGGGCTGGCTCTGGCCGGGGTGTACCCACTCGGCATGAAACTCGTCGTCGGTTGGGCACCGGACCGGGCCGGCCATGCGCTGGGTTGGCTCGTCGGCATGCTCGCCCTGGGCACGGCGCTTCCGCAGTTCGTCCGCGGCGTCGGTGTCGGTTGGAGTTGGCAGGCGGTTGTCCTGACCTCGTCGGTTCTGGCCCTGGTCGCGGCGTACCTCATCTGGATGCTGGGCGATGGCCCGAACCCTGCCGCCTCGCCGACCCGAACGTCTGCACCCACTGGCCATCCTTCAAGCCTTTCGCGTGCCGGCCTTCCGAGGATCGGCGTTGGGCTATTTCGGGCATATGTGGGAGGTATACGCGTTCTGGACGATCACGCCGTTGCTCGTGGCTCCGGTGATGGCGGCGTTGGGGGCAGGCAGCGCGCAAGCGATCTCGCTGGCGGCGTTTGCTGTGATCGGCATCTCCGCACTCGGATCGTTCGTGGGCGGAGCGTGGAGCACGCGCGTGGGCAGCGCCCGGGTGGCTGCGATTGCGCTTGGGTACGTCGGGTGCGATGTGCCTGATCTATCCGTTGGTGCAATCGCTGCCGGCCGTCGTGCTACTCGGCGTACTGTTGATGTGGGGTCTTGCCGTGGTGGCCGACTCGCCTCAGTTCTCCGCGCTGTCAGCGCGGGCGTGCCCGCCCGACCTGGTCGGCAGCGCACTGGCGATCCAGAACAGCATCGGGTTCGCGATCTCGGTGGTGTCGATCAATCTGGCGACCACCTACTTCGACGAGCTCGGGTCGTACGTCGGGTGGTTGCTGCTGCCTGGGCCCGTTTTGGGCCTGCTGGCCATGGCCTGGCTGCTCCGGCCCAATGGTCTTGCGACAGGGACTTGAGCACTGCGCAGAGCGAGAGTCGAGCATGAACGCAGAGTCAACGAGTATGGTCAGCCGATCGGTGAGCCGGTTCCTGGCTGGGCCGGCGCGACGGCGCCTGAGCCGGTGACTCTTCTCGGGCGCTACGTGCGCCTCGAGCCGCTCTCGACCGATCACGCGGAGTCGCTGTTCGGCGAGGTCGGCGGCGATCACAACGAGGCCAATTGGACCTATCTCCCGGAGTTGCGGCCAGCCGATGCTGACGGGATGCGGGATCTGCTTGCGGCTCGGATTGCGGATCCGGCGTTCGTCTCGTTCGGGATCGTCCCGCTCGATCTCGGCCACGCGGCCGGCCGGGCGTCGTACATGCGCATCGATCCCGCACAGGGCAGCATCGAGATCGGGTCCATCCAGTACGGCGCCGGCGCTGGTGCGGACGCGGGCCGCAACCGAGGCGATGTATCTGCTGGCGCGGCATGCGTTCGAGGACCTGGGCTATCGGCGTTACGAGTGGAAGTGCGACAGCCTGAACGAGCCGTCGCGATCGGCGGCCCGGCGGCTGGGCTTCACCTATGAGGGCAGGTTCCGGCAGGCGATCGTCTATCGCGGGCGCAATCGCGACACCGACTGGTTCTCGATCACCGACGCGGAGTGGCCACGCCTGCGCACGGCGTACGACGCGTGGCTGGACCCCGCGAACTTCGACGAGGACGGCGCGCAGCGCACGTCGCTCTCCGCGCTCATGGTCCTCGGCGTGTGACAGGCTCGGCGGATGGATGCACGAGTCAGTTTCATCACGTTGGCGGTTGGTGACGTCTCAGCGAGTCGACGGTTCTACGTCGACGGTCTCGGGTGGGCGGCCGAACTTGATGTGCCCGGCGAGGTCCTCATGATCCGTGTGGGGGAGCGATTGGTCCTGTCCCTGTGGGACGAGGGTCAGTTCGAGGCCGAGGTCGGCCCGATCCGCCGAGGTGACGGCGTCGTACCCGTCACGCTGGCGCACAACTGCGTCAATCGGGATGAGGTCGACGCGGTCCTCGCCCTGGCGGCGAGTGTCGGGGCGCCTGTGCACCCCGCTGAGAGCCGTGATTGGGGAGGGTATTCGGGCTACTTCAGCGATATGGATGGCTTTCGCTGGGAAGTAGCGTGGAACCCGTATTCCGATCGGACAACTAGTGCTCCCGGAGGTGCAACCGTGATCGGCGGAGACGAATTCTTGGCCCATGAGCTGGGTGACTGGCGTTACCTGCGGTCTGCCATACATGCGCGATTCGGCACGGGGGACTTCCTCGGGAGCCTGCGTCTGGCCAACGCGATCGGTGAGGCTGCCGAGGAGATGGACCATCACCCCGATCTGGACGTGCGATACGGGCGGCTCGACATCAAGCTGTCCAGCCATGACGCCGGCGGTGTCACTGACGGGACGTCGATCTGGCGCGGGTGATCAGCGACCTGGCGGCGGCCCAGGGGTGCGAGGCCCGTCCGGTGCAGGTGACCTCGCTCGAACTCGCCCTGGACACGCCCGATCTGGAGCGCCATCAAGCCATTCTGGCGGGCTCTGCTCGGGATGGTGGACGATCCACGCGAGGACGACCTGATCGTCGAGAAGTCCGGGCAGTTGCCCAACCTGTGGTTCCAGTCGACCGACAGCGACGCAATCCGATCGGCAACGCTTCCACCTCGACGTCTTCGTCCCGCATGACCAGGCCGAGGAGCGCATCGCCGCGGCCGTTGCGGCCGGCGGACGCCTGGTCACCGATGAATACGCCCCTTGCTATTGGGTGCTGGAGGATGCCGAAGGCAACCATGGCTGCGTGTGCACCGGGCTGGAAACGGCTGACTGATGCGTGAGACGCCGGTTTCAAGATGTGGGATGGCCGGAGTAGCGGCTTGACGCCGAGGGCTTCCGGAAGGGACCGTATGTCTGTGCGTGAACTCCTTATTGTATGCAACGGCGCGTGAGCTAAGACTCCACTAGCTCCCGCGTCACCCCTCGCCGCCGTCAAGGCCGAGGGGTTTTTTGTTGGAGAAAACAGGTCGACCAGTACAGAAACGGAACAGGTAGGAATGTCATGAGTGAGAAGCCGAAGGGCCAGCTGAACGCCCAGATGACGGGCCAAATGACGGGGCCCAAAGCCTCGTCAAGTCGCTGGAGCACGCCGGCGTAGACAACATGTTCGGCATTCCCGGCGGCGCCATCCTCCCGGCGTACGACCCGCTCATGGACTCCACCCAGATCCGCCACATCCTCGTCCGGCACGAGCAGGGCGCGGGTCACGCCGCTCAGGGCTTCGCCGCGGCGACGGGTCGCGTGGGGGTTTGCATGGCCACCAGCGGTCCCGGCGCGACGAATCTCGTCACGCCGATCGCCGACGCCTACATGGACTCGGTTCCGATCGTGGCCGTCACCGGTCAGGTGCCTGCCGCCTCGATCGGCACGGACGCCTTCCAGGAGGCCGACATCCGCGGCATCACCATGCCGATCACGAAGCACAACTTCCTCGTCACCGATCCGGCCGACATCCCGAAGCGGATCGCCGAGGCCTTCCACATCGCCTTGACCGGTCGGCCCGGGCCCGGTGCTGGTCGACATCGCCAAGTCGGCGCTGACCGTCGATGACCGACTTCGAGTGGCCCAGCGAGTTGGACCTGCCGGGCTACAAGCCGCAAACGCGCCCCACGCGCAAGCGATCCAGGACGCCGCGAGCCTGATCCTGGAATCGAAGAAGCCGGTGCTGTACGTCGGCGGCGGCACGATCCGCGCCAATGCGTCGGCCGAGTTGCTCAAGTTGGCCGAACTCACCGGCATGCCGGTCGTCACGACCTTGATGGCGCGCGGTGCCTTCCCGGACAGCCACCCGCAACACCTGGGCATGCCCGGCATGCACGGCACCGTCCCGGCGGTGGCCGCGCTTCAGCGCAGCGACCTGATCATCAGCCTGGGCGCGCGCTTCGACGACCGCGTGACGGGCAGGCTGGATTCGTTCGCGCCCAACGCGAAGGTCATCCACGCCGACATCGATCCGGCCGAGATCGGGAAGAACCGCCACACCGACGTCCCGATCGTGGGTGACTGCAAGCCGATCATCGCCGAGCTGACCGCCGTACTCGAAGGCGCATGCCAAGGCCGGTCGGACCGGTGACATCGAGGAGTGGGTGGCGTTCCTCGCCGGGGTGAAGAAGGCCTATCCGTTGGGGTACGACGACCACGGCGACGGCACCCTCGCCCCGCAGTACGTCATCGAGCGCCTCAGCGCGATCGCCGGTCCGGAAGCGATCTACGTCGCCGGTGTCGGCCAGCACCAGATGTGGGCGGCGCAGTTCGTGGGCTACGAGCACCCGCACACCTGGATCAACTCGGGTGGTCTCGGCACGATGGGCTTCTCGGTGCCGGCTGCGATGGGGGCCAAGGTCGGCCGCCCGGACGCGACCGTCTGGTCGATCGACGGTGACGGCTGCTTCCAGATGACCAACCAGGAGTTGGCCACGTGTGCGATCGAGGGCATCCCGATCAAGGTCGCCATCATCAACAACGAGTCGCTCGGCATGGTTCGGCAATGGCAGACGCTGTTCTACAACGAGCGGTACTCCAACACCGATCTGCCACTCCAAGCGGGATCCCCGACTTCGTGAAGTTGGCCGACGCCTACGGCTGTGTCGGTCTTGGCGTGCGAAAGCCCGGGCGACGTCGACGCCACCATCAACAAGGCGATGTCGATCAACGACGTGCCGGTGGTCGTCGACTTCCGGGTCCACCGCGACGCCATGGTGTGGCCGATGGTGGCGGCCGGGTCCAGCAACGACGAGATCAAGTACGCCCGCAACCTCGCCCCGAAGTTCGAAGAGGATGATCTCTGATGAATACTCCAAGCGAAACACTCGCTGCGCTCCTGTTTCGCCGGGGGCCTCGAATGAGCAAGCACACTCTGTCCGTCCTGGTCGAGAACAAGCCCGGAGTCCTGGCTCGCGTGGCGGGCCTGTTCAGCCGGCGCGGGTTCAACATCGACAGCCTGGCGGTCGGTCCCACCGAGAGCGATCTGAGATGTCGCGGATGACGATCGTCGTCAACGTCGACAAGCTTCCCCTTGATCAGGTGATCAAGCAGTTGAACAAACTGGTGGAGGTGATAAAGATCGTCGAGCTTCCGGGCTCGTCGGCGATTAAGCGCGAACTGTTGCTCGTCAAGGTCAGTTGCGACACCGATACGCGCGCGCACGTGCTCGACGCCGTACAACTCTTCAAGGCCAAGGTGATCGACGTCGCCCCTGACGCGATCACCATCCAGGCGACCGGAAACTCGGACAAGTTGGCTGACCTGCTGACCATTCTGCGAACCATTCGGTATCCGCGAGTTGGTCCAGTCGGGCATGGTCGCCATCGGTCGCGGTTCCGGTTCCTTCGCAACATCCAATTAGCGCACCAACCCACCTAGAGAGTGAGCAATACGCATGGCTGAGATGTTCTACGACGACGACGCGGACCTGTCCCTGATCCAGGGCAAGAATGTCGCGGTGCTGGGCTATGGCAGCCAGGGCCACGCACACGCGTTGTCGCTGCGCGATTCGGGCGTCGACGTACGCGTCGGCCTGCTCGAAACCTCAGCCAGCCGCGCCAAGGCCGAGGCCGAGGGCTTGCGCGTCCTCACGCCCGCCGAGGCAGTCGAAGAGGCCGACGTCATCGTGATCCTCGCGCCCGACCACGTGCAGCGGAAGTTGTACGCCGAGTCGGTCGAGCCCAACCTGACGCCCGGCGACACGCTCGTCTTCGGCCACGGCTTCAACATCCGCTTCGGCTACATCACCCCGCCCGCCGGCGTCGACGTCTTCATGGTCGCGCCGAAGGGACCCGGACACCTCGTCCGTCGTGAGTACGTCGACGGCCGCGGCGTACCCGTGCTCGTCGCCGTCGAGAAGGACGAGTCCGGCAACGCCTGGCCGCTCGCGCTGTCCTACGCCAAGGCGATCGGTGGCCTGCGGGCCGGCGGCATCAAGACCACGTTCACCGAGGAGACCGAGACCGACCTGTTCGGCGAGCAGGCTGTCCTGTGTGGCGGCGCGTCGCAGCTGGTGCAGTACGGCTTCGAGGTCCTCACCGAGGCCGGCTACCAGCCCGAGGTCGCCTACTTCGAGTGCCTCCACGAGCTCAAGCTCATCGTCGACCTGATGTACGAAGGCGGCATCGCCAAGCAGCGTTGGTCGGTCTCCGACACCGCGGAGTACGGCGACTACGTCTCCGGCCCGCGCGTGATCGACGAGCGCGTGAAGCAGAACATGGAGGCCGTTCTGGCCGACATCAAGAACGGCAAGTTCGCGCAGCGGTTCATCGACGACCAGGACGCCGGCGGTCCGGAGTTCAAGGCGCTGCGCGCCAAGGGCGAGCAGCACCCGATCGAGGGCACCGGCCGCGAACTCCGCAAGCTGATGGCCTGGGTGAAGTCGCACGACTCCGACTACGTCGACGGCAACGCCGGCCGCTGACCCGGTTGTTTCATCACGTTAGGTAGGTCAACCGTCACTCAGCACGATGAATTCATCGTGCTGAGTGACGGTTCGCCCACTTGACATGGTGAACAACAGCCAGCAGGGGCGGACTGAAGCGGTAGGGGCATCGGAACGGTGAAGCGCTACACGCACGGGCACAGCGAGAGCGTTTTGCGCTCGCATCGGTGGCGTACGGCGGCCAACTCTGCGGCGTACCTCCTGCCGCATCTGGCCCCAGGCCAGCGTCTGCTCGACGTCGGCTCCGGGCCGGGAACGATCACGGCCGAACTGGCCGCTTTGGTTGCACCGGGGGAGACCAGCGCCCTGGAGATCAACGAGGCCGCGGCCGATCTGACGCGCGCAGAGTTGGAGCGGCAGGGAGTCGACGGCGTCACGGTCTTCGTCGGTGATGTGCACGCGCTGGAGTTCGCTGACGACTCCTTCGATGTCGTGCACGCCCATCAGGTGATCCAGCACGTGGCCGATCCGGTGCTGGCGCTGCGCGAGATGGCTCGAGTCACGAAGCCGGGCGGGCTGATCGCCGTACGCGACTCCGACTACAGCGCCTTCGCGTGGTACCCCAAGCTCCCCGAATTCGACCGCTGGCTCGAGTTGTACGACGCCGCGGCTCGCGCAAACGGCGGCGAACCCGAGGCCGGCCGGCACCTCCTCGCCTGGGCCCACGCTGCCGGACTCGATGACGCCACCGTTACGACCTCCACCTGGTGCTTCGCCAACCCGGAGGATCGGGCGTACTGGGGCGGCATGTGGGCCGACCGAATCCTGCACTCGGCCCTGACCGAACAACTCCTTCGCGAGGGCCTCAGCACGCAGGAGGAGCTAGAGAGGATCTCAACAGCCTGGACGGCCTGGTCGAACGACCCCGACGGCTGGTTCTCCCTGCTCCACAGCGAATTACTCGCTCGCCCAGCTAGCCGGGTACACCTAGGTGACGGGCGCCGTGCTCGACCTTGGTTTCACGCGGGCGCCAGGCACACTGGTGAGGTGAGTTTTCAACAACCACCAGTGCCGAGCGTTCAACGACCGGCCGTCCGGGTCTCGCCTGTCACCGCCGCAACGGTGATCGGTGTGGTCGTCGCAGCCTTGTGGCTCATTGAAGCTTTCGATGTGGCCAGCGGCGGTGCCCTGGAGGGTGTGGGCATTGTTCCGCGCGACTTCGACAGCCTTCCCGAGATCTTCGTCGCTCCCGTGCTCCACCATGGCTGGGGGCACCTGATCGCCAACACCGTTCCACTGGCCTGCCTCGGAGCACTGATCCTGCTCAGTGGTGTGCCTAGGTGGTTCAACGTGACGATGATCTCGGTCATTGCCTCCGGCCTAGCGGTATGGCTGTTTTCGCCGGCCGGCACGGTGACCGCTGGGGCGAGCGGCGTGGTCTTCGGGTACCTCACATACTTGCTGGCCCGCGGCTTCTTCACCCGCAATCCAGTCCATCTGATCGTGGGAATCGGGCTGTTCCTCCTCGTCGGTGGGATGCTGCTGGGCGTCCTGCCGGGCGCTGACGGTGTCTCGTGGCAGGGCCACCTCGGTGGTGCCGTCGGTGGATTGTTGGCTGCCAAACTTCTCGACAGCAGCCCTCGGACCGCTTGATCGCAACGGCGTCTGCAAGCGCTGCACAACCTGGGACCGAAGTCCGCTAGACGGTCATTACTTACGCTCAGCGACTGGCGTCCCAACAGACTTCGGTCCCATTTTGGCACATTGAGACGGTGAGCCATGAAGTGTTGGGGTGTTCGGCGTGCTTGTCGTGATTGGAGTTTGAGGTGATGAGACGGCCACTCCGGACGCTGCGAGGGACTCCAGCACGAAGCAGGTGTGGAAGGTGAAAGCTGTTGAGACCAGTGTCGCTGCGGGAGTGCCGGGGAAGAACGTCGACTAGGGAACAGCTGCTGGCGTAGCGTCGGCGCATGGATCCGAATCTGGTTAGTCACCCCGCTCTCGACGACGACTATGCGGCGGCGTGGGCCGAATGGTCATCCTCGGATGACCGAGACCTCTGGGAATCGACCGTCGGTGATGGACTCAGTGCCTGAACCAATGCAGAGTGAGCGGATCGGTTCAAGGCAGGTCAATCGAAGGGGAGCGCGAGTGACGGTCATCAAGGCAGCGATCACGCAGACGACCTGGACGGGCGACAAGGAGTCGATGCTCGACAAGCACGAGCAGTTCGCACGGGACGCCGCAGCCGCAGGGCGCGCAGGTCATCTGCTTCCAGGAGCTCTTCTACGGCCCCTACTTCGGCATCACCCAGGACCAGAAGTACTACGCGCTACGCCGAGCCGGCCGACGGCCCGATCGTGCAGCGCTTCGCCGCGCTCGCCAAGGAACTCGTCGATGGTGATGATCCTCCCGATCTACGAGGAGGAGCATGCCCGGCGTCTACTACAACACCGCGGTCGTCGTCGACGCCGACGGCACGATCCTCGGCAAGTACCGCAAGCACCACCTCCCGCACCTCGACAAGTTCTGGGAGAAGTTCTACTTCCGCCCCGGCAACCTCGGCTACCCCGTCTTCGAGACCGCGGTCGGCAAGATCGGCGTCTACATCTGCTACGACCGGCACTTCCCCGAGGGCTGGCGCGAACTCGGCCTCAACGGCGCCGCAGATCGTCTTCAACCCCAACGCCACCAAGCCCGGCCTCTCCAACCGGCTGTGGGAGATCGAGCAGACCGGCGGCCGCCGGTGCCAACGGCTACTTCGTGCTGCAGCCCAACCGGGTCGGCCGCGAGGACAACGAGTACGGCGACGCTGGCCGTCGACTTCTACGGCACCAGCCAGTTCGTCGATCCGCAGGGCAACTTCGTCGGCGAGCTGCGGCAGCGGCACGGACGAGGAGATCGTGATCCGCGACCTCGACATGGACATGATCCGGCAGGTGCGCGACGACTGGCAGTTCTATCGCGACCGCCGGCCCGACTCCTACACGTCGATCCCCAAGCCGTAGGGAGCGCAGCATGGCAACCACTCTCATCACCGGCGGCACCGTCGTCACGGCGACCGGGCGATCGCGAGGCCGACGTACTCATCGACGGCGAGACGATCGTCGCGCGTGCTCGCAGCCGGGCTCGGTGCTGCTCGGCTCCGACCTGACGCGGCGTCCGTCGACCACGTCATCGACGCGACCGGCAAGTACGTCATCCCCGGCGGCATCGACGCGCACACCCACATGGAGCTGCCGTTCGGCGGCACCGCGGCGTCCGACACCTTCGAGACCGGCACCCGCGCGGCGGCCTGGGGCGGCACGACGACGATCATCGACTTCGCCGTGCAGACACTACGGCCAGCGGGTGATGGACGGCCTCGCCGCCTGGCACGAGAAGGCGGCCGGCAACTGCGCCATCGACTACGGCTTCCACCAGATCATCGGCGGCGTCGACGAGGACTCGCTCAAGGCGATGGACGGACTCGATCGACGAGGGCATCACGAGCTTCAAGCTCTTCATGGCCTACCCGGGCGTCTTCTACTCCGACGACGCGCAGATCCTCCGGGCCATGCAGAAGTCGCGCCGAGACCGGCCTGATGACGATGATGCACGCCGAGAACGGCCCGGCCATCGACGTGCTCGTCGAGCAGCTGCTCGCCCAGGGCAAGACCGATCCCGTACTTCCACGGCATCGCCCGCGCCTGGCAGATGGAGGAGGAGGCCACGCACCGCGCGATCATGCTCGCCAACCTCACCGGGGCGCCGCTGTACGTCGTGCACGTCAGCGCCAAGCAGGCCGTCGAGCAGCTCGCCGCGGCCCGCGACAGCGGCCAGAACGTGTTCGGCGAGACCTGCCCGCAGTACCTCTACCTCTCGCTCGAGGAGCAGCTCGGCGCGCTCGAGCGACGAGTGGGAGGCGTTCGAGGGCGCCAAGTGGGTGTGCTCGACGCCGCTGCGCTCGCGCGAGGAGGGCCACCAGGACCACATGTGGCAGAGCGCTGCGCACCAACGACTCTGCAGATGGTCTCGACCGACCACTGCCCGTTCTGCATGAAGGGCCAGAAGGAGCTCGGCGTCGGCGACTTCTCGCAAGATCCCCAACGGCATCGGCTCGGTCGAGCACCGCATGGACCTGATGTACCAGGGCGTCGTGACCGGCGAGATCACCCTCGAGCGCTGGGTCGAGATCACCTCGACCACGCCGGCGCGGATGTTCGGCCTCTACGGCAAGAAGGGCGTCATCGCACCCGGGCGCCGATGCCGACATCGTGGTCTACGACCCGAACGGCCACACCTCGATCGGGGTCGACAAGACCCACCACATGAACATGGACCACTCCGCCTGGGAGGGCTTCGAGATCGACGGCCACGTCGACACCGTGATCTCCCGCGGCAAGGTCGTCGATCGATGCGGGGGAGTACGTCGGCACCAAGGGCCACGGCCGGTACCTCAAGCGCGGCCTCTCGCAGTACCTCGTCTAGGGCACGTCCGCCAAGAAGAAAGTAGCAGCCATGGACTTCGGAGTCGTCCTCCAGACCAACCCACCCGCCGCGCGCACGGTGCAGCTGGCCAAGCTGGCCGAGGCGCACGGCTTCGACTACGTGTGGACCTTCGACTGCCACCTGCTGTGGCAGGAGCCCTACGTCATCTACAGCGCGATCCTCGCCGAGACCAAGCGGGTCATCGTCGGGCCGATGGTGACCAACCCGGCCACCCGCGACTGGACCGTGACGGCATCGCTCTTCGCGACGCTCAACGAGATGTACGGCAACCGCACCATCTGCGGCATCGGCCGCGGCGACTCGGCCGTGCGGGTGACCAACGGCAAGCCGTCCACGATCAAGGAGATGCGCGAGGTCGACCCACGTCATCCGCGAGCTCGCGAACTGTCGCGGCCGGTCGACTACAAGGGCTCGACGCTGCAGTTCCCGTGGAGCGACGATGTCGTCGCTCGAGGTCTGGGTGGCGGCGTACGGCCCGATGGCGCTCAAGGCTGGCCGGCGAGGTCGGCGACGGGTTCATCCTGCAGCTCGCCGACGTCGACATCGCCGCGTGGATGATCAAGACGCGTGCGCGAGGCCGCGGCGAACGTCGGCCGCGACCCCGACGTCGATCACGTTCTGCGTCGCCGCGCCGATGTACGTCGGCGACGACTGGGCGCACATGCGCGAGCAGTGCCGCTGGTTCGGCGGCATGGTCGGCAACCACGTCGCCGACATCGTCGCGAAGTACGGCGCCGATCCCTCAAGGAGAGCGCCGTGCCCCAGGCGCTCACCGACTACATCAAGGGGCGTCAGGGCTACGACTACAACGAGCACGGGCGAGCCGGCAACACCCACACCGAGTTCGTGCCCGACGAGATCGTCGACCGCTTCTGCATCCTCGGCACCGCCGAGGAGCACATCGCCAAGCTCAAGGAGCTGCACGGCGATCGGGGTCGACCCAGTTCGCCGGCTACCTCCAGCACGACAACAAGGAGGAGACCCTGCGCGTCTACGGCGAGATCGATCATCCCGGCGATTCGCGAACACGTGACGGCGAAGGTCTAAAGCCCCGACCCACTAGTGACATAGGAGACTGTGCGCACTGGATTCGGTGTGTTAGGTTAGGCAGACCTAATTAGGCTTACCTAAGTAAGTCTGATCCTGTCCAACTGATCACCTCACACCGGAGGCCATCGATGTTCGCCAACTACCTCATCGGCCTGCGTGAGGGCCTTGAGGCTGCCTTGGTTGTGAGCATCCTGATCGCGTACGTCGTGAAGACCGATCGTCGCGAACTCCTGCCGCGGATCTGGGCCGGTGTGGCGCTGGCGATCGCGATCAGCATGGCTTTCGGTGCACTACTGACCTTCGGCCCTCGGGGGCTCACCTTTGAGGCTCAAGAGCTCATCGGTGGCACGCTCAGCCTGGTCGCCGTCGGCTTCGTGACCTGGATGATCTTCTGGATGGCTCGCGCCGCCCGGGGGATCAGCACGGAGCTGCGGCGCCAGGTTGATATCGCTGCGGACGGTGGCCGCTACGCCCTGTCCCTGGTCGCCTTGTTGGCCGTCGGCCGGGAGGGTCTTGAGACGGCGTTGTTCCTGTGGGCGGCGACCCAGGCGGGCACGAGCGCAACCACGGCCACCTGGCAGCCCTTGGCTGGCGCGGCTCTGGGTCTGGCCACAGCCGTGCTGCTGGGCTACCTCATCTACCGGGGTGCGTTGCGGATCAACCTCACCACGTTCTTCACCTGGACCGGCGCCTTCCTGATCGTGGTCGCTGGCGGCGTGCTCGCCTATGGGATCCACGACCTCCAGGAGGCCGGGGTCCTGCCGGGCCTGAACAACCTGCTCTTCGACGTCTCCGAGACGATTCCGCCGAGCAGTTGGTACGGCACCTTGCTCAAGGGCATCTTCAACTTCTCGCCGCAGACCACGGTGTTGGAAGGCGTCGCGTGGATCTTGTACGTCGTGCCGACCATGTTCTTGTTCCTCCGAATGGTGCGGAAGAAGAGCCGCCCGGCCGAGCCGGCGCAGACGCCCGTTTCTGTTTCCTGATCGACCCTCGTCGTACACCCCTTTGAAAGGACTCCGCTCCGACATGCTCCGAACCCGCCAAATCCTGCTCGGAACCCTGCTGCTGGCCGCCCCGGCACTCGTCGCTTGCACCGAAAACGTGGACTCCTCGACGGCGGATGCAGACGACCCCCGAGCGCTGACCGTCGAGTCCACCGCCGACGCGTGCAACATCTCCGCCACCGAGGCGCCGGCCGGCAAGATCTCGTTCGATGTGACGAACGCCGGTGATCAGATCACGGAGTTCTACCTGCTCGGCGAGGATGGGCTTCGCATTGTTGCTGAAGTCGAGAACGTCGGCCCTGGTCTCACCCGTCAACTCGTGGTGGCGGCTCCCGCGGGGACCTACGTCACGGCTTGCAAGCCAGGGATGGTCGGCGAAGGCATTCGTGCCGACTTCACCGTGACCGAGTCCGATGAGGACGTGCCCGTCTCGACGGACGCTCAGGCGATGGTGGATTCGGCGATCGCGAACTACGCGACGTACATCCAGGATCAGTCCGACCAACTGGTCGTGAAGACCCAGGAGTTCGTCGACCTCTACAAGGCCGGCGAGGACGACGAGGCGCGCGCGCTCTACCCGGTCGCACGCACCCACTGGGAGCGCATCGAGACCGTTGCCGAATCCTTCGGTGACCTCGATCCGATGATGGACGCCCGCGAGGCCGATCTCGAGCCTGGGCAGAAATGGACGGGCTGGCACCGGATCGAGAAGGATCTCTGGCCCGAACGCGCCGAGGACTACCAGGCCCTCACCTCGGCTCAGCGTGCGACGTACGCTGATGATCTGATGACGAACACGACCACGCTCAACGACTCGAATCGCCGATCTGGAGTACACCGTCGACCAGATCGCCAACGGTTCGCGTGGCCTGCTCGAAGAGGTCGCTCTCGGCAAGATCACCGGCGAGGAGGAGTTCTGGTCGCGCACCGACATGTGGGACTTCCAGGCCAACGTCGATGGCGCCAAGGTCGGCTTCGACGGCGTTGCCCCGATCCTCGCCGAGAAGGATCCCGAACTGGCCGCGACCCTGCAGACCAGGTTCGACGCCCTCCAGGTGCTGTTGGACGAGCAGCGGGTCGGTGACGGCTTCAAGTTCTACGACGAACTGACTCCGGAACAGATCAAGGCGCTGTCGGACTCGGTGAACTCCCTGTCGGAACCGCTCTCACAGTTGACGGCGGCGGTGCTTTCTTGACCGAACCTCCTGTGCACGATGCTGGCCCGGCAACGGGCCAGGACCGGGCAACGACAGCACCTCGCACCCTCGGCGGAGTCTCTCGTCGGGGGTTGCTTGGTGGTACGGCGGTCGCGGCCGGTGTCGCGGGCGGCGCCTTCGTGGCGGGCCGCCAGGCAGCGGCCTCCTCCAAGGAACCGGCAGCGCTCACCGCTCCAGCGCAGCTATGACTTCCGCGGTGCGCACCAGGCTGGCGTGACCACGCCTGCGCAGGATCGGCTGCACTTCGCGGCCTTCGACATCATCACCGATTCCCGCGATGAACTCATCGTGATGCTGAAGGCCTGGACCGAGGCGGCCGAGCGGATGACGGCCGGCGGCAACGCCGGGCCGATCGGCCCCGTGGAGGGTCCCTACAACGCGCCACCCGACGACACCGGTGAGGCGATCGGGTTGCCACCGTCGGGTCTGACCATCACGTTCGGGTTCGGGCCGA
The DNA here is from genome assembly GCA_963763805.1 of uncultured Actinomycetota bacterium. Lineage (GTDB taxonomy): Bacteria > Actinomycetota > Actinomycetes > Propionibacteriales > Nocardioidaceae > Nocardioides. Next base: position 600,331 of record CAVXPQ010000001.1, read on the forward strand.
CGATGTTCGTTGACGCGGACGGAAAGGATCGGTTCGGCTTGGCGGACCGCCAGCCGGCGGCGCTGCAACCGCTGCCGCACTTCCCCGGTGATCCCGGTCGATCTGCCGATCACGGGTGGAGACATGTGCATCCAGGCCTGTGCCGACGACCCGCAAGTGGCCGTGCACGCCGTACGCAATCTGGCACGGATCGGGTTCGGGACCGTTGCTTTGCGTTGGTCGCAACTCGGCTTCGGTCGGACATCGTCGACCAGCACGACGCAGACGACGCCGCGCAATCTGTTCGGTCTCAAGGACGGCACGATGAACGTCAAGGCGGAGGAGACGGCCGCGCTCGAGGACTACGTGTGGGTCCAGCCCGACGATGACCCGAACGGCACCTGGTTGGAGGGCGGCTCCTACCTCGTGGCCCGCCGGATCAACATGACCCTCGAGGTCTGGGACCGGCAGTCCCTCGGCGATCAGGAGGCATTCATCGGTCGAACCAAGGACGAGGGTGCGCCGTTGTCAGGCGGCAAGGAGTTCGACCAACCGGACTTCGAGATGCAGGGCCGCGACGGCCCCGTGATGCCGTTGGACTGCCACGTCAGAGTCGTCCATCCCGATCACAACGGCGGCATGCGCATGCTGCGTCGGGGCTACAACTTCGTCGACGGCAACAACGAGTTGGGGCACATGGACGCCGGGCCTGTTCTTCCTTGCCTTCGTGCGTGATCCGCGAACCCAGTTCATCCCGATCCAGAACAAGATGGCCCAGTCCGACGCGCTCGTGGAGTACCTCAGGTTCAACGGATCGGCCCTGTTTGCCGTCCCTCCCGGGATCGGGCAAGACGAGTACGTCGGCCAAGCGCTGTTCGGGTAACATCGTCGCAACACAGCGTCGTGTAACCCATTCGCCAATCCTTGAGGAATCCCGCTGTGAGCAACCCCGTCGTACTCATCGCCGAAGAGCTGAGCCCCGCAACCGTCGAGGCGCTCGGTCCGGACTTCGAGATCCGTCACTGCAACGGTGCCGACCGCGCCGAACTGTTGACGGCCATCGCCGACGTCGATGCCATCCTGATCCGATCCGCGACGAAGGTGAACGCTGAAGCGCTTGGCGGCGGCCAAGAATCTCAAGGTGGTGGCCCGGGCGGGCGTCGGTCTCGACAACGTCGACGTGAAGGCGGCAACGCAGAACGGCGTCATGGTCGTGAACGCTCCGACCTCCAACATCGTCAGCGCAGCGGAGATCGCAGTAGGCCTCATGCTCGCGGCGGCCCGGCACATCAGCCCCGCGCACGCGGCGCTTCGCAACGGCGAATGGAAGCGCTCGAAGTACACCGGCATCGAGCTGTACGAGAAGACCCTCGGCATCGTCGGCCTAGGCCGCATCGGCGTACTCGTTGCTCAGCGGCTCAGCGCCTTCGGCATGAAGGTCATCGCCTACGATCCCTACGTCCAAGCCGGCCGCGCCGCGCAGATGGGCGTCCGCCTGGTCGACCTCGACACCCTGCTCACGGAGTCGGACTTCATGTCGGTCCACCTGCCCAAGACCCCGGAAACCGCCGGTCTGATCGGTGTCGAGGAGTTGGCGAAGGTCCGTCCGCACCTCGTGCTGGTCAACGCTGCCCGTGGCGGCATCGTCGACGAGGCCGCGCTGTACGCCGCGCTGAAGGAAGGCCGCCTCGCGGCCGCCGGACTCGACGTCTTCGCGACCGAGCCGTGCACGGACAGCCCGCTCTTCGAACTCGAGAACGTCGTCGCCACGCCGCACCTCGGCGCGTCGACCGACGAGGCGCAGGAGAAGGCTGGCATCTCGGTCGCGAAGTCGGTCCGACTGGCGTTGTCGGGCGACCTGGTTCCGGATGCCGTCAATGTGCAGGGTGGCGTGATCGCCGAAGACGTGCGCCCGGGCATTCCCGCTGACCGAGAAGTTGGGCCGCGTCTTCACGGCCCTGGCTGGGGAGGTCGCCCAGAACATCGACGTCGAGGTTCGTGGCGAGATCAGCGAGTACGACGTGAAGGTCCTCGAGTTGGCCGCTCTCAAGGGTGTCTTCACCGACGTCGTACCCGAGTCAGTGTCCTACGTGAATGCGCCCCTGATGGCGGCCGAACGCGGCACCGAGGTGCGGCTGATCTGCGAATCGGAGAGCCCCGACCATCGCAACCTGATCACGATCCGCGGGACGCTTTCCGACGGCTCAGAGGTTTCGGCGAGCGGCACCCTGGTCGGTATCTCGCAGCGTGAACGCCTGGTCGAGATCAACGGTCTCGATGTCGATATCGAGCCGACCGATCACCTGGCGTTCTTCCAGTACGACGACCGCCCCGGTGTGGTCGGCGTACTCGGTCGGATCCTGGGCGACGCGGACGTCAACATCGCCTCGATGCAGGTCGCGCGCGACGCAAAGGGCGGCCCCGCGTTGGTCGCCCTGTCGGTCGACTCCGCGATCGCGCCGGAGACACTCTTGGAGATCGAGGAAGCGATCCACGCAAACTCGGTGCGCGCCGTCAACCTCTCTTAGCGAGCGAGCGCGATGCTCTCGGACGTTCTTGTCGGGCTACTGTTGGCGGCCGGGTTTGCGATCTGGCTCTGGGCGCTGGTGGCCGCCGTGCAACGGCGCTCCCTTCTTGCGTTCGTCCTGGTGTTCATCTCAGGCCCGATCGGAGCGTGTGTGTACTTGTTCATCGTGGTTCCGGCTCCGCGACCACCTCAAGTCCGCTGACGCGCAGCATGCGCGCTGTGACGTCTCGTTGTGTGGGGATAGGAATTAGCCGAGCAAGGGCTGTCCCAGCCAGCCGCCCTGCTCAAATCCGGGCAAGACGGCAAACTCCGCCGAACCTATTGCGGTGGTCCAGTCGTTGAGTTGGTCCGCGCGGTCGAGTTTGCGCTGAATCGGCACGAACTGCGCACCCAGGTCGGCTTGGAAGCTGACGAAGATGAGCCCAGAGTCATGCCGCTTCGCCTCCGAGTCGTACGTCGTGTAGTTCATGCCTCTGCGCAGCATGCGTGTGCCACCGTTGGCGCTGTGATGTGCCAGGGCTACATGCGAGTCGACGGGAATGACCGGTTGGCCGGTGTCGTCCAGCGCGGCGAAGTCAGGCGTGTCGGTCTCATGAGAGCCAGTCAGCGGGGCTCCCGCCGCGAGATCGCGGCCGACGGACAGTTCCTGTTCTTGACGGGTGAGTTCGTCCCACGTGTCCAGATTCATCGAGATGCGTCTCACCACCATGGTGGTGCCCCCAGCGAACCAGTCCGGCGCCTTACTCCAGACAGTTTCGTCGAACACGTCATCGTCCGCCGCGGGGTTTCCGGTGCCATCGACCTGGCCGAACAGATTGCGCCCGGTATGCGGTTGATGGTCAGCGTCGAGCCGACGCCACGATCCAGACTGCTCCCATTGCACGGACGCGAAAGGCTCGGCGTCAAGGACCAGGCGACGCATGGTGTGAGTCACCGTCGTGTCGTCGCTGGCCGCGATCATGACGATGAGATCGCCTCCCGACCACCGTGGCTCCAGTCGGTCGTGACGAAAGGCCGGGATCTTCACCAGGCCGACGGGCATGTCGGCCACGCGGTCGATCTTCTCGAAGAAGTCAGGACCCCAACCAACCGTCACGGTGAGGTCGACGTTGTCCTGGGCAAGGTCACGGGCGGTGTCACCCGGCGCAGGTTTTCCCTGTGTCACGGACTCGATCGTCGAGGTCCACAGCCGCATGAGTCGACCCGCGGCGGCGAAGTCGAAGTCACCGACGACCCGGAACGCAACGAGCCGATTTGCTGGGGGAGTAGGGGCAGTCACGCCTGGTTGGTGAGGGCCGTACGGCGCAATTCGTCCCGGCACCACAGGTTGCTGCGCCGGCTGGGCAGGCTCCTCCGCAGCGTTGACCTGATTGCTGAGACCGATACCGCCGAGCAGCCCCAGGCCGCCGACGCCGGCGTACGAGAGTACGCGGCGTCGGCTGGGCCCAGGATTGTGCCCTGATTCAGGTGTCGTCACGGCGACGGAGACTCCTCCATCTCCATATCCGCACCTTCTGACTCGTGGTAGTGCGGCTCTTCTTCTGTGAACTCCTTCACCGGCAGCAGGAGTTCCTGGGTCGTGCCGTCGTCGAAGGTCAGGGTCAACGCGACCTCGTCGCCGGGCGCGAGCTCCTGCTTGAGGTCCATGAGCATCACGTGGTTGCCGCCCGGCTCAAGATGCGCGTGGCTCCCCGCCTTGACCGGAATGCCCCCATCGACCTCTTGCATCATCATCTTTCCGTCGGCGTCCATGACCATTTCGTGCAGTTGTGTCATGCCAGCCACGTCCGAGGCTCCTGCGGTGAGGGTGATGTCACTGTCGGTCGGGTTGGTCAGGGACATGAACGCAGCGGACATGGACGGGTCCTCGGTGCCTTTGGTGGCACGGACCCATCCGCCCTCAATGATCACGGTCGAACCGGGTGCTGCTGATTCTTCCTGGGCGGTGGTGTTTTCGTTCGCCGTCGTGTCGCTGCCGCAACTCGCCAGTGTGGCGATGGCTGTCGTTGTGGCGATGATCAGGGCGAAGGCTCTGAGTTGACGCTTCATCTCGATCCTTTCCAAGGATTGACGTGGTGGTGAAACTGGAATGTGAGGTTTCATCGGGTAGCGCGTTGGGCGCTGGGATGCCGGGTGCCCAACAGAGGGTCCGGTTGAATGCGCGACTAGAGCGGCGCCCGTATCGGGGCCAGCACTGGTCTTCTGTGAGTCGGGCCGCTTTTTCAGGCGGCGAACGCAACGGGAGGCCCGCGGCGTACGACGCTGCTTGCCAAGGTGGCGACCTTGGGTCGCAGGATCGTCGCTTCGACGAGCTCGGGAAGCCTGACCTGGATCGCGCCACGTTGGCCAGCTGACGCAGCTAGGAGCGCAATCAGGGGTCGAATCAGCCGGGTATGAGCGTCGGCAACGAGTGCCCACAGGGCACGTTCACCAACTCCCAGCCACATCCCGACCGTCGCCGCGGCCATCAGGTGGACAACCATCATCGGGGCGTGCGCCGACAAGTCAGAGAGAAGTTGTTGCCAGAGGGCGGAAGCCGCGAAGTCGCCGTTGACGATCTGGGCGGTCGCGAGTGTCGATTCGCCGATGTGGCCGGCCGTGACACTGAGGCCAACGTGAACGGCCGTCTGTCCGCCCGCAATCAACAACACGATGTAGCGGATCGGCATCGGGCGACCGGTGAACAACGTGGCCACCAAGACGTTGAGCACCAACAAGGTGGCGAGTGCAGACGGGCCCGGGAGCAATCCACCGGCGGATACGTGTGCGATGACGCCGGTCAGCACCATCACGACACCAATCATGCTGGCGCGAAGAAGTCGCAACATGCCCGAAACCGGGCCAAATGTCGTCGACACCTCCATGGGCGGATCCTCTCTCACTCCTGGTCGGATTCAACGACATTGGATGTGTGTGCCGCCCGCGTTCCTACTGTGTCGGGAATCAGGACGGACTCACGGGGCCTACGCTTCACTTCCAATCTGTCGAGAGATCCTTGATTCGGTGGATACCCCTGCAGGTATCCATCGAACTACGCCGCGGGTCCGTCCTGCAGGGTCGAATGGCCCGGTTCGGGTAGGCAAAAGGCACTATCGCCGGAAGTGATCCTCCGCGTTGGTGAGACGACAAAGCAGTCGTTCGGCGCGGCTACGCGACCATGGCGCGACGGTCTGTATGACGACCGGTCGGGGTCGCGAGAGTGGCTGCCCAGGCGTCGGCGATCCGGTCGACGGCCTCGGCGAGTTCGTCGACAGGGCGGGTCCAGGGGATGCGGACCCAGGATGCGAGACCGCCCTCTGGGGCGAAGACCGGACCGGGGGAGATGACGACTCCTCGACGCTCGGCTTCCGCGACCAAGACCGTCGCCAACGGCAGAGGGAGTTGGCACCACAACGCCAGTCCGCCAGAAGGCACTTGGAACGACCACTCGGGCAGTCTGGTGTCGATGGCGCTCACGAGGGCGTCGCGCTGTGCGCGCAGTCGTTCGCGATGCCCCTGGACGGACGCGTCGGGTCGGGTCAACAGCCGCGTCAACACCAGTTGTTCGAGCACGGGCACGCCGAGGTCGAGCGTCAGGCGGGCCTCGGTGAGCGTCTGGATCCGTGCCGCGGGAGCCCGGAGCCAGCCGATCCGCAATCCTCCCCAGAAACTCTTGCTGGCCCCGCCTACGGTGATTGCTTCGCCGCCCGCGGTCTCCACGAAGGCCGCCAGAGGCGCAGGCATCGACTGGCCCTCCAAGGCGAGCCCCTGATGTGCTTCGTCGATCACGGCGATGCACCGAGCGGCGGTCAGGCGACCCGCCAGGTGTTGCCTCAGCTCCGGTGTCATCAGGTGCCCGGTCGGGTTCTGGAAGTCGGGGATCAGGTAGCTCAGCTTCGGAGCGCTCTGGCGCAGCGTCGCCTCCAGGGTGTCGACGTCCCAACCGTCACCGTCGACCGGAGTCGCCACCAAGCGGGCACCCGCGCCGCGGAAGGTCAGCGGGGCGTTGGGATAGACCGGCGACTCCACCAGGACTCGATCGCCGGTCCGCACGAGCGCCCGCGCGACAACCGCAGTGGCCGCCAGGGAACCGGGGGTGATCATGATCTGGTCGGGCTCCGTGGGCAGTCCACGCGCGGCGTACGTCGCGGCGACGGCGGCCTGAAGTTCGGGGAGACCCGCGGGGTAGTAGCCATGTCCCGAGAGGTACGCCGGGATCTCGGCTACGGCGGCTTCATAGGCCGCCGCGACACCGGGGGCGGCTGCGGTCGCAGCGCAGTTGAGGTCGATCATCGCCTCGTTGTCGGTGCGGGGCGAGAGCACGCGATCGAGTGATCGCGCCCGGCCGCCGGGCAGGCAGGTGAAGGTGCCGGAACCCTGTCGCGCGGAGGCGTATCCGCGATCTCGCAACGCGGCGTACGCCCGCGTGACGGTGGTCCGCGAGACGCTGAGGGTGTCCGTCAGGTCTCGCTCGCTCGGCAGGCGGGTGTCGTGGGGGATCCGGCCGTCGCTGATCGCGATGCGGAGGGCCTCGGCCAGCCCGACGTACGCCGGGTGACGGTCGAAGCCTTCGACCAGAGTGGCTATGCGGGAGGGACTCATCGATGCGCTGCATGGTGCCACTGTTTCACGATTGGCTATTTATTCCAATGCCAATCCTTGGCAAGGTATGGCTGTGACATCGACACCCCTGGCAAACCTGACACCCGCCCAGCAGTTGAGAGCGGGCCGGCTGACGTATCGGGTCGTGCAATTGCTCATCGGCCTCGCGTTGTACGGCGTCTCGATGGGGTTCATGATCCGCAGCACGCTCGGCCAGATGCCCTGGGACGTGCTGCACTTCGGCATCGCAGCCAACACGAGCCTGACCATCGGCCAGGTCATCATCGCCGTCTCGGCCCTGGTGCTGCTGCTCTGGATCCCGCTGAAGCAGATGCCCGGCCTCGGCACGGTGCTCAACGCGATCATCGTCGGACTGGCGACCGACGTCATGCTCAGCATCCTCGATGCCCCCGAGAGCCTCGGCGTTCAGATCGGGTTCATGTTGCTCGGCATCTTCCTCAACGCCGTCGCCACCGCGCTCTACATCGGTGCCCAACTCGGCCCGGGTCCGCGCGACGGGTTGATGACCGGTCTCTCGCGGCGCACCGGACTGTCGATCCGTCTGGTGCGCACGACGCTCGAGGTCACCGTCGTCGTCCTCGGGATCCTGCTCGGCGGCGTCTTCGGGCTCGGGACGGTGCTCTATGCGCTGGCCATCGGGCCGCTGACCCAGAAGCTTGTTGCCGCTGGCCACCGTCCCGCTGGAGTCGCGTTAACATCCAGCTGATGGCTGAATCAGTGAGTGGATCGGGCGGCGCGGTTGCGTCGGCCGACCATCTCGCCACCGAGATCGGCACTCGGATCTTGGCTGCGCGGCGGCAACGCCGTCGATGCCGCGATCGCCACCAATGCCGCCATGGCGGTGGTCGGACCCCACCTGTGCGGCATCGGCGGTGACCTCTTCGCGCTCGTCCATGTCGACGGGAAGACGTACGCGCTGAACGCGAGTGGTCGGGCCGGATCGGGAGCCGATGCTGGTGCGCTCCGGGCCGAGGGTTTCGCGGCGATGCCGTTTCGTCACGACGTCCGATCGGTCACGGTGCCGGGTTGCGTCGACGGCTGGATCGCCCTGCACTCCCGCTTCGGAAGCTTGCCGCTGGCCGACCTGCTTGGCGCCGGCCATCGCCCTCGCCGAGGACGGCTTCCGGACCAGTCCCGGGACTCGCCGGTGCCGTGACGCGCCTCGATGCCGCTGGACGGAGGGCATTGTCGGCGTTGCTTGCGGCGTCGTACGCCGGGGCGATCGTCACGTTGCCGGGCGTCGCGCGAACCCTGCGCGGGATCGCCGACGGCGGTCGGGACTGCTTCTACGGCGGCGAGTTCGGCGCCGGTCTCATCGAGCTTGGGTGACGGACTGTTCATGCGAAGCGGATCTCGACGACGGTGCAGGCCGATTGGGTCACGCCACTGTCCGCGTCGGCCTTCGGTGTCGATCTGCACACGATGCCGCCCAACTCCCAGGGGTACCTCACGCTCGGTGGTGCTTTGCTGGCGGACCAGGTGGGACTTCCCGACGATCCGGACGATCCGATGTGGGCGCACCTGTTGATCGAGTGCGCCAAGGCCGCCGGATTCGACCGACCCGCAGTTCTGCACGAGTACGCCGATGGGGAGGCGTTGCTGCGCGCCATTTCCGCCGGGTCGGACCAGATCGATCGCGGACCGGGCACGCGCGCGTACGCCGTCGACGCGCGCCGGCGACACGACGTACCTCTGCACGGTGGATCGACACGGCATGGGCGTTTCGCTGATCCAGTCGAACGCCGTCCGGTTTCGGCTCGCTGCTCGCCGAGCCCAACACGGGGATCAACCTCCACAACCGCGGCCTCGGCTTCTCGCTCGATCGAGGGCCATCCGGCCGAGTTCGGCCCCGGCCGTCGTCCGCCGCACACACTCTCGCCTGCGCTCGCGACGCGTGATGGGCGAGTTGGCGGCGGTCTTCGGCACGATGGGCGGCGACGCCCAACCGCAGATCCTGCTGCAGATCGCGGCCCGACTGTTCCTGCACGATGAGACCCCGCCCAGGCGGTGAACGCCGGGCGGTGGGCGCTCAGCGGACCGCTCACCGGCTTCGACACCTGGATGGGCAGCGAGGCGCCACGGTGTCGAAGTCGAAGGACACGCGCTCACCGGATTGGGCCAGCATCCTGGCTCGACTTGGGCACCGCGTCGAAACCACGCCGCCCTACGACGAGAGCTTCGGGCATGCCCACGCGATCACGCTGAACGAGGAAGGCGTGATGGCTGGTTGCGCCGATCCGCGGACCGGGGTCGGCTCCTGCGAGGTGCTCGACTAGCGGCCTGGCGTGGCGATCAGGGCGGACGCGTCGGAGGCGATCATGACCTCGACGGAGGTGAATCGCTCGTCGGTGAGCCACTGCTCGCGCAAGGTGTCGACGCGGCCGTAGGACACCGGTGGCCACATCTCGCACGGCGTGAAGTCATCGAGTACGACGATGCCGCCGGGTTCGACGAGATCGGCCACCCGGTCGACGCCGACCTCGGACGGCTGACCGGAGTCGAGGAACAGCAGCGAGAACGGGCCCTTGATCCATCAAGGTCGACCAGTTCGCGGCCAGCACCTCGACGGCCGGGTCGTCGTCGAAGATCACGGCGGCCGCATCAGCCAATTTGGCGTCCAATTCGGCAGTGATGATGCGCGCGTCTTCACGCATTCCCGAGCGCAGCCACGCCGTGCCGACGCCACATCCGGTGCCGAACTCCGCCATCGTTCCCGATCTCGTGGCAGCCAACGCTGCCAGCAGTCGTCCGGTCTCGTTTCGGCAGAAGGAGACGTATCCCGCCTTGCGCGAGACATCAAAAGCCCGGGAGACGATCGTCGGTAGTTCGGGTGGTGCACTCATGGGTTCATCATGTCTCGTCTGTCTGCTTGCGCCCGCTATCTTAAAATGTGAAACGTCAGTCTTGAATGCTGAACACAACGGTCCTCCTCGTCTAGCCTCGGATCATGAGCACCGAACACGTGAGGCTGGCCGTCATCGGCGGCGACGGCATCGGCCCGGAGGTCACGGCCGAGGCTCTCAAGGTGCTGCATGTGGCCGCCCCGGACGTGAAGTTCGAGACCACGTCGTACGACTTGGGCGCGGAGCGCTACCTCGCCACCGGCGAGGTGCTGCCTGACTCGGTGCTCGCCGAGATCCGCGACCACGACGCGATCCTGCTGGGCGCGGTCGGCGGCAAGCCCGGCGACCCGAACCTGCCGCCCGGCATCCTCGAGCGAGGGTTGCTGCTGCGACTGCGGTTCGAACTCGAGCACTACGTCAATCTGCGGCCGTCCCGGATCTTCCCCGGTGTGGTGTCGCCGCTGGCGGCGCCCGGCAACGTCGACTTCGTCGTGATTCGCGAAGGCACCGAAGGCCCCTACACCGGCAACGGGGGAGCGCTGCGCGTCGGCACGCCCCAGGAGATCGCGACCGAGGTGTCGGTCAACACGGCGTACGGCGTGGAGCGCGTGGTTCGCGATGCGTTCGGCCGGGCGCAACTCCGTCCGCGCCAGCAACTCACCCTGATCCACAAGACCAACGTGATGGTCTACTCCGGCGCGGTGTGGTCGCGGATCGTCGGCGAAGTGGCGCAGGAGTTCCCCGATGTGACCGTGGACTACCTCCACATCGATGCCGCGACGATCTTCATGGCGACCGATCCGAGCCGGTTCGACGTGATCGTCACCGACAACCTGTTCGGCGACATCATCACCGACCTGGCTGCGGCGATCACGGGTGGCATCGGGCTGGCCGCGTCGGGAAACATCAATCCCGACCGCACCGCTCCGTCGATGTTCGAGCCGGTGCACGGCTCGGCGCCCGACATCGCCGGCCAGCAGAAGGCCGATCCGACTGCCGCGATCCTCTCGGCCGCGATGCTGCTCGATCACTTGGGTCTCGCTGACGCAGTCCGCTGCGATCGAAACCGCCGTGATCGCCGATCTCGCCGCGCGAGACGGTGCGACTCGTCGTACGGCTCAGGTCGGCGACGACATCGCCGCGCTCGTAGCCGGCTGACCCGACGCAGGATTCGTCGGGACCCATCCCGCCGAATCTTCTGGGGCTGAACTCCCCCTATCGCGAAAGGTCTACTACCGTGCCAACTATGCAAATCAGCACCACACTGACATCCACACCCTACCGACGACGCTCGGCTGGCGGAGATCCTCGCCAACCCCGGCTTCGGCGTGAACTTCACCGACCACATGTTCACGGTCGAGTGGACCCCCGACGCCGGCTGGCATGACGCTCGGATCACGCCGTACGGCCCGCTGACGCTGGACCCGGCCACCGCCGTTCTCCACTACGCGCAGGAGACCTTCGAGGGGATGAAGGCCTATCGCCACGGCGATGGGTCGATCTGGACCTTCCGGCCCGAGGAGAACGCCGCTCGGATGGTGCGCTCCTCACACCGACTGGCGCTCCCGGTGCTCGAGGTTGAAGACTTCCTCGCCGCCGTCGACGCGCTGGTCACCGTTGATCAGCGTTGGGTGCCGGATCAGGAGGGCGAGAAGAGCCTCTACATCCGGCCGTTCATGTTCGCCTCCGAGGCCTTCCTCGGCGTCCGACCGGCCCACCACGTGACGTTCATGGTGATCTGTTCACCCGCCGGGGCGTACTTCGCCAAGGGCATCAAGCCGGTCACGCTTGTGGTTGTCCGTCGGAGTACACCCGCGCCGGGCGGGGCGGCATGGGCGCCGCGAAGACGGGTGGCAACTACGCCAGTTCGCTGGTCGCCCAGCAGGAGGCGAGCTCCCACGGTTGCGATCAGGTGGTGTTCCTCGACGCCCAGGAGGGCAAGTACGTCGAGGAACTCGGCGGGATGAACATGTACTTCGTGTACGCCGACGGCCACATCGTCACTCCCGAGACGGGCACGATCCTTCCGGGCATCACCCGCTCGAGCATCATCGAACTCGCCGGCAAGCTCGGGCTGAGCGTCGAGGAGCGCAAGTTCTCGATCGACGAATGGCGCGACGGCGTGACCAGTGGCGAGATCGTCGAGGTGTTCGCGTGTGGGACAGCGGCGGTCGTGACTCCGGTCGGGACGCTGAAGTTCGACGGCGGCGAACTCCCCGGGGTCACCGAGCCGGGCGAGACCACGATGGCGATCCGCAAGGCACTGGTCGACGTCCAGTTCGGCCGCGCCGACGACGGATTCGGCTGGATGCACCGCGTCGTCTAACCCAATCCCGGTCGCCGAGACGTCACGGATTCTTGTGGGCCGCCTCGTCGAGGACGTCCAGCAACGAACGTGAGGCGTCTCCGTCGACTTTCCTTGCGAAGAAGTCGCCTGACGCCATGACGTCCGTCGCGTCCGACTCGGTCAGGATCAGCGGATGCCACTGTTTCGGCACCCAGCGGATGAAGCGCCGGCGCTCGGGCAGGATGCGCAGGTGTTCGGCGTTGTTGAGGAGCAGGGTCGGGACGAGAGCCTCGTCAGGCACCGAGCACGTGCTGAAGTAGCGGCGGATCTGAGGCAACTGCTCGTCCTGCTTGAGGATGTGTTCGACGGCTGGTCGCGCCAGATTGACCCACATGTCGCCGATGAATAGTTGGAGACCGCCTCGAAACGGGTGGCGGCGGGGGAACGGGATGGAACGTCGGTCGCCAGGAATCCGGCGCCGACGCAGGTAGCGCTCACGACACTTGGCCTGCCACGCGATGACATCGCTGCTGGGATCGTCGGTCACCGGGAAGTAGCGCAACGACGCATCCGCGTCACTCGCGTCGAGTTGCGCCTCGGTCAGGGTGAGCGGCTGAGCCGGGTAGTCCTGACCCGAAATGAGCAGGAACCACCCTAGATCGGGGACTTGGCGCATCGCCTCGCTCATGCAGTTCAACATGGCCTCAGCGAGGTTCATCCGGCCCCAGTCACAGGGTTGTGGGTCGGCCACCAAGAGGACCCGATCGCTCGGCTCGATGCCGTGGGGCTCACCCCGCGGATCGTGGTGGATCAGCGCAATGGTCCGATCGCCCTCCAGGATCCGGTCGACCAACCGTTGCAACAGGGGCGGATCGCGGTGGGAGAGAATGGCGACGACAATCGGCCCGGGGCGCATGATTGATGATGATAGGGAAACCGTGTCGAGACATCACAAACGAGGAGCGAGCCGTCGATCCACGGCGTACGACGCGCCGATCACGCCCAGGAACAAGACCGTGATGCCGAGGCTGACGACGATGACCGAGGGCGCGCCCTTTCGCCACGTTGAGGAACGGATAGGGATACCAACCGCTCAGCTGGCCGACCACCAGGGTCCACACGAGCCAGGCGATCGGCCAGGCGAGGGTCCACGCCATCGCGCGTCGATCGACTCGGGGCCGGGGGCCAGCGGCCAACCAGGTCGCAACGGCCAGGACGGGCACCACCATGTGGAGTGCCTTGTCGGCGACCCAGTTCCAGCCTTCCAGGTGGAGGAGGGGCCGAAGTAGGAAGAAGTGCACGAGGCCGGTGACCGTGATGCCGACGATTCCTGCCAGCCGAGCACTCCGCCAGTAGGTGCCGTCCCGATCGGGATCCAGGGCGAGCGTGGTCGCCGTAATCGCGACGATCAGGTTGCTCTGGATGGTGAAGTAGGAAACCAGCTGCCCAAGACGAGTCGCGAGCCCCGGCGGATCGGTCGCGTCCAGCACTGCAGCGCCGCCCATCACCAACGCCGTCTGCAACAACAGAGCGGTGATCGCGACAGCAGCCGTGATCCCGTGCAGCCACCGTGCCCGATCACGAGTCATGCGGCACACCCTATTGGGCCATCCGTTCACAGCCCAATCACAGGTAATCTCTCATCGTGACGTCCACCGCCTCAGGGTCTCCAGCCCCATTCGGCCCACCGCCAGGTCTGATGGTGGGCGGGTATGAACTACTGGCTCGGATCGGCGAGGGCGGCATGGGCGTCGTACACCTCGCCCGTCAGCCGGGCGGCGATCGCGTGGCGCTCAAGGTCCTGCGGCCGCACATCGTCGGGGATCAGGAAGCGCGCGAACGGCTCGCCAGAGAGGTGAACTCGCTGAAGCGGATCCGTTCCCGAAGGGTCGCCGAGATCGTCGACGCCGATCCATGGGGTGATATCCCCTTCGTCGCCACCCGCTACGTTCCCGGGCTCTCACTCTCCGAGCACGTCGATCAGGAGGGTGCCGATCACCGGCGCCGATCTGACGTGGTTTGCCTGGTGCCTGGCCGAGGCCCTCTCGGAGGTGCACGCTTGCGGCGTACTCCACCGAGACGTGAAGCCCTCGAACGTCTTGATGGAGGGCCGCAGCCCGATCCTCATCGACTTCGGCCTGGCGCGCGTGGCCGATGACCCGAAGCTCACCCACACCGGCTGGCTGCTCGGCACGCCTGGCTATCTCGCCCCCGAGATCCTGCACGGTCAGGATGCGTCAGTCGCTTCGGACGTGCACTCATGGGCTGCGACGGTGGCGTACGCCGGCATCGGCCGATCACCGTTCGGCACTGGCCCTTCGATGGCCATCATGGATCGCGTACGCCGTGGCGAGCACGATCTGAGCGAACTGCCCGACCCGCTGCGCGGCATCGTCGCCGCGGCCCTGAGCGCCGAGCCGGGCGAGCGGCCGAGCCTGCCGTGGCTCCTTTCGTGGTTGCGGCGGGAGGTCGGCACGACGCAGGGTGCCAATGGACTCGCACTTGTTCCGCATTTGAGGTCCGCTCCCGATTCCCTTCCGGCCACGGTCGCTCTGGCGGCGTACGCCGCACCCATCGAAGACGCACCCGAACCACCGTGCCCCTGCCCCGATCCAGACCCGCGTGCTGCAGCCGAACGAGCCAGTGAGCGCCTTCGATGAGCCGGAGCCAGCCGCCTGACGCCCACCCCGTCCTGGCGTGAACGGATCCGGCGCGACGACTCTCGTCGGCGTCGGTGCGCTCGCCGCCGGCGTGGCCGTTGCGGCGTACCCCTATCTCGCCACCCTGGGTCTGATCGTCGCGGTGTGGGTGCTGCGGAGCCTCTCGCTGACAGCCAGCGCGGCGGGTGATCGGCAGCGGGTCCGCGGCCAGAAGTGGTACGACGCGCCGCTGGCCGTGCTGACCAGCCCGTGGCACCTGGTGGCGTCGATCCCCGGAACCCTTTGTTGGTCCTGTGGTCCCTCGGGATAGCCCTTGCGGCCGGATTGATCGGGTTCGCGTTGTCTCTCGACGCGATCAGCACCCTTGTCCTGATCGGTGCCTTCTTCGCGGGGTCCCTGTGGCTCGGCCCGGGCGGATCGAGGCTGCGCGGCCCGGTTCGCCGGGTGACTCACCCGGCGGCCCGGCACGGCGGATCCTGGTCGGTCGCGTTGATCATCGGCCTCGTTCTGGTCGCAGTGCCCGCCTGGTTCCTGTGGCAGAACGGCATCGACTGGAGCCCGGCCGCTGACGGCCCGCTCTCCCGGGCGCCGCAATGGCCGCGATTGGCTGCCCCGCTGAGGCCAGTGATGCCCAGATGCGTGAGATGGACCCGTTGAGCTGCGGCAGGACCTCATGGCACACTGGTGCCATGCAGTCACGCACCATCATCATTTCCTAGCGCGTCGTCGCCCGTCACTGGGCCGCCGACGCGCCAACCTCCCGCACCCCGGGAGGTTTTTTGTTGCCCAAACCAGCCCAGCCCGAAACAGCCAGAGAAAGCACCAACATGAATCTCCAGGGATCGTTCCACGTCTACGACACCACGCTGCGCGACGGCGCCCAGCAAGAGGGTCTAAACCTCTCGGTCGCCGACAAGATGGCGATTGCGCGGCAACTCGACGGCCTGGGCGTCGGCTACATCGAGGGTGGCTGGCCCGGGGCGAACCCCAAGGACACGGAGTTCTTCGCCGCGCGCCCGCGACCGATCTGGACCTGAAGCACGCGAAGCTCGCGGCCTTCGGAGCCACCCGACGGGCCGGAGTCAAGGCTGCCGACGACCCGTTGACCGCTGCCCTGCGCGACTCGGGCGCCTCGGTCGTCACCCTGGTCGCGAAGTCGCACGACCGGCATGTCGAGCTGGCGCTGCGCACCACGCTGGCGGAGAACCTCGCAATGATCCGCGACACCGTGACCCACCTCCGCGAGGAGGGCCAGACGGTCTTCCTCGACGCCGAACACTTCTTCGACGGCTATCGCGCCAACCGTGACTACGCCCTCGAGGTGCTGCGGACGGCGTACGACGCTGGAGCGGAGGTCATCGCCCTCTGCGACACCAACGGCGGGATGCTGCCCGGCTGGGTCGGGGACGTCGTCCACGACGTCAAGGAGACGACCGGCGTGCGGGTCGGCATCCACTGCCACAACGACACCGGCTGCGCCGTCGCGAACACGCTCGCCGCCGTCGATGCCGGCGCGACCCACGTGCAGGGCACGATCAATGGGTACGGC
This sequence comes from uncultured Actinomycetota bacterium, assembly GCA_963763805.1. Classification (GTDB taxonomy): domain Bacteria; phylum Actinomycetota; class Actinomycetes; order Propionibacteriales; family Nocardioidaceae; genus Nocardioides. Next base: position 616,778 of record CAVXPQ010000001.1, read on the forward strand.
GAGCGCACCGGCAACGCCGACCTCGTGGCCGTGGTCGCGAACCTCGAACTCAAGCTGGATCGACGGGTGCTGCCGACCGGGCTGTTGCGCGACGCCACTCGGATCGCCCACGCCGTGGCCGAGGTCACGAACTTCCCGCCCGCATCACGCCAGCCGTACGTCGGCACCTCGGCGTTCACGCACAAGGCCGGGCTGCACGCCAGCGCGATCAAGGTCGATCCGAACCTCTACCAACACATGGAGCCCGAGCAGGTCGGCAACGACATGAGGCTGCTGGTCTCCGACATGGCGGGTCGCGCCTCGATCGAACTCAAGGGCCGTGAGCTGGGCTTCGACCTCTCCGCAGGACCGTGAACTGGTGACCCGGGTGACCAAGCGGGTCAAGGAGTTGGAGCAGAAGGGCCACACCTTCGAGGCTGCCGACGCTTCGTTCGAACTGCTGCTGGTCGAAGAGGTCGAGGGCGTCAGGCCGTCGTACTTCGATGTCGAGTCCTGGCGCGTCATCACCGAGACGCGGCCCGGCGACGAGGCGTTGTCCGAGGCCACGGTGAAGCTGCGCGCCGGCGGCGAGCGATTCGTCGTCACGGGGGAGGGCAACGGCCCGGTCAACGCGCTCGACCACGCGCTGCGCCGGCGATCAGCCAGGCCTACCCGGAGGTCGCGAAGTTCGAACTCATCGACTACAAGGTGCGGATCCTCGACCAGGGCCACGGCACCGACGCGACGATCAGAGTCCTGATCGAGACGACCGACGGCGCCTCCACGTGGGTCACCGTCGGGGTCGGGCACAACGTGATCGAGGCGTCCTGGGGTGCTCTCGTCGACGGGCTGACTTTCGGTCTACGTCGTGCCGGCGTCGCCTAGCCCTACGCGGGTTCGTCCAACCGCCAGTAGACGCTGTTCTCACGAGCCAAGAACCGGTCATCGACGAGGTAGCGCCGCAACGCCGCGACGTCCTCGTGGAACTCACCGAGGATCGCGTTGACCTCCGGCTCCGAGTAGCGCCGACCCGGCTCGAAACTACTGCGCCAGATAGGCGAGTACGACGAGCATCTTGCCGCGCTTGGTCGGCATGGTCACGAGCCGGCCGTCGCGGATGAAGGTGTCGACGATCTTCTGTTCGGCTACGTCCATAAGCGCCGAGATTAGCGGCCGATGGGTGCCGGTCCCAATGGGGTTTAGTCGCACCAGGCGGGTTCTCTGAGACCCGGCCATAGCTCGACGTCGGCGGGATCGTCGAGCGAGACAAGGTACGCCGCGGTGTCGTCCTTGGCGAGCCACAGGTGACGGCCGTCGCGCTGGAAGCCTGAATCGACGGCATCCTCCGGGAGATCTGCCTTGGCGTCGTACGCTGTGAACGTGAGCTCGCTTAGAGCGCCGTCAGGATCCCGGGCGAAGCTCAACCCCTCGCCGTACTCACCAAACGTGAGGAAGGTGACCGACTGCCAATCGCAGTGTTCGGGTCCCTCGAATGAACTCAGAGTGGTCGTCGGCACCTTGCTCCCGTCCGGACGCTCCCAGACCCCGACGCCGGCTTCCTCAGCGAAATCGTCGGAGAACTCGGCGGGGTCGCACGCAGCCCACGACTCGACACCCCAGCCGGTCTTGCCGCGCCAATCCGAGATGTTGTCGCTCACGATGATCGTGGCCAGGCTCCGCTCCTCCACGTCGAACGAGAACAGCACTCGACCGTCGGCCTCGCGCTCAACCCGATAGCCGTTCTCCGGGAGGGGACCCGGTCCGTCCTCGGCCATCCAGTTCTCGATCGCCTGCTCGGCCGTCTTCTGGGATCTGGCCAGTCCCGAGTCGTAGTCGGCGCCGCCACCTTCAGTCGGCTTTCCAGTGCACTCGAGCGCCGAACCAGCCGATCCGGACCGCTCCATCACGTCCGCGTCGTCGGCGTACGAGATCGGAGTGTCCAGCGGCCCGTCGTACGCCGCCGCGGCCGGCGGATCGTCGACGACGACGTCGTTGCCGCAGGCGGTCAGCGCCGAAAGCAGACAGGATGCGCATGCCGGCAATACCATGGCTCGAGACCGCGTTCTCCTCATGGTTCATTGTGACGTCCGAGGAGCGCCATCGCGTTCCCGCATGACGTCATACGAAGTGGCTGCAATAGCGATCGGGTCGTATGACGTACTCGAGCTGCGTCATACGAGCCGAGCCCTATGGCGACCGGAGCGTATGACGTTAGGCAGCTCTGCACTCGCCTCACGCGAACCAGGTCGGGACTTGCTCTCGGAAAGCGATCGGCTCGAGTTGGCCCGAGCCAGCCGGGATGGTGGCGATGACGGGCACACCGGTGACGCGGGGGAGGTCGTCGGCGTTGCACTCCTCGGCCAGTCCGGGATCGGAGGGCCACGAGCCGATGATCAACCCGAAGGGCTCGATGTCTCGAGCTCGGAGCGCGTTGACGGTCAATTCGGTGTGGTTGAGGGTGCCGAGCTCGGCGGAAGTCACGATGATGACGGCGGCCCCGAGCTCCTGGGCAAGGTCGAGGATCGTGCCCGCATCGGAGTCCAGCCGAACGAGCAATCCACCTGCACCTTCGACTATCACCATGTCGTGGAACTCGGTCAGGACGCGGATCCGGTCGACGTACTCGCTGATCGACGGGATCCGCTCGCCGCGCAACATCGCGGCAGTGTCAGGGGCGAGGGGATCGCGCAGCGCTGTGAACTCCTGGGCCTGTACGCCGGTCAGGCGGTGCACTTCCCCGGCGTCGCCAAGATCGTCGGGGGTGATGCCGGTCTGCACGGGCTTGACCACCACGACCGACCCCGTGTCAGCGGCCCGAACGGCCAAAGCGGCGGTTGCGATCGTCTTGCCGATATCCGTGTTGGTGCCGGTGACGACGATGACCTGTCCGGGCATCAGGAGACCGCCTTGCTGACGACGCCGACGGCACGCGCCCAATCCTCATCGGCAATGCCAGCGTTGGCCGTGATCCGCAGCCGAGAGATGCCGTCTGGCACTGAAGGTGGACGGAAACAGCCGACGCGTACGCCGTGGGCGAGGCACTCTGCCTGCGCCGCCAGAGCGAGCGCGGGGGACCCCAACGGCACGGAAACCACGGCCCCGGCCGGCACCTCGACGCCGAGCCGATCGGCCAATTCGACGACCCGTCTTGAAATGACGTCGGGACGACAAGGCTCAGCAATGAGTACGTCGAGAGCGGCGTGGGCGCCAGCGGTGGCGGCCGGAGAGAGCCCCGTATCGAAGATGAACGGACGCGCCCGGTTGATCAGGTGATCGACGATCTCGGGAGATCCCAGGACTGCGCCGCCCTGGGATCCGAGTGACTTCGACAAGGTCGCGCTGACCGCGATGTTTGGATGGCCAGCAAGCCCGAGTTCGCGAACCAGCCCGTGTCCACCGGAGCCCGCCACACCCACCCCGTGGGCTTCGTCGACGATCAACAAGGCGTCGTACGCCGCGCAGACCTCGGCCAACTCGCGCAAGGGCGCGGCATCACCTAGCACCGAGTACACCGACTCGGCCAGCACCAGAGCACGCCGACCGCCGGCACTCACCAACGCACGCTCCACCGCCGCCACGTCGTTGTGGGGAACCACGGCGATCTCGGCCCGCGACAGACGCGCTGCGTCGATGAGCGACGCGTGGACGTGAGCATCGGAGACGATCAACGTGTCGCGGTCGGCCAAGGCAGTGACGATGGACAGATTGGCGTGATAGCCGGTCGAGAGCACCAATGCAGACGGCCAACCCAGGAAGTCAGCCAGCGCGATCTCGAGTTGCCGGTGGATGTCGAGCGTCCCTGTGACCAGTCTCGACGCCCCGGCTCCGGCGCCCCACGTCTTGGCGGCGGACGCAGCCGCCTCGATGACTCGCGGATCCCGCGACAGGCCCAAGTAGTCATTGCCGGCCAGGTCGATGATGTCGTCGTCGGGTCCGCGCGGGCGCAGTTCACGACGCAATCCGGCGGCATCGCGCGCCTCCGATTGTGCGGCCAGCCAGTCATCCCAGATCACTGCGCCTTCACCGCCAGACCGATGGCATTGGTGATCGCGGCGAGGTCCGCAGGTGTGGAGACGTACGGCGGCATCGCATAGATCAGGTCGCCGAAGGGGCGGAGCCAAACCCCCGCATCGAGGGCCGCCTCGGTCGCGGCGACTACATCGACCGGGTGGTCGAGTTGGACGACGGCTACGGCGCCAAGCGTGCGGACATCGACGACCCCCGGCAGTGACCGGCAGTGCGCCAACCCGGCCGTGAGCCCGGCGTGAATCCGATCCACCTGGGCGGACCAGTCGTTGGCAACGAGCAGATCGAGGCTGGCCAGAGCGACCGCGCAGGCGAGGGGATTGCCCATGTACGTCGGGCCGTGGTTGAGCACACCAGAATCGGAAGCGGAGATGCCACGAGCGATCCGCGGCGTACACAAGGTGGCGGCCAACGTCATCATGCCGCCGGTCAGCGCCTTGCCGAGGCACAGGACGTCGGGAGTGACAGACGCCGCATCCGCGGCGAACAGGTGTCCTGTCCGGCCGAAACCTGTCGCGATCTCGTCGAAGATCAGCACCAGGTCGAGTTCATCGGCGACCTCGCGGAAGACTCGGAGGTAGCCAGCGTCATACACCCACATTCCGCCGGCACCTTGAAGCAGCGGCTCGACGATGATGCCGGCCAGTTCATCCCGGTGCGCCGTTGCCAGCGCCCGAAACTCGGAGGCCCACGCCTCGTCGTACGACGCTGGCGGCCGACTGGCGAAGACCTGCCGGGGGAGTACGTCGGAGAACATCGAGTGCATCCCGCGTTGGGGGTCGCACACGCTCATCGCGCCGAAGGTATCCCCGTGATAGCCGCCGGCGATGGTCAGCATCCGGGTGCGCCCGCCCCGCCCGGAGCCGCGCTGGAACTGCAGGGCCATCTTGAGGGCGACCTCGACACTGACCGAGCCAGAGTCGGCCAGGAAGATGTGGTCCAGCCCCGGAGGGGTCATCTCGATCAGCCGTTGGGAGAGCCGGATCGCGGGCTCGTGCGTGAGACCCCCGAACATGACGTGGGAGAACTGCGCCGCCTGATCCGTGAGCGCGGCCACCAAACCCGGGTGGTTGTACCCATGAATCGCCGCCCACCACGACGACATGCCATCCACAACAGCCCGGCCGTCGGCGAGGTGTAGCCGTGTCCCGCGTGCGCCGACCACCAGTCGCGTCGGTGTTGGTTCGGTCATCGATGTGTAGGGATGCCAGATGTGCTCGCGGTCGAACGCGAGCAGCGCTTCGTGGGCCATGGAGTGGTCGGTGGGCTGATCGGGAGACATCGTCCCCACATCCTAAGAGCGATCCGCGGATGCGCCGGTCGGTCGTCCGGCTGACCTGCTGGGCTTAGCGGCGTGGCCCGTGGGTGTGGTGGTTCCAGAGGAGCGTGAAGTGCTTGATGTACTTCGCGTACGTCGAGGCGTTGGTGACGTGGAGGATCAGTTCGTCGTTCTGGAACGAGACTCCCGACCAGTTCTCCGAGCCTGTCCATACGGTCCGAACGGACTTTCCCTGATAGGTCCCGTTGAGCATCATCACCTTGAGGTGCGAGTAGAAGTTGACGACTCGATCGCCGTTGGCGTCTGTGCGGATGTCGTAGTCGGCGCTCTTGACCGGGATTCGCGCTTTTCTGAGTTTGCTCACAACCTTGCTGCTGGAGACGCTCGTGATGACGACGATGTCGCAACCCTTGACGCTTCAAGAAGGCGACCCGGTCGGCGAGATAGCTGCGGTCACGCATCCAGGCGTACATCATGATCCGGATCTTCGTGTGCCCGTTGACGCCAAATCCCGGCTGGGCCTTGCAACTGATCGACTTGAGTCGCTGCATCACGGGATCCTGGTTCGCCGTGGGGCGGCGAGGTTGCACGGTGCTGCTGACGGTCGAAGCCGGTGTCGAGGAGTCTCGATAGAAGATGGCGTCGAGGGCGTCCGTGCCGGAGTAGTTCACCCGCCTGGGGGAGACCCTGCTTGTCGCGCTTGAGTTGCGCGAAGAGTCTGACGTACGTGTCATAGAGATCGGGCGAATTGAGCAACGTGACCTGGTCGTTCCACTGCAGCGAAACCGCACGACCTGTGAGGTTTGCCGAGCCGGTCATCAGAACCTTCGTCGCGGCACCGGTTTGCGAGAACGCGTAGACCTTCATGTGCAGGTTGCCCTTGCCGCCACGACAGGAGCCGCGACAGATCACGTAGAAGTTCTTGCCCTTCGGCTTCGTGCCGAGTTCGGCACGCAGGCGCCGGGTCTGTGCCGAGGTCCAGTTGTCGTTGACGATCATCTGGATGTTCACGCCGCGTTTGTGGGCCTTGAGTAGGGCGTTGGCGACGTCGCGCCGATCGAAGGAGTACATCGCGAATCGGATCGTCGAGCCCCTGGGTGCATGGTTGATCCCGGCTATCACTCGGCGGATCAGGGTGGTGCGTGCCTTCTGGCTTCCCTTCGGCTTGTTGAAGGCCACTCCCGCGGCTGGGATCCAGGTGTCGGCGCGGGCGGCGGGCGCTGGCGCGGTGGCCACACCAACCTGAGCGGACACGACAGTCAGCCCCGCTAGCGCGATCGCGATCGCGGCGAAGAGCAGGCACAACCGTCGGAACACGTTAATTCTCCCTTAAGACTTGATCAAGACAATCAGATCACAGACTGCCGACGTACCTGACCGAACCTCGCAAATTGGTACCTGCACTTGGGATTTCCGACAGTCGTCACACGGCGTTCATCACGCGTTGAGCCACGCTCTATCGGCCGGTCCTAACTTCTGAGGTGGCAGATCCATCACTGAAGGAGTGCACATGCTTCGCAAGCACCGGCAAGGTCGACCGATCGCCCTCGCCACCGTCCTGGTTGGCTCGCTCGTCGTGGGTTTCGCGCTCAGCGCCGTCGCCGCAGCCCCTTCTCGATCCAAGTCATGGGCCGGCAGCGCCACCGCGGGGAGGTCGTTCCAGCACATCGCAACCTTCGATGTGCGAAGCAACGGAACCGAGGTTGCCGAGATCGTGGATGCGACCAAGGACGGCAAGACACTCGATCTACACGGACTCAGCAACCGGGCAGATCGGGTTCGTGGATGTCAGCAACCCGGGCAAGCCGCTTGCTGCCGGAGCACTCAAACTCGGGGGCGAGCCCACCAGCGTGGCCGTCATGAACAACCTGGCCTTGGTCGGAGTGGACAATAGCGATGGAGACTTCGTCAACCCCAGCGGGACCCTGTTCGTCGTGAACATCGCGACCCGCTCAATCGTGCATTCGTTCCCGCTGAGCGGTCAGCCAGACTCCGTGGCCATCTCGCCCGACCAGAAATACGCGGCAATCGTGCTCGAGAACCAGCGCGATGAAGATCTCAACGACGGGCTGATCCCACAATTGCCGGGCGGCCGACTACTCGTCGTACAGACCAGTGGTGTGCCGACCGGATGGTCGCTGGAATACGTCGACTTCACAGGGCTACAGATGTTGTCCCCGACCGATCCCGAGCCGGAGTTCGTTGATATCAATAAGCGGAACCAGGCGGTCGTCTCCCTCCAGGAGAACAACCACTTCGCGGTCGTCGACCTCAAGACCCGCAAGATCATCTCCGACTTCTCCGCCGGCACCGTGGATCTCGACGGCGTCGATGCGACCGAGGAGGAACTTGGTCCCCAGGGGAACGGCATCATCTCTCTGACCGATTCCCTCACCGAGCGCCGCCGCGAGCCGGACACGGTCGGGTGGGTCTCCGACACCACATTTGCCGCGGCCAACGAAGGAGACTACGAGGACGAAAGCGGAGTGGTCGGCGGCAGCCGCGGGTTCACCTTGTTCTCGACGAAGGGTGACGTCGTGTACGACGTGGGTGCGTCGTTCGAACATCAGCAGATCCGCGCGGGCCACTACAACGAGAGTCGCTCAGAGAACAAGGGTGGCGAGCCCGAGGCACTCGAGGTGGGCAAATTCGGTGAAGCGAATCTGCTGTTCGTGGGAGCCGAGCGCAGCAATTCCCTGGGGGTGTACGACGCCACCCGGCGCACGCCCAAGTTCCTGCAACTCCTTCCAACAGGAGTCGGTCCCGAGGGGGTCAAAGCGATCGCGCAGCGTGGCCTCCTCGTGGTCGCTTCCGAGACCTCGATCGCCGATGATGACGACAACGTGCTGATCCCGTCGATGATAACGATCTACCGCCAGCGGTTCACCACGAAGCCGTCGATGACCCTGCAGAGCCTGCCGTTGGGTTCGCAGACCATCCCCTGGGTCGCCATGTCCGGCCTGGCCGGTGATCCGAATGACGCCCACACGGTGTATGGCGTGAGCGACTCATTCCTCGCCGAGGCAAGCATCTACACGATCAACGTGGACAAGTCGGTCGCTGCGATCGTGGATCGGGTCATCGTGACGGATCCGAACGGGTCCCCGCGAAACGATCTCGATGTCGAGGGTGTGGCGGTCGCACCCGAGGGTGGCTTCTGGTTGGCCTCGGAAGGACGCACGACCACCGGCAGTTCGCGACCCAACGCGCTGCTCAAGGTCGACTCGGATGGGTTCGTCGAGTCGGAGGTCGCGCTGCCCGCAGGGCTGCTCGCTGCCGGACTTACGCTCCAGCGGCTTCGAAGGAGTGGCTGTCACGGGCGAGAAGACCAGCCAATTCGTGTACGCCGTAATCCAACGGGAGTGGGCCAGTGATGCTCCAGGTTTCGTGAAGATCGGACGGTACGAGGTGGCCACGGGTCAGTGGACCTTCGTGTCCTACCCACTCGACCCGGTTCCTGCCGGGATCGCGCCATGGGTGGGCTTGTCGGAGTTGACGCTTCTGCCGAACGGCAAGTTCGCCGTCATCGAGCGCGACAACCAACTGGGAGCGGAGGCGAGCATCAAGCGGGTCTACGGCGTCGACCTGAAGTCGGCCAACTTCCAGCCGTTCGTGGTGGGGACCGCACTGCCGGTCGTCACCAAGACCTTGTTGACCGACGTACTCGATGAGTTGCGAGCCAACAGCGTCTACACGCCGGACAAGCTCGAAGGGCTGGCTGTAGGCGGACGAGGGGACGTCTACATCGTGACGGACAACGATGGGCTCGATGACTCCGTCGGGCAGACGGTGTTCCTCAACCTCGGCCCGTTCAGGAGGGTCTTCTACAGCTAGCACGTTGCGGTGGCCTAGCCGCAGGGGACGTGGCGCGATGAGGCGCCACGTCCCCTTGTGGCGTGGGTCGTCAGGTGAGGTATCCGCCTGCGAACTTCCGACTCCTTGTGGCGTAAGACACGTAAGGGACGGATTTGCGGATGCATCAGGGAATCGCGATGGCAGGTTTGGCGGGCGCGATTCTGAGCCTGCTCGGAACTATCTGCTATCTGCGCGACATGCGACGTGGCCACACCGTGCCGCACCGCGGGAGTTGGTTCGTGTGGGCCATGGCGGCCGTCGTTGCTGCCGTTTCGCACGGCGCGGACGGCGTTTCGTGGAGCCTGCTGGTGTTGTCCGTTGGGGGCGCGGGGACAGTCGTCATCTGGTTTGCGTCGATTTGGCGTGGGACGGGTTGGCTCACGCCCACGAACGCGGTGCTGGTCGGCGTCGCCGTTCTCGGGATCGTCGGTTGGCAGGTCTCCAGCAACCCCATTGTTGCTTCGGCCTGCGCGGCGGTCGTCGACGGTGCGGGACTGCTCGCCATGGCACCCAAGGCATGGGCAGATCCACGGTCAGAGACAGCATCTACCTTCGCCCTGGCCGCGTGCACGGGGCTACTCGCGGTGGTGGCGGTGCCGGCTTGGGAGGCGAATTTGCTGGTGTTCCCGGTCTACTTCTTCTTCGGCAACGCGGCGATGGCGTTGCTCATCGTCATGCGCGCCAGGACGGCAGCACGCGCTGTTCCGTTGGTGGTCACCAGACGTCTGACCCGAGTTGAGGTCGCCGCCGTGCGGGCTTCCTAACGAGGACAGTCGGATCTCCGACGAGGGGCCAACGGCCCGAGAGGTCGAGTCGTGGCCCAGGTCTCGACGGGAGCGACTATCGTTTCTCGGTGTGACGGACATCCTTGAACGGGCCAGAGCGACGGCGCTAGAACCGGACATCGGGCTCAGCGTTGGTTTGGGGTACGACGAACTCGTCGAAGTGCTGCAACTGCCCGACGACCAGATCCCGGCGCTTCTCGAGTTGGCCCACGCCGTACGCATGAAGCACTGCGGTCCCGAGGTCGAGGTTGAGGGGATCATCTCGCTGAAGACCGGCGGCTGCCCCGAGGATTGCCACTTCTGCTCGCAGTCCGGCCAGTTCACCTCGCCCGTGCGGTCGGTGTGGCTCGACATCCCGCAATTGGTGAAGGCCGCCGAGGAAACCGCGGCCACCGGCGCGACGGAGTTCTGCATCGTGGCGGCGGTTCGTGGGCCTGATGAGCGGTTGATGGGGCAGATGCGTGAGGGCGTTCGTGCGATTCAGGACGCTGTCGAGATCAACGTTGCAGCGTCGCTGGGCATGCTGACCCAGGAGCAGGTCGACGATCTTCGCTCGATGGGAATCCATCGCTACAACCACAACCTGGAGTCGGCGCGTTCCTACTTCGGGTCCGTCGTGACCACACACACCTGGGAAGAGCGCTGGGACACCTGCGAGATGGTTCGTGCCTCCGGGATGGAGTTGTGCTGCGGCGGGCTCGTTGGCATGGGGGAGACGCTGGAACAACGGGCCGAACTCGCCTCGCAGTTGGCGGAGTTGTCGCCGCACGAGGTCCCGCTGAACTTCCTCAACCCTCGCCCGGGCACGCCGTTCGGTGACCAGGAGTTGATGGAGTCCACCGATGCCCTGCGGACGATCGCGGCCTTCCGACTGGCGATGCCGTCGACGATCCTGCGCTACGCCGGCGGCCGGGAACTCACCCTTGGCGACCTCGGCACCCGCGATGGGCTGCTCGGTGGCATCAATGCAGTCATCGTCGGCAACTATCTGACGACGCTTGGTCGCGACGCTGACGAGGACCTGGCTCTACTGGCCGATCTGAAGATGCCGATCAAGGAACTCGCGAAGACCCTGTGAACGCCAAAACCCGGACTAACGTCATACGAACTGGTCGCCCTGGGAGCCGGATCGTATGACGTTGCAAAGTCTGTCAGGCCGAGGGTTTTGTGGGTTCTGCGGCAAAGAGTTGTCCGTTGGCGATCACGCGTCTTGTGCTGAGGGACTGCGACTAGAACCCCCGCGCTATTGCCCCCAGTGCCGTCGACGGATGAAGGTCCAAGTCACCCCTCGAGGCTGGTCCGCCGACTGCGTCGAACACGGCCCGCTGCACGGTTAGGAATCCGCATCGGGCAAGGCTGTAGGTCGCACCCCGGACCGCATGGATTCGGCCGGCCAATCCAACCACGAGTCGCTAGCAAGAGGGCGAGTCGTGAGGGTGGTGCGACAGGTGGCTTCCATAGACCTGGCCCCAGCCAAGTCGCACGGTCGACCTTCCCCCGACAGCTGAGTCGAGATCACGATCCATATCGCGGGCTCGTTGACTGGGACTGTCATGGAAGAGTCGGCCGTCGAGCTCGACAATGAGTCCGAAACTCCTCGTACTCGACGTCGTGGTAGATCCGGCCCGTCGATCCCAGGGTGGCCAATTGACGCTTGGACTTGGGAAACCCGTGCGCGCGCTCGATCAAATGGAGGTAGCCGTGTTCTAGGACGGAGAACGTTCCCTCATCAATGTCAGTGAGAACCGAGCCCAGCCAGTCTCGACGGCAAATTCGGGTGCGTTTCGCGAGGAGTCTCGACTCAGTCGGGCAGCGGTCGTGCGTCGAGATCGGCACGCATCGGCCAGCACTTCGACGGCATCCAAATCGGATCGTTGTTCCGCTGCCACGTCGAGCACTGCCTCCTCGATACGCACTCGTGGAGGGCTCGCAGTCCATTGAACGCGTCGATCGAGATCTACATGGCGGCAAATGCGGTAGCCAGGAGCTTGGTTTGAGCCGTCGATCCTGATCCACAGCGATGACGATTGGCCAGTCGTCGTCGTGTCCGCGCCAGCCGGGTCCGTTCGGTGCGCGAAGAGCCGACTCCTTCCCTAGGGCCGCCGGTGAGTAGTAGAGGACTCCAATCCAGGCTCGTTGAAGCCATGTGGGTTCGCCGGTGTGTTTGAGGAAGACGCCGGGCAACGTGTGCGGACAAGGTCGCGACGTCGCAGCATGCGGTCAAGCTCCGGCTTGGCTGACCCCGGATGCGCTCAGCTGCATGCGTGTGACCACGCCGGACTGGTCTTCGAAAAGGCGAGCAAGTGGGTGACGTCATGGTTCGGAGTGTCACCCCGAAAGGGCGCTGCTGGCGGCACAGCCTGCGCAGATGTGGATATCTAGGAGTCCTTGGCGCATGTGGTGCGCCGCAGGCTCCTCGATCACGGAATCTCCTGCCAGCCGGTGGCACTCGTCGATGAGGCGTTGGCGGAGGGGGGCGCCGCGGTCGGCGAAGGCGCGTTGGGCTTCGGCGTACTCGCGTCGTCCCTCGGGGGTCTCGATGCGGACCGGGTCGAAGCCGAGATCGGCGAGGTCGTACGGCGCGGCGCGCATGTCGAGGACTCGGATATCCCAGGCGAGTTCGAAACAGTCGGCAACCAGATCGCTCGACACCATGGGCGAGAGGCGGAAGGCGTGCTTGTAGAGGTCCATTCCGGCATGCAGACAGGACGGCTGTTCGTACGTCGGCCGGTCGTCGTGGGCCGGCTGGAGCACGTTGAGTGAGCGCGCCGGAGGGGTGAAGAATCGGAAGGCGTCGAAGTGCGAGCAGGTGATTCGGCTCGGCTTCGACCACGGCATCGGTGCCCGCAGGGCCGAGTCGCAGCGGCCACTCCGGCGTGGCGGGTCGAGTCGTCGGCCAGGCGATAGACCATCGCCCACTCGTGCATACCGAAACAGCCGAAGTTGCCGGTGCGGGAAGCCGTGGCGCTCAGCAATGTGTGCAGCGACGCGATCAAAGGCCGTTGGGACTCGACGAACCCCGACGTCACCGTGCCGTCGACATAGCCCTTCTGCCCGGCGTACTCCTCGGCTCCGGAGCCGGCGAGTCGCACGCCGTAGCCCGGGTGCCACCGGCGCAGTTGGGTCGGCTTGAACGAGTAGTACGTGAACAGGAAGTCGAAGACCGGGTGCTTCTCTCCGGCCGCCCGCCGAGCCAGATGAGGCCCGATGTATGCATCGAGGCGCGCCTCATGGGCGGCTCGTCGCCCCTTCCACGAGGCCTCGGGCAGTTCCAGCACACGACCAGATTAGGCGGGGACCTTCGCTGCGAGCACGTCGGCGAGGTTGATCTCCGGCGCAACCGCGAGGAGACGGTCGGCGTTCGCCATCAGGGCCTCCGCGATCGGGCCGGTGAGGTGGGCCTGGCGTTCGGCATCAGACGGGAACGCGTCGACGATCCAGAACGTGACATCGTCGGTGCGCAGCGCGAACCACACGGGGGTGCCGGGTTCTGCATTGGCGAGTTCGACCGCACCGGCGAGGAAGGTGGCGACCTCATCCTTGGTCTCGGACTTGGCGACAAGTTTTACGACGAGTGCAACATTGGTTTCCATGCTTCGACCGTACGCCGGTCGGACGCGAGTCACGAGTGGCGCATACGACAAGTTGGATACTGTATGCGCCATGCGTATCGGAGTCATCGCGATGGATGGCTGCTTCGGATCAGGCCTTGCCTCGATGGTCGACATCGTCAACACGGCCGAATTCGCCCGCCCAACAATCGGTGAGTCCATCGACCCGTTGTCCATCGACATCGTTGGCGCCACCCGAACGGTGAAAACCGGCGCGGGCTGGTCCGTCCCGGCGACCGCTTCGATCGATGACTTGAACGGCTTCGACGTTGTCGCTGTCGCGGGTTGGGGCACGATGAGCGGCCCGGACACCGTCAATGCCCTCGCCGGCAGAGAGGGCCGCTGGCTGGTCGGTGCCCTTTCGGAACTCGGTGGGGATCAACCCACCCGAGTGGCGGCTGCGTGCACGGGCACGTTTGCCCTGGCCGAGGCCGGTCTGCTCGACAACCGTTGGGCGACGACGAGTTGGTGGGCGGGGCCGACGTTTCGCGGACGATACCCGCACGTCCACCTCGATCTCGACGCGATGGTGGTCGTCGACGAACCGGTCGTCACCGCTGGCGCTGCCTTCTCGCACGTCGATCTCGCCCTGGCCTTGGTTGGGCGGGTCAGCCCGGAGTTGGCCTCACGGGTGGCCAGCCTTCTGGTCATCGATGAGCGCCCTGCTCAAAGCGCCTACGTTGCGCTGGACCACCTCACACATCACGATCCGATCGTGATCGCCTTCGAGCGAGAAGTGCGAGCCAACCTCGATCAGCCAATGGTGATCAGTGAACTCGCAGCGACCATCGGCACCAGTCGGCGCAGCCTGGAGCGTCGGACGCACGCGGCTCTTGGGATGAGTCCACTCGCACTCGTGCGCCGGATGCGCTACGAGCGTGCCTCGCACCTGCGGCGTACGACGGACCAGAGCCTTCAGCAGATTGCCCGTCAGGTCGGATATGCGAACGCATCGACCCTCTCCACACTGCTGCGCCACCCCGCGTCATAGGTAGGCTCGGCGAATGCGCATCGCGAGATTCAGTGCCGGAGCCGACCCGTTGTATGGCGTAGTGACAGGCGAGGTCGACGAGCACGGCCAGCCCGCCGAGGACACCCTCATCGTCGAGATCGTCGGAGACCCGCTGTACGCCGGGATCCAGGTCACGACGAAGGAGCACAAACTCAGTGAGGTCCATCTGCTCGCGCCGGTCATCCCACGCAGCAAGATCGTGGCGATCGGCAAGAACTACGCCGCCCATGCCGCGGAGTTCGATGGCGTGGTGCCGGACGAGCCACTCATGTTTCTCAAGCCCAACACCTCGGTGATCGGTCCCGACGACTCAGTCCTGTACCCGCGCCAGTCGACAGAATCTCCACTATGAGGGTGAGTTGGCGGTGGTGATCGGGCGGATCTGCCGCGACGTACCTCCAGAGCGGGCCACCGACGTGATCTTCGGCTACACGGTCGCCAACGACATCACAGCACGTGACCTGCAGGCCTCCGACGGGCAGTGGTCGCGCGCCAAAGGCTTCGACACGTTCTGCCCGTTGGGACCCTGGATCGAGGACGACCTGGACCCGAACGACTTCGCTGAGGGACGAGCGGTGCAGACGTACCTCAACGGCGACCTCGTCCAGGACGGCAACACGCGAGATCTCGTCTTCGACATCCCGACCCTGATCGCCTACATCTCAAGCGTGATGACGCTCTTGCCTGGAGACGTGATCCTGACCGGCACCCCCGAGGGCGTCGGTCCGATGCAGGTCGGCGATGAGGTTGAAGTCTCGATTGCGGGCATTGGCGCTCTCACGAATAGGGTCGCCGCTCGTGACTGAACCCGAGGAAATGGCCCCGACAGGCTCAGGGCTCGACCCGACCGTCCGCGTCCGATTCTGTCCATCACCGACTGGTTCGCCCCACGTCGGGATGGCTCGGACTGCGTTGTTCAACTGGGCCTTCGCTCGGCATCACGGGGGCACCTTCGTGTTCCGGATCGAGGACACCGACGCGGCGCGCGACACAGAAGAGTCCTACGACACGATCATCGAAGTGATGCAATGGCTGGGCTTCACCTGGGACGAGGGTCCGGGGATCGGCGGTCCGCATGCGCCGTACCGTCAAAGCCAGCGCTTCGATCTGTACGCCGACGTGGCACGCCGCCTCCATGAGGCCGGCCGGGCGTACCACTGTTATTGCTCCACCGAGGAGCTCGACGCCCGCAACCGGGCAGCCCGTGAAGCCGGGCGGGCGCCCGGCTACGACGGCCACTGTCGCGAACTCAGCGACGCGCAGGTGAACGCCTACCTCGCTGAGGGCCGCAAGCCGGTACTGCGTTTCCGGATGCCGGACACCGCCATCACCTTTGACGATCTCGTTCGCGGCGAGATCACGTTCCAGCCCGAACACGTGCCCGACTTCGCGCTGGTGCGGGCCAACGGCCATCCGCTCTACACGCTCGTCAATCCCGGTCGACGACGCAAGCATGGAGATCACCCATGTGCTCCGTGGTGAGGATCTGCTGTCGAGTACGCCGCGGCAAATCGCGCTGTACGACGCATTGGGCCAGATCGGCGTTGGGACTGGCAGGACCCCGCGTTTCGGACACCTGCCTTACGTCATGGGTCAGGGCAACAAGAAGCTCTCCAAGCGCGATCCCGAGGCCAACCTGCTTGGCTACCGCGACGACGGCTTCCTGCCTGAAGGCTTGCTCAATTACCTTGCGCTGCTCGGATGGGCGATTGCAGAGGATCGCGACATCTTCTCGATGCAGGAGATGGTCGAGGCGTTCGAGATCAGCCGCGTCAATCCGAATCCGGCCCGTTTCGACCTCAAGAAGGCCGAGGCCATCAACGGTTCACAGATGCGACTGCTCACGATTGACGAGATGGCGCAGCGTGTCACGCCGTACCTCCAAGGCGCCGGCATCCTCAGCGACCCCGTCACGCCGGAGGAGTCCACGCTCCTGCACGCAGCGATGCCGCTGATCCACGAGCGGATGAACAAACTCACCGAGGCGCCGGTGATGCTGGGCTTCCTGTTCGTCGATGAAGAGGACTTCGAGCGTGTCGATGTCGTCGACGAGGCTGGGCAACCGGTCGTTTCGGCGGCGTACGACGCACTCGCGGCGTTGCCCGACTGGGACACCGAGGTGATCGAGCAGGCGCTGCGCGAGGCACTCATCGAGGGCCTCGAACTCAAGCCGCGGCTGGCATTCGGGCCGGTGCGGATCGCCATCTCCGGGCGCCGGATCTCGCCGCCGCTGTTCGAGTCCCTGGAACTGCTGGGCCGGGAACGCTCGCTTTCGCGTCTGCAATCCGCGCTGATCTGAGCCTGAAATGACAGCGGCGCCTCTGACTGCCGAAGACCCGCCGGACGCGTCGTACTCATATGAGGAGTTGCATCGCGCCGGAAAGCGCGGCGTGTGGCGTCCCATCGTCGGCGTAATCGCCCTCGCAGCGATCGCGTATGCCGTGGCGCCGTTGGTCATGCAGATGCTCCTTGCTGTGTGGCTAGGCGTCGCCGGAAAGCCGGTCCAGTCAGAGATGGATCGGATCCTCGATCTGTCGAATCCGACCCCGGCGGGGCTGGCCATCGTCAACCTGGTTCTCGCCTCAGCGATTCTGACCACCTGGCTGATCAATCGGGTGCTGCACGGGCTCAAGCCCCGATGGTTGGCTTCGATCCAGCCGCGGATCCGCTGGCAGTTCCTCGGCATCTGCCTCGGTCTGGCGGTCGTTGCGCTGATTCCCGCGCTGTTTGCCTCATCGTTCGTCTCGGTCGCGGATCCGGCCGCCGACACTGGAGCCGGCGTCAACGAATTCACAGCCACGGCTCGCAACTTCGCCCTGGTCGTGCTGCTGCTCACGCCGCTGCAGGCCGCCGGTGAGGAGTACTTCTTCCGCGGCTATCTGACACAGGCCGTCGGTGGGCTGTTCGGCCGCGCGGCGGCGGTCGGGATCCCTGCCCTGCTGTTCGCGCTCGCGCACGGTGCTCAGAGTCCGCCCGTATTCATCGACGGCTCGCCTTCGGCGTGATCGCCGGCATCCTGGTGATCCGAACCGGTGGCCTCGAGGCCGGCATCGCGATGCATGTGCTCAACAACTGGTTCGCGTTCGGCCTGGCGCTGGCCTTCGGCGACATGGGTTCGACTCTGAACCCAGGGGAAGGCCGTTGGGTCGATCTGATTCCCACCCTCGTGCAGTCAATGGTCTACCTCGTCGTGGTGTTGATGGTGGCCCAACGGCTCAATCTGAGGACGCGCGCTGAGGCAGCCGAATTGGTCGCGTCATCGCGCCGCGTGTATCGTTTCGCCTCGGCTCAGCCGCCCTTAGATGAGCGGCAACCACCCGACGAAATGACTCCGTGAGGAGCAACGACAACGGGTCGGGCCGAACCCTTGGGGTATGGTGTAATTGGCAGCACGACTGGTTCTGGTCCAGTTAGTCTAGGTTCGAGTCCTAGTACCCCAGCGAACGATTCTGATTCCGTTCCGGGACGCGATTTGGTGGCCCTAGTTGTCGCCGATAGAGTTTCCCCTTGCTTGATCTGGCCCCCGTTGTGTAGTGGCCTAGCACGCCGCCCTCTCACGGCGGTAGCGCCGGTTCGAATCCGGTCGGGGGTACTCATCCGAAGACCCTTCTGAACTGCGGAAACGCGGTGCGGAGGGGTCTTCTTCCTTCTGATCCGGATCGGCTGTCGGGGCCTGGGGCCGCGCTGGGGCCGCAACAGAATCAACGCCACCCACCACTGTCAGTCTGTTGCGAGCCTCTTGGGCTGCGGTCCGTGCCTGGTGCATCGCGGCGCCGACCTCGTCGAGGCGGTCCTCGAAGAGGTGGCCGTAGACGTCGAGGGTCATGGCCGCCGAGGCGTGGCCGAGCATCTGCTGGACGACTTTGACGTCGGCTCCGGCCGCGATGGCGAGGCTTGCTGCGGTGTGTCTGAGTTGGTGGGGGTGGAGTCCGGGGAGGCCGATCGCGGTGGCCGCTGCCTTGAACGGTCCGCTGAACGTGCTGACCCTCATGGGCTGGCCGTTGCGGATGCCCGCGAACACCAGATCCTCGGGGGACTTGCCTTCGACGAGGCCTTGAGTTCGTCGGTGAGGAAGGGTGGGATGGGCACCTCGCGACGTTCATGAGTCTTGGGTGTTCCCCAGACCATGCCCATCCCTTGAACCGGGGTGACTGACTCGGCGATCCTCGCGCGATGACGCAGCAGGTCGAGGCGCTTGACGCGGAGCGCCGCCATCTCTCCGAACCGCACGCCCGGTGTAGGCAAGGAACAGCACGACGAGGCGATAGGTCTCGTTGCTGCGGGTGTCGTAGGTGGCGTGCCTGCTCGGGTCGGACGGGAAGCCGCACTCGCGGGCGAGATCCTCCACCTGGTCGTGCGTCAGGTAGAGGTGCTCGGGCTTCACCAGCCGTGGCAGGTTCACGCCGCTGGCGACGTTGCGGGCCAGCCGCCCGTCCTTGACCGCCATGTCGAGAATCAGCGAGAGCACCCGATGGACCTTCTGAACGGTCGCGGCTGAGGAGTCGTTGGTCAGCTCGGTGATCCACGCCTGGACTTCGCCATGGGAGACGTTGGCGAGCTTGACCCGGCCCCACTTCGGCTCGATGTGCTTGCGGACGATCCCCTCGTAGCGTTCGAAGGTGGTGGGCTTGACGTGTGCCTGACCCGCGAGCCATCGGGCTGCCCAGTCGGCGACGGTGAGTTGGGCCAGTGCCGGGTCGACGTAGGAGCCCGGAGGCTTTGGCGTTCTCTACTGATGGCGAGGAACCGTTCGGCGTCGACCTTGCGGGTGAAGCTCTTGTTGCGCTCGACGCCCGCCGGTGTGCGGTAGCGCGCTCGCCAGGTCAGCTTGCCGTTGCGCGAGCGCTTCTCGATGTGGGCCATGCTCGATCATCCCTCCTCGGGCCGACAGACCACGTGCCTCAGCGGTCGCTCTGTGGACGGTTGGTCTGTTCGGTGAGCCAGAGGATGAGGTCGGCACGCCAGTAGCGGACGTGGCGGCCGACCTTGAAGCTGCGGGGCCGGCGCCGAGGTGGCGCCAGTAGCGCAGGGTGCCTTCGGGGACGCGGAGGAAGCGGCAGGCTTCTTGGAGGGTGAGCATCTCGTCGCCGGGGTTCCGGTCGGGACGGGTGTTGTTGTCGGGGTTGAGCGGTGCTGTGGTCATGGTGGTGCTCCTTGCTGGTCGATGGGGTCAGGCGGTTCTCGTCCTCATCCAGTAGGTGTGCAGGCACTTCCAATCGATGATCAGCGATAAACTGTGGCCGGTGGACCGCCGAAGACGGTGATCGAGAGTCGCCCGCAGGGCGGCCGGGCTGTCGCAGCGCCGGTTGGCGGAGATGGCCAGGACCCAGCAGTCGTCGGTCTCGGAGTACGAGTCGCGCCGGAAGTCCCCGACGTTGGAGGTGGTCGAACGGCTGCTGGATGCCGCCGACTGCGGAGCTGGTCGTCAGGCCGATGGTCTTCTTCGACTACCGCGAGGACCCAGAGGTCGGCGTACTTCCGGTGCCGGACCGGCTGTGGTCGGTGCCGATGCCGGACTGCTTGGCCAAGGTGCGGTGTCTTGAAGCACGTGGTCAAGACCGACGGACCACAAGGTGTGGGACCTGTCGGACCGAGGCCGAACGCATCGACTACTACGAGTGGGTACTCGTCCACGGGCTTCGACGACATGATGCTGGACTCGGTCGACGGACTCCTGCTGATCCAAGCGTGGCCGCACATGAATCTCCCGGACGTGGTCCGCAGGCGTGGCAGCCGGCGATCGACGCGGCCACTGGCGTCGCAGGACCGGCCGCCCCGCGACCCGGCCGGGTTCAGCGCCCGCATCGCCAAGCGAGATCGGCGTCGAGTGGCCACCGACCTGCTAGACGCCGACCCGCGGAAGTAGTTCAGATGCCGAGCCCGCCAGGCATGGGGGCGGGCCGTCGCGGTTCCTGGGCCGGACGATGTCTCGGCTGGTGGCCGTAGCGGTCGATGGCCTCGATCGCCTGGCCGCGTGCGTGGGCTGGGTCCGAGGTCGGCGCGGTCACGACCGAAGACCTCGACCCATTGGTTGCGGGCGTCGTCGACGGTTCTCGGCGACGAGGTGGGCGGTGTTGCCGTGTCGGCCGCGGGTCATCGCGACGTACGCCGCTGCGGCGCCGGTGGTCTCGCCGATCGCGACGTGGGCGTCGGTCGACGGTCTCGCCCTGGGCGCCGTGGACGGTGGTGGCGTAGGCGAGCTCGACGAACCGGGTGGCGTACGTCGGCCGGGACTGCCCGTTCCCGTCCACGGCCGTGCAGGATCGAGGCTGCCGTCCTGCGCCGATGCCGGTGACGGTCCAGGTCTGCCGGTTCGCGACCTGCAGGTCGGGGTCGTTGCGTCGGGTCGCGACCCGGTCGCCAACGCCCGATCCGGTCACCGCGGCGGTGGTGATCTCCCAACCAGGATCCTCAGCGTCTGGCCCTGGACCTGGCCTGGCCTGAACGCGTGGTCGGTGGTCGCGGATCGCGGCGTTGAGGTCGGCGACCTGTTCGCGGGTGTCGGCGATGACCAGGTCGCCGGCGGCGCCGACCTTGGTCGAGGGCGGCGGTTCGTTCGACCTCGGAGGCGTGGATGACGATCTGACCGCGGCGGTGCAGGGTGTCGAACACGGCGGCGGGGTCCTCGCCCTTGCGCATCCGCAAGGAGATTGCGGCGTAGTCGGGGTCGGTGAACCGGTGCACCTTCTCCAAGGTCACCACCGCGGTGGGGTGCGCCCACGCGACCGCGTGGTCCAGGACGCCACCGCGCCCGACGGCGGGGAGCTGGTGCCGGTCACCGACGAACGCGACCCGTGCCCCGGTCTCGTCGGCGATGGTGAGCAGTGCGCGGGCGGTGTCTTGGTCGAGCATCCCGGCCTCGTCGATCAGCAGCAGGTCCCCGGCCCGGAGCCGTGCGCCCGGCACGGGTGCGGGGTCGGGTTGCCGGGTCCAGTGGCCGTCGGCGTCCCACCGCCAGCCGTGCTGGTGGATCAGCCAGGCGGCGGAGTGCCCGTCGGCGCCGGTCTCGGCGGCGGCGACCTCGGCGGCCTTCAACGTCGGCGTCACCACCACCAACCGGCGGCCCTGCCGGGCGAGGACCTCCTGGGTGACGGCCAGCGCGGTGGTCTTCCCGGCACCCGCGGCACCCTCGACCACCACCAAGCGCCCGTCACCGGCCAGGGCACCGACGACCGCGGCCTGGGTCGGGTCGATCCGGCCCAGACCACGACCGCCGACGCGGACCACTGCGGGCCGGTCGCGACCCGCGGTGTCCGAGACGGGCGATCAGGTCGGCCTCGACCTCGAGGACCTGCGGCGAACTCAACGACCGGACATGCTCGGGCACATCGTCCCGCGTCGAGCAGCCGCACACACCGGTCGGCGGCCCGGGCGGTGATGTCCTCGGCCAACTCGACCCGAGCGGCTGGGTCGGCGACCAGGCCGGTCTGGGCCAGCAGGACCTCGACCTTGCCCCGGATGTCGGCGGTGTTCCACGCCGACCTCTTCGCCCCCAACATCGAGACCACCAGCTCGGCCGCGGCGTCACGGTCGACCCATCCCGGCCGCGTCCCCGCCAGCGTCACGGGTCCGGTCGGGTCGCGGTAGCCCAGGTCGCGGAGTTCGCTGTTCCAGCGGTCCACGAGTTCTCGGCCGTCGGTGGGGGCGACCTTGTCGGGCCGGGCTTGCGCCCACGCCCGCCGGTCCCACGCCTCCCGCAGCCGCGGACCCGGCTCCTGCCCGGGATGCTCGCGCCCGCCACGCCGGCTTCGTACCGGTCGACATTGCGGCGGATCTGCGCCGTCCGGGCGCTGAACGCACCCACGTACGGTGCGAGCTGCGCGGATCTCGCTGGTCTCCGGGTCAAGGGTGAACCCGTGCGCGGCGAGCACCGACCGGAACGCTCGGGTCGGCCACCACCGCGGCATGGCCGATGCCGTTGATCGCCTCGATGCTGTCGCGGACCCCGACCGAGTGGATACCCCGCCACGCCCCGGCCGCCTACACGCGGGCGTTGACCTGCAGATGCAGATGCCGATGCGGGTCACCAGCCCGGGACGTGTAGTGCCGGATCACCGCCGCCTCGATCCGCTCCACCGGCACCTGCACCTGCCGACCCCGCGGCCCGACCCGGGTGGTCGCATGCTCCGCGACCCAGCCCACGATCTCGGCGGCGGCCTGGTCCTGGGCCGCATCCAACGCGGCCGAGATCTCCGGATGCAGCGCCGCCGCCAGCGACCACGTCTTCGGGCCGTTGACGGTGACCTCGACGAACCGCAACGCGCTCGCATCGTCGCGGACCCGACCCTTCCGACGACCGGTCTCGATATCGATCCCGGCGACCCACTGCTCGTAGGTCTCGCCGTCCATCGAACCCGCACGCTCGACAGCGTCCGGGGTCGCCATGAACCGCGCGGCGACCCCGGGCCCTTCGCCGAGGTAGTAGTCATCGGCACGCGAGCGGTCCTGCTCGACATACGCACGCGCAGCCGTCGCCGCACCGCGGTAGAACTTCACCCCACCATGCACCCCGAAACCACCGCCCCCAACAATGTCCGTCGACAACCAACGGACCCTCAGAAATGCCGCGTGGGCCGCCCCAAGGAGGGGCGACCCATCTACGACATTCGTAGCATGCGTGCCGACGGATATAAAGGCTTTGAACCAGAGTTGTAGCGCCCATGAGATAAACGGCTGAGCGGCCACCAAGTATCAGCGATGCCCATCGATTGGCAGGCGATCGGGGCGGTGGCGAACGCCTCGAGCCGTGATCTGGGATGTGCTCCTCAGGGTTGTCGTACTGAAGCCGTACGTGTGGGGTGGAGCGCTACCCGTTGTTGTGGTCGTCGATGTACGCCTGAACCTCGGCCGGAAAAGAGTCTCCCTGTACGACGGCAAACTGTACGTCCGTCGGTGAATCACCGACCTCGGCAACAGCGATTGCGTCCGAACTCGCTAGTCCTTTTATTTCATACACTGTCCGCGTCTGCTCGCTGCTGTCACCACGGAGCCCGGGAGATTCACCATTGTCGCGTGCCCGGAGCTCCTCGCAGGTTAATAGTTTCGCGTTCCCGAGCTTTTCACCTATCTCGATGTCGACGTTCGCAACATCCGTGTACACGACGTCAGTGAACTCGACGGCCCAGATGCACGAGGCCGAGACGCTGGAGTCAGAGGTCGAGCACGCCGCAGAAGAAGTCAGCACGATTGCGATCCCGACCATCAGGAGCCGTGTCCTGCGTCGGACTCGATCTGAGTAAGGTCGCACCGGTCCTCCTAGTAGATTTCGTCCAGCCCTAGAATGTCGCCCTTGCCGAGAGTGCGCGCCTTGGTGTTGCACTTGAACGAAGTTCCGAACATCGTCAGCTCTTCGTGGTTCCCAGTGAGGTCGTCAAGCCCGAAGACGTGGCCGGCTTCATGAGTTCCGACGGCTCGGACGTCGTACTTGTTCGTGCAGCCAGTCTGTACTCCATCGGAGAAGTTGTGATCTGTCGTGTTGAACCGGACATCGGCTTCTATCAGGGTATTTCGCCCAGGTTGGGGGATTGTGACCCAGCAAGTTTGGGCGACGGTGCCTGCAGGAAGGTTTCCTGCGTCCCATGAACTGACTCCGTCAGCAAGTGTGCAGTCGCCGGAACTGTTCATGTCGCTTTCGTACGTTGTCGTCCCTTCGTAGCTGTGCGATGCGGAGACCACGTCGCTGTAGCCGCTGCAACTGGTATAAGTGGCGGTGATGTTGTTGATTGCATCAGTAAATGCTGTTGTCGCCTCTGATACGGACATTGCTGCGGGTAGACCCCCGTCGCCTATTCGCCAGTTATATGTTCCACGCTCCTTCGTCCCGAGCGTCGAGTAAAGGCTGTCTGAACAGGAAGTAGGCGATACCGCCAGTGTCGAACTTAACTCGGCGCCACCTGCGACTGCAGCCTCTGGATAGGAAATCTGGCCGTCGAGTGTGACCTCGATCTGAAAGCTCTCCGCTTCGCCAGACGCTGTAGACCGTGCCACGCCCACGGCTCGACCGGGTGCCGGGATGGCTAGGCCTAGGTTGCCCTCGTGAACAATCAGCCCTTCGAGGCGACACTGAGTGACGGAGATTCCTGGTGGGAGGACACTCCGGCCGAGGCTAGACCCAGGCGCTGGACACTGAGCGCTCCCCGCGGTCGCCTCGCTTGACAGTGGCAACAGCAGAGCGCCTATAACGACAACCAGCGACGTCAAACCGGAACCCAATACAGCGCGACTACGGCATGAATGTTGCGACCCGAGCAAGACCCCGACCTCCACTCACCTTGGTAAGCGGCCAACGTAGCATCAGCGCCGGGCTCGTAGGGGCCTTCCTGGGGCCAGTCATGCCCCAAAGTCAGGGTCACTGATGGTCAATTGCGGAACTGGCTGGTGATGCGCGGCCACGCCGGGAAGGTTCAGTTGCGTACCCGGATCGTCAGCGTTGCCCTGGTTGCATCGTCCTCAATCCGGAGTGGGACACCCCTGTACGATGCCACGACAGAGCACCGTGATGTGCTCTCGTTCATTAATGACGACATTGCATGGGCAATTGCCGTCGTTCAGCGCATCACTCATGCCCAGGGTGGACTAGATCTCGCCGGGCCGCGTGCGACGCGGCGTTGGGCAACGCCGGGGCAATACCAGGACCGAAGTCGGCCGTCAACAGCCAAGGACGCCCAACGACGAAGCGCAGCCCTGAACTGCACGTTCGTCGATTCTCACTGTTCGCAGGCTACTCGTCGGCCGCACTCTGTGTGCGGCAGCGCCCATGGTCGGCGTTCCAAGTCCAGCTTGGTCGGGGCTCCGCGATGCGGGGGCATTCGTGACGTGCGCAGTAGACCCGCGTCCCGTCTGCGTCCCGTCGCAGTGCCAACAACAGTCGTAATCGGCTAGCGAACGCCAGCAAGCGAATATCCCCGCTGACCTGCAGTTTCGGCGATTATCGCCGATTGCCAACAGCGACCAGTCGAGCGTGCGCCGCCCTCCGGAGGCGGAAGCGCAGGTTCGAATCCTGCCGGGGGT
>CAVXPQ010000002.1:0-672433 GCA_963763805.1 uncultured Actinomycetota bacterium
TCGGCCAGACCATCGACGAGAACTTGCGCGAGGCGGTCACGCAGTACGCCGACCGCGAAGCGCTGGTGGACGTCGCCACGAAGAGACGGCTCACCTATCGGGAGTTGGACGAGGCCGTCGAGGCGGTCGCCCGAGGGCTGATGGCACGCGGAGTCGCCGTGGGTGACCGAGTCGGGATCTGGTCGCCGAGTTGCCTGGAGTGGTTCGTGACGCAGTACGCCACGGCACGGATCGGCGCGATCCTGGTGAACATCAACCCGGCGTACCGCACCCATGAGTTGGAGTACGTCCTCAACCAGGCCTCCGTCGGAACGCTGATCTCGGCGGTCTCGTTCAAGACCAGCGACTACCGGGACATGATCGGCGAGGTCACATCCCAGGTGCAGTCGCTGCGTGAGGTGGTCTTCATCGACGATCCGACATGGGATTCCTTGCTGGCTGCCGGCGTCTCGGTGAGCGAGGCGGACGTCACGGAACGCTCGGCCGGGTTGTCGTTCGATGATCCGATCAACATTCAGTACACGTCCGGGACCACCGGATTTCCCAAGGGCGCCACGTTGTCGCATCACAACATCCTCAACAACGGGTACTTCGTCGGGGAGGGGATGGGCTACACCGAGGTCGACCGGATTTGCGTGCCGGTGCCGTTCTATCACTGCTTCGGAATGGTGCTGGGCAATCTGGGCGCGACCAGCCATGGCGCCTGTGTGGTGATTCCTGCCCCAGGATTCGACCCTGGCGTGACCCTTCAAGCCGTTCAGGACGAGAGATGTACGTCGTTGTACGGCGTACCCACCATGTTCATCGCGGAGCTCGCGCTGCCGAATTTCGCCGACTACGACCTCACCTCACTGCGAACGGGTTGCATGGCCGGATCGCCGTGCCCTGTCGAGGTGATGAAGCGGGTGATCAGCGACATGCACATGGAGGAGGTGACGATCGCCTACGGAATGACCGAGACTTCGCCGGTCTCCACGCAGACCGGAGCCGACGACGAGTTGGAGCGCCGGGTCTCAACGGTCGGCAGCGTTCATCCCCATGTCGAGGTGAAGGTGGTCGATCCGGTGACGGATCTGCCCGTGCCGACCGGCACGGCCGGCGAACTGTGCACCCGCGGCTACTCGGTGATGATCGGCTATTGGGACGAGCCGGAGAAGACCGCCGAAGCGATTCGCGGCGGTTGGATGCACACCGGCGACCTCGCCACGATGGACGATGAGGGCTACGTCAAGATCGTCGGCCGGATCAAGGACATGGTGATCCGCGGTGGGGAGAACATCTACCCCCGGGAGATCGAGGAGTTCCTCTACACCCACCCAGACGTCGTGGATGCCCAGGTGATCGGCGTACCGGATGAGAAGTACGGCGAGGAGTTGATGGTCTGGCTCCGGCTTCGCGACGGAGCCGAACCGCTGGACGCTGCCGGGGTACGTGAGTTCTGCGCCGATCGGCTGGCGCACTACAAGATCCCGCGCTACGTCCTGGTCGTCGAGGAGTTCCCGATGACCGTGACCGGCAAGATCCGCAAGGTCGAGATGCGCGAGCGGTCCATCGACCTGCTGGGGCTGGAGCAGGCGGCGGCAGTGGAGACCGCCTGACCGGCGCCGCTGTGTCGCCAACTAGTGCCGAGGTTGTGTTGGCAAACCGACAGTACGTAGCGAATCTGCGATGCATGCTTATCTCACCAAGCCGCACCAACCGAGAACCAAAACCTAAGGAGCCCATCATGACGAACAACTTCCAACCCTCAGAAGACATCTTCGACGACGTCGAAGGCCACGCCGCCTGCTCGAAACACATCGAAACCCCCGAGACCGACGACGTCGAAGGCCACGCCATGAAGGCCGGCCGGATCGAAACCCCCGAGACCGACGACGTCGAAGGCCACGCCAAGGTCGCCCGGATCGTCACCGACGATGACGACGTCGAAGGCCACGTCGTCCGGCCGAAGGGCTGAGCCTCAGCCACCAGCAAACTCATCTGAGCCCCCGGGAACCCCGGGGGCTCGAGTCACGTTTGGACGACGTGGCGCTCGGTTCCGCGGGTGTGGTGTCATTCGACGTATGGGTGGACTGCCGACCGGGACGGTGACCCTGCTGTTCGCCGACGTCGAAGGCTCCACCAAGGCGGTGCGCGATCTCGGTGTCCAGTGGCCGGTGGCGCTGGACGTCTTCCGCGGCTTCTGCCGCCAGGCCTGGACGGCGTACGACGGCCATGAGATGGGCACGGAGGGCGACAGCTTCTTCGTGGTTTTCGCGGCTGCGGCTGACGCCGTACACGCGGCAAGACAGGTCCAGGTCGACCTCGCAGCCGCCCGATGGCCTGAGGACTACCGGCTCAGAGCGAGGATCGGGATCCACACCGGTTCACCACAGCGACACTCCGAGGGGTACGTCGGGTTGGACGTCCACAAGGCCGCTCGCGTTGCCGGCGTAGTTCATGGCGGACAGATCGTCGTCTCCGAGGCGACATTGCACCTCGCGGAGCCGCACCTTGAGCCCGGTCTCGATCTGCTGAACCTCGGCGAGCACCAACTCAAGGACATCCCCGCTCGGATGCGGCTCTTCCAACTGACCGG
Organism: uncultured Actinomycetota bacterium; assembly: GCA_963763805.1. Classification (GTDB taxonomy): domain Bacteria; phylum Actinomycetota; class Actinomycetes; order Propionibacteriales; family Nocardioidaceae; genus Nocardioides. The sequence continues at coordinate 2,579 of CAVXPQ010000002.1, forward strand.
TCCGGATCTGGAGCGTGACTTCCCGGCGTTGCGGTCTCGTGGCGCGGCCGGTTCCTTGCCGCGTGCGTTGAGTCCGACCGTCGGGCGCGACGGCGAATTGGGCGAACTGCGCGACCTGATCCTGAACGACCACGCGCGACTGATCACCCTGACCGGGCCCGGTGGCTCCGGAAAGACCCGCCTCGCCACCACGCTGGCCGGCCAAGTCGCCGATGCGTTCTCCGACGGGGTCTTCCTGATCGAGCTGGCGTCCGTCACCAAGGCCCTCGAAGTCTGGCCGACCATCGCCCAGCTGCTCGACGTGCCCGCGGACGGGCACATTCCACCAGGGTTCTTCGACTACGCAGCAGACCGCAACGTGTTGCTGGTGATGGACAACCTCGAACAGATCCCGGACATCGACGACGTGGTCAGGCAACTACTCGAGGGCAGCCAACACATCACCATGGTGGCGACCTCGCGACGCCCGTTGCACGTGCAGGGCGAATACGAACACGTCGTACCCCCACTGCTGCTGCCTGCCGATGACTCTTTCGAGGCGATCCAGGCTTCGGGTGCAGTTCAGATGTTCGTCGAGCACGCCACCCGGGTACGCCGTGACTTCGCCCTGACCGAGTCGAACGCTCGCTCCATCGCCGCGTTGGCCGTGGCGCTCGACGGACTGCCACTCGCCCTCGAGCTGGCTGCGGCCCGGACGAAGGTGCTGTCACCGGCGGCCATCCTTTCGCGGATGGATCAATCATTGGATATCGCCAGCGACGATCGCTCGCGCACGAGTCGGCAGCGCACCCTGCGTGGGGCCATCGCAGTGGTCCTTCGACCTACTCGTCGAACATCACCAACGGTTCCTGGCTCACCTGTCCGTGTTCGAAGGCGGCGCGGACCTTGACGCGATCGAGGCCGTCATCGGGCCGATTGTCGACCTGGACGGCGAGGCGCCGATTGATGCCCTACTACATCTGGTGGACGCGTCGCTCGTGACGGTCGCCGACCCCGACGAGGACGAGCCCCGCTTCTCGCAGCTGGAGACGATCAAGCAGTTCTGCCGGGAGCGCCTGGCCGCCGAGCCCGCCGCTTTGGCCGCAGCGCAGCAGAGCCATGCGCAGTACTTCTATGACCTGGCGAGCACGCACGTCTACGGCCTGATGACCACGTCGTACGCCGAAGCCCGGCACGTGTTCGCACGTGAGGTCGACAACTTGCGTGTCGTGGCTGAACACAGGGGGTCGCCCGTGCGCGACCCGATGTACGGCGAAGCGTCTGTTCCTCCTGCCCACGTGACGGCGCTACTCGCCTTCCTTGCCTACCGTTTCCATCGCAACCAACTCGCGCTGGATTGGTGTGCCCGCTCGCTGGCGACCGATCCGGATTGGGTCGGCTCCTCCAGGCTGCTCATGGTCAGGGGCAAGATCAGCAGCGCCCTCGGCGATCGCGACGGTTGCCTGATCGATTCTCAGCAGGCGGTCGATATCTGCGTCGCGCACCGGAACACAACTCATCCGAGATCGATGCCGGAGTGGATCGACCCGTCGACGACCGAGATCCAAAGCCTCATCATGTTGGCGTACTCCTACTTGGAGCAGGGCGAGCTCGACCGGATCCCACCGCTCCTGACCGAAGCAACGCGACTGGTCTCCGGACTGGAACCGAGCCTGTGCGCCGAGGTTGAACACCTCGGTTTCGTCCTGGCTCGCGAAGTCCAGGACTTCGAACTGGCAAGAACCCATCTCGAGGCGGCCGGGCGATTCTGGACCGAGGCCGAGCTTGCCACGGAGCTCCTCTATTGGCAGAACGCGATGGCCGATCTCGACCTGCAACAGGGCCTCAGGGGCCAGGCCCAGAGCGGCTGAGCGAGTCTGCGGAGGCGATCATCGACCAGGGGGATGTCTACGACATGGCCCTCGCAGCCTGCACTTTCGCCGAGGCGATCGCTCCCGAGCATCCGTTGGTGTGCGCGCGGGTCTTCGCCGCCGTCGCCGTACTCCGAGAGACAGAAGGGATGCCCGCCGAGGCATACCTCGAAGTGGAGGCGGAGCGCATTCTCGGGGAGGCGAAGGCTCGTTGTTCTGCCGAGGAGTGGGAGAAGGCCCGGGCGCTCGGACGGCAGGAGGCGGTCGCTGACCTGTTTCGGGAGATGGCGGCGCTCCTGATTCGCTGAATGTCGCGAAGTTGCCCGGAGTTGTGTCAGCAAACCGACATTGCGCAAGCGGATCGCGAGGCATGCTTACCTCACCAAGCCGCACCACACCGAGAACCACAAACCTAAGGAGCCCATCATGAGGAACAACTTCCAACCCGCAGAAGACATCTTCGACGACGTCGAAGGCCACGGCCTCAGCGCTCGAGGCATCGAAACCCCCGAGACCGACGACGTCGAAGGCCACATGCCCCGAGTCAAGGTTCCCGTCGAGGCCGAGGAGACCGACGATCGAGGGCCACGGCCTACAGCGCCGACGGTATCGAAACCGCCGACGACTGACGACGTCGAAGGCCACGGCGGTCGCGCCGAGGTCTGAACCTCAGCCGACCAAGCGATACCCTGAGCCCCCGGGATCCCCGGGGGCTCAGTCACGTGGAGTCGCGATCTGGGTGCAGTGCGGTGAACAGCGAATAGCCCGTGCCGTCGGCGTCCGGTCCACGCTCCTTGAACTCGAGCACCAGCCCATACAGCCGGTCCTCGAGTTCCTTCTTCGTTTCGGCGTTGATCTTCAGCCCGAGCCAGGTGACATCGATCTCATCGGACTGCAATCCCTCGATCTGTTGGAGGAACGTCTCGATCAGTACGGGTGCTCCCTCAGGCATCGACGTACCCCACGAGAGACCTGTCGATCGGTAGGGCACCTCCCGGGCCCCCTGTGCGCCCGCACGCTCCTCGTCCGGGGCGAGGAAACCGGTCTTCACCAACGTGCGCACGTGGTGCAACATCGTGCCCGGGTTGACGTCGAAGAACTCGGCGAGTTCCTTGTTCGTGCGAGCCTCGAATCGGCACAGCCGCAACATGCGAAGCCGAAGGGGGGACGCGAGGGCGCGGCCCTGCGCCTGCACAAAGGCGTCGGTATCGTCCGGACGCAGTACCAACCGATCCTCTGGCATGCACCCACCCTACGCCAGTGATTGACTTTTCTCAATCAGTCATTCAGACTGATTGACATGTCTCAATCAGAAGTGGATGCGGTCCTCGATCCGCCCGCGGAGCAGCCCAGCGAGCACCGCACACTGTGGCACGACCGCAACTTCATGACACTGTGGAGCGGACAGGCCCTGAGCCAGTTCGGCGCACAGATCGGCGAGTTGGCGCTTTCAGTCCTAGCGGTGCTCGTGCTGCACGCCAGCGCCTTCGAAGTCGGTCTACTCACCGCGGCGAACCTGGCAGCCTTCCTCATCATCGGCCTGCCCGCTGGGGCCTGGATCGACAGAATGCGCAAGCGCCACGTGATGATCTGGGCGGACGCCGTTCGTGCCGTGGCTCTGGCCGTTCTTCCGGCCCTGTGGGCTCTCGACCTGCTCCAGATGTGGCATCTGTATGCCGTGGCGCTCGTTGTTGGCGTCGCGACCGTCTTCTTCGATGTGAGCAACCAGAGCATCATTCCGTCGCTCGTTCCGCCACGACAGATCGCAGAGGCGAACGGAAAGCTCGCCTCCACCCAGGAACTCGCCGATGTCGCCGGACCAGCCATCGGCGGCTGGCTGATCGCCGTACTCAGCGCGCCGATCGCCGTCCTCGGAACCTCCCTGACGTACGTGCGTGTCCTTCCTCGCCCTGCTGCTGACCCGCGATCACGAGAAACTGCGGCACCCGGATGACCACGCTCCCCTTCTTCACGAAATCGCCGAAGGCATCCGATTCGTGTTCGCCGAGAAGTTGCTGCGTCGCATCGTCGCGACGACTGGCGCCTCGAACTTCTTCCACGTTATCTCGATGACCATGCTGCCGATCTTCCTGCTTCGCGAACTCGGCCTCAGCCCTGCCTCGATGGGCATCATCTTCGCGCTCGGCGCAGTCGGCGGACTGTTCGGCGCGATTGCCACTCCCCACATCGTGGGCCGGATCGGCGAGGCCCGAGCGATCCCGGTGAGCGCCTTGGGGTTCAGCCTCGTCGCGGTCTTCCTGCCCATCGCAGCCATGGTCCCGTCCGTGGCATTCCCGCTTCTGGTGGCTCAAGGCTTCGTCGCCAGTTTCACGGTGCTGCTCTACAACGTCACACAGGTGACCTTCCGCCAGCGGATCACGCCACCGCGACTGCTGGGCCGGATGAACGCGTCGGTGCGGTTCGTTGTGTGGGGCGTCATGCCGATCGCAGCCTTGCTGTCCGGGGCGCTCGGCACGTGGATCGGTGTCGTCGGCACGATGTGGATCGGCGCGATCGGGCAGCTGCTGGCCGCCGGCTTCGTTGTCATCGGGCCGTTCTGGGCGCTGAGCGAACTCCCGGATGTCGCGGCGCAGGACTAGCCATCGACCGACAACTACGCTGTGGGTATGTCACCAAGGTCACGCTGGCTGGTCGCACTCGTCTGCCGTCGCCGCGCTGGTACTGATCTACTTCGCCTTCTTCCGCGGTGACGATACGGACTCCGCTACGGACCCCAGCGCCACGGAGTCTTCGGGCCAGGCGGAAGAACCCAACGAGACAGACGACTCCGAACCAGCGACCACGGATGCGGTCGTGCCGGTCTACTACGTCGGCGATACCCCACAGGGTCCGCGCCTCTATCGCGAGTTCCATGTCGGCACCTCCGACGCGCTGAGTTCCGCGGTGAATCTGGCGGTCAGCGAGCAGCCCCTCGATCCCGACTACACGACTCCCTGGGAGGACACGGTGAGCGCAAGCGCGTCGTACGCCGATGACCTCATCACCGTGGACCTGTCGGATTCGGCCGACACTCCTTTGACGGATCCGCTCACCGACATGACACCCGAGCAGGCCCAACTGGCGCTACAGCAATTGATCTACACCGCGCAAGGAGCTCTCGGTGAGGGTCGAATTCCGGTGCAATTCATGATCGATGGGAAGGCGACGGACAGCGTGCTCGGTGTGCCGACGGTCGAACCCCTCGAGAACGCGCCGGTGTTGGACACCCTGTCCCTGATCAACGTCACGACTCCGGCCGAGGGCGATCTGGTGAGCGGCATACTCGAGGTCAACGGTGTCTCCAACTCGTTCGAGGCCAATGTCATCGTGCGCCTCGAGCCGGCCGGGGGCGGGGACCTCGTGTTTGAAGAGGGCGTGACCGCCGATGGCTGGATGGGCGAGGAACTGTTCCCGTTCGCGCACACCTTCGACATCTCTGCGGTGTCGCCGGGGTCCTACGTGCTGACGGCCCTGACTGATGACCCTTCGGGTGGCGAGGAGGGCTTCGGCCCGTTCGTGGACACGAAGACGATCACGGTTCAATAGGTGGGGTACTCCCAGCGGTTCAGTGCCTTCATGCGAGCGACTCCGTCGGCTGTCTACGCTGCCTTGCTTGATCCGGAGGCGATCGCCGAGTGGCGGGTGCCGGACGGGATGACCTGCCAGGTTCACGCATTCGAGGCGCGCGAGAGCGGCCGGTTCCGGGTCTCCCTGACGTACGACGACACGGTTGATGCCGGCAAGTCCTCCGGGCACACCGACACCTACACCGGCCACTTTGTGACGCTGGTCCCGGATGAACGCGTGGTCGAAGTGCTCGAATTCGAGACCTCGGTTGCCGAACTCCACGGGCAGATGACCGTGACGACAACCCTTGTCCCGTGTGACGGTGGAACCGAAGTCACCGTGGAACATGACGGTATCCCTGATGTTGTTCCGTCGGCCGACAACGAGGCCGGCACCCGGATGGCACTCGCCCATCTGGCCAGGCTGGTTGAACGCGGCGTACCGCCGCGACAGACGCCCGTCAGGTAGTGCGGACGGTAGGTCGACGCTCAGTACTAGCCGGGGCACGATCCGCCAGGATCGCTACGGGCAGCAGGAACCCATGCCCCTCGATGCACAGCACCTTGGCGTGCTCGATCGGGCCATCAGTGCTTTCGAGTACGTCACGCCATTGGATGTGCGCAAGTCCGGCGCACTCCGGGCATGTAGTGATGTCGATCATCAGACTCGCCTCCTGTTGGTTCAGGAGTCGCGACGCTGCGCCTCAGATACTGAAGCATTGCGGCGCGAGCACTCCGATGTCAGCAGAAAGTGAGAGAACACACGTCGCAGGTTCCGACGCTTCGACATCCGGCAGGCGGCTACAACTGAAGTTCAAGGCGTTCGCTGGTGGGGCGGGAGCAGCAGATCAGCATCTGATCCATGGCGGCCTGTTCGCGCTTGGTCAAGACCAGGTCGCGGTGGTCGACGGTGCCGGCGAGGACCTGGGTGATGCACGACCCGCAAATGCCGTCGCGGCAGTCGTTCTCCACCTCGATCCCGAGAGCGAGGACGACGTCCAGGATGTTGGCGTCGGGTTGCAGGCGCAGGGTATGGCCGGACTCGGTGAGGACCAGTTCGTACATCGACCCATCAAGCTCCTCGGCCGGGCCCTCCTTGCGTTCCACCCCCGCGGTGGAGAACAGCTCGAAACGCACGATGTCCTGGTCGGGTCCATGAACGGCCTCGGCCGCCGCTTGCACCGCCCGGAGGAGCGGGAGCGGGCCGCACACATAGATCAACCCTCCGTCGGGGGTGTCCCTGACAATGGCGTCCAGGTCGGGTCGACCGTCGACATCTTCGGCCAGGATCGTCACCCGGTCACCGAGCTTTCGGAGGCGATCGACGAAGGCCATCGCATCGGCCGTCCGGCCGCCGTACGTCATCGAGAACGGCTTGCCACGCCGCGCTAGATCCTCGGCCATCACCATCATCGGAGTGATACCGATGCCGCCGGCAACCAGCGTGTGGTGGGTCGCCTCCTCCAACACGAAGTGATTCTTGGGGCGGGTCACCAGGAGGTGATCACCGACACGAAGGGTCTGGTGCAGGAAGCTCGAACCACCGGTGGAGGCGGGATCCTGGAGTACGGCGATCTGATAGGACGTCCGCTCGTCCGGATCACCACACAGGGAGTATTGCCTCGTCGTCCCGTCGGGGACATAGACGTCGATGTGGGCACCGGGGGTCCACTCGGGCAGTGGGTCATTGCTCTCGATCCGGCTGAGCCGAATCGATAGGACACTCTCGGCCTCCCAGGTCATCTGAGTGACCCGAAGTTCCCGCTGCTCGACCACTACGCCTCCTCTAGACCCAGCATCTTTCGGGCTTGAGCGTACGCCGCGCCGGGATCGCGCGGATCGAGGAGCACGGTCGGGATCCCCAACGCCTCGGCGCCTCGGACGTTGGTCATCTGGTCGTCGACGAACACCATGTCCTGATAGGCAACATCCGAGCCGCTCCGACATCAATTCGTAAAGCCGCGGATGCGGCTTGAGGTAACCCTCGATCGAGCCGTCCACGATGGTGTCGATCTGGGACAAGACGTCCATCGAGGCGATCCATTCGTCGGCATGGAAAGCACTCAAGTCGTTGGTGAGCACGCCGACGGGGTGGCCGACCGAGCGGGCCTCCTCGATAACTGCCAAGGCGACCGGACGAACCAAGGAGGGGCGAGCCGGCTCGTAGAGGTGCGCCATCATCGCCTGGACGGTCTCTGCACCGCCGCTGAGATCGGCCCACTCCGCCGAGCGGTGGTCCCAGTATTCCCGCTCGGTGATCGTGCCGGCTTGCAGCTGTGCCCAGTCGGGGTCCGGGTGGTCCTCGGACGCCATCGGGCCCCGTCCGGACAACAGCGCATGCGCCGGCGTGCCCGGGAACTCCTCGGCCAACTCGAACGGCGTCAGCAGGACCGGGCCGCCGAAGTCGAGGATGAGCGCCTTCATGAAGAGAACTCGACAAGCTCGACCAACAAGCCGCCCGTGGTCTCGACGAACGAGCGCCGCACTAGTGCTCCGGCTCTTCGATGATGAGCCTTGTCGAAGCGGACGACGTTGCCGGTCCACTTGCACGACGCGCACCAGGTGAGGAAGACCCGCTCGTTTGCAGTCCACCACTCCGAGGTCAGCCCACGCTCAAGCCCCTCACCGCACATCGGACAGAACTTCGGTCGATCCAGCAGGTGGCGTTCGGCGTCGGGCGCGAACCAGTCGGTCGCCGGAGGCAACTTGTGCGGATCGGGAGGAAGTTTGGTCTCAGCCACCCGAGGCGGCCTTCTCGCGCACTGCGGCAGCGTCACGGTGGAGTTTCAGCAGGTCGTCCTTCATCGGCGAATAGCGCATCGAGCCACCCTGGATCCACTGGTCGGTGAACCCCGTGCCGGCCCCGAACTTGTCCTTCTCGCAGGGGAGGTGGATGACGTCATGCTTCTCGCGTACGACGCCGGGCGGGTCTTCGCCGTCCTCGACCGCGGCCATCGCTTCCTTGAACATCTTTCGGAGCATCGCCACGCCCTGGTCGGAGCGACCGAGGTGTTCCTGGGAACGATCGGTGATCGTGCCCTGCGACACCCACGCCATCACGTCCTGGCCCTCGACATAGTCGGTGATGAACTCACCGTTCTCGTCCAGGAAGGGGTAGTTGTAGACAACCGGTCGATCCTGCTTCTCCCACGTGCCGGCCTCGGGGTGGTGCAGCGAGTAGAACAACTTCCAGGTCGTGGTGTCATCGATCGGCACCCGGATCTGCATCTGGTCGATCCACTGCCCGCCTACGCGCATTCCGTAGGGGAACATCAACGGATGGCCGATGGCCCAGTCGTCGTCGGCCTCGGAGTGACCCTCGAGCACGCGGCGCTTGATGATGCCGTATTCGAACTCATCGAAGGAGACCTTCATGTGCTTCTTCTGGAAGGACTTGGGGGCCTCGAAGCCTTGGGTCTGGCCAACGAACTCGAAGTAGGCGCCGTGCAGCCACTCGACGTGGTGCGGGTCGACGGAGTTCTCCATGATCTGGAGCCAGTTGCAGGGCAAGGTGGCCACGCCGACGTCGCGTAGGCCGTCGAGCACATAGACGTCGAAGCGCGGCAATTCCGGGACAGGCGTCGGCCCGACGTACACCCAGACCATGCCGCCCATCGCCTGCGCCGACCCGGCCTTCGCCTTGATCTTGTCGCGGAACGCGGTGTTGTCGTTCTCGGCGGGCTGCTCGACGCACTGGCCGTCGAAGTCGTACTTCCAGCCGTGGTAGCCACAGCGGATGCCGTCCTCATGGACGATGCCGTAGGTCAGCGAAGCACGGCGGTGCGGGCAGCGCTCGCCGATGATGCCGTACTTGCCGGAGGGCGTCTTGTAGAGCGTCCAGTCCTCGCCGAGCAGGCGGACTGACTTGGACGGCCGCTTGTCGAAGTCCTCTTCGAAAGCGATGGGGTACCAGTAGCGCCTGAGCAATTCGCCCATGCGGGTGCCCGGACCAACGCTGGTGAGTTCTTCGTTCTGTTCGACTGTAAGCACGGTGGCATCACTCCTTCGATCTGAACGTACGACGGCTCCCTGGTGTCGCGCACATCCGTCCCCCTGTGCGGGACGCTTGACGTGACTCGGCTCACAGAGTCCCGCTGGCCCAGTCCGGCGTCATTCGAGCTTTGCGAATGCTTCGGTGAGCGCGTACTCGATCTGGGCCGAGGTGGGGTTGTCCACGTTAGGGTCTGGAATCTCGATCCGCTGCCAGGTTTCACCGCCGTCCAGACTCGCGTGCACGACCAGCGGGATCCCATTGGCTGTCTGCTCGAAGAGCCCCATGCGACCCGGTTCCGACCAGTCCGCTGCTCCAGACCTCGCTGAGCGGGCTGGTCGGCCCGGGCGCCGACAGTCGACGTCGTGGTGATCGAAGCTGCCGTCGGGCTGCTGCCAGGTGACCCGGCATCCGTTCGCGCCCCAGAGGAACTCATCGACGTCCGGCCCCCAACTGGCGACGTCCTGCCGGTACGTCCAGCGGTCGTAGCGTCCCGGCAGTCTCGTCCAGGAGGATAGAGGTGCTGACGGTCGTCAGGGCCGCAGTGCCTCTGCTCCAGGCGGAGTACGGAGTCGAACAGGAACACGTTTGGTCCTGGGACAGCCGGGCACCGGGTCCTCGTCGATCCGGAGTTCCACCGCCGTTCCGTCCGCCTGCAGCAGGCGATAGCGGGTCGGCCCGTCCGGACTACCGTCCTTGGCGTCCTGGACGAGCACCGAGTCCTCGTCGAACACCTGGACCGAGACCGGGACAAACGACACCCCCAGACCGCGAACCTCAAAGAGTGCCGACTGTCCGTCCTGTGACACCTCGAGCGCGCGGTTGCTGAGCTCCCCCTCACAGGTACCCTCGCAGGCCAGGTACTCCGTCGCTGCGAGGCCAGAGGTGGTCTCGGGAATCAGAACCTTGGGCGTGCCCTCGGCACGGAACCGCTCGGGCGTCCACTCATTGAGCGGTGAGGGCGATTGGGTCTCGGTTGGCGATGGCTGGGCCGGTGGGGTTGCTCGATCTTCACCCGGCAGGACGTTTCCGGCAATACCAGCCGTCACGAGAACGGCAGCCGTGCCAGCGACCGCCAAGGCGATACGCCGACGACCGCGACGGGTGGCACGGCGCTTGAGTTCGCCGAAGTCGGGCGGAAGGGCACGGTTCGCGAGCGTATCGACTGCCTCTCGCAGCGGGGTGAACTCAGACATGGGGTTCCTCCTCGACGAGCAGGCTTGAGAGGGCCGCGCGACCCCGGGAAAGTCGTGCCTTGACGGTCCCGGTAGGCAGGCCGAGTGTGTCTCCCACCTGCTCCACCGAAAGGTCGGCGAGGTGGTAGAGCGCCAACACCTCGCGCTGGCCGGCTGGAAGCTTGCGCAGGGCCTGCAGCAGGACGAGGTGGTCATCGCTGTCAACGTCTGGAGTTTCCTCGACGAGCCGAGGGACGAGCCCGATGAACCGTTGCGTTCGTCGCCAGCGGCGACGGGCGAGGTTGACCGCGACCGTCCGCAACCATGCCTCCGGATTGTCGGCGCCGAGCAGTTGCCGGGGTCGGTCGAGCCCGCGCACGAAGGCCTCCTGCAGCACGTCCTCCGCCTCGGCCACGTTGCCGGTAACACCGATGAGCTGCCCGAGCAGGCGCCGGTACGACGCGGCGTACAGCTGCTGGATCTCGATATCGCTCATGCGGAACCTCCGTTCGCCTCAGTATTACGAGTCCTGGGAGGGTGCATCTGGTTGCATCGTGTCGAGACGAAACCACAAAGCGGTAGATCGAAGCCACCGGGTGACTTCGATCTACCGCTCTGTGCGCTGAGTGGTCTCGACGGGCTCGACCAATGGGCCGGACCTGACGAGCAAACACCTAGTCGATAACGGTGACCTGTCCGGTGTTGCCGTCGACGCGGAGCATCTGGCCGGTCTTGATCTGCTTGGTGCCGAACGCCGTGCCGGTAACGGCCGGGAGGCCGTATTCGCGGCAGACGATCGCGGCGTGGCTCATCATGCCGCCGACATCCGTGACCGTCGCCTTGATCTTGCCGAACACCGGCGCCCACGAGGGTGCCGTCAACGGGGCGACGAGGATCTCGCCGTCCTGAATCGTCCCGATCTCGTCGGCCGAGAAGATGACCCGGGCGGGGCCTTCGACAAGGCCGGGCGATGCGGCAAAGCCCGACAAGGTGCCGTCACCGGTGCCGTCACCCTCGCCCGCTCGGAGCCAACCCGCCACCGAATCGGAGGTGATGCCCCACAACATGACGGTGAAGGGTTCGGTCACGACCTCCGGAGGTACGCCGAGTGCGGGCGGAGCCGACCAGCCCTTGAGGTTCTCCAGCGTCTCGCGACGCTTGGCCACCTTCCCCGGCCAGTACCCGGCCCCGGCCGAGGGTGCCCCGACCGACCATGAGGAGTAGAGGTCGAAGATGGCCTCTGCCACTTCGTACTTCTTCAGCATGAAGACGTCATCGACCTGAGCGATGAATCCCGCTTCGGCGAGCACCGTGCCGAGATCGCGCATCTTCCGCCAGATCACCGAGTGCGCCCAGTGCTCGACGTAGAAGTTGTGGTTCTCGACGTAGGGGAAGACCACACGGGAGAGGCCCAGCTTTCCATCGAACGCGGCCTTGTCGTCATCGGAGTCGAGCAGGTCGCGGTATTCCGAAACCACGCGGTCGCGTTCGATGTGCAACGCCTCCACCGGACGGTTGAGATCCACGCCCTCCTTGACCTTGACGATGTAGTCACAGATGTAGCCGAATGGCACCTCGACGTTCTGGATCCAGATCTTGTCGGAGTGGTAGAAGCCCGAACCGGTCGAGAAGTTGAACCACGGCTCGGCCGACTCTTCCCACGCCGCCAGCCAGGCATTGCCTGCATCGGAGGTGGCCAACGCGGCACGGATCGTTGCCGGGTCGCGCGAGACGAAGGAGTTGTCGACGCCTGACGACACCGCCAAACGAGCCAACTTCTTCAGCTCGTCATCCGGTCGGAACAGGTCGACGTCGACGCCCGCCACCATCTTGGCGATCGCGAGATCGGGGATGGATGGCCAGGCGGCCTTGCAGAACCCGAAGAAGTCGAGGTACGCCGCGTAGCCCAGGTTGAGGAACTCGAAGTGGTGCTGCCACAACGTCACCGCAGAGTCGATGAGCTTGTGATAGGCGGCAATCAGGTCGGCGCCGGACCCCTTGCCGGCACCGGAGGTGATCACCTCCATGTCCTCCACCTCGGGGAGTGACGTGAACTCCAGCGCCGACATGTCGGCGACGAGCGCGCGCACCTTCACCAGCCAGTCGGCGTACAACCGATCCCAGTTGCCGAAGTAGAAACCGGCGCGCTCCATGAACATGGGCACGCGGGCTTCGATGTCCTCCACGGGTGCAGGCACCGGCGAGAGGTAGACGTAGCCATTGAGGATCCGATAGTCCACGCCGTACGCCGGCGGGATGACGTAGTGCCGCGTGTTGTATTGGCCGAGCGAGGCAATGGCGATCTCGAAGATCGATGAGTCCCACGGCGTTAGCGCCTCGGGCCAGTGGACCCCGTCCTGGAACCAGAACCCATCATCCTCGTAGGCCTTGCGGTGGTCACTGAAGAGCGACGAATAGCTGTAGAGCTCCCGCCAGTCTTCGGCGCCCGCGGGCGCTTCGACCTCAAACGGGCTTGGGAAACGATCGGCCATGAAAATCCTCCAATGAAACTCCGGCGACCTTGCCGGGGTATTTGAGTTCTGCTCTTCGGGGGTGAGGTGCTGCGTGCTGCTCTTCTGTTGTATCCGAGTCTTGAGGTGGGTTCTCTTGGTGCGCTACTACTTCCGCGAGTACAGCGGATTGACGAGCGTGTCCACAATGCTGGACATCTGGTCTTTGCCTGAGGACACCTGGTTCTTCTTCTTGCTCCACACGGTCTCGGGCCGAGCCTGAAGGAGCACGACGTCCTCCCCTGCGGGCAGGTCTTGGTCGACGGCCCACTCGATGTCCTGAGGACAGCCGTAGTGCTTCTCCGCCGTCCGCGCCAACTTCGCGATGGTCACGATTTCTGCATCGGTCAGGCTCGGCGTCTTGCCGGTCTCCTCGTCCAACTCGACCCGGTCGATGCGGTCATTAGCGAGGCGATAGGCGTGAGCCTTGGGCGAAATGATGCGGCGATTGATGTTCCAGAGCACCTTGTCGACCAAGAAGTTGTCGGGGGTGACGTCACCGGACACGACACCCTCACCGAAGCCCCAGGCCGCGTCGATGCAGATGCCTGAGCGGTCACCATTGGTGGGGTCCAGCGTGAAGGCGACCCCCGCCGAACGCGGATGCACCATCTTCTGCACAGCCACGCTCATGTCGACGTCGTCGTGGTGGTAGCCCATCTCTTCGCGATAGGCGATCGCGCGATCGGTGTAGAGGCTTGCCCAACAGTGTCGGATCCTGTCGAGTACGTCTTCGGCGCCACGCACCCAGAGATAGGTGTCGTGTTCGCCTGCAAATGATGCATCCGGTGAGTCCTCGGCGGTGGCAGAAGACCGCACGGCGACGGGGAGATCCTCGACTCCGCAGTGCGCGCACAACGCGGCGTACTCGTCGCGGATCTGCTCTTCGGCCTCCGCCGGGATCGGCCAAGCAGTGACGATCGCGCGAGTCTCCGCGGCGACACGGGCGAGTTGGGCGTTGTCTTCAATATCAATGGCAGCGATCATCTCGAGGATCTGCCCACGGGTGCCCGACTGCTTCTTGGCCTCGACGTAGACCGAGGTGGTGACGGCGAAGCCGGGTGGCACGGGCAGCCCGGCCTGACTCATCGTGCCTAGCGACGCGCACTTGCCGCCCACGATCGGCATCAGTTCCTCGGTCAACGTGTCAAACGTGACAACGGCCGGTACTTCAGTATTCATGACCATCAGTTCTCCTCGAAGCGCGGATCAGCGGTCGGAGGCAGCGCCTCCAGATCCGGAATCGCCACCTCCTGTACGCGATTGCGGTAGAGCACGAGCGCGGTGGTGCCGCCCTCGATCAGTCGGATGCGGACAAACTCGGTGTTGAACGGTTCGCCGGGGTCGTAGCCCATGGCCGCGGTAGCAAAGGCTCGGATCGGGCCGGAGTGCGTGGCAACGAAGATCTGCTTCGCAGTTGTGTTGGCATGGAGCGCGTGGATGCCTCGCCAGAAGCGGCGCACACAGGTGACCGGCGGCTCGAAGTGCAACATCGGCATGGTGAGCCAGTGCGTGATCGGATCGCCGCCACCTTGCTGGATGCCCCAGAATCGGTCGACGTCGACGAGCCACCCGGGCCGTTCGCCGAGTCCGATCCGCTCATACTTCTCCATCTCCCGCGCATAGATCCGGAAGGCCGAGGTGACGTCACGTGGACCCTCGGGAGTCGCCACTTCGAAGTTGCGGAAGTTGCGATCGTCATGGACATCGGACACCTCTGCGTCGCGGGCGAAAAGCTCGAGATTGTCGAGCAAGCCACGGCGTAGGCTTTCGGCGGTCTGGCGCGCGCGGTTGGTCGGCGCGCAGACGATCTCGGCCTGCATGCCGGTCTGCACGCGGCGAGCCAACTCCTGTCCGCGGCGATGAGCCTGCCAGGCGCCGAGCGGGGTCAAACCCGACTCGGAGGAATACCCCTGCGTCTCGCCGTGCCGGATCAGGTAGATGTCCGCCGCGACTTTGGCCAGCTGGTCACGCCGTTCCGGAATGATCTCCTTGGTCCGCGTGACCTCGGCCCACTCGAAACTCGTGCCGAGGCTCTCGCCCTCAAACGTGACGTCGGAAGCGGCTCGACCCGTGTCCCCCTGGCGTTCGCGAAAACGGCGTAGATAGAGGGGAGTGCTCGCGTCGTCGTCCCCGAGATCGGACGGCGCGCGCAGCGCCTCGGCCGCTTTGACGGCTTCGCGCTGCTGGTGCTTCTGGAGGTACGCCGGCGCGTCCGGGCGCTCGGTGCGCGGAAGTCCAGTCATGGCCGCGCCCCCATTTTGGTGAGCTCGCAGTTCGAGCGCATCCTCACGGTCTCCGGCAAGGTCCGGACCGACGCGCTCTCTCGCTTCGCTCACGTGTGCACCGTCAGGAACTTCTGATCGACCACGCCGTCGTAGTAGAACAGCGCGCGACCCATCTCGGCCTCGGTCCAGGTGATCGGCTCGGAGTCGGGATCGACCCAGTAGCCGCCGGTGAACATCTCATTGCGGTTGCCCACGGGATCGAAGAAGTAGAGGCATTGGCCGCGGGTGGCACCGTGCCGCGTCGGGTTCGTCTCGATGTTGACCCCGTGATAGGCGCAGATGTCAGCCGCCGTCCGAAGGTCGTTCCAACCGTCGACCCAGAACGCGAAGTGATGGAGGCCACCGTTCGGGCCGGTGATCAACGCGATGTCATGGGAGGTGTGCGACACCTCGAGCCAGGTAGCGATCTTGAAGCCGTCATCGCCGAGCACCTGCTCGGTCATCCGGAAGTCGAGATGCTCGACCAGGAACTTCGTGACGGTGTCGACCTCCTCGGCAGTGAGGAAGATGTGATCGAGACGCGGCGGCGCCATGCCGACCAGGCCCATCGGCCGCGGCGGGGGGTTCGTCTGCGGGAGCAGGTTGCCGACCTGCTGCATGCCGTAGACGAGTTCCATCTCCTGGCCGCTCGGCAGCGCGAACCGGATCGCTTCGCCGTGACCGGGACCCCATTCGCCCAGGCCGTACCTCTTCACCACGACCCCGGCTGCCTCCAACCGCTCTTGATAGTGATCAAGATCGGCGGCATCGGTCACCTTGAACCCGAGGTGGTTGAGGCCGTGCGTCGGCTCGAGGGTCAACACCAGGGAGTGGTGTTGGTGCTCGTCCCAGCACTTCAGGAAGACGCGGTTCTTGTCGCGCGCCGTCTCGATCAGGCCGACGACCTCGACGTAGTACGCCGTCGCCAACTCGAGGTCAGGGACTCGCAGTTCGACGTGGGAAATTCGCAGAATCGACATCAGGTATGCACCTTCATGAATCGGTCGTTGAGTTCGCCCTCGTAGTAGAAGACCGCGCGACCGATGTTGTCCTCGGTCCACGTGATCGTCGGGAAGTCCGGGTCGGGGCGGTAGCCGCCGGTGAAGACCTCGTTGCGAGTGCCGAGCGGGTCGAAGAAGTAGATCGTGGAGCCCCTGGTGATGCCGTGTCGGGTGGGCCCCACGTCGAGTTGGATGCCGTTGTAGGCAAGGACATCGGCCGCGTCGCGTACGTCGTCCCAGTCGTCGAGCCAGTATGCGAAGTGATGCAGCCCGCCGTTCGGGCCGTGCACAACGGCAAGGTCGTGCGGCGAGTGCGAGCGCTCCAGCCAGGTGCCGAGTTGGTGCCCGTTTCCGTCGAGAAGTTGCTCTGTGATGCGGAAACCGAGGACGTCTGTGTAGAACTGCGTGGCTTCGCCGACCTCTTCGGCCGTCACCAGCATGTGATCCATCCGTGGAGGCGTGATCAGGCTGGGCGGACCAGGCTCGTGGCCGTCGTACCCGCCACTGAGCAAACGCGTGGGGTTGGTCTTGCCGCGGTTGGTGCCGACCTTCTCTACGTCGTGGACGAGTTCCATGATGTGGCCGCTCGGGGTGTTGAAGCGGATGGACTCGCCCTGACCGAGAGTCTCGCCGCGGCTGATCCGCTGAACGGGGAAGCCGTAGCGTGCGACTCGGTTCTCCAACTCGTCCAGATCGTCCTCGTGCTGCACCTTGTAGGCCATCAGGTCGAAGCCGACCCGCGGCGCGTAGCGCAAGCGAAGCGAGTGGTGGTCTTCCTCGTCCCAGCACTTGAGGTAGATCGAGTCCGCGTCTCGACCCGAGATGATCATGCCCATGACTTGCGTGTAGTACGCCGCCGCAAGGTCGAGATCCGTCACGGTGATGTCCACATGAGCGAGGCGAAGGATGCCGCCGGCCGCTCCGGGGACCGTGCCGCGGCTACGCGGCTCTAGGTGTGACGCGGGGATCGGGCCGTCGTCGATACGCGTCGTACCGGCTGGGGTGCCCTCGGCTAGGTCGATATCGACGCCGCTGGCTTGCATTGCCTCAACGTCACTGATCGTGGTCACGTTTTGAAACATAGATCGGTCGTCCCGCATGCGGGGAAGTGCGTACCCCTATGCGGGACGGCATCGCGTAACCTGGGTCACATGGCCGAACCGTCCGCATCCGCATCCGCGAGCCCGGAGGACATGCGGGAACGGCTCACCGACTACGTCTACGCCCTGAACAAGGCCTACCTCACGCACATCGAGTTGCTGGCTCCTGCCGAGCGAGCCAGCATGCCGCTGGCCGCCCAGACCCGCATCACCGTGGCCGTCGCCGCTGCCCGAGACCTGCACATCGTCGCAACGCCAGATGCGTTGCCCGCGCCCCGAGGACCCGAGGTAGAGAACACTGATGAGTACGCCGGGGTCTCGTGGTCGGTGCGCTTCTTCGACGCATCCATCCTGCCTGAGCTCGGCATGGTGGGCGGATCAGGTGACGATCCGATGGCCGTACGCCGGGTGCTCGGCGTCGCTGATGTGGTCTACCACCTCTCGGTCTCCATCGGTGGCGGCCTGGATGCGCATCACGCCCAGCATGCCGGTGTCGCCTTGGCCAACCAGCATGCGGCAGGGATCCGCGACGGGCAGGCGATCCGACACGCCTATCCCGGCCGCGAGCAACTCGTTGATGAGTTCGTGATCGCCGAACGACTCGGCCTCATCCATAGCACCCGACTGCTCGCTTCGGCCATCGCGCCCACGGGGCTGACTCCGGAGGATCTGGCCGGCGATGCCGCGCGGGTGCGACAGGCACTTCTGAGGCTCGCGGTCGATGTCTGACGTCGCAAAGGTCCCGAGAACGACCCAGACCCTGAACAGCGTCGCCACGGCGGCGCGGATGTTGCGCGAGTTCGGGAAGGGCGACACCCAGTTGGGCGTGAGCCAACTTGCGCGGCGTACAGGCGTTGGCAAAAGCACCGCCCACCGAGTCGTGTGGACCCTGGTCTCCGAAGGACTGTTGGAGAAGGTCGCCGATACCGGCCTCTTCCGACTCACCGCGACGATGCGCAACCTTGGGGTCAGCGCCGAGACCGCCCTCAGCCTCCATCAAGCGGCGACGTCTCCGCTCGATCACCTGAGGTCGGTCACGGAGGGCACCTTGCACGTCGCGATCCTGGACGGCACCGACGTGTTGTACGTCGAGCGGCGCGAGAGCCCCACGGCGCTGCAGGTGTTCAGTCGAGTCGGCGGTCGCAACTCAGCGCACTCCACATCGACCGGCAAGGTGCTGATGGCGTTCTTGCCACAGGAGGAGCAGATTCGACTCGTCGACACCATGCGACTGACGCGCAAGACTCCCCACACGATTACGTCGCGCACCCAATTCCTCGAGGAACTCAACCGGATCCGCCATCAGGGATTCGCGGAGAATCGGTTCGAGTCCGAGCTCGGCATGGTGTCTGTCGCCGCTCCGATCCGCGATCGCACCGGCCGGGTCGTCGCCGCGCTGTCCATCGCTTGCACGGTCACCGACTCACGGTCGGACCCCCGACACTTGGTGCCGGCGCTGCTCGAGTCGGCGAGCCGGATCAGCTACAACCTGGGCTTCAAACGCATCCACCCGGAGCCACGATGAGCAGCGAAGCAGGTCCGGAACCCGACGGTCGGCCCTGGGTGGCGGTGTGTCGCATTGATGACGTGCCCGTCCGATATCCACACGGGGTGCTCCTCGAGGACGAGCCAGGGGTTGAACCAGGCTCTGATCGCTCGCGCATCTGCATTGCGCGCTTCACCGACGAAACAGGGCAGGAGCGGGTCCAGGGGATGCTCGACCGGTGTCCCCACCGCGACATCGCCCTGTCCGGCGGGTTGGTGAAGGACGGACTGCTCACCTGTCCGGGCCACTTCTGGCAGTTCGATCTCGTCGATGGGCACCGCACGGATCTCCCCGAACAGGCACTGTCGCTGTACCCGACGGCGGTGGCACAGGGCTGGGTGTGGGTCCAACTCCCCGAGGAAGTCGAGCCGATGTCTATGCGCGAATGGCTTCTCGCCCAGGCCCGCCAGCAGGAGAGTGGACCAACCCCCTAGAGGATTGCTCCGGGGTTGAGGATGCCGTCGGGGTCGAGGGCGTCCTTCACCCGGCGGGTCAGGGCCATCACGTCCTCGCCGAGTTGATCGCCGAGTTTGCCCTTCTTGGCGCGGCCGACGCCGTGCTCGCCGGTGATGGTCCCGCCGAGTCCGATTGCCGCGGACATGATCTCGGCAAAGCATTCGCGGGCGCGCGCCTCGGCGCCGGGCTCCGCCGCGTCGTACACGATGATCGGGTGGGTGTTGCCGTCACCGGCGTGAGCAACGACCGGGACCTCCACGTCGTACGCCGTGGCGAGACGAGCGACCTCGGCCAGGAGTTGCGGCAACAACGGCACGGGCACACCAACGTCTTCGTGCATCGTCGTCCCCCGAACCTCGACCGACGGGAAGACGAGTCTCCGCGCCTGGACGAACATGTCTCCCTCGTCCGGGTCGTCGGTCGAGAACACCTCGACCGCGCCATGCGCTTCACAGATCTCGGCCATCACCGCAATTTCCGCCCCCCGCGACGCACCAGGTGCATCGGACTGCGCCAGCAACAACGCCCCGGCCGACCGATCCAGTCCCATCGGCTGATAGTCCTCCACCGCATTAAGGATGGTGTTGTCCATCAGTTCCAACATCGAGGCCCGCATCCGGCCACCGATCGCGACGACCGAGTCAGCCGCCGCCTGCACGGACGTGAAGGTCGCGACCATCGTCGAGCGTGGGGGCTGCGCCGGCACCAACCGCAACAGCGCCCGGGTGATGATCCCCAGCGTTCCCTCACTGCCCACGAAGAGTTTGAGCAGGGATAACCCGGCGACGTCCTTGATCCGCTTGCCGCCAAGGGTGATCAACGTGCCGTCGGCCAACACGACGTCGAGGCCGAGCACATAATCGGTCGTGACGCCGTACTTCACGCAACACAGACCCACCCGCGTTGGTCGCCAGATTGCCGCCGATCGAACAGATCTCGAACGACGCCGGATCGGGCGGGTACCAAAGTCCTTCCACCGCGGCCGCCGCCTTCACGGCCGCGTTCAGCGCACCCGGCTCCACGATCGCCACTCGCGAGGCGACGTCGATCTCGATCCCAGCCATCCGTTCGAGGCACACCACGATGCCACCATCGACCGCCGACGAACCGCCGGACAGTCCGGTCCCGGCTCCGCGGGGAACCACCGGGATTCGGTGCGTCGCGGCCCAGCGCACGGCGATCTGCACATGCTCCGCGCACTCGGCCCGCACGACGGCAAGAGGAGTCCCAGCGGTTTCCTCATGGGTCCAGTCGAAGCGGTACTTCTCCATCACCTCGGGATCGGTCGTGACCACGTCCGGCGGCAAGTCCTCGAGGAGTTGTGCGAGTTCCGGCTGTTCCTCCATGGGGACATGCAACCATCCATCCCATGAATTCCGAACCACCCCCTACCCGCTGGGCACAGGAGCGGAGCGTCGACGAGCGTCGGGCCTACACCCAGCGGTTCGCCAGGATCGCCGCCCAAGGAGAGGACGTCGACGGCGAGGCCCGCTTCGTCGACGCGCTCGCGGAACGGGGATCGCCGATTCTTGACGCGGGTTGCGGCACCGGCCGCCTCGCCGCGTCTCTGCGGGACCGAGGCCACCAAGCCGTCGGGGTGGACGCCGACCCGTTGCTGATCGAAGCCGGCCAGCGATTGCATCCCGGCGTACCCCTGGCAACTCTCGACCTCACCGAACTCACGCCAAGGACCTTGGCCGAGGCGGGCCTTCCCACGTCGTACGACGTGATCGTGGCAGCCGGAAACGTCATGGTGTACGTCGCCCCGGGCACCGAGGCTGCCGTCGTTTCGGCACTGGCGGCGGTCCTGAATCCCGGCGGGCGGGCCATCTTCGGTTTTCACACCGACCGGGAATTCACGGTCGATCAACTCGACTCGGCTGCGGTGGCCGCGGGATGGCGCAAGGAGCATCGCTTCGGGACCTGGCAGTGTCACCGGTTCACGGCGGAGAGCGATTGGGCGACCTCCGTCTACCGCTCAGACCCCGTTTCCCAGCCCTCTCCTAAGTCGGTCCTAAGTCCCGGCTAAGTCCGGGCTAATCACCCCTCGTTCTGTGTTGGGCATTCCTTTACTTCGCTACTTTGAACGCTCGGTTAGGGGGACCATCCACTGACGAGAGCTCGGCCTGTGCGTCGACCGCTCACACCGCACAGGGAGAAAATTGCATGGCAAAACCGATTGAACTCCAGGGGAAAGAGCACCACTACGTGGCCCGCTTCACCTACGGCTACACCCGCAAGGCAGCCAAGCAGGTGACGAAGAAGGGTGGCGGCCCGGCCTGGTTCGAGTCGCAGCTGAAGCCCAAGAAGGTCAAGGACAAGAAGGCCGACCGGATGGCGGCTTGGTACCCCTCACTGAAGTACTCCCCTACCCAGCTCGTCAAGCGCGATCGCGACGGCGTCCAGGGCGGCTACGAAGTGATGCAGGACCTCGGCCGCTGGACGATGATGCGACGCATCCACAGCAACCGCCAGTTGCACGAGATGATGGTGGAGTTCTGGTCCAACCTGTTGCACGTCCCGATCGAGACCGATGATGCTTGGATGTACCGGGTCGCCTACGACCGGATGATCCGCAAGTACGCCCTGAAGCGGTTCGACAAGATGCTGATCGCTGCCACGACGCACGGAGCGATGGGGCTCTTCCTCGACAACGCCTACTCCACGAAGGACGCCCCCAACGAGAACCTCGGCCGCGAGGTCCTGGAGTTGCACAGCGTCGGCGTTGGCAACTACACCGAGAACCACGTCTTGGACTCCGCCAGGTTGCTCACCGGCTACCGGATCGATCTCTACCGTGACGACCACACGAACCCCTACCAGCGCTATGAGACCGCAGATCACTACGTAGGCCGCGTCAAGATCATGGGCTTCTCGAGCGCCAACGCCAGCGCGGACGGGCGGGCCACCACTCAGGCCTACTTGAAGTACCTCGCCCACCACAAGAAGACGTCGCGGCGGATCGCCAAACGATTGTGCATTCGGTTCGTCACCGACGAGCCGTCCAAGGACATGATCAAGACGGTGGCAAAGGCCTATCGGAAGAACAAGACCAAGATCAAGCCGACGCTCAAGGCGATGATCGAGCATCCGGACTTCAACAAGTCCAAGCGCGAGAAGATCCGCACCCCCATGGAAGACACCATGGGAACCCTGCGGGCCCTTCGCCCGGTGATCGCCAAGCCACGCGATCCCGAGCAGTTCGGCAACGACTTTGGAAATTCAGTGCTCTGGGTGGCCAGGAACAACGGCCAGTCGCCGTATGACTGGGGCGGGCCGGACGGGTACCCCGAGACGAACCCGCCGTGGAGCAGCACCGGCAGGGTCCTGCACTCGATGGACTTCCACCGCGGCATGGCGATGGGTTGGTACGGCGACTCGGGTCTTGGCTATCGCGCGTACACCGAATGGTTGCCCGCCCTGCCTGCCTCGTTCAAGAAGGTTGTCAATCGGATCAGCCTGGATCTCCACGGCCGCAAGGCGCCGAAGAAGGTGCGCAAGGCGGTGTCCATCCGAACTGGCATCAAGGCCTCGGCGTCCGTCACCAGCGAACAAGTGACCGAGGCCGTCGTCCAACAGATCCTGTTGACCCTGCTCGACTCCCCGAACCACCTGAAGCGCTGAGGATCCGATGATGAACCAGACTCAAACCCTGACCCCGTCCATGGACGCCGGTGTGAAGTCAGATCCGTGCGGCTGCCCGGAGTTCACGATGTCGCGCCGCCGACTGCTGGCCACGGCCGCAGCCAGCGCGGGTGCTCTGGCCGGCGCCACGATGATCGGAGATTCCTTCCGGCAGGTGGCGTACGGCGCCACCAAGGGCGGCAACGTCGTCGTCGTACTTTCGATGCGGGGCGGGTCAGACGGCCTGTCCATCGTCGTACCCAAGGGCGCCGATCACGCCACCTTGACCCAGAAGCGACCCGACCTCGTCGTGCCCCTGGATCGCCTGGTCGGGGGCGACGCCAACTTCGGCTTGCACCCTGCCCTCGCGCCACTGGTCCCGATGTGGACGGCCGGTACCTTCGGGGCTGTTCACGGAGTCGGACTGCCGATGTCGAACCGCAGCCACTTCGACGCCCAGAACCAGATGGAGGACGCCGACCCTGGTTCCGTGCAACGGCGCGGCTGGATCAACCGGATGATCGGAGCATCGGCGCTTGCCGAGGAGCACATGCAACTGGGCAACTCGATGATCCCGCTGCAGTTGGCCGGCCCTGCGCCCTCACTTGCCGTGGACTCGGTGAACCAGTTGGTCTTGCCTTCGCACTGGGCAGACAAGAACGTCGGCAAGGCTGTGAGTACGGCGTGGAAGGGCAAGGGCTCCATCAACAAGAGCGTCAAGCAGGCCGTCTCGACCACGGCCCGCCTCAAGAAGCTGGCGGCCACCAACATCGACACCGCCTCGCAGCCCTACCCCGAGGGTTCCCTGCGTCGGGTTCTGGCGAATACGGCGGCGCTGATCAAGGCAGATGTCGGCGCTCGGGTCATCACCATCGACTATGGCGACTGGGACATGCACGAGGGGCAGGGCAGGCCCGAGGCCGGCGACGGCAACTGGATGTACAACCATCTCGATCACCTGGCCAACTCGCTCGTGGCGTTCTTCAATGACCTCGGAACCCACTCATCGCGGGTCACCCTGATGACCATGAGCGAGTTCGGCCGTCGCGTGGAGCAGAACGGCTCGGGCGCACAGGCGGGCACCGATCACGGCTACGGCAACGCGATGCTGATGTTCGGCGCGGGCGTGAACGGCGGCAAGGTCAACGGCAAGTGGACGCATCTGGACAAGCTCAATGACGGCGACGTGTCGCTGGCCACGGACTATCGCAGCGTCGTCTGGAACGTCATGAAGAAGCGGTTCCCGGAGATCAAGCAATCCACCGTTTTCCCCGGCTTCAAGCCAGAGGCCGTCGGCGCGATGAAATAGCGTTCCTCGCGGAGAGGCACGTCCTAGGGACATAATGACTTGCCTGAGAGTCGGCGGATCTCCCCCCCGGTCCGCCGACTGGCATGCTGCGAGGAGAAGGGCTCGATGACGATGTATCTGCACTTCAAGCCAGCCTTCCTTTTGAACATGACTCGTTCACGACTCCACTTGGCCGCATTCTTAGTGGCTTGGGCCGCTCTCCTGGTGGCCGCACTGTCGCCCATCGACGCCAGCGCGAGCGCTTCGGCCCCGCCAACCTGCTTCGGCCGCCCTGCCACCATCGTCGGGTCCGGACTCTCAGTCGTATGGGGCACTCGAGGCGTCGACGTCATGGTGCTGTCTAGAGGTGCCGAAGCCGAAGCACAAGGCGGCGACGACTTCATCTGTGGAACCGCTCGCGCCTTCGGTGGAGCCGGTGACGACCACATCTTGTACGCCGGCCCTCCCCGCGCAATTGACCTCTGGGGTGAGAAGGGCAACGACCGGATCATTCTGGATTCGCCTGGCTCCGGCGGCGACGTGGTCGGCGGACCGGGCAACGACTTCATCTCCGACCGTGACGGTGGCCATCGGCTCACGGGCGACGCCGGGCGCGATGTGCTCGTTGGCGGAGCCGGGAACGACGGCCTGTTCGGCGGTCCCGGACGCGACGTTCTTCGTGGCAATGACGGTTTTGATCACCTGTTCGGTGGCACTGCGAGCGATCGCCTCTTCGGCGGCGCCGGCCCCGACGTTCTGAACGGCGGCGACGGCTCAGACATTGGCCGAGGCGGTCCCGGCGGCGACACGTGCACGGAGATCGAGAAGGCCTTCAACTGTTAGTTCTGGGTTCCTAGCACCAGCGGCCGGACCGATCGGGCGCCGGCGCCGATCACGGCGCGGGCTGCCACCGTCAGAGTCCAACCAGTGACGACCAGGTCGTCGACCAGCAGAACGTCATGGCCTTCCAGTCGCTCGGTCTCACGGAGCGAGAAGCGTCGCGTCACTGCGGCCACTCGCTGCGCCGAGTTCGTGGCACCCTGCTCGGGCGCGACACTTGGATCTGCGATCGCGAACCGGCCCAGCACGGCAATCCCCAAGTATCGCGCCAGACCCTCGGCAAGGTCCGTCACCAACAGCGGGCGACGACTCGACTCGACGTACACGATTCCCGACACAGTCGGTCGCCACTGCGCCAACACCTCGATCACAGCCTTGATCAGTGCCTCCGGCACAGGTCCATCGGGAGTGTCGCTCCGAAAGAGTTCACGAAGCGCCTGCCCGTACCCGAGGTCCGTCAGGCGCGCGATTGCCCGGCCATCCTCGGCGCCGGCCTCAGCAGGCTTGGCAACCTTTCCGGCGAGGTCGATCCCGAGATTCTTCAGCGCGGTCGGCCACATCTTGCGCGGTTCGACGACAACACCGGGTCGGTCAAGGTGTTCTGACGCCGCGCTCGCCGCGACCGACGAGACCTCGAGATCCAGGTGGAGGCCCCCGCAGTTGTCGCAGCGACCACAGGGCTCCAACCCCGCCGGACTGGTCAACGCGGGATCATCGAGTTGGGTTCGGAGGAAGACCATCCGACATTCATCGGTGCCGAGGTAGTCCAGCATGGCCTGTTGCTCCACGGCCCGCGCCTCTGCCACCCGTAGGTAGCGATCCTCGTTGTAGGTCCACTCTGCGCCCGTCGCCTCCCAGCCCCCGCGAACACGGCGTACGGCGCCATCGACATCCAGCACCTTGAGCATCGCCTCGAGCCGGCTGCGGCTCAGGTCGACGTAGGTCTCTAGCACCGCCGTGCTCATCGGTGCGCCGTGATCGGCCAGCACGCCGAGGGTCTGGCGGACCCTCGACTCCGGCGGGAACGCCAGCGACGCGAAGTACTTCCAGATGTCGCGGTCCTCGTGAGCCGGCAGGAGTACGACGACGGCCCGATCCGTGCCGCGACCAGCGCGCCCGACCTGTTGGTAGTAGGCAACCGGCGACTGAGGGGCACCGAGGTTCACCACGAAGCCGAGGGTGGCATCGAAACCCATGCCCAGCGCACTCGTCGCAACGAGGGCCTTCACGCGGCCGGAGGACAGGTCCGCTTCGAGGGCCTCCCTCTCCCCGGCCTCGGTCTGGCCGGAGTACGCCGCGACGCCATGCCCGCGCTCCGACAAGAAGGCGGCAACCTCACGCGTCGCCGAGACCGTCAGGCAGTAGATGATGCCGCTGCCGTCGAACTCACCCAGATGCTCGGCCAACCAGGCCAGCCGCTGCTGCGCGGTGTTCAATCGGACGACTCCGAGGTGCAACGACGCGCGATCCAACTCGCCCCTGAGCACGAGGACATCGGCGCCCAACTGCTCGGCCACATCGGCGGTCACTCGAGCATTGGCGGTCGCGGTGGTGGCCAGAACTGCGATTCCCGGCGGTAGGTCGCCCAACATCGTCTGGATGCGGCGATAGTCGGGACGGAAGTCGTGACCCCAATCGGAGATGCAGTGCGCCTCGTCGATCACCAGCATGCCGGCCGTGGCGGAGAGCCGTGGCAGCACCTCGTCGCGGAAGCCGGGGTTGTTGAGGCGTTCGGGGCTGACCAGCAGTACGTCGACCTCGCCGGCGGCGACCTGGGCATGGATGCGATCCCAGTCCTCGAGGTTCGTCGAGTTGATGGTGACGGCACGGATGCCGGCACGCTCGGCGGCGAGGATCTGGTTGCGCATCAGCGCCAGCAGCGGCGACACGATCACCGTTGGCCCGGCGCCCTGCTCTCGCAGGAGAAGCGTGGCGACGAAGTAGACCGCCGACTTGCCCCAGCCGGTCCGTTGCACCACCAAGGCTCGACGATGATCGACGGCCAGCGCCTCGATCGCCGTCCACTGATCCTCGCGGAGTACCGCCTCCTCGCTGCCGACGAGGGCGCGTAGATATCCCTCGGCCCGATCTCGCACGGAGGGCGGCGTTGCTCCTGGAGTTACCAGATCCGCACTCGCTCGTCAGGGTCCAGCCACAGTCCATCGCCCTCGGCGGTGTCGAACGCCTGATGGAACTCGTCCAGGTTGCGCACGATGTTGGAGCGGAACTCCGGCGGGCTGTGAGGATCGATGGTGAGGTACTGGCGCTCCTGCTCGGCACGACGCTTGGTGCGCCAGATGTAGCCCCAGTTCAGGAACAATCGCTTGCTGTCCTCAGTAGTCATCTCGCCACCGCGCGAGATGGCGTACGCCTTGTGGCCGATCGTCAGGCCACCGAGGTCACCGATGTTCTCGCCCACGGTGAGCGCTCCGTTGACGTGCTCGCCGGGGAGGCTGCGCGGTTCGAATGCGTCGTACTGCTCGATCAGCGCCTTCGACTTCACCTCGAAAGCGGCCTTGTCGTCAGCCGTCCACCAGTCGTTGAGGTTGCCGTGGCCGTCGTACTGCGCACCCTGGTCGTCGAAGCCGTGCCCGATCTCGTGACCGATCACGGCACCGATCCCGCCATAGTTCTCGGCCGGGTCGGCGTCCGGCGAGAAGAACGGCTTCTGCAGGATCGCCGCCGGGAAGCAGATCTCGTTGGTCCCCGGGTTGTAGTAGGCGTTCACCGTCTGCGGGAGCATGAACCACTCATCGCGATCGACCGGCGCACCGATCTTGGCGAGTTGCCGGGCGGTCTCGAACGCTGCCGCGGCAGCCACGTTGGCGACGAGATCCGTGGCGCTGACCTCCAGCGCGGAGTAGTCGCGGAACTTGTCCGGGTAGCCGATCTTCGGCCGGAAGGTGTCGAGCTTCTCGTAGGCCTTCTGTTTGGTCTCCTCGCTCATCCAATCCAAGGCTGAGATGGACTGGCGGTAGGCCTCCAAGAGGTTGAGCACCAGTTCATCCATCATCGCCTTCGACTTCGGCGGGAAGTGCCGCGCGACGTACTCACGGCCCACGGCCTCACCGAGCGCACCCTGCACCAATGCGACACCACGCTTCCAGCGGGCCCGAAGTTCGGGTGTGCCATTGAGGGTGCGGCCGTAGAAGTCGAAGTTGGCCTCGACGAACGAATTGGGGAGGTACGCCGCGGCGTTGCGCAGCACCTTGACGGCCAAGAGTGTGCGCCAGCCCTCCATGTCCACTTCGTCGAGCACCGTATTGAGGTGGGTGAGGTAGGACGGTTGGCGGACGATGACTTCGGTGATCGTCGCATCGTTGCCGCCGATGCTCTCGATGTAGTAGTCCCAATCGAAGTTGGGGCATGCCGCGCGAAGTTCATCGCCGGTCGACAGGTTGTAGGTCTTGATCACATCGCGGGTCTCGGCTCGCTCCCAGTGGCCAACAGCCAGGCGCGTCTCGATGGCCATCGCGAGCTCCGCCGCACGCTGCGCGTCGGGGTGCTCGGCCAATTCCAGGAGGGTCACCAGGTACGCGACGTACTTCTCGCGGATCTCGGCGAACTTCTCGTCGCGGTAGTAGGACTCATCGGGAAGGCCCAGTCCGCCCTGCACGATGTTGACGAGGTAGCGATCGGAGTCTCGGTCGTCGCTGTCGATGTAGGAGCCGAAAAGACCGGTGCCGCCGACCCGCTCGAACGAGCCCAGGAAGCCCGCCAACTCATGCAGATCGGCAACCTTGGCGGCGCGGTCAAGAGTGGGTTGGACCGGGACGATACCGAGGGCTTCGATGGCCTGCTCATTCATGAACGACGCGTACATCGCGGCGATCTTCTTCTCCTCGGCGCTGGCCGTGGGCGAATCCAGGGCTCCGGCGAGGTCTTCCACGATCTCGCGCACATGAGCCTCGGCGACGTCGCCGAGTTGGACGAAAGGCCCCCAACTCGAGCGATCCGCGGGGATCTCGGTGTTCGCGAGCCAGGTCCCGTTGACGTGACCGAAGAGGTCATCTTGCGGGCGGATGTCGAGGTTCATGCCGTCGAGGGCATCGTCGAGAATTGTCACGCGGGCCAGCCTAGCCGGGAGCCGTTAACCCAGCAGAGTAACTGCGAAGGGTTTACCGAATCCGGCTATCGCGGATCCACCAAGCGGTCCATCTGGAAGTGCATCGGGTCGGTGTAGTTCCAATCACCACCCCAGGCGAAGCCCCACTTCTTGAAGATCGACACGACCGTGCGATCCATCTCGCCGACCGTGCCGCGTTGGTTGCCGGGCACATTGAGGTCCAAGGCGATGCCGAACGAGTGCAGGCTGAGTTGGGACGTGCCAGCGATGAAGCGGGGGTAGAAGCACCCGGCGTACTCCTCGGGATGAATCTGGTTCGCGAGGCCGCGCGCTTTGATCTCGGTCAGTGCGGCTCGCAGTTGGGGGAGCACGACGCGGTGACAGGTCACCTCTCCGAGGATCGGCACCGGTTCGGTCCGAATATTGGCGGCCACCCAAGCGGGATCGGGTGAGATCCGACCCCCTCCGATGACCCGGTAGGAGAAGGAGCCCACGGCGGCCGCCACCGAGCCGCCGGTGAGGAAGGCGGTTTGTTGAACGGTGATGTCGAGATCCGGCCCCAGGATCTGGACAGGTATGTCGTCGCCAACGATGGCTTCGATCTGTGGTCGCACCGACTGAGGGGAAGCAGTCCCCGTGGCCACCAGGAGGGCATTGCCTGGCTGCATGCCGAGGGTGTCCACCCAGGTGGAGTTGACGACCGCGTCGATCTGCGGAACCTGAGGTGCGTAGGCGCCGATATGGACAGTGGGCGCGGACTGATCGTTCCCGAGTCGGACCTGACCGACGCTGTCCTGAAGCGCTTCGCCGAGAGTCTGGTCGATCGACAACTCTCCACCGGCCACCCGCTTCCACACTTGTTCCTCTTGGGCCGAGGCTTCTGGGTTGAATCGCCAGTACGACGCGGGGTCAACAGCCGCTATCTGAAGAACCTGATCCTGGACGGCGACCTGAGCCAGCGAGACCGGCTCGGAGTCGCTCACGCCTGGCACTGCATCGATCTGGGCACGCATCTCGTCGCTGATCGGCTCCTGGCTGTAGACCAGCAGATCCGCGCCCGACAACGAGCCGCTCAGCGAGTCCGGACCTGACTGAACATGACCCGCGATAACGGCCGTCGAGGGCGTCGCGCTGGGAGAGGCGGTCGGACTCGGAGTGGCGGTCGGGCTCGGGGTTGGCGATGCCGGGCTATCGACAGGCGCCGCGTCGCTCGCGCCATCGACTCCCCTCGGCCGCGCCCCCTCGTTTCCACAGGCAACTAGGACAACGAGACAGAGCGCAACAACAGCACCCCGTGTCGTACGCCCCCATCGCATCTCACAAGGGTAAATGGCACTGTGCAACGCCGCCATTTGGCGAAGGCCCATGCGGTGATGCGGTCAGGCTCTGCGAGCCTTGAGTTCGTCGTTGATGGCGGGGACGACTTCGTGCATGTCGCCGACCACGGCGTACGTCGCCTTCGTCATCATCGGGGCCTCGGGGTCCGTGTTGATCGCCAAGATCACCTTCGAGGACGAGCAACCAGCCCAGTGCTGAATGGCCCCGGAGATTCCGCACGGGATGTAGATCTCGGGCGAGATGCGCGAGCCGGTCTGACCGACCTGCTCGTGGTGCGGTCGCCAACCGAGGGAGGTGACCACCCGCGAGACCCCCAGCGAGCCGCCGAGAAGGTCTGCGAGTTCGATCACGTCCCCAAAACCCTCTGGTCCGCCGGCGCCACGACCTGCGCCGACGACGATCCGTGCTGACTTGAGGGAGCCGGACTGGTCGGCCGGACGCGCAACGGTGGAGACCACACGCGCCACGAGATCCGCGGGCTGGATGTCGGCCGCGACCTCGTGCACGGTCGGCGTCGTTGCGGACGCCGCAGGGACCGGCTCGACCGCGTGACCTGCGACCGAGAACACCGCCGGACGATCGTCGAGTTGCATCTCCTCGAGCGCGGCGCCACCCACGACCTGGCGGGTCACAACGAAGGGTGCAAGGCCGCCGAATTGGACGACGTTGGCCGCCATCGCGACATCCAGGCGGGCAGCCACGTGGGCGAGCACTTCGTTGCCGCGAGGGCTGCCCGCCGCTGTGACGACGACGGCACCCTTGAGCTTCTGGACCGCCTGAACGGCAGCGGCCCAGGCAGCGGCGGAGTAGGCCGAGAAGGCAGCGTCGTCGGTGGCAGCATGCACCTCGCGTACGCCGTAGGAGCCCAGTTGCGAGACGAGTTCAGCACTCGGCGTACCGACAACAACCGTGTCGATCGGCACGCCACCGCCTTGGGCTGCGAGATCGCGGGCAAAGGTGATGGTCTCGAGAGAGACCTCGGTCGCCAATCCGCTGGCATCGAGCTCAATGAGTACGACGATCATCGGGCGACTCCCAATTGGCCGAACAGGTCAACAACGGCGCCTGCAGCGGACGGGCCAACACCTAGGACCTGGACGTTGCTCGCCTGCTTCGGCGGCAACGTCATACGCACGCGCTTCGGGCCGGCCGGGGTGTGCGCGGGCAGGCGTTGTTCGATCTCGATCTTCTTGGCCTTCATCCGACCGGGGATGGTCGGGTAGCGCGGCTCGACGCCGCCTTCAAGGATCGTGACCACGGCCGGCGCCGGCACGCGGTAGGTCTCATGACCTTCCGGTCCGTCGCCCTCCGCCACCAGGTCGGCGCCATCGACCTCGACGGTTCCGACCCCGTTGACGACGGGCCGACCCAACTCGTAAGCGAGCCGAATGCCGACCTGGAAGTCGCCGGAGTCGGCGGCGTCGTTGCCCAACAGGACCAAGTCGTACGTCGTGCCGGCAGCCTCGTGGGCACGGACGACCTCGGCGATTTCTCGGGCGACATCGGCCGGGCCGAACGTCGACGGGTCCGCTTCGATGTGGACCGCCGCGGTGCAGCCGACGGCCAGTGCACCACGCAACTGCTCAACGGCCTCTGGGGCACCCAGCGTCAGCACGGTCGCTGTTCCACCGGTGGCGGCCGCAACCTGGATCGCGATCTCGACCGCACAGTCCTCGTGCGCCGACACCGTGAACCCGACGTACCGGCCATCCACCGCCTGGGCATCCGCCGTCAGCAACACCTCCCCGGACGAGTCCGGCACCCGCTTCACGCAGACCAGGACATTGCTCATCCCCGTGCCCCTCCCCTTGCAGTTTCATCATGCTGGGTTGCTGGAGCAGCACTTTGCATGACGAATTCATCGTGCCCAGTGAAGGTTCGTCCACCTAACATGGTGAAACTCCCAAAGACGTGGTTCACGCGCGGATCCGGTCGTTGGTTGGGTCGAAGAGGGAGGTTGCGTCGACGGACTCGACGGTCACCGGGTAGCGCTCCTCCATGTAGGACACCAGGAGCTTGTTGCCGATGGTCGCCTGATCGGGCGGAAGGAAGGCGAGCAGCACGTGCTTGCCCAGCGAGGGGGCCGACCCGGCGGTGGTGACATAGGCACGGTGCCCGTGACCATCTACCAACGGCTCTCCAGCCAGGCTCAGGATCGGCTCGCCGCCGAGCATGTAGCGCTTCACGCCGGACGCAGAAGTGTGGTCATCGACCGTCAGCGTGCACAGCACGGTCTCGGGTGCCGCATCCCGCTGCTTCGAAGTAGGACTCGCGACCAACGAAGTCCGCGGCCTTCACCTTGGGCCGCGCCATGCCGGCCTCGATGATCGTCCGCTCGGCGTCCAGCTCGGCACCGAACGCTCGGTAGCCCTTCTCGATCCGACCGGTCGTGCCGTAGACGCCGATACCCACGGGCCGAGCGCCATGCGGTTGACCGGCCTCGAGCAACATCGACCACAGCCGGGCGCCCTGCTCGATCGGGACGTACAGCTCCCAGCCCAACTCCCCGACGTACGAGATGCGAGAGGCGAGCACCGCCAACGAGTCCATCTCGATCGTCCGGCAGGCGCCGAAACCGAAGCCTTCGTTCGAAACATCGGCTCCGGTCAGCGACGCGAGGATGTCGCGCGACCGTGGTCCCCAGATACCGATAGTGGTGTACGCCGAGGTCAGGTCAACCACCGCGCAGTCCTCGGCAAGGTCGGCGAACCACTTCCGGTCGGCCATGCCATGCGCACCGCCCGTGACAACCCGGAACCGATCGTGCGCGAGACGCATGATCGTGAGGTCCGAGATGAAGCCGCCCTTGGCGTCCAGGACGGGGGTGTAGATCACTCGACCGATGCCGACATCACACTGCGCCACCGACGCCCGCTGGACGGTCTCGAGCGCACCCGGGCCAACCACGTCGAAGATGCAGAACGCCGACAGATCGATGATCCCCGCGGTCTCGCGCATCCGTAGGTGCTCGGCGTTGATGATGGGCGACCACCACCGTGCGTCCCATTCG
Organism: uncultured Actinomycetota bacterium; assembly: GCA_963763805.1. Taxonomy (GTDB): domain Bacteria; phylum Actinomycetota; class Actinomycetes; order Propionibacteriales; family Nocardioidaceae; genus Nocardioides. The sequence continues at coordinate 36,207 of CAVXPQ010000002.1, forward strand.
TGCTCGCGAGGCATCACGGCATCGCCGTACACCTCAAGCAGATCCGCATTCGACTCATACCAGAACGGCCGCTCCCAGCCAGCGGCCTCGAAGAAGAACGCACCCAGTTCGACCTGCGACGCATGCATCGGGGCGACCCGCTGCGGGCGGTCGCATTCATACTGCTCAGCCGGATGGATGATCCCGTAGGTCTTGTTGAACGCCTCTGAGGTGCGGGCCTTCACGTGGGCACGGGTCTGCTGGTGGGGATAGAAGCGGGCGATATTGGAGTGCGCCACATCGACCTCGCTATGGCCGTGGGTCATCCACTCGGCGACGGCCCGACCGACGCCGGGACCCTCCTTGATCCAGACTGCTGCAGCGGACCAGAGTCCCTTGACCTCGGGCGTCTCGCCGAGGATCGGCCACCCGTCGGGAGTCAGGGAAAGGAGCCCGTTGATCGCGTAGCGGATCTCCGCGCCCTCGGCACCCAAGAGGTCCGGCATCAGCTCGAACGCCTGCTCCAACTGGGGATCGAAATCCTCTTCGGTGAACGGCATCTCGGTAGGGCTGAGCTTGGCCTGGTCGATCGACGGAATGTCCTCGGGGTCATGCAGGATCGCCCGGTGGGCGTAGGAGCCGACCTCCATGTCGGCACCGTGCTGACGCTCGTAGCAGAAGGTGTCCATGTCCCGAACGATCGGGAAACTGATCTCGCCTTCCTTGTCGGCCAACTGCGGGCAGGGGCCGACCGAGATCATCTGGTGTACGGCGGGAGTCAAGGGAATCTTGGCGCCGGCCATGTCCGCGATCTTCGGGCTCCACACGCCACATGCGATCACGGCGTACTCACACTCGATGTCGCCCTGGTCCGTGCGGACGCGCTTGATCCGGCCATCCACGACGTCCATGCCGATGACCTCGGCGTTGGGTACGACAGTCAGCGCCCCCAGGGCGAGTGCCCTCTCGCGCATGATCGTGCCGGCGCGCAGCGAGTCCACCACACCGACCGACGGCGTATAGAAGGCGCCGATGAACTGATCGGTCTCGATGAAGGGCACGTGCTCCTTGACGAAGTCCGGCGTCACCAACTCCGACTCGATGCCCCAGATGCGGGCGCTCGACATCCGGCGACGCAACTCCTCCATCCGTTCTTCGGTCCGGGCGATCTCGAAGCCACCGGACTCGGTGAAGACGTCCATCTCCTTGTATTGGGCCATCGAATCCAGCGTGAGATCGGTGATTTCACGCGAGTGATCGACGGGGAAGATGAAGTTCGAGGCGTGGCCGGTGGACCCGCCCGGGTTCGGCAGCGCGCCCTTATCGATCTGCACGATGTCGCGCCAGCCGAGGTTGGCGAGATGCCAGACCAGGCTATTGCCGACGATGCCGGCTCCGATAACTACGACCTTGCCATTGACGGGCACTTCAGCCATGTCGGGTTCCTCAGGATCGAGAGATTTGGTGTGCGTAATGCGCAACGCTGTGCGCAGGGTGCAACACCTAGAATCTCCCGTTTAGCACTCCAACGTCAAGTCTTTGACGGTGGAGTGCTTCGACCCGACGTCAAGTCTTCGACGGTGGAGTGCTAACGACTCGGCGAACTAGCAGAGTCTGGCGGAGTCCGCCTGGAGCGCCTTGAAGCGTGCGAACTTCACGGGATCGTCGAGCGTCAGGTCGTCGGAGGAGTTCAGGGACGAGTCGTAGTAGGCCAGTCCCGCACCACCCAGCGAGACCATGTCGTTGAACGCCCGGTCGAGCCAGGTCGGATCAACCGCAGCCGCGCTCTTGAGCTGACCGGTCTCACCGATCGCCCAGGCGGTGCCATGTGCCTGTGACCAGGCGGCCATCTTGGCGTAGTAGGTCTTCATCTCCAGCGCAGAAGCGATCGTCTTTCCAGCCTTGTTGACCTTGCCCATCTCGTTGTAGGCATCGATCGCCATGATGTCCACATTGGCATCACCGGGCCACTTGGTCGCAACCGTGTTGGTGTTGTTGCCGTAGGTGTTCCACCCGCTGTAGATCAAGGAGTAGGCAACGTTGTCGGTTCTGGCGTGGATGATCGGCGCGATTCGAGCCTGCATTGCCGTCCAGTCATCCATGTTGCCGTCACCCTCAGGCTCGTGATGGACCGCGAGCCATACAGGTCCTGGGACCGTCTTGAGTTTGTCGGCCAGTTCGGTGATCCACGCATCGCCGGCACCGGAGGCCATCTGTGACCAAGACAGCGGTTCCTTGAAACTGATCCAGGGAAGGCGGCCGGCAGCCAGGTCGCTCTTGGCAGTCCGGACGGCGCTGTCGATCTGGCCGGCCTGGTAGTAGGTACGCCGCAGCGCGATGGGCCGACCGAGTTGGCGCTCTCGATCTGGCAGGACGCTCGTGCCGTTGACCGCCGCACCGAGGAATGTCTGCCCGACTGCAGGGATGCCCATCGGATCGCTGACGCAACCCTTGGGTCGCGGATTGGGCGACGCCGGCGGTGTGGACGGCGTGTTGGACGGCGGCGCCGATGATGACGGGGGAGCCGTTGAGGACGCTGGCGCGCTCGAGTCGGGCGCCTGGGACGGATCCGGGGTATCGGAAGGGTCCGGTGCATCGGTCGGCCCGGACGACGGTTGCGGCTCGGATGGTTCGCTGGGGGCGGGGATCGGATTGGTGCCCTTGGCAAACATCGAGATGTTGTCCACCATGAGACTCATGCCGGGCGTGATCCGCGAACCGAGCACGTTGAGGTCCAGTTGGCTGTCATTGCGTTCCGCAACGTAGGTGAACGGAACCTTCGTCCACGTCGATGTGGTGGCCGTGAACCGCGTCGCGCCCCTGGCGACCTTCTGTTGGCCGACAAACTCTCGGATCCTGATCTTGCCGTCGATGTTGCCGCCACGGGCACGCACGAATGCCGTGCCGACGTACGTGCGGCCGGCCTTGGCCGACAGCACGGTGTTGGTGGCGTCGTTGACGGCCACCTTGCCCTTGGTGGATCGACTCAGGGTGGCCGCTGCCTTGCCGCTCACCGCGTCGAACGACGTACTGAGTAGCTGACGGCTCTGGTGATTGGTGCGCCATCCCAGCAGACCCTTTTCGAAGTCGCCGTTGAAGACGAGGTTTCGCCCGCGCTCAGCCCGTGACGACTTGTCCGGATCCAGACTCGGGAACCCACCGGTGGCGGCGATCGCCGCTGGGATCCCCAAAACCAGCACCAGCAGACCACACAAGAAGATCAGGGTACGCCGGGGCGTCCTGACCTTCTCGTTAACGCCAAGTGGCGCACGGTGCTTGCGACCTGCCGTTCGGGCAGGGCTTCTGTGGGCGGGTCCGGCTGTTCGGTCGGGCCTGGGGGTCATCGGTCCTCCGTGCGCGGCCAACGAGCTGACCTGCGCAAACAACTATTGTCATGTCGCCGGCGCCCACGGGGTAGGCAAGGTCCGGCCTGGCAAGTCACTGACGCTAGTTCGGGTCTGAGCACAGCGGAACCCCGCTAGGGAAGGGTTGAGGAAACCTTGACGAACCCTTGATCCTCGCGTCACCTGGGCGCCACAAAACACCGAAAAGCCACCTCCGGCACAGCCGGAAGTGGCCTCTCGATGTACTTGCGACGCGCCCGTGAGCGCGCTGTTGCGGTGCTACTGGAGCCAGGCGTCAACCTTGTCCGGGTTCTCCTCGATCCACTGCTTGGCAGCGTCATCGGGGGTCATTCCGTCCTGGGCGATGAGGGTCGAAACTGCGTTCTGATCCTCATTGGTCCATTGGAAGTTGGTCACCAGGTCGAAGGCCGGGGAACCCGACTCGGCGAACTTGCGTCCCGACCACCTTGTTCAGGACGTACGGCGGGTAGTCGCACGCGACGGCGGCTGGATCCGCATCGCAACCCGGCTCATAAGGAGGCAGGTTCACGCGAACCGGTGCGATCTCGTTGAAGAACCACTGGGGCTCGTAGAAGTAGGCCAAGAGCGGGGTCTTCTCCGCTTCAGCGGTGCGGAAGCTCTGGATCAGCGCCGCCTCACTTCCGCCGACCACGACCTTGAAGTTCAGGTCGAGGTTCTTCACGAGAGCCTCGTCGTTGGTCACGTAGGAGGGATCTCCGTCGAGCAACTGGCCCTTGTCACCGGACTCCGAGGTCTTGAACAGATCGGAGTACTTGTTCAGGTTGTTCCAGTCGGTGATGTCCGGGTACTCCTCGACCATCCACGGCGGAACGTACCAACCGATGATTCCTTGGTTGCCGGTGTCGCCAGCCATCTGCACGGTGCCGGCCTCGTCGACGTACTTCGCGATCAGGTCCTCATGGCCCCAGTTCTCGACTACGACGTCCAACGTGCCATCGGCCATCCCCTGCCAGGCGACTTCCTCTTTCACGTCGGAGTAGGTCACGTTGCATCCCAGCTCGGCGGCCGCGACGTTCCCGATGACGTACGCGTTGGAGACGTAGCCCGTCCACGGGTTGACCGCGATGCGGAAGTCGCCACAGTCGCTGCCGGCGGCTGCGGGTTCGTCCTCTTCAATATTGCCACCGCCGCAGGCGGCGAGCCCGAGTGCGACTACGGCGGCAACGCCAACCAGCTTGAGCTGGCGTAATCGGAGTGCCATGCGATATCCCTTCACTTTGCTCCACGAACCTCGTGGAGACGCTCTTGATGCTTACCTGGGCCAGTCCTCTGACCCAGGTGGTGTCCCGGCTTAGCGTCCCGCGCGCGCTGCCGCTCCCCTCGTGATGCGGTCAAGCATGATGCCCATCGCGGTCAAAGTGATGCCCGCGGCAATACCTTTACCAAATAGATCATTTTGGGAGAAGCCCGAAACCACGATGTAGCCCAACGACCCGGCCCCGACCAGGCCGCCGATGACGACGACGCTGAGCACGTAGAGGAGGCCCTGGTTGGCGGCGAGCACGAGGGAACCGCTGGCCATCGGCACCTGCACCTTGGTGATCATCTGCCAACGACTGGCTCCCGCGGACTGCGCTGCCTCGACGGTCGTCGGCGAGACCCCACGAATGCCGTCGGCGACGAGTTTGGTCGCGATCGGGATGGCGTACAGCACGGCCGCGACGATGGCGGTGAATCGACTGCTGCCGAACAAGGCGAGGGCAGGCACCAGATAGACCATGGAAGGAATCGTTTGGAACGCATCCAGGAACGGCCGAATACTTGTGTCTGTACGCCGACTCCGCCCCATCCCCACGCCAAGGATGATCGCGATGATCATCACCAGCAGCGTCGCCACCAGGGTCATGGCGAGGGTGATCATCGCGTCGTTCCATTCACCGACACCGAGGATGATCGCTTCGCAGATCAGCGTCGTCGTGAACGGCTTGATCACCGCCGAGGACGTACGCCACCGCGAGCAGCACGCCCGCCGTTGCCCACCAGGGCGAGTCGCCCAGGAACGACTGCAGCGGATTCAACAGCCCGTAGGTCACCGCGTCCTTGAAGCCGAGCGTGAAAGTGGAGAAGGTGTCGACGAACCAGGCGGTGAAGTCGTTGATGTTCTCGACCAGGAATGGCGCGCTGAGGTACTTCAGCACCGGGGTTTCGGACACGTCCGGGAACTCAGCGAACCAGGCGTCGTATCGCGATAGCCACACCGCGAACGCCACCGGGATGAGCAGGAAGCTGAGCAGCAACCAACGTCCAGCGGGGGTCAGGGCCTTGCGTGTGGAACCGACGGTGCCCTGCTCCTCGCTGGCCCAACGCGGCAGCCGTTCGAGCGCCACGCCCATCAACATCACGTTGAATCCGGTCGTGGACGCGATCTGTCCGCGCCCGGTCACCTCCGCGCGCTGGGACGCGGCCGTGATCGTGCGGTCGAGCACGATCGCCATCACCACGATCGCCAGACCACCGACGGCGGCCGCACCGACGTTGAGGACCTGCAAGGCATCGGTGACCACCTTGCCGAGGCCGGGCCCGTTGACCAGGACGGCGATGGTGGCCATCGAGAGCGCCGCCATCATGCACTGGTTGATGCCGACGACGATGGTCCGCTGCGCCATCGGTAGTTCGACCTGGCGCAGCAACTGCCCTTTGGTCAGCCCCAGGGAACGGGCGGCTTCGAGCGTGTTCTCGGGAACGTTCCGCAAACCGTGTTCGGTGATTCGGATCAGCGGCGGAATGGCGTACATCCAGGTCAGCACGATCGCCGACGCGGGCCCGATGCCGAAGAACAACGCGATCGGGCCGAGATAGGCGAACGACGGCATCGTCTGCATGAGTGTCGAGGATCGGCGTGATGGCGGTCGAGACCTTCTTGCTGCGCGACATCCAGATGCCGACGGGGATGCCGACCAGGATCGCCATGACGACGGCCAAGAAGATGACGATGAGGGTGTCCATGCTCTTGGACCAGAGTCCCGTGCAGCCGAAGACGAGCAGCGCGCCCGCGACCATCAGCGTGGACCGCCGGCCCGCGACGGCGTAGGCGATCCACAAGAAGATGGCCGCAACACCGAGCCAGCCGATCAGGGGGTAGGGCCACGGAGTCGCCGGGATGCTGATCAACCGCTGGAGTTGCAGCGTGATCTCGTTCAAGGCATCGCCGATGCCGCCGAGAATCGTGCCGAAGAAGAACGTGTCCTGGCCCTCGAGTTGCAACCAGTCGCGGATCCCGTTGACCCAGATGTCGAAAGCGTTGAGGTCCTGCAATCCCCGAGCCAGGGTCATCTGGCCCTTGAACATGAAGTAGGCAGCCATCCAGAAGATGAGGATCGCCCAGGAGTTTGAGCCCGGTATGCCGCTTCTTCTCGGGGTCGAGGTACGGCTGCTCCTCCTTCGTGACCGGCGCCTTGCTCGGTGGGGGCGCGGTCGCCGTGCTCATGATGAGGACCCTTCGGATTCTTCGCCCTCCGCAACAACCACCCTCAGGATGTCTTCGTCATCGACGACCCCGAGCACTCGATCGCCATCGACGACGCGCACCGGACCATGGGCGGCGAGAACGGCGCGGGCAGCGTCGCGCACGATCGGTGTCAGCGGGCAGCGTGGGTGCGTCGGCGCCTTCATCGCCGACCGGGTCGCGCATGATCCAGCGCAGGGTCAGCACGTGCGACTTGGGCACTTCACTGACGAAGTCGCGGACGTAGTCGTCGGCCGGCGCTCCCACGACCTGGTCGGGTCGGCCGACCTGGATGATCTCACCGTCGCGCATGATGAGGATCCGGTCGCCCAACTTCAGGGCCTCGGACAGGTCGTGGGTGATGAAGACCATGGTCTTGCCGACCTCTTGGTGCAAGCCGGATCACTTCGTTCTGCATGTCGCGCCGGATCAGTGGATCCAATGCCGAGAACGGCTCATCGAACATCAAGATGTCCGGGTTGGCCGCCAGCGCGCGGGCGAGACCGACACGCTGCTGCATGCCGCCGGAGAGTTGGTCGGGGTAGTTGTTCTCGTAGCCGCTCAGCCCGACCAGGTCGACCATCTCCTGGGCCCGGTTGCGGCGGTCGGCCTTGCTCTCGCCACGCACCTCGAGGCCGAAGGCGATGTTGTCGATGACCTTGCGGTGCGGCAGCAGGCCGAAGTGCTGGAAGACCATCGACACCTTGTCGCGACGGGTGTCGAGCAGCGCCTTGTCGTTCATGGCGGTGATGTCCTCGCCGTACAGCGAAACGGTGCCGGCGGTGGGCTCGATCAACCGGGTGAGGAGTCGGACCAGCGTCGACTTGCCGGAGCCCGAGAGCCCCATGACCACGAAGACCTCGCCGGGGGCGACGTCGAAAGACGACATCGCGGATACCGACGACGTGTCCGGACTTGGCCTGTAGATCCTTCCGCGACAGCAGTGCGTCCGGCGTGCCGATGATCTTGCTCGGCCTTCGGGCCGAAGATCTTCCAGAGTCCCCGCACCGACAAGGCGGCCTCGGCATTCGCCTCGGGAGTGAGTGAGGGTTGTTCGACGAGAGTGGTCATGTGCGCTCCTCGGTGTTCCGGCTATCGCCGACCAGATGTGGGTCAGGCGGGTATAGCGGGTCGTTCTCTCGATGACGGTAGTAGGGCACGTCCGCGGCGGGAAGAGGCGTGTTGCCGAGGATCAGGTCGGCAGCCTTCTCGGCGACCATCATCACGGGGGCGTAGATGTTGCCGTTGGTGACATAGGGGAAGACGCTGGCGTCGACGACGCGCAGTCCTTCGACTCCGTGCACCTTCATCGTCAGCGGGTCGGTGACCGCCATCTCGTCAACGCCCATCTTCGCCGTGCACGACGGATGCAGAGCGGTCTCGGCGTCCTCGCGCACCCAGTCCAGGATCTCTTCGTCGGTCTCGACCGAGGGGCCGGGCGAGAGTTCGCCATCGTTGTACGGCGCGAACGCGGGCTGGTTCAGGATGTCGCGCGCCGACGCGGATCGCCTCGACCCACTCCTTGCGGTCGGTCGGCGTCGATAGGTAGTTGAACAGCATCTTCGGGTGCTTCAGCGGATCGGTGCTGTCGATCTTCACCCAGCCTCGAGTGTCGGCGTACATCGGACCGATGTGCACCTGGTACCCGTGGCCCTCGGTCGGTGCGGTGCCGTCGTACCTGATCGCGATCGGGAGGAAGTGGAACATCAGGTTCGGCCAGTCGACGTCCTCGTTGGACCGCGCGAAGCCGCCACCCTCGAAGTGGTTGGTCGCGCCGAGGCCCTTGCGGAAGAACAGCCAGTCGAAACCGATCTTGGGGCGCTTGTGCCACTTGAGGCCGGGTGCGATCGACACCGGCTGCTTGGAGGCGTACTGGATGTAGACCTCGAGGTGGTCCTGGAGGTTCTCGCCGACGCCCGGGCAAGTCGTGGACCATGCGGACGCCGAGTGGTTCGAGTTCGCTGGCGTTGCCGATGCCGGACAGTTGCAGCAGCTGGGGCGAGTTGATGGCGCCGCCGCACAGAATGACTTCACCGGCGGTGACCGTGCGTCGCGCCTTGCCGGCTCGGAGGTAGTCCACCCCGACCGCTCGCTTGCCCTGGAACTTGATCGACGTGACGTGTGCGAGGGTTTCGATCTTCAGGTTGGGGCGGTGCGAGACCGGGTGGAGGTACGCGCGAGCCGCCGACAGACGGCGACCCTTGTGGACGTTGCGGTCGAATCGCGCGAAGCCCTCCTGGCGGTAGCCGTTGACATCGTCGGTGAGCGGATAGCCGGCCTGTTGGACGGCCTCGAAGAACGCCCCGAACAGCGGGATTGGTGGCCGGACCGCGTTCCAGGATGAGCGGACCGTCGCCACCGCGCCATTGGTTGGCACCCGACGTGCCATCCTCGAGAAGTCTCGTCTCCATCCGCTTGAAGTAGGGCAGACAATGCAGGTAGTCCCAGGACTCCATGCCGGGGTCCGCGGCCCACCTCTGGAAGTCCAGCGGGTTGCCGCGCTGGAAGATCATCCCGTTGATCGACGAGGACCCGCCCAGCACCTTGCCGCGTGCGTGGTAGACGCGGCGTCCACCCATCTCGGGCTCGGGCTCGGTGTAGTAGCGCCAGTCGTAGAAGCGGCTCCCGATGGGGATCGGCAGCGCGGCAGGCATATGGATGAACGGGTCGAGACGGAAGTCGCTATGGCCGGCCTCGAGCACCAGCACGCTCGTGCCGCGATCGGCACTCAGCCGGTTGCCCGAGCGCGCTGCCCGCGGAGCCACCGCCGACGATGACGAAGTCGTAGTGACTCACGAGAACCACCCCTGCGGCTTCGGATCTTTGTTGACCCAGATGTGCTTCGGTTCGCGGTACTCGTCCAAGCCCGCCTGTCCGAGCTCGCGGCCGATTCCGGACTGCTTGAAGCCTCCCCACTCGGCCTGAGCGACGTAGGGGTGGTAGTCGTTGATCCAGACGGTGCCCATCCGCATCCGGCCGGCCACTCGCTCGCGCCTTGGCCGCATCGGTGGTCCACACGGCGCCGGCGAGGCCATAGATGGAGTCGTTGGCGAGCCGGGCGGCTTCATCCTCGGATCCGTCGAAGGTCTCGACGGTGAGGACCGGGCCGAAGGACTCGTCCTGCACGCAGCCCATCTCGGTCGTGCACCCATCGAGGATCGTCGGCGGGAAGAAGAACCCCTCCTTGAGTTGGCCGTCCGTCACGCGATGGCCGCCGCAGCGCAGCGTCGCACCCTCGGCGACTCCGGCCGCGACGTACTCCTCGACCTTCGACGAGGTGGGCCTGCGAGATCAGCGCCCCGGTGTCAGCGGCTTCGTCGAACGGCCCGCCGAGAGTGATGCGCTCGGCACGGCGTACCAACTCGTCGACGAAGTCGTCATGGATCGACTCTTCGACGATCAGCCGAGCACCGGCCGAGCAGACCTGGCCCGAGTGCAGGAACACCGCCGTCATCGCCATGTCGAGCGCGGTTTCGCGATCCGCATCCGCGAACACGATGTTGGGGTTCTTGCCGCCGAGTTCGAGGGCGATCTTCTTGACCGTGGCGGCGGAATTCACCATCAGCCGCTTGCCGGTCTCCAGCCCGCCGGTGAACGACACCATGTCGACTCGAGGGTCGGTCGACAGCGGCGCACCCGCCTCGGCCCCGGCACCGAGGATGAGGTTGCCGACGCCGGCGGGTAGGCCGGCCTCTTCGAGCAGCCGCATCAGGTGGATGGCCGTGTGCGGTGTGAGCTCGCTGGGTTTCAGAACGAAGGTGTTGCCGGCGGCCAGGCACGGAGCGACCTTCCAGGCGACCTGAAGCAGCGGGTAGTTCCACGGCGTGACCAGGGCGCAAACACCGACCGGCTCATAGGCCACGACACTGTCGATGTCTTCCCGGCCGACGTCGACTGCTCGCGCGCCTTCCAGGCTCGTCCGCAGACCGACTGCTCGTTCACGGCATGTTGGCCGAAGTGGCGAAAGACGCTGGTGACGTCATCGACGTCGTACTCGCTCTCGACGAAGCGCTTTCCGGTGTCGAGGGACTCCATGCGCGCGATGGCGGCCTTGTCGCGCTGGAGCAGTTCGGCCACTCGAAGCAACAACTCGACCGCGCTCGCCGACCGGGGTGTGCGGCCATGGGCCGGTGTCGAAGGCCTTTCGAGCGGCGGCTATCGCCAGAAGTGCATCATCGGCAGTGGCCTCATCGATCTCGGCCACGAGTACGCCGTCGGCCGGGCAATGGATCTCACGCCTGTGACCGGCCAGGGCAGAAACCCAGCCACCGTCGACGTACAGTTCCGGCACCGGCCGCCCCTTCGCGAGTAATTACGAGCCGCTGAGAACGATTTGTTGCGTATTAAGCAACGCGATTCTCATGTCGCAACGGTTCTCGCCCTGAGCATGCTTCTCAGGCACGGTCCGCGTCAAGGTTTGTGACCGGCTCTTCGCCCTCCTGTGACCTTTGCTCGGCGGCTTAGCCGTCCAACTCGACGGGCCAGCCCTTCTTGAGCAAGTGGGCGGTCACGCGCTCGATGTCGGCCTGGCTCGGCGCCTCGTTGATGACGCTGGTGATCGCGTCACCGATGTCCTCGATACCCGGTTTGAGCATTCCGCTCGCCTCGAGTTCCTTGCGAACGGCACGGACCTCGCGCTTGGTCAGTCGTCGCTCCAGGATGGCCACCAACGGGATGAAGTCGTTGTCCGGAACTCCTTCTGGGTATCCCGCCCGCAACCAGCTCACGACTCCACCCAAGGTCCTGGCCAGGGGTCCTAGCTCGTCCTCATGTGTGGCCGGATCGGCGAGCGGCCACCCCGCCGCGGCCAGTTTGGCCGAAACGCGCGGGAGGTCGGCGCTGTAGTCGCCGCGCGGAACCGTTCCGCCGAGGAGCTCCACGACCTGGTCACCCGAGAGATAGCTCCCCAGCAACGTGGCCAACGCGCCACGATCTTCAGCCTCGATGCCGTTCGGGTAGGCACGATGAACCCAACTCACGACCCGCACGACCGCAACGGATCTACTCATAGCCTGGGCTCCTTCACGTCACGACTTCTCGACCAGCGTGGGGAAGCCGTGCTCGAAACTTACTTCCTTGCCCATACCCGCCGCGACGATAGTCAGCAGACCGACGAACACGGCGAACGCCACGAGAGCGAAGCAGATGCCAGCCAGAATCTTTGCGAGCACTCCGGGGGCAGGGATCGCGCCTTCGGCTCCGTCCGCATGCGACCGGCTGCCCGGCGAGCAGCTTGACGCCCACCGCGAACAGGATCGGAAGACCTGCTCCGAGGAACATCCCGGTATAGAACAGTTCCCAGGCTCCCTGCAGGGATAACGAAAGTGTGTCCATCGTCTACTCCTTGCCCTTATCCGACCTGCGAACCTTCGGCACGCCTTCCCAGACCTCGCCGACGTTCTCGTAGTCGATGACGTTTTCGCGCGACGTCAGGTACATGTAGCCGGTCGCGCTGATCAGCACAGCCATGATGACAGACGGCGCCGGCGTACCCTCCGATGGAACTGCCAAGCCACCACAGCAACGCGGCAGTGATGCCTGCCGCCGGCAACGTGGTCATCCAAGCGACCACCATCCGCCCGGCCACCCCCCAACGCACCGTCGCACCCGGACGGCCGACGCCGGAGCCCATGATCGAGCCGCTGGCAACTTGAGTGGTGGACAACGGCACGCCCAGGTGACTTGCGGTCAGAATGACTGCTGCTGACGCGCCATCGGCGGCCATCCCCTGGGGTGCGGTGATGTCAACGAGGCCCTTGCCGAGAGTACGGATGATTCGCCAGCCCCCGAGGTAGGTTCCGGCCGCGATCGAAACCGCGCAGACCACTTTCACCCACAGGGGGATCGCGTCGGTCTGATCCCAGGATCCGTAGGCGATCAACGACAAGGTGATGACGCCCATGGTCTTTTGGGCGTCATTGGTGCCGTGGGCCAGTGACACCAGGCTTGCTGAGCTGATCTGTCCCCAGCGAAAGCCGCTGGCGGCCCGTTTCGGGTCCGTGCCCGCGGCCAACTTGGTCACCACGAATGACCCGACCATGGCGACGAGGCCGGCGATAATCGGCGACAGCACAGCGGGGATCAGAATCTTCCCGACAACCCCATCGATCTTGGTGCCGTCGCCGAACCACTTCACGCCAGACGACCCCATGGCAGCGATGGTGGCCCCGATGATCCCGCCGAGCAGGGCGTACGACGAGCTTGAGGGCAGAGCCAGCAGCCACGTGAACATGTTCCACAAGATCGCGCCCGCGAGTCCGGCCAAGATGATGTAGAGCAAGGCCTCCCCGTTGTTGGCCAACAGGGCCTCGCTAGGGGTTCCGTCGTCGTTCTGGAGGCGCACCACGGCATTCGTGACGGTCAATGCCACAGCCACCGAGAGGAACGCGCCGATCAGGTTCATCGTCGCGGCGAGCGCGACCGCGTGCTTGGGCTTGAGTGCGCCGGTGGCGATCGAAGAGGCAACGGCGTTTCCGGTGTCGTGAAAGCCATTGGTGAAATCAAAGAAGAGTGCGGTGGCGATCACGCACAACAGAATGAACAGGGCTGCTGTCACGGAGATAACCATGGGGCCACACGGTGCAGGTGCCAAACTGGCGAGGCACTGTTCACCAACTGTTCATCTTGTGCTCAGAGCAACGTCACGGGTGCTTCACCGCGATCGGCTACGCGACGATCAACGGTGTCCCCAGCCCAGCCGGTGGGAAACCTCCGTTGCCGCGTCGGTCAGCAGAGCCACGACCTCGGTGATGCGGGCCTCGCCGAGCCGGAACGTTGGACCGGAGACGCTCATCGACGCGATCACGTCACCGTGCGCATTTCGGATGGGAGCCGCCACGGCGCTGAGCCCGACTTCGAGCTCGTCAACCGCGACGGCGTACCCCTGTTCGCGCACGTGCTCGACCTCGGTGCGCAACTTTCCCTTCCGTGTGATCGTCATGTCGGTGTACGCCGCTAGCGAGCCCAAGGTCTCGTCCAACAGCCCCGGTTCCAGGCCAGAAAGCAACACCTTGCCGTTGGCGGTTGCGTGCAATGGGATGTGTTGCCCGACCCAGTTATGGGGTTGCAGGGCCGACGGTCCGGCCACCTGATCGAGATAGAGCGCAGCTCGGTCTGCGAGAACGGCGATGTTCACCGTTTCCCCCGTATCGCTGGCCAGTTTGCGAGAGACCGGACGTGCCTCCTGTACGACGTCCAATCGCGCCGTCGTGGCGCCGGCGAGGCGCAACAGACCAACGCCAAGGCGATACTTGCCGCGATCCTCGGTCTGCTCAACGAGGCCGTGCATCTCCAGGGTGGCAACCAAACGAAACGCCGTGGACTTGTGGACATCGAGTCCCGAAGCCAACTCCGTGACACCCGCTTCGCCATGCCTGGCGAGTTGCTCCAGGATCGTCAATGCCCGGTCGACCGACTGCACGCTCCCGGTTGCGCTACCAGAGTTGTCGTTGCTCATGGCGCAACAGTATGCGAATGGAACAACGCGAGTCGACTTCCCGAGCTAGAGCTGCTGCACCAACTTCGCCGGCGCCGTCAGACGGTACGACGTCTCGACGAGGTCCGACACTTCCTCCCAGTCGACTGCCTCCGGAGAGCCAGCCGGGAGGAAGCTCAACCCGATCCCCCCGTAGGGGCCGTAGTACGCCGGCACGAAGAAGCGCTCCTGCGCAAGCAGAGTCGGTGCCTCCAGCGGGTCAGCCATCACGATGACAGCATTGCGTGCCACGGGCGCGTAGTGATCGCCCTTGAGCGACCCGCCGAAGACCGCGAAGACCTTCTTCGTGTAGAAGTTGGGTCGCCCGTGCGAGACCTTCTCCGCCGCACCCGGCAGCGCGAGGCAGATCTCGCGCAGACGCGCCAAATACGGGTCCTGGTCGTCGTACATCGGTGGATGAGTCATCGACGTGTCCTCGGACGACTAAGAAGCGTCGCTCGAGACCAACTCCTCCTCGGGGGCCGTCGTGGCGGGGTCCTGATCCAATGAACTCGGCCACCAGATCTTGTTGCCCAGATCGAGGTTGATGGCCGTGACCAGAACCGAACGCACGATCAGGGTGTCGAGGAGGACGCCGATCGCAACCGTGACACCGATCTCAACGAACGCGACCAGCGGCATCGTGGCGAGGACGAGGAACGTCGCAGCCAGCACCAGACCGGCCGAGGTGATCACGCCACCTGTGGCGCCAAGCGCGACCAGCGAGCCTTCTCGGGTGCCGTGCGTCGCGGTCTCCTCGCGGACCCGCGTCATCAGGAAGATGTTGTAGTCGATCCCGAGCGCCACCAAGAACACGAAGACGAACAGCGGCAGCGATGGATCGGCCCCCGCGAAGTCGAACACGTAGGTGAACAGGAGAGCCGAGATGCCGAGCGCAGCACCGAACGACAACACCACGGTTGCGATCAGCAGCAGCGGCGACAACACCGCGCGCAGCAGCAAGATCAAGATCAGGAACACGACCAACAACACGGCGGGCATGACGACCCGGTTGTCGCGCTGAGAGGCGGTGTTGATGTCATCAACGATTGCCGTGGTGCCGGCCACGAGGGCGTCGGCGTCCGGAACCGCATGGACGGCATCTCTCACCTGTTCGACGGATGTGAAGGCAGCACTGGCCAACGGATCACCCAACATGGGCACGCTGATGAACGCGACGCCATCTTGGACGATCGGCTCGGCCGCCTGACCCAAGACCCTCGATTCCGTCCAGCGCCGCGACGACTGCCGCACCTTGGTCGCCGTTGGCGACGATCATGATCGGGTTGGATTCATCAGCCAGACCGTGCTTGGTCAGCACCTGCTGACCGATCACCGAATCGAACTCCTTGGTGTAGCTCTCCTCCGTGGTCAGTCCGTCGGCGTCGAGCATGAATATGCCGAGGCAGGCCGATCAACAGCAGAACGGTTGTGACGGCCCAGACCTTGCGCGGTGCCACGGCGATACGTCGGCCGATCTTCGCCCAGAAGCCGGTGCTGGTGGGCTCCGGGGAACCGAACTTCGGCCGTTGCGGCCAGAAGATCCAACGTCCGGTGATCACGAGCAGCGCGGGCAGCAGCGTGATCATGACCGCCAGGCCAACGGCGATACCGATCGCGGAGACGGGACCGAGGCCAGCGGTGGAATTCATCTCGGCCAGTAACAGGCAGAGCATGCCGAGGATCACGGTGGAGGCGCTCGCGACGATCGCAGGGGCGGCGCGATGCAACGCGAACGCCATCGCCTCATGACGATCCTCGTGTCGACGGAGTTCTTCTCGATATCGCGCGACAAGGAGCAATGCGTAGTCCGTGCCGGCGCCGAACACCAGCACGGTGAGGATGCCTTGGCTCTGCCCGTTGACGGTCAGATCGAAGTTCTTGGCCGCGAAGTAGATCACGGCTTGAGCCACCGTCAGAGCGACACCCGCCGAAACGACCGGAAGCAGCCACAGGATGGGGCTGCGATAGGTGATGAGCAGGATCACGATGACGACGCCCACAGTGGCGAACAACAGCGTTCCGTCGAGGCCCTCGAAGGCCTCGGCCGAGTCTGCGGCCTGACCTCCTGCTCCTGTGACGTGGATATTGAGCCCGTCGGCGTCGCCAGTGATGTCTCGGATCTGGTCGACCCGGTCCGGCATCTCCTGCCAGCCGTTGACCCCGAGATTGAAAGTCACCAGCGTTTGCGCAGCCTGTCCGTCTTCTGACGGGATCGGCCCTAGGACTTCGCCCTCGACCCCGTTGAGGGTGGCGAACTCCTGGGCATCCGCGGCAGCGGCGGCGAGATCCTCTTGGGTCAGGCCGCCCGGGCGCTCATAAACGATGGTCGTCGGAATGGCGTTGGGGTCGCGGAACGCTTCCAGTTTCTCCAACGCCTGGGTGGACTCTGCTGAGTCAGGCAACCAGGAAGCCGTCTCATTGTTCTGGACGTCGGTGAGTTTGGCGGCGTACGGCGCGGAGATACCGATGACGATCACCCAGAAGGCCAGGACCAACCACTTGGTGACTTTTCCGGTGAGCTTGCCTGCGATCTGCATATGCATGGGGATAGTCCATCATGAGCCACCCCCAAGGTGGCAACCAGATTTTCCCTGGACTTTCCCTGAGGGGTCAGTCGCCGAGCTCTGCCCGACGTCGTACGACGTACTCCTCAAGCTCGAGGCGAATCGCGTCATCGAGGGGTGGTTGTTCGTAGGCGTCGACCGTGTCCTTCCAGATCTTCGTCGCCCGTGCGGCCGTATCTAGACCGCCGTTGCGCATCCACCGCTCGTAGTTCTCCGAACTCGACAGCAATGGCCGATAGAAGCACGTGCGGAAGCGTTCCATCGTGTGCATTGCGCCGAGGAAGTGACCACCATGGCCAACCTCCTCGTGGGCGCCGAACGCCATCGACTCCTCGTCGATCTCCAGCGGCGTGAACTCGTGCCGCAACATTTGGAGAAGTTCGATGTCGACGATGAACTTCTCGAAGCCGGCAACGAGGCCGCCTTCAAGCCAACCGGCCGAGTGCATGACCCAGTTGGTTCCGGCCAGGAAGGTCGGCATCAACGTCATCAGAGCTTCGTATCCCGCCTGCGCGTCGGGTACCTGCGACGAGGTGAGGCCGCCACCCGTCCGGAACGGCAGTCCGAAATGGCGCGCGATCTGGCCCGTGCAGAGCAGACCGATGCCGGACTCGGGCGTGCCGAAGGTCGGGGATCCGGACTGCATATCGATGTTGGACAGGAACGAGCCGAACACCACCGGGCAGCCGGGGCGGATCAGTTGGGACAGCGCGATGCCGGACAGGGCTTCGGTGATCTGCTGCACGAGTGCTGCGGGAATCGTGACCGGCGACATCGCGCCCATCAGAATGAAGGGAGTGAGTACGACGGGCTGGTTGGCGCCGGAGTACTCGAACTGTGCCTCCAACATCCGGTCGTCCCAGCGCAGCGGAGAGTTGCAGTTGATCAGGGAGATCGTGGCGGGCGTCTCCTCGATCGATGCACGGCCGGCCACGGGGTTCCCACCCCCGAACAGGATGGACGACATGGCGATGGTGTCCGCGGCATTGACGCCCGACACGACGTTGCCCATATAGATCTTGTCGGTCATCGTTTGCAGCGTGTAGATCATGTCGAGGTGGCGACTGTCGAGCGGGGTGTCATTGGGTTCGCAGACCACACCACCAGCGGAGTCGAGAACCGGGAACGACTGAGCCAGCTTCACGAATCGCTTGTAGTCATCGAACGTGGCGTCGCGGCGTACCTCTCCCTCACGGACGAACGGCGGGCCGTAGACCGCGCCGAACGCCATGTGGTCTCCACCGATGTGCACGTTGTTGGCCGGGTTGCGGGCCTGGATATCGAACTCGCGCGGCGCCTTGGCCACCTGCTCGAGCACGAAGTCCGGGTCAAGGAAGACCGTGTTGTCCACGACTCGCTGGCCGGCGGCCGCGAACAGATCCAGCGCCCTTTGATCCATGAACTCGACGCCGATCTCGGTGATCAACTTTCGCCAACCTCGATCGAGGGCCGCCATCGCATCCTCGGAGAGGATCTCGTAGCGGGGCATCTTGTTCACGAACATGGCGTCTCCTGGGGGTTGGTCCGACCTGTCGAGATCCTAGACCCATGATGTGGGAGACCCGTTCCACATTGTGGAACGGATGGCCTAGCGTCGTTCGACGAAGTCCTTTTGACGAATCAGGATCATGCACAACACTCCCGACGTGAAGGCGATGACCGCCGCAATCAGACCGATGTGGTTGAGCGCATCGATGAAGCTGGCGGTGGCCGCGTCGGCAATCGACTGGCCGGTGCCGGCTGGTGCGGCCGCGATCACCTTGTCGAGCTGACCTCCGATAGCGGCTCCGGCGATCTGATCCGTGTGTTCAGTCGCCGGGGTACCAGCGAGGCGAGTGGCGATGCCGTTGGCCACCTGGTGACTGAAGATCGATCCCAACGCGGCGATGCCCGTGGCGACGCCGACCTGCCGGAACGTCGAGTTCACACCGGACGCCATGCCTGCCCGGTCGGGTGTCACCACACCAACAGCCGTCGACGCCAGGGGAACGTTGATCAGGCCGATGCCGAATCCGGCCACGGTCAGACCCGGGATCAGATGAGTCCAGTCGTCACTTGGGGTGATCCCGATGAGCAGGAGGAGTCCGACTCCCGCGAGGAAGAATCCGGGCGAGATGAGCCATCGGGCCTGGACCTTGCTGATCAGCCGTCCCGCGAGGGTGGCCGAGACGAAGGCAGCACCCGACAGGAACAAGAATCGGAGACCGGCATCGACGGCCGAGTAACCGAGCACGTTCTGGACATAGATCACGAGGTACGTCAGCAACGAGAAGACCGAGGCCGATACGCCGATCGCGGCGATCAGGCCGCCGGTGAAGGTCGGCTTGCGAAGCAGTCCGAGGTCGAACATCGGTTGCTTCTGCACGATCTGCGTGACGATGAAGAGGACAAGCAGGGCGGTTGAGCCGACGAGGCTTGCGACGACGCGGTCGGAGCCCCAGCCGAGTGAACCGGCCTCGATGAGGCCATAGACCAGCAGGCCGAGACCACCGCTGAAGGTCACGAAACCGATCCAGTCCGGGCGGCCGGCATTGGGGTCGCTGGATTCATCGACCTTGCGCATGGCGACGGTGATGGCCAGGACGCAGATGGGGAGATTCACCCAGAAGATCCATCGCCAGGACAGGCCGCTAGTCAGGATCCCGCCGAGCACAGGGCCGATCGCGACTGCCACACCGGTCGTCGCACCGAAGACGCCGAAGGCGGTGCCACGGTCACGGCCGACGAAGGCGTTGGACAGGATCGCTAGGGCGGTCGCGAACATCGCCGCTCCGCCGATGCCTTGACCTGCACGGGCGAACGTCAGGACGGCGATGTTCGGGGCCAGACCGCAGAGGAAGGACCCGATCGTGAAGAGGATGGTCCCGATCACGAAGACCCGACGCCGGCCATAGAGGTCGGCAAGCGAGCCGGCCGTGAGGAGCAGAGCGGCCAGGCTCAGGGCGTACGCGTCGATGACCCACTGCAGATCGGACAGGGAAGCACCGAACTCCTCTTGGATGTCCGGCAGCGCGACGTTCACGATCGTGATGTCGAGGAGGAGCATGAAGACGCCGGTGCAGACCGCGACCAACGTCCACCACTTTGTATCCATTTTGGCTGCTGGAGCCACCGTTGTGCTTGCCATGGGAGTTCCCCGCATCCCGACCGTTTCGTCAACGACCGAATCATCACGTACCTAACGATTACGTTCGGTACGATACTCTCAACCAAGAGATCGTCAAGTGGTTAACGAATAATTGTGGAGGAATCGATGGGCGGGATCGAGGTCGGAGCCAGTCGGGCCCTCCTGCCCGAACTCGCTCGGATGCCCGGTCACCTGGTCTGGCGGGCCAACGCTCGGGTGCTCTACACCATCGCATCGATCCTCCCCCCCGGCGTCGATCTGCACTCGTACGCCACGCTGTTAGCCCTCGGCAACGGCGTGACCCGTTCACAGCAGCAGCTCTCCGACACGATCTCGGTCAGTCGGACGACCATGGTCAAGGTGGCCGCCGATCTGTCGGCACGCGGTCTGGTCACCCGGGTGCGCAACCCCGACGACCGTCGGTCCTACGGCCTGACCAGGACACCAGAAGGCACCGAAGCGGCGCGTGTCTGGCGGCGACACACAGATGCCTTGGAACGTTCGCTCACAGCCTGCTTCAGCACCGAGGAGCGCGACGAACTGCACGACCTTCTCGACCGGATCGTCGGCCACGAACTCTCCCCCGACCTGCCGCGACGAGTCCGCGCCAGCATCGGGTTCCTGATCACGAGGGTGCACTTCCGGATGCATCGCGAGTTCCTCAACGCCTTGGAACCTCACGGCATCGAGCCTCGCCACTTCGGGGCCCTGACCGCGATCGAATCCAGGGGACCGGCACCTCAGGCGGAGCTCGCACGCAACCTCGGTGTGAGCGCCGTCAGCATCGTGTCGATGGTCGACGAACTCGAGGCCAAGGGTCTGGTCGAGCGTCAACGCCTCGACACCGATCGGCGCAACCAGGTCCTGTACCTCTTGCCGCAAGCCACCAGCGTGCTCGCCGAGGCACGCAAGGCGGCCAACGACTGCTTGAGCGAACTGTTCGTCTCCCTGGAGCCAGGAGAGATCGACCGTCTCGTCGAACTGTTGGCCCGCTTCGTCACCGCCCCTTGACCGCGACCAGGACCCACGCCACATTCCTGAAACCTTTCTGCATCAGACTGACGACATGTCTCAGGAGACGGCGCCACAACTCACGACCGAGCAGATGATCGAGGCGACTCGGCGCGACCCCGACGTCGCCCAGTTCGCTGGTGGCGTCTCCACGGGAGCCACGCACACCGCGCTCCGCGCCTCGGTCCGGCAGCTCGGTCGCCTCCTCGGCGAGGCGCTCACGCGGCATGAGGGCAGCGAGCTGTTGGAGCTCGTCGAGCGGGTGCGCTCGCTGTCGCGGGAGCCTGACGACGGGGATCTGCTGCATTCGCTGCTGTCGGAGGTCGATGACAGTACGGCGATCGTGCTGGCGCGTGCCTTCACGGCGTACTTCCAATTGGCCAACGTCACCGAGCAGTTGCACCGCTGGCAGGAGATGACCGCCGGCGAAACCCGGCCCTTGGCCGCAACGGTCGGGCGCATCGGTGCGGCGCTCGAGGCCGGTGAGATCGACCGCAACCTCGTCGAACAGATCGTCGCCCGCCTGGAATACCGCCCTGTCTTCACGGCGCATCCGACCGAGGCCACCCGTCGCTCCGTGCTGTCTCTACTCCGCAAGATCGCTGACGCGACGTACGTCGGCGAGGACCCACGTGCGCGGTCGTCGGACAAGCCAGGAGCCGAGCGTCGACTGGCCGAACTCGTGGACCTGCTCTGGCAAACCGACGAACTCCGGATCGAGCGACCCGAGCCCTCTGACGAGGCGCGGACAGCCATCTACTACCTGCAGACACTTGCCTCGCAGGTGGTGCCTGACCTGCTGGCTGAACTCGACCGCAATCTGGCGAGCATCGGGATCACCCTGCCGCCCACTGCGCGACCCCTCCGGTTCGGGACCTGGGCCGGCGGCGACCGCGACGGCAATCCCAACATCACTCCTGCCGTCACCCTCGAGGTGCTTGGTCTGCAACACGACTTCGGCCTGCGCGAGCTGGTGCGCGGGGTCGAGGAACTGCTCCAGGAGCTTTCGTCGTCGACACGGGTTGTCGTGATCAGCTCGGATCTTCAAGCCAGTTTGGACGCGGATCGCGAGGCGCTGCCGATCACGTACGCCGCGATCAAACGACTGAACGCCGAGGAGCCCTATCGGCTCAAGCTGAGTTTCGTCAGGGTCCGGCTGCAGCGCACCCGGGACCGGTTGGCCAACGGCACATCCCACGAGCCCGGTCGCGACTACTTGACCCTCGACGGGTTGCTTGACGACCTCACCCTGGTGCGCGAGTCCTTGTTGGCTGGTGGTGACACCCTCACCGCGAACGGCGGGGTGCTGCGCCTGCTTCGCACGGCGGCCGCAGGCGGTCTCGGCTTCGCCACCATGGATGTGCGCGAGCACAGCGAGAAGCATCACCTCGCGCTTGCGAGTCTCTACGATCGCCTCGGCGAACTGAAAACGCCGTACGCCGAGCTCGACCGGCCGGCGCGGATCGCCCTGCTCTCCCGCGAAATGGCCGGACGCCGCCCCTTGGGTGGGCGGCTCGACGTGGCAGGCGTGGACAGCACGGCAGGCGAGGTTCTCGACCTGTTCTCGACGATCGGGCACGCGCTGGACACCTACGGTCCGGAGATCATCGAGACCTACATCGTGTCGATGACCCATGACGTCGACGACCTGTTTGCGGCCGTCGTACTGGCCCGCGAGGTCGGCCTCGTCGACACCGGCAACGCCGATCAACCGGCCACGGCCCGGATCGGTTTCGCCCCCCTGTTCGAAACCGTGGCCGAGTTGGAGGCGGCCGGTCCGCTGTTGGAGGCGCTCCTCGGCGATCCGTCGTACCGTCGCGTGGTTGCCGCCAGAGGCGACGTGCAGGAGATCATGCTCGGCTACTCCGACTCCTCCAAGGATGCCGGCATCGCTGCCTCGCAGTGGCAGATCCATCGCGCACAAAGAGCGTTGCGAGACGTCGCACGGCAGCACGGCGTCGTGCTGCGGCTCTTCCACGGCCGCGGTGGGTCTGTCGGCCGGGGTGGTGGTCCGACGAGCGAGGCGATCTTGTCTCAGCCCTATGGCAGCCTCGACGGCCCGATCAAGATCACGGAGCAGGGCGAGGTCATCTCCGACAAATACACCCTGCCGGAGCTCGGGCGGGAGAACCTCGAACTCGCGCTAGCGGCCGTCCTCGAAGCCTCGGTGCTGCATCGCACCTCGCTGCTTCCCGCCGACGTTCTGGAGGGCTGGAACGACACCATGGACGTGGTCGCGTCCCAGGGCCAGGTGGGCTACCGCCGACTGGTCGGAGACCCGGGTCTGGTGCCGTTCTTCGTTGCTGCGACACCCGTCGACGAACTCGGCAAGATGAACATCGGATCGCGACCGGCGAAACGCCCCGGGGGCCTCGGCGGCCTTGAGGACCTCCGGGCGATTCCGTGGGTGTTCGGTTGGACGCAATCACGGATCATCCTGCCCGGTTGGTACGGCGTGGGCAGCGGTCTTGCGGCCGCTCGCGAGGACGGTCGAGGCAAGACGCTCCAAGAGATGTACGGCTCCTGGAACTTCTTCCGCACCTTCCTCTCCAATGTCTCGATGACCCTCGCCAAAACCGACCTCGACATCGCCGCCCGCTACGTGCGCACCCTGGTCCCGGAGGACGCTGCCGGACTCTTCGATCGGATCTGCGAGGAGCACGAGCGGACTGTCTCCGAGGTGCTGCGGGTGACCGGCCAGTCGCGGTTGCTCGAATCGGCGCCGATGCTGCGGGCCACGCTGGAGATTCGTGATGCCTACCTCGCGCCCCTCCATGCTCTCCAGGTCTCGCTGCTCGCGAAGACCCGTGAGCGGGCGGAAGATGCCGAGCGTGCTCCCGACCTGCAACGGGCACTACTGCTCACGATCAACGGCATCGCGGCCGGTCTTCGCAACACGGGCTGACGCCGATCCGAATCTTCAGGCCTCGCACCCCGGCCGAATCGGGTCTTAGACGCCGATTGCCAGTGCAGCCCGCTCGTAACGTTGCGCTTCATCAGGCAGGTCGACAGCGACGGTCCCAGACGCAACAAAGACGTTGGTGGTCGCCACTCGGAAGAGCAACGCTCGCGCAATCGCCATCGCAGGCACACCCAACATCGGGACAACCGACCCACCAGCACCGTGGTAGCAGAGCAGATCCGCGACGACCACACCTTCCGCGTAGGACGGAGGCCGCCAGTACGGCGAGATGTCGATGACAGCAGGTGGAAGCCCCTCAGCGAAGAGGACGTTGCCCGTGAGATCGCAGTGCACGAGCTGGGGTTCGTCCGGCGGATCTGGCTGAGCCAGCAGCCGCGTCGCCACGTCGGCCAACTCAGACACGAAGTGCATTGGCCTCTCCCCCCAAGCCACGCGATCTGCGACCGCCCAGGGGTCGTCTCGCGAGTCGACGAAGGCGGGACGTCGAATGTGAGTGACCGCTCGGTGAAACGCACGGCCCGCGGCGATGACGCCCGGCCATGTTGACGGTAGAGACAGGTCTGGCTCGCTACCCGGCACGAACGAGGTTGCCCCCCATCCGTCCACCGTCCAGGAGCCGTTTGAACTAGGGAACGGCATGGCCACGCGCACTCCGTCTGAGACAAGTCCGTCCAACGCCTCACCTAGCCATTGGTGCACAGGCCCGTCGCTCGGCTTGAGAACGAGGCCTCCCGCCTTCCATGACGTGCCTTGGCCGCCCGGCAGTTGGAGCGGCCTCGAACCTGCCTCAAAAGCGCGCAGAACGCTTTCGGAAGGGCGTTCCCCTGACATTCGGTCAGCCTAAGTGCGGCAAGCGTCGACTGGGCCGAAGAAAGCGCACGCCGCGCACGTCGGATCGAAGAGGCTTTCGACGCTGGGAGGTTGGACCGTGGCCTACTACCTGGGCTCGGACTGGGGGTCACCCAGGAGCAACAGCCCGGACTGGTGGAGCGTTGAGGACGCCGAAGGGCGCGCACTCTTGAACGTGACCGGCTAATGCCCCGTGCGGGTAGGTTGGCCCCGTTCAACGGCTATGTGGCTCGTCATGGTCTGGCGTCCCTGCGCCATATCGGCCCATCACACTCGTTGCGGGAGGCATCTTGAAGCTTCTTCTCACGTCCGGCGGCGTTACGAACCCCAGCATCCACGCGGCGCTCGTGCAGCTCCTCGGCAAGCCCGTCGCTGAGTGCCACGCGCTCTGCGTGCCGACAGCCCAATGGGGTCACCCACTGTGCGGTCCGGCATCGGTGCGGGGCTTGGTCGCCAGCGAGCCCGACTTTCGTTTCCTGTCAGGCTTGGGCTGGGCGTCGCTGGGCGTTCTGGAGCTCACCGCGCTGCCCACCATCGGAGTCGAGCGCTGGGTGCCGTGGGTCCACGCGGCCGACGTGTTGCTTGTCGACGGTGGCGATGCGACGTACCTGTGTCACTGGATGCGCGAGTCCGGGCTGGCGGATCTGCTGCCGTCGCTGTCCGACAAGGTCTGGGTCGGGGTGAGCGCTGGGAGCATGGTGATGACGCCGCGGATCGGTGCGGCCTTCGTAGAGTGGCCGTCCGCGCCGAACGACCGCACTCTGGGAGTCGTCGACTTCTCGATCTTCCCGCACTTGAACGCCTTTCCCGAGAACACCCTGGCCGATGCGGAGCGCTGGGCCGAGGAGATCGGCGTGCCGGCCTACGCCATCGACGAGCAATCGGCCATCAGCGTCGTTGAGGGCGTCGTCGAGGTGGTATCCGAAGGGCAGTGGACGCAGTTCGGGGCATGACGCCCCATTAGTTGGACGCTCGCTCAGGCGGCGTACTCAAGCGCCGCTTCACTGACAAACATCTCAAGCCGCGGAGTCGCCGTGCGCTTCAGGAGCCGTTGGGTCCCCGTGTGGTCGACGAGATATTCCGCGCCGTGGGGGTCTGTCCACACGTAGACCCCGGGGGTGGGTTGGCGGACAGCCCAGTTGGCCGTGGGTTTTGATTCGGTGGTGAGTGGTGGTCATTGGCCCGTAGTTGCCGATCCGGGATTGGCCTCGTTCTCCGAATCGGTAGGCCTTCGTGTGATCGACCTGTTTGCGTCGGCTGAGATTGGTGCCGAACGGGAACACATCGGCCGGGCTCATCAGGTGGACTGCTTGGCGGTGTCGATCAGGAATCTCATAGGCGTCGACCGGTATCTGATCGGCCAGATCGATCACCGGAGTGATCTTGAAACGGCACTTTTCGCCGAGGTTCTTCCGAACCCAGGTCGGAGAGATCGGACCGTGCTCCTCAACCCGGGTCACGTCAGAACCCGGCGCGAGGTGGACGAACAACTGGACGGTCGGCATCAACTTGGTCAGGTCCACGACGGGCTTCACGCCACCGCCAGCAACCCAGTCGGCGTAGGCCTTCATCAGGTCGACGGCCTGGGTCGGGTTGGCCAGGATCAGTACGGCTTTGACCCGACGCTCATCCACAGTGCCGGTGTCACCCAGGTCGAGTAGTGCTTGAGCGAAGTACGCCACCGCGGCGTCGAACTTGGCGATGGTCGCGAAGTCGCCGCGGATGTAGAAACCCCTGATCCCGTGTTCGGTGGACCGGGTCGGTGTCGCGAACACCGCCGTGGCTGCCTTCTCCTCAGCCTCCTGGGCGGTGGCGGGGTCGGACGGCGATGATCATCGCCTCGACGAGAAGTTCGAACCTCGACCACGGCAGCCGGCCGTCAGCGGATTCGGCGACGTGTTCATCGACATACCCCGCCTGCATGGGATCTAGGCTGCGGGTTTTGCGGGCGACGTAGCGGGCATAACTGACCCGCACCTCCATCGCCTCGACCCGCGCCCACAACTGCGGCAGACGGTGTTTCAGATCGAGGGCATCACCCATCAGGCTGGCGGCGGCGTACGGCGACAACTGGAGTCGTCCGCCCAGCTCGGCAGGGGCGAACTCGGCCACCGTCGGGGTGCCCTGACCACCGAGGAACACCGCCCGCTCACGACCCGGCCAACGCTCGTTGGCGGGGTCCAGAGTGTCCCGACTGTTGAGAACCGCATGCTGATAGGCGGCCCTCAGAATCAACAGTTCGGTGCGGCGAACGGTGGCATGCAGAACGTCGACCTCGTCGAGAAGAGCACTCCCCGACAAGACCGAAAGGTCCGACTCCACCGCCGCGATTGCCTCCATAGGAACAGTCAAACAGGCACCACCGACAGAGCTGGTTTGGCCAGGAAGCTCTCTGGGAGAGCGGCCAAGCGGGAGTTTCAGAGGAACCGAGGCAACCGTGACAGAGCGAACGACACCTGATGTCCGGGGCGGAACTGGGCGGCCGCTGCGACCGAATCGGCGTCGAGCACCGCGATGACGGGGTAGCCACAAGTGCTCGGGTGGTCCGCGAGGAACAGGATGGGTTGGCCGTCTGACGGCACCTCAACAGCCCCGGCCAGGGTCCCCTCGGATGGCCGCTCGCTGCGGTCAAGTCGCTCCAGCGGGAGTCCGGTGAGCCGCACGCCTACCCGGTCGGAGTCGTCCATCACCGTGTACTTCGTGTGCGTTAGCCGATACCAGGCCTCGTCCGTGAACAGGTCGTCCCGCGGACCGAGTACGCCGTGAAGCACCGCCTCCTGCCCCGGTCGTCGTACGGGAGCCACGTCCGTGTTCGGCAGGCCGTTGGTCTCGCTGCCCACCGCCAGAGTCGTTCCTGTAACGAGGCGCGGGATGCCGAGGCCGGCGCCGACGTCCGTCGATCGCGATCCCAACGAGACCTCGGAATCGATCCCGCCTCGCACAGCGAGATAGGTGCGGGCTCCCTGAACAGCCTGGCCGAGGCGCAGCGTCTCGCCGGCAGGCACGGCGAAAGGTCCGTTCATCCGACCGGATCGATCGCCGACGCTGACGTCGCACCACGCCCCCGTGACCGCCACAGTCGCGGATTCGGTGAAACGAGCCACGAATCGTCCGAGCAGGATCTCGATCCCGGCTGCCGCTTCGTCGTTGCCGACCAGGCGATTCGCGAGGAGCAGGCTGCGCTGATCCGCGGCGCCGCCTGGGGCGATCCCCCAACGCCCGTGCCCCGGGCGCCCCAGATCCTGGACCGTCGACAGGAGACCTGCATCCAGCACCTCGATCACCGGTCGACCTCCTCGAACCGCACCGTCGTGCCGGGCGCGAGCATCGCCGACGGATGCACGGTCAGGTCCCATAGCGCTGCCGCCGTGTGTCCGATGATCTGCCAGCCACCCGGAGATTCGCGGGGATAGATTCCGGTGAACTCGCTGGCGAGCCCGACCGAACCCCGAGGCAACTTCGTGCGTGGTGACTCGCGTCGTGACATCTGCAGAGCCGGATCGCCACCGGCCAGGAAGTAGAACCCAGGCGCGAAGCCGATGAAGGCGACGACGTACTCACGACTCATGTGTCGCTCGACGACCTCGGCCGGTGACAGTCCACAGCGCTGCGCCACGTGCGCGAGATCCGGGCCGTCGTACACGATCGGCACGATGACCGGGGTCTCTGATGAGGACCCAGTTGCCACAACGGCCACGGCGGCGGCCTGTCGAACCTGATCCGCCAGCGCCGAGGCCGACACCGTTCCCGACTCGAACCTCACCAGCAAGGTCCGCGCTCCGGGGAGTACGTCGGTGACACCGGGCAACGCGAGATCGGTGAGGGTGGACTGCAGCGCCATCATCTCGGCGACACCGTCGACTTCGACCAGGATGGCCTCGCGCCCGTAGGGGCGGATTGCCAAGGAGTCTGGATCAGACGAAGGGAGCGACATCGCAGCCGACCTCTTCGAGCGCCGCACGAACCCGTCGCGCGGATTCGGCCGCCCCCGGAGAGTCGCCGTGAATACACAATGAGCGGATGTCCAGCTCCAGGGGAGTGCCGTCAGATGCGACGACTCGGTGGTCGCGCGCCATCACGATTGCCCGCCTGGCCACTTCGCCGGTGTCGTGCAGAACGGCCCCCGGATCCCTTCGGGACACCAGGGTGCCGTCGGCCAAATAGGCGCGGTCGGGGAATCCCTCCAGCACCGTGGTGAGACCGGCCTCGATCGCCAACGCAGCCAACTGTGAGTCGGGCTGGGCGAGCACGGCCAAGCTCTCGTCGTACGCCGAAATGGCCTGCACCACTCCGGCCGCCTGGCCGACATCCGACAAGGTGGCGTGGTTCAAGGCGCCGTGCGGCTTGACGTAGGCAACGCGCCCGCCGACCGTGCGGGCGATGCCATCGAGGGCGGCGAGTTGGTAGAGCACCTCACCCATCAGCACATCACTAGGGATGTCGATGCGCCAGCGACCGAACCCGTAGAGGTCGCGATAACTCACCTGGGCACCCAGCACCACTCCGCGTTCGACGGCCATCTCGCACACGCGTCGCATGATCAACGGATCCCCGGCATGGAAGCCGCAGGCCACGTTGGCGCTGGTGATGACATCGAGGAGTCCGGCATCGTCCCCGAGTTCCCACTGACCGAACCCCTCGCCGATGTCGGCGTTGATGTCGATCGTCAGTGCGTTGGGTGCGCTCATCTCTGGCCTCAATGGTCCCGCACGTGGTGGAGCGCGAGTGCCGCGACAGCGAAGTCGTTGTCGGGATGCCGGACTGTGGTGTGGACGTGATTCGCACCGTTCTGAACGTTGTCGAATTCCACGACCATGGTCGGGCTCTGCAGTCGGTAGTAGTGCGGGGCACCGACCTGTGCCGGGCCGGCCCAGGCGAAACTCACGTCCTCGAGGTAGCCCATGCCCGGCCACTGCGCTTCGGGCGGGAACCGACCGACGTAGTGGGAGACGAGCTTCCCGAGCTTCCGACGTCCCGCCGACTCGAGATCGGCGTACGCGATTCCGATCGGGCGTTGCGGATCGAAGCGTAGATCCTCGAAGGCCGCACGATCCGCGCCGTTGCCCATCGACCACTGCAGGATCGGCAGATCGAGGGCTGGGAGCGAGTCTCCGACGAGGGGCAGGTTGGCGAGGACGACGTCCGCCGGGGCGGCATCGCGAACGACTGCGACCTCGCGCGCAGCCGGGCTCAGCGATTCCAGGAGATCACGGCCGAGGTCCTCGGCATCGCCGAAGGGGCGATAGATGTCATACCCCTCGTGCTTGATCCTCGCCGGGTTGGAGCCGAGGAACTGCGGCGACGAACTCACCAAGATGTCCTCGTCGTTTTCGGGAAACGTGAAGTTGAGCGAGATGTGGTGTCCCTCGAAGCGCCAACCGAGGACCGGCTCGAAGAAGAGGTCGTCGCCGATGAAGACGGTGACGGAGTACAGGTCAGGGTCTCGGTGGGCAGTAACCGATCGCTCCTCCATGTCATCGAGCACGTCCTCGATGGCCATCACCTGCCGAGCACGTGCGTACGCCGACGCGCTGAGCCCTGACCGGAGCAGGCGCTGAGCGGCCTTCCGTTGGCGATGATTGAGGTCGGCCAACGAGACTCCGGCGAACCGTCGGGGGTAGTAGGCCCAGTCCATCCGCTGGGCGTGGTCAGCGAACGGCAGGCACGCGCGCAGGCGCTGCTCGTGGGTGAGGACATCCAGGAAATCCATCACTGCCGCGCGCATGTTGATGGAGGAGGGGACGGGAACGATCACGGGGACCATCGTGCCAGTTCGCCGGACTTGACCGCATCCGAGTCGAAGCCTCATGATGTGGAATGACGGTTCCATATGATGGAATGGTCTCCCCGAGTGAAAGAACCAGAATGACAGCCACCACCGAAGCCCCGCTCGCCGGACAAATGACCGGACAGGCCACCGGCACCCAGGCCGTTGACCGCGCCGCCCTGCTCATCGCGACCGTCGTGCGATCGGACGATCCGGTGGCGTTCGCGGAACTGGCCGACGAGTGCGGCCTTCCGAAGTCGACCACCTCCCGCCTGCTGACCGCCCTCGAACGCACCGAGCTCGTGGAGCGGACCGACGAGGGTGGCTATGTCGCAGGTCCGCTCTTCTGGCAGTACGCCGCGCGTCACGACCCGTGGGAAGAATTGGCCCGCCTGGCCATGCCGATCCTCGAGGCCGTGAGCGAGGAGACCGGCGAGACGGTCAACCTCGGTGTTGCCCGGGGCGAGCGGGTTGCCCACGTGGCCCAGGTCGATGCCCGCTACCTCCTCGGCACCCGCGACTGGACTCAGCTCGAAGTCCCGCCGCACACGTCCTCGCTGGGCAAGGTCCTCTATGCCTTCGGGGTGCTGCCGTTGCCCAGCGGAAAGCTGGAGATGTTGACGGACGCCACCGTCACGGACAGCCGCGAACTGCTCACCCAACTTGGCGTCGTACGACGTCAGGGCTATGCCACCACGGTGAACGAGTTGGAGGTCGGCATGACCGGCATCGCCGTTCCCGTTCGAGGTGCCCGTGGCGAGACCATCGCCGCGCTCGGGATCTCTGGCCCGACCACCAGGCTCGGGGACCGACTGGCCGCCCATGGCAAGTACCTCACCGAACAGGCAGACCAGCTCAGCGCATTACTCGCTCGACCCATCCATTCGACCACTCAAACATCCGGCAAGACCCAGGCCAGAACCCGCAAGGAGGGTGCAGCATGACTTCCCCAGATCCCAATCGCCCGCAAGAGATCCTTCAAGGTCTCTACGACGAGACGCTGCTCGGCAACGCACCCAAGGTGCTGGAACTCACCCACGAGGCGCTCGGCCTCGGCATGGAGCCCCAGTCATTGCTGTTCGACGCGCTGATTCCTTCGCTGGAGGAGGTCGGTGCTCGGTTCGAGCGCGGCGACTACTTCGTCCCCGAGATGCTCATCGCCGGTCGCGCGATGGCCGGCTCGATGGAGGTGCTGCGTCCGCTGCTCGCTGAGACCGGCGTCGAAACCGTCGGCAAGTTCCTGATGGGCACCGTCAAGGGCGACGTCCACGACATCGGCAAGAACCTCGTCAACATCATGTTGGAAGGTGCCGGCTTCGAGGTCATCGACCTCGGCGTACAGGTCGCCCCCGAGAAGTTCGTCGCGGCGATCGAGGAGCACCACCCCGACATCGTCGGCTTCTCCGCGTTCCTCACCACGACCATGCCGATGTTCAAGGCCAACATCAACGCCCTGGAGAAGGCCGGCTTGCGCAACGAGGTCATCATCATGGTCGGCGGAGCACCCGTCACCCAGGAGTACGCCGACGCGGTTGGCGCGGACGGTTACGCCGCCGACGCCTCCACCTGTGTACGGCGCGCCAAGGACCTGCTCAACAAGCGTCGCGCGCTGGTTTCCGCGTAATGGGCACGGCTGAGTTGCAAGAGACCATCATCCGGTCGGCAACACGAGAGGTCGTCATCGGCCACAACCGACCCTTCTGCCTGATCGGCGAACGGATCAATCCGACCGGTCGCCGAATCTTCCAGGAGCAGTTGCGGGCGGGCGACATGTCCGCCATCGAACGCGACGTGAAGTCGCAGGTCGAGGCCGGCGCCGACATCCTCGACGTCAACATGGGCGTGCCCCTGCTCGACGAACCCGAAGTCCTCGCCAAGGCGATCACGATGGTGCAGGGCCTCACGGATCTGCCGATCTGCATCGACTCCTCTGTCGTCGAAGCCCTCGAGGCCGGATTGGCGGCATACCAGGGTCGCGCGCTGGTCAACTCGATCACCGTCGAAGACGACCGGATGGAGATCATCCTGCCCCTGGTCAAGCGGCATGACGCCGCGGTCATCGTGCTTCCGCACGGTCCTGAGGAGATCCCGATGGAGCCCGAGGGCCGGATGTTCCACCTCGCCCGGTTCGTGGAGATCGCGACGACCGAATACGGGATCGCGCTCTCCGACATCGTGGTCGACCCGTTGGCGATGCCCATCGGCGCCGCTCCCGAGTCGGGCCTCGCCGGTTTCGAGACCATGCGTCAGATTCGTGACCTCTACGGCTTCAACATGACCTGCGGCGCCTCCAACGTGAGCTTCGGAATGCCCAACCGACACGCGCTGAACGGCACCTTCTTGGCGATGGCCATGATGGCCGGACTCACCAGCGCCATCATGGATGCCCGCACAACCTCGGTGATCGACGCGGTCAAGGCTGCGGATCTGTTCCTCCAGCACGACGAGTGGGGTTCGACCTGGATCGCTCGCTCGCGAGTTGCTAAGGCGGCCGCCGAGGCGGCCGCTTCCGCGTGACTCACGAGGACCCGCTTCAAGACGTACGACGCGAGGGCCTGCTCGCGCCAACGCCCCCACCGATCTCGTCGCACGACGGCACCGGCCGCGTGGAGTTGGCGTTCAGCGTCCGGGACACCTCCGGCAACGTCACGCCGAAGACCATCCGGGTCCCGCCCGGCGTCACCGTCTTCGACTCTGCGTCCTGGAACGGCATCGCCATCGACTCCACTTGCGGTGGCCACGGGACGTGCCGCAAGTGCAAGATCCTCGTGGACCCCGTCTCCACCGGCGGAGCGACGACGCCGATCAGCACGCACGACCGCCGCACCTTCTCCGACGTCGAACTCGCCCTGGGCTGGCGGCTTGCCTGCCTGGTGAAGGCGACCGAGAACCTCTCGGTCGAGGTTCCGCCCCTGATGACCCGGCCGAAGGCGGCCACGGTCGGCGTCGGTCGCCAGGTCATCCTGAGGCCCGCCGTACAGAAGCGGTACGTCGAGTTGCTCGACCCGTCACTCTCGGACCAGCGAACCGACCTCGTCCGGCTGCTCGACGCGATCGACGACCTCGAGCTGACCGCCGATCTGGCCGTGTTGCGACGCCTGCCCGGCGTACTCCGTGAAGGGGACTTCAAGGTCACCGCCGTCATCGTCGATGAGGAGCTGATCGACGTCGAGCCCGGTGACACGTCGACGGTTCGCTATGCGATCGCGTTCGACCTTGGCACCACCACGGTCGTGGCGACCCTGCTCGATCTCGAGACCGGCACCCCGGTGTCGGTGTCGTCGATGCTCAACAAGCAACAGCCTTTCGGCGGCGACGTGATCACCCGGATCAGTGCCACGATGATGGATCCGGCGGCCCTTCCCGCGCTTCAGGAGGCGGCCGCAGCCACCCTGGCCGAACTCGTCTCGGAGGTGTGTGCCGAGGGTGGCGTCGACCCCGCGAACGTCTACGAAGTCGCAGTCGCCGGCAACGCCACCATGACCGCCTTGTTGCTGGGCATCGATCCGGAACCGCTCGGGGTGGCGCCGTTCATCATGACCACAGCCCGCTTCCCGACGGTGCTGGCCGCCGAGATCGGACTCACCGTCCACCCGCGTGCTCGTGCCGCGATCTTCCCGTCGTTGGGGGCGTACGTCGGTGGCGACATCGTCGCCGGCATGCTCGCCAGCGGCATGGACCGCGACAAGCGCTGCCGCCTGTTCATCGACGTCGGCACCAACTGCGAGATCGTGCTCAGCAACGGCGACACCCTGCTGTCGACCGCCGCGCCGGCAGGCCCAGCGTTCGAGGGTGGCGCGATCCGCTGCGGCATGCGCGCTGCGGACGGCGCAATCGAAGTCATCAAGATCGGCCCGGACTCGGTGACGCTGGGCGTCATCGGCGACGTCGAGCCGCGCGGTCTCTGTGGGTCGGGTCTGGTCGACGCGGTCGCGGAACTGGTCAAGGTCGGGCTTCTCGACACCAGCGGCCGATTCATCACCGAAGAAGCCGCGGCTGATCAGGCCCCCGGACTCGCGGACCGATTCACGAAGATCGGCGAGGAGCGCGTCTTCATCCTGCATCGCCCAACTCCGGACTCCCCCGTCGACGAGTGCGTCTACCTCTCACAGCGCGACGTCCGCGAGTTGCAGTTCGCGAAGGCCGCCATCTCGACCGGTTGGACGCTGCTGTTGGAGGAACTGGGGCTCGAGCACGGCGACGTACAACAGGTGCTTCTGGCCGGGTCGTTCGGCTCTTACCTATCGGCTGCTTCCGCCATCCGCATCGGTCTGGTCCCCAAGTTGCCTGTCCTGCGCATCGTCTCTGCTGGCAACGTCGCTGGTGAAGGGGCGAAAATGGCGTTGCTGTCTCTGCGCGAACGCGCCGGCGCCGAGGCCCTGCTCGAGGAGGTGAAGTATGTCGAACTCTCCGATCGCGCAGACTTCAACGACAAATTCGTCGACCAACTCGCCTTCTGAGATAGTCCGCCCTTCAGATCATCATTTGAGGGACGAAATTGATGATCTACAGGGCGGACTATCTGGTGGGGTGGCGCTGATTGCGTGTGGGGCCCTGGCACAACCGGCGGCATCAATCGCTGAGCGCCGCGGGTGGGCACTCGACGTACACCCGTTGCCACCGTTGCTACACAATCAGCCACATCTGATCGCCGGGGAGGTTCGCGAACTTGCCGAGCGCCTGGCACCGGCGTACGACAAGCTCCTGATCGGGTACGCCGATTGCGGGACCTACGGCGCCCTTGACGAGGTGTGCGCGGAACTTGGCCTGGAGCGACTCGCGGGCCTGCACTGCTACGACGTGTACGCCGGCCCTGAGAGGCTCGCCGCCTTCTTCGAGGAGCAGCCGGGCACCTACGTCTTTACGGACTTCCTGGTGCGTTCGTTCAAGCGCACGGTGATCAAGGAACTCGGGCTCGACCGCTATCCGGAGCTTCGCGACGACTACTTCAAGTCCTACACCCGCGTGGTGTGGCTGGCTCAGGAGCCCGACGCTGAACTCCAAGCCTGCGCCGAGGATGCTGCCGCGTCGATCGGGCTGCCTCTCACCGTGGTGGATACCGGCCACGCCGGACTGGAACGCGCCCTCGAGTCACTGATCGGCGTCCGTTAGGCCACAAAGTCCGCAATCTGTTCCGATTCTGGCGCATGGTTCGGCCGCGCGCGGGTACTTTCAACACAGGGCTCACAGCAATCACACAGATTCCGCGAACAGGGATGTCGCAAGATCTGCGTGAAGTGAGTGCAATGCCCACCCGGCGACTCGGTGTCTCGCACAGGTGGGGGGAATGTGAGAGGCAGCGAGGTCGACGGTCCCTGAAAGGACTGGTCGTGCTCCCTTCCCCGCTTGCGACCCGCATCATCCTCGCCACGACGCTTCTGCTGGGCCTGCTGGCCGCGCGGCCAACCGGCACAGGCTCAGCGCACTCAGCAGCAACTCCAGCCACAGAGCACCCAGCCACAGAGCACGATCGCAGTCGACGCCACCCCCGGGCGAGCACGTCTTGAGGGCAAGTGGAGCATCAAGGTCCACGGCTGGGCGAAGCCGTTCAAACGTGGCGACCAAACTCGCATCGACCGCTGCAAGGCCACCCTCTGGTGGGGATCCCTGCCAAGCGCCAACCCCCGACGCCCCACGTGGTTGGCCGGCCACAACAACTGTGGATTCTGGCGTTGGGATAAGTGGCTGCCCGTCGGAGCCCGCTTCACGATGAAGAGCCCTCTTGGCAAGGTTCGCAAGTTCGAGGTCTATGCCCGTGGCTTCATCAACCGCACGAGCGGCTCAAGTGACGGCCTGATCCAAGGCGACGTCACGCTGCAGACCTGCCGAGGAACCGGCATGACTTTCGTGTACGCCCGCCTGGTGGATTGACGATCAGAGCACACGTGTTAACGCCGTGTCTGGTTGGTCACATTCGCTGGATTTTGGGTGCAAAAATCTGTACCGCGCGTACGATTTAGGTAGTGCTAGAAGCAATCACAAAGTCCCGCCGTACAGGGGTACCACGAGATCCAGTGGGTGGTTCGAGTACCTAACCTGTGACCTCGGTGTTTCGCGCAGGTGGGGGATGTAGGGGCATCGCGGTCCGTGTCTGGAAGGCGGCCCGATCATGAATGCAATGCCCCTGATTCTACGGCTCATCCTCATCAACTCCCTCCTGATCGGTGCGTTTGCAGCGACTCCCGATGCGGCCGTTCAGGCGCATCCAAGTCAGGCTGTGATCCTGAGCGTCAGCAACACGCCAGATCAGACCTCACCCATGTATCTGGCTCTTGACAAGAAGTGGAGCATCAAGGTCCGGAATTGGGCCAAGCCGTTCAAGCGCGGCGGCCAGGACCGGATCGATCGCTGCCAGGCAACGCTGTGGTCGGGTTCCTTCCCGCGCAAGAACGCGCAGAGTCCTACCTGGCTCGCGGGCCACAACTACTGTGGCTTCTGGCGCTGGGACAAGTGGCTCGCGGTTGGCTCACAGTTCTCGATCAAGGGCCCGACCGGTCAGGTCCATCAGTACACGGTGTATCGGCGCAAGTACCTCGATCGCAAGGGGGGCTCAAGCGCTGGGCTGATCCACGGTGACATCACGCTCCAGACCTGCCGAGGCTCAGGCACTTCGTTCGTCTACGCCAATCGGACCAAAGCAGTCGCGTCTAGCGGCCACGTCAGTCCCCACGCTGCCGCAGACCACGCGAAAATCCGGACCTTGACAGCACAGTTGAACAAAGTTCTCGCTTACGACACACAACTGGGCAGCGAACTCGCCGGCATGGAGGATCTGGTCTCGGCGAAGGTCGCAGAGCTGGCAGCGCAAGAAGTTCAGATCGCGGAATCGCAAGCAGAGATTAATCGGTTGCAGGCAATCATTGACAACACGCCGGCCACCGAGAGCGTGACCCGGGGTGGCGTGAATCGGATGGCCACCGCGTCGGCGGCCGACGCACCATGGGGAGGCAGCGCTGGTGTGGCACGGCTCTATCCCCCAGGGCTCGCGCGTAACGGATCGAGTGACGACAAGCAGATCCTGACCCTGACAGCACAGTTGAACAAAGCACGCGCTCGCGGCGCAGAACTGGCCGCCGAACTCGCCGGAACGAAGGAACTGATGTCGGCGACAGTCACACACATGACGTCGCACGTTGGTCAGATGGCCGAGCTGCAAGCAGAGATTGATCGGTTGCAGGCGCTCATTGACGAACCTCCCTCGACCGAGATCGTCACTGAGTGGGGCGCGAACTACATGGCCACCGCATCGGCCGGCGAGGCGATGTGGGGAGGCCGAGCTGATGTGGGGCGGATCTATTTCCAAGGCCTCGCCGGCCACCGCCTCTCGACGGACGGCCGCGTCAAACGCGCCATCGCAGACGGAGTGCGACACCTGGCCATCTCGTACAAGGACACCAACCCCGCCAATGCGCAAGCGTTCCTGTCTGCTGCTCGCGCCGACATCACAGCCGGTGTACTCCCGAGGGATCTCAAGGTAGACGTCACATTCCGGCACGAGCCCGAGAACGACACGAACGCCGATCCCGTTGTCTGGCGTCAGCAGTGGGCGCAGATGTCGCCCATCATCCGTCAGAACGGTTTCCGTGCCGGCCCGGTACTGATGGCTTGGACTCTCGCATCCGGGTCGGGGCGCGACCTCGAGGATTGGACGCTGCCCAAGTCGCTCGTCGACTTCTGTGGTTTCGACATGTACTTCAAGGTGATGGGCGAGTTGCCTGATGCTGTTGAGATGGCGGAGGAGTATGGCGTTCCGTTGGCGATCTGGGAGACAGGTGCTCCGAAGTCGTCGACTCGCACAGCGGACATTCGGCGCTATCGGCCGCAACTCGACGGTGTGGCCGACGTGGTGATTTGGTGGGACGACGCGGATCCCGGCTTCGATGCCGGTCTCGCTGATGACCCTGCCGCGATCGACGCCTTCTTCGGGCCCTAGTCGTGCGTCAAACGATCCAAGAGGTCCCTGCGCCAGGCCTCGGTCTCGGCGACCTGGTTGAACGTGTAGAGATGCAGGCCCTCGACCAGGGCGTCCGGCTCACCCAGCGTCGGCGCGCACTTCTCTAGGAACCGCTCCCCGGTGAAGCCGCCGGGGGCGGCGAGCCGGGCCATCACGCCCTTCTGTTTCACGAGGAACTTGGTCGACTCCCCGATGCCGATCTTGGTCGCCATGGACAACAACTTGGCCCGGTCGATCGGCCCTGGCATACCCAGCACCACGGGCATCATGACGCCGCGGGAACGCAGGCGATGCAGCCAATCCTTGATGACCACCGGATCGAACGTCAGATTGCTGACCACGTGGGTGGCGAACTTGCGTTTGTCCCACATCGATTGCACGGTCAGGTCGTCGCTGATCGTTGGGTGCGACTCGGGATATCCCGTGACCCCGACGTGGGCAAAGGGCCTCCCCAGGACCGTCAGATCTTCAAGCAGACTCAAGGCATCGGGATAGTCCCCGACCGCCTGGGCGTCCCCGCCCGGCACGAAGATGCTGGTGATCCCCGCAGCCTGGAGACGGGCGATGATCTCGACAAGTTCTTCGCGACCGCTCACCATGCGTGCCGCTAGATGGGGTACGACGTCGTACCCACGCGCGGCAAGGCGCTCAGCCATCGCAAGGGTTGATTCCAACCCCTGCGTCGGCGATGCCGTCACCGTGACCTGGACGTCCGTGGGCACGGCGTCGAGCAACTTCTGTTCGATGGTGGCCGTGGGGAGTACTTCGTAGCGGGCGTTCAGCAGCAGTCGCTGCATGGTGGCGGCAGAGGTGTTGCGCATCATGCTTTTTGTTTCGTCATACGCATCCGCACAGCCTATTCCTGACAGGACCACGGCACAATGGTCGAGTGATCGACCCCACCAGTGCCGCCGAACTCGCCCTGCTCCTCGAAACCAGCGGCCGACCATGGCAGCCGAGGGCCGGCGATCGCTTCTCCATCCCCGACCGGGACCTCGAGCAGGTCTTCGTCATCGCCGACATGACGATCGAGGTGCACGAGTTGAATTCCGGTCGGCTGATTCGCTTCAACGGCACGACTGAGTGGGCCCTCGATTCGATCGATGCGAGCGAGGCCGTGTGGATGCCGTGGGAGCATCAACTTCGCGAGCTCCTTGGCGAGCAATTCGTAAGCCTGGAATCCCTCCCTCCCCCGGCAGAGGGGTACGCCGTCACGCTCAGCGATGGTTCGCGCCATGTGGATACCGACCCTGAGCAGGCCTACCTACGCGCTTTGCTGGCTCAGGCGTGACAGGGCTGTTGCAGAAGGCGATACTGACTGCAACACTCACCCGCTTGCAGCCCAGGACGGCCCGTGTCCACCCCCACACCTACACCCGCAGAGCGCTCGCCGCAGCGCAGCAACACGGTGCGACTGGTCGGCACGTTCACCGTGGAGGGAGCTTTGCCAGGCGCGCCGCCCGGTGGCCAAGCGGCACGGCTGTTGAAGATGTTGGCCGCCGCGCACGATCAGAGCATTGCCATGACGACGTTGACCGAGGCGCTCTGGCCGGGTGATCCGCCCGCGAGCGCACCGCGCAATGTCGCGGCCCTCGTGAGCAGGCTCCGCAAACTGCTCGGCAGCGAGGCCATTCGAGGCGACGCTCGGGGCTACTCCCTGGTGACCTCCGAGACGTTGCACATCGACTTGGCCGAGGCTGAGAGGCGGTGTGCCGTGGCAGAAGAGGAACTGGCGGCGTCGTCGTACGGCCTCGCGGAGCACGCCGCCGCGAGCGCACAATTGATCCTGAGCCAAGGTCCGGTTCTAGCCGACGAATCGGACGCCGATTGGGTCAATCAGACTCGGGCCCAGGCGTCTCGGCTGCTGCGGCGAGCCCGATCGTTGCATTGGCGGGCTGCCATTGCCTGCGCCGATTTTCCGGCCGCCGTGGCCAGCGCAGCCGCCGCTCTTGAGGACGATCCGCTCGATGAGGATGCCTGCCGTGCGCTGATGACGGCGTACGCCCAATCAGATCGTCCTGCGGCCGCGCTCCAGGTCTATGAGCGATTGCGTACGACGCTCGCGGAGGCCCTCGGCATCGATCCCGCCGGAGCAACGCAGTCGCTCTATCTCGCGATCCTGCACACCGATCTCCCCCCGGCACCCAGCGCCGGGCTGCCCTCATCCGTCGCTGCAGACCCGACGTTGGTCCAACGCGAAGCGGAGATGGACGCGCTCGTGGGGCACTGGTCGCAGACCGTGTCGGGAGACGGTGGTCTCAGCCTCATCGTTGGGACCGTGGGGGTGGGCAAAAGGGCCTTGGCCGATCACCTCGTCATCCGTGCCCAGGCGTCCGGTGGCCAAATACTGCGTACGACGTGCCGTGAGTCCGAGCGCTCACTGTTTCTTCAGCCGTTGGTCGACGTGATTCGGCCGGTGCTGGTGTCGCGACCGCCGGCGGAGGTTCGTGACCTGCTGCGCGATTGGGCAGCGCCGCTCGCCGACCTGATCCCGGACATCGTCCAAGTGCTCGGG
Source organism: uncultured Actinomycetota bacterium (assembly GCA_963763805.1). Taxonomy (GTDB): domain Bacteria; phylum Actinomycetota; class Actinomycetes; order Propionibacteriales; family Nocardioidaceae; genus Nocardioides. Next base: position 77,204 of record CAVXPQ010000002.1, read on the forward strand.
CCGATCGACTACGAGCACTATCTCCCCGAGACGCACCACCGACGCGTCTTGGAGTCCCTCGCCGGTGTGTTGCTCGGGCTCGCGCGTCAGGCGCCGGTTCTGCTGCTGATCGAAGCGCTCCACAACGCGAGCTCCGACACGCTCGATGCGCTCAGCTTCTTGGCCACGAAGGCCGACTCCCATCGACTCCTGATCGTGGGCACAGCTGTGACTGCTGACCTTGAGCGGATCGGGGCGGCGCTGGGTGAGGCGGCGCGCGTGGTGGAGCCTCGTCCGTTCGACCTCGCGGGTGTGACGCAATATCTCCAACTGCACGGTTCGCAGTTGGACGCTAATCGCATGCTCGCGCTGACCAGTGGCTCGCCGCTCTATCTCGCCGAGTTGGTCCGGCACGGCCAGACGCCTCCGTACTCGGACGCCGGTGCGATTCCGTTGCCCGACTCATTGCGGGCGGCCGTGACCGCCCGCTTGGGCGTCGTACCACCTGAAGTGATTGAAGTCCTCGAACTCGGTGCGATCTTCGGCGACAAGTTCACCTTGGACGAGGTGTCTGGCCTTGGACAGATGCGGGTCGAGGCCTGCTCATCACTGCTCCAAACGGCCCTGCGTGCGCAATTGCTGATCACGCATCGAAGCAGTTTCGGGTTCTCGAACACCATTCTTCGTGAGGTGCTCTACCGACAGATTCCCGAGCCGACGCGGATCAACCGGCATCGTCGGGCAGCAAAACTGCTGGCAGATCGACCGGAAGCGGCGGCACAGCAATGGGTGGCCGCGGGTGCGTGGGCGGACGCCGTCACCGCTTGGCGGTCGGCAAGCGAGACGGCCCACCGGGCCTTGTCGAACGCGGAGGCCGAGCGTCTGCTTCATGAGGCCGTGCTGGCCGCCGAACACGCCGACCAGCCCGTCGTACTCGCAGACACCCTGCTCAGACGCGGCCAGATCCGCAGCGAGTTGGGTCGCTATCAAGATGCCCACGACGACCAGGAGCGTGCCCTCGAGATCGCGCGCGCCCTGATGGACGACTCGCTGGAGGCTCGCGCACTGGAGCAACTCGGCTGGACTGCCCTGTTCGCCCGCGATGCGATGACCGCCGCCGATCTCGCGGATCGGGCCACCCGCCTCGCGGAGGCTGCCGCCGCGGCTCCCGGTGCGCCACGCAGCGCCGCGTTGCTGTTGGGCCGGGTTCGGCATTGGGATGGTGACTATGTCGGCGCCAATGAGGCCTACGAGCAGGTGATCTCGGAGCGACCAGACGACGAGATCGCAGCGCAGGCCCTGACGTTCCGCGGGGCCGTCCTTCAGCACGTCGACCGCTTCGATGAGGCACGTCGTACGTTGGCACAGGCGATCATCCTGTGCCGGTCCAACGGTCTGTTCCGCTCGCTGCTCCAGGCCCTCTTCTTCACCGCGCTCTCCTTGGGAGACACAGGCGACTTCGATGGTGCCCTGCGTAGCTTGAAGAGGGCTCGCAAGCTGATCGACGACCACCAGACGATCTACTACAGCGCCGGGATCGACACCACCACGTCCTGGTTATTGCGAGAACTCGGCGAGCATGACGAAGCCCGTGCAGTAGCCGAGCGGGCGGTGGCGTCAGCAGAGCGAGGCGGCGGAGCACTGGAATTGGAGCAGGGACTGCATGCGGTGCTGGCGTTGGCCGAATGCGAACTCGTCGAGGGCGACTTCGAGACTGCGGGCGCGCGCGTCGAGGCCTCCTTTGCATTCCTGGAGGTCCCGCTGCCGTTCCGGGCCAGGGCGCACATGCGCCTGCTGGAGATGCAGTCACGCTTCGAGCCGGGGCGCGCCGAGGAACTCCTGGGCCTGGCCAGGGCCAGTTCGTCCTCGAAGTACGAAGCGCTCGCGCTCTCACACCTCGGGAGTTACGAAGAGTCCGCCCAGAAGGCAGCCCACTTGGGTTCGGATCAGTTGGTCGCCCAGGTAGGAAACGAGGCTGATTCCTGGGCTGCCATCTTGCGACTGGCCGACACGTTGCCGCTTGAGCGCCGGGCCAAGTTCCTCGCCGAGGGCCGCCTCCCCGAACTCTGGCGCACCCGGACGGGGCGGGTCGGCTAGAGGTCGGCAGAGACTGACTTCGGAACGACCATCCGCCAGCGCATCGGTGACGAGCTCCCGGAGTTCGGGCGTCGTCGATGGTGGCCATCCGACCATCTTGGTCTACCAGCGGATGATCATCGGTTGGTGGCTGCGGCCGACGTAGATCTCCTCGTCGCCGTCGGCCTCCCACCCGAGGTACTCGAAGAACTTCACGTTCGGCACCTGGATGTGGGCCACCATGTGGGTGCCGCCGTGCGCGGCGGCGGTTGCGACGGCGTACTTCACGAGGGGTCCGCCGAGGCCGGCGGCGCGATACTGACGCAGTACGGCGAGTCGGTCGCCCTGCCAACGCAACCCCTCATCGTCGAGTGGGTACAGCCGCACGGCACCACCCGGCTCGTCGCCGATCATTCCGACAACATGGACGGTTCGCGGATCGTCGTCGTGCTCGTCGTGGTCGTCACCCTCGAAGATCTCCTGCTCGGTGACGAAGACCGCCCGGCGGATCTCTCGATGGGCATGGAGGTCGGCGAGGCTGGTCGCGCTTCGCACGGCGACAGCGGTGTCGAGGGCTTGCTCCGGCGCCATGGTCTACGCCGTCCTGGTCGGCCCGAGCATGCACCAGCGGCGTATCCGTCTGCACGCTGTTGATCGCCGAGCACGCCTGACACCGCGCACATCCCGCGCTGACCTGCGACGCGTCCATGCCCCGCTCGGCCATATAGGAGGCGACCTTCTTGTAGATCGGCTCGGTGTACTCGCGACTCGGCGGGACGATGTCCTCCAGCAGGCTGCCCACGACCGGCCGGATCGGCACGATGAACGGGTAGACGCCCATATCGACGGCCCGCTTGCAGCCCTCGATCGTGACCTCGGGATCCTCGCCCATGCCGAGGATGACGTACGTCGAGACCTGGCCGGCCCCGAACACCTTCACGGCGCGTTCCCAGGCCTCGAAGTAGCGCTCGATGCCGGTCCGGAACTTCCCGGGTGCCACCCGAGCGAGCACCTGCGGATCGAAGGTCTCGATGTGGATGCCGACCGAGTCGATGCCCATGTCGCCGACCTGGTTGATCACGTCGATGTCGAACGGCGGCTCGAACTGCACCTCGACGGGAAGCCCTGCGGCCTCCTTGACGGCCTGGCCGCACTTCGCGACGTACAACGCTCCGCGATCGCGACCGTTGGAGCTGCCCGTCGTCAAGGTCGCGTCCACGGCGCCGTCCAGATCGCGCGCCGCGACGGCCACCTCCGCCAACTGTTCGGGGCTCTTCTTGACGATCGTTCGACCAGAGTCCAGGGACAGCCCGATCCCGCAGAAGCCACATTGATCCGAGTTGCCCCAGTAGGAACAGTGCTGGACGACGGTGCTGGCGAGGGAGTCGAGGTGGAGCAGCGCGATCTTCCAGTACGGCGTGCCGTCGGCAGTTTCCAGGTCATAGAACTTGGGTCGACGCTCGCCCTCGGCCGAGGCCATCCGGATCCCGTCGCGATAGATGGCGAAGCCTTCGTCCTCGCGTTCGAGGGAGTACGGCGACCGCTTGGCCTCGTCGGTCTCGGTCGGCACCGTCACGCCGATGCCCTCGACCCAGATCAGGCCGACGTCGGTCGGGACCGGCCCCACCGATCCGCTTCTCCATCTCTATCCGGGTTCGCATACCGAGCGCCTGCAAGTCCGCGATCAACTCGCCGAGTGTGGTGGGCACCGTCGGGTTCGGCAGGACCTCGGTCATCGGTTGGCTCCTTCGGAATCCTGGGTAGGGACAGGCGGGAGAGACACGAGTTGGGCGATCGCGGCTTCGACCAAGGCAGTTGGTTGAAGTCCGGCGCTGGTGCTCAGTGCAGTCGCCTGCTCGAAGACTGCGGGGTCGGTCAAGACGGCTTCCGAGGTCTCCACAATATCCAACCCAAGGAGTTCGTCACGGCTGAGTTCGCGGCTCCTGAGCTGGTCACAAATGCAGCGCGACCGACTGCACGGCCTGCTGATAGAGAGCCGGATCGACCATGATCAACGGATAGATCCGGTCCTCTGCGGCGCGCAGGCGGGCGAGCGTCAACGTCTCCGCGATTCGCCTCGGGTCGATCGGATTCGGGGACCCCTCAGGTGTCGGGTTCTCTTGCACCGGTTCGTCCGCCATGTTTACTATAGTAAACGGCAACGTCGTATTGTCCAATAGCTTCCACCCGTTGGAATTGACGTTTCCCCTCCAGTTCACACGCACAATCACCATCCTGATGACTCAAGTTCTCACTGCTTTTCGGAAGGTTCCTCATGCGTCGTTCCGTGGTTGTTGCCCTTGGCGGCAACGCCTTCACCAAGGAAGGCCAGCGCGGCACTCATGCCGAGCAGGCAACCAATGCCCTCGCCATGGCGCACGGCACCAACACCTTGATCCAGTCGGGTTGGAACGTCGCGATCGTCCATGGCAACGGGCCACAGGTCGGGTCCTTGGCGATCCAACAGGAGGAGGGTGCCGAGTTCGTCCCTGCCCAACCGCTGTTCACTCTCGGAGCCATGACCGAGGCATACCTCGGCAGCATGATCGCGCTTGCCCTGCGGCGGGCGTCCCAAGGTCGGGTCGAGGCGGTCGCCATCGTCACGCACACCGTGGTTTCACTCGAGGACCCGGCATTCCAGAACCCCACGAAGCCGATCGGCCCGTTCTTCTCGGCCGACGAAGTGGAGGAACTCACGACGCAACGCGGTTGGACCATGGTGGAGGACTCCGGGCGAGGCTGGCGACGCGTCGTACCGTCGCCCGTGCCCATCTCCATCGTGGAGAGCGCAGCCATCAAGACGCTGGTGAACTCCGGCGCCATCGTGATCGCAGCCGGTGGCGGGGGCATTCCCGTCGCTGTCGGTGAGGACGGTTACATCGGAGTCGACGCGGTGGTCGACAAGGACTACGCCGCCGAACAGGTCGCCTCCTCGATCGGTGCCGACACCCTCGTTCTGGTCACGGGCGTGGAGAAGGTAGCCATCGACTACGGCTTGCCCACCCAACGCTCTGTGGATGTGATGACGAGCGTCCAGGCCGAGGAATGGCTGGCGGAAGGCCAGTTCCCCGAGGGTTCGATGGGACCCAAGGTTCGGGCGGCAGTCAACTTCGTCCGCAATGGTGGTCGACGTGCCATCATCACCACGCCCGAACTGGTTGCCGAAGCTCTCGAGTCGACGACCGACGACAGTTTCGCGGTCGGCACAAGCATCATCCTGGCCGACTCCTTGGCAGGCTTACCTTCATGACGGCACGTGCTCAAGGTCTTCCGGGATACGTACGTCGACTCGGTGGTGCAGTTGTCCGGAACGCGTGCGATGTACGCCGTCGACGGGGTTGAGTGGACGGCTGCCGCGATGGCGACATCGGCGAATCTCGAAGAACTGCGCGGGGAGGGGTTCGACACCTCGGCCATCGAGCCGGCCGGTGGCAATGACCTGTTCTTCGCCGTGTTGGCGGACTCTGACGCGAGTGCCGATGCAGCCATGGAAGCGGCCGAGACGGCAGTCTTCGCCAAGCGCACCTCCGACGGGGATGCCCCCGTTGCTCGTCCTCGCACGATGCGGGCGGCCGTTGCTGCTCAGCCGGGCAGCAACGTCGCGGTCATCTCGGTGCCGGGCGACTATGCCCCGCTGGAGGCGCACAAGGCTCTGAGCGCCGGACTCGACGTACTCCTCTTCAGCGACAACGTGTCCATCGAGGCCGAGATAGAACTCAAGGATCGGGCCCGCTCGTTGGGTCGACTGGTGATGGGTCCGGGCGCAGGCACCGCGATGCTCGGGCAGACCGGGCTCGGCTTCGCCAACGTGGTCAAGCCCGGCAGGATCGGCGTGATCGCGGCCGCCGGGACGGGTGCGCAAGAGGCGATGAGTCTGCTCGACCGTTTCGGCGAGGGCGTAGTCGCGGTCATCGGGCTCGGCGGACGCGATCTCAATGCGCAGGTGGAGGGCCGGATGGCGCGTCTTGCCGTGGCTTCGCTGCGCGCACGTGACGACGTCGAAGCGATCCTGTTCGTCTCCAAACCGCCCGCTGATGACGTGGCCCGAGCCGTCATCGCTGAGGCCGGCGACACACCCTTCGTCGCGGCGTACGTCGGGACGACGGCGACCTTCGATCTGCCACCCACCGCTCGAGTCGCGGCCACCCTTGAGGCCGGCGTACTCGAGACCCTGCGGCTGCTGGATCACGACGTACCCAATGTCGTCGGCACCCTGGAATCCGATGTGGCGGCGGCGATCGGTCGACTTCGGGAGGAGCAGCGGTTGGTTCGCGGGCTCTATTCCGGCGGGACGCTTTGCTACGAAGCGTTGACCATCCTCGGGGGCTTGATCGGCGACGTCTGGTCGAACACTCCTCTCGACAAGTCCCTTCACGTGCCGGCTCCGGACGGCTCGCACATCTGTCTGGATCTGGGCGAAGAGGAGTACACCCAAGGTCGACCACATCCGATGATCGATCCCGAAGCCCGGCTGGAGCTGTTGCGAGAGGCTGGCAAGGAGCCCGGCCTGGGTGCGATCCTGCTGGACGTGGTGATCGGTTATGGCTCGCATGAGGACCCGGCTGGCCAGTTGGCGCCCGGCGTGCCGCGCGATCCATGAACAAGGAGGTGCGCAGGTCGTCGCCTACGTGCTCGGCACCGACCAGGATCCGCAGGGCTTCGCCAGTCAGCGGGCCACCCTCGAAGCAGCGGGGTGCATCGTGACGGAGACGGCGGCACGCGCTGCCTTGGCCGCTGCCGCACTCGTCCGTCGCGAGCCGGGCCTGGTCCGCCAAGCCCTATGAGCCAGACCTCCCAGCGGATCGCGCTGATCACGTACTCCACCAAACCTCGCGGCGGCGTCGTACACACGCTGGCCTTGGGTGAGGCGTTGTACGCCGCCGGCGCGGACGTCACGATCGTGACGCTCGGCGATCCCTCGGCCGGGTTCTATCGCGAGGTCTCTGCGCCGACGCTGGTCTTCCAGGCTCCGGCGGGCGGCGGGACTCTCGAGGAGAAGGTGTTCGCCAGCATCGACGCGCTTGAGGATGGCCTCCGTTCCACCGCTGGCCGATTCGACATCCTGCACACCCAGGACTGCATTTCTGCTCGCGCGGCGGTGCGCATCCGGGATGCCGGGGCACCAGTGCGCGTCGTACGCACCGTTCATCACATGGATGACTTCACGACCCAGGTCCTGATCGACTGCCAGATCAAGGCCATCCACGAGCCCGATCAGTTGTTGGTGGTGAGCGACCACTGGCGCCGACTGATGGCCGACGATTACGGCCTAACCGCGGATGTGGTGTGGAACGGCGTGGACCTGGAGCGCTTCAGCAACTACCCGCCGGATCGGGCTCGTGCTCTCCGAGCACGGATCGATGTGTCCAAGGACCGGTTCTTGTTCCTTGCGGTCGGTGGGTTGGAACCGCGCAAGGGGTCGATCCACCTGGTGCGTGCGCTGGCCGAGTTGAAGACCCGGATGCCGAACCCCCCAGCCGTCGCCGTACTCGGTGGGCACTCGTTCCAGGACTACGAGGCCTACCGCAACGAGTGTCTCCGCGAGATCGACGCGCTCGGGTTGGCGTTGGACAAGGACGTGATCATCCTCGGCACGGTGCCCGACGATGAGTTGGTCGGCTGGTACCACGCCACCGACGCCCTGGCCTTCCCCTCAACCAACGAGGGCTGGGGGCTCGCCGTACTCGAAGCCCTCGCTGCTGATCGGCCCGCCGTCACCTCCGACCTGCCGGTCTTCCACGAGTACCTCGTCGACGGCGTCTCAGCCCTGATGCCTGCCGTTGGGGATCACCTCGCGCTCGCCGACGCTCTTGAACGAGTCGCCACGGATCCTGCTCTGCGTGCGCGGCTCGTGGCGGGCGGACGACCAGTGGCTGAGAAGTACTCCTGGACCGGCAGCGCCCAACGCCACCTCGACCTCTACGCCGGCTAACTCCTCACGATCCGCTCGAGACGAGCGCGGCTCCACCAGGTGCGCCCAGCCCTCCTAGATAACTGCTCCCACCCGAGCGAGCCGTCGATGACAGCACGACACGCCGCGCATTTGGCTGCATTTGCGACGGCTCAGCGATTAATGGTGGTGGTCTGCGTGGTCGTGGCCATGATCATGGCCCTCGGTGAGTGGTCGTAGCCGGCGGGGCGGGCGGCTAGTTCGCGGCCGCGGTCCTCGACGCTGTCGACCGAGAGCATGCCGCGTGCGACGACGACGTCCTCGAGGGCGCCTTGCCAGCAGCGGTAGTAGGAGTAGCACTCGCCCTCTGGTGGGGCCTCTTCCCAGGCCGAGATTCGGGCGACGAGGGCGTCGCGGAAGTCGTTCCAGTCGAAGGCGCCGGCGTCGTACAACGCCATCGCCATCCCGAAAGTCCGGCTCTCCCAGGGCTCGGCGAAGACGAGTTCGCCGTTGGAGCGCGGCGGGGCGGCCGGTCCATCGACGTCCAGGGTGACCGCGAGCTCAGTCGGTCACGACGCCTTCACCTGCGCAACGCCGACCATGGCATCGCGGGTCACGAGGGCGGCGAGTTCCTCCTCGCCCAGGCCTTCGGTGCCGGCCGGCTGTTGGGGCAGGACCAGGAAGCGCACCTCACTCGAGGAGTCCCAGACCTTGATGTCCACGTCCTTGTCCAGGTCGAGGCCCATCTCGCTGAGCACCTTGCGGGGTTCCTTGACAACGCGTGAGCGATACGCCGGGTCCTTGTACCAACTCGGCGGCAGCCCGAGCACAGGCCACGGATAGCAGGAGCACAGTGTGCAGACGACCACGTTGTGCAGGTCATCGGTGTTGGGTACGACGACCATGTGTTCGCCCTGCGGCCCCCGGAAGCCGAGTTCGGCGATCGCAGCCGTGCCGTCGGAGAGCAGGCGTTCGCGATACTCCGGATCGGTCCACGCCTTCGCCACGACCTTGGCGCCATTCATCGGACCTACGTCGGTCTCATAGGTGCTGATGAACTTGTCCATCACCGCCGGATCGACCAAGGCCAGCCTCGACCAGGAGTTGTTCCAGCGCTTCGGTGCGCAGCTGGATCGGCAGAGTGCTCTTCAGCTCATGACGCGTCCTCCAAATGGCTTTCCCAGAGATCGATGTTCAACGTGAAGTCTTCGGCGTCGGCGCCCCACAACTCGTGGGAGTCAAACTCGACGCAATAGACGTGCTGCGGGTTCTCCCCTTCGAACGTCGCGTGGGTGTCCGGCAACAGGGCCGACGGTTGAAGACGGGTCACGACGCCCTCGCGGCCGCGCACGTAACCCACGTGCCGGGTGTGTTTGGGGGGACTGATGTCGGCGGCGCGCACGCGATCACCCACGGCGTACTTCGGCGCCACGTCGACCGGGCGAAGTGATCCGGCTGCGGTCGGCGCGTAGTCGGGTTTGTTGGGTTCCGGACGCTCCGGCTCGACGACGTCCTCGCCCATCAGCTTGCGGGTGCGCTTCTCGACGGCATCCGGAGCGATGATGCTCGACTCGACGAGCATCAACTCTGCAGCGTGCAGCCATCGGCCGTAGTACCCGTCGTCGATGTATTTCTCGCGAGGCTGGCGGTCCAGGGCGTACCGAAAAGAATCCAGGTTGGTGCCTGACGTCCGCATGGACAACAGTGCGAGCGCGAACGCTCGAGCCTCCCAAGTCTCTTCAAAGACCTTCTCGTCCGCCCGGGGCGGCTTGGCCGATCCCCAGCCCTCGGTCCCGCCCATATCAGCGATGCCGTCCATGACTACCTCTCTTTGAATCGACCGTGTTGGTAGAGGGTCGCGCCCTGGCGCCGGGGAAGGAACCCCGGCGCCAAGACGCCGACTCAGTTGTTCTGACCGGTGCCTCCGTGGATCTGGATCAGACGGTCCAGGTGTTCATCTGGAACGCGCCGGCCCGCCATGCGGTTAGCGCGGAATCGAGTACGTCGAGCGGGTGGAACGCCTTGACCCCTGGGATCAACTGGTCCTCGCCCATGCCGTAGAGCGCGCCCATGGCGAACCGACATGCATAGATCGTGGCGCCCTCGTCCATGAGCACCTTCAGTTGGTTGTTGATGGCCATGTGGCCCGGGAAGGCCTCCGCACCGATGGTGGGGAAGCCGCGCGTACCCGACGCCAGAAGCACACCGGGCCCATAGAGGATGATGTTGACTTCGAAGCCCTTGCGACGCAGGCGGGTCGACGTCAGCAGATTCACCAGGGCGACCGAGCCCTCATAGGGAACCGTGTGGATGAAGATGAAGGCCTTCTCGCCCTCGTTGGCCTTGATGTCCTCGAACAACTTCTCGTCGTTGAACAGGGACTCACCAACTGCTGGTGGACCCCAGTTAACTGTCTTAGGCATGACTAAACATTCCTCTCGGTCGGATACTGCGTTGGGGAATCGATGCGCCTGGCAGCGCGGGTTCGGCTTGGCGCCGTCGGTGGGCAGGGCTGGCGAGTGCTCATATCGCCGGTCCTGTGGTGTCGGTCGGGTAGTCCCAATGCCGACGGTGACTCCCGGGCATGCCGCGCATGATTGCGTGGCGCAATTTCCACGGAAGGATCTGATAGAGCGGGGCAAAGATTCTGAGCCAGAAGAACTCCGAGATTCCGCCGTACCGAACCGGGCCCGGTACGCCGTGCTTCTTGGCGATGTCTTGCTGCGCAGCGGCGACCAGGTAGTGCTGGGAGTTCGAGCGCAGCCATCCGGAAAAGCTCATGCGAGTCACTTCTTGAGTCCGGCTAGGGCGTTCTGGGCGGCCACCGAGATCGGTTCGTTGAGGGCGCCGATGGCCGGCGAGTAGACGTTCTCCATCGTGGCCAGATCCTCGAGTGTGATGCCCTTGCGAACACACATCGCGAGGAAGTCGGCGCGCTCCTTGATGCCTTCGCCGCCGACCATCTGCGCGCCGATGAGCTTGTGGGTTGCGGGATCGGCGAGCAGTTTGATCTTCACGGGGCGTACGCCGGGGTAGTAGCTCGCCCGCGAGATTCCTTGCGCGACACCCATGATGTGCGGGATGCCCGAGGCTGGCGGCGAGGGTCTCGCCGAGCGCGACGCCACCGACCATCTCCGTCGCGGCCAACATCCCCCAGGGCACGTAGACCGGGGAGTAGACCTTCCCGCCGGCACCGCCGCCGGCATTGAAGCCGGCGACCTTGCCCTGGGAGTAGGCGTGCGAGCCAGTCAGGCCCTGGATCGGGATCTTGGTCTGGCCGAGGACGGCCTCGATGCAGTCTCCCGCCGCCCACACACCCGGTGCTGACGTCGACATGTCGCCGCCGACGATGATCCCGCCGGTGGAACCGATCTTCAGCCCCGCCGCAGTTGCAAGTTTGGTGTCCGGCGTCTTGTGGGTGGCCACCACGACCATGTCGCAGTCGATATCGCCCTCCGACGTGCGCACGCCGGTCACGGATCCCGACGGGCCGAGGAAGGCCTCGAGTTTGGTGTTGAAGTGCAGGTGAACGCCCTGGTCGCGCCAGGCCTGCTCAACCGGTGCGACGATGTCCGGGTCGGCGATCTCGCTCAGCGCCCAAGGGTGTGGATCAACCACGTGGGTCTCGATGCCCCGATGTGCCAGCGCGCTCACCATCTCCGCGCCGAGGGGACCGGCCTCGATCACCACAGCCTTCTTGACCGTGTCGAGTCGCTTGTCCCAGATCTCCGCCTCGCGGATGTTCTTCATGTAGTAGAGGCCGTCGAGATCGCCACCCGGGACACCCGGGTCGGCGTACTTGAAACCGCTGGCGATCACCAACCGGTCCCACGACACCGTGCCTTCGCCCTCGACCTCGATGGTCTTGGCCTTGACGTCGATGCTGGTGACGGTGGTTTCGTAGTGGATGTCGATGCCGGCCTTGACGTAGTCCTCCTTCGTGGCGAGGAAGAGCTTCGAGAAACTCTCGATCTCCTTGCCGTGCACGAAGGGGATGCCGCACGGGCTGTAGGCGATGTCTTGGAAGTCGGTGTAGACGACGACTTCGTTGTCCGGGCTAGCCGCCTTCACACCGCCGGCCGCGCCGGTGCCCGCAGAACCGCCACCGATGACTACTGTCTTCATGGAACTATCGACACTCCTGACGCGACGAGCATGGAAGTGGACGCATCGGTTTGTGTCCGACAGTTGCTGTCCATTATGTGAGGTTGTCGTCTATCATAGTAAACGCGCCACTGGCGTCAAGAGAGGAGGCTGAAATGGCACGAGAGAGCGCGGCCCGCGCGACCCAAGTCCCAGCCACCGACCAGGCTGGGCGTGACCTGACCCGCACCAACGTCGAAGAAGTCGTTGCCGGCATCGGCCCCCGACTCGCGGCGCTCCGCGCGGGACTCGGCCTTTCGCTGCAGCAGATGAGTGCGATCTCGGAAGTGAGCGCAGCATCGATCCACAAGATCGAACGCGGCGACATGGTGCCGACGATCACCACACTCCTGAAGTTGGCGAGCGTGTTCAAAAGGCCGATCAGCTATCTCATCGGCGAGGAATCCGAGGATCCGCACGACGTGTGGCACGTCGCGAACGGACTCGGCGAGCCCGTTGATCGTGGCGGCGCTGAGGTGGTTCTCATCTCCGGGCCACCCGTCCGGTTCCGCACCCGAGGCACCACGATCAAGTTGCCTCCAGGGGCGATCTTGGAGGACGCTCCTGCACGCGGTGGCGAAGCCCTGGTGCATGTTGTCTCGGGCACGGTCCAGGCCAAGGTCGGGGTGCGGGACTTTGTGCTCAAGCGCGGAGACACCCTGCACTTCATGACCGATCACCCGGCTTCGTGGACCAACACAGGACGCTCGGCCGCGGAGCTGGTTCACATCAGCGTTGCTGGGAACTGATTCCCAGCACGATTCCGCTCGCCAGAGCGGTCCCTGAACTCGCGCCGTACGTCGCCAGCTCCTCCGTCGCATGCTGAATCGCCTCGTCGTCATCGGTGGCGAAAGCCTCCAAGAGGTCGTGAGCCGGCTCGATGCACTGCCCACGAGCGGCTTCGACGAGGAAGGCCGACGCGATCCGGTTGGTGTCCACGCGAGCGCGCGATCCTCAGCAGTTCCGTTTCGGTCGACGGATCGAGGTGCCAACGCGCCAGCAGTACGCCGGCCAGAATGTCGTCGCCCTCGGGCGTCAACCCGGGGCCGCGTCCCACCGATCCGCTGAGCCAGTTGGTCGAGCCCGTCGCTTGTCCTGAGCCCCGTCGAAGGGAGACCACTCACCCGACGCCCGACCCACGGCTCCTCGATCGAGAGTTCCCCGCCGTCGAAGGACAACGTGCCGTCGGCGAGGAGCACCTCGTCGCCGACTTCGAGGTCCGGCAACTTGCGCACGCGCAGGTGCAAGGGTCCCCGCGGCGAGCGATGGTCGACCAGGACGCCGACGTTGTCATCAGCGTCGGCCAGATAGATCGCCCGGCTGAAGACAGCGAACGCAACCCATCGTCGCCCGCCCACGACTAGGCCGAGAGTCGACGATCCAGATCGAGCAGCGCGGCCACGAAGCAGTCGACCGGCGCGGTGGCGACGCCGGCGCCGACCTGGCCCGACCCGTCACTCACGTGCAGCACTCCGGTGTTGACCTTGGGGGTGATGCCGGACTCCGCGACGTACCGGACGTCGACGCCGACCGGCGTACCTTGGAAGTCCATCGTCGGCAGCTTGAAGCGAGTGCTCGGCCCCCGACAGATCTCGATCATCGACTCGGTCGCCGCGCGCGCATCGGCCATCGTCCCCCCGAGGAAGGCTGCAACCGCCGGTGAGCCTGCGGCCGCCGGGCCGCCGAGCCCCATCAGTTCCAACACAGCACTGTCGCCGATGTCCTTCGCCGCAGTTTCGGGGCCAAAGCCTGAGTAGTAGAGCGCGTCGCCGACCTCGGGTGCATCGGTCAGGAACCACTCGTCGTTGCCCGCCAGCCGAATGCCGAAGCCGGTCCCGTTGCGCGACATCGTGGTCACGATGCTCGAATCCTCGACCTCTTCGGCCCACAGCGTCAGCGACTTGGCCGCAGCCATGGCCAGGTTGAGGAAGAACAGGTGATTGCCCGAGAGGTACGTCGCGAACTCGACGCCCGCCTTGCCCAGCGGCGCTCCATGCTCCATCACTGACGGCAGCAGATTCCGGATCAGCAGGTTGGTCGTGGCCTGCGTCCGCATGTGGACGTCGTCGCCCATCACGATCCCCTGGGTCGCCAGCGCCAACAGGTCGATCGGGCCGACGCTGGAGACCACCTTGCCAAGAAGCGGCCCGGCCACCTCGCGCAGAAAGACCAGTCGCGCAATCGCCGCATCCGTCTCGCGACCGAACCATGGCACCTCGCCCGGTCCCTGGTTGATCGAGGAGAACGCCACGGTGCCGCCGGCCTCGTTCTCGACCACCCAGACCGGCGATGACGGGCCGATCGCCGTGGCCATCGGCACACACATCTGGTGAAGGTTTGCGGGCTCCAGCCGGACGTCGCCGGAGCCCAGCAGCCCGTCCGCGGCGCGTACGTCGGATGCCCACCCTTCGGCCACGACAGCCGCTCGCATGGACCTCCGCAAGGGATCGCAGACATCGGCGTACGCGATTGCCGGACCGCAATGCACGATCGTCTGGCCCTCGATACCAGGCACGACATCGGCAGCAGTTGCGACCCCGGTCAGCATGGGGACTCCGGTGTCGAGACGCCGGAACACCTCAGCGTTGGCCGTTTCAATCGTGTCGTTATGCACTCCGAACGTGCGGGTCAACGCATTGACGACGGCGAGATCCCCGTCCGCCGGAGGGCGCCAATCCACTTGGATCACCGGCCGACCCTGATCGGCGACCGCGTCGGCGAACAGCGGCAACCCGACGTTGATCACCTCAACCTCTTCGGGGAGCTCAACAAGTTTCTGGTCGGCAGTGCTGGTCATGGCTTCTCCTGAACTCGGGTGTTCTCAACGACGGCACGGGCTTGTGCGAGGAGGGCGGTTTCCACGGCGGCGAAGTCGACTTGGCGCGCTGCCGCGTGATCGGCAAGCGCCGCCAGCCGACCCCGTGTCGCGGCGACGCCGGCCAGGACGAGGTCGCGAGCCGCGCCGCCTTCGGAAGTGCGGGACGCGACGATGGCCTCCGGGCGCAGGACCCCGGCAAGTTCGTCGTCGGTGATGTCCCAAGGCTTACCTGTGCGAGCCTCCGCGGCCGTGTTGATCATGTCCGCGGTGATCAGCCGACCGGGGATCCCATCGTGGCTGGCCTGCCGCACGGCATCGCCGACGACGTAGTACGCCGTCCGATAGTCGATCCCGCGCTGCTGGGTGAAGAACTCCGCCAGGTCGGTCGATTGGGCATAGCCGCGCTCCAACTCGGCCAACATCCGATCGGGGTGGACGACCAAGGTCCGGATGACGCCCGCCATCAGCGCGGTCACCCGCTCGGCCAGATCCAACGCGCGGGGCACCTCGCCGTACGCATAGATGAAGTTGTCGCTGCGGGCGGACGGACTCTTCGTCACCGCGAGGAAGCCCGACAGCCGACCGATCAAAACCCCCGAGGCGCCGCGCACGATGGACAGCGCGTAGGGGTTTCGCTTGTTGGGCATCAGCACGCTCGACCGACTGAACGAGTCATCCAGGTCCACGAAGTCGAACTCCGCACTCGAGAAGATCTCGAGGTCCTCGGCCAACTTGCTGAGGTTCGACACCACCGAAGTTGCCGTGGCCAGCAATGCGATCAGGTCATCGACGCGCCACATGGCGTCCCGGGTGTGGCTGATGACGGAGTCGAAGCCGAGCAGGTCGGCGAGGTAGCCGCGATCGTCCTGAAGTCGGGTGCCGTTGACGCAGCCGGCGCCGCCCGGACTGGCGTTGACCTGGACCAACTCGGCGAGCAGTCGCTCGGCATCTCGCACCGCCGGGTGCGCGAAGGACAACAGGTAGTGGCCGAACGTCGAGGGCTGGGCCTGCTGGAGATAGGTCTGGTCGGCCATCAACGTCTCCGCGTGCTCCAACGCCAGGGTGCAGACCTGATCGGCGAAGCCGACGACGTCGATGACCAGATCCACCAACTGCCTGCGAAGGCGGAGTCGCAGCGCGATCCGCGCCGCCTCACGCCGAGGCCGACCGGCGTGCAGCCATCCGGCCGCGTCCCCGAGTCGCTCGACGAAGTAGTGCTCGCGGGAGTTGTAGGGCTCGCCCAGATGCGGGTCGTAGGGGAAGTCCTCCGCATCGATCTCACTGACCTCCAACAGGATCGACAGCAAGGCCCGCTCCGCGTCTGCGGGGAGCAGACCACGACGTGAGAGGTCCAGGACATGCGCGATGTCGGCCAGGTTCAAGCCCTCATGGAGGTACGGCGCGTCGTCGTTCTCCCACTGGAAGCCCGACTCGATCAACTCGGGGGCCGCCTTCGTAGTCACCGACCCGGCCACCCGCACCCGCTTGGTCACCGCAGCCGCTCCAATGCACTCATCGTCCCGCCCGTGTGCCAGAACACGGTCGGCCTCGTCGCTTCCCGAGCAATCGCGACCGCCCGCTCGAAGGACTTCGCGGTGTAGGTGCTGTCGAGCAACAGGCCCTCCTCGGCCAAGGCAAGATCGGCGAGGTCCGCCTGCGCTTCGGTGAGTACGCCGTGTGCTCCAGGCGCGTCCGTCAGGGACATCACGTTCGTCACGCTCGGTTCCGCGCAGCACCGCACAGTCGGCGGAGATACGAGTGATCCCCGCGGCCAATCGGGCGGCGGGGCGGCTCACGCACACTCCGTGCAGTCCCCAACCCGCCCCCATCTCGCTCCGCCCGGTCAAGAGTCCGGCGACCGTCCCGCCCGTTCCGACAGCCACGACGACGGCCGTCGGCTCCAGATCGGCATCCCTGAGTTGACCCGTGAACTCTGAGACCGCCTCGGCGTAGCCCAACGCTCCGACCCCGGTCGCGCCACCCCGCGGCACGGCGTACACCCTGGCCCCGGCCGCTCGCAATGACGCGGCGTAGGACTCGATCGCCTGATCCAGGTCCAGGGCGGAGAGTTCCGGTTGCTCGTCGACGTCGACGATGTGGGCACCAACCGCAGTGGCAAGGGCCACGTTCGGACTGGGTTCAGGACCGAGTTCGGCCATCACCAGGTGGCACTCAAGGCCGGCGACTCGCGCCGCCAGCGCGGCCGCCGCGCAGAAGTTCGAGCCCGGGCGGCCACCGGCGACGAAGACGTCGGCTCGTTCGGAGAGCGCATCGCCCATGAGGTACTCCAGCGTTCGCGCCTTGTTCCCCGACACGCCAAAACCGGTCAGGTCGTCTCGTTTCACCCAGAGCGGGCCGGTTCCGCAGGCCGCCTCGACTCGAGGAAGTCGGTGAAGGGGAGTCGGACCTGCCAACAGGCCGGAATCGCCCAGTCCGATGTTCAACGGTCAACTGCCCAACATCAACGGCCATCGGTAGACCTCCCACGTTGACGCACCGTGTCCGCCATCTCGCCGGCGGCGCCGGTTTGATAGGTCGTCAGGAGACGGCGTACCTCTTCGGGCGGCACGTCGTGCGTCGCCAACAGCGCCGCCAGATCCCCTTCGGTCGCCCCGTCGAGCAGCAGGTCCTGCATCAGGGCCTGGGCTCGATGCTTGCCGATCTGTTGCGAAAGCGCCGACAACAACGACTCCGACCTCGGGCCGACACCGTTCGATGCGAGATTGGCAACCATCTGGTCCGAGTGGACCTCCAGGCCCAAGAAGACCTGAATCGCCAATCCCGATGCGACGGCCGTCAACTGACACAACTCCGGCAGCGCGATCCACTCGGCCTTCCAGGCGCGACCGTCACGCTCGTGCTGGTGTTCCATCCCTTCGAGGAGTACGCCGGCGTGCGCGCGCGCCAGTCGCGACAGGGTCGCTAGGTGCTCACTCCGCTCGGGATTTCGTTTGTGGGGCATCGTGATGCTGCTGACGCCGCCCTCGATCGGAGGTTCCGACAACTCACCGATCTCGGGCCGTTGGAGTTCGTAGACCTCGTTGCCCATCCGGGCGAGAGTGGCGCAGATCATCGCGAGCACATTGCCGAACTCGGCCACCCGATCGCGGCTCGAAGTCCACGAGATCCCCGGGTCCATCAGACCCACCTCGGCGCAGAATCGGGCCCGCAACTGCGTCCCTTGGGCGCCGAAGAAGCCCAACACACCCACCGCACCAGCGAGCTGGCCGACCTCCCACCGTGCGCGACCCTCCTCGAGCCGATCGAGGTGGCGTTGGATCTCGTCCGCCCACGTAGCCGCCTTGTAGCCGAAGGTGATCGGTGACCCGGGCTGACCGTGCGTGCGACCCACCATCACCGTGTCTCGATGTTCCTCAATCAGCTCCCCGAGTCCATGCGCTAGCTGCACCAACGACGCGCGCTGTTGCTGGCCGAATTCACGCATGACGATCCCGAACCACGTGTCGGACACGTCTTGGACGGTCGCGCCGTAGTAGGCGTATTGCGCGACCTCGTCAGGCAACGAGGCCTGCAGTCCGTGAATGAGTCCCAGCGTCGAGTGCGACGTACGACGGGTGTGCTCGGCCACCAGGTCCAGGTCGAGATCCTCCGCCCTCAGCCCGGCCATGGACTCCGCAGCTGCGGTCGGGATGATGCCCAACTCTCCCTGCGCCTTGGCCAGGGCACGGAGGATGTCGAGCCAGATCTCGAGACGTCCCTGCTCCTCGAACAGCACATCCAATCCGGGTGACGTCCAGAGGTGGGAGTACATCGCCGAATCGCCCATCCGGGTGGCCATCAGACGGCCCCCGTGGGTGTCGTGGCTGATTCCGAAGTCCTGACGAGTTCGTCCAGGGCTTGTGAGACCCGTTCGAGCGACGAGCCCCATGGGACCGACACGAAGCCGGCTCCTGTGACGATCTCGTCGTCCTGCAGACAGCACTTGGTGAGGGTTGGCCGCGGGTCGGGTTCGCGTTCGAGCGGGCAGAAGTTCACCTGCGGTGCGTCCCGGTCATAGAAGGCCCCGTGGATCTGCTGCGACCGCGAGCAACCCAGCATCAGCCAGTCGGCCTCGGGCGGATGCTCGTCGAGATACGCGACGGAACTGTCGGCGCCGTCCGCCTCCGCGTGGTTCGAAGCCCGAGCCACGACAAGGCAACAGATAGTGGGCGGCCGGATTGGCCTTGGCCAGGTCGCTGAGGTCGACGACGTCAGGAACGAGTTGCACCGGCGGCAGATCCTCGCGAACGGCCAGGATCCGCGCCGCCTGATCGACCAATTTGGCCGGCCGCGGGGGGACCACCTCGCGCACCAGGATCTGGAGCGGCTGCGGGTCGATGATGAAACTGATGTGCTCATAACGACCGTGAACGACGACCGCCCGCGCTTCGGGGGCATGCTCGCGGGCCGCGCGGGCGAGTTCGGATGGGATGCCCGTGTCGATCTCGGGGCAATGCACGACTGCCGTCTCCTCGACCGTCGCCAACATCTCGAGGTCGACGATCGGCAGGAACAACTCCTCCTCTTCGGTCGCGTCAGCGGTGAGGACGCGCACGATCGCTGTGCCGGGTGCCTCACCGCCACCCCCGCTGCTGAGCCGGCTGACAACGGCGTACCTCGTCTTGAAGTACGCCGACCGCCCGATGAAGTACTGCCGGAGGGCATCGATGTCCAACCCGGTGTCAACGCTGGTGACGGAGACCCCGCGGTACTTGTCCGGGTAGAGGTTCACGCTCACAGGTTGCCAGGTCGATCTGCCGACGGGTCGCCTGACCGCTCCACGGCAGTTGCACCGTGTCTGCGCGGAGGCCGAGCCGCAGCGCTTCGAGGCCCATCACCTCACCGGCAGCGATGTTCGCCAGATTCACCTCGGGTCCAAAGTGCCGGATGAACCAGGCTTGCTGATCCTTGCGAGGTGCTTCGAACAAGATCAGTTCCTGGCCGGCCTCGTCGGCGATCGCCTCGACAACTGACGGGCGCACAGCGCCGTTGGCGTCGTACAAGCCGACCGTGCCACTCTCGCGACCCTCGGCGACGATCATGGTCGCCCCGGCGTCGAGGTCGGACGCGACCTCCGCCCGCCACAGTGTGGGATTGACCTCCTCCGCTGGATCCTTGCTCCCGACCTCCGCGAAGACCGTGAAGTCGGTGGCGGCGTACTCGATCAGTTCGCGCTTCTCCATCAGCGTCATCGGCGCGACGCCCCGGGACACCTCCACCGTCGTGAAGCCCAACTCGGCCGCCCAATCCAGGCACTCCTTGTGCTTGCCCTGAAGCCAGGAGATCTCCAACATCGTCCCGCCCAGGCACGCGCGAACACCGGCGCCTTCCAGAAGCTTCAACTTCACCGGGAGGTCGGGATCGAGGTAGGCGGTCCCCCAGCCCCACTTCCACACGTCGATGAACTCCCCCGCGGACCGGAGCAACTCCGACGTCGCGGACGTGGTGAGACCCTTGTCGAGGAGGTGCGTCAGCCCCAGGCTGCGCGGCTTGTTTCCACGCCGTGGAAGTGTCAAGAAGGAGGGCCTTGTCATGTATCGGATCCTAAATCTATCGTTTCGTATATGCAACGCGACCTAGGCGGCCGGCCGCTGGATCTCGAGGCCCTGGCGGCCACTGTCAGGGACTACGCGGGACTGCGTGACAAGCAGGCGATCGGCCTGGTGTCCGAAGTCTTCGGTGCCTCGGACTGGCTGACCGGCCCCGGCGATGATGGTGCGGCCGTCCCGCTCGGGAGCCACGGGACCGGCTATGTGATCGCGTGCGGCGAGGCCCTGTTGCCGACCTTCGTGGCCCGGGATCCGTACGGCGCCGGCATCGCCGCCGTTCTCGCCAACGTCAACGACGTGGCCGCGATGGGCGCCCGCCCGATCGGGATCGTCAACACGATCGTTGCTGACGAACCGACGGCGCGGGAGATCCTCCGCGGTATCCGCTACGGCTGCGAGTTGTACGACGTCGCGCTGCTCGGCGGTCACCTGACGCGTCATGCGGGTGCGCCGGCTCTGTCGGCGTTCGCGGTCGGGTTGGGAAGCCAGGTCCTGTCGATGACACAGGTGCGACCCGGTCACGCCGTACTCCTTGCGTGCTCCCTTGTCGGTGAGATGCGACCCGACTTCCCCTTCTTCGCCGGGTTCCGCCAGCGCGCCGAGCACGTGCCGGGCGACATCCGACTGCTCGCCGAGGTGGCAGAGGCTGGTGCCGCGCTGGCCGCCAAGGACGTCAGCATGGCCGGCATCGTCGGTTCGCTCGCGATGTTGCTGGAGCATGGTCGCTACGGCTGCCAGGTCGATCTCGACGCGTTGCCCGTGCCGGAGGGTGTCGACCTCGCCAGGTGGCTGACGTGTTTCCCCAACTACGCCTTCCTGCTCACCACGCCAACCACGGAGGTCGAGGCCTGCCGAGCCATGTTCCATGGCCGCGATCTCACCGCCGAGGTGATCGGAATCGTCGACGATTCCGGGCGGATCGGCCTGAGCGCGGCGGGAGGTTCGGCCGAGGTCCTCGATCAACACCAGGGCACCATTACCGGCCTGAGTTGATTTCCCGGTCAAGTGCCCGGTCAATTTCCCGGCTCTTTGACCGATTAATTTCCTGGTCCGTTTGCGTAGGCGAGGCGAGTCGACGAACGCGCGGCGCCCAAGCGCGATGTCGACGGCCAGGCTCATCACCCGCTCCGCCTTCTCGCCGTCGGTCCAGATGTGCGAGTCGACGAACTCGAGCCACCGGTTCGGGGGGATCAGCGGAGCCTCGGAGTAGTCGAGCTCACCCCAGGTCACCGCGAGTTCCATGAGTTCCAGCAGCTGGTCGGGGTCTTCAAGCACCGTCAGCAACTGGTCGTGGTGGCCGTTGGCGTCCCGAAAGAAGCGGCACCGACAGGGCCGGTCGGAGGGCAGGTAGTGAATGGTTGCCGAACTGCTCATGGTGCGCCTCCATGTGACCGGTGTGTGCCAAAGCGGAACAGGCAACCAGTCAAGCCCTCGTTGTTGCAGCGTTGTTGCAGCCGTACCTCACCCCCTGCAACAACCCCGCCGAGGAGTCACTTAAACCTGCCGAGGGGTCACTAATCCGGGTAAGACGTCACTCGCGGGAGGTGACGGTGATCTCGGGTGGCGTCCGGAGCGTCTTGGTGACGTAGCAAACCCGCTCTGCACGCCGCGATCAGTCCCTCATGCTCGGCCGGATCGACGCCTCCGATCTCTACATCGATGTCGATCGAGGAGAAGCGGGGTCCGGCGTACGTCCCGGTGGCCACCACCCGGATCGACGACAACTCGAGATCAGCCTTGCCGGCGGCGTACACCAGAGCCAGCGTGAAACACGACGACACCGAAGCCAGGAACAGGTCCGTTGGTTGCGGACCGGCACCCGTGCCGCCGACGGCGACGGGTTCGTCGACCAGCAACGTCTCACCGGTGTCGAAGGTCACGGTGCTGTTGAGCGGCCCCGGGGACCAGGCTGCCTCCACGATCCGCTGGGTCATTTGGCCTCCGCCGGGGCTAGACGTTTCTACTATAGGAGATGTACGTTTCTAATCCTACTTGCTAGTCGACCGGCTGACCGAGGAGTGTTCGTGGCCCCGCAATCGCATGCTGCACCAGCACCGACGACCCAGACGCAGGCACGACCCATTTCCGTGAGCCTCACGGGTTTGTGGTTCCTCGGCGCCCTTGTCCTCGGCCTGGTGACCATCTACTTCCTGGGCTTCGATCAGGGCGCGGTATCGGTCACCGGCAAGGGCATGCTGCTCCACGAGTTCTTCCACGATGCTCGACACACCCTCGGCTTCCCCTGTCACTGATTGCGATCCCAGAACCGCTACGGAGGACTCACCATGGAGCGTCGTCTGGTCCTGAATGGCCTGCTCGCCGGACTGGTCGCCGGTCTGGTGGCCTTCATCTACGCGCGGATCGTCGGCGAACCGCTGATCTCGCAGGCGATCGACTACGAATCCGGCCGTGCCGCCGCCGAAGAGGCACTCTCGCACGCCGCCGGTGGCCACAGCCACGGAGGCGAAGAGATCGTGAGCCGCGGCGTACAGGCCGGATGGGGTCTTGCCGCCGGCATGATCGGGTACGGCGTCGCGCTAGGTGGCATCTTCTCCGTGGTGTACGCCGCGTGCCTGGGCAAGTTCCAGCGGGTATCACCGCGGGTGCTGGCCCTGATGCTCGCAAGTGCCGGCTTCGTTGCCGTGAGCCTCGTGCCGTTTCTGAAGTATCCCGCCAATCCTCCAGCGGTCTCCCTCGACGAGACCGCGGGTCCCCGTAGCGCCTACTACCTTCTCCTCGTCATCGCGTCCATCGCGCTGATGGTGCTCGCGGTGTGGTTGGGGCGCCGAGTCGCCAACAGGTCATCAACCATCAACGGGGTGGTCGCGGGTTTCGTGGGCTGGGCACTCCTCACCGCCATGACCCTGTTGGTGTTCCCCACAATCGGGTCGATGAGCGGGTCGGGTCGCGCTGCGGAGACCCCGCTGCCGCTTCTCGATGAGACCGGCGCCATCGTGTTCCCGGGGTTCTCTGCGGATCTGCTCTATGACTTCCGGCTCTACTCCTTGGGCATCCACTTCCTGATGTGGGCAGTGCTCGGTATTGCTTTCGGCGTCTTGGCCGAGCGTCTCTTCGCCAACCACCGGGACACCAAGACCCTCGAGGACGTCCTTTCCTCGTGAACCCGCGACGGGGGCTCGGGTGCGATCACGCGGACTGACTCTCGATCCGGTCGAGTTTGAGAAGCAGACCTCCCGCATGCTCCTCGACCTCGCTGCGGCGACGCGCACACCGCCCGAGGCACTGAATCGCTCGGCGGCGGAATCCCTGGTCGTGCTCCGCACCGCCGGCGATCTCGTGCTCCCCGCGCTCCGAACCGCCGCAGCCGACCCGGATCTGCCCTCCCTGACCGGACTGATCGACGGTCCCATCACCGATCTGGTCACAGTCGCCAGCCACGGCTCCCTCAGCGCCAGCATTCTGTGGGGCAACGTCGCTTCAGTGATCGAGTCGTCCAT
This sequence comes from uncultured Actinomycetota bacterium, assembly GCA_963763805.1. GTDB lineage: Bacteria > Actinomycetota > Actinomycetes > Propionibacteriales > Nocardioidaceae > Nocardioides. The sequence continues at coordinate 101,117 of CAVXPQ010000002.1, forward strand.
ACGCATCATTGCCAGCGAGCAGCCGCACTTGGGCAAGCGAGCAGCCGAGATCGGGAGCCGCACCCTTGACCTCCCGCGGCTTCGAGACTGTTGGACCGGTGAAGTCGGCAGCACCTTTCGTCGGACGTCGTGTTGCCTCGTAAACGGTCATGATCCCGACGAGTTGCGCTGCGGAGACTGCGTCCGGGGTGCCTCGGCGCGCTGAGCCGCAACCGACCCGGGGCACAATGACACTCATGGGGGACACTCATGGCGACACCTAGGGGGTCACACATGGCCGCGCTCACGGGCGCACACACAGCCGGCGACCTACGGCTCGACCCGCTCCGACAGGAGCGAACGGGCCTTGCCGAAGCCGTCTATGCACCGGGGAAGTCGCCCTCTCAATGTGCCGCCGCGGTCGGAGGACTGCTCACCGAAACGATCGGTCCCGTCATCCTCACTCGAGCCAACGGCACACAGGCGGAGACGGTTCGAAGGGCTCACCCCGGCTCGACGCAGGCCGTGACCGGATCTGCATCGACACCGGGGGGTGAACTCTTCACCCTCACCTGGCGGCCAGTTGCGTCCCGGAGCGGGCACGTCACATTAGTGACGGCCGGCACGGCTGACCTGCCGATCGCGCATGAGACCCGGGCCGTGCTCACGGCGTACGGCTATTCGAATGACGTGATCGCCGATGTCGGCGTGGCCGGGCTCCACCGGGTTCTGGACCACGCGGAGGCACTCAACGGCGCTGACCTCGTTGTGGTCTTCGCCGGCATGGAAGGCGCTCTGGCCAGTGTCGTGACCGGCCTGACGCGAGCCCCGGTGATCGCCGTCCCGACCAGCACGGGGTACGGCGCCGGGTTCGACGGTGTCACGGCGCTACTCGGAATGATGGCGACCTGTAGCCCGGGAGTCACCGTCGTCGGGATCGACAACGGCTTCGGGGCTGCGTGCGCCGCAGTACGGATTCTGGGGATGAGCCGACCGTGACAGATCTGTCCGCGCGACTTGATGCACTCCGCGACCACCTGCTGGCCACGGGTTCGGTCCTGATCGCATTCTCGGGCGGCTGCGACTCGGCCTTCTTGCTGACCGCTGCGGTTCGGGCACTCGGTGCGGATCGGGTCGCGGCGGCGACGGCCGTCAGTGCATCGCTGCCTCAGTCCGAACTCACCCAAGCACGCGAGTTCGCCACGCGCCTGGGCGTCCGCCATCTGACGCCGGCGACCCTTGAGATGTCACGCCCCGACTACCGCGCCAACGGCCGCGACCGGTGCTTCCACTGCAAGGCCGAATTGCTCGACGTACTGGTGCCGCTTGCTGACGACATGGGCTTCGGCGCAGTGGCCACTGGAACCAACGCAGACGATGCAGCGGATCCCTTCCGCCCCGGGATCAGAGCCGCTGCCGAACGGGGTGCCATCACTCCACTGCGGGATGCCGGCCTGACGAAGCAGCAGGTCCGGGAGGCCTCGAGGCACTGGGGATTGACGACGGCCGACAAGCCGGCGGCCGCGTGCCTCTCGAGCCGGGTCGCCTACGGCCTGACCATCTCGTCGGCGCGACTGGGCAGGGTCGAGCGCGCCGAAAGTGATCTTCGGCAAGCGATGACAAGCGCCGGGCTCGGGGTCCGCAATCTGCGGGTTCGAGATCTTGGCGACGTAGCACGCATCGAAGTGGACCAGGAGTTCGTCGGCGCCCTGCGTGATGCACCTTCGGTCACCTCGGCCGTCCAGGGGTTCGTCCGGATCGAGGTCGACCCGGTGGGTTTCCGCTCCGGCTCCATGAACGAGGTGCCGCCCTCTTCCGCACCACAGGAGTCGGCGGATGTCATCCCCGCCTGAATCCTCCGGCCCGCGGGTCGCGTGGATTGACGCACGTGGCGGCATCAGCGGAGACATGCTGCTCGGTGCCTGCCTCGACGCGGGCGCCCCCCTGGTGGCCGTGCAGGGCAGCATCGATGCGCTCGGACTGCCGGTGGACATCGGCCTGAGCGTTGGCGAGGTACGCCGGGCAGGTTTTCGCGCGCTGCACGCCCACGTCTCGTTCGAGCCGGACGATCAGCCGAGGCGCTCTGGGCGACATCACGGCAATGCTGAACGCCGCCGGGCTGCCGAGCGGGGTGTCCGAGCGCGCGGTCGCCACGTTTCGACGACTTGCCGAGGCGGAGGCAAGAGTCCATGGCGTGCCTCCGGACGCAGTGCACTTCCACGAGATCGGTGCCCTCGACAGCATCGCCGACATCGTCGGCACGATCGCAGCCATCGCTGCGCTGGAGATCGACCGGATCGTCTGCGGGCCCATCTCTCTCGGGGGCGGCACCGTCGAAAGCTCGCACGGAACTCTCGCCATACCGGCTCCGGCTGTGCTCGAACTCCTGCGAGGTTCCGCAGCCGTTGTCCAGGGTGGCCCGGCCTCGTTCGAACTGGCGACACCGACCGGCGTTGCGCTGGCGCTGACGCTGGCAGATGAGTTCTCGCCCCTGCCCGCGTTGACGATCTCCGACCGTGGGGGTCGGCGCGGGCACTCGTGACCTGTCCGACCATGCCAACGTTTGCCGTCTGGTCATCGGAGCCGCAGTCGAGGCGGTCGATCCACTGTCCCCACCGATGACCGTGATCGAGTCCAACATCGACGACATGGACCCGCGCCTTTGGCCGACGGCACTTTCGGTGCTGATGGACGGCGGTGCGGCCGACGCGTGGCTCACACCGATCCTGATGAAGAAGGGTCGGCCGGCCCACACGCTGCAGCGTGCTCTCGCCACCTGAACTCGTATCCGCGCTGGCGGACCTGATCTTTCGACACACGACCACGATCGGCCTCAGGACCTACCCCGTCGAACGCGCGACGCTCGCCCGTGAAGAAGTGAGCGTGGTCGTCGAGGGGTGCTTGATCCGCGTCAAGGTGGCCCGCCTGCAAGGGCACGTCGTGAACGCGCAACCGGAGTTCGACGACGTACTCAAGGCGGCGGCGACGCTCGATGAAGCGCCCCGCGACGTCCTCCGTCGGGCCCAACTAGTGGCCAGCGAGCTATTGCCCAGCGAGTACGTCGTCTAGCTTGCGGTAGCCCGCGACCACGCCCGACTCCATCCCGGTCGCAACGAACGCGTCGCGCTTTTCGATGCTGTCGGCGAGGGAGAGCGCGCGGAGCCGGCATCGTCCACCGGGGAGTGGTTCGAAGTCGATGAACTCCAACGCCACTTCATCGGGGAACCCTTCGAAGGTGAACGTCTGCACGATCCGCTCGCCGGGCCGGACCTCGTGGAAGCAACCGCGGAACCAGAATTCGTCGCTCCCGCGGCGAGAGACATAGCGCCAACTGCCGCCGTTGCGCGCGTCCCAGTTGTCGATCTCGTTGACCAGGTCGTCGGGACCCATCCACCGAACCACCAGCTCAGGCTCGACGTGCGCGCGAAAGACGAGCTCCGGAGTCGCATCGAACTCTCGAATGATCTCCACGGTGGGCAGGTCGGGGTTCACGATGATCTTGGTCTCGGGGGTTGCCTTGGTGTTCGCCACTGAGTTGCTCATGATGCTGCTCCTTGATCTATCGGGTTCTGTTCCATCTCGGTCAATTCATCGAGTACGCCGTCCAGTCGGCGGAAGCGCGCCTCCGCCTGACGCCGGTATCGCTCGATCCACCCCGTCATCAGGTCGAGAACCTCGGCCTCGAGATGAACCGGGCGTCGTTGGGCATCCCGGCTGCGGCTTACCAAACCCGCGTCCTCGAGGACTCGGATGTGTTTGGACACTGCCTGGAGGGACACGTCGTACGGTGCTGCGAGTTCGTTCACAGTTGCGTCGCCCCCAGCAAGCCGAGCCACCAGGTCGCGCCTGGTCGGATCCGCCAATGCCGAGAAGACCCGCGAAAGCGCTTCCTGAGGCATCACCACTCCGCCCATCCATGTCGACCGTGTTCAACTGATTGGTTGAATACATCACAAGCCGAACTCTTTGTCAACTAGTCGGTTGAATAGACTCCTCGACCGAGGCAGTTGGCTGCCTTGCACGCCGATCCGCGACCAGGCTGGTCACTACCGTTAGGACCAGGATCGCGACGATGACCAGCATCGATGTCAACGTGGGAATCTCGGGAACCCCCGGCCATTGCAGATGAGCCCAGTGAAGGGCGAGTTTCGCGCCGATGAACGCCAAGATGGCCGCCAGGCCGAACCCAAGGTGAGCCAACTTGCTGAGCGCACCCTCCAACACGAAGTACAACGCCCTTAGCCCCAGCAACGCGAAGGCGTTGGTGGCGAACACGAGAAAGGGATCGCCAGTGATGCCGTAGACCGCCGGCACGGAATCAATCGCAAACACCACGTCCGTGGCCAACACGGCGATGACGACAAGTGCCAGGGGAGTGATCGCCCGCTTCCCACTCACTCGGCCGAGCAGGGAGGTGCCGTGATACTCCCGTGTGACCGGCACCAGTCGACGTACCAAGCGCACACTTCGCATCGAACTCGGATCGATCTGGTGACCGGCGCCCTTCATCGCGTCACGGAAGATCTTGATGCCGGTGATGAACAAGATGGCACCGAAGAGGAGGAAGACCGCATCGAACGCGGACAAGGCGGCAGCCCCCAAAGCGATGAAGACGCCGCGGAGCAACAACGCGCCCACGATGCCGAAGAGCAGCACCCGCTGCTGAAGTTCGCGCGGCACCGCGAACGCCCCCAACAACAGCAGGAAGACGAAGAGATTGTCGACGCTCAACGACTTCTCCACTACGTAGCCCGTGAGGTACTCCACCCCGCGCTCTGAGCCGAACCGTTGCCAGATGTAGCCGCCGAAGACCAACGGCAGCGCGACGTAGAACGCCGACCAGCCCAACGCCTCCTTCATGGAGACCTCGTGCGGCTTGCGGGTGAGGAGGAAGTCGACGGCGACCAGGACCACGACGGCGCCGATGATGAAGCCCCACAGGGCCGGTGTGCCGACGCTCTCCGCAGGGGACACGCTGGCGCTGAGGGCCGTGGAGTTCGGAGATAGAGAGTTCAATGGATTCCTCAGGACGAGAGCCTGAGGTCTCCTTCACCCACCAAGTTCGGTGGGCCCCTGTCCGAGACGCCGATGGCGGCGTCGTAATGACCGAACGGGACTGGCTCAAGCCAGGAAGTACTCCCCTCTTGGATAAGTCTATCGAATCGGTGCACTTTGCTCAAAGTGCGGCTCGCAGGCACGCCTCACCCCGGGTCGATACGACGCGCTGCGCAAGCCCGGCTTCCAGCCGCCCGATGTGGTGTTTGCAGTCATCTGGCCGCTCAACTTCTTGGCGCTCGCCGTGGTTGGGGTGCTGGTGTCACGTCGCCTGGCGTGTTGCACCACCGTTCGGACTAGGCCTGCTGGTGTACGCCGCCTGGATGAGCATCGCGACGGCGTTGTCGGTGGCCTACTGGCGCCTCAACTAACGTGCCGACGCATCTCGGATCAGTTGAGTAGCCGACTGGCGACCCATGCCAACCGATCCGCGGCCTCCCCGGGTGTTGAGAGTGGCTGCATCGCGGTGCTCAATCCGAGTCGCACCAGGGCTTCGATCGCGATGGCTTGGTCCTCGTCACTCATGTCGAGCCCATAACTCTCGAAGCGCGCGATCACCATCGTCTGGGCTGCCTCGATCAAGGCGCCGGCATCAGTTGTCAGCTGGTTCAGCAAGGCTGATTGCGTCCCATGACTCGCCGCCAGGGTGCTGGTCAGGAGTTTGTCGTCCGCGGCGAGAGTCAATAGGTCCCTGGCGGCCTGGCGAATACCTTCGACAACGTCATCGGGATGAGCACTGAAGGCCGATTCGGCAAGCTCGAGATAGTGGAACAGCGCATTGAGCACCAGGGCTTCAGCCAGATCCGACTTGTTGCCGACCTCGTTGTAGACCGTCTGTCGACTCACTCCCACTCGCTGCGGCGAGTGCCGCCATCGTGACGGCGGGCCAGCCGGATTCGATGGTCAACTGTGTTGCAGCGTCGACGATGAGACCGTGCAGTCGCTTAGCCAAAGTTCTGCCCCCCCAAGCAGCGGCGTCGGTCCAGGACCGAAACCAGCGTCATCATACGAAAAATAGTCGGCGGCGGAAGCAAATCGCGAAAGGAATTGCTTCCGTGAGCGCCTCGGCGGATCACTCGCACAATCCAAAGATGGGGGATCTGAGCGGTTTAGCCCGTCTGCCTTGGTCGGAGCCACGGCAATTGGGGGGTAGGCCAGAAGTTCCTTGAGGCAGACATTCCGCCCGGGGGGTGGCGGTTTGCCAAACGCAGAACAGATCCCCCACCTGGTCTGGTGGATATCGGCACAACTCGACAACGTTGGTGCCAACCGTTAAACCGTACGGCGAGTTGAGCGAGTTTGACAAGTGGTCAGGCTTTGTCCAATCGCAGCGCGGAAGCGTGCCAATTCGTGCCAAACCGCAGTTCGAAGCGGCGTTCGAACAGCGGTTGGAGTTGCCACGGCGTCGGTTGCCTTGTTCGATGGACCCATGAATTCGTCCGGAGCACCACAGGACCATCCACTGGACCATCCACTGGGGTATCCGGTCGGCATCGACTTCGGCGGCACCGGCATCAAGGGGGCGCCGGTCGACCTGGTCTCTGGTGCGTTCGCCCGTGAGCGGGTCAGGATCCCGACACCGAAGCCGGCGACACCTCAGGCCGTGGCGAAGGTCTTCGCCGAATTGATCAGCCACTTTCCGCCGTCGAGTGCGCCGGTCGGTGTCACGGTCCCTGGCGTTGTTCGACACGGCATTGTGGGATCGGCCGCAAATATCGACCGCTCGTTCATCGGAGCAGATGCCGATGCCATCTTCACCGAGGCATTGAGTCGCGACGTACACGTGGTCAACGATGCCGACGCGGCCGGGCTCGCCGAGGTGCAGTACGGCGCGGCTCAGGGTCAGCGCGGACTGGTCATCGTGACCACGCTAGGCACGGGCATCGGCTCCGCGCTCATCTTCAACGGCGTGTTGGTGCCCAACTCAGAGTTGGGGCACCTCGAGATCGACGGCCACAACGCCGAGAGTCGCGCGGCTAGCAGCGTGCGAACCGCTGAGGGTCTGTCATATGCCGAGTGGGCCGAGCGCCTCACGAGGTACTACGCGACGCTCGAGAAGTTGTTCTCGCCCGACCTGATCGTGGTCGGAGGCGGCGTGAGCAAGAACGCTGACGAGTTCCTGCCTCTCCTGCGGATCGAGACGCCCATCGTGCCGGCCAAATTCCGCAACACGGCCGGCGTGGTCGGCGCGGCGTTGTACGCCTCGCGCAACCTCGACTGATCCTCGTCTAGTGCGAGTACGCCGGCTGGAACGACGGCAGACTCGCGTCCACCTGGAGCATGTGTCGGGCGAAGGATTCGATCAGTTCCACCGACATCTCGGCGTCGCCTTCAGCATCGTTGATGGCTAGGTGGAGGCCGAATCCGTCGACCATCGCGAGCACGGTCCTCGCCACCCTCTCGGGCGACGTCAGCGGGGTGAAGATCCCGGTTTCGATGCCATCCTCGATCGCGGACATGAGCAGCGCGCGAAGGGCTTGCTCTTCGGTGACGCTCTCGGCGGCAATCTCCGGATCGTGGGCGGCGGCCCGCCAGAACTCCAACCAGAGCATCCACTCCGCCTTGCGACTCTCAGGGTCGAGTTCAACGGTCGAGGCCACGATGTGCCGGACGCGATTCCATGGATCCGGAATCTCATCGACCTCGGCGGCAAGGGTGCTGATCTCGGTGTGAACCTGATGCAGCAGCGCTTCGCGGCGCAGGTCGGCGAGATTTGGGAAGTAGTGCTGAAGGCTGGCCACCGGCACTCCCGCGGCCTCGGCGACGTCGCGATAGCGCAACCCGCCGTATCCACGATTGACGAGAACTACGGATGCAGCATTCAGGAGCACCGGGCGGCTGTGTTTCGGGGGGCGACCGCGTCTCGGCGTGGGAACTGTCGGCACGGACGTCAAGATACTCGTAACCAAGATTCCTGATGCCGTTTTCTTAACTTTACACGCCGGACATTTCTGTCCAGCCTGTGATGAACGCCCATTTCGGACGCAATTGCACATGCGCCAATGGTTACGAAACCGCGGCAGACGATGAGCGACCAGTGCTCATCGCTCCAAGACACAGACCTGCTTGAGGGACTTATAGGCCACGCGCGTGTCGCCAATGGCCTTCTGGACCTTCTTGCGATTGTCGCCTGATGTCGCTCGAGCAAGGTCCCCGAACGCAGTTGTGCTTTCGTGAATAGCACTCCTCACTGCGGGAGTGACGGCCTTGGTCTCTGCCGTCTCCATGCCCTGCGACACAATGAGGAGAGTGCTGGACACGGACGAGTCGAAAGGGTCGACCTCAGGCTGCCAACGAGCGGCCGCGACCGACACCTTCGCCAGCAGGGTCTCCATGTCGGCGCAGGCGAGGGTGTCGCCGTCGGATGTGGGCGATGCAGCATCGGCCGGTGCTGGTTCACCCTCGGAGGCAGTTGCGGACGTGGCGTCGGCGGCGTCGGGGGTGGGTTCGTCTGAACCTGCGCTGCAGCCAGCAAGGGACAGAAGCGTCGCTGACAGCACCAGCGCCACAATTCTTGACGAAAATTCGATCATGAGCTCCCCCGGTACCTTCGCGACTTTGGCGCACTCCAGAGTGACTACCCCACCTTGTAGAAAACTTGGGTGGAAAGCACTGCATATGCAACGTTCGTGCCTGAACGGTGATGCGCTACGAAACGCACGAAGCCCCAGGTCAGACCCGGGGCTTCTCACGTGCGCGAGGGGGGATTTGAACCCCCACGCCCTTTCGGACACTGGCACCTGAAGCCAGCGCGTCTGCCGTTCCGCCACTCGCGCGTGAAGCGGGGCAAGGTTATCCCAGCGCCTGAGACTCGACCAAACGCTCGACGGGTCGGCGCTGGGATCCCAGCGAGGGATGGCTTGCCCGATAGCATCGGTGCGACCGAGCGGGGACGAGAGATCAGAGGAGCACGTGGGGTTCGCGGCATTCGAGAACAAACTGGAGCAGTTGATCTCCGGGATGTTCGCGCGCGCCTTTCGCAGCGCCGTCCAACCGGTTGAGATCGCGGCGGCCCTCCAACGCGAGGTCGACAACAACGCGCAGATCATCAGCCGTGACCGGCGGCTCGTGCCCAATGACTTCTCGGTCGAGTTGAGCCCGGCGGATCTTGAGCGGCTGGCCGACTACGACTCCGCCATGGCCAGCGAGCTCGGCAGGCAACTCAGGGAGCACGCCGACGCCCAGAGTTACGTCTTCCCCGGCCCCGTCACGATTGCCTTCGAGGCCGCCGATGACCTCAGCACCGGTCGTTTCCGGATCCGCAGTCGAGCCCAGGCGCGAGTCACCGGAACCGGGGGCCATACCGACCCTCGCGCTACTGAGCACCACCCGGAGGCCGTACGCCGCGTGCGGACCGTCCTGGAGGTCAACGGCACGAGGCACCGCCTGAACCCGCCCGGGCTGGTCGTCGGACGTGGCGCCGAAGCCGACGTACGCATCAACGACCCCGGGGTGAGTCGCCGACACATCGAGTTGGTTGTGCCCGCACTCGCGGCCGACTCACCAGGGCCGGGCGAGGCCGGCTCGATCACGATCAAGGACCTCGACTCGACCAACGGGATGCTGGTCAATGGTCAGAAGGTGACGACCGCGACCGCGACCGACGGCACGTGGATCAAGATCGGAAACACCACTCTGACGGTCCGGATGCTCGACGATGTCTGAGTTGACACTGTTTCTCGTCCGGTTCGCCTATCTGGCGATTCTGTGGATCTTCGTGCTCTCTGCGGTCTCGGTCATCCGCTCGGACATGTTCGGTGCCCGAGCAACCAAGGAGCAGACCAAGGACCGCGCAAGCAAGCGCACGAAGAAGGCGCCCAAACCTCGCGGGGGGCACCGACCCATGTCCTGGTCGTACAGGGCAGCAATACGGGTGCCACGGCGCCCCTGTCGGGCGCCCCCATCCTGATCGGCCGCGGCTCCGATGCGGCGATCAAACTGGAAGATGACTACGTCTCGACCCGCCACGCCCGCATTGCGGCTTCCGGCGACCAGTGGTTCGTCGAGGACCTGGGATCGACCAACGGCACCTACCTGGGGGCCAGCCGGATCTCGCAGCCCACCGCCATCGCCATCGGGACCCAGGTGCGGATCGGCAAGACCATCCTCGAGTTGAGGAAGTAGTCCGTGGACGAGACCCCGGCCGAGAGAGAATCCAGACCAGAGGTGACGGCCGAGTTCCAGCCCGCACCGTTTCGGCTCGCCTTCTCGGCCGTGTCCGACATCGGACGGATGCGCAAGGACAACCAGGATTCGGGGTACGCCGGCCCCTGGCTGCTCGCTGTCTGCGATGGCGTGGGAGGGGCTGTTCGCGGAGATCTTGCCTCCGCAACGGCGATCGATGAGTTGCGCCTCCTCGACACCCGGCCGAGTGGAGATCCGCTCGTGGAGGTCCGTGCCGCCCTACTTCGGGCTCAACGGCGCATCGGTGCACTCGTCGACGCCGAGCCGGCACTGAGCGGCACCAGCACCACCGCCGTGGTCGCGCTGTTCGACGGCGAACAACTCGCCTTCGGGCACGTCGGGGACAGCCGGGCCTACCTCTTGCGGGCCGGGGCAGTCCGACAGCTCACCCGGGACCACACCTTCGTGCAATCGCTCATCGACGAGGGTCGGCTCTCGGAGGAGGCCGCACGCAGCCACCCGAATCGGAACCTGATTCTGAAGGCGCTCGACGGCGTCCACGATGCCGAACCCGACCTGTTAGGGCTCGATCTCGCGGTCGGGGATCGCATTCTCGTGTGCAGTGATGGTGCTTCGGGCGTGCTCGACGACCACGAACTGGGGGCCATCCTCGCCGTCGGGGGCCCCGACGAAGCCGCCCGCGAACTGATTCAGGCCAGCCTCGCAGCGGGATCGAGCGACAACATCACCTGCGTAGTTGCCGATGTTGTGGGCGCTGACGCCACCGACTCTCGCGTACCGATGCTCGTTGGCGCGGTTGCCGATGACCCGCGGGAACCCGGCCAACTCCGCACCGCACAATGGCTCGCCGGTCAACGGGGGTCGAGCCCCCGAACCCCCTCGACCCAACGCGTGACCGTCGTCCCGCCTGTCAGCAGTGACGACGCGCTCCCCATGGAGACGGCTGATCAGGACCCAGAGAGAGTGCGCTATGCACCTCGACCACCTCGTCGATTCCTCATGCTGCGTCGGATCCTGGTCACGGTCGTCATTGTCGGCCTGCTCTGGATCGGCGGTGCCGCTGCCGTGGTCGTGGAGTCAGCAGCAGTACTACGTCGGTGAGGCCGACGGGCACGTGGCCATCTTTCGCGGCGTGAACGCCGACCTGCCGATCGTCGTCGCTGTCCCGCACCTACGAAACGACGGACGTCGCCACCGACCGACTAGCCGATTTCGATGCGGCGACGGTGCGCGCGGGCATCGCCGCCAAGGATCTCGACGACGCGCGCCGTACCGTCGACGACCTCGCCCAGCAGCAGACCCCCATCACGGACCCGGCCACCGACCCGACCAGTTCGCCCTCGGCTACAGCATCCCCGTCACCCACCGTTTCGCCGAGCAGCAGCCCATGACCACCACCCCACAAACAAGTTCTTCGGGCGCCTTCCTGGGATTCGTGCACCGGCAACGCCGCGGTGCCGAGTTGTTCCTCCTGGTCCTGGCGCTTGCCGTCGGTATCGGCGCTTACGCCTCGGTGGGCTTGGGTGTTGAGGGCGAGGTGCCCGCCGACATCCTGGGGTACGGCGGATGGTTGGTCGCGCTGATTCTGGCCGCCCACCTGACCGTGCGCTTCACGGCGCCGTACGCCGATCCGGTGCTCCTGCCGCTGGTGGCGGCCCTCAACGGACTGGGGCTGGCGGTCATCCACCGACTCGACCTCGTCTACGAAGCGGCCGGACGCGAGGAGCACTCCTTCGCGCCAACGCCAACTCACGTGGATGACTCTTGGCGTCGTGCTGTTCGTCGTCACCCTCGTGGTGCTGCGCGATCATCGGATCCTGCAACGGTTCACCTACACATTCGGGTTGGCCGCAATCGTCTTGCTGCTGCTGCCGATGCTGCCGCGCATCGGCACCGAGATAAACGGTTCGCGGATCTGGATCCATGTCGCCGGCTTCAGTTTCCAACCCGGCGAAGTCGCCAAGGTCGCACTGGTGATCGCCTTCGCCGGCTACCTCGTCCAACACCGCGACGCCCTGGCCCTGGCCGGCCGCCGTCTCCTCTTCGTCGACCTGCCGCGAGGACGGGACCTCGGGCCGATCCTCGTGATGTGGCTGATCAGCCTCGCCGTGCTGGTGCTCCAACGGGATCTGGGTTCGTCCCTGTTGTTCTTCGGACTGTTCCTGATCATGCTGTACGTCGCCACCGAGCGCGCCGGCTGGCTCGTGGTCGGCAGCACCCTGTTCGCCGCTGGGGCCTACACGGCGTACCGACTGTTCGGGCACGTCCAGAGCCGTGTCGACATCTGGCTGCAGCCCTTCGCGCACTACGGGGATGGCACCGATGACCGCGGACGACAGACCGTCGAGACCATGTTCGGGATGGCTTGGGGCGGCCTGTTGGGCCGTGGATTCGGCAACGGCAGCCCCGAGAGAGTGCCCTTCGCCGAGTCGGACTTCATCATCGCCGCCGTCGGCGAGGAGTTGGGGCTCACGGCAGTGATGGCGGTGATCCTCTGCTACGGCCTGATCGTCGAGCGTGGTCTGCGCACGGCGCTCGTGTGTCGCGACGGCTTCGGCAAGTTGATGGCCACCGGTCTGGCGTGTGTCTTCGCGCTACAGGTCTTCGTGGTGATCGGCGGTGTCACCCGCCTGATCCCGTTGACCGGACTCACCACACCCTTCCTGTCGTACGGCGGGTCGTCGCTGGTCGCGAACTGGGTGATCATTGCGTTGCTGTTGCGCATCTCCGATCAGGCCCGCCGACCGATCCCGGATCTCTCCAACGACACCGAGACCCTGCTGCCAGACAGCGAATCCACCCAGGTGATCAAGCTGTGAACAAACCGATCCGGCGACTCGCGACCTTCTTCCTGGTCCTCTTCCTCTGCCTGATGCTCAACGCGACGTACCTGCAGTACGTCAAGGCGAACGACCTGAACCAGGACTCCCGAAACCGGCGCGTGGCCGTCGCGGCGTTCTCGCGGGATCGTGGCGCGATCCTCGTCGGTCGCAACCCGGTGGCCGAGAGTGTGCCGTCAGACGATGTCTTCAAGTTCCAACGCACCTATCCGACACCGTTCAAGTACGCCCATGTCACCGGGTACTTCTCCTACTTCACCCAGACCGGCATCGAGCAGACCCAGAACGACGTGCTGTCGGGCGAAGATTCGCGACTGTTCGTCACCCGGATGGTCGACCTGATCCAGAACTCGTCTCCCCAGGGTGGGCGGGTCCAACTCACCCTGAACCCCGCGGCCCAGGACGCTGCCTTCGAAGGCCTGCGCGCACTCGGAGACGGGATCGAGGGAGCGGTCGTCGCCCTGGAGCCGAGCACCGGACGCGTGCTGGCGATGGTCTCCTCGCCCAGTTTCGACCCCAACCGGCTGGCCTCCCACGACATCTCCGAGCGTCACGAAGTCCTACAACGAGTTGAACGAGGACGAGAGCGAGCCGCTGCTCAACCGCGGCATCCAGACTGCCCTGCCGCCGGGATCGACATTCAAGTTGGTCACTGCTGCGGCCGCGATCGAATCCGGAAAGTACGACCAGGACTCGCTGGTCCAGGGAGGCGTCGACTTCAAGTTGCCGCAGTCCTCGACCCGGATCCCCAACCACGATGGCGGCAACTGCGGCGGCGACGAGATCACGTTGACGCAGGCGCTCGCGATCTCGTGCAACGTCGCGTTCCTGTCGCTGGCCGATGAACTGGGCGCGGACGCCATGCGCGAACAGGCGGAGGGGTTCGGCTTCAACCAGCGCTACCTCGAGGACCTGCCCGCCCAGGGGATCTCGCGCTATCCGGCAAACATGGATCGACCCCAGACCGCGATGAGCGGCATCGGTCAGTCCGAAGTCGCGGCCACACCACTGCAGATGGCGATGGTGGCGGCCGGCATAGCGAACGGTGGCAAGGTGAACCGGCCGTACCTCGTGGAGGAAGTGCAGTCCCCGGACTACCGCACCCTCGACAAGACCGATCCGGAGGTGCTCCATGAAGCCACCTCAGCTGACACCGCCCGGCAACTCACCGACATGATGGTCGCGACCGTCCAGTCCGGCACGGCGACTGCCGCGCAGATCCCTGGAGTTGCGGTGGCCGGCAAGACCGGCACGGCCCAGTCCAGCGGGGACCGGCCGCCGTACGCCTGGTTCGTTTCGTTCGCACCGGCGGATGATCCCGTCGTTGCGGTGGCGGTTCTCGTGGAGTCGAGTTCCTATCCGCGCGAGGAGATCGCCGGCGGCCGGCTCGGTGCTCCGATCGCGAAGTCGGTCATGGAGGCGGTGATCGGCCCGTGACCAGATTCGCGCACGGCTCCGCACGCCTTAGGCTTGCCCTTCTCAACACCGGTCACACATCGCTTGGGAGAGAGATCAACCATGACCACCCCTGATCCCGTCATCATCGGCGGCCGCTACGAGCTCGGCGAGTTGCTCGGTCGCGGCGGCATGGCGGAGGTGCGCAAGGGCACCGACGCGCGGCTTGGCCGCGCGGTGGCCGTCAAGCGTCTGCGCACCGATCTGGTGGGTGACGCGACGTTCTTGGCCCGGTTCCATCGCGAGGCGCAGGCGTCGGCGTCCCTGAATCACCCGGCCATCGTCGCGGTCTACGACACGGGCGATGAGCCGTCTTCTGACGGCAGCGGTGTCCCGCAGCCCTACATCGTGATGGAGTTCGTCGCCGGCCGGACGCTGCGTGAGATCCTGCGCGAGGGTCGCAAGATCCTTCCCGAGCGGGCGCTGGAGATCACCAGCGGCGTGCTTGTCCGCATTGGACTACAGCCACCGAGCCGGGATCATCCATCGAGACATCAAGCCCGGCAACATCATGCTGACGCCCAGTGGCGACGTGAAGGTGATGGACTTCGGGATCGCCCGCGCCATGTCGGACGCGTCGGCGGGCATGACCCAGACGGCGGCGGTGGTCGGCACTGCGCAGTACCTCTCACCCGAGCAGGCGCGTGGTGAGACCGTGGATGCGCGCTCCGACGTCTATTCGACCGGCTGCCTGCTCTATGAACTGCTGACCGGCCGGCCACCCTTCGTCGGAGACAGCCCGGTGTCTGTCGCCTACCAACACGTCCGCGAGACGGCCCCGCCGCCGTCGATGCACGACGAGGAACTGCCCGCCGAACTCGATGCCATCGTGATGAAGGCGTTGGCAAAGCGAGTTGAGGATCGCTACCAGGGTGCCGCGGCGATGCGCACCGACATCGAGCGATATCTCGCCGGGCGACCCGTCCAGGCACCGCCGGTCGACGTGCCGGACACGACCTTCTACCCACCCGCAGCCGGTCGCACCGTTAGCCGACACGGCGGCTGACCTGGACGAAGAACCGGACCGGGATCGGCGACGGGCGATCTGGCTGTGGGTGCTCGGCTTCCTGATCGTCGCCCTGGTCGCGGCGGCCGCGATCTTCCTGCCTGGGTTGATGGAGGATGAGCCCGAACAGGTCCAGGTGCCGGCTCTGGTCGGCCTCACCGAGGACGAGGCGCGGACGCGCGATCGGTGACTGCCGGTCTGACCGTCGGCAATCTCGAACGCCAGGCCGACGACGAGGTTCCGGTGAACGTCGTGATCAGCCAGAATCCGGACCGCGATCTGTTCGTCGACCCTGAAGCGTCGGTGGATCTCGTGATCTCCCTCGGCAAACCCGAGGTACCGGTGCCGTTCGTGATCAACATGACGAAGAAGGAGGCCCGGACGACGCTGGAGGACGTCAACCTCGAGGCCAAGTTCGTCGAACAGGAATCCGATCTCCCGAAGGGCGTCATCATCTCGACCGACCCGGCCGCCGGCGTCACCGTTGAGGAGGGTGCCACCATCACGGCGTACTTCTCCGATGGCCCCGAGACCGTCCCGAATGTGGTCGGTTTGAGTGAGCGCGACGCGACGCGCAAGTTGGAGGACGCCAACTTCCGGGTCAACGTGGTCGAGTCGAACAACACCACGGAGGCGGCGGGCACGGTCATCGATCAGTCGCCCGCGTCTGGCGAGACGGCGGCGCTGAACGCGACGATCACGATCGTGGTGTCGACCTTCGTGGAGCCGCCACCTCCGCCCGCATCGAGCCCGACCGCGGATCCCAGCGCGTCGGCAACTCCCTGAGTTCGCCAGATCTGCTGGTGCTACTCGTCCTCGCCGGCGCCCTCGTCGACCCGCAACGGTTTCGCGAAGGACATGTCCAGCAACCCGTCGAAGGCCGGAGCCTCGACGCGTTCCTCCTGCGTCAGCTGCCAGCCGATGGCGATGTCAGGATCGGCCGCTTGAAAGCGGTAGAGGGACAGATTCTGGTCCGCGTCGATCGCGGCCTCCATGGACGCCGGATCCCCGACCGCGGAGATGTCGTAGGGCTGGGAGTACGGCACTCCCTGCAGGAGTACGGCGTTGCCTTCGCACCTGATCCCGGTGGTGCTCACAATCCGTTGGCCCTCGATCGTGATCGCGGTTGCGCCGCCCATCCACATCGCGTTGACCACCGCCTGGATGTCCTGCTGGTGCACCACCAGCAGGTTCGCCGGTTGGGAGGAGACTGCACGAACGTCCTCGGGCGCGTCGGACAGCGTGACCGTCAGACCAGGACCGGCAGCGCGCCACGAGCCCGGCCGGGTCCTCCAAGTCGGCGACCTGCCGCTCTGCCCGGCGTACCCGAACATCCTTGAGCCCGGCGGTCAGTTCGGCGATCTCTTCGTTGAGATTGGCCGCCCGCTCCGTGAGCTGGTCAACCGAACGTTTCTCCGCACTCGCCAGCGCGGCCAGATCGGTATATCGGCCCGGGCGGAGGTCGTCTCCCTCACTGTTGGCCCGGCTGATGGGGAACAACGCCCCGCATAGGATCAGGATGAGGGGTGTCCCCCACCGCCACCGATTGCCAGCCATGGCGACTACGCTAGCTCGCGGTGACTGTTCCACCGAACAGATGCCTCAAAAGAAATGCACAGGAGATCCAGTGTCAAAGCCTAAGGCGAGTCAGGCATTCGCAGATCCAACCCGAGATGGGCCGTTGTTCAGCAAGCGATTCGTCGATCGCACTGGTGCTGATCTTTGGCGGTCTTGCCTGGGTGGCGTACTACTACATCGTCGTCCGCGTCGATCCCACGGCGGTTCCGGCTCCCGAAGTCGGGGGGTCCCGCCTTCATGGCGGATCTGGGACGTTGGAACTACGCGATCGGCTTCGGTGCCACGTTCCTCGGCCTGATCCTGTGCGCCAATCCGGCCACACCCCTGGGACGAGGGCGGGGAGTCGTGGTCGGCATGCTGGGCTGCTTCTTGCTGGGTCTGTTGTGGATCTGCACGTACTACGTGTTCGCCAATGACCTCTCGGGCATTCCGGTGATGAACGACCTCCAGAACTGGAACCTGGCCTGCGGGATCTGCTCTGATGGCAGTCGGCTTCACGTTCGCCACTCGCTGGGAATAGGCGCGGCTGCGAGTTCTCCACAGCTGGGGAGAACCCTGTGGAGAATTACATTCGTGTAACCCGCCGCCCCACCTCGGCGCTAGAAGGTCACGACCCTGAGCGCGATGATCAGCACGAGCAATACACCGACGGCGGTCATTCCGGCGACCTGAACCTGGGTGCGCTTTTCACGCGGCGCATAGGCCAGCACCGCCGCGATCACCAACCCGGCCACAAAACCGCCCAGGTGGCCCTGCCAGGAGATGCGTTGGCCGGTGAACGTGATCAGCACGTTGATCAGGATCCACAACAGGATCGGCTGCGGGTTCCCGCCACGTTTGTGGATCACCACGCAGCAGCCCGGCCATCAGCCCGAAGATCGCACCCGAGGCACCGACCGTTGGGGCAATGGGGTTGGACAGCCATAGCACCGCCGCGGAGCCACCGAGTCCGGACAGTAGGTACAGTGCGATGAACCGCGCCCGGCCGATCAACGCCTCCAATTGGGGCCCGAGGAGATACAACGCGAACAGGTTGAACGCGATGTGCATCAATTGCACGTGGGTGAACACACTGGTCATGACCTGCCAATAGGCGCCCGAATCCACGCCCTCCGACCACGTGAACCCTGCCGCGCGGCAGGCCTGCTCCGGGAGGCTCGTCGCGGCCGGGCAGTAGCCCGCGAGTTTGATCGCGAACGCCGAGACGATGGGACTGCGATTCGCGCCCGTGGCCAGGATCGCCACCCAGACGACGACGTTGATGCCCATCAACACGTAGCGACGTCAGCGCGGGGTTGTCCGACCGCACGCCACCGAACGACGTCCGGTCCATGCGGGTCGACTTCGCGCCCTCGTGCACGCACGATGGGCACTGAAATCCGACGGCAGCATCACGCATGCAGTCGGGACAGATCGGCCGATCGCACCGCTGGCACCGGATATAGGTCTCGCGACCCGGCGTGGCGATAGCAGGACTGCCCAACGGGCGGCTGGGCCGTCGCGTCGGCCGGAGGCGGTTCGGTCATGCTCGGGTCAGGGTCGCGTGATCTCGATGGTCTCGATCACGACGGCATCGACGGGGCGGTCGCCACGAGCAGTCGGCGTGACACTGATCGCGTCGACGACGTCGCGCGATGACTGGTCGGCCACCTCACCGAAGATGGTGTGCTTGAAGTTCAGCCACGTGGTCGGACCGACCGTGATGAAGAACTGGGAACCGTTGGTTCCTGGGCCGGCATTGGCCATCGCAAGGAGATAGGGGCGATCAAAGACGAGTTCCGGATGGGGCTCGTCCTTGAAGGTGTAGCCCGGGCCACCGGTTCCGGTGCCCAATGGGCAACCGCCCTGGATCATGAAACCCTCCATCACCCGGTGGAAACCCAGTCCGTCATAGAACTTCCCGGTCCGATCGGTGCCGGCGTCGTACTCTTTGGTGCCTTCGGCCAGGCCGACGAAGTTCTCGACCGTCATCGGCGCCTGGTCCGGGAACAAGTTGATGTTGATGTCACCGCGATTGGTCTTGACGGTGGCCTGGAGGTCGGGCATGGACTGCCTTTCGTGATGTGATGAGTTGGTCATTGCCATGGGGCGTCTGTCACCTTGGGTGGCTCGACGCACCACGATCCTGCCATGCTTGGCCAAGTTGTACGGCGTCCGGGCCGTCCGAAGGTGCCACGTGCTCAACCACTGGGCCCACCCAACCCATAGGGTCATCCCCTTGGCCATCACCCCCGACTGCACAACCAGAGGAGCAATTCACGTGAACGACAAGAGCAAGTCGCTGATCGACTCGGCGGCGGAGATCGCCGAATCCGTGCTACCCGAAGTTCAGAAGGTCTTGGCCTCCGCATTGAACATGTCCGACGAGGGAGCAACGACCGGCTCCGACACCGCAGCCGACGCCGCGCCCGCAAGTTCGAACGACGCCGCTGCTCCCGACTCCACGAACAATCGCGCTCGCGGCCTGTTGGCCGTCCTCGTCGTCGGTGCGCTGATCGCCATCGCCGGCGTCGTGATCCAGCGGATCCTCAATGCCCGTGGCGGCGCGGATGACGACGACAACTGGACCTCGTCGTACACCCCCACACCACCCGAAGCAGAGGCGGACACCACATCGGAGGAGGCCGCCAGCGCTACGACCGACGGCGACGCACCCGCAGAAGAGGACGACGACTCAGCGTAGGGGCAGGTCCACGGGGCGGTGCTCGAGAATCCACTGATCAATCTGCTCCCACCAGTCAAAGAGCCAGTCGATGCGTTCTTCGCGACCCTCGGGGATCTCCCCCCGCGGCACTTGCCACCACCGCATGATGATCTGCTTGTCCATCGGTAGCGAACGCCACAGGTCGCCCACGGTCAGCAGGTGATCAAGGCCCGTATGGGCCACAAGTACGACGTCCGCGTCGGGTGCGGCGTCCAATGCGGCCAGAAAGCCACCGGGCCGAGGTGCCAAGACGGTTGTCATCTTCTCGGCGCGGTCGGCCATCTTGTCCAGGCCGAGTTTGCGGAGGCGTTGGATGCCGCGCTCGCGCCGGGCCGGTGTGAAGTTGCCGCCCTCGGGAAAGATCACGAAGGCATCGTTGTGGTCGAGGCCCTGAGCCAGTTGCCCGATCTGAGTCTCGATGTTGGCGCTGGCGCCGGGGTTGGGTGAGATGAACCGGGCGGGGATCCGATTCAGGATCACCCCGATGGCCGGATCCCACGCCAAAGTGTCCTTCAGAACAACACGGGGCTCACGGTGGTACCAGTGCATCAAGGCATAGATCAGGGTGAAGGAGTCGCCCGGACCCGCGTGACGGCAGCACACCAACAACGGCACTCCGGGGAAGGCGTCCGGGCTTGGACCCACCGTCTCGATCCGTAGTCGCGCGACTCGACGGGACTCCGTGACGAACACCCACAGCACCATCTGGACCAACTCGTAGTGAATGCCCTCGAAGTACGGCGATCTGATCCGCCAGCCGAACCCAGACGCGATCCAGAGTCCGAAGAGCACCAGCAACAGCAATGCCTCACAGGTGAGATAGAGCACCAGCAACCAGGCCAACCTGAGCACTCGCCACCGTCCGGGCAGCAGTGGCGAGAGCGCCGCGGCGACAAGCAGCCAGATCGGCAGGCCCACCCACATGAACGTGGTGGCCAGGATCAGCAAGGGCGCGAGGATGAGCCGCCGGAGCGCCCAGATCATGCGGGAACCTGGGTCGCCAGGTAGTCACGCGTGGCCTCGTAGGTCGCCTCGATCTTGACCTGTACGGCGGAGAAGTCCCGATAGGCGAACATCGAATCGTCGCGGGTCGACGTTCCCGCCGCCGGCAACACGTGGACCTCGACGCCCTCCGGCACCTCGGCCAACTCGCGATTGAACCGGTGGCGACGGGCGATCTCGAACGACACCCGAGCGACCTCGAGCGGGTTCTTGGGAGCTTGCAAGGGACGATCGACCCGCCCCACCTGGAGGACGAAGACGCGGTCGGCGCCGAGTTGTACGGCGCGTCCGAGCGGAATCGAATTCACGATTCCGCCATCCAGGAAGTGCTCCTCGCCGACCTTGGCCGGCGGCAGCAGCCCGGGCACGGCGGCACTCGCGAGAACGGCCTCCACGACCGGGCCAGCCTCGAACCAGTGCTCGGCGGCCCGCTCGATGCTCGCCGCGCACACCTGGAAGCGCACCGATAGATCCTCCAGATTGAGGTCGCCGAACTCCTCGACCAATCGGGCCCGAAGTCCGTCCGAGGAGTAGAGGTGGGTGCGTGACGACATGGCTCGACGCACCGAGCGCAGGGGCCGATCGCCGTACACGTCTCCGACCTCGGAGGCTGTGGACCACAGTTCGACCAGCCGATCGGTCACCCGCACAGTGGGATCGCGTGCGACAAAGGCGCCGTTCAACGCTCCGACGCTGGTCCCCAGCACGAGGTCGGGCACGATACTCCCGCTCCAGGAGTGCCCTCAGCATGCCCACCTCGACGGCGCCAAGCACGCCACCGCCGCCGAGCACGAACGCCGTTGTCATCTGGTCACGTCTTCGCGAGCTCGGGATGCTCAGCCTCGATCAGGTGGGCGACCTTCCGCTCGACGAAGAAGATCAAGATGGGGATCGTCCCCGCGATCAACATCAAGATCGTGAATCCGGGTGTCCATTTGGCCCGGCGCGCCAGCAGGAACGCAACCACGAGGTAGACCATGTAGATCCACCCGTGTGCGACCCACAGCGGCCATAGCGCGGCACCGAACTGCTGCGCCGCGGAGCCTTCGGGGGCGAGGTACTTCAGAGGGAGGGCCACGAACACGCCAATGGTCAGCAGCACGCCCACGGTCAGGGCCAGGACCCGGTAGGCCCGATAGAGGTTGCGCACGGAGCAAACCTATCTGGGCAAACTCGATATGGCTGCCGCTACCTATCCCAGGCACGTCAACTTCACGTCGACGGTCATCGCAGACGTGGCGGCACCGGAGTAGATCCCGCTGAGCGGGCGTACGTCGACGTAGTCACGGCCGGTTGCGACCACGACGTAGTGGTCCCGAGGCTCGACGGCGTTCGCGACGTCCCAGGCACACCAACCGCCGTCCCACCACTCGACCCACGCGTGGGACTCGCCGGACACCGTTTCTCCGACGATCGGTTCCTTCGTCGGGTGTTGATAACCGGACACGTAACGAGCGGGAATGCCCATCGCGCGCAGACCGCCGATGACCAGATGTGCCATGTCCTGGCAGACGCCCGCACGCTGGATCCACGCATCGGCCGCCTGCGTCATGACCGAGGTGGAACCGGTGATGTAGGAGACCTCGTCATAGACCAACTCGCACATCGCCTTCGCCGCCTCGGAGGGGGTGGCGATCTCGGCCGCCAGCGCCATTGCTCGTGCCTTGAGGTCGGGCGGCAACGAAACCATCCGACTGGAATGGAGGTACTCGATACTGGCGTCGACCACGTCCGGTGCGGCCAGGTCCTCCCAAGACATCTGCGGGGGTGGCGCGGCACTGCGGTTGGTCTGCACGGTCGAGGTCGACGTCACCGTCAGGGACTCATGCGGGTCGAACACCTCGAACGCCGTGACCTGGGTCCCGAAGTAGTCGCGATAGCTCTGCGTCCACGGGGGTGGCCACACCTCGAGGCGGCTGTGCATGACGATCTGGTCTGCCGAGGTGCGGGGGGTCATCCGAGCCTGGTTGTACGACGCGGTGGCAATGCCGTCGTACTCGAAGACCGTGTTGTGCACGATTCGCAGTTGCATGCTCATGGCTATGACCGGACGCCTCTCCACGTTGTTGCTTCGGAGCCGGAGAAGAACCGGCTGGTGACCTCTTTGCTGGCGGAGGCGCAGGTCCGCTGCAACTTCTCCATCTCGGCAGGGAGATCGGTGAGTACGTCGGTCAGGGAGCGGTACTCCAGGTCGGCTCGGGTTCGACCGAGCAACCGCTGCGCCTCGTTCTGGAAGCCGGCCCGTTGGCCGGACTCGAGATTGGCCAGGCAGGAATCGGCTCGGTTGAGGGCATGCACGACGGATCGCGGAAAGAGCCTGTCGAGGAGGAGGAACTCGGCGGCACCGCGCTCGGTCTCGACCCCGCGATAGGTCCGCAGGAAAGCGTCGTACGCCCCGCACGCCCGCAGGGTCGTGATCCACGAGGTTCCGGAGCCGGCCAGCGACGCCGTCGCAACCAGTCGTGCGGTCATGTCCGCCCGCTCGATCGACTGCCCGAGCCCGAGGAACTGCCAGCCCTCGTCGCGAGTCATCGTGGCGGCCGCATGGCCGTTGATCAACGACGCACGGTCTCGAACCCAGTGGAAGGTGGTCGGCGGCCGAAGCGCGCGGAACTGGCCGCTGGGGATGGCACGGTACGTCGTGTTCAGGGCTTCCCACATCGGCACCGACAACGTCTCGCGCGCCCGGCGGGCACTCTCACGAGCAGCCCCCAGTGCGGCCGCGATCGACACCGGCGAGTTGGCGTCGTACGCCAGTAGTTCCATGACCAGGCGAGTGTCCACCAGGGCGTCCTCGTCAGGTTCGACCCCCATGATGGACAGCAGCGTGCGGCACGTCATCTCCTCCTCGGACTGCCCCTCCTCGAGGATCAGCTGAGTCGTCACGTCGAGGATTCGCGCGGTGTCCTCGGCACGCTCGACGTACCGCCCGATCCAGAACAGCGACTCGGCTATGCGGCTCAGCATGGCGCCACCGGCCCCTGCTGTTGCTGCTGATCCTGCTGTGACGTGAGCTCGGCAAGCGCTGGACCACTGATCTGAGGGGAGAGCGAGGCCGGGAGGTGGGCGTGCCCATGCGCTGGGTCGACATCGGCCTGTCTGCCGACGCCCGCCAGCACCCAGGTGTCCTTCGAGCCACCTCCACGGGACGAGTTCACGATCAACTCGCCCTTTCCGAGAGCGACGCGAGTCAGCCCACCCGGGAGCACCCACACCCGATGCCCGTCGTTGACGGCGAAGGGACGCAGGTCGACGTGGCGTGGTCCGACTCCGCCATCCACGAACGTGGGGACCGTGGACAGTTGTACGACGGGTTGCGCGATCCACGCGCGCGGGTCCTTCATCACCTGGACCCGCAACTGATCGAGTTCGGGTTTGGTGGCCTTCGGGCCGATCACGATGCCCTTTCCGCCCGACCCGTCGACCGGCTTGAGCACCAACTCATCGAGCCGGTCGAGGACCTCCTCGCGAGCCTCGGGATCGTCGAGACGCCAGGTGTCGACGTTCTTCAGGATCGGTTCCTCGCGTAGGTAGTAGCGGATGATGTCGGGAAGGTAGGTGTAGACGAGTTTGTCGTCCGCGACGCCGTTGCCGATCGCGTTGGCCAGCGTGACGTTCCCGGCCCGGGCCGCGTCCACCAGGCCCGGGCATCCCAACATCGAGTCGCCCCGGAAGTGGACCGGATCGAGGAACTCGTCATCGACCCGTCGGTAGATCACGTGGACCTGTTCAAGACCATGCGTGGTGCGCATCATCACTCGGCCACGTCGGCAGACCAGGTCGCGCCCCTCAACCAGCTCGACCCCCATCGTCCGGGCCAGCAGGGCGTGCTCGAAGTACGCGCCGTTGAAGACACCAGGGGTGAGCACCACGACGGTCGGATCGCGTACGCCGGCCGGGGCCGCGGCGAGCAACGCCGCCAGGAGCTTCTGTGGATAACTCGCCACGGGGCGGATCCGGTGCTGCGCGAAGAGTTCCGGCAGGGCGGAGGCGATGGCCCGCCGATTGGTCATCACGTAGGAGACACCTGACGGGACCCGCACGTTGTCCTCGAGCACCCGGAACTCGCCCTGATCGTCGCGGATCAGATCAATTCCAGACACGTGCACCCGAACGCCGTTCGGCGGCTGGACGCCCGCTGCCTGCCGGTGGAAGTGCGCCGAGGTGGTCACCACACTCTGCGGAATCACCCCGTCCCGATAAACGTCTCCCGCGTCATACACATCGGCCAGGAACGCCTCGAGTGCCTTGACCCGCTGCTGGACACCGCCGTCGATCTTGGCCCAGGTGTCCCGCTCGATGACTCGAGGCAACAGATCGAGTGGGAACGCGCGTTCCTCCCCGGCGATGTCGAAGGTCACGCCCTGGTCGAGGTAGCTGTTCGCAAGCGATTCGGTCCGGTTACGCATCTCGCCGAGCGTCATGGCGTTCAGTGAGCTGCTCAGGCCGAGATAGGGCTCACGGAGTTCCTCGCCATGGAACATCTCGTCGTACGCCGTGCTGGCGATGGCCGCGTGCGCGTCGGCGTACCCCTGGAAGACGGAACTCATGCCCGTGAGGTTACGAAGTTCAGGTTGCGAGGGTGTTTCGGTCACGTGACTCAGCCCTCCGACTCTGACAACTCATCTTTCATATACCGCCACCACGCGAAGACGGCGAACCCACCGAAGAACCACCATTCAAAGGCGTAGAACAGATTCCGCAACCCCGTCGACCAGCTGGCGCCGGAACCGGCTCCCGAACCGACCGCTTCCAGGCCAGCCGTCGGCTCGACGGCGATACCGAAACCACCATAGGCGTCACGATCCAAGCGCTGCACCACTTCTGCGATCCGGAGAGTGGGTACGACGTTGTCCAGAGGGTCCTGATCAGCATCTCCAGCGCCCTCCGGGGCTTGCAGCCAGGCCGTCAGATCCGCCGGCCCCGTGGGTGCCGGCGGAGCGAGTTCGGGTGCTTCGGTCCACCCTCGTACGACCGGGAACGCAGCACCATCACCACCGCCGACGGCAATCGGCGTGACCACCCAATAGCCGGGTTGCGACGGGTCCTCGCCCGCGGGATCGGTCCGACCCGACACGTAAACGGTGGCTTCTGGCAGCCACTCCCCGCGCACGTCAACCGGCCGACCGTTGTCGAGGCCGGGAAACGCGTCGTCCGGCCCGATCACGTCGGCAAGCGGCACCGGGTCGACATCTGCAAACGACTGCGACTGTGCGGCACGGTCGGCCTGCCACGCGGCGTACTGCCAGGCTCCGAGCCACCCGGCGATCGCCACCAGGACGATAGCTAACAGGTGGACGCCGAGAAAGCGTGGTTCGAGCGCGCGGAGGAAGGCCGGGCGCTGCGAGTGACACCCGGCCAGCCTACGGTCAGCCCCTACGGCTTGACTGGGTGTTCCGGCTTGGTCGGCTTGGTCGGATGATCCGGCTTGCTCGGGTGTTCCGGCTTGCTCGGCTTGGTCGGATGATCCGGCTTGCTCGGGTGTTCCGGCTTGGTCGGGATGTTCCGGCTTCGTCGGCTTCTCGGGACGCTCGCCCTTGGCAGGCTTGGTCGACTCTCCGAACTGTTCCGTGCAGTAGGCCTTGACGTTCTCGATACCGCCGGCCGCCTCCACCAGGGCTACGAACGGCGGTGCTTCCAACGCCTTGCCGTGCTCGGCCTTGTTGCCCACGGTGATCGCTCGGCACACGCCACGGAAGCCCTCGGTGGTGGACTCGTCGGTGTCCTCGGTCGGCGACTCGGATGATTCATCACCATCAGTCTCGTCCGTGACCTCGTCGGTAGAGGTGTCGCCCTGCTCGTCCTCGCCCTGGTCGTTCTCGTCAGACGCCTCGGACTCGACAACCTGCGACACCTGGTCGTCATCGTTCCCGAAGCCGTTTCCTTGCCCGTTGCCAGGAAGGTTTCCGGATGCCGCCAGCGCAATCCCGGCGGTGGCCAGCGCGAAGGCAGCGATCCCGGCGGCGAGGGTCCTCGCGGCGAATCTCTTGGTTCGGGGTGTTGGCGACACAGATTCTCTCCTAGCAGTCAGTGACTCCACGGGGGCCCCGAAATGTACTGCGGAACATCGCGACGCTGTGCTCTTCGTTTCTGAGCTCAGCGTCGGTTCCCGGCGCGCTCGCAGCGGTCACCAACTCGGTGAGTTGGTGGTCTGCGGGATCGACCCACGGGGTCTTCTTGTTGTTCATCTCACCTCCTCAGCGTCGCCAGGGCCGAAAGTGTCACGCTCGTCAGAATTGGGCCCGCGCCGAGCGCTCTCGAGAGCGTCTTCAGACCCACGATGGGCGGCACTGCGTACGGCGCCGGGTCGCTTGCCGAGCACGGCTCCGGCAGTCGCGGCATCCATGCCCATCACGACTCGGAGCATGATCGCTTCGGCTTGATCCGTCGGGAGCGTCCTGATCAGAGCCATCGCTCGCTCGGTGCCTAACAGTTCGATTGTGGTGGCTTCGACATCCGCTCGGTCCGCTCGGTCGCCCAGAATCTCGAGCCCTACATCGGCAACGGGCCGGCGACCGCGAGCCCTGACATGGTCGAGTCCGCGATGCCGAGCAATGGTCGTGATCCAGCCGCGGAACCCATCGGCGTCACCCTCGAATCGGGCGAGGTCTCGGAAAGCCTGCCCCCAGGCCTCGGATGCCACGTCCTCCGCGTCGACCGGGCCGACGAGCACGCTGACGTACCTGAGCAAGAGCGGATGCACGCTGCGGTAGACGGTCCGAAAGGCCCACTCATCCCCGAGCAACATGCGTTGCACGGCCTCCTCGAGGTCCTCCGGATCCGACACGACCACCAAGGTAGGCGCGATCAAGCCTCCGCGCCTCAAGACTGGGTCAAGAAGGCTCCCCTGTCATGTTCCGCGAGGCGGCGTACATTGTCGTGTTGACTGACACTTTGGGCAGTTCGCCCACAATCCCCGAACAGAAGGAGAGAAGTCGTATGGCGACACGTACCGCTCGCACCGCCTGGAAGGGCGGCTTGATGGATGGCACCGGCCAGGTCGAACTCAGCAGTTCCCACGCCGGGACCTTCGACGTCACCTTCCCCAGGCGCATCGCGGATGCTGCGGAGGGCACGAGCCCGGAGGAACTCATCGCGGCTGCGCACTCGTCGTGCTTCGCCATGCAGTTCTCAGCCATTCTGGCCGAGGCCGGTGGCACTCCAGTGACGCTTGACGTCACGGCCGATGTGACCGTCGAGCCCGATCCTGCCGGCGGCTTGCACATCACGACCATCCACCTCACCGTCAGTGGTCAGGTAGATGGCCTCGATGCGGCCGGGTTCGAGGCCGCCGCTGCGAATGCCAAGGCGACCTGCCCGGTCAGCAAGGCCCTCACCGGAGTCGAGATCACCGTGGACGCAACCCTCGCAGGCTGACCGTGCCTCGCCGACTCTTCCTCACCCTCATCGCTGCCATTTCGCTGTTGCTGGTCTGTCCCGCACCCGTCGCTTCCGGGGCATTGGCGGCCGATGCGAAGGTTTCGGCCAGACTCCCGTCAGAGAAGCAGTGGCGCAGGGACGTACGCCGCGTCATGGCCGGCTCCGGGGCCTTTCTGCATCAGCGCGTCGAGCGGGCCCAGCCGGACGAGAAGTTGGCGATCAATTTCGACATCGACAACACGACGCTGGCCACGCAGTACAACGAAGGAGAGCCCGTACGCCGGGTGTTGCGGTTCGCGAAGCACGCACGACGACACGGTGTCTACCTGCTGTTCAACACGGGTCGAAGTCCCGAGACACTCGGCGAGGCGCCGGCCCAGTTGGCCGCCGCCGGGTACGTCGTCGCGGAGATCTGCACGCGGCCGGTTGGCGTCGGATTGGTCAAGGGCAAGAAGCAGTGCCGCCGGCACTTCCGATACGAGGGCTACACCATCATCGCCAACATCGGGAACAGGCGGACCGACTTCGTCGGCCACGACTACGGACGGGCCTTCAAACTCCCGAACTATGGCAACGAGCTGGGCTAGGCGCCTGGTTGGTTGTCGGCACCCGATCGGGCCGGACTGTGACAGATTGCGCAGGTCCCGAACAGTTCGATCGTGTGGCTGACGTCAACATAGCCATGCTCGTCGGCGATCGCATTGGCCCATCGCTCCACTGCCGGGCCCTCGACCTCGACCGTGCGCCCGCAGGAGCGGCAGACCAAGTGGTGGTGGTGGGTCGGGCTGCACTGCCGATAGACGGCCTCACCCGAGTCGGTCTTGACGACGTCGAGGTCGCCGCTCTCGGTCAGGTACTGCAGCGTCCGATAGACCGTCGCGAGGCCCACCTTCTCGCCCGCTCGTCGCAACTCGTCGTGGATCTCCTGGGCGCTCCGGAAATCAGCGGAGGCGCCGAGCACCGCCGACACAGCGAGTCGTTGGCGGGTCGGTCTTGCCGTGTTCACGCGACCAAACTACCCAATCGCGTTGGCGGGAGTGCTTTACACCCCGAATCGCTCGCTGGAGGTGTCATTCGCTCCCGCCAGGGAGACGGCGCCGATGTCCACGCGGGGCTCGACGGTGACGGAGCCGTCGGTATCGAAGCGGTACATCTGATAGCCGGTGACCAGTCGGGTCTCCTCATCGAGGAAGACCACCGGAAACGTCGCCATCTGCTGGGGTTGTGACCACGGGGTCGAGAATCGACCGAACGTCGGGGTGGCGATAGCGCCGCCCGAGGTGCCCAACTCCATCACCAGCGTCCACGTGCCATCGGAGTTCCACACCACCCGGGGCTCGACGTCGCGGTGCCAATGTCCATAGAAGATCGCCCCGGCCGGTGCGTCGCGGACGCCGTCGTCGTACGGCGTCGTCACACTGCCTCGCTCGTCGAGGAAACCGTGCATGTCGGAAACGTCCAAGAACGCCTGAGCGGCGTACGCCTCGTGGACGAGCACCAGGTCGGGCCGATCGGCGGTGGCCTCGTCGTACAGATTCGTTCCCACATCGATCTGCGAACGATCCGCCCGGAGCGCCGTGGGGCCGAAGAGCTCGGACCTCTCGGGGTCGCCTTCGCCAAGGACGGAGACGCCCGCCAACTCGACTTCGGTCCCGTCGAGCACGGTCATGCCTGCGTCGCGCATCTGCCCGAGGCTCACGTCCGACTCGTGATTGCCGATGACGGCGGCGATCGGGGCCCCTTCCGCGATGTCGGCGATCGACTGCACGCAGTTGGCCTCGGCTGCGGTCCCATTGGTCGTCAGATCACCGCTGATCGCCAGGAGGGCTGGTACGTCCGCCCCGAACTTCTCCTTCAACATCGTCACCACCTGCCGTTGAAGCCTGATCATCGACGTGTTGCAGTGCATGTCTGATTGCATCAGCACCGCCACCTCGCCCGTCCTGGGGTCCGACCAGATTGTCGATCTGCGCTGTCAACCCGGCGGCGGCGAGCGCTCGGAAGTTCTCCTCGCTCGCCTCCTGGCGGCTGATCAGGGTCCGCACGCGTGGCGCGGCATCGACGAACAGCGTTCGCAGGACGGGACTGTTCGTGGTGCTGCCTGCGGCCACAGTGCCATCGAGCGCCGTGAGCGGATAGGCCCCGTCCCCCTGCTCGTCCGCGTTCGCGGGCCACATTTGTAGCATGGCGATCGTGCTGGTGCACACCAGCACGAACGCCATGGCGCCGGCCATCCGAAGCCGCCACTCGCCATCCCGAGGTGCCCGCCGCAGGGGGACGACGTAGGAAAGCGCAAAGACGGCCAACCCGCCGAATACGGCCAGCGTGCCGATAGCCAGCACCAACCGCTGTTGGAATTCGTCCTTGAGTTCGTCGACGTACTGCTTCACCGCGGGTTCGGGGTCATGAAACAGGCCGGCGTAGAGACTCAGCATCTCCGGAGTGACGTACGACGCCAGGTCACCGTTGCCGATGTCGGGGTCTCCCGGCCCATCCACCGTGGCAACGACTCCCAGCGGACCCCGTGAGACCGGTATGAAGACCGTCCCCGCCACCCCGAGCCGCACCTCGCTGCGCCCACTGGTCGTCAACGAGAAGGTGGTCGGCGTGATCCCCACCAACTCATGGACCTCGGACCGGTTCACGGCCCAGGCAACGGCGAGTGGAAACGTCAGGATTCCGCTCAACACGACTGCGAACAGCAGTCGAAGCGCAGTCCTCATGCCTCAATCATCAGTCACGAGCGAAGTGACGGCGACGCTTCCAGCCAATAAGGGTCATCAGCCCTCCGACGAGGAGCAGTCCAATACCGAGGCTGACCGGGAGGCGAATGTCAGGAGCGCCGGAGTCGGGCAAGTCACCGTTGCCGCCCCCCGCCCCGGGGAGCGTGGACTTCACCTTCGAGCTTGCGCTCGCCGTCACCGCCGCGACCTTGTTGCGGACCAGCGCCTTGGCGGTGTTCGTGACGCCAACGCCGGTCAGATCCTTCGCGGTGACCGTGTAGGCAGCCGTGCAGACACTGGTGTCGCCTGGCGCGAGGGTCGCGATGACGCCACAGGTCGAGGTGAAGGCACCTGCTCCTGGTGCCTTGTCCTTCACCTTGACTCGTTCCAGGGTGACGTTGCCGGTGTTCTTGGTCGTGATCGTGTAGTTGAGCACGTCACCGGCCACGGCGAACGACTTCTCTGCGACGGTCTTCTCGATGGTCAAGGCCGGTTGAACGACGGCGCGCGACGTCGCATTCGCAGTCGCCGACAGAGGGTCACCTTGCGGAGAACTTGCCGAGGCGACCGCGGTGTTGAGGATCAGACCGGCGTCGAGATCAGCTTGAGTCACTGCATAGGTCGCTTGGCAGATACCACTGTGATCGGGAGCGAGCTCAGGTGTGAGCGCCAGGCAATCCAACTCGAAGGCCCCCGGACCTGGAGCAACGTCATCGACCGCAACGGAAGAGAGGGTGAGGTCGCCTGTGTTCGTGACGATGATCGTGTACACCAGCAGTTGGTCGACCGCGTCGTAGGTCGCCGGATCAACGCTCTTCGTTACGACCATCGACGCTGCGCCCAAAGAGATCGAGGTGACGTCGGGAGATGCGGCAGCAATGGCGCCAGTCGGAGCTGTTGCCTCCGCCGACGCCGTATTGGTCACCGAGCCGGCATCGACGTCCGCCTGTGAAACCACGTAGCGGGCGGTACACGTCCCGTCGTCCCCCGGGGCAAGCACCGTCGGTAGCCCGCCACAGTCGAGGTTGAAGTCACCAGTCCCCGGGGCGGGATCGGCCACAGCTACCCCGGCCAGGGTCACGTTTCCTAGGTTCTCGACAGTGACCGTGTAGTTGAGGACATCCCCCGCGCTCGCGAATTCCACCGCATCGACGGTCTTGTCGACCGCGAGTACTGGCGTCTGCTGCGCGGAGGACGTGGCGCCGGAATCCGGCGTGGATACGGTCGCCACCCGGGCTTGTCGCTGTGGCCGAGGCGACGTTCGTGACGGAGCCGGAGTCCAGGTCATCCTGAGTGACGGCGTACGTCGCGGTGCAAGCGGTCTCCTCACCGGGTATCAATTGACCCGGCAACCCTGGGCACTCGAGGTCGAAGGCGCCCGCGCCTGGCGAGTCGTCGATTACGGTGACGTCTTCCAACGTCACGTTCCCGGAGTTTGTGACGGTCAGGGTGTACGTCAACAGGTCGCCGACGGCGTCGTAATTATCGACATCCACGGTCTTGATCAGGCTCAGCGCTGCTGTCTGTTCGGCCACCGATGAGGCGGCCGCCAGAGGTGAGACGATCGCTTGCGCGGCCGGCGTCCGAGCAGATGCCTGCGCCTCGTTCGTGACACGGCCTTCATCGATGTCCGCCTGCGTCACGGCATAGGTCGCCGTGCAGGACCCGGACGCGCCGGAATTCAGGGCGTTGGGCAGGCCCGCACAGTTGAGAGTTAAATGCGCCGCTGCCAGGTGCCGCATCGGTGAGCCTGACCGTATTCACTCGGACGTTGCCCAGGTTGGTGACCACGATCGAATACGTCAACACGTCACCGACGCTGTCGAACGTCGCCGAATCCACGGTCTTGACGATGCCCAGTCCAGGTCGCTCGACAACCGTCGAGGTCGCGGTCGCCTCAGGTGCGCTGACCGGTCCTCCGGGGGCGACTGCCTCGGCATTGGCCAGGTTGACGACCGTTCCCGCGTCGAGATCGTCCTGGGTGACGGCGTACGTCGCCGTGCACGTCCTGGTTTGGCCCGGCGCCAAGGTGTTCGGCAAGCGCGCCGCAGTTGCTGGAGAAGGCGCCGTGCCCCAGGTGAGGGGTCCGTCAGCGAGACACCCGGTCAACGTGACGTTGCCCGAGTTGCTGACCGACATCGTGTAAGTCGAGCACGTCACCGACGTTCTCGTAGGTCGGCTCGTCGACCGCCTTCTGCAAGGTGAAGCCAACCCGTTGGACGGCGCTGCTGGTCGCGACTCCGGTCACAGGGCCGACGGAGACACTTCCGGGGCCGAGGGCATTGGCGGTCGCCACGTTGGTCACCGTGCCCGCGTCCAGATCGGCCTGGGTGACGGTGTACGACGCCGTGCAGTTGGCACTTGCCCCGGGCAGCAGGGAACCCGGACAGGCCGTTGCAGGTGGTCGAGAAGGCGCCGGTTCCCGGATTGGGGTCTGCCACGTTGAGCCCGGTCAGCGTCACGTTTCCCGGTGTTCTGAACGCTCACCGCATAACTCAGCACTCGCCCGACCGCGTCGAAGGTCGGAGCGTCGACGGTCTTGGTCACGCGCAGGCCCGGGCGTCGCGGTGATCGGCACTACCAGGGTGCTCGGGTTGGACGTGACGGTGCCGCCGTACGTCGAGGCCGTCGCCGTGGCCGTGTTGGTGATGGAGCCGGCATTGACCTCGGCTTGGGTCAGGACGTGGCTGCCCGTGCAGGTCCGCACGGCGCCCGCCGCCAGCGAGCCGGCGGGACAGGTAAGGCCGGTGGCAAAGGAGTCCGTGATCGCGACGCTCGAGACCGCGAGCGAGCCGGTGTTGGTCACGGCGAAGTCGATAGGCGACCGTGTCGCCGGCGCCGATCACGCCGTCGGTGTTCGTGTCCGTCAGACGGGCAGGGCCGACTTCGTCAGCGAGATCGCCGCCGTGCTGAGGTCCAGGGTGGGGCCGATCAGACCGATGCCCTCGTCGAGCGCGGTCCCGTTGGCGTCGTCATCGCCGACAATGACCACCATCCGCACCACCGGCTGGGCCGGGTCAGCCACGAATCCCAACCACCGCGTCGTGTTGTTGCCGCACCCGGTAAAGCCGCCGCCGCAGTTGCTCTGGGGGAGGATACGAGGGGCCGGGCGTGACTGACGGTCGGACAACAGAACGCCGCCGACGCCGTAGAGGCGGATCACAGCGGCGACCCCGGAGCCATCAGTGCGGGTCTCCAGATCGCCGAACCAGGCACCGAAGCCGAGCACCGGCCGGCTGAACGTGAACTCGACCGCGTCCCGCGTCGTGCTCTCGCCCGGCTCCACCTACGTCCGTGTAGGCGAAGCCGGCGGCCGTGCTGCAGGCGGCGTTGCTTTCGAGCGACGTCGGTCTCGGGGCGCCACCTTGAAGACTGGTGCCGGCTCGTCGTGCACACGGCCGTGCCCGGGTTGGTCGAAGGCCCGACGAAACGTCGGCGCAGTCGGCCCGACGTAGCGAGTTCGCTCGATCGTGGTGGTGGTCCCGTCCGCAGCAGTGTTGATGACGCCGGAGATCGCGGCTGTTCAGCGAGTACGTCGGTTGGTTGAACGTGATGGGGGCGGACGCCGTGCCGCCGTTGGCGGCCACCTGTGCGGCCCAGGCCGATCTGAGAGTTCTGCGTGGCCAGGTGCGCCGCGACCGACGTGCCGCCGACCTCATCGGATTGCAGCGACGACGTTGCCGCGACGGCGGAGACGGAGGAGATCAGCAGGATGCCGACGACGGCAAGCCACAGCGCGGCTTGCCTGCGCAGTCGCGGCATCGGATCCCCCATTAAGACGGCGACCAGAGCCACGAGACAACGGTCTGTAAAACGATATGACTAGGAATCATCCGACAATTCATTGAACGCGACACCTTAACTCGGCAATTCGGCTATCTTTCGCATCCCCATACGAGTAACAAAAGCACCAGCAACACCTGTCACATCAGGCTCCAAGTCGGCTAGGGTGCCCCTTGTGTCTTCCCGACGCCATCAGAGTGGGCTGATCGCGGCGGTGCTATTAGCACCGTTGCTTGCTGTCATCCCCGCGGCCTTGACGGGCCCGGCGGAGGCTGCGGTCACACCAGTGGCGAACCCACCGATCGAGGACTCGTGCGGCGTCGACCTGACGGTGGTCCTGGACGCCTCGGGTTCGGTGAGTTCCTCAAACGCCGTCGACGACGTGCGTGACGCCGCCGAGGCTCTACTGGAATCGCTGTCGAACACCAACTCGACCGCTCGGGTGACCCAGTTCGCGACCATCTCGCAGCAACTCGCACCCAGCAGCCAGATCGATGACACCACTTTGGGCACCAACGGAGCGCTGCGAGAAGCGCTCAACGACTACTACGACCCATTGCCGCCGCGCCCCGCGGGGGTCGAGATCAAGTCGTACAACTCGGGCAACCCGCTTTCGTCCGGGAGCTACTCGTCAGAGCAACAGTCGAGCACGCAATACACCAACTGGGACGGGTCCCTCAATCAGGCGAACGACACCACGCCCGAGATGGTGGTCTACGTCACCGACGGCGACCCGACCGCTTTCGACTTCGACCAGGCCGGCGATCCATTCTCCGCCGGTCCGCCGCCGGACGTCGCCGTACGAACCGACCGGAGCACCGCCGCGAGCAGGTCACGCTCGATCGCGCGGTGCAAGAAGCCAACGTGATCAAGAACAACGGCAGCCGGATGCTCGCGATCGGCGTCGGCAGCGCCTTGAGCAACCCGGCCAGCTCGAACCGCCTGGTCCAGATCTCCGGCCCCCAGGTCGTGACGGACGCACAGCTTGGCCATGGTCGAGAGTCTGAACGAGATCGACGTGGCGCTGGTGACCGACTTCGAGGACCTGGCCGCCTTCATGCGCTCGGTGGTGCTTCAGCTGTGCTCGCCCTCCTTGACAATCCGGAAGTTCGCGCAGAGCCCCGACAGCGCGACCTACGACCCCGCACCAGGCTGGGACGTCACCGTGACTCCGCGAGTGCCTGGGGGCAACGGTTTCGACTGGATCCTGCCCAACACCACCCCGGCCGCATCGAAGACGCTGAGCACTGACGCCAACGGCTTCGCCCAGTTCCAGTGGGAGCCGGATCCTCCTGAGGAGGACTCCGCCGCCGGAGTGGCCGAGGCGTTGCAGCCCGGATACATCGCCGGCAGACCCGACGGCACCGACTTCCGCTGTGAGTTGCGCAACGAGTTCGGCGACGTCCGCGTTGTCGAGGGCGAGTTCACCAACCCCGCCAATCCCACGTTCGATCTCGACTCCGATCGAGCAGGAGATCGTCACCTGCTCGATGTACAACTCCTTCGACTACCAGCCCGAGATCGCGCTCGAGAAGGTGAACTCCCCGACGGAGGTGCGCGGCGACCTCGACCCGCCGGCCGTGGTCACCTCGACCTACACGGCGACGAACCCGGGCAACACGCCGCTCAGCAACGTCACGGTCACCGACGACCAGTGCGGCCTGGTCGAGCCCGGTCCCGGCCGGTGGCCCGAACGTCGGGGACACCAGTCCCGCAGAACGACCTGCTCGACCCCGGCGAGGAGTGGGAGTTCGAGTGCCTGCGTGAGGCACATGTCTCCAACAACCGGCTGGGTGGAGTCATCGTCGTCAACACCGCCGAGGTCCAGGGCAACGACCCGACGGGAACCGTCGTCACCGACACGGCCACGGACGATGTCGACGTGTTCGTGCCGCAGATCGATCTCGTCAAGCTGGTCAACGGTCAGTCGGAAGTGACCGTCCTGCCTGGAACCGAGGTCACCTACACCTACGCCGTCACCAACATCGGCAACACGCCCCTTGGCTACGCCGGTACTCGACGGACAACACCCCGCCCTGCGAGAGCCCGACACGCGGCGGCGACGATCCCGGCAACGACGACGCCATCTTGGACGTCGGCGAGACGTGGACCTACTCGTGTACGGCGAATCCCACCGAACCGGTGGTCAACACCGCCGTTGTCACCGCGACGCCGCTGAATCCCAACGACGGCAACCAGCCCTTCGAGGGCGACAACCCCGACGTGACAGACACCGACACGGCCTCGGTCGACGTCACCAATCCCGGCCTCGATCTCACCAAGGCCGTGGACCAGGACGTGGTGTTCCCCGGCACCGAGGTGACCTACACCTACACGGCGACGAATACCGGCACCACCGATCTGCGCAACGACACCGGAGACGCCGGGTGGGTCGACGGACGACCAGTGCTCGCCTGTCACCCAGGTCGTCGACGGCGCCGGCGACAACGTCGGGGACGCCAACGCCGACGACTTGCTCAACCCCGGGGAGGCCTGGCAGTTCACGTGCTCGATGGCGATCGACGAGCGCACCATCAATCTTGCGACGATCATCGCCCAACCCGTCGACGGCAACGGCGATCCGGTCGGTGGCACGCTCACCAGGGATGCGTTCGAGATCGTCCTGGTGCTGATCCCGGACATCGAACTCACCAAGTCGGCCCTCGTCGGCGTGGTGCTCGACCCCGACGCGAGCCCCGGTCAGCGGCCCGGACGTACCGACTCCTCGCGAGGCGGAGTACGTCTATGACGTCGACAACACCGGCAATGTGCCGATCGCCGACGTCGTCCTGGTCGATGATCGATGCGCGGACCTGACCTTCGTCGACGGGGACACCAACGGCGACGATGCCCTGGATGTCGACGAGGTCTGGCACTACACGTGTGCCACTGCCCTCGAGCGGGAACAAGGGACTCCACCGCCGCAGGATGAGTCCGGCCTGGTCACGAACACCGCCAATGTGGCGGGCACGCCCTTCCTACCCGGCCAGCCGGGAACCACGGGACCGCAGGTCACGACACCGACATCGCACAGGTCACGGTCATCGAGCCGAGCCTCACCCTGACCAAGAGTGTCTCCGCCGACGCCGTGCTCGCGGACAGCAACGTGACCTACACGATCGTGGTGGAGAACACCGGAGACGTCGGGCTCGCCGCTCGTCGGCCCCGTCGACGACAAGTGCGCGCCGCTGACCTATGTCGGTGGCGACCTGAACAACAACGGACTGGTCGACGGCGCGAACTCCGCCAGGCCGGAGAGCTGGCGCTACACCTGCACGCGAGCCGTTCCGCTGCCGACGGCACCGGACACGACCGACGTGAACACCGCCTCGGTCAGCGCCATCGATCCGCTCGGCAACCTGTACGAGGCCGAGGACACCGTCGAGGTTCGCGT
The DNA here is from genome assembly GCA_963763805.1 of uncultured Actinomycetota bacterium. Taxonomy (GTDB): domain Bacteria; phylum Actinomycetota; class Actinomycetes; order Propionibacteriales; family Nocardioidaceae; genus Nocardioides. The sequence goes on from CAVXPQ010000002.1 coordinate 139,161, forward strand.
CATCGATCCGGCCATCGACCTGGACAAGACGGTCAGCGACGAGCTCGGTGCCCGCCGGGACGACGGTCAGCTACGAGTTCTTGGTCACGAACGCCGGTCAGAGCCCGATCGCGGCCGACGACGTGCTCGAGCGAGGTCGACCTTGCGAGACGTCACGGTGCCCGCAAACCCGGGTTGCCTGATCCCCGTCCTGATCGCCAAGGAGGGCGGCAACCAGGACGACTCTCCTCGACCGCGAGCCGGCCGAGGTCTGGCGCTACGGCTGCGAAGGAACCATCACCGAGCCGACCACGGACGTCGCGGAAGTGGTCGCCATGGGTGGCTCGACCATCGGTGCGCAGGTGCCGGTGACCGACTTCGCCGCGACGTTCGTCGATGTCTTCCACCCCGGCATCGAGGTGGAGAAGACCGCCGATCCGATCGCTGCTGGTCGGTGGCGGCAAGGTGACCTACACCTACCGCGTGCGCAACACCGGTGACGTGCCCTTGGCCAACGTCGAGGAGCGCATCATCGACGACACCTGTTCACCGGTCACCTACGTCAAGGGCGACATCGACGGCGACGGCCTGCTGGACACGCCGGACAGCATCTTCGAGGACTCCCTGGACGAGACCTGGGTGTTCACCTGCACCACGACGATCGACGAGACGACCACAAACACGGTGATCGTCGAGGGTACGCCCACCGATCCCGAGGGCGAGCCGTTGTGTGAACCGGCGGCAGAGGTCCTGGCCCGGGCGTTGTCGACCTGCGACGCGACCGATCGGGACAGCGCCACGGTGAAGGTGGTCGCCCCAGGGACGATTGTCGTCAGCAAGGAAACCAAGCCCCAGTCCGACCAAACCTTCAAGTTCAAATTGCGCGGCAAGGAGTTCAAACTCGCAGACGGCGATTCGGAGACCTTCGACGAACTCGCCCCCGGCAACTACAAGCTCTCAGAGTTCGACAAGTCCGGCTGGGACCTCGACACCCTGAAGTGCAAGGACCCCAGCGGCAACACCGCCGTGGACCGGCAGGACGCCAGCGCCCTGATCCGCCTCAAGGCGGGTGAGACGGTCAAGTGCACCTTCACCAACGTCGCCCAGCACACAGGCAGCGGACTCGCCCCCACCGGCGCGCCGCCGTGGCTCGGCCGGCTGATCGCACTCGGAGCCCTGCTCGTGCTCGCTGGCGGCGCTCTGATGATCGCCCGCCGACGCCGCATTCATCAGGACTGATCCCTCAGGACGCTTCGCCCTTGAGGGTGGATAACCACTCCTCGAGGTCGGCCGGCTTCTTGAACAACAGGATCGGCGGCCCGTCGGGTGCCTTGGCCCAGTCACGCATTCGAGAGCGCTTGCGACCGAATGACCGGAAGTGCCACACGATGATCGAGTCATGGGTGAACACCCGCCACCAGAGTTCGGTGTTGCCGTTGCAGACCGGTTCCTTGGTGACCACACGCCGTACGGTCCTTCGCACCAGCCGTTGCAGCGAGAACCAGCGGGGGTAATCGAGCCCGACAATGAGGTCCACCCGCGGAAGGATCAGGTCCAGCCAAATCCCGTACGCCGAGTCGAGCACCCACCGTTCGCCCTCAACGACCGCACTGATGCGATCTCTTTGCTCGGCCTCGCTCGTCGACACCCATCCTGGGTTCCAGGCGATCTCATCGACCAGCGTGACCGGAAGCCCGGTTCGATCACCGATAACCAGGGCACACGTGCTCTTGCCGGAGCCGGTGACTCCGTAGACCAGGATCCGCTGCAACCTCAGATTCCCCCTTGCGCATTGACCTCTCCGCTGTCGGAGGGCCACGATCGTATTAGCCAGGCACGCGAAACCGAGGAGGCAACCATGGCCACCGAACAAACACCACCTGATGTCGAGGCGAAAACCGCTGAGCCGGCAAAGTCACGGAACGCAGTCGGAATGATCGGACTGGGCATCATCATCATCGGGGTCATCTTCACGATCGCGGGGATCTCCACCTACGCGCTCTCCGCGACAACCTTGGCAGCCGAGAACATCACCGTCGCCGAGGACGCGAGTCGCTTCGCCGGGCAAGAGGTCAAGGGACCGTTCACGGCATATGCTCAGGCCGACATAATCGCCACGCACGCCGAGGAGATCGGCGGCGGCAAGACCTACGCCGAGCTCGACCAGGACGACCCGGTCCGCGAAACCGTCATGGATGCTTCCTTCCTGCGAGCGAGCCTCTTCACGTCCGTGGTCGCCTTTGGCGTCGCAGCCATGGCGGCCGTGCTCGGAGTTGTCCTGATTGCTGTTGGCTGGGCACTACGCCGGATCAGCAGGAGCCTGCCCGTCTGATCACGGTCGACCGTCTTCGGTGGAGCTGAGGGGGCTCGAACCCCTGACCCCCTGCTTGCAAAGCAGGTGCGCTACCAGCTGCGCCACAGCCCCCTGCGGGCCCCAGGGCCCAGGTGTTACGTGCTTAGGACTTGTCCACGCCGTCGGTCGCTTCGGCCCACAGCGCTTGTTCCTTCTTGCCTTCGTCGATCTTCTTCTTGGCGAAAACGGCGGCGCCCGCGGCGAGCGCGACCAGCAAAAGCTTCTTCATGTGACATCCCTGACGTTTGAGTGACGGACCAGTCGAGCAAGGTATCAGGGACCCTGCGGCAATCCGAAACTGAAAGCCGATGGCCGACAAATACTTGTGTCTGCATGTCAACCGGCGAGACCCTGAGGCATCTAATCCTATGTGGATGTGGTGAGCCACCTGAACGAGGTGGGCCCCAAAGAGGTGGGGAGAGTGCGTGAACCCGGCTTGTGGGCACGGGCGGACCGAACCGCGGCCGTTTCCGAACTCTTCATGGCACACCATCGGCGACTTGTCGGGCTAGCTTCGCTCTTCGTGGACGACCGAGACCTCGCCGAAGAGGTCGTCCAGGACGCGTTCCTGACCCTCTACCGCCGTTGGCGGCTCCTGCGTGATCCATCGGCGGCCGTGGCCTATCTCAACACGTGCGTCGTCAACGGTGGTCGTCAACGGCTCCGCCAGGGTCGCAAGGATGGGTTGGCGATCCTGCAGCTTGCCGACGGCGTGGAATCCATGCCCTCGGCCGAGCATGATGCCGTCATCCACGATGAGTACGACCGGATCTGGACTGAGATCCGCAACCTTCCGGGTCGGCAGCGGGAGGTCGTGGTGCTGCGCTACTACCTCGATCAATCCGAAGCCGAGATCGCCGACACCTTGGGAGTCTCCCGGGGCTCGGTCAAGACACACGCGAGCCGTGGCTTGGCCACACTCGCCCAACGACTGGATATCCAGCCATGACCACCAACAACGATCTTGAGCGTCTCGTCATCACGGCGCTCCATCACCACGCGGAGGAAGCGATGAATGGAACCGACACCAGCACGCAATTGCGGGACTTTCTGGACAGCAGCGACCAAGAGGCCGCCCGCCGCCGCAAATGGGCGATCGGCGCGCTGGCCGCCGCCGTGGCCGTGCTCGCGGCCCTCGCCTGGTGGCCGGGCTTCGGAGGTCCGGACGCTGCGCCCGATCCAATCGCTCCCACACCAGAGTTGAACTCAGCCGAGCAGCTTGCCTCCGAATTCGTGACGGCATACTTCGCCTTCGATCGCGACCTTGCTGCCAGCTATGTCGATGACAACGCCACGCTCACCATCGGAAGCGTGATCGGGCAAGACGGCTGGCTGCGATACAACAGGATGGGTGAGGCCAGCGGACTCGACGGCACCGTGGACCAGTGCAACCAGACCCAAGAATTGGCTTCTGGAGGTGCGGAGGTCGGCTGCCTCTTCACGTACCACGATCTTGGTTCAGAGCAACTCGGCCGAGGGCCTTGGGCCGAGAAGGTGTTCAACGTCACGATAGAGGAAGGGAAGGTCGTGGATGCCCTGATGTTCGAAGGGCTGTCGCTCGCGGAATACGAAGACGAGATGTACAACCCATTCATGAACTGGATGAGCGAGGCCCATCCAAAGGACCCGGCAAGGTTTGACTCCTGGGACTCCCCAGACATCACCGAGGCGCAGTTCAGGAAGATCGCTGGCTCGCTGGAATCACCATGTGAGTGAGTACGTCGCCGCGGTGAAGGCCGGCGAGGCGGAGTAGCTCTTCTGCAAGGTGAGAGGTCACGGGGTGGGCCTAACAGGACTTGAACCTGTGACCTCTTCCTTATCAGGGAAGCGCTCTAACCGTCTGAGCTATAGGCCCGTGTTGTTGCCCGCGGATTCGCGCCGGGCGACGCCGAAGATTACCCCACTTGGAGGGGGCCCTTCAAAACGGGCCGTGTCCCTGACGTTTGGCACCAAGTGGTCGTCGACACTACCGATTTAGTGGTCTTCGACCAGGGTGACCTCAAGGCCACCAAGAAGCGCAGCAGCCATGTTGTAGAGGAACGCCGAGAGGGTCGCGATCGCGGTCAGAAGTACGACGTCAATCACCGCGACGAGAGCCGTGAACCCGATGACGCGATCCATGCCGACGTAGTCCTCGATGTCGAAGCTGTTCGTGGCGGTGTCTCCCACGACACCCTTCACCGTCTCGTTGACCGAGTCCCAAACCCCCGCTGAACCGAGAACGGACCAGACGATCAGGACAGAGACGACCGTGACGATCCCGAAGGCCACCGACAGCAAGAACGCGGTCTTCATGACCGACCAGGGATCGACTCGCGTGAGGCGCAAGCGTGCACGGCGAGGGTGCTTGCCGGAATCCGCGGCCACGGCTGCGGCCGCCGGTGCAACCGGTCGGGCTACGCGCTGCGGCTTCGGACGCTTGGACGTTGCGGGAGCGGCCACGGGTGCAGCGGGAGCGGCCACGGGTGCAGCGGCACGCGGTGCGACCGGAGGCTGAGTGGGTGGCGCCTGTCGAGCAATGGGCTGTGTGGCTGCGACGGCAGCCGCGCCCGTTGCCACGACAACTCCGTTCGAGACGCCGTTGGAGGCAACCCCACTCGGCGGAACACCGTTCGGCGAGAGCCCGTTCGGGCTTGCGCCGTTGGGCGTGCTCGATGGTGGCTGCCGAGCGGCACGCTTGGCCGGCTCAGCACCTGACGACGCAACCGAGCCGGCGCCAACCGTCGCTAGCACCTTCTGAAAGCGTTCCTTCAACGGAACCTTGGTCTCTGCCGAGGCCTCAGGGGGTTTCGGCATCGGGGGAATGATCCGCGTGGGTCGCTCGGATTCCGCGGGGGGAATCGCGCGTCCGCCGTCCATCAGTCCTCCTCTGTCGCCTCACCGTCACCCGAGTGTTGGACACCTGGGCTCGCATCTTGAGGTTCGATTGTTGCATCATCGGCAAGATCAGACGAGTTCGCAGCGTCCGATGGACTCATCCACCGGGCCCTCCGAGTCCGACTCCTCCTCCGGAGGTGCATCGACCGAACGGGCCACCACGGCCACCGCATCACCCGGTTTGGGGGTCACGAACTTGACGCCCATGGTCGAGCGACCGGTCGGACGGAAGTCGGCATTGATCGGGCTTCGAACGACCTGACCACCCTGGGTGATCGACAGCACCTCGTCGTTCTCGGACACGATGAACGCGCCCACCAGACCGCCACGATCCTCGTTGGCGAGGGACATCGCCTTGATGCCCAGGCCACCCCGCGACTGCGTGCGGTAGTCCGAGATCCGGCTGCGCTTGGCGAACCCACCGTCGGTGATCGTGAAGACGTACTGCGGGTGCGCGGTCGCCATCTCCTCGGCCTTGACCTGGTCGGCGCGGATGACCGACATCGACAACACCGAGTCGCCCGAGCGGAACTTCATGCCGGACACACCCGAGGTGGCACGACCCATCGGTCGCAACTGGCTGTCGTCGGCGCGGAACCGGATCGCCTGGCCCTTGCGGGAGACCAGCAAGATGTCGTCCTCGGCGTTCACCAGTTCTGCGCCGATCAACTCGTCGTCGTCCTCGCGGAAGTTGATCGCGATGACCCCGGCCTGGCGGGGCGAGTTGTAGTCGCCGAGCCTGGTCTTCTTGACCAGGCCGTTCTTCGTCGCCAGCACGAGGTAGGGAGCCTGCTCGTAGTCGCGGATCGCCAGCACCTGGGCGATGTCCTCGTCCGGCTGGAAACTCAACAGACCGGCAACGTGCCCGCCCTTGGCGTCGCGCGACGCCTCAGGCAGGTTGTAGGCCTTGGTGCGATAGACCCGGCCGGCCGTCGTGAAGAAGAGCAGCCAGTGGTGGTTCGACGTCGCAATGAAGTGTCGTACGACGTCGTCCCCCCGCAGGCTCGCGCCGCGCACGCCCTTGCCGCCGCGCTTCTGACTCCGATAGGCGTCAGCCCGGGTCCGTTTGGCATAGCCACCACGCGTGATCGAAACGACCAGGTCCTCATCGGGGATCAGGTCTTCCATCGACAGGTCGCCATCGGCGGCGATGAACTGCGAGCGACGGTCGTTGCCGTACTTCGCAACGATCGCCTCCAGCTCCTCGGAGATGATCGAGCGCTGCAGCGTCTCGCTGGCCAGGATCTCTTCGAAGCCCTTGATCTCCAGCTCCATCGCGGCCAGATCGTCGATGATCTTCTGGCGCTGCAAGGCGGCCAACCGGCGCAACTGCATGTTGAGGATCTCTTGGGCCTGGACGTCGTCGACGTCCAGCAGTTCCATCAGCCCGACCTTGGCGTCCTCGACGTCCGGCGAACGCCGAATCAACGCGATCACCTCGTCGAGCGCATCCAGTGCCTTGACCAGACCACGCCAGATGTGGGCACGTCGCTCGGCTTCGGCGAGGCGGAAGCGGGTCCGGCGCTGGATGACCTCGATCTGATGCGTCACCCAACTACTGATGAACTGATCGATGGTGAGCGTGCGTGGCACGCCGTCGACCAGCGCCAGCATGTTGGCGGAGAAGTTGGTCTGCAGTTCGGTGTGCTTGAGCAGGTTGTTGAGTACGACGCGGGCGACGGCGTCGCGCTTGAGCACGACCACCAGGCTCTGCCCGGTGCGACCGGACGAGTCGTCGCGGACGTCGGAGATGCCCTGGACCTTGCCGGTGTTGACCAACTCGGCGATCTTCTTGGCCAGGTTGTCGGGGTTGACCATGTAGGGCAGTTCGCTGATCGTCAGGATGGTGCGGCCCTGGCGGTCCTCGTCGATCTCGATGACCGCTCGCTGGGTGATCGAGCCACGACCCGTGCGATAGGCCTGCTCGATGCCCTGGCGGCCGACGATCAGGGCGCCGTTCGGGAAGTCGGGGCCTTGGATCCGCTCGATCAGCGCATCTTGGAGCTCTTCTCGCGTGGCATCGGGATTCTCCAGCGCCCAGAGCGCGCCTGAAGCGACCTCGCGCAGGTTGTGCGGAGGGATGCTCGTCGCCATGCCGACCGCGATGCCGGCGGAGCCGTTGACCAACAGGTTGGGGTACCTCGCCGGCAACACGACGGGCTCTTGCGAACGGCCGTCGTAGTTGGGCTGGAAGTTGACGGTGTCCTGCTCGATGTCGCGGACCATCTCGAGCGCCAGCGGATCCATCCGGCATTCGGTGTATCGCATGGCCGCGGCCGCGTCGTCGCCCGGGGAACCGAAGTTGCCCTGACCCTGGATCAGCGGCGCCCGCATCACCCACGGCTGCGCCAAGCCGGACCAAGGTGTCGTAGATGGCCGTGTCACCGTGCGGGTGATACTGACCCATCACGTCACCGACGACCCGCGAGCACTTCGAGAAGCCGCGATCGGGCCGGTAGCCGCCGTCGTACATCGCATAGAGCACGCGGCGGTGCACAGGCTTCAGACCATCGCGTACGTCGGGTAGCGCACGGCCGACGATGACCGCCATCGCGTAGTCGATGTAGGCCCGCTGCATCGAGGTCTGCAACTCGATGGGCTCGATCCGGCCACCGAGGGGGTGGACTTGTGGGTGTCTCAGTCACCAGGAATCCTTACGGCTAAATGTCGAGGAAGCGAACGTCTTTGGCGTTGCGTTGGATGAAGGAGCGCCGTTGCTCGACGTCCTCGCCCATCAGGATCGAGAAGGTCTCGTCGGCCTGGGCGGCGTCGTCCAGCGTCACCTGGAGCATCAGCCGCTGCTCCGGATCCATCGTGGTCTCCCACAACTCGTCGGCATTCATCTCGCCGAGGCCCTTGTAGCGCTGCACCGGGTTCTCCTTGGGCAGCTTCTTGCCCGACTCGAGGCCGTCGCGCATCAAGGCGTCGCGCTCCGAAGTCCGAATAGACGAACTCGTGCTCGGCCGGCTTGTTCCACCGCAAGCGATACAGCGGCGGCTGGGCCATGTAGACGTAACCGTGCTCGATCAACGGCTGCATGAAGCGGAACAGCAGGGTCAGCAGCAACGTGTTGATGTGGTGGCCGTCGACGTCGGCATCGGCCATCAGCACGACCTTGTGATAGCGCAGCTTGTCGAGGTTGAACTCGTCATGGACGCCGGTGCCCAGCGCCGAGATGATCGCCTGGACCTCGGTATTGGCCAGCACCTTGTCGATGCGTGCCTTCTCGACGTTCAGGATCTTGCCGCGGATCGGCAGGATCGCCTGGATCCGGGGATCGCGTCCCTGACGGGCCGAGCCGCCGGCCGAGTCACCCTCGACGATGAAGACCTCACACTCTTCGGGGTTGGTCGACTGGCAGTCCGACAACTTGCCGGGCAACCCGCCACCACCCATCAGACCCTTGCGCCCGCGCGCGAGGTCGCGCGCCTTGTGGGCGGCGATTCGGGCCGAAGCAGCCGCCTGTGCGCGGCGTACGATGTCGCGGCCTTCGGCGGGATTCTGCTCGAGCCAGGCGCCGAGTTGATCGTTGACGACCTTCTGGACGAAGCCCTTGGCCTCGGTGTTGCCGAGTTTGGTCTTGGTCTGGCCCTCGAACTGCGGCTCGCCGAGCTTGATCGAGATGATCGCGGTCAGACCTTCGCGCGCGTCATCGCCCGAGACCCGGTCCTCCTTCTTCTTGATCAGGTTCCAGGTCTCACCCCAGTTGTTGATCAGGCTGGTCAGCGCCGAGCGGAAGCCTTCCTCGTGGGTGCCGCCCTCGTGGGTGTTGATGGTGTTGGCGAAGGTGTGCACCGACTCGGTGTAGGACTGGTTCCACTGCATGGCGATCTCGAGGCTCAGATCGCCCTCGCCCGTGTGGTTCGCCTCGAAGGCGATGATCGACGGATTCGCGACCTGCTTGCGGCGGTTCAGGTGCTCGACGTAGTCGACGAGACCGCGGTCGTATTTGAAGACCCGCTCGATTCCGCCGCCTTCGCCGCGCTTGATCGCGTCGGCGCCGACCTGGTCGATCTCGGCGTCGATCGTGGCGTCCTCGACGGCTTCGACGAGTTCGTCGGCGGAGGCACGCTCATCGCGCACGACGATCTCGAGGCCCTTGTTGAGGAAGGCCATCTCGCGGAACCGGTTGGTGATCGTCTCGAGGGAGTACGTCGTGGTCTCGAAGATCTCGTCACTGGCCCAGTAGATGACGGTCGTCCCGGTCTCCTCACCCGGCTCCATCTCGCGGACCTGCTCGAGCTCGCCGTTCGGGTACGCCCAGGCTGAAGGACTGGCGCCAGAGGTGCCCGCGGTTCTTGACCTCGACGATCAGGGTGCTGGCCAACGCGTTGACCACGGAGATGCCCACGCCGTGCAGGCCGCCGGACACCTTGTATCCGCCGCCGCCGAACTTGCCGCCGGCATGCAGCATGGTCAGTGCCATGGTCACCGCGGGGATGCCCTCGGTCGGGTGGATGTCGGTCGGGATCCCGCGGCCGTTGTCATCGACGCGGATCGCGCCGTCGGCCTGCAGGGTCACGACGATCCGGTCACAGAATCCGGCGAGCGCTTCATCGACCGAGTTGTCGACGACCTCCCACACCAGGTGATGCAGTCCGCGTTCGCCGGTGGAGCCGATGTACATGCCCGGACGCTTCCGAACGGCTTCCAAACCCTCGAGCACCTGGATCGAGTTGGCGTCGTATTCGGTGCCCTCGGGTGGGGCCGTGTTCACGATGCTCGCCCAGTCGTCGGGCGCGTCGTCGGTCGTCTCGCTGGCTAATTCTGGGGTTCTCGAGTGACGTGTCGTCGCTCACGCAGACCTCTTCCGAAGGGGGCCCGAACATCGGTATGGCGCCGAGCCCTGATGTAGATCAGAACATAGGTATGGCCGTCGCTTAGGCAAGCCGACGACCATGAGCCATGATACCCCGCTGAGGGCCGTATTCCACGTCCCTCCCCCAGCGTGGGGGTGGATCTGTGGATAAATATGGCCGTGAGCGGCCTGAAACCGCCGCTGAGAGCCACGAACAGGCTGTGCTTGAGCCCCTATACACGCCACGCGGCCGTTAGGGCGGCAGAATTCAGCCGTAGGTGTCCCGCGGACCGCGCCCATCGCGAACCGATCGCGGACCCCTTTTCCAGGACGGTCCATGGGGGCCTTGGACGTCGATGACGGCCACCGTGCCGTGCCCCAACTCCTCGTTGAGACGGCGTACGACGGTCGGTGTCAGCAACCGCATCTGGGTGGCCCAGGCGGTGGAATCGGTGCGCACGACGAGGGTGCCGCCTTGCCTTCTCCGGCCTTCGCTTCATCTGCCCCGAACGACTCCGGATGGCAGTGGTCGGCCACGTCCTCGCCGACCAGTTCGGCCCAGCGACCGAAGATCCCCTGCACGCGCAGATCGACCGCCCAGCCGTGATCCTCGACGAGACGGCCCAAGGTGACGTCCAGCGTCTGCGGGTCACGCTCATCCGGGTGTGCGCCCGACACCTTGCCCGGACGCCCCGGTTGCCTCTTCTTGAGCCGTTGCTTGGCGCCGCTGCGGGAAGGTCCGGCTGGCCGGTCGGGCTCGGGCTACCGATCGCGCGGACGCGCGGGCAAGATCGAGGCCGTCATCCTGGTGGTCGCCCTCACCTGTGCCCGGATCGGTCTCTCCCTCACCCGACACGAGTCACCTCCCCGTCAGCCACCTGGAATCGCACGCCTGCGAGCACGTTCGGCACGTCGGCAGCGACCGCAGCCGTGACCAACACCTGTTCGGCTCCCGCGACCAGTGCGGCCAACTGTTCACGCCGCTCGGCGTCCAACTCCGCAAACACGTCGTCCAAGATCAGGATGGGGTCATCGCCATCGGCTCGCAAGAGTTCGTACGACGCCAACTTGAGCGCCAACGCGAAGGACCACGACTCGCCATGCGAGGCATACCCCTTCACCGGCAGTCGACCACTCCAGCGCCGCCCAAGGTGAAGTGCACGTCGTCGCGATGCGGCCCGACCAGGGTGATCCCGCGGTCCAGCTCGTCGTTTCGGCGTCGGGCCAACTCAGTGGTCAGCAGTTCGGCGAGGCTCTCGCGGCTGGGTGGAGTGGTCTCGACAGGCGCGACCAGCGTCGATTGCCCGTCCAAGACCTCGGCATCGAGCACCGCGGAGGTGTACTCCAGATCCGCGTCTTCCCGCGAAGCGCCGCGCGCCACCGTGAGGTATGCCGCCTGCAGATAGGGCCGCAGATCCGAACGAGAGTGCCATCCGCTCGTGCATCAGTTCGGCGCCCTGCTGGACGAGTTGGTTGTCCCACACATCCAGGGTCGACATCACATTCTCCCCGGACCTGCCAGCGAACCTGCTGGCCCGCAGAGTCTTCAGGAGGGAGTTGCGTTGCTTCAGGACACGGTCGTAGTCAGCGCGTACGCCGGCCAATCGTGGCGTCCGTAGGACCAACAGATCGTCCAGGAATCGGCGGCGTTCGGAGGGATCGCCCTTCACCAGCGCCAGATCATCCGGGGCGAACAGCACCGTGCGGACAAGCCCGACCAGATCCCGGGTCCGAGACAGCGGAGACTTGTTGACACGGGCACGGTTGGCGCGGCCCGGATTCACTTCCACCTCAAGGGTTGCTCGGCGACCGTCTCGGATCACCGCCGCCCGAACAATTGCCTGGTCGGCACCGGCCCTCACCAGAGGCGCATCCGAGGCGACCCGATGCGACGTCAACCTCGAGAGGTAGTCGATCGCTTCGACCAGGTTGGTCTTGCCCTGGCCGTTGCGGCCCAGGAAGGCCGTCACGCCCGGCTCCAACTCGACGTCGAGGTCGGCGTACGACCGGAAGTCGTGCAGGGCCAGATGCGCGACGTACAACTACAGACTCTCAGCCGGCAGGGGCGTCAGGGTTGGCATCTCCACCCGCTGGCGGCGTCGTCTGTACGGCGTGACCGCCGAACTGGTTGCGCATGGCCGCGATCGCCTTCATCGACGGCGAATCCTCCTGCTGCGACACGAAGCGGGCATAGAGGGCAGCCGTGATGGCTGGCGTCGCGACGGCATGTTCGATGCCGGCCTCAACGGTCCAACGCCCTTCACCGGAATCCGCTGCGTATCCCCTGATCGAGGCGAGACCGGGGTCAGCATCGAGGGCGTTGACCATCAGGTCGAGCAACCACGAGCGGATCACCGTGCCTTCCTTCCACGAACGGAAGACTTCGGTCACGTTGTCGACCAACTCGACCTTCTCGAGAAGTTCCCAACCTTCGGCGTACGCCTGCATGATGGCGTACTCGATGCCGTTGTGAACCATCTTCGAGAAGTGGCCGGCACCCACGCCGCCAGCATGCACGCAGCCGAATTCGCCCTCGGGACGCAATGCGTCGAACGCGAACTGAGCTTTGGCCACGTCGGCCGCGTCGCCGCCGTACATCAAGGCGTAGCCGTTCTGCAGTCCCCACACGCCACCAGAGGTCCCGCAGTCGACGTAGCCGATGCCGAGTTCTTTCAGGGCAGCCGCATTGGCGATGTCATCGGTCCAGCGCGAGTTGCCGCCGTCAACGATGACATCGCCAGGACTCATCAAGGCACCCAGCGCGGCAACCGTCTGTCGTGTCGGCTCACCTGAGGGAACCATCACCCACACGACGCGAGGGGCCGGCAACGCCGCCACCAACTCCTCGAGGGAACCGACATCGGCCAGGCTCGGATCTCGATCGAAGCCCACCACGGTGATCCCGGCGCGACGCATGCGCTCGCGCATGTTCCCGCCCATCTTGCCCAGACCGATCAGACCTATTTCCATGGTGGTCTCCTCCACTCGACGGTGTTTTCTCTGGTTTGAACGGGGTGGTTGGGAACAGTTCTACGACAACAGGCGCCGCGGCATCAACAGGTAGCGGAACGTGGGTATCTGGGCACCTTCACCGGCGCACCCGGTCAGGACGACCGGCTTAGAAGCCTGGGTGAAGGCCAACTCGACCTCCTCCTCGTCGATGGCGCCCAGGCCATCGAGCAGGAAGGTCGGATTGAAGCCGGTGGTGATCGGATCGCCGACGACGGTCGCCTCAAGTGCCTCAGAAGCCTGGGCCTCATCGCCGGAGCCGGCATCGAGCGTCAGTTGCCCATCCTCGAACGCCAATTGGACCGCGGTATTGCGCTCGGCGACGAGGGCCACCCGCTTGACCGAATCGATCAACTTGGCCTTGTTGACCGTGGCGACCGTCTGATGCTCGTGTGGGAACAGACTGCGCACCTTGGGGAACTCGCCGTCCAATAGTCGGGTCGTCGTACGTCGGATGCCACCGGGCGCCGCGCCCTCAAAACCGATGATGCCCTCGCCCGCCCGACCCGAGGCCAAGGCAATGGTGACGTCGTTGCCGGAAGTGAGGGATTTGGCCGTATCGCCCAGCACCTTGGCCGGCACGAGGGCCGCGACCGTCGCGTCAGGGGTGTTCGGATCCCAGGAGAGTTCGCGATGCGAGAGCCGGAACCTGTCAGTCGCCAGCAGGGAGATGGTGGAGCCGTCGATCTCCAGCCGCACTCCGGTGAGCACCGGCAGCATGTCGTCGCGACCTGCGGCCGTGACCGCCTGGGCGACGGCGTGAGCGAATTCCTCGCTCCGCACCGTGCCCGTCGCTGCGGGCATATCAGGCAGCGCGGGGTAGTCCTCGACGGGCATGGTCTGCAAGCTGAACCGGGCCGAGCCACACGTCAACGAAACTCGAGTGCCCTCCAAGACCATCTCGACCGGTTTGGCCGGCAGGCTTCGACAAATATCCGCCAGGAGCCGGCCACTGACCAGGGCCCTGCCCTCGGCACTGACCTCGGCCGACAACGTGGCGCGCGCCGAAGTCTCGTAGTCGAACGTCGAGAGTTCCAAGCCTTCGTTGGGGGAGGTTCGAGCCTCGATCATCACGCCGGAGAGCACCGGAACGCTCGGGCGCACCGGCAGACTGCGCGCGGCCCATGCCACGGCATCAGCTAGTACGTCTCGGTCGACACGAAACTGCATGTCGCGGTTCCTCTCTTGGTATGTCCCCGTTGTGTGTGGCCCGTTGCTTTGACTGAGCCGGATTTGATCTGGGTGGTGCTAGATCCTGTCACGTCCGTGTAGTTCTCCCCAAGCAGCAGGTCGAACAGCAATTCACTGGTCATCGATAGGTCTAGAGGTTCGTTGTAGTCATAGGTGCTGTGGAATCTGTGGAAAATCGTTGTTAGTGCAGGTCAGGCCACGTTTTGCCCTGTGTCAGAAATGTGGAGAACCGCCGAGAAGCCTGGGGACGAATGTGCACTCACCGGGAGTGGTTGTTCGACCTCCGGTCCGGTAATTCACAGCCCTTGTGTACGACGCGCCGTGCGAATGCACATCTTGTCCACAGGCTCGCTCCGCCCGCTCCAGACCCTGGTTGGTCATGTTTGTCGCGCCTGCAGCTTGATCCGGTTGGTCAACTCGCTGACCTGGTTGAAGACAGAACGCCGTTCGGCCAGCAGCTTGTTGATCTTGCGATCGGCGTACATCACCGTCGTGTGGTCGCGGTTGCCGAACTGTGCACCGATCTTCGGCAAGGACAGGTCGGTGAGCTCACGACATAGGTACATCGCGATCTGTCGGCCCTGGACGAGATGGCGGCCCCGACTCGGTCCGGTCAGGTCCTCGATCGAGACACCGCGAAGTAGGCGGCAGTCTGGGCGATGATGATGGCGGCTGTGATCTCAGGCTCTCCGCCCTCAGGGATCAGATCCTTCAGCACGATCTCTGCCAGCGTCAGGTCGACCTCCTGACGATTCAGATTGGCGAATGCCGTCACCCGGATCAGTGCACCTTCGAGTTCACGGATATTCGTCTGAATCTTTGATGCGATGAACTCCAGGACGTCCGGCGGGGCCGTGAGTCGGTCCATGGCCGCCTTCTTGCGAAGAATGGCGATTCTGGTCTCGAGGTCGGGGGGCTGAACGTCGGTGATCAGACCCCACTCGAATCGGTTTCGCAGTCGATCCTCGAGTGCCTCAAGCCTCTTCGGCGCCCGATCGGAGGTCAACACGATCTGTTTGTTGGCGTTGTGCAGGGTATTGAAGGTGTGGAAGAACTCCTCCTGGGTCTGGGTCTTCCCCTCCAAGAATTGGATGTCGTCGATCAGCAAGACGTCAACGTCTCGATATCGCCGCTTGAATCGATCCTGTCGATCATCACGGATCGCATTGATGAATTCGTTGGTGAATTCCTCACTGCTGACATATCGAACCTTCGCGCCGGCGTACAAACTGCGGACGTAGTGGCCGATTGCGTGGAGCAGGTGGGTCTTGCCGAGGCCCGAGTCTCCATAGATCAGCAACGGGTTGTAGGACTTGCCGGGGGCTTCGGCGACTGCCACCGCGGCGGCGTGGGGAAAGCGGTTCGAGGACCCGATGACGAACGTCTCGAAGGTGTACTTCGGATTGAGTCGTGTCTCCAGGTGAGACGCTGAGTGGGACGACGCGGTGGGGCCTAGATCGGGCCTGACCTCCGGTGCGGGTGTTGTGGCACGTGCGCCCGACCAGCTGCTCGGTGAGTTCACCCGAGTCGTCGCGTCGATCCAAACCAAGCCCATCTATAAGTGGATTTGTCGACAAGTCTCTTTGTGTATCTGTATATCGTCCGATGTTGGTATCGAAAGCACCCTCCGAGGCTGTTTCTTGGAGCGTCGCCTTCAGGCTCGGGTCCACTGTCACCGCGAGCCGCACTTCGCGGCCGAAGGAGTCACTGAGGGCATCCTCGAGTTGGGCGCGCAGGCGCCCCTCGATCTGGGTTCGTGTGAACTCATTGGCGACGGCGATGATGATCGTGTCGGCGTGCAGCGCGACCGGTTCGCTGGCCTTGAGCCAGGCAGCTTGGGGCGCCTGGAGGTCTGCGATGACCCTGTGCCATGTCGCCGAGAGGTCCCTCACCGGGTCTGGCATCGAGCCGCCGCCGGGGTCGCCGGATGAGTCATCTGTTGGGTCGATGGGTGGGTTGTCCACTAATCCGACTTTCTGTACGCCGCGGCGTACGCCTGGTTCATCGTCTCATGCAGTGCGGCTGCTGGGTGCTCAGCAGGTGTCAGGACGGATGTTCGTCCACAAGCTTGTCCACAGGTTGTGAACGCCGCTTCAAACTGTGGAGAACCCCACCAAGACCCGCCGGACGACGGTCAAGCTTCGGTGTTTCAGCAGGTCACGATGGCAATTCGCTGACTTTGTGACCTACCTCACATTGCCCCCGTGAAGTGTCGTCCGTTGATGCGGAGGGGAACCCTGGCACTGGCGAACATAACTTGGGTCTAGGGCTCGTAGCAAGAGGCTATCCACAGGTTTCTGATGCTGGATACTCGGGTAGTGGATGGCCAGCGGGCGGGATGTGTCTGAGATGGCTGACGGTCCACATGATGTGCACACTTTGGCCGCTGTGTCATCGTTGGTTTGACCCTCGTGGAAGCCAGCGCGTACCGTTGGCCGGTCACCCAGAATCGGTGACTCCCAGTCGTGGGATCCAATCGCGGGATCTGGCTAGTTGATCTCGTCGAAAGTCAAGCATCGTCTTTGCACGTTGAGCATCGGAGAGCAAGCCCGTGAGTAAGCGCACGTATCAGCCGAACAACCGGCGTCGGCACAAGGTGCACGGCTTCCGGCTACGTATGCGAACCCGCGCCGGGCGCGGCATCTTGGCCGCGCGGCGCCGCAAGGGTCGCAAGAGCCTGGCCGTCTGAGCCAAGTCGTACCCCAACTGAACCGCGGATTTGCGTCGATCGCCTGTGCTATCTCCTGAGCGTCGGCTCACATCGCCCCGGGACTTCGATGTTGCGGTTCGAACCGGGCGTCGGGCCGGGTCGTCGGTTGTTGTGGTGCATCAGGCGGACGCTCGAGACCGTGCAGATGCCGACACGCGGATCGGCTTCGTGGTGAGCAAGGCAGTGGGCAACGCCGTGGTCCGTAATCGTGTCAAGCGACGTTTGCGTCACCTGTGTCGGGAGCATGCTGATGACATCTCTCCTGGAACTCTGACGGTGGTGCGGGCGACTCCGCAGGCAGCCGACGCGACGTACGGGGAACTCGACGAGGCGCTGAGCCGTTGTTTGGCACGCGTGCGCCAACGCGCGGGGAGTCAAATATGAAGTACGTCCTGATCGGCCTGCTCAAGGCATATCGCTTTGCCATCAGTCCGTTGTACGGCCAAGTGTGTCGCTATCACCCCAGTTGCTCTGCGTACGCCTTGGAAGCGGTGACGGTCCACGGCAGCCTGCGCGGGACATGGTTGTCGGTCCGTCGGCTCGGTCGGTGCCATCCCTGGTCTGCCGGCGGTTATGACCCAGTCCCGTCAAAAGCAGTCCCGTCAAACACAGTCCCCTCGGAATCAGTCCCACCCGCAAACCTGGATGCCCCCGTGGGATCCCGGGCCAACTTCAGCACGCACGATCTAGGAGCATGACGCGATGGAAATGCTAGGCAACATCGGTCACGCGATCATGGTCCCGCTGTACTACGCGATTTCGGCGGTCCTGGTCGGATTCCACGCGATGTGGAGCCTGATCTTTCCGCCCGACTCCGGTGCCGCCTGGGTGTTGTCGATCATCGGCCTCACGTTGGTCATCCGGGCTGCCTGATCCCACTGTTCGTCAAGCAGATCAAAGCCAGCCGAAACATGCAGCTGATTCAGCCGCAGGTCAAGGAATTGCAGAAGAAGTACGGCCACGATCGCGAACGCATGTCTCAAGAGACGATGAAGCTCTACAAGGACACGGGGACCAATCCGTTCTCCTCGTGCCTTCCGATCCTCATCCAGATGCCGATCTTCCTGGCCTTGTTCCGGTTGATCGACCAGGCTGCAGACAACAAGGGACACGGCATCTTGTCAGGTCCGCAGGCCCAGTCCTTCGCGAACGCGGAACTCTTCGGGATTCCGATCAGCAGCACTTTCATCAAGGCCGACGGCGACATCGGAGTGATGGTCCTGGCCGGCATTCTGGTGCTGGCGATGACAGCGACGACGTTCACCACGCAAAAGCAGTTGATGAGCAAGAACATGCCTCCCGAGTCGTTGAGCGGCCCTTTCGCCCAGCAGCAGAAGATCATGTTGTATGTCCTGCCTTTGGTGTTCGGTATCGGCGGTATCGCGTTTCCGATCGGTGTCCTTGTCTATTGGACGACCTCCAACATTTGGACCATGGGCCAACAGTTCTACGTGATTCGGAACAACCCAGCCCCGAATACGCCCGCCTTTGAGGCGAAAGAGGCACGCCAGTTGAAGAAGGGCAAGACCTCCCAGACTAAGCAGGTTGGAATTGAAGGCACTGGTGAACCGGAATCGACCCGACCCAATGCCGCCGGGAACGGCCCACAGCGTCAGCAACCCAAGAAGCAGCCGCGAAGCAAGCGCAAGCCCAGCTCGGCCAATCCCAATGCGAGCGGGCCCAACCAGAGTGGGCCCAAACCCAAGAAACCCAATCCCGGAAGTTCCAGTACGGGAGAGCCAAGTCCTGGCGGTGCCTGATTCACACGCTGAACCCAACCAGGGCTAAGTCTTTGCAACGAGAAGGAGCATGTCGATCGTGACCGAGTTGATCGAAGAACCGCAGGAATCCCCCGAAGTGGGTACGGAGGCAGGATCTCAGGATCTTGAGCAGTCGAGTGAGTCAAACTCCGGCCTGCTGAAGAAGTTGGAGCGCGAAGGCGATATTGCGGCCGACTACCTGGAGGAGCTGCTTGATATCGCCGACCTGGATGGCGACCTTGATATGGACGTGGACGGCGATCGTGCCGCGGTATCGATCGTCGGGGCGGATCTACAGCAATTGGTGGGTCCAGACGGCGCAAGTCCTGGACGCCCTCCAGGAACTGACTCGCCTTGCTGTCTTTCGGGAGACCGGGGAACGCTCGCGCCTGATGTTGGACATTTCAGGGTTCCGCGCGGATCTGCGCGCAGAACTGGTCGTGCAAGCGGGTGTGGCTATTGCACAGGTGAAGGAGTCGGGCGAGGCGACCTCGCTTGAGCCGATGACACCGTTTGAGAGGAAAGTCGTTCACGACGCGGTGGCGGCAGCCGGGTTGGTGTCAGAGTCGAGCGGCACAGAGCCGCGTCGCTACGTGGTGGTCTTGCCTTCCTGATGCCCGTTCCTTGGGAGGCGTGTTTCACGTGAAACATGAGGTTGCGTCCCCATCGCCGCCGCCCTACGCCAGGGACGCCTTCGGGCCGGAGCCGGCACTCCGCCTCGTCCAGCACTACGCCGAACTGTTGGCTTCCGACGGTGTGGTTCGAGGCCTGATTGGTCCACGCGAGGTGCCACGGCTCTGGGATCGGCACTTGCTGAACTGCGCACCCCTGATCGGCCTCATCCCTCCCAGGGGACGAGTGTGCGACCTCGGCTCCGGAGCCGGGCTGCCTGGCCTCGTGCTTGCGATCGCGAGGCCGGATTTGGAGGTAACGCTCGTCGAACCGCTGTTGCGGCGGACAACTTTTCTCAACGAGGCCGTGGTGGCCCTTGCTCTGCCCAATGTCTCGGTTATCCGGGGTCGAGCAGAGAGTTTGCACGGTGTTTCGGACTTTGACGTGGTCACCGCACGGGCTCTTGCTCCCCTTGCGCAACTTGTTGCGTGGTCAATGCCACTGGTTGCCCAAGACGGTGAACTGCTAGCGATGAAGGGGGCGTCGGCCGCCGCGGAGGTTCGCGATGCGGAGGCGACTCTCTCAGGCTTGGGCTATTCCGCACCAGAGGTGTTGACGCTTAAGCAGGCCGACGGCGTATCCACAACCACGGTTGTTCGGGTTTCCTGGACTGGCACTCGGCGGGTAGGTTTGGCGTCTACACCCGCGAAGTCGTCCTCTCCCAGCACGTTGGGCCGCTCCTCCGCGCGGTCAAGAGACGAGGGGCGGAGGCGAAAGAGTGACAAGCCATATCGAGGGTGAGTCGGGCGGGTTGCCCGGATTGCCTGCCGTTGACGGGTCACAGTTTTCCACCGGCCTATCCAATGGGACTGAGCGTGGCTATCCACAGGTGAGCGTGGGTTATCCACAGGATCGGGACATCTTGAGTCAGGATGTTTCACGTGAAACATCTGGCCCGGGCGCCGGCGAGTTCACCTTGCGAACGGCCGCCGAGCGCGCTGAGCACACACTCTCCTTTGCCGCGGAGCAAACCCCGTTGGCTCTCGCGGCCGAGCACTCGGTGCTGGCCCGCGAGGGTGCTCGGATGCGACCAGCGATGCCTCGCCCGCCCGCCACTCGGGTCATCGTCGTGGCGAATCAGAAGGGCGGCGTCGGGAAGACCACCACCACGGTGAACATCGCGGCCGCTTTGGCCCAACTCGGTCAACGGGTTTTGGTGATCGACCTAGATCCACAGGGAAATGCCTCCACCGCTCTGAATATCAGCCACCGGAGGGGCACGCCATCCACCTATGACCTGATGGTTGAAGGCAGGCCGCTAGCCGAGGTCGTGCAACCATGCCCGGACGTTGACGGCGTCTTCGTAGTCCCCTCGACGATCGATCTGGCTGGGGCAGAGATCGAACTCGTGAGCATGGTCGCCCGAGAGAGTCGACTGGATCGCGCGCTTCGCTCCGACCCGCACGTCGGGACGGTCGAGTGGGACGAACGCTATGACTACGTGTTCATGGATTGCCCGCCGTCCCTGGGCCTCCTCACCCTCAACGCGTTGGTTGCCGGCGACGAAATGCTGATCCCCATCCAGGCGGAGTACTACGCACTGGAGGGTCTCGGACAACTCCTAGAGACAGTGAATATGGTCAAGGCGCATCTGAACCCGGACCTCGAGGTGTCAACGATCCTGATCACCATGTTCGATGCGCGCACTCGACTCGCTGCGGGCGTGGCCGACGAGGTGCGCCAGCACTTCGCCGCTCAGGTGCTGCGTGTGAGCATTCCACGATCGGTCCGAGTGTCCGAAGCGCCGTCCTACAGCCAGACCGTCATGACGTACGACCCCGGTTCACCGGGTGCCCTCTGCTATCTCGAAGCGGCCCGTGAGATGGCCACCAGAGGGGCGCCGGCATGACGACGAACCAGAGGTCGAACCCGGCACGCCGTGGCCTGGGGAGGGGGTTGGGTTCCCTCATCCCGACCGCCGCAGAACCCGACTCCAAGGCGACGCACGTATCGCCGCTCGGCGCCTACTTCGCCGAAGTACCCATCGGATCAGTGAGACCCAATCCTCGACAGCCACGCACTGTCTTCGACGAGGAGGCGATGGCCGAGTTGGTCCACTCGATCACCGAGGTGGGCCTGTTGCAACCTGTGGTCGTTCGTCCGGTCGGGGACGGCTACGAACTCGTCATGGGGGAGCGTCGCCTCCGTGCCTGCGAGGAAGCCGGCATGACGGTCATCCCGGCGATCGTGCGACAAACCGACGACAACGACATGCTGCGCGATGCGCTCCTGGAGAATCTCCACCGATCGCAGCTGAACCCGCTGGAAGAGGCCGCGGCCTACGCCCAGATGTTGGAGGACTTCGGTTGCACCCACGAAGAGTTGGCGCAGCGGGTTGGTCGATCGCGCCCTCAGATCAGCAACACGCTACGGCTGCTGCGTCTCTCAACCCCGGTGCAGCGACGGGTGGCGGCGGGTGTCCTTTCGGCGGGGCACGCGCGCGCTTTGCTCGCTGTCGACGATGTGGACTACCAGGACCGTCTTGCGAGTCGCGTGATCGCGGAAGGCATCAGTGTCCGCGGTTTGGAGGAGATCGTCGCCCTGGGAGACCAGGACGCCGAGCGTGCGCCCAGGCAACTACGCAGGCGGCCGACGGCTCCCGGCCTCACTGAATTGGGGGAGCGCTTAGGCGATCGCCTGGAGACGAGGGTCAAAGTGGATCTCGGCAAGACCAAGGGCCGCATCACGGTGGAATTCGCGACCATGGATGACCTGCGGCGCATCGTGGGCATCATTGAATCCGGCAAGAATTAAGTGATAAAGCAATAAGTCAGTTTATCGACTTTTCTAGTTCTTCTGCCGTGCCTTCGCCTCTTTGGCCGCTTCCTTCTCCTTGAGAGCGCGGTACTGACGCACTCGTTCCGCCCGTTCGGCGGTGTCCATCCTTGCCGCCTCCTCAAGGGTTGGCGCTCCGCCGCCGTGAGCGGCGGGCAGCCACCACGCTCCGGGTGGCTGACCGTCAGGGTGTTGGCTTATCGCGGTGTCGAGCATCGTCAACATCTGAGCCTTCAGGGCGGCTGTTTCCTCGAGGGGCTTTTCACCCGACGGATGCAGCGCTGTGCCCACGTCGATGGAGATCGTCCGACCGCGTGACAGGTCCCTCGGGTGGTCCTTGGTCGCGATCCGTTGAGTGCCCCACATGATGACTGGAATGACCGGAACGCCGGCCCGCGCAGCGATCCGCACCGCCCCTGACTTGAAAGGTTTCAACGTCATCGCTCGGGAGATGGTCGCCTCCGGAAAGATCCCCACGACCTCACCATCGGCGAGGTAGTCGAGCGCGGCCTGGTAGGAGCCCTCACCCTCGGCTCGATCGACCGCAATGTGATGCATAGAGCGCATGACAGGACCGGTCACGCGGTGATCGAAGAGTTCGCGCTTCGCCATGAACCGAACGCGTCGATCCGAGGGGTACGCCGCCAACCCGCCATAGATGAAGTCGACATAGCTCACGTGATTGAAGGCGAGGAGGACGCCACCGCTCGTGGGAACCCGATCAGCATCGCGGAGGATCAAGTCCTGCCCAAGAGCCCGGAAACCCGTCCGAGCCACGCCGATGATGGCCGGATAGGTCAGGTCACGCATGGTCTCGACCCTCTCCGTTGGGCTCGGTCCGCGCCAGCGCGGCATACACGAGTGAGACGCAGACCTTGCCGAGATCAAGCCCGGCCGCCTGCACCGCGAGCGGAACGGTCGATGTCTCGGTGAAGCCGGGCGCCACGTTTGCCTCGAGGAACCAGACGCGGCCGGTGTCGTCGATGATCAGATCCGAGCGAGACAGGTCGCGGAGCCCTAACACCTCGTGGACCCGGATCGCGACATCGGCGCAAGCCTCGGCGAGGGTCGGCGAGAGTCGGGCCGGGACATCGAACTCAGTAGCGCCGGCCGTGTAGCGCGCCGTGTAGTCATAGATCCCGCCGTCCGGGTGGATGCCGACAGCGGGCAGCGCCTGAGGGCCGTCTCCGTTGTCGATGACCGTCACTGCGACCTCATGTCCCTCGATGAACTGCTCCACGAGCGCCACCGGTCCATATGCGTACGCGTTGACCATGGCGGTCGGCAGCTCGGTCGCGGTACGCACCACACTGCAGCCCAGAGCGGAACCGCCTCGTGCGGGTTTGACCATCAATGGCAACCCGAGCGCCGAGATCAGACTCGACATCATGTCGCTGGCGCCGAGTTCGCGGAACGTCTCGGCGGACAGGCAGGCCGACGCCGGAGTGAGGACACCGGCCCGGGTCACGGTCGTCTTCGCGACCGGCTTGTCGAATGCCATCCGACACGCTTCTGGGCCGGCACCAACGTAGGGAACGCCCAACAACTCGAGAACCTCGCGGATGGCGCCGTCCTCGCCCGTTTCGCCGTGCAACATCGGGATAACGCAGGTGGGAGGGTCGGCGCGCAAGGAAGCGAGCAGGCTGGCATCCACATCTCGCTCATCGACCTCGATGCCGGCTCCGCGCAGCGCCTCGGACACTCGACGCCCGCTGCGGAGCGACACGTCACGTTCGTGCGAGAGCCCTCCCGCGAGGACCAGCACGCGCAACGGAAGGGACTCGTGCGGCCCTCCTGGATTCTGGGAGTGTGATTCCTGGGTCACGTGATGCCCTTCAGCTGAGATCGGTGCTGGGTCCGTCATATCCACTGCGTGCCTCGAGTGACGCCCCGGAATTGGCGCCGAACATGGATCGCAGCTCCATCTCCGCCTCGAGCACGCCGGAGAGCCGGCGTACCCCTTCGCGGATGCGCTCGGGCGATGGGTAGCAGAACGACAACCGGATCGCACCGGACCCGAAGCCGTCCGCGAAGAAGGCGGTGCCAGGCACGTAGGCGACGCGAGCGGTCACGGCTCGCGGCAGCATGGCCTTGCCGTCGATTCCCGGGGGGAGAGTCATCCAGACGAAGAACCCACCATCAGGTTTGTTCCAGGTGCAGGCTGCCGGCATGAAGTCTTCGAGGGCAGTCATCATGGCGTCGCGGCGTTCGCGATACATCTCACGCATCTGCTTGATCTGCCCTTGCCAGTCGTGCTGGGCCAAGTAGGTCGAGATGGCCATCTGACTGAAAGAGGGCGGGCAGAGGGTCGCCGCCTCCTGGGCCAAGACCAACTTCTCCCGGACGGCGTGCGGCGCGAGCGCCCAGCCCACGCGCATCCCGGGCGAGAACGTTTTCGAGAACGAACCGAGGTAGATCACGCCCTCAGCCTCGTCCGCCCGAAGAGCACGCATCGGCTCCGCCTCGAATCCGAGCAGGCCGTAGGGATTGTCCTCGAGGATCAAGATGTCCTCGGCACGGGCAATCCGCAAGATCTCGGCCCGTCGATCCACGGACAAGGTGACCCCGGCGGGGTTATGGAAGTTCGGGATCGTGTACAGGAACTTGATCGTCTTGCCGGCCGCCTTCACTGCGGTGATGGCCTGCTGGAACGCCTCCGGCACCAACCCGTCGGCGTCCATCTCGATGTGCACGACGTCGCATTGGAAGGCCTTGAACACACCCAGCGCGCCGACGTACGACGGAGCCTCGCACAGCACGACGTCGCCTGGATCGCAGAAGATGCGGGTCACCAGGTCGACGGCCTGTTGGGAACCGACCGTGATCACGATGTCGTCGGGGTGGGCCTCGATGCCTTCCAGCCGCATCACCGTGCAGATCTGCTCGCGCAGCACCGGATCACCCTGACCGGAGCCGTACTGCAGCGCGATCTCGCCCTTGGTTGCCAGCAGATCACCGATGGCCGAGCCCACGACGTCGAGGGGGAGACCAGAGATGTTCGGCATTCCGCCGGCCAAGGACACAACCTCTGGTCGCGAGGCGACGGCGAACAATGCCCGGATCTCCGACGCCGTCATCCCGTGTGTGCGCGCGGCATAGCGATCGACGTACGAGTCGAGGCGGGTCGTGCTATTGCTGGGAAGCTCGATCATGGCCCCTCTAGCATGAACGATCGAGGGCGTTCGCGCACGTTGATAGAGTCGAACGGACCCAGGTTGATCCACATGGGGAGGTCACAGTGTCACGGAAAGTTGTCCGGCTCACCGTGGACAACTTCTCTGCCATCGAGGCCCCGTGTCGCAGTTGCCTTCGATGGGAGCTCGATCCAGTGCGCCGCACGCGGGTCTCGCCCGAAGACGTCGAGGCGGAGAAACAGGCGTGGATCTCCCAGGTTCTGCGCGATTGGGGTTCGTGTGGACGTGTGGTCCAAGTCGATGATGTGCCTGTGGGGTACCTCATCTATGCGCCCCCGGCGTTCGTCCCCGGCGCTGATGGGTTCCCGACCGCACCCGTCTCGGCCGATGCCGTGCTGCTGACGACGGCGTACGTCGTGCCGGCGCACCGCGGGGGTGGGCTGGGCCGGATGTTGATCCAGGGGATGGCGCGCGATCTGATCGGTCGCGGCGGCATTCGCGCCGTGGAGTGCTTCGGGGAGGCTCGGGTTCGTCAACCGGCGAACAAACAGGCAAGCCTCCTGCCGGCCGCCTTCCTGGGCAGCGTCGGCTTCAAGACCCAGCGCAATCACCCGACCACCCCACGAATGCGGATGGATCTCACCTCAGCACTCACGTGGCGCGACGAGGTCGAACTGGCGCTGGAACGCCTGCTACGAGCAGTGCGCCCAGCGCCGGAAGCGACGCGGCAGAAGAACTGACGGAACTACGTCAGCCGATGAACTCGGCGAGCTCGTTCAGCATCGCCGTCTTGGGCTTGGCACCCACGATGGACTTCACGACCTCGCCACCGGAGTAGACATTGATGGTCGGGATGCCGGTCACGCGGTAGGACGAAGGCGTCACCGGGTTCTCGTCGACGTTCATCTTCAAGAAGGTGATCTTGTCGCCGTGGGCCGTGGCAATCTCGTCGAGGATGGGAGCGACCTGACGGCACGGGCCACACCACTCGGCCCAGAAGTCGACGAGCACAGGCTTGTCGGAGTCGAGGACGACAGACTGGAAATCGGCGTCAGTTACGGCGGCGATATTTGCCACGGGAACCCCTTAATTCGTTGCTGGTGGATTGTTGTGTTCAGTTAACAACACGGCGGGGACAGATGTTCCCACTCAGACTGCCGCGACAGCCGCCGCGTGGTCGAGCGCCGCGACGTAGCGCTCGGCGTCCAGAGCCGCTGCGCAACCGGTGCCGGCCGCGGTGATTGCTTGCCGATAAATGTGGTCGACCAAGTCACCACAGGCGAAGACACCAGGGATGTTCGTCTCGGTGGAGGGGTGCTCAACCAGGACGTAGCCGTTCTCGTCCAGGTCCACCTGCCCGCTGAGCAACTCTGAGCGAGGGTCATGACCGATCGCGATGAACAGGCCGGTCACGGGAAGCGGTCGGGTCGCCCCGGTGACCGTGTCGCGCAGGGTGACGCCGGACAAGCGACCGTCGTCGGCGAGGATTTCGGCGATCTCGGAGTTCCACACCATCTCGAGCTTGGGATCCGCGAAGGCGCGCTCCTGCATGATCTTGGAGGCACGCAACTCGTCGCGGCGGTGAATGAGCGAGACCTTTGAGGCGAACCGGGTCAGGAAGGTGGCTTCCTCGATCGCCGAGTCGCCACCACCCACGACCGCGATGTGTTGATCGCGGAAGAAGAAACCGTCACAGGTGGCACACCAGGAGACGCCGCGGCCGGAAAGTTCGTCCTCTCGGGGCAACCCCAACTTGCGATAGCCGGAACCGGTGGCCAGGATCACCGCTCTCGCTGAATACGTGTCCGTCGCGGTCCGGACCGTCTTGATGTTGCCGGTGAGGTCGACCTCGATCACATCATCGGTGATCAGTTCGGCTCCGAAACGCTCCGCCTGTGCACGCATCTCATCCATCAGCGCCGGACCCATGATTCCGTCGCGGAAGCCGGGGAAGTTCTCCACCTCGGTGGTGTTCATCAACGCGCCACCGGCGGTGACGGCGCCCTCGAAAACAAGTGGCTTGAGGCTGGCGCGGGCGGCGTACACAGCGGCCGTGTAGCCGGATGGACCCGACCCCACGATGATGACGTTCCTGACTTCGGACATGTTTACGACGAACTCCCCTGTGAAGTGTGCCAACTTAGATGTTCCCTACACGAAATCAAACTGATCGTAGGGGAGGCGCATTCCCTCATCCCGCTTGGCCCGGATCTTGCCAGCGCCGAGTAGTTCAACGCTCGAGCAGAGGGGGTGAGAGTCAGCGCGCGGACAACATCGTGGTTCGCCGTGGGGAGGACTCGCCACAGATGTACAACGTAGCCTCCTGAGACCCCTTCCTCGGCTCACCTAGGACGAGGGCGCCATCCTGTCGGCCGTAGCGCACCGGAATGCTCTTCAACTCCCGGAGCAGGTCTGCCGTGAGACCGGAACCGGCCAGGCACTTCGGGTCGATAGGCGTCAATGCGGTGAAGCCGGATCGTGCCGCCTGGTCCCGGGCGGCCTGCGCGTCGTCGGCGAAGTTTCCGGGCCGGAGGCTGGGTATCGCTACGTCAGCATTGGCCGGTTCGGAAGCCCTGCCTGGAGCGTCCTCCAAGGCGCTTCCGGAGCCAGCGTCTGTGCCGTCAGTCAGCGCGTTGCCCCCGGCGTCGCTCTCTGCGGCGGTGTCGGCGGAGGAGGCACTTCCCTCGTCGTCCGAAGTTGAGAAGCCGTTCTGTAGGAGGGGAGGAACGGCGACACCAAGCACCGTCACGGCTGCCGCCGCAATGAGCAATGTCTTGACCCGGCTCCGACGGCGGGAGGCCAGATCAACAATGACGCCCTTCGCGGCCGGGGCGGCGCTGGCCACCCGCTCGGCGGACAGCGTGTTCAGGACGTCCTCAAGGCGCGACTGGACATCGGCCGGCATCGGCTCGCTCGCGCGTGCGTCAGCCAGCAGACGGCGTACCTCGTCGGTCGCTGCGTCGTCCTCGCTCATTGGATCGGTTCACCTCCCTCGGTCCCATCAGGTCGGACGGTTGGTGGAGCCTGGGGGTTCCCGTACGACACAGGGGATGGTGGAATCTCAGAGTCCTCGCGGAGTACGCCGAGGAGTTCGGCGAGTTTGGCCCGGCCACGAGAGCAGCGCGATTTCACCGTGCCTTCCGCGACATCGAGCATCAACGCGACGTCAGCGACCGGGTAGCCCTCCATATCGACCAGGACGAGGGCTGCCCGCTGCTCGATGGGAAGGGTGCCCAGGGCGATCAGGACCGCTCGGCGCCGCTCTCCAGCCACCGCGGCCTCGGCCGGATCTGCGGTTACGGCGTGAGCCGGTGATCCGCGGTCGAGGTAGTCCTCCGGACGACGCTCGCCATTGCTGTCCGGCAGCGGCTCAGTGCGGCGTACCTTGGCTGCGCGCAGTCGGTCCAAACAGGCATTCACAACAACGCGATGCAGCCAGGTGGTGACTGCGGCGTCGCCACGGAACGAGTCGGCGCGTCGAAATGCGGAGATCAGACCATCTTGGAGTCCATCGGCCGCATCGTGCGGGTTGCCCATCGTCCGGAGCGCAACCGCCCAGAGTCGATCGCGATGGCGGGAGAAGAGAATTGCAAAGGCGTCGGGATCACCCGACACATGAGCCTGCAACAACTCGGCGTCGCTGGGTGCGTCGTCGGGCTCACCGCTCACCCGCGGACCGCCAGCTCGGCGATCTCGGCACGAAATCCGCCGTTGACCGGAGGCAGCGACGTCAGCCAGACGGTGACGTAGCGGCCTTCGGTCGGTTCGTCGAGGGTGGCCGTGAGTCGCTCGCCGGCCTCGACCGTCACGAGCGGATCAATCGCCGAGTCCCCAGCTGGTGCTTCCGTGGAAACACCGATCTCGACCGTGGTCGGCTCACCATTGAACTCCACCGCGACCTCGGACACCTGCTGGGCGGTGCCCAGATCAATGATCAGGCCGAGCCCGGTCTTGAGACCGGAAGGGCCAAAGTTCTGAAGATAGGTCTCGGTTCGCCAGGCGGTGTCGGGGTCGCCGTCGAAGCTCAGCGGGACGAGGTCGGGACGCTCCTCGGGGGGCTCGGCCTGGGGATCAAAGTCCGCGACCGAGGCGATCTTGAGTGGTTGGCCCGCAGCAGCGGCGGCGGGTGCGGACGCGGTCGACTCTTCCGGCACTTCGGGCGTGCCGCCCAGTGGTGGGCGCCCACGACCCATGTTGTAGGCCGCGAGGATCGCCAGCAGCAACAGGCCTGTGATGGCCACGATGCCGGCGATCCGGAGCCAGCCACGACCGGGGACGGGCGGCGCGGGCTCCTCAACCATCGCGATGGGCCCACTTGGTGGCTCGCCGTCACCGGCCCAGGGCCAGAAGCCAGAGTCGCCGGCCGCGCCGGAAGCGACGACGACCGTGCCGGCATCGCCCGACCCGTCGGTGGCCGGACGAGGACGCCGTAGAGGTTCGCCGTCGGCCGGCGTGGGGGCGAATAGTGGTTTGGGCTCGGTGGCCTCGAACGGTGGTGGTGGAGGCGGTGTCTCGGCCCGTGCGGAAAACCAACTGACGTCGCTTCCACCCAGCGGATCGTCATGGAAGATCGGTACACCGGCTTGGGTCAAGTCCGGATCGATCGGAGGCTCGGGCTCACTCGGGTGCACCGGCTCACTCCGGGGCAGGGGGTCAGTAGCCGGTGCCGAGTCGGCTACTTCTTCGAGTTCCGGTTCTCGGATTCGCTTGCCCCGACCCGGGGTCGGCTCGGGAAGTTCGCTCTCGGCTCGGGCAGAGCGCTCGGCCGTGTCGCCGGGATCGGGTACGCCGAGGATCTGCGCCGCTTGGTTGGACTGTTCACGCGTGCGAGGAACCTCTGGCGGCAGCGAGATCGGCGCACTCGCTCGGCTCCGGGCCAGCGCGACCGCCACCAGGGATTGTCCGACCGCCGCGGGATCTCCGACGAAGCCGACCACGGCCGCGCTGATTCCATGTGCGCTACTCAAGTCGTGTGTTGTGCGTGCATGGCTGGCGTGTCCGCCCGGTGCCAACACCTGGTCGCACAACGTGTCCAGGGGAGTCGGCACCCCCGCTCTGACCTGCCGCGCGCGAAGAACGCGCCCAGCCTCGTGAGGCGCCGGGGGCACGCGCTCCGACGGCGCCCGGCCGGGCCACCGGCCGGTCAACGCGGCGTACAGGATCGCCGCGAGGTCAACCACGTCCCCCTCGATTGACGCGGGAGGAAGGCCGATGAGGGCCGCGTCGACGGCAAAGCCGATGATTCGCACGGAGCCGCTGCGATCGATCAGCACGGACTCGGGCAGCAAGCGCCCATGGGCATACCCGGTCTCATGAGCACTGGCCAGTGCGGCGCCGACCTCGGAGGTGAGCCACGCGGCCTGCTCGGATCCCAGCGGCCCGTCATCTAACAAGATGTCGAGGGAAGTGCCGTCGGCCCATTCGGTGACGACGTAGCAGACATCGTCACGCGAGTCCGCGTCGAGAACTCGAAGGATTCGGCGATCCAGAAGAGCCGCTGAGCGACGAGCAGCGCGTAACAGCCCGTCGGCGCGTGGGTCGTCGGCGGCGATGAGGTGCACCGCGACGTCCCGGGAAAGCACGATGTCGTGAGCACGCCAGAACCGGCCACCGTGACTATCGCTGAGCAGGTCGCTGAGTCGATAGCGGTCGGCAAGCAGGTCACCCGGTCCCCGGGTCCGCTCCGTTGCCGTGCTCACGTAGTCCCCTCGTTGGTCGAGCCCGTGCTGCTGGGCGGGCCCGCTGTTTAGGTGCGTCGACTGCGCCTCATCGTAACGGCGAGCAGTTCGGCAACCTCGGTGATCCGCAAGAGTCGGGCCAGGACCAGGAAGATGCCCGCCGCGACCGTGATGATGGCGATGACGACTCCAAGGGAGGAGAACTGCTCCCACAGGTGGCGCGAGAAGGAGATGGTGTCGAGCCACGTGTCTAGTCCTCGGAGCACCAGCCAGGCGACGGCGCACGATATGACACTGGCAACGAAGACCTTGCCGAGGAAGCGGAGGAGTCGCCCGGTCTCCAGGCCACCGAGGGTCCGACGCAGCACGAAATACGAGATCGCAGCCCCGACGGCGTACGACGTGGAGTAGGCGAGCACCAACGCCGGTGCGGTCTGCTCGGGGGTGGCCTGGGACACGAGCAGCACTGCCATGACGATATTCGTGACTCCGACGACGCACTGGATGAAGAAGACGGTGCGGTTGAGTTCGAGGGCGTAGAAGCCACGTAGCACCAGGTAGTGCACCGTGAAGAAGAACAGACCGATCCCGAACAGCGTGAGTGATGGGACGTAGAGATCGATGGTCTCGCTGGCCCCGCCGTTCCAACCCCACACCGCGGCAGCCAATTGTGGGGCGATCACCACGAGCAGGCAGGCGAACGGGACGATGATGACGAGCGCCGTACGGATGCCGCCGGCGAGGGTGCTCGCCAACCCGGAGCGGTTGCCGTCCGCTGCCCGTCGAGACAACTCCGGCAGCATCGCCGTGGCCAGGGAGACGGTGATGATCGAGTGCGGCACCATCACCAGCAGGAAGGTGTAGGCGTAGATGGTGTAGCCGGTGCCGGGTGAGACACCGCAACCTTCGGCTGTGCCACCGGACGCCAGCCTGACGACCACCGTGTAGGCGATCTGGTTGACGATGACGAAGAGCACCGTCCACGTGCCCAGCCGAGCCGTGTGTGCCAATCCAACCCGGCGGAAATCGAATCGTGGGGAGAACACGAATCCGGCGGCGCGCAGGTAGGGAATCAAGATGAGGAACTGGACGACGATGCCGAGGGTCGACCCCAGACCGAGCAGGAGTTCCTGGCCCGTGGTGAATCCGGCACAGAGTTGGGCGCCCTCGGCGGTGCCGTAGACCACGAGGTAGAGCACCAGCACTGCGACGGCGATGGCGTTGTTGGCGATCGGGGCCCACATCATCGGTCCGAACCAGCCGCGGGCATTCAGGATCTGCCCCACGAGCACGAACATCCCGTAGAAGAAGACCTGGGGCAGGCAGTAGCGGGCGAAGTTGATGATCGAACTGAGTTGAGCCGCCATCTCCGGCTCGTAGTAGACGGGCTTCAGGAAGATTCGCATCACCCACGGCGCCGCGATGATCAACAGAACCGTCACCGTCCCGAGGAACAGGATCGCGATGGTGACGATGCGGTTGGCGTAGGCCGTGCCGCCGTCCTCGTCGCTCTTCATCGTGCGCACGAGTTGCGGGACGAGGACGGCGTTGAAGACTCCGCCGGCCAGGAGGATGTAGAGCATGTTGGGGATGGTGTTGGCGACGTTGAACAGGTCGGCATGGAGCAGGTTGCCCAAGGCGGCGGCCAACAGCACAGTCCGGAGGAACCCGCTCAGCCGAGAGAAGATGGTGCCTACGGCCATCACGGCACTGGCTGAGGCGATAGTTGGGGACATGCTCGCCGTGCGGGGCTCGGGAGGCGGGTCGCTCATGACTGGTCGCTCAAGACTGGTTCGCTCAAGACTGGCCACCGTCGTGGTTGCCGCGGACGCGTCGGAACAGGCGAACGGCGATGGCGGAGAACAACAACGCCACCCCGATGGCCAGGATCACCCAGATGACCTTGCCGACCTGTGCTGAACGCACGGGGAGGGCGACGCTGCCGCCGAGTGGTACGTCGTCGATGTCCGTCACGATCAACGAGACGTTGTGAACGCCTAGTTGCTCCGAGGTGACCTTGAGTTTCACCGTGCCCCGTTCGCCTGGGGCCAATCGCACCTGCTTGGGACCGGTGATCACCATCGAACTGTCGCTTCGCCCCACGATTCGAACGGTTACGGGATAGTCCATGCCGTTGGTCACCGTCGTTGGCAACGGACCCGTGCTGCTCGAAAGGGTCAATGACACGGGCGCGGTGATGGTGATCTCACCGAGCTGCTCCAGGATCCAGTTCCGGTTCCGGTCCGCTATCACCCGGGCCGTCCGCGGCGCTCTGCGATCGGAGTACGACACGGCTGTCAGGGCCACGTCCAGCACTTGGTTGGCCACCTGGTCATTGCGGGTGAGCGTCGTTTGTAGAGAGTTGCCGGTCCCGATCAGCGCCTGGCTGGCCGTGATCGTCTCGACCGGCAGTTGCCGCTCGACCTGCCTCTCGGGATAGGCCAGATCATCCAGCTGGACCGTGGTCGGTGCCTCGGTCGTTGCGTTGCCAAGGGTGCTGAGCGTGAACCACTCCAGGCCATCGAGACCACCGAAGAAGGCTGTCGCCGTCTGCTCCTCGGTCGGCCCTTCCCATTTGGTTGGAAACTGCAGCACTAGGGAGTGAGTCGACGTCTCATCGGACAGGAGGCGGATCGCCGCCTCGCTGAGGATCATCTGTCTCATGGCGAGCAGTGAGCGGGGTTCGTTCGGTGCGGGGCCGGCTGCGACGTACGGCGCGGTGGTCAGGATGCGCCCCTCGACGTTGGCTCGCTCGGGCGGATCATCGGCAAAACTGCGCCGCGTGACGAGCACGGTGTCGCTGGGATCGAGTGTGGCGTACGCCG
Organism: uncultured Actinomycetota bacterium; assembly: GCA_963763805.1. Classification (GTDB taxonomy): domain Bacteria; phylum Actinomycetota; class Actinomycetes; order Propionibacteriales; family Nocardioidaceae; genus Nocardioides. The sequence goes on from CAVXPQ010000002.1 coordinate 172,922, forward strand.
AGGGTGGCAGGCTTCCGCCGGGTGGTGCGATCCCGGACCTGCCCGGCAACTCCAGTCTGGCCATGGCGGCGGCGCCTCGATCACGTGCTGACGCCAACAGATCGGGCGCCCGGGTGGCGGCCGCCGCGACGTCGAGGTCGCCGTACGGCAGAGCCAGCACCCCGCTCCCTCCGACGCCGGTGAGAGTTGTCGCCAGTCGATCGCCCCATAGCTTTGCGACCGCGGATTGTCTGGGCGTTGCACCCGGTTCGGGGGGTTCGGGGCCGTCGGGCTGCTCCGGCTCGTCGCTCGGCTGGGGACTCGGAGATTCGCCGCTGCCGGCACTGGCGGCGTCGGTCGGGCTGGGAGAACCGCTCGGATCTGGTGCGCCCTCCGGGGGCAAGGTGGAGGACAGATCGAAGGGAAGGTTGCCGTCGGCGATGCTGGCGGCGGCGTCGGGGATCGCGGGGTCGATCAGCCAGGTCAGCGGTCGGTCTCCCGCCGTGTCTTCCGAAGTCGACGAGTCTGACTCAGCCGCCCGCCGGGGCCGAGGCTCTCGACCCACTCGGAGACCTGATCCACTCGCCCGTCGGCTTGCATGGTCAGGTCCTGGCGCAGGGGAAGCACCAAGGCGGTTCGGACTTCGCCGGTCGCTCCGGTGGGCTTCTTGGCGGTCCCCCCCGTTGGCGCAATGTAGGGCAGGAATGTTCGGGCGCGGCCATCCGCGATCGGCACCTCTTCTCGGGCGCCATCGACTTCGCCGAGTGCCTGCACGCCGAACCAATAGACACCAGAGGCGCCACTGATCGAGATCACTCGGCGCGGAATCTTCATCGTGTACGACGCGGTTTGACCGGGCGACAGGCTCTCAATCTCTGCCAACGGGCCGAGTTCGGTGATCCGATTGCCGACGGGATCGGCGGGATCGGTGCGGGCCGCCTGAGCCCAGTCCTGCCGGGTTGTGAGGGGGTCGAACGAGGTGAGCGGATAGAACCCGATGTTGTCCCAGATTTCGTCGCTTGCGTTCGTGATCGTGCCCGAGACCGTCAAGGTGCCGGTTGTGGGAATCACCGAGGGAGTGAGCACGTCGATGGTGATGCTGAGGGGCTCCGTCGCGAAACGCTGCGACGCCGCTTCGGCCGGGAGAGCGATTGTCCCGAGCATCACCAGTACGGCGATCAACAGGGAGCACCAGCGGACAACCACGGCGCCGACTCTATCCATCTGGGCACTAAAGTCCTCCTGTGCCCGATGTCGAACCGTCCCTTGAGTTCGAGCCGTTCCAGATGGTGGCGGCGCAGCGCCGGATGATTGCGGCCCTGGACTCGATGGCGCCCGTGCTGGAGAGCCTCGGCGAGCGTTTTACCGAGGCTGGCGAGGAACTCGCATTGGTGGGCGGTCCGGTGCGCGACGCGATGCTCGGTCGACTCCACAACGACTTGGACTTCACTACGTCGGCGCACCCGGATGTCACCGAACGCCTCCTTGACGGGTGGGCCGACGCGACCTGGGACATGGGCCGGGAGTTCGGGACCATCGGCGCACGCAAGGGCAACTGGCAAGTCGAGATCACGACGTACCGCTCGGAGAGTTACGACCCGACCTCGCGTCATCCCGCGGTCGAGTTCGGCGACTCTCTCATCGGGGACCTTGGTCGGCGTGACTTCACGGTGAACTCGATGGCCCTCCGAGTGGCTCCACAGGTTGATACAGGCGTTGGCTTCGAAGCGGAGTTCGAGGACCCGTTCGGCGGGATCGGGGATCTTGCCCATCGCGTGCTCAGGACTCCTGGCCGTCCCGAGGACTCCTTCTCCGACGACCCGCTGAGGATGATGCGAGCCGCTCGGTTTGCCGCGCAACTGGGTTTCACGGTCGATCCGGGGGTCGTCGCAGCAATGACGGCGATGGCGGAACGGATCTCGATCATCTCCGCCGAGCGAATCCGTGATGAACTCATCAAGACCGTCTGCGCGCCGTACCCCCGACTGGGACTCGGGCTCCTGGTGTCCACCGGGCTGGCGCAACAGGTGCTGCCCGAGTTGCCCGCACTAGCGCTCGAAAGCGACGAGCATCACCGTCACAAGGACGTCTACGAGCACACGCTCACCGTCCTGGAACAGTCGATCGAACTGGAGTCGCGACTACCCGCCGGTGGTCCTGACTTCGTCTCGCGCTTCGCCGCGTTGATGCACGATGTCGGGAAGCCTCGCACCCGCAAGTTCGTCGGAGACGGCACGGTGACGTTCCATCACCACGACGTCGTAGGAGCCAAGCTCACGCGAAAGCGGATGCGGGCGCTGCGGTTCTCCAATGACCAGATCGAGCAGGTCTCGCGGCTGGTGGAGTTGCACCTGCGCTTCCACGGCTACGGTTCCGGCGAGTGGACTGATTCCGCCGTACGTCGCTATGTCCGTGACGCGGGTCCAGAGCTTGAGCGGCTGCACATCCTCACGCGTGCGGACTGTACGACGCGCAACGAGCGCAAGGCGTCCCGGTTGCGACGCACCTACGACGACCTGGAGGCTCGGATCGCCCGATTGTCGGCCGAGGAGGAGTTGGCCAGCATCCGCCCCGACCTCGACGGCACCCAGATCATGGAGATCCTGGGCATCCGACCGGGGCGCGAGGTCGGCGAAGCCTACAAGTTCCTGCTGGAACTCCGACTGGAGAACGGCCCGATGTCGACCGAGGACTGCCACCGCCGCCCTCCTCGAGTGGTCCCAAACCAGGTGAGGCGTCACTCCCAGTACTGGGAGTGACGCCTCACCTGCTGGGAGTGACGTGTCAGCGGTTATTCGTCGCCGGCGATGAAGGCTTCTACGCGGCGGCGACCTTCGTCGTCCGGCAACTGCACCGGCGGGGACTTCATGAGGTACGACGACGCGGAGATGATCGGGCCACCGATGCCGCGATCCTTGGCGATCTTCGCTGCACGGAGGGCGTCGATGATGATGCCGGCCGAGTTGGGTGAGTCCCAGACCTCGAGCTTGTACTCCAGGTTGAGGGGTACGTCGCCGAACGCGCGACCTTCGAGGCGGACGTAGGCCCACTTGCGGTCGTCGAGCCACTGGACGTAGTCCGACGGGCCGATGTGAACGTTGCGCGCGCCCAGGTCGTGGCCGATGTTCGATGTGACGGCCTGGGTCTTGGAGATCTTCTTCGACTCCAAGCGGTCGCGCTCCAACATGTTCTTGAAGTCCATGTTGCCGCCGACGTTGAGCTGGTAGGTCCGGTCGAGGACGACGCCCCGGTCCTCGAACAACTTGGCCATCACGCGGTGGGTGATCGTGGCACCGACCTGGGACTTGATGTCGTCACCGATGATCGGCACACCCGCAGCCTCGAACTTCGCGGCCCACTCGGGATCGGAGGCGATGAAGACGGGGAGCGCGTTGACGAAGGCGACTCCGGCGTCGATCGCGCACTGGGCGTAGAACTTGTCGGCGATCTCGGAGCCGACAGGGAGGTAGGACACCATGACGTCGACCTCGGCGTCACGGAGCGCTGCGACGACATCGACGGATTCCGCGTCGGACTGCTCGATCGTCTCGAGGTAGTACTTGCCGAGGCCGTCGAGGGTCGGACCCCGCTGCACGATCACTCCGGTCGGGGGGACGTCGGCGATCTTGATGGTGTTGTTCTCGGACGCCTGCGTCGCCTCGGAGAGGTCGAAGCCGACCTTCTTGGCGTCGACGTCGAAAGCGAGCACGAACTCCACGTCGTTGACGTGGTAGTCGCCGAACATCACGTGCATCAGGCCCGGGACGCTGCCGTCGGGGTCGGCGTTCTTGTAGTACTCAACGCCCTGGATCAATGACGTCGCGCAGTTTCCGACGCCGACGATCGCTACTCGAATTGAACCCACGTGGTTCTCCTTTGCTGGTGCTGCTCTGTTAGATATTTTGGGGGTTGGTGTTTCGTGCTGCGTACGAACCGCCCCTTACGGGGAGGTGTCCTTCCGTTCTGCATTGATCAAGTCGCTGAGCCATCGCACTTCGCGTTCGACGGATTCAACTCCGTGTCGCGAGAGTTCGGAGGCGTACTGGTCCATCTCCGCCTGGGTGAGGGCCAGTTGCTGCTGGACCCTGTCGAGGCGCTCCTGCAGCCGAGTACGTCGACCCTCGAGGACTCGCAGCCTGGTCTCGGCCTCCGCGCGGCTGAAGAACGCGAACCGAATGCCGAAGTTGTCGTCCTCCCACGTCGCCGGACCGACCTCACCCATCAGCCGCACGAACTCGGCCTGACCAGCCTCGGTGAGCTGATAGACGATCCGCGGACGCAGCGTGACGGGGGCGACTTCGGGGGTTGTCTCCTCGATCCACGATGCGCGCAGCATCACCTTGAGGGCGGGGTAGAGCGAGCCGTAGGACAGCACCCGACTCCAACCAAGCATCAGATTGAGTCGCTTCCGCAACTCGTATCCGTGCATGGGCGACTCATGCAGCAACCCCAAGATTGCCAGCTCGAGCGTGTCGCCTCTACGTGCCATGCGATCTATCGTAGCGATACATCGGCTGGATCGCATATCGACAACTTGGGGGCTCTCAGGCTTCACCCGTACCCTCGACCTGATGAGTAGGCAAGCCCCCAAACGCGCGCAAAAGTCCCCGAAGAAATCGGGCAAGAAGAAATCAGCCCCGGCGGCAGGTCGCGGTAAGCGGATCTTCAAGCGCGTCGTGATCTGGACGCTGGCCCTGGGACTGATCGCAATGCTGACCGGTGTCGCCGCGTTCGCGTACGTCTACAAGCAGACCGAGATCCCCACTCCGAACTGCAGCGTTCGAAACTCAGACCACCAAGATCTACTACGCCGACGGCAAGACCGAACTCGGCAGCTTCGCACTTCAGAACCGCGAGTCCATCCCCTTCGATCAGATGCCGCAGGAGATGAAGGACGCGGTGGTCGCCGCCGAGAACCGGACGTTCTGGACGGACCGCGGCATCGACCCGAAAGGGCATCATCCGCGCGGCGTTCAACAACGCGGCCGGAGGCCCGACCCAAGGTGCCTCGACGATCACCCAGCAATACGTGAAGATCCTCTATCTGACCCAGGAACGCACTCTGAACCGAAAGGTCAAGGAGGCGTTCGTGTCGCTGAAGTTGCAACGGGAGAAGACTAAGGAACAGATCCTCGAGGGCTACCTCAACACGATCTACTTCGGCCGTGGTGCCTACGGGATCGAGGCCGCGGCGCAGACCTTCTTCGACAAGCCGGCCAGCAAACTCTCACTTCGTCAGAGCGCTGCGTTGGCCAGCCATCATCAACAACCCGACCCGCTTCGATCCCGCCAATGGCGAGGAGAATGAGGCCGCGCTCAAGGAGCGCTATGACTTCGTGCTCGACGGCATGGTCGAGATGGGGACGCTGACGCAGGCGGAGGCCGACGAGGCCAAGCTGAAACTCCCGAAGTTCCCGAAGATCCGCTCGGAGAGTCAGTACGGCGGCCAGAAGGGCCACATGCTGCGCCTGGTTCGCAACGAGTTGCTGCAACTGGGCTATCAAGAGTCCGAGATCGACGGTGGCGGTCTGCGCATCACCACGACGTTCACGCCCGAGGCGATGGCCGCCGCCAAGGACGGCGAGGAAGCCCAACGCCCCGAGGGCTTCGGCAAGAACCTGCACGTCGCCGTGGCCAGCGTCGAAACCGGCACGGGAGCGCTGCGTGGCTTCTTCGGCGGCCAGGACTTCCTGAAGTCCGAGATCAACTGGGCGTCCGCCGGCGGCATGGCCGGATCCACCTTCAAGGCGTTTGCTGTGGCCACCGGGCTGACCGAGGGCTTCTCACTCAAGGACACCTTCGACGGAAACTCGCCGTACGAATTGCCCGATGGTGTGAACGAGATCGAGAACCAGGGGAATCAGTCGTACGGCGCAGCGATCCCGCTCCTGCGAGCCACCGAGAACTCCGTCAACACCGCATTCGTTGACATGACGCTCGGCATGAAGGAGGGCCCGGAGAAGATCATCGCCACCGCAGAAGCGATGGGCATCCCTGCCAACGCGCCGGAGGGGAGCGACTTCGGCATCCCGCGGGCCTCGATCGACATTCAACCGGTGGCCGGTGTCGCCCTGGGCTCTGGTCAGGTCAGCCCGATCAACATGGCCAACGCCTACGCCACGATCGCCAACGGGGGCGAAGCCGCACCCGTGCACGTGATCGAGCGGGTGGTCGAGCGCTCCGGCGAGGAAAGCTACCGCTTCAAGGTCAGCACGGAGCGCGCGATCGGTGAGGACATCGCGGCCGACACGTCGTACGCACTGCAGCAGGTCGTCAAGAGCGGTTCGGGTACCGCGGCGTTGGCGTTGGGCCGACCTGCTGCGGGCAAGACCGGGACCGCGACGAATGGTGCCGGCGAAGTGTCGTCATCCTGGTTCGTCGGCTACACGCCACAAATGGCGACGGCGGTGATGTACGTCCGGGGCCAGGGGCGTGAGCAACTCGAGGGCTGGTTGCCCGAGTTCTTCGGCGGCTCGTACCCCGCACGGACCTGGACCGACGTGATGGAGCGGTTGATGGACGGCGTGGAAGTCGAGGAGTTCCCACCGGCCGCGAATGTCGACGGTGACGCTCCCGACGAGGGCCACGAGCCCCCGCCGCCCGAGCCGCCCAAGCCCACGAAGACCGAGGAGACGGAGACGCCCGAGCCGACGCCGGACACCGACGCCCACGCCGACCCCGACGCCCACGCCGACTCCGACGCCCACTCCGACTCCGACGCCCGACGCCGACACCGACCGTCACTCCGGCACCACGCAGTCGGGGATAGTTGGCCCATGAACGCCGACCGAGTCCATCCAACCCTCGATGACCCGGTGGTTGCCGGACTCAGCGAAGGTGTGGGTGGGCCCGTCGGATCGAGGGCGGGGCGACATCCGTGGTGGACGCCGACTCGGGTCGTCCTCATCCTTGCGGCCCTGTGCTTCTGCTTGGGCATGGTTCAGAAGGCGCCCTGTTTCAATGACGGTTGGCGCGACAGCACCCAGCGGTATTCCGAGATGTGCTACTCGGATCTGCCGTACCTCTACACGGGACGGGGTCTGGCGGAACTGAGTTGGCCGTACTCCGAGGACTCCGGGATTCGGGCACGTCATCAGGTCATGGAGTACCCCGTCGGGATCTCCTACTGGGCCTGGGGCACCGCGTGGGTGACGCACTGGTTGGCCGGCTCTCCCGACATCGACGCGAGGTACGACGTCGCGCCGGACCAGGTCTTTGCCGAGCCCGGCGTCCTGCGTGAGACCAAGATCTTCGTGATCGTCAACGCTGCGGGCTTCGCCCTGATGACCCTGCTCGCGGCGTACCTCCTGAGCCTGGTCAACCCCGGGCGGCCATGGGATGCGGTGTTCTTCGCCGCCTCGCCGACTCTTGCCCTCACCGGGCTGATCAACTGGGACCTGGTCGCGGTCGCGTTCGTGGCGGCGGCGTTGTGGGCGTGGAGTCGGGACAAACCGGTGCTGACCGGGGTGATGATCGGCCTCGGCGCGGCAACGAAGTTGTATCCGCTCTTCCTCATCGGTGCGCTGCTGGTGATCTGTCTGCGGCAACGACGGGTGATGGACTTTCTGCAAGCGGCGTCGGCCACCATCGTGGCCTGGGTTCTTGCCAACGCGCCCGCCTATCTCACAGGACCGGATCAATGGGACGTCTTCTGGTCATTCAATTCCGACCGCGGCGCCGACCTCGGCTCGGTCTGGCTGGCGATCTCGCAGTCTCTGACGGTCTCCGTGGACCCTCAGATGATCAACCAATGGTCCTTGACCTTCTTCGTCGCCTGGTGCGTCGGAGTGCTAGCCCTCGGACTTGCGGCGCCGATTCCGCCGCGCTTGGCCCAACTCGGCTTCCTCATCGTGGCCGGGTTTCTGCTGGTCAACAAGGTCTACTCCCCGCAGTACGTCCTGTGGTTGCTCCCGTTAGCGGCCCTGGCGCGCCCCCGACTGCGCGACCAACTGATCTGGCAGTCCAGTGAGATCTTCTATTTCATGGCCGTCTGGTGGTATCTCGGCGGGTTCATCGCGCCTGCCGCCGGAGGGGATCCACCGTTGTACTGGCTCGCGATCGTCATTCGGATGTTGGGCGAGTTCTACCTGATCGCGATCGTTGCCCGAGACGTGATGGTGCCGAGCCTCGATCCAGTTTCCCGAGACGACTCCCGTGTGGAGCCCGCCCACGGGCATGCGCACAGGTCGGGTCACAGCTCCGGTCACAATGTGACGTCTGGAAGTCACGCCTCCTAGGTGTACACCAAACCAAGGAGCAGCCGTGACAAGCACCCAGAACTCGAACCCGCATAGCCAAGGATCTCGCCGACCTGTTCATCACGTTCCTGGAGAACCAGGTCGCACCTGAGGGACTCTTCGAGCCGACGTCGCCTGACTCGCGGCCACGATCCATGTCAGCCCGGCGGGTGCGCACGTTTAGAAACCATCGCCACCGAGGGATGACTCAGGTGATGGTGATGTGGTCGAACGTCGTAGTGGTGAATCGCACCCGGACCTCGACCTCCTCGCCGACCTGGGGCACGCGGGCACCGTGTGGCAGGAACAACATGGAGGCCTGCATGTGTGGCGGCTCGGCGAAGAGTCGTTGCTTGCCGTCGATGGTGAACGGCGATCGCACGAAGCCGACCGCGTCCAAGCCACCTCGTGCGATGGTGCTGGCGCGGGCTTTGAGCGACAACTCGCCCGTGGGTGATTCGAGACCGATCCCATGGGCGGTGCCCCCGCTGACCACGACGATGTGGCCGGCCTTGGGCGCCGTTCGGCCGCGATAGCCGAAGGCGTCGCCTCGCTCGACCTCGTGTACGTCGAGCACGGTGGACGTCACCCGGAAGGCATCGCGGGCACCGAGCCACAACTCGGTGCCGATCCGGGGGCGGATCGTGAAGTCGGCGTACGTCGTGTGCAGTTGTGCCAACTCGTCACCGCTGAGATGACTCACCCAGATCGTGGTCGGCGTGAGCCCCGCGGCAACCACGTCGGTCATCAATCGATGCACCTCGGAGAGGTGCGAACCCGAGCCGAGCGGCAGGTGGAACGCCACGCCCTCGCGGGTCGCATGCGGCGCCGAGGTCAGCGTGCGTGCTGCTTCGCGCAACTCCCGGGCGTCGAAGCCGTGGCGCATCATGGAGGTACGACGCTCGAGGACGATGCGAGCGCGTTGGTCGCGCGACAAGCAGATCGCCCAGATCGGTCGGACGGCCAACGGTGTGGATCACCCGGCGAGCAAGATCCGGCTCGAGGTCCGGAGAGAACGGTCGCCAGGGGGTGAGCACCAGGAGCGAACCGTGGAAACGGCTCGCGGCCTCAGCCGAGTTCCTCGTAGGTTCCCACGGCTAGCGTGTCGATGGGTGTGCCTGGCTCGATCGAATTTGGTCCGCTGCCAGTTGGCCAGCCACTGTGCTCGCCGGGCCAGGCCACCGACCGTGAAGCCGTAGCCGTTGCCCTTGGCGACGGGAACCAGCCCCGGCATCCGAGCCGCGGTGCCACGCAGGTGCGCACGCCAACGGTCGCCGTTGACCGTGAGGTTCAGGCTCATCGGCGCCTCTTGAGGTAGAGGTCGAACGCGGCGTACAGCGCTCGGTTGAGGGGCAGATCCCACTCGCCGACGTACTCCACGGCCTCACCGCCGGTGCCGACCTTGAACTGGAGGAGGCCGATGTGCGGATCGTCGGCGTCCAGAGTGTCGGTGATGCCACGCAGGTCGTAGACGTCGGAGCCGATCGACGAGCGCGTCGCGGATCATGGCCCACTGGATCGCATTGGACGCGCGGACATCGCGCTTGTTCGTCGACGACGCGCCGTAGGAGTACCAACTGTGGCGTCCGACTCGAATCGCGATAGTCGCTGCGGCCAGGTCACCTTCGTGATGTGCGAACCACAGCTTGATCCGGTCGGGATCCTCTGCGCCCAGAGCAGAGATCATGGTGTCGAAGTACGACGCCGGGCGGGGCGTGAAGCTGGTCACGTTCGGCGGTCTCGACGTACAGCGCGTGGAACGCGTGCAAGCCGGCCTCCGTGATCGATCCCGACCCGGATGCGCCTGAGTCAGACGATTGCGTGCCAGCTGGTGGAGCCCGTCGAGACCACCACCCCCAACTTGTCGGCCTTCTTGATGTTGCGCCGCCACAACTGGTTCATCCCGGCGAGGACCTCGGCTTCGGTGCGCGGGGTTCGGTCCGGATGTCGCAGCGGGATCTGGAAGACGATACTGGGGTTGCCCGGCCGAGAACCCGCCTCCGCTGGATGGTGGGCGCCAACCCAACTCCCGCAGGGCCGAGACGACGCGGGCGCCGTGGCGCCGAACGGGTGGTCGGGGCGAGCTCATCCAGACGGCGTACGCCGGGATCGGCGATGCCTTCCTTGACCTGCGCCGCGCTCCACGTGCGCGTGACGACAGGAGGACCCATCCGCACGCCGAAGGCACCCTGCTGCTTGAGGTGCGCGGTCAGTGGGGTGAGCCAGTCGGCCAGATGCTCCCCGACCCCTCAGATGTCCAGTCCAGGAGCGGGCCTTCCGGCAGATAGGCGAGGTAGCGCTTGAGCCGAGGCAGTTGCCGGTAGAGCACCAGCCCGGCTCCCACAAGATCCTCGTGCCGTCGAACCAGCCCACCGACTCCGCGCGCCATTCGGGTTTGACCAGCGCCCAGGCAGGCGTCTGGAGAAAGCTTGCCGAACTTCCAGGGCTGTTTCGCGCACGAAGGCCAGATGCTGGTCGGCCGAGATGGTGCGCAGGGTGAGACTCACGCTGTGAGGCTACAAGGAGGATCACGTTGCCGCGACGGGACACAGCGAAGGGGACCCGAACCGCACCCCCGTGGCGGCTCGGGTCCCCTTGGGCTCCCATCTGCGTGGATGGGACGTGCTGGAAGAGACCGTCAGTTCCTACTCAGATACGTATTCGGAGCGACCGAATCCCATTCGGATTGCTGGGCTCATTCCTCGGCCCCGGGCGTGCATCCGCTTGACCAGGTCGGTCAAGATGAAGACGTAGAAGCAGTGTTCATGGCCGCAACACGTATCTGGGTTCTCGTCATCCCTCTTGGGGAGCGTGACGTAGTGACTCAGGAGACAAGGAGCGAAGTGTCGATGTCGCCGATCCGCGACGACCGCTGACTGATCGGCCCGCCACCGTCTGGTCCGAGGCCGGCGCCTACTTCTCCCGTTGGTCCGACGGCGACCCTGCCGGGCTCGATGACCTGGTCCGAGTGATGACACCGGTGCTGTGGCACGTCGTTCGCTCCTACCGACTCCCCCAAGACATCGCCGAGGACGTGATCCAGACCGCGTGGATGGCGCTCGTACGCCGTCGCGAGGCGATTAACGATGCGGCCGCGGTCGGCGGATGGCTGACCACGACGGCTCGACGTGAGGCTTGGCGGGTGTCCCGCTCCGATGCCCGAGTGGTGTCGGCCTCCGATGAGGAGATGGCGCCCCGCCTGCCCCGCCAGCGCTCGGCCGAGCAGGCCGCCGTGGCCAATGACGAGCAGGATCGCCTGTGGGCGGCCGTGCAGACGCTCGACGAGCGGTGCCAGAAACTGCTGCGCATCGTGGCTTTTGAACATCGGCCGGACTATGGCCGGGTGGCCGAACAACTCGACATGCCCGTCGGGAGCATCGGTCCGACCAGAGGTCGGTGCTTGGCGAAGTTGAAGTCGGCGTTGGCTGACGCTGCTTTCTCGGAGGAGTTGAATTAGATGAATGGATCCCGATCTCAATCGACCTGGCTGACATGTGGGACGTCGTCGATCCCGTGCCGGAGGGTCTGATCGCCCGGATGCAGACGGTCGCCGCGGTCGAGGCCGAACTCGTCGCCTCGGACCTCGACTATGAGTTGATGCTGCTGGTCGAACGCTCCACCGAGTTGGCCGGAGCGCGTGGCTCAGCGGCGTACACCTTGCGGTTCGCCTACGACGACGTCGATCTGCTCGTGCGCGCTGCGGGCAGCAACGGCGTACCGGTGACTCGTCTTGACGGCTGGATCGTCCCGCCTGGAGAGATCACCGTGCGCGCCCAGTTCGTGACCAAGGGGAGCGGGTCGGATGCCGAGTTCGAGTGTCAGGTCGATGCGAACGGGCGCTTCGAGTTCTCCGAACTCCCCACCGGGATGGTGCGGCTATGGCTGATGCCCGGGGGCGGCGCCAAACCGTTCGCCACCCCGACGTTCGAAATTTAGATTGGCGCGATCTAGCCGCGCCGAGATCTAGAGGCGCTCCACCAGCCAGTTGAAGTCCGCGACGTGCTCGGCCACCCCGCCTGGTGTTTCGCAGATCACCGGAGCGGCGGCTTCGCGTACGACGTGTGCGAGCAGGTCTGGTTCGATCTGACCCGCTCCGAAGTTGGCATGTCGGTCCGCGCCCGAGTCGAAGGCGTCGCGGGAGTCGTTGCAGTGCACCAGGTCGATCCGGCCGGTGATCGCCTTGACGTCGTCCACAGCCGATTCCAACGGTATGCCGCCAGCATGTGCGTGGCAGGTGTCGAGGCAGAAGCCGACGTTCTCGAAGCCCTCGGCTGTCGAGATGGCATCCCATACCCTTCCGATCCGCTCGAGGTAGCGCGACATCGCGTTGTCGCCTCCCGCGGTGTTCTCGATGAGCAGCGGGATCTTGAGATCGGTGGCGGCGATCGCCTTGCGCCAGTTGTCGAAGCCGACCTCGGGGTCGTCGGTCTTGTTCACGTGACCGCCGTGCACGATCAGGCCCTTGGCTCCGATGGAGGCGGCGGCATCCATGTGCTGCTGCAGCAGTTTGCGACTCGGGATGCGGATCCGGTTGTTCGTCGTCGCGACATTGATGAGGTACGGCGCGTGGACGTAGAGGTCGACTCCGGTCTCAGCCGCGTCGTCGCGCAACTTCTCGGCCCCGCCGGCGTACGAGAACTCCGGTCCCTTGTAGCCCTGGGGGTCGCCGAGGAAGAACTGCACCAGGGTGGTGCCGCGGTCGTGCGCCTCCTGGACCGGATCGATCTGGTCCACGTGTGCACCGATCTTGATCTCGGTGGAACTACCGATCATGATGCGGTTCCCTTCAATGTTGGTCTATTCAGGGCGCGTTCGAGGACGTCGAAGTCTGCGTTGCCGCCCGTGTGGATGATGGCGACGTTGCGATCGCGGTTGGATTGGTGGGCTGGATCCACGTCGGCGAGGAGCCCGGCGAGGGCCAGGGAGCCGGCAGGCTCGGCCAGGTTGTGGGTGGCGGCGTACATCAGCCGCATCGCCTCCTCCGCCTGCGCTTCCGAAACGCGAACGATTCGTGCGGCGCCGGCGTTGATGATCTCGACCGCATCAGTGATCCGGCGTACGACACGCGACGCCGTCCACGAACGTGTCTGCCGAGTCGGTGGACACGGGATGGCCGGTTTCAAAACTGAGTGCGTACGCCGGGGCGAGCTCTGCGACCACGCCGATGATCTCGGTGTCCTTGTGGAGCAGGTCGCGGACGAGGATATTCGCGCTGATCCCACTGCCCATGCCGATCGGCACGTAGATCGCGTCGAGGTCCGGCACGTCCTCATGGAGTTCCGCGGCGTAGGTCGCGACGCCCTCGATCAGCCACGGATGAAACGGAGGTACGCCGACCAGGCCGCGCTCGGCGGCCAATTTGTCGGCGTACTCACGCGATTCCTGGAAGTCACGCCCGTGAACGATCAACTCGGCACCCATGGCGATCATCGAGGCGTTCTTGTCCGGGGAGTTGCCCTCCGGCACGACGATGACAACGGGCATCCCGGCGGCGGCCCCGGCGAAGGCCAGGCTTTGACCGTGGTTCCCACGGGTGGCCGTGATCAGCCCCGGGACCTCCGGCTGTTCGGCTTGGAGTCGAGCCAGGAAGTTGACGCCACCGCGCACTTTGAACGCGCCGGTCGGGTTGTGGTTCTCGTGCTTGACCCAGGTCGGAGTTCCGGTGACCTGCTCAAGCAGAGGCCAGCGTCGGGCCGGCGTACGAGGCACGTGGCGCGCAACGCGGGTGCGGATCTCGACAAAGGTTTCTGGGTTGAGAGGCTCCACGTGATGACCATACCTACCGTGCAATTACGGGTCCTCCTGATGTTCAGCCAACGATTCGTGGCTCCGGCGCGGGCGCTGTTAACCTAGGTCGTTCCTTTGAGGGAGCCACCGATTGGATTCCCTCATACGCAAGCCCTCCTGCCGCGGAAAGACCGTGGTCGCCTAGTCCAGAGGAGGTGGAGATCGCTTTGCGTGCTTATGAAGTAATGGTCATCCTCGACCCCAGCCTTGAAGAGCGCACCATCGAACCGTCGCTCGACAAGTACCTCAACGTCATCCGCAAGGATGGTGGCTCCGTCGACAAGGTCGATGTGTGGGGTCGCCGCCGGATGGCCTATGAGATCAACAAGAACCCCGAAGGCATCTACGCCGTCATCACGTTGACGGCCGAGCCCGCTACGGTCAAGGAATTTGATCGTCAGTTGACCCTGAACGAGTCGATTCTGCGCACGAAGGTCATTCGTCCCTCTTGAGCTGCCTGTGGACGACCACTTTCGGTTGTCCCCGGTCTCAGCAACGATGACTAGCGGTGCACACAGCCCCGGGCAACCGACCTGGGGCTCAGAAACGAAAACTAGGGAGACCTGACATGGCAGGCGAAACCATCATCACGGTGGTCGGCAACTTGGTTGACGACCCGGAACTACGGTTCACCCCCTCGGGTGCGGCTGTGGCGAACTTCCGGATCGCCTCCACGCCCCGCACCTTTGATCGGCAAAGCAACGAGTGGAAGGACGGCGACGCGCTGTTCCTCTCCTGCTCGGTGTGGCGGCAGGCGGCAGAGAACGTCGCCGAGTCGTTGGTCAAGGGCATGCGCGTGGTGATTCAGGGACGTCTCAAGTCACGTCAGTACGAAACCCGTGAGGGCGAGAAGCGCACCGTCTTCGAGATCGAGGTCGACGAGGTCGGCCCGTCCTTGAAGTACGCCACGGCCAAGGTCACCCGCACCCAACGTTCCGGCGCCGGCTTCGGTGGCGGACAGCAAGGTGGCCAGGGCGGTCAGGGCGGTGGCAGGGTGGCGGGGCTCCCGCCGAGGATCCCTGGGCGACCCAGCCCACTGCAGTCCAACTCGCCGTCGGGCGGCCAGTCGTCTGGCGGCCAATCTTCGGGTGCAACGTCCTCCGGAGGGGCCGATCCGTGGGCCGCACCGGGCGTCGGCTCCGAAGAACCACCCTTCTAACCAAACCGGTCCACCCAATTCATCCCAACCATTCCGAACCAGCGATCACTCTGGTTCGGGCTCACAAAGGAGAGCCCCACAATGGCTAAGCCAGTGATTCGCAAGCCCAAGACAAAGGTTTGCCAGTTCTGCAAAGAGAAGGCGACTGACATCGACTACAAGGATGCCAATCTTCTTCGCAAGTTCATCTCCGACCGCGGCAAGATCCGCGCGCGTCGGGTCACCGGCAACTGCGTCCAGCACCAGCGTGATATCGCCATCGCGGTGAAGAACGCCCGCGAGGTCGCGTTGCTGCCCTACACGTCCACCGGTCGCTAAGGAGGCTCTGACATGAAAATCATCCTGACTCAGGAAGTTGAAGGGCTCGGCGCCCCTGGCGATGTGGTCGAGGTCAAGGACGGCTACGGCCGCAACTACCTCGTGCCCCGAGGCGTCGCGATGCGATGGACCCGCGGCGGACAGAAGACCGTCGACTCCATCAAGGCCGCTCGGGCCTCGCGTGCCGTGGCCAGCCACGACCACGCCGAGGAATTGAAGAAGCAGTTGGAGTCCGGGCCGGTCAACGTCTCGGTTCGCGCCGGCACCGCTGGGCGACTGTTCGGTGCGGTCACGACCGCGGAGATCGCCAGTGCGATCACCGCCGTCACCGGCGAAGCGATCGACAAGCGCACCCTCGTGGTCGCCAACCCGATCAAGGCGCTCGGTGCCCATCAGGTGTCGGTGAAGTTGCACGACGAGGTTTCGGCCAGCGTGGCCCTTAACGTGGTGCCCGCCTAACTGCTTGCCGATCGGTTCTCAGATCAGACCGCCCCTTCGTCTACGTGGGGGCGGTCTTCTGTTCTCCGGCATCTCGCGGTCGGTCTGAAGCTCCTGGTCCCATGGTGAGACAGAACCTGGATTTGGCCCCGATGTTCTGGCACGATGGCTCGACTACTCGGTTCTTTGACCGAGTATTTTGGGGCCCTCGATCGACGGCGAACGGACTCAGTCTGATTTGACCGGGTTCGCGCTGAGATCGAGTGTGGGGGGCGGCCCCGGACCGGGGGGTCCGGGGCGCTCCGGACCCTCAGATCGGGCTGATCCCGGTCGCCGGACCGAGTTAAGTTGCCTGTGAGTAACTTTGGTCACGGAGCCGGATGTCGACATTCGCCAGGTGACGTCCAGGTTGCGAGACGATGAACAAGAAAGTTTGTGACTCGTAGGCGCTTCCACACTGGTGGATGAGTAAAACCGCAGGTCAGAGCCGCTTTGACGGCCACAAATAGACCTGCGTTCCACAGCCGTCGTACACACGCTTCGGCGTGTCGTCCACCATGGATGGGCGGTTATACACAATCACCGCCCGGGGCTGTGGACAACTGCGCTAGCGCAAGGCCCTCAGAATCGGCGTACGTTCGCCCACGGTCGTAGTAAACATCGACTCGGCGACTCATCGGGTGCGACTAATCGGGTGGACTATCACGCACACAAATCGTGGCGTTCCCAGCTTTGGGGGTGCCCTTCCCTAGCGTGTCCAAAGAAGCTCCAGATGTGCAAACGGACAGCAAAAGGAGAGGCGCTGAATGAGTGTCACCGACGTTGGCGACCACATTGGCGACGCGTGGGGCGATGGCCCCGTGACCTACGAACCCGGTGAGCGGCCGTCGTTCGCGGGTCAGGACCGCACCCCTCCGCAGGACATGGCCGCCGAGCAATCGGTCCTGGGCTCCATGTTGCTGTCGAAGGACGCGATCGCGGATGTGACGGAGACCGTTCGCGGAACTGATTTCTATCGCCCGGCCCACGAGATGGTGCACGACGCGATCATCGATCTCTACGGTCGAGGCGAGCCGGCGGACCCCGTCACCGTGGCCGCGGAGCTCCAGCGCCGGGGCGAGTTGCCTCGGGTCGGCGGCGCGCCCTATCTCCACACGTTGGCCGCCAACGTGCCGATCGCCGCCAACGCCGGCTACTACGCCGAGATCGTCCGCGAGAAGGCGATCCTGCGACGGCTGGTCGCCGCCGGCACGAAGATCGTCCAGATCGGGTACGCCGGTGAGGGCCAGGTCGACGATGTGGTCGACCAGGCGCAGGCGGAGATCTATCACGTCACCGAGAAGCGGGCCAGCGAGGACTACGCGCCGCTCAGCGACATCATGGAGAGCGTCCTCGATGAGATCGAGGCGATCGGCAACCGCGACTCCGGCCTCTACGGCGTCCCCACCGGCTTCGCCGACCTCGACGACCTCACCAACGGTCTCCACGCCGGCCAGATGATCATCGTTGCGGGGAGGCCGGCCATGGGGAAGGCCCTAGCACTAGAGACCCCGCTGGCGACTCCCACAGGCTGGACCACGATGGGCGAAGTCGCGGTGGGCGACTTCCTCTACGACGCCTCGGGTTTGCCGACCCGCGTGGTCGCGGCGACCGAGGTCATGTACGAACGTCCCTGCTACGAACTGCTCTTCTCCGACGGCTCCCGCATCGTCGCCGACGCCGAACACCAGTGGCTCACCGAAACTCGGGCCACTCGACGAGCAGCCAACGAAGCTCGCGGTGCTGTGCATAACGGCCCTAGGGCGGTCGCCTCTTCGGTCGTGACAACTGAAGCCATCGCGAAATCCGTCGCGATCAACGCGGACATGCGCGCCAATCATTCGATCGCCAATGCCGCCCCCTTGGTCGGCACTGATGCAGACCTAATAGTGCCGGCCTATGCCTTAGGTGCCTGGCTCGGCGATGGGCATAGTGCGTCAGCACGCATCACCTGCGCGACGGATGAGATTCCCATGTACCTCGAGGGACTTGGGCTTATTGTCGAGCAGCACGGGTACATGCTCTACACAATCAAGCTGCCCCCGCCCGAAAAACGAACCGGCGACATGGTCCGCAAACTCTGTCCTGATTGCTCCTCTCCGTACGCCGGCGGAATCATGTGCGCGGCCTGCCGCGCAGACCACGGGAGTTTTCAGGCATTGCTTCGCAAGATCGGTGTTTTGAACAACAAGCACATCCCGATTCAGTACCTCCGCGCCTCCGAAGCCGCGCGTAGGGAACTATTGGCTGGGTTGATGGACACCGATGGCACGGTTGTCAAGGGTGTTGGCTCATGCCAGTTCGCGGTGACCAGCGAACGTCTAGCGCAGGATGTGTACGAACTCGTAGTCAGCCTGGGGTACAAGTGCGGTCGGACGAGCAAGCGTGTTAAGGGTCGCAATGAGGCGAGTTCGACCTGCTTCATCCTGAACTTCTCCACGACGAACGATGTCTTCCGGCTGGAATCCAAGAAGCTGACGCACAAGCAGGAACGTCCAAAGTCTGAAGTCCGGATTGGCCGGCGGTATATCAAGGCCGTGAGGCCTGTGGCTACGGTGCCGGTTCGATGCGTACAGGTTGACAACGCGAAGGCTCTCTACCTCGCTGGGCAGTCAATGATTCCGACGCACAACTCCACGCTAGGACTGGACTTCTGTCGGGCGGCCTCGATCCACAACAACATGGCGAGCGTGATCTTCTCTCTTGAGATGAACCGTTCGGAGATCTCGATGCGGCTGCTGTCGGCCGAAGCGCGGGTCCCGCTCAACCACATTCGCAACGGACAGATGGGTGACGAAGACTGGCAGCGCCTGGCTCGCAAGATGGGTGAGGTCTCGTCCGCGCCGATGTTCATCGACGACTCGCCCAACATGACGATGATGGAGATCCGGTCCAAGGCGCGTCGGCTCAAGCAGCGTCACGACCTGCGGCTGGTGGTCATCGACTACATGCAGTTGATGAGCTCCGGCAAGAAGGTCGAGTCCCGCCAGTTGGAGGTCTCGGAGTTCTCCCGGCAGATCAAGCTGCTGGCCAAGGAACTCGAAGTCCCGATCGTCGCGCTCTCCCAACTCAACCGCGGTCCTGAGCAGCGCGGCGACAAGCGCCCGATGATGAGCGATCTTCGCGAAAGCGGCAGCTTGGAACAGGACGCGGACATGGTCGTCCTCCTGCATCGCGACGACGTCTACGAGAAGGAATCGACCCGTCCCGGCGAGGCAGACCTGATCGTGGCCAAGCACCGGAATGGTCCGACTCGGGACATCACCGTCGCCTTCCAGGGCCACTACTCCCGCTTCGTGGACATGGCGCACTGATCACCAGCCCCAAGGCCAACGCGGCCTCTGCTGCGTGGATGCGTCAAGATGGCATATGGCTCTTCGCCCAACTCTTCGACCTGTCCTGGTCGTCCTACTGACCCCGGTCCTCCTCGCGGCCGGCGTCTTCCTCACGCCAACATCAGCGAGCGCGGTTGAACTGGACGGGGTGCCCGTTCGGGCGGGTTCCGGGACATCTCAGGCGATCACGGTCAACCACACACGCGGATCTCGGGCACGGGTGACGCTGTGGCGGCGGACCGATGCGGGCTGGCAAGCGAAGTTGGTCACCACTCGAGGTCGGATCGGCTATGGCGGGCTGGTGCGTGCCGAGCGACGACAGCAGGGCAGTGGAACGACTCCACTCGGCACCTACGCACTCCCGTTCTCGTTCGGCACCGGCGACGCCAGGGCCACGTGGGACCTGCCCTACCGCCGCTTCGACGGTGACGACTACTGGGTGCAGGACAACGCCAGCCGCTTCTACAACCGCTTCCGTGACCGCGACCAGGGAGGATTCCGTTGGTGGCTCGGCAGTGGTGACGACGATGGTTCCGAACGCCTCGCGGACTTCCGCAAGCAATACCGGATGGCGATCGTCACGGGGTTCAACTATGAAGAGCAAGTACGCCGACGTGGCGCGGGAATCTTCCTGCACGTCAACGGTGGGGGTCCTACGGCGGGGTGCGTCTCGGTGCCCAAGCGCATCATGAAGCGTTTGATGCGCGCGCTCGATCCGGGCTCCGACCCCGTGATTGCCATCGGTCGCTGAACCAACCGTGCGCCTTGCCGAGTGAGCGGTCCGCTGGCAGAGTTGAACGCCGTCGGAGTGAGTGCGGCAGCGGCACGCTCTGAAGGGAGTTGGTAGCGATGCCCGGTCCAGGAGATGAACTGAGAGCAGGTCTGCAGGACGGGGTCAGCGAGGCGCTGGCCCAGTCGCTGAATTTCGATCAGTTGGCTGCGAAGATGGGGCGGCGGCGCGCTGAGCGCGGCGAAATCCAGAGCACGATCGGGGAACGCTTCGGCGGCGAGCCCTCGATCAATGCGAAGCATCCCCGCCGCGAGCTAAGTCCCCTCTTCCGGTTGGACATCGACGCTTTCCACGGCCAGTTGCTCACGCAGCTCACCGGCCGATGCAACGGCTTCGCCTACCGGTTGCTCGCACCGGGCGGACCGGGGCTGGCGGTCCAGAGCGGCAAGGCACGCAACTCGGCGGACGGGGACGTCGCGTGGACCACGGACGTGCGCATGCACGTTGCGAGTGTCAGCAAGTTGATCACGGCCATGGCGGCCAGCAAGGCCCTGGCCGACGCCGGCGTTACGGGCAAGACCGCCATATATCCGTGGCTGCCGCTCTATTGGCGACCATTCGGTCCCAATGTCGAAGGGGTGACCTTCGACATGTTGATGACCCACGAGTCGGGTCTGTGGAGTGCGACCACCGATGAGGTCGACTTCGGCGAGATCAAGTCGCAGATCTACCGAGGCGCGCTGCCCGGTGTGCCGCTAGGCCTTGACAAGTATCAGAACGTCAACTTCTCGCTGTTCCGGATCCTCATCCCCGTGCTGACCGGAGCCATCAAGCAATCGCTCGTCGCCCCCGGCGGCAAGCCGGAGGACACGGATCGGTTGTGGGACGCCCTCACGATCCAGGCCTACGGCGACTATGTCCGCGACAACGTCTTCGCGCCGGCGCAGGTGGTGGATGCCCGCACCGCAAGTGACGCCGGCTACGCAATGGCCTATCGATGGCCCATGGTGGGGGCCGGGTGGGACTCCGGCGACCTCAGCCCCCTGTCGGCCACGGTTGCGTGGCACCTCAGCGCCAACGAGTTGGTCAGGATCCTGCAAGCATTCGTGGATGGGCGAGTGGTGTCGCGCAAGCGGATGCACCGGTTGCTCGATGCCGGCTGGGGCGTCGACCAGTCAGACATGACGAGGGCCGGGCCGTTCTTCTTGAAGAGCGGCAATTGGGAGAGCGGTGGCAATCAGATGGTCCAGGCGGTCGCTGGGCTACTCCCCGGTGACCTCCCGTTCGCTGTTCTGGTGAACTCTCAAGTCGTGGACGGCGCACCCAACCCGAAACCCGTATGGCTGACGGGTTTGGTCATGGACGCCGTGAAGGCTCACATCGTCTCCACTGGCTGACGGGGTCTCCACTGGCTGGCGGGCGTATCCCTAAGTAGGGGGCGGTCGGCGACCTTGGGCCGATGCCCTCGACGCCTTCGCGGTGTGGACTGACTCCGTGATCACACCGAGCGAGCGAGGACCAACCGCGCTGACCGCTCGCGCGGTCGGACCGGACCTGGCTCGCGGCGGCATGCTGCTGTTCATCGCCTTGGCCAACACCCACTACTTCCTCGAAGGCACGAGGGTGATGGGCGGATTCCCCCTCGACGGGTCGACGCTGGATTCTGTGACGACCTGGCTGATCGCGACCTTCGTGGACGGCCGCGCATTTCCGATGTTCGGCCTGCTCTTCGGGTACGGCGTTGCGCATATCGTGCGAAGACAAGTGGGCGCCAGCCGGTGGTCGGTGCGCCTGCTGTTGTGGCGCCGAAGCCTCGTCCTGATTGTGGTCGGCTTTCTGCACGCGATGTTGCTGTACGTCGGCGACATCCTGGCGGCATACGGCGTCTTGTTGTTCCTCGGGGTTTGGGTCGTCTGGTGGAAGGACCGCTGGCTTCTGCTGCTCGCCGGCCTCTTCTTCATCTTGGTCTCCCTGCCGAGCGGCGACTCCGGGTCCATCAGCACCGCTCCACCCGACCCATCCATGCTTCCGACCGACCTGCGCTCGATGTTGATCGACCGCATCCGTGTGGAGCCGTTCATCGCGCTGTTTGGCCCCATTGGCTTCGCCGGTCCGTTCCTGGTTGGCCTCTGGGCCGGCCGCCGTCGGATCCTCGAACAACCCGGGCAACACCTGGGGCTCTTGTGGCCAACCGCAGTCGCAGGGATCGGCGTGGCTGTCCTCGGCGCGCAACCCGTGGCCTTGATGCTGGCCGGCGTCACGCCCGTCCCGGACACAGAAACCCTGCATCTGATCGGTCCGTTGCACGACTCATCTGGAGTGCTCGGAGGCTTCGGGTACGCCGCACTGGCCGCTCTGATCGCGTTCAAACTCGGCGACCGACGCCCCCCGGCAGTGGTGGCGATCGTCGCGGTGGGACAACGGTCCATGACGTGCTACCTCGCCCAATCGGTTGTCTGGGCGATCGCGTTCACGCCGTTCTTCCTCGATCTCTCCAGCACCCTCACGGTCACCACGACGGCGCTGCTCGCCATCGCCACCTGGCTGGCGACGATCGGGCTAGCCGAGAGGATGCGTCGCGCCGACTACCGCGGCCCGTTCGAAGTCCTGATCCGCAGGATCACCTATTTTCGGCCGTCCGACTGAAGGGTCCTCAGGTCGCCCCGGCTGGACGACTCAATGCCCCTCGCCCTAGCGTGGGGGCGCATGACCTCCCCCAAGAAGTCCATCTCGTCGAGCCTTGCCGGTGTGCTCCTGATCGGCATGGCGCTCGGGCGGGCTAACCCTGGCCTCGCAGCCGGGCCTTAGCAGCACTCCCGCCGTTGACGACGAACTCCAACTCGTGTGCATCGGTGCCTGCTCCCATCCCACCAACGCCGCGAAGGTGTTCAAGTGGGGTCGGGAGAAGTGGCGCGATGAGTTCGAGGATCCGCCCTTTCCCAGCAATTGGACCTTCTCAGGCGAAGGTTCGATCGGGCAGCAAAACGGCATGCTGACCATCGGAGCGACGCCCAGCACCGACAAGTCGATTGCGTGGCCAGCGGGTCGCTCGGCGACCAGGGGTCGATGGGAGGCGCGCGTGCGGGCCGTCGAGTTGGACACCACCGGCGCGCAGTTCCAGCTTCAACTGGGAGTTGGCACCGGCCTCCGGCAGCAACTGCGAGGCCAGCAAGATCATCCTCGCGTCGTACACCCCGGGCGACGTGTTCGTCAGAGGTGCCGTCCGGACTCCGCCGAACACCGAGTTCCAGTATTGGCGCAAGCGCGACCTCCGCTCGCGGGCCTGGCACACGTACGCCATCGAGGTCACGCGCAAGAAGATCGTCTGGTTCGTCGACCGCAAGGTCATGCGCCATGAACGCCGCCCGGCAGCGCTGTCCGGCGTCGCCTTCCGACCGCAGTTCGTCCTCACCGGCACCCCGGCCGCAACCATGCGCGAATCATGGATGCAGATGGATTGGGTGCGCTTCTACACCCTCAAGCGCAAGCACGCGAAGTCGGTCGCGGCACCCCCGATGCTCCAGACGACGTACGCCGGAGGCTGCTCCGGTGCCGGCAGCTAGCCGCCGCGACTCACCGACGGGCGGCCCGCTTCAGGCTGGCCGGATTGCACGCCTTTCCAGCATTAACCTTGTCGCCTCGGTCGACGATCACCTGTTGACTCGCCAGCAGACGACCCGCCTTGGTGCGCAGGTCAGGGTCCAGGCCTCCTGGATGCCGGTGACGATCGCGGGGTCAGGCCCAATGAAGGTCGCGCCACCAGTCCAGTCGTCAGCCTCGGTGCCGCCCTCATAGTTGAAGACGTAGAGCGAGTAGACGCCCGGCACGGGGTCGCCGATCGCGACGACCTCCGGCTTGGCCACCGATGCAGCCGAGGCCACGACATTGCCGTCAGCATCGACGATGTAGAAGTCCCAATCGGCCGCCCCCGGCCAATCGAAGGAGAAGGTCGCCCGGCCGTTGTCCGCATCCGGTAGCCCTTGGATCTCGAACTCGGAGACTTCTGGGTCCTCCTCGGGACCAGCAACCGGGATTCCGTCCGGGTTCTCTAGCGAGATCGGGTCCTGCGGCTCAGCCAGGGATCGCGGCCATATCGACCAACCACGACCGGCCGGGTCGACGGATTCACGTTCAACGTGAAGCGTCCACCTGAGGTCACCAACTTCGTCGTCAGTGTGTCCGAGTACGACTGCGTAGGCCCTTCATTGAGATCCAGGTCCAGCACCGGCGAGGTCTCTGACACGAAGCTCTTGCGCACGCTCAGCACCCTGCCCTTGGGTGCCTTCCCGACGATCCGAGAGTGCATGGCCGGATCCATGGCCGCTTCCGCAGCCCGGTAGTAGGCCTCCCGATTGCCGCCGAGGCCAGCGCCGGCGGCCGGTTCCAGCCCGAGGTACTCGCCAACCACGGCATCGGCGTACTCCGGGTGGAAGCCGTCCGGCCCGATCTCGAAGGTGAACCCGTAGCCGCCGGTGTTCCAGTAGCTCCAGTCCTCAACGCTGCCGGACGTGTCATAGAGCCGGTACGCCGCTTGGCTCGTGTACTGGTTCGTCTCGGCCATCGAGTCGCGCCAACGCCTTGTACTGAACCTCATCGGGTGCCTTCCCCGTGCTGAGGAGCGATGGTGGGCGCAGGATCAAGTTGGAGTACGTGTGGTTGCTGATCAGCACGGTCACCGCTCGCCTGGAAATCAAGCGGCGGACCGCACTGATCTCAGGGGTGTCCCCAGGCCCGTCGCCGCGGTAGGTGTCGTCGGACCAGTCCGGGCTGGCACCGAAGCCGCCCCAGAAGCCCGGGTAGTTGCGGTTCGGGTCGGTGCCCCGCAAGCGGCCAGCGTCGTTTGCGTCGCACGCGCCCGAGGCAAACTCGGGCGGGGTGGTGATCGAGATGGAGCAGTTCTTCCGCTTCATCTCATAGTCAAAAGTGCCGAGAAGCGTCCTCGTCCAACACCGGAGCGGCGTTGCGCGAGATCTGGAAGCCGTCGACGTTGACGATCGGAACGACGATCACGCGCTCCTTGGCGAGCACCTGGCGGCCCGCGGATCCCCGGCAGCGTTTGCCTTCAACAGGTCGAAGGCGAACTCGATCGTGTGCTCCGAGCTTGGCCACTCACGGGCGTGGTGGGCGCCCATCATCAAGAAGACCGGCTTGCCATCGGCGATGTTGTCGGCGTTCTTGCTGATCTCGAGGCCGCGGATCGGCTCGCCCAGGACGCTGCGGCCGATGGTGATCGGCCGGGTCTGCCGGGGGTAGTTGCGTGCCAACAACTTGAGGTCGCTGAGGTAGTCCGCGTAGGTCCGATAGCTGGTGCGTCCACTCGGCAGCGGGGAGGTCGCCACGGTTGCGTCGTAGAGCCGGTCCGCCTGTCGGGCTGCCTCCATCTTGGCTTCCAGGTCGCGGACCTTCACCTGCCAGTCGAACCCGGCTTCGCGCAGCACGTCGGCATCGGCGGCACCGTGAAGGATCACCTCGATTCCCTGCAGCGTCGCGTGCTCGGTGTAGTCGACGCCGAGCGCGATCACCCGGTTGCGTTGGGCGACGGTCGGAGCGTTCACGAACACGAGCTGGACGGTCCCGGTGTCGCTCGGGTCGAAGCCGGGTCCGGCGCAGCGCCGACCGCGGTGCCAGCGAGCCCGGCGGCAAGCGCCAAACTGAGCGCGGCCGCACCTATCGTCGTGACGCGCATCACGGAACTCCTACGAATCGACGCTATTACGGGTTCTCGACATCACAATTCCCTTCCCGAGGTTGAGCGATCGAAACAAGGTAGCGCCGAGGCTGGCCGTCGCCAACGATCGTGGAAGGATCAACTATCCACGGTCGCCCAGCACTGGAACGTCGGCCGGGTTTGGATCCTGAGCATGCAATTGCATAACGTGAGGCCCCATGACCTCACCAATCTAGCCCGCGCGACGGCGTTCGGCCGTCGGCGTACTGCTCACAGCGTTGGCACTGACGGCCACCCTGCTCGCACCGTCGCCGACAACCAGCACACCCGAGATCGAATTGGTCGGTTGCATCGGCGCCTGCGCCCATCCGACCAACGCAGGCAAGGTCTTCCGGTGGGGTCGTGAGAAGTGGCGCGACGAGTTCGAGACCGGCGCCTTTCCGTCGAATTGGACGTCCAACCATCGTGCGTCGGATCGGCATGCAGAGCGGCATGTTGACGCTGAAGGTCGGCGCCAAGACGAAGAAGTTGGTCGCCTGGCCGCGCGGCCGAAAGGCGCGTTACGGCCGCTGGGAGACTCGCATGCGCGCGGTCGAACTCGGCAAGACCGGTCGGCAGTTCCAGTTCAACTGGGAGCTCTCACCCGCCAACGGCTCGATGTGCGAGGGCAACAAGATCGTGATGGCGGCGTACACGCCAGGCGATCGCAGCGTCCGCGGCACGGTGCGCACGAGGCCTACCAACGCCTTCAACTTCACCAAGCCGCTCGACCTGCGATCGCGCGCCTGGCACACGTACGCCGTCGAGGTGACTCGCGACCACATCTCCTGGTTCGTCGACACGAAGGTGATCC
Source organism: uncultured Actinomycetota bacterium (assembly GCA_963763805.1). Lineage (GTDB taxonomy): Bacteria > Actinomycetota > Actinomycetes > Propionibacteriales > Nocardioidaceae > Nocardioides. Next base: position 199,465 of record CAVXPQ010000002.1, read on the forward strand.
ACACCGAGCGTCGCCCCAAGGCTTTGGCCGGCGTAGCTACCGGCCGCAGTTCGTCGTCACGGGCGTCAAGGACAAGCGGATGCGTGAGTCCTGGCTGCAGATGGACTGGGTGCGTCACTACACACTCGAGCGGCCGAACGCGAAGTCCATCAAGGCGCCGGCCATGACGAAGTCCAGCTACAACCGGGGCTGCGACGGCTAGACTCTGGCGGAGTTCGGTCTCGGCAACACGTTTCGGTTCCAGCAGGGCTGGAATCTCGTTGGGCATGATCGCCAGAAGGCCGTCAGCGGCGGTAGCCTCCGGCCATGATCTTCATCACTGTCAAGTTCCCGATCCGTCCCGAGAAGACCGAAGAGTGGCTGGTGTTGGCCGACTCGCTACACCAAGGCAGTCAACGCCGAGCCGGGCAACGTGTTCTTCCAGATCTCGCGCAGTCTTGATGACCCGAATGAGTACATCTGCATCGAGGGTTTCCAGGACGGCGCCGGTGGTGACCACATGGCGACCGACCACGTGGCCAACTTCATGAGCACCATGCCCGACCTGGTGTCAGCCCGTCCGCAGATCATCTACCTCGAGGCGGATCACCCGGGATTCGGCGAGATGGGCGAGATCCAGCCCCGCTAGCCGAGCACCTGTCCGCCTCTCGGTCGGCGAGATGGGCTTCGACACCAACACTTTGCCATTCTGGCAAACATGTTTGTCAAAGTTGCGGAGTGGCCGCATGCTGAGTCTATGGAACCTGAGAACGCACAAGACCTAGCGCCGGCGTACGACGTGGTGGTGATCGGCGGTGGAGCCGCCGGGCTCAGTGCGGCGCTGATGCTCGGCCGATCACGGCGCTCCGTGGTCGTGATCGATGCTGGAAAGCCGCGCAACGCCCCAGCCCACGCGATCCACGGCCTCCTCGGCCGGGAGGGGATGGCTCCGTCAGAGTTCTTGGAACGTGGTCGAGCCGAAGTGCGTGAGTACGGCGCTCAGGTCGTGGCCGGTGAGGTGGCCGTCGTCAGACGGCACGGAAGCGGACGGCTTCACGGTGAGCCTCGCGGACGGACGGCTCACGACCGCCCGGCGACTCATGCTGACCAGCGGGCTCGTCGACGTACTTCCCGATATACCTGGCCTCGCAGATCGGTGGGGCAACGACGTTCTGCACTGCCCCTACTGCCATGGCTGGGAAGTGCGCGACCGACGAATCGGCATCCTCGCCACGGGCCCGATGGCCGCGCACCAGGCACAATGTTTCGCCAACTGAGCCCGCACGTCACACTCTTCGCGCACACCGCGATGCCCGATGCGGAACAACTCGAAGCCCTTGTTGCGCGCGACATCGAGGTGGTCTCCGGCGAGGTCGTCGGAATCGAGATCTCGGTCACGACAAGCTCTCAGGCGTGCGACTTGCGGACGGCAGCAGCGTTCCCTGTGACGCGGTCGTGATCGGGCCGCAGCGTCGTGGCCCGTGCCGGCTTCCTGGCAGATCTCGGGCTGGTCACCGAGGAGCACCCCAGTGGGATGGGTGACTTCGTTCCCACCGAGCGACTTCGGGTCGCACGGCCATTCCCGGTCTGTGGGCGGCCGGCAGCGTGACCGATCTCGGCGCCCAGGTGGGCGCGGCCGCGGCGGGCGCAGCGCTTCACGGCGGCGCACGATCAACATGGACCTCATCACGGAGGAGATCAGGCTGGCTCAGCAGTCGCATGGCACCAGCTTGAGGTCGAGCCACTCGGCGAGGTCGCGCAATTTCCTTGTCGACGGCTGTGCGCATGGCCTTGGACCACTCGCCGTCCTCGTGGATCGCGTCGAGGCGGAGGATGCCTGCGTCTCGCTCGGCGGTGGCGTCGACCTTGCCGACCAGTCGGTCGCCGTACAGGATCGGCAGCGCCCAATAGCCCCAGCGTCGCTTGGCGGCCGGCTTGAACATCTCCAACTGATAGTCGAACTCGAAGATCTCGACCATCCGCTTGCGGTCGTAGACCAATCGATCGATCGGGGATAGCAGGGCGGCCCGGCCGACGAACGGCTCTTCGGATGAGCAGCGTCGAGGTACGTCGGGTCGACTCGCCACATGCCACGGACTCCCTCGACTGTGGCCGGCTCCCCGGCATCTCCGACCATGTTCGAGTCGTTGGGTGTCTCGGTGGTCTTGGCGCGTGCGATCCCGAGAGCGCGGAGCCGACGCTCGTTGCGGATCCGCAAGCGCGTCCTCCAGCGGCACGATCGGGTCGTCGGGATAGACCCGCTCGGCGAGATCCCACAGTCGTTCGCGGCCCTCGCGTCCGGCGGCGGCCACCTCGCCGCGCTGCACCATGCAGTCGAGCAGCATCCGGACATTGCGGTCGTTGTTCCAGCCGCTCGATTGCCAGGGAATCGCCGTGGTGTCGGGCAGTTCGCTCGCAGGCAAAGGCCCCTCGTCGTACAACTTCTCCAGGATGTCGCGCCGACAGTCGTCGTTGGCCAGCACCCACTTATGCTGCGCCGAACGCCAATCCGTGTCCTGCCCAAGCGGTGCCGGCTCTCTTCGCGCCATCATCTGCGCGCGATAGAGAGCGAGGTCCTCGGCGGGACGCAGGAGGGCATTCAGTTCGACAACCGTCCCCGTGTTCAGAGCGTCCGCAAGTTCGGTCGGGTCGTAGGTCAGACCCCAGCCGACTCCAGAGGACGACGTCGGCACTCGGAGCGATCACGGACACGGGATCGGCCTGCAGCAGGGTCAGATGCCGCAGCACCTCGCCCATGTCGTTGGGGCGAGCGGGCGGCCAACAACTGGGCGCGCACGGCGACCCGCCGGGCATCGCGGCGACTCAGTTCGTGGACGATCGTCACCGTAGCGAGGCTAGAGCCTGACGTCAGGAGAGTGCGAGAGCACTTGACGGATCCGTGGACAGGGGCACACTGAAAGGGTGAGCCCGGGTCCCACGGCACCACCAGCAACTTGTCCGATCGGTTGGCAACCGGCGGCGCTGAGCCCGGTCTTCTTCGGGGCCCGAAGCCTCGGGCCGGCGGAGGGTGCACCAGTGCCGCTGCGGATCTTCTTCCCGAGTCTGGATGGCGCGGTGGAATCCGCTCCGCTACTCGAGGGGTGTGGGCGATATCCCCTCATCTTGTTCGCGCACGGTCATTGCCAAGGGCGACGATGACCACTACCGGCGCTGGTTTCGGATCCCGGCGCAGTTGGCTCGCGCCGGCTATGTCGTCGTGGTGCCGATGTTGCCAGGCAACGCGGGAGGCAGCAATCCCTCGGTCTCGGATCATCCCGATGAGGCGACGTTGGACGCGGTCCTCAGCTGGTCCAGGACGGGTTGGGAGCACGCGAACGTATTGATGCCGCCATCGGCCACGGGTGTCGTGGGGCACAGCTTCGGAGCGATGCTGGGCGCTCGGTTCGCGGTCGGGCGCGAAGTCAGTGCGTATGCCGGCATGAGCGGCGGGTGGCAGGACTGGTTCGGCGACGAACCGTTTCCGCTGACGCTTTTACAGATCCCGTCGCTGCTGATGTGGGGTTTGGGCTTCGACATGTTCAGCCCACTTCCTGATCCAACCTGGCAACAGATGGCTCAGCCCCGCCACCGGATCGTGTTCAAGAAAGGCGAGCATTGGGACTACTTGGGTCCAGTGTCCATTCCATGTTCGCCAGGCCAAGGCCCGTGTGCGCCATTGCACAGTGCGGCCGCAGATCTGCTGACGATGTTCTTCGGGCGCTACCTGCCACCTGAACTCGCAACCGACCTGCCCGATCGGATTCCGCGCGAGCCTCGATCCGCCCGCGTTGGACCTGACGTTCGAGCAGGAATTCTTCGCGGGTGGCTACCTCGGTGGTTTCGACGCTCTTGCCGGAGACGTTGATTGTGGACTGGTCGTCAGCACTCAGGTCGAACGGTTGGTCGCCAACACTCGGAGCCGCGAGACTCACTCTTTGGACCGGCCATGTGCCTTCGTGTCGAAGATCGCCCAGCGCCATCGGCGAGTCGTCACCGCTCGACCAGCGGGGTACCACTGGTGTGACTTCTGTTTCAGGTCTCGGGCTGACGGGTAGATCGGTGGGCCGCCGGCGCACCCAACCCAGGAAGTCGACATCGATAGGTTGAGGGCATGACCGAGACGACCGAGAGCACGGACGGCCAGTACCCACGACTGCCCAAGGGCTTCCGCTTCGGCGCCAGCACAGCGTCGTACCAGATCGAGGGCGCCGTCAACGAGGACGGCAAGGGCCAGAGCGTCTGGGACACCTTCACCCACGAGCCCGGCCGGGTGGTTGACGGAGCACGGGTGACGTGACCTGCGACCACTATCACCGCTACGTCGAGGACGTCGGGCTGATGAAGCGGTTGGGCTTGGGCGGCTACCGGTTCTCGATCGCCTGGTCGCGGATCATGCCGGACGGTGTGGGCGAGGTGAACCTGGCCGGCCTCGACTTCTACGACCGACTGGTCGACGAGTTGCTCGCCGCCGGCGTACAGCCGATGGCGACGTTGTTCCATTGGGACCTGCCGCAGGCGCTCGAGGACCAAGGTGGCTGGCTCAACCGGGACACGACGCAGGCCTTCGCGGCGTACGCCGATGTCGTGAGCGCGAGGCTGGGTGACCGCGTGGAGCACTGGGTGCCCGTGAACGAGCCGAATGTGCGTGACCTGGGTCGCGTACGGAACTGGTCGGCATGCACCCGGCCGGGAGTTGTTCATGGATGCGCTCCCCGTCGCCCATCACCTGATGCTCGGTCACGGCCTCGCCGTCGCCGCACTCCGCGCGAATGGGGCGGCCAGTGTGGGCTGCGGCAACAACCACACCCCGGTATGGTCGGCGTCCGAGGATGAGGCCGATCGGGCGGCGGCCGCGCGCTACGACTCGATGTGGAACTCGCTCTTCGCAGACCCGATCCTGCTGGGTCGCTACCCCTCGGATCTCGCGCCGGTCTTGAGCCGTTCGTCCTCGAGGACGATTTGACGACGATCTCGGCACCCCTGGAGTTCTACGGGATCAACTACTACAACCCGACGCTCATCGGCGCACCCACGCGAGAGTTCCGGGTTTCCCTTCGAACAACTCCAGGTCGAGGGCTATCCGCTGACAGACTTCGACTGGCCGGTGGCGCCCGACTCGCTGCGGGACTGGTTCAGGATCGCCAAGAGAGCGCTACCCGAATCACCCGCCGGTCTACATCACCGAGTCGGGCTGCGCGTTATGGGCTGGGGCCGGACGCGAACGGCGTCGTCGACGACCAGTTCCGGATCGACTATCTCGACGTGCACCTGCGCGCGATCGCGGGTGCTATCGAGGACGGCTCGGATGTCCGCGGCTACTACACCTGGTCGCTGATGGACAACTTCGAATGGGCCGAGGGCTTCACCAAGCGCTTCGGCCTCATCCACGTCGATTACGACACCTTGGTCCGAACTCCCAAGCGATCCTTCGATTGGTACGCCGCCGTCATCGAAGCCAACGCCTAGGTAAAAGCGAGCACGCCGACAGCCGTTGCGTAGGGTCTCGACGTGGACGCGGACCTCGTTGAAGAGCTGCTCCAGGACTTCGAGGCGATGGGATGGGTGCAACGGTCGGGTTTCGCGGACGTGACGGGCTGGTCCCTGACAGCTGCCGGCCGGGTCGAGAACGAGCGGCAGTTGGCGGCCGAGCTCGCGGCGTACGACCTCCGCGACAGCGTGTCGTCCGCTCACGAGAGCTTCGCTGAGGAGAACGGCTACTTCCTCGACGCCATCACCAAGTGGCAGGTTCGCCCCGAGTCATGGGACGCGCTTCGAGGGGTACGGGGTCAATCTGAACGCAGCCTTGGCGGGAGCGGCTGACACCCCAAAATCGATCTGGGAGGTGTCAAGCGCTCCCGCCACGGGTCAGTCGGCGATGCCGGCCCGGTGGGCGAGCATCACCAACTGGGCTCGGTCGCGGGCGTCGAGTTTCGTCAGCAGGTGACTGACATGGGTCTTGACGGTCGAGTAGCTCACGACCAACCGATCGGCGATCTCGACATTGGACAACCCCATCGCTACGGCGACGAGCACTTCGTGTTCCCGTTGGGTCAGTGGCGGCAGCACGAGTCGGCGTGTCTGTGGAGTCCGCCTCGACGAAGCGGCCGATCATCGCCCGGGTCACGGCCGGATCCAGCAGTGCATCGCCCCGCGCGACGACGGACACCGCGTGCAGCAGGTCAGTCGGCTCGGTGTCCTTCAGCACGAACCCACTTGCCCCGGCTCGCAACGCCGCGACGACGTACTCGTCCGCCCCGAAGGTCGTCAGCACCAAGACCCGCACCGATGAGGTGAGCGGGCTCGAGGTGATGTGCCGGGTGGCCTCGATCCCGTCCATGCCGGGCATCCGGATGTCCATGAGTACGACGTCTGGCACATGCTCGCGCGCGGCAGCCAAGCGCCTCGGCACCGTCGGCGGCCTCCGCGACGACCTCCATCCCCGGCTCGGAGGCGAGGATCATCGCAAGGCCGGATCTGATCAACGCCTGGTCGTCGGCCACCACGACCCGAATCACGCGGCGTCTCCTCCGTCGATCGTCGACGGCCGTGGGAAACGCGGCATGCACGGCGAAGCCGCCGCCGGCCAGCGGCTCGGCGGAGAGTTCCCCGTCGTACATCGCCACTCGCTCGCGCATGCCGGCAAGGCCCTGGCCGGCCGACGTCGCCGGTGACGGCGATGCCGATCGCCGTCGTCGGTGACGTCGATCACGATGGCGTCGGCGCCATAGGACACTCGAACCGTTGCCGAGGACGCCTGGGCGTGCTTGAGGCAGTTGGTCAGGGCCTCCTGCACGACGCGGTACGCCGCGAGGTCGATGCCTTCCGGCACAATCCCACGATCTCCCCGGCACCTCGAGGTCGACGGCCAGAGCCGGCAGATCGGACCCGGGCCACCAGAGCCTCGAGTTGCTCAAGGGTGGGTGCCGGGCTCCGCGGCAACGCCTCAGCCTCGGGGTCGCCGTCACGCAAGACACCCAGCAGTTGGCGCATCTCGGTCATCGACTTGCGCCCGGTGCGCGCGATGTCCGCGACGGCCTGGCGCGCCTGATCGGGCCGAGACTCCAAGAGTCGCTCCGCCACGCCAGCCTGAACGACCATCACGCTCATCGCGTGACCGATGACGTCGTGCAACTCACGAGTGATCCGCATGCGTTCATCGGTGGCGGCTCGGGCCGCCCGTGCCTGAGCGGCATCGGCCCGCTCCCGTTCGAGTTCGGCCCGTTGCTCGGTGGCAAGCAACTCGGCCGCGAACAGTTCCCGACGGGTCGCGAACACTCATGCCCAAAACGAAGGCGCCACCGAACAGGATCGAGTTGACCACTGCACCCTCGGGGCTGAGATCCACCGGTCGGAGGATGCCCGTGAGCGCCAGTGCGGCCACCAGGATCGCTACTGCAGATCGCGAACTTCGTTGCGAACCGATCGCCACAGCGGTGTAGAAGGCGATGAAGGGGCCGAGCGGAGCGAGTCCCACGGTTGCCTTGATCAGCCACCAGTCCAAGGACGGCCGCCAGCGTGATGCTGAGGACAGCTCAGCGGGTAGCGCCGGCGCAGCGCGATCGCGGCGACAGCAGCGACCGTCAGGATCACGGAGAGGACGGTCGGGTCGGAGTTCGCCTCGATCGACTCGACACCGCTGAGGTTCACTACGAGTACGAGGACGGTGCAGACCGCCGCGAGCATGACGTCCCACGCGAGTTGGGTCTTGGTCAGAGGTGGCATCGGCCCGGGGCATGGCGCCCACGGTATTCCCACCGGCCGCGCCGGCGCCTCCGTCTGCAGACCGATGTCTCCGTCCGAGGGTCGGTCTGCGAGTGCCGGTCCGATTAGGGCCGCCAGCCCGACGACCCAGCCGCTCGATTTCGCGACAGTTGGTTCTGCCTCCCGATGAGGCCCAGGAATCGAACTCGCCCTCTGAAGGAGCCGCCATGAGCCCGCTGATCCGCTTGATCCGCAACTACCCGATCTCGTCCTTCGCCGTCCTTGCCTGCGCGTTCGGCTGGATGGTCTACGGCCTTGCCGCAGTCGGCATTGGCTCCAATCCCGAGAACATGCCGCTCGGGCCGGCCATGGCCGCCCTGGTCGTGACCGCCTGTCAGGGGCGTGAATTCCTATTCGAGTGGGGGCGTCGACTCCGCAACTGGCGCGCTGCGCCTTGGTTGTACGCCGTCGCGATCATCACGCCGATCGTGGTGCACGTCTCGATCGTTGGCATCAACACCTTCTTCGGTGCTCCGCTGCCCACGTCTGCACAGTTGGCGGACTGGCCGCAGATCCCGATCGTGTTCCTGCTGATGCTCGTTCATGGTCGGTCTGGGTGAAGAGGCGGGTTGGACTGCCTTCGCGGCACCGATCCTGCTTCGCCGCCACGGGCTCTTCGGTGCCTGGGTCGTCCTGGCATCGATGAGGATCGCCTGGCACCTCCCCCTGCTGATCAGCGGGGACATGCCCTGGATGGTCTGGCTCGTCGGCAACGGCGCGTTCCAGCTCGTCGTACTCCAGTTGATGCGTCGCAGCAACGGTGCCTGGTCGCTGGCTGCGGTGTGGCATGCCACGCTCAACGCCTTCGGTGGTGCGTTCTTCTTCACCATGGTCACGGGTGCCGACAAGGAGAGGCTGGGCACCCTGCTCGCCCTGTCGTACGCCGTGCTGGCACTGGTCAGTCTGATTCCCGCGATCGGCGGTCGGGCGGGTACATCGGAACTCGACCCTCCCCTAGCATCTGCCCATGATGCTGCCGATGAAAGTGGCCCACGGAGTTCGCGACGGGTCGGTGACGCTGGCCTTCCGCAGATGGAAGCGGCAGGACGTGAAGCCGGGATCCCAGTTCACGACAGCCGCGGGTCTGGTGCGAGTCGATGATGTCCGCATCGTCGATCCGGCCGCGATCACGGATGAGGAAGCCGTCTTGGCTGGTCATCCGAATGCCGATCGGCTACGTGCACGACTACGAGACGATCCGACCCAGGAGACATGGAGAGTCAAGCTCTCCTGGGTCGGGGAGGACCCGAGAATTGCTCTTCGTGAGAGCGCCGATCTGACCCTGGAGGAGCTCGCGCTGATCGAGGCGAAGCTCAACCGGTTGGACCGGGCCAGCACCCACGGCCCGTGGACGACGCAAACACTCGAGATCATTCGGGATCGACCGCACACCCGCGCTCCCGACCTGGCTGCCCAGCTGGGTCGGGAGCGCGACCCGTTCAAGATCGACGTACGCAAACTCAAAGGGATGGGCCTTACCCAGAGCTTCGACGTGGGCTACGCGCTTGTCGCCTCGTGGAGTGAGCGTTCATGGAATACCTCGCCAGCGGGCGGAACGGTTGATTGTTACTGATCAGTAACCTAGGGTATCTCCGTGCCTATCGATCACACTCCCCGAACCCTGCGTGAGGTCTACTTCGTCGACGGATTGCGTACGCCGTTCGGCAAGGCCGGCGGCTACTACGCCGAAACCCGTGCGGATGACCTCGTCGTCAAATGCATCACCGAACTGCTGAGGCGCAACCCCGAGGTTCCACCCGATCGGATCGGAGAGGTCGCCATCGCCGCGACCACCCAGATCGGCGATCAAGGCCTGACCATCGGCCGCACGGCGGCCCTGCTGGCGGGTCTGCCGGTCACCGTGCCGGGCTACTCGATCGACCGGATGTGCGCGGGCGCCATGACCGCGGTGACCACCGCCGCCTCTGCGATCGCCTTCGGCTCGACCGACCTGGCGTTGGCCGGTGGCGTCGAGCACATGAGCCGCCACCCGATGGGTGAGGGCCTCGACGCCAACCCGCGCTTCCTGGCGGAACGGATCGTGGATCCGGACGCGCTGGTGATGGGCAAGACCGCCGAGAACCTGCACGATCGCTATCCCGAGATCACCAAGGAACGCTGTGACGCTTTCGCGATGCGCTCCCACCAACGTGCCGCGGCGGCGTACTCCGAGGGCATTCTGCAGCCCGACCTCGTGCCGGTCGCCACGCGCAACGTCGAGCAGGGCTATGGCTTGGCAACGGTCGATGAGGCGCTGCGTCCGGACACCAGCCTGGAGACACTGGCCAAGCTTGCGTACGCCGTTCCGGCCGCACGGCAAGGTCACCCCGGGCAATGCGTCGGGCATCAACGACGGCGCCACGATGTCGCTGTTGGCGGCCCAGGAGACCGCCGAAGAACTGGGCCTGACGCCGAAGATGCGCCTGGTGTCCTATGCCTTCGCGGGTGTCGCTCCGGACGTGATGGGCATCGGACCCGGTGCCGGCGACCGAACGAGCGCTGGCTCAGGCGGGGCTCACGATGGACGACATCGGCGCCTTCGAGATCAACGAGGCGTTCGCCGTGCAGGTTCTCGCGTTCCTCGACCACTTCGGCCTTGCCGACGAGGATCCACGGGTCAATCCTTACGGCGGCGCGATCGCCATGGGTCACCCGCTGGCGTCGTCCGGGCGTACGCCTGATGAACCAACTGGCGACCCGTTTCGCGGCCGAGCCCGGACTGAGGTACGGCGTGACCACGATGTGTATCGGAATCGGCATGGGCGGCACCGTGATCTGGGAGAACCTGAATCAGGAGGACGCTGTCATGAGCGACCTGTTTGAGCGCGCGGCCGCCTTGGCCTCGGATGCCGAGGTCGTCACGCACGCCCTGCTCCGCAAGGTGCCGCTGCGGACAACGGGAATGGCCGCAGCCGGAGTGATGGGGCTGATCACCCTGGACAACGGTCAGGACCATCGCCGACCCAACACCTTCGGCGCGACGGGCTTGTTGGCGCTCAACACCGCGATCGACGCCGCCTTGGCAGATCCGGACGTCAACGTCGATCGGCATCACCGGAAAGCCCTACATCTTTGCCGCCGGTGCGGACCTGGGCACCGTCGGCGCACATGGACCGGCGGGGGTTCGGGTGATCGCCGAGTTGGGGCACGCGATCTTCGGCAAGCTCGAACGGCGACAAGCCGACCTTCGCGTTCGTCAATGGCGTGGCCCTGGGCGGCGGGCTCGAGCTCGCTCTGCACTGCGACTACCGCACGGTGCAGGACTCGGCCGGCGCACTCGGGTTGCCCGAAGTGATGCTCGGGCTGATTCCGGGCTGGGGTGGCGCCTGGTTGGTGCCCAACCTCCTCGGAGCCGACCACGCCGTCTCGCTGATCCTGGACAACCCGCTCAGCAACGGCCGGACCCTCAGAGGGCAGCGCGGCGTACGCCTTCGGACTGGCCGACGCCTGCTTCGGCGGCGCCGACTTCCTGGAGCAGTCGTTGACCTGGGCTGCCGACGTCGTCCGCGGTGAGGTGGAGGTCGCGCGCCCAGAGCCGGACCGAGGAGAAGCCTGGGATGCGGCGCTGCAACGCGGCGAGGCGATCGTGCGCGGCAAGACCGGTGGTGCCTCCCCGGCAGCCCGTCGGGCCCTCGAACTGATCGCCGCCGCCCGAACCTCGAACCGTGCCGAGGGTTTCGCGGCCGAGGACCAGGCACTTGCAAGACATGGCTGGGACGCCAGAACTCCTGGCGAGCATGTACGCCTTCGATCTGGTCCAGAAGCGCGCCAAACGTCCAGTCGGGGCGCCGGATCCGGCGCTCGCGAGGCCGGTCACGAAGGTCGGAATCGTTGGCGCCGGCCTGATGGCGAGCCAGTTGGCGCTGCTGTTCGTACGCCGACTCAAGGTGCCCGTCGTACTCACGGATCTGGACGCCGAGACGGGTGTCTCGAGGCGTCGGCTACGTCCACGCCGAACTGGACAAACTCCATGGCAAGGGCCGGATGGCTGCGGATGCACTCGCTCGCGCAAAGGCGTCCGTCACGGGCTCGGTGGACACCGCGGAGGCATTCGCCGGTGCCGACTTCGTGATCGAGGCGGTCTTCGAGGAGATGGCCGTCAAGAAGCAGGTCTTCGCCGATGTCGAGGCCGTGGTGTCGCCCGAGTGTGTGCTGGCCACGAACACCTCGTCGCTGTCCATCACCGAGATGGCCGCCGACCTGGCGCACCCGGAGCGGGTCGTGGGCTTCCACTTCTTCAACCCGGTCGCGGTGATGCCACTGCTGGAGATCGTCCAAGGCGGCCGCAACCGACGACGCCACCCTCGCCACCGCCTTCGGTGTCGCCAAGTCACTGCGCAAGACGGCGATCCTGGTCCAGGATTCGCCGTCGTTCATCGTCAACCGACTGCTCGGCCGGTTCCTCGGCGAGGTGAGTACGATCATCGATGAGGGCACGCCTCCTGACGTGGCCGACCGTGCCTTCGCCGGAATCACCCCGATGCCACCGTTGGTGCTTCTCGGCCTGGTCGGCCCGGCGATCGCATTGCACAACAACGAGACCCTGGCCAAGGCGTTCCCGGAGCGATTCTCGGTCTCACCGACCATGCAACGGGTGGTTGCTGCCGGCAAGCGCGGCTTCTACTTGGCTGACGGGACCCTGGACCCCGATGTGGTCGGACTCATCGAGCCCGGCTCGACCGTCTTGACTCGCGACGAGGTGCGAGAACGAGCCCTCGTAGCGCTTGCCGACGAGGCCAGGCGGATGCTCGACGAAGGCGTTGTTGCTGCACCCGAGGATCTCGACCTGGCGATGATCACCGGCGCCGGCTTCGCGTTCTGGAACGGCGGCATCACGATGCTGCTGGACCGCACCGGTGTTGCCAAGCAGGCGACCGGTCGCCGCTTCCACTAGGGCGCCGGCGATCTAGGTCCGTTCTCGCGGTGGCCCGGTAGGCCGCCCACGCACCGGTGCACCACAGCGCCCACACGATCAGGACGGGTTGCAGGAACAGTCGGACGAGTCGACGTCCCTCGGTCACCATGCCGAACTCGTCATTGCCAGTGACGTACTGCGAGATGTTGCCCGGGAAAGATCAGCACGAAGAACGCCGCCAGCGCCCATCCCACGAGGGGTCGCAGGGCGACGGAGCGAAGAACAGACCGGCAGCGAGCACAGCTCGACCACGCCGGAGACGTAGATGACCGCATCCGTGAACGGCATCCAGGGCGGCACCTGAGCCGTGAACGCGTCTCGCGCCGTGAAGTGCGAGACACCGGTGAACGTCAGGAACGAGCCGAGGACGACCCGGCCGACCGTGCGGCCGATGGATGAGCGGACTACGGATTCTTCGGTGGCGGTAGGCACTCGGCGAACCCTACGGCGCGCTCAACCTCCGGCCACCACTGATTCGCGCAAAGGTGCTAGTCGTCAGTCCCAGGGTCCAAAATCGTGGGAAAGTCGTCTGCTGGCGTCCTTGGTGATCCGTCCGGATTCTTCTTCGACTTCATGTACTTTCTGGTTCCGGCGGCAACCGCGAGCGCAACTCCGACTCCGATGACGAGTGGAAACATCTGGACCTCCAGGCAACTGATGGGCGAGTGTTCGATGATGGCACTCCCCCGAGTCATTCGTCCATGCTCGACACGTCTGCCGGGGCGCATCTTGACATATGCGAGGTAACGCATATGATCAGAACATGCCACATCCAGTCGCCGCCACCGATGCGTTCACCGCGATCGCAGAGCCCGGCCGCCGAGACGTTCTCGCCGCCCTGCGCGGCGGTGAATGCTCGGTCAACGACCTCGTGCGCTCGCTGCGCGTTCCTCAACCCAGGGTCTCGCAGCATCTCGGTGTGTTGCGGGCCGTAGGGCTGGTGCACTGCCGAGCGGAAGGCCGCCGCCGCGCTCTATCGAGTCAATGCAGCGGCCCTGGACCCGGTCAACGAGTGGCTGCGCGGCTTCGAGCGACTCGTCAACGAGCGACTCGACCGTCTGGACGACGTACTCGAAGAACTGAAGCTTGAACACAACGATCCCAACAACCTCGACACAGGAGCATCGCGATGACGCTCTCAAACCCTCACCACCAAGCGCTACGGCTCGGCCACCGTCACGATCGTGTCGGATACGGAGTTTCGGATCACGCGGAAGTTCGACGCACCGGCCTCGCTGATCTTCGCCGCCTGGACGACGCCCAAGCATGTACGCCGATGGTGGTGCTTCGACGGGGCGCCGATGACAGTGTGCGAGATCGATCTTCGGGTCGGCGGCGGCTGGCGCTACGTCATCGAGGACACCGAGGGCAAGGAGACCGGCTGGCACGGCACCTATCGGGAGATCGACGCACCCCATCGGCTGGTCTCCACCGAAGTGTTCGAGGGCTACCCGGATGCGGAGTCCGTCAACACGATGACCTTGGACGAGGTCGACGGGGTCACGACGATGAACACGCTGGTCACGCATTCGAGCAAGGCAAACCGCGACGGCCATCTCGAGTCGGGCATGGAGTCCGGTATGCAGGTGGTCATGAATCAGATCGAGGACCTGCTTCCCGAACTCAACGAGAACGCCGAACGGTTCCGCAAGATCGCCGGCCAGTTCACGCGGGTGGCCCAGGCAGTGCCTGATGACGCCTGGGGCAATCCGGCGCCGCCGGAAGGGTGGGTCGCGCGGGACGTCATCCGCCACCTCGTGGACTGGGTGCCCGGTCTGCTGTCGAGCGGCAGTGACATCGTGATCCCCGTCGGCCCGTCTGTCGACGATGATCCGGTGGGAGCCTGGCTCAACCTCAGCGAATCACTTCAGGCCGTTCTCGATGACCCGGCGTCAGCTGACAAGCAGTTCTCTCATCCGAGGGCGGGGGACCACGCACTCCTCGACGCCATCGACATGTTCATCACCGGAGACGTGCTCCTGCACACGTGGGACCTGGCCCGGGCAACCGGTGGAGACGAGCGCCTCGATCCGATCGAAGTGCATCGGATGCTCGTCGGGATGCTGCCCCTGGACGAGATGTTGCGCGCCAGTGGGCAGTACGGCCCCAAGGTCGCCGTGCCCGACGATGCCGACGAGCAGACCCAGTTGCTCGGCTTCATCGGCCGCCGCCCCTAGACCCGGTGAGCCGTCGCTTAGGCAGCCAAAGTCGCGGCGTGTCGCGACGCTAGCGACGGCTCAACCGCGAATTGACTTCAACATGGCTTGAACTTCTACGGTGATCCGGTGACACATTCGCCACCGATCGACGGAGAGGAAACGGTCGACCCCGCAGCAGTTCCTGCGGTGGCTCCTCCGCAAACCCTCTTGAGCCGGGAATTCGTGTTGACCACGGTCGGCATGTTCGCCCTGATCTTCCTCGCCGCGTTCGAATCTCTGGCCGTGACGACGGTGATGCCGGGCATCAGCCGGGAACTCGATGGAGAGCGGCTCTACGCACTCGCCTTCGCGGCGCCACCTGCCACGGGGATCGTCGGCATGGTGGTGGCCGGGCTGTGGAGCGACCGGCGAGGTGCCGGTCCACCCTTGATCGCGACCGTCCTGTTGTTCGCCGCCGGGCTGGTGGTGTGCGGCTTCGCGCCGACCATGGAGGTGTTGGTCCTAGGCCGCCTGATCCAAGGGTTCGGTGCCGGCGGCAGCATCGTTGCCCTCTATGTGATGGTCGGGGTGATCTATCCGACCTGGCTGCGACCGCGGGTCTTCGCCAGCTTTGCGGCAGCATGGGTGTTGCCGGCCCTGATCGGACCACCCGTTGCGGCATTCGTCGCGCACCACTTCGGCTGGCAGTGGGTCTTCCTAGGCGCTGTGTTCCTGGCGGTGATCGCACTGGGGTTGTGTCTTCCCGCCGTGCGATCGATGCCGGCGCACCATGGCGCAGCGACCGACGGCAAGGGGGCGTCCGCCATCGGCCTGGCCGTCCTGGTCGCATGCGGCGTTCTCGCGATCGACCTCGCGACTCGAGTAGCCGGGGTCGGGATTGCCCTAGGGCTGGGATCCGCTCTCGTGGTCGTGCTGGCCGTACGCCGCCTGCTTCCGCCGGGCACCCTGCGCGCTGGCCGCGGCCTACCGAGCACCATCCTCACGCGCGGCGCGCTGTCCGCCGCGTTCTTCACCATCGAGGCCTACATCCCCTTCGCGCTCCAGGACAACTGGGACTTCTCCCCCACCCAGGCAGGGTTGGCCCTGACCGTCGCCGGCGTCACCTGGGCATCGGCGAGCCAGTGGCAGGGCCGAGTGGGCGACCGGCTCGCGCACCCGGCCGCGATGCTCCTGGGGGCTTCGCTCGTTGCAGCCGGAGCGGTCGTCATCGTCATCACGACGTACGCCGGCGGTCCGGCGTGGCTGTTGATCGCGGGCTACGGCGTCACGTCGATCGGGATGGGCATCGCCTTCGCCCGGACGACCGTCGCCATGCTCGGAGCGTCGACGGATGCGGATCGGGGCTTCAACTCCTCGGCGTTGTCCATCGCGGACTCCTTGGGGGCCGCCCTGGCGATCACGATCGCCGGCATCGCCTATGCGCTCAGCCCGGATAGCGAGATCGCTGCCCACTTCGGTGCCGTCTTCGCAGTCGGCACGGTCTGCGCCGCATTGGCCGTCCTCGCTGCCCGACGAACGGCCTGAACGTCCGACTTGGCCGCCGCCTACACGGCTCGGCGGCGGTTGCGTCTCACCCTCAGGCTCATGGCGCGCAACTCGTCGATCGCGTCTTCTGCGGCAACGTCGGACACAACTGCATGTGTTGCCGCTCGCACTGATCGGGGCACGCTGGCTTCGTCGCGCTCGATGGACGCTCTCAACGCTGCCTTGCCGACGACCACCTGCTCCAGAGTCGGGAGACGGCGAGCCAATTCCGCTACCCGTGCTCGATCCAGCCCGGCGCGTTCGGCGGCCCGCAGGCTTTGTGGTGACAAGAGGTCCGGGAGCGAGAACTGTCCCCCGGCGGTCTCACTGACGGGAGCCTGGACGGTGGTCGGCTGTGGCGCTCGCGCTCCGGGTGCGGCCGGCGCCATGGCTGGCATCGGCAATGACCCCACCACGGCCTCCGCGTACGCCGAGTGGCCCTTGGTCGTCGGATGGAACGAGTCCTTCACCGGCGAAGTCAATCCATGGATGAACGGATCGGAAGAGCACACGGCATGGCCGGTGAATCGACCGCGGACGTCCACGAAGTGCAGCGCTTGACTGGTAGCCACAGTTCGGATGAGCACATCGAGTTCGTTGCACGCTTCATTGATCCGCCGCATTTCGGTCTGGTTGAAGAAGGTGAGCAGGTTGCAGTCGACTCCGTTGAACAACCTCGGATAGCCGGTGACGACCACCTGAGCATTGGGGGCCCGATTGACGACTGCTTTGTAGAGCCGTTCTAGGCGGGCCTTCATCTTCGTCCGCAAGGTCACCAGGGCGGCATCGATCGCGGCCTCGCCGTCGGCCAACCAGGCAGGCTTGGCACAGGCAGTCACCACCTCGACGAATCCGACGTCGTTGCCCCCGACGGTGATCGTCACGATCTCCGTGGCTGACGACAGGACCGGGACCTGAGTAGTCATCACGTTGGCAACGACCGCGCCGGAGCACGCGGCGTACACCAAGTCGGCGCCGAGGTCTTGAGCAACCAAGGGTGGATAACCGCGCTTGTCCCGGTAGCAGGCGTTAACCGGAGAGCCGGCGCCAACACCCGCGGCGTAGGAATCACCCAGGGCCACGTAGAGAACCATCCTTCAGGCTGGCACGAGTGGTGAGGACGCACAAGGGACCAAGCCGAGCCCGCTAGCCTCGGGCCATGCGTCGGTTGCGTCGGGTCTTGGCCGTGCTCGTGGTGATCGTGTTGGTCGCCGTCGTCGGCGGCTATTGGTACGAGCGTCCGCTGCTGCTCACAGCGACCGGGTACGCCGCCCACAACGCGTGCGCTGTTGAAGGCATCGCGGCCGCTTGAACCCAGAGGATGATCTGCCTCCCAATCCGCTGGTTCCGATCCTGCGCACCTCCAGTGACTCCGATTCCGGCCGCACCAAGGGGTCGATCCTGGGTGTCCTAGCCGCTCAACGCGCGTGGTTCACCGAGGGCTTCGGCTGCACCGTGGCTGACGACAAACCCGAGTTGCCTGCGCCACTCCCCGTCGAGCCTGGTGCGAACCCGTTCACTGATGCGGCGGCGTCAACCGCGTCACCTGACGTGGAAGCGGCGGTGGCGTTGGCGTTCGGAGACGATCTCTCGGCGAACGAGAAGGCGGATCTGGGCACCCGCGCCGTCGTCGTTGTGCGAGACGGACAACTCATCGCCGAGAGGTACGCCGATGGGTTCGATGCCGAGACTCCCCAACTCGGGTGGTCGATGTCCAAGAGCGTGACGAACCTGATCGTCGGGCGCCTGGTCCAGCAGGGCGAGATAGCTCTTACTGACAACAAGCTTCGCCAGGAATGGACTGACAAGAGGGCCGACATCACGGTCGACCAGCTGCTTCGGATGACCAGCGGACTGGAGTGGGACGAAACCTATGACCTGGGGACGCCGATCACCCAGATGCTCTATCGCGAGCCCGACATGGGCGGCTACGTCGCCGACCAGCCGTTGGCGCACGATCCGGGCACCTACCAGCAGTACTCCAGCGGCAGCCACACGCTCCTCTGCAGCATCCTCGCGGAGAGAACCGGCCAAGGTGCCAACCTGCCACGACAGGAGATCTTCGGACCGCTCGGCCTGTCATCGGCCGTGCTCGAGCCGGACGCGGTCGGCACTCCGGTGTGCAGCTCCTACATGTGGGCGACGCCTCGCGACTGGGCTGCGATCGGCCAGTTCGCGCTCCAGGACGGCGTCTGGAATGACGAACGGTTGCTACCCGAGGGGTGGATGGCTGAGTCGACGACCGCGATTGCGACTGACAGCTCCGAGGAGGAACTCAAGGCGGACTCCTACGGCTCCGGTTGGTGGCTGAACAAGAAGCCGGATGGCGGTCTGGTCGAGCCGTCTCTTCCTGAGGACACGTACTTCGCCGAAGGTCACGACGGTCAGTGGATCGTCGTGGTCCCCTCGGCGAAGCTCGTCGTCGTACGACTCGGGTTCAGTCCGTCAGTCGAAGATGAAGGGGTCGTTGAGTTGACGGACACCTTGCTCAGCCAGCAACCGTGACCGGTTCTTGTTGACGCGCTGAGCCGAACATCAGCACCAGGGCGACGATCGTGGCGCCGACGACTGCGGCCGTTCCCAGTTTGACGCCGGGCGCGACATCGACGAAGAGCGCCGGGACCGAGGTCAAGGCGGTGACGATCAAGCACGCGGCGGCGACGCGAAGCGCCACCATGTTGCCGCGCCACGCCAGCGCCGTCGCCACGAGTCCGATCAGACCGAAGATCGTGCCGATCACCAGGATCGCAAACGGCGGACCGGACTCACCGTCAGGCGTCGGGGCGACCACGCTGGGCACATTGATGAGGCAGACGAGGGCCGAGAGGACGAGCCCGGTCTTGAAGCGGCGGTTGTTGTTCATGTGAACTCCTTGATGTTGGGAACCTATCGCCACATCGTTGGTCTGCGCTGGTTCCCGGCGTGACCGGCAGGTTGCCCGATTCGATTCCCGCTTCTTCCCGTCGGTTTCCGAGGTCGACCTGAGAGATCGGGAACAATTGCCCGGGTCAACGCACCGGGCCAGGGCCCATCATGATCCCTGTGAACATTCGTGTGCTGCTCGTCGATGACCATCCCGTGGTCCTGGGTGGCCTGAAGGCGTTGCTCTCGACGATCGACGGCATCGACGTGGTCGCAGAGGCCGGCGACGGGCAGAGCGCCATCGAGCAGGCGCAGTTGCTGACGCCTGATGTCGTGCTGATGGACCTGCGGATGCCCGGTATGGACGGCATCGAAGCGACCCGCCGCGTTCGGGCTGCGGTTCCGGCGGTGGCGGTGTTGGTGCTGACGATGTACGACGACGACGCGAGCGTCCTGACGGCCATGCAGGCGGGGGCCGGCGGCTACCTGCTCAAAGGTGCGGAGCAGGAGGAGATCGTGGGTGCGATCAGGGCTGTCGCCGCCGGCCAGGCGATCTTCGGCCCGGGCATCGCCGCGAGAGTGCTGAACCTGTTCTCCGCCGCCGCGGCGGTCCCTGAGAAGGCCGACGCGTTTCCCCAACTCACCGAACGGGAACACGAGATCCTGGCACTGCTCGCGCAGGGTTGGCGTACGGCGCGGATCGCTCAGGAGTTGTATCTTGCCCCGAAGACGGTGAGCAATCACCTCAGCAGCATCTTCGCCAAACTCCAGGTGACCGACCGGGCGTCGGCCATCATCCGCGCCCGTGAAGGCGGGTTGGGCACGCCGTGACGGAGGAGCGATGCTGGATTCACTGACCACGGTCGCCGTCGCCGTGGTGGCGGTGTCTTGTCTGGTCAGTGGTGCCGCGCTCCTGATCAAAGTCCTGGCGCGGTTGACGGCAACGTTTCTCATTCTGACCGGTTTGGCATTGGGGGCCGCAGTCGTCGCCGAGGTCGAGGGGTGGACGGTGGTTGCCTCGGCCGCACTGGTCGCTGCGGGCGCACTGCTCGGCCCGTGCGCTGTGACGGCGTACCCCCGGCTGCGCTGGCGACACCCCGTCGACTTCCTCGCGGTGACGACGATCGGCGTGTGCGGGGTGCTCGTCACCTTGCTCTGGAACTCGGTCGATCGTGCCGAGATCTTCGCCTGGGTGCTGGCGGTCGTCCTGCCGCTGCACGTCTGGTGGCGGATCGAACGAAGTGAGGGGGCGGAACGCCGAGCGCTGATCTGGTTGGCCCTCGTGGCCGGCGGGACGCTCGGGCTGGCCCTGCCGATCGTGTTCTCGGGCGAGCCGGTCGGTGTTTCGATGGTGGGGGTGGGGGTGTTGCTCGCAGCCGCAATCCCCCCCACGCTGTACGTCGGTGTTTCGGCGCCCGAGATCGTGGATGTGCGCGCGCTCGTTGTGGATGCCATTGGGGTGCTCGTGACCCTCGTGGGATTCATCTGTGCTTTCGTGGCGATCGACTCACTGCTTCAGGTCCTCGGTGTCACTTTGAGTGGCGGTGCTTCGGCAGTGGTCGCGGGCGTTCTGGCGTTCGGCGTGAAACCGACACAACAGGTATTGCGCGGGGTGGTTGAACAGATCCTCTTCGGCTTCCGACCCGATCCGCTTGGTGCCGCCAGCCAGGTGGTGGGCCAGATCGGTGATGATCCCGTTCTTGCGCTCCAGGCGATTCGCGATGCCTTGGTCCTGCCCTATGCCTCGGCACAGATGGACGGGGCCGGGTCCTTCGCGTCAGGCGATGAGCCGGCGCACGTTCGCGTGATCCCGCTCGATGATTCGGGTGGGCGACTCGTTGTCGGGGTTCGAGCGGGCCATCTCGACCTCACCAAGGACGACCGCCAGGTGCTGAACCTGGCTGCGCCCCTGCTTGCTCAGACCTTGCGCGCTCGAGCGTTAGCCGTGGACCTGCAGGAGGCCCGAGAACAGACCGTTGCCGTCCTCGAGGAGGAGCGGCGTCGCCTCCGACGCGACCTCCACGACAGCCTCGGCCCGCGTCTGTCCGGCATCGCGTTCACCTCCGACGCCGTGCGCAATCTGTTGCGCACTGACCCGGGCGAGGCCGAACGCCTGCTGAAAGGAGTGCGGACCGAGACCGGCAACGCGATCGAGGAGATCCGACGCCTGGTCTATGCAATGCGACCACCCGCCTTGGACGATCTAGGGCTGGTGCCGGCTCTACGACAGCAGGGAGAACAGCTGCGTTCCCGCGACGGTTCGCCGTTGGCTGTGTCGATCGATGCGCCCGAGCAGATGCCGTCGATGTCGGCGGCTGTCGAGGTCGCGGCGTACCGAATCGTGGTGGAGGCCCTGACCAACGTCGCCCGCCATAGCGGGAGTACGACGGCGCGTGTGCAGATCGTTCCCCAGCCGGGAGAGTTGGCGGTGCTGGTCACCGATAGCAGCCGTTCCCATGGCGATTGGGTCACCGGGGTCGGGATCTCGTCCATGCGCGAGCGAGCCGCCGAGGTGGGGGGAACGCTGATGGCTGGACCGGGCGTGTCCGGCGGCCGGGTTGAAGCCCGATTGCCGGTCGGCCACGATGGCTAGATGACCGAGAGACCCAGACTGCAGGTCACCTCAGTGACCATCGGAGCGCCGGACCCTCGAGTGTTGGCGGGGTTCTACGCCGAACTCCTAGGTGTTGACGTTGGCACGAGTGACCAGCCTGGTCCTGGTGAGCCACCGGAGGCGGGCTGGGCCCAACTTCACCAGGACGACCCCCGGTTGACTCTCAACTTCGAGTACGAAGCTGCGTACGTCGCTCCGGTCTGGCCTTCTCTCGCGGAGCAACCGCAGATCCAGGAACATCTCGACATCTATGTCGACGACCTCGAAGCGGCGACAGAGTGGGCGATCTCGGTCGGCGCCCGGCTGGCGGCGTACCAACCGCAAGAACGCGTCAGAGTCCTACTCGACCCGGCCGGCCATCCGTTCTGTCTCTTCGTCGACTGAACACACCACAAAGCCAACAACGGGGAGGCTGTGGCGCATCACGCGCGCCGTAGCCTCCCCGTTGTATTCGCTAGCCAGCTACGCGAATGAGCTTCTTGTTGACGAACTCGTCGGCACCCCAGCGGCCCAGTTCGCGGCCCGAACCGGAGCGCTTGACGCCACCGAAGGGCAACTCGGGGCTGTCGGCGCCGACGATGTTGACGTAGACCATGCCGGCCTGGATCGCGTCAGCGACTCGGGCGGCCTGCTCCGGGTCAGTGGTGAAGAGGTAGGAACCAAGCCCGAACGGCGTGTCATTCGCCAATTCGATGGCCTCCGCCTCGTTGGTGACCTTGTGGATCATCGCGACCGGGCCGAACAGTTCCTGGTGATAGGCCGGGTTCTCAGCTGTGATGTTGGTCAGGACGGCGGGTGGGAAGTAGGAGCCGTTGCGCTCGCCGGCAGACACCAACGTCGCACCACCGGATACTGCTTCCGCGACCTGTGCGCTCAGATTGTCAGCAGCCGCTAGGGACGACATCGGGCCGATGACGCTCTCCGGGTCGTTGGGATCGCCCACCTTGGTGGCCAGCGTGGCAGCCGTGAACTTCTCCACGAACTCGTCATACAGATCATCAATCACGATGAAACGCTTGGCCGCGTTGCACGCCTGTCCACAATTGTCGACTCGGGCGATGACCGCCGACTCGACGGTGGAATCCAGGTCGTCGGTCGACAGCAGGATGAACGGATCAGCACCGCCCAACTCGAGCACGATCTTCTTCAGGTGACGTCCGGCAATCTCGGCCACGGCCGAACCCGCGCGCTCCGACCCTGTCAGTGAGACGCCCTGGATGATCGGGTCGGCGATCACCGTGGCGATCTGGTCGTTGGTCGCATAGATGTTCACGTACGCGCCAACGGGGTACCCGGCATCGAGGAAGATCTGCTCGATCGCGGCGGCCGATTCCGGGCACTGGGGAGCGTGCTTGAGCAGCACCGGGTTGCCGATCAACAGGTTCGGACCGGCGAATCGGGCGACCTGGTAGTACGGGAAGTTCCACGGCATGATCCCGAGAAGTACGCCGAGGGAACTCTTGCGAACGACCGCCGTGCCTTCGCCGCCCATCAACTTGATCGGCTCATCGGCGAGGAACTCTTCGGCGTTGTCGGCGTAGAACTGGTAGATATCGGCACTGAAGTCCACCTCGCCGAGGGAGTCGCCGAAGGGCTTCCCCATCTCGCGCACGATGATCGCGGCGAGGGCCTCACGTCGCTCGACGTGGAGGGCGGCAACGCGTGAGATCAGTGCGGCTCGCTCGGCAACGGTGCTGGTCTGCGCCCAGGTGCGGTGCACCTCGTGGGCGCTGGCAAGTGCGGCGGCCAGGGCATCGTCCGTAATCGTCGGATAGGTCTTTACGGTTTCGCCGGTAGCGGGGTCAACGACGGCATAGTCACTCACGATGGATCGCACCTTCTCAATAGTCGGGCTGGTCAACGCTGGGGCAACAACTGGGGCAATAGCTGGGCCAGTAGTCAGCTAGTTGTTCTCACCCTAGGTCTGTCACGGAAGTTGGACCAGAGTGGTCTAGTGACTCCCGCTCCTTCCGCAGCGCGTCCTGGTGCCTCCGGCGGCGTACTTCTCCGCGCGCCAGCACGAAGGCGAGCAGGATCGGCCAGACGTACTTCGCCTTGCTCAGGAGTTCCCTGATCCAGTCAGGAAAGGCGAGATTCGGCAGCTCGATGCTCGGCCAGGGAATCGAGGGCACTTGCCATTCGGGCCAGGGAATCACGGGGAGCTGCCAGTCGGGCCACGGGATCGAAGGCCATGGGATCGATGGCCACGGCAGAGAGACGGCGAAGCGGAACGCGATGAGTCCGAGCACGATTGGCACCACCACTCTGGCTACGCCCACCGAAGTCAGGAGCAGTGTGTGCAGCGTCGGGTGCCGGCGAATCCTGGCCTCACGCTTCTCCGCTGCTGAGCCGGGCGCAGGGGTGAAGTCGACGCCGCCTTGGCCCACGGTGGCGGCCGCCCTCGCGTCGAACTCACGGTCTTCGCCGCCGGGTGCATAGAGCGTCACCCGGCGTGCATCCATCGACCAGCGCGGAAAGCGGAGCCCGACGACGCCAATATCAGCCACGTCAGCGGTGAGTGTCTGCCGCTCGTCCGACGTCGACTCGGTCGCAATGACACAGCCGTCGACCTGCCACTCCACAGTGCGGACCAACGTGGACCCGGATATCCGCACGACATGTTCGTGGCCGTCGGCATCAAGGCTCCATCTCACTGCCCTACAATAACAGAGTGGTTACTCTAATAAAGGATGAGTGTTGGCAAGGACGGTGAACCCGGAGCAGCACGCTGCTCGGCGGACTCACATCATTGATGCGGCGCTGACGCGCTTCGCCGCCGATGGGTACGACGGCGCGACGACGGCCGAGATCTGTCGGACGGCGGGCATCGGTTCAGGGACCTTCTTCCACTACTTCCCGACCAAGGCCGACGTGCTGCTCGCGATTCTGGAACTCGGCACTGCCGAGGCTCGGGAGTGGTTCACCGCCCGAGATGACCGGGCCGATCCACTTGAGGTGCTTCGTGCATGGACCGAGCACATGGCGGAGGACTTCGCAGATCCACGGATGCCGGGCTTTGTTCGCGCCGTGAGTGCCGTGATGACCGACCCGTTGATCGCCCGTGCGTTGGCAGCGGACGATGCGGCGCAGCGCGATGGACTGTTGCCGTGGGTCCGCCGGGCTCAGGATGCGCACCAAGTGCGCACCGATCTCCCGGCAGAGCGCCTGGTCAACTGGCTGTTTCTGGTGGTGGATGGGTACGCCGGCCAACTCGCGGGCGGCCACTCGTTCTCGTCCGAAGTCGAAAGCCGCATGCTGGTTGATGCTGTCGAAAGAATGCTCATGCATCTACCCGGTCACGAGGTCTAGGCTCGCCGAATGACTGAAGAACTGTTGACCCTCCTTCCGCACGACGCGTTTTCGCGGGTGCTCTGCGTCGTTGCCCATCCCGACGACGTCGAATACGGCACATCTCCCGCCGTCGCCGCCTGGACGGCCGCAGGTGCCGAGGTCGCCTACCTGCTGCTGACCCGCGGCGAGGCCGGCATGGACTCCCTCGAGCCTGCCGAAACGGCCGCCCTGAGGGCCGAGGAGCAGTTGGCCGCCTGTCAGGCGGTCGGCGTCGACAACCTGGAGATCCTGGACTATCCAGATGGGGTTCTCGAGTACTCCATCGACATGCGCCGCTCGATCACTCGCGCCATTCGCACCTTCCGGCCGGACGCCGTGGTGCTGGGTTCATGGGAGGTCGAATTCATTGCCGGGCTGAATCAAGCCGATCACCGGGTTGCCGGCTTGGCCTCGCTCGATGCGATCCGCGACGCCGCTAACCGCTGGGTCTTCACCGACCTCGTCGACGAGGGTCTGTTGCCGCACTCGGTCCGTTGGATCCTGGTCAATGGCGACTCCCGCCCGACCCACGGTGTGGATGTGACCGGCGAGCCTCTCGAACGTGGCATCGCCGCACTTGAGGCCCATGCTCAATATCTGGCCACGATCCAGGGCCACCCGCCCGTTAGAGCCATGATTGCCGGCGTCACGGCCTGGCAAGGTCCCCGGGTCGGCGTACCCCATGCTGTGCTGTTCCGCGCGTGGGATTCCCAATCGCCGCCGCCCCTGATTGCCGAGATCATGGCCGCCACCCAGGCTCGCGAGGCTGAACCAGCGGGCTAGGCGTATGACGCGAACGCCCGGACCGGGAACGTCGCCATCCCGATGACGGCTGGCGGTACGGCAGTGAAAAGCGCCTGATCGGGCACGCCATCCAGTCCGGTCAAATGCTCGACGACCGGGATTTGGGCTGCAAGCAGGATCGAGTGTGCCGGTCGATCTCCGGTAGTTGTGTCGTCGATGTTGACGGAGTCGATCCCGACCAGTGCAACCGACGCGGCGACGAGCGCATCGGCACCGGCAGCCGTGAGGTGCGGATGCACAGGGTCGCCGTACTCCGGCGTCCCCCAGTGCCGATCCCAGCCGCTGACGAGCAGCACCGCTCGGCCGCCCAGATCCAAGTCCGCGAAGTCCTCGGGACCGAACACGGGACCTCCCGGGATCAGCACGATGGGCAGCAGCGCACATTGCTCCAGCCGAAGACCGGACAGGTCGTGGCCGTCGCGATATCGGTGGGCCGGCGTGTCGAGGTAGGTCCCGGTGTTGGCGACCATCGAGATTCGTCCGATCTGGAACTCAGTGCCCTCGCTATAGGTAGCCGCGGAATCCTCGAAGTTCATGTGCGCCGCGATCTCCGGCCCGGGCAGACCCGGGTAGGTGACCATGCCGTGCGCTATTGGGTGACTCAGATCGATGAAGTGCATGGATCAACTCTCGCTGAGACCGTACTTCGCGTGGAAGCGTCTCAAAGGAGCCGGTGCCCACCAGTTCCACCTGCCGGCTATGCGCATGAGCGCCGGCACGAGGAGACCGCGGACCACGGTTGCGTCGAGGAGGATCGCGAACGCAATGCCGAAGCCCAGTTGCTTGATGCTGGTGACACCGCTGGAGACGAACGACGCGAAGACGACGGCCAGCAACAGCGCGGCCGCGGTGATGATCCGGCCCGACCGCTGCAGACCCAGTGCCACGGCCTCGGTCGTGTCACGACCGGCGTCGTGCTCCTCCTTGATCCGCGAGAGCAGGAAGACCTCGTAGTCCATCGACAGGGCGAACACGGTCACCGCGATCAACACGGCGATGGAGGTGTCGATGCCGCCGGTGACCGTGAATTCCCCGACCAGCCAGCCCATGTTGCCTTCCTGGAAGATCCACACGAGGACGCCCATCGCCGCGGCCAGACTCAAGACGTTGAGCAGCACGGCCTTGACCGGCAGCAGGATGCTGCCGGTGTAGAGGAACAGGATGACGATCGTCGCGACCGCGACCCACAGCAGCGCCCAACGCCCGCTGTCGGCGATGGCCGTCTGCGAGTCGGCGAACTGGGCAGCAGATCCGCCGACCAGCGCGTCGGTCGAGGGAGCCTCAACGGCTCGGATGTCATCGACCTGTTGGCGAGCATCGTTGGTGAGTGCGGGCAGGTCACTGACGACGCTGACCCGGGCATCCTCGGCAGTGGCGAAGGTCGTCGGTGCGGGATTGGGTGCGACGGCGCTCCCGTCGACGAAGATGCTTTGGGCCGTCGTCACGCGCACGACATTGTCGAGTTGCGACAGCGTCGATGCGTAGTCATCCACCGCCGCCATGTCGGTGGCTGCGCCAGGCAGCACGATGTCAACCGGGGTCGCCTCCTGACCGGGGAACAGATCGGAGAGGGTGGCACTCGCCTGCGCTGCTGGATCGGACGCCGGCAACACACGGGCGTCGGTCTGGGTGAAGATGATCCCCAGCACCGGCGCGGCGAGGATGCCAAGGAACAGAACCGTGGCGACGAGTACCGGCCACGGTCGCTTCATGACGACGCGGGCTACCCGGGACCAGACACCCTCATCCTTCGGCGCCAGGTCGCCGCGGCGTACCTTCAAGCGATCGACGTTCGGCCCCAGGATTGCCAAGCAGGGCTGGCAGCGCGGTCAGGGACGTGACGACGGCAAGCAACGTGACGGCGATGCCGGCATAGCCGAACGACTTGAGGAAGTACTGCGGGAAGAACAGCAGCGAGGCGAGTACGACGGCAACAGTCAGTCCCGACACGGCGACCGTGCGGCCAGCCGTGCCGACGGTCCGGACGACCGCATCCGCGGTGCTGAGCCCACGACTCCGCTCTTCCCGGAATCGGTTGACGATCAGGAGGGCATAGTCGATGCCGAGGCCGAGCCCGAGACCGGTGATGAGATTGAGCGCAAAGACCGAGACATCGGTCGCCAGCGTCACCAGCCAGAGCACGAAGAAGCTGCCCAGGATCGCGCCGAGGGCCACGGAGAACGGCAGTCCGGCCGACACGATGCTGCCGAAGACGAGGATCAGCAGCAGCATGGACAGCGGAATCGCGATCGACTCCGCCCGAGCCAGATCCTCGGTGACGTGCCGCGTGATGGAGTCGCTGACTGCTGCGAACCCGCCGACCTGGACCTCGAGCCCCTGGAAGCCGTCGCCGTAGTCCTCCACAAGTCTTGTTCGCCAGGACCATCTGGTCGTCGACGATCAGATCCTTGGTGTAGACCAGAACCTGGCCCGTCCGGTCGTCGGTGCCGCGCAGCGCGTCGGGTTGCCCGGAGGTCCAGTACGACACGGTCGCGGTCACGCCCGGTTCCTCCGCGATCGCGTTCACCAGGGCCGTGGCGGCGGCCGCATCCCTCGGCCTCGTCGATGTCGCCGGGAGTCGTGACTGCGATGGCGATCGCCGGGTCGATGATCCCGAAGGTCTCCTCGGCGAAAGTGAAGGCCTGGGCGGATTCGCTATTGGGGTCGTCGTAGCCAGCGGTGTCCAGGGCGCTGAACGCGCGAGATCCAAGGACCCCGAAGATCACCAGGGCAACGATGTAACTCGCGAGGACTGCCCACTTCCAGCGGACGATGCCGTGGCCGAGTGCGACGAACGCACCCCGTTCCGGCTGGGGGACGGCGTGTCGTGGCATGTCGTTAGTGTGCCCCTCGGGGGCGATCTGAACACTGTTCATATCGGTAGAGTGGAGGAGAATCTGAACATTGTCAAGATTATTGGGTATTCTGGTGTCGTGGTGGCCCAAGTTCCCGACCAGACGAGCGACGTCCCCCGAGCGGCCGACCCGAAAACCGGCTATCACCATGGGGATCTCGAGGTTGCTCTCGTGGCAGAAGCGCTGCAGTTGGTCCGCGAACGGGGCGCCGATGCGGTCTCCCTGAGGCAGGTGGCTCATGCGGTCGGCGTATCGCCGAGCGCGGCCTACGCCCACTTCCCGGACAAGCAGGCATTGATGGGTGCCGTTTCCGCTCGCGGGATGGAGATCCTCGACGAGCGGATGTTGGCCGGCGCCGCCGCGGTGACCGGCACGGACGATCGGGCCGCGATCGAACGGTTCTGGCGCACCGGTGAGGCCTACGTCCGGTTCGCGACCGAGGAACCGCACCTGTTCCGCCACACATTCGGGCCCTACTGCCTGATGAACAAGCAGAGCTGCGCCGATGTCACGGTCGGGCTCGAACACCAAGGCGGAGTCGGCGTCCTATCAACTGCTCTGCGACGGCCTGGACGACTTGGAACGCCGCGGGTTGCTCCGCCCGGGTGTTCGCGAGGGGCTCGACGTGGTGATCTGGACGACCGTCCACGGCTTCTCCTCGCTGGTGCTCGACGGGACTGCTCCCGATCGAGGTTCGTGACGTCCTGCTGTCCTCGATCGCCCGATTGATGATGGCCGACGGGCTCGTGAACCTCGACGGATTCATCCAGGCGGAACCACGCCGATGAATTCGGCATTCGAACTCGCCCAGGTGAACGTCGCCCGACTGGCCGCCGCCGATCGAGAGCCCGCAACTGCAATCGTTCGTCGACGCCCTCGATCACGTCAATGCGGAGGCAGAAGCGGATCGCCCGGATTTCGCTGGCGCCTCCAGAGCGAGAGCGGGAACGCAACGGACGTGGTGGCCTTCCAGTGGGACCGAACCGCGGCCGACTCCGGGATCATCGTCAACCTCTCTGTGTGGTCGGATCCTGAGTCATTGCGATCGTTCGTCTTCGGCGGCGACCACGTGACCTACCTCCGCCGACGTCGCGAATGGTTCCTCCCGATGACCGAGGCGTACGCCGTGTGCTGGTGGGTCCCGACCGGACACCGCCCGAGCACGGACGAGGCCGAGGAGCGGGTTCGCTACCGCCGCGAGCACGGCTCCACGGCGTACGCCTTCGATCTGGGCAAACCGCACCCGCCGCCAACTCAGTGATGGTCCCCGCTGATCGATGGGGGCGATCAGGGTCGCCCCTATACGGTTGCGCGACATGTCGCAGAACCGAGACCAAGTCACCGTCCAGCGCCAGATTCCCGCCCCACCCAACGTCATCTTCGACCTGCTGGCCGACCCGGCCCGGCACGTCGAGATCGATGGCTCCGGTGAGGTCCGCAAGTCACGCGGGGGATCGCGGCGACTGAAGTTGGGCGACACCTTCGGGATGGACATGAAGCAGGGCCTTGCCTACACGATCCGGAACGTCGTGATCGAGTTCGAGGAGGACCGCCTGATCACGTGGCAGTCCTTGGCCCAGAAGCCGTTCGACAAGTTCGTGACGGGGCGCACCTGGTCCTACCGGCTCGAACCCATCGAGGGCGGCACTCTCGTCTCCGAGACCTGGGACATCAGCACCGAGGCGTGGCTCGCGCGTCCCGGCGTACGCCGACTGGCCGAGAAGACGCGAGAGAACATGGCCAGGACGCTAGAGACCATCGAACGCGTCGTAGCCGTCGGCTGACTCGTCCCGACTGATCTCGGCGGCAGCGGTTCGAAACTGATCGAACTCGCGCGTCCACCACGAGACCCACCCCGTTCCGGCGATGAACAGCGCCCCCAGCACCCAGCAGGCGGCGGCCAATGGCATCACGACGGCAAGCGCACCCAGCAATAGCGGCGAACCGCTCCCGCCCAGGTCGCCACATAGCCGCCAGCCTCCGAGGAACTGCGACCGACCCACTTCAGGAGCCGTGTCCGCGCCCAGCGTCATCACGATTCCAGAGGCGAGTCCGTTGCCTGCGGCGATCAACACGGCGACTGCCAGCACGCTGCCGAAGGTCGTCGCAAAGGTGAGCAGTAGGACCCCGATGGCGGTGGTCGAGACGACTGAGAAGGCGACCCACCGTCGTCCGTAGTGGTCCATGATCCAACCGGAGGGATAGAACAAGGAGAGATCGACGGCGGCTGCGATACCGAAGATCAAGGAGGTGGCGGCCGGACTCAGCCCGATGTGGTCGCACCACAGTGGGAGCAGGGCCACGCGGATGGCCCGAGCAGCGGCGATGACGGCGACTGACGTGCCCAAGGTGGCGAAGACCCGTCGATGTGCCCGCAACACGGACACCACGGATTCGTGACCGCTGGCCTCCTGCTCGGCCCGCGAAACGGCACTCAGATCAGGCATCGCCTGCACCACGGCAACGGCCAGCAACGACGCAACGGCACCGAGGAGGAACACCTCGGACATCCCCCACTGGTGGATCACGACCGCGCCGAGCAGTGGGCCGATCAGTACGCCCAGGCGATAGGCACCTCCCAGTGTCGACATGGCCCGAGCCCGGTAGCCGACCGGGACGGCGTCGATGATGAAGCCCTGCCGCGCGATCATGAAGACGCTCCATGCGGCGCCGAACAGGAGGGCGATCGCGGCGTACGCCAGCAGATTCGTCGTCTTCCAGGCGACCACCAAGATGACTGCCTCGGCCAGGCCGGTCCACGTCAACGCCCGGCGTTCGCCGACCCTGGCCACCAGGGCACCCGAGGGCAGGGACGCGCATGAGTTGGCCGATAGCGACGAGTGCCACGACCAACGCCGCTTGACTGACGCTGGCGCCCAACTGGCGCGCCTGCAACGCGATGATGGGCAGGATCGCGCCGTGCCCGATGCTCGACACCATGGTCGGGCCGAAGGCGGGCAGCGCCAGGGCGCCAAGACTGAACTTCTCGACGGTCGGTGACCCGGTGGGCGGCTTGGGAGGCATCGTGACCATTATCCGGTGGTCCGGCCTAGCGGCGTACGTCAGGCAGATTCGGTCGTCAGCAGTTCCCGGAGCGAGGTCGCGGGTCGGCCCGTCAAGAGCGATACGTCACGGGTGACTTCGGCAACTTCGCCGGCAGCGATGGAGGTGTAGGTCGACACCCAGGCGTCGACCATCCAATCAGGAGCGCCATAGCTCGCGCGTGATGCGTAGGCCTCATCGACGGTCTCGTCGTGGAAGGTGACCTGTCGCCCGGTTGACGTGGTCACGACGTTGGCGATCTCGGCCAAGGTCAGCGCTTCCGGACCGGTCAACGTGTACGTCGCGTTGCTGTGCGCCACCGCGTCGAGCAGCACAACCCCGGCAGCGGCCGCCACATCGCGCTGCGCGACGACGGCGACTCTCCCGTGGCCGGCCGGGCCACGAATGACACCATCCTCTCCGACCATCAGCGGCATGAAGTCCGCATAGAAGTTGTCGCGAATGAAGGTGTGGAGCCATCCCTGTCTCCCTGCCCAACTCACGGATGAACTCTTCAGTTGCGAAGTGGTCCCGGGCCAGGGTGAACGTCGACGTCGCCGAAGCCCCGGCAAAGGAGAGGTAGACGAGGTGCTCGACGCCCGCGTCAGCGGCCGCTCGAGCAAACGTGCGGTGCTCGTCGACGCGGTCCTCCGCTTCGGCCGCGGAGACCATGAAGGCGAGCTTCACACCGGTGAGGGCAGCCTGGACGGCGGCTCCGTCGCGGTAGGCCGCCTCACGACACGACTGTGTCGGGGAGATTCGGTGCGCGATCTGCCGTACGCACCAGTAGTCGCATGGGAAGCCCTGCCGCACTCAGTTGGTTGGCGACTTGGCCACCGATACGTCCGGTGCTGCCGGTGACTGCTATCTCAGATGTCATGCAGCCCGTAACCGTGAGGAAGGGTGAATCCTTCCTTACGGCCACGGGCCGCGGTGGGTGACGCCACGAGGGGCTGCCCGATAGGCCCCGGGATGTTGTGCACTAGCGGCGCCAGTCGACGTGGTCCAGGGCTGCGAGGTCGCTGACGACGCGAGCGATGTCCCGGTCTCGTCCGAGGTCGGAGCCGGCGGGGTGGTTGTTGGCTTTGGTTGAGGTGCGAGCTGATGAGTCGCTTGGCGTTGTTCGTGATTCCCGTGAGGGAGCGGTGGATGCTGTGTGAAGTAGTCATGGCAGTAACTATCCTATGGTTGATATACTGCCAACAGTGGCAAAAACAACCTTGTACATCAAGATCCTGCCAAGTAGGGTGACTCATGTGATCAACTCCGTTGCAGTACTCGTCATCGACGGTGTCGCGCCCTTCGAGTTCGGCACCATTTGCGAGGTCTTCGGCACCGACCGGCAGGACGACGGTGTGCCGCTGATCGACTTCCGCATCTGCGGAGAGGAGCCCGGAGGCACGGTCTTTCATCCGTGGGAATCTCGTTCGGGGTGACCCATGGCCTCGACGATCTGATCAACGCGGACGTTGTGGCCGTGCCCGCGGCAGGCATCCGGGATGACTTCCCGCCGGAGGTGCTCCAGGCGCTACGCGATGCCGCAGACGCCGGGGCGATACTCGTCTCGGTCTGCACCGGAGCATTCCTACTCGGTGCCGCAGGCCTCCTCGACGGACGTGACTGCACGACGCACTGGAGGTACGCCGACAAGTTGGCCGCCTTGTTCCCCGAGGCTCGGGTCAATCCCGACGTGTTGTTCGTCGATGACGACACGCTCATCACGAGCGCGGGCACCGCGGCCGGCATCGATGCCTGCCTACACCTCGTACGCCGCGAGCTGGGCAGTGCCATCGCGACCGCGATCGCCCGCCGGATGGTGGTGCCAATCCAGCGCGACGGCGGGCAGCGTCAATACGTGTCCCTCCCCATCCCGGAGTGCTCGGGCGACAGCCTCCAGCCCGTGCTGAGCCAGGCGCTGGAGAGTCTTGAGGTCGAGCACACGGTGGCCTCCATGGCCAGCGATGCGGCCATGTCCGAGCGCACCTTCGCCAGGCGATTCTTCGCGGAGACCGGGACGACTCCCCACAAGTGGTTGACCAGCCAACGGGTGTTGCACGCCCGTCACTTGCTGGAGGAGTCCGATCTGAGCATCGAGGCGATCGCCCGGCGCTGCGGATTCGGAACCGCAGCCTTGCTTCGACACCACTTCAGGGCCGTCGTCGGCATCGCCCCGGCGCAGTACCGACAGAACTTCTCCTGCAGCTAACCGAGCTAGACGAGCACATCCTCGCCGGGGAGCTCTAACTCAGCGCCGCGAACTCTTCGTCGGTCAGTTCGATGGCCGCGGCCGCCATGTTGGACTCCAGGTGTGCGACCTTCGACGTGCCGGGAATCGGCAGCATCACGGGCGAGCGTCGCAGCAGCCACGCGAGAGCGAGTTGGGCCGGAGTTGCGCCGTGGCGCTCGCCAGCCTCAATGAGTGGGCTGTCTGACCCAGCCAGTGCCCCGGTTGCGAGGGGGAACCACGGGATGAAGCCGATGCCTTCGGCCTCGCTGAACTCCAACAGCGCCTCGGCCTTGCGGTCGGCGAAGTTGTAGAGGTTCTGCACCGTGGCGATCGGCGCAATCGCCGAGGCGGCCCGGAGTTCCCCGACGGAGATCTCGGACAGTCCGATGTGGCGGATCTTGCCCTCGTCCTGCAGCGACTTGAGTTCACCGATCTGATCCTCGAGTGCGACCTTGGGGTCGATGCGGTGCAACTGCAGAAGATCGAGCCGCTCCTGCCCCAGGCGGCGCAGGCTCATCTCGACGCATTGGCGAAGGTACGCCGGCACGCCCAGCGGCTTCCACACCCCCGGGGCAGGGCGCAGGAACCCAGCCTTGGTGGCGATGACCAGGTCATCGGCGTACGGATGGAGCGCCGACTTGATGAGCTCCTCGTTGGAGTGCGGGCCGTAAGCGTCAGAGGTGTCGATGAAGTTCACGCCGAGTTCGACTGCGCGGCGCAGCACGGCAATGGCGTTCTCGCGATCCTCCGGGTCGTCCCACACGCCCGGTCCTGTCAGTTGCATCCCGCCGAACCCGAGACGCTTGACGGGCAGATCGCCACCGATCAAGAAATTCTCGGAGGTTTCGGATTGTGTTGGTGGGATCTGTGCTGTTTCGGTATGGGCAGACGTCGACATGTCGGCCATCATGACAGTGCAGCCAAACCGTCCCCGAACGAAGGAGGCACCCATGTCAGGCAGCGGTGTGCGCGATGATCCGTGGGAGTTGACGACCGCTCCGGGCTCGTCGGCCTACACGATGTACCGGGACCTCGATGCCGATCCGCCCGTCCTCGTGTGTCAGGTGGGCTCGACCACCCTGCGCTACCACGCTCGCGCGATCGAGGACCTCCACACGATGCTGCTCGACGCCGGCGATTGGGTCCCACTGGGAGCCGCGGACGAGAAGAAGCCGGCCGCCCCTGGCACCGTGGAGGCTTGGGGCCGCGCCGAGGACAACCCGGTCGGCGGTTGGTACGGCCTCCGCAACGGCTACCGAGGCCGGTTCGGGATGTACCTGCCGCCGCTCCTGGAGGAACTCGGTCTCGTTGAACTCGAACACAATCCACGCAACAACCGGGTGCGTGCACTCTGAATCGGCCTCTCGTGCTGGCCCATCGGGGGGCCAGCGGATATCGACCTGAACACACGCTTGCCGCCTACGAGTTGAGTGTGGAAATGGGCGCCGACTACATCGAGCCCGACCTGGTGATGACGCGCGACGGTGTGTTGGTGGACCGCCACGAGCCGGAGATCGGGACCACAACAGACGTCGCCGCCCATCCTGAGTTCGCCGATCGGCACGCCACCAAGCTCCTCGACGGCAAACCAGTCAGCGGTTGGTGGGTCGAGGACTTCACCCTCGAGGAGTTCAAGTCACTGAGGGCCATCGAGCGACTCCCGAAGATTCGGCCGGCCAACACGGCGTACGACGGGCAGCAGGATGTTCCGACCTTCGACGAACTCCTGGACCTTCGGGTCACGCTCAGTGAGCGCTACGAGCGCGAGATCGGCATCATCCCGGAGATCAAGCACTCGACGTACCTCCGGAGACTCGGATTCGATCCCGAGGCGACCACGATGGCGGCCATCGAGCGGAGCGACCTGAATCATCGCGAATCTCCGATCTGGATCCAGAGCTTCGAAGTCACGAATCTGGTGGCGCTGCGTCGGGACTATGGCTATCTCGGACACCAGTTGCTGTTGGCCGAGCAGGGCTTCGCACCCTACGACCTGATCTCCGTTGGGGATCCGCGGACCTATGCGGACCTGTACCGGGCCGAAAGCCTGGTGGAGTTGGCGGCGTGGATCGATGGGATCGGGCCGGAGAAGATCATGGTGATCCCCCGCTCGAAGGTGAACACCCTGATGGAACCCACCAGCCTGATCCGCGATGCGCATGCCGCGGGCTTGATGGTCATGCCGTGGACGTTTCGTGCCGAGAACTACTTCCTGCCGAGCAACCTCAGGCTTTCGGGACGTGACGGCGTCGCGCTGAAGTCAGTGATCGGAAGGGCCGCCGAGGAAGTGATCCCCTATCTGGAGGCTGGCGTGGACGGATTGTTCTGCGACAACACCGATGTGTACGTCGAGGCCCGCGATCGCTACGCGAGCGCGTAGCGGACGACTACGCAGCGATGGCGATGTTGAGCACCCACTGGATTCCGTACTTGTCGGTGAAGGTCAAATAGGGGTTGAGTTGGGCTGACCGGCGGTCTCCACGTGGCATTCGACAGATCCAGGGGCCCCAGAGCGAAAGGCCGGATATGCCCACGCTAGAGCAGTTCCCCATGTTCATCGACGGAGAGTTCCGCGGAACCGAGTCGGGCGCGACGTTCACATCGGAGGATCCCTATCTGGGTACGCCGTGGTCCGAGGTGCCCGAAGCGACCGAGGCGGATCTCGATCAGGCGGTCGCCGCAGCGCGCTCGGCACTCGAGGGTGAATGGGGAGCCATGACGGGCTTCGATCGGGCCCGGCTGATGCGCAGGCTGGCCGACCTCATCGGCGAGAACGCCGAGCGGCTGGCCACGTTGGAGGTCCGCGACTCGGGGAAGCTCTACCGCGAGATGATCGGCCAGATGTCTGCGTTGCCCGAGTGGTACTACTACTTCTCCGGCGTCGCCGACAAGCTCGAGGGGCGCTCGATCCCGTCGGACAAACCGAACTTCATCGCCTACACGACTCTCGAACCCGTCGGGGTGGTCGCGGCGATCACGCCATGGAACTCGCCTCTGCTTCTGCTCGCGTGGAAGTTGGCGCCGGCATTGGCCGCAGGCTGCACGGTCGTGATCAAACCGTCCGAACACTCCCCCGCCGGGACCTGCGAATTCGCTCGACTCATTCACGAGGCGGGGTTCCCGGCCGGCACGGTGAACGTGATCACCGGACGAGAGCCGCGAACTCGGCGCTCGACTTGCCGGCCATGAAGGCATCGACAAGGTCGCATTCACCGGCTCCACGGCCACTGGTCGACGGGTGGCCCAGGCGGCGAGCGTCAACCTCAACCGGGTCACCCTGGAGTTGGGCGGGAAGTCCCCACAGATCGTCTTCGCAGACGCGGACCTCGAGGCGGCCGCCAACGGACTCGTGGCGGGCGTCTTCGCGGCCACCGGACAGACCTGCATGGCCGGCTCTCGGTTGATCGTGCACGAGTCCGTCCATGACGAACTCACCGAACTGGTCGCTGCACGTGCGCGGAGCATCAAGCTGGGCAACCCCTTCGACTCGGACACCGAGATGGGTCCGGTCGCCAACCGGCCGCAGTACGAGAAGGTGTTGGGCTACCTCGAGGTCGCGAAGGCTGAGGGTGCGACGGTGGCCGCAGGCGGTTCCGCAGCCACCGAACAGGGAGGTCTGTTCGTGCTGCCCACGGTCCTCACGGGCGTAGATCCGACTCACACCGTCGTGCGCGAGGAGGTCTTCGGACCCGTGCTCTCGGCGTACACATTCACGGACGAGGCCGATGCGATCCGCCTCGCCAACGACACGCCGTACGGCCTGGCCGCGTCGGTCTGGACCAACGACGTACGCCGTGCGCACCGAGTGGCGAAGGCCGTGCGGGCCGGCACTGTCTGGATCAATGCCTACCGAGTCGTGGCCCCGAATGTTCCGTTCGGTGGGTTCGGAGACAGCGGGTTCGGCCGAGAGAACGGTCTGGACGCGGTGCGCGAGTACACCGAGGTGAAGTCGGTGTGGGTGGAACTGACGGGTGCGACGCGCGACCCATTCCAGTTGGGTTAAGCGCGGGAGTAGCCCCGGAAGGTCTCGCTGCAGAGCCTCGATCGTCGGCGGTTGCCAGCGTCGGGAACTGGTAGCACCTGTCAAGGAGTGACTGATCCGGGAAGATCAGCGGATTGGCTGCCAGATCCCGGTCGAGCTTGGCCATCTCATCCTGAGCACCCTCAACCGGGCAGATGAAGTTGACCCACGCAGCGACCTGAGCCGCGATCTCGGGTTGGTAGTAGAAGTCGATCAGTTTCGCGACGGCGCTCGCTGACGGCGAGGCCTTCGGGACGATCAGGCTGTCCGACCAGATCATCAACCCCTCGTCGGGCATCACGAACTTCAGGTAGGGATTCTTGATCTGTGCCTGGATCACGTCACCGGACCAGGCCAGAGCGGCATCAACCGTGCCCTGTTTGAAGGCTTTCATCACGTTGTTTCCGTAGAATCCGGCGAACCAGCCCGCCGCAGAGCGTTCGCCGATGTAGTCCACCGCGTCGGACACGTTGCTGACGGAACCCGCCGTCGGGTCTTGGCCCAGGGCCAGCATCGCGACACCGACGGTGTCGGGGAACTCCGTCAGCATGCCGACGCGGCCCTTCAGATCGGTCCGGGTGAAGAGTTCCTCGAAGCTCCCGATGGCGCGGTCCACGCGGCGGGCGTCATAGGCGATGCCGGTCAAACCCGCCTGCCACGGCATCGAATAAGCCTGCTCCGGGTCCCAGTCCGGTCGGGCCAGGGCGCTGATGAGATTGCCGGCGTTCTCCAACGGGCCGATCGGTTGCATCAGGTCTTGGAGAACCAACCGGCTAGCCATCCAACTGGTCAACGTGATCACATCCGCGCCGACCGGCTCACCGGCGGTCAACTTGGCGATGATCGAGTCGACATAGTCATCGTTGTCGTTGATGACCTCCTGATAGTCGACGTCGATGCCGGTGCTGTCGGTGAATTCGATGAGGGTCGGACGCTTCTTCCCGGCGACGTCGATGTATTCGGGCCACTGGGCCCACGTGAGTTCGCTCGCAACGGGGCTGGTCGGCGGTCACTCCCGGGCTGGGCGAAGTACTCGCCGTAGCAGCCCCGGGGTGCCCTTCTCGGAGCAGGCGGTCAACCCGGAAACGGCCGCCAGACCCGCCATGCCGAGGGCACTGCGGCGGGTGAGCCGAAGCGGTGTTGGCTGGCGAAGTGGTCACGCGGGGAGTCTCGCCTGCAAACGCGCTCGTCGCAAGCGGACGAAAGGTCAATTGTCGGTCGCCCAACCCACTGCCTACCACCCGTTTGGGCTACCCGTTTGACACGGATCGATTGCGCCGCACAGGATCAGCGCCATGGCGACCAACGCCTCCAAGCACGTGGCCGAGCCGAAACCCGAGAGAAGCCTCGCTTCCCGGGTGCTCACCCGTCTCTTCGTCGGGATCGTGCTCTTCGGGCTGTTGGTCGCAGGTGCGGTGGTGGTCCTCAGCAACCTGGGAACCAAACAGAGCGCAGCTGATCAAGCCCCGGCGGCCCGGCCCACGTGTGAGGCCCACACGCTGCACGTCACGGCCGATCCGGCGATCGCCGACGCGGTGCTGGCCGCGACCGCAGATCTGAGCGAGTTCGCAGCCGACCAGGGCTGCCTGGCCGTCGAGGTGGACGCTCGACCCTCTGCGGCGGTCGCCGCGGAATTGTCACGGCCTCCCGGGGTCGGTCTGGGGACCACTCTCCCGGATGCCTGGTTGCCGGATTCGAGTGCTTGGCTTGATGTCGCCAGTCGGACCGAGGCAGGCGCCAAGCGCTTGACCCAGGCCCCCCAGTCAGTGGCAAGCAGCCCGCTCGTGATCGCCGTCAACTCCGCCAAAGCCGAGGCGGCAGGCTGGCCGACCACCCAACCGAGCTGGGAGACGATGTTGGCCGCGCCCATCTCGGAGTGGAGCCTCGGCATCCCCGACCCGCAGACATCCACGGCCGGCGTGGCGACACTGCTGGCGGTCAGCCCGAAGTCCGATGAGTTCGCCACGCTCGGGAGAAGGCTCGAACTGCCGCCCACGGCCGACACGAGTCCGGCCCAGATCGTCGCGGATGGCGACCTCGACGCCATGCCCTCTGCGGAGTACGACGTGGCTCGGGTAGCCGGGGCAGGTGGCGACGTCGTGGCGTCGTACGACTCGGCACTGGGTGGTGCCCTGGACTTTCCGCTCATCGGGATCACTCCGGACGGCCAGCCGATGAGTGACCAAGTGGCCGGTGACCTCGAGCTGCTTCAAGGAAGCACTGGCCGCACCGTCGACTCAGGAGGCGCTGCTGGCGACGGGCCTGCGGAGCGTTGATGGCGAGCTGGCTCCACAGTACGTCTCGGCCGATGGCGCTCCTGTGGATGGAGTGATCGCCGCTGAAAGCGCGGCCCCGCTGAGCGTTTCAGCCCAGAAGGCCCAGGACGCCTTGGTGACCTGGAGTCTGGTCGGACGACGATCGCGTCTGCTGGTGCTGATCGATGTCTCGGGATCGATGGAGCAGACCCTTCCTGGTGGGAAGAAGCGGAAGATCGACCTGGCCCGCAAGAGCATGCAGAAGTTGATTGATGAGAGCGCACCCGACAGCGACCTTGGCCTCTGGACCTTCACGACCGGCAACGCGGCCGACGGCACGACGCGGATCGTTGACGTTGGTGCCTTGGGTGATGACATCGACGGCCAGACGCGACGCGAACGGCTCAGTGAGGTCGTCGCCGGCCTGGAGCCGGAACCCGACGGCGGCACACCGCTCCACCGCGCCGTTCTGGCGGCGTACTCCTCAGCGCTGGATGACTACGCACACGGGCGCTACAACGCCGTGGTGGTGGTGACCGACGGCCGCGACGAGGACGACACCCAGACGCCGATTCCGGCCGCTCAGGTGCTTGATCAACTACGTCGGCAGTACGACGGGATGCGACCGGTCGAGATCATCAGCCTTGCCTACGGCGCTGATGTCGACTTCGATGTGCTCCAACAAATGGCCGATGTGACCGGCGGCGAGGCCTACCAG
This sequence comes from uncultured Actinomycetota bacterium, assembly GCA_963763805.1. Taxonomy (GTDB): domain Bacteria; phylum Actinomycetota; class Actinomycetes; order Propionibacteriales; family Nocardioidaceae; genus Nocardioides. Next base: position 240,531 of record CAVXPQ010000002.1, read on the forward strand.
GGGCTCACGCAGAAGCAGGTAAAGCAGATGTTGTCCGACGCCCTGGCGGGGTCCTGACCCAACCTTGAACGACCTGAACAACCTTGAACAGCGGGCAACCACCGTGTCGTACAAACGAAGAATCACGGTGCCCCGGCCCGTAAGTTCAGCCCTCGCGGGTTGGCTGCACTTACGCGCCGGGCCACCGTGATTCCGGTGTACTGCTGCTGTGTTACGCCCGTTAGGTCCTTCTTGATAGGTAAGCCCGGACCGCTTGGGTAGCGGGCCGGGCTTCCGCAGAGAAGCACCTATCGCAATCAAGCCGGTTGACTCAACGCGACGCTGCAAGGGGACAAAGCTCACATCGTCGCTCCGACTTTTTTGTTGTTAAACGTTTGCACAAGGTTGTACTAGACATGAGTGTGCATGATCCCCGTCGAGTTGTCTAGTGTTTGTACAAGGTTTGCTCTAACCTTTCGCAGGTGTACTCCGTGAGCCATGCTGCGAGCCTTGCTGGGGTCGCCGCACCCACGCTTCGTGCGTGGGAGCGAAGGTATGGCGTGGTGACTCCCAAGCGCACGGCCGGGGGGTATCGCGTCTATGACGACGCCGATGTTCGACTGCTCCGAGCGATGAAGGTTCTGGTGCTGGCGGGGTGGTCGACGAGGGCCGCAGCCGAGCGAGTCATGACGGTCGGAGACAGCCCTCTCGATGACGGTCTGGGAGCCCAGCAGGTGCTCGACCCGAGCGAAGGAGTCTCGATCCTGGCGCAATTGGCCAGCGAGGCCGACCCGGTCGGTATCGATGAGGTGTTGGACCGCGAGTTCGACCGTGCGCCGTTCGAGGTGATCGCTGATGCGTGGTTGCTGCCCGCCCTTGCCGAGTTGGGGAGCGCCGCGCAAGCGGGTCGAGTCAACGTGTCGAGCGAAGAACGGGTGACCGAGGCGGTGTCGAGTCGGGTCTCCGCGATCTTCGAGGAGACCCGGACCACCGATGAGGGCGCGCTTGATCCTCACCGGCCTGCCTGGGAGCGCCAAGCACGAACTGGGCATGCTCTGCCTAGCGACGCTGCTGCGACGGGCCGGTGCGAATGCGCGCTATTTCGGCGGCGACGTTCCCACCAAGGGCTGGGTCGAAAGCGTCACGAAGTCTCGCGCGACGGCCACCGTCATGGGGGTCACCACGATGTCCGAGGTGATTGCCGCCCGCGACGCGATCAACGTGCTGAAGTCCAGCTCGCCCAACATCTGGGTCTATGTCGCCGGAGGGGCGCAGGCGTCGGTGCACGTGGCGGCCCGCCCGCTGGGGCACAACCTGTTGGCCGCGGCCAATGCCCTGATGAGTGACCTCGGGATCCTGGCAGCCGGCCCGACCGACTGAGATCTCGGTCGCGTCAGATCAAGTTGCGCAAGCCGCGTTTGCGCAATTGATCGGCAACGATCACCCGCTGGAGCTCGCTGGCGCCTTCCCAGATCCGCTCCACCCGCAGCTCTCGATAGAACCGCTCGGCCACGTTCTCGCGCATGTAGCCGCGGCCGCCGAAGATCTGGACCGCCCGATCGGCGACGCGACCGGCCATCTCCGCGGCGTACAACTTCACCATCGAGCAACGGGCGTGCAGCACCTTGCGGTCATCGCCGTCGTCGGTGGCGCGGGCCACGTTGTAGACCATCGAGCGGGCGGCGAACAGTTCGGTCACCGAGTCGGCCAGCATCGCCTGGACCAGCTGGCGATCGCGCGAGCGGAGCGCCACCGACGATCGCGTTCCGAGGCGAACGCCGAGGCCTCCTCGATGAGGCGCTCGGCCGCGCCGAGGCAGCGCGCCGCCACCATCAGCCGCTCGTAGCGGAACCATTCGTAGGAGAAGTGCATCCCGTCGCCCTCGTTCCCGACGAGATGGCTGACCGGGACCCGCACGTCGGTGAACGAGACGATCGGGTGGTGGTGGGAGAACGTGTGGGAGTACGCCGGCGTGCGGACGACGTCCATGCCCGGCGTGGGTCGATCGACCACCAGCAGAACATGCTCGCCGTCGTTCTCGCCACCCACCAGGACCGCCTGGACGAAGACGTAGTCGGCTTCGTTGTAGGACGTGACATGCCACTTCGTGCCGTTGATGACGTAGTGGTCGCCGTGCTCGTCATCGGTGACCCGATGTGCGGTCGTCAGCAGGTCGTTGACGTCCGAACCGGCGAACTCCTCGGTGATCGCGTAGCACTCGGCCATCTCGCCGCGCACCGTCGGAAGGAGCCAGCGCTCGCGGGCGTAGTCCGAGGCGACCTCGGCCCACCACGCCGGCGGGGTCGCCATCACCCAGCCGAGCCCGTTCGTGACCCGGCCACCCTGTTCCTGGACCAGGACCTGCTGCAGGGAGTTCAGCCCGAGCCCGCCGGCATCGGTCGGCATGTTGGTCGCGAATAGGCCGGCCTCGATCGGCTTGCTTGTGGAACGCCTCGTCGAGGCCTTCGGGCAGCTGGCCGTCGTGCGCCTCGGCGTACTCCTCGTGCGGATCAACTCGTCGGTGAAGGCGCGCGCGGTCGCCTGGAGCGCTAGGTCTTCCGCGGACAGGCCGTACATGTGCACCTCACTACTCGCTGCAGATTGAATGGCCGTTCAGTCTATGCTTCAGCGCTCATGGCGTGGCACAAATGTGCGTCGTCGTCGGCGGCGGAACGATCGGGGCGTGGTGCGCGTACTTCTTGCGCTCAGCCGGGCTCGAACGTCGTACTGCTGGAGTCCGAGACCCTCGGGCAAGGGCGCCTCGTCGAGGGCGGCCGGCATGGTGCGTGCTCAAGGCGGCACGCCCGCCGCGGTTCGGCTCGGGGTCTGGACGCCAGGACTTCTATCGAAGCCAGGCCGACCTGCTCGGCATCGATTCAGGTTTCGTCGAGACCGGGCTACTACATGCCGTGCTTCAGCGAGCGCGAGGTGGCCGAAGCGCATGAGCGGATCGCCATGCAGAACGCCCTCGGGCTTGCTTCGACCTGGGTCGACTCGGCGGGTGTCGATGCCGCAAATCCGGCGATGGCGCCCGGGCATGACCCTCGGAGCGTCGTACTACGAGCACGACGGCTGGATCGATCCGCCGCGGAACGTGCTGGCCTACACCGTCGCTCTGTTCACCTCGGGCGTGGAGGTGCGGGAGCGCACCGCGTTCACCGGTCTGCTGACCGAACCGCAGGGCCGAGTCGTGGGCGTGAGCACGTCAGAGGGCGACATCGCATGTGACCACGTGGTGCTGACCGGCGGACCGACCCTGGCCGCGGTCGGCGCCGCGGCGGGTGGCCGGATCTGGTCGGGCGGCGTCCGGCACCAGGTCGTCGTCACCGAACCGCACCCCGGACTTGCTCCTTCGCTGCTTGCCGATGGTCTTCGACGTCAGGTCGGGGATCTACTGGCGACCGGAGGAGGGCGGCATGTTGTGGGGGATGTCCAACCCCGCACGAGTCACCGGGAGAGGCGACGGAGTTCGATCTCGTGTATCTCGAGACCATGCGCGCCCGGATGGCCGAACTCGTCCCCGTCACTGCGCGGCCTCGGGCTTCGGCGCACCTGGGCGGCCACCATCGACTACACACCCGATCACCTGCCGCTCTTGGGACCGCTGTCTGCGAGGCGACGTCGCCGTCGCCGGCGCGTCCGTCGCCGCGGCCGGGGGCCACGGCATGATGTGGGGACCGGGCGTTTCCCGGGCCGCAGCAGACTTCGTGCTTGACGGGTGCCTCAGACGTTGTCGACATCAGCGAACTCGGCCTCGACCGATTCGACGAGGACGGGCGCAGTTCGCTGCCGCCGACCCGATCGCGCTTCCCTTTCCGGAACTCACCTAGCCGCCGGCACTCAGGCAGTCGTCGTCCGGCCGTCCGGCGACACCACCAGAGAAGTCCCGCCCTGGACGGGTCCTGAGCCAGGCTGCTGCGTCGGTCCCCATGGCGTACGCCGCGGTGGCGTCGATGTCCGCCCAGGTCAGGGAGTTCGTGATCACGGTGACCGAGGCAACGCCGGTCGGCGCACGACCCGTGCGTGCATCGACGAGGTGGCTCCCGCGATGGGTGGTTGCCGGACGTGGCGATGCGCCCCGGTGAAGATCGGCACCGTGGCGATCGAGCCTGGTCGGATCCGCAGGATCCTCGATCCCGATCTGCCAGGGCACTGCGGCATCCGTCTGATCCCGGGTGAGGCAGGTGAGGTCGCCGCCGGCACCTAGGCAGTAGTCGGTCTCATCGAGCACCGACAGATGACGCGCGGCCCGCTCGATCGCCCAACCCTTCACCACTCCCGTTGGATCGAAGACGCCGTTGGGTGTGAGACTGAAGGCGCCGCCGGACTCTTCCTGGGCACGTTCGCCGAGCGCGATCACCTCCGCCATGGCCGGCGGGCACTCGTCGAGCGTGATCTCGCTCCGGGACAGTCGTGAAGCAGCGGAATCCGCTCGCCAGGTGCTGAAGACCCGGTCAACCCAACGCAACTCGGTCACCACCTCCGCCCAGGCCGCCTCGGCCGTCGCACCACGTCGATGCCGTCCGCGAAGTGCGAGACTGATCGGGCATACCCATCAACTGCTCGACGAATCGGCCAGCTGTGGCCGTCTGTGTCGAGGTCGTCATAGCCCGGCCTGGTCCAGGGCGGACTGGAGCGACCGGAGTGTAGCCGTCACTCGTATACGTGGCGCCGCTCACCATGTCGATCTGGGCGCTCTGCGCATCCATCGTCTCGGAGATCAGGATCGGCAGGGCTCGCGCGTTGATCTCTTGGTCGCGTTGGTTGTCGTAGGGGTACGCCAACATGTCGACGCCGGTGATCTGGCCCTGGGCCACCGTGATCTGCACCTGAACCGGACCCCAGCGGGTCGAGATGTTGTCGCCCGTGAACGTGGCCGCCTTGGTAGTGCTGGTGGACCCTTTCGCGGTGCTCGTCGAACCGGAAGACGTGCCCGAGCTGTCGCCGCTCGTGGTGCCTGAAGCGGAGGTGCTCGAGTCCGCCGGCGCTCGAGATGGCCGGCTGGTTCGGGGCGAGTTGCGAGGTCTGCGAGACCAGGGCGCCGCTCGTCGAGGTGTGGTAGCCGAACAGCAGCACCATGACGGTCACTGTGCCCATCACCCACATGATGATTCGATTCATCGCTACCACCCAAAGCTTTCGACGTGGATGTTGGCCGCGGGTACGCCGCCTGCGAACGCTGTGCGTCGTACGGAATCGGACCAAGGCTCGGGACCGCACACGTAGACATCCCGGTGCGCCAGGTCGGGCACCCAGCTCTTCAGGGCCGCGAGGTCGGACATCTTGGGCGCCCGGTCGCTGAGCCACGAGGAGGCGCGGCGCCGACCGGGCACGTTGACGACCTTGAGTCCACGCTCGGCCGCGATGACCGCCAGTTCGCGTTCGAACAGGGGCACGTCGGCAAAGCGGTGGATCAGGACCGCGTCACCGGGTGCGTAGTCGAGACCCTCGGCGAGTGCCCGCAGCGGCGTGATGCCGACGCCCGCACCGATGAGGACGACGCCGTGGCGCGTCCGTGGCGCGAGGGCTGAGCCGCCCGTAGGGTCCTTCGATCAAGGCGCGGGTGCCCGGTCGGAGCTTGCGTCAGGGACCGGCTTCCGTCGCCGAGGTCCTTGACCGTGATCCGCAGGCTGCGACCATCGGGGGCGGCCGAGAGGGAGAACGGGTTGGCTCTGGTCCAGCCTCGTCGGCCGAGGAAGCGCCAGGTGAAGAACTGACCGGCCTCGGCGCCGCAGTTCGTCCAGCGCTCGCCCGGTCAGGTAGACGGAGACGATCCCCTCGCCGTCAGGCCCGCCTTCAGGCTTCACCGAGGTGACCCGCAGGTCGTGGCGTGCGCTGCGATAGAGCGGCAGGGCCACCCGCCAGATCGAGTACGGCGCCCACAGCAGCGCCCCAAAGGCCCCACCAGAACACGGTCGTCGCGGTGGAGGCCAGGAACTCCTGGCCGGTCCACAACTGGTGTGGCAGCGCGAGGCCCGCGCCGAGGTAGGCGTAGAGATGAAGCAGGTGCCAGGACTCGTAGCGCAGCCGCGACCGCGCCGCCTTGATCGACGTGACCACGACCATGATCAGGCAGCCGGTGCCGGCGGCTGCCAGCAGCATGCCCGGGGTAGTCCCAGGTCAAGGTCCACAGTGTGCTGGGTGTGTCGGCAAGTCGCCCGGCGGCGTACCCCCAGGTGATCAGCGCGACGTGCGCCAGCATCAGGTTGAACGACGTGAAGCCGATCCACCGATGCGAGCGGGCCAGCCGGTCCTGCCCGAAGGCCTGCTCCAGCACCGGGACGCGCGCCATCAGCAGGACCTGAACGAGCAGCAGGGCCGAGGCGATCAGGCCGGTGAGGCGACCGGCCGACAGCAGGCCGCTCTCCCAACTCGGTGAGGTCCTGGATTCCGCCGCCGGCCGCCCACCAGTAGGTGACCAGCAAGCAGGATCGACCACAAGGACGCGTTGGCCGCTTGGCGGACGACTGCGTCCCGCCTGGCCCGACGGGACCAGACGGGCTTATCAGATGACGGCCGTCGGGACGATGATCCGGTCGGCGCGACTTGCGTTGCTGTCATCGTCAGCCCTGGGTGCTGGAATCGTCTTGATCGAAGTCGTCTGAGCCCGAGTCGTCTGAGTCTGAGTCGTCATCGCGAGGGTCCATGTCCTGGTTGAAGTCGGGTCGCTGGCCGCGATCGAAGCCCTCTTCTCCCTGTCCTGGGCCCGGAGGCATGGGCCGGCCATCCTGCGGCCCACCGTGCCAGCCGCGTTCGCTCTCGAAGCGGCCGTGAAAGGCGTCATCAGCCGTTGCAGCACCGATGGCGAAACCGCCGGCCCCGGCGAGCAGGCCGATCCCCAGTGCGGCACCTATCAGCACGGCCTTGCCGGTGATCCAGCGCGAGCGGTCCTCTGCCACCTGGGCTTCTGGTTCCGGGGCTTCTGGTTCCGCTTGGCCTGCCGCTGCCGCCTCGCCGGTGGGGTAGACAGTGGTCACGTCCGCGGCGTCCTCAGGGTTCACGGGTGGCACCGCGTCGGAATCCTCCCAGCGTGATCCGCTGACGGGTGTCTCTTCGGGTGGTTGGTTCTCGCTCACGAGAATCTCCTTTTCTAGGGTTCTCGCTCAGCATGCGTGCCGGGCCTACGAAGCGGCCCTGTCTCACCTGTGGATCGGCTGTGAAGCCTGAATCAGCGCATCCACGGCGACCAAGCGATCGCCGACCACCAGGAGCGGGTTGATGTCGAGTGCGGCGACCTGGTCTCCTAGGTCGGTGACAAGGCCGCTCACGCAGAGGAGGGCGTGGGCGAGCCCGAGCGGTGGATCGGTGTCGGCCATCCGCTGCCAGCGCCGGGCGAGATCCCGCGACGTGGCCTCGTCGAGTGGTGTCAACGCAAGCACCCGCTGCCCGAGGTCCTCGATGTTGCTTCCGCCGAGGGCGGCGAGCACGATGTGGCCCACCGTTTCGTCGAAGAGGACTCCCAGGGCGATCTCGGGTGAGCCGTCAGCCGCCTTCAGTTGAGGTTGCACTGCGACGGCCGGACCGCAGCGCTCGGCCAGATCGGCGTACGCCGTGCGGAGAGCGGTCTGATCGGGCACGCCAAGATGTACGCCGCCTACCGCGACCCGGTGCTCGATGCCTGGCTCGTCCGTCTTGAGCACGACCGGATATCCGACCGCGGTGGCTGCCGCGAGCGCGCCGTCTAGGTCTGTGGCGCCGATGGTCTCGACGACATCGATTCCGTATTCGGCCAGGAGCGCCAACGACTCGGCGGCCCCCAACCACTCCGGGAGTTGCCGACCCGTCAATTGCGTCGCGACACGCCGCGGATTTGCCGACCTAAGCGACGGCTCACCGAAGGGGGTGTGGGCGCGCAGGTGGTTGAGGGCACGCAAGCCCGAGCGGGCGCCCTCGAGGACCGGGATCCCGGCGGCGCGCAAGCCAGACGCCTGGACCTGGTCGATCGACGCGGCGACGTGCGAGATCACGACCACGGGCTTTTCGGTCGCCGCGGCTGTGGACAGGACGGCCCGCGGGTAGGACTCATCGCCGTCATACTCCTCCACCAGGTCGACGGCGAGTGCCACCACATCGACGTTCGGTTCGGCGGCCAGAGCACTGAGACACGTGGCGAACAGCGTCTCCGTGTCGGCACCCCGCCCCCAGACGTCCAGTGGGTTGGTGACGAGTAGCCCATCGTCGAGCTGATCCGCGATGACCGCCCGCACAGTCTCACCCAGGTCGGCGAAGGGCACACGTTCCTCGGAAGCCAGATCGGCCATCAGTACTCGCTGTGCGCCCGAATCGTGGACGGTCGCGATGCCCCGCTGCCCGAGACCGCTCGAAGCCGCCCGTGCGATCAGGCGCCGGCCGATCGAGAACAACTCCAACGTGTCGACGAACTCCTCCACGTCGCGACATCGGTGCACACCGTACGTCTCGAAAAGCGCCTCCCAGGCGGCGTCGTCGCCTGCGATGGCCCCGGAATGTGCGGTCACCATCGCTCGGCCTGTGGCGGAGGATCCGACCGTGAGAGCAACAACCGGGATCCCCAGACTCGCCGCTTTTGCCAGATCCGGCCCGTAGCAAAGGCCCGTTTCGGATGGTCTCGAGGAACAGACCGACGACGCGGGTCTCCGGTTGATCGAGGATCCAGGCGAGATACTCACCGGTCGTAGTCACCAACTCCTGCCCCGAAGAGATGGCGATTGAGAACTCGAGCCGTCGGTGGCTACGCAGGAGCGCTGAGAACATCGAGCCGGAGTGTGTGATCAACGCCAAGCCACCGGCGTTGAGCTGATCTCGCTCGAGGTAGCCGAGGGCGCGTAGGCCGTGCGTGAGGTTCACGAAACCCATGCAGCCGGCTCCGCAGACCGGCAGGTTGCCGGCCGCCTCCCTGATCGAGGTTGCTTGGCCGACGGCACTGCCGTAGACCACCGCGCCGCCGACGCCCGTATCGCGAGCGCTGATCAGGTGCTGAGATAGCGTTCGATCCGGGACACCCATCAGAACCAGATCGACCGGCTCGGGGATCTCTGCAAGCGTCGGCACACAGGGCCGTCCCTGCACCTCGGCGTACGCCGGGTTGACGAGGTGGACGCGATCGACGCCGGGGCTGCGCAGGGCCTCGATCGCCAACCGCTCGCCGAACGATCCGGGCCGGGCGCTCGCGCCGACGACGGCAACCGAACGCGCAGCCAGCAAACGATGCAGGTCGGCCACCGCGATACTCGCTTTCTCGGTCCTGAATGACGGTTCAGTCTTCTCGGTCGGTACGGTAGCGCGAAACATGCGCCAGGAACATGCGCACGCAGATGGATCCGCCCGTTGGAAACACTCGGATTGAAAGGCACGGCAAATGGCGTCGAACGTCGAGGGAGGGGTCGCACCCCGAGAGGTGCATCCGCGAACTCGCACCGGGTCATGCGACGGCCGGCGCGAGCAGATGCTGGTCGCCGCCGCGGAACTGATTGCCGAGAGAGGCTTCGCCCAGACCCGAATCGCCGATGTCGCCGACCGGATCGGAGCCAGCCCGGGCTTGGTCGTCTACTACTTCGCGACGAAGGATCGCTTGCTCACTGAAGCATTGCGTCACTCCGAGTCGGCGTTCTATGTGGCCGCAGAGGAACTTCTGCACAGCCAGGCGACCCTGGCGACGCGTCTTGAGACCCTGGTGGAACTGACCTTTGAATCCAAGTCCGTTTCTGAGTTCGCCGGCTCCTGGGGGCTGTGGTTCGACCTCTGGACCCAGGCGTTCCGACATCCTCAGGTTGCCGTCGATCGCCGCGAGCTTGACGATCAGTGGCGCAACCTGATCATCCGGGTCGTTCGCTCGGGAATCGACAACGGCGAGATCGAGGAGGTCGACGCCGAGCAGTTTGCCGTCACCTGGGCTGCCCTCTTGGATGGACTCTCCGTTCAGGTCGCGCTCGAGGACCCGCACGTGGACGCCACTCGGGCCAAACAGTTGGCGCTACGCATCGCTGCCCACGAACTCGGAACCAAACCCTGACAAGCCAGTGACGTCTCGGCGCAAATGACGACGGGCCCGCAGCCGAAGCTGCGGACCCGCCGCTGGTGATGGTGTTGCAGTTCAGGACTATTCAGTCATGATTTGCGGGCTCAGGATTTCGCCACCGCTCCGGCTGCCTTCTCGGAAATGATGCCCAACACGTTGCCGATCAGCAGTGACACGACCGACGCCATGAACAGCTTGGCGTACGCGCCGTCACCCGTGCCGTAGGCGAGCAGACTCGTGAGGTACAACCCTGCCGTCGGGGCATACCCGAAGACTTGGCCGGGGATGAAGCCCAGCACGGGCAGGTTGGCGCCGAGGATCAGCACCACGATCGCTACACCCACACAAATCCCAGCTGCTAGCGAGACATTCATCTCGGGGGCCAGCTTGCTGAAGGCGTACAACGAGATGATGGCTACAAGCGCTCCCCAGACGTTTGCGGCGGAGGACTTCATCAATCCTTCTGTGCCACCGCCCGCGGCGTAGAAACTGGCCCAGCCGACGAACGTGATCCAGATGACGAAGTAGAGCCATGCGCCCTCAACCGCCACCGCGGTCGCAATTCCGCCCATCAAGCCAATGATCAGGGCAAGTGCTGTGATGATTCCCATAGGTTCTCCCTTATCTGCGTGGGGAGCGCCGACCGCTGGCCCGGAGGCATCTCCTTGTCCTTGAAGGAGTCGCCTTCCTTGTCCAAGCTGCGCGTCGAACTCCAAAGGGCCCCTGGTCGCTGCGGCGAAGTCAAACCGCACCCGTGAGAGCCACCATCGCGGTGCCCTCGGACAACGTGACACGCATCACAAGGCACGGCAAGTGAAGATTCTCAGGATTTCCTCAGGAATGGGAAATCTGGCCCTTACCCGACCCTCGCGGGAACTATTCCGCGGCGTTCTCCATTGAAGCCCCAGCAGACTGGGCTGGCGTCCGGAAGGATGAGCACAGACGAGCGAGGGATCTCGCAAGCGACCCGAGCACCGGGGACGACCCAATCGGGAGCCTGGCCCGCCGCGTGGGCGACCTCGGCCTCGATGCTGAGACTTCCGCCGGTGAGGCGGACCATGCTGCGAGCGCCGCGGTAGGTCACGGTCGTCACTTCCGCCGCGAACATCGCACCCGGCTGTGGCTTCGAGCGGGGTGCAGCGTCACTCGTTCGGGGCGAATCATCACGTGCACTTCGTCCCCGATCCCAACGCCCTCGCGGCTCATGGCGGGAATACTCCACTCACCGACCCGACAGATGGTCTCGTCCGAGCCGTTAGACGTGACCACACCCGACCAGAGGTTGGCATTCCCCAGGAACGTGGCGACGTACGCCGACTCCGGGGCGCCGTAGACCTCGCTGGGTGTGCCCACCTGCTCGACGCGACCGTTCACCAGGACGGCGAGCCGGTCGGACATGGTCAGCGCCTCTTCCTGATCGTGGGTGACGTAGATGAAGGTGGTCTCGACCGCTTGCTGCAGGGCTCGCAACTCGGTCTGCAACGAGGCCCGGAGCCGGGCATCCAGTGCGCCGAGCGGCTCATCGAGCAGCAGGACCTTGGGCTCCAGCACCAGGGCCCGAGCGAGGGCGACTCGCTGCTGCTGGCCGCCCGACAGTTGATGGGGTTTGCGCTTGCCGAGGGCACTCATCTCGACGAGTTCGAGCGCCTTGCCGATCTTGGCGTCCGCTTCGGCGCCGGACACCCCGGCGTACTTCAGGCCGAAGGCGACGTTCTCCCGGACACTGAGGAACGGGAACAGCGCATAGGACTGGAAGACCGTGTTGACCGGGCGTTGATGAGCGGAGACCCGCGTGAGATCGGTGCCGTCAAGCAGGATCTCGCCGGCGTCGGGCTCCTCGAATCCGGCGATCATCCGCAGCGTCGTCGTCTTGCCGCAGCCCGATGCGCCGAGCAACGAGAAGAACTCCCCGGCGCGGATATCGAGGTCCAGACCATCGACTGCGCGGACGTCCGAATCGGAGCCGTAGGACTTGACGAGGCCGCGCAGGGTGACCGAACCACCCCTGAGCGACCCACCGGTCACTTATCCACTCCTCGCCCCGCCACGTGTGCCGCCAGCGTGCTGACATTCGCCACGAACTTGTCGACGTCGGCATCGGTGTGCTGGACCGACACCAGCCACTGCTCGATCTTGCCCCACGGCGGCAGGAAGACGCCTCCGTTGTGCTGCACCAGCCAGTGCGCCTGGCCCAACCGTCTCGTCGACGCCGAGGAAGTCGCGGTAGTTGCGGATCGGGTCCGCGCGGAACGCGATGCAGCCCTTGGCGCCGGCGCGCACCACATGCCATGGCAGGTCGTAGGACGTGATGATCGCGGTGATCTCGGACTCGAGACGTCGACCCAACCGTTCGAGATGGTCGTACGCCGCGTCGTCGGCGACCTCGGTCAGCATCGCCCGTGCGGCGGCCATGGCGAGCGGGTTGCCGTTGAAGGTGCCGACCTGCTCGTAGGTGCCGTCGGCGACCAGGCCCATCACCTCCGCGGTGCCACCGATGGCGGCCGTTGACACCCCGCCGCCCATCGCCTTGGCGAGGCAGACGAGGTCCGGGATCACGCCGTACGCCGCGGTGACCCCGCCGGGACCGACGGTGAGCCCGGTCTTCACCTCGTCGAAGGTGAGAAGCACGTCGTGCTCGTGCAGCAGCGCCTTCAGTCCGGCGAGGTAGCCAGGCTGTGGGTGGATGATCCCGGCGTTCATCATCAGCGGCTCGAGGATCATGCCGGCGATCTCGCCGGGGTGAGCGGCGAGCACCCGGGCCACCGCCCCGAGGTCGTTGAACGGCACGATGTCGACCAGGTCGACGAATCGCTTGGGGGACGCCCGCCTGCGCCGCCACGGAGTTGGGCGCCTCGATCGGGCCCATGTCCTCCGGCTCGGGCATCACCGAGACCTGCACCGAGTCGTGGTGGCCGTGGTAGCAGCCCTCGACCTTGATGATCCGGTCGCGACCGGTCGCCGCGCGCATCAGGTGGATGGCGTCCATGGTCGCCTCGGTGCCGGAGTTGCCGAACCGCCACAGCGGCAGTCCCCACCGCTGCGCGAGTTCCGTCGGCGACGAGATCGCGTCCTCGGTGGGCTGCGCGAAGTGCGTTCCGAGCAGTGACCCGCTCCTGGACGGCGCGACGATGGCGGGATGCGCGTGCCCGGCGAGAGAGACGCCGTACCCGCCGTGGAAGTCGCTGTACTCCGTGCCGTCCACGTCGAAGACCTGGGAGCCCGAGCCGTGGCTCATCCAGACGGCCTGTGGCTCGGCGATCTGCCAGTTCGAGGTGGCTCCTCCGGCCAGCACGCCTTGGGATCGCTCGATCAATGCGCGCGACTGCGGGCTGGCGATCCAGGAAGATCTGGCTCTGTTCGTCGATCAGCGCGTCCAGATCGACTCGGGACGAATCCGGTCGAGAGTGGGCGTCGATGGTGGTCACAACTGCTCCTCGGCGGTATGACTAGTGGAGAACCAGTAGAACATTGACTGACCGTTCAGTCCATGTAACCGTTGCGCAGAGCGGCTTCGACATCCGAGGGGACCCATGCGAAGTTCACGGCCAATGCGGGGCGGCGATTCTCACGCCCGATCTCCCGGCGGACCTTGCTGCAATCCGGGCTGACGGTGGTCGCGGCGTCGACGCTTGCTCGCCGCTTGTGGCGGCAAGGGGCCGGCCGGATCGTCCGGCGCCACGCTGCAGATCGCCAGTCCGGACAACCCGGTCAAGTGGCCCATTCACGACGATGTGCCCGATGATCGAGTCGGGTCTCAAGCCCGAGGCCGGCAGCACGCTGAAGCTCTACAACTACGCCGACTACCTCAGCCCGAAGGTGGTCAAGAACTTCGAGAAGGAGTACTCCGTCAAGGTCGAGGTCGCGACCTTCAACGACACCGAGGAGGCGATCAGCAAGATCGCCGGCGGGGGTCTGGGCTACGACATCTACTTCCCGTCGCTACGACCAGATCGGCAAGCTGGTCACGGCCAAGCTGGTGCAGCCGCTCAACCACGACTACCTGCCGAACATCGACCAGGTCTGGCCGCAGTTCACCGACCCTTGGTACGACCTCGGCTGGCAGTACTCCGTGCCCTACACGATCTACACCACCGGTGTCGGCTGGCGCGACGGATCAGGTCTCGACGACATCGCCGACACTGCCGAATCCCTACGACGTCGCTGTGGGATCCGTCACTACCGGCAACGTGGCGATCATCGACGACTGGCACACCGCGATGGGCATGGTGCTGCTGAAGGAGGGCATCCCGAACGTCAACAGCGAGAAGCCGGAAGACCTTGCGGTGATCAACGAACAACTCAAGGCCTTGGCCGCAGCCACCGATCCCAAGGTCACGGTGGCGATGTACAACGACCTGCCGGCCGGGCAGATCGGGCTGTCGCCAGATGTGGTCCGGGGACATCGTCAACTCGGTCTACTACCTGCCGAAGGGGCAGTCGCCGGACATCCTGCGCTACTGGTTCCCCGAGGACGGCAGCGGCCTGGTCGACAACGACCTGATGATGATCCTGAGCGGCGGCGAGAACCCGGTCGCGGCCCACTACTTCCTCAACTACATGCTGGACAGCGATGTCTCGCTCACCAACTTCGGGTTCACCGGCTACCAGCCGCCGCAGAACGTCATCAACCCACCGAAGCTGGTCGAAGACGGGTACGTCCCGGAGAACCTGAGCACGGCGATCGTGTTGCCGGAGTGGTTCGACACGGCCGAGCGGTTGCTCGGGATGCCGATCGACGTCGAGCAGCAGTGGCTACAGGTGTGGCAGGAGTTCAAGGCGGGTGGCTAAGCGTTCGTCTTCGCAACCGAGGTGGCTCTGGCCGGCCGTCGCCGCGCCGGGCTGGATCTGGCTCTTGGTCTTCCTGGTTGCGCCGATGTACGTCGTGCTGGCCATCCTGTTCGGCACCATCGACCCGATCCTGCGGCGCCCGGTCCCGGTCTAGAACCCGATCTACTGGGATCCCACCCAGTTCCAATACGTCCTCACCCACATCGTCGGCGAGGACGGCTTCTTCGGCCCGGCTCTGCTGCGCACGGCGGTCTACGTCACGATCGCGAGCATGCTGTGCCTGGTCATCGCCTATCCCGTGGCGTACTACGCGGCCCGGATCGCCACCCGACGCCGCGGCCTGCTGCTCGCGGCCCTGATCGCGCCGTTCTGGATCAGCTACATGATGCGGATGCTGGCCTGGGTGAACCTGCTCCAGAACGACGGCCTGGTCAATCGGGTGATCACCCTCGGCGGGCTGGTCGGCACGGACATCGACTGGCTGGGCGGACGCGCGGTCACCGTGGTTCTCGGGCTGGCCTACGGCTACGTGCCGTACATGATCCTGCCGCTGTTCGTCGGCCTGGATCGGATCCCACAGTCCATGCTCGAAGCCGGCCGTGACCTCGGTGCGAATCGCTTCCAGACCTGGTGGCGGGTCACCTGGCCGATGTCGCGCCCGGCCGTCGTGGCATCGGTGATCTTGACCTCCCTCCCGATGCTCGGCGACTACTTCACCTCCGACCTGCTGTCGGGCAATCCCCGAACGTCGATGGTCGGCAACCTGATCAACTCCGCCGTGCTCACGCCCGGGCAGACGGGACAGGCGGCGGCGTTCGTGCTGCTGGTCCTCTCGTCTCGTTGATCCCGATGGGGCTGTATGTGCGCGTCACCCGTGAAGGCGAGGGGACACGCACATGAGCACAGCCGCCGAAATCCGAGAGACCAAGATCCTCAAGGCCAAGTCGCGCGAGAAGAGCGGATTCAAGCAAGGCGCCGTTCCTGGCCTCGATCACCTGGGCGTACCTCCTGTGGTCGCTGGTCCCGGTGCTCATCGCCGTGCTCTTCTCGTTCAACGACGGCCGCTCGCGCACGCAGTGGGCGGGGTTCTCGCTGCGCTGGTACGTCGGCGACCCGCTGCGCTCGGTGCTGCACGACGAGGCGCTGCAGACGGCGCTGCGTGCACACCTTCCGGCTGGGCATCCTGGTCACGCTGATCACCGTTCCGCTCGGCACCCTGCTCGCCCTCGGCCTGGATCGCTGGCGTGGGCGCCTGCCCGCCAGCGCCAACTTCCTGGTGCTGCTGTCCTTCGTGCTGCCCGAGGTGCTGCTGGCGGTCGCGCTGCTGTTCGTGGCGACGACCTCAGCGCCACGCTGACCACGCCGGTCCAGCTGGGCACCATGGGACAGGTGATCGGCCTCGTGACCTTCCAGGTGTCCTATCCGGTGATCCTCGTCCGGGCGCGACTGCTGACCATCGGCAAACAGTACGAAGAGGCCGCGATCGACCTCGGGGCGTCGCCGATGACGCGCCGTACGCCGGGTGCTGCTGCCGATGGCGGCGCCCGCGATCATCGCGTCGGCCGTGCTGGTGTTCGCCGACGTCATCGACGACTTCGTCCTCGTTCGCTACCTCTCCGGGGGATCGTCGACCGAGCCGGTCTCGGTGAAGATCTACAACACCGCCCGGGCGGCACCGACTCCGGCGCTGAACGCCGTGGCGACACTGGTGCTCGTGGCTTCCTTGCTGGCCGTGGCATTGGGCTACTACCTGTGGAAGAGATTCACCCGCGACGAGAGCGATCCTGGGGGCCTCGGCGCTTTCACCGGCGAAGCCTGACCGAGAGAAGGCGTAGTCTGCCGGAGGTGAAGCAATATCTGCTGAAGTACCTCGTGATGTATGCCGTGCTGGCCGCCGTATTCGCTGTCGTCAGCGCCCTGATCCGCTTTCCGAGCACGATCGGCGTGCTCATCCCGGGTCTCCTGGCAGCTCTCATCGGCATGGGTTATGTCCGGGACCACCTGCAGTCCCCGACAAATCGTGAGCGACTTGAGTTTGCCGCGTTGGCGGCACTCATCACGGCAGCGCTGGGTGTGGCGCTCTTCTTCGCGGC
Organism: uncultured Actinomycetota bacterium; assembly: GCA_963763805.1. Classification (GTDB taxonomy): domain Bacteria; phylum Actinomycetota; class Actinomycetes; order Propionibacteriales; family Nocardioidaceae; genus Nocardioides. Next base: position 257,388 of record CAVXPQ010000002.1, read on the forward strand.
GACGGTGCTCGTTCGGCAGGCGGTGTCTTCCCAATCCGATTCCGTGTCCTTCATCCAACCCAGCCAGTTCGCGCTCTTCGGGACAGTGATGTTCGCGTTGAACTTCGCCACGATCTACATCGGCGTCGGACTAGGGGCCCGTGGCGCGCTCAATCGCATCGCCCACCCCGAAGCCTTCCCCCCGTCGTCGAGGGGTCAGTTAAGTGACCGGAGGGACGGCGTGTCAGAACGCGATTGACCGCTGACGTTGGTCAGCGCTCGTCGCGTAGGCACATTCCGGCAGCCTCAAGCGCACGGCGTACGCACGTACGAACGGGCCGAGGGGCCGACAGTCCGGGTACTGGCGAGTCCAGGTGTCAAACCTAATTGACGAAGCCTTAACCCAACATGTCCCGCATCGGGGGGTCGGTGGGTTCACCGTGGTCTTCCGGCCAAGAACAGGCCAATGGCCTTGTCGATGCGGCGGGCCCGCGTTTCGGGCGTCTTGGCACCATCGATGTTGTCGACGTGGAAGCGTTGCAGGCTCGGGGACAGCGTGCCAAAGAAGGCGGCCGCGGCAGGATGTGCGACGAAGGCTGCCTGAAGATCCTCGGGAATGACGGCTTCACGCGGGGTCGTGTCGACCGTCAGGCTGACGCTGACAAGGTCTCCGGCAGAGATCGCGGCAGCGGCCCGGACAGCGGCGCTGACCGGGATCATCTGACGGCCGGCCATCGTCCCAAGGGTGGTCCGAAACTCGTAGCCGTTGAGTGAGACTCGAACCGGAGGTCGCTTGCCGTGTCCCAGTTCCCGGACCACCGAGTCCGGCACGACGATGCCCGTCGCGTTCCCGCGTTCCGCCGCGGTCAGTTCAGCCTGAAAGTTGAGCGGAGAGTCGATGGTCACCCCCGGAACTATATTGCTGTCGGAAGTGTGATTTGCGGTCGCTAGTGCGAGGGTGAGCGGGTGTTCTACATAGGGATCGACCTGGCCTGGGGTGAGCGCAAGCCCACCGGCCTCGCGGTCCTTGACGAGACGGGCGCTCTGGTTGCGCTCGCATCCGTGATGACTGATGCCGAGATCTACGCCGGCCTGAAGGCGTACGTCGACGGTCCCTGCCTGGTGGCGATCGACGCGCCGCTCATCGTCAAGAACGAAACCGGCAATCGCTCGGCCGAAAGGGAACTCAACCGCGACTTCGCCACCTTCCAGGCCGGGGCGCACCCTTCGAACACGGGCAAGCCGGAGTTCGCCCAACTGCCGCGCGCCGCCCGGCTGGCTCGAACACTTGGATCTGGACATCGATCCGAACTCGACCAATACACGCCGCGCGATCGAGGTCTATCCCCACCCGGCGACCGTTGCGCTCTTCCGGCTCGGAAGGACGCTCAAGTACAAGAACAAGCCGGGCCGCACCGTGGACGGTCTGAAGGCGGAACTCCAGAGGCTGATCTCCCACCTGACCGACCTGGAGGCCGCCGACCCTCCCCTGCGACTCGGGGACTCTCCGAGCTGGACCGACCTCGTTGCCTCGGTCGACGCGGCGACCCGGAAGAGCGAGTTGCGACTCGCGGAGGACCAGGTCGATGCGGTGGTCTGCGCCTACGTCGCGGCGTACGCCGTGGACCGGCCCGATGACATCACCGTCTATGGCGACCTGACCGAGGGATACATCGTGACGCCATCGCTACCGCAGGACCTCGAAGCCGATCGCAGCCGAAGGAAGGCACGCGACTCGGCCGCCGGCCACGGTGAAGGTCGCGGCAGCGACATCGCGGCGTACGCGCGAAGACGCCCCGACCTCGTCGTCGCAGGTGAGCAATTCACGCGTCTGGTGACCACGATGCTCGACGATGCCGGCATCAACTATCTGACGGTGACGGGTCGAACCAAGTCGGTCGAGTCGTTCGCCATCAAGGCCCTTCGGACCGTCGACGGGTCGGCGTTGTACAGCGACCCGATGACCGAGATCACCGACCAGATCGGCGTTCGGGTGATTACCTACGTCCTGAGCGACGTCACAGCCGTGGCGGACCTGCTGTCTGATCAACTGGAGTTGATCTCCGATCGCGACATGGGCCAGGAGACGGCGAGCGAGGGCCGCTTCGGCTACTCCAGTCGCCACCTGTTGATCGCCCTCGACGACGGCACTCCCGCGCAGGTGCAGATCCGCACCGTCCTGCAACACGCCTGGGCGGAGTTCGAGCACGACATCCGCTACAAGGGGACCGTGCCTGAGGAGCACGCCCCGGACCTCGACCGCCGGTTCACCCTCGCCGCCGGACTGCTCGAGTTGGCCGATGGTGAGTTCTCGACCATCCGTGACCGACTTCAGGCAGACATGCGCGCAGAGGTCACGAGCCGGACAACGACGGAGACCGACGACGACCCGCGGATCTCGGCCCAGGAACTCGCGTCGTTCCTTGCCGGCCAGTACGCCGACGCAGGTTGGTCGAGGACGGATCGGTACGCCTGGATCTCCGGACTACTTCTCGAATTGGGGATCACGTCACTGGAGGAGTTGCGTGGTGTTCTCAACAATGCGGACGTATCGAGGATCTCGGAGTCTGATGGGCTATCGCTATCCGCCTGGCGCCGTACGCCGCCTCGATGATGCCCTGCTGGCACGCTACGCCGATGCGTACGTCGGCCTGACCGGGCAACCGCGAGCGGCAGGATCTGCTTCGTCACCGGCTAGCCAAATTGGCCGGTTCCGAACTAAACTGAACGGGTGTTCAGTTCTCCCGCCGCCCCTGTTGATCCCACCCAGCTGGCCGCTGCCCTGAAGCCGTTCGGCGACAGTCGCATGCTTCCGGTCGGCGCCTACCTGGATGCCGATGTGCTCGCGTGGGAACGCGTGCACCTTTTCGACGGGTGGGTCGCACTCGGTCGAGCAGAGGAACTGAAGCGACCCCGCCAGATGAAGTCCTATCCCGCCGGGGCGAGCGGTGTGCTCGTCGTTCGACAAGACGACGGCAGCCTGCGCGGCTTCGAGAACGCCTGTCGGCACCGTGGGCATGAGTTGCTGCCCTGCGATGGCGAGGCGGAGCATCGCGCGATCGTGTGTCCCTACCACGCCTGGGCCTACCGCCTGGATGGTTCGCTGATCGGTGCTCCCGGCTACCGCGACGCCAAGAACTTCGACCCGATCGGACTACACCCTGCACACCGTCGAACTCCAGGAGTGGCACGGCTGGATCTTCGCCAATCGCGGCGCGGGCGGCCCCTTCGAGAAGCACGTCGAAGGCCTGGATGCCATCTTGGATCGCTACGACGCCGAAGACCTGGTCACGGTCGAGACCCACGAGTACGACGTCGCGGCCAACTGGAAGGTCATCGTCGAGAACTACCAGGAGTGCTACCACTGCCCTTCGATCCACCCCGAACTGTGCGCGGTGAGCCCGCCCGACTCCGGAGAGAATCTGGCTCCCCAGGGCGACTGGATCGGCGGCGGCATGGATCTTCGCGAGCATGCGGCCACCATGTCTCTCGACGGACACAGCGACGGCACGGTGATGACCCGACTCGACGAGGTCGAGCAGCGCACGGTGATGTACATCGCAGTGATGCCCAACATGCTGATCTCGCTGCACCCGGACTACATCATGACCCACCTGCTGACTCCGATCTCCCCGGGCAAGACGCGGATCCGCTGCTCGTGGGCGTTCCCGAGTGAGGTCGCCCAGACGTGAGGGTTTCGACCCGGCGTACGCCGTCGACTTCTGGGACATCACCAACCGTCAGGATTGGACGGCATGCGAATCCGTCCAGCGCGGGATGAACACCCCGGGTTACGTCCCAGGCCCGATGGCTCCGGCCGAAGACGGTGTCTACGACTTCGTCAGCTACGTAGCGAAGAAGTACGCCGGCACGGACTAGTCGGGTTCACCCGACCCTGCGGCGACCCGCTCTGTCGGGTGCCGTCGTTTCGCGAACCACCTGGCGATGATGGGCGCCAGCAGGACACCGGTGAGGTCGAAACCGACGTACCCGGAGACTGCACCGCTGGGTGGATTCCCCATCGTGATGCCACCCATGCCGGGGACCACCTCGACCCACGACCACGTGCCGATCCACACGCCGTAGATCTCCAGCACCGCCACGACGAGGAACACCCCGGCGACGACCGGTGCGTCCCGACTGACCAGCAGGAACACGATCACCACGACGCACCCGACTGCTCCGGCGACGTCGTACCGCCCCAACACGCCGCTGATTCCCAGGAGCCCCCACGTCGAGATGGCGGCAACAACGATCGCGATGAAAGCTCGCCGATATCGCACGAGAACGTCTAGTTGACTGATCCGCCAGCCCGCCAGGTAGACCAAACCGTGCCCGGCCGGGACGAAGAGCGGCAGATTCTCGAGTCGATAGACGTAGAGACCCCAGATGATCGACCCGACGATCTCTCCGGTGGTCGCCGCGAGGACGACGACGGCCACCCGCGTCCGCTCCTCGAGGGTCAACGGAGCGCAGGCCACGATCAGGACAACCCAGGGAATGATCGACAGCAACAATTGACCCTGCAGGTTGGTATAGCTGTCGATCCACAGTCCAACGAACGTGAACAGGAAGAATCCAGGCACGATCAGGGCAGGACGGTTCAGCTGAATGCCGGCCTGGAGGACGCGAGCGTGCATGGGGATGAGGGTACGGACCGCCCGCCAATATGCCGCCTTCGGGCTGGGTCCGAGATGGCACTTGACTATCGCTAACTATCGAACGATAGTCTAACGATAGTCGTCTAGATGGAGGTAGTGCCATGAGCAACGCAAATGACTGGGGCGGGTTCCCCGGCAGTGGATGGAGTAGTGGCCAGGGCCCACGTTGGTACGCCGGCGGCCCTCCGCCATGGCTGGCCGGGCTGTTCGGACGGGTCCAGCCCGATGCCAATCGCGGTCAACGAGTACGCCGAGGTGATGTGCGGGCAGCCATTCTGGATGTGCTGGCAACGGAGCCCATGAACGGGTACCAGATCATTGGCCAGATCGCCGAGCGCTCCGGTGGTGCGTGGCGGCCGAGCCCGGGATCGGTCTATCCCACCATTTCCCAGCTCGAGGACGAGGGCTTGATCACTGGCGATGAGGTGGCCGGACGCCGCACCTTGAAACTCACCCCCGAGGGAGAGGCTTACGTCGTCGAGAACCTAGATGAAATGGCCCGCGTGTGGAGCGCCTTCACGAACGATTCCCCGGAACGACCAGATTTTGCCGCGCTGAAGCCCGAGATCGGCCGGGTCATGAGCGCGGTCTGGCAGATCATCACCCAAGGCACGGACAAGCAGGTCCATGAAGCTATGGGGGTCCTTGTAGACACGCGCAGAGCGCTTTACAAGATCCTGTCCGAAGAGGACGAGGATCAGTCGACCGAGGAGTAAAGCCGCATCCGGGGCGGTCGCCGCTCTACGGAGCGGCGGGGTTCTCTTCCGGTGGCGGCGTCTGCTCGACAGGGATCTCCTGCTGCGGTACATCGACCGGAGTTGGCTCGGGACTCGGCTCCGGACTTATCACGGGAGGCTCTTCGGGTTCCGGTTGAACCGGATCTGGGACCACCGGTTCGGGATCCGGCTCAGGATCGGCTGTCTCTGGAGTGGTTGTCTCGGGGTCCTCAGGGGCGACCTCGACCGGCGTCGTCGTCGAACCGACGGTGATCGAAATCTCCTGGACGTAGTCGGAGCCCATCGGCTTGCCGTCGACCCGGAAGGTCACCCGACAGGTCAGGGTCGAACCCTGTGCGGCGCTCTCCGCCACGGTCACCGTCTCGTCGAACATCGCTGCCTTGCCGCTGTCTACGGTCTTGGTCCGTGCGGTGGCGACGACGTCGAGTCCCGGGTCGCACTCAGGCTTGGCCGTGACCTCGACCGGAAGTGACGTCACGCCTTGTAGCAGGCTGGCGGCCACGTTGTCGCTGGCAACGCCGCCCAGCAACGTTCCACCGGTGGCTTGGGTGATCCTGGAGGCCTGGCCGGTGATGTTCAACTGGTTCCTGCCGACGGACACCGCGACCACACGGGCCTTGGCTTCCTTCAGCGACGAGACGGCTGCGTCGAGGGACGCACCCCGTAGATGGCCGGGCGCGTCGCCGAACCACGCGACGATCCTGTTCGAGTTGGGCCGGAAGTCGATGGCGTTGCCGCGCGCGCCGATGCGGGAGAGCGCGTCCAGTTGGGCCTCCGGCAAGTCGCCGCCGTAACACAGGGGCATCTCGATCACGGCGTCGATGACGGCGGAGGCGTTGGCGCTGAGCCCACTCAACGTGGAGAACGCCGGAGTTGCTTCGCCGCTATCGCAATAGGCGACTGCGGCGAACTGGGCATCGGGTTCGGTGGCTTGGATGGTGGCGACCACGTGCGCGATGTTGGACTTCACATCGGTGATGGCCGGCCCCATGCTGCCGGTGCGGTCAATGACCAGAACGATGTCGGGTTTGTGCGGCACGAATGGCGTGTCCACCGACTGCATGAGCTTGATGGAATCGCCAGGGGCGATGGTGTGAGTGGTCGTCGCCCCAACACCGACGGACGGTTCATTGATGGCGATCAGTCCAAAACTGATGGCGAGTACGCCGGCCGTGAGGGCGCAAAAAAGGCGGCGTCCGGCGCGCTGCACCCCGACGTCCTTGCCCATCGCGTTCGGCCTCCCTTTCCCCACCCGACCCCACTACCTGTGGGTTCGGAGCCGCGGGCTGGTCGGATGGCGGTTGGCAAGCAACCGCACTCCACATCAGTCAACGACAAGGATGCGTTACTACACCTTGAGAATACGTTGGGAATCCATGTTCGTCAGCCGAATTGACTCTCTCGTTTGGCTAGAGATCGATGGCCCGGTTGACCCATTGAGACGAAACCTTCATACCAACCTTCTCGTAGAGGGCGAGCGCCCCCGTGCGTGAGTCCGTCGACAGGCCACACTTCACCGCGCCATGCTCGCGAGCCTCGCGGAAGGAATCGGCCAACAGGGCCTGGGCGATGCCCTGCCCACGGAGATCTCGGCGCACGGCGACCTTGTCGAGGAATGCTTCGACGGGGTTCGTTGCTCTCACCGGGCTCGCTTAGGCGGATGATTGCGGCGGCTACGACCTGGGCGTCCGGATCGGTCACGACGCGGACGTTCCAACGCTCGAATCCGGGGCGATCTCGCGTCTCTGCCAGGAAGTCCTCAAAGCTGTCGCGATCGCGGTCGTCCCACTCGAGGAAGGCATCCTCAAGCAGCGTCCAGACGACGCTGTAGTCGTCCGGGACGGCAGATCGGACGGCATAGCCGGCCGGCAGCGGGCGTGGCTCGACCTCGACGTCTTCGGGAAGATCCAGCAACCAACCGGTCCACGCGACCCGGTATCCCAACGCCTCGAGGAGCAGATCCGCGGCACTCCCCTGGAGGACCGGCATGCGGATCCACGAGTAGCCGTGCCTTCTCGCCGTATCTTGCATCCAATGGGCCAGGAAGGTGCCGACCCCTCTGCCCCGGTACGCCGGATCAACCGCCGCGTCGCCGCGCTGACCGCCCATCACCTCGGCGTAGCCGATCAGGTCTTCGCCGTCGAGGACGGCGACTGTGGAGTCGGCAGGGTTGAAGCTAGGGCGTTGCCAGTCCGACACGATGTCCGCAAGTTCGATCTCGACGTTCCCGCTGTCGTGGCGCTCCTGACGAACGATCACCTCAAACACCGCCTGCGCGTCGTCGTACGTCATCGGCCGTGAGGTCAGGCCCGCTGCGACGAGCGCGTCAGGAAGTTCCATGTGCACAGTAAATAGGCAAACCCGGACGGGTGCAGCCCATTTGCAGGGCTGCGACCCATCCGGGTCCAGTGCTAGCTGGTGATGCGCAGGGATTCAGGAAGCCTGGATTGCCGAGATGTCGAAGTCGAGCTTGATCTTCTCGGAGACGAGAACGCCGCCGGTCTCGAGCGGAGCGTTCCAGGAGAGGCCCCAGTCCTTGCGGTTGATGGTGGCGCCACCCTCAAAGCCGACCCGGACGTTGCCGAAGGGATCGCGGGCAGATCCGAGTTGTTCGAAGACAAGGGTGACCGGCTTGGCGATTCCCTTGATGGTGAGGTCGCCGGTGATCGTCCACTCGTCGCCGTCGCGCTCGACCTTGGTCGAGGTGAACGTGACCTTGGGGAACTGCTCGACGTCGAAGAAGTCCGCGGACTTCACGTGACCGTCGCGGTCCGGGCTGCCGGTGTCAAAGCTGGCGGCGTCGATGGTGAGCTCCACGCGGGAAGCCTCGGGGGTAACGGTGTCGATGGTGGCCGAGCCTTCGAAGGTGGTGAAGGCGCCACGGACCGTGGTGACCATGGCGTGGCGGGCCGAGAAGCCGATGCGGCTGTGCGAGGCATCGATGGCGTAGTCGCCGGAGATGTTGTCCAGAACTGCGGTCGGGCGACTCAAAGGAGTCCGCCGGGGTCTCGTTGCGTGAGAAGAAGTTCATGTCCTGCTCCTGATACTCGAAGTTATGTTGTTGAAAGTTCAACATCTAGTACAAGGGGCGAGTCAGGACGTTCATTCCCGTAGGGGATGTGATCTGGGACACACCCGGCTGGCCGCGGGCCGGAAATGCAGAATGCGGCCGGAGACTCGCCCACCCCCGTAGGCGCTGGTCTCTGGCCGCACTCTGATCCATCTGGCTGAACCATCTGGTCTTGCCTACCCATCCAACTAACAAGAGATTAGGCGCCACACCCTGTCCTCGGAATCCTCCGTGCGGCGGGAACTCACCTTCCAGATAGCTGCTCTGTTGGGTCCAAACGGACTAGCCCGGTCGGATCTAGGCGCCTCGCGCGACCTGGTTCTTGATCCTGGCCAGCATGCCGGCCATGCCCCGAAGACGCAGTGGACTCACCTGGGCGTCCAGACTGAGCCGGCCCGGCAGGTCACTTGGCACCGCTAGCACCGCCGAGGCGGGCAGCCCGTCCAAACCTTCATGGAGAATCCCGGCGAAGCCTCGGGTGGTCGGTGCTTCCGGCGGAGCCGAGAAGTGCAACCTCACCACCGGCTCAGATTCGTGATCCTCCAACTCGACGGCAAGGAAGATCGGGGACTGACATTCGGGAACGGGTTCGAGCAACTCCGGGTGATCGGCGTACTTCGCAGGCAACGGGGGCAGGTCGTTGCTGTACTCCAACAGCAGTAGCAGACGTTGATCCGGCTCCATCTCGGCGAAGTCGTCGACGATCTGCTGAAGCGACGCTGGCAGGTCAGTCACCGGACCGGCACGACTCCCGGTTCCTCGCCCTTCGCGATCGGCACGCGCACGGCGTTGCCCCATTCAGTCCACGACCCGTCGTAATTGCGCACCTGCCCGAAACCGAGGAGATAGGTCAGGACGAACCAGGTGTGACTCGAGCGTTCGCCGATCCGGCAATAGGCGATCACGTCATCCTCGGGAGACAGTCCCTTCTCGCCCAAGTAGATCGCCTCTAGTTCGGCGCGTGTCTTGAAGGTGCCGTCCTCGCTCGCAGCCCTTGCCCAAGGCACCGATTGCGCCCCCGGAATATGCCCACCACGCAAGGCCCCCTCTTCGGGGTAGTCGGGCATGTGGGTGCGCTCTCCGGAGTACTCCGCAGGGCTGCGCACGTCAACCATCGGGCTTGCCGAGATGTTCGAGGACTTCGTCCTTGAATGCGCGGATCACGGTGTCGTCGCGTTCGACGATGGGGTAGTCCGTTCCGGATGTGATTGGCCGCTCAGTCGTCATGTCGCGACCTTCCGCCTGCCACAGGGCGCGCCCGCCGTCGAGTATGCGCACGTCGGGGTGGCCGAAGAGACGGAACACCCAGAGGGCGTACGTCGCCCACCAATTCGACTTGTCTCCGTAGAACACCACGGTGGTGTCCCGGGAAATGCCCTTCGCACTCATCAAGGCGGCGAAGCCCGCACCGTCTAGATAGTCACGCGTGACCGCGTCATTCAACTCGGTGTGCCAGTCGAGCTTGATGGCTCCCGGAATATGCCCGGTTTCGTAGAGCAGGACGTCCTCGTCGGACTCGATCACGACCATGCCGGCGTCGCCGAGGTGGTTCGCAAGCCACTCCGTGCTGACGAGGCGGTCCCCGAATGTGTAGTCGATGAAGCGGCTGTCGGTATCAATTGGGACGGGCATTGCGGTCACCTCAGGCATCGGTCGGCAGAAAAAAGTGAATGGGAGGGCATCGCTAGGCTACGAACATTATGGGCACCCATCCACTCACCCTAGACATCTTTGAACAGACCATCAGCGCGGACGGAGTGGCGCTCGTCGACTTCTGGGCCGAATGGTGCGGACCGTGTCGCCAGTTCGCGCCGATCTATGAGAAGGCCTCAGAGCAACACCTGGACATCATGTTCGGCCAGGTCGACACGGAGGCAGAGCAACAGTTGGCGCGGATGGCCGGGATTACCTCGATCCCGACGTTGATGGCTTTTCGAGACGGGATCTTGGTCTTCTCGCAGGCCGGCGCCTTGCCCGCGGCCGCCTTGGAGCAAGTCATTGCCGGCGTGCGCGGGCTCGACATGGACGACGTACGCAAGCAGGTGGCGCAACAGGCCGCCGCCGGCTCGACTTCGGGCACGCCGCAGGTCAGCGTCCTCGAGTTGGCTGAAGCCCATGCGCAGGGAGCAACTGTGCTCGACATCCGCGAGCTCGATGAGTTCGCGGATGGTCATCTAGATGGCGCCCTCCACGTGGCGATGAGTGAACTCCGCTCCCGCGTGACCGAGGTCCCCGGGGGCGAACGGATCTACGTCGTGTGCGCCAGCGGCAGCCGCAGTGCAACCGTCGCCGACTTCCTCGTCAGCCAGGGTTTCGATGCGGTGAATGTGACCGGCGGCATGAAGTCCTGGGAGGAACAGGGGTTCGCAGTCGTCCGACCGGCCTGAGACTCGAAGGTCCCTCGGGACCACGCGGCTGGGCTTTTTTCCACTTCAGTGGGAATGCGCCGTCGGGCCTTCGAGGTCTCGCCGAATCTTTGGGTAGACAAGAATCGAATAGATTTGTACGCGTAGATCTACCCATGGTTCTGCACGTTCGACTGAGTTGCGCCGTCGCTACTTGGCGACGGCACTGGAAACATGGAAGGGCTATACCAATGCGCGTACGTTCCACACTCTTTGCTGCACTTGCCCTCGTACTAGCGGGCGCCCTCGCCGGTTGTGGTGATGACACGTCGTCTGACTCGGCCAACGGCTCGTCGGATACCTCGCCCAGCGCCACTGAGTCTGAGCACTCGGAAGGTGCCGAACATTCGGAAGGCGCCGAGGAAGAAACTGATCCGAATGCCGCCGACGCCGCGAATGTTGTGTCGGTGACGGTCGATGGCGACACGATCACTCCTGAGCCCGGGAAGGTCAAGGTCCCGGTCGGGGAGGACGTCACCATCAAGGTGACCTCCGATGTTGCGGAGGAGGTCCACATCCACGGGTACGACAAGACGATGGATCTCGAACCCGGCGTGGAGAACAAGATCACGCTCACCGCCGATATCCCGGGCCTCTTCGAGGTGGAGTTGGAAGACGTCCGGCACCCTTCTGTTCGAGCTCCAAGTTTCATAAGGCCTACAGGTTATGGATCTGCTCCCCCTCGCCCACGGTCTAGGTGGCCGCTCCGACCTCCCGGTTCCGCTGTGGATCGCGGTGTACGGCGCCGTCACGGCGTTGTTGGTTTCGTTCGCCGCGCTGTCCTTCTTCTGGAAGGAGCCGAAGTTCGTGGGCGAGGGAGGGCGAGATCTGCCCGCCGGTGCAGCGCATGCGTTGGATTCGTCCTACCCTGCGATCTTCTTGCGACTCGTGGGCATGATTGCGTTCCTCGCGCTCCTCTCTGCGGCCTGGTTCGGGCCCAATGACGTTGCGAGCAACCCAGCGCCGGCCTGGTTCTACGTCTGGCTCTGGGTCGGTCTACTTCCGGTGTCCGTGCTCTTCGGCCCGGTGATCAAGGCGTTGAGCCCGCACCGGACCATGGCGGCCGGGCTGTCCCAACTCATGCCGGGCGTACGCCGCCCGCTGCCGTGGCGCTGGGGTATGTGGCCCTCCGCGATCAGCCTCCTGAGTTTCGTCTGGCTGGAACTCGTGGTTCCAGGTGCCTCTGAGCCGAGGACCGTCGCGATCTATGTCACGGCGTACTCCCTGATTCATGTCGTCGCAGGTGTCCTCTACGGTCCCATGTGGTTTGAGCGAGGCGAAGGCTTCGAGGCATACTCGACCCTGGTGGGACGACTGGCGCCGGTCGCCAAGACCGAATCGGGTCGCTGGGTGTTTCGCAACCCGCTCCATGGGCTGTCCTTGACCCCGGCGGTCGGCGGCCTGGTCGCGCTGGTGTGCGTACTGCTTGGATCAACCGCATTCGACGGAATGACTCGTACACCGTTCTGGCAGACGTTCAGTGCGGAGTTGGATGGGTTCTCCTACATCGCGGCGGGCACTGCCGGGCTTCTCGCCGCCATCCTCACGGTAGCCGCCATCTACATGGCAGCCATGCGGATGACTCGGGCATGGTTGCCGGAGCGGAAGACTCTTGCCGCCGACTTCGCCTACACCCTGGTGCCGATCGCCATCGGCTACACCGTGGCCCACTACTTCTCCTTCGCCCTGTTCGATGGGCAGAAGGGTTGGCTGCTGGCCTCGGATCCCTATGGTCAGGGTTGGAATCTTTTCGGCACCAACGGCGGCACGGTGAACTACACGATCATCTCCGTCCAGTGGATTGCCTTGGTCCAAGTGACCGCGATCGCTTTGGGGCACGTCTGTGGCGTGGTCCTCGCCCACGACCGAGCGGTCGGCCTGTTCCCCAAGCGCTATCACCAACTCGCGCAGTACCCGCTCCTCGCCGCGATGGTCAGTTTCACCATGGCTGGCATCGCGCTCGTCGTTGGCAACAAGGATTCCTTCTGGATGCTCGTGACAGTCGCTGTCTTCATCCCGATGGCGGCCGTCTTCGTGTGGATCATGGCCCCGGTTGAAACACCCGAGTCCGAGTCTGTGTCCTCATCGAAGTAGGCGAATCCGACGCAACAGAAGACCCCTCTATATCCAGGCACCTATATATAGAGGGGTCTCGTCTGTCAGTTAGCCCGTCACCGTCCTGGTGAACTCGGCGAGGTGCAGGCCCGAAGCGGTCTGGAACTGGATGAAGAATCGGTAGGTTCCGGGTGCGGCAGGCGTCCACACGAAGGTCAATTCCTCGGGGGCGGCCTGTCCTTCCTTCCATTCCTGCGCCGGATGGATGTGGGCGAAGGCAAGAGAGTCGGCCGCGAACACACTCGTGTGGGCCCAAGAGTTGAGGTAGGGCTCGAGAGCCGCAGGCTTTCCCTTCTCCGTCACCTTGAAGCTGAGCTTGGCCTCCTGGCCGGCAACGAGTCCGTCCCCGAGCGAGACGGAGTAGCCGTCCACCTTCTGGGTCGGCTCAGGTTCGGGTAGCGCCACGGGCGCGGGCGCTCCGTCGATCGTGAGGTCCTCACCCAGAACGAGGGGGTGGAACTCCTTTTCTTCGTCGATGGCGACAAAATCGGCGACGACGTGTATCCGACCAGCGGGCAGGGCCGGCACCTCGGCAGTCCACGTGCCGCCCATGTTCTTGGTGGGGTGCAAGTGGTGATAGGTGTTGAGATCCTCACTCACGAGAAAGAGGTGCAGCGGTTTGGACTGCGTGGGCTCGAACGTCGTGAGGGGTACGCCGTTCTCCTGCATGATGCGAAACGTCAGGCGTCCGCCGTACTGAGTCGTGGCCCGTGTCTCGAGCGCCTCGAGCGTGTACCCGTTCAGGGAGGCTTCGGTGCCGTCACCTTCGGAGTCATGACATGTGCGAGTGACCGTCATCCGCCGGCGCGGAGGACGACCCATATCCATGCCGTCCATCTCGCTCTCGGCTGCTGCTTCGGATTGCTCCGCTAGAACCGCAGGGTCGGCGGATCCGCTCATGTTCGCGCCGCAGCCAGCCAGCAGAACAAGTGCGGTGGTGGCTCCGGCCGCGCGAATCCCCTGGTAGGGCATCCGTGCCGCCATCCGCCAAGGCACGAACGATTGCCCCGGCGAGGAGAGTGGACGCCGGGTGAGAGTCAAACGCATGCTCTATGCCTCCGCGGTTTGCCTGACCAGAGCGGTCAGTGGATCGAGGCCAGAGAATATCTCGGACGCTTCATGGGCCGAACGTCGCACCTGGTGCACCAAGTCCTTCAACTCACGGTTGAACCTGCGCGCAGGAACCGAGATCGCGATCGTGGCCAGCACCCGTCCGGCGCTGTCGTAGATCGGCGCCGCAACGCAACAGACGCGCTCGCGAAACTCCTCGACGTCGACCGCATATCCCTGCTCGCGAATTCGCTGCAGATCGGTGTGCAGACGGCCGGGGGTGTCGATGGTCGTCGGGGTGAAGGTCTCGAAGCGCGATGCGCATAGATATGCCGGCCAGCGCTCGGGGCGCATCGACGCCAAGAGCACCTTGCCGGGAGCGAGCGCATGGGCCGCGCCGCGGAAGCCCTGGGAGACGTCTTGCAACTCGGTGGCTCCTCGACGTCCCAGAGCGTGGGTCACCTCCATGTCGCCCCGACTCCACGCTGCTAGATAGCTGCGGGCAGTGGTGGCCTCGCGAAGTTCGGTCAGGATCGGCGAGAGGCGTTCGGGAAGCGTCCGGTTGGCGACGTACCCGCGGTAGAGCTCCGCGATCCGGGGGCCGAGGGTGTACAGCCCAGGGGCAGAGGGCGACGGCTCGACCAGTCCAACACTGGTCAACGTCTGAAGTGCGTAGTAGGTAGTGGAGAGGCTCTGTCCCAATCGCCGGGCAAGTACTTTCGCCGGCACCCCGTGCGGGTCTTCGGCGATGATGGTCAACGTCTCGGTCACGTTGACCGCTGTGTTGAGCATCCGTCGAGCTGGCGCATCGTCGCTGACAACGCCCGAAACATCGGCACGCGCATTCGACCGGGGTCCGGTCTTCGGCTCGCTCACTACTTGGGTCATGGACAGTCTCCTCCGTCACGTATCACCAACGTGATGCCCATCACAGCGGATCGCAGACTCGCCATGGTGTCTCACTTTGAGACAGAATGCTTGTTATGGCTGGTGACAACCGCTCTTGGACCGACATTTTGGCTCGTGCACGCCAACGATTGCTGACCGACGGTGATGTCGGTAACGGTCCCGAGGATGGCGACGGCACGGGGGTTGGGCCGCGCGATGAGATCCTGGCGTCGTGGCGACGGTCGTACGACGAAGGGGCGCTCACCTCGGGACTGTCCACGCCGTACGACGACAACATCAACCTGTCCAGTCGGCTCGTCCGTGCTGCCGAGCCCGTCATCGGTCGAGTCCAGGAGGACATCCTCGGATCGCCCATCACGGTGATCCTGGCTGATAGCCGGGGCAAGGTGCTGATCCGCCGGTCCGGGGAACCCAATCTTGAATCGCGTCTCGACAACGCCCTGTTGGCTCCGGGGTTCAACTACGCGGAGCGCTACGTCGGCACCAACGGGATCGGAACGGCACTGGAGGGCAAGACGGCACAGAGCGTGGTCGGCTTCGAGCACTTCAACGAGCACCTCCAAGCCTTCGCCTGCGTCGGAGTCCCGCTTCGTGATCCGGTCACCCGACGACAACTCGGAGTCCTCGACATCACCACGTGGGCGGATCGTGCCCACCCCGCGTTGACCGCTCTCGTCCGACAGGCTGCGAGCGTGATCGAAGAGGGCCTCATGCAAATGTCCAGCCGTGGTGCGCAGGAGTTACTCCATGAGTACCTCGTTTCCAGTCGCAATCGCGAAGACCAGGTGCTCGCGATCAGCCAGGAAGCCTTCATCGCCAGTTCCGGGGCCATCCGCCGGATAGGAAATCTCAGCCGCGAGGAACTGTGGCCCATGGTCCAGAACGCGCTGGCGACTCGGGACCAGGCGGACATTCCCCTCCTCGCCGGAACCGCCGGGACCGTGGAGTTGCACCTGCGTGCGGTTCGGGGACCCCGGGCGGAACTTGCTGGAGCGGTCATCAAGATCTCTGCCGTGGAGGAGGCGCCGACGATCCCGCATCTCACTACGCCCCGGGCTGCTACTGAATCCGCCGCCGCATTCAACTCGTTGTCGCCCGTCACGGTCGGGCCGAGTGTCATGGTCCGCAGATTGGCCGTCGGCAGGATGCCGGTGTGCTTGATCGGTGAACCCGGGGTCGGCAAACGCCGGATGGTGCAGACGGTTGCCGGCGAGACCTTCCCGGGAGTCGCCCTTGAGTTGTACGACGCGAGCACCGAAACAGGACGGACTCGAGAACCTGGTGGCCGCGTGGCGTAGCGGTGCGCCGGTGTTGGTTCGGGCGGTTGATTGCCTGGCGCCGCAGGCGCTGACTGAACTGTTGGCCAATGTCCAGTCGGCGGCTTCGACCGAGAGCGAGACTTGCGGTTGGTTGGCCTTCACCTTGCAATCGACCACGGCCAGCGCCGCGATGAGCAAGGCATTCGGTGAGGGCACTCGCGCGGACCTGGTCCAAGCCGAGCTGGCCACCGCTGGGATCCCCATCGTCGTGGTGCCGCCGCTGCGAGGTCGCGTTCAGGATCTGCACCACATCGTTCCGGAGATGCTGAGAGCCGCGAGCCACGGCAAGGTGGTTGGTGTCACGCCCGAATTGATGAACCGACTCGTCCGCGAGCCGTGGCCGGGGAACCTCGCAGAAGTCTCGGACCTGCTCGACCAGATGGTGGCTCGTGCGCGGACCAGCGTGTTGGAGGTCTCCGACCTGCCGCCCGGATTCGGGTCGGGAGTCCGGAGAAAGTTGAGCCCGTTGGAGTGGATGGCCCGGGAAGCCATCGTCGAGGCACTGCGAGCCAGCAACGGGGACAAGCAACTTGCGGCGGACGCCTTGGGCATGTCTCGCGCTTCGATCTATCGAAAGATCAAGACCTACGACATCGACACGGCCCAGTTCTAGGACCAGCCAGTTCGAGGACCAGCCAGTCTCGGACTAGCTCGCCGCCGGCTCGGATTTGATGTCCGTCGCTTCCGGGGCAGCCGCCTCATTCTCGTCGGCGGTCGGGAACTGATACAGATGCGAGTTCTTGCCGGTGCCGCGAACCGGGCGCTGAGATGGCACGTCGGCGGTCGCAAGCGAACCGGAAACCTCGTTCGGGGACCCAGCCGGGTCAACGTCAGACTTGGATTTGACATGAGGATGATCTGCAGCGAACTCACGTCCCACCATTGCGATGACGAGTCGGATCAGCCCGATGGCGAGCAATCCGACGATCATGATGATGACTGTTTCGCTCTGCATGAACGAACCTCGATTTCTGTCGAGCCAATTGACTTAACCGGCCGACCTAGTTGGCCGGTTCCCGGTGACCGGACTTTTTGATGGTGCGCCCCGCTGCTCGCTTGGTCAACGGCTCACGGGAGAGAAATCCCCGGTTAAACCACAGCACGCGGAATCTCTGCGGCTTCCCTGCCCAACTGAGCGGTTCGGGCGTCGCGGAGGTTGTTCCGAGGCGGCGGTTGAGCACTCGGACGCGGGCGGTTCAGGAACCTGAACGTAACCTGAGAGCCAGATCACATCGCCTTTCCGGCACACGTGGAAGGCCCCTACACCTAGGTGTGTGAGTGCTCGACAGCCCTTCCCAGGGGGCATTCACTCGGCATATTCGTCTGCCCGCACACCAGGAGCGGGAGGAACAGGCACGGCAGCGGCCCGATGGGCCGAAGGAGGAAGCAGATGATCACCAGAGATGGCAAGCAGTACTTCATCGTCGACGGACACATTCATATCTGGGACGGCTCTGAAGCGAACTGCAAGAACGACTGGGGCCGCGGATGGACCCAGTGCTTCTTCGACTACCACAACGGTCTGAGCCCCGAAGAAGAGAAGTGGCCGAAATCGCGCTTCGAGAAGATCGAAAAAGAGCACGTCATCAAGGATGTCCTCGAGGACGGCGGCGTCGACGTGGCCATCTTCCAGCCGACGGTTTTGAACGAGTTTTACCACACCGGCTTCCGTCGTCATAAGGAAGGCATTGAGCTCGAGGCCGAGAACCCCGGTCGCCTGATCTGCAACACGGCGTGGGATCCCCGTCACGGAGACAAGGGCTTGGAAGACCTCGAGCGCGAGTGCTCCGAGCGCAAGATCCAGGGCGTCAAGCTCTACACCGCCGAGTGGCAGATGGAGTCTCGCGGCTACTCGTTGGCGGACGCCTCGAGCTACCGGTACCTCGAGAAGACTGAGGAACTCGGCATCAAGAACATCCACATCCACAAGGGTCCGACGGTCTGGCCGCTGGACCGCGACTCGTTCGACGTGCACGACGTCGATCACGTCGCCACGGACTTCCCGAACCTCAACTTCATCGTTGAGCACATCGGTCTTCCGCGTCTCGAGGACTTCTGCTGGATCGCTACGCAGGAGTCGAATGTGTACGCCGGCATGGCTGTCGCAATGCCGTTCATCCACTCGCGGCCTCGGTACTTCGGCCAGATCATGGGTGAACTGCTCTTCTGGCTCGGCGAGGACAAGATCATCTTCAGTTCGGACTACGCGATCTGGACACCGCGTTGGCTGATCGAGAAGTTCCTGTCCTTCGACATCCCCGAGGACATGCAGCCCGAGTACGGCTTCGGTATCTCCGACGTGGCGAAGGCCAAGGTGTTGGGACTCAACGCCGCTCGCTTGTACGACATCCCGGTTCCCGCGGGCGTTGTCGGCAACGAAATGGCTGGTGCCTCGGCCTGATGCCAATCGCCGACCCCGTAGCCACTTTGGTGCTCGCGGAACTTGAGCACGTCTACGACCCTGAGGTGGATGAGCCCGTCACAGAGATGGGCTTCATCCGCGAGGTAGAGATCGTTCGGACCGCAGAAGAGTCGCAGGAAGGTGTTGAGAACGACGGCGTGAAGCACGCCATCGTTCACATGCAACTTCCGCAGTACTTCTGCGCACCCAACTTCACCTACCTCATGGTCGACGACGTGCGGCGGGCCGCCGAGAAGGTGGTGGGCGTCGGCAATGTCGAGGTCAGCCTGGTCGGACACTTTGAGGCTGACAAGATCAACGGCTCCGTGACGGAGGGTTCGTCATTCACGGACATCTTCGCCGACGCGGCCGAGGATCTGGACAAATTGCGAGATCGCTTTGCACGCAAGACATTCCTGATTCGCCAAGAGCGGGTCTGCAAGGAATTGGACAAGGTTGGGATTCACGGTGAGAGCGTTCTCGATCTGGCATTGGCAGATGTGGCCGAGATCGGATTCGAGGATGACCTCTTCACCAAGTACCTATCGACACGCGGGGAACTGGGAATTGACTCAGCGCTTAGCGCGCCATTCCTCGTCGCGGCCGATGGCCGTCCGGTGGAGTCGGACAAACTCCGACTCCACCGGCGGTCAGCCAGTGTCATGGCGATCTCCTTCGAAGGCAACGGGATGATGTGCAAGACCTTGATCCACGAGCGTTACCCCGACTCCACCCATTCGCCCACCGCAGAGTTCACTAGAGGAGAAGTTGCATGAAGGCCGCACGCCTACATGAGTACGACAAGACGCTGGTTATCGAGGATGTACCCAAGCCCGAGGTCTCCGGCCCGCACGACGTTGTGGTCCGCGTCGGAGCCGCCGGCGTTTGCCGCACCGACCTGCACGTGATCGAGCGGGTCTGGGAGCAGACCCTGGATTCCGACGGCTTGCTGTTGCCCTACACGATCGGACACGAGAACGCTGGTTGGGTCGACTCCGTCGGTTCCGCCGTTTCCACCGTCTCAGGTGGGCGACAAGGTCATCTGTCACCCCCTGGCGACGTGCGGCGTTTGCGCTGGTTGCCGTCGTGGCGAGGACATGTACTGCGAGAACAGCAAGTTCCCGGGTCTCAACGCCGACGGAGGGTACGCCGAATTCCTCCTGACCAACGAACGCGCCCTGATCAAGTTGGACGACTCCTTGGAGCCGGTCGACGTTGCGCCGCTCGCGGACGCCGGAATCACGGCGTACCGCGCGGTGAAGAAGGCCGTTCCGGGTCTGCAGGCCGGCAGCGCTTGCGTCGTGATCGGTGCCGGCGGGTTGGGTCACATCGCGATCCAGTCACTCAAGGCGATGTCGCCCACCGAGATAATCGTGGTCGACACCAACGCCGATGCCCGTGCCATGGCCCTGGAGATCGGCGCGGATCACGCGATCGACGCCCTGGATGACCCCATCACCGCGATCAAGGATCTGACCGGCGGCCTGGGTGCCCACGCTGTTATCGACTTCGTGGCCGAGCACGGCACGACTGAGACCGGGCCGAACATGATCCGCAACGGTGGGACCTACTTCGTCGTCGGCTACGGCGGCCGGGTCGACATCCCCGCACTCCAAATTATCTTCAGCGAGATCAGCGTTGTCGGTAGTCTGGTAGGGAACTACACAGAACTTAGCGAGCTGATGGATCTTGCAGCCGCCAAGAAGGTAACGCTGCATGCGCAGCGCTACACGTTAGACGAGGCCAATAAGGCTCTCGATGATTTGCACCATGGCCGCGTGCGCGGGCGCGCAGTCCTAGTTCCATAGCTACAACCCTTGCAAGAAAAAAGTCCGCAATTACTTCCGGCTAGCTAGCGGCCGGCAGGAAAAGAAGGGAAAGACAAATATGTCTACAACCGTCGAAAGGGAAACTGTCGAGTTCGCCGACAATGGCGATTCGGAGTTTGCCAAGGGCCGTGGGCCCATCGATTGGCTTGGTGGCTGGGCGTCGATGTTCTGGGGCATGGCGCTCCTGGCTGCCACGTTCATCGGGCTGCGTATCTACCAGGGTCAGTTCGCCTGGTGGAACGAAGCAGGTCTCGACGCCAGCAGTGATGGTTTCAGGACCTACTGGTTCAGCCTCTTCATCGGAGAGCTCGTGGTGGCCGCGGTCGTCACACTCGGCTGGTGGGGTTGGCTGTTGAAGTCGGGTCAGAAGTTGGATGCCGCCGCGAAGGTCAAGGCGATCACTCCGGCCGAAGAAGTACGTCGCATCGTTGTGTTCTGGGGCCTCATCGGCATCACGAGCATGACCCTGTACTTCATGGCGAGCTTCTTCCCGAACCAGGACGGCGTCTGGCACCAGACAACCGTCCGTGACACGGCACTCACCCCGAGCCACATCGTGATGTTCTTCTGGGCATTCCCCATGGGTATCACCATGTGCATCGGGACGTACCTGTACGGAATGACGCGTCTGCCGAAGGTTTACTCGCGGGACAAGGGATTCCCTTGGTCCTTCTTCCTCCTCATTGCCGCCTCCATCACCGAAATGATGCAGGTTGCGATGAACGAGTGGGGCCACTCCATGTGGATCACCGAGGAAATCTTCGCTGCGCCGTTCCACTGGCCGTTCGTCACTTACGGCTGGCTCGCTTCCGGAATCTTCGCCTTGTGGGCGGAGTCGCTTAGCCGACTCCTCGCCATCGAGGACGAGATCCTGGAAGAGGCACCAGTCGCCGTTGAAGAGACTCAGGCTGCCTGATTCGATTCAACACCTTTTTGGGAAGCCCGCCGTCGCCATTTGACGGCGGCGGGCTTTCCGCCCCTCACCAGATAAGAAGGAGCTCTCCATGAGTGCCACCGCAGAGGCGCCGGAGGCGGTAGACGAGCGTAACGAGGCGTTACGCAAACTGCTGCACCGTCGCTACAAGTACATTGACCGGAAGTGGGATGCAGTCTTCTGGATCACCGCGGCATTTGTCGTCGGTGCCGCAGCTGACATCACCAAGTTGCTGTTCGCCGGCGACTGGGACTTCTGGACAGACTGGAAGGACCGCCAATGGTGGCCCATGGTCACCCCGTTCGCGATCATCATCATCCCCTCGGCTTTGCAGTACATCCAGTGGCTCGCTTGGCGGTTCCCAACGGGTGCTGTCTACACCGCGGTCTGCATGGTCATCTGCCAGTGGGTCGGCCGCATTGTCCAGTGGGATTGGTTCGGAGGGTTCCCACTGAACTTCGTATGGCCGCTCAGCATGATCGCCTCGGCGGTCTGGCTTGACTGGGTGTTGTTGAAAACGAAGAGCTTCGTGCTCACGGGCCTGATCGGGGCTATGGGATTCGCGATCATCTTCTGGATGGAGAACTACATCCTGATGGCGCCGTACCTGCAGCCTGTTGACTGGATGGGCCTGACCGTGACCGTTGCCGATGCGCAAGGTATTTCCGTGATCCGAGGGCAAACGCCTGAGTACCTCCGTTTGATCGAGCGTGGTTCCCTGCGAACCTTCCTCGGCCAGACGTTGTACGTCGCGCTCGCCTTCGGTGGCACGTTGGCTGTTGCTGGCTACTGGATCGGGCAGTTCATCGCCCGGATGCTGGCCATCTGGCCAATCGGCCGCTTCATTACGCGGTTCTGAGAAAGGGACAAACCACAATGCGCAAGGTAATTAAGAGGGTTAGTGCCCTGATTGCAGCTGCACTGTTGGTGTCGCTGGCTCTGCCAGCCGCCCCGGCCAGTGCACACGGAGAAGCGGCACAGGAAGCATGGCTACGGATGGGTACCGTCGCCTTCTGGGATGTCGAGATCAATGGTCAACCGATGTTGGAGGGCGATCCGATCACCGTTGCGGTGAACGAGGAGTTCGTCATCACGGGCACCGCAAAGATCCTTGAGACCTGGCCAGAGCAGTTGGCGGAGCCGGAACTCGGCTTCATCAGCGTCGTTGCTCCTGGACCGCCGGTCGTCATCAAGGAACGACTCGTCAACGGAGTTCCGACCGCCGCATCGATCCAGGTCGAGCGGGGTGGGGTCTACGACTTCGAGATCACCCTCGCGGGACGACGTCCCAGTGATGGTGCGATCGGTGACAACGGGTGGCACGTGCACCCGATCTTCGGTATCCACAAGGCTGGTTCGCTGATTGGTCCCGGACACTACGTCCGAGTCACGGGCAACCAGGACGATTTCAAGAACGAGATCGAGCTCAAGGAGGGCGGCACCGTCGACCTTGAGACCATTGGGTTGGGTGGGGTCACCTTCTTCAACCTGATCTGGTTCACCATCGGCATGATCTGGATGATCTACTGGACTGTTCCCAAGCCCACGGTCACCCGCCTGCCGGTTTCACTTTCTGTGCCGTTGAACAGCGACGGTGGCGACGCAGGCCTGATCTCGAAGAGGGATCACCAGGTCTGCAACATCATCATGGCTGTTGTGTTGGCGATCTTGATCGCCGGCTTCATCTGGCAGGGTCAGAAGTACCCGGACAAGATTCCTCTCCAGGTGCTTCGCTACAAGCCGGAAGCCCTGGCGATGGACGCAACGTTCGCCACTGCAGTCGGCACGCAGGCTACCTACACAGAATCGACCAAGACACTGGAAATGACGGTGGACGTTACGAACACCGGCACTTCCGATGCCACGATCACGCAGTTCATCACCAGTGGCTACACGTTCATCTCTGGTGAGGAACTCACTGTTGACCAAGACACGATCGCTGCCGGGGAGACGACTACGGTCCAAGCTCTCCATCCCCAGTGATGTGTGGGTGGACGAGCGGCTCGCGCCGATCGGTGAAACCCGACCCTTGGTGACGGGCGTGGTCCGACTGGAGGATGGCGAAGGTCACGAAAACTTCGCAACTGCTTCAGCATTCCTAGCGTTTAGCTGACATCGGCTAAACTTCGCTCAAAAGGTTACCGGTGGTGCCGCTCATCTGAGCGGCACCACCGGTCACCACATTCTCAAGACGGGAAAACCCATCATGGCCCAAGGAATCATCCTCGCGCACGGCGGATCAGGCAGCACCGCAGAGATGTTGGCTGGGCTCGGCCCAGTCATCCTCGGTGCAGTTCTGATCACGACGTTCATCTTGTTGCTGGGCGCGGACAAGACGCGTCGCAACAAGTCCGGCTACCGCGACATGACCCCGACGAGCGGTCGGTTGCTCTTCAGCGGCGCCTACTTCAAGCTTGAAGAGATGCTGAAGCACGAGTACGTCGACGATCGCAACCTCGCCGCGGCCTCTTCAGCTCCCGCCGACTCAGCTTCCACCGACGCGGAACCGCGTTCTACGAGTTAGTAGCCAATGCCACTCTCGCTTAGCTTTTCCGGGGACCCTATGCGCCCCGAACGGCGCTCCTTTGAACAACAGTTGGAAGCCGGGATCATCGCCGGTATCGCATCCGCGATACCGACGGCGATCCTGCTTGCTGTTGGGGGCGCCATCGGCGTCTACGGAGCATCCGCCCCCTTCTACGCCATCATCTCCATCGTTGACCCCGGGCCGATCCAGGCGACGATGGCGGCCGTGGCCGCCGGGGAGGATCCGGAGTTCTTCCAGTTGCAGGTCTCTGGAGGAATCGGACTCTGCTTCCTGATGGGTGCCATCAGCGGCGTCATCTTCGCCTTCCTGACGCGCAACCTCCATCTGGTTGGGTTCCCGCGCTACCTGGTGGGCGCCCTGCACGGAATCGTGATGATGTGCCTGTTCTACATCATCGGATTGCGCTTGGTCACGTCGGTGCTCGACATCACCGACGCCGACATCATGAGCCTGGCGCGTGTCGTGGGGTGGCCAATTCTGGTCCTGGCGCACGCACTGAGCGGAATTATCATCGCGTGGGTGACGCAGTCGCGACTTGTCGCCCCCGTTCCGGTGTTCGGCCCACCGATCACCAGCGAAGGCCAGTTGCGCGACTGAATGCCTCTCAGACAGCCGCAGCCGCTCCCTGGTGAGGCGGCTGCGGTGCTGGTTAGTTGGGCTGGCTATTTCGCAGGTGTGATGCAAGCCAAGTCTGGATTGCTCGACATTCGCTGGCGATGACGGCAGGGTTGTCCCGTGGTGATGCCTGCTGGAACTCCCGGACCCCCGACCACCGTCGTCCTCTTTGGCGCAACCGGAGACCTTGCGCACCGCAAGTTGCTCCCCGGTCTGTATCACCTGCTACGCACCGGGCTCGTGCCCAACTTGAAGGTCGTCGGCACCTCCCTCGATGAGCATGATCGGGATTCCTTTCGGGAGTTCGCACGCAAATCTCTTGAGGAGTTCGGGACGGACTTCACCGATGAGGGATGGGCGGACTATTCCGAGCGTCTCTATTGGGCCCCCGGTGGCACCGCTGAGGCTCTGTCGCAGACCGTCCAGGAGGCCAACCGGTCCTCGACGGAGAAGCAGCAACTGTTGCACTATCTGTCGGTCCCGCCCCAGGCAGCGATGGCCGTCATCCACACCCTGCGCGATGCGGGACTCGTGGACAACTCACGAGTGATTATGGAGAAGCCCTTCGGCACCGATCTGGCGAGTGCTCGTGCCTTGAATGCAGCAGTGCACCAGGTGTTCAAGGAAGAGCAGATCTTTCGGATCGACCACTTCCTCGGCAAAGAGGCGGCCCTCAACATCCTGGCCTTCCGATTCGCCAACGGCTTGTTCGAGCCGACGTGGAACCGCAACTTCATCGACCACATCCAGATCGATGTCCCCGAGCGGCTCGGCTTGGATCAACGCGCGAGCTTCTACGAAGCAACCGGTGCCTATCGCGACATGGTGGTCACCCACTTGTTCCAGGTGATGGCGTTCACAGCCATGGAGGCGCCCACCGCGCTCGAGCCCAAGTCGATCACTGAAGAGAAGAACAAGGTGTTCCGATCCATGCTCCCGATCACGACTGAGGACGTGGTTCGTGGGCAGTACACCGGATATCGGCAGATCCCGGGAGTGAGCCCGGAGTCGGAGACCGAGACGTTCATCGCGCTGCGCTGCTTCATCGACAACTGGCGTTGGGCGGGGGTGCCGTTCTATCTCCGGACCGGCAAGAAGTTGGCGGAGGGGCAGCGGATCATCTCGATCGCGTTCAAGGAGCCACCGCAGTCGATGTTCCCGGAGAATTCGGGCATCTCCGATCATGGCCCGGATCACCTGACCTTCGACCTGGCCGATCAATCCCGGATGAGTCTGTCGTTCTATGGCAAGCGGCCGGGTCCGGGCTTCCGGTTGGACAAGTTGTCCATGCAGTTCTCTGTGGACGAGACCGCTTGGGCCGGGTCGGTACTGGAGGCCTACGAGCGCTTGATCCTGGACGCCGTCAAGGGGGACCACACGCTTTTCACGACCGCGGACGGCGTCGAGCGGTTGTGGGAGATCTCGGAGAAACTAGTCAACGACCCTCCTCCGGTGCGGCCGTACGCGCCGGGGTCCTGGGGCCCCAACCAGATCCACCAACTCATCGCGCCACGCGGCTGGCGGCTACCGTTCGAACGGGTCTGGCGCGGCTAGTACCATTCGGGCATGTCGCGAACGCTGCGCAATCTTGCGCCCCTGGTAGCAGTCCCCTTGTTCTTCGTGGCCGCGTGCGCCCCCGAAAGCAACTCCGCAAACAACGACTCGGCCTCGGACCCGTCTGCCGACAGCACAGAACTCACCGAAGTGCTCTCGTGTGCCATCCCCGATCTGAATCTCAAGACCCCGGGCAAGTTGACGATCGCCACTGACTCACCGGCGTACCCGCCCTGGTTCGTCGACGACGATCCGACCAATGGAAAGGGGTTCGAATCGGCCGTGGCCTACGCTCTCGCCGATGAGATGGGCTTCGCCAAGGGGGACGTGACCTGGGTCAAGGTGCCGTTCAACAACTCCTACAAGCCGGGCGCGAAGAAGTTCGATTTCGACATCAACCAGATCGCCATCACCCCAGAACGCTCGGCCGTCGTTGACTTCTCGAACAGCTACTATTCCGCGAGCCAGGGCGTGATCGCGCTCAAGGGGACGCCCGGCGCGGCGGCGACCAGCCTGGACGATCTCAAGGGCCTGCGCCTTGGCGCGCAGACGGGCACTACCTCCCTCACGGCAATCCGCGATGTCATCCAGCCCACCTCCGAACCGCTGGTGTTCAGCGACACGAATGCAGCCAAGCAGGCTCTGCAGAACGATCAGGTGGACGCGATCGTGGCTGACCTCCCCACCGCCTTCTACATCACTGAGTTCGAGATCCCCAAGAGCGCCGTGGTGGGTCAGATCCAGTCGTCGCCGGATGCCCCGGAGGAGTTCGGCCTGCTCTTCGAGAAGGGCAATGCGCTCAAGGAGTGCGTTGACTTCTATATCGATGGGCTGGCGGCGGACGGCACCCTGGCCCAGCTCGAGAAGGACTGGCTCCCTGATTCGGGTGTGCCCGAACTGCAGTGAGCGCTGATGCTGGCGGCCCCAGCCAGTCGGCGTACCAGCCGAGCGCCCACGAGTTAGAGCGACGTCAGACCCGCCGGCGGATGCGGTCACGGTCGACCCTGATCGCGTCGGCGGTCACGATCGCGGTGTTCGGTGTGCTGATCATCGGCACCGTCACCTCACCCGGGTGGCCCACGGTCAAGGAGTACTTCTTCAGCCCGTACCACGCGCGTGAAGCGCTGCCAGCCATCCTCAAGGGGTTCGTGAAGAACGTTGCGCTGTTCCTCCTGGCGGAGCCCTTGATCCTGGTCCTGGGTCTCGCCGTTGCGCTCGCCCGTCAGGCCAGGTCGGCGTGGCTGGTGCCGCTGCGGGTGATGGCGGTGATCTATACGGACCTGTTCCGGGGGATCCCGACGATTCTGCTGGTGCTGCTGCTCGGATTCGGGATGCCGGCCCTGCAGTTGCAGGGTGTGCCCAACTCGCTGTTCTTCTGGGCGCTGGTGGCGTTGGTGCTGTCCTACGGTGCCTACGTGGCCGAGGTGTTTCGCTCCGGCATCGAATCGATCCATCCCTCCCAGATCGCCTCCGCGCAATCGCTCGGCCTTTCTCGCGGTCAGACGATGCGGTTCGTGGTCGTTCCGCAGGCTGTGCGCCGCGTCGTACCCCCGTTGCTCAACGACTTCGTAAGCCTGCAGAAGGACACGGCCCTCGTGGCCGTGTTGGGATTGTTCGATGCAGTCAACGCGGCGCTGGACTACAGCAACTTCAACTTCAACGACACCCCGCTCGTCGTTGTTGCGCTGCTCTTCGTGGTCCTGACAATCCCACTTGCGCGATTGACCGATTGGCTCCAGCGCCGGGTTGCCGAGCGGGAGAGGGCGGGTGCGCTGTGAGCCTGCTCGAGGTCGTCGATCTGCGCAAGTGCTACGGCGAGAAGGTCGTGCTGGACGACGTCGAACTGACGGTCGCGCCGCACGACGTGGTGTGCCTCATCGGCTCGTCCGGTTCGGGGAAGTCGACGCTGTTGCGCTGCCTGAACCTGCTCGAGGAGATCGATGACGGCGTGATCACCTTCGAGGGTGACGAGATCTCCGATCCGCATGTGGACGCTCGGTTGGTGCGACAGCGGATGGGCATGGTCTTCCAGTCCTACAACCTGTTTCCCCATCTCACCGTGCTGGAGAACTGCACGCTGGCACCCCGACGGGTGCACGGCGTACCGCGGCGTGATGCGGAGACCAAGGCTCGCGAACTGCTGGCGCGGTGCGGCCTGGCAGACAAGGAAGACGCACATCCGGATCGGCTCTCGGGGGGTCAGCAACAACGGGCCGCACTGGTTCGTGCACTATGCACGAACCCGAAGCTGCTCCTCCTCGACGAGATCACCGCGGCGCTCGATCCAGAGCTGGTGGGAGATGTGCTGCGCCTGGTCCGGGAGTTGGCGGAGGAGGGCACCACGATGATGCTGGCCACGCACGAGATGGCGTTTGCCCGTGAAGTGGCCACCAAGGTGTGCTTCTTGGACCAGGGTCGAATTCTCGAGCAGGGACCACCCGCGGAGATCTTCACGGCCCCCAAGCAAGCGCGGACCCGCGAGTTCTTGCAGCGCGTGTTGCCGAGCTAGCGGGTATGTGCGCCGCGCAACCGGTCTAGGGCGTGACCAGGTGCGTCTCGAAGGAGTAGCGGGTGGCGACGTAGAGGCTGTTGGCGTATTCCACGATCAGGCCGTGGTCGTCGTAACTCAGCCGTTTCATCGTCAGTAGCGCGGCCCCTCGGGGTTCGCCCAAGAGCTTCGCCTCCGGCGCGGTCGCAGTGCGGGCTCCCACGGTTTGCGTGGCGGAGTGCAGCCGGGTCCCTCGGCGGCGGAGCAAGGCGTAAAGGCTGTTGGTGGCCAGTGCGCCAGCATCGAAGTCGACCACAGAGGCGGGGAGGTAGTTGGTCATCTTGGCAATGGGATTCTCTCCCGCGCTTCGCAGACGAACGATGTGCACCAAGGGTGCGCCTTCCGCGCACTGCATGCGTTCGGCCAGCTCGGCATCCGCTTCGATGTGTTCGAACTCCAGAACCTGGGTTGCCGGAACCTGTCCGGTGCCAGCCAGGTCGTCGTACAAACTCGTCAGCTCAAGGGCACGTCGAACCTTGGGTTGTACGACGCGGGTGCCGATGCCCCGACGCCGAACGATCAAACCCTTGTCCACGAGATGTTGCATAGCCCGGCGCATCGTGGGCCGTGAGACGCCGAGCTGATCGGCAAGCTGGATCTCGTTGTCGAAGAGCGTCCCCGGAGGAAGCTCCCCGGACGCGATGGCATCCTCTAGGTGCTGGGAGACCTGAAAGTAGAGGGGAATCGGACTGGACCGGTCGATGGTCAAACCCTGCAGAATGTCAGCGTGTGAGGGGCGACTAGTCACATAGTCAGTATGTCATGACGTTCATCCCTTGGACGATCTGATTGTGCATATGTTCTGTCAAAGGTTGACACGGACGCCTCCGATCGGTTTGCATCACCTATGTGACGAACAATCTTGATGGCGATGGCCGAGCAAGCTCCGCACTCTCCCGCGTTGCCGCTGCACCGATTTCTTGGGGACTCTGTGAGGTGCCCAACTGGGGCTATCAACTCACCCCCGAGCGGGTGCTGGCCGAGATGCGCGGGTTGGGCCTGTCGGCCACAGAGTTCGGCCCACCTGGATTCCTGTCAGTGGACCCACTCGAACGCAAGGCGCAATTGGCTGCCCACGAGTTGGTGGCCGTCGGTGGGTTTCTTGCGATCGTTCTGCACGACCCAGACCATGATCCGCTCCCGGAGGTCGATGACTTCCTCACCGGCGCTCTCGCCTCCGGTGGTGGCGTGGCCGTGCTGGCGGCCAACACGGGAACTGATGGGTACGACGCGCGGCCGGTCCTCGACGAACGGGGGTGGCAGACCATGCTTGCCAATCTAGATCGTGCTCACGACCTCGCTGAGTCGCGCGGCTTGATCGCCACCCTGCATCCCCACATGGGGACCATGGTGGAGAACGGCGAGGACGTCGACCGAGTGGTTCACGGGTCGCGGATCGGGCTCTGTGTCGACACGGGCCATCTCGCCGCGGCCGGTGCCGATCCCGTCGCAATCGTGGTCGCGAACCCGCTGCGAGTCACTCACGTTCACCTGAAGGACGTCGACAGCCTGCTGGCTGTCCAAGTGCAGCAAGGCGAGATCACGTTCGGGGAAGCGGTCCGGCTGGGGATGTTCCGTCCTCTCGGCAGGGGCGACGTCGACATCGCCACCCTCGTTCATGCCCTGGAGTCGGCGTCGTACGACGGTTGGTACGTCCTCGAGCAGGACGTGAAATTGGCTGACGAGCCGCTGGGCGAAGGCCCCGTGGCCGACGTCCGCTCGTCGTTGGAGTACCTCTTGGGCGTGCTGTCATGACCATCGGAATCGGCGTCATCGGTGCGGGAGTGATGGGGGCCGCCCACGCACGAACCCTTGCGCGCAGCGTTCGCGGAGCGCACGTGAGGGCGGTGTACGACGCTGATGCAAGGCGAGCCGGCGAGATCGCCGCCGAGGTAGACGCCGTGGTCAGCGCGAGTTCGCTGGGGCTCATCGCTGACCCGGCCGTCGAGGCCGTGATCATCGCCGCGCCCGACGCGCTGCATGAGGAGTTGGCCTTGGCCTGTCTGGCGGCCGGAAAGCCGGTGCTGTGCGAGAAGCCACTGGCCATTTCTGCCGAGGGCAGTCGTCGAGTGGTTGATGCTGAGGTCGCCGTTGGGCAGGCAGCTGATTCAGGTCGGCTTCATGCGACGCTTCGATCCGGCGTTTCTTGAACTCCGCAACCTCGTTGAGAGCGGTGGGCTGGGTCGCCCCAGCGTCGTGCATTGCCTGCATCGCAACAAGACCGCGCACCCCGACACCACCTCCGACGGCGTGGTGACCAACTCGATGATTCACGAGCTCGATCACGTGCCGTGGCTGCTCGGGGAGCCGATCGCGGCCATCACCGTGCTGGCCCCGCCGGTCAAGGAAGGGACGACGCTGCGCGACACACAGGTCGCGATCCTGGAGATGGCTTCGGGAGCGGTGGCCACGGTGGAGGTCTCGGTCAACGCGGGTTATGGGTACGACGTGCAGTGCGAAGTCGTTGGCGACTCCGGCACGGCGCGTCTTGCTGCGCCGTACGGGCTCTTGACGCGAAGTCGCGGAGTGGACGGCGCTGTGGTGTCGGGGGACTTCGTAGCCCGGTTCGCGGAGGCCTATCGGCTCGAACTGGTGGCCTGGACCGCATCTCTTCGCAACGGGGTACCCGTGGGAGCATCGGCATGGGACGGGCATGTCGCCACGCAGGCGGCCGCAGCAGGAGTGATCTCGCTGAATTCGGGTGGGCGCGTCGTCGTTGACCGGGAGCCCGTTCCCGAGCTGTATTCCAAATGATAGTATGTCCTTACATTTAACCTAGGAGTTTCCGTTGACCGTCATCCCGCACTGGATCGCTGGCGCTACGGCTGTGGGCGATTCCACCCGCACTGCACCCGTCTACAACCCCGCCACCGGGGCACCTCAAGCAGACCTGATGCTCGGCTCGGTCGCCGACGTTCAGTCCGCCATCGACGCAGCCTGGGAAGCGTTCCCCGGGTGGTCACAGACCTCGGTCAGCGCACGCACGAAGATCATGTTCACCTTCCGCGAGTTGGTGAACGCCAACGCCAAGCGGATTGCCGAGGCGATCACCGACGAGCACGGCAAGGTGCTCACCGACGCGCTCGGCGAGGTCCAGCGCGGCCTCGAGGTCATCGAGTTCGCGTGCGGCATCCCGTCGCTGCTCAAGGGTGACTACTCGGACCAGGTCTCGACCGATGTCGACACCTTCTCCTTCCGCGAGGCGCTGGGCGTCGTGGCCGGCATCACGCCGTTCAACTTCCCGGCGATGGTGCCGATGTGGATGTACCCCGTTGCCATCGCGTGCGGCAACACGTTCGTCTTGAAGCCCAGCGAGCGTGATCCTTCTGCCTCGATGATCATCGCGGAGTTGTGGCAGGAAGCGGGCTTGCCCGACGGCGTCTTCAACGTCGTACACGGCGACAAGGTCGCGGTCGACACCATCCTCGACTCGCCCAAAGTGGCCGCCGTCTCCTTTGTCGGCTCCACACCGATCGCGAAGTACATCCACGAGCGAGGCACCGCTTCCGGCAAGCGCGTGCAGGCACTCGGCGGCGCCAAGAACCACGCCATCGTGATGCCTGACGCAGCCGTGGACTTCGCTGCCGACCACCTGGCAGCGGCCGCTTTCGGATCTGCTGGTGAGCGTTGTATGGCGATCTCTGCGGCCGTCGCCGTGGGCTCGGCTGCCGACCAGATCGTTGAAGCGGTCAGCACTCGCGCTCGCGCCGTCAAGGTGGGCTCCGGTCGCGCCGACGGCAGCGAGATGGGCCCAGTCGTCACCCGCGAGGCGCAGCAGCGCATCCTGGGCCTG
Source organism: uncultured Actinomycetota bacterium (assembly GCA_963763805.1). Classification (GTDB taxonomy): domain Bacteria; phylum Actinomycetota; class Actinomycetes; order Propionibacteriales; family Nocardioidaceae; genus Nocardioides. The sequence goes on from CAVXPQ010000002.1 coordinate 289,855, forward strand.
ATCGACTCGGGTGAGAAGCAGGGCGCCAACATCGCGGTCGACGGTCGCGGGTTGACCGTCGATGGATTCGAGGACGGCTTCTGGGTCGGACCCACCGTGATCGACGAGGTCTCCACCGAGATGGACGTCTACACCCAGGAGATCTTCGGCCCGGTGCTCTCCGTCGTACGCACCGATTCGGTCGACGAGGCGATCGCGTTGATCAACGCCAACCCCTATGGCAACGGCACGGCGATCTTCACGTCTTCTGGCGAGTCCGCGCGGCGGTTCCAGCGCGGCGTACACGTCGGCATGATCGGCATCAACGTGCCCGTGCCCGTGCCGATGGCCTACTACTCCTTCGGTGGCTGGAAGGACTCGCTGTTCGGCCAGTCCCACATCCATGGCCCTGAGGGCGTCAACTTCTACACCCGCGCCAAGGTCGTCACCGCTCGTTGGCCGCAGGTGGCCGGCGCCAGCGAGGCGTCCTTCCACTTCCCGACGGCGAAGTAGCGGTCAACGTGGAGTATCGGCTATGAATCTGGAGCTCCTCACGGTCGGTCGAGTCGGCGTGGACCTCTATCCCGCAGCAGGATGGCCCACTCAAGGACGTCACCACCTTCGCGAAGTTCCTCGGTGGCACGGCGACAAACGTGGCGGTCGGAGCGGCTCGGCTCGGTCGGCGTAGTGCCGTGCTGACCAAGGTCGGGCCGGACGGCTTCGGGGACTTCGTGCGAGAGGCATTGACCGGCTTCGGGGTTGATAGCTCACTGGTGGGGACCTCCGAGCACCTGTTGACCCCGGTGGTCTTCTGTGAGCTCAATCCGCCCGAAGATCCGCCGTTGCTGTTCTATCGCCTGCCGAAGGCGCCGGATCTGACACTGGCGTCGGCGGACGTTCCCTGGGATCTGATCAAGTCCGTGCCGGTGCTCTGGGTCACAGGCACGGGTGTGAGCGTCGAGCCATCGCGAAGCACGCATCTCCTCATGCTGCGCCGCCGCGGGCGACCGAAGCCGGGATCAGGCGCGTACACCATTCTCGACCTGGACTGGCGGCCGATGTTCTGGCCTTCGCCGGCCGAGGCGCGCAAGGAGTACGACGAATTGCTGAACCACGTCAATGTCACGGTCGGCAATCGCGACGAGGTCGAGGTGGCGGTCGGAACGCGTGATCCGCATGAGGCCGCGCGGCGACTGCTTGATCGAGGCGTCGAACTGGCGCTGGTCAAGATGGGTGCCGAAGGGGTTCTCGTCGCCACCGCCGAGGTTCCACCGTCGTGCCACCTCACTTGGTCAAGGTGGTGTGCGGGCTCGGCGCGGGCGATGCCTTCGGCGGGGCGCTGGTGCACGGGTTGCTGTCCGGCTGGGAGCCAGCGCGGTGTGCCGAGTACGCCAACGCCGCGGGCGCGATCGTGGCCTCGCGGCTCGCCTGTGCAGATGCCATGCCCACTGCGGCGGAGCTCGATGCTCTCGTCGCCTCGTCAGGAGCGACCGCATGACACTGATCGATGTCGAAGCCAATCCCGAGGGGCCGACCCTCGACGATGCACGGTGGGCCACGTTGCTGGACCGAGGGCGTCCCGACCACGAGCGGTTGCGGACGGCGTACGCCGCTCGCAGGTCGACCCGAACGCATCCTCTCCGGAAGCGGAACGCTCTTCCTGGTCGCCGCGGACCATCCCGCCAGGGGTGCGTTGGCTTCCGGTGGAGACGCGATGGCGATGGCCGACCGGCGTTCGCTGTTGGCGCGCTTGGTCGAGGCGCTGGAGCACCCCGATGTCGATGGGATGCTCGGCACGCCCGACGTTGTCGAAGAACTGCTCCTGCTCGGCGCCTTGGAGAACAAGGTCGTCATCGGATCGATGAACCGCGGTGGCCTCGACGGTGCCTCGTGGACGATGGACGATCGGTTCACGGGCTACGACGCTGCGAGCATCGCCTCGAATCGGCTCGAGGGCGGCAAGATGTTGCTGCGCATCGACGACCGCGACGCCGGGACCGCCGGCACCTTGGAGGGCTGCGCAGATGCCGTCAGCGAACTTGCCGCTCAAGGCTTGTTGGCCATGGTGGAGCCCCTTCCCTATCACCGCGAAACCGACGGTTCGCTGACGTTGCTCAGGGACGTGCCCGCCCTGGCGAGGGCCGTCTCGATCGCGAGTGGTCTCGGCAATACCAGCGCCTACACGTGGCTCAAGATGCCGTCTTGTGACGATCCCGAATCGGTCTTCGCGGCCACCACCCTGCCGTGCGTCGTCCTGGGTGGCGTCCCGTCGCCCGATCCGGCCAAGGACCTGGAGTCGTGGGGTCGGGCGTTGATGCAGCCGACCGTGCGGGGTCTCGTGGTCGGGCGGGCGCTGCTGTATCCGCCTGACGGTGATGTCCGTGGCGCGGTTGACGCGGCGGCGTCCGTGCTCAAGGCTGCTCACCCCACCGAAGGCTGACCATGTCTCTTCATCGGCCCTTTGCTGGCCCGTCCGGCGACGCCGACCTGGTTCACATCACGCCTGAGGATGCCGGCTGGGACTGGACCGGGCTCCGCGTGATCGCGTTGGCGGCCGGCATGCCGATCACGGTGAGCACGGGCGACAGCGAGATCTTTGTGCTGCCGCTCGCCGGGAGCCTGAGTGTGGAGGTGACCGACTCATCGGGTGAGGCCGAGACCTTCGAACTCGCCGGACGTGAGTCGGTGTTCACCGCCGTGACCGACTTCGTGTACGTCGGCCGGGACAGCACTGCTGTGTTGATCAGCCGCGATGGGGCCGAGGTGGCTCTGCCAGGTTCGCGCTGCACGCGAGCCCTCCCCCCGGCATACGGGCCGGTGTCGGGAGTGCCCGTCGAGGTGCGCGGTGCTGGCAACGCGACTCGCCAGGTGACCAACTTCGGGGTGCCCGGTGTGTGGGACCACGCCGACAAGCTGATCTGCTGCGAGCTCTTGACGCCGGACGGCAACTGGTCGTCGTACCCGCCGCACAAGCACGATGCCAGCGAGCCGTGCGAAGTCATCAACGAAGAGATCTACTACTACCGGATCGCCGGTGCCGATCAGGTCACGCCGTCGCGCGAAGGTTTCGGCTTCCACCGGACCTATACCGGTCCGGAGCACGTTGGCGGCGGGTCTGGCGCCGTTGGATGAGTTGATCGAGGTGCGCGACCACGACGTCGTACTCGTGCCGCACGGCTATCACGGGCCGTGCATCGCGGCGCCGGGGTATCCGATGTACTACCTGAACGTGATGGCCGGACCCGCTGATGAGCGGGCGCTGGCCTTTTGTGATGACCCGACCCATGGCTGGGTGCGGGACACCTGGGCCGAGCAGACTCCCGACCCGCGGTGTCCGATGACTGGAGGCAACCGATGAGCGACCGCACAGTACGACTCACGACCGCCCAGGCGTTGGTGCGCTGGATGATGGCGCAGTCCTCGGAGTTGCTCGACGGCACGGTGGTGCCGCTGTTCGCCGGGGTCTTCGGCATCTTCGGCCACGGCAACGTGCTCGGCCTGGGCACTGCGCTCTACGACGTACGCGACGAATTTCCGACCTGGCGCGGCCAGACCGAGCAGGGCATGGCCCTGGCCGCGGTGGCGTATGCCCGGGCTACTGACCGGCGGCAGGTGATGGTGGCGACCTCCTCGGTGGGCCCCGGAGCGTTGAACATGGTCACCGCCGCCGGGGTGGCGCACGCGAATCGACTGCCGGTGTTGTTCCTGCCGGGCGACACCTTCATCGGGCGCGCTCCCGATCCGGTCTTGCAGCAGGTCGAACACTTCGGGGACCCGTCGATGTCGGTCAACGACTCGTTCCGATCGGTCTCTCGATACTTCGATCGGATCACGAAGCCCGAGCAATTGATGAACACCCTGCCTCAGGTCGCGCGGGTGTTGACGGATCCGGCCGACGCCGGTCCGGTGACGATTGCGCTGCCCCAGGATGTGCAGGTCGAGGAGTTCGACTTCCCGCTGAGCATGTTCGAGCCGCGTCTGCACCGTGTGCCGCGTCAACGCCCTGATCGTGAGGCGCTGGCGGAGGCAGCCGAGCTGTTGCGCGCGGCCAAGCGGCCGCTGCTCGTCGTCGGCGGTGGGGTTCGCTATTCGGGTGCCGGGGCCGAGGCTATGGGGTTTGCCGAGGCTCACGGTGTGCCGGTTGTCGAGACGGTTGCCGGACGGACGCTGATCCCGCACGATCACGCGCTTGTATGGCGGAGCCTTGGGCATCATCGGCTCAGCATCGGCGAACCATCTGGCCGAGCAGGCGGACGTCGTACTCGCGGTGGGAACGCGACTTCAGGACTTCACTACCGCTTCCTGGACGGCGTTCGCAGCAGGAGTCCGGATCGTCACCATCAACGCGGCCCGGTTTGACGCGGTCAAGCATGGTGCCCATGCGGTCGTTGGCGACGCGAAAGAGACTCTGAACGAACTCAGTCATCCTGCTCGAGGGGTGGGTCGCCGAGGCCGCGTGGGCGGGCTCCGCGGTCGAGGAGAAGGCAGCGTGGGACGGCCACGTCGACACGTTGCGGGCCGGTGGGCTGACTCCGGATGGGTCACTGACCTATGCCGAGGTGGTCGGGGTCGTCAACGATGCGAGCGGTGCCTCGGACTACGTGTTGACGGCCTCGGGCGGAATGCCCGGTGAATTGCACGGCGGCTGGCGGACGGGCTCGGTGGCCCACGACGGGCCGACTTCGGGCGCGACGATGGACCTCGAGTACGGCTTCTCCTGCATGGGCTACGAGGTCGTCGCACCCTGGGGTGCCGCGATGGCTCGGAAGGTGACCCATCCGGAGGGTCTGGTGACCTCGATCTTCGGCGACGGCTCCTATCTGATGCTCAACTCGGAGCTCTATTCGGCGGCGTTTGCCGGCCATCCCTACGTCGCGATCGTGTGTGACAACTTCGGCTTCGCCGTGATCAATCGACTGCAGACGGGGCAGGGTGCTGACGGCTTCAACAACATGTTGGCCGACTCGCGCGGACCCGGAGCGGATGGTTCAGTGCGGGTGGACTTTGCCGCCCACGCCCGATCTCTGGGCTGTGGAGTCGAGGACATCGGGGACTCGACCTCGATCGAGGACCTACGCGCGGCGTACGCTCGCGCCCGGGAGACCGCGCGGGCGACATCCAAGCCGGTCGTTGTCGTCTGCCGGATCCACCACGCCACCTGGACCGAAGCCGGTGCCTGGTGGGAGACCGGTGTCCCGACCTACCTGTCCGGCCGGGCGTCGTACGACGAGGCGAAGCAGAGCCAACTCCGATGGCTCGGCTGAGGGGTCACTCAGTTGACCCATCTTGCGGCGTCTCGGGGAGGGATTGACCCCTCGTCGCGCGCGGGCTTCGACGGTACGACGTGACGGTGGGATCGCCGACGACCCAAAACCTCCAGGGGCGGTCGGGGGCACCGGTCACGCCGACCCTGGGACCTGACCCGATGAGTTCTTCGGACAGTTCTGGGCGAGAGCGTCAGCGAGATCGCCGAGCCTCCGCTCAGGTCTGCTCCATTGTCCAGCACCGGTGATGCCTAACCCGTGAGCGAGATTGCCGGGTCCGCTGGCCAACTTGTCATCCGAGGGCCTACCACCGCGACGTACACGAGCCAGTTCCGCACCCTCGACAACGCGCCCGGCTCGAATCAGGACGGCCGCGGCCTCCCCGCCCTCGCCACACGTCACGTTGCAACACCAATGCAGTCCGTGCGAGCGATAGACGTAGAGGTGCCCCGCGGGTCCGAACATGACGTCGGTTCTCGGGGTCCGGCCACGGTAGGCGTGCGAGGCGGGATCATCCGATCCGGCGTAGGCCTCGGTCTCGGTGATGAGGACCGTGACCCTTCCTTGATCCGACTCGCGGGTGAGCCTTGCCCCCAAGAGTCGGCGGGCGGCTGACGTCGGATCCATGACCTGGTTCTATCAAGTGGCGCGGATTGGTGGCACCCTTCCGCGCCGGTCGTAGCCTTGGGTGGTGACGAGCAACCGACTGAGCACACTCCTCGCCGACCGCCGAGTCTTCGACGGCGGCTACGGCTGGCTGCTCCAGGAGCGTGGGCTACCGCCCGGTGAGCTCGCCGAACTGTGGAACGTCGAGAACCCGACGGCCGTCGCGGCGCTGCACGAGGAGTACGCCGCCGCCGGGGCTCAAGTGCTCACCACCAACACCTTCGGCGGCACGCGCGCTCGGCTGGCCGGGAACGGGCTCGAGGGACGGGTTGTCGAGATCAATGAGGCCGGCGCGCGGATTGCTCGGGGAGTCGCCGATCGGTACGACGCCCTCGTGGCCGGATGCATCGGTCCAAGCGGGGAACTGCTGGAGCCCTACGGTGCGCTGAGCGAGGCGGACGCAGTCGAGTTGTTCGCCGAGCAGATCACCGGGCTGGTCGCGGGTGGCGCCGATCTCATCCTCATCGAAACGATGAGTGACCTCGGCGAGGCGTCTGCGGCCGTTGCGGCGGCAGCGAAGGTCGCTCCGGATCTTCCGATCATCGTGACCATGAGTTTCGACACCAACCTGCACACGATGATGGGCGTTGCGCCTGGTGCTGCGTTCACAGCATTCGCCGGGCTGGGCGTGGATGCCGTCGGCGCGAACTGCGGACGCGGCCCCGACGACATGATCCAGATTGCGAGTGCGCTCGCATCCGCTCGCGCCGATTCCGAACTGGACGGCGTACTCCTGATCGCTCAGTCGAACGCCGGACTTCCGCACGTGCAGGGCGACGGATTCGCCTATGACGTGGACCCGGCCGGAATGGCAGCGCACGCGCTTGACTTGCGCGAGATCGGCGTGGACGTCATCGGCGCTTGCTGTGGTTCGTCCCCCGAGCACATCGCGGCGATGGCGACTGCCCTCCAGTCGCGCTAGGCGGACGCGAGTTCGACGAAACGGGCCAATAGGCGTGCCGGTTCGCTCACGTTGGCGTTGCGCGCCATCAGCTTGATCCGATCGGTCTCGGCCGGCTCGAAGTAGCCGTAGTCGCGATAGGCGTCGACCCGAGTGCAGAGTCCCTCTCCATCGAGTTCGGGGTGAAACTGGGTGGCGTAGACCCGCTCACCGAACCTGAACGCTTGGGTCGGGCAGGTCGCCGACGAGGCGAGGAGTACGGCGCCGTCCGGCAGTCGTCGTACTGCTTCCTTGTGGCCTACGAAAGCGTCGAACACGCGAGGGAGGATGCCGAGAAGCGGATCCGCCGCGCCGGCCTCGGTCATCGTCACCGTCACGTCGCCGACGGGCTCGGTGAACGTCCGATCAACCTGTCCGCCGCGTCGTACGCCGAGGGTGCCGATGCCGTAGCAACAGCCAAGGAACCAGAAGTCCGCGTCTATGACCCGGTCGGCCAAATCGCCCAGTTCGGCCTCGACGCGTCGTTGGGTCGCAGTCTTCTCGGGCTCCGGATCACTGACGTTGAAGGGGCCGCCGCCGAGGATGATCCCGGACCATGCGTCGAGTTCCACGCTGCCCAACGACTCGCGCTCAAGCCGGATCCGATGCAACTGCCGAGGGGTGAGCCCGGAGTAGCGCAACATCGCGTCGTACTCACTGTCCGCGGGGGTGTCTTCGGCACGGGTGCCCAGGAACAGGAACGGCTTCACTCGGGAAGGATAGAGCGAGGCCGTTCGGACGCTGCGTAGGCTCGGAAGGGTGAGCCGTCGATTCCGTTCCGACACGCCGCAAAATTGGCTGCATTCGCGACGGCTCGGCGAGAGCACGGAGTTTGATGTGCTGATTGTTGGGGCCGGGCTGTCGGGGATCGGGGCGGCGGCGCGGCTGACGACCGAGCATCCGGACCTCACCTTCGCCCTGTTGGACATGCGGGAGGTCAGTGGGGGGACGTGGGATCTGTTCCGCTACCCCGGCATCCGCTCCGACTCGGACATGCTGACCTTGGGCTATCGCTTCCGACCGTGGTTGGGCGAGGCGTCGCTCGCCCGCGGCCCGGACATCCTCGACTACGTGCGGGCGACCGCGCGGGAGTACGACGTGGACCGGCACATCCGGTTCGGTCATCGGGTCACGGGAGCATCATGGGATTCAGAGGCGAAGTCGTGGAGTGTCGACTGCCTGACCGAGGCAGGCTCGGTCAGATTGACCTGTTCGTTCCTCTGGTCGTGCACGGGGTACTACGACTACGAGGGCGGGCATCGCCCAGACTTCCCGAACGAGGAGCGGTTCACCGGTCCGATCGTTCACCCCCAGAGTTGGCCCGAGGATCTCGACTTCCGCGGCAAGCGGATTGCGGTCATCGGCAGTGGAGCCACCGCGATCACGCTCGTGCCGGCCCTGGCCGAGTCCGCCGAGCACGTGACCATGGTGCAGCGCTCCCCGACGTACGTCGTGTCTCAGCCTGAGGTCGACCGGTTCGGCGCCACCGCAAGAAGGTTCCTCCCAGCCCGGGCCGCTCACACGATCTCGCGAGCCAAGAACATTGCTACGGGCGCGGCAGGTTACGGTCTGAGCCGTCGCTATCCCGATCGGGTTCGGCGGTTGCTGGAGAGTCGGATGAGCAAGCAGTTGCCTCCGACCATCGATGCGACCAGGCACTTCTCGCCCCGCTACAACCCGTGGGACCAGCGGATCTGTCTGGTGCCGGACGGCGATCTGTTTGCTGTCCTCCGCTCGGGTGCGGCGTCCGTCGTGACCGGCGAGATCGCGAGCATCGAAGCCACCGGTCTCACGATGACATCGGGAGAGGAGATCATCGCCGACATCATCGTGACCGCGACGGGATTGCGGTTGCTGCCCTTCGGTGGCATCGCACTGGAGGTGGACGGCGTCGCAGTGGACCCGGGCCGAACCATGGCCTACCGCGCCATGATGCTCTCGGGGGTTCCCAACCTGGTGTTCACGATCGGCTACACGAACGCATCGTGGACCCTCAAGGCAGACCTCGTAGCCGAGTTCGCCTGTCGCTTGATCGGCCACCTGCGCTCGCGTGGCTACCGCAGTGTCATGCCGGTTCGGGAGGTCGGCATGGTCGAGCAACCACTCCTGCACTTCTCGTCCGGGTACGTCGTACGCTCGATCGATCAGCTGCCGAAACAGGGCACACGGGAACCCTGGAGGCTCGGCAGGAGTTATCTCCACGACGCCTGGCGGATCCGCCGGGCTCCGATCGAGGATGGGGTTCTGCAATTTCGGCATTGAGTGAAGTTGAGCAAGCAGTGGGAATCGACGCCCAGGTCGACCGGTTGGTCGAACTTGGTTACCCGGCTCTGGCCGGGATGGATGAGGTGGCCTTTCGGGGGTTGCTGGCTCCGATGCGGGAGGTCGCGAGTGGTCTCGACAGGCTCGACCAACGAGCGCCGTTGCTGGTGATCACGCGCGAGCTGATTGCTCCAGAGGCGCGCGTGCCCCTCCTGAGGTTGGCGGGAGGCAAGAAGCCGGGAATCGTGGATCGCAACCATGACGATCTCTCGACCTTCAACCCACTCGAGATGCTCGACGTGCCGCCCGGGCCGGCGTACCTCCTGGTCGGCGTGGAACGCGGCGAGGAGTTCTGTGGTGTGCGTCCCGAGGAGGCCTTGCCTTTGATCCTGGCCCGGGGACGAACCCCACTGACCATTGATGAAGGCATCGCGCTCGTCACCCAACGCCCCGAACTCCTGGAGAAGAACAAGTGCTTCATGCTGTCGGGATCGCGCCGAAATGACCGCAGGGTGCCCGCCCTCTGGATCAGTGAACGGGCACCCAAACTGGGTTGGTGTTGGGACGGCAACCCCCACACGTGGCTGGGTGTCGCCTCAACCGCTGGTCGAGTCGGTTAAGTGCCGCGGGTGATCCGCACGTAGTCGATCTGACCGGTGAAGTAGTCGCACGTGATGGTGGTCTGATTGCAACCGCCCTTCCCGCCGATGGTCATCGGGCGAGAGTTGTTGATCGTGCCGGTTGCGCCATTCTTGCGACCTTGGAAGACCCCATCGACGTACAGCGTCACGTTGGATGGTGTTCGCACGCACTTCAGGGTGTGCCATTGGTTGTTGTTCAGAGTGTTGATCGATTGCACACCCGCCGAGCCGCCGGGGCCCTTGAAGAGACAGGACGGTTTGCCGCCGGGGTTCTGGAACTTCCACTGTCCTCCGGCGTCGGTCGACTGACCCTTCTGGATGATGTTTCCGAACTTCTGCGACGTCCGGTACCTGATCTCCACCGTGAAGGTGTCTCCGAGCGGGTCGAGTTTGGAATTGTCAGGCACCGAGATCACCCGTTCGGGGGACGGCGGCGGAGCCGTTGGGCTGCGGAAGGCCCAGGAGTAACCGACGGCGCCGCCGAAGGAAACACCCGTATCCAGGCCCGCCTGGTTGATGGGGGCATTGAGCCCGTTGCCCGAAGTGTCATTCATTCTGGTCGCGTTTGCCGGCTCGTTCATTTCGTACCGCGCTTGCATGACGGGAACCGCCGAAGCGGGTGACATGGAAGCGATCGGGGCGGCGATCAAAGTGGCGCCCGATGCGATGGCGATCAGTGCCGTGCGCATTCTGTGAGTGCCGCGACTTCTTAACATTGTTTTGGTCCTTTCGTTGCGCCCCCGAGGGCCGACGCGCGTTGTTGGTTGGTGTTGGCGGTCGCTTCCGGTCTACCAGTGTCTAGACCGGGTGCGGAAGGGCCACGATCAGATTTAACCAGTGGACCCATCCCGCCGTCAGCCGAATGACGACACGCGCCCGCCGAGTAATACTGATGGGGTGTTGAAGACTTCCCGCGGTGCCATGCTCGTCTGTCTCGCGATGCTGTTCGCCAGCCTGGTGCTGTTGCCGACGGCATCGGCTGGGGCGACCGAGCCCACCACGGATCGCCTCCACCCGCCCCTGTTGGCGAGACCTGCGCCGGGGAAGGTCGTTCGGGGCCATGTTCGGCGATTGCTGGATCCCGCAGACGCCAATGCCGGCCGGATCAAGGTTGGCTATGAAGTCCACCGTGCCCGCGGCGTGAGTGTGGGGGCGATCCTGGCGATCGAAGGCGGTCCTGGCTACCCGTCCACCGGCAGTCGCGACTACTACCTCGAACTCTTCCGCCCGTTTCTCAAGGACCACGATCTGCTGCTGATCGATGCACGCGGCACCGGCACGTCCGGGGCGATCAATTGTCGTCGCCTTCAGTCCTACCAGGGCAGCTACGCCAAGGCGGTTCGCAAGTGTGGCAAACAGTTGGGTGCCACCAGTGACGTCTATGGCAGCGCGTTCGCCGCGGACGACTTCGTGGCGGTGTTGGACAAACTCGGCTACGACGAGGTGGATGTGTACGGCGACTCCTACGGCACCTTCCTCGGTCAGACCTTCGCGATCCGCCACCCGGACCGGGTGCGTAGCCTGACCCTCGACGCGGCGTACCCCGTCGTGGATCAGAACCCTTGGTATCCCGACCTCAATCGGGCCCTGAGAAGTGCCTTCCGGTTGGTCTGCCAGCGTGACGCGGAGTGTCAGGGAGATCCGATCCATCGGCTTCGCCGAGTGGCTGATCGTTTGAAGAAGCGTCCCTTGACTGGCCATGCGTTCGACGCCGACGGAAACCGACGGGCCGTCCATCTTGACGTCGGATTCCTTGCCTTCATCATGGGGGTCGCCACCTATGGCACGACGGTCTATGAGGAGCTGGACACCGCGGGTAAGGCCTGGTTGCGACGCAACGATCCGTTGCCCTTGTTGCGGATCGCGGCTGAGCAGAACTACTACGGCGATGCTGGTCCGCCGAAGGAGTACTCCGAGGGTCAATACCTGGCGGTGATCTGCAACGACTACCCGCAACTCTGGGACGACCAGGCGAGCATCCCGACTCGGCGTACTCAATTCGATCAGGCGGTCCGGAAACTGCGCCGGACGTCCCCGAAGACGTTTGCTCCCTTCACGATCAAGGAGTGGTTGTCGTCATCGTGGGCCGAGTTCGATTCCTGCTTGAACTGGCGCAAGCCAAGCAAACTGGTACCGCCGGTGCCTACCCCGACCGACTACCCCGACGTGCCCACGCTCGTGCTGGTCGGAGACCTGGATTCGATCACCTCCGCTGAGGGGTCCCGGTTGGTGGCCGACGCCTTCCCGGCGGCGACGTACGTCGAGGTCGCCAATGTCGGCCACGTGACAGCCCTGGCCGATTACTCGCGTTGCGCTTCGGGCGTCGTACGCCGATTCGTCCGGACCTTGGACCCGGGCGACACGAGTTGTGCTCAGACGGCGTACCCCGCCGTGCGCACGACGGACGCCTTCCCGCGTCGGCTGGCGTCCGTGGTGGCGGCCGACGGCCCAGGTGCAGCGCGAGATCGCCGCGTGGTGGCCGCGGTGAGCCAGACGGTGGGCGACGTGTTCCCGCGTTGGTGGGCCAATTACGAGGGCAAGGGTCGAGGTCTTCGTGGCGGCACCTTCTCGTACACCGGTTCCACCCAGGTGAAGTTCCGATTGCGCGGCCTCCGGTTCGTTCGTGACCTGCCCGTGAGCGGACGCATGCACTGGGATCGAAAGAGCGGCAAGGTGATCGCGCGGGTTCACTTCACGGGCTCTGCGTCGGGCCAGCTCCGGCTGGTTTGGAATGAGTACGCCGCCGATGCTCAGGCGGTCGTGCGGGGAAGCGTTGGTGAGTCGCGCATCAGCCTCACGCTTCCGGCCCCCTAGCTACGGGACGATCTTCAAGCCGAGGAGGGTCGAGCCGGCCGCCTGATCCCCGGACCAGTGGAGGGTCAAGGAGTCGGGCGGGATACGCCCCCAGAGTGCGAGCAGCACGTCGGCTGCGCTGCCCGTCAGGGTGGCCACGGGGTTGCCCGGAGTGAGACGTCCGAGCAGCCAGGTCCGGTCGGTTTCCGTCGCCACTACCTCCAGTTGATCGACCGGCTCCTCAGTGCGGCCCAGAGCCACCTGGCGTGGCCAGAACATGGTGAGCACCTCATCGATCCCGTCGGCAGCTAGGACTGGGTCCAGTGTCGGCACCAGACCGAGAGCGACCTCCAAGTCCCAGCGGTGGATGGCGTGCTCATGCGGTTGGCGGCGCTGCCAGAAGCCGATCGTCCCGCCACCACTGGCGACATCGACGGCAAAGGTCCAACACGCCGTGCCCGGATCCCGGTCGAGGGCCCGTCGCAGCATGGCTGCGCTGGTCAGGAAGGCTTCGGCTATTTCGCGATCATCCGGCATCGGCGGACCGAACTCCCGGCCGGACCCTCCGTTGACGGCGTCCGTGACCCAATAGTGCAACCCGATCAGGTGATGGGTGAGGTCGCGAATCGCCCAGCCGGGGCACGACGGCACCGCGCTTCCCCACGCGCCAGATGAATCCACGGTCCCGAGCAGGTCGGCGTACGTCGTCAGCTCACGGTCGAGGTGGGCGCGAAATGTCTGTGAATCCATGGTCACAGTCAATCGCAAGGCGTCCGTCTATGCGCCTGGTATCTGGGTCCACACGTCGCACTCCTCGAGGTAGACCCGAAAGGAAACAGAAATGGCTAAGTACAAGAGCGCGATGGCGCTGATCGGTCGAACACATCCCGAGATCTTCGATCTGCTCGGCAATCCGTACGGACCGTACGCGCTGGGGCGCGGGGTCTACGTTTCGCTGAACCCGCAGCCACTGCCTCCGAAGGAAGTCTCGGCCGGAGTCGCTATCGGACTTGCTGCCGGAGCGGAGTTGGTTCGGCTGGCAACGACGGCCTACCACCTGCGGCTGGCGTTCGAGATCGATCCAGATGACTGGTGCCCGACTCCTCCGCGCAGACCGAAGATGCCACCCATTCCATGGCCGCCCATCCCGTGGGGGTCAAATGATCGCACCGATGGTGATCCGGCTTGGGTCGTTGACTACCCCATCGGACTCGCCGTTGCGCTCGAACTGTCCCAGCACGTGTGGGAAGGTCTCGGTGCAGCGGAGTCGATCGGTGGTGTGCTGGAGCAGGCGCTCGGCAACGCCGAACAGAGCCTGGGTTAGCAGGCTGGGTTAGAGCTGTAGGCTGGGCCAAAGCGCCGGGCTTAGGCGCCGGACTTAGGCGCTGGCCCGTGCCCCCCGCACGGCGAACACCGCGCGCCAGCCGACCAGCAGGATTCCGAGCACGGTGGCGGTCACAGCGATGAATGAGAACGGTGTGGCCCCACCCAGGAACGACCGCAGTCCGATGCCGAAGAAGACCGTCGCACCCCAGACCATCACACCGAACATGATGGAAGTGCTCTGGAAGTTGCGCACGATCCCGACCAGCCAGCCGGCCAACAGGCCGAGCCCGAACGGCAGCACCGCCACCTTGACGAACTCGGGGTTGTCACCGTGGGTGAGGTGACCGACGCCGACGAAGATAGCGACGGCGATGACATCGAACAGGAATGCGGTGGCTTGCTTCACGGTGGGAACAATAGCCAACGGGCCTACTGCTCCGGCGCGTGGACGACGACGGTGGTCAGGATCTTGTCAGTGATGGTTTGACACTTGTCGTCCCACAACGGCCACAGGTAGTCGATATAGAAGAACTGGTTGATGATCCAGTGGAGGAAGTACCTGGCGGTACAACTGCCGACACCGCTGGGTTGGCCGTCTTCCTCGCGGATTGTCTTGATGCCGACCTTCGCCTTGCCGTAGGTGTAACCCGTCCGACCCTGGCGCATGATCTTGTTCATGACGTCCATCACCAACGCGACAACTCCACCGGCGAAGACGGCCAGGAAACCCAGTCCGACGATGGCTCCACTGTCTGCGCCGACGCCGATGCCGACCAAGACGGTCCCGACCAGCATGGTGGCCAATCCGGGCCAGACATACCAGATGTCCCAGAGATAGGAAGCCGCCCGCGTGCTCCACGAAGCGTAGTTCGATCGGTCCGGGGGCACGTAGCCGTAGCTCTCCCCGGCGGCGTACGGATTGTTGGGGTTCATCTGGGAGTAGTTCGGCTGCTCGGTGTACGACGGCTGGTACGGCGGCGGAGGCGGCGGGGTGGGGGGAGCGCCAGACGGGTCGTTCGCCGATGGGGCAGGGGAGTCTCCGGGCGGGTCGCTGAGCGGTTCTCCAGGCGGCTGACCGTACGGGTCATTCGGTGGCTGATTGTCAGACATGACGCTCTCCTTTGGCCGGTCTCCTCGCGCCCGTGCTCCGGGCGATCCGCAACGACAGCCTAGGGCCTATTTGCGCGGGCGACGTGGAAAGAACCGTGGAACAAGCATGGGCGTCCGCTCGGCGTACTCCGGGTAGCCGGGTCGCGCCATCATCGTCTTCTCCAGCAGCCGCGCTCCGGTGGCGAAGGCGAGGAAGTAGGTCATCATGATCGGGCCGATCACGGTCAGCAGCCCGGTGATCCAGCCCGAGGCGAGACCGCCGATCAACCAGATGCCCCACCACAGGCAGGCGTCGCCGAAGTAGTTGGGGTGCCGGGTCAACGCCCAGAGACCGGTGTCCATGACGGGGCCGCGGTCGGGGTTCTTCTTGTACGCCGCGAGCTGCGCGTCTCCGACGGTCTCGAAGAAGACACCGATGACCCACACGATTGCGCCGGCGACGACTACCCACGTCCAGCGGATGGGCGAGGTCATCCCAGCGAGCACCGGCAGCGAGACGACGAGCATCGCGAATCCCTGCACCAGGAACACCTTGCGGACGGCTACTCCGAACCCGGGGCCTCGGACCGATCGACCGCCCAACAACTCGGCGTACCTCGGATCCTCGCCCCGGTGGCCGCGGTGTTTGGTCCAGATGTGCCAGCCCAGGCGCAGGCCCCAGAAGCCGACCAGCAGCACGAGCAGGGTTCGACGCCAACCGGTGCCGTCGCCGGCGAGGGCGGTTACGGCGGCGACCGCGACGAACCCGAGCCCCCAGGTCACGTCCACGACCGACACCCGATCAGCACGACGGGCGATGACCGCCGTGATGGCCTGAGCAGCGGCAATGGTCAAGACGGCCAGCAGAAGAACCGAGAGATCGCTCACTCAGGTGAACCTACGCGCAGGGTCACAACCATCGATCAGCGTGTGATGAGCAGTTGTTGGACGTCGATGTAGCCGGTGGCGAAGCCGGCCCGGCAGTACGTGAGGTAGAAGTGCCACATCCGATCGAAGATCGCGTCGAAACCCAGCGCGCGGGTGTCGGTCGACATGAACGCCTCGTCCCAGAGGCGAAGGGTCTCGGCGTAGTGCTGGCCGAACTCAAGGCGCTCACGCAACCGCAGACGGGTGTGCTCGGCCAGCACGTCTTCGATCAACCGGACCGACGGGAGGAATCCCCCGGGGAAGATGTACTTGTTGATCCAGGTGTAGGTGCCCAGGGTGGTGAGGACCCGCTCGTGCGACATCGTGATGGCCTGGATGCCCGCTCGTCCGCCCGGCTTGAGCACCCGATCGATGGTCGCGAAGTACGACGGCAGGAACTCGTGGCCGACGGCTTCGATCATCTCGACGGACAATACGACGTCGTACTCCCCGTCGACATTGCGATAGTCGAGCAGATCCACGGTCACCTGATCGGTGAAGCCGGACTCGGCGACGCGCGCCTGCGCCAACTCCCGCTGCTCGCTGGACAGTGTGATCGAGCGGACCGTTGCGCCTCGGCGGGCCGCTCGGATCGCTAGCTCGCCCCAACCGGTGCCGATCTCAAGCACAGTTGTGCCAACGCCGACCTCCGTGAGGTCGAGAAGACGCTCGATCTTGTTGGCCTGTGCTGCGGCGAGCTCAGATCGGTCCGGTACGCCGGGCTCGCGTGCCACCGAACGAGTCCCGCCGTGAGACTCCACGCCGGTGTCGAACAGCGCCGAGGAGTAGCTCATGGTCTCGTCCAAGAACGCTCGGAACAGGTCGTTCGACAGGTCGTAGTGGTGGGCGATGTTGTTGCGGGTGTTGTCCGTCGAGTTGCGGTGCCAACGTGGATGCCGCGCGACGTACGTCTTGCGCAACTTCTGCATGGCTGCCGGGACCAGGTTGGTGAGATCGCGGGCGAGCACGGTGAGCAGTAGATCGAGGTCCGGAGAATCCCAGGCACCGGTCATGTAGGACTCGCCGAAACCGATCAGCCCGCCGGTCCCGACACGGGCGTAGAACTCCTCGGGCTTGTGCAGAACCATGACCGGTACCCCGACGGGGGCGTGTCCGACGGGCCGACAACGGGCACGCCCAGTCGGCGCGCGGCCATAGTGAAGATGCGCTTCGTGATCGCCGAAGCCACGGTGGCCCGCGGACCGGAGGGAAGGACGCCAAGATCCTCCCAATCGCTGACGACGGTGTCGACTTGGGCTTGGCCGGTTGGATCGATGAGGGTCATGAGACGCCCTCCTGCTTCTGGTGATGAGGACGCGGGCGGATGGGAAGTCGGCGCGCCCAGAGGACGACGCCGTGGACTCGGATCAGGGCCGCGCCGCGCGCGGCCGCCGGTGCGGCACGTCGTACGTCGGCGGCGGTGGGCGTGACCGGATCGGCGCCCGTGAGGCTGGCGCTGAAGACGGCACCGTCATCGGTCGTCAGGGTGACCGCGATGTGAAGTTTGCGTCCCGGAATCGGCACGGCGAGGTCGTAGGTGCCGTCGACCCCGTGGAAGGGCGAGACGTACATCTGCTTCGGCGTGGTCGCGCGTCCCTGTTCGTCGGGATGGACGAAGTAGGCCTGCCGATCACCGTAGGTGTTGTGGACCTCGACGATCACACCGGCGAGATTCGCTTCGGCGTCGAAGCACCAATGGACGCTGATCGGATTGAAGCAGTACCCGAGCGCGCGAGCGTTGGCCGCCATCAGCACGCGTCCCCCGCTGAGGTCGACGCCGTGTCCGGCCAGGAAGGAATCGACGTTGGCCCGGATGGAGCGGTTCGGATCTCCCAGGTGGTCACGGGCCTCGAATCGGCCGAGCCGGCCGTGATCGGGCAACTCGTCGAGATCCACCAACCAGGTGCGAGCGCGGTGGGTGAAGGTTCGCTTCCACGGGGCACGACGCGTGTGCCGGATGGTGCTGTCGTAGACCTTCGGGGTGGCAATGGTCGGTGGGGTCTCGGGCGCGGTCCAGGTCAGGCCGAAGTGGGTGGCCGCCGCGAGGCCGGAGCGCGCGCCGTCCTCGTGGAAACCCCATCCGTGGTACGCCCCGGCGAAGGCGATCCGCTCGGTGTTGCACTCGGGCAACCTCCGCTGAGCGGCCACCGAGGTCGGGGTTGTAGATGGGATGCGCGTATTCGCGTCGCGCGATGACAGTCTTGGGGTCCACCAGGTCTTCACCACCCAGCGTGACGAGGTAGTGGCGTTTCGTCGGAAGACGCATCAAGCGGGTGAGGTCATAGGTGACGGTGACCTGATCGCTATCCGAGTAGCGGGGCCGCAGGAAGTTCCAGGAGCCCCGGGCGCGCGCGGAGCGTGGCAGCAGGGAGACATCCGTGTGAAGGAGCGCCGTATTGGGGGAGTACGGCATCGCCGACAAGGTCTCGCGTTGCATGGTCGTGGGATCGGCCAGCATCGAGAGCGCCTGATCGGGGTGGGTCGCGATGATGACCGCGTCGTACGTCGTGGTGTTGCCGTTGCCGTCGGTGACGTCAACCCCATCAGGGGTCTCCGCGACAGAGGTCACCTTCGTCCCGGTGCGGACCTCATCCAGAGTGGCTCCGACTCGCTCGACGTACTCCCGTGATCCGCCGGTGACGGTGCGCCAGGTGGGTGAGCCGAAGACCGCCAACATGCCGTGGTGGTCGAGGAAGGCGAAGAGATAGCGTGCCGGGTAGTCCAGGGCGATCGCCGGGTCGCAGGACCAGACGGCGGCAACGAGCGGCTCCATGAAGTGCCGCACGAAGTACGGCGAGAACCCTCCATCGGTGAGAAATTCCCGCAGGGTTTGGTCGACAGGCTCGCCGCTGGCTCTCTGACCGAGAGGCTCGCTTGAGGCTCTCTGACCGACAGGCTCAACCGATGGACTGGCTAGCGTCCGTTCGGCCTCGGTTGAGCCTGCCGAGAGCAGGGCTCGCGCTCGTCGATGGAACCGAGGGATCTCGACAAGCATCCGAAGGTACGCCGGGTTAGCGAGGTGGGCAGCGGTAGGAAAGACCCCCCGGGCACCCAGTGCGCCAGCGTATTCGAGTCCGGTCTCCTCATCACGGACGGACATCGACATCTCCGACTCTTGTGTAGAGATGCCCAGTTCGGCGAACATCCTCAGCAGGGTCGGGTAGGTGCGCTCGTTGTGAACGATGAAACCCGGTGTCGATGGCCAGCACACCTTCGGGGCTCTCGACATCGTGGGTGTCGGCGTGGCCGCCGAGCCGGTCGTCGGCTTCGAACAGGGTCACGCGAGCCGACTTCGCAGCGACGTACGCCGCGGTCAGCCCGGCGACTCCGGAGCCGATCACCGCCACACTTCTGGTGCCGGCTGCAGCGTTGTCCTGGGGCGTCACGTGGTCTCCAGCGAGTTGAAGTCGATCAGGGCAACCGGCTCGGTGGTGGGCTGCTTCGACCCGCC
Organism: uncultured Actinomycetota bacterium; assembly: GCA_963763805.1. GTDB lineage: Bacteria > Actinomycetota > Actinomycetes > Propionibacteriales > Nocardioidaceae > Nocardioides. The sequence continues at coordinate 309,193 of CAVXPQ010000002.1, forward strand.
CACTGGCTCGACCGAGATCGCCGCTGCGGTGGCATGCGCAGCGTCGCCGCTCAGCAGCACGGTCTGATCCGCGCTCGCCTCCATCATTCCTGCGGAGGCCAGGGTGCCGTCATCAGTCAGCAGCCACATTTGGTACGCCTTGCCTTGGGGAGCGGCCGGCATGTCATCGGTGATCAATACGGCCTTACCCAGTTCTTCGGATCTGAACGAGCGTTGCGGTTGCACCTTCGCCCAATTCAACTGTTGCGCGTTCGGCGTCCTCTGCCGCCAGGACCTGGTCGGTCGCACTGATCGTCTGTCCTGCGTCGTCGTTGACCTGGTTCCACACGGCGGTTCCGCCGACACCGAGAGCGACCACGGCGGCTGCGGCGGCGACCAAGCTTGTCCAACGGGTGCGACGCGATGCCTGGTGATCGACCGCTCGGCTTGATTCGCCGGAGGACTCGCTGGAAACACCCTGACTCACCCGTGGCGGCAAGGGACGGACCGTGGCGATCTCGGAGAGCACGCGGTCACGCAGCGCGGCCGGCGGTTGCGTCATTGAGTCCTCCGCCAGAACGGCAGCCGTTTCGCGAAGCTCGAGCACTTCGGCGCTGCACGATGCACATTCGGCTAGGTGTCGCTCGAACTGAGCCCGCTCGATGTCGTCGAGGGCGTCGACGGCGTAGGCGCCGGTGAGGGCGTGGATCTCGCTCATTGGTCGACCCCCAAAGTTCCGTCATACCCAGAGTTCCGGGCTCCATGCCAACGCCCATGGCGTCGCGCAGACGGATGAGTCCGTCTCGAATGCGCGTCTTGGCTGTGCCGACTGGCAAGTCGAGCATCGAAGCCACCTCCGTGTGTGTATATCCCCCAAAGTAAGCCAGCTCAATCGCCTGGCGCTGCACCGCAGTGAGAGCCTTCAGCGCCTGGCGCACGCGCCGGGCTTCGAGTCTGGTTGTCACGGTCTCTGCCGTGACGTCATGTGCGATCGGTTGCGTCGCACTTTGATAAGCCGTGTCTCGTCGTGTTGTTGCCTCCGCTGATCTGACCCGGTCGACGGCCCGGCGGTGAGCCAGGGTCATCAACCACGACAATGCGTTCCCCTTGTTGGGATCGAACCTTGCCGCCGTACGCCAGATCTCCAGGTAGGCCTCCTGGGTGACTTCCTCGGACTGTGCCGGATCGCGTACGACGCGGAGCACGAGGCCGTAGACCCGAGCTGACGTTGCGTCGTACAACGTCGCGAACGCCTGCTGATCCCCCAGTGAAGAGGCTGCGGAGCAGTTCAGCCAGTTCGGCTACCTGCCCGCCGGTCGAGGGAGAACCCGATGAAGCTCGATCGGATTGACCCGTCCCCTCCGGCGGAGAATCACCGGAGGGGACGGGCGCGATGCGTCGCAGCGGCTTAGCCCAAGAATCCCAGGAAACCATTGCGTCAGATCACGATCCTTCAATCAGTTTGTTGATGAGTCTGATTCGCTGAAAGCGATCAGGGCATCAGGACGGTGTCGATGACGTAAACCGTGGCGTTGGCCGTCGGGATGTTGCCACAGATGACTGCCGCGCCGTCCGGAGCAACGGTGAAGTCCTCGCCCGAGCCCTTGACGTTGATCATGTCACCGTTGAGGGTCTCGTGCTTGCCGGCGAGCATGTCCGGGGAGAGCTTTCCGGCCACGACGTGATGCGTGAGGATCTGGGTGAGAAGTTCCTTGTCAGCCAGTACGGCTTCGAGGTCCTTCGCGGGGATCTTCGCGAACGCGTCGTCCGTCGGTGCGAACACCGTGATCTCCTCGGCGGAGTTCAGCGTGTCGCCCAAGCCCGCAACGCCAACGGCGGTGACCAGGGTCTTGAGCAACGGGTTGGCGCTCGCTGCGGTGGCAACGGGCTCGGTGGCCATACCGTTGAACGAACCAGCGCCATCGGTGGGAACCGCGGCACAGCCAGGACCGAAGGTGTCGGCGCCGGCATCCATGGTCTCTTCTTCGGCGGGCGCCGGGGTCTCCTCGGCGGGGCGCTTGACGTGGTGTCGTCCGCGGCCGTGGAAGCGTCAGTGTCGTCACTTCCGCAGGCTGCGAGGGACAGGGAGAGGACCATAGCCAGGCTCCCGATGATGCCGACTCGTTTGATGTTCATTGTGTGTGTATCTCCTGTGTTGTATTGGTTGTGCCCCAGATGGGTTGTTGCAAACTCTTGGTTCAAGTTCTTGTTCAAGGGCCCGGACTGTTCCGTTCCCGTCTGACATGAGTTATTCGGGCTGAGTCGGGCTTTGGATTTTGTTTCTTGGGTCACTTTTGTTCACAGGTGCGTGACCTGGGTCACGTCCGGGCGCTCATTTGGCAATGACGACGACTTCTTGGACTCCGCTGGAGCCCTCGGGGAACGGCGTCATACGCACATCTGTCTGGACGTCGCCGTCCTCGGTCGTGGCTCGAACAGCGAGCATGTGCTGGCCGGGGGTCGCCTTCCAGGGGAGGTACCACTGGCGCCAGTAGTCGACGCCGACGTCGGGCCCGAGCTTGGCCTCCTGCCAGGCCTCGCCGTCGATGCGGACCTCGACCTTGCCGATGCCGCGCGTCTGAGCCCAGGCCACGCCGCCGATGACGGTGTTGCCCTTGTCGATGGTCGACAGCGGCTTGGGTGTGTCGATTCGCGCCGAGATCTTGATTGGCGCATCCGTGGCCCAGTCTCGCTCGGTCCAATAGGCCTTGTCCCTGGCGTACGTCGTCAGGGTCAGCTTCTCGAGCCACTTGGTGGCGCCCGACGAAGCCGTAGACGCCGGGTGTCACGAGACGGGCTGGGAAGCCGTGGTCACGAGTCAGGCGCTCGCCGTTCATGGCGATCGCGACCATGGCGTCGCGTCCGTCCATGACGACGTCCAGCGGCGTGCTGATCTTGAACCCTTCGACATCCACCGACAGCAATTGGTCGGCCTTGCTGCCGACCTTCGCTCGATCCAGCAGATCCATCACGCGGCACTCCGAGCCAGCGTGCGGACCCGACGTACGACCCGCCGACCTCGTTGGACACACATGTGAGCGTGATGTCGCGCTCCACGAGCGGCATGGCGGCGAGTTCATCGAAGGTGAGGCTGAACGGACTGCTGACGTCGCCGCCGACGCTGAGCTTCCACGTCTCGACGTCCACGATGGGAACGGCGAGTTTGGTGTCGACCTTGTAGAACTTCTCGGTCGGCGTACGCAACGGCGAGATGCCGGCGTACTTCACCTCGAGGCCCTCCGGGAAAGCGGGTGCCGGATCAGCCGGCTGGGCGAAGGTGATGTTGCCGATCCTGGTGCGGGCCTTGCCGATCCACGTGCCTGCACCGCCGGCAGCGACGGCGAGGGCGGCGACCCCTCCGAGGGCGAACAGGGTTCGACGGTTTGTTGCGGTCGTCTGTGAGGTGTCGGCGATCTCGGAGGCCTCGGGCTTCGGTGTCGCCTGACGAGCGCGCACCAGCCAGGCCAACGCGCCGACAGCGACTAATGCCCCTACCAGGGCGGGTACGACGTCAACAACGGTGGCTGCGGGACGAGTCAGCGCCGCGATGCCAGCGACGGCGACGAGGAGCACGATCACGCCGGCGCCCAGGGCGAAACGCTTCTTGGCGAGGTGGCCGGCAACGGCGGCCAGCATCAGAGTGGCGATGAAGACGCTCCCGATCAGCAGCGGCTTGTCCTTCGTGCCGAATTCCCGCACGGCGTACTCCTTGAGCGGAGTCGGCGTCAGATCGATCACCGCGCTGCCTACCGCGAGCACTGGTGACGATGCGGGCGTCAGCAGCGCTGCCGCCACGTGACCGGCGGCGACGCCGGCAAGCGTGGCAAGAACACCGGCGGCGGGATAGTAGACACGATCAAGTTTTCTGGGCATGTAGGTAGTTCGGAGCGGCCCACCCCCCGGATGTCCATAAGCGAGCCGCTCTTCGTGGTCGTGTTGGTCGAGCCCTGTCGAGACCTCAGGGGGTTTGTTGGTCGAGCTCTCGTGGTCGTGTTGGTCGAGCCCTGTCGAGACCTCTTCACTCATCCAAGCGATTGCGAGCCAGCGATGGCAGGTCCTCAAGTCGGCCCTCAATCAGCGCCAAGCGCTTGGCGCGACTCCAGTTCTGGATCTTCTTCTCGGTTGAGAAGGCTTCTGTGATGGAGTCGTACTCCTCGGCCCACGCGACACGGACCGGTAGTCGACGGCTCGTGAAGCGAGCGCCAAGGCCGGCATTGTGCTCGGTGACTCTTCGATCGAGGTTCCAGGTGCTCCCGACGTAGAAGGCGCCGTCACTGCACTCCAGGATGTAGCAGTAGGGCATAGGCAACCTCAGCGCGGAGCCGTGGGCAGCACAAGCGGCCGATGAGAGTCTGTGGATTAGGTCTCGACAAGCTCGACCGACAAACGATGTGGTTTCGATCATCAGCCGAGAGGTCTCGACAGGGCTCGACCGACAAACGACACGGCTCGACCGACAACACGTAGGTCTCGACAGAGCTCGACCGACACACCGCGAGGGCTCGACCACGAGGCTCAGCCGTGAGTTCGTGGACGAAGCACCAGCGCCAGGTCTCGCCAGGCTCGGCCGAGATCATCACGGGATGGCGGGTTTGTTCGAAGTGGCGGGTCGCGTGGCGGCCGATGGACGAGTCGCAGCAGGCGACGTTTCCGCACAGCAGACACATCCGCAGGTGCACCCAGGTCAGTCCTTCGCGTTCGCACTCCACGCAGGTACCTGATGCCGAGGGCTGTGGAAGGTTCGCGTTCGCGACTGCATCGAGCTCCGCGCAGACTGCCCGGGGTGCCCGCTCTGTCGCCGACTCGCGCAACTCGGCCCTCGAGCGCTGCGTCGAATCGAGCATGGACTCCTCGACGTCCAGCATGCCCAGGACATCTCTGACGATGTCGGAAGCCACCGTTCCGGTGTCTCGCACCTCCAGCACCTTCGCCCGCTCGTGATTGATCATCTTCTGGCGGACGCGAACGTAGGCCTCGCTCGGGGTCTCGTCGGTCGACTCCCCACCAAGGCGCTCCCAGGCCGCGAAGTTGCGCTGTTCGACGCGATCGGCCACTGCGGCGTACGTCCCGTGTGGATCGTCATTCTCCGCGGTCCGCAGCCACTCCAGGCCAGCGGCTGAGGCTTGGTGCAAGAGGGCGGCTCTGGCGACGGCATCCTCGACCGGGTCGGGCGGCGGAACCTTCAGCCGCTTGGCCACCCAGGGCAGCGTGAGCCCTTGGATGAAGAGGGTGCCAGCCACAGCCGTGAACGCAACGAGGAGCAGGACCTCGCGGTACTCCGTGTCGAGCGGCAGGAGGTACGCCGCGGCGAGCGTGACCACGCCGCGCATGCCCGCCCAACCGAGGACGAACGTATAGGTCCACGGTGGGACCCGGCCCGTGGCCTGGTCCTTACCGGGTCGCACCAACAAGTAGCGCGCAGGGAAGACCCAGATGAGCCTCAACAGGATGATCGCGGCGAGACTGGCGGCGCAGACGGTCGCGATCCGACCGATGCTGAGCTCGCTTCCGCTGACGTCCTCGATGAGCCACGAAGCCTGAAGGCCGATGATGAAGAAGACGGAGTGCTCTAGGACGAACGAGATCGTCCGCCAGTTGTGTCGCTCGGCGACGCGCGAGGAAGCGGACTGGGTCATCGGTGCCTGATGTGCGAGCAAGATACCTGCGACGACAACGGCGATCACGCCGGAGCCGTGGATGCGCTCGGCGGCGACGTACGCCGCGAAGGGAACGATGAAGGACAGGGCGTTGTCGATCTGCGGCTCCGTGATGTTTCGCCGGAGCCAGCCAACGATCACGAACGTTGCGACGCCCACCAACAGGCCACCGCCCGCGGCCTTCACGAAATCGACGCCGATATCCATCATGTCGACGCTGGTGGTGGTAACAATGGCCACGATCGCCATGCGCAGTGCGACCAAAGCGGTCGCGTCGTTGAGCAGGGATTCGCCCTCGAGGATGCTGACCAGTCGCCGGGGTAGTCCGATGCGGCGACCGATGGCGGTCGTCGCCACCGCATCCGGTGGTGCGACGACGGCGCCGATCGCGAGGGCCGGCGCCCAGCCGATCCCCGGGATCATCGTGTGGATCAGCCAACCAACGCCCAGTGTGGTGAAGATGACGAGGCCGACGGACAGCAACAGGATCGGTCGTCGGTTCGCCTTGAAGTCGACGAGCGAAGTGTTGAGGGCAGCGGCGTACAACAGTGGCGGGAGAACACCGAAGAGCACGATCTCCTGGTCGAGCCGAAAGTCGCCCATCTGCGGCAGGAACGAGGCGCCGATGACCGACGGCGATCAGGACCAAGGGTGTTGGAAGCCGCGCACGATCGCTTGCCCCGGTGATGGCCAGGACGACGATGGCGAGGACTACGAGTTCAGCCGCGGTTTCCACGCGGCCATTCTGTCCGACGAACGTTACGTCCGTGTTTGCCGTTCTAAACCGTGGCGGGAGTGCTTGACACCTAGTTTCTTTGTGTAGAGGTGTCTATCTCTCCCGCCACGGTGGTTGGTCAGCCCCGATTCAACTTGGGGCCGAAGGTGAGTTTGCCGGACGACTTGAGCCCAGTGCGTAGGGCATCGTCCGCAAGAGTTCCGCTCTCCTGGATGCCCAACGAGACGACCGCGACCTTGACCCAGCGCGGATTCCCGAGGCATGACCGCGGAACCGACATCTTGATCAGATCCCTAGAGGCGCTGTACGTCTTCCGCTTGCCCTTGCACGTGCACTTCTCCACTCTTATCCTCCAGTACAAAGTCGCTGCCGGAGCCGGGGAGCTTGAAGAGGGACAAGTTGTAGCGCTTCCGATTGGTCTTGATGTCGGCGAAAGCACCGTGGAGTCCGGCACTCGTCAGGTCCCGTAGTTTGAGTTTCACCGTGACCCGATGCTTCGAGTAGTTCGTAGTGGACTTGAGAATGTCCGTGCCCTGGTCATCAGGCGCGGGTGAGGTGCTGGCGAAGTCTTCGGAGAACTCAACGACGTCGCCGGAGCGTCGCTGGCCTTCAACTTCTCAGCGTGGGCAGCGCTGGGGCTGAGAGCGAGTACGGCGCACGTCGACGCCGCAATGAACACAGCGAGAACTCGATCCCGAGACATTTTCCTGACCACTTGGCAACCGAATGCTTGGGCTGAGTAGTGAAACAGTTGTGACTACATCGGCGATCAGCGAGACGGGAGCGTTTGTGAGCGATCGGGTCGACTTCGACGACTTCGTGATCGCTCGATCGACCGCCCTTCTGAGGACGGCGTACCTCCTCACGCACGATCACGCGTTGGCCGAGGACCTGCTCCAAACGGCGCTGACGAAAGCCTGGTTCGCTTGGGAGAAGATCGACGGGAGTCACGAGCCGTATGTCCGGCGAATCCTGCTCAACACCTATTCCACGTGGTGGCGCCGCAAGTGGAACGGCGAGCGACCCACGGAGGAGTTGCCCGAACCCCCAGCGGGTGGGGACGCTGCCAATAGCGACCTGACCCAGGACCTGTGGTCTGCCATGTCACGACTGCCACGACGCCAGCGTGCTGTTGTCGTCCTGCGCTACTTCGAGGACCTGAGTGAGGCCGAGACGGCGCAGACGCTGGGCTGCAGCAACGGCACGGTCAAGAGTCAGTTGAGCAAGGCACTGACCAAACTCCGCATCGATCCCGCGCTCGATCAATCAGACCCGCAAAGCCCAGCACGCGTGGAGGAGTCACGATGACGCACACGTCAACCATCCAGGAGCTCGCGAGACGCTGGAGGCGTGTCGGGCACGAAGTCGACGATGCCGGACTACGCGCACGAGCCGGTGCCGTGCATCAGCGCGTTCGCGTCGTACGCCGCCGCCGCCGGAACTCAGTCGCGGCCCTTGCGGTGGCGGTGCTGATCGCGGTCGCTGCTACGACGTTCCTACCGAAACAAGACAAGTTGGACGTCGCGATCGCAGGGATCTGGGCGGATATCTCGCTCCGGCGACGATGATCTCGACCGGCTTCACCTATGAGTTCCAGCGTGGTGTCGAGTAAAAGAACGGCGAGACGCTGACGCTTGATCTGCCGAAGTCGGATGGACCGCGGCTGGTCAGTTGGGCCGTACAGGGGACCGACAACGTGGAGTTGACTCTGGCCGCGCAGGACGAAGCTGGCGTTCAGCCGCACGTCATCACGGTCACCGGATTGAACGACTTCGAGTACGTCCCGGCCGACATCGACTTCTCAATCTCAATGGCTCCGCTCGAGTCTGGTGCGGGGGACCTCGGTTCGCGATCTACACGTTGTCCGACTCCCCCTGCAGGAGGGTTTCCAACGATGGCATCACCTTCCGCCAGAACGACGGCCTCGCACGAGTTGGCCGGCGCCGTCATCGGCGACCTCAGGGCGACGGAGAAGTGTCGTTCCAGACACACCGTCCCGGACGCCCCGTTCAGCTGTCGACGTTGTGCACGTCAGCCGCATCGTTTGACGACGCGACTCGCCTTGGGTCTTCACGATCAATGGTGAGGAAGTCACAGGACGAGCAGCTGACAACGGTGGCCGTGACGTCGATCCTGGGGCGCAATAGGCGGAGACCTCGTTCGACGGAAGCCAGGCATCACAACCAGGGGCACAGACGGCCCCGGCGATCGGGTTACGGTGGGCGCCCGTCTCCAGAAGTCGTCCTCCGACCCGACGTCAATCCAGGCCCCCGAAGGGCGGCTCGGCGTCGCCATCTATGGGCTGGTGGGTGTCGAACGAATCTGTCCTGACGAACAATCGCGTCCCTAGCCTGGTGGAGTACGCCGGCCACACGTGGATGCTCCACACCTGTTGCCACGCGTTGGTGGAGGTCGAGACCACACCTACGAACTTGATTCACGCATCGTCGGCAACTGGCCGTGGTCGCCTTCAACTTCCCAGTGGCGAACACCCTGACCGTGTCGCTCGACGGCCGCGGGATGCAGACACAGGCTTCGGGATTACAGCGTGAACGATGGCCAGCACAGCGGGGTATCTCTGGCGGTCGTTCCCACGTCAGACCTACAGCGGCCCTTTAGTGCCGCCGGAGAAGTTGACCATAAAGGTGGCAGAGCCGACGGACTCCGGTGAATACACGGTTATTCTCGACCGTCGCGCCGACGAGGTGGGCTAGAGCCGAGGCAACTGTCACTGGGCAATTGCCAGGGGGAAATCGGTCGATCTCATCTGGCAGCGGTACGCTTGACGACTTGCCCATTTCGTTGAGGAACAGGACGGGATCATCGTTGAGCGATGAGGTTGTCGAGCAAGAGATCAAGCAGGAACAACTGGTCGTTGACCGGGTCTACCGCCAACTCGAGTTGTCGGCCGTAGCCGCCCAGGCGCTGGCCCGTGAGGGTCACGGCCGCGCTCGACTCGGCCACGAAGGTGGCCTCGTCGAGCGCGACGCGATGGTCTTCCAGGCGGCCAAGCGCATCGCCCAACTCGATGCGGCGCACGAGGGACTCGTCTTCGGACGACTCGACCTGCGAGCCGAACTCGACAAGGCGCCCCGCTACATCGGCCGGATCGGACTGCGCGATGCGGAGAAGGACTCGCTGCTGATCGATTGGCGGGCTCCTGCCGCTGCGGTCTTCTATCAGGCGACGGCCGCCAGCCCGCAGAACGTCGTCCGGAGGCGTGTACTGCGTTGCGCGGGGCCGAGCGTCGTCGCTCTGCAGGACGAACTCCTCGACGCCGAGGTCGACACCGACCTGCCGATCGTCGGCGAGGGCGCGCTGATGGCGCAGTTGTCCCGCGCCCGCGATCGGTCGATGCACTCGATCGTGGCGACCATCCAGGCCGAGCAGGACATCGCGATCCGCGCACCCTCCAAGGGCGTCGTGTCGATCTCGGGCGGACCCGGCACCGGCAAGACGGTCGTGGCGCTGCACCGCGCGGCGTACCTCCTCTATAGCGACCGGCGTCGCTACGAAGGCGGCGGCGTCCTGATCGTCGGGCCGAGCGGCGTCTTCATGCGCTACATCGAGCAGGTGCTGCCATCGCTGGGCGAGACCGCCGTCGCGCTGCGTTCGCTGGGCGAGGTCGTCGACGGGGTCAAGGCCAGTCGTCACGACGAACCCGCCGTGGCCGACATCAAGGGCTCGGCGCGGATGACCGAACTGATCCGGCGTACGGCGCGGCAACAGGCGCCCGGCAGCCCGCGCGATTTCCGGCTGTTCTGGCGCGACAACACACTGGTGCTCGACCACCGCCGCCTGGGGCAGGTACGCCGCCAACTGATGTCGCAAGGGCAACGCAACCGGCAGTTGCCGCGCATCGCCAACGCCCTACTCGATGTGCTTGTGGCGTCAGGTGCGCAGCGAGCGCGGCATCGATCGTGGCCGCGAGGCGTTCAACGAGGAACTGCTGTCCACCGACTCGTTCGTCGACTTCGCCGCCGGCTGGTGGCCGCCGCTGGAGGCGGCCGAGGTGCTGGGCTGGCTGGCCGACCCCGAGTTCCTTGCCCGCGTCGGAGAGGGCGTGCTCGACCCGGCCGAGCAGGCGCTGCTGACCAAGTCCTGGGCGCTCCGGGTCCGGCCTGTCGGTGGAGGATGTTCCGCTGCTCGACGAGCTTCGCTACGCACTGGGCGACATCCCCGCTCGCGATCGCGGAGGAGCGGACCCTCAACGACGACATGGTCTTCGCCGAGGGCGTCGATCTGCAGGAATTGACCACCGCCTCCGATCGCGAATACGCGCCCGTCGGGTCGGGCCTGGACGCCGCCGACGCACCGCATCGAGGACGACGGCTTCGCGCACGTGCTGATCGACGAGGCGCAGGACCTGACACCGATGCAGTGGCGGATGGTGGCGCGGCGTGGTCGGACCGCCTCGTGGACGATCGTCGGCGACCCGGCCCAGTCCTCGTGGCCGCATCCGGGCGAGGCGGCCGCGGCCCGCGCCGAGGCGCTCGACGGCAAGCCGCTTCACGAGTTCCACTTGTCGACGAACTACCGAAACTCGGCCGAGATCTACGAGTACGCCGCGGCGTACGCCCAACGGGTCGGGCTCAATGCCGACCTGCCGACCGCAGTGCGGTCGACCGAGGTCGAGCCCGACTGTCCTGACGGACGTCGCCGATCTGGCCGACGCAACCCGGGCGTGCCGTGGCCGACGTCATCGGCCAGGTCCAAGGCACGGTCGCGATCGTCGTACCCGTGGCGCGGCGCTCCGAGGTCAACTCGTGGCTGGCCTCGTGGCCGGAGTTCGCCGACTTCGCGCCTGGCGCGCGTGCCGCAATCGACTCCTCGGTGATGCCGTCGGGCGAGGACCGGATCGTCGTACTCACCGGCCTCGACACCAAGGGCCTGGAGTTCGACGCGATCGTGGTCGTGCGGCCGGAGGAGATCGAGAGCGAGGCCGTCACCGGTCGATCGACCCTCTACGTCGTCCTCACCCGCGCCACCCAACTCCTCACCACGATCTCGTGACCGCGAGCAAGGAGCTCGGAACGTGGATGAATCAGACCTTCTGGCGCACGGCCGACCAGCACCTGATCCGGTACGGCGCTCAGTTCACGCCGCGGATCATCGAGCGCGCCCAGCGGTTCGTATGTGTACGACGACCAGGGTCGCGCGATCCTGGACTTCACGTCCGGGTCAGATGAGCGCGGTGCTCGGTCACGGGCACCCGGATGTCGTGCGCGCGGTGAGTGAGGCCGTCGAGAACCTCGACCACCTCTACAGCGGGATGTTGAGTCGGCCCGTGGTGGAGTTGGCGGCGCGGCTGGCCGAGACCCTGCCCGACTCCTTGGGCCGGATGCTGCTGCTGACCACGGGTGCGGAGTCCAACGAGGCCGCCATCAAGATGGCCAAGCTCTACACCGGTGGCTTCGAGGTGGTCGCGTTCGACCGCTCGTGGCACGGCATGACGACCGGCGCGGCGTCGGCGACGTTCGCCGCGGGCAGGCGGGGCTATGGCCCGGCCGTTCCGGGCAGCCTGACGCTGCCGACTCCGAACGCCTATCGGTCGCCGTTCCGCCGGCCCGACGGCAGCTACGACTGGGAGGCCGAACTCGCCTACGGCTTCCAGATCATCGACCAGCAATCGACCGGCGGCGTTGGCGGCGTGCGTGGTGGAGCCGATCCTGTCCTCGGGCGGGATCATCGAACTCCCGCTGGGCTACCTGGCTCGGCTCAAGGAGTACTGCGTCGAGCGGGGGATGCTGCTGATCCTCGACGAGGCCCAGACCGGCTTCGGGCGCACCGGCACGATGTACGCCTTCGAACGCGACGGCGTCATACCCGATCTGTTGACGCTGTCGAAGACGCTCGGCGCCGGGCTGCCGGTGGCCGCCGTGCTCACCTCCGATGAGATCGAGCGGGTCTGCCACGAGCGCGGATTCCTCTTCTTCACCACCCACGTCTCGGATCCGTTGGCCGCGTCGGTCGCGCTCGCAGTGCTCGACGTGCTGCAGCGAGATGGACTGGTGGAGCGGGCGCAGGCATTGGGTCAGGAACTGCGTGGGCGGTTGGTGGGTCTGGAGGAGAAGTACGACGTCGTCGGTGACGTTCGTGGACGCGGGCTTCTGCAAGGCATCGAGTTGGTCACCGACAAGGAGTCCAAGACTCCGGCCGACGAACTCGGCAAGGCCGTCACGGCCGCCTGCCTGGAGCGCGGACTCCACCTCAACATCGTCCAGTTGCCTGGGATGGGCGGGATCTTCCGGCTGGCGCCACCGCTGACCATCGACTCGGCCGACCTCCACAAGGGCATCGACATCCTCGACGAGGCGCTCGCGGCCACGATCTCCCCACGCAGCGGACGGGTGGCCGACGGGCCGGCCTGAGATCGTAGGGTTTCCCCATGTCTGAAGTAGCCGCCGCCGTAGGGGAGTCGACGCAGTCCGCGTTCGATGCGCTCGGTGGTTATCCGGCGTGGGCGGCGATCCGACTGCGGGACTCCGACACGGTCACCCTGCTGGGTGGGTCGCGCAGCGAGGTCACCTCGCTGCTCGACGTACCCCTGGAGACTGGGTTGCCGACGCCCGGGCGTCGTTTCGACCGGTTGCTCGCGATCCCCTTCAAACAGGTCGCCGAACGCGGTTTCCAGGCCCACGACGACGGCACGCCGCTGGTGGTCGTCGACATCGAGTCCGAGGTCGAGGTCCCGCTTGCTGAGGCGTTGGCGGCGCTGCCGCTGGCCGAAGTGGACTTCACCGACCGAGGCGGATTCGAGAGCGACGACGCGGAGTACGCCGAGGTGGTCGAGGCGATCATTCGCGACGAGATCGGGCAGGGCGAGGGCGCCAACCTGGTCATCGGCCGCAACTATCGAGCCGTCGTCGCCGACTGGGATGCGACCAAGGCGCTGACCGTGTTCCGTCGCTTGCTGGTGCGCGAACGCGGCGCCTACTGGACATATCTCTTCTTCACCGGGCGACCGCTACCTGATCGGCGCCAGCCCGGAGCGGCACGTGAGCGTGCGCGGCGGCGACGTGCGGATGAACCCGATCTCGGGGACGTTCCGGATCCCCCGCGATCCCGACGTAGCGGTCGAAGCCGGCGATTCTCGACTTCCTGGCCGACGAGAAGGAGATCTACGAACTCTTCATGGTGGTGGATGAAGAGCTCAAGATGATGTGCGACATCTGCCACGAGGGCGGCCAGGTGGTCGGCCCGTTCCTGAAGCCGATGACCCACCTGATCCACACGGAGTATCTCCTCGCCGGCCGCACCAGACTCGACGTACGCGAAGTGCTCCGCGACACGATGTTCGCCGCCACCGTCACGGGGAGCCCGGTCGAGAACGCCTGCCGACTGATCAAGGAGTACGAATCCACCGGACGGCAGTACTACGCCGGCGCCCTGGCCCTCCTCGGCCGCGACGTGGACGGCGAGCCGACTGCGGACAGCCCGATCGTGATTCGCACGGCGGACGTCGACCTTGCCGGCAATCTCCGGGTGACCGCAGGTGCCACCCTGGTGCGAGACTCCAACCCGGCGTACGAAGTGGCCGAGACCCACGCCAAGGCCGGCGGCATCCTGAGCGCCTTCGGCCTGGTCCCGGCCGCACCCCTTCCGGCCGAGGACATCACGGCGCTGATCCGCGACGAGGACGTCCTGATCGCCTTGAACTCGCGCAATCGGCGACTGTCGACCTTCTGGTTGACCGACCAGGCTGGCGCACCGCCGGAGCCGTGGATGGCCGGCAAGAAGGCCGTCATCATCGACGGCGAGGACGACTTCGTGCGGATGCTGCGCCACGTCCTTGCGGTGCTCGGAATGACTGCCGACATCGTGCGCCATGAAGACATCCCCGATGATCTCGACGGCTGGTTCGACTCGTGGGACCTCGCGATCGTCGGTCCCGGACCCGGGGACCCACGCGACGGCGACGACCCCAAGATCGTGCGGATGCGGCGTGCGGTCGACCAATTGCTGGCCGACCAGCAGGCCGTTCCTGGCGGTGTGTCTCGGCCATCAGACGCTGTGCGAACGCCTCGGCATCCCGCTCGCCTTCAAGGACATCGTGTTCCAGGGAACCCAGTCGCCGGTGTCGATCGATGGGCGGATCGAGCGGGTCGGCTTCTACAACACGTTCGTCGGCAAGGCTCCGGGCGGCGTTCTTCCCGAGGGCGTGCCCGACTGGCGTTCGCGTCGAGTTCGATCCCGAGTCGGGAGACATCCACCTAGTCGTCGGGCCGCACTATCGCGGGGTCCAGTTCCATGCGGAGTCCATCCTGACCGAGCGGGGCTACGACCTGGTGCATGAACTCGTGCGCGGAGTACTGCAGCAGTGACGAGACTTGCGCGCCCTCGTGGTGTGCACCCTCGTGCTCGTCGCGGCCTGCGCGCCGAGTGGAGGCTCACCACCCGCAGCGCAACCCTCACCGTCGGCATCGGTGAGTTCACCGGCGTCCGACTCCGACGCCGGACGCCGGCCCGCGGGAGCGGCCGAACCTCGTCCTGGTGCTGCTGGACGACTTCTCGATGGACCTTGTTCCGATCGATGAGAGTCGATGCAGAAGATGGCCCGGGTCGGTGCGAGCTATCAGCAGTCGTACGTCGTCGACTCGTTGTGTTGCGTCTCCCGCGCTTCGCTGATGACCGGCCAGTATCCCCACCAGACCCACGTCTTCACGAACACCGAGCACCCGCGAGAACCCGGCCGCGCCGCTCGGTGGAGCCCAGGCCTTCTTCGAGTTCGGCAACGATCAGCGGACGGTGAACCTGAGCCTTCACGAGGCCGGCTACACCACCGGTTTCGTCGGGAAGTACCTCAACGAATACGAAGCCTTCGGCGGGATCGTGCCGCCGATCCCACCCGGCTGGTCCGACTTCCAGGTCCTCTTCGGGGATGCCTATGACGGCTGGGGCTTCCACACCACGGAGACCGAAGGCGATGGTAACGATCAGGTGGCGGACCAGGAGTCGGTGACGCTGAACGAATATCCCGTCCCATTCCCGAACACCACCGCCAAGGAGAAGGACGAGGTGTACGCCGGCACGGTCACGACCGACCTCGCCCTGGACGTTCGTCCGCGAGCACGAGGACGACCGAGGCGCCGTACTTCCTGGAGGTTGCGCCGTACGCACCCCACTCCCGCGTCGAGTCGCTGGGCTCCTTCCCCAACGAACCGTTCTTCCCGGCCGCCTTCCGGGATCGACCGCGCCCACGCAACCCGTTGGGCAACTGCGGACCGATCGGCTGTGACGAGCTGTCGGTGGCTCGCTTGCCGGGATTCGGGCCGCAGAGCGCCGGCAAGCCCAGATCCGCCGCGATCCGCGACGACGGCACCGCCGCGATCTGGCGTCCGAACGACAAGGTCAGCGTCGCCGACGCCGAGCGCACCCTGCGCAACCGGGCACGGATGGTGCAGTCGGCGGATCGGATGATTCGCCGGATCCTGAACAGGGTCGACGACAACACCGTGGTGATGGTCACCTCCGACAATGGGTTCCACATCGGACAGTTCGGCACCATCGAGGGCAAGCAGTCGCCGTACACGATCGATGCGCAGGTCCCGCTATTCGTCGACGGGGCCAGGTGTCGCGCCCGGACCGCGTGTCGAATCCGCCAACAACCTGGACATCGCGTCCACCCTGGAGGATCTCGCGGGCGTGAAGTCTCCTGCGGTATCGATCGGGTCGGTCGCTCGTCCCGACCCTCATTGACCCCGACCGGCAACGACGCGACGCCGTCTTCATGGAGCACTCCCTCAGCCCGCCGGATCCGAATGATCCCGATGCGCTGGCCGGCATCGGGGTCAGCCCGGTGCCGTCGTTCATCGCGATCCGCACGGCGAACGCCCTGCTCGCCCGCTTCGATGTCGATCCGGACTGGGTCGGCACGGACTACGCGTGGGAGTTCTACGACTACACGACCCAACCGTGGGAACGCGTCAATCAGTTCGCCGATCCGGCGTACGCCGCCCAGGTGGCGACACTTCGGAGGCGGCTCGAGGCCTTCGATGCGTGCCGCTCGACCGAGTTCGATGCGCCGGTCTCGACCACATGCCGCAATCTCACTCGGGGGAACTAGGCGGCCCAGTCGGAGCTAGCCAGTCGGAGCTACCAGTCGGAACTACTCGTCGGGAACTAGTCTGACTCGGTGGCCGCCGACGTGGTCGTGGTTGATCACTACGACTCCTACACCTGGAACCTGGTGCATCTCGTCGCGGGCGTGACCGGAGTGATGCCCCGGGTCGTCCAACACGACCAGGTGAGCCTGGCGGACGTGCTGGCGTTACTCCCACGTGGTGCTCTCGCCTGGGCCGGGACATCCCGACAATGAGTCCGACTTCGCCATCGGCCGCGAGGTCCTTCGTTCGGGTGCTCGCCCGGTCTTCGGGGTCTGCCTGGGCATGCAGGGCCTGGTCACGGCGTACGGCGGGAAGGTGGCGCGCGGGGAGCCGGCCCACGGGTCGGTCGCCACCATCAGCCACGATGGGCTAGGGGTCTTTCGCGGGTCTGCCGCCCGACGTTCGCCGCGGTCAGGTATCACTCGCTTCAGGCCGTCGAGGTGCCCGGAGCCGCTGATCGTCACGGCGCGTTCCGAGGACGGGGTCGTGCAGGGGGTCCGGCACGCAACGCTCCCCCTGGAGGGGGTGCAGTTCCATCCCGAATCCATCCTGTCCGAGCACGGCGCACGGATGATGGCGAACTTCCTCGGCCCGGACTCGGGCAGGCGGCCATGACCGATCCGGTGTCGTTCTTCCGTTCGATCGCGGCGGAGCATCGTCGATGCTTCTGGCTCGATGGCGGTGGCGCCCGCGAGTGGTCGACCAAGCGATCGATGATCGGCTGGCTCGACGATGACGACGTTTCGTTGACGTACGACGCGGCGACCGGACGAGGTCCGCCGCCACGTGGACAACGCAAGCACGATCGTCGGGCGACGACATCTTCGCCGTGTTGGAGCGGGAGATGGCGGCCGGTCGAGGCCGATGACCATTGGGTGGGCTACTTCGGGTACGCCGCGCGGCCGGACCTGCCGGCCGCCGGATGCTCGCGGCTCAGGACTGCCGGACGCGGTGTGGATGCGGCCCCGAGGGCTGCGCTACTACGAACACAGTGCCCTCGATCCTGGAGCGCTGGATCCTGGAGCGCCGGATCCGGTCACTCCCGGCGTCGACGAGCGCGGCGGAGGGGTGCCGCGAGTCCTATCTGGATGCGTTCGCCAGCGGTTCAGGAACACCTGCACGCGGGAAACTCCTACGAGGTGAACCTGACCTACCGCCAACGCACCGTCAGCGACCTCGATCCGGTCACGGCGTACCTCCGACTTCGCGACCTCAACCCCGCGCCGTACGCCGGGTTCCTGCAGCACGACGTCGACGGCCATCGGGGCTGGCTGTTGAGTTCGTCGCCGGAGCGCTACGCGGTGATCACCGAGGACCGGGTGATCGAGACCAAGCCGATCAAGGGCACGACCGCGCGGGGGGCGAGTGCTGCGGATGACGAGGCTTCACGGCTGCGGTTGGCGAGTGATCCGAAGTTCCGCGCGGAGAACCTGATGATCGTTGATCTGCTGCGCAACGACCTGTCGATGGTGTGCGACCCCGGCACCGTGACCGTGCCGGAGTTGATGGCGGTGGAGTCGTATCCGGGCGTCCACCAGCTCGTGTCGGCCGTGCGCGGCCACCTTCGCTCCGACGTGAGCTCGGTCGGGTGCGCTGCGTGCGCTGTTTCCGGCCGGCTCGATGACGGGTGCTCCCAAGCGGCGAACGATGGAGATCATCGCCGAGGTCGAGGACTCACCCCGCGGCCCGTACGCCGGTGCGTTCGGCTGGATCTGCGCGGACGGCCGAGCAGACCTGGGGGTCGTGATCCGGTCCCTGATGACCGACGGCTCCGGACACTACGACCTCGGCACCGGGGGCGGCATCACCGTGCAGTCCGACGTCGCCGAGGAGTACGCCGAGTCCCGCTGGAAGGCCGACCGGTTGCTGCGGGTGTTCGCCGACTAGGGGATCGGTCAGGATCGGCTAGGAGATCGGCGTCGGCGCCGGTTCCTCGACGACGACTTCGCGGGCCGGAAGTGCAGGCGAGCCGGGGAGGGTCAGGCTGAGTTGGGCACCGCCACCGGGTGCCGGCCCGGCCCACACGCTGCCGGCATGGCGCTCGGCCACCTGGGCCACGATCGACAACCCGAGCCCGGAGCCCGGCATCGCTCGGGACTCGTCAGAGCGGTAGAACCGCTCGAAGACGTGCGGGAGATCCACCTCGGAGATGCCCGGGCCTTCGTCCTCGACGGTGAGGGTGCCGTCAATCAGCCGGACAGTGATCGTGCCGTCCAGGGGACCCCACTTGGCGGCGTTGTCGAGCAGGTTGGTGACGGCCCGCTCGAGGGCGATCGGCTCGCCGTAGACCCACCAGGAAGTCGCATGGACGTCGAAGGCAGCGCCCGGCGCGCGACGGCGTACCCGGGCGACTGCTCGATCCACCACGTCCGCCAGGTCGATCTCCTCGACCACGTGTGCCATCGGCTCGTCGCGGGCCAACTCGACCAGGTCGCCGATCAGGGTGGTGAGTTCCTCGATCTGAGCGCGTACGTCGTGCAGCAGTTCGCGACGGGCCTCGGGAGGCAGGCCCGGGCCGTCGCCGTTGCGGGCGTATTCGGCCTGGGCGAGCAGGTCGAGGTTGGTCCGCAGCGACGTCAACGGGTGTCCGTAGTTCGTGGCCGGCATCGGCCACCAGTTGGCGCTGCCGGTCGCGGGAGGCCGAAAGGGCGGTCAGCATGGTGTTGAACGCCATCGCCAGTCGGGCAATCTCGTCATCACCCTCGACTGCCAGGGGAGTCAGATCCTCGGTCCGGGCGATGTCCTCGGCCGCAATCGTCAGCTTCCGGACCGGTCGCAGACCGTTCAGCGCGACGATCCAACCGGCCAGCGCTGCCGTGATCACGCCGGCGAAGCCGAAGATGAACATCACGCTCCGCAGTTGGGCCAGCACTCGTTCCTGCGGTGCCAGCGATTGCGCCACGACCAGGGTTTGATCGTCGGTCGCCTGCACGGCGGCCACCCGGTAGGACTCGGACCCCGCCTGCAGGGTCCGGATCGAGTAGCTGTCAGTTGCCCTGCCAGACCTCGCGCTCGGGGGTCCCGAGTTGGATGGCCGGCAGGTCGTCGGCCGTGATGACGGTGCCGGATGAGGTGATGATCGCGATCCGAATGTCCGCCGCACCCAGGGCCGCGGAAGGGAACTTCGAGGAGATCAGCTCCGAGAGGGCGTTGCTTTCGGCGGCTTCGTGGGCGCGATCGAGCAGGGATTGGTCGAGGGCGGCGGTCATCTGGACCCGCACGGTGGCGTAGGCGCCGAGCGCGACGAACGCGCACGGAGAGCCCCACCGCCATCGTGGTCAGCAGGGTGACGCGCGAGGCGAGGGAACGCCGATAGTGCCAACGGCGTTTGTCGAAGCGATAACCCCACCCGCGGGTCAGCTCATTGAGTTCGCTCATGTCTCTTTCAAGACGTAGCCGACGCCACGCACAGTGTGCAGCAGTCGGCTCTCGTCCTCGGCTTCGGTCTTGCGTCGCAGGTACCCGACGTAGACCTCAAGGGAGTTGGCGGTCGTCGGGAAGTCATAGCCCCACACCTCTTCGAGGATGAAGGAACGTTCCAGCACCCGCCGCGGGCGGCGTAGGAACATCTCCAGCAGGGTGAACTCGGTGCGCGTCAACTCCATCGCGCGGTCGCCGCGCTTGACCTCACGGGTGGCGATGTCCATGGTGAGGTCGGCGAAAGAGAGGGTCTCGTCGGAGGCTTCGAGAGGTACGACGCGGCGCAGCAGCGCGCGCAGGCGGGCCAGTAACTCCTGGAGAGCGAAGGGCTTGGTCAGATAGTCGTCGGCACCGGCATCGAGACCCTCGACCCGGTCGCCGACTGCGTCTCGTGCGGTGAGCACGAGGATGGGCACGTCGTTGCCGGCTTTGCGCAGTGCTTTGGTGGTCTCGATGCCGTCGAGGCGGGGCATCATCACGTCCATGATCACGACGTCGGGGTTCGCCCCACCGATCCGGGCCAGCGCATCGGCCCCGTCGGAGGCCAGGCTCACGGCGTACCCGTTGAACTCAAGGGAGCGGCGCAGCGACTCCCGCACCGCCTGATCGTCGTCAACGACAAGCACTCTGGGTCGCTCGGCAATCGGCACAGTCACCGGCCTCAGGATGCCAGGTTGACCTTAAATCGTGCTGAGAGGCGCGTCGGCCGGTCGAACCCAACCGTGGCGGGAGCGTTTGACACCTCACGTGGCGACTTTGAGGTGCCGATCACTCCCGTCAGCGAAAGTCGTCGAGATCCGCTGATCAGGAGGCGAAGCGCCGAGCGATGTCCGTCGCGCGAGCGCCGTACGCCCCTCCGAAACGGCAGGCGTGAGCGAGCAGGGGGAAGAGTTGGTGGAAGACCAGTCGCTCTTCCCAATCATCGGCAAGCGGTGCCGCCTCGGAGTAGGCGCCCAGCACCCGAGGCAGGTGCGGTAGCCCGAACAAGGTCAACATGGCCAGGTCCATCTCGCGATGCCCGGCGTACGCCGCCGGGTCGATGATCGACACCTTCCCGTCCATGCCCCAGAGCACGTTGCCGTTCCACAGGTCTCCGTGGAGCCGGGCCGGGCCTTCGGTCGGGACGATCTCACCGGCCCGGTTGGCGGCCTGCTCGATGATCTCTGCGTCCTCCGGCGACACGGCTGCCGCGATCGCGGGCGACCTTGAGATAGGGCAGCACTCGCCGTGACAGGAGGAATTCCGGCCAACTGCTCGGAGGGGGTGTTCACCATCGGCAGGGGGCCGATGAAGCCGTCGTGGTCGGCGCCGTACGTCGTGCCGGTCTCGCTGCCGTGCAACCGAGCCAGACCCCGACCGAAAGCAGTCGCCGCATCCACCGATGGTTTTCCGGGTTCGACCCAGCGCAAGATGATGCAGTCGTGGTCGTGGGCCATCAGTTCGGGGACCGCGAGGCCCGAGGTCTCCGGATCGGGCACGCCCTCGGCCAGCGACTTCAGTCCGCGTGCTTCGGCGGTGAAGAACCCGTCCGGCGCAGCGGGATGGGTCTTGATCAGTGCCGTCGTGCCGTCGCCGAGGCGCAATCGGGTGCAGGTGCAGATGTCGCCACCGGCAACCGGCGAGGTCGCGACAACCGCCATGCCCAGCAAGGACTCGGCGCGAGCGGCAACCGCGCTCAGTCGGGTCATCGCCGGTCCTTCCGGGGAGATCACCGGCGACGCAGGCGCGCGACGATCTCGGCAGATGTTCGCTCGACCATGCTGAGCACCTCCTCGAAGCCGTCTGACTCCACCGTAGTACGGGTCCGGTACGTCGGCACTCGGCTCCGGAGATTTGGCTGCGCGCGGATCGAAGTCGCGGAAGAGTCTGGTCTCGGTCGCCGCCCAGCGAACGCAGATCGCGCAGGTTGGCCGAATCCATGGCGAGGATCAGGTCGAAGTCGGCAAGTCTGTCGCGGGTGATCTGTCGCGCTCGATGCTGCGAACCGTCGTACCCGGCGCGCACGCAGCGTCGCGCTCGCCCGACTATCCATCGGGTCACCCTCGATGCCAGCCGCCCGTGCCGAAGCTCTCCACACTGACGCGAGTCAGCGAGTCCGGCGTCAGCAAGTCTGGCGTTCAGGACGACATCGGCCATGGGTGACCGGCAGATGTTGCCCAGGCAGACGAGTGCGATCCGGTACGACGCTGGCTCGCCGACTTTGCGCACTCGGCATCAGTCGTCTTGGACCACGAGATCGACGAAGCCGGTGACGATCGTGATGATGATCGATCCGATCAGCGCATTCCAGAATCCGTCGACATAGAACCCGACGTCCAACTGGCCGGCAATCCAGGCGGTGAGCATCAACATCAGGGCGTTGACGACCAGGAGGAACAGCCCGACCGTGAGGATGATGAAGGGGAGCGAGAAGAACTTGACGAAGGGTTCGACGAACACCGTCACGAGCCCCATGATCACCGCCACGATCAGCAGCGGGACGAGCTTTTCGGTCAGCTCGTCCTGACCGCTGGTCGGTCCGTCGAAGCCGATCCCGTCGAGGAACAGGGCGGCCACCGCGAGCGCGACGGCGTTGCCGAGTATCCACAGAATGATCCGCACGCATTAACCCTAACCCGGTCGGATTTCGCCCGAACCTCGCTCGACCAGGCGGGTGGTGATGATCTCGGTTCGCGTCGGAGAATCGTCGCCACCTATTCGATCGAAGATGATCTCGCGGCCGTCGGCCGATCGCCGCAGGATCCTGTGCCATCACCGTGATGCCCGGCTGAACGAGGTCGGCCCAGGGGAGATCGTCGAAGCCGACCAGGGCGACCCGGTGGGTCAGCCCGAGTTCCTGCAGGCAGCGAATTGCTGCGATCGTGATGTTGTTCTGGGCCGTGAAGAGTGCCGTTGGAGGCTCAGGCACGCGGAACATGGCGTGCGCTGCGGCCTCGGCGGCCTCGCGAGTGTGCAGTTCGGTTGCCATCAATTCGGGCGGCACTGCGCAGGCCGTGGTCCGACATCGCGTCGAGGAAGCCCTGATGTCGATCGCGGGCGGTGTCGATGGACATCTTGTCGCCCAGGAAACCGATGCGACGATGACCGCGCTCGACCAGATGGGTGACGGCTCGAGCGGCGCCCGCGGCGTTGTCGGTCACGACGGCGTCGGCCGCGAATCCCACCGGCGAGCGGTCGACGAAGACCACCGGAGTGTGCCCGGAAACCTCTCGAGCGAGGTAGGAGTGATCGGTCGACGCCGGCATGATGACGAGTCCGTCGGCACGTCGAGCGGTGAACTCGCGGACCAACTGCAACTCGCGTTCGGGATCCTGGTCCACACTGCCGGCGAAGATGAGTACGCCGCGTTCGCGTGCCTCGTTCTCGAGTGCGCGATGTAGTTCTGCCGAGTAGGGGTTTGCGAGATCCTCCAGCAGCGCGGCCACGGCCGCCGTACGCCCGTCGGCGCGACGCAGCGCGCTCGCACTCATGTCGGGTCGGTAGTTGAGCTCCTCGACGGCCCTGGTCACCGCCTCTACTTTGGCCGCGACGACCCCGGACTCGCCGTTGACGACCCGGGACGCCGTCTTGATGCTGACACCGGCCAGGGCCGCAACATCGCGCAGGGTGGCTCGCCGCCCACGCACGCGACCGGTGGGCAAATTCCCACTCACCGACGTACCCCTTTCCGGTTCGATGATTGCCGGTCGACCCTAGATCGACGCTGCCACTGAGGGCACCTCCGAGGCTCGAAGTTCCGGTGGACGTGAGCATGGCCCGTTATGACATCGTTGTCAACGATTCGGCGCAATGTGTTGACTTGTGACGCAAGTCACCGCTAGACATGGTCCTGACAACGTTGTCGAACCACGACAGCCCCCACTGCGAAGGAAACCCCCTCATGTTGCAAATCCCCTCGATGTCCCCGTGGCGTCGCCGGTTCGCTTTGGCGGCCGTCGGTGTGCTCGCGGCATCCACCATGGCCGCCTGTGGCGGCTCCGACAGCTCAAGTGACTCAAGTGACTCCGGCGACAGTGCCGACGACACCATCGCCGTCACCTTGATCACGAAAGACTCCGTGAACCCGTTCTTCGTCGCCATGCAAGAGGGCGCCAAGAAGGCCGGCGAGGAGAACGGCGTTGACATCACGATCGCCTCCGGCGCCGAAGACGGCGACGAGCAGGGTCAGATCGAGGCCATTGACGCCGCGATCGCGGCCGGCCAGGACGGCATCTTGATCACGCCCAACGGCCCGGCGGTCAACCCGAAGATCACCGAGGCGCGTGACGCCGGCATGTACGTGATCGCCCTCGACACCCCTCCGGACCCGCCGGACACCGTGGACATCACCTTCGCCACGGACAACTTCGAAGCCGGTGAGCTCATTGGCGCCTGGACCAAGGTTCAGCTCGGTGGCGACAAGGCTGTCATCGCGATGCTCGACCTCTTCACTGACAAGGTCGTTTCGGTCGACTACAACCGTGACCAGGGCTTCCTGACCGGTATGGGTATCGATACCAAGGATGCCCAGGTCAACGGGGACGAGGATGCCGACCGGTTCCTACGACGGTGGCGAGTACGAGATCGTCTGCAACGAGCAGTCCAACGGCAACGAGGCTGATGGTCAGGCCGGCATGGAGAACTGCTTGGCCAAGAACCCCGACATCAACGTGATCTACACGATCAACGAGCCAGCGGCGTACGGCGCGGTGAAGGCGTTCACGGACGCCGGCGGAGACCCCGCTGATGTTCTCGTCGTTTCTGTTGACGGTGGCTGCCAGGGAGTGCAGGCTGTTGCTGATGGCACCATTGACGCCACTTCGCAGCAGTACCCGCTGTTGATGGCGTCGAAGGGTGTCGAAGCAATCAAGGCGATCGCAACCGGCGGCGAAGCTCCCGCTGTGAGCGAGGGGCTTGACTTCTTCAACACTGGTGTCGCTTTGGTCACCGATACGCCGGCGGAAGGTGTTGAGTCGATCGACACCACTGCCGCCTTAGATATCTGCTGGGGCTGATCTAGAAAATGTCCGAAACCGGTCCGCCGGTCGCAAGCGACGCGGCTGCCGATTCCCCTTCGGGGGGGTCGGCAGCCGCCGAGTTTGGGGACCGCAAGTACACACTGCTCGAACGCACGCAGCACACGTTGCACGCGCGTTCCTACCTGAGTCCACTGTTCGTGTTGCTTCTGTCGTACCTTGTCTTTTCGTTGCTCAACGACCGGTTCATCTTGCCGGGCAACCAGGCCACGATGATCAAAGGTGTCGTCGTGGTGGCCATCTTGGCGCTCGGCCAGACCCTGATCATTCTCACCGCCGGCATCGACCTGTCGGTCGGCTACATCGCGTTGCTCGCGATGATGGTGATGGCCAAGGTCTTCTTCGAACAAGGCGTGACACCGTGGTTGGCGATCATCGCCGGGCTGATCGTGGGCGTGGCATGCGGCGCGTTCAACGGCGCTTTAGTGACCGTGCTCAATCTGCCACCATTCATTGCGACTCTGGGCACCTTCGGCATCATCCAGGCCTCGATGTTGCTCTACACCCAGGGCAAGACCGTCCTCGGCGTGGACCTCTCTGACCTCCACCTCGATCGCGGGCAATATCCCCCTCCGCCTGGGTGACGACAGTGGCCCGTACAGTTTCCCGATCTATCTCGGCATCGTGGTCATGCTGCTGCTCTACATAGTCGTCGGATTCGCACTGAGCCAGACCGCGTGGGGCCGACACGTTTACGCCGTGGGCGACGACGCCGAAGCAGCCCGCCTTTCGGGCATCCGCGTCAAACGCGTCCTCTTCTCCGTCTACACGGTGGCCGGCATCTTGTACGGCATCGGTGGCTGGATGGCGATGGGACTCAACTCCGTGGCCAGCCCCAACCTCCTGTCCGACGACACCAACCTGGCCACCATCACCGCCGTCGTGATCGGCGGGACCAGCCTGTTCGGTGGTCGCGGTCGCGTGGTTGGCACCCTGTTGGGTGCGTTGATCTACGCCACCTTCGACCGCGGACTCTCGCTGGCCGGGGCCGACCAGCAATGGCGCGTCTTCGCAGTCGGCGTACTCGTACTCGTCGCCGTTTCGGTCGACCAATGGATTCGGAAGGTGAAGGCATGAGCACCAGTGCAGTAGAAACGCGTACGCCGGTGCTGTCTGGCCGCAACCTACACAAGTCCTTCGGGCGCGTGATCGGCATCAACAACGTCGACATCGATCTCTACCCCGGTGAGGTCCTAGCCGTCATCGGGGACAACGGAGCAGGGAAGTCGACCCTGGTCAAAGCCTTGACCGGAGCCATCATCCCGGACTTCGGCGACGTGCTACTCGACGGCAAGAAAGTGGAATTCAAACGACCACAAGACGCCCGCGACGCGGGCATCGAAACGGTCTACCAAACCCTGGCGGTCTCCCCGGCACTCGACATTGCGAGCAACCTGTATCTCGCGCGTGAAGAACGGCGCCCGGGACCCCTGGGTTCGGTTCTGCGGATGCTCGACAAGAAGGGAATGAGTGAGCGAGCCGGAAAAGCGGTGCGCGATCTCGGCATCCAGACGATTCAGAACATGAACGTCGCCGTCGAGTCCCTCTCGGGTGGTCAACGCCAGGCCGTTGCCGTCGCGCGGACCGGTGCGTTCGGCTCCAAAGTGGCGGTGCTCGATGAGCCCACCGCTGCACTAGGCGTCAAGGAAACCGGCATGGTGCTTCGAATGATCGAGCAACTGCGCGAGCGCGGCATCGGCGTGATCCTGATCAGCCACAACATGCCCAACGTGTGGTCGGTCGCCGACCGGATCCACATCGCCCGCCTCGGTGGCAGCGCCGGCGTCATCACCCCACAATCGCACTCCATGACCGACGGAGTCGCGATCATGACGGGCGCCATGACCATCGAATAACCAGCGCCCGTCCCGGCTCGATAGCGAGCCGGGACGGGGCGGTGGTTGGCGCGTTGTCCAGGGCTGAGTACGTTGGCCTTGTGGACGTCAATCGGGGAACTCAACAAGGCGAACTGCAACTGGTCCAGTTGCTGACCGCGGCCGGTGAACGGGTCGAAAGTCCGGACATCACACTCGATCTCGGCGCCGGCGGAAGAGGCCGAACTGCTCCGCGGTTTCTACCGCGACATGGCGCTGGTTCGCCGTCTCGATGTGGAGGCCACGGCCCTTCAACGCCACGGCGAGATCGGGATCTGGTCGCAGTCGCTGGGCCAGGAGGCGGCACAGATCGGTGCCGGCGCGGGCGATGCGGAAGCAGGACTATGTCTTCCCCACCTACCGCGAGCACGGCTTCGCCTGGTGCAAGGGCGTCGATCCGTTGGCGCTGTTGGAGCTCTTCCGAGGCGTCAACCGAGGTGGCTGGGATGCCCGCGCCACCAACTGCGGGTACTACACGATCGTGATCGGGGCTCAAGCACTCCACGCCACGGGTTACGCCATGGGCGCTGCAGCGCGACGGTGCCGTCGGCACCGGGGACCCGGATCGCGACACCGCGGTGATCGCGGCCTTCGGCGACGGGGCCACGGCGCAGGGCGACGTCAGCGAGGCGATGGTCTTCGCGGCGTCGTACAACGCTCCGGTCGTGTTCTTCTGCCAGAACAACCAGTGGGCCATCTCGGAGCCGACCGAACTCCACCTGCGCGCGCCGATCTACAAGCGGGCGCAGGGATTCGGGATTCCGGGCGTCCGGGTCGACGGCAACGACGTCCTGGCGTCGTACGCCGTGACGCAGGCGGCGCTCCAGCGAGCGCGCGATGGCCAGGGACCGACCCTGATCGAGGCGTTCACCTATCGGATGGGCTCCCACACCACCACCGACGACCCGACCAGATATCGCAACCCGGACGAGTTGGACGCGTGGCGGGCCAAGGATCCGCTGGCCCGCGTCGAGACCTACCTCCGCAACGGCGGGCACGTCGAGCAGTCGTTCTTCGACGACATCGAACGCGAGGCCGACGAACTCGGCCACCGGATGCGCGAGGGCTGCAAGGCGATGCCGGCGCCGGATCCGCTGAGCATGTTCGATGAGGCGTACGCCGAGTTGCCGACCGAACTCGCGGCACAGCGTGCGGCGTACGGTGACTATCTGGCCAGCTTCGTCGAGGTCGGTACGAGTCAGGAGAGTGTGCGATGACGACCTTCACGCTGGCGAAGGCGCTGAACGCGGGTCTGCGGCGCGCGATGGAGGACGACCCCAAGGTCGTCTTGATGGGCGAGGACATCGGTCAGTTGGGCGGCGTCTTCCGGATCACCGACGGCTTGCAGAAGGACTTCGGTGCGGACCGGGTGATGGACAGTCCGCTGGCCGAGTCGGGGATCGTCGGGACGGCCGTCGGCATGGCGATGCGGGGCTATCGCCCGGTGATCGAGATCCAATTCGACGGCTTCGTCTACCCGGCGTACGACCAGATCGTGTGCCAGGTCGCGAAGTATCCACTCCCGCAGCCACGGCGTCTATCCGATGCCGATCGTGATCCGGATTCCCGTTCGGCGGCGGCATCGGCGCGGTGGAGCACCACAGCGAATCGCCCGAGGCGCAGTTCGCGCACACGCCCGGGCTGAAGGTTGTTGCCTGCTCGAATCCGGCCGATGGCTACTGGATGATCCAGCAGGCGATCGCGCACGCCGATCCGGTGATCTTCCTGGAGCCGAAGCGGCAGTATCACGCTGGCAGGGCCGAGGTGGACGAGGCGGCCGAGCCTGGTCCGCTGTTTGAGTCCCGGGTTGTGCGAGCCAGGATCCGATCTCACGCTGATCAGCTATGGCCCCAGTGTGTCGGTGTGCCTGGCCTCGGCCGAGGCGGCCGCTGCCGAGGGACGATCGATCGAGGTGATCGACCTGCGGACGCTTGTCGCCGTTGGACATGGGGCCGGTGTTCGAGTCGGTGCGCCGGACGGGTCGGGCCGTCGTCGTCCATGAGGCGCACGTGAACCTCGGTATGGGGGCCGAAGTGTGCGGCGCGGATCACCGAGGAGTGCTTCTATTCGTTGGAGGCTCCGGTGCGTGCGGGTCGGTGGCTTCGACACGCCGTACCCCCCGGCTCGCATCCGAAGAGCACTTCCTGCCCGACCTCGACCGCGTGCTCGATGCGGTCGACCGCGTGCTGGAGTTCTAGGCATGGAGTTCTAGGCATGGCGCAATATCGCTTGCCCGACGTCGGGGAAGGCCTGACCGAGGCCGACATCGTGAGTTGGAAGGTCGTCGGTCGGCGACACGATCGCCATCAACGACATCGTGGTCGAGATCGAGACCGCCAAATCCCTGGTCGAGTTGCCCTCGCCGTACGCCGGAGTCGTGGTGGCGCTTTTGGTGCCCGAAGGCCAGACCGTCGACGTCGGCACCCCCATCATCGACATCCAAGAACCCGGTGAGGCGTCACCAAAGGACGCCGAGGAGTCACTAAATCCCGGTGAGACGTCACTCCCAGTTGCTGACACGTCACTCCCAGCAGGTGAGGAGTCACTCACGGGTGCAAATCTGGTCGGATACGGACCTAAGGAAGCAGCGATCCAACGACGAGCACGTCGTACGGCGTCCGAGGCGCCTGCCACTGTCGAGGTCGGACGTGCGCTGGCGAAGCCGCCGGTTCGCCTGCTGGCCAAAGAGTTGGGTGTTGATCTCGGTTCGGTCGTGGCGACCGGCGCTGCCGGCGACGTACGTCGTGAAGACGTCGAGGCTGCCGCCTCTCGCGCACCGTCATACGAAGCGGCTGCCCCTGCGACCACAACGTATGACGTTAGCGCAGGGTTCGGACGGCCGGGAGCGCCGCGAACCGATCAGAGGCGTCCGCAAGGTGATGGCCAACGCCATGGTCGGATCGGCATTCTCGGCACCGCACGTCTCCGTGTGGATCACGGTCGACGTCACCCCGACCATGGATCTCGTCGCCGACCTCAAGACCCGCGAAGAGTTCAGCGACGTTCGCGTCTCCCCGCTGTTGATCCTGGCGAAGGCCTGCCTCCAGGCCATCCGGCGTACCCCTGAGATCAACTCGGCGTGGGATGATGCCGCCGGGGAGGTCATCTTCAAGAAGTACGTGAATCTCGGGATCGCCGCGGCCACGCCACGCGGTCTTGTCGTGCCCAACATCAAGGACGCTCAGGACCTCACGTTGCCCGAGCTGGGCAAGGCGATCAACGCGCTCACGGTCGAGGCCCGCGAGGGGCGTACGACGCTGAACGACATGAGTTCTGGCACGTTCACGATCACCAATGTCGGGGTCTTCGGCGTCGATGCGGGGACGCCGATCATCAACCCCGGCGAGTCAGCGATCCTGGCCTTCGGCGCCACCAACAAGCGTCCCTGGGTGGTGTCCACGGCCGGTGGCGACGCGTTGGCGATTCGCCAGGTCACCACGCTCGCGATGTCCTTCGATCATCGTCATATCGACGGCGCGATGGGCAGCCGATTCCTTGCCGACGTCGCTGCGCTCCTCGCGGATCCTTCCGGCCTGACTGACTGACTTGGCCGCCTAACCCGCCGTGCTGGCTCCGCCCGTGTGACGGTTCACCACGTTAAGTCGGCGCACATGCACTTAGCACGACGAATTCATCATGCTGAGTGATGGTTCGCCCGCTTAACGTGATGAAACGTCAGCCACCATGAAACGTCAGACACCAAGGAGGCACCGAGGAAGGACCGGTCAGAGGGCGGAGAGGATCGCGGCGTAGAGGTCGTCGTAGGTCTGCGTCGAGGGGTACGCCGGGAACTCGGCCGCGATGGAGTCGGGGGCGTGGAACCAGATCCCCGCGTCCGCGGCGCCGAGCATCGTGGCGTCGTTGTAGCTGTCGCCGGCCGCCACGACCCGGTAGTTCATCGATCGGAACGCTTCCACCGCGCGACACTTCTGGTCGGGCATCCGCAACGCGTAGTCAACGATTCGATCGTCGGCCACAACGAGCGAGTGACACAGCAATGCGGGCATCCCGAGTTGGCGCATCAGTGGCGCGGCGAACTGCTCGAAGGTGTCGCTCAGGATGATCACCTGGGTGCGTTCGCGCAGGCGATCGAGGAAGTAGCGAGCACCGGGCAACGGCTCGAGGCCCTCAATCACATCCGTGATGAGCGACATCGAAAGCCCGTGTTCGTCGAGCAGCGCGAGCCGACCCTTCATCAACAGGTCGTAGTCCGGCTCATCGCGCGTCGTACGCCGCAACTCGTCGATCCCGGTGCGCTCGGCCACGGCAATCCAGATCTCGGGGACGAGCACGCCCTCGAGATCAAGCGTGACCAGAGTCTGGGATGGGGTGCTCACAAGGTGAGATTGTTCCGCAGGGCCCGCGGATCGCGGAATCGGCGGGGTGGTTTCGAGGCGTGCGCGTTCCTTGCCCTCCGCAACCTGTGGCGCGCTCCTCGATGTATCTGACGGCCAACAGATTCCTCGTCACCTATATGTCGCTACGTCAGCACCTCGCCCCGGTGTAGGCGTAGCGGCATTTCCAACACTTCCAGAGCGCCTGCTCCGTGGGCAATACTGGGCCGTATGACTGACCGTTCAATCAGCCTCCCAGATCGTGCTCGAGTCGTCATCGTGGGAGGTGGGGTGATCGGTTCCAGCGTCGCCTACCACCTCGCCCACCTCGGGGTCACCGACGTCGTACTTCTTGAGCGTCATGAGTTGACCGCAGGCACGACCTGGCACGCCGCCGGCCTGATCACCAGCGCCGGCATGACCGACGAGACCGTCGATCTTCATGGCTCGCTACTCCCGCGACCTCTACAAGCGACTGGAGGAGGAGACCGGCCATTCCACGGGCTTCCGCGAGATCGGCCACCTCCACCTCGCCTGCACGCCGCACCGATTGGAGACCCTCCGCCGCGAGCGGGCGTTCCAACGCGGATTCGGCATCGACAACGTGGAGGTCTCCGCGTCCGAGGTGGCCGAACTCACGCCCATCACCAGGGTCGACGACATCCTCGCCGCGTCGTACGTCGCCGACGAAGGCCGCGCCGATCCCGTCGGCGTGGCGACATCGCTGGCGAAGGGCGCCACCGCCAAGGGCGTGCAGATCATCACCGGCACGTCCGTCACGGGGATCCGACACCGACGAACGGCCGGGTCACAGGCGTGACGACCGACCAGGGCGACATCGAGTGCGAGACCGTCGTGCTCGCCGCCGGGCTCTGGACCCGCGAACTGGGCAAGCGGTGCGGGATCGACGTACCCCTCCAAGCCGCCGAGCACTACTACCTCCTCACCGAACCGATGGCCGGCGTCCATCGGGATCTTCCGGTCGTCGAGGACCCCGATCGCTACGGCTACTACCGCGAGGAAGCGGACGGGCTTCTGGTTGGCCTCTTCGAACCGGTCGGCGCCGCGTGGCATCTCGACGGACCACCCGCAGACTTCGCATTCGGCACCATCGAGCCCGATTGGGACCGGATGATGCCCTACCTCGAGGGTGCGATGTGGCGCTACCCGAGCCTGGAGTCGGCCGGGCTGAAGAAGTTCTTCTGCGGGCCCGAGTCGTTCACTCCCGACGTGCACCCGATGCTCGGTCCGGCTCCCGAGGTCGATGGCGTCTTCGTCGCCGCCGGCATGAACAGCCTCGGCATCCTCTCCGGCGGTGGCGCCGGCAGCATCGTTGCCCAGTGGATCGTGGACGGCCGCGCACCCGTCGACGTCACCCACTATTCGGTCGAGCGCGCGCTGCCCTACGAAACGACCAGAAGGTTCCGCGGCGAGCGCGTCGTCGAGTCGCTCGGCGTCCTGTTCGGTGACGGCGCCTGGCCGACCTTCCAGTGGAAGAGCGGTCGCGGCGTACGCCGTTCGGTCCTGCACGAACACCTCGCCAAGGCCGGCGCCCGGTTCGGCCAGTCGGCAGGCTGGGAGTACCCCCTCTACTTCGCCGAACCCGGCTCGGAGCCGCTTCCGATCGAGCCGACCTGGGGACGAACGCACTCCTTCCCGTACGTCGCGGAGGAGCACCGCGCCATCCGCGAGGCCGTCGGCGTGATGGACATGTCGCTGATGTCGAAGTTCCTCGTCCAGGGCCCCGACGCGGGCAAGGTCCTCAATCGACTTTCGGTCAGCCAGGTGGACGGCTGACCCAGGCAGAGTCGTTTACACCCAATGGTGCGACGTCGACGGCGGCCTCCTCGCGGATCTGACCGTGACGAAGATCAACGAGGGCAAGTTCCTCGTGGTCGCCAGTGACGTGATCCATCGCCGCGTCGAGAAGATGCTGACGAGCGAACCACGCGAAGGCGAGGTCGCGATCACGACCGACGTCACGGCCGGTACGACGCTCCTCTCCGTCCAAGGCCCAGCCTCCCGCGCGCTCCTTGCAGAGCTTTCACCCGATGACTGGTCCGACGAGGCATTTCCCTACCTGGCCGCCCGCGAGGTCGAGATCGGCTCCTCACGGTTCCTTGCCCTCAGAGTCACCTACGTCGGCGAACTCGGCTACGAACTGCATATCCCCGCCGACCAGGGTGCATCGGTCTGGGAGGCCCTCGTCGAGGCCGGCGAGCGCCATGGACTGCGCCAGATCGGGCTGCTGGCGATGTCCTCGCTCCGCCTGGAGAAGGGCTACCGCGACTACGGCGTCGACATCGAGAACACCGACGACCCGTTGGTCGCCGGGCTCGGCTTCACCATCGACTGGGACAAGCCCGGTGGCTTCGTCGGCCGCGACGCGCTGCAAGCCAAGCGCGGCGATCGGACGCGCACGAATGGTCGCGGTGCTGCTAACCGACCCAGAGCCGTTGCTTCACGGCGGTGAGCCGTTGCTCCACGACGGCGAATGGGTCGGCTACATCCGGGCCGGCGACTTCGGGCACACCCTCGGTGCCTCGGTCGGACTCGCGGTGGTCGAGCACCCGGACGGGGTCACCGGCGACTGGCTCAAGCAGGGCGGCTTCGAGGTCGACATCGCCGGCACCCGCTTCGAGGCCACGCTCCAGCTACGGCCGCTCTACGACCCTGACCGCGAGCGCATTCGCGCCTGACTTTGCGCGTGACGCAGCGTGAGCATCAGCGATTCGCCTGTGTAGAAGATCACGTAGGCCAAGGAGAGCGCGATGACTAACGGGTTCGGGTCGGGAAGTTGCGCGACCAGCACGGCGTACGCCCCGAGCCAGATCACGGTCGACGCCATGTTGGTGTACCAGAGGTGCTCCGTCCGCGACGGGTAGACGTAGCGGATCGGCACGAACACCAGGATCGAGAAGATCACCAAGCAGCACGGAGGTCGCCGTCGTCCCGAGGTCGAACACCACGACGTAGAACGCGAGGACGTTCCAGTACGACGGGAATCCCATGAAGAAGTGGTCATCGGTCTTGGCGTCGCTGCGGCAGAACTGGTACGACGAGGCGAAGAGCGGCAGCGATGCGAAGAAGATCCCCCAGTTGTCGTCCGGTAGGTAGCCGCATGCGTAGAGCAGGATCATCGGCGCGAACGTGTACGTGATGTAGTCGACGATGTTGTCGAGCAGCGCGCCGTCAAACCATGGAGTCGCTTCCGAGACGCGCACCTTGCGAGCGAGGAAACCGTCGGTCCCGTCGATGATCATCGCGATCAGGAACAGCCACAGCACGGTCTCCGTGCGGCCGTCGAACGCCGCGATCATCATCAGGAAGGCGAGCACAAAACCGGTAGCGGTGTAGATGTGGACCAGCACCGCGGCAATGACCCAGCCCCACGAGCGGTCCAGCGGCTTCTCGAGGTGCACTTCAGCGCTGTCGGTGCTCGTCATCGTGAGACCACAACCTCAGGCATGGGACCGGTGGTGGTCGAACTCCGACACCGGCTGGCTAGTGCCAGTATGCCGAGTCTGGCGCGTCGCGGTCGGATTGGACCAATCGACAGCCCACCTATGCCGTCGAGTCCGGTTGTGTCGCCCACGCGGCCAGGAGCTCCCGCTCCTTCTCCCGGGAGATGCCGGTGGTGGCGGCGTCGGGCGTCCCGTGAAGCCATTGGAGGGTGTCATGCGAGGTCTCGGCAAGCGGGCGGATCGTGAGCCCCGAGGCCAATGAAGCGGACACGTCGATGGTGGACATGCCCGCCATATCCGGTTGAGGCAACCACATCGGGACCGAGTCCGGCCCCGACCACGGCGCAACTTCGTGCGCGATGAGGAACTCCTGGTCCACCCAGGTGAGGTCACCGACGACTCCTGCGCCTTCGGACACGTGGTCGAGAAACTCTCCCCAGGTCGTGCTCGGGGCCGTTCCGTCGAAAGTTCCGGTACGTCGCGCCTCGGTGCAGGTCACGATCCACGCGGCGAGATCTCGTACGTCGATCACTTGCGCTGGGTCCGACGGGTGGCCGGGAGCCAGAACCCGTCCGCCGTCGGTGAGGCGCAAGCGGCCAGTAGGTGAAGCGACCGCTCGGATCGCCGGGACCGGCGATCAAGCCGGGCCGAATCACCAAGGCATTGGCGGCTCCGGATCGGACGAGGTCCTCGCAAGCCACCTTCATCCCGCCGTACGCCTCCGGGCTGCTTCGCAGATCCACGTCGTCCGTGATGGCCGGAAGGAGCGCCCGCGTCTCCGGCGTGCTCCCGGTCGGCTCGTCCTCGTCGTACACGCTGATGGTCGACACGAACGTCCAGTGGGCATCGGAGAGGGCAACGACTGCCGGCCGGACATGCGACGGCTTCCGAGCGATGTCGATGACGGCGTCAAAGGGGGCCTCCGGATCCACGAGGTCTCCGGGCGAGTCCTGATCCCGATCGTGTACGACGTGTCGCGCACCGTCCGGCGGGGACCCGGAAGTGCCGCGACTGGCAATCGTCACCTCGTGCCCGCGGCGTACCGCCTCCTCAGCGATCGCCCGGGACAAGAAGACCGTTCCGCCGAACACCAAGATGCGCATGGCTCGAGGTTAGCCGCGAGGTGGTGTCCGCTCGCCCATGATCCAGGCGTCGAAGAACGCGGAGAGCTCCTCGCCGGTGGTCTTCTCGATCCAGGCGTAGTACTCGTCCCTGTCGGCGGAGCCCGACAAATCGTCAGAGCCCGCCGAGGCCGAAGAGTTCCCCGAGTCGTGGGCTGCCGGCCAGGCGCGGACCAGTTCCCAGAACTGTGTGTCGCCCAGATCGTGCCGCAACTCGTTCCACATCAGAGCAGGACCGTAGTAGATGTTGCCCCGGCCGAACTCCTGGGGCTCGTAGTCGCCCAGGCGGGCCGAACTGACGCCTATCGCCAACCTCGAACGTCGCCCAGTCGTCCATCTTGGCGTCGATCGAGCGGCCTTCCTGTTCGGCCTCGTAGGCGCCCTGGAGGAACATCGTCATGCCCTCGTTCATCCACACGTCGCGCCAGTCCCGAGGCGTTACCTGATCGCCGTACCACTGGTGGACCAGTTCATGAACGATCACGCTGGGTGTTCGGGCGAAGGTTCTGTTGCCGAGCGTGAGCATCGTCTGCGTCTCCATTGCCGAGTTTGAATCGACAAGGACGGCGCCGAGGGTCGAGAACGGGTACGGCCCCAGGCGCTGCTCGGCCCACGTCAGCAGCGGTGCGAGTTCCTTGAGGTCATCGATCGCCGTCGGGTCTGCGCTCGGCAGCCACAGAGTGATCGGCACTCCGCTATCCGAGGCGAGTTCGGTCGGCTCGAAATTACCGAAGGCGGTCGTGACGAGGTACGCCGCGGCTGGCTCATCGAGGTGGAAGGTGGTGGTGGTGACGCTGTCGATCTCTTCTCGCGAAGTCAACGCGCCGTTGGCGACGCCAACCATCGGTGAGGGCACCGAGAGCGTGAAGTCGTAGAGCGCCTTGTCGGAGGGTTGATCGTTCACGGGATACCAGGAGTAGGCACCGAACGGTTCCTGCATGGTCCAGGTCTCACCGGCATCCGTGATGTGCCAGCCCAGATCGGGTACGTCGGATCGAGAGGTCGGTGCATCCACTGGTCGGGGGGTCCCAGAGTAGGAGATCTGCGCTTGATAGCGCTGGTCCTCCCTCACAGGAGTCGTGATCACCAGATCCTTGCCCTCGTGTGCGAACGGCACTGAGTCGCCGTCGACCTCGACCGAATCGACCGTGAGTGACGGCTCGAGATCGAGCTGGAAGGTGTCTTCGTCGGCAGCCGCGCGGAAGGTCAGGGTGGTCTCGCCCGTCAGTGTTGCGCGTCGTCGGCTGCCAGTCCAGGTCGAGCTCATAGTGCAGGGAGTCGACGCCCGGGTCTCCGGCCTTCGGATAGACGCTGTCCTCGACCGTGGTGTTGGCGGCCACGTCCAAAGCTGGATCGTCCACGGTGATTGCGGTGACGGCACCCTCCGTCGAGGGAGGCGGCCCGGGACTCCGCGACTGCGACTCGGAGCCGTGATCGATGGCTGACGTAGTACGCCCCAGCCATGAACAGACCCAGGACCAGGATCAGCCCGATCACGCCGTGCGGCTGATGTCGCAGCGGTCGGGACAGCTCGTCCTCGTCCTCTGGGTCCAACTGCTCGATCACTACGTCAAGATACTTGGGCGCTGAGCTCTCGACAGGCTCGACCGACCAACTGAGGTCTCGACAGGCTCGACCAGCAAGCTACGTGTATTCCGCCCTGAGGACCGAGGTGACGGAGTGCTCGGGGTCGCCGTCGTCGAACTCCAGGCTGATGTCGACCGCCGAGTACTCCGAGATCAACGACACGGGGAGCTCGAAGGTCGCCGTACCGCCAGGTCCGATCTGGCCCAGCGGCAGCATCTTGTTGGTGTCCGGGTTAAGCAGCCAGGCGTAGTAGAACTCCCCGTCGGGCAGGGTCGGCAGATCCTCTGTCTTGATCGTCATCGCCACGTGGTCGTCTGTCTCGGCAGCCATTTGCACCTCGCCAGTGCCGTCGCTGTCGATCGGCTCGAACGTTGCGGTCTGGGCCGGCGGGGGTGCCGCGAGCACCGGGTCCTCATCAGCGGTGAACCTCGCTGTGATTCCGGCCGTGCCGGCAATGAGGACCGCTGCCGCGACCAGGAGCAGGGTCGGACGCGTCCAGCGGGCACGATCGCTCTTCTTGATCCGGCGTACGTCGAGTGGCGCCGGTTCCGCCAACGGCTCGACGGCGATCGGCGCGGTGAGGGTGCGGCTGGCGCCGGTGAGCAGGGCGTGTCCCACGGCGACCTGGCTCAATTCATCGCGGCACTCGGTGCAGGTGTCGAGGTGGATCGAGATGTCGGTGACTTGGGCGTTGGTCAGTTCGCCTCGCAGCAGCCCGAGCAGGTCGGGATGCTGCTCATTCTCGGACGTCCTGCTGGTCTCCCATGGAAGTCATCTCCTCCCCTCCGATTCCGTCTGCATGATCTCACCGAGTCGGCGAGTGCCCCGAGCCGCTCTCGCCTTCACGGTGCCGATCGGCACGTCTAGTTGCGCGGCGATCTCGCGTTGGCTCAGCTCTGCGAAGTAGGCCAACTCGATCACCTGCCGCTCGTGATCTGGCAGTACGGCGACCGCGGCCCGCACATCGGCCGCGTCGGCAAACCTGTCCACCGTTTCCCTTCCGTCCTCACCCATCAACTCGCGGACCGCCTCCACGTCGATCACCGGATGCCGCCGGGTGCGCAGCGCATCCACGGCCCTCCGGTGAGCGATGGTGAACAACCATCCGCTGAAGCGCTGCTTCGGGTCGTAGCGACCGGCGTACCGCCAGACGTCGAGGAAGGTCCGCTGCATCACGTCCTCGGCCTCGTCGCGCCCGACGTACCTCGTGAGGTAGTTGAGCAGCGAGACGGAGTACGTCGCGTAGGCATCCTCGAGCGCGGACTCGTCCTTTCGGGCAAGCCTCATCCCAATGGCTTCACCGGTGTCCACGACTGTTCTTCGCTCCGCGGACGACTTTGGTTGCTCGATCAAGGATTTTCTTTCAGAACCCTTGAGCCGTTGCCCCAGCTGGGTTAGTGAGGGTCAGTCGACCGGGTGGGCCACTACGACGAGATTAGCCTGATAGCCGCCACGGTCGGTGTCATAGGCGCCGCCGCACGTGACGATGTGGAGCCGCCTCGGACCCTGACGTGAAAACAACGCGTCCAGGTCGATCAGGCTCTTCGAGACTTCCCGCACGGCGTCCACGCGGTACTCGAGCGACTTGCGTCCGACCTTGAGATCCAGACGATCCCCACGTTTGAGTTGGGCCAGATCCGCGAGAGGACCCTTTCCTTCGATCTTCGTGTCCACGTGCCCCGCGATGACGGTGGCGCCCTGATCTGCGGGGGCGGACCCGAATTTGTACCAGGACAGTTCATTCACGGTCTCCGGCAATGCCATGGCGCCGGCCTCGTCAACGCCACGTGCCCGGATCGGCAGCCGCAGGTCGATCGCCGGGACGGAGAGTTGCGTCGGGGGGCTGCCCTTCTCGATGACGTTGTCCTCGACGTCGGCGGAGAACGTGGTCAGCGGCTCGCTGGGCAGGCGTGGATCACGAGGCGTTGGCTCGGGAGTGGCTTCGGCGGGTGGGAGTGAGTCGGAGCCTTGGCTGCTCGGCGTACCCGACGTCTGAGTGACCACCAGCATCGTCACGAGCGCCCCGAGCAGAGCCGCCACCCCCACGATGACGACTCTGACCCGGGTGCTCATGTTTGTGTTCAGGAAGTGGTCGTTCAGGCTGTGCGACGCCGCAAGGCGAACACGGCGACGAGTGCCGCTGCCAGCCCGCCGAGCGCCATTTCCTGGACCGGAAGTTCGGCCGTGGCCGCCTGGCCTCCGGTGCCACCCGGTACGCCGTTGGGTGCGGAGTCGATGCCCTGGATCTTCTGCACGGAGAATGCCAACTTGCCGCCCTTGGCATCGCCCCACGCGTAGACGACGGTGTTGACACCTTCGTCGAGCGGGATGTCGGTTTCGTCGATCTTGACCTTGTTGGTGCCCGTCCGGACAACCTCGGCGGAGATGGTGCCCGCCGGCAGATCGGTCTCGGCCTGTTCGGCGTTGGCGAGATCCGAGAACAACACATCGCCGTCGGCGATGACGTCAAAGTGGGCCGCCGAAGCGATGTGGCGGACAGTCAAGCGGGCCTGCCGGCGGCGATGTCGGCGTTGTTGTTGACGTACGGCGTGATGACGGGCGTGCCGTCGGCGTCCAGATGGGCGACCACGGTGAGGTTCTCGCCACCCGGCACCTCGAAGTTGTCCGCGCTCAACAATGCCTTCCCGTCGGCACCGTCACCGGCGTTGACCAGTTTGAGGTCGTACTCGCCCTTCGGCAGCGTGACCGGTTCGGTGAGGGCGCCCTGCTCGAAGTCGGTCAACAGCACCTCTCCGTTGGCGTAGACGTCAACCACGATGTTCGGGATCGCATGGAAGACCGAAACCTCCGAGGTGGACACCGGTGCCTGCTTGGCGATAGCGGGCGCACCCAGGCTGAGCGGCAGTGCGATCACGGTGAGTGCGACCGCTGCGGCCAGTGCCTGAGACAAATGAAATCGTGACGTGCGAGATGACATGAAGCTCCCCTTCGACTGAAATAAGTTCAGCCGTCCCCCCAAGCGCAGGCTCTCCCAGTTCCCCCCGGGCAACCCACTGGACAGCGCTCACAGGCTAGTCACCAAATCCAATGCGGTCGAGGAAACGAGAAATCCGTAAGGATTTGCTCACTCGCCCTCGGCGGGGGCGTCCCCCTGTGCCGATGCTGGCCGTCCTCGAGGCCGCATCCGGCCGACATCGTCGGGGAGACGGCCCGCCCGCCGCAGGGATTGTCGAAGCAGGAACTCGATCTGAGCGTTCGTGCTCCGCAATTCGTCGTTGGCCCAGCGCGTCAGCGCATCGTGCACGGCTGGGTCAAGCCGCAGCAGGATGGACTTGCGATCGGTTGCCACTGTCTCGTCGGCAGGGTGGCTAGTAGAGGCTGCCCGCATTGACGACGGGTTGGGCATCTCGGTCGCCACAGAGCACGACGAGCAGGTTGCTGACCATGGTGGCTCGGCGTTCGTCATCGAGTTCGACGACGTGGTTCTCCGTGAGTCTGGTCAGCGCCTGCTCGACCATACCGACGGCACCATCGACGATGAGTTGCCGTGCCGAGACCACGGCTCCGGCCTGCTGCCGACGCAACATGGCCTGCGCGATCTCAGGGGCATAGGCGAGCCGCGTGAGCCGCGCCTCGATGACGTGGACGCCGGCCGAGGCGGCCCGGATCCCGATCTCGTCGGCAAGTTGGGCGGTGATCTCGTCGGCATTCTCGAGGAGTGAGGCCGTGTCTTCGCCCTGGGCGTCGTAGGGATAGCGACTCGCGACGTGACGGACGGCTGAGTCGGCTTGGATGGCGACGAACTCCACGAAGTCGTCCACCTCGAAGACTGCCTGGGCGGTGTCGGCCACCTGCCACACCACGACCGCGGCGATCTGCACCGGATTTCCGCGTAGATCGTTGACCTTCAAGGTCTCGGTCTGATGATTGCGAATCCGGGTGGAGACCTTGGCGCGACTGGTGAACGGGTTGACCCAGCGAAGCCCTTCGGTGCGAATGGAGCCGATGTAGCGCCCGAAGAGTTGCACGACGCGGGCCTCGCCGGGCGACACCATCGTGAGGCCGCCGAGGCAGAAGAGACTCAGCACGGCTACCAGGATTCCGATCACCATGATGGTGATATCGCCACCGTCGAAGCCCCGCACTTCGGGAGACGACGAGCCGAGTTGGAAGATCGGCCACACCACCATTGCGATGCCGAGGATGGTGGTGATGACCAGTCCGATCAGGATCGGGAGGCCGGTGAAGCCGAACGCCACTCGCTCCCGCACCCTGGGTGCAGGCATCTGAATCGCGTGATCGTCTGTGATGGTCATGGCGTCCTCCTCGGGTGACTGTCCCAAAAACCTATCAAAGTGATATCACTTTAACAAGGCGCTGTCGCCCGACTTGGTTTGGTGGCCTTAGCCGGCGCTGACCGACGCGAAGGAACGTCGGATCACACCTTCGAGTACGCCGAGATCGACGTCCTCGAGTCGCTTGATGTAGAGGCACGCCTTGCCGATCGAATGGGGACCCAACTTCGCCAACTCATCGGCGTACGACTCGAAACCGTCCATCAGATAGATCGTCGTGGCCGCGGCCCGGGGTGCGAAACCGATCGCCATCCACACTCCGCTTCGGCCGCTGACGTAGGTGTAGTCGACGGTGCCGAAACCCACGATGCTCGCTCCCCACATGCGCGGTGGCTCGCCGGTGACGGAGGCCATCAGTTCGCACAGCCGTTGCGAGTCCTGCCGCCTGGTGTCGTTCTTGACGCTCGCCAGGAATTCATCGACGTCCGCGTCGTTCACCTGGGTCTTCAACTCAGCCATGCAGTTGATTGTCCCAAGAAACCGGCCCGAGTTGCGTAAACGGCCCAACAAGTTTGGGGAAACTCCACGGCTCGGGATAGCTAGGGTCTGTGGCGCACCAGGTGCTGCAGGGCTCCTAGACAACTCTCAGCCGGGCTCCAGGTCGAGGATGTGGATGCTGAGTCAGCCGGCCCAGTCGGGGTCGGCGGCGGTGAGGTACGCCGGTGCGACGGTCCCGGGCTCCGGGCGGCGAGCCCGACGCGAAGCCGACGCGTTGGCGGATTGGCGTTGAGCCAGCACGGCCTGGAGCGATTCGGCGAAGGTGTCGGTCCCGCCAGGTGGTGGGCCGACGAGTTCGTCGATGTCCGATTCGGTGCAGACCACCTCATGCATGAGGCTGCCGATGAGGGGTTTGGCAATGCCCGTCGGGACCGGGGTGACCAGGCCGACCCAGTGCGAGGCCAGTCGCGGGGTGAGGACCGGGACGGTTTGGATGTAGGGCTTGCGGATGCCGGCCTCGACGGCGTACGTCGTGATCATCTGGCGGTACGTGATGACGTCCGGCCCGCCGATGTCGAACGTCCGGTTGACCTCGGGACCGAGTTCACCAGCCCCGACCAGGTAGTGCAGAACATCGCTGATCGAGATGGGTTGGATCTTGTTCTCGAGCCACTTCGGCGCCACCATCACGGGCAGGCGCTGGGTCAGGTGGCGGAGCATCTCGAAGGACGCGGATCCGGATCCGATGATGATCGCGGCCTGCAACACCGCGGTCGGGACGCCGGACGACATCAGGATCTCGCCGACCTCCACCCTGGAGGAGAGGTGTTCGCTGAGTTCGGAATCCTCGGGGTGCAGTCCGGAGAGGTACACGATCCGACCCACGTTCTGCGAGAGGGCGGCAGTGCCGAAGTCCTCCGCCAGTTTGCGGTCGCGAGCCACGAAGTCGCCTTCGCCGTCCATCGAGTGCAGCAGGTAGTAGGCGACGTCGACACCCTCGCAGGCGCGCTTGAGGTCGTCGAGGTTGGTTGCGTCGCCCTCGATGACCTCGGCCTGGTCGGCCCACCCTCGATCCGCGAGGCGACTCGCGTCGCGGGTGAGCACCCGGACCTTCCAGCCGGCGTCCACAAGTGCGGGCGCTAGGCGGGATCCGATGTAGCCGGTGGCGCCGGTGACGAGCGCCGTTCGTGCGTTCTCCGGCCCGTTGTCGTCCGGCCCTGTGGATTCTTGAGTCATGAGACTGCTCCGATCAGTGGCGGGAGGATGAACAACATGGACAGGGACCAGATCACGTGCGTCAGCATCGGTCCCAGGATGCCGCCGGTCACACGTCGTTGGAGGCCGACGAGCAGACCCAAGATGATGGCCGCCAGCACGAGCATCGGATTGCCCGTGACGGCCGTCGTCGCGGCGTACAAACCGGTCGTCCAGAGCACGGGATAGCGCTCTCCGATGGCGGAGTACAACGCCCCCCGGAAGAACACCTCCTCGGACAATCCGTTGATCAAGCGTGATGACGGCGACCAAGGGCAGAGAGGCGTAGCGGGCGAAGTCGAGCACCGAATTCATCTGCTCGCGCAGCGCTGGCACCTGCGCGGCCGACGCGGCGATGACGCAGGCGATGCCGACGGCGAGTACGCCGAGGGCGATGGGTTGTACGACGGGGCGAGTCTTCCGCTCGCCCGCGCGGGTGTTGGCCCAGCCGAGGTGCAGGGGCCCGGAGATCAGCGACCCTCCGGCCCAGACGGCCGCCAACAGGATTGTGAAGAGATAGAAGCGCCGATCGCCCGGCTCCAGGTTGAGTGAGACGCCGAGCAGTCCGGCGCCGATCACCAGCGTGATCGCCACGACGATCCGGCGCCGACGGAACGCGCTGTCGCTCTCGCGGTGGTCGCG
This sequence comes from uncultured Actinomycetota bacterium, assembly GCA_963763805.1. Lineage (GTDB taxonomy): Bacteria > Actinomycetota > Actinomycetes > Propionibacteriales > Nocardioidaceae > Nocardioides. The sequence goes on from CAVXPQ010000002.1 coordinate 353,136, forward strand.
TGCGACCGGGTCGATCAAGGTGGCGTGTAGGAACCGACCTATCTCGCTTGAGTTCAACCAGGCCCGATCCACACGTTCACCGTAGTCAGGGGGTTTCAATCGCCTGCCTGTCGCTGTCGTCATTCACCGGCCCGGTGACGTTTCGCGGCCACCAGAACCTCTCGCCCATCCACAGCGCGATGGCCGGCACTAGGACGGTGCGGACGATCAGGGTGTCGAGGAGTACGCCGATGCAGATCACGGCGCCGAGTTGGGCCAACACGACCAACGGCAGCACGCCGAGCACTGCGAAGACGGCGGCCAGCAGGATGCCGGCACTCGTGATGACACCGCCCGTGGCGGTGAGCCCGCGCAGCATGCCTTCGCGCGGTCCCCGCCCGTAGGACTCCTCGGCCGCGCGACTGACCAGGAAGATGTTGTAGTCGACTCCGAGGGCAACACCGAACAGGAACGCCAGCAGCGGCACACCCACGTCCAGGCTCTCGAAACCGAAGACGTTGACGAAGAGCCACCAGGCCAGGCCCAGGCTGGCGAAGTAGGTGCCGACGACCGTGAAGACCAAGATGATCGGCGCCACCACGGAGCGCAGCAGCAGCATCAGCGCGACGAGCACGAGGAGAAGGATCAGCGGGATGATCACTCGCTGATCGCGCTTGCGCGGCATCCGCGGCGTCGAGTTCCTCAGCCGCCGTCCCGCCGACCCAGGTGTCGTCGTACGACGACAGCGCGGACCGCAGGTCCTCGATCGAGTCCTCGGCCGCCTGAGTTCCCGGCGCGGCTTCGAGGATGGCGTCGACCTGAGCAAGGTCGTCGCTGGTGACCGTGACATCTGCGGACGTCACGCCCGTCGACTCCTTCGGCCGTCTTGGCGACCGCCTGGGCGTCGCCGCGCGTGAGTATGACGGCGGGATCGGCGCTGCCGGCGGGGAAGGACTCAGCCAAGTCGCTCGGCGCCGGCGATCGCCTCGGGCTTCTCCAGGAACTGGTCCGACTCCGACAGACCCGGTCTGGATCTGGGTCACACCGATCGAGAGCACCGCTAGCAGGGCGACTGTCACGGCCACGAAGGTGCGGGGCCGGACGGCGACCCGGTCTCCGATGCGACGCCACAGCGAGTGGCCCTCGACGAGTGGTTGCTGGCCCACCTGGGGTGTGAGCGGCCAGAAGATCCAGCGGCCGAAGAGGACGAGGAAGGCGGGGAGAAGCAGGAGCACGAAGAAGGCTGCGACGAGTACGCCGACGGCGCAGGCCAGACCCAGGCCTCGGGTGGTCGGGATGACCGAGAGCAGCAGCGTGAGCAGCGCGACGAAGACGGTCGTGGAGCTGGCGAGCACGGGCTCCGCGGTGCCGCGCAGGGCGGTGATCATCGCGTCGTACCTGCTGTCGAAGGCCTTGAGTTCGTCGCGATAGCGCGAGATCAGCAGCAGGGCGTAGTCCGTGCCTGCGCCGAACACCAGGACGGACAGGATGCCGACCGTGGACTCGTCCCACGGCACGTCGAAGGCGGCCAGGGTGTGCGTTGCCACGACCGCCGCGACCTGGTCTGCGAGTCCGACGACGGCCAGGGGGACGATCCAGAGGAACGGGCTGCGGTAGGTGATCAGCAGCAACAGGGCGACCACGCCGGCGGTGGCGAGCAGCAACCGCAGGTCGGCGCCATCGAACACCGCGGCGAGGTCCGCCTGGATTGCCGCCGGTCCGGTGACCTGCGCGGTGACGCCCTCGGGGAGGTCGGCGCCGACCTCCTTGCGGATGTCCTTCACGACTTCGGCGATGGCGGTGGCGCCGTCCACGGTGACGGGCACGACGCCGTACGCCGCGGTGCCGTCGTCCGAGACGATCAGACCGGGCGGACCGGATGCCGGGGCGTCCGGTGGGCAGTAGCCCTTCGAACGTCTTGGTCAGCTCCGCCAGGGTCGCCTTGTCGATGGGGTCGTCGGAACTGAAGAGCACCAGCGCGGCGCTGCCTTCCTGCTGGGGGAGTTCGTCGGAGAGTTCAACGACGGTCGTGCTGTCCGCACCGTCGGGAAGCGAGTCGGTCGGCTGTGGGGGTGCGCTCGGCTTGACCCCACAGTCCGATGATCAGGATTCCGAGGGTCGCCAGCAGCAGGGCGACCGCCCAGGAGCGGCGGGGATGGATGATCAGGCCGGGGATGGAACGCATAACTACCTCTTCGCGAGAACTCGGACTAAAGTTGCTTTAGCTAAGCAGATTGCTTAGTAGATTACATAGTTGGTTAACTACTTCCGTGACTGCCCCCCGAGTTGACGCCACCGGCGCTCCCACCGGAGTTCCGCCGGCCATGCAGAGCGGTTCGCTACAGGCGTTGCGTGAATTGGTGTCACTGGCCGCTGATGTCGGTCCGGTCGTGGCCAAGCGAGCCGGGCTGAGCCAGTCGGAACTCACCGCGCTGGAGCACCTGATGACCGAGGATCTAGGACCGGTCGAGCTGGCTCACAAACTGGGTGTCACCTCGGCGGCGGCCTCGGGCATCGTCGATCGACTCCAGACGCGTGGCCACGTCGATCGCGTGCCCCATCATGTCGACGGGCGGCGGGTCAGCGTTGTCATGACCGATTCGGCAAGGCGCGAGGTCGTCGGGCATCTGATGCCGATGTTCGTGGCCCTGGCCGAACTTGACGAGCGCCTCGACGAGGATGATCGGGCGATGGTCGAGCGCTACCTCCGCGACGCCATCTCCGCCATCCGCCAGCTCCTCTAGCTGGCCTCGCCCGTCTTCGCCCGCCGCGACTGCAGTTTCATCACGCTAGGTGGTCGGGCATGCACTTAGCACGATGAATTCATCGTGCTAGGTGAGGCTTTCCCTACTCAACGTGATGAAACAACGTTCCCGGGAAGCCGGCGAGGGCGGCGATACCGAGGGCGCTGCGGGGGGAGTACGCCGTGGTCCAGAGCCCGCCGTGGACAGCCTGATCCGCTTCCGCCTGCCACGGGTGGTCCCACGTGCCTAGGTCGGCGTGGATGTCATGGACAAGGAGCGCGGCCATCAGCACCCGGGTGGTGGCCGGCTCGAATACGTGGACGCCGAAGCGATGTGCTCCGGCGTACGCCGCCGCGAGAGCGCGGCTCTTTACGACCGATCGGGTGCGCGTGGGTGGGGCGATGTTCATCGAAACCCGACGCCCGTTGGCCAACTCGTCGGTGGCACGCCAGCGTTGGATTCGCTTGGCGAGGGCGTAGTTCGGACCCTGCTGAAGAACCAGGGCGTCGTGTACGCCGGGCACATCGGCGCGTCTCGTAGTTGGGTTGCAGCAACCGGGACCGGCTCAGGACTCCGAGCGTCGCGCCGGAGGCTCGTGAGAACGCCGAGCGATCGGCGTACGCCTTTCTCGACGCAGTCACCGCTGATGCCGGGGCGGCGAAGACGTCGGTGGGCGTCGCGAGATAGGCGAGGGTGAGTTCCTCGACCCGACCGCGCAGCCGGATTGCGATCGCGTCGCTCGCAGCCGAGGCGGCAACGTTCGCCCCACCGTCCGCGTAGATCGAGTTGCCGACCACCAGCCGTGGCCCCAAGGTCTCGATCCACGCGATCAACTGAGGTAGTTCGGTGATCAGGTCAGCGCCGGCTCGCTCGGCCAATGAGGAGGGCCCGGGACGTTCGGGCACCAACATCGTGCCCGCCGAGTCGGCAGCCACACCGATCAGGCGATCCCAGACGGCGGATCGGTGAAGATCGGCCGCCGCGACGGTCGCTCCCCACTCCAGAAGGGGCGCGGCGGGGCTGATCTCAGCGCCAGCGCCCAGACACACCACGATCTGATCAGGGACCCTCAGCCATTCCGGGTTGTCGGCAACGATCTGGACGGCGGTGGCTGCCGACGGTTCGATGACTCCCGCCGCGACCCACGCGTCGAGCTGCGCGTGCAGAGCCGACCCGCGAAGTTCCTTGCCGCCGACCGGAAGCACCAGTTCCGTCACTGGGCTCGGCTCCACCGACGATCGTTTCGGTCTGCAGCGCCGCGCCGTGAGGGAGGTTCGGCGTGGGTGGCAGTTCGGCCAGCGACCGCTCACCGTCGGAGTCGCTCCAGTGCATGCTCCTGTGCACCTCGGCCAGGCCGGAGATCGCGATCTTCTCGGCCGCCAATCGCGACGTCGAGCCCGGACTCAACCAGCCGCCGGAAATGGACGGCGTACTTCTTGCGCCATTCCTCTTCCCGCGCGGCCACCCGTGCCCCGTCGGGATCGACCCCCGCGAGCGCCGCCCACACGACGGCGCGTCCGACAGCGCTTGTGCTCCGCGAGCCTTCGAGTTCCGGAAACACGACTCCGCTCGGCTCAACGGCATCGCTCACGAGGACAACCTATTCGCTTTCGGCCCATCCGCTGTGGCCGAACGGAACTCAGTAGGCCCCGAGGGCCACAGTCAACTCCAAGACCGTGCGGGGATCATCGAGACGGTCGCCGTACAAATCCCGCAGTTGCCCCATCCGGTAGCGCACAGTCTGTGGATGCACGAACAGGGCCTCGGCGATCGCTTCTCGACGGCCGTGGTGGAGCAACCAGGCTCGCAGCGTTTCGGTGAGCTTCTCTGCGGTAGTCGGCTTGAGTGCGCCCAGCGGTGCCAAGCGCGCGCGTCCGTAGGTCGGCGAGCGCGGCCTCGTCCGCGTGCAAGACCAACTCCACCAGATGGTCCTCGGTGTCGAGGGCGTCGGGGCCTTCGCGAAGGCCGAGTGCTCGACGGGCCCGTTCGTATGACGTGTGCACATCGACCCAGGGTCGAGCCGGTCCGGCCACGGCCGAGCGGCCGGCCAAGGTGCGGATCAACAGCGGGCGCATCTGGGCTTCGGCGTTGGCCACCAACAACACGGCGTACCCCGGCTCGAGCACGCCGAGGTCCTCCGTCGGCTGAAGCGTGCGGTTGTCTGCGGCGGCCAGGACCGATCGCACCTGCGCCTCGGGAAGGATCACCGCGGTCAGCGACTCGGGTGGCGACCAATCGGCTTGTAGTGCGGCTGCGGTGAGTACGTCGGACGGTGCGCCGCGAACCAAGGCGGCTGCGAGTCGCTGGCGGTCGCGCTCACGCAGGCGGCCGCTGCTGGCCATCTCATCGGCGTGGCCGGCCACGCTGGCGGCTGACAGTTCGTCGATGTAGGCGAAGACGAGTTCAGCGAAGGAGGCCAACGTCTCGGCTGGCACCCGCTGGGATACGGCGGTCGCGGAGAGCTCTCGCCAAGCGACTCGAGCACCCACCCGATAGGCCGCAAGGAGTGCGTCGGCCGAACGGCCATTGCGGGCCTCGCCGCGGCCGAGGTTGTAGGCACCCTCGAGCGCGGGGGATTGAGCAGTAGCGCCGTCCTTCTGGCTCGCGCGGCCCGCGGGCGGCCCGTCGCAGGAACCCGCCCAATGCCATCTGCACGGCGTTCTCGATGTTGGCACCCATCCGACCGCTCAAGCGCGCCGGCGTACGCCGGGACCTCGGCCATGATGGCGGTCGATCGTGTGGCCAGCGACCTCTCGGAGTTGCTCGCCGAGCAGGCTGGCGAGGGCCGGGTCGAGGGCTAGCTGCCCGGACGGAAGAGGCTGATGTGGGTCAGGAGAGTCGATTGGGTCAATCCAATCACTCATTTTGTCTCCTACGAACAATAGTGGTCTAAGTATTCACTCGACTTGGCCATGAATTTACCTCATTCGTCCAGGCAGAGTAGATGGTGTGAGCATGACGTCCGAGCGCACATCAACTCTGCAACCTGAGACGACCCACCGGTCGTCAACGCTGCGCGCCCGCATGGTCCGCTTCGCCGAGTCGGCGACCACGCCATTGCTCCCCGCCGACTACCTGGATCTGTTCAGCCCGCTGCGTTCTGGCACGCACCTGCGCGGCCGGATCACGGCGGTCAAACCGGAGACGCGCGACGCAGCCACCATCGAGATTCAGCCGGGTGCGGATTGGGCGGGCCACATCCCCGGTCAGTACCTCCGGATCGGCATCGACGTCGACGGCATCCGACAATGGCGCGCCTACTCGCTGACTCACGGCCCTCGCGCGGACGGCCGCATCTCGATCACGGTCAAGGCCGTTCCGGACGGTTTGGTCAGCACCCACCTGGTCCGCCAGGCGAAACCCGGAACTCTGGTTCACCTCGAGCAGGCAGCAGGCGAATTCGTGTTGCCGACCGAGGGTGGCCGGATGCTCTTCGTCACTGCCGGGTCCGGCATCACACCGGTTGTCGGCATGCTCCGCAACCTCTTTCCCGTGACCGACTCCGGCGTCGTGACGCCTGCGTCGCAGCGACCGCTACGACATCACGGTTGTCCACGTCGCACCCACCGAGCCGGACTCGATCTTCCTGCGTGACCTCAAGGCGCTCGCCGCGGCCGGAGCGATCAACCTGATCGCGAGGTACGACGACACGCATGGGATCCTCGACATCAACCAACTCGGTGAGCTCGTGCCCGACTTCGCGGAGCGTACGACGTTCGCGTGCGGCCCGGCGGGACTTCTCGAGGCCATCGAGGCGCATCACAACGAGCGCGGGCTCAAACTCTTCACCGAGCAGTTCCGCACCACCCGCATCGTCGCTGGCGAGGGCGGGACCGTGACTTTCGGCAACGGCAGCACGTTGACCGCCGCCGGTGACACCCCGATCCTCGACGTCGCCGAGGAAGCCGGCGTACTCATGCCGAGCGGATGCCGGATGGGCATCTGCTTCGGCTGCGTCCTGCCGTTGCGCGAAGGCGTCGTACGCGACCTACGCAACGGAGAGATCACCACCGCCGAGCCTGGCGATGGCGTCAAGATCCAGACCTGCATTTCGGCCGCCGCCGGCGACTTGCCACATCGACCACTAGTCACTTAGACCGCACGCAATCCAGACCACTAGTTACCCAGACCACTGACCCAGTGCACCACCGAAAGGGACACCATGACCGTCATCCAGAAGAAGGCCGACAACCCGATCGCACACCTCACGGATGCCGACATCGAGGAACTCGGACGTGAGTTGGACGCGATCCGTCAGCAGTTCCTCGACGTCCGCGGCGAGTCGGACGCGGCGTACATCCACAAGGTCATCAAGACTCAGCGCTACCTGGAGTTGGGTTCCCGCGCCGTGCTCTTGTTCTCGCTCTTCCCGCCGGCCTGGTTGGTCGGAACCGCGGGTCTGAGCGTCTCCAAAATCCTCGAGAACATGGAGATCGGGCACAACGTGCTGCACGGCCAGTGGGACTGGATGCGCGATCCCAAGATCCACTCGACGACGTGGGAGTGGGACTCCGCCTCGCCGTCTGCTCAGTGGAAGCACGCCCACAACGAGATCCACCACAACTTCACCAACGTGATCGGCAAGGACAACGACCTCGGGTACGGCATCTTCCGCGCCGACGAGGATCAGCCGTGGCACCCCGCCCACCTCGGCCAGCCGCTGTGGAACATGATCAACGCGTTGATCTTCGAATACGGCATCGCGGCGTACGACCTCGAACTCGGCGCTCGGGTGAAGAGGAAGCAACTCGACGATCCGGAGTTCAAGGAAAACACCTTGCAGGTCCTCAAGAAGATCCGTCGCCAGGCCGGCAAGGACTACCTCGTCCACCCGCTGCTGTCCGGCCCGTCGTTCTTCCACACCCTGAGCGCCAATGTGGTTGCCAACATCGTCCGCAACGTGTGGGCCCACTCGGTCATCATGTGCGGCCACTTCCCCGAGGGCGTCGAGACCTTCGAGAAGCGCTCGATCGAGGGCGAGACCAAGGGCGAGTGGTACGTCCGCCAGATGCTCGGGTCGGCAAATATCTCCGGCTCACCGCTCATGCACATCATGACCGGCAACCTGTCGCACCAGATCGAGCACCACCTGTTCCCGGATCTGCCGTCCAACCGCTATCACGAGATTGCGCCGTTGGTGCAGGACCTCTTCGAGAAGTACGACCTGACCTACCTTGCACGCCCGCTCGTCCCGCAGGTGTACTCCGCGTGGCACAAGGTCTTCCGCCTCTCGCTGCCCAACGGCTGGCTCGACACCACGACTCCCAAGAACCTGCCGCAGCAGTTGGTCAAGCTCTACAAGATCTCGCGTGGGGACAAGCGGGTCCGCCGCGCCGCCCAGGCTCGGATGACGCAGGAAGCCCGTCGATTGGCGGCCGCCAAGGCTCCTCAGTCGGCGCCCAAGCGCGTCGTACGCCGGGATCCCATCGCCGCCTAGAACGGCGCAACGTCATACGAAGTGGTCGCCCCGGCCACCTCACCGGATGACGTTACGCAGCAACGTCATCCGAAGCGGTCGCTCAGGCATCCGTTTGGTATGACGCTAGGCCGAGGTGAGCGGTCGAAACCCCAGCGACTGGTAGACAGTCGATGTGAGCCCGATACCCGGCGATGCCATCCACGTCGCGATGTCCAAGTGGGAGCACCGCCCGCACTGGGAGTTCGAGGCCCTATTCCTGGGATCGGATGACCGCGGGGACTGGATCGGCATACCCGCCGGTACCTTTATGTCGCGGCCGGGTGCCGAAGTGACGACGGCGGTGAACCAGGTCTCCCTCGTGCCGACCACCGGGCTGGACGCCGAGCGGGCTTGGCTCGCGACCTTCCATGCTCTCGGAGGTTCGGTCAACACGTATGTCGACATCTCGACACCGCCGATGTGGGATGGCAACGTCCTGCGGGCGACCGACCTCGACCTGGACGTCGTACGTGAGACCACCGGCGAGATCTGGGTCGATGACGAGGACGAGTTCGCAGAGCACAGGGTTCGGTTCGGTTACCCGGCCGAGACCGTTGAACTCGCCTTGAACTCTTGCGCGCGGATTCGTCGAGCCATGGAGGCCAAGTTGACTCCGTTCGACGGCGTAGCGGACTTGTGGCTCGATGAAGTTGCCCATCTGGGCGCTGGCTAGTGCCCAAGGTCGCACCGAACACGCGCAACGTCATACGAAGTGGTCGCCCGGGCCGCCAGATCGTATGACGCTACCCAGCAACGTCATACGGTTCGGCTCCCATAGCCGCCAGATCGTATGACGTTAGGCGATCTTTAGGCGAGGAGGGCGTCCTCGATGTCGCCGATGATCGACTCCGGCTTGGTGGTGGAGGCGTAGCGCTCGATGACGCGGCCGTCCTTGCCGATCAGGAACTTGGTGAAGTTCCACTTGATCTTGCTGCCGAGCATGCCGCCCTTCTCGGTCTTCAGCCACTGGAAGAGCGGGTGCGCGTCGTCGCCGTTGACGTCGACCTTGGAGAACAGCGGGAAGGTCACGCCGAAGTTGCGCTCACAGAAGGTCGCGATCTCGGCGTCGTCGCCGGGCTCCTGACCGCCGAACTGGTCGCACGGGAAGCCGAGCACCGCGAATCCCTCGCCTGCGAACTTGTCGTGGAGCTGCTGGAGGCCGGCGTACTGCGGGGTGAAGCCGCACTGCGACGCCGTGTTCACGACCAGCACCACCTGGCCGGCGTACTCGGACAAAGAGACCTCGCGTCCATCGATCGAGTCGGCCTGGAAGTCAGTGAGATTGGTTCCGAGAGTCATGCGCGAAGTGTGCATGAGCTCGACCAAACCCACCGAATCGCAGCTGCGCCCAAAGGCGGTGTCCTCTGCACTGATCGGAATCCGGTGCACGCTTCGGTTGCGAGATTGCCGCGTTGGCCTACGCATTCGGGGATGTCCGAAACGAGTGCCGAGGGTCCTACTCGGCTGACCTACGCCTGGGTCGGCCTCACCATGGTTGCGCTGCTCGTGCTGGCGCTCTACGTCTTCGTTGGGCAGAGCAACGGCGACAGCGTCCTCTTCCCCGGAATTCTCTTGGGTCTGGCCACGGTCATCGGTGCCGTCGGAGTCGGCACGCTCAACAAGGACGGGCTGGGCGTCGTCATGCTCCGCTTCGCCACGATCGTTGCGATCGTCGGCATCCTGACCTTCATGTTCTAGTCCGAGTCTGGGTCCACCGACCCCAGTCCCGGGCGGGCTTGCGCGGGGCTCACGTTGACGGGGACGACCTTGAAGATCTCGGCGAGCCGGCCCTCCGGGAGATCGAACATCTTGGCGCTCATGCCACCCCATGTCCGCAACATCGGTTCGAGGTCGTCGCGATGACCGGTCTGCGAGGCGTGCTGCTTCAGCGCCGCCACCTTGCGATCGAACGTCGTGGTGATGTCCACGGCGTGATCCGGGTTCAGGTGGGAGACCAACCAGAGTTCGTTGATCTTCCAGAGTTCGAGGCCCTCGGCCAGGAGTTCGGGGAAGGCGAACGGATTCTCGACGGCTGGGTACGCCGCCCGCACGCACGCTTCGCCGGAGGCCAGGTGATCGGGGTGCGAACCCATGATCCGGTCGTAGTTGCGCTCGGGCGATTGGGCGACCACGCGCTGGGGGCGTACGTGCCGCATCACCCGGACGATCTCCCGCACCAGGTCGGGCGTCGGCTCAAGGCCGCCGTCCGGATGCCCGTCCAGGAAGCGCACATCGGTGATGCCGATCTCGGCACTGGCCGCACGCTGCTCCACTTCGCGGAGCGCGGGGATCTTGGAGATATCGGCGTCCGGCCGAGCGCCCTGTTCGCCGTAGGTCAGACAGAGCAGCGTCACTTCGATCCCGGCGTCGGTCCAACCGGCGATCGTGCCGGCGGCGCTGAAGTCGCAGTCGTCCGGATGCGCCATCACGACCAGGATGCGCTCGATCTCGGAATCAGGTTTGGGATTGGCCACGGGATTAGCGTACGTCGATCAGTGGTCTCGACAGCGCTCGACCACGAACGACGCTCAGCCGAGGGCGGCGGAGACGACCTCGCGGGCTTCGGCTTGCACAACTGCCAGGTGCTCGGGTCCTTTGAAGGACTCGGCGTAGATCTTGTAGACGTCCTCGGTGCCGGACGGACGCGCGGCGAACCAGGCCGAGTCGGTGGTGACTTTGAGGCCGCCGATCTTGGCGCCGTTGCCGGGTGCCTCGGTCAGCCGTGCGGTGATCGCCTCACCTGCGAGCGTCGTAGCGGTCACATCCGACGGCGAAAGGGCGGCCAACTTGGCCTTCTGTTCGCGGTTGGCGGGCGCATCGATCCGGGCGTACGCCGGGGCGCCGTGGATGGCGACCAGATCGGCGTAGTGCTCGGACGGCGTACGACCTGTGGCGGCCAGGATCTCCGACGCCAACAGCGCCAGGATGATCCCGTCCTTGTCCGTCGTCCACGTCGATCCGTCCTTGCGCAGGAACGAAGCGCCGGCCGACTCCTCGCCGCCGAAGCCGAACGAACCGTCGATCAGACCGGGCACGAACCACTTGAAGCCGACCGGGACCTCCACCATCGGCTTCCCGAGCCCAGCGGCGACCCGATCGATCATCGACGAGGACACCAGGGTCTTGCCGATCCGGGCGGTGTCCGGCCAGTCGGGTCGAGCGCCGCCGAAGAGGTATTGGATCGACACCGCCAGGAAGTGGTTGGGGTTCATCAGGCCCGCGTCCGGCGTCACGATCCCGTGCCGGTCCGAGTCGGCATCGTTGCCCGTGGCGATGTCGTACTCGTCCTTGCGCCGGATCAGCGAGGCCATTGCCGAGGGCGACGAACAGTCCATCCGGATCTTTTCGTCCCAGTCCAGGGTCATGAAGCGCCACGTCGGATCGACCAACGGATTCACGACGGTGAGGTTGAGTCGATGCCGGTCGGCGATCTCCTGCCAGTAGTCGACGGCAGCGCCACCCAACGGGTCGGCTCCGATCCGAACCCCTGCGTCGCGGATCCGGTCGATGTCCAACACCGAGGGCAAGTCGTCGACGTAGGTCCCCATGAAGTCGTACGCCGTGCAGGCCGCCCGCGCGCGAGTGAACGGCACCCGGCGTACATCCGAGAGGCCACCGCGGATCAACTCGTTGGCCCGGGCCGCGATGACCGACGTCGCATCGGTGTCGGCCGGCCCACCGTGCGGAGGGTTGTACTTGAAGCCGCCATCACTCGGTGGATTGTGCGACGGCGTGACCACGATGCCGTCGGCCAGACCCTGAGTTCTTCACATCCAGCGCCTTGCCGAGGTTCGCCCGAATGATGGCGTGAGAAACGGCGGGAGTGGGGGTGTAGCGGTCGTGCGAGTCGACCAACACGATCACGTCGTTGGCGACCAGGACCTCCAGCGCCGTGGCCCACGCCGGCTCGGACAGGGCGTGGGTGTCGCGGCCGATGAAGAGCGGCCCGTCGAAGCCTTGCGCGGAACGGTAGTCACAGATCGCCTGGGTCGTCGCAGCAATATGTGCCTCGTTGAAGGAGGTCTTCAGGCTCGTGCCGCGATGGCCACTGGTGCCGAACGCGACCTGCTGGTCGATGTTGTCCGGGTCCGGCGCCTCGGTGAAGTACGCCGTGACGAGATGCGGAACGTCCACCAGGTCGCGTGGTTGGGCGACCTGTCCTGCGCGAGATTCGGCCCCATGCTGTGTCATGCCCACATCATTGCGCGTCGCCGCCCCTCGAGGGCAAGCAGGTGGAAGACTGGATGTCATGCGCGATTCGGGTCCCTCGCAGGCCCTGCTGGACCTCGCGAGTGCGCACGGGGTCGGAATCGACTACTGGGACTGGCAGGGACGACAGGTCCCGGCAAGCACGCAGACCCTCCAGGCGGTCCTCGCCGGACTCGGTGTCAGGGCAGCCAACGACAGCGAGGCAAGCGAGTCCCTGCGGTTGGCCCAGGAGCGGCCGTGGCGGCGGATGCTTCCGCCGACCGTGGTCGCCCGCGAAGGGAAGTCGACCCGCTTCCCGGTGCATGTTGCCCACGAGACGCCCGTCAAGGTGCGGATCCACTTCGAGGACGGCACCGACCGCAAGGTGCGGCAGGTCGATCACTGGGTCGAGCCCCGCCTCGTCGACGACCAACTGATCGGCGAAGCGACCTTCGAACTGAAGCCGGATCTTCCCCTCGGCTGGCACACCCTCGTCGCCGAGGCGGGCGACGGCACGAGCGCCGAGGCAACGCTGATCGTCACTCCGGATCGGCTGCGGCTGCCCAAGCGGCTTCGCAAGGGCAAGCGGGTGTGGGGGGTGATGACCCAGCTCTACCAAGTCCGCTCGGCCGAGTCCTGGGGGATCGGTGACCTGGCCGATCTGGGCACGATCGCGACGTGGGCCGGTGAGACCCTGGGTGCCGGATTTGTGCTGATCAACCCACTGCATGCCGCGCAGCCGACCGCGCCGATGGAGCCCTCGCCGTACCTCCCGACAACGCGTCGCTTCGCCAACCCGTTCTACCTCCGGGTCGATCAGTTGCCTGGGTTCGCAGCTTTGAGTCGAGTCGATCGACAGGCCATTCGGGCGTTGGGTGAGACCGCTCAAACGCTGAATCTCGACGACACGATCGACCGTGACTCCGCGTGGGCGCTCAAGCGGCAGGCGCTGTGGCGGATGTTCCGTGCGGCACCGGATAAGCCGGGACTCAAGCGATTCAAGAAGGCGGAGGGCGACGGGCTCAAGGCCTTTGCCACCTGGTGCGCGATAGCCGAGAAGTACGGCGCCGCACAGGACTGGCCGGCCGCTCTCGCCGCTGGCGATCCCGTCGTGGTCGAGCACTTCCAGTCCGTGCACGCGACCGAGATCGACTTCCACCGCTGGTTGCAATGGCAGATCGTGCAGCAGTTGGAGCAGGTGCAGGAGCAGGCACAAGCGGCCGGGATGAAGCTGGGCATCGTGCACGACCTGGCGGTCGGCGTACACCCGGAAGGTGCCGACGCGTGGAGCCTTCGCCACGCGCTGGCGCACGGGGTATCCGTCGGGGCGCCTCCCGACCAGTACAACCAACTCGGCCAGGACTGGTCTCAACCTCCATGGCATCCGGAACGGCTGGCCGAGCTTGGCTATGCGCCGTTCCGCGACATGGTGCGCGGCGTACTCCGCGACTCCGGCGGCATCCGGGTCGATCACGTGATCGGACTCTTCCGGCTGTGGTGGGTGCCCGAAGGTGCGAGCGCGGATGCCGGCGCCTATGTCCACTACGACCACGAAGCGCTGATCGGGATCCTGGTGCTGGAGGCCCACCTCGCGGGGGCGGTCGTCATCGGCGAAGACCTCGGCGTGGTCGCGCCGTACGCCCGCGACCATCTGCGCGAACGCGGGATCCTGGGTACGTCGATCCTGTGGTTCGAGAAGTCGGACGAGGCGCTGCTGCCGCCCGAGAACTATCGCGAATTGTGCCTCGCGTCGGTGACGACCCACGACCTGCCGCCCACGGCCGGATACCTCGAGTTGGCCCACGTCGAACTACGTGACCAACTCGGGCTGCTCACGCGTCCGGTCGAGGAGGAGTTCGAGCAGGAGTTGGCGATGCTGGCGATGGTCGGCGAGGAACTGATCGATCGTGGGCTGTTGGCTCCCGACGGTGACCAGGAGGCGATGGTCGTGGCGCTGCACCGCTACCTCGCGCAGACGCCGTCCAAGATGCTGGGCGTCGCCTTGGCGGACCTGATCGGCGATCGCCGGATCATCAACCAGCCGGGCACGTCGAACGAGTACCCCAACTGGCGGGTGCCGCTCGCCGGCCCCGACGGCGTACCGATCCTGCTGGAGGACGTGATGAAGGCTGCCCTGCCTCGCCGGATTGCCGCTCGGATGTTGAACGGCGCCTAGATCAGCCGCTAGGGCGTGAACTGCCAGACGCCTTCGCTTCGGGTGCCATCGTTGTCGTCCCAATCTGTGCCGCCGATGATGATCAGTTGGTCATCGGCCCAGATTGGGGCACCTGGATATTCGGGCACGCCGGCGGGCTCGGGGAGGATCGTCCATGACTCGTCCTCGTCGTCATACAGGTATCCACCAACGTTTGAGTATCGAACTCCAAGAGCCCCGATAAGCGATGTTCGCCCGTAGTCGTCAGGCGCATCGGCAAGCGGCGACCACGCTCCCGATGGGACGTCGATCGTGCCGCCGTAGGGGTAGGACCGACCCCAATTGCCGACTTCGCCGCCGTCGGCCTCGCCCAGTTCGGGGGCGAGCAAGTGCCGTCCGGTCCAGGTCCATTGCCAGCCCCCGATCTGACCGGTGTCTGGCAACCGCTTCCAGGTGTTGGTCTCTGGGTCGAGCAGCGCGACCAGCGTGAGCGATGGCTCATCCGCACCGGGGTTGTCGACGAGTTCTTTGGCGGTCAGGACGAGTCCGTCCGGTGTCGACGTGATGACGCGATCGTAGGCCGGGCCGATCGGATCCTCCGGAAGCGTCGACCAATTGCCTGTTTCGAGATCGAGGACGCGATCGGGAAGTACGCCGTTCTCGTCGGTCCCACTGGCGAACACGACCCGGTTGTGATCTCCGACCAGTTGGCAGGGTGTTCCCACCGCGATCGGCCGTTCTGTCCAAGCGTCGTCGGCCACGCTGTAGTCGAGCAGGCGAGTGAGCGGTTTGGGGTGCCACGGTGGGTGCACACCAGGATGTGCCCGTCCACGAAGGCACTCGCGGAGGACTCCGGAATCTGCGCTGGCGCCGAGGCGATCGCTCGCCACGTGCCCGTCTCGACATCGAGGGCGGCGCCGTCAGACTCCGTCTCGTCAGGCATTTCACAGTCTGCGTTGGGTGGGCATGGGTTGCTGGAGTCGCCGCCGATGGCGAAGACCTCGGAATCCGTTGCGACGAGGGCACCGGGGGCTCGGGGACTCAGTGGCAGGTCCGCAATTCGTTCCCACTCGCCCGATGCGCCAGTCAGGTCGATCGGCGATACCGGCGTTGTGCCGTCGCCGCAGCCGGCCAGGAGCAATCAGCAAGCAGAGGAGGACACCGAGTCGCTTCACCTGCTCACCTCCATCCGGTCCGGCCCTTGGCGAGTGTGACGTTAGCCGGGCGGGAGCGGTTCCTAACAGCCACGCGGTTCGTAGTTTCTCACCGAAGAACCCCGACGGTTTCGACCTCAGCCGATGAGTTCGATGGCGCACTGCATTCCCGGCGCGCGCGACATCCGGGCATCGCCGGTCACTAAGGTTGCGCCGACTCGCTCGGCCAAGGCGACGTACGCCGCGTCGTACGCCGTCAAGTTTTCACGGTGAGACCAGATGCGCGGCAGCAGGTCCTGATGCATCACTCGTTGGATCGGCATGTCGGCCAGCGCTGTCAGCGCGCGAGCGGCGACGTCTGGACTTACCTTCCGAGCCCGAACCAGACCTCTCAGCGCATGTGCCACCTCGACATCGACGAGGGCCGGGGCAGCCATCGTTTCGCCGCGCAGCCGGGCAGCGCACGCCGCACCAACGGGTCCGGGGTCCACCAAGGCGCCAATCAGGACAGAGCAGTCGACCACGATCAACGATCGCGCCCGCTGCGCTGCGCGGCCACGATATCGGCCATCGTCACGGGTACTTCAAGGTCTGCGCGCACCTCGTCGAGCAGTTCCCCGACGGTTGCGGTCCGGGCGACCTCCTCCAAGTGCAGTCGGACGTATTCCTGCAGCGAGCGACCGGACTTCGCGGCTCTCTGGCGCAGCACGTCGTACGCCGAGTCGTCCAGGTTTCGTATCTGCACCGTCGCCATGCATGCATTATAGCGCTATTCTGGCGCTGAATGGCGAACCAAGTTGAGGCCTACCAGGGACTGGGTTCGTAGTCCTTCACAAAGACCCCGAACAGGTCCTCGCCGGCTTCGCCGCGGACGATCGGGTCGTAGACGCGTGCGGCGCCGTCGACGAGGTCGAGCGGCGCGTGCCAGCCCTCGGCGGCGATGCGGAGCTTCTCCTGGTGCGGCCGCTCGTCGGTGATCCAGCCGGTGTCGACCGCCGTCATCAGGATCTGGTCGGTCTCGAACATCTCCAGGGCACTCGTCCGGGTCAGCATGTTGAGGGCCGCCTTGGCCATGTTGGTGTGCGGGTGGCCGGGGCCTTTGTAGCGGCGGGAGAACTGGCCCTCCATCGCGGAGACGTTGACGACGTAGGCACGTCTAGCCCCACCCACGACCGCGGCCCGCATCGCCGGCCGGAGCCGGGAGATGAGCAGGAACGGCGCGATCGAGTTGCAGAACTGCACCTCGAGGAGCTCGAGCGGATCGACCTCCTCGACCACCTGGGTCCAGGAGTTGTTGCGCTGGGTGTCGGGAAGGAGGCCGCCGGCGTCGACGGCGGTGCCGGCCAGGTGCGCCTCCAACGAAGCGTGACCGGCTTTGAGCGTCAATGCCGTCATCGAGGCGGCCGTGTGGCTGGCGAGGGCCGCCTCGGCCGACTCGCCCTCGTGGTGAGCGACCGCGTGCGATGCCAAGGCTCCGGCGATGGCTGCGGGGTGGGCCTCGGAGATCCGGTCGAAGGTGACCATCTCGGGGAGTTGCGGCAGGTCGGGGAGGGGCGCGCTCTCCATCTCCAGGAGGTTCGAATAGGCGCCGGGCGAACGGCGTACGGTCTGGCAGGCGTTGTTGATCAGGATGTCCAGCGGCCCGTCCGCGGCCACATCGTCGGTCAACGCGATCACCTGGGTGGGGTCGCGCAGGTCGATGCCGACGATCTTGAGGCGATGCAGCCAGTCGCCGCTGTCCTCCATGGACGAGAAGCGGCGTACGGCGTCGCGCGGGAACCGCGTCGTGATCGTGAGGTGCGCACCGTCGCGAAGCAGCCGGAGCGCGATGTACATCCCGATCTTGGCCCGCCCACCGGTCAGCAGCGCACGCCTCCCGGTCAGGTCGGTTCGCTGGTCGCGTTTGGTGTGCGAGAACGCCGCGCAGGTGGGGCAGAGGTAGTGGTAGAACGCGTCGACCAGGGTGTAGTCGTTCTTGCAGATGTAGCAGCCGCGCGGGTTGATGAGCTCTCCGGCAAACGCGCCGGCGGTGTTCGAGACGAGCGGGATGCCTTGGGTCTCGTCGTCGATCCGCATCCGCGAGCCGGTGGCCGTTGCCTCGGTGACGGCCCGATCGGCGGCCAACTCCGCCTCCCGTTTGCGGGTCCGGCGCTCGTGCTTGAGCGCCTTGTACATGTGGGACGCCGCCCGCTTCACCGTCGTGATGTCGGGGTGATCGCCGGGCAGCTCGTGGAGTTGGTTCAGCACCCGCACCGCGGTCGCCAACTCGTCGGGGTCGATCCCGGGCTGTTGCGGCGGCGTACTCACCCGAAGAGGGTACGGCGCTGCGGCCGCAGCCATTGACTCAGCGCGGGGTCGGTGGTCGCCCAGTTGCTGAGCGTCTCGATGGTGTGGTTGAGCCTGGACGTCGGCAATGTCTGAGTTGTTGGACACTCCAGCTGACGTACTTCGTGTGATTCCGAGGCCCTTGACCTCGAGTTGGCTTGAGGTGTTGTGATGGCTGCATGGACGTCTCGAACCTGGGCCGCACCGGCACCTGCGACTTCACGACCGTCGGCCGCCACAGCGGCAGGGACCTGGACCTGGAGATCTGGTACGTCGTAGTGGCCGGATGCTTCATGATCACTGGAACACCCGGACCGAGGCATTGGATCGCCAACATTCGGGCGAACCCAGAAGTCCGCCTGCGCCTTCGCGATCCGGCCCGAGAGGTCGACGTACTCGCCGAAGAGATCACCGAGCACGGGCGGCGGGCGGATCTTGTCCCCGAGATCTGGGCGGCTCAGCCGTGGTACGCCGACCAGCCGTTCACCGTGGACGAGTGGGTGGAGTCCGCCCCGATGATCATCCTGAGCGAAAGGAATGCTTGAGTTGGCCGGTGACCGAAGTCTTCGATGAGTCGAGTCGACCGCGCGTCGCCGGACGGGTCGAGTTGACCCCCGCTCAGCGTCTGCCCGGTCAACATCTCCGGGACATCCACAATCACTTCCGATCGCAGTTGGCCGCGTTGCGCGCCGGTGTCGATGAGGTTCGAGACGGCGAGGCCTCCGTCGATGAGATCCGGACGTCGCTTCAAGGGATCGACACTGGGCTGAACCGGCTGATGGTCGGCGGCCTGTGCGCGCAGGTCTGTCGTTACGTCACTTTGCATCACAGCATCGAGGATCAGTACCTGTTCCCGCAGGTGGGTCAGTACGCCGAGTACGCACCCGTCGCTCGGCGACTGGCCGAGGAGCACGTGGTGATCCACGAGGAGTTGGTGCACATCGAGGGCATCCTCGACGCGGCTCGAGGCCGACTCGAACGCGCTCGACGATCTGGACGGCGCGGTCACCCACCTCACCGCGCTTCTCGAGTCGCACTTCAGCTACGAGGAAGAGGAGCTCTCCGAGCCCTTGGGGCTGTTCGGGATCATGGGCTAGCCGGGCCTCGCCGAGACGGCGTACGCCGCTAGTCTGCTGCGATGGCAATCACGGACTTCGACCGCTATCCGCTGACCTTCGGGCCGAGCCCGATCCACAAGCTGGATCGGCTGACCGCCCATCTCGGCGGGGCGACCGTGTGGGCCAAGCGCGAGGACTGCAATTCGGGTCTGGCGTACGGCGGCAACAAGGTCCGCAAGTTCGAGTACCTCGTGCCCGATGCGATCGCGAGCGGCGCCGACACCTTGGTCAGCATCGGCGGCTACCAGTCCAACCACACCCGCCAGGTCGCGGCCACGGCCGCGAAGATCGGCATGAAGTGCGTGCTGGTCCAGGAGAACTGGGTGGATTGGCCGGACGCCGTCAACGACCGGGTCGGCAACATCATGTTGAGCCGGATCATGGGCGCCGACGTGCGGCTGGATTCGGCCGGCTTCGACATCGGCTTCCGCGACTCCTGGCACCAGGCGATCGAAGACGTGAAGGCCGCCGGTGGCACGCCGTACGCCATTCCGGCGGGCGCCTCCGACCACAAGTTCGGTGGACTCGGCTTCGCCAACTGGGCGTATGAGGTCGAGCGGCAAGAGGAGGAGCTCGGCGTCTTCTTCGACACGATCGTCGTCTGCACGGTGACCGGCTCGACCCATGCCGGGATGATCGCCGGCTTCGCTGCGCTCGAGGACGCGGGCGGTCGGCCGCGCCGGGTGCTCGGAATCGATGCCTCGGCCACGCTGGAGAAGACCCACGATCAGGTCTCCCGGATTGCCCGGCGTACGGCGGAACTCATCGGCCTGAAGCGAGACCTACGCGAGGACGAGATCACGGTTCTTGAGGGCTGGGCCGGAGACCTCTATGGCATTCCGGTCCAGAGCACGCTGGACGCCATCCGGCTCACCGGGCAACTCGAAGGCATGATCATCGACCCGGTCTATGAGGGCAAGTCGATGGCCGGCCTGATCGATCTCGTCCGCAACGGCGACATCGGCCCCGACAGCAACGTGCTCTACGCGCACCTCGGCGGCCAGCCGGCCCTGAACGCCTACTCCGCGCTGTTCACGACCACCCAACGCGTGGAGTGACCCGTCGATTGCGGTTTCCAGCACGGCGTGTTTGCCTGCATTTGTGCCGGCTCAGCTGGTGAAGGAGCGGGCGATGGCGGCGCCGAGGCGGGCGTTGTTGCGGACCAGGGCGATGTTGGCGACCAGGCTGGCGCCGTCGCTGATCTCGACGATGCGGCCCAGGAGGTACGGCGTGGCGTCCTTGCCGGTGATCCCGAGGGCGTCCATGTCGGTCAGCGCCTGATCGATGATCAGCCCGATCTCCTCGGTAGGGATCTCGTCCGCTACGGGGATCGGGTTGGCGATCACCAACCCGGACGACAGCCCCAGGTCCCATTGAGCGCGCATGATCGCAGCGATCTCCTCGGCCGATTCCACGCGCATCGGCGCCCGGAAACCGCTCGATCGGGAGTAGAACGACGGGAACTCGTCGGTGCCGACGGCCAAGCACCGGCACCCCGAGCGTCTCCAACGACTCCAGGGTCAGCCCGATGTCGAGGATGCTCTTCACCCCGGCCGAGACCACCGCAACCGGCGTCACCGACAACTCGGTCAGGTCGGCGCTGACGTCGAAACTCTCCGCAGCGCCGCGGTGTACGCCGCCGAGGCCGCCGGTCACGAAGACCCGAATGCCGGCCAGCGCGGCCAGCCGCATGGTGGCGGCCACGGTGGTGGCCCCGTGCAGACCCCGCGCCACGACGTACGGCAGATCCCGGACGCTCACCTTGGTCACCGACGGATCGGAGGCGAGCAACTCGAGGTCGTCCGGGGACAGGCCGATGCAGGGCCGCCCACCCAGCACCGCGATCGTGGCCGGAGTGGCGCCGCCTTCGCGGATGATGCCCTCCACCTCGAGGGCCATCGCGACGTTCTGGGGGTAGGGCATGCCGTGGCTGATGATCGTGCTCTCCAGCGCGACCACGGGACGCGCCCTCGGCCAGGGCCGCGGCGACCTCATCGGTGAGGACCAGCGAAGGATTGCGTGGTGAAGTCATGGTGTGCACGAAACTCCATGATGGGCAGGATAGGTCCGGAGGCCGCTAACCTCCGGACAGGCGTCCGATGCGCGACGCGCACTGGGGAGCGAGATGTCTGAGGTCACCGCGGCGGATCCGGGGCCGGAGGAAGATGTCTGCGGCGCCCGGGGCTCGTTCGGAGGCTTTCGTCGCTCCGTGAAGTTGGTGTTCGGGAACCGAAACCTCCGTCGCGTCCAACTCGCCTTCGTCGGCTCTTCGATCGGCGACTGGGCCTACGGCACCGCGGTCGCCGTCTGGGCCTATGAGGTGGGCGGCGCCAGGGCGGTCGGCATTTGGATGGCGATCCGGTTCACGCTGATGGCGATCTCCGCTCCCTTCACATCGACCCTCGCGGACAAGATGTCGCGCAAGTTGCTGATGATCCTGACGGACCTGACGCGGGCGGTGCTGATCACAGCCTCGGCGGCTTGTTTGTTCCTCGATGCCCCACCTGCCACTGTCTTCGTCCTCGCCACGATCACGTCTCTGGTCGGTACGCCGTTCCTCGTCGCCCAGCGCTCGTTGCTGCCGACCCTGGCCCGGCGACCCGAGGAGTTGACGGCGGCCAACGGGACGGCGAGCACCATCGAGTCGCTGTCCTTCTTCGCGGGCCCCGCCCTCGCCGCCTTCTTGTTGGGTTTCACGAGTATCGAGGCTGTGTTCATGGTGAACGTCGCGACCTTCATCTGGTCCATGGCGCTCGTGATGGGGGTTTCGGTCGACGAAACCGTTGGCACAGACGACCTCGAGGAGGACGAGGACGACACCGAGGAGAGCTTCCTGGCCGAGGTCTCGGCCGGCTTCCGTGCCATCGCCGCCGACAAGGGTGTCGCGGCTGTCGTCATCGCGATCTGCGTTCAAACGGTGATCGCGGGCGGCACGACGGTGTTCACCCTCGTGATGGCCGACACGATCCTCGGGACAGGCGCCCGAGGGGTGGGATACCTCGATGCCTCGATGGGGGTCGGCGCTGTCGTGGGCGGCATCTGGGCGATCTCCAGGGCCGCGCGCGGCCGCCTGGGCGGCGATCTCCTGATCGGCGTGTTCCTGTGGTCGCTGCCGCTGATTCTCGTGGCGCTGTGGCCAACACCGGTGAGCTGCTTCGCCGCGATCATCCTGCTGGGACTGGGCAACCCGCTGGTCGACGTCAACGCCGACACGATCGTGCAACGCCTCACCCCTGACGCCGTGCTGGGCCGGGTCTTCGGCGCCTTGGAAGCGGCCGCAATCGCGACGATGGCGTTCGGTGCCCTCGTGACGCCGTTCCTCATCGAGTGGTTGGGTCTGCGGTGGGGGCTGGTTGCCTTGGCAACGCCCGTCGCACTTATGGCCCTGGCGATGGTGCCGATCATGCGCCGACTCGATCAGACCATGAAGGCACCGGAGAACCTGCCGCTCCTTGCGGGCGTCGACATCTTCGCCCCGTTGAGTTCCGCGGCCCTCGAGTCGTTGGCTCGTTCGGCCACCGAATGGAGGTTCGTCGCGGGTGATGTCCTGGTTCGTGAGGGTGAACGCGCGGATCGCTTCTTCGTCATCGAGAGCGGCCTGGTCGAGGTGACCCAAACGAATGCGACGGAGTCGGGTCGGGTGCTTCGCCGCGAGGGACCGGGCGAGTACTTCGGCGAGATCGGCCTGCTCCGTGACGTACCCAGGACCGCGACGATCACCGCAGTGGAGGACACCGTGGTGCAGGCCATCGATCGCGACGACTTCCTGAGGGCTGTCAGCGGCCACCGGGAAGCGCGACTGACGGCCGAGAACATCGCATCCAAACGGCTGGCCGTGTGAGGATCAGCGATGTCAACGTGCCGCCGGTTGCGCGACAGAGCTACCCGAGAGGAGCGAGGTTCTGCTTCAGTTGCGGCTCAGAAGTCGCACAGGACTCGTGCGCGTCTTGTGGCACCCAACTCGCTGACGGCGCGCGGTTCTGCTCGGGCTGTGGGGCTCGACAGGAGGCCGGTGAATCGCGTTCGGAGCTGGCAGCCCAGCCGGTTTCTTCGCGGCGAGTCACGAGTGTGCTCTTCGGTGATCTGGTCGGATTCACCACGTTGTCGGAGAACCGCGACCACGAAGAGACTCGGGAACTGCTGACGCGGTACTTCGAGGAGTGCCGCCGCGTCATCGGACGGTACGGCGGCACGGTCGAGAAGTTCATCGGCGATGCCGTGATGGCGGTCTGGGGAGTGCCGACCGCACACGAGGACGATGCCGAACGCGCCGTACGCGCGGGCCTGGAACTTGTCGCGGCCGTGGCCGCAATGGGACAGGACGTGGGGGTTCCCGGGCTGGCCATGCGGGTCGGCATCGTCACCGGGGAGGTCGCAGTGACGATCGGTGCCGAGCACCAAGGGATGGTGGCCGGCGATGCGGTGAACACGGCGGCCAGGGTGCAGTCCGTCGCCGATCCGGGTCAGGTCTGGGTCGATGAGACCACCCGGCTGCTGACGCTGTCCGCGATCACCTACATCGATGTGGGGTCGCACGAGCTGAAGGGCAAGGCGGATCCGATTCCGCTGTGGTCGGTCCACGCGGTGGTGGCCTCTGTGGGCGGGGCCCAACGTGCCGACGGCCTTGAGGCGCCACTGGTCGGACGCGACCGAGAGCTCCGGTTGATCAAGGAGATCTTCCATCGCGTTGAGGAGAGTCGCCAACCGGGCCTTCTGGTGATGGTCGGGGAGCCTGGACTCGGCAAGACTCGGCTGGGCTGGGAGTTCGAGAAGTACATCGACGGGCTGAGGACTGGTGTCCGTTGGCACAGCGGCCGCTGCGTCGCCTATGGCGAAGGGTTGGCCTTCTTCGCGTTGGCCGAGGCCCTCCGTCCCCGGCTTCAAGGGCAAGATCTCGCGGAGGGTGAGGACGCCCTGGCCGGGGATCAGAACGCACTGTTGGAGCGCGGACTCGCGACGTACCTCAAGGACGAGCAGGAGCGCGACTGGCTCAGGCCCCGCCTAGGTGCACTCCTAGGCATTGGTTCGGTCGGTACCTTTCAACGCGAGGACCTGTTTTCCGCGTGGACCGTTTTCCTGGAGCGGGTCGGTGAAGACATGCCGGTGGTCCTCGTCATCGACGACGCTCAGCATGCGGACGACGGACTGTTGCTGTTCGTCGAGCACCTACTCACGGTCGATGATTTTCCTTGCTTCATCCTTCTGCTCAGCCGCTCGGGTCTGCTTGAGGAGCATCCAAGCCTCGCCACCAACCGCCGCGCGACCGTGAGTCACTTGGGTCCATTGAGCGACCCCGACATGGGAGCCCTGCTTGGTGGTCTGGTGGTGGGGCTGCCGGATGCATCACGTGATTCATTGGTAATGCGATCCGAAGGCGTTCCACTGTTCGCCGTTGAGACTGTGCGGTCGATGATCGACCATGACCTCGTCGTACCACGGGGCGGTCAATACGTTCTGGCCGATACGGGCGTTCTGGATCTCGATGCCCTCGGCGCCCCCGCTTCCCTGCAGGCGCTCGTCGCCGCACGACTCGACACGCTCGATCCTGCACAGCGACGACTTGTCGAGCGCGGAAGCGTGATCGGGAACGCCTTCTCGCGGGAGGAGATCGCCGAACTGGGTGCAGACCTTGGCGACGTGGACGAGTTGCTCGCCGGCCTCGTGCGCCAACAGATCCTCAGCCAGTTGAAGAGCCGGTTCAGTGCTGAGTTCGGGCAATTCCAGTTCGTGCAGTCGGTCGTACAGCAGGTGGCGTACGCCGGCTTGTCACGCCGTGATCGGCGGGCGATCCACCTGGCCGTGGCCGCGCAGACCGCGTCGGTGGCTGACCCGGCTGGAGATCTGGCGCCGATCATCGCGCAGCACTACCTCGAGGCGGTCAACGCCCTGCCGGGCGAGCCCGACGTGGCTGAACTGAAGACGCGCGCCATCGACCAACTCGAGCGAGCAGCGGCTCGGGCGAGGTCTCTCGGTGCGCTCTCTGATTCCGCCAACCATCTACTGGTTGCTCTGGATCTGGCCGAGGACCCTCGGACGAGCGCACGATTGAATTGCCTCGTCGCGTGGGCACTGGTCGACACCGGCGAGTACGCGAAGGGGATTTCGCACGCGATCAAGGCGGAGAGAGCCTTCGACGAACTCGGGGATCCCGTGATGGCCGGCAATGCGGCGGCAGTGCACGGAAGGGGCTTGTTCTTCTCGGGCGACGTTGCCTCGGCGTTGCGAATCCTCGAGACGCGCTGGGCCGGGCTCGTGGACCAACCCGGCGCCGAGAAGGCTCTGCTGCCCCTGGGAAGTGTGTTGACCTCGGCCGGGCTTGCCAACAACGTCGACGCGCGCGCGATTCTCGACCGCCGCATCCAGATCGCCGAGCGGGTCGGTGATCAAGAGCATTTGGCAACCGCCTTGAACGCCCTGGGCGTCGTCTACTCGAACAGTGGCTCTCCGGCGATGGCGACCATCCTCACTCTGGCAGCAGCCGAGATCACGCGATCCGGCGACGATTTGGTAGGGCTGACCCGGATCCTCACCAACCTCGCGTGTCATCAGATGGAAGTGGATCTCAACGAGGCGCTACTGACGATCGAGGAGTCCGTCGCGATTTCACTTCGCGCAGGCGTGCTCTCGGACAAGATGTTCGCCTCCATCAACCTGTCTCTGATGAGGATGGCCTCGGGCCGGTGGGACGAGATCGACCCGGAGGAGGTTCTGGACCCCTTTATGCGATCGACCCAGACGGGGATCTTGGGATTCATCCATGTTGTCCGTGGAGAACCCTTCCCGCGTGAGGAACTGCCGGACATCGATGATCGAAGCGCCATGGCTTGGGCGCAGTTCACCGAGTGCTGGTATGAGCAGGCGGAAGGCCGCCTGACCGAGGCACTCGAGCACGCGATGACGGCCGCTGAACAGTTGTATGAGCTTTCTCAGGCGAGCGACGACTACGTGCACTTCTGGCCCGTCGCGGTCGATCTGGCCCACCGGTTGGGCGACGACGCAACCCTGGCCAGGTTGCTCGAGATTCTCGACGAGGCCGCAGCGCGAATGACGGTCTCTCTACCGCTGCGCGCACACCGGGCTCGGATCGCGGGGCTGCTGGCGCAAGCCGCTTCCCCGGACGCCGCGGAAGCGCACCTGCGAACGGCCATCGACGGTTTCACTGCATGGGGGTCTCCGCACTACCGAGCCCGCGCGCAAGGGGAACTCGGTCGGTTGCTGGAAGGCCAGGGTCGGCACGATGAAGCGACGCCACTGCTGGAGGAAGCACGAGCAACCCTGGCCGAGATGCGCGCTCAGGCCTGGCTGGAGGAGCTCGACCTGGTCGAAACCGGGTCGGGATCGTCACGCTTGGTCCAGGAACCGCTCGACGAGTTGTGATGTGAGGTCCGCTGCGCACTGTCGTCGGGACCATGATCGTCAGGGCCGCCGCGGCCTGTCCGAATTGAGCAGCGGCCAGCGGGGACCGACCGAGCAGAAGCGTGTGGCAGAAGCCGGCGAGCATCGCGTCTCCAGCCCCCGTGACGTCGACGACCTCCTGGTGCGCCGCTGGAAGCACCACCCATGGTTCATCGGCCGTGGAGAGGAGCGAGCCGGCCTCGCCGAGGCGCACCCAGACATGGCGTACGCCGTGTTCGTGCAGCCATTGAACGGCCTCACCCAAGCCCAGTTCTGACGCGGTGTTGATGCCGGTGAGCGTCGCCAACTCGTCACGGTTCGGGGTGATGGCGAACAGCGAGCCGCCGCGACTCGAGGATCGGACGCAGCCGTTCGGCCTTCGGTGCGCTCACCGGATCGATGAGCACCGGAACGTCGTGAGCAGCGGCGTACTCCATCGCTCTCAGCAGAGTCGCAGTCGCCAAGTTCGCGTCGAGCACGAGCATCGCCGCTGCACCGATCAGTGACTCCGCGTCGTCGATCTCCTCGACGCCCAGAGCGTCCGTCGCAGACATGTCCGCCACCGCGACGACGAGTTCGCCATCCACATCGAGCACCGCGGTATAGGAGCCGGTGGACACGTCGAGACGGGTCACAAACTCGACGCCAACGCCGGAGGCGGCAGTCTCCGTCACCAGTTGGTCGCCCATCAGGTCGTGGCCGACGGCTGCGACGAGATGGACCGGTGTGCCGAGGCGAGCGAGGTTCTCGGCGACGTTGCGGCCGACGCCGCCCGGGGAGAAGTACGTCGTGCCCGGATTGCTCGTAGCCGACCGCACTTGGTCCGTCGTTTGCGCCTTCAGGTCCATGTTCGCGCCGCCGACCACGACGACGTACGACGACTCGGCTGGCATGAGGGAACTCTATGGCCGTCAGCCAGTCTTCTCAGCCAGATCTTCCGGGCCAGAATCTTCCGGGCCGGATCTTCTGTATCTGTCGGAACGGTCGCCGACGCTCGGAGGGTCGCCCTTCCACACCGGGGAGCCCAACGGGTCTACTCGGTGGTGGCGCCTCGTGCGTCCGCTGACCTCGCGCAACGGGGCTCGAGGCTGAACAAGGAGAACTCCCATGCCGCTGCAGAACGACTTCTACACACCCGAGGGCCAAGGCGCCTACGAGCTGATCTCGATCGGTCGCTTCGAACTCGAAGAGGGTGGGGTGATCGAGGATCTGCAGTTGGCAGTGGCGACGTACGGCACACTCAACGCCGACAAGTCCAACGCAATCTGTATCCCGACCTGGTTCTCCGGCACCCACCAGACCTGGGAGCAGGTCTACATCGGCAGCGGTCGGGCGCTGGATCCGGACAAGTACTTCATCGTGGTCATCAACCAGATCGGCAACGGACTGTCCACCTCTCCGCACAACACGAGTGACGCCTCGATCGCGATGTCGAAGTTCCCACACGTGCGCATCGGCGACGACGTACGCGCCCAAGAGCAGTTGCTCCGCGAACACTTCGGCATCGAGACGTCTGGCGTTGGTGGTCGGCGGCTCGATGGGCGCCCAGCAGACCTACGAATGGGCGGTGCGGTTCCCTGACAAGGTGCTTCGCGCTGCGCCGATCGCGGGCACGGCGCAGAACACCCCGCACGACTTCCTCTTCACGCAGGCTCTGATGGACGCGATCACCTCCGACCCCGGCTTCAACGGAGGGGAGTACGCCGCCAACACGGATGTCGCCGCGGGCCTCACCAGACATGCCGGGATCTGGGCGATCATGGGCCTGACCACCGACTTCTGGAAGACGGAGTTCTGGAAGGGCATCCCGCCATTGGTCGAGGGCCTGGGTTGGGAGACGTTCGAGGAGTTCCAGCAGAACTTCACGGCCCTGATCTTCGGTCTGATGGATCCGAACGCCCTCCTGAGCATGGCCTGGAAGTGGCAGCGCGGTGACGTCGCGCGCAACACCAACGGTGACCTGGCTGCAGCCCTCGGGCGGATCACCGCGAAGACCTTCGTCATGCCGATCGAACAGGACATGTTCTTCCCGCCCCGGGACTGCATCCCCGAGATGGAGATGATCCCGGGAGCCGAACTTCGGATGTTGCATAGCATCGCCGGTCACTTCGGCCTGTTCGGCTTCGAGACGACCTATACCGCCGAGGTCGACGCCGCCCTTTCGGAGTTGCTTGCGATCGAGGTATAGGCCGGGGCGCAACCGTGGGCCGAGCCAGGCGTAGGGAGGCGCGTTTTCCGGTCTGGTCGGAGCATCTCGCCGCTGAGGTGCGTCCGAGTTCCTCCTTTTCGTGGCCAACCTCTTCAATGGCGGATTCGGATCAATCATCGAACCGACGCTCGCGATGACCCCGACCAGGAGGCCAAGATGTCGACGTACACCGTTGTACGCGCGACGCTATCGAAGCTTCTTGGTTTCGAGGTCTGAGCGCGCCAACCCCAAAAGGCGACCGCATCCGGCCAACGGAGCGGTCGCCAGGCCGTATCTGAGGCCACATTTGGAGGAACACAATGAATGACGCACAACACCACGTCACCGACACCAAGGTCTTGGACGAGATCGCTCAGCGGGTGCTCTGGCTTTCGACGCGCATCGTTGACGCGGCCAACCGCGAGCGAGCGACCGGCGACGGCGTGAAGGTGGGCGGTCACCAGGCGTCCAGCGCGTCGATGGTCAGCGCCATGGTGGCGCTGTACTTCGCGCATCTCGACGCCCCGGACAAGGTGAGCGTGAAGCCGCACGCGTCGCCGGTGCTTCACGGCATCCAGTACCTGCTGGGCAATCTCGATCGGTCCTACCTGACCCGACTGCGCGAGTTCGGGGGGCTGCAGTCCTACCCGTCGCGCACCAAGGACCCCGATCGGGTCGACTTCTCGACCGGCTCGGTGGGTCTCGGCCCGGCCGCGCCGCTGTTCGCCGCAGCCACTCGGCGCTACGTCGATGCGCATTTCGGCGCGCGTCCCGCCAGTCGCTTCGTCGCCCTGCTCGGCGATGCCGAACTCGACGAGGGCAACATCTGGGAAGCAATGGCCGACGACGCGACCAACGGCCTCGGCAACGTGATGTGGATCGTCGACTTCAACCGCCAGTCCCTGGATCGCGTGGTTCCCGGCATCCGGATCCAGCAGTGGCGGGCGCAGTTTGCGGCGTCCGGCTGGCATGTGGTCGAGGTGAAGTACGGGCCGCTTTTGAAGGCGGCCTTCGTCGAATGCCCCGAGCTGGAGAACTGGATCGACGACATGCCGAACGAGCGGTACCAGTCGCTGTTCGGCTTGGCTCCGGCTGATCTGCGGGCACGCTTCCTCGAGGGCGCTCCTGCCGCAGTCACGGCGTACGCCCAGCACATGTCGGACGCCTCGCTTGACGCAATTGGCGACCGATCTCGGTGGACACGACATCCCGTCGTTGTTGGCGGCGTACGCCGAGTGCGACGCGGAGGTCGACCGTCCGAGCGTCGTTTTCGCCTACACCGTGAAGGGCTGGGGGCTGCCGATGGCCGGCAACCCCCGCAACCACTCGGCCCTGATGTCCGGCGAGCAGATCGATGCGCTCCGGTCGGCCTCGGGCCTGACGGCGGCCGACGAATGGGATCGGCTGGATCCGACATCTCCCGGCCGGGCAGTGGGCCAATCTGCGGGCGGCGCACCTGGAGCGGGTCGTGCCGACGGCTCCGGCTTCCTTCCCGGTTCCGGCAACCACGGACTTCCGGTCGAGCAAGCCGATCTCGACGCAGGAGGCGTTCGGTCGAATCCTCGTCGGGCTCTCGCGGGACGAGGCCGTGGGTCGGCACCTGGTGACGACCGCTCCGGATGTGGCCACCTCGACCAATCTGGCCGGCTTCATCAACCGGGCCGGCGTCTTCTCGCCGACCGATCGCAAGCAGTGGAGCCAGGACGCGATGGTGAAGTGGGACGAGAGTCCCGCTGGTCAGCACATCGAACTCGGCATCTCGGAGATGAACCTGTTCCTCCTGCTGGGCCAACTGGGTCTGTCGTGGGATCTGTCCGACCAGATGCTGATCCCGGTCGGGACCCTGTACGACCCGTTCGTGCTTGCGCGGGCTCGATGCCTTCATCTACTCGGTCTATTCGGGTGCGAGGTTCGTGGTGGCGGGAACCCCTTCGGGCGTGACGTTGGCGCCAGAGGGCGGTGCGCACCAGTCGACGATCACGGCTTCGGTTGGTCTGGAATTGCCGAACGTCACGCTCATGGAGCCGGCGTACGGTCTGGCTCTGGACTGGTTGCTCTGTGCCTCGATCGGCAACATCGTGGAGGCTGCCTCCGCGGGTGGTGCCAAGGTGGACGCGGTCGGGCACGCCGAGAACGGGTCCTACTACTTCCGGCTCACGACCCGGCCGCTCGACCAGACGCCGTTCGAGGAGGCCCGGACGCGGATCGGGGATGCCACGCTGCGGCGTCAGGTGTTGTCGGGTGCCTATCGGCTGATCGATGCCGGCGAGAGCGACGGCCCGACCGTCCAGATCGCGGCGTCGGGGGCCACCATCCCGGAGGCGCTGATTGCGGCCGCCGAACTCGAGGACGAAGGGATCCGTGCGCACGTCATCGACGTGACCTCGCTCGATCGGTTGTACGCCGCGTGGCAACGGACCCTGCGTCAGGGGATCCGGACTGCGACGACTCCATCGATCGCGGGTGCGCTTCGACAGGCGTTCGACATGTCGGCACCGATCGTGACCGTTCACGACGCGTCTTCGCACACGATGGCGTGGCTCGGCTCGGCACTCGGCGTACCGGCCGTGTCGCTCGGCGTCGACTCGTTCGGCCAGTCGGGCACCGTAGCCGACCTGTACCAGGCACACGACCTGGATTCGGGTTCCATCGTCAACGCCGCCCTGGCCGCCTCTCGCCCTGCCGCTGAGTTTTCAACGCGCAAGGAAGGAATGTATCTGGGAGGGATTCGCGGGCTCATCGAGGAGTGAGAGGTCCAGACTCGATGCCGATCAGGTGGTGCCCGATGTACAACAGCCCCGTCCCCGTGTCCGCACTCCCAACCCGCGTGAAGCAGGCCATGCAGCCTTGTTTTGTCGCGCCCAGTCCCGAGTTGGAGGATCGCCTCGACTCGGAACTCACCAAACTCAAGGCGCGATCCAAGAGCGCGCTCGTCCAGAATCTGAGTCTTGCCAAAGAACCCCGCGCCCTGGGTCTCAACGACGGCATGATCATCCCGTCCGACGACTTCCCCTTCGGTACGTCGGACCTGGTGATCCGGAGCCGCGCTGCGGAGCGGGCTCCGCTGCGCGGGTCGGTGCGGGTCATCGTGGTGATGGCGGACTTCAGCGACAACCCGATGCAGGCGACGCAGCAGCACTTCAAGGATCTGTTCTTCTCGACCGGAGTCATCGCGACCGGCAGCGTGAAGGAGTACTTCGCCGAGGTCACCGGAGGACTGGTCGACATCACCGGCGACGTGGTCGGGCCGTACCGGATGCCGCAGACGCAGGCGTGGTACGCCAATGGCAACTTCGGCATCGGCGAGCCGACTGGCACCACCCGTGCGCGTGATCTCGCCAAGCATGCCTTCGATGCGGCCGATCCGCACGTGAACTTCGCACCCTATGACAACGACGCCAACGGCTTCGTCGATGCTTTCATCGTCGTCCATGCCGGCACCGGCGGCGAGCAGTCCGGCAACTCCAACGACATCTGGTCCCACAAGTGGACGATGGCCTCCGCGCAGTCGACCGACAGCACCAAGGTGTTCGGCTATCTCACGATTCCTGAGGACTCGCGCATCGGCGTTTGTGCTCACGAACTCGGACACCTGCTGTTCGGCTTCCCCGATCTCTACGACACCGACAAGACGTCTTCGGGTATCGGCAACTGGTGTCTGATGGCTGGTGGCTCGTGGAACGGCAACGGGGACACCCCGGCGCACCCTTCTGCCTGGTGCAAGGTCAACCAGGGGTGGGCCACGGTCACGAACGTCACCCAGAACGGCAACATCACCGTCAACGACGTGAAGTCGTCGCGTCAGGTGTTCCGATTCTGGAAGGACGGCGGGAGTGGCTCGGAGTACTTCCTGCTCGAGAACCGCCAGCGCACGGCGTACGACTCAAAGCTCCCTGGCGACGGATTGCTGCTGTGGCACATCGACGACAGCAAGCCGACCAACACTGACGAGAACCACTACAAGGTGGGGTTGGTCCAGGCGGACGGGCTGCGGCAGCTCGAACAGCGGATCAATCGTGGTGACGGAGGAGATCCCTACCCGGGCTCGAAAGGAGCGACCACGGTCTCCGGCACGACGACGCCGAACACGAAGTCCTACACCGGCACCGACACGTGCGTCTCGATCACCAACATCCCGGCCTCCGGCGCCTCGATGAACGTGGGCGTGACGGTCCGCTGCGGCACCGTCAAGTTGGAGAAGGAACACCTCAAGGAGCAGATCAAAGAGGGCGAGAAGTACTGGCGCAAGGAGATCCTTCCTGACGGCAAGCGCGGTTCAAGGAGATCAAAGAGGGCACCAAGGAAGGCATCAAGGACACCAAGGAATTCAAGGAACTCAAGGAAGGCAAGGAGTTCAAAGAGGGATCAAGGACGGCAAGGAGTTCAAGGAAGGCAAGGAGTTCGAGCTCCCCGGCGGCTTCGGCCGACCGGGGTTGCCGGGCGGCTTCCGTGGTGTGGGCCATTGGTCAGCCCAGGTCGAGGGTGGCCCAGACGCTGGCGGTGACTCCGCTGGCCGCCGCCCTGGAAGTCCTCGATCAGGCCGTGGGCATCCTGCACCAGGTCGTTGAAGCCGGCGCGGGCGGCGCGGATGCTTCGCCCTACATCGATGCCTCGTTGCGCCCCGATCTGTACGGCGCTCCCGGCTACACGGACGGGACCGATCTCGAGAAGCGGTTGGCCGAGGGTGACCCGAGCGCGAAGCGCGAGCTCGATTCGCCCCAGGGCTGATCGATGCCCTCAGTGCTGATCCTCACCGGCGCCTCGGTGGGCTGGATGGATCCCGAGCGCCAGCGAAGTAGCACACTCGGTGGCTGGCCGCATCGGCGGCCACCGAGTGCAGCATCGTGGGTTCATTGGAGTTGGCGACCGCAACCTGGGAGCACCGCATCCAGGGCGGCGTGGCCAGCACCCGGCTGACACTGGGGGCGGATCGAGATCATCGAGACCGACCAAGTGGCCGCCGTACTGAATCTGGTCCGCTCGTTCCTGCGCTCGGCCTCTCCGGCGCGAACGCGCGAGACCGGGCGTACGCCGACGCGGAAATGCAGGCGCTCTTCGTGAGCTTTCTGCGAAGTTTCCCCTGTCCGGTGATCAACCAGCGTGGATGGCCATGGCCCACTTGGCATGTGGTCCAACCATCAGTGGTCCGCCATGGCTCATCAGTGCGGCATGGCCACTCGGCTGGACACGCTCCGAGTCGGGAACAGACTCGTCGACCAGCGCACATCGAGATCCTGCGGCCGGGTCCGGGTGCCTCCGTGGTCGTAATCGGAACAACGGTCCGTGGGTGACGTTCCTGAATCGCTGAAGGATCAGTGCCGCGAGTTGGCCTCGCTCGCTGGCTGTGAGTTGGTGGGCATGACCTTTGAGTGGGTCGGGGGGCCTCAGCTGGTCATGGTCGATCCCGTTCCCCTTGTTGTCCGGCGAGGTTGCCGAGGCAGTGGCGGATGCCTTGTGCGACCACGTCGGCCAATCGACCGAGGGGGCGCTCCCATGATCCTGATCGTCGGGAGCGGGCAGGACAGTTGTATCCAGTCCGTCGTCGAGACGGCGTACGACGTAGGGGTCGAGCACCGGTTCATCGACTTGCTCACCGTCGATCACGACGAGTTGCTGATCGAGATCGGCCCGACACGCGACATCGGGTCGCGCACAGGTCGCCGGAGAGGTCGTCGACCTACGCGACGTTTCGGCGGTCTACGCCCGACCACTCGACGTCGGCAGGTCTCCCCGGGCCAAGGAATTCATCGATTCTCTGACCCAATGGCTCGATCTGGCTGACGCCTTGGTCGTGAACCGCCCCATCTCGATGAGGTCCAACGCGTCCAAGCCGTTCCAGGCGCAACTCATCGCCGCAGCCGGATTCGTCGTACCTGACACGCTCGTGACGAACGATCCCGAGGTCGTGCGCGAGTTTCACGCCGAGCACGGCCGGGTGATCTTCAAGTCCACCAGCGGCATCCGGTCGATCGTGCGTGAGTTGGAAGGCGAGTTCGAGAGCGACGCTGTCCCGGGTCCGGGCACTGCCAACGCAGTTCCAGGAGTACGTCGCCGGGCGTGGACGTGCGGGTTCATGTGGTCGGCGGGGCCGTCTTCGCGACCGAGATGAAGACCGGGGCGATCGACTATCGGTACGCACGTCGCGACGGAGCCGAGGTCACGCATCGTGCCGATCGCGATCGACGACGAGGATGGTGGAGCGTTGTCGTGCGTTGGCGAAGCTTCTGGATCTGCCGCTCTGTGGAATCGATCTTCGCCGGCGACCTGATGGCACCTATGTGTGCTTCGAGGCGAATCCGATGCCAGCCTTCAGCTACTACGAGGCCAACGCCGGCCAACCGATTGCGAGGGCTCTCGTCGATTTCCTTGCGGGCAAGTCCTAGGGTGGCGAGGTGGAGGTCATCGAGAATATGAGTCGCATCGAAGGCCGCGTCCTCGACCGCCAACCTTCGGCGACTCGCGACGGTTTTGAGGACGTCCGCGTTCTGTTAGAGCAGGCCGAGGTGGTCGATGAGCGCGCGGAACTACTGCACCAACGGCTGGGCGAAGAACTCGTGATCGAGGTGCCAGCCTCGTTGGTCGGCGAGGCCAAGGCCGGAGACCTGTTGAAGGGGCATGTCCTGGTCGCCGGCCCGGGCAAGATCGTGGCCGCCCCTGAGGCGGTGCCTACTGGTGGTGAATTCTCGATCTCATCTGGTCTCGAGTTTGAGCCTCCGGCGGACGGTTAGCGCGTTTGCGATCTGAGGCCTGAAGTCTGGACGCTTTAGTTGGTGGGACTCGTTGCGACGATCCCTGGGGTACGTCGCGAGGAGATCAGGGCGGCCGCCGAAGCCGCGGCCGCGAACGGACTTCATCGACGCCCTGCTGAGGCAGCCCGCCGTGCTCGTGCTCGACGACGGGCGGATCATCGAATCCGGGAGCCATGACGAGTTGCTCAAGATCGAGGGGGCGTACGCCGCGTTGTGGCGGGTCCAGACGGGTGAGCCTGCACGCGCGCTGGACGAGGCACTCGGCAACCTCGGACCCGCGTGACACACTCCGATGGTGCCTGAGGATGTGGGTCGATTCGCCCTGGCGTTGGCGCTGCTGGCGGGCGTCTGCCTGCTGGTGCTCACCATCGCGCGGGTCCCCGTGCGACGCGATGCCGTTGTCGCGATCGTTCGGGCCGCGATCCAACTCAGCCTGGTCGCCCTGATCATCGCCTGGGTCTTCAGCCATCCCGAGGCCGCTGGCCTCTACTTGGCGGTGATGTTGGGCGTCGCGGCGATGACGTCGGCAAGACGAATCCGGTGCGGGACCCACCAGATCCCGAGTCTCGCGCTCGCGATCGGACTGGGTGCCCTGTGCGCGCTGGTCCCGATCCTGGCCGTCGGCGCGTTGCCCTTCGAGGCCGAATCGATCCTGCCATTCACCGCGCAGGTCATCGGCGGTCGATGACGGCCGCCTCGTTGACCGGCTCGCGACTGCGGGATGACATCGAGGCGCAGCGCGGTGAGGTCGAAGGATGGTTCGCGCTCGGCGCGAGTCAACGTCAGGCGTCGGCGCATCTGGCGCGGCAAGCCATCGGTGGGGCACTCATCCCAGCACTCGACCAGACCCGAAGCGCCGGGACTCGTGGTCCTGCCGGGAGCGTTCGTCGGGCTGCTGCTGGGTGGCGCTTCGCCCGCCGAGGCGGCCCAATTGCAACTGCTGGTCCTCGTCGGGCTTTTGGCCGCGGAGACGGTGTGCGCCGTGTTGACGGCGTACCTGCTGGCGCCGGCGCTGGCGCAGGATCCTCGCGTCGCCACTCTCAGCTAGCGGGGTACTCCAGGCCGACGACGGACTCGCTGAGTTCCCAGAGCGCGGCTTGGTCCTCCCGGTTGTTCGCGAGCGGAGTTGCTGTCACGATCTGCGCCAGTCCCCGCGTCTCGCCGATGCCGTCGGGACCGCAGTAGGTCCCGCCCGGCAGGTCGTCCGTGGCCGCCATCAGCATCGGCAGGGCCCCGAGTGAGGCGGGTTGTCCGACCGCCCGCATCGCTGCGTCAAAGATCGACGACATACCCGGAATCGGCGCTGGCGGGCATCAGATTGGTCGCCGCCACTCCGGGGTGGGCGGCCAGCGCCATCACCGGCAAACCCGCCTGCCGCGCACGTCGATCGAGCTCGAAGGTGAACTGGAGGTTGGCCAGTTTGGATTGGCAGTACGCCGCCCACCGCCGATAGCCCGTGTGGTCGAAGGGGTCCTGGATCGCGGATCGGCGAGCCGATCGATGCGCCGATGACGACTGCGTGACCACCCGTGCGTCGCCGCTCGCCACCAACTGCGGCATCAGCAGACCCGTGAACAGGAACGGACCGAAGTGATTGGTAGCCAACTGTGACTCGAGTCCATCCGCTGTGCAGCGATAGGGCGTCGCCATGATCCCCGCATTGTTGATGAGTACGTCGATCGGGCCCAAGTCGGCTGCCTGCTCGGCCGCCCGGCGTACGGACTCCAGGTCGGAGAGGTCGATGACGAGTGGCTCGAGTTGCGCGTGGGGGACAGCCGCGCTGATTTCGGCCGCAGTGCTCCCCAACTTGGTCTCGTTGCGGGCCGCCAGAACTACTCGGGCACCGCGGCGTGCCAACTCCAAAGCGGCGTACCGTGCCGACCCCACTGGTGCAGCCGGTGACGACAAAGGTGCGGCCGGTCTGATCGGGAAGGTCGGCAAGCGACCAACTCACGAGGGCGTGTCCGCTGGATTCGAACTCACGGGGTGACGGCCATGCGCTCAAGGATGCGAGTCGCCAACTCGCGATCGCCTTGACATGTCACCTCGTCCAGCGTGACCAGACGGCGTCCCCCGACCGCCATGGCAAACACGTCACGCGTCATCGCCAGGCTGAGATCCGGCGTCGCGTCTGTGTCGTTGGGTCCGGCTCGGCCGTCGCCATCCACATGCACCCCGAACAAGAGGCCTCCGATGTCGAAGGCCACGGTGGTCCCGGGCGCGGCCGCCGCGCGCTTGGCGACGACGAACGGAAGGCTCCGCGCCAGACTCGTGATCGCGTGATTCGCGGGCGCGGAGTTCAGGTTGCCGGGGCGGTCGACTGCGCGTCGTACGTCCTGCTCGTGCATCCACACGTCGATCGGTCGGTTTCCCAAGAGCGTCATCAGATCCCAGTCGACACCCGGAGGGAGAATCTCCGGGCGAACACTCCCATCGAGGGGTGGATCCGCGAGGAGACGGTCGTGCCGAAGTGAGGTCGAGGTGCGGATCTCATCGAGCAGTTCGTCGGGGGTCGCGTCGCGTCGCGCGACCACGCCGGCCTCCATGAAGAGGCCGAACGGACTGCGAACATGGTCCGGCGACCCAACATCCACTGTCGATTCTGCGCCGGTGGCCATCCTGGTCTCGAGGTGCGCAATGTGCGCGGCGATTGCGTGGATGTCCCACCCGGGCAGGTCGGTCGGGGACGACCACTGCGCTCGATCGACTCCGTCGAGGACGTCGGTGAAGTCGCCGATCGCCCGCCACCAGACGTCGATCAGTTCAAGGAGGCGTTCGCGGTCATTCACTGGATCAGGCTACTGACCCTTTAGTCGGGGGAGCAGCCGGTCGGGTACTGGAGGGGCAGCAATGCGGACTTTGGACCCTGCTCGGCGTGTTGTCAGCGCCGTAGCGTTGGCGGCATGCCGAGTGCAATCGAGGTGTCTGGCGTAGTCAAGCGATTCGGGAAGACCCGCGCTTTGGATGGGCTCGATCTTGAGGTGCGGGCCGGTGAGATTCACGCATTCCTCGGTCCCAACGGGGCGGGCAAGTCAACGACCCTGCGGGTGTTGCTCGGGCTGCTGCGGGCAGACGCTGGTCGTCTGCTTCTGTTGGGCGGAGATCCGTGGCGGCAGGCGACGCAATTGCACCGACGGCTGGCCTATGTGCCGGGCGATGTCGCGCTGTGGCCCAACCTGACGGGTGGCGAGGTGATCGACCTCTCGGCCGTCTGCGTGGAGGGTTGGACGAGGCCCGAAGGGCAGACTTGATCGAGCAGTTCGAACTGGATCCGACGAAGAAGTGTCGTGCGTATTCGAAAGGCAACCGGCAGAAGGTGGCGCTGGTCGCCGCACTGGCGTCGCCGTGGAGTTGCTCCTCCTGGACGAACCGACATCCGGCTTGGACCCCTTGATGGAGGACCTGTTCCGCACCCACGTGCGGGAGTTCCGCGACCGCGGCTGCACGGTGCTGCTGTCGAGTCACATTCTCGGCGCCTTCGGCGCCTTCTGCGTGGTCGCAGCCTTTGTGTTGGCCGAGCGCCGCGACCTCGGCGCGGGCTTGTTCGCCGACCGAGTGGGCCCCTCCCGTGCGTCCTCCAGGTTGCGACATCCGCTCGGACTCGCGTGGCGAATTCAGCGAGGGTTCTGCTCTGGTGGGGCGTCGTTTTCGTTGGGTTAGGGATCCTCCTCGGTGCGATCGTGACCGGCGTGGGTGGGATGCTGGACAGCGATCAGGCGCGACAACTTGTCGAGCAACTCGGCGGGGAGAAGACGCTGAACGACGCCTTCTTGGCCGCAGAGTTCGGTTTCGTCGGCGTCATCGGATCGGCGTACGGGATCCAGGCTGCTGGGCGCCTCCACGCGGAGGAGGCTTCGGGCCGGGCGGAACCCATCTTGGCCGGCGCCGTCAGCCGAATCCAGTGGACCATGAGCCACGTCACCATTGCGCTGCTGGGTAGTGCCGGCCTGTTGATTGCGGCTGGCCTGTCGGCCGGGCTGACGTATGCGCTGGCGGTCAACGACCCGAACCAGATCGGCCGAACGCTCGCTGCGTCGCTGGTTCAGATACCCGCGGCGTGGGTGCTGGTGACTTTGGTGGTCGCCTTCTTCGGCTTCTTCCCGCGCGGGGTCGTGTTCGGCTGGGTCGCGTTGGTGGGCTTCATGCTGATCGGCGAGGTAGGTCTACTGCTCAAGGTCGATCAATGGGTGCTTGACCTATCGCCGTACGCCCATGTGCCGCAACTTCCCGGCGGGGACGTGACCGCGATGCCGCTGGTCGGACTGCTAGTCCTCTCCGGAGGCTTGCTCGCCTCGGGACTGGTCGGCATCCACCGCCGCGACATCGGCTGACGTCACGCGTCACCACGCATTAGCCAACTCACAGCCGAAAGTGAGGATGGCGAAGGCGCCTAGCTTTGGTGGATCCCGCGGTGGCACGCAGTCACCGCAGCGAGCAGTGGGATCAGACGGCGCCGAGCGAGCGCCAGTACTCGTTGAGCGCGCCGTTCGTCTTCACGAACCAGATGATGGGTCCGATCAGGATGAGCATCCCTGGGAAGTACCACAAACCAGTCGCCGCCGACACCGGCTCGGCCTTGCCCTTGGCGGGCGTATAGACCGCCGACCTCGTTGGAGTTGACGTAGGGCATCACGATCGACAACGAAGATGGCCAGCAGGAGCGCCAACCCGCCCCCGAGGCCGCGCGCCTGAGTGCGCGCTTCATCTCGTCGTGGGTCGCGTAGTACCAATAGAGCGAGTAGAAGCCCAGGGTCACGATCGTGAGCACGATGCAGATTCCGGTCTCGCGAACCTTGCCGATCGGCCGCCGGCCCGTGGGCTGGCCGTACGCCGCCATATGCGTGCCCGTCTGCTGTGGCACTGGCTGTGCCATGGGCGGAGGCGGCGGAGGGGGAGCGAAAGCCGGCGGCTCGGCATTGATCGGCGCGGTCGGGTCGTTGTCGGACATGTCGCCCTCCCGGGCTGCTGGTCGGTTAGATGGCTCAGGCTAGCCCCGCTGGTCGGGACCCGCAGGTGATCGCCGACTCTCGGCATCGGTGCTGCGGCGGCGCATCGTGACCGAAGTCACCAGAGCGACGATTAACTGACTTCGCCTGGCTCCTCGTAGACTTGCGCACAGCCAAGGGCATCCCGAAGTTGGGATGCTCTTCTCTTGAAGCCCGGTGTGGTGCGCGGTCAGGATCGCGCAGAGACCAGTGAATCGGGTGCCAGAGAACTCGAACTCTCAACGGAGTTGTTCGAAAGCGTCTTGCTGGCTCACCGGATCCACGCCCGTGGCTTCCGCGCCGGACGCACCCGCTTAAGACACTGAAAGCAGTGACGCATGTCCGCGCCCACATTTGACCAAACGTCCGAGCTGCCCGAATTCGAGGTCGAACTGGCTGACTCCTCGCCGCCACGAGTGACTCCTCGGCCTGACCGCAGAGTGACTCCTCACCGGAAGGGCCGGGTGTTTTCGGGGAGTTCCCGGACTGCGCTGATCGCCGTACTCGCCGAGCAGGGCATCACGAGCCCGACCCCCGTCCAGGCAGCCGTCATCCCCGACGCGATGAGCGGCAAGGACGTCCTCGGTCGCGCCCAGACCGGCTCCGGCAAGACCCTCGCGTTCGGCCTGCCGATCCTGGCTCGCCTGGCCGGCAAGAAGTCACGCCCGTGCCACCCGCGCGCCGTCATCATCGTCCCGACCCGCGAGTTGGCCAACCAGGTCGCCAAGGCGATCGAGCCGCTCGCCGGCGCGATGCACCTCAAGATGGTCACGGTCTATGGCGGTACGCCGTACGAGCGTCAGACCCGCCAGCTCCGTCAGCGCGCCGACATCGTCGTCGCTACGCCGGGTCGGCTCGACGACCTGCTCGAGCAGGGCTACTGCTTCTTCGACGACATCCAGGTCACCGTTCTCGACGAGGCCGACCACCTCTGCGACCTCGGCTTCTACCCGGCCGTCGACAAGCTCGTCGAGCATGACCCCCGAAGGCAGCCAGCGGATGCTGTTGAGTGCGACGCTCGACGGCGACGTCGACACCCTGGTCAAGACGCATCTGCGCGATCCGCAGCTCCACGAACTCGACCCCAACGAGGGTTCGGTCACGACGATGACGCACCACACGCTGGTCGTCGGTGGGTTCAAGGAGAAGATCTCCGCGACCGCCGATCTGGTGCGCGCCAACGGCCGAACCATCGTCTTCACGCGCACCCGCGAGGCAGCGATGGATCTCGCCGAGGCGCTCAACAACGAAGGGCTCGGCTGCGGTCGATCTGCACGGCGATCTGAGTCAGCGAGTCCGCGAGCGGAACCTGCACAAGTTCAGCAACGGACAGGTCCAGGCAGTCGTCGCCACCGACGTCGCCGCCCGCGGCATCCACGTCGACAGCGTCGACATGGTCGTCCACTTCGACGCGGCCAGCGACCCGAAGGCGTACCTCCACCGCTCAGGTCGTACGGCGCGCGCCGGCCTCGCCGGTGCCGTCATCACGATCACCACGCCGAAGTTCCTCAACTGCGGTCGTCCGGCTGCAGCAGGGCGCCGGCGTCGAGGTTCGTCACCACGACTCGCGCACCGCACCCAAGCCGATGACCGCCGACGCATTGGCCGAGTCGGGCACCTCCGCTCCGACTCGCTCGTCGCACGCCAGCGGTTCCTACAAGGGCGCCGGCCACAAGGGCGGCGCAAGTCCGGTGGATACAAGAAGCCCTATCAGGGTCGGTCCAACAGTCGACCGTCCGGCGATCGTCCCTACGCCAAGAGTGGCCAGGCCGGGCAACCCGATCCGGCGGCGCCAAGACCTGGAGCAAGTAGTCGAACCGCGGCGAACTCCCCGTAGGCTTCTGCCCCGTGAGTACGCCGCCCGCAACACCCACTGAATCCGTGAACCAGCAGACCACGGCGTACATCGTCACTCCCAGTGCGACCTACGCCGTGGTCATGTCTGTCTTCTGCTGCCTGCTGCTGATTTCGAACGTCGCCGCAACCAAGACGATCACGGTGATCGACGACCTCCCGGTGATCGAGG
The DNA here is from genome assembly GCA_963763805.1 of uncultured Actinomycetota bacterium. Lineage (GTDB taxonomy): Bacteria > Actinomycetota > Actinomycetes > Propionibacteriales > Nocardioidaceae > Nocardioides. The sequence goes on from CAVXPQ010000002.1 coordinate 395,600, forward strand.
GGATCTTCACCGACGGTGGCGCGCTGCTCTTCCCGCTGACCTACGTCCTGGGCGATGTGCTTGCCGAGGTCTATGGCCTCAAGCAGGCTCGGCGGGCGATCTTCGTCGGCTTCGTGATGGCCGCGATCGCGTCGGTGACCTTCCTCATCGTCGGTTGGGCACCCGCCGGCCCGGGCTATGAGAACCAGGACGCGTTCCAGGCCGTGCTCGGCTTCGTGCCGCGAATCGTGATCGCGAGCCTGATCGGCTACACCGCCGGACAACTCCTCAACGCCTGGGTGTTGGTCAAGATGAAGGACCGCAACCGGGATGGCCGACTGTGGACGCGTCTGGTCGGATCAACCATCGTCGGTGAGTTCGCCGACACGGTGCTCTTCTGCGTGATCGCCTTCGTCGGGGTCTTCCCGACCTGGACCTCGTTGGCGAGTTTCACCGTCACCGGCTACGTCTACAAGGTGGCGATCGAGGTGCTGTTCCTGCCGGTGACGTACGCCGTGATCCGCAACATCAAGCGCGCGAGGGCTTTCAGAGGTCGGCTAGCTCACCCTTGACCTGTGGGTTGTTTCACCATGCTGAGCGGATGAGCCTCCACTTGCAGAGTCGTCGTGCCAGTGACGATTCGCCACCTAGCGTGATGAAGCACCATCGGGGCAGCGCGAGGGCTACCCGGTCGAGGCGTAGTAGCGCCCCAGGAAGTCCCGCCTGAACTCGTCGAACCGACCCTCGTCGATGCTGGCCCGGATGTCGTCCACGAGTCGGATGATGAACCGCTCGTTGTGGATCGTCGCCAGCGTCGAGGACAACATCTCCTTCGCCTTGAACAGGTGGTGGAGGTAGGCCCGCGTGTAGTTCGCGCAGGTGTAGCAGTCGCACTCTTCGTCGATCGGGGCGAACGTACGCCGATTGGCCGAGACCGTCAGGTTGAACCGACCGTCCGGTGAGTAGACCGCGGCGTTGCGCGCCACCCGCGAGGGCGAGACGCAGTCGAAGGTGTCGGCGCCGTTCTCGATCGCGGCGAAGAAGTCATCGGGCTCGGAGATCCCGAGCAGGTGGCGGGGCTTGTCGTCCGGGAGTTCGTCGCTGACCCAGCCGACGATCCGTCCGAGGTTCTCCTTCTCGAGGGCTCCACCCACGCCGTACCCGTCGAAGCCGTAGGGCTCGCCATCGACGCCCGGCACACGAAGTGCTTCGAGTCCGCGGGCGGCCTTGCGTCGCAGGTCCTCGTATTGCGCGCCCTGCACGACACCGAAGAGGGCTTGGTAGGGCCGATGCGTGCGCTCGCGTGTCTGGGCGACGTGTTCGGTGAGGCACCGTTCGGCCCAGGCGTGGGTGCGGTCGAGCGAACTCTCCTGGTACTCACGGGTGTTCATCAACGTCGTGCACTCGTCGAAGGCGAAGATGATGTCGGCGCCCAACTGGTGCTGGATGCGCATCGAAACCTCGGGGGTGAACCGGTGCTTGGTGCCGTCAAGGTGGCTCTTGAAGGTGACACCCTCGTCGTCGACGGTGGCCAACCGTTGCTTCCCTTCGGCGATCACATCGTCGTCGCCGAGGCCGGTGGTGTTCATCGCCAGGACCTTCTTGAAGCCCACGCCGAGCGACATCACCTGGAAGCCGCCGCTGTCGGTCCAGGTCGGGCCGGGCCAGTTCATGAAGGCGCCGAGCCCGCCCGCTTCGTCGACGATGTCCGAGCCCGGCTGGAGGTAGAGGTGATAGGCGTTAGCCAGCACCGCCTGGGCTCCGACCTCTGCCATCGCCTCGGGCAGCACCGCCTTGACGGTCGCCTTGGTGCCGACGGCGATGAAGGCCGGCGTCTGGATCTCGCCGTGCGGCGTACGAATAATGCCGGTGCGCCCATGCCCGCTAGGCAGCGATGAGCGTGGCTCGAAGCCGAAGGGGCGCATGTCGGCTGACCCTAACCGACCTCGTTCAGGCCACACCAAAGGCCCTTTGGTTAAGTGATCTGATCGACAAATGTGACAACATGGAAGCGTGCGCGTCTCCACGAAAGCCGACTATGCCCTGCGGGCGTTGATCGAGATGGCCTTGCGCGCGGATTCCGCCGATGCGGCCAGTCCGATAGGGACAGAGTCGCGCAACGGCTCGGCAATCGGCGGCGACGCCGTCAGCGCCGAGGAACTCGGCAAATCGCAGGACATCCCCCGGGGCTTCCTGCAAGCGATCCTGGCCGATCTGCGTCGGGCTGGGCTGGTGGTGTCCCAGCGCGGTCAGCGGGGCGGTTGGAAGTTGCTGCGTCCCGCCGACGAGATCTCGGTGGCAGACGTGATCCGTGCTGTGGATGGTCCGCTGGTCTCTGTCTACGGCCTTCGTCCGGAGGCGGTGACCTACAACGAGTCCGCCCAGGCGTTGCAACACGTGTGGATCGCAGCGAGGCACGCGTTGAGGGACGTATTCGAAGACGTCTCGATTCGGCACCTCGCGGACCGGAAGTTGCCGGACGCGGTCGCTTTGCGCGCCGCCGATCAGGATGCCTGGGAACCGCACTGATTCGTCAGCGGTCGGCGAGCCAATCGAGCAGCGGCTTGCATTCGCGCCAGTCGTCACGAATCGCGTCCACCAGTTCGGGCGTGTGAATCACCGGCTCGAACCCATGCGTTTTCGCGACCGTCAATGACTTGTGGCGGAGAAGTTCGATCCGGGGGTGATCGGCGTCGTACCCCCGCGGAGTCGTCTTGAGGCGTTCGCCGCCGATCTCCCATCCTGCCTTGTCCAGCTTCCTCAGACGGCGTTCAAGCAACGGGCCGGTCTTGTCGTCGGCAATCCCATCGCGTACGGCGGACAGGCGTTCGCCGCTGGCATCGTAGAAGCCTGCGCCGACTCGTACGCCGCGCGCCGACAACTCGACGTACCAACCAGTCGAGGGGCCCGTGCCGACGAACGCACCCTGGCCGAGTTTGTAGGGAGTCTTGTCCTTGGCGAACCGCACGTCGCGGTACGGGCGGAAGATCTTCGCCTGCCCGAACTCTGGCGCCAGCGCCGCGCACAGCGCCGTCATCGGGTCCTTGATCGCGGAGGCGTACGTCGCCTTGTGCGCCTCCCAGAAGGACTTCGTGTTGTCCATCTCCAGGTCCTCGTAGAAGTCGAGGGCAGCGACAGGAAAACCGGTGAAACTCACGTTGCGAGACTATGTGATGGGGGCTGAGACCTGTTCGTCGCCGCCTTCGGACTTGGCGGAGATGGTGAGGCGGGAGCCGCCGCAGCGGGGTTCGCTGATGAAGCCGGGAGAGCCGGGTGTCTCGTAGACGATCTCTAAGGTGTCGTCCGGCGTCCACCGGAGCATTCGAGCGGGGTCGCCATCGAGTTGGGGCTGTTGGGTGAAGTACGCCGAGGTGCCGCACCAGGTCAGGCTGCCGGTGTCGCCGACCCCCAGTTCCTGCTTGGAGCCGTCCGCCGCTTGGGCATAGAAGGTGGCTTCTTCAATCCGGTTGGCGTCCGGCGTCTCGGACCAGATGGCGCCCTGCGGCGTGACCAGAGAATCCCAACCGATGCACTCCGTGACACCCTCGATGGGCGTCGCTGCGCCATCCTCGATGGTGACCGGCGTACGGCACCCGTCCTTGCCGAGTTTGAAACTCAGCACCGTGAGTCCGGCCGGCGTGATGCGGGCGTCGTTGAAGCCTTCGTTCTTGGCTGCGCACCAGGCGATCGAGCCCTTCTCGCTCGCGACGTCGACCTCCGCTAGGCAGTAGGCATTCTTCGGACCGTACGTCGCGTGGAACAACTTGCCCTCGCCCAGGGCCCACGTGCCGCCATTGGTGGTCGGGACATCGGAGTTCTGGCCGATGCCGAACTCCTTCGTCGCTGTCGAGATCCATGACGGTGGCTTCGCCGGGCTCGTTCTCTTGGGGTCCTGGCTGACTACGACCGCGTACGACGTCGTCAAGCAACAGATCCGAGATCGCGTGCTTGCGGAACTTCAAGAACCGGCCCCGATGCCGGTGAGCGAGGCCGCGGACAATTCGGCCGCGTGCTTGTTCCAGACGCTGCCCACGACCGAGTCGCCGTTGGATCGAGGCCGCCGTGGCCGGCTCCCAGTCGAGGATGTTTGTCACCGGTCCGGACGCGCCGGATGACCCGCTCGAGGACGGCGACTCACTCGCCGATTCGCTGGGGTCCACGCTGGGAGATGCGCCGGGATCCTTGTCGCCACTCCCGCACCCTGCAAGCGCGACGACCAGCCCGGCGCAAGCGGCGTACGCCCATATCCGCCTGTGGATCAACCCGCGCATCAGACTCCGACGTTGTGTAGGAAATGCTCCTGGTTGGCACGGTAGCTCTTGTAGGCGTTCCGCCACTGGACGCGGTCGATGTACGGCTCAGACGGGTCGAAGCGCTGTTGGTTCCATGGCTCGAAGAAGCCGACCTGGGTCGGCTTGTCGCCATTGTTGGAGTAGCCACGGCCGACCTGGAAATGCCCGGAGCCGTTCTCGTCGAGGTAGGGGTAGTACTCCTTGCGCAACACCGGATGAAGGACCATCGGCGCCCTGTAGTCGACGATGTGGCGGCGGATCAGGTTGGTCCACTGTCCGAACGTGAAGTCCTCGATGTCGAGCACGACGTACTCCCCGGCGCGTGCGGGCACATCCCAGGTGGTCTTGTTGTTGACGACCCTCACCATGTCGACGATGTCAGAGCCACTCGTTGTCGTGCGCAGCCGCTTGGCCCAATAGCGCTGGTGCCGGGCAGGGACGCTCTTGCGCCACGCGATCATCTGCATCGTCGTCGGTCCGCACCAGTACGTCGTGCGTTGATCGTTGACCCGGGTTTCGCTCAGGATGTCGGCTTCCTCCGGGTAGTCCTGGGCGGTCTTGATCGGCGCGTTGGGATCGAGTGCGGCGCCTTCTGCCGTCACGCCGCCACCCCGAGCGTTGACCTCGGGATGCGCCTGCAAGGAATCCAGCGGGCAGCGGAGTGCCCTGGATCTGATGGCGGAGCAGCCAGACCTTGGCCACTGATCGTGCGGCGGCGGTGAGTTCGCGCCGTTCGGCATTCGCCCGCTGTGTCGGTGAGAGGCTCGCTCGATACTTCAAGCGCGCCAGTGCGTCCCGGTCGCCGGTGGTCTCGGCCTTGGCATTGCGGCGTACGCCGCGGGCTTGTGTCACCGCGTGTGCGACCCGGCTTTGGGCGAGGGCCGGCGTAGCCGTGGTCCAGCCAAGGCCCAGGCAATAGCGCTGTCCCTCAAACGTCGCGCAGCGCACTGAGTCCTCAGCGAGTGCACGTGCCGAGGAACGGAGCGAAAGGCCGGAGTCGGACGCCTGAGACATCACCCGCTGGATCTCAGCTTGAGCCTTCGCCGTGAGTACGCCGCGACCGGCCGTCGCTTCACTGAGGTTGATAGGTGTCGGCTGAACGACCTGTTGGAGCGGTCCTGCGTTTGCGGCGGGCGTTGTGACGAGGGTCGCGCCTAGGGTCATCAAACATGCCGCGATGGCGGCCGTACGACGGTTCGGTGTGAGCGATGCCATGGGGAAGGTGCCTTTGCTCGAGAACAAGACAGTGGAATCAACCACTGTCCCCAAGAGTCACACGAATAGTCAAGTGCACCATCAGTTGCCGCCCGCCATCTTCCGAAGATCCAGCGCCTGGTCGAGGGTGTCCTCGTCGACTCCGTGCTCGCGGGCCACGTCACGAAGGCTCCGGCCGCTCGCGGTCGCGTCCTTGACGATCTCGGCTGCCCGGTCGTAGCCGATATACGGGTTCAGCGCCGTGGCGGAGGCCAGCGTGCCCTCGGCGGAGGCCTCGAGGCCGGCGAGGTTCGGCCGGATCCCGTCCACGCACTTGGTCGCCAACAGGGTGCTCGCGCTCGTCAAGAGGTGGATCGATTGCAGCAGGTTGCGTGCGATCACCGGGACCCGGACGTTCAGTTCGAACTGCCCCTGCATCCCGGCGACCGTGATGGCAGCGTCGTTGCCGATGACTTGTGCGCCCACCTGGAGGACGACCTCGGGGATCACCGGGTTGACCTTCCCGGGCATGATCGACGAACCCTTCTGCAGTTCCGGCAGGAAGATCTCACCGATCCCGACCCGAGGACCGGAGCCCATCAGCGCGAGATCACCGGCGATCTTGATCAGCGACACCGCGATCACCTTGAGCGCGCCCGACAGTTCCACGAGGGCATCGCGGTTGCCTTGTGCCTCGAACGGGTCCTCCGGGGCGGAGACGGCTAACCCGGTCTGCGCTGACAGCAAGGCTCGAACCCGCTCCGCGAACTCCGGATGGGTGTTCAGGCCGGTGCCCGTTGCCGTGCCGCCCAGCGGGATCTGGGCAACGTGGGGAAGGGCATTACGCACCCGCTTGGCCCCCAGGCGAACCTGCGCGGCGTACCCACCGAACTCCTGTCCAAGCGTCACCGGCACGGCGTCCATCAGGTGTGTTCGGCCGGACTTCACGAGGTCCTTGAACTCGTCGGCCTTGGCTGTCAGGGACTGCTCGAGGATCTCGAGCGCGGGCAGGAGGCTGCTCGTGGCCTCGTCCAAGGCGGCGAGGTGCACGGCGCTGGGGAAGACGTCGTTGGACGACTGGCCGAGGTTGACGTGGTCGTTGGGGTGGGCGCCCGAGACCGTCGCGATCACTTCGTTGGCGTTCATGTTCGACGACGTACCGGACCCGGTCTGGAAGACGTCGATCGGGAACTGCTCGTCGTGGTCGCCCGCCGCGATGGCGTCGCCTGCCGCTGCGATCCGGTCCGCCACGTCCGCGTCGAGCAGTCCCAGATCGGAGTTCACTCGCGCCGCCGCCGCCTTGATCCGGCCGAGCCAGCGGATCGACCGGCAGCGGAAGTCGCTCGCCGGAGACCGGGAAGTTCGCGATGGCCTTGGTGGTCTCGCCGCCCCACAGCGACTCGGGTGGCTCTTGAACGCTCATCCGGTCCTCCGGTCGATGGGTGGATTCCCCACAACGCTAGCGTTGCAGTCTCAACCCGAGGAGCCCACGACGATGACGGATTGGCCATGATGGATTGGTTCGATGGCAATCACATGACTTCGGGGCGCTGGATCGTCGTGGTTCTGATCATGCTTTTCGTCTGGGGTGTGCTCATCGTCGCTGCGTTGTCCGTATGGCGCGGCAGCGCGAAGCGGAGTAGTCCCGAGCCGGACCCGAAAAGTGGGGACCAACGCCTCTGAGCGGGATGTCTCGCGGCTGAGACTGTGAAGGTGTCACGAGGAGGTGGCCGCGATGATGGATTGGTACGACGGCTCCGGACACATGGATAGCAGCACATGGATGGCCATGGGCCTGACGATGACCGTGATCGGTCTCACGGTGATCGCCGGCATCGCTCTGACGATTCGCTGGATCGACGGCCGGCACGCAATCAGTGCGGCGACCGACCCGCTGGCGATCCTCGACGAGCGTTTTGCTCGAGGAGAGATGGATATCGACGAGTACGAAACCCGCAGGTCCGCGTTACGCACTGGGAGCTGAGCGTCGGTTGCAGCCGATAACGAGGTTGCTCGTCGCGTAGCCCGGGAGCCGACCACCACCTCGACCGGAATCGTTCAACGGACTGACTATTGGCGCGGGGGCCCGACAGGCATCGTCTTGTCAGATCGTGTGCGAGCATCGGAGCATGCCTGCCGGCCCGGAGTTCGTCCGCCCGCCGCGCGCTCACCGGGGCCCGATCCACCTTGTGCCGCCGGATGCCATGTGGCCAAGGCAGTACGCCGAGGTGGCCGCTCGGATTAGGCAGGCGTTGGGGCCGGTTGCGGCGGTCGTGGAGCACGTCGGCTCAACATCGGTGCCGGGGTTGGCCGCCAAGCCATTCATCGACGTTCTGTTACTGGTCCCAGATCCGGGCGATGAGGCGGCGTACGTGCCCGGGCTCGAGGCATCCGGCTTCCTGCTGCATGTTCGGGAACCGGACTGGCATCAGCACCGCTTCTTCAGGGCCCATGACCCGGAGGCCCAGATCCATGTCTTCGCCGTGGGTTCCGAGGAGGCGGAGCGGATGCTGCTTTTTCGGGACCGGCTTCGGGCGAACAGGGATGAGCGGACCCTGTACGAGGAGGCGAAGCGGCGGCTCGCCTCCAGGAGCTGGACGCGGGTTCAGGACTACGCGGACGCCAAGTCCGAGGTCGTGGAGGAGATCATCGCGCGGGCCCGCGCCTGAGAACCCATCGGAGCCCCGGCCGCCTCGAGCCACCAAAATCAGGATCCGTTGACCGCGAACGACAAACGACGACTCCGGCACCCGGCGCATCCTCGCTGTCATCGAACTGACGAGCATCACTGAGGCGTCTTTCAGAGCGGCCGACGAAGCGTCGGGGAGTTTCGCAACTGATGGTGGCCAGGTTTCGCTATTGGCACGAGGAGCGGATGACGAGATTCGAACTCGCGACATCGACCTTGGGAAGGTCGCGCTCTACCAGCTGAGCTACATCCGCAAAACCGCCCCAGTCGGGACGGCCCGAGTGATGCTATCAAGACGATTCAGCGTCCTGCGCGGCCCGCTCGTCGGGCGTACGTCCGGCTCGTCGTCAAGGTCGACCGGCGTGAGGTCGGGGCGGCGCGGCGGTAGCCAGTCACCACTGGACTCGCGCCTGACACGGCGCAGCAACCACGGCGCGAGGTGCTCACGGGTCCAGTCGCGGTTTCGCATCGACGGCCGGTTTGGATCGGCGGAGTCGTCGAGCGGCAGTGGCTTCAAGTCGTGGGGCACCCCGAGAGCGTTGAGCACCTCGATCGCCATCACCTGATGGCCGGCGTCGTTGATGTGCATCCGGTCGGGATCCCAGAGCCGCCAGTCGCGATAGGCCCGCATTCGCCAGAAGTCCACGAGGACGACCTGGTGCTTCTCGAGCTTCCAGCGCAGCAACTCGTTGTAGACCGCAAACCGGCCGCGGGTCAGCTTGAAGGTGTTCGAGCCGCCCGGGTCGAAGGCCGTGAAGACGACAAGCGTCGCGCCGGTGGCGGCCAGTCGACCCAACGCCTCGTCGTACCTCTCGATCATCCCGTCGATGTCGACCGTGGGGCGCAGGATGTCGTTGGCCCCGACGTAGATCGAGATCAGATCCGGCTCCATTGCCAGCGCCGGTTCGATCTGCTCCTGGAGTACGCCGTCGGTCTTCTTGCCGCGGATGGCCAAGTTGGCATAGGTGAATTCTTCGCCGTCGCGTCGGGCGTTTGCGGCGAGCACTTCGGCAAACCGATCTGCCCAACCGCGTACGCCGTTGGGAAGGTTGGGGTCGATGTCACCGACGCCTTCGGTGAACGAGTCTCCGAGCGCGACGTACCGATGGAAAGTCATGACGGGTAGGTTACGACCCGTGCTGTTGAGCGACCGAGACATCCTGGCCGAGATCGATGCCGAGCGGGTGGTGATGACTCCCTGGGACCCGGCCATGTTGCAACCTTCGTCGATCGACGTACGCCTGGATCGGTTCTTCCGCGTCTTCGAGAACCATCGCTATCCGCACATCGACCCCGCCGCCGACCAGTCTGATCTCACCCGCGAGGTCGAGCCTGATGGCGACGAGCCGTTCATCCTCCACCCGGGCGAGTTCGTGCTGGGATCGACGTACGAAGTGATCTCGCTGCCTGACGACATCGCGGCTCGGGTCGAGGGGAAGTCTTCGTTGGGACGGCTCGGACTCTTGACCCATGCGACGGCCGGCTTCGTCGACCCTGGGTTTTCCGGTCACGTCACCCTCGAACTCGCAAACGTCGCGACGCTGCCGATCAAGCTCTACCCCGGGATGAAGATCGGCCAGTTCTGCTTCTTCCGGCTGTCGTCGCCCTCGGAGCATCCGTACGGATCCGAGAAGTACGGCTCCCGTTATCAGGGTCAGCGCGGCCCCACGCCGTCGAAGTCCTTCCAGAACTTCCACCGCACCCAGATCTGACTCCGCCGCGCGCGTGGCCGGTCGGTTCATCACGTTAAGCGGGTCAACCGTCACTTGGCACGACGAATTCGTCGTGCCAAGTGACGCCTCGCTAACTCAGCATGGTGAAGCAACCGGGCTCAGCCTGGTACTTGACATAAACAAGTAGTAGACATAGTTTTGCATCATGCTCACCCACGACCCCCAGTTGCTCAAGGGCATCCTGTCGCTGTTGCTGCTGCAGTTGCTGGCTGAGAAGGAGTCCTACGGCTACGAGGTTGTCCAGCGTCTGCACGCGATCGGACTCACCGACGTACTCGAAGGCACGGTCTATCCCGCACTCAGCAGGCTCGAGCGCGAAGGCCGGCTGAGCTCTCGGCTGGTCCCGTCCAGCTCGGGGCCCGCCCGCAAGTACTACCAACCAACCGCGGCCGGCCGACTTGCGCTGGTCGAAGGAACAACCTCGTGGACCGAGCTGGCGGAACTTGTCACCGGAGTCCTGAATCGCCCCGTCCCCGTCTCGCCGAGCACAGGAGATTGACATGACCGAATCGTTGACCTGGATCGACCGCGTGCGCATCGAGTGGGTGGTGTGGTCTCTGGATCAGAGGCTCTATGAGTTGCCGCGCAAGGTGCGGATCGCCCACCGTCGGGAGGTGCGTCAGAACCTGCAAACGGCGGCGCGCGACATCGGGACCGGACCGGCGCTGGCGCGGCTCGGCACCAGTTACGAGTTGGCTAAGGAGTACCTCGACGCCGAGTTGGGCAACCGCCCTCGGCACTCGTGGATGGCGGCGGGACTGTTTGCGTTCACCACGCAGCTTCTGGTGACCTCGTGGTTCTTCGAGGCCGCCACGGCGTACGGCGACGGTGTTGCCGCCGGCGATCCGAGCGCGACCGGAACCTTCACCTGGGATGGATTTGCCCACTTCCAGACACAGGTTGAGTACACGTTCACGGACGGTTCCTACTCGTTCGTCGGCGGAGCCTGGTCGCCCTTCGCGTATGTCGTCTGGATCATCGCGACGATCCTGGTGGGCCGTCTCTGGCGGGCAATCCCAGCGTGGCAGCGGATGCACGAGAAGCGCAACGCACGGGTCGATGCTGCCTAGCTCGGGATTCGACCAACGAAGGCGGCCCGGAGTTCGCGCTGACGTGCACCCGGGACGTTGAGGGCGACCGTGCCGACGTGCTGGTCCTCTCCGAAGTTTGATCGGTGGTACGTCGCAACGATGCCGCTGGTCAGTTCGTCGAGGTCGCCCTCGATCCGGATGTCATCCCCTAGTTGAGGGGCACCGAAACTCTGGAACCTGAGGTCCAACTGGTCGCTCCAGAAGGATGGGATCGGGGCCCAGGGTGCGGGGTCGGGTTCATCGCCTCGCATCAGCGCCGCGAGAGTTGCCGCCGCCTGCTTGGCCGTGTCCGTCGGCATCGACCAGTGCTCAACTCGTCGGGGTACGTCGTCGAAGAGCGGATTCGGGAAGCGCGCGATGTCACCCACTGCGACAGCGTTGGCGAGCCCGACGACGCGCAAATGGTTGTCCACCAACACGCCGTCGGAGACATCGACGTTGCTGTCGCCCAACCATTCGACATTGCAGACCGAGCCGACGGATTCGAGGACCACGTCGGCAGGCAGGGTCGTCCCGTCCGTGAGGACGACGCCCGACACTGCCTCGCTACCGGCGTACTCCTGGATCGACGGACCGATCACGAACTCGATGCCGGCCGCCTCCAGGTGACGCTGCACGGCCTGTGACAGCTCGGCGCCAAGCACTCGTGTCATCGGCGGGCCGATGGGTTCCACCACAGTCACCCGATGACCCATGCCCACCAAGGTGCAGGCCACCTCGGTGCCGATGAAGCCGGCGCCGATCACGACCACGCGCGCACCCGCTGTCAGGTCCTCGCGCAACGCGATCAGATCCTCGATGGTTCGCAGCGCATGCCGACCCCGTGTTGGCCCGTCGATGCTGAGCCTCCTCGAACGGAGCCCCGTCGCGATGACCAAACCGTCGTACTCATCAGTCCCGGTTGCACCTGCTAGGTCCTCCCAGGCGAGGGTTCGTGCCTCCAGATCGGCCGCCGTCACGGTGACCCCGTGACGGAAGGCCACGTCATCGACGCCACGTGGTCGGAATGCCAACTGGGCGTGCATCTCGGGGGCATCGGGGCGATCCTCGTGGGACAACATCGCCTTGGAGAGCGGTGGCCGGTTGTACGCCGCGAAGGGCTCGGCGCCGTACACGGTGATCGGGCCGGTGTGTTCCTGCCGTCGCAACTGCTCGGCGGCGCGCAGGCCACCAAGGGAGCCGCCGACGATTGCGATGCGGCCGTCGCGGGTCATCGGCCTTGGCTCCTCATCGGCCTTGGGTCTTCATCGGCCCGGGGTCCCTCATCGGCGGGGTCCCTCATCGGAACGCCGGCAGACCGGTGAGGGCCTGGCCAACTACGAGCGTGTGCATCTCGACGGTGCCTTCGTAGGTCAGCACGGATTCAAGGTTGTTGGCGTGCCGGATCACGGGATACTCCAGCGAGATGCCGTTGGCGCCCAGAATCGTCCGGGCCGTGCGGCAGATCTCGAGCGCCTCCCGCACATTGTTGAGTTTCCCGAGGCTGACCTGTTCTGGCCGAAGTCGGCCGGCGTCCTTGCGTCGGCCGAGGTGGAGCGCCAGCAATTGACCCTTCGCGAGCTCCAACGTCATGTCGACGAGTTTCTGCTGCGTGAGTTGGAAGCCGGCGATCGGCTTGCCGAACTGGGTCCGATCCGCGGCGTACGACAGTGCGGTCTCCAGGGAGGATCGGGCCGCACCGAGCGCACCCCAGACGATCCCGTAGCGGGCTTCGTTGAGACACGAGAGCGGACCCTTGAGGCCGCGCACTTCGGGCAGGACTGCTGAACCGGGAAGCCGAACGCCGTCCAACACCAACTCGCTGGTCACCGAGGCGCGCAGTGACATCTTGTGCTTGATCTCGGGAGCGGAAAAGCCCGTCGTCGCGGTGGGTACGACGAAGCCGCGAATCGTCTCGCCCGACTCTTCGGCGACCTGCGCCCACACCACGGCGACGTCGGCGATCGAACCGTTGGTGATCCACATCTTGCCGCCGTCGAGGACCCAATCGTCCCCGTCACGTCGAGCCCGGGTCCGCATTGAAGCTGGGTCGGAGCCGGCATCGGGCTCGGTGAGCCCGAAGCACCCGATGGCCTCGCCCGCTGCCATTCTCGGTAGCCATTCGGTCTTCTGCTCCTCAGAGCCCCAACGCCAGATCGCGAACATTGCCAGCGACCCCTGCACGGAGACCATCGAGCGGATGCCCGAATCGCACGCCTCGAGTTCTAGGCAGGCCAGTCCGTAGTCGACCGCGCTCATGCCTGCGCAGCCGTACCCCTCAAGGTGCATGCCCAGCAGGCCCATCTCGCCGAAATTCTTCATCAGGCCGCGGGGATCGTCGATCTCGCCGCGCTCGAACCAATCCGCGACGTACGGCGTGGCCACCTGGTCGCAGAGTTGGCGGACCGCACCGCGGATGTCCTTCTCGTCGGCGCTCAGCAGGTCGTCGATCCCGGCCGGGTCGGCAACGTCGAACGGCGGCAACTTGTGCGGGGTCTCTGTGGCTTTGTGGTCGCTCATGCTCTCTCGACTATCTGGGTATCTGAGGGTTTCAGTGTGCTCCCCGAGGGCCGGGGGTGGCGAGGGAGGCCGCAAGGAACTTCGCGACCAGGTGATCGGGTGTCGGATCTGTGCAGGATGACCCGCGCCAAGGTCAATGGTGGGATCGAGGCCGAGTTCGTCGGCCCGCGCGATCGCGCCGGCGATGTCCGAGACGGGTCCCACGGGTACGCCGGCGGCCGTGAGTTCGGTGACCCAGCGATCCACCGTGCCTGTGCGGAGTACATCCTCGAGGGCTCTCGGTCAGCAGATCGCGGTTGGCGACTCGTGCGGGGTTCGTGGCGAATCGCTCATCGACCGCCAACGTGGGCACCCTGAGGGCACGGGTCAGGCTTCGAAACTGGGCATCATTGCCGCAGGCGACGACCAGCAGTCCGTCCTCGCACTGGAGGGCTTGGTACGGCGCGATGGACGGATGCCTATTGCCGAGTCGGGTTGGACTTGCGCCCGTGGTGAGGGTTGCTGCCGCCTGATTCACGAGCGATCCCAACAGTGACGAGAGCAGGTTGACCTCGACGTGCTGGCCGAGTCCGCTGCGGTGTCGTTCAACGACTGCCGCGAGGATGGCGATGACGGCGTCCTTGCCGGTGAGTACGTCGACCAGGGCGACGCCGCTCTTCATCGGATCACCGTCGGCCTCTCCGGTGACGCTCATCAGACCGCCGACGGCTTGGACGACGAAGTCGTAGCCAGGCAGGGCGGCGCCGGCCGCGCTGCCGAAGCCGGTGATCGAGCAGTAGATCAGCCGCGGATTGCGGGCGCTCAACTCGGCGTACCCCAGTCCGAGTGCGTCCAACTTGCCGGTCTGGAAGTTCTCGACGAGTACGTCGGCGCGCAGCGCCAGCGCGACCGCCGCAGCGTGATCGGTGGGATTGTTCAGATCGAGGGCCATGCTCGACTTCGACCGATTGACCGACTCGAAGTACGCCGAGGAGGTGTCGGTCCACGGAGGACCCCACTGGCGGGTGTCGTCACCAGTGCCGGGGCGTTCGACCTTGATGACGTCGGCTCCGAGGTCGGCGAGCATCATCGTCGCCAACGGTCCGGCCAACACCCGGCTGAAGTCCGCCACCAGAAGCCCGTCGAGCGGCGGCCCAGAGGGTGTCCGAGTCTCATCATTCATCGCCGTTTCAGGCTATCTGGTGATTCGGGCACGAACGAACCGCGGACTAGAGCGCCAGCGCTCAGAGGCAGGTGTTGGCGGCTTCTCGCCCGATCTCGAGGCGAACCTTGGACCCGTATTTGGCGATGACGCCGGCCTCAGGGTTCTGTTCAACAACCTTCGTTCCCGGGCAGCCGTCGCTCGCCCTGGTCTCGACGGCGAAACCATCCGTCCGCAAAGCCGCCCGAGCATCGCTCTTTTCCAGTCCGACGACATCTGGCACAACGGCCGTCGGTCCCTGGGGCGTGGTGGTCAGGCCGGTCCTGAGCACCAGACCGTCGATAACTCCTGCCGTGGAGAACACGTTCAGGAAGTGACACTCCACGCCGGGAGAACCATCCACCGTCGGTAGCGCGATATCCATGAGGAGGGACTCTCGGTTGCCGAAACCCTTCGGCAGATCCAGGCCGCCGCACAGGCTGCCTCCACGATCCATCTTCGTCGCGAGCCGGGGAGTCGTCCACGCGCCGCCCTCCACGCGGACCGCGTTGGCGTCATCGGTGAGAACCCGGACCAGGTCCTGCGTGAGGGGCAAGCTCCGCAGGTCGGCTTCTGAGCCCGGCCGGATCTCATGCTGCCCATTGACGAACACGGCGACTTCGTCGCTGAACTCAAGGGGAGAACCGTTCCTGGCGAAGTCGAGGACCCGCCAGGCCAGCGCACGCTCGCCAGTGCCCATGCCCTGTCCGAGGCCGCAGCCGAGGTTGTCCGCGGGAACGGAGACCAGCAACTTGATGCGGGAGGAGTCGGGCCTGGCACCGGCTTGCGGGACGGTTGCCAGCGCCCGCCCCTCCGGCTCGCAACTGAAGGAGTCCACCTCGGTGACGTCCCACCCCTTGGCCTCGAGCAACTGCCGTGCCGAGCTGGCGTCGTACCCGAAGACCGATGGGATCTGCCGTTGGCCGTTCGGCACGACGTCGTCGGGTTTGTCGTCGGCCGACCACCACCCCAGCCCGATACCCACCCCGATCACGAGCGCGATACCGGCTGCGACCAGCCACGGCCACGAGACCCGACGGCTCTGGGGCGTAGGCACGAATGCCGAAGGGGCCACGTCGATGGTTTCGGACGCCTCGTGAACCAGGTTTCGGGCCCATCCCTCGTCATTGACGCTCACTTCAGACACGGGCAGACCCAGGAGTTCGGCGGTGGTTGGCGCCGACAGATCGAGGAAGTACCGCAGCACCAAGATCTGACGCTCTTCCCGAGACATGTCGGCCACGGTGCGACGGGCCGCCATTCCCGCCGTCATGTCACCGCTGTCCAGAGGCGCGGGTGTTGAATCAACGCGTCGGCGCCGAGGGTCGTACGCCGTGTTGACCAGGATCCGGTAGACGTCGCCGTCAACGTCGTCAGCTTGCTGGACACTGCGCCAGGACCGAAACACCTCGGTCAACGTTGCCTGGACCAAGTCCTCGGCGTCGGGCATCGAGTGCCCGAGGAGTACGGCGGCCCGGACCAACGTCGTACGCCGCGCGTCGACGTATTCGCTGAACTCCACGATGGCCCTAGGAGATGAGCGGTTCGAGGAAGTCTCGCACCTGCGCTTCGTACGCCTTCGGGGTCGAGGTTCCAGCTCTCGACGTGGCCGGCCTTGGTCTCGACGAGGGTGACATCCGGATCGCGTTCGGCGAGGTCGCGGCTGGTCTGGATCGGCACCGTCAGGTCCTCGGTGCCATGGAAGACCAGCGTCGGGACGCTCACCCAGTCGGTGTCGTCGTTGTAGTCCAGGTCGCCCCAGTCGACGCCGAACCGCAGGCTGGCCAGACGCTTCGCGGTCCAGGTCACCGTTGGTGGAACCGCGGACTGCCCGGCGACCTCGATCTGCTTCGCGCCATAGCTGATGGTCGCGGAGAAGTCTGTCAGCGGGGAGTCGAGCACGATCGCACGGACCTCGCTCGTGTCCTCGGCATTGCGCATGTACGCCGCGATCACCGCGCCGCCCATGCTGCCGCCGGTCAGCACGATGCCGGTGGCACCGTTCTCGACCGCGAAGTCGATCCCTGCCTGTACGTCGGGCCACTCGGTTGCTCCGAACCCATATGTGCCGCTCGGATCGGGGGGCACGCCGGTGTCGTTGCGATAGCGGATGGCCAGTGAGGGCATGCCGAGTGCGCCGGTGGCCCGCATCAACCTGAACTGCTCATCGGGGCTGCTGCCCTTGCCGTGCACCATGATCGCCCAGATGCTCCCGGTTCCAGGCTGATAGACGCCTGTCATTGCCCCGAGCGGGCCGTCGTACGTCACCTCCTGCATGGGCGGCAGCGGCTCGCGGGGGTAGGCGAACGAGTTGACGGCCGCGCGTTGTCCGATGGTCGGTTCTTGGCCGGTCGTCAGCGTGAAATCGCGCGTGACCCGTGGACCGACGATGGTCGGCTTGCCGGACATGACACCGAACCCGCCGTCGTACAGGAGCCCGAAGGTGCCGTCGCTGCGCAGGTCCTCGTTCCTGACCTCGGAGTCGAGGATGGTGACGGAACCTTTGCCCTCCTCATCAACGAAGGCATCGTTGACGAAGACGTCCTTGGTCCACTCGAACGGTGCGCTGGCGTCAAGGACGTCGGAGTAGATCCGATTCGAGAAATACCAGCCACCGATGAGGTGGGCTACGACCAGAACCGTGACGATGCCGATCACGGCGCGGCGAACGCGCTGCCCGCGTGTCAAAGCCATGGCGCAAGCAAACACCACCAGTGCAACAGAGTGTTCACGCGCCGGGCATCAACTTCCGACACACCCGGACCCCGCGTCGGTTTCCGCTGAATCCGCAGAGGGGCGCATGAGTGAGCTTGATCCAGAACAGGCCGCATTGCTGCGGAGTCGTCGGTGGACCATGACCGTGCCGCGCTAGTCGATCTGCGAGTCAACTCCCGGGGACGGCCGTCCCGTCGAGGACGTATTCATCGCCGGGGAAGGTCGGTTCGGGTACGCCGGCCGTGATCATGGTGCCGTCGCTGCGACGCCCGCCGATGATCGGGCGCTCTCCGAGGATGCCGGGGCGGCGCGGCCCCTGATCCGCCAGCGTGACCAGCAACGGCGTGCCGTGCACGATGTCGTGGTCCGTTCCTCGGACTGACACAACGATCGGTTCTGCGGGCGCGGGTCCTTCGAGAGCTCATGGTGAGTTCGCGCTGCGTGATCTTCACGCGCAGCGGCGAGCCGCGCCACTTCAGCACGAAGGTCAGGCTCGGCCATCCCTCGGGAAGGCGTGGGTCGAAGGCCAACTTGCCGCCGTAGTCGCGCATGCCCCCGAAACCGTTGACCAGCGCACTCCACACTCCGCCGGCCGAGGCGATATGGAGGCCGTCGACCGTGTTGCCATGCAGGTTTGCCAGGTCGACGTACAACGCCTGCTTGAAGTACTGCAGCGACAACTCGTGGTAGCCGACCTCGGCCGCAATCACCGACTGGACGACCGCGGAGAGGGTGGAGTCGCCGGTGGTGATCGGGTCGTAGTACTCGAAGTCTGCCTGCTTCTGTTCCTGGGTGAAGCGGTCGCCCTGCAGGAAGAGTGCGAGTACGACGTCAGCCTGCTTCAGCACCTGGAACCGGTAGATCACCAGTGGGTGGAAGTGCAGGAGCAGCGGCCGGAGGTTGTCGGGTGTCTGAGACAGGTCCCACACCTCGCGGTCGAGGAAGTAGTCGTCCTGAGGATGGATGCCCAGCGCCTCGTCGAACGGGATCTTCATGCCTTCGGCGCAGGCGCGCCACTCGGCCACTTCGTCCTCGTCAAGGTTGAGTCGCGACACCATCGCCCGGAACGCATCCGGTTCGGTGCGGAGATCCTCCACCGCTTGAGCGGCGCGTTCGAGGTTGTGGCGCGCCATCACGTTCGTGAAGAGGTTGTTGTTGACCACCGTGGTGTATTCGTCCGGGCCGGTCACGCCGTGGATATGGAAGGAGTCATGCTCGTTGCTCCGCCAGAAGCCGAGATCCGCCCACAGCCTCGCGGTTTCAACCAGCAGATCGATGCCATCGCGGACCAGGAAGTCCCGGTCGCCGGTGGCGTCGACGTACTTCGTCAGCGCCCAGGCGATGTCGGCGTCGATATGGACCTGGGCGGTTCCTGCCGCGTAGTACGCCGACGCCTCCTCGCCGTTGATGGTGCGCCACGGGAACAGCGCGCCGTTCTGGGCCATTTCCTGAGCCCGCGCCCGAGCCGAATCGAGCATCTGGGTTCGGAAGTTCAGGGTGTTCCGAGCGACATCGGGCAGTGTGTAGGTCAGGAACGGGACGACGTACACCTCGGTGTCCCAGAAATAGTGGCCTTCATATCCAGAGCCGGTGACTCCCTTGGCTGACACGCCCTGCTGATCCGATCGAGCACTCGCCTGGGCGAGGCTGAACAGGTTGAACCGCACGGCCTGCTGGATCTCCGGCTCGTCCTCGACTTGGACGTCGGCCGCCTCCCAGAAGTTGTCGAACCAGCCGCGCTGGTCCTCGAGGTGTTGTTCGAGTCCCTGGGGACAGGCCCGGTCCAGGGTCCGATCGCAACGATCCGACAGTTCGGCAACGGGCACGCCCTTGGAGGAGTGATAGGCCACGAACTTGGTGAGCTTGACCGGCTTTCCCTCTTTGGCCTCGACCCGGAACACCGTCTTCGCGAGGTCCTCGGAACTGCGTACGACGGTCTCGACCGGCTCTTCGCACTCGATCACGTGGTCGGCGGCGCACGCGACCGTCATTCGTGAGTGCGAGGCCATGTATCCGAGGAGCATGCGTTCTTCGTTCGCGTAGTTCATCCGGGGCAACAGCACGCGCCCCGTGAACTTGCCGGCCTTCCGTGGGTCGACGCCTTCGCCCAGAGCTGCGTCGGGCGTGTGGTACTCGTCCTCACCGTCCTGCCTGTTGATCAGCTGGGAGGAGATGACGATCGGCGCATCGCCGGACAACATGGTCACATCGAGAGTGAGTACGGCGAGATGGCGCTGCGTCATGGAGACCATGCGACTCGAGTCGATGCGGACTCGTTTGCCGGACGGCGTACGCCAGATCAGGCTGCGCCGCAGCACACCCTCACGCATGTCGAGGAAGCGCTCGTAGTGCTCCAGATCCGCCGTGCCGAGATTGAACGGCTCGTCATCGACGTACAACTTCATCACCTTGGCGTCCGGCACGTTGACGACCGTCTGGCCGGTTCTTGCGAATCCGAAGGCGGCCTCGGCGTGGTGGATCGACCACGTCTCGTGGAAGCCGTTGATGAAGGTGCCATGCTCGTGCGCGTCGCGCCCCTCGCTGGGGTTGGCGCGCATGCCGAGGTAGCCGTTGGCGACTACGAACAAGGTTTCCGTGAGCCCGAGATCTGCGGGGTCGTAGCGACGTCTCGCGCAACTGCCAGGGCTCGGCGGGAAAGCGGACGCGGTTCAGCGGATCGTCTGCAATCTGACTTTTCATGGGGCCAACTCCACCAGATCTGAGACCACCAAGTCTGCGCCCGCTTGCGACGAGAACTTGCGACCCCGCGCCCCTGTCGACGCCGATCACCAAGGCGAAGTCCCCTGCCGCGCCGGCCTGAACGCCGGAGACGGCGTCCTCGACGACGACGGACTCGGTGATCGGGTACGCCGAGCAGGAAGGCGGCGTGCTCGAACATGTGGGGCGCGGGTTTGCCCTTGAGGCCTACCTCCACGGCGACCTTTCCGTCAACGACGGTTGGGAAACGCTCGGTCAGCCCCGCGGCGGCCAGCACGGCAGTCGCATTCTTGGACGAGGAGACGATGGCAACGGGCATGTTGATGATGGCGAGGTGGGCCAGCAGGGTGATCGAGCCGGGATAGGCCTCGACCCCTTCTGTTTCGAGGACCTCGTTGAAGACCTGGTTCTTGCGGTTGCCGAGCCCACAGACCGTCTCGGTGTCCGGGTCGTCGTCGACGCTGCCATGGGGGAGTTCGATTCCTCGGGAGGCCAAGAAGTCGCGGACGCCGTCGTACCTTGGCTTGCCGTCGATGTAGGCGAAGTAGTCCGCATCGGTGTAGGGCTCCGGCTGGTCGGGTCGCGTGGCCAGGTAGGCGTTGAACATGTTGGCCCACGCCCGCTCGTGCACCTTGGCCGTCGGCGTGATCACCCCGTCCAGGTCGAATAGGACCGCGCCGTACTTCGTCCAGTCGAAGGGGGTCGTTGGAATGGTTTTCAGATTCCGAGGGGGGAGTCGCCACGTAAGCAGCGTATGGATGTTCACGCCACCGGGCCAGAGCGAACCGGTGTGATCTCACTTTCGCTGAGAGTCACAGCGGCGAGAGTCACTAATCGCGAGGAGTCACAAACGGCAGGAGCCCTAGATGTCGAACAACGACTTCGGCGGCTCCGGCTCCTGTGGATCCTGTGGCTTATCCGATTCGTCCGCCTTCTCCGGGACTGGTACGTCGAAAAGTGACTTGGGTGGTGTGGTCTCGACAGGCTCGTCCAGCGGGTCAGGCGCTGGTACGTCGAAGAGTGATGTCGGCGCTGGCGCTGGGGCTTCGGGTTCCACGGGCGCTGGTACGTCGAACAGAGACGTGTGTTGGTCTGCCGGTGCCTCGGGCTCCGGGTCCGCGGGTGCTGGTACGTCGAACAGTGATCCCGTGGCCGCGGGAGGCTCAGCAGGAGCACTCTTGTCTGCCGTGGACGTGACTCCTCGGCTGCTGGGAGTGACTCCTCACCGACGGGGGGTGACGTGTCGGCGGGTTTGGTCGGGGGCTCGGTGGGTGCCTTGACGGCGGCGAGGAGCATTTGGGCCACGTCGAGGACCTCGACCTCGTCGCGCGCGGTGCCTGAGGCCTGGGCGGCGGTCAAACCGTCGGACAGCATGACCCGACAGAAGGGGCAGCCGACGGCGATCTGGTCGGCCCCTGTTCCGATTGCTTCAGCGGTCCGGTTGGAGTTGATTCGTTCGCCGATCCGTTCCTCCATCCACATCCGTGCGCCACCGGCGCCGCAGCAGAAGGAGCGCTCGGAGTTGCGTTCCATCTCGACGAAATCGGCACCGGGGATCACGGCCAAGCAGCTCACGGGGAGGCGCGTAGACCTGGTTGTGCCGACCGAGGAAGCAGGGATCGTGATACGTCACCTTCCGCTTCGGTGCAGCATCGGGGATCGGGGTCAGCCGACCTTCCCGAACCAGTCGGTTCAGGAGCTGAGTGTGGTGCACGACCTCCAGCTCGACGCCGAACGCGGCGTACTCGTTCTTCAACGTGTTGAAGCAGTGGGCGCACGTCGAGACGACCTTCTTGATCCGGTGCTCGAGGAAGGTCTCGGCATTGGCCGTGGCCAAGCCGGCGAACACGAACTCGTTGCCGGCCCGCCGAGCGGGATCTCCCGTGCAGGTCTCGCCGTTGCCGAGGACCGCGAAAGGTACGTCGGCCAGGTGGAGCAACTCCGCGACCGCGCGCGTCGTCTTCTTCGCCCGATCCTCATAGGCGCCGGCGCAGCCCACCCAGAACAGCCACTCGAAGTCGTCGATCGACTCGGCACTCTCGCCGAGTACCGGCACCTCGAAGTCGAGCCCGGTCGCCCAATCCATCCGGGACTGGGCCGACATGTTCCAGGGGTTGCCGCGCGACTCGAGTCCCTTGAACAGGCTGGTCAGTTCGGCCGGGAAGTTCGATTCGACCAACAGTTGGTAGCGCCGCATGTCGATGATGTGGTCGACGTGCTCGATGTCGACCGGGCATTGCTGGACGCAGGCTCCGCAGTTGGTGCAGGACCAGAGGACGTCCGGATCGATGACCCCGAAATCAGTGGAGTACGCCGCCTCGTCGGCGATTGAAGGGCCAATCAGCGGCCGTGGTGAGGCCCCCCCGGCGACGGCGTACGTCTCGTCGCGCAACGCGGTGATCAGCAACTTGGGCGAGAGCGGTTTCTCGGTGTTCCAGGCTGGGCATTGGCTCTGACAGCGGCCACATTCGGTGCAGGAAGTGAGGTCGAGTCGCGCCTTCCAGGAGAAGTCCTCGATTCGGCCGACTCCCAATGCGGTGTCCTCCGCGAGGTCGTCCAGGTCGTCCAGCGTCATCGGCCGCCCGGCCAGCATCAGTGGCGACACGGCACCGAGCGCCGTACCTCCCGACACCTCCCGCTTGAAGAAGATGTTGAACGGCGCCGTGAACCGGTGCCACGCGACACCCATCGTCGCGTTGCGCCCTAGCACGATCATCCACGTCATCGAGACGACGATCTTGAAGCAGGCGACGAGCCAGATCAGCGTCGAAAGTGTCGACTCGGACAAACCTACGAAGAAGAGTTCGCCCATCCATCCGGTGAGCGGATAGTGGAGGGCGCTGGCCTGATCGGGGTGATCGCCGTACTCCGCGAGGGCGTACTCGAGTGCCCGCAGTTTCAGGATGCAGATCCCCACCAGCAGGATGACCCACTCGACGAAGAATCCCTGCCACATGTTCGAGCCGTAGAAGCGACCAGCCTCGCCGCGGACCCGCTACTTGGGCCGGGTGAAGCGGTAGATCATCAGCGGGATGATCATGAGGACCATCGCCCACGCGAGGAACTCCGAGGCCCACTCGAACGGCGGGAAGCGCCCGATCAGCGGCAGGGCGAAGTGCGCATCGAAGAGTTGCCCGTACGCCGTGAGCAGGGTGAAGAACAGCAAGCCGAAGCCGACCATGATGAACCAGTGGGCGGCACCGACTTTGGTCCATTGCAGCATCCGAGTGTGCAGCAAGGTCTCGGTGAGCATGTTGCGGAATCGAGCGCCAAGGTGATCGGTTCGTTCCGCAGGAGTGCCCGCGCGAATCACGGACAAGATGTGCCCGATCATCAGTGCGAAGAGCGTCACACCGACGACGGTGAAGGCCAGTGACACCACAATTGCGCCGACCTGCACGGGTTCCATCAACGCTCCTGCCTGCTGATCTCGGGGCAATCACATGTCGACTGCTGAGCCTACGACCTCGCAAGGTCCGTCAATGCCCACCTAGCCGCGACGTGAGCAATTGTGCGGTACGCCGGACGGCCCGGCTCAGCCTGGCTTCGTCGCCCTCACCCTCGGCGTACGTCACCGCGACACCGGCGACAGGGTGTCCGTTGTGATCGAGTACGGCGGCCGCGACGCTCGCCAAACCCGGCGTCACCTCGCCATTCTCGATCGCATATCCGCGCTGGCGGGTCTCTGACAGGAGGGTGCGCAACTGAGAGAGCGATGTCGGACCAACGCCGTTGGGATCAACGAAGGCCGCCCGATCCGGGTAGAGCGCTCTCACCTGTGGCGCGGGAAGAGCAGAAAGGATCGCCCGACCACTGGCCGTCAACTGAGCGGGCAACCGGACACCGACGTCGGTAATCAGCGGGGGCCGGCCCGGCGCACGCTCCTCCACGACGTACAACACATCGCGCCCGTGACTCACCGCGAGGTGGGCACTCTGGCCGGTCTCGTCGACCAGCGCCGCGAGTGGTCGACGGGCGATCCGCTGCAGGGGTTCCTGTCTCGAATAGCCGCTGCCCACCTCGAAGGCGGCCACGCCGAGGCCGTAGCGATGCTCATCGACCAGGTGGGTGACGAAGCCCTCGTCGATCATCGTGTTGAGCAGGTGGTACGCCGTGGAGCGGGGCATCTCGACGGCCCGGATGATCCGATCCAGCGACACTGGCTCCGTCTGACTGGCGAGAAATCGCAGCACTCCGAGCGCACGCGTTGCCGCCGGCACCTGACTCATCGGCGACCTGATGGCATGGCCAACACTCTACGAGCCCGCCCTTGTGTCCGGTCAGCCGTGACGATGCAGGGTTTCAGTCACCAGGTGACTGAAACCCTGCGCTATCAACTCGATTTCCAAGTCGTCGGCGTACGCCTCGACCCCGCCGAGGAAGGGGTCGCCTCGCCCGCAGTCGATTCGGATCGGGATCCCCGCAAGGCTCGACGCGCGGCCGAACACCGACACGTCGTCGTACTCCTCCGCAGAGTCGAAGCCGGACGGTGAGGCGTCCTCGCCGTTGACCCAGATCGCCGGTGCCGCAACGCTGATGGCCGCCACCCGCTCGGCGCCGTACAACCCGCCCAAGCGGAGCGCGCCGTACCCACCCATCGACCACCCGAGCAGCCCGATCCGGTGGGTGTCGAAGCCCTGCTCTGCCAGGAGCGGCAGGAACTCGTTGGTGACCATTGCGCCGGCATCCTCCCCGGATGGTCGTTCGTGCCAGTAGGACCGTCCGCCGTCGACGGTCGCAATCGCGAAGGGTGGCATTCCCTCATCAACGGCTGCCGCGAGAAAGCGATCGACTCGCATCGAGTCGTCGAAGGCCGTGCTGTGATCACCGCCGAGCATGTGCAACGAGAGGACGAGTGGGAGGTCGGCCCGATCACCCGGCGGATACGACACGGCATACCCGGTCTTGACGCCGCCCCGCTCACGGGAGACGAACGAGCCGTAGTCCACCTTGCCCGGCGCAACGCTGGGAATCGCGCCGCCCGGGCCATTGAGACCCAGGGCCACGTGTAGTTGCGGACGCCCGGGCAGTACGTCGGTCTCGACAGCGACGGCCGCCACTCCAAGTGTGGCCGTAGCGACCCCGGCGCCGATGAACGTGCGCCGACCGACCCATGCTGTCACCCGGCAAGTATGCGTCCCCGGGTCAGAGTTGCGTCGTCAGAACAGCGGCGGCACGAAGGTCTGTTCGTGCATGGGGGGGCGGACATAGGGCATCTCGCGCATGGTGGGGAGTTTCGACGACATCCGGAGCCACGTCGACATACTCGAACTGACTCAGGAGGTGATTGATGCAGTTGAGTCGCGCGGCCCTCTTGTCATCGGAGGGTACGACGAGCCATGGTGCCTGCTTGATGTCGGTGTACTGGAACGTGGTGTCCTTCGCCATTGAGTAGCGCACGTAGAGCTCGTGCTCGGCGAGGTCCATGTCCGACAACTTCCAACGCTTGAGCGGCTCGGCATTGCGCGCCTCGAACCGTTTGCGCTGCTCCTCGAAGGAGACCGAGAACCAGTACTTGATGACGTGGATGCCTGACCGAACCAACATCCGCTCAAACTCCGGAGCACTGCGCAAGAACTCCTGATGTTGGTCCTCGGTGCAGTAGTCCATCACCCACTCGACGTTGGAACGGTTGTACCAACTGCGGTCGAACAACACCATTTCGCCCGCGGCCGGGAGGTGTTCGACATACCGCTGGAAGTACCACTGTGTGCGCTGCCGCTCGCTGGGCTTGGGCAGGGCTACGACTCGCACGGTGCGGGGGCTCGTGCGTTCGGTGATCCGCTTGATCACGCCGCCCTTCCCTGCGGAGCCGCGACCCTCGAAGATCACCAGCACCTTGAGCCCTTGGGACTGGATCCAGTACTGCAGGAGGACCAGCTGTTCTTGTAGCCGCTCCATCTCCTTTTCGTAGTACAGGCTTTTGAGCCTCCCGGCCTTCGTGTAGTGCTCGGGGAATGCTTGAGCGTCGAACGAACCGATGTCGTCGGCACCCTCTGGAAGCTTGGGATGGTTGGACATGAGGGACCTCCGATGGGCGGTTGGAACGTTCCATTGCCGTTTCGTGGAACCTAGCGCATTTTTGTTACATTCGATCGCGGCCCTCGTTCTCGAATCCGAGACAGACGGGGTCGTGCAGGTCTAGCGGGACGCGCGCGGGGGCGGTCCAATGGATACATGCCAGTCGTCGTTCCAGAACTTGTCGTAGAGGTTGCTCCCAGCGTTGTGAACGTCGGGACCGGCCCGGTGTCGTTCGCTGATGTCGTGGCTGTCGCCCGTCACGGCGCTGCCGTAGCGCTGACCGAGGACGCCCTCGTCGCGATCGATCGAGCCCGGTCGGTCGTCGAGGAGTTGGCCGCGGCCGAGACCCCGTCGTACGGCATCTCGACCGGCTTCGGCGCCCTCGCCACTCGTCACATCCCGACGGAGATGCGCACCCAGTTGCAGAAGTCGCTGGTGCGTTCACACGCGGCCGGCTCCGGCCCTGAGGTCGAGCGCGAAGTCGTGCGCGCGCTGATGCTGCTGCGCCTGTCGACGCTCGCCACCGGCCACACCGGCGTACGCCGCGAGACGGCGCAACTGATCGCCTCGCTGTTGTCCCACGGCATCACTCCGATCGTCCGGGAGTACGGCTCGCTCGGTTGCTCGGGCGACCTCGCACCGTTGTCCCACTGCGCGTTGGCGTTGATGGGGGAGGGCGACGTCAGGGACGCTGCGGGTGTGCTCATGCCGGCGGCAGACGCGCTGGCGGCCGCCGGTCTCGCACCCGTTGAACTCGGCGCGAAGGAAGGTCTAGCGCTGATCAACGGCACCGACGGAATGCTCGGCATGCTCGTCTTGGCTATCACCGATCTTCGGATGCTGCTGCGCACCGCGGACATCTCCGCCGCGATGTCGGTCGAAGGTCAGCTGGGGACCGATCGTGTCTTCGCCGCCGAGTTGCAAGCAATCCGGCCGCAGGTCGGACAGGCGCTTTCGGCCGCCAACCTGACCCTCATTCTGGCCGACTCCGGCGTCGTTGCCTCACACCGAGGACCCGATTGCAATCGCGTCCAGGACGCCTACTCGCTGCGCTGCTCCCCGCAGGTGCACGGCGCGGCGCGCGACACGGTTGAGTACGCCGCCACGATCGCCGGTCGCGAACTGGCCAGCGCGGTCGACAACCCGGTCGTGCTGGGCGATGGCCGAGTGGAGTCAAACGGCAACTTCCATGGGGCTCCGGTCGCCTATGTGCTCGACTTTCTGGCGATCGTGGCCGCCGACGTGGCTTCCATCAGCGAACGGCGTACCGACCGATTCCTCGACAAATCTCGCAACCACGGGCTGAATCCGTTCCTCGCCGAGGACCCGGGCGTCGACAGCGGCCTGATGATCGCGCAGTACACCCAGGCTGCGGTCGTCTCGGAACTCAAGCGCTTGGCCGTCCCTGCTTCCGTCGACTCGATCCCGTCCTCAGCGATGCAGGAGGACCACGTGTCGATGGGGTGGTCCGCAGCCCGCAAACTCCGCCGCTCGGTGGACGGGCTGACCCGCGTCGTCGCAATCGAGGCAATGACCGCCGCGCGCGCGTTGGAGATGCGTGCGCCGCTCGCGCCGGCACCCGCATCGGTCGCCGTCATCGACACCCTCCGAGCCGCCGGCGTCCAAGGCCCCGGTCCGGATCGACACCTTTCCCCCGAAATCGAGGCTGCCGTGGAATGCGTCCGCTCGGGCGCCGTCCTCGCCGCCGCAGAAAACGCGATTGGAGAATTGCAATGAGTGACTCAGTGAACCCCCGGCTCCCTATCCATGCCGCCACCGGCACTGACCTGACCTGCGGGTCGTGGCAGACCGAGGCGCCGCTGCGGATGCTGATGAACAACCTCGACCCGGCCAACGCCGAGCGTCCCGAGGACTTGGTCGTGTACGGCGGGACGGGCAAGGCCGCGCGCAACTGGGCGGCGTACGACGCGCTGGTTGCGACCCTGCGCACGCTGAAGGACGACGAGACGATGCTCGTCCAGAGCGGCAAGCCGGTCGGCGTCATGCGCACCAACGAATGGGCACCGCGCGTCCTGATCGCAAACTCCAACCTCGTCGGCGACTGGGCCAACTGGGAGGAGTTCCGGCGCCTCGAGGACCTCGGCCTGACGATGTATGGGCAGATGACGGCCGGCTCCTGGATCTACATCGGGACCCAGGGCATCCTGCAGGGCACGTTCGAGACCTTTGCGGCCGTGGCGGACAAGAAGTTCAGCGGCACCCTCGCCGGCACGATCACGGTGACTGCCGGTCTCGGGGGGATGGGCGGTGCCCAACCGCTCGCCGTGACGATGAACGACGGCGTCGCGATCTGCATCGAATGCGATCAGTCGCGCATCGAGCGCCGCATCGAGCACCGCTTCCTCGACGTCCAGGCGGACTCGCTCGAGCACGCCCTGGAGTTGGCGATCGCGGCCCGGGACGAGCGCCGGGCCATCTCGATCGGCGTACTCGGCAATGCCGCAGAGATGCTGCCGCAACTGCTCGAGCAAGAGGCTCCGATCGACATCGTGACCGACCAGACGTCAGCCCACGATCCGCTCTTCTATCTGCCTGTTGGCACCAAGTTCGAGGACTGGCAGACCGAGCGTGAGACCGATCCGGTCGGCTTCACCAAGCGTGCCCAGGAATCGATGGCAGTGCACGTCCGGGCCATGGTCGAGTTCCAGGATGCCGGTGCCGAAGTCTTCGACTACGGCAACTCGATCCGCGACGAGGCGCGCAAGGGCGGCTATGACCGGGCGTTCGAGTTCCCCGGCTTCGTGCCGGCGTACATCCGACCGCTGTTCTGCGAGGGCAAGGGGCCGTTCCGCTGGGCTGCGCTGTCCGGCGATCCGGCCGACATCGCCGCCACGGACCGCGCGATTCTTGAGCTCTTCCCGGACAACGAGCGGCTCCACAAATGGATCAAGATGGCCGGTGAACGAGTGTCCTTCCAGGGACTGCCGGCGCGGATCTGCTGGCTGGGGTACGGCGAACGCCACCTGGCGGGCCTCAAGTTCAACGAGATGGTCGCGTCGGGTGAGCTCAAGGCGCCGATCGTGATCGGCCGTGACCACCTCGACTGCGGATCCGTCGCCTCGCCGTACCGCGAGACCGAGGCAATGCTCGACGGTTCCGACGCGATCGCCGACTGGGCGTTGCTCAACGCCCTGGTCAACACGGCTTCCGGCGCGACCTGGGTCTCCATCCACCACGGCGGCGGCGTCGGCATGGGCCGGTCGATCCACGCCGGTCAGGTCTGTGTCGCCGATGGCACCGAGTTGGCAGCGCAGAAGATCGAGCGCGTCCTCACCAATGACCCCGGCATGGGCGTGATCCGGCATGTTGACGCCGGCTACGACATCGCCGCCGAGGTCGCCGACGAGCGCGGCGTCGTCATCCCCATGAACAATTGAGATAATCCGCCCTTGAAATCAGCATTTCTCGCGGGCAAATGATGATTTCAAGGGCGGACTATCTGGATTGGCGTTCGAGGGCGAGCAGGAACGATTCATAGCTTTGCCCGGTCGCCTGGCTCATGCCGATCTCGCAAGGACGGTTCGCCGACAGGTAGGCGTCGTGGCCAGGGCTGATCTGCGTCGACATTCCGGCGGTGGCCGAGGCGGTGAGTTCGGGGTGGAGGAAGCCACGGTCCCCACCGAAGCCGCAACAGACCGCCGGTGCCGGCACGGTCACGTTTCGAGCGAGCCGTTCAGCGATGCGCACCAAGGTGATCGTCGAGCCGTCCCTGTGGTTGGCACACGTGGGGTGTACGGCGAGTGAGTCGACCTGGTCGACCGGCAGTCTCGTCAAGAGCCCATCCACAAAGGTAGGACTGTCGATGATCGTCAGCGCCTCGAACATCCGTTGATGTTGAGGCACCAACAATCCGCCGATGGAGTTGAAGCCGTGCGCGCATGAACTCGCGTCGGTGACGATGGGCAGTTCGCCGCCACCCGTCCACTCCCAGGCACGTTCGACCAGGAGGGCCGCCATCGTCCGGGCCGCGTCGGGGAAGCCCTTGGATACCCAGGGCGTCGTACAACACACTCCGACGACGTCCTCCGGAATCCAAACCGGCCGACCGGCACGCTCGGCCACCCGGACCAACGCTTCTGGCACGGACACCTCGCCCGGAGAGGCGAAGATCCGGTTGACGCAGGCGGGGAAATAGACCGCCCGAGCTCCCTCCCGTTCGGTGGCCGGCAGCGCGCCGGCAGGTCCTGGGGTCCCTTCGATCGCCACCGGCACGATGTCGAAGCGATCCAGCCGTTTGGCCACGGCGGCGGTGATCCGATTGCGTCGGGTCGGGCCCACCAACCGGCCCAGGCGGTCCGACGCGGCCAGGCCGACCCGCGCCGCACGTTCGACTTCCGCGAATCGCGTGGCCGCCGACATGGCTGCCTGCTTGGCCCGCGGAGTGTGCCTCTCGGTCCTGAGTCGCTTCACCAGATCGCCGGTGTTGATGTCGACCGGACAGGCCACCTGGCACATCCCGTCGGCGGCGCAGGTGTCGAGCACCTGATAGTTGAGTGCCTCGTTCAGCGCAGCGAGTTCCGCCGACTCCGGAGCACTCGACTCAAGCGTCGCGATCCGCCGCCGCAACACGATCCGTTGCCGCGGCGTCGTCGTCAGGTCACCACTGGGGCAGCCGCGCTCACAGAATCCGCACTCGACGCACCGATCCGTCTCTGCGTCGATGAGCGGGTTGGCCTTGAGGTGTTCCACGTGGGACTTGGCGCTTGCGGGAACGATCGTGCCCGGATTGAGTACGCCGTGCGGGTCGGCGAGGTTCTTCAGCCGACGCATCATGTGTGCGGCCACCTGTCCCCACTCCGCCGCCACGAACGGCGCCATGTTCCGGCCGGTCCCGTGCTCGCCCTTCAGGGCACCGTCATGACGCACCACCAGGTTGACCAGGTCCGACATGAATGCGTCGTAGCGGGCCGCGGCCGACGGATCGCTGAACATCTCGCTGATCAAGAAGTGCAGGTTCCCATCCTTGGCGTGGCCGAAGATCACGCCGTCGTACCCGTGGGAGTCGAGGAGGCGACGCAGGTCCGACGTACCGGCCGCGAGGTTCTCCTGTGGGAAGACCACGTCCTCCAAGATGATCGACGATCCGGCCGGGCGTCGTCCGCCGATCGTCGGCAGCATGCCCTTCCGAATGGCCCACATCGCCGCCACGATCTCCGGTGCGCGTTCGAGCACGGGAGGCGCGAGGAGGTCGAGTCCGGCCAGGACGCGCTTCGGCATCGGGTAGGAGTGCCGCCAAATCATCCTCGCCGGACGAACGCCACTCGACCAGCAGGCCGAGCGTGTTGGCGTCGACCAAGGAGGCGTCCACCACCTTGGCGAGGTCTTCGCCGACCGACAACAGCGCTGGACCGTCCATCAATTCGATGGCCCGTGCGCCGCTGCGATCCAGGTCGGCCACCGCACGGCAGGCGGCGTCGATGCTGGGGAAGAGGAGCAGGGCGGTACGCCGGTACGGCTCAACGGGAACGGTTCGTAGCGTGATCTCCGCGAGGAAGGCGAGGGTCCCCTCCGAGCCGACAAGCAGGTGTTCGAAGATCGTCAGGGGGGTGTCGTAGTCGACCAAGGCGTTCAGGCCGTAGCCGGTCGTGTTCTTGAGTTGGTACTTCCGCGCGATCGCCTCGGACAGATCCGGGTCGTCCAGCACGTCACGTCGTACGTCGAGAAGGCCGGCGGCGAGTTCGGGGGCGGCCTCGGCGAAGAGCTGCTCGGCCTCTGGCGCCGAGCTGTCGATCACGACCCCGGATGGCAGCACGAACTGCAACGACGCGAGCGTGTGATAGGCGTTGCGTTCGACGCCACAGCACATCCCGCTGGAGTTGTTGGCGACGATTCCGCCCATCGTGCAGGCCGACAGACTGGCCGGATCGGGGCCGATCTCGGTGCCGTATCGAGCAAGGGCGATGTTAACGACGGAACCGATCGTGCCCGGGAGAGTGCGGACCCGAGCACCGTCGTCCTCGACCGTGATGCCGCGCCAATGCCGCTGCACCTCACACAGGATTCCCTCGGTCTGTGCCTGCCCGGACAGGCTGGTGCCGGCAGCGCGGAAGGTGACCGGCGTACGCCGACGATGACCGACCGAGAGAACGGCCTGGACGTCGGCAACCGTGGCCGCCATCACCACGACCTGCGGACGAAGAAGGTACGCCGAGGCGTCGCTGGCGAACTTCGTGATCGACACGGCGTCATCCAGAACCCGATCGGGGGAGATCTTCACCCGTAGGTCCTCCGCGAGAGTTGTCACGCCTCGGAGGTTACTTGCGTGGTCAGCGTGCCCGCCCGAACGCGTCCACCGTTGATGTCGTTTCATCACGCTAGGTAGAGAAACCCACGCTTGGCACGATGAATTCGTCGTGCCAAGTGACGGCTTCTATGCCTAGCATGGTGAAACGACAGACAACCGAGAGACGCGCAAATGGAGCGATCCGAGACCAGCCCGGACGACTTCTTGGCCACGTTGGACGGCGACATCCGCAGCACCATGTCGGAGTTGGACGGCCTGATCACCGTGGCGATGCCTGGCTGCTCGCGCACCCTGTGGACGGGGGTGTTCTGGGGAGGGACCGAGCAGAGGATCATCGGGTACGGCGACCTCGTCCAGACGCGATCCAAGGGTCCCGATGTCGAGTGGTTCATGGTCGGGTTGGCGAGGCAGAAGAAGCACTACAGCCTCTACGTCAACGCCGTCGAGGACGGCGCCTACCTCCTGCATCAGTACGCCGACCGGCTGGGCAACGTGAAAATTGGCTCCGCGAACGTCTCCTTCGCCTCCAGTGAGGCACTGGACCACGCAGCCCTGACCGAGCTGCTCGAACGCGCACACTTCCTGGCGGCGGGCTAGACCCGACCTGCGTTCGCGACTTCGATCGCCTCGGCGATGGCGAGGGTACGCCGAGCAGCGTTGACGTGGAGTTCCTCGATGATCCGACCCTCGTGAACCACAACTGCCTCCGAACCCGATCCCCAGGCCCCCACGATTCCGCGCGCTTCCGCGACGGCCTGATCGCTCGGTCCGAACACCTCGTTGGCGCCGACGATCTGGCCGGGATGGATCAGGGTCTTTCCGTCGAAGCCCAGTTCTCGACCTTCGCGACACTCGGCGAGGAAGCCGACGTCGTCGCCGAACTCGTTGAAGACACCGTCGAGGACGTCCTTCCCCGCACCGCGGGCGGCTAGGACCGAGAGACTCAGACTGGTCAGCAGGGCGATCCGCGATTCCACCCGCAACTCGGCCGCGAGATCATTGGTGCCGACAACCAACACCTCCAGCAGCGGTGAAGCCGATGCGATCTCGGCTGAGTTGAGGATCGCCGACGGAGTCTCCAGCATCACCCAGATCGCGATGTCCGGCGCATCGAGATCTTCGATGACGCGGTATACGTCGGCCGCTGAGGACACCTTCGGGACCAACACCGCGGTCGGGCCGGCCGCACGTGCCGCTGCGAGATCATCGGCGTACCACTGGGTCCCGACCCCATTCACCCTGATCGCGACCTCGCGTCCCAGGAACGCGGGCACGCTCAAGCAGGCGAAGCCTCGAGCCGACTCCTTGTCCTCGGGCGCCACGGCGTCCTCCAGATCAAGAATCACCGCATCGCAGGGCAACCACGGAGCCTTGGCCAGGGCGCGAGCGTTGGAGGCGGGCACATAGAGCACCGATCGCCGGGGCCGTACGCCCGCGCTCGGCGTTGGGTCCTGGTCCACAGAATCGGCCATCAACTACTTGGCCCCGGGTGGGCGCACGGGGAGGCTCACCGTCAGCACCGTGTCGCCCGGCTCGGACCTGATGGCGATGGTGCCGCCGTGTCGCTCCACGACGATTCGGCGGGCTATGTCGAGACCAAGGCCGGTTCCCTGGCCGACCTCCTTGGTCGTGAAGAATGCCTCGAAAGCATGGCTCGCCACATCGGCCGGCATCCCTGGACCGTTGTCCCCGATCTCAACGACAACGTGGTCGCCGTCAGCCCGAGTGATGACCCGCAGGACACCCGACCCGTCCATGGCGTCGACGGCATTGCTGATCAGGTTCGTCCAGACCTGGTTGAGTTCGCCGGCGTACGCCTGGATGCGAGGTAAGTCGTCCTCGAAGTGACACTCGACCGTGACTCCCTGGCGCAACTTGTGCCCGAGCATCACGAGCGTGCTTTCGAGACCGTCGGTGATGTCGATGTCTTGGAGCGAAGCGCGATCCAGTTGCGTGTAGGACCGCACGGAGGAGACCAGATCAGAGATTCGTCCGGTCGACTCCTTGACCTCGGTCAGCAGGCTGGACGTGGAGAAGGTGCTGGCAACCCATTCGAGACCCGGGCCCAACGACTCTTGATCCAAGATGCCGGCTGCACGCTCACACCAAGCGACATCGACTCCAGCAGCGGCCAGCGGGGGTGCGATGGTCCACGCCCGATCGAGTCCTCGACGGGTCAACCATGAGGCGAGGGCCTCTTCGCGGTCGGAGCGTTCCAGCGGGTCGAGGTTGGTGACCGGAGGCCGCTCCTCCTTGCGAAGGGAGTCGAGTGCGGCGAACTGTTCGGGAGAGATCTGCGCTTGCGCGAGGCGGGTCAGTGACGACAACAAGGTGTCGGTCGCCTCGTCGAGGGCATCGACGGCTCGCGTCGCCGCCGCAGCCGGGTTGTTCAATTCGTGTGCCAAGCCGGCGGCCAAGGTGCCCAGTGTGACCAGCGATTCGCGTTGCCGCACCGTCGATTCGATGGATCGCGCCGTGTGATACAGCCCTCGGATCAGGTGGCTGCCGAAGGGAAACCAGGCCGAGGCTCGGTCTCGGAGTACGTCGGCCGGCACCCGCAGCATCCGACCGGCGACCGCTCCACGGCCGGTAGCCAGATAGACGCCCTGCTCGTCCCAGGCGCGGAACCCCCCGGCCCAGTTGCCCGGCTCCATGGTTCGAACCACCGTGTCTTCGCGACCAGTACGCCGCACCAGGTCGATGCTGCCGTCGACCAGCACCCACCAGAAGTCGGCGGGCTTGCCCTCGAGGAACAGATCGACACCTGGTTCGATGAGAACCTCGCTGCCGCCATCGACGAGCTCACCGAGTTGTTCATCGCTCAAACCAACGAAGATGCTCAGCGGGCGAACGTCCTCGACGCGCATCAGATCGTCGCCAGATATCGGTGCACCAGATGCGTTGCCATCGCGCCCTCACCGACGGAGGATGCCACCCGTTTCATGGAATCGAGTCTGACGTCCCCGGCAGCGAACACGCCAGGCACACTCGTCTCCAGCGGGAAGGGTGGTCGCTCCAATGGCCACGACTTGCCTCCGTCGGCGTCCAGCAGCTCCGGACCGGTGATCACGAATCCCTTGCCGTCGCGCACGACCTTCGGGCCGAGCCACTCGGTCAGGGGCGATGCTCCGATAAAGACAAAGAGCCAGCTCGAAGGAACCTCCTCGATCGTGTCGGCCTCGCGGTCTGCGATGCAGAGCGCCTCCAAGTGTCCGTCGCCGCGCGCCGCAACGATCTCGCTGCGATAGCGGACGGTGATGCCGGGGTGGGCCAGGATCCGCTCGATGAGGTATTGCGACATCGTCAGGGTCAGGGTCGCCGCACGCACGACGAGCACGACACGCTTGGCGAACCGGGCCATATTCAGAGCCGCCTGACCCGCAGAGTTGGCCGCGCCGACGATGTAGACGTCCTCATCCTCGGTGAGTTTCGCCTGACTGGCGTGCGCGCCGTAATAGACGCCCCGACCACTCAGTTCGTCGATCCCGTCGGCGGTCAGTCGTCGATAGTCCACGCCGGTCGCCACGATGAGCGCCCTCGCCTCGATCTCGACGCCACCGCCGATCAGCACAGCGTGCACCGGTCCCCGCGTCTCGAACCCGACGACGTCGCGCGCCAGCACCATCTCGGCACCGAAGCGGGAGACCTGCGCCAACGCGCGTCTCGCCAGTTCGGATCCGCTCAGCCCTTTCGGGAAGCCCAAGTAGTTCTCGATCGAGGCACTCTGGCCGGCTTGGCCCCCGGGGGCTTCGCGCTCGACGACCACCGTCGTCAGGCCCTCGGAAGCGGCGTACACAGCAGCAGCTAGACCTGCCGGACCCCCACCCACGATGCACACGTCGTACAACGTCTGCGACGCGCTGGTGTGCAGCCCCAACGCCGCCGCGACGTCCAGAGTCGTGGGTGATCGCAGGACCTCGCCGTCTGGCACGAGCACCAACGGCATCTCGGTGGGAGTCGCATGGGCGAGGTCACGCAGACGCACGGCCTCGTCGTCGCGCTCGATGTCGTACCAGCGGTAGGGCACGTGGTTGCGGGCCAGGAACATCTTGATCTCGTGGCCGCGGTCCGACCATCGGTCGCCGACGATCCGAACGTCGGTCGTGAGTTGCTTGTTCTCCTGCTCCCAGTCGCTGAGCAGTTCGTCGACGACGGGATAGAGGCGTTCAGTGGGCGGATCCCACGGCTTCAGCAGGTAGTAGTCGAGCCCGATGTCATTGATCCCGTTGATGGCCGCATCGGTGTCGGCGTACGCCGTGAGCAGCAGGGTCCGCGCACCCGGAGCGTGGACCCGGGCCTGCGTCAACATCTCGATGCCGGTCATCCCCGGCATCCGCTGGTCGGCGAGGATCAGCGCGACCGGATCGCCGCGAAGGGCGAGCCGGGAGAGGACGTCGAGCGCCTCCTGACCGGAGTTCGTCCGAACGATCCGATATTCGCCGGAGTACTTGTTGTTCAGGTCACGGGTGATCGCCACAGAGACATTGGGATCGTCGTCCACCGTCAGGATGGTCGGTTTGCTCACGGCTGCACCCTACTGCTGACGTCGCTTTCGCCACGCCGCGATCTCGGCGTCGACGTCGCGCTGCTTGGTGATCAGGGGCGGCCCACCGAGTGGCTGATAGAACGCCGCGCGGACGCGTTCGTTGAAGTCTTCGAGCGCGCGTCGTACGTCGGCCTCGCCCGACATCTTGTCCACGAGGGCATCGAGAACCTCGTCGTCCTTGCGCAGTTGCAGGGCCGGAGGAAGGACACCGGTCACGTTCTCGCGTTCGATGAGCTGTTTGAGCCACCAGTCGGGGTCGTGGGCGGCGCCCAGGTTCGGGATCGGCTTGCCCAGCCCTGGCAGATTGTCGAAGGCGCCACGCTCCATGGCTCCCTTGATCTGCATCTCCACCCAGCGGTCCTGATGCTGAATCCGTGCGGCAGCCGCCGCTCGCCGCTGGGCGCGCGTCTGTTCACGCGGTTCCTGAACTGCCTGGTCAGGACCAGCCTCACCCTGGGCAGCGATTTCATGGGAGGTTGAAGGCTCCGGGTCCACGGATACGAGATTACGGGAGCGTGCAATGGGTATGCATCGAGTCGACCAGACAACAGAACAGATGATCCGAGGTGTGTTGGCGTACGCCGAGAACCGCCTGCGCATGGACCCGGTGCCGCTCGACAAAGGGACCATGACAGCGCAGGAGCTCTATCACCGGCTGGAGAATCTGATCCGCGACGAGCCGCGGCCGCCCGATGAGGTGCTCGGGGTCTACGCGTCCGTCATCGCGCCCAGCGTGATCTCGGCCGACAGCCCGCGCTTCCTTGGTTTCATCCCGGCGGCACCGACCAAGGCCAGCCTGCTCTTCGACATGCTCGTCAGCTGCGCCTCGATCCAAGGTGTCTCCTGGCTCGAGGCCTCAGGTGCGATTGCCGCCGAGAACACCGTTCTCAGGTTGATCGCTGACGAAGCCGGGCTGCCTGCCGAAGCCGGCGGGTGCTTCGTCTCCGGTGGTTCGGCAGGCAACATGTCGGCCATCGCCGTGGCCCGGGAGACCGCCAAAGCACGATTGGGCGAAGCGGCACAGGGTCGCCGCTTGCGGGTGGTGGTCGGCACCGACGCGCACTCGTCCATCGTCAACACCCTGCGCCTGCTCGAGATGGACGCCCTCGTCGTCGAGACCCCCGACCACCGAGTGACTGGCGAAGCGGTCCAGGCCGCCCTCGACGCCGATGGGGACCTGTCCGACATCGCCGCCGTTGTGTGCACATCGGGCACGACGAACGCCGGCATCGTCGATGACCTGGCCGGCGTCGGTGCCATCGCGAAAGAGCACGGCTGGTGGTTCCACGTCGACGGCGCCTATGGCGGTGCGGGTTTGTTCGCCCCGTCGCTGCGGCCCAAGTACGACGGGATCGAACAGGCCGACTCGTTCATCCTCGATCCACACAAGTGGTTGTTCACGCCGTTCGACTGCTGTGCCCTGCTCTACCGCGATCCCGAGTTGGCGCGCCGGACCCACACCCAGGACGCGTCGTACCTCGATGTCATCCACGCCGCCGACGGCGAATGGAATCCCGACCGATTACGCCTATCACCTGACCCGCCGCGCCCGCGGGTTGCCGCTGTGGTTCTCGCTCGCCGTGAACGGCGTGCAGGCCTACCGGGACTCCATCGAGGTGGCCGCCCAACTCGCCCGTGACACCGCGGACATCATCAAAGCCACCCCGCATCTGGAGTTGATCCGCGAGCCCGACCTCGGCGTCGTACTCTTCCGTCGAATCGGCTGGGAAGCCGATGACTACAACGCGTGGGCGCAACGCGCTGCATCGCGACGAGATCGCCTTCATCCCACCCACGAAGTGGGAGGGCGAGACCGTCGGCCGCTTCGCGTTCCTCCACCCCGACACCACGATCGACATCGTCCGCGAGGTCTTGGCGCGAACCGAGTGACTGGCCGGGCGCTCTCGTGTGCAGCCGTCGGAAGTCTGGTGCTGGCCTTGACCGCCTGCAGCGGATCTGAATCGACCACGTCCGAGCCGGGGGAGCCCTCGCGGTCTCCGGTGGCGTCGACGCCACCGGCGCCGACAGCGCCCGCGATGAGACCCGCGAAACGCCGAGCACGCCCGAGGACCAACGACGTCTCGACGAACGCCTGATCGCGGCAGCGTGGCGCAACGATGTGCCGGCCGCACGTCGGCTGATTCGTGACGGGGCGGATGTGAACTGGCGGGATGAGACGGTTCAGTCCGCCTTCCTGATCGCTGCCAGCGAGGGCTACCTGGACCTGCTCAACCTCACCCTTGCCAACGGGGCCGACGTCGCTCTGCACGACAGTTTCGACGGTACGGCGCTGATCCGGGCGGCGGAGCGCGGCCACTGGGACATCGTCGGCCGGCTGTTGCAGACCGAACCACCCAATGAGATCGCCGTCGACCACGTCAACAATCTGGGCTGGGTGGCGCTGCACGAGGCGATCATCCTCGGACAGGACACCGCGGACTATGTCGCGACGGTGCGTGCGCTGATCGCTGGTGGCGCGGATCTGCGGATCACCTCGGCGCGGGACGGGGTCGCGCCCGTCGACCACGCGCGCTCGCAGGGTCAGGCCGAGGCCACGCAATCGTTGACCCGTGCGCTTCGGGACCGTCCGATCCGCAACCCGGACGCTGCGCTGCTCAGGTCCGCCGGTGCGGGAGATGCCGACGGAGTTGCCCTGGCGATCAGGGCCGGGGCTGACCTGGAGGCTCAGGACCCCCAGGGTCGAACGGCGCTGCTGCTCGCCTCGGCGGAGGACCACGTCCCGGCGGCCCGTGTCCTGCTTGCCATGGGAGCGAGCCCCGACACCTATGACAACCGGTCCGACACCCCATGGCTGGTCACCGGTGTGACGGGATCAGTGGAGATGGCGGACGTGATGCTTCGCTTCCATCCGGACCTCACCCTGCGCAACCGCTTCGGCGGGGTCTCGATCA
Organism: uncultured Actinomycetota bacterium; assembly: GCA_963763805.1. Lineage (GTDB taxonomy): Bacteria > Actinomycetota > Actinomycetes > Propionibacteriales > Nocardioidaceae > Nocardioides. Next base: position 435,434 of record CAVXPQ010000002.1, read on the forward strand.
TTCCGGCCTCTGAACGCGGCCACGTCGCATATGTACGTCGAGTGGCCGACTCCGGGATCGACGTGAACCACGTGAACGACCTTGGCTGGACCGCAATGCTCGAGGCGGTCATCCTCGGCGACGGCTCGACGGCGTACGTCGAGATCGTGCGCATCCTGCTCGCCGCCGGCGCGGACCCCGACATCGGAGACAAGGACGGCGTAACGGCCCTCGAGCACGCCCGATCGCGCGGCTTCACCGAGATCGCCAGCGTGCTGGAGCGGCACTAGCCGTGGCGGGAGCGGAATGCACCTCCAGCGAGCGCATTCGAGGTGTCAAGCGCTCCCGCCAGCGAGCAGCCTAGGGGTTCTTGGCGGGCACGGAGACGCCGGTGTGGATGATCTCGCCCCGGAAGAACGCCGGGTCCTTGGCGCGCTGGAACAGCATCAGAACACCACCGCGCAGGATCAGGCCGAGGCCGAGGATCAGCACGAGGCCGACACCGGCGATCGAGGCACCCGAGCCGTAGTCGGGGGAGCGGGCGTCGATCAGCGTCTTGACGAACACCACGAACAGGCCGAGCCCGCCCAGCAGCGGAAACAGGAACTTGAAGATGAAGTTGAAGCAGCTGGCGAAGAGCTCGTTGCGGAAGTACCAGATGCAGCCGAACGCGGTCAGGCCGTAGTAGAAGCAGATCATGATGCCGAGGGAGTAGATCGTGTCGGTGAGCACCCGCTCACTGAGCACGCGTCAGCACGTGTAGAAGGCGCCGGCTCCGATCCCGGCCACGACCAGCGCGAAGGCCGGGGTCTTGTGCTCGGCGTGCACTTCCGAGAAACGGGCCGGGAAGGCGCGGTAGGCGCCCATCGCCAGCATGGTCCGCGAACTCGGCAGGAACGTGGTGATCAGACTGGCCGCGCTCGAGGCCAGCACGGCGAGATAGAGCACCAGGCTCAGCCATTCGCCCATCACCGGCTCGGCGAGCGCTCCGAAGACGTTCTCCGAGTTCTCCTCGTTGCCGAGCCCGAGCCCTTCGGTGCCGACGCCGGCGTACATCTGCGTTGCCGTTGCGACGAGCAGGTACGTCAGCAGGATCGACGTGACGCACAGCAGGGCAGCGCTGCCGGGGGTGCTGCTGGAATCCTTGGATTCCTCGTTGACGGTCAGGCTCGTGTCCCAGCCCCAGAACGCGAAGATCGACCCCGATAGTCCGGCTATGAAGGCCGTCATCGTCAGCCCTGCGGGACTGAACCAACTCCAGGAGAAGTCGACGCCGGTCGGGGAATCGCCGTGCTTGGCGATGGCCATCGCGGCGAAGAGGAACAGCGCGGCGAGTTGGAACAAGACCATGAAGACCTGCATGTGCTCGGTGGTCGTGATGCCCCGTGTAGGACACCCAGGTCGCGATCGCGAGGAAGATCAGACAGGTCACGACGTTGATGAGTTTGTTCTCCCAGAGTGCGCCGATGTCATCGCTCCCGACGACCTGCCCGATGAACTGGTAGAAGAACTGAACGGCCACGGCCGCCAGGTTCGACAACACGATCACCGTCGCCACGACGGCGGCCCAGCCACCGAACCAGCCGATGTACGGCCCGAAGGCCTTGGTCGTCCACGTGAACGAGGTGCCGGCGTCGGGTGCCACGCTGTTGAACTCGCGGTAGGCGTAGGCGGCGAAGAACATCGGCAGGAAGCCGGCGATGATGACCACATTCATCTTGTCGCCGGCCTCGGCTACCAGGATCCCGATGGTCGCGGTGAGGGCGTACGCCGGAGCCACCGACGAGATGCCGAGAATCGTGCCTCCGAAGAGACCGACTGAACCCTCTCTGAGACCCTTGTCATGCAAGTCCGGGTCATCGTTCAACTGGTGGGGGCTGATGTGTTCGGGGGTCATCTTGTCAGGCTAGGGAAGTGTTGGGTCCTACGTCGACAGGTCTGGAGCACCTGAATTCGGACTGGTCTGGCCCGCATGGCGCCGCGGCAGCGTGGAGTAGTTTCATTTCGGTACTGCTGAAAGCCGGATCCAACTAGAGGAGAAGTCCGATGGCGAACCACCCGCTCGATCCGATGACGGCCGAGGAGTTTTCGCAGACCGCAGCCATTCTGCGGCGCGATCAGGGTGTCACCGAGACCTGGCGTTTCGCCTCGATCGAACTCGCCGAACCGCCCAAGGCGGACGTCAAGGCGTGGCGGTCCGGCGACGCCGATCCCGCGAAAGTCCCTCTCCGTGGTCTTCAATCGGCTCGACAACCAGGCCTACGAAGCGGTCGTCGATCTCAGCGGCGGATGCGGTCGAGTCGTGGACCCACCGGCCGGGCGTGACCCCCAACTTCACCGTCGATGAGTTCTACGACGTCGACAAGGCCATGAGGGCCAACCCCGAGGTCCAGGCCGCACTCGCCGCACGCGGGATCACCGATCTCGACCTGGTCCTCGTCGACGTCTGGACGTACGGCGGCGGGCTGATGCCCGAGCAGTGGCGGGATCGTCGACTCGGGTGGGCCGATCTGTGGATGCGTGAGACGCCCGACGGCAATCCCTACGCGCATCCCCTCTCCGGGATCAAACTGATCGTCGACATCAACAGCCTGGAACTCCTCCAGATCGACACCGCCGAGGACCTGGGCCAGGCGCCGGTGTCCGGCGAATATGCGCCCAGCCTCTGGGGGGGCGAACTCCGCGACGACATCAAGCCGCTCCACATCACCCAACCCGAGGGCGTCTCGTTCACCCTCGACGGGAACGAACTCAAGTGGCAGAACTGGACGATGCGGTTGGGCTTCAACTATCGCGAGGGCCCGGTGATCTATCAGGTGACCTACGACGACCATGGCAACACCCGTGAGGTGGCCCACCGGATGTCGTTCGCCGAAATGATCGTCCCGTATCGCGACAGTTCCTTCGACCACTACCGCCGCACGGCGTACGACATCGGCGAGTGGGGACTCGGCTACATGACCACCTCGCTGGAGTTGGGGTGCGACTGTCTCGGCGAGATCGTCTACGTCGACGCCACCTTGTCCGATACCCGCGGTGAGCCCTTCGACATCAAGAACGCCATCTGCCTCCACGAGGAGGACAACGCGGTTTTGTGGAAGCACATCGACCCGCACGCCGGTGCCGAGGTGCGGCGGATGCGCCGGATGGTCGTCTCCACGCACGCGACAGTCGCCAACTACGAGTACCTGATCTATTGGCGCTTCTACCAGGACGGCAACATCGAGTGCGAGGTCCGCGCGACCGGGATCATGGTCTCGACGAAGTTCGACGCGGAGGCCGGTGCGCCGGTCACGGGCACCGTGGTCGACCACGACACCTACGCGCCGTACCACCAGCACTTCCTCGTGGCCCGGCTCGACCTCGACATCGACGGCGACCAGAACACGGTCATGGAGGTCGACTCCGAGGCGCTGCCGATCTCGGCGGAGAACCCCTACGGTCTCGGCAATCCAGACCGTGGCGACCCCGATCAAGTCCGAATCCGAGTCGGCGCGCGACTTCAATTGGGAGCGGCAGCGGTCCTGGAAGGTCGTCAACACCAACAAGACCAACAAGGTCGGCACCAACCCGTCGTACAAGCTCGCGCCGACCGGCTCGATCCCGGCGATGATGGATCCGGAGACCGTTCAGTACCTCCGAGCGCCGGTCATCGGCCACACGTTGTGGGTGACCAAGAACCACGACGATGAGCGCTGGCCCGCGGGGCCGTATCCGACCCAGTCGGTCACCGACGACGGCATGACGGCGTGGATCAGTGACGACGAGAACCTCGAGAACACCGACGTGGTGCTGTGGTATGTCTTCGGCATCCACCACATCACCCGGATGGAGGAGTGGCCGATGATGGCCGTCGACATCGTGTCGTTCTGGTTGAAGCCGTCAGGGTTCTTCGATCAGAACCCTGCCATCGACGTCCCGCCGTCCGTCAAGGCGATCGCCGACGAGAACGGCCCGACCTGCCACTGATCTGTTCGCGATTGCCCTCGACTTCTGCCTTGACCCGCACGTCGACGTTAGGCAACCTGCGCGAGACTGGGCACATGAAGAACAAAGAGCGCATCGCGCAGCTGGAAGAGCAACTCAGCACTCTGCGCAAGGAACAGGCGGAGTTGCTGCGCCAGCAGGCGCAGTTCGAGGTCGATGTATGGCACGGTCGCGCCGACAGCGTTGAACTCAAGGCCCACCTCGGAGCGATGGCGGCCGAAGAGAAGTTCCAGCCGTTGATGGACAAGTTGCGGGAGATCCGCGACTCCCTTCGCAAGAACATTCACAAGTCCGACACCTAGGGCTTGACGGGCGAGGCCGAGTCAACGAAACGGATGCCGCGGGAGCTGTCCGGACGTTGACAGGACCTTCTCCTCTGCCGCAGTCATCGAGGCTGGGCCAGGTTGGGAGTGTGACCAACAAAGAGTCGGTGACTCCCTGATTCCTGCTGCCGCCACCGCTGTGGTCCGCCACCATCCGGTGGCGGCGTTCGTCGGCTTGACCTTCGCGATCAGTTGGGCGGCCTGGCTGCCGCTGCTGGCAGCCGCCCAGGGCTGGATCCCGATGCAGCCCTGGTCGGGCCTGCACTTGATCGGTGGGCTCGGGCCGGCCATCGCCGCCACGATTGTCATAGGCGCAACCGCGGGCCGCCCTGGGCTCCAAGATCTGGGGAGGCGACTGATCGCGTGGCGTGGACGGCGCCGAGCCTGGCTCTTCGTGTGTCTTGTCCCACCTTTGCTGCTGCTGATTGCCGCGCCGGTGGCGGCCTGGGCAACGGGCTTCCCGATGTCTGAGCTGGACTGGAGCCAGTTCGGCCGTTCCGCAGAGTTCGCTGCCCTTCCCCTGGGAATCTGGTGGTTGTGCAACTTGATCTTCTTCGGCTTCGGCGAGGAGATCGGGTGGCGTGGGTTTCTCCAGCCGCACTTGGAGCGCCGCCACTCCGTCGTGACCTCGGCCGGGCTCGTGAGCCTGCCTTGGGCGGCCTGGCACTTGCCGCTCTTCGGCATCACCCCGAGTTACCGCGCAATGCCTCTGGTCGGGTTCATCGGTTTCGCAATGAGCATCTGGGTGGCCTCATGGATCTTCGCCTGGTTGCTTCAAGTCGGTCGAGGGAGTGTGCTGATCGTCGCCGTGTTCCATGCCTGGTTCGACATCGTCACCACCTCTCCCCTGGGCCCCGCGCCGCTTCCGACCATCATGGGCGTTGGCATCACCGTGATCGGACTCGTGCTGCTCCGCCAGCTATTGAAGGCTCAACGCGCGATCGACGAACTCGAACCCGTGGCAGCCTAGAACCCGATCCCGCCAATGACACGAGGTGATGGCGGCGCAGGCTGACGGCTCGCCAACTCAAGTCCGGCATGCCAGCCCGGTGCCCGCCCTTGTGGAGGGGGCCGGATCGATGACATCTCGTGACCGCTGTGCGCGAGCAGCCAGGCGACGAGCGAATTGGAATTCCACATGTCGCCCGTTCTGAGTTCGTCCCGGCCCCACGTCAGCGCCGGCACCAGAGGCACGATCGTGAGCAGGGTGCGGGCGAGATCGCGGTCCTCGCTGACGACGAGCCGCGGGCCAACCGCTTCGGCCGCATCCGGAATAGTCCCGTTGAGCCAGCGCCGAATCTCGTATCGGAAGAAGGCCGAATGGCCGAGAATTCGCGCCCCGACAGGTCCCTCGAGTACGACGCCGCGATACGTCGCCGGTCCACCCCACGCCGGGGTCATCTCGACGGTGAATCGGACGTGCTCCAGACGTACTAAGAGCGCGGAGTGGTAGAGATCGGCCGGCGGTCGGTGTTCACGCCGTGCCGCAGCAGCTTCAAAGACCCGCCCGTTCCACCTGACCGACCGGCCGCCCGCGCCGAGAGGCAACCAATAGATCGCGATGCTGCACGGACCCAAGGTGCGGGGTTCAGCGGCGCCGCCCGGTCCTGCTTGCATGCGATGTCCTCATCCGAATTGCTGGTCCTGCAGTCCAACCAATCGTCGCCCCCCACCTCTGTTGGTCAGTACGGCCGATCTCCCCCGACATGTGGGACGTTGGTCCCACGTACCAGCGTCCTCGTCCTCTCGCCACGGCGTGCGCGTCCACCGACGCTGGGGAATGCCGACCTCTGACTAGGGAGACCTCCGTGCCCCACACCGCACCTTTCACCTCGCCCACGCCTGGACTCGCCAGGAGCACGATCACGAGAACGCCTTTGGACGCCACGACGCTGCGCCGCATCGATGCCTGGTGGCGGGCGGCGAACTATCTCTCGGTTGGTCAGATCTTCCTGATGGCCAACCCCCTGCTTCGCGAGCCGCTGACGGCTGAGCACGTGAAGCCACGGCTGTTGGGGCACTGGGGCACGACCCCGGGACTGAACTTCATCTACGCGCACCTCAACCGCGCGATCGTTGAGTTCGACCAATCCATGATGTACATCATCGGGCCCGGTCACGGCGGCCCCGGACTCGTGGCGGCGGCGTACCTCGAAGGCACGTACAGCGAGGTCTACTCCGACATCGGCCCGGGCGAAGAAGGGCTCACGAGACTGTTCACCCAGTTCTCCTTCCCCGGAGGGATCCCGAGCCACGTGGCGCCGGAGACTCCCGGCTCGATCCACGAGGGCGGTGAACTGGGCTACGCGCTCTCTCATGCGTACGGCGCGGCGTTCGACAATCCGGACCTCATCGTTGCCGCCGTGGTGGGAGACGGTGAAGCCGAGACGGGTCCGCTCGCCACCAGTTGGCACTCCAACAAGTTCGTCGACCCTCGGCGCGATGGCGCCGTCCTGCCGATCCTGCATCTCAATGGCTACAAGATCGCCAATCCGACCCTTCTCGCCCGAATTCCGGAATCCGAGTTGCTTGAACTGTTGCGAGGCTACGGCCACACGCCGTACGTCGTCGACGGCTCTGATCCTGAGTCCATGCACCAGGCGTTCGCCGCCACCCTCGATCACTGCGTCGCCGAGATTCACGAGATTCAAGCCGAAGCACGGGCTGCAGGTACCACGCCCGCCGCCCGTCGGGCCTGGCCGATGATCGTGTTGCGGAGCCCGAAGGGGTGGACTGGGCCGAAAGAGATCGACGGCTTGCAGATGGAAGGCACGTGGCGGGCACATCAGGTGCCGTTCGCGGATGCCCGGGCCAATGAATCCCACCGCGCCGTGCTGGAGAGCTGGATGCGTAGCTACCGTCCCGAGGAGTTGTTCGACGAGGCCGGATGCCTGGTGCCGGAGATACGAGACCTGCACCCGGCCGGTGATCGCCGGATGAGCGCAACCCCACACTCCAACGGCGGTCGACTCCTGCGGGACCTCAGAATGCCCGACTTCCGGGAGTACGCCGTCGCCGTTGATGGACCGGGCACCGGCGCGGTCGAGGCCACTCGGGTGCTGGGCACATTTCTGCGCGACGTGATGGCCGCCAACATGGAGAACTTCCGGCTGTTCTCGCCCGACGAGAACAATTCCAACCGCTTGCAGGACGTGCTCGAGGTCACCGAGCGGACCTGGAACGCCGAGAGCACGCCGGCCGATGATCACCTGGCGGTCGACGGTCGAATCATGGAGATCCTCTCGGAGCACACCTGCGAGGGTTGGCTGGAGGGCTATCTGTTGACCGGGCGACATGGCTTCTTCTCCTGCTACGAGGCCTTCATCCACGTCATCGACTCGATGTTCAACCAGCACGCCAAGTGGCTCAAGGTCACCGACGGCATTCCCTGGCGTCAGCCGATCGCCTCTCTGAACTACCTCCTGACCTCGCACGTATGGCGACAGGACCACAACGGGTTCTCTCACCAGGACCCCGGATTCATCGACCACGTGGTCAACAAGAAGGCCGAAGTCGTGCGGGTCTACCTGCCGCCGGATGCAAACACTCTGCTTTCGGTGGCGGATCACTGTCTGCGCAGTCGCCAGTACGTCAACGTGATCGTCGCTGGCAAGCAGCCGGCCAGGCAGTTCCTCACGATGGAGGAGGCCGTTGTCCACTGCACCAAGGGCATCGGCATGTGGGACTGGGCCAGCACGGATGACGGTGGCGAGCCTGACGTCGTGATGGCCTGCGCCGGCGACGTACCGACGCTGGAGACCCTGGCTGCGGTCGACTTCCTACGGGAGCACGTCCCGGATCTGAAGATTCGCGTTATCAACGTCGTGGACCTGATGCGACTGCAGCCCGAGCGCGAGCACCCGCACGGACTCTCGGACGCAGACTTCGATGCCCTGTTCACCACCGACAAGCCAGTGATCTTCGCCTATCACGGCTATCCCTGGTTGATCCACCGTCTGACGTACAAGCGGTCCAACCACCAGAACCTGCACGTTCGCGGCTACATCGAGGAAGGTACGACGACCACCCCGTTCGATATGACCGTGATCAACCGGCTGGATCGGTTCAACCTGGCCATCGACGTGATCGACCGCGTCCCGCGACTGAGGTCGGCCAGCGGGGCGGTTCGCGAACATCTGAAGAACAAGTTGATCGAGCACCGGATCTACGTCCGCTCCCACGGCGAGGACCTGCCGGAGATCAGGGACTGGCAGTGGTCCCCGATGGCAAGGTGATCAGCGGCCGGTACAAGTTCCACGCAAAAGCGGTGCCCGCCACCGAGACGGCCGTCATCGCAAGCGCGAGCGCGAGCGTTGCGTCCGGGTCGTTCTCGGCCAGCATGGTCCACGCCATTCCCGCGACCGACCAGCCGAGCAGGATGTAGCCGCCCAAGATCGCGTACGCCGGCTTGTGTGCCCACTCGCGCCCACGGAGCATCCCCCAACCGATGGCAAGCGCCGCCGGGACGACGATGCCCAAGTCATAGAACTTGACGACCCAGAACGTCGTCGGGGTGGAGAGGTACGCCGCGCCGATCGGTGGATCGGCCATCGCACCCACGAGTGAGGCCAGGTGGATACCGACGACAACGACGACCGCAATGACGAGCAGGAGGATGCCGCTACCCCGCTCGAGTCTGCGGGAGATGGGAGGCAACTGCTTGGTTTCAGGGCTGGTCCAGCATCGCAACGCCAGCGCTGCCGCAAGGATGAAGATGGCCAATAGAAGCGGGAAGTACCGCTCGACATTGCCCGGCCGAACGAGGTACTCGTTGCCCAGGATGAGCTGTGAGTACGTGTACATCGCAAACATCGCGGGGGCCAACCCGAGCGTTGGTGCGGCCGGGTGGCTGCGCCAAGACAGCCAGGCAACGACGAAGCAGCAGGGGATGACCACGCACAGGGCAGCCAGGTCTCCTCCCCTGATCTGATTGAGTCCCGACGCCGAGGTCGCGAAGTCGATCTTGCCCAGAAGCAATGGGCCAAGTGCGACGTACGTCGTGATGAGCACACCCAAGGCGATGAACCCGACCGAAGTTCCGCGTGCCTTCCGTGACCCCTCGACAAAGCGAGGAGTCACGGACCCGCCCACTTCCTCTGGGGGAGTGTGGACCGCGGTCACAGACCTAGGAGGAGACAAGTGCGCCGTCTCGGTCCTGGTGCAACTGGGACACTCGCTCGTCGGAACTCGCCGTCGGATGGGGTGGGAACACCTCGACCGGGCAGTGGGCTTCGCGAAGGACGGCTCGTGCCGTCGAACCAAGATGGTGGAAGTAGCCACCGTGCACAGGGCGGGTGATGACGAGCCGATCCGCGTTCCGCGAAGCGTTGATCAGGGCCGGCGCTGCCCGGCCGTGCACGATCTCGATGCTCACCGGTACGTCGGGATGATCGGATCGGAGGTCGCCGAGCACGTATTCGATCTCGGCTTCCAGTTGCACTCGCCACTCCTTGCGTGACGCCTCGTTCGACACGAGGTCGTCATAGCCGGCCGGGAGCTTCCACGCATGGACGATGACCAACTCCGACGCGGTCTCCTCGGCAAGTGCGAAAGCCGAGGCCAACAGGTCGGCCGAATCGGGCCGGGGACTTGACCCCGACCACGACACGACCTGTCACGTGGTTGGCGTCGTACTCCACCGGCACCGTGATCACAGGGCAGGTCGAGCGGGCCGCGACGCCTGGGACCGTGGTTCCGATCCAGAACCTCTCGGAGGCCGACAGCGGCGGGTTCGACCCGATCACCAACAGGGCGGCCTCGGCCGCACACCGGGTGATTGCTGCCACCCGCGCGCCGGTCATCAGGGTCGTCCCGAACTGCGCGTCGGGATCGATCCCTCGGACCAACTCGGCGCCTTGCTCCAGGACTTCTCGTCCGAACTGGTTGAAAGAGTCGTCCGGAATCACTGGGAAGGTGCTTGCGGACGGATACATGGGTACGACGTGCACCAACTCAAGACCGGCGCCACGGCGCCGAGCCTCTCTGGTTGCGAACTCGACGCCGGCTCTGCCGGCCGCGGTTCCGTCAGTGGCCACCACGATGAGGCCGGGTGTTGGGTGTTGGTTCATGGTGTGTCCCTTCTCTCAACACCATGCTTCACCCGTGCACTGAGGACCGGCAGAGACCAGGGACCTCAGCGGGTGGGGCCTAAGGCCCCATTGGCGCTTCACGCGGAGACCGCCTCCCGTTCGATCGGGCAGGTCATGCAGCGCGGACCGCCTCGTCCCCGTCCCAGCTCGCCGCCAACGACGGGAATGATCTCGATGCCCTGATCGGCGAGATAGTTGTTGGTGGTCGTGTTGCGCTCATATCCGAGAATCACACCGGGGGACACTGCCAAGAAGTTGTTGCCGTCATCCCACTGCTCGCGCTGGGCGCCCATCTGGTCGATGGGTGTGTGGAGAATCCGGAGTCGGTCCATCCCCAGGGCATCGGCGACCACGGGGAAGAGCTCGCGGTTCTCGGTGATCTTGAAGTCGCCGCCGGTCCCAACCGCCCGCAGCGTGAAGGAGCGCAACTCGGCTGGCAGGTAGGGGTAGACGCAGAAGGCATCGCGGTCGATCATCGTCATCACCGTGTCGAGGTGCATGAAGGCCCGGGCCTTGGGAAGCTCCACGACGATGACGACGTCGACCGTTCCCGCTTGGAACAGGCTGCGGGCCAGCGTCTCGACTCCTTGAGGTGTGGATCTTTCGCCCATCCCGATCATCACGGCGCGATTGCCGATCACGGTGATGTCGCCACCCTCGATCGTTGCGCTCTCATGTGCGCGGGAGTCGTTGCCGTAGAGGAAGTTGATGGCAGCGTCCCGGAACATCGGGTGGAAGTTGTAGACCACTCTCGAGTTCAGGGTCTCGCGCTGCCTCGCAGGCTTGGCCATGGGGTTGATCGAGACCCCGTCATAGATCCAGGCTGAGTTGTCACGTTGGAACAGGTGGTTAGGAAGCGGTCGAAGCAGGAAGCCATCCGAACGGAGGAACTCCATCAGGAGGCTTGGACCGTGAAGCAGCGACGCGACATCCTGCTTCAGGACCCCGCCGATGAGCAGCTCGCTCAGTAGTGGAGCTGGTGACGAGAGGACCAACTCGTCCAGGGGTGCGTCCAAGGCCGGCCCGAATCGGTTGGCGATCGTGAGTCGCTCCTGCAAGAACGTGCGCGCTCCCGCTTCATCGAGTGCCTCGGCCAACAGCGTGGCGAAGTGGTGTACGACGACCCCGCGGCCCTCCAGTTGAGCGACGAAGGCGTCGTGTTCCTCCCGTGCCCGGTCGGCCCACATGACGTCATCAAAGAGGAGTTCATCGACGTTCTCGGGCGTGAGCCGACTGAGTTCCAGACCCGGCCGATGCACGATGGCCTGCTTGAGTTGACCGACTTCGGAGTCGACATGGAATCGCATTGGCTGATCCTGCCACCCTGCTCGGTCCGACAGGGTGCGCCGGCCGGGCCAGAGTGACTCAGCGGCGGTGTTCCAGGGTGCGCACGGCGGATGAACTCGAAGGTCTAGCCGACGACGACATCGCTGAAACCGGAATCTTCAGCGCCCGACTGCTCACGCCAACCGGAATGCGGTCTGGAATGGGTGCGAATCCGGCCGTCTTGCATTGGGCGGTGTGCCTCGCAGCCGAAGAACATCATCGGTAGTGCTCCGATCATCAGGACGAGCCCGACGGCCGCCATCAGCAGCGCTCCCGACCATCCCGGTCCGAAAGTTGAGCCGAACGAGTACTCCGACGGCAAACGCCCCCGCGCCGAGGCATGCGAGCGAACCCGCAAGCAAGACGATCCAGCCAATTCCTAGAGCAAATACCCGAATTACGCTCATGGTGGTTCTCCACTTCCTAGATCAGTCACTGTGGTCCAGACCGTGGGGTTGCGACTAGGGCACTAGGCCCCCAGCAGCCGGGTGCACGCCGGGACACGATCGGCATACCCCATGGATTCGGGACTATCGACCCATCCGTTCGGGCGCGCGAGGAGCAGAGGATGAGGCGCATGAACGAGTCTGCGGTCCTGACCTATGGCAAGTGTCTGGAGCTGCTCTCGACCGGCGTAGTCGGTCGGGCCGCGGTGTGCACTCCCGCTGGGCCGCGCATCGTGCCGGTGAACTACTCCGTCGTGGAGGAATCTATCGTCTTTCGCACCACGCCCTACAGCGTGTTGGGCACCTATGCCTGGAACACCAGGTTGGCCTTCGAGGTCGATCAGGTCGACGTCAACCTCGCAGAAGGGGTGGAGCGTCGTGGCCACCGGGCGAGGGGCCATGGTCGAGGACCCGCAGGAACTGGCGCTGATCCGCGCGACCTGGGACCCGAAGCCGTGGGCGAGTGGAATGCGTCTGCTCTACGTCCGACTGCGCTGGGATGAGCTCAGCGGGCGTAGCATCGGAGGCCCGTTGCAAGCGGTCGGTCTGAACAAACTGCCAAGATGACCCATGACCGAGGCTCATCCAATGTCTGAGACCTCCCTGCCGGCCAGCGCCCAGGTGCTGCTCGACGCGGTCATTGCGATCACGTCCGCCAGCGACATGCACGACGTGCTCGCGCAGATCGTGGTGTCGTCCTGCGAACTGACCGACGCGCAGTACGGCGCGCTCGGCGTGATCGGCGAGGGCGGCACCTTGTCGGCCTTCATCACCCATGGCATCTCCGAGAGCCGACCGAGAACGCATCGGCGATCTGCCCACCGGGCGAGGGATCCTCCGGCTCCTGATCGACCGGCCGGAGCCGATCAGGATCGACAACCTCAAGGACCATGAAGCGTCGTTCGGGTTCCCACCCAACCACCCGCCGATGGCGTCGTTCCTCGGGCGTCCCGGTGCGCATTCGCGGGACCGTCTTCGGAAACCTCTACCTCACCGAGAAGCGCGGCGGCGGGGGATTCACCGCGCAGGACGAGTCGTTGGTGGATGCCTTGGCGCTTGCCGCCGGTTTCGTGCTGGAGAACGCCAGGGCCTACGCACTGAGCGAGCGACAACGGTCCTGGCTGGAAGCCTCGGCCCGACTGCACGAGTCGTTGCAAGGACCGATTGCCCTGGCCGATGCCCTGCCGCACATCGCGACCGGCACGCGTTCGGTCTCGGGTGCGCTCGCGGTGGGCATCTTCGGTCGAGACGGCAACCACGAGCCCGTGCTGATCGCCGCCGACGGTCGGGAGACCAGACACGCTGTCGGACGCGGCAGTCCTCGCAAGGCCGCAACTGGAGGCGGCCTTCTCGGGGCACCAGGCCGACGACGTCGACTTTCGGTGACAATCGACGCGTCCTGGTCCTGCCCCTGAGCACGCATGTCTTCGACACGCTGGCGGTGCTGGTGATCGTGGACGCCCACCAGGACGAGACGGGGCGGCCGGTGCACGACAAGGCCCTCACGACGCTCCTTCACGGACCAGGCGTCGATGGCACTGGACCGGCTTCAGGCACGCGCGGATCGGCAGGAACTCGCCGTGGTGACGGATCGCGAACGGATCGCGCGGGACCTCCACGATGTGGTGATCCAACGCCTGTTCGCGACCGGCATGCAGCTCCAGGGAATCCGGGCCAAGGCCGGATCGGCGGTCGTCCAGGAGCGATTGGACCAGGCGGTGCTGGATCTCGACACCACGATTCGCGACATCCGGACGACGATCTTCGAGCTTCAGTACGCCGAGAGCGGGCCGGTGTCATTCCGGCAGGCCGCCCATCTGCTGGTCGCGGAGTACCGAACCGGTCCTCGCCACGCCGCCGGTCCTGCGCACCACCGGCCCGGTCGACGCCGTGGTGGACGCCGAGACCCGAGAGCACGCGCTCGCCGTACTCCGTGAAGCGCTGTCGAATGTGGCCAAACATGCAGCGGCCACCTCGATCCTGGTGGAGATCGAGGTGGACACGAGCGAGTTGCTGCTGCGGGTGACCGATGACGGTCCCGGGCTTCCGGCTACGCGCAGCGAGAGCGGCCTGCTGAACTCTGCGAAACCGTGCCGAAGAACTAGGCGGTGCCGTGCGGCTGTCGGGAGTACAGCCGCACGGCACCGCGCTTGGAGTGGCGGGTGCCCCTCGGGTCCCCGAGGGGCATCGATGTCACCTGACGGGCATCACCTGAGCGCAGCGGTTGGACTCGAACCAGTGAGATGTCGTCCCACTGCTTGCCGAATCCCCAGGTCTGGCCGGCGTGGCCGAAGACCAGGACCGCCATGCTGAGTGCGCCGAGGATGTGCTCGTCGAGGAACGGGTGGTTTTCCGGGGGGAGCGCGACGGTCCACATCAAGACGTACATCAGCGCGCCGACTGCTGTGGCAGCCCGCATCCCGATGCCGAAGGTGAGGCCGAGGCCGACGCCGAGCAGGCCGAGCATGAACAGGGCGTCGAGCCACGGCGTGCCGCCGATGCTGTTGTAGAAACTCTTGAACGGGCCGTCCGCGCCGAACTTCAAGAAGCCTTCGGTCGGGCTGCCGCCGTTGATCCAGGCGGCGTCACCGAACCTGTCCAGGTTGCCCTCCTGGTCGTAGCCGGTGTGGAACCCGAGCGCCAACAACTTGTCGAAGAACGCCCAGAGGAATGTCAGTCCGAAGGCGATCCGAAGCGCTGCGAGTGCGTGGTGGAAGTAGTTCTCGGTCGACGGCCTCGCGGGCCAGTTCGACGGAGTCTGTTTGGTTGGTTTGCACGGTAGCCATGAGCTGGTGCCTCCTGTGAGTGATTTTCTTTGCTTACTCTCAGGAAACTCTGTTTGGCGCCGCGCAGGCAGGGGAGTATGTCGCGTCCGGGAGGGTACTTAGTCCCGGCCTACCGCTACTTGAGAAGTCGAGCGGCAAGCACGGCGGCTTGCGTGCGGCGCTCCAGGCCCAGCTTGGCCAGCAGGCTCGAGACGTAGTTCTTGATGGTCTTCTCGGCCAGGAACAGTCGGTCGCCGATCTGGCGGTTGGTCAGTCCCTCGGCGATCAGGCCGAGGATCTCGCGCTCGCGGTCGGTCAGCGAGGACAACTCGGATGGCTTCGGGGTGCGGGTTCCGCACCCGCTCGAGGACGCGAGCCGTCAGCGACGGGTCGATCAAGCGACTGGCCGGCCGCGACGCGTCGTACGGTGTCGAGGAGGTCGTGGCCCGTGATCTGCTTGAGCACGTAGCCCGACGCGCCGGCCAGGATCGCCGCGAAGAGCGCCTCGTCATCGTCGTACGACGTGAGGATCAGCGCATAGATCGACGGGTCGACCGACCGGATGTCCCGGCACACGTCGACCCCGCTGCCGTCGGGGAGTCGGCCGTCGAGGATCGCCACGTCCGGCCGCAAGCGCGGGGATCCGCGCGGTCGCCTCCTGGGCGAGTCCGGATTCACCCACCACCTCGATGTCGCCTTCGCTCTCCAGGAGGTCTCGCAGACCTCTCCGGACGACCTCGTGGTCGTCGAGCAGGAAGACGCGGATCGGCGGTTTGGTTTCGGTCACACTCGTAGTTCTACTCCCTATCGGTGGTAGTGGCCGGATTGGTCTTTTCGTGAGTCTGGAATTTCAGACGCGAGCCGCGTGCTCTCCGTTGACGCCCGCTCGGCGAGGGGGTGGACTCTCAGTATGGCTTTCGAGCAGATGTGGGCGGACATCGCTCCGATCGGACGCAGCGCGTCGACCGGCGGCTACTTTCGGCAGCCATTCACCTCTGCGGAGAGCGAGCTCAGGGACTGGTTCCGCCAGGCCGCCGAGTCGCGAGGCTTCAAGGTCGAGATCGATCCCATCGGCAACCTGGTCGCGGAGTGGCGGGTGCCGCTGATGAGGTACACCGACATCGACGTCGGCAAGGGGATCATGGTCGCGTCGCACCTGGACTCGGTTCTCGACGGCGGGGCGTACGACGGCCCGCTCGGGGTCGTCTCGGCCTTCGCTGCGGTCGACGTGCTCCGATCGCGTGGCTTCGCGCCATCGCGACCGATCCTGTTGGGCGTCTTCACCGAGGAGGAAGGGTCGCGTTTCGGATCGGCCTGCCTCGGCTCTCGCGTCGCGACCGGTGTCACGTCGTGGGAGGACGCCTGCGAGCAGCGCGACTCCGACGGTGTCTATCCTCGCCGACGCGGTCGAACGAGCAGGTCTCGGCGACGGTGATCCGCTGCGGATCGAGGACCGGGTTTCGGCCTTCATCGAGTTGCACGTCGAGCAGGGTCGTCACCTCGTCGACCACGGCGAACCCATCGGCGTCGCCGCCGGGATCTGGCCGCACGGCCGCTATCGCTTCGACTTCACCGGAGTCGCCAACCACGCCGGCACGACGTTGATGGAGGACCGCGTCGACCCGATGCTGACCTTCGCCATGACCGTGCTGGCGGCCAACAAGCAGGCTCGGCGCTCCGGTCAACGGGCGACCTTCGGCCGCGTGGACGTCTCACCCAACGCGACCAACGCCGTGCCGTCGCGGGTCACCGCCTGGCTCGATGCTCGCGCCGACTCACCGGCGGCGGTCAGCGAACTCGTCGAGTCCATCACCCGACTGGCCACCGAGCGTGCCGAGCGCGACGGGACCGATGTCATGGTCACCGCCGAGTCCGTTCTCCGGCGCCGTGGAATTCGATCAGGACCTTGCCCAATGGATCGCCTTCGAGCATGAAGGCTCCGACTGGCCGATCATCCCGACGGCGGCCGGCCACGATGCCGGGATCATGTCCGCCGCCGGGATTCCGACCGCAATGCTGTTCGTCCGCAACCCCACGGGTGTCTCCCACTCGCCCGCCGAGCATGCCGAGATGGCCGACTGTCTGGCGGGGGTCGAAGCGCTCGCCGAGACCATCATGCGGCTCGCTTCGTGAGCGGATCCTCCGGCACCTACCTCCTCGAACGTGCGTACGTCGACGGCGCCACTCGCGATCGGGTGGCGGTCACCGTCGAGGATGGTCGCTTCACCGACGGTCACTCCCGACGCCGACGACCTCGCCGGGATCCACGTCCCGGGTCTGAGCCTCCCGGGCTTCGCCAACTGCCACTCGCATGCGTTCCATCGCGCTCTGCGCGGTCGCACGCAGCGGGAGCGGGGCTCGTTCTGGACCTGGCGCGAGCAGATGTACGCCGTTGCCGAACGACTCGATCCCGACACCTACTACGCGCTGGCCCTGGCCACCTATCGCGAGATGGTGGCGTCCGGAATCACCGCGGTCGGTGAGTTTCACTACCTCCACCATCAGCCCGATGGCACGCCGTACGACGAGCCCAACGAGATGGGGCTGACCCTGATCCGGGCGGCGCAGCGAGGCCGGACTGCGGATCGCGCTGCTCGACACGTGCTACCTCTCCAGCGGCTTCGGTGCGCCGGTCGAAGGCGTCCAGGTGCGCTACTCCGATGGGGATGCCGACCGCTGGGCGGAGCGGGTGTCGTCGCTTGGTCGAGCGACCTCGTTGGCCGAGTCCGTCGAGACCGACGTCGTCATCGGCGCGGCCATCCACTCGGTGCGGGCCGTTCCTCGGGAGCAACTCGCGACCGTCGCCGAGTGGTCTCGACAGGCTCGATCCATGGACGGGGACGCCATCGCGCCGCTCCACGTCCACCTGTCCGAGCAGGTGGCCGAGAACGAAGCCTGCCTGGCGGCGTACGGGATGACGCCGACCGAGTTGCTTGCCGACTCGGGCGCGCTTGGGCCCGATGACGAGCGCCGTACACGCCACGCACCTCACGGATGCCGACATCGCGGCCCTGGGCAGCACTCGGACCTATGCCTGCTTCTGCCCGACGACCGAGCGGGACCTGGGCGACGGCATCGGGCCGTCGCGGCAACTCGCGGCGGCCGGAAGCCGACTCACGCTAGGGTCCGATTCGCACGCCGTCATCGACCTGTTCGAGGAAATGCGAGCCACCGAGTTGAACGAGCGCCTCGCCACCCAGGACCGCGGCCATTGGTCCGCCGAGCGAGCTGCTGAGGCGGCCACCGTCCGACGGCCACGCGAGTCTCGGCTTCGCCGACGCCGGTCGGATCGCCGTCGGGCAGCGAGCAGATCTGGTCACCATCGACACCGCCATCTCCGCGAACAGCCGGCACCGGCGCGGACGAGATCACTCGGCGGTCTTTGCGGCCTGTGCCGCCGACGTCACCCGGGTCATGATTGACGGGCGGGTGCGGTTCGAGCGCGGCGACTCCGAGCAGATCGGGCGCGATCTCGACGCCGCGATCGCCGCGATCTGGGAGGGCGTGGTGGTCTCGACCGTCATCACGAACATCGGGGAACTGGTCACCAACGACCCACAATTCGACGCAGTGTGGGCGACGGGATCCTGGGAATCATCCATGACGCGGCCATGGTCATCGAAGGTGCCAACGTCGCCTGGGTCGGCCCCGCTTCCTCCGCGCCGGCCGCTGACACGTCGTACGACGCGGGCGGACGCGCCGTACTGCCGGGGTTCGTGGACAGTCACAGTCACCTGGTCTTCGCCGGTGATCGGTCCGCCGAGTTCGCGGCCAGGATGGCGGGCGAGTCCTACTCGGCCGGGGGAATCCGGAGCACAGTCGCCGCAACCAGGGCCGCAACCGATGAGCAACTCACGGCTCAGGTCGCCCGCTTCGTCGGGGAGATGGTGCGCCAGGGAACCACCACCGTCGAGATCAAGAGCGGCTACGGCCTCACCGTCCATGATGAGGCCCGAAGTCTGGCGGTCGCCCGGCAGTTCACCGACGAGACCACGTTCCTCGGCGCCCATGTGGTGCCCCCCGAGATGGATCAGGCGGCGTACGTCGATCTGGTCACCGGGCCGATGCTGACCGCCGCCGCACCTCACGCTCGCTGGATCGATGTGTTCTGCGAGGAAGGGCGCCTTCGATGCCGACCAAGCGCGAGCGATCCTGGCCGCAGGCTCGGCGGCGGGGCTGCGTGGTCGCTTGCATGCCAACCAACTGACCTACGGCGCCGGCGTACAACTGGCGGCCGAACTCGGCCTCCTCGCCGTGGATCACTGCACCTTCCTCACCGACCAGGACGTCGCTGCGCTGCGCGACTCGGGGACCATCGCAA
The DNA here is from genome assembly GCA_963763805.1 of uncultured Actinomycetota bacterium. Taxonomy (GTDB): domain Bacteria; phylum Actinomycetota; class Actinomycetes; order Propionibacteriales; family Nocardioidaceae; genus Nocardioides. Next base: position 454,670 of record CAVXPQ010000002.1, read on the forward strand.
CACTGCTCCCGGGTGTTGAGTTCTCGACCAGGCAGCCCTATCCGGACGCTCGCGCACTGTTGGACGCCGGCGTGCGAGTGGCGCTGGCATCCGACTGCAACCCGGGGTCCTGTTTCACCTCGTCAATGCCACTCTGCGTCGCGCTGGCCGTGCGGGAGATGGGCATGACTCCGGCCGAGGCGGTGTGGGCGGCAACCCGCGGAGGCGCTGCGGCGCTGGATCGCCACGACGTCGGTGCTCTCGTGGCCGGGCGGCGTTCCGATCTGATGATCCTGGACGCGCCGAGTTACGTGCACCTGGCCTATCGCCCCGGCGTACCGCTGGTCGCAACGACTTGGCTCGCCGGTCGCCCGAGCGGTTAGTGCCAAGATGGGCGGATGGCTACTCGGACGGTCTCGCTGGCAGTGTCGCTCTCCCTTGCGTTAGGAGCCGCGATGCTCAGCGCTCCACCGAGCGCGAACGCCGCCGCGCCGCCTACGGCAACCGCGCGACCGACGCAGGTGAAGGCGCCCGTGCCCGACATCGCCTGGAGTGAGTGTGACTTCTATGTACCCCCGGCGCAGTGTGCCGTCGTCAGGGTTCCGCTGGACTACGACAAGCCCAACGGGCCGACCCTGGGGCTCGACGTGCTCAGGGTCCCGGCGACCGGTCCCGGGAAACGAATCGGCAGCCTGTTCGTGAATCCGGGCGGTCCCGGCGGCTCCGCGACGGAGTTCGCTTCATTCTTCGGGCAATTCTTTCCGAAGAAACTCCCCGATCGCTTCGACGTGGTCGGGATCGATCCCCGCGGTGTGGGTGCCTCCGAGCCGATGTTCTGCAAGGGCCGCGGTCGACAACCCTTCGACGGTCTGGGGTTCCCGATCAACAGACGCGAAGCGCGCAAGATCATTCGCGTCAACAAGTGGGTCCGGGATGCCTGCCGGAAGTCGCCGGCGCGGATCGTGAAGCACATGACCACGGCCGACACCGCTCGTGACATGGACCTGATCCGCCAGGCCCTTGGCGACGAGAAACTCACCTACTACGGCGCGTCGTACGGCACCCAACTCGGCGCGACGTACGCCGCGATGTTCCCGCAACGGGTGCGTGCGATCGTCGTTGATGGGGTGCTCGATCCGATCGACTGGACCACCGGACATCCCAACAACCGCAACCAACCCATGACCGAGCGGTTGGGCAGCGGGCGCGGTGCTTGGTTGGCATTGAGTTCTGCTTTCCGTCGATGCGACGCAGTGGGCCGACCGCGTTGCAAGTTCGCCGGCAATTCGCAGGGGCGTTTCCGGCGCTTGATGAATCGCCTGGAGCGGCGACCGATCATGATCAACGGCGGCAAGCTCAGATATCAGGACGTCGTGAACTTCTCACTCGCCGCGTTGTACGCCGCCGAGGCCTATCCGTTCCTGATGACGGCCCTGCGTGACCTCTATCGGGACGCGTTCGACCGCCATCGCCGCGGCCGGACGATCGCCGCCAGGTCCGCGAAGTCACAGTGGGATCCTGCAGTGCTCAGGCGGAAGGTCAATGAGATCAGAGGTCTTCCTGACTCGACCCCGCTCACGTTCCCCACGGGCCCTTATGCCTCCGGAGTCGCAGCAACAGTCGGCTCGTTGAGCGAACCTCGCGCGGGTGGCTTCAGGCGGATCGACCCGTTCTATGGCGTGTCCTGCTCCGACTCGAACAACCCGCGGCGCCCGGGCGCGTGGGTTGGCGCCGGACTTCGCGCCGACCGCAGCGCACCCTATTTCGGGCGGTTGTGGACCTGGACTTCGAACACCTGTGCCGGCTGGTCACCGAAGAGCCAGGCCGATCGGTTCACCGGCCCATGGCGCACGCAAACGTCCAACCCGCTCCTGGTCGTCGGGAACACCCATGATCCGGCGACGCCAATTCTGGGAGCCCGCGCGGTGAACCGAATGTTCATCGATTCGCGGCTTGTGACGTTCAACGGATGGGGTCACGCGGCATTGTTCACGGGCGGCTGCATCGAGCGGATCTATCGCGACTACCTCATCGACAAGACGTTGCCGCCTCGGGGGAAGACCTGCCAGCCGGAGCGAGCGCTCTTCCCGCGTCGGCGCTAACTCACCGGGACGGACGCCCGGGCCAAGGCCTGCTCGAACACTTCCTTCGGCTGGGCGCCCGAGATGGCAAATCGGCCGTCGAACACGAAGAAGGGCACCGCACTCGCGCCGTACGCCGCGGCTTGCTCGGCATCGGCGATAGACCTCATCGCGGAAGCGATCGGTGGCGAGCACCTCCGCCACTTCGGTGGGGTCGAGTCCTACCCGGGTCGCAAGACCTTGCAGGACCTCGGCGTCCGAGATCACGAGCGCCTCGGTGAAGTAGCCCGAGAACAGGGCCTCTTCGAGTTCACTCTGGAGTCCGGCCTCCTTGGCCAGGTGGAGCAGTCGATGGGCATCGAGGGTGTTCACGCGTTTGGCCTCGCTGAGCCGGTAGATCAATCCCTCGCCCGCTGCCACAGCTTCGACGTTGTTGATCATCGACTGCCCTGCGGATGCACCCCCGCCGTACTTCGAACCAAGGTGCTCGGCGACGGTCTGCGTGACCTCGCGCGGTGAGCCCGGATCGAGTTGGAAGGAGCGCCACACGATCTCAACCTCGCCGGGATACTCGACCAGGGCCGATTCCAGGCGTCGCTTGCCGATGTAGCACCAGGGGCACACGACGTCGGACCAGATCTCGATGCGCATGCGTGATGCAACCTCCCCCCGTCCTCCCGTGTTCCCGTTTCCCTTGATCCCTTGATCCCTCTGACCCTGGCGCCGGGGTGTTGGCTGCAGTTTCATCACGTTAGGTTGTCGAGCCGTCACTTAGCACGATGAACTCATCGTGCTAAGTGGGGGCTCACCCGCTTAACGTGATGAAGCAACAAGGCACAATCGCACCGTGAGTGACGAGTTCCGGTGTGCGGTGGCGAGCGCCGAGGATCAGGAGCCGATCGCCGGGACGGCGCCCACAGACGAGTCCTGGCTCTTCCTGGAGTACGCCGGCGCGTGGGGCAATAAGGCTGTCGCCGAGAGTCGGATGCCCGTGGAGGTCCGGGACCACTTGGAAGGGCTTCGCGGCGTCCGGGTGCAGTTGATCCGGAGGTACGGCGGCGCCAGCGGTCCCGGCGTACGCCTCTTCAGAGCGCGACTCGGCGAGAGCCCGACCGTCGAGACGGCCACGCTCACTGACGTTCGCGAGGTCCTCGACGCTCCGACCTGGACGGCGTACGACGAACCGCTCCTGCTGGTCTGCACCAACGGCAGTCGCGATCGCTGTTGTGCCGAGTACGGCCGACCGATCGCCGCTCGGCTGGCGCAGCGGTGGCCCGCTTCGACGTGGGAAACCACTCATCTCGGTGGCCACCGGTTCGCCGGGACGCTGCTGGCTCTCCCCTCCGGCATCGCCCTCGGACGGCTCAATCCAGACACCGCGATCACCGCCTGTGAAGAGTTGCTCGGCGGCGGGCACCCGCTGGAGTCGTCACGCGGTCGGGCGGGATTGCCGGAGGCAGCTCAGGTCGCCGAACTCCATCTTCGTGGGGCGCTCGGCCTGCGCAGACAGCCCGAAGTGAGGCTGGTCGACTCGACCGACAGAGGGTGGGTGTTCGATACGCACGGACAACCGCCCGCGAGCTACGTCGTGCGCGTGACCGCTCACGTCGGAGAGGCCCGCAAACAGAGTTGCGGCCCCAAGCCGGCCAAGCCAACGACGAAGTTCGTCGTCACGGCGGTGGAAGCACCGGGGGAGGACGCCGGGTGAGCGACTCCCGATCCTGGCCTGACCGTCTCCGCGGCATGCGCGTCGATCTCACTCCGCTGCGTACGTCCCGCGACTTCCGACTGCTGTTCTTCGCCGGCACTGTCTTCTACTTCGGCCACATGCTGACCTATGTCGCCATCCCGTTTCAGATCTATCGGATCACCGGCTCCAACATCGCGGTCGGTGCGATCGGGGCCGTTGAGCTGGTGCCCCTGGTGGTCTTCGGTTTGTACGGCGGTGCCTTGGCCGACCATGTCGACCGTCGGCGCCTGCTCATCGTCACCGGCGTCGCGCAGGCCGTCCTCACCGCGCTCCTGGCGCTCAATGCCTTCTCGGAGGATCCGCAGGTCTGGGCGATCTTCGTGCTGGCGGCGCTCCTGGTCTCCGCCTCGGCACTCCAACGACCGTCCCGCGAGGCACTCATGCCGCGCACCGTGACCCACAAGGAGATCCCGGCCGCCAACGCCCTCACCAGCCTGGGCATGCAGGCCGGTCTGCTTGCCGGTCCGGCGCTGGGTGGCCTGTTGGTGGCCTACGCAGGCATCGGTTGGTGCTTCGCAGTCGATGTCGTCGGCCTCGCGATCGCTACGACGCTCTTCATGCTGCTGCGGCCCTACCCGCACCTGGACGAGACCACCGCGCCGAGCCTCCGGAGCATCGGCGCCGGCCTCTCCTACGCCGTGAATCGCCGCGATCTTCTCGGCACCTATCTGGTCGATCTGGCGGCGATGTTCCTTGCCTTCCCGGTGGTCCTCTTCCCGGCGCTCGCGGAAGACGTGTTCGACCGCCCCGAACTCTTGGGACTGTTGTACTCCGCTCAGACCTTCGGTGCCTTGATCGCCACTGCATTGTCCGGTTGGACGGGACGAGTCAACCGGCACGGCCGAGCGATCGTGATCTCGGCTGCTGCCTACGGCGCCTTCATCATGGCCGCCGGACTGGCGCCGACCATGGAGTGGTGTCTGCTCGCCTTTGTGTTCGCGGGTGCCGCGGACATGATCAGCGCGATCTTCCGGGGCACGATCTGGAACCAGACCATCCCGGAAACGATGCGCGGCCGGCTTGCCGGGATCGAGATGCTGTCCTACTCGGTCGGCCCGCTCGCCGGTCAGGTCCGGGCGGGCGTCGTCGCCGATGTCTGGAGCGTTCGTGGAGCCATCGCAAGCGGCGGCGCGATGTGCGTGGTCGGCGTACTTCTGACGGCGGCGACGCTTCGCGACTTCTGGGGGTACGACGCCAGCACCGACGAGTATGCGCGGGCCGAAAGAGCGGCCCGAGCCGCCGCTGGTACGTCCTGACCAAAAGCCCTTTACGATCGAAGACATGGACTACACCCAACTCGGACGCACCGGCCTCTCGGTGAGCAAACTTTGTCTCGGCACGATGAACTTCGGTCCTGAAACGACCGAGCCCGACAGTTACACGATCATGGATGCCGCGCACGAGAACGGCATCAACTTCTTCGACACCGCGAATGTCTATGGGTGGGAGAAGGGCGAAGGCATCACGGAGAACATCATCGGCCGCTGGTTTGCGACCGGCGGCGGACGCCGTGAGCGGACAGTGATTGCAACCAAGATGTATGGCTCGATGGGCGATTGGCCCAACGAGACCTACCTGTCCGCCCTCAACATCCGCCGCGCGTGCGATGCCTCGTTGAAGCGACTCCAGACCGACTACATCGACCTCTTCCAGATGCACCACGTGGACCTCAAGACCCCGTGGGACGAGATCTGGGAGGCCATGGAGGTGCTGCGGGCGCAGGGCAAGATCCTGTACGTCGGGTCGTCCAACTTCGCCGGCTGGCATCTGGTCAAGGCGCAGGAGACCGCCAGGCGTCGCAACTTCTTGGGGCTGACCAGTGAGCAGTCGATCTACAACCTGATGACCCGCTGGGTCGAACTCGAGGTGCTTCCGGCGGCTATCGACTACGGCATCGGCCTGATCCCGTGGTCGCCGCTACATGGTGGTCTGTTGTCCGGTGCGATTCGCAAGCAGGAGGCTGGTGGAACGGGTCGCTCGGCCGGCGGTCGCTCGGCGGAGATGCTGGAGAAGCACCGCGACACGATCGCGGCGTACGAAGACTTCTGCGACGACCTCGGCGAAGATCCCGCCAATGTCGGGCTGGCCTGGTTGCTGTCCCGCGAGGGTGTGACGGCTCCGATCATCGGTCCTCGGACGACCGAGCAGCTCACTGGCGCGCTCCGTGCGCTGGAGATCACTCTTGATGACGCCGCGCTGGCCCGCCTGGACGAGTTGTTCCCGCCGGTAGGCCCGAATGCAATTGGTGACGGCGACAAGCCCAAAGGTTCCAAGCCGGCCCCCGAGGCCTACGCGTGGTGAAATCCAACCCCGATCCGGGGCTCGATCCGGAACCGAGTCGCTGGGCATCGGAAACGCCTACGCGTGGCCACCCGGTCTTTTCCGGGTTGCTCGCCCTGGTGTCGGTCGCCGTCGTGGTCGGGGCCATCCTCGGTCTCGGCGCGCTACTCGGAACGAGGGTGCTGGGCTTCGGTGGCGGTGGAAGTGAGCAGGGCGCGACCACGGGAGCGTCGATGTATCTCCCCGAGCCGGTGCCGACCTCCGAATCCGCCGCGAGCGGAAGCGAGAGCGGCGAGCCCGTCCCCGAAACGCCGGCGTCGAGCGCCCCGGACGAGCCGACTACGGAAGCCAAGGCGATCACCCTCATTGCGGCACCCACGAGCGTCGGCTCGTTCGAGCGAATCAACCTGACGGGCTCCTATCCGACGGGGTCCGGCGCGATCCTTCAGGTGCAACGACGCGAGGGCGGACAGTGGGCAGACTTCAGCGTCACCGTGGGCGTCAACGGCGATTCGTTCGCGACGTACGTCCAGACCAGCCGGGTCGGAGAGAACCGATTCCGGGTCTTGGACAGTGATAGTGGCAGCGCCTCGAACGTCGTCATTGTGACCGTCGGCTGACCGTTCGGGGAAACTGCCTTCACCATGTTGCACGCCGCCGAACTGTCAGTGCCAGGACGCTTCGTCCTGCTGGTGCTCGGCGCGGCGGCCCTCGGCATCGGTGTGGCCCTGTCGCTCAACTCGCATCTGGGCGCGGACGGTTATTCGACGTTGTTGCAGGGCACCGCCCTCGCGTTGGACGTGCGGTTCGTTGTCGTCGCGGTTGGGCTGGGCACTTTGATGGCGGGGATCGGCTGGCTGCGGGGATTGCGCCCGGGCTGGGCGACCCTGATCCAGCCGTTGACCGTCGGCATCGTCGTGACGCTCGCGTTGCCAGTCGTGCCCGAACCAGACGATCTGGTCCTGCGGTCGCTGCAACTGGTTCTCGGCTTCATTGTGTTGTGCCTCGGCATCGCGGCGTACCTCGCGTCGGACCTCGGGATCGGGCCGGCCGAGACGATTGCGCGCGCCTTCGACCCACCGTTTGCCTTCCGGTGGTTCTACTCGGTGATGCAGGTCGGGTTCGCGCTGATCGGGTGGCAGTTGGGTGCCGACCTCGGCGTCGGAACCGTGCTCACCGGCATCGCCATCGGCCCCGTCGTCACCCGCTTCTCCCGCCTGTTCATCTAGCCCCACCAAATCCAGATAATCCGCCCTTGAAATCATCATCTTGGGCTCGCAAAAGATGATTTCAAGGGCGGACTATCTTGCTAGGAGTTGGGGATCCAGGCGAACTCATCCGGGTTCGGTCCGATCCGGCCGGCCTCGCCCTTGTCGAGGGCACTGATCGCTGCCACGTCCTCCGGCGAGAGCGAGAAGTCGAAGATTGCGAAGTTCTCGCGGATCCGCTCCTCGCGCATCGACTTGGGGAAGATGATGTCGCCCCGCTCGATGTGCCAGCGCAGCGTGACCTGGGCCGGCGTACGCCCGACTCGCTTGGCGATCGCGACGACGGTTGGATCGGTGAGGGTCGCGCCGCGCCCGATGGGAGACCATGCTTCGACGAGTACGCCGTGGGCCAGGGAGGCGGCTCGGGCGGCTTCGTTGCCCAGGTGGGGGTGGACCTCGATCTGATTGACGACCGGGACGACACCGGTCTCGGAAACGATCCGATCGAGATGGGCCGCCTGGAAGTTCGAGACTCCGATCGACTTCGCGCGCCCATCGGCCACGAACTCCGCGAGCGTCCGCCATGTCGAGACGTAGTCCCCGTCGTACAACGTCGGCAGCGGCCAGTGAATCAAGAACAGATCGACGTAGTCCAACCCGATGTCGCTCATCGTCTTGTCGAACGCGCGCCGAGCGTCGTCGGGACGATGGAAGCCGTTGTTGAGTTTGCTCGTGACGTAGAGGGCCTCGCGAGGGATGCCCGAGGCACGCACCGCCTCCCCAACACCGACCTCGTTGCCGTACATCTCGGCGGTGTCGATGTGGCGATATCCGACCTCGAGGGCCGTCGTCACCAAGTCGGCAGTCTCCGCGGGTGGGACCAGGAACACCCCGAAACCGAGTTGCGGAATGGTAGTGCCGTCATTGAGCGCCAGATCAGGAACGTTGTTGGAAACAGTCATGACCTAACCCAACCAGACCCTTCAAACCGGTGAGCCGTCGCGTATGCAGCCAAAAACGCGGTGTGTCGGAACGCGATCGCCGGGTCAGCGCACCTCGCATTCGACCGGATCTGAGCACGGCTTCAACTGATGGTTCTCGACCACCTTGCCGAGCGCGTCGTACGCCGTCACGCGAGCCAGTTCGCCGGGTACGTCTGCCCACATGATCGTGTCGCCGGCCGAGAGCGTCCCCGACATGACCGTGCCCTCCACCGTCCGACCGTCAATCGTCACGAAGTCGACCGAAGCGACATCGGTGCCATCCATGCCGGCAATGCTCAGGGTCGTGGCCCTGCCGGTGCTGAAGTTGTCGGTCTGGAACACCTCCATGGGTTTGCCCGACTTGAGGAAGTCATCGGTGCCCATACCCCAGTCGAGATAGGTGTTGTCGGGGTTGATATCTCCGGCAATCTGGTGCACGAAGTTGATGGAGCAGGCGTCGTTCTTGGGCCAGGTCAGGCACGCCAACTTGGCCGGCCCCTGGTCGACGATGATCCCGTCAGCAAACGTGCCGACCTGGTACCCCTCGTCATCCCCAGCCGCCTTCTCCGCTTTGCTGATGGCACCGAACAGCCATGCCGGGTAGGCGTCCTTGGGATACATGGTCACGCCTGCATAGACGTGCGCACTGAGTTCAAAGAGAGCTTCTGGCGGATCCGGAAGTTGTGGATCGGACCCCAAGGCCTGGTCGTTGTCGGCGGGAGTGTCGGGGCCAGGAATGACCACTTGGTACGCCGACACCTGTTGCGCGCCAGGGATCTCGGCGAGCACGCGCTCCGCCAACGGCGACAGTTTGGTCGGCGTCGGGGGAGTGTCGACGGCTGAGCCCGGCGAACCCTCGTTCCCGTTCCCGACGAATGCCGAGACTCCCAGGATCGCGACACCCGCGAAGGCCAACGCCCCCAGGCTGCCGACCACCTGACGCGAGCGGCGTTGGCGGCGACCGCTGCGCCGGATTGCTGCGAGATCGGGGAGGCCGGAGTCCTGAGGCCCCGGAGGGGTCGCCAGGGCCGTGCGGAGTTCTTCGATGGTGTTCATTCGATCCCTTTCGAGAGGCCCACTGGCGTCGGAGAGGTGGCTTCGGTTTCGCTGGTGCGGAGTTTGGTCAAGGCCCTGGCGAGGGCACTCTTGATCGTGCCGACGGAGATTCCGAGTTCGTGGGCCGCGTCGGCTTCGGACAGGTCGAAGTAGTGCCTCAGCACCACGACTTGCCGCTCACGAGTCGTGAGCTGGTCGAGCAATCTGAGTACTTCGTCGCGCTGCTCGTTGAGTTCCTGCGGGCCTGCGCCGCGGCTGGGCCGATCGGAGGAGAGTTCGCCGACTTCCGAGGGTCGACGTCTCCGCATGCGATCGATGTTGAGATTCACGAGCACCCTCTGCGCGTACGCGGCCGCATCCTCACGGCGTACAGAACTCCAACGCGAGTAGGTCCGCGCCAGCGCCGTCTGAGCCAGGTCCTCGGCCAGGTGGTAGTCACCACACAAGAGGTACGCCGACCAGCGCAGGCGCGACCACACGCTCAACGCGAACTCATCAAACTCGGCGTCGCGAGCCTGTGACATCCATCCCCCTTGGTTGATCCATGTGCTTCCAACAGTTAATACGCAAGTCGGGTGTCGTAGGTTCTGCTGACGCGGCGATGAGTGTCTGGGGTACGGCGTGTTTGGCTGCATTTGCGACGGCTCACCGAACGGGGCCGGCGGCCTCCTCAAAGTTGAGTTGAAGCGACTCAACTTTCCTGTCATACTGGGACATAACGACTCACGCGGTCGTGGCGGTGGAAACTTCGTTGTCCGAGCTGGCAGGCCCAAGGCCTGGGAGCCCGGACTCGACAGTGAAGCCGCACTCATTCCCTAACCGGAGGTAGAACACTCATGGCACGTGCGGTCGGCATCGACCTCGGCACGACGAACTCCGTCGTCGCCGTCCTCGAAGGTGGCGAACCCACCGTCATTGCAAACGCGGAAGGCGCTCGCACCACCCCCTCGGTGGTGGCCTTCTCCAAGTCCGGCGAGGTGCTGGTCGGCGAGGTCGCCAAGCGCCAGGCCGTCACCAACATCGATCGGACGATCCGCTCCGTCAAGCGCCACATGGGCACCGACTGGAAGCAGAAGATCGACGACAAGGAGTTCACCCCCCAGCAGATCAGCGCGTTCGTGCTGCAGAAGCTCAAGCGCGACGCCGAGGCCTACCTCGGTGAGCCGGTGACCGACGCGGTCATCACCGTCCCGGCGTACTTCTCCGACGCCCAGCGTCAGGCCACCAAGGAGGCCGGCGAGATCGCCGGCCTCAACGTGAGCCGGATCGTCAACGAGCCCACCGCCGCAGCGCTGGCCTACGGCCTCGACAAGGGCGACGACCAGACGATCCTCGTCTTCGACCTCGGTGGCGGCACGTTCGACGTGTCCCTGCTCGAGATCGGTGAAGGCGTGGTCGAGGTCAAGGCGACCAGCGGCGACAACCACCTCGGTGGCGACGACTGGGACGAGCGCGTCGTCGAGTGGATGATCAAGAAGTTCAAGAACGCCAACGGCGTCGACCTCGGTGCCGACAAGATCGCCAAGCAGCGCCTTCAGGAGGCTGCCGAGAAGGCGAAGATCGAGCTCTCGAGTTCCAGCGAGACCCAGGTGCACCTGCCCTACATCACCCACGGTGAGTCCGGCCCGCTGCACTTCGAGGAGAAGTTGACGCGCGCTGAGTTCCAGAAGATGACCGCCGATCTGCTCGATCGCACCAAGGTGCCGTTCCAGCAGGTCCTCAAGGACGGTGGCGTCGCCATCGCCAACATCGACCACGTCGTCCTGGTCGGCGGCTCCACCCGGATGCCCGCCGTCACCGAGGTCGTCAAGGACCTGCTCGGCGGCAAGGAGCCCAACAAGGGCGTCAACCCCGACGAGGTCGTTGCGGTCGGCGCGGCTCTCCAGGCCGGCGTACTCAAGGGCGAGGTCAAGGACGTTCTGCTCCTCGACGTCACCCCGCTGAGCCTCGGCATCGAGACCAAGGGCGGCGTGATGACGCACCTGATCGAGCGCAACACGACGATCCCGACCAAGCGCAGCGAGATCTTCACCACGGCCGATGACAATCAGCCGTCGGTCGAGATCAAGGTCGCGCAGGGTGAGCGTCAGATGTGGGCCCAGAACCAGCCGCTCGGCAACTTCGAGCTGACCGGTCTGCCGCCCGCGCCGCGTGGCATCCCGAAGATCGAGGTCACCTTCGACATCGACGCCAACGGCATCGTGCACGTCTCCGCCAAGGACCACGCGTCCGGCCGCGAGCAGTCGATGACGATCTCCGGTGGTTCGGCGTTGTCCAAGGATGAGGTCGCACGGATGGTCTCCGAGGCCGAGCAGTACGCCGAGGAGGACGCCAAGCGTCGCGAAGCCGTCGAGACCCGCAACCAGGCGGACGGCTTGGTCTACTCGACCGAGAAGTTCCTCGACGAGAACGCCGACAAGTTGCCCGACGACGTCAAGACCGAGGTTCGAGCCGACGTCGACGCCCTGAAGGCGATCCTGGAGAACGCCGAGGCCTCAGCCGAGGAGATCCAGGCAGCCGTCACCAAGGTCGGCGAGTCCAGCCAGAAGATGGGTGCTGCGATGTACGCCGCCGCCGAGGCCGAAGCGGCCGCGGCTGGTGGGTCGACCGGCTCCACCGGCGAAAGCGACGACGATGTCGTGGACGCCGAGATCGTCGACGAGCCGGCTGCCGACGGACGCGGCGGCCGACGAGCAGGCTCCGACAGGTGACGCCGGATGCGGCTGAGGGCGACGAGAAGTGACCGACGAGGTCGGCGACGGCCAGGATCGGGTGGGGGTCGGAGGAAACTCCGGCCCCCTCGGCTGGTTCTTTCGGCGACGCAGCCGGCGAGATGGCCAACGAGACCGAAGTCGAGCTGGCCGCCTCCGACATGATCGAAGAGGGCGCGCCAGTAGACCCGGTTGCCGACGAGTTGATCGACCACCCAGATGGCACTCGCCGAGCGCACCGCAGATCTGCAGCGTCTCCAGGCGGAGTACCTCAACTTCAAGCGCCGGGTCGATCGCGACCGCGAACTGATCCGCGAGAACGCGACGTACGCCGCGCTGGCCCCGATCATCGAGGTTCTCGACAACATCGATCGCGCCCGCGACCACGCTCCTCTCGAGGACGGCTTCAAGGCGGTCGCCGAGCACTTGGAGCGAGTCGTCGCTGCCCAGGGCCTCACCAAGTACGGCGCCGCCGGCGATGCCTTCGACCCGATGTTGCATGAGGCGTTGTCCCACATCGGGGAGGATCCCGATGTTGAGGTGACCACCTGCAAGGTGATTGCCAAGGCCGGCTACCGCATCGGCGGCCGCGTTGTGCGTGCTGCCCAAGTGCTGGTGGTCGATCCGGTTGAAGTGATCTCGACAGGGCTCGATCAACAAGCGGAGTGAGCCCGGTGAACGATCCGGTCGAAGTGATCTCGACAGGGCTCGATCAGCAAGACATTGGAGGGAGGTGAATAGATGAGCACACAGGACGGCTTCCGTGCCGACTGGGCCAACAAGGACTTCTACAAGGTCCTCGGCGTCTCGAAGGACGCGACGGCGGACCAACTCAAGAAGTCCTATCGCAAACTGGCACGCGAGAATCACCCCGACTCGAACCCCGGCGAGAGCAGCGAGGCGAAGGCCAAGCAGGAGAAGTTCAAGTCCGTGGCTGAGGCGTACGACGTCGTCGGCGACCCGGAGAAGCGCGTGAAGTACGACGAGATGCGGTCCCTGACGACCTCAGGCAGGGGAGGCTTCCCGGGCGGCTTCGGCGGCAGTACGTCCAGCGGGTTCGACCTCAATGACCTGCTCCGGCAGACCGGTGGTGGAGGTGGACTCGGCGATGTCTTCGGCGACATGTTCGGCGGCGGCGGACGTCGTACGGCGCAGAGCCGACGGCCCCAGAAGGGCACCGACAACGAAACCACCGCGACCATTTCATTCACCGACGCCCTCGATGGCGTCACCATCTCGTTGCGGCTGGCGAGCGAGGCGGCCTGCGTCACCTGCCAGGGCATGGGCGGCAAACCGGGCACCAAGCCCCACATCTGTCCCGAGTGCGAAGGCGCCGGGTTCATCGTCTCCGACGTCGGTGGCGGTTCGTTCTCGCTGAACGAGACCTGCCCAACCTGCGCCGGCCGCCAACTGATCTATGACGAGCCGTGCCCGACCTGCAAGGGCTCGGGACGCGGCACTTCTTCGCGGACCATCCAGGCCCGCATCCCTGCCGGCGTGAAGGACGGCCAGCGTATTCGCGTGCGCGGCAAGGGCGCTCCGGGACAGAACGGCGGCCCTGCCGGAGATCTGTTCATCTCCGTGAAGGTCACACCTCATCGGCTGTTCGGGCGCAAGGGCGACAACCTCACCCTCGAGGTTCCCGTCTCCTTCGACGAAGCCGCCCTCGGGGCCGAGATCAAGATCCCGACCCTTTCGGGCAACCCGGTCACCCTGAAACTTCCCGCTGGCACACCGAACGGCCGCACCTTCCGGGTCCGTGGCAAGGGTGCGCGCAAGTCGGACGGGTCGTACGGCGACCTGTTGGCCAGCGTGCACGTCCAGGTGCCCGCCGTACTCGACCCCACCGCACGCGAGGCCGTCGAGTCCTACCGGGCCGCCATGGCCGGCAAGCCGTTGCGGGCCAACCTGTTCGACGGCGCGTCATGAGTGACTTCAATCCGTCGCCCGAGGCCGCGGTCTATGTCATCAGCGTGGCCGCGCAACTGACCGGCCTCCACCCACAAACGCTGCGCACCTATGAACGGATCGGGCTCGTCACCCCGGTCCGCACCGGCGGCGGCGGTCGTCGGTACTCCGCACGCGATATCGAGCAGTTGCGCGGGATCGCGCAACTGACCGCGTCCGGGATCGGGCTAGAGGGTGTTCGTCGGATCATCGAACTCGAGAACCAGGTGGTCGCCTTGCGACACCTCAACGCCGACCTGGCGGCCGAACTCGAAGCCACCCGTGACGCTCTGCAAAAGGCCATGACCACGCGTCGGGCGCCAGATCCGCTGGGTCCGGCCAACAAGTTGCCGATGCTGCGCGATGCTGCCCCGTCCCAATCGGTGCCCAAGAGTGTCGTGGTCTGGCGCCGCTCCCGCTAGGTGCGGGAGCCAGAGATCGCCTTGTCCGTGCGTGCCAACGTCGACTAACTCGACGTGTCGATCGCGGTGATCGACACGCTGACGGTGTCGGAGGTCGTGACGTTCGTCGGGCCACTGAAGAAGCAGTTGAGGAAGAGGTTGTCGGTTGAACTGAACCTGATGACGCCCGTGCCGCTGGCAGCGAACTTGGTGCCCTGCAGTGACGGCGAACTGGCAAAGGCGGCGTACCCCTCGTTGTTGGACAGGTAGCAGTATCCGGTCACGGCGGCGCTCACCTCGAGGAACATCGAGTAGTTCACCAGGTACGTCCCCGCCTTCACGTTGGAGATGATGTGAGTGAGACTCTCGACGCCGTTCTCGGTGAACGTGAAGCGCGCGGTTCGAGTGCGTACGCCGAGTTGCGAGGCACTCTTGCCATCGACGCGGTCGGCGTTGAGGTTGGGCACCTTGGTCCCCTGATTGACCACCAGAGGTGGTTGGCCAGCCCTCGTCTTCAGCGAGAGGGCGGCCCCGTTGCTGCTCTTGACGGTGGTCGTCTTGCCGGATTTGTTGACCTTGCCGAGGATCAGCGGCTTGCCGGTGGCGGCCATGGCGATGTAGTCGGTCGCCATCAAGATCACCATCACGATGGCAAGGGCAGAGGCAAGTGTCTTCAGGTGTCGCATGACGGTTCTCCTGCGGGATGGGTCCGAAAAGTTTTCCTGCAGTCTGACCGTCAGCGCGCAGGGGCGCTGAGAAACCTCAGAATCCACGATGGTGATGGATTGCGGCCACCGGGGTGATCGCAATCCATCACCAGGTGGCTACTTGGTAATGGCTGACTTTCCGGTCACCTTCGTGCGAGCGAATGTGGAAGGCAGGCTGGACACGGTGTCGATCGGGGTGAGGCTCACCTGGAAGCCGTTGAAAGTCCGCATGGCGCCGGTAACGCCTTGGCACTTCATCGTCAAAGCACCGGCAGGACTGACACTGATGACGCCGGCAGCGCTGATCGCGTAGAAGCCATCCGTTCCCTCGATGTAGTCCTGGGGACGATCCCCACCGCCGGGAGCCCTCAAGTAGCAGAACATGTGCCCCGCGGGTGCATAGATCCATCCGTCGATGGTTGCCAAGTATGTGCCGGCCGGGACGGCAGGGATCGTCATAGTGAATTCCGTGCGTGTGGCGTTTGGCAGATCCATACGGTAAACGCGAGTTCGAACGCCGAGCTCGGCTGCGGACTTGCCGCCCACCAATCCCGCATTGAGATTCGGCACCACCGTGGTGCTGTTGACTTTGAGCGGTGGCTGGCCGGGCTTCGCCTTGAGTGAGAGGGCCGCACCCTTCGTGCTCTTGATCGTTGTCGTCTTGCCGGACTTGTTGACCTTGCCGAGGATGAGTGGCTTGCCGGTCGCGGCCATGGCGACGTAATCGGTCGCCATGAGGACGACCAGCACGAGGGCCAGTGCTGAAGCAAGAGTTTTGAGGTGGCGCATGACTGACGAACTCCTTCGTTTGAGGTGCTCGAAGTCTGTCGGCAATCACCCGAGGTGGGCATGGCCCAAAGGGCTACCGGGGAGTGGCCGAACCGCTACTTTGTGGCTGCCGGTGCCTTGGTCGATGAGCGAGCCGCCACGGTCGTCCTTTCGCTGGTCGCCATCTTCACCAGGGTGACCTGAATCGGGGAGTCCGGAAGCACGGTGAACGCGAACGGGCTCTTGCCGCAGAACAGTTGCAACTTCTGACCCTGCTTGATCTTGACGGCGCCGGATCCGCTCAGGCCCGGGCTAGGCAGTCCCTCGGTGGTCATTGCCGTGGTGCCGATGCTCGAGACGTAGGTGCCCCCTGAGTCGTTCAGTGCGAGGTAGCACTGCACGACGATCGGAGAGGCGGTCGTGGGCGCAGGCTGCGGATTGTCCATCCAGACGGAGTACGTCGCCAGATAGGTGCCAGCGTCAACGGCTGGAAGGTCCAACGTGAACACGGTCGAGGCCGGCTGAGCCCCCGTCGGACTGCGGAACTCCAGAATCCTGGACGAGAGCTCGGAAGCATTCTTGCCATCCAATAGGTCAGCGTTCAACTTCTTGACCTTGGCGGTCCGGTTGACCTTGAAGGGCGACTTGCCGGCCCGGGTGTGGAACTGAATACCCGTGCCAGTCGAGTTGTCGATCCGCAGGGCGGGACCGTCGGTCGTCTTCTTGATCACCGTGGCCTTGGTGACCGTGTTCACGCTGCCCAGCAACAGTGTCTTGCCGGTCGTTGCCATGGCGACGTAGTCCGTCGCCATGACGAGGACGAGGACAACGATGAGGGCGCTGGCAACTGTTTTGAGATGACGCATGGGGAAGTGCCTCCGGGGGGTGAGGCGCACCTGGTCCTGGCGCGGGTTGCCTGATCATGCCTCACCCACAGGTGGCTTGGCCGGCATTTCAGACTCAGCCGCCCCTGGTGTCGCTCGAGTCTCCCGGTCCAGTTGCCTGTCTTGTTCACTGTCTTGGGGTTGCTGCCAGAAACTCTTTTCCGTAACAAGCCGCAAGTTCTTCCGGCGACATGACGTCTCCGCTGGCCTGCGTCCGCGTCGCGAGCACATCCGCTCGGATCCAGACGTCGTCTTGCCCGCTGGGTGGCGCCGCGCTGTGCAACAGTGTGTCGACGAGGGTCGGGTAGCGCACGAAGAAGATGGCGGCGTGCACGAGATCGGCTTCGTCTCCCTGGATGCCTATCGACGCCTGCAATGCCTCAAGCATGGCCCACGTGTTGGCGACTCTCCGGATCAAGCGTGGATTGCGGGGCATGACGTGGGAGTAAGCCGTGATCAGGTGTCGCTGTAGCTCGACGACATACTGTTCTGAACCGCGCAGGTCCTGAATCGCGGCTTGGGCGGTCGCCTGCTCCAGTGGTGGCAACGTGGCGGCGCGGTCCGACACAGTGCGGAGTTCGTCGGGCGCCTGTGAAGAGGAGACGCTCTCGAGTACGTCGGTCAACTCGACGGCGGGGTCAGCCGACGGGGTCGGCGCATCAGGTTCTTCGGGTGGCGGAGCGGTCGCCACGTCCTGATCCGGCGGGGCAGGCACCGGGTCGCTCATGATCGGCTCTGGATCGGGAAGTGGTTGGGATTTGCTCAGGCTGTCGAGGTAGCGCTTGACCTGGTCCTCGTTGAGTTCGGGGATCAGCACGGTGTGGTCGAACAGTTTCGTGATGAAGTCGGCACCGAGCGATCTCACCCCGGGGTCGCCAAGATCCTTGAAGGCGTCGTACTGCGTGGAGAAGGCCTCGCGCACCCAGCGACCGTCGGCGAGCACGATGACGACCAGCGCACCCGGTTCGCGCCACCGTGGAAAGCTCGTCGGAGCAGCGTGGTGGCGAATCAGCGTGTGGATCGTCTCCAGGTAGGCCACGGTCTTCTCGTGCGTGCATCGGTCAAGATCATCGATGGCGAGCAGGGTGGGGCGGCGCGGTGAACCGATGGTCCGACGCAACCAGGTGATGTAGATCGCCAAGCCGGCGATCAGCAGTAGCACAGCTGTGACGACCCAGCGGCGGGTGTCGAGGTCGCCTAAGTCCCGGGCCCAGTCCCTGAACTCCCCGCCCAGCACGGACCCCAGACCGCTGAACCCCACGAAGAGGGCGCCAAGAATCAGGGCAGCAAGGAGATAGGGAACGCGCTGCCATGCCGGCGACGTGGGACTCTCCGGCGACGGCTGGGCGGGCTTCGCTGCCACTGTCAAGAGGAAGACGCCGCCAAGACCGATGGCGGCAATCACGAGTGAACTCGCAACGGCGTCGAGACCGCGGGTGCGGACGTCCGTGAAGGCGTGGTGGGTTGCCCAAAGGGTGATCAGCACGAGCCAGGTGCCCAACAACGTGTCCGCGAGTTTGTGAGCGGTGTCTTGCCGTGGCGCCCAACGTCGGTACTTCGACACCATGCGGGCGACCTCAGCAAGCGGAGCGTCGTCCGCCTTCTGGTGGAGTTGGCCCAGGGCCGGGGAGGACCAGAAGAGGATCCGGCTCAACGCGAAGGCTGCCGCCACGACCCCGGTGAGTGTCGTCAGCACCAATTGCCATCTGGTTGCGAGCGCGGCAACTGGCCCCCAGGAGATGGCGATCGCCAGGATCGCCAGGATCACCAGTGCACCGATCACCACTTTGGAACGGACCACCCGGTCGATGGCCGAGGACACCGCCATGGCCGCCCGGGTAGCCAGCACACGCTCCGACTTGATACCCCGGTAGAGGGCGCCGCCAAGCGACCACCACTCTGGGCCGACCTGGCTCTCGCGCCACGCGTCGAACCGGACCACAATCGGTTCGCCGACCTTGGCCCGGCGCTGTTTGAGGCCCTGCTCAAGGAGGCCCAGGAGCGTGGATTTCCCGGAACCCCACGGTGCATCGATCCGAATGACGCAACTGCCGCGTTGCGTGGAACTGTCCTGGGTGGACTGGATCAGCTGCTCGACGACCCCGACCAAGTGATCGACCAGTGGCCCTCGCCCGATCAAGTCTTCGACCGACACCGAGTCGGCGGTCGAGATCGGATCCCGGGTGTTGACAGTCTCGTATCGCGTGGCAGGCGCTAGCACCTCCCTGCGGTCAGCGGTGTGTGCGCCGCCCAGTGTGATCAGTTGCCTTCAAGGCGTGCTGTGATACACGCCAATGCGCCGTCCTCGCCAACCGACGAGGTAGCCGGTGCTTTCGCCACCAGGCCCGGTGATCACCGCAAGAGAATGACGGCGCCGCTCTGGTGGATTGAGCTCCACGACGGCCCATGGGTTGAGGTCCAGATCCCAGGTGCGCACGGTGCCGTCCTGGTCGCCGCAGACGTAACCTGATCGGCACCAGTCGACACTCTGTGAGGACGGCCACCGAAGTGCACGCCGCCACCGTGCGGTTCGGTCGGGCCGCGCGGTGGTGAGGTCGGTGTTCCAGGTGCGCAATATCGCCGTCGCGCCCACCGGACAGGTAGCCGGTTGTCCTGCCGTCGGGTCGCCGTGAATGGCTGCCACGGCACTGATGCCTCCTTGATGAACGCCGCGTCGAGTGGGATGGCCTCGGTTCGGTGAGGTTGAGTATTCCAAGTGCGCAGCTGCCGTCGCGACCGCCGCTGACGAAGCCCGGTAGTTGACCGTCGGGCCCGGCGATGACCGCCACCGCTGGAGAACCCAACCGGCTGTGCGCAGGGGTCGGTGGTTGTGTTGCGTTGGGTGAGGTCCAGGTTCCAGGTGCGCAGCCGTGCCGTCGCCGCCGCCGGTGACGAAACCCGGTCGGTTGCGCCGCCCGGCCCGGTGATCAGCCGCCAGCGAATGATCACAGCCCCCGGTGGGCGGCTTCGGAGGTGTTACGTCGTTGCGTCGAGGTCCAGATTCCAGGTGCCAGCCAGACCGTCTCCCACCCGAGACGAATCCGGTGGTCCTGTCCTTCGGGCCCGCTGATCGCCGCAAGCGCAACGAACTGCACCCGTGTGGCGTCGTTCGGTGGTGTCACGCGGGAGTGAGGTCTAGGTTCCAGGTCCGCAGCATGCCGTCGCCTCCCGCCGGTGAGGTAGCCGGTGGCGATGCCATCTCAGGCCCCGTCGATGACCTCTGCTGCCATCACCGTGCCTCCGTGCGCGGGTTCGCGCGTGGAGTTGCGTGGGGTGAGGTCGAGGTTCCAGGTGCGTAGCATGCCGTCGTCGCCGCGCGGAGACGTAGCCGTTGGCTCGGCCTTGGGGGCTGAGGATGACCGACACCGACCAAACCCATCGAGAGGGACGGTGTGGTCTCGCGAAGCGTTAGGTCGAGGTTCCAAGTCCGCACGGTGCCGTCATCAGCTCCGGTGACGAACCAGTTGGGCCGACCGTCGGGTCCATACATGACAGCCACGGACTCGATGTTGCTGTCCGGGTCGGGTTCTGGGGCGGTGTCTCGGGGCGTGAGGTCGAGGTTCCAGGTGCGGATCACCCCGCGCGTCGCCGCCAGACGACGTAGCCGGTCGCCGCTGCGCCTGGTCCGGCAATGACCGCAACGGATGAGACGCGGCCGCCGGAGGCGGGTGCGGTGGTGGCGCCCCGGGGGGTGAGGTCGAGGTTCCAGGTACTGCAGGATCCCGTCGTACGCCGCCGGAGACGATAGCCGCGTCGCCTCGCCATCCGGCTCCGTGATCGACCGCCACGGAGAACACCCCGCCCGCGGGTTCAGGTCCGATGCTGGTGTCGATCGTGGGGTGAGGTCGAGGTTCCAGGTACGAAGGATCGCCGTCGTTGCCGCCGGAGAGGTAGCCGGTCGCCTCGCCCCCGGGTCCGGTGATCACGGCCACGGAGAACACCCCGCCTGCGGATGGGTTCGGCTCGGCGGTGTCGCGTGGGGTGAGGTCGAGGTTCCAGGTGCGAAGGATGCCGTCGTTGCCGCCGGAGAGGTAGCCATCCGATGGCCGGTCCTCACCGGGGATCGCGGCTACCGTCCGCACGCCGCCGCCGTGCGCGAGTTCGGTGGCGGTGTCGCGTGGGGTGAGGTCGAGGTTCCAGGTGCGTAGCATTCCGTCGTCGCCCGCCGGAGAGGAAGCCGCCCACGCCACCGCCATCGGCCACGGATCATCGCGACGGCTCGCACGTCTCCGCCGTGCGCCGCTTCCGGCTCGCTGCGAGCACAGTCAAGTGAGTCGAGTTCAGGCTGCTCGGGGCCCGTTGAGTCGCCATCTACGGGATCGGCCACGACTCCTCCAATGCTTCCTCCCTATCCTGGCAGGAACGGAATGCGGGAGGCCATCAGTTTGGTTGACATAACAACGCCGCTTTCCGTCACGTCTGAGGAGCATCGTTGAGTCAGTTCGGAGCTGAGAAGTTCACCACCCGCAGCCGCGAGGTCATCGAGACCGCGCAGGTTGCCGCGACCACCGCGGGCAACACCAACACCGAGCCGATCCACCTGCTGGTCGCATTGCTGAAGCAGCAGGACGGCACTGCTCGAACGCTCGTCGGCAAGGCGGGCGTCGACGCGACCTCGCTCACGACCCAGGCAGAGGCTGTCGCAAAGTCACTGCCAGCAGCCACCGGTACGACGGTGCAGCAGCCCGCCGCGTCGTCCGCGTTGACCCGGGTCCTGGCCTCCGCACTCGATCTGGCGAGTTCGATGAAGGACGACTTCGTCGCCACCGAACACCTGCTGATCGCGATCGCGACGGTCGAGAGCCCGGCAGCGAAGGTGCTCAAGGACGCCGGACTATCAGCGGACGGACTCCGAGAAGGGCTGACCGCACTCCGGGGGAGTCGTCGGGTCACCAGCGTCGATGCCGAGTCGACGTACGAAGCACTCGAGAAGTACTCCATCGACCTCACCGCCTCGGCTTCCGACGGCAAACTCGATCCGGTGATCGGACGCGACGCCGAGATCCGCCGGGTGATCCAGGTGCTCTCACGGCGTACGAAGAACAATCCCGTCCTCATCGGCGAGCCAGGCGTCGGCAAGACCGCCGTCGTAGAAGGTCTGGCCCAGCGCGTGGTCGCGGGCGACGTGCCGGATTCCCTGAAGGGTCGCCGTCTGCTCAGTCTCGACCTGGCCGCGATGGTCGCCGGCGCGAAGTACCGCGGCGAGTTCGAGGAGCGCCTCAAGGCCGTCCTCGAGGAGATCAAGGACGCCGGCGGACAGATCATCACGTTCATCGACGAACTCCACACGGTCGTCGGTGCAGGCGCCGGCGGTGACTCCGCCATGGACGCCGGCAACATGCTCAAGCCGATGCTGGCTCGCGGTGAACTGCACATGATCGGCGCCACGACGCTGGACGAATACCGCGAACGGATCGAGAAGGATCCCGCGCTGGAGCGACGCTTCCAACAGGTCTTCGTGGGGGAGCCGAGTGTCGAGGACACGATCCAGATCCTCCGAGGGATCCAGGAGAAGTACGAAGCTCATCACGGCGTACGCATCACGGACGCGGCTCTGGTCGCGGCCGCGACGCTGTCCGATCGCTACATCCCCGGACGCCAACTCCCCGACAAGGCGATCGACCTCATCGATGAGGCCGCCTCGCGGCTCCGGATGGAGATCGAATCCTCTCCCGAAGAGATCGATCAACTGCGCCGCCAGGTCGATCGATTCAAGATGGAGGAGTTCGCGCTCGCCAAGGAGACCGACGAGGCATCCAAGGAGCGGTTGAACAAGCTTCGTTCCGACCTCGCCGATGCCGAAGAGGAGTTGCGCGCGCTCGATGCCCGCTGGGAGCGGGAGCGAGATCAACTGCAGGGTGAGGGCGAGTTGCGACGGGCGCTCGACCAGTTGCGTGGCGAGGAGGAGCGCTTCCTCCGAGAGGGCAACCTCGAGGCGGCATCGAAGATCCGCTACGAGTCGATCCCCAACCTGGAGCGCCAGATCGGTGAGATCGAGAAGGCCGAGCAGGTTGACCTCGAGCCACTGGTCGGCGAGGAGGTCGGTGCCGAACAGATCGCCGACGTCGTCGAAGCCTGGACCGGCATCCCCACCGGCAAGATGCTCGAGGGGGAGACCTCCAAGTTGCTGCGGATGGAGGAAGTGATCGGTCAGCGGCTGATCGGGCAGAAGGCCGCGGTCAACGCCGTGAGCGACGCCGTACGCCGTGCGCGTGCGGGCATCTCCGACCCGAACCGTCCCACCGGCTCGTTCCTCTTCCTCGGCCCGACCGGCACGGGCAAGACGGAGTTGGCCAAAGCACTCGCGGACTTCCTGTTCGATGACGAACGGGCGATCGTGCGGATCGACATGAGTGAGTACTCCGAGAAGCACTCGGTCGCTCGACTCGTTGGCGCGCCACCCGGATATGTGGGCTACGACGAGGGCGGACAACTCACCGAGGCGGTCCGTCGACGCCCCTACTCGGTCGTGCTCCTCGACGAGGTCGAGAAGGCTCACCCCGAGGTCTTCGACATCCTCTTGCAGGTGCTCGATGACGGGCGGCTCACCGACGGACAGGGCCGTGCCGCGGACTTCCGCAACACCTTGCTGATCCTGACCAGCAACCTCGGCTCGACGTACCTCGTGGACCCATCGCTGTCTCCCGAGGTGAAGAAGGAGTCGGTGATGAGCATCGTTCGGCAATCGTTCAAACCCGAGTTCCTCAACCGGCTCGACGAGGTCGTCATGTTCGACGCCCTGACCAAGGACGAACTCGCCCACATCGTCGACCTGCAACTGGCTCTGCTCCAGAAGCGCTTGGTGGGACGTCGGATCACGATCACCGTGACCGAGGCCGCCCAGCACTGGCTGGCCGAGACCGGCTACGACCCGGCGTACGGTGCCCGCCCGCTGCGACGCCTGATCCAAACCGCCATCGGTGACCCGTTGGCGCGGATGCTGATCGCAGGCGAGGTGGCCGACGGCGGCAAGGTCAGCGTGGATGTGACCGAGGGCGGGCTGACTCTCGCGCCGGTCATCAGCTGACCAGATCCGTGATGGAATGGCATCCGTGAGCACCGAGAAGGCCTTACCCCGCCCAGCACCCGTGACGGTGTCGGCTGGTCTGATCATGCTCGGCTCATTCCTGGTCGTCGTGCTGGCGTTCAGCGGGATCTCCGAGTTGCGAAGCATCGCCACCCGCGAGGTCGTGGAAAAGGGCCTCAAGGATTGGCCGCTCAGTGCCATGAACCTCAGCCTCGATGAGGCGTTGAACCTGATCCAGACCACATCGATGGTCGCCGGAGCCTGCGCTGCGGCAATGACGGTGCTGGGTTTCTATGTGTTCCAGCGCAGTCGTGGCGCTCGCGCGGCGCTCTCGGTCCTGGCGGTCCCGCTGCTCGCCACCGGCCTCTTCGTCGGTGGCTTCATGGTCACCCTGGTCGCGCTAGCGACCGGCACGCTGTGGCTGCAGCCGGCCCGCAACTGGTTCAACGGCGTGGCTCCCCCTTCCAAGCGAGACGCCGAGAGCGTGGTCCCTGCTGGCTCAGCCGCATCGGCTGCCGGTTGGCCTCCGCCACTCGCTGCCTCGTTGCCCAATGATCCCGTCGCCCCACCATCGAGCACCCCGACAGCTGACCGCCCCAAGGCCGTCACCGTTGCCTGCATCGCGGCCTGGGCGGGCAGCGCCGTGACGGCACTGTTCACCGCGGTCAGCCTGGTCGTTCTCAAGGCCAGCCCCGATCAGGTGATTCGCGAATTGGAACAACAGCAACCCGAACTGGCCGCCCGCGGCATCGACGGCGAGACGGTCATTTCCGCCAGTTTCATCATCGGCGGCTTGGTCATCCTGTGGTGCATCGGGTCCCTGATAGTCACAACCCTGGCTTTTCGCCGAGTGGGCTGGGCGCGGATCGTCCTGCTTGTCTCCGGTGGCGGTGCCACCATCTTGACGGTCTTCGGTGCGATCGGCGCGGTGGTCATGCTGCCGCTGTTGATGGCTTGTGTGCTCAGCATCTCCCTGATGATGCGGCCCGAGGTCCGGGTCTGGTACGCCGTTACGCCGTGAGGTCGGCAGCAGCCAGTCGGCGAAGCCCTTCAGCGATCACAGGTTCGTCCTTACAGAACGCCCAGCGAACCAGTTGGCGACCTTCGGCCGCCCCAAGAGAATCGACCGTGTCGTAGAACACCTGGCTCGGGATCGCGACCACCCCCGCCCGCTCCGGCAGTGCCAGACAGAAGGCCCTTCCGTCGGCCCAGCCCAGGTGGGAGATGTCGGTGGTCGCGAAGTACGTCCCCTCAGGAACCCGCGGCACCAACCCTGCGTCGGAGAGTCCTGCACACAGCAGATCTCGGCGTACCTCCAGATCGGCTGCCAACTTCCTGGGGAAGTCCGGCTCCTCGTCAAGCGCCACGGCAACGGCCGGTTGGAGTGGGCCGCCTGAGGTGAAACTCAGCCATTGCTTGGCCGCCAGGACGGCACCGACGAGTTCGGTCGAGCCGGTGGCCCAGCCGACCTTCCAGCCGGTGAAGGAGTACGACTTGCCGATGCTCGACAACGTGACCGTGCGGTCGAACATCCCCGGGAGGGTGGCCAACGGAACGTGCTCGTTGTCGTCGTAGACCAGGTGTTCGTAGACCTCGTCGGTGATCACCGTCAGGTCGTGGCGCTGGGCGATGTCGGCGATCGCCGCCAGTTCGACGCGATTCAGCACCGTGCCCGTCGGATTGTGAGGTGTGTTGATCAGCATCACCTTGGCGCCGATGGCAGCGGCTTCGAGGGCGGCCACGTCGAGTCGGAAGTCCGGTGCCTTGAGGGTGACGGGTCGCCGTACGCCGCCCGCGAACTCGATCATTGCCAGATAGGAGTCGTAGTACGGCTCGAGCACCACGACGGCGTCGCCCGGGTTCACCAGGCCCAGGATCGCGCCCGCGATCGCTTCGGTGCAGCCCGTC
Source organism: uncultured Actinomycetota bacterium (assembly GCA_963763805.1). Taxonomy (GTDB): domain Bacteria; phylum Actinomycetota; class Actinomycetes; order Propionibacteriales; family Nocardioidaceae; genus Nocardioides. The sequence continues at coordinate 480,360 of CAVXPQ010000002.1, forward strand.
GTGACCACGACCTGGGTGTCCGGGTTGAGGTCTATCCCGTAGTTGCGCTGCTGGTGGCGCGCGATCGCCTGACGCAACTCGGGTTTGCCGACTCCGGGTGGGTATTGGTTCTGGCCGGACTGAAGAGCCTGCACAGCGCGTAAGACAACGCTCTTTGGTCCGTCTTGATCAGGGAAGCCTTGTCCGAGGTTGACTGACTGGGTTCGCAACGCCAATGCGGACATCTCTGAGAAGATGGTGGGTGGAATGCCGGTGAGCCGCTCGGCCGTTGCACGCATGACGGTGAGGATACTGGCCTATCGGACGCAGTTGTGGACAAGGCGGGGGGAGAGGGCGTGAGCGAGACCGACGCTGTCGAGACGACATCGCGCGCCAAGAACAAGCAGCGGCCCTGGCTCTTCCGGATCGGTCTGGTCCTTCTCCTCGTCGGGGTCGGCCTGCTCGGCTACGTCGCCTGGGAGATGTTCGGGACCAACTATGTGTCGGTCAAGAAGCACGAGAAGATCGTCAGCCAGATCGAGCAGGAGTGGGCCAAGGGCGGCGACACCATCAAGGCGGCCGGTTCGGAGGCTTCGTACCTCGTGCGCATCCCCGCGTTCGGAGAGAGCTACGAGGTGCCGATTCTCGAGGGCACAAGTGACGCCGTACTAGCGGCGGGCTATGGACACTTCGACGACTCCGTTGAGGCAGGTCAGGAGGGCAACTTCGCTCTCGCGGCCCACCGGGTGACGCACGGCGAACCGTTGCGACGGGTCAAGGAACTCCAGCGCGGCGACGAGATCATCATCGAGACCCGGAAAGCGACGTACACCTATGTCCTCGACACCGGTGGCGACGACCTCGAAGTCGATTTCACGGCCGGCTGGGTCGTGGATCCGCTTCCCACGAACCCGGACGGTGGCGTGCAACCGGCGCAAGAGCCCGGTCAGAAACTCATCACGCTCACGACCTGCGCGGAGATCTTTCACACCGACGAGCGACTGATCGTCTTCGGGCACCTGGAAGACACCACGCCGCGCAAATAGCCGGCTTCTCGCCGCTCAGCCGCGAGCGGCGTCGAGTTGGGCCTTCGTCAGCACCGGTCGCACTTCAAGCCCGACGTCTTCCAGGGGATTCGTGCCTTCGGCACTGCGATCGATGGCGCAGACCACCACGGTCACAATCGCCCCGGCTTCACGAAGTGCTCGGGTGGCGTCGCGCACAGCTCCACCAGTCGTGATGACGTCCTCGATCAGGGTGACTCTCTTGCCCGCGACGTCGGGTCCCTCGGCCAGTTTGCAGGTGCCGTACTTCTTGGCCTCCTTGCGCACGAAGAGCGCGGGGAGGTTGGTGCGAGCGCTCAACACGGTGGCAATGGGTACGCCGCCCAGGTCGAGTCCGCCGAGCAGTTCGGTGTCCGGGGGCAACAGGCCGACCATCTGGTCGGCGACCCTGGCCAGCAGCGCCGGCTGGGCCTCGAAGAGGTACTTGTCGAAGTACTCACTGGCCACGATCCCCGAGCGGAGAGTGAACTCTCCGGTGAGGCGGCAGCAGGCATCTACGTCGGCTGCGAGGCTCGGATCGGGTTCGCGGGATTCGCCGGGGGTCACGTTCACGCGGTCAGGATACGGCGCGGCGATGACGCCACCACTCGAAGGCCATCGGGATGACCGAGAAGGCGACGATGAGGAGGACGGTTGCTTCGAGATTCTTCTGCAGGAAGTCGATGCCACCGAGGAAGTAGCCCAACATCGTGATGCTGACGACCCACAGCACGGCCCCGATGAATGACCAGGTCAAGAAGCGTTTGCGGTCCATCTCGGTGACTCCGGCGACGACGGTGATGAAGGTGCGCACGATGGGGACGAAACGGCCGATGACAAGGGCGCGGTTGCCGTAGCGCTCGAAGAACACCTCGGTCTTGTCGAAGTACGCCTTCTTGATGAAGCGACCGTCACGCTCTTTGAGCGTTGGCCCGATGGCTCGGCCGATCTCGTAGCCGACCACGTTGCCGGCGAACGCCGCGATCGTGAGCAGGATCATGGCGATCCAGATGTTCATGTCGATGCCCGACTCGCCGGCCTCGAAGCGATTGATGAACAACCCGATCGAGAAGAGCAGGGAATCGCCCGGAAGGATCGGAAACAGCAGTCCGCACTCGATGAAGATGATGATCAGGCTGATCCAGAACATCTGCTGGCCGTAACGGTCGAGCAGCCAGTTCGGATCCATCCAGTCCAAACCCAGAAGCAATGGGGTCACTTTGGCCCCAAACGAATGGATCACCCGCTAATCGTACGGTCTCGCCGGGGAGGCCCGTTCGTTGGTCGGCCTCGTGGAGACCACTAGCGTTCGACCCATGCAGGTTGAGGGGGACGAGGAGCGGGCGCCGTACGACCCGATGCCGCATGGCCCGCCGGAGGTCGGAGTCGGCCCATGGGTTGGTGAGTGGCCGATCGGTGAGGAGTACGACGCCACCCTGCTGGCGGAAGGTGATCGTCGCAACGTCGTGGATCGCTATCGGTACTGGACGATGGCGGCGATCATCGCCGACCTGGATCTGCGCCGACACGACTTCCATGTGGCGATCGAGAACTGGCAACACGACTTCAACATCGGCACGGTCGTGCGCTCGGCCAATGCCTTCATGGCCGCGGAGGTACACATCATCGGCAACCGGCGCTGGAACCGGCGCGGGGCGATGGTCACCGACCGCTACCAGCACATCCGCCACCACCCGCGGCCCACCGACCTGGCGGCGTACCTCCACGGTATCGGCGTGCAACTCCTTGGCATCGATAACCTGCCCGGCTCCGCGCACCTCGAGACCATGCCGATGCCGCGGCGGGTGTGCTTCCTGTTCGGACAGGAGGGCCCCGGCCTGTCGGAGGAGGCGCGCGAAGTCTGCGACGGCACGTTCTCGATCGCCCAATTCGGGTCGACGCGCTCCATCAACGCCTCGGCCGCAGCCGCGATCGCCATGCACGCCTGGATCCGGGAGTACGCCGACCTCGGCGACCGGTGCCTGGCGTGGCTGGCTAACCGTTGGTCTTGTCGTAGCAGCGGACCCACTTGAATCCGTCGTTCCATTCGGCCTTGGTCGGCCAGTCCATGCAGAAGTGATTGGTGGTGACTCGGTTCTCGCAGCCTGCTATCGCGATGGTCCGCAGTCGCTTCTTGCCAGGGTAGGCAGACTTATGGACCTTGAAGACCCAGTCACGCGCGATACTGGTGTGGCGCATCGCAGCTCGTCGGAGAAGTTTGCCACCGCCGGTGAGGCAGAGCGCCTGGTCGTCCGGAATGGGCAGGGACAGGAAGGGTGCCGTCGTTGTCGACAGCGGGGTGAGGCCGGACTTGCCCCGCAGCACCAAGATGTCGCAGCGGACCCACCGGGCACCATTGGCGCGTTGTGCCTTGGTCGGGAATGAAGAACGTGTAGTCAAAGGCCGACATGAGGTACTTCTTGGTGCGTTCGCCCGATCGCCTTCCGAACGGGTCGTGCGCACGCTTCGTCAGCCGCCGCGAGCGCCGCTTTCTTGGACTTCCAGAACTTCTTCGCCAACTTGGGCGTCGCGATCGTCTGAAGCGTGTGTGTCTGCGAGCACGGAATGGGAAGTGGTGCTGTCTGAAAGGGGCTGGATCTGCGCGAACGTGAGGTTTCGGCATTCGCCGACGGTCGGCTTCTGGTAGCCGGCCCCGGCATTCGCCGGTGCGACCGCGACAGCGGCCAGGAGTGATGTCAGTAGTGCGAGGGCGGCGAAGCCACCGAGCAGGTGACGACGAGAGCGGGAGGAAGTAGTCACGATATGCACCTTTCCCAAGACAATTTGGTGAGGGCGACATAGTCGTCAGGAGTCGATTGGCCAGCGCGAAAGACTTGGCATTTCCTGGGGCGGACACCCGGTTCGGGGCGACTAAGTGGGTGTGAAGTTTACCGCGATCGGGTTTGACCTGTGAAGTAGTCGTAGTCCTCAGCCGTGGGTGAGCTTCACGTAGTCGATCCGGCCGGAGTAGTAGTCGCAGGTGACTTCGACCTGATCACAGGTCGCCTTGCCGCCGATGCTCAACACGTTGTTGTTGTCGATGTTCCCGATCGTGACGCCGGCAGCGGCGTTCTTCTGCCCGTTGTAAATGCCGTCGACGTACATCGTCACGTTGTTCCCTGACCGCACACACTTCAATGTGTGCCACGCGCTGCCCCGGAAGTCGATCGTCGATTGGACCGCGATCTGCTGGCTGGTGCCTGCGGAACTCTTGAACAGGCAGGAGGGCAGGCCACCGGGTTGCTGGATCTTCCATTGCGCACCGCCGGACTGCCCCTTCTGGATGACATTCCCGAAACTGTTGGTGGTCTGATAGCGGATCTCGATCGTGAAGGTGTCGTTGCCGGCGTCCAGTTTGGCGTTGTCCGGGACCTTGATCACCCGCTGTGGTTTGACCGGCAGTGCGGTCGGTGAGGTGAATTGCCAGAGGTAACCAGTGGCACCCATGTACGAGTTGCCAGTGTCCAGGCCACTCTGGTCGATCGGAGCGTCCAGCCCGTTGCCGCCGGTGTCGAGCATCTCGATGGCGCCGGATGCCTCGTTCATCTCGTAGATGACCTCGTTCGAACCCGTCGGAGAGTCGTCACGGTGACCACCTTCGTCTTCTGCGTGGCGGCATTTCCGGCGGCGTCGGTGGCATTGACGATGACGGTGTAGGCCCCTGCTGCCCGGTCGCCGGTGTCGATGCCGAAGTCTGCGCTCGACGTATGCAGGCCACCGATCGTGACGTTCAGGTCATTCGGGGTGCTGGTGAATGACGTGAGGTTGTCCTGCAGGAAGTTGCCGGCTGCATTGGTCAGTCGCACCGAGATGGTTTCGACGCCGACGTTATCGGTGACCGTCCCGTTGATGATGAAATTGGTGGTCGTAAAGATCGAGGCACCTGGGCCGGTGATCGTCGCCACCGGCTTGACCGTGTCGGCTGCCGAACTGACGCCGAAGGACTTGCTGACGACAGCCGTCTTATTGTCGGAATCCTTGACGGTCAGTGCCACGGTGTAGGTCCCGATCGGGAGATTGTTGTTGAACACCATGCTCCAACCGACCGACGCCGTGCCGTAGGCGCCCGATGCGAGCGAGACGGGATACGTGTTGGCGGTCGCGCTGATCGTGCCGTTGTCCTGGAGGTAGAGGCCCGCCGAGTTGCGCACGGTCGCCGTCAGCGGGCTGACCACGGCGTCATCATCGGTGGCGATTCCGGTCACGGTGACGTCCGTGCCGAACGGGACGCTGCCCGTCGGCACGACCATGGTGCTCGCGGGTTTGCCCGGGTCGAACGGCGGCGGAGCAGGCGGAAGGGTGTGTGCGGAGTAGCACACGACGTACTTCAGGCCGTCGGACCAGTCGGCCTTGCTGGGGGCGTCGTACTTGAAACTCGAAGTGGTCACCCGCGAGTCGCAACCCTACTTCGCGTCCTTCGTCACGTCACCCTTGCCGGGGTACTTCTTGCCCTTGAGCTTGAACGCGGAAGTTGCCTTGTATTTGTGCGGCGCGTCGCAGGTGGTCGGAGTCGCCGTACTCGATGTGATGCAGCGGGCCTGGTTGGCCGGGGTCGGGCTCGAGAGCAGCGGCTTCTTGGTGGTCGTGAGCGGAGTGAGCGCCTTCCCGCGGAGCACGACGGCATCGCAGCGGTACCACAGCGCGCCCTTGCTCTTCTGGGCCTTGGTCGGGATGAACGAACTCACGGCGAAGGAGGAGCGCAACCGGAGGCTGGTCGAGCGGCCGACGGACTTGTTGAAAGCCTTTTGACACAAGCTGTCGATCGCGGCATTGGCCTTCTTCTTCGACTTCCAGACTTTCTTGGAAAGCGTGCCGACCGCGATCGTCTGCGCCGTGTGCTTCGTCCCGCAACTGACCGGGGCCGTCGAGTTCGTCGCCGCCCGGGATTGGGAGTAACTGATGTTGCGGCACTGGCCGGTCTTCGGCTTCTGGAAGCCAGCGCCGGCCGACGCCGGACTGGCGCCGACGCCCGTCAGGAGGGAGGCGACGATCGCCAAGGTGGCAAGTGTGGAGATGGCCCCCACCACCCGATGCATTGCGAAGACGCGCGTCAACTCTTGTTCCTCCCCGGACAGTCGATGAGCGAAGGCTAACGAAGTGTGGAGCACTCCATGACGGGTTTAGAACTATCCGAAGGATCAGCCGTGCGTTAGCCGGACGTAGTCGATCTGCCCCGAGAAGTAGTCACAGCTGACGGTGACCTGGTTGCAGTTGATCTTCCCGCCGATCGTCAGGGGGAGCGTGTTGTCGATGTTGCCGACCGCCTTCCAGGACGGAGCGTTCTTCTGACCGTTGAAGGCACCGTCGACGTAGATCTTGACGTTGTTGGCCGATCGCACGCACTTCACCGTGTGCCATCTGTTGTCGGAGAGATCTCTGGTCGACTGAATCGCGATCTGCTGGGTGGTTCCCGGGCTGCTCTTGAAGAGGCACGAAGGCTTCCCGCCGGGCGCCTGGATCTTCCATTGGCCACCGAGGGAGGTGGACTGGCCCTTCTGCACGATGTTTCCAAAACTATTGACCGTGCGGTAGCGGATCTCGACGGTGAACAAGTCGCTGCGGGCGTCGAGCAGGCTGCTGTCCCCGACCTGAACAATCCGCTGCGGTGACGGGTGGCGGACTGTCCGGGTTGCGGAACGGCCAGGAATAGCCGGTGAGGCCTTGGAAGACGAAGCCGGTGTCGAGTCCCGACTGGTTGATGGAGCCGTTGAGCCCGTTGCCGCTGCTGTCGTTCATCGTCGTGGCGCCGGAGCCCTCGTTCATCTGATAGACGACCTGACCGGGAATCGGTGCCGTTTGGCTCACCGTGACGATGCTGAAGGCGTCGCCGACGTTGCCGGCTCGATCCGTCGCCAGCACACCGATGCTGTAGTTGTTGTTGGAGTGCGCGCCCGTGTTCAAGGAGAAGCTGACGTGACCGGTTCCGAGGCCGGAGACCGCCACCGCCAAGTTGTTCGCCGTGGCACTGAAGTTGTTCAGATTGTCCTGGAGGTAGAACCCGTCGGAGTCGCGCCTCAACTGCACCCGCACCGACGTGATCGGGTCTATGTCCGTGGCGGTGCCGGCAACCACCAGATTCTGACCGGTACGCACCCAAGACGGCGTGGTGACCCTGATCCGCGGGGCGGCGTCCGCCGAGAAGCACACGACGTACTTCTTGCCGGCGCCCCATTCGCTCTTGCTGGGTTGGTCGTAGCGGAAGGCGCTGGTGCTGACCCGCTTGTTGCAACCCTTTCGGGCGGCCTTCTTGAGAGACTTTTTGCCGGGATACTTCTTGCCCTTGACCTTGAAGACGTGGGTCGCCTTGTAGGAGTGGATGGCGTCGCAGGTGGTGGCCGATCCACCGGCGGTCTGGCACAAAGCCTGGTTCGTCGGGGTGGGTTTGGCCAACAGTGGTTTCCGCACGGTCCTGATCGGGGTGAGCGCAGACCCTCGCACCAGCACGGCGTCGCAGCGGACCCAGCGGGCGCCCTTCTTCTTCTGGGCGGTCGTCGGCGAGAAGGTCCGCAGTGCGAAGGCCGACTTGGCCCGATTGGCCGCGCTGCCGCCGACGAACTTGTTGAAGGACTTCTGGCACTTGCTCGTCTGGGCGGCCTTGAGTTGCTTCTTCGACGACTTGGCCTGCTTCGCGGAGAGTTTGGCCACTCCAACGGTTTGAGCTGTGTGGGTCGAAGCGCAACTGACGGGTCTGGTCGAGTTGGTCTTGGCGCGCGCCTGCCCGCCGCTGAGGTTGCGGCACTCGCCGGTCTTCGGCTTCTGGTAGCCGGCGCCGGCATCGGCGGCGGTCACATTGAGCCCGGTGAGCAGAGCGGCCAGCATCGAGAGCAATGCGAAGCCAATGATCAGTCGGCGCCAGTCGGCAACACGCGTCAAGGGAACCCCTTCAAAAGGTCGAAGCCATCACCGTACCTAGACATCGTCGCTTCCGTGACCTGCTTAGGACAATCTTGAGGTTGAGAAAAGTCGGCCTTGCGGCACCGGTGCGGCCTCGGTGCGGTTCGGACGGTTTGTGGGCGTGGCGGGTCGCGCCGATAGTCTGAACCCTCGCCCCAGTTAGTTCGAGGAGACCACAGAGATGCCCGTTGCAACTCCCGAGGTGTACGCCGCCATGCTCGACGCGGCCAAGACCGGATCATTCGCCTACCCAGCGATCAATGTGTCGTCGTCGCAGACCCTGAACGCCGCGCTCCAAGGCTTCGCCGATGCCGGTTCCGACGGCATCATCCAGGTGTCGACCGGGGGCGCGGAGTACTTCTCCGGCCCGACCATCAAGAACATGGTGACCGGCTCGGTCGCCTTCGCGGCGTACGCCGCCGAGGTCGCGAAGAACTACCCGATCAACGTCGCCCTGCACACCGATCACTGCCCCAAGAACAAGCTCGACGGCTTCGTTCGACCGCTGCTCGACATCTCGCTGGAACGGGTGAAGCGCGGCGAGGCGCCCCTGTTCCAGTCGCACATGTGGGACGGCTCGGCGGTGCCGATGGACGAGAACCTCGTGATCGCGCAGGAGTTGCTGGCCAAGTGCCAGGCTGCCCACATCGTGCTTGAGATCGAGGTGGGCGTCGTCGGCGGCGAAGAAGACGGTGTCGAGGGTGCCATCGACGAGAAGCTCTACACGACCCCCGAGGACGCATTGGCCACCGTCGCCGCCCTCGGCACCGGCGAGAACGGTCGCTACATGACGGCCCTGACCTTCGGGAATGTGCACGGCGTCTACAAGCCGGGCAACGTCAAGTTGCGTCCGGAGATCCTGAAGGCGGCCCAGGAAGCGGTCGTCGCTCAGCTGGGCTTGCCGGCCGGCTCGAAGCCGTTCGACCTGGTCTTCCATGGTGGATCCGGCTCGCTGCCGTCCGAGATCGCGGACGCCGTCAGCTATGGCGTGGTGAAGATGAACGTCGACACCGACACGCAGTACGCCTTCACCCGTCCCGTTGCCGACCACATGTTCGCCAACTACAGCGGCGTACTCAAAGTCGATGGCGAAGTCGGCAACAAGAAGGCCTACGACCCCCGCGCCTGGGGCAAGGCCGGCGAATCCGGCATGGCCGCCCGCGTCGTCGAGGCCTGCCAGAACCTCAGCTCCGCCGGCACCTCCCTGAGCTAGCGCGCTCCTGACAATCGTCAAGGCGGTAGATCGACGTCACCCGGTGGCTCTGATCTACCGCCTTGATTGGTTTCTGCTTGCTGGTTCTCCACAAGCACTCTCGGCCCTGTAGCGCCCGGCACGGTTCCTCAGCGAGCATCGGCTCGTGAATTCGGAGCTGGATCATCTTCTTGAACCCAATCCGGTGTGGTCTCGCGAGCTCAGGCGATGGCCCATGGACTTCGTCCGCACGACATCCGGCGGCTGGTCCGGCGTCGAGAGTGGGTTGTTGTCCACCCAGGTGTCTACGTCAACCACACGGGGCAATTGACTGCGCGGCAACGCGCGTGGGCGGCCGTGCTTGGCGGTGTGGCCGGCGGCACTCTCCCACGAGTCGGCGCTGTCTCTTCACGCGTCGGGCCGAATTCATGTCGCTGTCGACACTGACCGCTCGGTGGCCGCGCCCAACGGCGTGCAACTTCATCGGATCGTGGATCTGGACAGCAAGATGAGGGCGAACACATCTCCGCCTTGTCTGCGCATCGAGGAGGCTGTCTTGGATGTTGCTGCCGTGGCGCCCGACGACTTCGCGGCAATCGCCCTGCTGGCGGATGCCGTTCAATCGCGACGGACGACTGCGCCACGGAGTTCTCGACGCGCTCAGTCGACGCAAGCGACTACCTCGTCGGAACTTCCTCGCATCGGTGCTGTCGGACATCGCGGACGGCAGCAACTCGGCGTTGGAACACGCCTATCTCACGCGTGTGGAGCGCCCACACGGGCTTCCCAAGCCTCAGCGTCAGCATCGGCCGTCCGGACAAGCCGTCTTACGCGACTTGGACTACGAGCAGTTTGGATTGGTGATTGAACTCGATGGGAGGCAGTTTCACGACGATGCGGTTGCTCGTGATCGGGACATGGAGCGTGATCTAGCCGCGAAGGTGCATGACGAACGCGAAACCATCCGCCTCGGGTGGGGTCAGGTCGTGCCGCGAGCATGCTCGACCGCCGCCAGCATCGGCACCTTGCTCCGGAACCGGGGTTGGCAAGGCCTGCGTAGGCAGTGTCGAAACTGCCCTGACCATTAGCCCGGTAGATCGCAGTCAGTGGGTGACACCTACCTACCGCCATCGCTGGAATTGGGGTGCGCTAGACGTCGCGGGCGAGGAGGTCGGCCCAGGTTTCGCGGCGTACGACGAGGCGGGCGTGGCCGCCGCCGACGAACACGACCGGGATCCGTCGATTGCCGTTGTAGTTGTTGGACATGGTGAAGCAGTAGGCGCCGGTGGCGGGGACGGCGACGAGGTCGTCGACGCGCGGATCCGGGAGGTCGACGCCGTCGATGAGGACGTCGCCGCTCTCGCAGTGGCGGCCGACCAGGTTCACGCTCTCGCCTGGCGCAGACATCCGGGTGGCGATGGCGGCTTCGAAGCGCTGGTCGAACAGCGCCACCTCCAGGTTGTCGCCCATCCCGCCGTCCACGCCGACGAAGGTGCCAGAGGATGGCTCGCGCCTCGCTTGACGGTGTTGACGCGATAGATCGTGGCAGCGGACTCGGCGACCATGCTGCGGCCCGGCTCGATGATGATCTGGCTCTCGGCTGGGAGCTGCTCGCGGGCGGCGCCGATCAGGGCGTCGAGGTACGCCGCGACGGTCGGTGGATGGTCGGCGTACGAATAGCGCGAGCCCAACCCGCCACCGAGGTCATAGATCGGGAACTCGCCGAGTGCTCGCACCGGCTCGACCGATGCTGCGAACGGTTCGACGTCGAGGATCTGTGAGCCGACATGGACGTGGACGCCCATCATGTTCAGCTGCGCGGCTTGCTTCGATCCGACGGATGAGCGGGCCGCGCTTCGGCTGGGGCGAGGCCGAACTTGGAGCCGTCGTGCCCGGTCAGGATGTGCGCGTGAGTGTCGGCGATGACACCGGGGATGATCCGGACGAGGACATCCTGCTGCCGCCCGGCCGGCAGCGTTGCTTCCAACTTGTCGACGTCGTCGGCGTTGTCGACGACTACGAGACCCACGCCGTGACTGAACGGCGAGCGCGATCTCTTCGGAGGACTTGGCGTTGCCATGCAGCACGAGAGTGCTCGGATCGGCGCCGGCCGCCACAGCCGTGATGATCTCGCCGCCGCCGGCGACGTCGAGCCCGAGTCCCTCCTCGACCATGACGCGCTGGATCGCGGTGCAGGGGAAGGCCTTGGAGGCGAACACCACGCGGGAGTTCGGCCAGCGGGCGGCCAACTCGGTGCGGTACTCCTGCGCCCGGGCACGCGACGGCCTGCTCGTCAACGACCAACGTCGGCGTACCGAACTCATCGGCGAGATCGTCGACCCGGCAGCCGCCGATCACCAACGTGTCGTCGTCGGCGACCGAACTGCCTGATGGGAAGAGTCCAAGCAAGGCGTCCATCCCGGCAGGCTAGCCCGAAACGCTAGAGAGGTGGGTGAGAGAGTGGGGACATGAACTACGTCGACCTGATGGCTGGCCCGCCCGCCACCCTGCTGCCCGAAGATCCTGCCGCTGCCGAACTCGCCGGAGGGGCTGCCCCCGAAGTGGTGGCCCGCAATCGTCCGGACTCGCCCTTCGCCTGGGCCGCGCTCGCGGAGGCCGCTCGAGACGGTGGGGCCGATGAGATGACGGTCTACGCATTCGCTCGGGTGGGATACCACCGCAGCCTCGACATGCTCCGCCGAAACGGCTGGAAGGGGCACGGTCCCGTCCCCTGGGAGCACGAGCCCAACCGTGGCTTCCTGCGCTGCCTGGCGATCCTTGCGGTGTCGGCTCGCACCATCGGTGAAGAGGCCGAATGGGAACGCTGCTCGCAGTTCCTCTATGACTCCAGCGAGGCGGCGTACGACGCCGTTGCTTGGGCTCAGCCGGCAAGTAGCGCGCGGATCTTGTCAGGGCCGAGCGACAGCAGGAGCGTCGGCAGACGCGGACCACGGTCGGCATCGATCAGCAGGTTGTAGAGCAACGTGAAGAACTCCTTCTGATCGGCCTTCACCTCGTCGGTGGGGTCGTCGTCGAGAGCGAGACCGAGCGCCAACTTGGGTACGCCGTAGACCAGCGAGGTCAGCCCGGCGAGGTCGCCGGCGGAGTCGAGATGCTCGAGAAGCAGACCGATCCAGGCACTCTCGCGATCGGTCAGGGCGGCCAACCGCTCAGCATCCGGGACCGCGCGAACGATGGTGCGATCCTCGGCCGGGACGTAGTCGATGCGTCCAGTTCATCGCCCGGGACAGCCGCGGTTCCAACTCCTCGACCGACGAGTGCGGATAGCCGAGATCGCCGATGATCCGACTGATCTGCGCGAGATCACCGGCTGTGATATCGGCCGCCGACTGGAGTGCACGGAACGGCGCGACCACCGGTGAGGTCGGCAGCACGCCGGCCGTCGAGGTCGACGCCGCCCGCTCGAACGCCAGCACCTGGGCATCACGCTTCGAAGGATCGGCGGCCTTGCGAGTCAGCGCGTCCCACTCGTCGTACAACCGGATGACCTCGGGTCCGAAGTCGATGTTGAACGACTGCTTGGGCTGCCGTCGGACGTAGAGCCAACGCAGGATCGGCGCCTCCAGGATCTCCAGCGCCTCGGCGGGCGTCGGCACGCCACCCTTGGACGACGACATCTTCGCCATGCCGGCAACGCCGACGAAGGAGTAGCCGAACCACGACGGGCGCGGCCACTCCCAGATCTTCTCGACCAACTCGTGCCCGACCGTGAAGGACGAGCCTGGCGAGGAGTGATCGGCGCCGGCGGGCTCGAAGTTGACCTTCTCGAAGGCCCACCGCATCGGCCAGTCGACCTTCCAGACCAACTTGCCTTCGTTCTGGGTCGACAGGTTGGTCACGCCGGCGAACGCGCAGACCAGGCACTCATAGGACAGGTCGGTCGTCTCGTCGTCGTACGCCGTGATCCTGGTCGTGTCGCGCGAGCACTGGCGGCAATAGGGCTTGAACGGGAACCGCGCGAGCACGTCAGGATCCGTCGTCGGACGGCTCCTCTTCCTTGGTCCGGTAGCGCCCCAGCACCTCGTCGATCTCGTGGCGGCGCCGAACGACCTCGAGGATCTGATCGCGGTAGGCGCCCGCGGTGTACATCTCGGTCTGGTTGACCTCGTACATCTCGCAGCCCATCTCGACCAGGGCAGCGCGCAGTGGGGCCTTGAAGTGCTCGGCCCAACTCTCGTGGCACTCCCACGGGATCGGGGACGGCGGAGAGTGGCCGGCCGATGTGTTCGTTCCACGCCTCGTCGACGCCGTGCGGGACCTTGCGGAACCGGTCGTAGTCGTCCCAACTCTGCAGGTGCCGGACCGCGACGCCCCGCGGCGGCGTACCTCTTCGGCCACGAAGTGGACGGTCAGGAACTCGCGCAGATTGCCGAGGTGGATCGGTCCGCTCGGGCTGATGCCGGACGCGCAGGTCACGAGGTTTCCCTCACCGGCGTGCCGAATCGCGGCGTCCGCGGCACGGGTCACCCAGTCGGTGGGCTCGCCGGTTGCGGCGGACTGTCCTCGTGCCATGGCTGTTGGAACTCCTGATGCGGTGGGGTGAGGGCTAAACGCTACTCGGGCAGCGTCATGGAGTACGCCGCCGGCTCGACGTGCCAACTGCGCCGGCGCTCGGGGCCGTAGATCTCGCCGTCGGCACTGCACCAGAACTCCTGACCCGAGATCGTCACCTGCTTGCCGCGGAAGTGCGCGACGTCGTCGCGCTCGGGGTGACGCCCGAGCTTCAAGCCGACGGCGTACCCGAAGCGAGCGCCGGGACCGACCGCACGCGACACGATGACGTCGATCATGCCGCTCTCGGGGTCGGCCTCGGGGTTGAGCGGCGTACCGCCACCGACGTGTGAGCCGTTGCCGAGCGCGACCATCAGCACCGGCCGGTCCCAGTCGTTCACGACGACGCCGTCAACCTCGACCAGGAGCCGCAACTTGGCCGGCCGGAGCGAGGTCGACGAACGCGCCGATCGGGTAGCCCAGCCGGCCCAGGTTGATCTTGCTCGTCCCGAACTCGCCGAGGCGCGACTTCCAGGTCGCACCCTCCTTGCTCGCCATCGCGCCCGCGCCGGCGTGCACGTTGTTGACCACGACCTCGCCGACCTCGTCGATCAGGATGTCGACCGGTCGGACCTCGCCCGTGCAGGACCAGGCGGGCCGCCTCGTCCACGTCGAGCGGGATCCCGGTGCCGCGTGCGAAGTCGTTGCCGGTGCCCATCGGGAGCAGGCCCAGGACCTTGGTCGAGAGTTCGTGGCGGCGGTGCAGGGCGGCGACCACCGCGTGCAGGCTGCCGTCGCCGCCGGCCACGACGATCCGGCGCGACCCGGCCCGGTGCAGCGCGCCGTCGAGCTCGCCCGAACTGGATGTCGCCGCGATCTCGACGGAGGCCTTGCTGCGGAGGACCTTGAGCGCGGATGCCAACTTTTCGTCGTCGGAGGTGCCGGCGTCGGCATTGGCAATCACCAAGATCGGGTCCACCGGGTGGACACTACCTGACGGTCGATGGGGGTAGTTCACCCTAAGGTTGGGCTGCTCGACATCTCAGAGGCAACCATCGGGCAACGTGCTCCAACGGGCCGCCAAGACGGGAGGAACCCATGCCAGCGATCGTGATCCTCGGCGCCCAGTGGGGCGACGAAGGCAAGGGCAAGGCCACCGACCTGCTCGCCACCAACGACACGATCGACTTCTGCGTGCGCACCAGCGGCGGGCACAACGCCGGCCACACGATCGTGGTCAACGGCGAGAAGTTCGCCACCCACCTGCTGCCGAGCGGGATCCTGACCCCGGGGTGCACGTCGGTCATCGCCAACGGCGTCGTGATCTCGCCGGAGGCGCTCTTCCGGGAGCTCGATGCGCTGCAAGCCCGTGGCGTGGCCGCCGACAACCTGGTGATCAGTGCCAACGCGCACATCATCGCGTCGTACCACTCGACCATCGACAAGGTCACCGAGCGCTTCCTCGGCGCAGCCAAGATCGGCACGACCGGCCGCGGCATCGGCCCGGCGTACGCCGACAAGATCAACCGGATCGGCATCCGCGTCGCCGACCTGTTCGACGAGAAGATCCTGACCCAGAAGGTCGAGGCTGCGCTCGACGTGCGCAATCACCTGCTGGCCAAGGTCTACAACCGGCGCGCCATCCGCCCGGAGGACGCAACCGCCGAGCTGCTGTCGTACGCCGAGCGGCTGCGGCCGATGGTGGTCGACACCTCGCTGCTGCTCAACAACGCGCTCGACGAGGGCAAGACCGTGCTGTTCGAGGGTGCTCAGGCGACCATGCTGGACGTCGACCACGGCACCTATCCCTTCGTCACGTCGTCCAACCCGGTCGCCGGCGGCGTATGTGTCGGCGCCGGGGTCGGGCCGACCCGGATCGATCGGGTGATCGGCGTGATCAAGGCCTACACGACGCGCGTCGGGTCCGGCCCGTTCCCGACCGAACTCTTCGACGATGACGGCGAGAAGTTGTGGGACATCGGCGGCGAGGTCGGCGTCTCGACCGGCCGCAACCGGCGCTGTGGCTGGTACGACTCCGTCGTCGCCCGCTACGCCACCCGGGTCAACGGGCTCACCGAACTGTTCCTCACCAAGCTGGACGTGTTGTCGAGTTGGGAGAGCATCCCGGTCTGCGTGGCCTACGACGTCGACGGCACGCGCTACGACGAGATGCCGATGACCCAGACGGACTTCCATCACGCGACGCCGATCTACGAGCACTTCGACGGCTGGGGCAAGGACATCTCCGACTGCCGTTCGTTCGACGAACTGCCCGACAACGCGCAGGCCTACGTCAAGGCGCTGGAGGACCTCAGCGGCACGAAGTTCTGGGCCGTCGGCGTCGGCCCCGGCCGCGAACAGACCATCGTCGTCAATAGCTGAGGTTCAGTTGCCGCTGACGGCCACGGGGTCGGACTGGGCGGCGGCCTTGGTCGACTTCTCGCGCTGCCACGCGCGGTAGGCGACGTAGCTGGTCACGCCGATGATGATCGCCATGCCGAGGGCGTCGAGTATGAAGGGCATGCCACCGAGGCCGGCCACGATATTGATCGAGTTCACCAGGACCACGAGTCCTCCGACGAGGGTGCCCATCGGGGCATGTGGCAGGCGTCCGGCCAGTCTGGCGGCGATCGGGGCGATGATGACGCCGCCGGTGACCAGGCCGGCGACCGGGAGCCACGGGATGTCGTGTACTTCGGCGCTCGTGAAGAAGGCGATCGAGACGGTGGCCGCGACCAAGAACTCTGCGGCATTCACAGTGCCCACGACCTTGCGGGGCTCGTGTTCGGTGACAGTCATGAGGCTCGGAGTCGCAACCGGCCCCCAGCCGCCGCCACCGGTTGCGTCAACGAAGCCGCCGACCAGGCCGATCGGGCCCAACCAACGCATCGTGCTTCCGCCCTTGGGCACCGGGATCAGGCTCGCGCCGAGACCGAACTTGGCGAAGATCACCAGCCCGAAGAAGATGAGCAGTCCAGACATCCAGGCCTTGGCCGAGGACAGGCTGATGTTGGTGAGGACCACCGCCCCGAGGAAGCCTCCGACCATCCCCGGCAGTGCGAGACGCCACAGCACCGACGTGTCGACGTTGCCCTCTCGCCAGTGGCTGATCCCGCTGACGAACGTGGTGGGCAACTTGGCCGCGTGCGTCGCAGCGCTGGCGGTGACCGGCGCGATGCCGAGGTACAGCAACACGGTCGCCGAGGTGACCCCGAAGCCCATGCCCAGAGTTCCGTCAACGAGTTGTGCCAGCCCCCCGGCAACGACGAAGGCGATGAAGATACCCATCTGTGCATCCTAAAGTAGTTAAGTTTACTTGTTTGGTAGATTTAAACACAAAGGTGTGGCGTCGTCCCAGTTTCCGACGAATCGGTCAAGTAATCCGGCTAACGTCATACGGCGTGAGTGCTATAGCCCCCCAGCCGTATGACGTTGCGCGAGAACGTCATACGGGTCCGCACCAATAGCAGCCACTTCGTATGACGTTGCGCTACCAGCCGTTGGTGCCGGGCTCTCCCTTGAACGGGCCGACGACTCGACTGGTGATCCACCCGCCGTAGAAGCTCCCGGGCTGCGGGATCACCTCCTCGCCGTTGACCACGCAGCGGTCCATCAGGGCCGGCATGACTGCGACGGCATCGCTGATATCGGCGTACGTCGGCACCGGATCCGGATAGATCCACGCTGCCCGAGCGGCGACAGCATCGCCGGCCACGACGTCGAAGTAGCTCGCCTGGCCCTTCCACTCGCACCATGAGTTGCCCTGCGCCGGGCGGAGAGCGCCGTCAATGAAGGCGTCCGCGAGGCAGGTAGTAGGTCGGCGGATGGCTCGTCTCGAGCACCCGCCAGCCGTTCGTGGTCCGCCCGATCCGCACTCCGCCGAAGTAGACCTCGATCAGATCTGTGGTGCGCTCCAGTCGTGGCGGGCGCGGGTAGTCCCACACCGACTCCTGGCCCGGTCCGACCGGATCCGGCTTGGGATGTTTAACGAAGAGACTCACGTGTTGCACGCTATCCGGCGTTCGGTTGGCGGGACGAGTGGCACGGCGCTGGGCGGATAGGGTTGGCCCGTGAAGATCCTCGTCATCGGAACCGGTGGCCGCGAGCACGCGCTGGCCCGGGCGCTGAGCCTGGATCCGACCGTGACCGAGGTTCACGCGGCGCCCGGGAACCCCGGCATCGCCACCGTCGCGACCCTGCACGAGGTGGACCCGATGGACGGCACCGCGGTCGCCGATCTGGCCGTGAAACTCGGGGTCGATCTGGTGGTCGTCGGCCCGGAGGCGCCGCTGGTCGCCGGGGTCGCCGACGCCGTGACGGCAGCGCGGCATCGCCTGCTTCGGCCCCAGCCAGGAGGCCGCCCAGCTGGAGGGCTCGAAGGCCTTCGCCAAGGACGTGATGGCCGCGGCCGAGGTGCCGACCGGGGCGTCTTTCGTGTGTCGTACGCCGACCGAGGCCGCCGCCGCGCTCGACGCCTTCGGAGCGCCGTACGTCGTCAAGGACGACGGCCTGGCCGCCGGCAAGGGGGTCGTGGTGACCTCCGACCGGGACGCGGCGCTCGCCCACGCGGCGGGCTGCGAGCAGGTCGTGATCGAGGAGTACCTCGACGGTCCCGAGGTCTCCCTCTTCGCGATCACCGACGGGTGCACGGTCTACCCGCTGCAGCCGGCGCAGGACTTCAAGCGGATCTTCGACGGCGACCAGGGCCCCAACACCGGTGGCATGGGCGCCTACACGCCGCTGCCCTGGGCGCCCGCCGACCTGGTCGACGAGGTGCACCGCGACGTGCTCCAACCGACCGTCGACGAGATGGCCCGTCGCGGCACGCCCGTTCGCGGGCCTGCTCTACGCCGGCCTCGCGCTGACCTCGCGTGGCACTCGCGTCATCGAGTTCAACGCCCGCTTCGGCGACCCCGAGACCCAAGCCCTGATGGCCTTGCTGGACTCGCCGCTGGCTCCGCTGCTGTACGGCGCGGCCACCGGCACCCTCGCCGACGTGCCGCCCCCGCGGTGGAAGCCGGCGCCGCGGTGGCCGTCGTGATGGCGTCGAAGGGCTACCCCGAGTCCTCGTCGAGCGGCGACGTCATCGACGGTCTGGCAGGCGGCCGAAAGGCGTGCCGGCGTCCACGTCATCCACGCCGGCACGGCGTCGTCCGGCGACGACATCGTCACCGCCGGCGGCCGGGTGCTGGCCGTGACCGCGGTCGGCGCTGACGTCGAGGCGGCGCGCGCGTCGGCGTACGCCGGACTCGGCGACATCACGCTTCGCCGGTGCCCAGTGGCGCACCGACATCGCAGCGGCGGCGGGTCGGCCGGCATGAGCCATCCGAACGTGCTGGCGACGCGCTACGCCGCCGCCGACATGGCCGAGCTCTGGTCGCCCGAGCACAAGATCGCGAGGAGCGCCGGCTGTGGATCGCCGTACTCCGCGCTCAGAAGCGGCTCGGCATCGACGTGCCCGACGGGGTGATCGAGGCCTACGACGCGGTCGTCGACGACGTGGACCTGGACTCCATCGCCGCCCGCGAGCGCGTGACCCGCCACGACGTGAAGGCCCGGATCGAGGAGTTCTGCGCCCTCGCCGGCCACGAGCACATCCACAAGGGGATGACCTCTCGCGACCTGACCGAGAACGTCGAGCAACTCCAGATCAAGGCGTCGCTCGCCCTGATCCGGCAGCGGGCGCTCGCCGCCCTCGCCCGGCTGGCGCGGCTCGCTGTCGAGCACCAGGACACCGTCATGGTCGGGCGCTCGCACAACGTCGCCGCCCAGGCGACCACGCTGGGCAAGCGGTTCGCGACCGCCGCCGACGAGCTGATGATCGGTCTCGACCGCCTCGACAACCTGATCGCGCGCTACCCGATGCGCGGCATCAAGGGGCCGATGGGCACCGCCCAGGACATGCTCGATCTGCTCGACGGCGACGCCGACAAGCTGGCCTCGCTGGAGGCCGACGTGGCCGAGCACGTGCTCGCCAGCGTCGGCCAGGTCTACCCGCGATCGCTCGACTTCGATGCCGTGTCGGCCCTGGTCCAACTGGTCGCCGCCCCGTCCAACCTGGCCACCACGATCCGGCTGATGGCCGGCCTCGAGCTGGTGACCGAGGGCTTCAAGGAGGGCCAGGTCGGCTCCTCGGCGATGCCGCACAAGATGAACACCCGATCCTGCGAGCGGGTCAACGGCCTGGCCGTCATCCTGCGCGGCCACCTCTCGATGGTCGGCGAGCTGGCCGGCGACCAGTGGAACGAGGGCGACGTCTCCTGCTCGGTCGTACGCCGGGTCGCGCTGCCCGACGCGTTCTTCGCCGCCGACGGGCTGTTCCAGACCTTCCTCACCGTGCTCGACGAGTTCGGTGCCTTCCCGGCGGTCATCCAGCGCGAACTCGATCGCTACCTCCCGTTCCTCGCCACCACCAAGGTGCTGATGGCGGCGGTCCGCAACGGGGTCGGCCGCGAGGTCGGACACGAG
Organism: uncultured Actinomycetota bacterium; assembly: GCA_963763805.1. GTDB lineage: Bacteria > Actinomycetota > Actinomycetes > Propionibacteriales > Nocardioidaceae > Nocardioides. Next base: position 500,448 of record CAVXPQ010000002.1, read on the forward strand.
GCGATCAAGGAGCACGCCGTGGGCGTCGCCCTCGACATGCGGCAGGGCTTGGCCGTCAACGACCTCTTCGACCGGCTCGCCGGCGACGCCCGGCTCGGGCTGACGCGCGACCAGATCGACGCGCTGGTCGCCGATCCGATGGGGTTCACCGGCGCTGCCCAACAGCAGATCGCCGACGTCGTACGCCGTGCCGAGGCGTATCCTCGCCAGCGACCCCGAGGCGGCGGCGTACTCCCCGGGCGCGATTCTCTAGAAGCAACGCGCCTCACCAGCGCGCTGCCACAATGAACGAGCGCCAAAGCAATGACACCGAAACCACTCCGGCCAGGGAAGACAAAGGGGAACCAGCGTGAAGAGGCAGACACCACTCACAGGCGTGATCGCCGCGATCGCGGCCGTGGCGCTCCTGCTGAGCGGGTGCTCGGATGATGGCGGGAAGAAGGCCGACCCATCATCCTCGGCGAGCACCGACGTGCCCAGCGGTGAGCCCACCGTCGAGACCTCCGACGGAGGAGAGGTGGTGACCTCGGGTGAGGTCAGCGAGGATTTCCCGTCGAAGAAGGTTCCACTGATCGCCGGGACCGTGCTGTCGTCGGCCAGTTCGCCGGACAACGGTTTCAACATCGCGATCCTGGTCCAGGGCGAACCCAAGGAGGTCTCCAAGAAGGCCGTCAAGCAACTCAAGCGGGCTGGCTTCGAGGTCAAGTCGAAGACCAAGAACGGAGCCGCGGTCGTGACGGTCCTGCGCTCACCGAAGTACAAGGTGGAACTCGCCGCCACGCCGTCTGGCACCCAGACCTCGGTCAACTACTTCGTGGTCCCTCGCTAACCAACCCTCGACCGTCGAACCCGCCTGCGCTCCCCATAGGCTGAGCCCATGCCCCTCAACATCCCCGACTGCGCCGGTGATCGAAGGGACCACACACGTTCACTCCGGCAAGGTGCGCGACCTCTACCGCGTCGCGGCGGGGGAGTACGCCGGCGAGTTGTTGATGGTCGCCAGCGACCGGATCTCCGCCTTCGACTTCGTGCTGGACACCCAGATCCCGGACAAGGGCGAGATCCTCACGCGGATGTCCTTGTGGTGGTTCGACCAGTTGGCGGATCTGGTTCCCAACCACGTGCTCTCCGCTCGACGTGCCCGCAGTCGGTGCGCGGCCGAGCGGTGATCTGCGAGAGCCTCGAGATGTACGCCGTCGAGTGCGTCGCCCGCGGCTATCTCACCGGCTCCGGGTCTGCTCGACTATGTCGCCACGGGCGAGGTGTGCGGCATCCCCCTTCCGCCGGATCTCCTCGACGGGAGCCGCCTGCCCGAGCCGATCTTCACGCCGGCCTCGAAGGCTGAATTGGGCGATCATGACGAGAACGTCTCCTACGCCGCCGTCGTGTCGACCGTCGGAGACTCGACCGCGGCGGAGCTGCGCGATCTCACCCTGGCGGTCTACTCGCACGCCGAGGGTGTCGCCCGCGAGCAGGGGATCATCCTGGCCGACACGAAGTTCGAATTCGGCCGCCGGCACGCGACGGCACGACGGTGCTCGCCGACGAAGTGTTGACGCCCGATTCCTCACGGTTCTGGCCCGCGGACGACTGGGTGCCCGGCCGCGCGCAACCGTCGTACGACAAGCAGATCGTGCGCAACTGGCTGCTCTCACCGGCCTCTGGCTGGGACCGCGACTCCGGCGGTCCGCCACCCCCGCTACCCGCCGAGATCGTCGAGCTGACCCGAGCGAAGTACATCGAGGCCTACGAGCGGCTGACCGGATCGACGTACTGACGGTGTCCTTCAGCGTCGTCGTCACATTTCCGCAGCCGCCGGACCTGGTCTTCGCCTACCTCAAGGACCCCCTGAATCGACCGGCCTGGCAGGCCAGCCTCCGAGGGGTTGAAGACGTCGTCGGCGACGGTGACCTGGGTACGACGTGGGTCGACGTCACTGTTCCCGGCCTGCGGCCGCGGCTGAGGGTGACCGCCTGCGATGACCCGCACCTGTGGGTCGAAGAGGGCGTGTGGCGATCGGTCACTGCGCGCCTGGAGATCCACCTGCGACCCGGCGAGACCGGGGGCACGCTACTCAAGGCCGTCGTGGACTTCACGACCCCTGGGGTGCTGACTCCCGTCGGGTGGTTCCTGCGGGTGGCCACGCCGGCCGCCGTACGGGCTGACCTGCGCAAGGCGGCAGCGTTGATCGGCTAGTGGCCCCTCCAAAAAGCCTATCGCAACGAACTGTTGCTTTAGCCGTCGACCTGTGGGATGGTTATCGCAACAAGTCGTTGCGATAGGAGAAATCATGAAGGTCCTGCACACCACAGTCGAAATCGATGCCCCACGTGCCGAGGTCTGGGGTGTGATCACGGACTTCCCGGCGCACGCCGAGTGGAACCCGTTCTTCGCCTCCATCGATGGCGAGGCGTCGGTCGGGGAGGTTCTCACGGTCGTCGCCCGCAAGGGTGAGGGCACGGGCATGACGTTCCGGCCCACCGTCCTGGTCGCCGATGGGTCCACCCTCCGCTGGCTCGGCAAGATCCCTCCCGGTGGACTGTTCAACGGTCAGCACGAGTTCAAGCTCACCGAACTGCCCGACGGTCGTACGCGGCTCGACCATTCCGAGCGCTTCACCGGGATCCTGATCCCGTTCATGGGCAAGATGCTCAAGGAGACCGAGGCCGGCTTCGTGGCGTTCAACGAGGCGTTGGCCGATCGCGTGGCGAAGGTCCAACGTTGAGCACCAGCCCGATCGTGCACCCTCGCGGCGCGACCGTGGAGCGGGCCGTTTTCGCCGCCGCGATTGCGGCGGTCGTCCACCACGGCACCACCCGGGTCAGCATGGAGGAGATCGCCAAACGGGCGGGGGTCAACAAGACCACCGTCTACCGGCGGTGGGCCCGGGTCGAGGACATCATCCTTGCGGCCGTCACCTCACATGCCGAGACGACCATCCCGATTCCGGATGGCGGCAACCTGGCGGGAGACCTGACCGAACTCTGTCGCCGAGTGCGCGACACGATCAGCACGCCGATGGCTCAGGCGCTGCTGATCGCCACCCGGGCCAGTGGTGACGAGTCGTTGGCGGAGGTCCGCGAGCAGTTCTGGGCGACCCGCCTCGGCAGCGCGGCGGTCATCGTCGAGAACGGCGTACGACGTGGCGAGTGTTCGCCGGTCGGCGATCCGGCCCAGGTCATCGAACAAATCGTGGCGCCGATCCACTTCCGCCTGATCGAGTTGGGTCGTCCGGTCGACGACGACTACATCGACGTCCTTGTCGCACGCGCCGTCAAGGCCCTGGCCTAGGTCCCCTCCTCGCCCTCGATCAGTGGGCCAGGTCCGATTCAGCGACCACCCGAAGAGCCTGAGCGGCGATCGTCAGAGCGGGGTTCATCGCTGCGCTCGATGGAAAGAAGCTGCCGTCGACGACCCACAAGTTCGCCAGGTCGTGGGTGCGGCACCAGGGATCGAGCACGCTGAGGGTGGGGTCCGCTCCCATCACCACGGTGCCGCACTGGTGGCTGTTCATCGAGATGTCGAACCGCTGAGTGCCGACGAAGTTGTAGCCGCAGTCCCGGAGGACTCGCTTGGCCCGCCGCAGCATCCGGTCGTGGGTGCTCATCCCGATGGCGGCTCGCGCGGTGGTGATCGATCCGTTCGAAGAGACGATGACACGATTGTCAGCACCGGGCAGATCCTCACTCATGACGAGCCACTCGACACTGCGCGCAGCCATGGCATTGAGCGCAGGCAACGGGACTCGGGTGGCCCAACTCTTCATCATCAAGCCCTGCACCTTGCCGATCAGTTGCATCGTGCCCCAGCCGAAGCCGTCCCCACCGTCTTGGTAGAAGTCGTTGACCGACAAGGTCTTCTGGAAGACCACATCGTTCCTCCGGTTCACATCGACCGCCGCGATATGGGTGTTGTTGTGCATCATCAGGTTGCGCCCGACCAATCCCGAGCTGTTCGCGATCCCTGTGTCCACATCGTCCCCACTGGCAAGCAGCAACGCGGCGGACAGCACTGCCCCAGCCGACAACACGAACGAACCAGCCCGGATCTCGATGGGTCCTTCGGGTCCGTCTGCCAGGACCGCCACCACCCGTCCGTCGCGCACCTTCAGGCGTCGAGCGACGGTGTGAGTGAGCAAGCGAACGTTGCCCGTTGCCAGGGCCGGTGTCACGGCGCAGGTGTCGGCGTCGGACTTGGCGCGGACCCGGCACGGGAATCCGTCACAGGTCGCGCAGCGCACGCAGTCGCCCTCGGCATCGATGCCCATGGCGTTCGCACTGGGATGCACTCCCGCGGCTAGAAGCCGGCCCCTCAAGTCCTCGATGTAGGGCTCGTGGGGAAGAGCGGGATGGGGGTACGCCGTGCTGCGCCATGGCTCGGTGGGGTCCTCGCCGGTGGTGCCGTGCACCTTGTAGAGGACCTCTGCCGCCGCGTAGTACGGCTCCAGGTCTCGATAGCTGATCGGCCAGGCCGGTGAGGTCCCCTCATGGTGCTCGATCTCGGTGAAGTCGCTCTCCCGAAACCGGGGGAGGCTGGCGCCGTAGACCTTCGTGGAACCACCAACGAACGCGTGGATCCCCGGTCGGAAGCCGCGCCCGGAAGCGTCGTACCACTCGTCGCTGGCGCGATACCTACGCCGCATGAAGACCGCATCGGGTGACCAGTTCTCGGGCTCACTGGGGAGCCAGTCGCCACGCTCCACCAGCAGCACCTGCACGCCTCGCTGGGCCAATGCCCAGGCCGTGGTGGCCCCGCCCATGCCGGATCCGATGACGACAACGTCAGCGGAGTAGGAACCGGAATCTGCCATGTACGGTTTCTATCGTGAATGGCACCTTCCTGCCCGCGTTGACCGGCTCTTTCTCACAACCGGCCGGCGAGAACCCGACCGTGGCGATCGTCGAGGCGGCGTACGCCCACCACGGCATCCACGCCCGGTACATCAATTGCGAGATCCCGCCGGAGGGTCTTGCGGCGGCGGTTGAGGGTGCCTGGGCGATGGGATGGCTGGGCTTCAACTGCTCGATGCCTCACAAGGTCTCGGTCATCGATCATCTGGTCGGTTCGGGCGAGTCCGCGCGTCTGATCGGTGCCGTGAACTGTGCGGTTCGCACGCCCGATGGGTTCAGAGGTGAGAACACCGATGGTGCCGGCTTCTTGACCTCGCTGCGGACGAAGCTGGATCCGGCCGGGAAGCGCGCGCTCATCTTTGGTGCGGGGGGAGCGGCTCGCGCCTGCGCGGTCGAGTTGGCCTTGGCGGGCGTCGAGGAGATCACCGTCGTCAACCGTGACGCGGCGCGAGGCAGCGAGTTGGCGACGCTGATCGCTGAGCACACGCCTTCGAAGGCCATCGCAGCCACCTGGGAGAGCACGCATCGGGTGGCGGAGGGCACCCACATCGTGCTGAACGCCACGTCGATCGGCCTCGCGCCCGACGTGGGCGCCAGACTTGACCTCGATCCCGAGTCCCTCGGCCCGGGCATGGTGGTGGCGGACGTGATCTTCAACCCGGCCGAGACGCACCTGTTGCGGGAAGCCGAGCGGCGGGGTGCGACCACGCTGAGCGGGCGCGGAATGCTGATCAATCAAGCCGTGCTCGGGATTGCCATGTGGACCGGGGTCGATGTGCAGCCATGGGTGATGCGCGATGAGCTGGATCGGCTCCTTGGGGATGACGGGTCCTAGCTGCCCAACTGGTCGATCAGCCACGTCGGGCTCATCACCTGGGCACCGGCAAATTCCGCCCGAGCCCTGAGTGCTCGATCCGCGGTGACGACCGTGACCTGGTGACCCTTCTCGACGGCCTGATCGGTCGCTTTCGCGATGGCGGAGTCGCCGTCGCGAGGAGCGTGAACCGTGCGAACGTGGGCGTCCTTCCCGGGCCGGAGCCCGGCCTTGGCCTGACCTTCGAGCACCAGCACGATCTCGTCGTACGGCGTGTCCGCGAGCAGCAACCGCTCGTGCAGCTTCGCTGCGGCACCAGCACGGTCACGCCACCAACCGTTGGGTGTTGCCCCGACGACGTTGGCGCCGTCAACCACGAGAACTCTCCGCACGCGTCAAGGTTATGGCCAAGCGCAGTCGCCACGGACCCTGGCGCTCCCTTGCCCTGCGCAATAGGTTGACCGACATGTTGAACATGTCATTCTTCCTGGAGGAATCCGCGCGCAAGTACCCCGATCGGGAAGCCGTCGTGCTTGGTGCGACCCGCCTGACGTATGCCCAGGTCAACGGCGCGGCGAACCAGGTCGCCAACCTGCTCGTCTCCCGGGGGATCAAGCCGGGGGACAAGGTGGCATTCAGTTGCCTCAACCTGCCGTACTTCCCGATCGTCTACTACGCCATCCTCAAGGTCGGCGCCGTCGTCGTACCCCTCAATGTCCTGCTCAAAGGGCGCGAGGTGGCCTACCACCTCGCCGACTCCGAGGCCGTCGCCTACCTGTCCTTCGAGGGCACCGAGGCGCTGCCGATGGGGACGGAGGCGTACGCCGGGTTCAACCAGGCCAAGGCCGAGGGTGCACCGGTGGCGCAGTTCCTGCTCATCACCGCCGACCCGGCAGCCGCGTCACCCATCGAAGGGGTCGAGACCCTGGGTCAGGCGATGGCCGGGCAGTCGCCGGTCTTCGAATCGGTGCCGACCAAGTCCAGCGACGGCGCCGTGATCCTCTACACGAGCGGCACGACCGGGCAGGCCAAGGGTGCGATGTTGTCCCACAGCAACCTGGTGATGAACGCCATCGCTACCAATGACATGTTGGGTGTGCGGCGGGCCAAAGAGACGCATCTGCTGGCGCTCCCGCTGTTCCATTCCTTCGGGTCGACCGTGCAGATGAATGCCGGCTTCGCGATGGCTTCGACGATCGTGTTGTTGCCGCGCTTCGACGCTGCGCAGGCGGTCGCCCTGATGGAGAAGGAGGACATCACGGTGTTTGCCGGAGTGCCCACGATGTAGTGGGGGCTGCTCGGCGCGCTCACCGACGAGGTCGACGTCCAGCGGATCGCCAGCAATCTGCACGTGGCGATGTCCGGTGGCTCGAGCCTGCCCGTCGAGATCATCCAGTGAGGTGAAGGCCAAGTTCGGTGTGCAGATCCTGGAGGGCTACGGGCTCTCCGAGACGTCTCCGGTGGCGACGTTCACGGACGCCCACCTCGAGCCCCGCCCCGGCTCCATCGGACGACCGATCTGGGGCATCGAGTGCAAGCTGATCGACGAGGACTGGAACACCGTCGATGGCGCGGATGCGATCGGGGAGATCGCGATCCGCGGCCACAACATCATGCTCGGCTACTACAACCGCGCGGAGGCCACCGCCGCGGTGATGAGGGACGGGTGGTTCCGCTCGGGGGACCTCGGCCGACGAGACGAGGATGGCTACTACTACATCGTCGATCGGGCGAAGGACATGATCATCCGCGGCGGGTTCAACGTGTATCCGCGCGAGATCGAGGAGGTCCTGATCACGCATCCGGCGGTGTCTCGCTTGCTGCTGTGATCGGCGTACCCAATGACCAGCACGGCGAAGAGATCAAGGCGTTCGTGATCCCGCGTTGCCGGTGTCGAGGTGAGCGCCGAGGAACTGGTCGAGTGGAGCAAGGAGCAGATGGCGGCGTACAAGTATCCGCGCAGCGTCGAATTCGTGGACTCCTTGCCGATGACCGCCACCGGAAAGATCCTCAAGCGCGAACTCTCCTGACGAGCCATGGGTGCCGCAGGTCGATGCTGGATCCACGGCGGGAATCAATAGACTTGGAGCGAGTCCAGTTCGTACTCCCTGTTCCGCACTTTCCTGGCCCGCCTTCCAAGGAGCCCTCCTCGTGGCCCGTGTTGTCGTTGACGTCATGCCGAAACCAGAGATTCTCGACCCGCAAGGCAAGGCCGTTCAGGGCGCGTTGCCCCGGCTCGGCTTCGACGGCGTGATCGACGTCCGCCAGGGCAAGCGCTTCGAGATCGAGATCGACGGCGACCTGACCGATGAGCGCCTCGCCGAGGTGCACAAGATGGCCGAGACCCTGCTCTCCAACCCGGTCATCGAGGACTTCGCCGTGCACGTCGAAGGGTCGGCACACGTGAAGGTCGGCGTCGTCACCTTCCCGGGCTCGCTCGACGAGGTCGATGCGCGACGTGCGGTCGTCATCGGCGGCAACGAAGCCGTGGAGTTGTGGCACGGCGACCACGACCTCAAGGGCGTGGACGCGGTCATCCTGCCGGGCGGGTTCTCGTACGGCGACTACTTGCGCTGTGGAGCCATCTCCCGGTTCTCGCCGGTGATGGCCGAGGTCATCGCGGCCGCGGGTGCCGGCATGCCGGTGCTCGGCGTGTGCAACGGCTTCCAGATCCTGTGCGAGTCGCACCTGCTGCCGGGTGCGTTGATCCGCAACGACCACCGCAAGTTCGTCTGCCGCGACCAGCGGCTGCGGATCGAGAACAACCGCACGCCGTGGACCTCGGCGTACGACGAAGGTGCCGAGGTCACCATCGTGCTTAAGAACGGCGAAGGCGGCTTCGTCGCGGACGTCGCGACTCTCGACATGCTCGAGGGGGAGGGTCGGGTGGTGGCTCGCTACCTCGACGACAACCCCAACGGGTCGATGCGCGACATCGCCGGCATCACCAACGAGCGTGGCAACGTGGTCGGCCTGATGCCCCACCCCGAGCACGCCGTCGAGGCACTCACCGGATCGGGAACCGATGGGCTCGGCTTCTTCACCGGGCTCGCGGAACAGGTTTTCAGCTAACCGTTTCGCCTAACAGTTCCCTGGATTTGCCCCTAGAACTTGCCCTCGTGCAGGGCGTCCCATGATTGCGGAGCGATGATCCCGGTCACCTTCACGCCGGCCTGCTTCTGCCAGACCCGCACCGCCCGCACGGTGGGCGCTGCTGTAGACACCGGTGATCGCGCAGTTCGGCACCTGGTGGCGTTCAGCGAGCGCTGGATGCGACGTACATACTTGCCGGCGGAGCCGTACTTCAACACCGGCGACTGGCCCTGCGAGAGCAGCCCGACCCAGTTCGTTTGGTCCACTTGTCCTGGACCTTGAAGTCATGGCGTGCCTGCCACTTGTGAATCGAGCGCAGCGTCTTCGGTCCGAAACCCATGGTGATCTTGCCCTTGTAGTAGCCGCGTTCCTTCAGCAGACACTTCAAGGCGATCGCCAACTCGGGCCGCTTCTTGCTCTCCTTCAGCACGCGATACTTCGCGAAGTCGACCTGCTTGCCCTTGCAATGGGTCTCCTTCTTGGCCACCGAACCCTTGCCGACGTCGAGGAAGTTGCGGTCGATGTTGATGGTGACGCCTCCCCAGGTCTCGAGGTGGCCGCCCATGTACTGCTTGATCCGGCGGTGGGGATTCCAGCCGTCTTCGGAGATGTACGACGTGGAGGTGTTGGCGACCTCGTCCCACCGTGCGACCCAGATGTAGTCCGGCAGGGTGATCTTGGGCTTGTTGCTCGCCCGCGCCTCGTCCAGGACGAGGATGCCCGAGCCGGCGCTGGAGTAGATGCCGGAGACGTAGTCGAGTTTGTGCAGCCGATTGGTCCACGCGCTCAGGAAGGCAAGCGCGGACTCACGACACCCGGTCCGGGTGTGGTCGTAGGCCTCGATGTCATACCAAAGCGTGCTGCCCGCGACGATGCCCAGTGCCCTTGAGGCGAGGACCGCCTTCTTCGCCTCGGCCGATCCCTGCGCCCGTGCGGCTCGATAGAGGCCGTCGGAGCCCGGGTCGTCATCGATCACCGGGTCGCTGCCATAGCGCGGGAACCTTGCGCTGCAGGATGCCTGCGGGCCGAGGTGGATCGGGAGGAGACGCCACCCCTTCTTGAGTTGGGTGGCAACCCAGGTCGGGGTCAGGTTGGGTTGAACCCGGCACGCGCGCGAGTCCCCGGAGATGTAGATCCCGGCGGCCAGGAACGGCGAGTTCTCCAGCCAGACGTCCATGCTGGCCTGCGTTGGAGTCAGGCACTGGTCGAAGCCGTAGCCCGTGAAGTTGCCCGGGGTGGCCTTGTTGCCGGCGTACGCCGGAGTGGCCGCCGCGGTGACACCTGCGATCAGGCAAAGACCTGAGTAGTGACGGCGAGGAACGTGGACGATTGCTCGGGGAAGTGAGCGCATGTAGGAATCTCCAGAAGATTGGTTTTCCGCGGGCATGCAATACCCACCTCGGGAACGGAATTCAGCCACGATAACCCCACCAGTAACACCAGTAACAGGGGTGCGAGCGAACTACAAGCCTGTAATTCGTCGGCCAGCCGTGGCGGGAGTGCTTAACACCCCTGACGGGCGTTCTGAGGTGTCAATCGCTCCCTTCAGCACCGTACCCTGCGCGGTTCAAGGCGGCTATCCACAGATCCGCTGACGTGGGTTGAAACGCGGACTGCCCCGTTGGACGGTGTCGGGATGGAGATCTGGCGTCCGCGTTGCGCACCACCGACCGGGCTTTGGCGTCCGGTCGGCATCGATGCCACCGCGATCTCCGGCCCAACGCGCCGGTCCGCGCAACGGTCGAAGTGGCGGCGTACGTCGTGGGGTCAATACGTACCCAGTCACGTCGAGGAGTCCGTCGAGCAGCGAATCCTTGAGGCGTGGGCGGGCGTGCCGTCGGGGCAGGTCACGGGGTGGGCGGCTTTGAGGTTGTACGGGGGTGGCTTCTTCGAGGGACTCGAGAGTGACGGGCTTACGGCACGCGAAGTTCCGATCCTGGTTGCCCACGACCATCGACCTAGCGGCCGGTCCGGGGTCAGCCTGATCCGGTGCGTGAATATGCCGAGTCCTCATTGGCAACACGGCATTGCTGTGAGCTCGCCTGCGCGGTCGGTCTTCGAGGCGATGAGGTTTGCCCGGTCTGAGCGACATGCCGTCACCGAGGTCGACATGGTCGGTGGCAGCCGGGATCACCACAATCGCCGCGGTCGAGGAAGAGTGTCGTCGCATTCACAAGGTCAGGGGGATCGTTCGCGTACGACGAGCGCTGGCCCTTGCGGACGAACGCAGCCGCTCACCGATGGAGACCTGGCTGCGATTGATCTGGTTATTGGACGCGAACCTCCCTCCTCCGATGATGAATCGACGTGTGCGGGATCGCTCTGGCCGGCTGATCGGCGTACCGGATCTATTCGATCCCGAGGCAGGAGTGGCCGGTGAATACGACGGCGCGTTCCATCGGGGCCGCGAACGACATCGCCACGACGTGACCCGATGGGAGAGCTTTCGAGCGGTCGGCATCGAGACATTTGCCGTCGTGGCCGGCGACCGTCACGCCTACTGTCGTTGCCCGGATGCACGCCGCGCGGAAGCGAGCCCTGTGGCTGCCGCCTCAAGATCGCGAATGGGTCGTTGAGGGGAGCGTTTGACACCTCAAATCGTCGCGTGGAGGTGTCTAGCGCTCCCGCCAGCATGGCGCCGCGGGCTTCGCCCGCTCGCCGCCATAGAATTGCGCGTGTGACTGATGCCGCTACGGCCATGACCGAACCACTCGTCGACACCGTGACCCGAGCGGCCTTGGATCCGGATCGCGAGCAGCCGTGGTCCGAGTTGGGCCTGAAGGAGGACGAGTACGCCGAGATCCACGAGATCCTCGGTCGTCGCCCGACCAGCGCCGAGTTGGCGATGTATTCGGTGATGTGGAGCGAGCACTGCTCCTACAAGTCCTCGAAGGTGCATCTCAAGCAGTTCTCGGAGATCCCCCAGGAGACCCCGGCAGGCAAGATGTTGGCTGGGATCGGGGAGAACGCCGGCGTCATCGACATCGGCCAGGGGTACGCCGTCACGTTCAAGATCGAGAGCCACAACCACCCGTCGTACGTCGAGCCCTATCAGGGCGCAGCAACCGGGGTCGGCGGGATCGTCCGCGACATCCTCGCGATGGGTGCGCGCCCGGTTGCCGTCATGGACCCGCTCCGCTTCGGCCCCCTCGATGCAGAGGACACCCACCGGGTCCTGCCGGGGATCGTTGCCGGCATCGGCGGCTACGGCAACTGCCTCGGGCTGCCGAACATCGGCGGCGAGGTGGTCTTCGACGAGTCCTACCTCGGCAACCCGTTGGTCAACGCCCTGTGCGTCGGCGTACTCCGTCATGAGGACCTCCATCTCGCCAAGGCGGTCGGCGCGGGGAACCTGGTGATCCTCTACGGCTCCCGCACCGGCGGCGACGGCATCGGCGGCGCCTCGATCCTGGCCTCGGTCACCTTCGACGAGGACGGCCCGGCCAAGCGGCCCAGCGTTCAGGTCGGCGATCCGTTCATGGAGAAACTGCTGATCGAGTGCACCCTCGAACTGTTCGCGGCCGGTGTCGTGCGCGGTATCCAAGACTTCGGCGCCGCCGGGATCTCGTGCGCGACCTCCGAATTGGCGGCCGCGGGTGACGGGGGCATGCACGTCGAACTCGACAAGGTGCTGCTTCGCGACTCCACGCTGACCGCCGAAGAGATCCTGATGAGCGAGTCGCAGGAACGGATGATGGCCGTCATCGATCCCGCCGACGCCGAGCGATTCTTCGAGATCTGCCGCAAGTGGGACGTCGAGGCTACGGCGATCGGCGAGGTCACCGGCGATGGTCGCCTGGTCATCGACTGGCACGGCGAGACCATCGTCGACGTCGACCCGCGCACGGTCGCGCACGACGGGCCGGTCTACCACCGACCGTTCGCGCCGCCCCGACTGGTTGGACGACCTCCAGGCCGACAGCGTCGATTCACTCGATCGCCCGGAGACCGGAGACGACCTCCGCGAGACCCTGCTCGAACTGCTGGCCTCGCCGAACCTGTGCGACAAGTCGTGGATCACCGATCAGTACGACCGGTACGTCCGTGGCAACACGGTCCTCGCCCAACCCGAGGACAGCGGCATGATCCGGGTCGACGAAGAGACCAACCTCGGAGTGGCGATCTCGACAGACTGCAACGGGCGCTTCGCGAAGTTGGATCCGTACGCCGGCGCGCAGCTCGCGCTGGCGGAGTCCTATCGCAACGTCGCCTGCTCGGGCGCGACACCGTTGGCGATCTCCGACTGCCTCAACTTCGGATCACCCGAGGACCCGGACGTGATGTGGCAGTTCGCGGAGGCCTGTCGCGGCCTGAAGGACGGCTGCATCAGCCTGGGCATTCCCGTGACCGGCGGCAACGTCAGCCTCTACAACCAGACCGCGGAGACGGCGATCCTGCCCACCCCTGTAGTCGCCGTCCTCGGCGTGATCGACGACGTGACGCGGCGTACGCCCTCAGGGTTCCTCGCCGAGGACGAAGTGGTCTTCCTGCTGGGTACGACGCGTGATGAGCTATCCGGATCCGCGTGGGCGCAACTCGAGCACAACCACCTCGGCGGGCTTCCGCCCAAAGTCGACCTGGTGGATGAGAAGTGCCTGGCCCGCCTGCTGATCGATGCCTCCCGTTCCGGCCTGCTGACGAGTGCCCACGACCTCTCCGACGGCGGGTTGGCCCAGGCGCTGGCGGAGTCGTGTCTGCGTCGCGACATCGGCGCCGAGGTCTCGTTGCAGGGCGACCCGTTCGTGGACTTGTTCTCGGAGTCGGCCGGTCGAGCGATCGTGACGACGACCGAAGCGAACACCGGGGCGGTCGTCGCGATGGCAGGAAGTCTCGGCGTACCGATCCAGCAAATCGGTCGCACCGGCGGCAACGAACTCATCGTGAGAGGTCTGTTCGGGATCTCCGTCACGGAGTTGAGGCGCGCATGGACGGACACCCTGCCGAACGCCCTTGGCTAGGCGGTGCGAGGTCACGTGGTTGGAGTCGGCGAAGCGTCCTGGTCCTGTCCGGGCTGCTGGCCTCCGGTTGTGTCAGCGAAGGCGCGGTTAGTCACATGAAGGACCTCGAGCGGTTCGACTATGGCGAGGATCCGTCGCAGTACGCCGAGTTGTATCGACCCGCTGGGAAGTCACGCGGAGTCGTCGTGGTGATCCACGGCGGTTTCTGGAAGGCGCAGTACGACGCCTCGTTGGGTCGGCCGTTGGCCGCGAGCCTGGTGGAGAACGGCTGGACGGCGTGGAATCTGGAGTATCGCCGGGTTGGCAACGGAGGTGGCGTCCCAGAGACGCTCGATGACGTGGCGGCCGGCATCGATTATCTCCAGCAGGTCCCGGATCTGGATCTCTCAACCGTTGTCACGGTGGGCCACTCGGCTGGCGGGCACCTGGCCGCGTGGTCGGCTGCGCGTGGACGGTTCCCCAACTGGTCGCCCGAGCAGGTGCCCGTGACCCACGTCATTTCCCAATCGGGTGTCTTGGACTTGACCTCCGCATACCGGGCGGACTTGGGGTCCGGCGCGGTGGCCGGGTTCGTCGGCGAGCCGCCAGGGCCGGCGTACGACCAGGTCGATCCGACCCGACAGATCCCCCTCGACGCGCCGATCTGGTGCGTGCACGGTGAGGACGACACGACGGTGCCTTTCGCGCAGTCCCAGGAGTACGTCGCCCGGGCGCGCGCCGCAGGGGCGAGGGCAGAGTTGGTCGGCTTCGCCGGGGACCACTTCGAGGTCATCGACCCCGATGAGCGGGCGTGGGATCTGGTGTTGGGGATCCTCGACGACATCGCCGGTGGCGACTGATGGCTCGACGGCTGCTGCCTGCCGATCCCGGGGCGGTCGCGGCGGCGCTTGCCCGGCTCGACGACCAGGATCCTGCCGACCACAGGCTCTTGGTCAAGCACTTCTTGGGGGTCTTGTCCGAGCGCGCGCCGGGCAACTCCGTGGAGGTCCGCGTGCCGCCGTACGCCGCCGCCCAGGTCATCCCGGGCGTCCGTCACACCCGAGGCACACCGCCCGCTGTGATCGAGATGGATGCCGTGACCTGGATCGCCTTGGCCACGGGAGCGCTGCCGTGGGAGGACGCGGAGTCCGGTGGTGCGGTCCGCGCGAGCGGCGAACGCGCCGACCTCACGGCGTACCTCCCGCTCGTCTGACGCCGCCGAAGGCAGCCAGGGCCGCCATCCGTTTTGGTGACCGTGATCCGATCTGCGATCCGGTGCGTATTCATGGTGAAAGCAACACTCACTCAAAGGAGCATCATCATGAAGATTCATCACAACACCCTTCGTCGTTCCCGATGGACGGCGAGTTTGGTCGGTCTGTTCGCCCTGGGCTTTATGGCCACGGGATCGCCGTACGCATCTGCCACGGAGGACCCGAACGTCACTCCTGACAACACCGTCAACGATGTGCCGCCCGGCGCGCTTGCCGTCGTCATCGTTCCGCCGGGTTGCGGTTCCTATTCGGGCAACCAGTTGCCGGCCGGCTGGACGCTTGACGATCACAGCGGTGACGCGGGGCCCTTGGGCACGAACGCGAATCCGTACTTCACCGCTCTCAACTTCGGTCAACTGACGATCGGCACCGCCTACGACGACGTGATCGTCGGGAACGCCGTCGAGGAAGTCATCTGTGGGCTCGGCGGCATGGACTGGCTTCGGGGCGGCAGCGGAGACGACGAGCTGTACGGCGGGGACGGCCCGGACAGCCTGATGGGCTTCGAAGGAGCCGACTTCGAGAGCGGTGGGCACGGACGCGACACCCTCTATGGTGACGACGGTTCGAACGCCTTGCCGTACGACCTTGCCGACACCCTCCAAGGTGGCCGCAACGACGACTACATCGCCGGCGGAGACGACTTCGACATCATCAACGGCGGCGAGGGCGTGAACGACATGGCCGACACTCAGGTTGCTGGCGGGGTTTGCACCGCCGTCGAGATCGAGGTCGTGCCGTGCTGATCTCGGTCAACTCGTAGTCCGTCATGAGTCCGTGGGGCGCGGCGAACGACGTAACGGTGGCAAGGGTGTGCCTGAGTAGCAGGCTCTTATCCCCTTGCCACCGTTAGGCCGTTCGTCGGTAGGTTCTTCAAAGGAGGACCAGATGCCACCCGAGCTCTCGCCGGACGTCTTGACACGTTTCGCGAGCGGAGACGAAGGTGCTTTCGCGCAGGTCTACGCCCGGTACGCCGGCCCGATGTTCTCGGTCGCCCTGCGCAGCCTCGGGAGGCACGACCTCGCCAGCGATGCGGTGCAGCAGGCGTTCCTGCAAGCATGGCGAGCGGCGTCCACCCTTGCCCCCGATGCGCCGGTGGCGCCGTGGCTCTTCACGATCACGAAGCGCTGCGCCATCGACATCTGGCGCAAGGAGGCCCGCCATGACGCCTCGGTGCTCGACGAGTCGGCGCACCACGTGACCGACTCGGATATGGACTCGGTGTGGGACTGCTGGCAGGTCCGGTTGGCGCTGACTGACCTGTCGGCGGAGGAGCGCGCGATCATCAAGTTGGCGTACTTCGACGGGTACTCGCAATCGCAGATCGCGGATCGACTCGGCCTGCCGCTCGGTACCGTGAAGTCACGGAGCGGTCGCGCCCATCGCCGGCTAGGTGAACTCTTGGCTCATCTCGGACCTGAACCCATAGGAGGCTCGCATGAGTGACGAGATCGACGACACCGAGCCCGAGTTCCCCGCCGTGGAACTCGATGCTGGGGTGCGTTCCGTCCTCGCCAGAGGTGACACCTGGGCCGAGCCCCCCGCAGACCTGGAGGCCTCGATCCTGGCGGCTATGCGGCTCGAACGGGACGCACCCGCGGTGGATCGGGGCGAGTCGGACACGAACGTCGTTCCGATCGCCGCGAGCGCTTCTGCGGGCACTTCGGCGGACACTGCGTCGAGCACGCAGCAACAGCGGCGCTCCCGGCGAGCCATGGTGTGGGTCGTGGGGGTTGCTGCCGCGCTCGTCGCGGTGGCCGGTGTCGGCATCGCAGTTCAGCGTTCCGTCGCCCCGGAGGCCACGATCGCGCTGAATTCGCTGGACGCCGATGCCACGGTCCGCGGCGAGGCCGAGCTCAGGGAGACACCCTCCGGAGTGAGGATCGATCTGGATCTCGTGGGCCTCCCTCCGGCGCCAGACGGGAGCTACTACCAAGGCTGGCTGAAGAACTCAGCCGGTGAACTGGTGACGATCGGGACCTTCCACGCACGAGACGGTGCCCGAGACATCGTGCTCTGGTCGGGCGTGGAGACGGACGACTATGACCTGCTGACGATCACGATCCAGCAGGAGGGCGCCGGCGCCGAGTCGTCGGGCGTGGTGGTCCTCAGCGGATCGCTGCCGTAAGTCCAGCTAGGTGGCAGCGGGCTAGATTACGGCCATGATCCCCACATCCGAACTGCGCGCTCGTCTCCACTCAGTCATGCCGGGCGTACGCCGTGATCTCGAGGCCCTGGTTCGCATCGAGTCGATCAGCTCCGATCCGGCCCACGCGCCAGTCCTCCAGGAGAGCGCGGAGGCAGTGTCTGCGCTGTTCGCGGCGGAAGGTTTCGACTGCGAGATCCTTTCCATCGACGGCGGCGCACCAGCCCTGATCGCTCACAAGCAGGGGCCGGAGGGCGCGCCGACCGTCCTCCTCTATGCGCACCACGACGTACAACCGGTCAACGCCGACGACTGGGATTCCCCGCCGTTCGAACCGACCGAGCGGGGCGACAGGCTCTACGGACGCGGCTCGGCGGATGACAAGGCGGGCATCGCCGCCCACCTCGCGGCCGTCCGGGTGCTGGGGGACGAACTCCCCGTCAGCGTCGTCATCTTCAGTGAGGGCGAGGAGGAGATCGGCAGTCCGACGCTCGTGCCGTTCCTGGCGACGTACAAGGATCGGCTGCGCGCCGACGTGATCGTCATCGCCGACTCCGCCAACTGGGACATCGGCGTCCCCGCGCTGACAACCAGCCTGCGCGGCATCGTTCAGGTCGACGTCGAGGTCCGGACGCTCGACCACGGCGTTCACTCGGGCATGTGGGGCGGGCTGGCTCCCGATGCGCTGATGACGCTGTCCCGCCTGATCGCCAGCCTGCACGACGATGAGGGCAACGTCGCCGTTGCAGGCTTGTTCTCCGGACCGGCTGCAGACGTGGAGTACCCCGAGGCACGACTCCGGGCCGAGTCCGGCGCCCTCCCGACCGTCAACTGGATCGGGTCCGGCCCGATCGTCGAACGACTCTGGACGAAGCCCGCCATCAGCATCACCGGTCTCGACGCACCGCAGGTCGCCGGTGCCTCGAACACTCTGGTGCCCGCGGCGAAGGCCAAGATCTCGCTCCGGATCGCTCCCGGCGATACGACGGACAGTGCAATCGAGTGCCTCCTCGACCATCTGAAGGCGAACGTTCCGTGGGGTGCGCAACTGACCTGCGAGGTCGAAGGGGTTGGCGAGGCCACTGCGATCGACGCGACCGGGCCGGCGTACGACGCCGCCCGTGCGGCGTTCAAGGAGGCCTGGGACGGGGTAGCCCCGATCGACATGGGCGTCGGCGGTTCGATTCCGTTCATCGCCGAGTTCGTCGACACCTTCCCGGCAGCCAGCGTCCTTGTCACCGGCGTCGAGGACCCGGACACCCGCGCCCACGGCGCCAACGAGGGACTGCATCTGGCCGAATTCGAGCGGGTTTGCCTTGCCGAGGCGCTGTTGCTGCTGAAGTTGGCGCCCTAGGCCCGCGCAACGTCATACGGCGCGGTTTCTATAGCGGCCAGATCGCATGACGTTGCCGCGGGACGTCATACGTTGCGGTCGCCAGAGCGGCCAGATCGTATGACGTTGCGACACCGCGGGCCGGTGAATCGGTCAGACTGGATCGCGTCCCATAGACTGAAGCCGTGCCTGTGCACCCCCCAAGAACATCTGGCCCCAAACGCGGGGATGGCCTACTCACGGCCGCCCTGGACCCACACGATCAGGGCCCCCAAGATGCCTGCGGCGTCTTCG
This sequence comes from uncultured Actinomycetota bacterium, assembly GCA_963763805.1. Taxonomy (GTDB): domain Bacteria; phylum Actinomycetota; class Actinomycetes; order Propionibacteriales; family Nocardioidaceae; genus Nocardioides. The sequence continues at coordinate 519,189 of CAVXPQ010000002.1, forward strand.
GAGTCTGGGCTCCCGGCGAAGACGTCGCGAAGCTGACGTACTTCGGGCTCTACGCCCTCCAACACCGCGGCCAGGAGTCAGCCGGCATCGCGGTGAGCAACGGCCGGCAGATCCTGGTCTACAAGGACATGGGCCTCGTCTCGCAGGTGTTCGACGAGTCGACACTCGAGGCGTTCAAGGGGCACATCGCCGTCGGCCATTGCCGCTACTCGACCACCGGGGCGAGCACCTGGCACAACGCCCAGCCGACCTTTCACCCGACCGTCGACGGCTCGATCGCGCTGGCCCACAACGGCAATCTGATCAACACCGCCGACCTCGCGCAGACGGTTGAGGCGCAGGGTGGGCTCGAAGGCGAACTCGACCTCCAGGTCAAGCTCCCCGGGCAGATCACCAACGACACCAGCCTGGTCACGACGCTGCTCGCGCACCATCCGGGCAGCACGCTTGGAGGATCGCGCCGTCGAACTCCTCCCGACCATCGAGGGCGCCTACTCCTTCGTGTGGATGAACGAGCAGACGTTGTACGCCGCCCGCGATCCGCAGGGCGTTCGGCCACTGGTGCTGGGGCGGCTCGAGCGCGGCTGGGTCGTTGCTTCCGAGACGGCGGCCCTCGACATCGTCGGCGCGTCGTACATCCGAGAGGTCGACCCCGGCGAAATGGTCGTCATCGATGCCGACGGTCTCCGCAGCCGACAGTTCGCCGAGCCGGCCCCGAAGCATTGCCTGTTCGAGTTCGTCTACCTCGCCCGTCCCGACACCCGCATCTCTGACCAGCGCGTCCACAGCGTGCGCGTGGAGATCGGTCGCAAGCTCGCGAAGGCATTCCCGGCAGAGGCCGATCTGGTCATCCCGGTGCCGGAGTCGGGCACACCCGCCGCGATCGGGTACGCCGAGGCGTCCGGCATCCCCTACGGCATGGGGCTGGTCAAGAACTCGTACGTCGGGCGGACGTTCATCCAGCCCTCCCAGACCATCCGTCAACTCGGCATCAGGCTCAAACTCAACCCGCTTCGCGACGTAATCGAGGGCAAGCGCCTCGTCGTCGTCGACGACTCCATCGTCCGCGGCAACACCCAGCGCGCGTTGATCCGGATGCTTCGTGAGGCTGGTGCCCGTGAGGTGCATGTGCGAATCTCGAGCCCGCCGGTGAAGTGGCCCTGCTTCTATGGCATCGACTTCGCGACTCGCGCCGAACTCATCGCCAACGGGCTCAGCAACGACGAGATCTGTCGCTCGATCGATGCGGACTCCCTCGGTTACATCTCGCTTGAGGACCTGGTCGAATCGACGTCGGTGCCGATGGACAACCTGTGCCGGGCCTGTTTCGACGGCGTCTACCCCATTACGCTCCCCGACCCGGAGCGCCTCGGCAAGAACCTGCTGGAGATCACCCCGGTGCACAAGCACGTGGCCCCCGAGGTCGGCACCGATGTCGATGGCCTGCTGGCCTCGTTGGCGGGTGCTGGCGCGAGCGACGCGTTGGATCGCCCGTGACTGGGAGTGACGTCTCACCGACTGGGAGTGACGTCTCACCGCTGGCAACGCCTACGAGGCGGCGGGAGTATCCATCGAGGCGGCCGACCGTGCCATCGACCTGATGAAGGTCTGGGTCGAGAAGGCCAACCGACCCGAAGTCATCGGCGGACTGGGCGGCTTCGCCGGCCTCTTCGACGCGTCCGCCTTGACGGCGTACAAGCGGCCGTTGCTGGCCACCTCCACCGACGGCGTCGGCACCAAGGTCGCCATCGCCCAGGCCATGGACATCCACCACACGATCGGCTTCGACCTCGTCGGCATGGTCGTTGACGACCTCGTCGTCTGTGGCGCGGAGCCGCTGTTCATGACCGACTACATCGCCTGCGGTCGCGTCGTACCCGAGCGCATCGCCGCCATCGTTCAGGGCATCGCCGAGGCCTGCGTGCTCGCCGGCTGCGCGCTCATCGGCGGCGAGACCGCCGAGCATCCCGGCCTGCTCGAGCCTGACGAGTACGACGTCGCAGGCGCCACGACGGGCGTCGTCGAGGCCGACCAGTTGCTGGGACCCGGACGGGTTCGCCCCGGCGACGTCATCATCGCGATGGAGGCCTCGGGTCTGCACTCCAACGGATACTCCCTGGTGCGGCACGTGCTGCTCAACAACGCCGGTTGGTCCCTCGACCGCGATGTGCCCGAACTCGGCCGCACCCTCGGCGAGGAGCTCCTCGAGCCGACCCGGATCTACGCCAAGGCGTGCCTCGAGCTGGCTCGCAGCACCCAGACCCACGCGATGTCGCACGTCACTGGCGGCGGGCTCGCCGCCAACCTCGCCCGCGTCATGCCCGTTGAACTCTCCGCGACGATCGACCGCCTGAGCTGGACTCCGCAGCCGATCTTCGACGTCGTACGCCGGGTGGGTGACGTTTCCCAGCCCGACCTCGAGATGACGCTGAACTGTGGGGTCGGCATGGTCGCACTCACCGATCCAGACGATGTGGACACCGGCATCGAGGTGCTGGCCAAGCACGGGATCCGCGCCTGGGTTGCCGGTGAGGTGACGACGCAACCCGGCGGCGAGGTCACTGGTCGGCCAACACCCCGGCTGGTCAGCCAGACACCCCGGCTGGTGAGCTCGAATTTCGCGACGGTTTGGGGGGACTTTTTTTGATACTGATGCTCGGGAACAGCCAGCCACCCGGTAGCGTTATCCCCACGAGAAATTTATCCAGTTAGCCCGGGTGCCCCAAAGCCCCGGCCAGGCGTACGAGGGGGTCGACCCTATGGGGCGCGGCCGAGCTAAGGCCAAGCAGACGAAGGTTGCCCGCGACCTGAAGTACCGGACACACGAAACGGACTTCGGCGCGTTGGCAGCAGAACTGCATGGCGACACCAGTCAACCCACTGTTGTGGAGCCCGACGACGCGGAAGACGAATGGGCTGACTACGCCCAGCGCCGCGACTGATTCACCCCTGCGATTCGCAGGACACGCCAAGCCACACCGAAACCGCCCGTAGCTAGTCGGGGCGGGCGACTGAGACGACGTCTGTGTCCACGCCCCATTCGTCGCGCCCAAGACGCGAGATCGACTTGGAGGCGTTTGAACTCGGGGTGTCCGTCGACGAGTACGTCGTTCGAGACGTTGATCGCGACGACTTGGCCGAAGATCATGACGGAGTTGCCCACGTCGTACGTCGAGTGGAGCGTGCATTCGAGCGAGCCGGGAGCGTCTGCGACCCGAGGTGGGCGAACCATGGTGCTCGGTGCCATGCGTCACTTCGGCGGCCTCGGCTTCGTTGACCTCCGGCCCGAAGCGAGCACTGGTCTGGTTCACCTGATCGAGTTGCGGCCGGCTGGCGACGTTGACGACGAACTCCCTGGTCTCAAGCACGTTGCGAAGCGTGTCCTTGTGGCCGACCGAGGTGAAGCACACGATCGGTGGTCGCGAACTGGCGACCGTGAAGAACGAATGCGGTGCGAGGTTGCCGACTCCGTCGGTCGACACGGTGGAGACCCAGGCGATTGCTCGCGGCACGACCAATGCCGTGAGCAATCGGTAGGGGTTGATGTCGGGGTCGTCGGCCCTGAAGGTTGTGTGCACGCCACCAACACTATTCGGGCCAAACACTATGGAGGCGCTAGCTGCCGCCGAAGTCCTGCACCCAGTAGCGCCGTCCTGACGAGTCCCGCTTGATGCCGATGCCGACGTGGGTGAACTGCGGACGCAGCAGGTTGGCGCGGTGACCCGCCGAGTGCAGCCAGGCGGTCATCACGGCGCTGACAGTCGGGTAGCCGTAGGCGATGTTCTCCCCGACCCAACCGAACCGCGGGCACTGGTCCTGCAGCGGTGGACATGTTCTGGTGGCCGAATGCGCCGGATGAGGCCATCCGGCGTGCCCAGGGTTGCGCCGACGTGATTGCTGAGGCACTTGCTCAGGCGCAGCGGTTTGAGGCCGTTGCTGATCCGAGCGTTGTTGACCCTGCGCAGTTGCTTGAGCACGGCAGGGCTGTTGGTGATCGTGCCGCCCGAGCTTGGAAGCGGTCTGCCTTGGTTTGGGCTGCGCTGGACGGAGCCTTGGCGGCGTACGCCGTGGCGGTTGGTGCTGCGACGAGGAGACACAGACTGATAGCTAGCGCGATGGCTGTCGCGAACAGTGACCGTAAGACTGTCCCAAGAGTTTCTGGGCGAAACGATCCGGAGCGGGGGGATTCCGGTGACATGGATTCCAACGTAATCGTTGAGCCGCTCGCCTACGTAAAGCCCGCGTTAAGTCTCAGGTCAAGACTCTGACAGTCTCGGAAATGTCCCCGGATCGAATCAGTCGGCAAACACGACGGTGCGGGCGCCACACAGGAAGACGCGGTCCTCGGCGTGCGCAGCGACCGCCCGGGACAGCACCAGGCGCTCGACATCGCGGCCCAGGGTGACCAGCTGCTCCGCCGTGCGCGTGTGTGTGACGCGGACGACCTCCTGCTCGATGATCGGACCTTCGTCGAGGTCGGCGGTCACGTAGTGGGCGGTCGCGCCGATCAACTTCACACCGCGGGCGTGCGCCTGGTGATAGGGCTTGGCGCCCTTGAAGCCCGGGAGGAACGAGTGGTGGATGTTGATGGCGCGTCCGCCGAGGCGTGCGCACGCCGTGTCAGAAAGCACCTGCATATAGCGGGCCAGCACGACGAAGTCGACTTCGTGCTCGTCGACCAGCTCGAAGAGGCGGTCCTCGGCCTCGGGCTTGGTCTCGCGGGTGACCGGGACGTGTTCGAAGGCGATCCCGTGGCTCTCGACCAAGGCCCGCGCGTCTTCGTGGTTCGAGACGACCAGCGGGATGTCGACCGGGAGTTCTCCGCGTTGCCAGCGGTAGAGCAGGTCCATCAGGCAGTGATCGAACTTCGAGACCATCACCAGCATCCGCCGCCGCCGCTCGACCGGGCGCAGTGACACGCCGCATCGAACTTGGCCAGCGCTGACTCGATGGTCTTCAGCAGCCTTGCTTCGTCTTCGACCGGCGACTCAAACTCCGTGCGCACACAGAACAGACCGGTCTCTGGATCGGAGAACTGGGCACTCTCGAGGATGTTGCCCTCGAGCATGCCGACGCCGGCTGCCAGGGCGGCGACGATTCCGGGTCGATCAACACACTGGACGGTGACGATCTGCTTGGACATGTCTTCTCCGGGCGATCTGCTGGGTGCGAAAATGGCACGCGCAACATATCCCACGACACGTCCGGTCGCCCTTGACCGCCGACCGATCGCTGGCCCTTCCCCGGCCGATCCCAGGCAGACGCTAGTCGAACTCGGGCTCAGGCAGGTCGAGGAAACTCATCGGACCATCAAGCATGGCCATCCATTCACCGAGCTGCGGGTTGTCCTGCATCTGGGACTCACCCAAGCGGGCCTCCTCCTCGGAGGTGAAGTACATGATCTGGGTGAACTGCCGATCCCCGTGCCAGGCGACCATCCCGCCGAGGATGTCCGAACGCATCGCCTTCAGGTCGTCCTCCATGGCGAGACTTGCCGCGCGCATCGCCGCCGGGTCGACAGCCCGAGCCTCGATGAGCTGGACGAAGCCCGCGGCATCGGATCCGCCGCCGAACATCAGATCGACTTCCTTGCAGTCCTGGAAGGTGACCTCGCCGTCGAAGGCGGGCGCGGTGGCCTCCCACCAGATCCCTTGTTCGGGGCGCTGGTTGTTTGCCTGAGCTGCGTCCTCGGACTCGAACCGAGCGACGAAGACGGCTGTGCCGTCCGGGGTGACACCGGTGGTGCTGCCGAGGTAGCCGACGGCCCCCGGTTTGACGTCCGAGAGCCAGCTATCACTTTGCTGACGCAACAATCCTGCGTCGCCGACCTTGCCCTTGATGATCTGTATGAACATTGCGACTCCTTGGCGGATTCTTCGACCTGCCGCGCGGCAGGCGCCCAACATTTCAGGATGCTCCGCATTCGGCCTGATCGCAAGGGTCTGATCTGGTGGCCAGGGGCGGGGTCGAACCGCCGACCTTCCGATTTTCAGTCGGACGCTCGTACCAACTGAGCTACCTGGCCGTTTCTGCTGCTCAAGCGAGCAAGCGGCAAAACCCTACCTGAGAGGACCGGGGCTCGCGAAACCGCGTCGACCGATGGGCCGGCTAATCGTTTTGGAGGCCCAGCGCCCTCGGCTCTATGCTTGCCGAGCCTCTTCTGCTGGTCGGTGTCACGACGGCGTGGGGGGCGGGCCCCCATCGTCTAGCGGCCTAGGACGTCGCCCTTTCACGGCGGTAGCACGGGTTCGAATCCCGTTGGGGGTACGAGTCGCATTTGGGCCCGCACATGGTGCATTGGTCAACGGCCGGTCCCGATTGGGAACGGACCGATTCGGTGGGTTAGAGTTCCAGCGCTTCACCAGCAGCAACAAGTATGAAATCAAGGCCCCGTAGCGCAGTTGGTTAGCGCGCCGCCCTGTCACGGCGGAGGCCGCGGGTTCGAGTCCCGTCGGGGTCGCCACACCACCAACGCCTCAGATCACCCGATCTGGAGGCGTTCGTGCATTTCATCCCTGCGACGGTGTGTAGATTTCTGTGTAAGGAGGCACACGTGGCGACCAACCTGGCGATCGATCCGGCCCTGCTGAACCGCGCACTTGAGGCGAGTGATGAGCGGACGAAGAAGGCTGTAGTCACCCGCGCTTTGGAGGAGTTCATCGCGCGTCGTGAGCAGCGCAAGATCGTGGCCCAGTTCGGCACGCTTGAGTGGGACGACGCCTACGACCACAAGGCTGACCGAGGTGCACGGGATCGCAAACTAGGGCACTTGATTGATGGCGCCGCGCGTCACGGAACTCGTTCGGGCCCGCGTGATGCAGGCCGGTAACGCTGGTTCCTGAGTCCCGAGCGGTACTGATCGGCGAGCCCAACGCGGGTTGCGCACGAAGGTGCGAACTTGCGATCGAGGGCGATTGACCCGGGCCCTCGGGACCATCGGCTCTGTGACCCCCCATACGAGACTCGGAACCATCGAGAGCGATGGCCTGCATTGGTGCCGGTTGGATAGGGGTGGAGTCACGTGGCTGAGACAACGGATGTCGGCATCGCGGCCGGTGAGGCGCCACTGAATCGTCGGTTGGCGCTAATGCTGGCCATGGCGATGTTCGTGCTGGTCGTCGACACATCGATCATGAACGTGTCGATCTCGGCGGTGGTCAAGGACCTGGGCACGACCGTGAGCGGCGTCCAGTCGGCGATCGCACTCGAGGCGCTGGTCTCCGCGGCGTTCATCCTGATCGGAAGCAAGGTCGGGGACCTGATCGGCCGCAAGCGCGCCTACGTGCTGGGACTGCTGCGGCTACGCCATCGGCGCCCTGGCGATGACTCTCGCCCAGAGCCTGACTGCGGTCATCATCTTCTGGGCCATCGTGGGCGGGCTCGGCGCGTCGCTGCTGCTGCCGGCCATGCAGTCGCTGATCCACGGCAACTTCGAGGGGTCAGCGCAGAAGAAGGTGTATGCGCTGGTCGGGCGGCGGCTGCCGATCGCCGCCGCGGTCGGCCCGCTGCTCGGCGGGTTCATCACCACCTACCTGTCGTGGCGGGTCGCGTTCGGTCTCGAGGTCGGTCGTCATCGCGATCGTGCTGTCGGGCATCAAGCTGGTCCACGACGTGCCCTACACCGGCCCCCGGCGAGGTCGACATGGTCGGCTCGATCCTGTCCGTCGTCGGCATGGGCGGCATCGTGCTTGGGATCCTGGTCTGGCAGGAGGGCGGTGACGCTCGTCGCTGAGCTCATGGCTGCATCGGTGCAGCATCGCTCGCGGCGCCTGGTCTGCTGGCTGAGTGCGTCGCAAGCGCCAGGGGAAGGCGACGCTGCTGGATCCCGGACCTGTTCAAGTCCAAGCTGTTCCGGTTCGGAGTCTCCGGGCAGACTGCTCCAACAGATCGCCCTGGGCGGCACCATGATCGTGCTGCCGATCTACCTGCAGATGGTGCTGGAGTACAACGCGATGCAGGCGGGCCTCGTCGCTCGCCCCGCTGTCGCTGAGCATGTTCGCTGTGGCGCTGCATTGCCGGGAAGAAGGCCGGGCAACCGACGCCCGAGCCGCCATCATCCAACTGGGCTTCGTCGCTGCTCACCGCGGGACTGGTGCGTCCTGATCCCGATCGTGCCCCGTGCCGACTCCGGCTGGTCCCTGGTGATCCCGCTGGTCATCGCCGGAACTGGCCTGGGGCTGCTGGTGTCCCAGCTCAACAACTACACGCTCTCCCCGATCTCCGAGGAGCGAGTCAGCGAAGCCGCCGGGGTGAACTCGGCAGCGGGTTCGTTCGGGCTCTCGTTCGGCCTGGCCTTCGCCGGCGCCATCATGCTGGCAACCCTGTCCGTCGCCTTCACGCAACATGGCGGACGACAGCACGGTGCTCACCGCCGGCCGAGCAGGATCAGGTCGCCACCGCCCTCGAGAACGACGCCGAGCTGATGACCAACACCCAGCTCGAAGAGCAGCTGGCCGGACAGCCCAAGGACGTCCAGGCCGAGATCATCCGCATCAACACCGACGCACGGCCCCTCGCCCTCCAGGTCGCACTACTGATCCCGATCGTGGCCGGGCTCGGCGGCCTGCGCGAACTCGTTCCGGATGAAGCGCCAGCCGGACCCCGCGCCCTCGAGTTCAACCGAAGGCATGACCCTCGGATAGACGTTGTACGCGGCGCAGCCCGGCTAACGGGTGAGCGTTAGCGCGGACGAGCAGGAGCGCCCATGAGACAGGCGAGGCCGCCTGTCACACGCCGCCGACACCGATGTTCTTGCTCGGGGGTCATAACTCAGCCACCGACTGTCGGCCCCGGACATGGCCTATTGGAGCCTCGCTAAGCCTCATACCACGGTGAGCTAACCGCCGTCGGGATAGAAGGCACCAGCTCCTACGGTGTCGGAATCATCCGCAGCGCAGTTGGTACGGGCTATGAGGCGTTCGTGCATTTCATCCCCGCGACGGTGTGTAGACTTCTGTGTAAGGAGGCACACATGGCGACCAACCTGGCAATTGACCCGGACCTGCTCGAAGCGAGCCCTTGAGGCAAGCGGCGAGCGGACGAAGAAGGCTGTGGTCACCCGAGCACTCGAGGAGTTCATCGCCCGGCGCGAGCAGCGCAAGATCATCGACCAGTTCGGCACACTCGATTGGGATGACTCCTACGACTACAAGGCTGACCGAGGTGCACGGGATCGCAAACTGGGGCACCGTTGATTAATGGCTCTGCTTGTTGACACGAGCGTCTGGTCCTCGGCCTATCGACGGGACACACCGCCGGACCTGCCCGAGGTCGAGGCCCTGCGGCGCGCGTTGAGCCGACGGTGATGGGGTTGCCACCACCGGCATCATCCTCCTGGAACTGCTGCGCGGGTTCGTGCCGCAACAAGCGCAGGAGACGATTCGGACGGCGTTCGATTCGCGTTGGAGTTCATCGAGCCGTCGCGGGACGACTATGTCGCAGCTGCCTCGCTGAGCAACGAGTGTCGGCGCGCTGGCGTCCAGTTGGGCTCGGTCGACGCACTGATCGCCCAACTCGCTATCTCGTCTGGCGATCACACGCTCCTGACGACCGACAAGGACTTCCACCTCGCGGCTCGGTCACATCGAGCTGAGCGATCTGGTCAGCGGCGCGTCCAGCGCTAGCTCTCAGCCGAGGGCGTAGCCGAGGAAGCATGCCCCGAGCGACACGAGGATCGTGACGGCGGCGTACGCCCAACCCATCAGCCGAGTCTTCGGGTCGGCGACCAGATCAGTGGTCCGAAGGGCGAAGCCGGAGTACGTCGTGAGGCCGCCGCAGAATCCGGTGCCCAGCAGCGCCAGCGCATTGCCGCCGAGGGAGGCCGAGACGAAGGAGTCCGAGCAGGAAGGACCCCGCCACGTTGATCAGCAACGTGCCAGTCGGCCAATGTCCGTCCAGCCGGTGCTGGATGACGTACCGAAGTGGCGCACCGACCGCCGCTCCCAGCGCCACGAGAAGCACGGTCATGGGGTCCGCCAGTGCTTGATGTGGTCAGGGCCCATTCGTTGGGTGACCCACACGGCCGCCATGCAGGCCAGCAGCGTGCCGACCGCGTAGGTCAGCGCGAGCAGCGCCGTGGCCCGAGCTCAGCAGGTCACGGGTCTGTTCGCTATACGTCGACAAGGTCGTGAACCCACCGAGCAGGCCGGGGCCCACGAAGGCGACCAGGGCGGTCCGTCCGGAATCGACGAAGCGTGACAGCAGCCCGAGCAGCAGGGATCCGGCCACGTTGATGAAGAAGATGGTCCAGGGAAGCCGCCATCGTCGGGGAAGAGTTCGCCCAGACCCCAGCGGGTCATCGCACCGATGCGCACCACCGAGGGCCACAGCCACCACGACAAGCGGTGCCAGTGGGTCCCTCGTCGTCACGAGGGGCAGTGTGTCACGAGGCGGATTGCTCGTTTGCGGAACGTCGATGGGGTGAGTCGGACCAGCGCTGCGGTGCCTCGCCGCGCGCCTGGCGTGGGAACTCATCGAGGAACCAGTGGGAGTAGGCGTTCTGGTCCGGCGTGCGGGCCAGTGCCAAGAACTGTTGTGCGCGGGAGAAGGCGTCGGCCAGATCCAGCAGTTCCAGCATCTGAGGAATCAGCTCGGGCAGCCTGGACGAGACTTCGACCGAGATGTCTAGTTCGTCCTGGCCGTCGCGCAGGGCGTCCTCCAACTGGGCGAACGGCGGCCTTGGGGAACTCGGCCTCGAAGGCGAAGATCAAGTCGGAGAGCCGCTTGGCCAGCGGGTAGTCGTCGGGGTGCGTCAATGCCAGCAGGCGCAACTCGCGGCGCAGTTCGCGGTAGTGCTTGAGCAACGCATAGCAGGTTCGCGCGTTGGCGCCGAGAATCGTGACCGGGGATGAGTACGTCGTGGTCGTCGGGCAACCGGCGGCTCGACATCGGCAGTCGAGTGAGTACGCCGGCTCGACGTGTGGTCGCACTTCGGTGGCCGGCTCGAACCAGACGATCTTGCGGTTCTGGGCGACCTCGGCGCCCCAAGCGATGGAGCACTTGGCGACGATGCTGAGCCCACGCCCGGTGGTGGCCAACCCATCTTGGCGCTGGCGACGGCCGGCGGACGTGGCGATCCGTCGGAGACTTCGATCCGCGGATGCTCGACCGTGCCGCGAACGGCAACGGTGATCGGCGGTGCTCCATGGAGCAGCGCATTGGTGACGAGTTCGGACACTCCCAGGCGCGCGCAGTCGACCAGGTCGGGCCGCCCGATGTCGATGCACGCGTCCGCGACCCAACGGCGGACGAGCCCGACCGAGCGCGTGCCGGCCTCGACCTTCAGCAAACTGGTGGTCAAGTGTCACATTTCCATCCCCCCACAGGACTCATGAGTCTCTGTTGTACCTCATGAACCGAGCGCGTGGGCACGTCGGAACGTAAAAATCTTGGTTCCGATCGTATTTCGGTCCGATCACAGGGCGCATCCCCCGTTCATGGCAACGGCGTGGTCCGGACGTGCGCAATCGGGTGCCAGAAGGACCAGTCGACACCAACCGTTCGGGTGACGGACACCGCTTGTCCTTTCACCTACAGTCTTACCGTCATTACAATTGTGGCCGTCGTGTGCGACGGCCGACTCCGATTAGGGAATCTTCTCGTGCGCCGTTTGCTTCGTTACCTCCGCCTTGCTCGGGTTGATCATTGGGCTCCTGCCCGGATCGGCGATGGCACACACCTATCAATCGTGCGCTGCGCCCACCTGGGTCCCCAACGGCCAGGTGTGGGCGATGGCCGTCACGCCGTCCCGGATCTACCTCGGTGGTGACTTCACCTCGCTGCGGAACCCGGTCACCGGCGCCGTGGTGGCTCGCAACCACCTGGCCGCGATCGATCGCGCACCGGCAAACCGCCTCCAGCTGGGGGCCGTCCGTGGTCGATGCCGGCACTGTCGATTCGGGCCGGACAGTCCGCCGGTCACGGCGCTGCTGGTCGGGCCGACGGCAACCGTCTACGTCGGCGGCGACTTCAACACGATTGGCGGCAAGGCCCGCAACTTCGCCGCTGCGGTGAACAAGGACGGCGTGGTCCTCGACTCGTTCAACCCGGTCTTGAACGCCCGCGTCTGGGACTTCGCGCTGGCCGGTATCGTCGCTCTACATGGTCGGCCAGTTCGGCAGACGTCGAACGGCGCCGACCCGACGCCGGCGGCAGCCGTCGCGTGTCGACGACCGACCAGCTGGCGGCATGGACGCGACCTGGGACGCCAGACGCTGACCGGCGGCAGGCACAGGCCATCGCATGTCCGGCAACACCGTCTACCTCGGCGGCACGTTCGAGACGATCCACGGGCGCGACCCAGCAGTTCCTCGGCTCGGTGACCAGCGCCACGGGTGCCGACACGACGCTGGACCCCGCATCGCAGTGCGTGGACACCGTCACCCCCTGCCGGGTGCGCGATCTTGCGGTCGACTCCTCACGCGTCTACGCCGCCGTCGGTGGTGAGCCGGGTGGCCTGGCGCTCGCCTACGGCCTGGGCAACGCCGTGCGACCTCAAGTGGAAGTTCGCGCCGACGGCGAAGTCCAGGCCGTCAGCAGCTACGACGGGGTCGTCTACTTCGGCGGACACTTCAACAAGAAGTTCGGCACGCCGGGCAGACGTCACGCGCAACCAGTTCGCCGCGGTCAACCCGACCGGCACCGGCGCCGTGCTCCCCTACGCCCTGCCGTTCGCCGCGCCGTCCAGTCCGGGGCTCTGGGCACTGCACGCCGATTCCCAAGGGCTGTTCATCGGCGGTGGTGGCGCAGATCGACGCCAACCACAGGAACTTCCTGGCTTTCGCCGCACCCCGGCGTCGTGATTCCCGGTCCGATCCCCGTCACGAAGGTGACGGTCAAGACCAAGGGCTGCAAGACCTGCAAGGTGCGCCTGACCGAGAACCGTGGTTCGGGTGCTGCCTACACCACAGCGTGGGTGAAGGCCAAGAAGGGCACCGCGGTGTTCACCGTGCCGACCTCCAGGACCGTCGGTCTCACCGTTCAGGTGGACGCCCCCTGGGAGAAGAAGCAGAAGAAGACCGCCGAGGTCGTCATGCGCTACAAGGGCCAGGGCGTTGGCAACAAGGTCACCCCGAAGGAGGCGTCGAAGGGCAAGAAGGCGATCGTCCTGCTACGCCGGAACCAGCGCCAAGTCGACTCACGTTCAGCCTGAAGGTGAAGAAGGTCGAAGTCGGGCAGCAAGGTCGGCACTCGGGCCTGCGTCACCAAGACGCAGAAGTTCCGCAACCCGACCCGCAAGTCGCCCAAGGGTGTGCTTGACCACCAAGAAGCCCACCAAGTGCAGCTGATCTGACGCGACAACAGAACGTCACAGAACGCCCGAACCCAGCATGGGTTCGGGCGTTCTGCGTTTGACGCCGGTTCGCTACAGCCGGCCGATGCGCACGATCGTCGGCGCCGAGGATGCGCGCCGCTTCGCGCAGACCGCTGGACAGTGCCCCGTCGGCGTACCCCATCCTGGCGCTCTGGGTGTGTTCTCCCGCGAACAACAGTCGGTCATGGGCCGGCTCGCCCAGGAGGTCGAGGTCGTCGGGGTGGGCGCCCGGCGGAATGTGGGAATAGCTGCCTCGGGAGAACGGGTCGCTCGCCCAATCGGTGATGGCGACCGAAGTGGGCTCGGGGCAGGGGCTTCCGACCGCGCTGCCCAGCATGTCGAGGATCCACCGGATGACTTCGTGCTCAGACCTGTCGTGAACATGGCCGAGTCCGCTTGCGAAGACGTGGAACATCAACGCGGGGCCGATACCGAAGGACGATTGATCCATCACCCAGAGCGTCGGCTCGTGTGCGTCCGCGGGGAACAACAGCATGTGGGCCAGCCCGGCGTCTCGCCAGAAGGGCTTGGTCGAAGCGCGAGGACGACCTTTTCGTAGTGACCGAATCCCAATCGCTCGATTGCGGCTGTGCGCTCGTCGGTCAGGGGTGGGTCGAACCGTGGGCAGACCCGACTTGAGTACTCCGAGAGGCACCGTCACGACGACGTGAGTCCCGGTCTGGGTCGAGCCATCGGCGAACCGTAAGCGAACGCCGTCAGCCGAATGGAACACCTCGCTCACCTCGTGCTGCCGTCGTACGTCGAGTCCGGACGACAGTGCCTCGACGATCGAGCGGTAGCCACCCTCGGGCAGGTCGCCGAGGTAGTCACCCTCGTAGTCCGCCTCGTTCCAAAGCCACCGCAGGGATTGGCGCTCGGCCACGTCGGCGGAGTCGGCCTCGACGGACGCCCGCAGATCCTGTCTGGCGCGACGTTCATCCGCGCCGCTGAGCCCGGAGGCGCTGAGGAAGGCCTCGATGGCGTCGGCCCCTGTTGCGCTTGGCTCGGCGGCGCTCCGGGTCTGTTCGACAACTCGCGGGAACTCGTCGAGAACGAGGTCGAGATGGGTTGCGACCTCGTCGGAGGTCAATCGCCGCCGTTCGCCGAGATCGAACGCGGTCATCTCGGCGAGCGGGTTGCCGGGGCGACAGCCGACGCCAACGCGATCGGCGAGGTCCCGCATCGGGTTGCCACCAGGCGTGTGGATCCAAGAGGCGCCGAGGTCCACGGGGACGTCATCAAGATCCACGGTGTGGAGACGCCCACCGATTCGGTCGCGGGCCTCGAAGACGACGTTCTCGACGCCCGCATGGGCCAGCGCGTTAGCCACCGTCAACCCCGCGATGCCCGCACCGACGATCAGGACGCGTTCATTGGCCATGCCTGACCGTAACGCCGTGGTTGCGGCTCGACCTAGACTCCCCGAGTGACGCCTGAAGAGTTCCGCGCTGCGGGCCATGAGTTGGTTGATTGGATCGCTGACTACCGAGCCCGGATCCCCGATCTTCCGGTGGCTGCCCAGGTCCGACCCGGGGAGGTTGCTGCCGGTCTCGCCGACAGAGCGCCGGAGCATCCCGAGCCGTTTGCCGACGTGCTGTCGGATCTCGAGAGGGTGGTCGTGCCCGGGATCACGCAGACCCAACATCCGGCCTTCTTCGGGTGGTTTCCTTCCAACGCGTCGCTGTCGTCGGTTCTCGGGGACCTGGCGTCGGGCGGGCTGGCCGGCCTCGGGATCACGTGGCAGTCCGCACCTGCCCTGACCGAGGTGGAGGAGGTGGTCACCGAGTGGCTGCGTGAACTGACCGGGCTCTCGTCCGAGTGGGTCGGCGCCATCCACGACACGGCCTCGACCGCCTGCCTCGTCGCCCTGCTCGCCGCCCGTGAACGAGCCAGCGACTTCTCCGAGGATCGCGGCGGACTCCAGTCCGAAGCGGCTCCGCTGGTCGTCTATACGTCGCCCCACGCGCACTCGTCGGTGGTGAAGGCCGCACTGCTGGCCGGCTTCGGGCGCGACAACCTGCGGATGGTCGACGTCGACCCCACGACGTACGCCATGCGGCCGGAGGCCCTGGCCGCCGCCATGGCCGCGGACGTCGCGGCCGGCCGGAAGCCGGCGGCTGTGGTGGCCGCGGTCGGCACGACGGGTACGACGGCGATGGATCCGGTCGCGGAGATCGTCGCCGTCGCCCAGGAGTACGACGCGTGGGTGCACGTCGATGCGGCGATGGCCGGCTCGGCGCTGCTGCTGCCAGAGTGCCGACACCTGGTGGACGGCGTCGAAGGGGCCGACTCGTTCGCGTGGAATCCCCACAAGTGGATGGGCACGATCCTCGATTGCGCGCTGCTCTATGTGCGAGACCCCGAGCATCTGGTGCGGGTGATGTCGACGAACCCGTCGTACCTCCGCTCGCCGGTCGGCGATGAGGTCACGCAGTACAAGGACCTGGGCATCCCGCTTGGGGCGGCGTTTCCGGGCTTTGAAACTGTGGTTCCACCTGCGACTGGACGGGGTCGAGGCGATCCGGACCCGGTTGCGGCGGGACCTGGCCAACGCGGCCTGGCTGGCCGATCAGGTGGCGGCCGAACCGGGATGGCGGGTGCTGGCGCCGGTCGCGCTCCAGACCGTTTGTGTGCGGCACGAGCCGGCGGGTCTCAGCGATGCCGAACTGGATGCGCACACGCTGGCCTGGGCCGATGCCGTCAACCATTCCGGTCGCGCGTTCGTCACTCCGTCGCAGTTGGATGACCGCTGGATGGTGCGGATTTCGGTCGGCGCCGAGGCCACGGAACTCGGCGATGTCAGAGGCGCTGTGGGACCTGCTGCGAGAGACCGTCGAGCGCGCTGGACAAGCCGCGCAGCTGATGTGACAAACATACTGCCGCCTCGATACGATTGGACAGGAAGATATCGGCGTTGTGACGCTGATCACGGGAATATTTAGCAGATTGAGGTGAATGATGAGAAAATTTCCAGCAATCGGTGTTTCCACGCCTTGCGAAGGGCACAACTGCGGTGGCCGCACTGGAATCGCGCGGCTTCGAGGTTGCTCTGGACTGACTTCGCTCACCTCGACCTCGACCGAGCTCGAGGCACTCGACGCACTCATCGTCGACATCGCCACCCCGGCGCTACCGGACTCCGTGTGGGCCTGGGTCGACGCCGGAGGCGGGCTCGTCTGCGTCGGCCAGCCAAGCGCTGCGATCGCCTCCGAGCTGGAGCGCGCGGACGGGTCGGACCTGGACGCCTGGCCCCTACGAACTCGTCGCGCTCTCGGCTCCCGTCGGCGACAACATCCCGGCGTACGACCTGCTGGCGGGTGTGGGTCAGATCAAGGCTTCCTCGGCGCATTGGGCCGCAGCCTCCGATTCCTTGGTCTCGGACGCGATTGACCGGACCGAGCAGATCGTCCTGCGCTCAAGCCTGGAAGCCCCGTCGGTGCTGGTCTCGCAGCGTCGAGGCCGGTCGCGTCGCGCTGATCGCCGATGCCGGACTGGTCGCAGACTTCGCGCTGGCTGACCCGTCGGCTCGCGAGTTGTGGATCAACACGGTCGGAGCCGTTGCCTGGCATCGCGCCATCGGTCGAGGACCTCGACGCCGAGACCGAGATCGTGCAGCACCCGGCCTGGCTCGAACTGAAGAGCGCCGTCGAGGCGTTCCGTCCGCTCCAGGCGAAGGACGGCTCGTTGGTCGAAGGGACGGACAAGCGCAAGCCCCGCGCGCTGATCAAGCGGATCGTTGCGGCGATCGGTGAACTCGCCCCCCTGTTCCCGGCCGACGAGGCCTACCTCGCCCAACTGCAGGCCGACCTGGCGACGTGGTCCAAGGACGGCTTGGGCGTGCCCGACTTCCTCGACTCGCTGGTCGCCTTCCGGCCCGACCTGTCGCGGGTGGATCGTGTCGAGCACCTCGTGCTCTTCCCGATGTACACCCAGAACGGCAATCCCAACCGCAACCTCGAAGCCGTGCTGCTCCGGGTCGTGTGGCCCGACTTCGTCGCCGAACTCGAGAAGACCTACACCAACCCGCAGTTCGTGCCGGTCGAGTTCCTCGACTTCACGGCTGGCTATGACACCGCCTCGGCGGTGATGTTCCCGGAGACCGTTGCCGTGCGCGAGGTGCCGAAGTTCACCTGGGGTGCGATCTTCTGCGACCGCGAAGCGGCTCGCTTCCGTCGGATCATCGGTGCAGCCGTCGAGACGATGCGGCTTCCGTTGCCTCCCGAGGCCGCGCGCCTGCTGAGCAACCAGGAACTGGCTCAGGAGACCTTCGTGATGTGGGACCTGATCCACGACCGGACCCACAGCCGCGGCGATCTGCCGTTCGATCCGTTCATGATCAAGCAGCGGATGCCGTTCTGGCTCTACGCCCTCGAGGAGTTGCGCTGCGACCTCACGGCGTACCGCGCTGCCGTCGAACTCGAGCAGCAGGGCGTCGCGCACGCACGCCTGGTGCAGTACGCCGTGTTCTTCGACCGCACCTTCCGCTTCCCGATCACGGGTGGCCGTCAGCGCAACTACGACGGCCTCGGCGGGCAATTGGTGTTCGCCTACCTGCACCGCGCCGGGGTCGTGAACTGGACCGACAACCGACTCACCGTCGATTGGGTGCGGCTGCCGGAGGCGATGATCGGGCTGCTGGCCAAGATCGAGGATCTGTACTGGCACAGCATCGATCGTCCGAAGATCTCGCACTGGCTGGCGTCGTACGACTTGGTGACTGCGTTCGTCGAGCCGCACCCCGCCTCGACGTGGGCGCAGGGCCGGTCGGTGCTTCCGCTGGAGGGTGAACTCAAGGAGATGACCAACCTCGTCATGCCCGATGAGTTCCCGCTGAGTATGTTCTTTGAAGCGCTGCAGAAGCGCCTCGGCGACGTGGTGGCGAGCACTCAGGGCATCACGGGCCGATCATCGATCGGGAGCTAGGCATGAGCACACCCAGACAATGTCCTGGCCGGATCCGTTGTCGTGGTGACCGGAGCGGGTGGTGGCGCAGGCGGTGCCTGCGTCGCCCACCTGCTGTCGTTGGGCTGTCAGGTGGTGGCCGCTGATGTCACTCAGCCGCCGCTTGATCGGTTGGTCGCTGCGGCTGGTGAGCAGGCCGAGTCGTTGACCACCGCGGTGGTCGATCTGTTGGACACGGCTGCGACGGCGCCTGGGCGGACGAGTTGTCGGCTCGGTTCGGTCGGGTCGACGGAGTCGTTCACCTGGTGGGTGGCTGGCGTGGCGGGAAGGTCTTCGCGGACAACAGCTTCGAGGACTGGGACCTGCTGCACTCATTGCTGATCAAGACCGTGCAGAACACCACGCTCGCGTTCCATGATGCGCTGGCCGCTTCGGTCGCAGGGCCGGTTCGTGCTGATCTCTGCTCAGGCGGTCGATGCGCCCACGGCCGGGAGCGCGGGCTATGCCGCCGCGAAGGCTGCGGCCGAAACCTGGACGATGGCGATGGCGGACAGTTTCGCGAAGTTGCAGGCCGGACGACTCAGCACTCGGCTGCCGTCGTGCTCAGGGTCAAGGCGCTGCTCACCCCCGCGATGCGCGAGGCAAAGCCGGATGCCGCGTTCGCCGGCTTTACGACGGTCGAGGATCTCGCCGTTAGCATTGCCGATCTGTGGTCCCAGGATGCCGCCGTGGTCAACGGCAAGCGCATCTCTGCCTGACCCACACTCAGCGAGAGGAATTCCTCACATGCACGACGTACACAGTCGCGGCTTTGCCAGCGACAACTATTCCGGCGTCCACCCGGACGTGCTGGCGGCGATCGGAGCCGCCAACGGCGGTCACCAGACGTCGTACGGCGAGGACGAATACACCGAGCGCCTGGGCGAGGTGATGCGCGGCCACTTCGGCGAGCAGGCGACCGTCTATCCCGTCTTCAACGGAACGGGCGCGAATGTCATCGCGCTCCAGGCGGCCACCACCCGCTGGGCGTCGGTTGTCTGCACCGCGACGGCACATATCCATGTGGATGAGGGCGGAGCGCCGGAGAAGGTCGGGGGACTCAAACTGCTGACGGTTCCGACCCAGGACGGCAAACTCACCCCCGCCCTCTTCGAGCAGGCGACGCGTGGCTGGTTCCGTGACGAGCATCGAGCCCAGCCTCAGGTCGTGTCGATCACCCAGACGACCGAACTCGGTACGGCGTACTCCGTCGATGAGGTGCGGGCGATCTGTGATCACGCGCACGCGTTGGACATGTACGTGCACCTCGATGGCGCCCGGATCAGCAATGCGGCCGCCTCGCTCGGGGTTGGGCTGGGTGCCTTCACGACGGACGTCGGCGTCGACATCTTGTCGTTGGGCGGCACCAAGAACGGCGCGATGCTGTCCGAGGCGGTCGTCGTACTCAATCCGAAACTGGACCGGGGCATGCTCAACGTCCGGAAGTCCGCGATGCAACTGGGCTCCAAGATGCGCTTCATGTCGGCGCAGTTGCTCGCGTTGTACGACGGCGACCTGTGGCAGCGCAACGCCTCTCACGCGAACGCGATGGCGGCTCGGCTTGCCGATGCGGCACGTGGGATTGCGGGCGTGGAGATCAGCCAGTCGGTCCAGGGCAATTGCATCCTCGCCGTTCTTCCCGGCGGACGTGACGGCACGCCTACAGAAGCGGTTCCGGTTCTACACGTGGGACGAGGCGACCGGCGAGGTCCGCTGGATGACCAGCTTCGACACGACCGAGCAGGACATCGACGACTTCGCGGCCGCGATCGCCGAGGAGATGGCTCAGTCAGTGTGACGGGAGCGTTTGACACCTCTTTCGAGCCCGGAGAGGTGTCAATCGCTCCCCTCACGGCTCACTTGCCAGCGACGTCGGCGTAGCCGTCGGGGATCACCGTCGACGGGGTGTCGAAGACGCGCACGTCTCGCGCTTCGCCGTACGCCGGCCAGCCCGGATCCTCGCCCTTGATGAACTTGACCGCGGCACCGTGCATGTCATCGGCGAGCGATTGCGGGGGAGCCTCGCCAAGACTCATCGCGATCCGCTCGCTGTGCGAGGCAGTCGAAGAAGAACGGCAGATCGAAGCAATGGCTTGCGTGGCCGAGTGTTGGGGAACGCCACGAGAAGCGGTAGAGCCACGTCGGTGCCCCGGAATCGAATCGGCCGCGTGCTTCGGCGACCTCCCGATTGAAGCGCCTGAAGACCGCATCGGTGACGCATTGCCCGACCACCTCGGCAGTGTCGACGCCCGGATGGGCGGCGGCGTACGCCGTGGCTCGGTCCGGGCTCATCCCCAACGCCGTGAGTGTGGGAACGGCTTCGAGAGAGGCCAGGGTCGGGACCGCCTCCTTGACCTCGCGATTGAACTCGTGGTCGGTGGCGCCGAGCATCGAGCGGTTTGGTGCTGCCGATGCCCTCCTCGACGGCTTCCAGCGTCGCGCCTGGAACGAGGTCCCCGTCGGCCACGGGCATCCACCGGAGCCCGTTGCCGGTCAGCATTCTGCGCATTCCGGCGAGCGGATCGGCGGGGTCCGCAGGCGGGTCACTGAGACGTTGCTGCAACTCGAACAGATCCAGTTCATCGATCGTCGACAGTCCGGCGCGAGTAGGTGGAACGGCGGCGGACTCGGCGATCAGTCGCCCGTTCTCCTCGGCCTGTTTCAAGGTAGCAACGCCCCGCCCCGGCGCGGACAGGGCAATCGACGCGGGCGAACAGGTCTTGGGCCTGCGGCATACCCGAGCAGGGTGAGCACCGCCGCACCTCCGGCGGATTGTCCGGCGATCGTCACCCGGTCCGGGTCGCCACCGAACTCGGCGATGTTGTCGCGGACCCATCTCGAGCGCCAGCAGCCAGTCGAGAACTGCCCGGTTCTGTGGGGCGTCCTCGATCCAACCGAAGCCATCGAAGCCGAGCCGGTAGGACACCGACACCGTCACGATGCCGTCTCGATTGAACGCGGCCCCGTCGTGCCATGGGCTCGCCGCCGAGCCCGCCGTGAAGCCGCCGCCGTGGATATAGACGAGCACGGGCAGCTGAGCCGCTTGGTCGCCCGGCCGGGGTGTGAAGACGTTGAGGTTGAGCGTCGAGTCGCCCGGGATCGAAGGCTCGGGGATGGTCGTCACTTCGCTCGTGGGCGGACGCTGTGGTGTTGCGCCGTACTCCGTCGCGTCGCGTACGCCGTCCCACGACCGGTGCGCGACCGGCGCCGCGAACCGGAGCTCGCCGACCGGTGGCTCGGCAAACGGGATGCCGAGGAACGCGGCCGATCCTTCGCGCCAGAACCCGCGCACTTGGCCGGCGGTTGTCGTGGCTTCGACTGGCGGTTGACTTCACGCTCCCACTCTGTCAGATATGGAGGTCCAACCAACCTCGGGACAATCCTAATGCATTGTGAAGGGACGACCATGTGGGCTCAATTCATCACCATGACGTTGAAGCCGGGTGAGGAGGACCGTCTCGATTCCCTGTTCGAACAACTCCATGCCGCCGAGCAATCGGACTCACCCTTGCGGCTGACCCTCGGCATGCGAGATCAGGATGACCCGACCAAATTGCACACTCTGGTGCTGTTCGACAGCGAGGAGAAGGCGCGAGAGCGGGAGCAGGACCCCGTGCGCAACGAATTGCTGAAACCGATGCGGGCGTTCCTGGCGGAGATGATCGTCGGACCTCCGGAGTTCATCAACATGGACGTGATCTGGAACGAAGCACGCTGACTTGAGCCTCTCACCCATCATGTTGGCGACGGTGCTTAACTCAACCGAGGCGTACGCCGTGCCGACCAGCCGTCTCGACGATTTCACCAAGCGAGGCGCCTTCTCGGAAGAGGGTCGCCATGTCGCGAGCGAAACCGTCGTACGGCGCGCCAATGGATACCTGGATGATGCGAGCCGAGCCTTCCGGCACGCGAATCGCGTGAGGGACTCCTTGGGGCAGGAGTTGCACCGTCCCCGAGCCGCCGCTGACCCAGTCGTCGTCGCCGATCCGGAACTCCACCACGCCATCGACGACGATCTGCGCCTCGTCCCATGGGTGACTGTGAGCGGGCGGTCCGTCTCTGTCCTCGCTGGTGTAGTCGGCGACCTGGATATCACCGTGACCAACGGCTCGAAGCCAGATCTGATCGGCGGGATAACTCACCAATTCGGCGTCTTCACCCGGCAAGACAACCGGGTCGATTCGCAATCCGGACATATTCACTCCTAGCCCATCATGTCGGCGATGGCGATGCGGGCGGCCGACGGACAGCCCTTGGTGAAGCCGTAGAACGGGCCCGAAGTCGCGGGTCGATGCGAAGCCGCTCATGTAGAGGCCGCTCAAGCGACGTTTCAAGACCCTCGGTCAGGAGGGGGAACCCGTCGGCTGACGACACGCGATCCAAGACGCCGCTGAGATAGGGAACCCGTGCAAGCTCGGCGCGGTAGCCCGACGCGAAGACCACGTGGTCGACCGCCAACGGCGTTCCGTCGGAGAGGATCAGTGTCACGCCGGGGTCGCTGACGGCCACCTCGAGCACCTCGCAGCCTGGATGACTCGTCACGACCTCGGCCGACATCCGTGGCACGAGCCAGGGTTCGAGGGTCAGTCGACCGACCTGCCAGAACTCAGCGGTGATTGCCTGTTGCTCCTGGGCCGTCAAGCGTCGCCACCATCCGTACTGCGCCAGCGTCTGATCGACGTACTTGTCGACGAAGGCCCAACTGACCTTCTCGAACGCCGGCGTTGGGTGACGGTGTACGACGTCCACGCGCTCGGCACCGTGGTCGCAGAGCAGCGCCGCCCATTCGTACGCGCTCTGGCGGCCACCGATGATCGCGACACGCGCACCCGAGAGCGCGTCGAACGAGACGAGTTCGGCGGTGTGCGAACGCCGGTCATCGGGCACGGCGGCGTACCACTCGGGCAGGTTCAGGAAGCTCCCGACGCCCGGCACCGCAAGCACCTTCTCGGCGGTGATGGTCGAACCGTCCTCCATGGTCGCGAGAAACCTGCATCCGGCTTGGCCAGGCCGGAGACGAGTCGCTCGTCGACGCCGAGCGCCTTGCGCTCACGGAACCACTCCGTGTAGTCGAGGAAGACGCCGATCGGGATCGGATCAAAGTCCTCTGGACGCAGCCCTCGATCCTCGAAGAACGCCTCGAACGTGGCTTCGCCCGACCCGTCGAGATGCCAATCCGGGCCGGAGCGGAGGTACATGTCAGTCGGCATCTGCTCCCGCCAGAACGCCATCGGGTGTCCGACGATATGCGTTTCGATGCCGTTGTCCCGGGCGTACGCCGCCGCCGAATAGGCATAGGGGCCTGCGCCGATCACGAGTAGGTCCGTCTCGGTGGTCATGGTGGCTCCTGACGTCCGGCAACTCGCCGAGCCTATCCATTGGTGAGGTGGTCTTGACAGGCTCGACCAGCGAGCCCCAACCCTGACCCGGGGAACACACACGCGGCAAGCTCGGCTACCCAGGTGCGGGAGGTCCATGCCCGCTCAAGGGCAACAGCGAGCATGACCAGCTGCAGACCGAGCGGGAGAAAGCAGCCGCTTCAACGAGGCGTTGTGGCGGCCCCTGACGCGTGAGCTGACCGCGAGGATGGACGACCCTCCGGGCCGCTGAGCGCTTCACGCAGCCGGCCCGGGGCAGGCTGCGGTGACCCCTGCCAGCGAGCGCGAGTCACCCCCGGAGGCGCTCCACCAGCAGATCCGACTGTTCGGTCACTGCTTCTCGCCGAACTGTGCGATGAGGATCCGCCGCAGGGACTGAACCAATCTTTCGGTCCGCTCCTCGCCACCGAACGCAACCTGTTGGAAGACGATGCCGTCCAGCGCCGCAAAGATGAGTTCCCCGACGTCTGGATCGGTGATGCCAACAGCAGCCGCCCCGCGGCGTCCGGCTTCCCTGTACCCCTCGTAGAGCTCCTCGACGATCGGGCGGATCTCGGGTCGACGGCGCGATTCGAGGACTAGTTCGAACTCGAAGGCTTGAACGTCTGGGTCTCTGGTGACCATCTGAGCGAGGCCGGCGGCCAAGTCATCCAGGGATCCCGAAGCCGGTTCTATGGGCGCGGTATCCAGGCTGCGCTGAAGGCAGTAATGGAGTGCCTCTTCCAACAGGGCGTCGCGGGAGCCGAAATGGTGGGCGACCAGGCCATGTGTCACGCCGGCCTGAGCTGCCACGGCTCGGTAGGTCAGATTGCGTAGCCCGCCTTGTGCGACTACACGAATAGCCGCGTCCAGGAGCGCTTCGCGGCCCTTCCCATAGCCGGGACGGTCCTTGGCGGCAATCGTGTGAGTCACGGAGATCTCCTTCGTTCGGTGAAGTTTATCGGACTGTCCTATTGACAAGTTATCCGTTTGGATAGATTCTGTTCTGCACTGTGACGTTCGTCATAGTCGTGTTGGGGAGGACCAGCACGATTGCATCGAGAAAGGCCTAGCCGCCATGAGTCAAACGTCCACAACCACCGAACATGGGCCGGGCCTGAAGCGCGACGCCATCAGCGCGACCGGCGTTGTCTTCCTCGTGTTGGCGGCAGCGAGCCCGCTGATCGGCCTGACCGGTGCCGTGCCCAGCGCGATGGTTCTCGGAAACGGCAACGGCGCACCGTTGGCGTATGTCGTGGTCGGCGTTCTGCTGGCGATCTTCGGCGTCGGATACGTCGCGATGTCGCGTCAAGTCACCAACGCCGGCGCACTGTATGCCTATGCGGGTCGAGGGCTCGGGCTGCGGACGGGGATCGGGGCCGCAACAGTCGCCTTATGGGCCTACACGCTGATTCAAGTAGCCGTCTACGCGTTCTTCGGTGTCGTGGCTGGCGGAACACTTGCGGACTGGTTCGGAGTGACAATTCCCTGGTATTGGCTCACCCTGGCGTTGGTCGTGATGGTCCAGCTCTTCGGATGGCTGCACATCGAACTCGGATCCAAGGTCCTCGGTGTCCTCATGGCACTCGAGTGGAGCGTCATGTTGGCCATGAGCCTGTCGATCTTGTTCCAGGGTGGTGCCGGCGAAGGCTTTGCCGTCGACGAAGTGTTCAATCCGTCAGTGGTGATGTCGGGAGCGCCAGCAATTGCCCTGGTGTTCGCCTTTGCCTCGATGTTCGGCTTCGAGTCGAGCGCGCTGTACGGCGAAGAGGTCCGCGATCCCAAGCGCTCGATTCCCCGCGCGACCTACATGAGCCTCTTCCTGATCACCACGTTCTTCCTGTTCACCTCATGGATGCTGATCGTGGGTTATGGGGCGAGTCAGTCGGTGGCAACTGCCGGTGCGAGCCTCGAAAGCGGAAACCCCGCGGCATACGTCTTCGACGCCGGGTCACAGTATCTGGGCTCATGGGCACCAGACGTCATGAGCATCTTCGTGCTCACGTCGATGTTCGCCTGCAACCTCGCCTTCCATAATGCGATCTCCCGCTACCTGTTCACGCTTGGTCGCGACCGCGTGTTGCCCGTGGGGCTCTCCAAGACAAGGGCCAACGGTGCGCCGTACGTTGCTTCCTGCGTCCAGACGATAAGCGCGGTGTTGATCATGCTCCCCTTCATGGTCACCGGACAGGACCCCGTGCTCACCCTGTTCTTCTGGGGTAGCGGGATCGCGGTCGTGGGAATCGTGGTGCTCTACATACTTGTGTCGCTCTCTGTTCTCGTGTTCTTCAACAGGAACCCGGAACTCGATCAGCGCCTATGGAACACCAAGATCGCGCCGGCACTTGCGGCTCTTCTGTTGAGCACCGTAGCCGTCTTGATTGTGATGAACTTCGAGATTCTCGTCGGGACCTCCAAGCAGACGGCGCTGCTGCTGGCGTCGACAGTCATCGTCGCGTTCGTTGTCGGCCTCCTCATCTTCACTGCATCGAGATCGAGACTCAGTCCCGACGCGTTGGCCGACCTCGAGCACGAGCTCACCTGACCCCCACCAAGCTTCCTGCATCAAGTGATTGGAGATTTCGATGGGCATTCCCAAGGGACTTCGGCCGACTCCGTTCTCGCCGTGCTACCCCGAAGGGATCGAGGAGTGGATCGACGTCTACGGCTTCGCCGTACCGCTCGCCATCAGCGATCCCATGGAGGAGTACGACGCGGTCCGAAACCGAGTGGTGGCGCTCGAGTACTCCATGCTCTACAAGTGGCACGTCGACGGCCCAGGGGCCATCGCCACGGCTCATGCCGCGACATCGCGAAATATCAACGGGCTCGGTGACGGTCGGCTCGCCTACGGCGTAGTAGTTGCTGAAAACGGAACCATGATCGACGACGTCACAGTGGCTGTTACGGGACCAGACCATGTCTTGGTCACCGGGGGCAACCCAGAGACCGAGGCAGCCCTGCGCTCTGCTGCTCCCGCCGGGACCACGGTCATCGAGCGTCGCGACGAGACCGCTGTGTTGTCCCTGCAGGGTCCAAACAGTCGGGCGGTCCTCGAATCGCTCACAGATGCGGACGTCTCGAACTCTGCCTTTCCGTACTACACGTTCCGCACCGACCAAACCGTTGCAGGGATTCGCTGCGACATCAATCGTGTGGGATTCACTGCGGAACTTGGATACGAAATCCTCGCGCCGAGGGACAGAGCGGTCGACCTTTGGGAGGCGGTTTTGGCGGCCGGTGAACCAATGGGAATCACCCCGATGGGTGCGGCTGCACTCATGATGTGCCGCGTCGAGGCCGGAATGATCATGGGCGAACTGGAGTACGACGAGACCAGTTCGCCGTTCGAATGCCGAATGGGCTGGGCAGTGGACTTCGACAAGGGTCCGTTCCAGGGAAGACAAGCGCTGCTGGCCCGCAAGGACGGCGACCGCGGCCGCGTGGTGTCCATCACCGTTGATGGCCCGCCCGAGGAGGCCGACGGCCGGCCACTGCACAGGGAGGATGTCGAAGTAGGCGCCGTCACCATGGCCGTTCCGAGCCCGGCACTTGGTGGCACCACCCTCGCGATGGCTCGCATCGATCGCGACGCCGCCCCCGTAGGAACCGAATTGTGGGTAGCCGGGGTCAATGGCCGACTCCGCGCACAGGTCATCACCACACCGGTTTACGATCCTCAGCGCACGAGGGTCAGGAGCTGAAGTGCCCGAGTACGTGCTGACGCTCCGCTGCGACGACCAAGCCGGCATCGTGCATGCAGTGGCTGGGGGGCTGTTGGACTGCGGCTCCAACATCTTGGAGCAAGCCCAGTTCACCGAGCCGAACATCAACCTCTTCTGCCTGCGAACACGGTTCGAGTCTCAGCAGACCGACGTGAGCGTGGTGCGGGACGCCATCGCGGCGCGCGTCGCGAGGTTCGACCCCGTGCTGACTCTTCGTCCGACTCAGCAGCACCGTCGCGCACTTCTGATGGTCAGCCGGTTCGATCACTGTCTGGTCGACCTTCTGTACCGCCACAACATCGGAGAACTACCGATCGACATCCCTCTCATCGTTTCGAACCACGATGACCTGCGCTCCATCGCGGCTCGAACACGACATCCCCTTCGCTCACGTGCCCGTCACGAGGGACACCAAGCCGATGGCCGAAGGGGAACTGCTTGAACTCGTCGCGGAGCACCGGATCGATGTCGTGATCCTGGCCCGCTACATGCAGATTCTGTCCGACGCGTTCTGCGCGGAACTGTCGGGTCGCATCATCAACATTCATCACTCGTTCCTTCCGGGATTCAAAGGGGCGCGGCCGTACCACCAGGCGTACGAGCGGGGCGTGAAGATCATCGGCGCCACGGCGCACTTCGTCACCTCGGATCTCGATGAGGGACCGATCATCGAACAAGACGTCCAGCGGGTCAGCCATGAACACTCGGCAGAGGATCTCGTTGAGATCGGTCGGGACGTCGAACGCCGGGTCCTGTCGCGTGCCGTCCGCACCTTCTCAGAAGATCGGGTCATCCTCGCCGGCCCAAGAACCGTCGTCTTTTCCTAGCGAACCGCCCACCTAGTTGCCGTCAAGGAGTGCCTTCCAACATGACTTCCAACACCTCCGTCGAAGACCTGCTGCCGTTCGCTGACAGCGACTACATGTCGGATCCCTACCCGTTCTATGCCCGGGCTCGGGACTCCTCGCCGGTCTATGCGAGCCCGTTAGGGGTTCAGGTTGTCACGCGCCATGCCGACGTCTTCCGTCTCTTGCGCGACCCTCGGTTGTCAGCTCGCAAACTCGACTTCGGAGTGGCCAGCATCTTTCATGACTCGGTCCTGGGACAGGACAGCCCCGACCACGCACGGCTTCGCAAGATCTCGGCAGCCTGGTTCACCCCCACACGCGTCGCCGAGTGGTCCCAAGTGATGCAGCAACACGTCGACCAGGCGCTGGATGAAGCGGCATCGAGAGGGTGATCTCGACATCGTCGACGACCTTGCCTTCCCCTCAACATTCGGCACGATGGCGCACATCCTCGGGGTTGGCATCAACGAAGCGCACACCTGCCGCCAAGCAACCCTGGATATCGGCAAGGCACTGCGACCGTCGGCCGACGAACCAGATGTGGCGGCCGCACACGAGGCATTTGCCTGGTACGTCGCCTACATCAACGACCTCATCGCGCACAAACGTCGCCATCCGGGAGACGGCATGCTCGACGCCTTCCTGGCCGCTGAAACCGCCGGGGCCATGTCATCTGCCGAGGTGATGGCAACCACCACCCTCTTCTACGCAGTTGGCCATCTCGACAATTCATTCATGATCCAGAACGGCATTCGTCTGCTGCTGGAGCGACCCGACGTCGCGGCTGCGTTCGTGACGCAACCCGATCAGCGAATGCAACTGCTGGCGGAGATTCTGCGGATCGACGCACCCGAACAGTTCGTCACCCGACACGTGACCGAGGACATCGACGTCGACGGCGCGACTTTGCCGGAGGGCTCAGTCGTCCTGCTTGCTCCTTGGATCTGGCAATCGTGACGAGCGTCGATTCCCCGATCCAAACGCGTTCGTGGTCGACCGGCCAGATGTCCAGCAGAAGCATCTTGCTTTCGGGGGCGGTCAGCACGGATGCGCCGGCCAAGTGCTAGCCCGAGCCCAGGGCGACATCACCATTGCCTCGTTCTTCCGAAGATTCCCCAATGCGGTAGTTGAGGGGCATGTGGAGTTCTCACACACCGAGTTCATCCGCGGTATCCGTCACCTGCCGGTCTCGGTCGCATAGAGGGCCGGGCGGTGATGAGGCAGCAAGAAGTCGCTCCCGATCAGGAGTACCGCGAGGCCGCAGGCCTCCTCGAACAGGCGGCGGAGCAGGAGTCGGGCCCGGGTCGAGCGGGTCCTCTCGTCCCGGGCTTTCACCCTCCGCGAATGGACGGTGCTCCAGGCTCTGCTTGACAGTGACGGCGGGCAGACGCCGACCCAACTGTCGATCCTGACTGGCCTATCCAAGCCGAGGGTTTCTGAAGTGCTCCTCCGCCTCGAGGATCGGGGGGCGTGCAAGCGGCAGCGTGACGGGATGGACGCACGCCGTCTGATGATCGTGCTCTCCGGACAGGGCCGACGCGATGTCAGTCAGTTGCAGCCGCTACTTGAAGCAACGCGAGCCGACGAAATAGGTCGGCTGGCACCGGAGCAGGTCAGAGTCTTGAAGGATCTGTTGGCGTCACTGTCTGGTCCGCTCTCTCCTCGCGTCCCATCACCCAGCACCGCCACTATTGAAGGAGCCACACCATGCCGCCATTGAGGGTCACTGTTGATTTGGACGTCTGCCAGGACCACGGCCAGTGCGTCTTCGCCGCACCAGAGGTGTTCGAGCTTGACGACGATGGCCGCCTGGTCGTGCTTCTCACCGAGCCGGACGAGGCTCTGCGCGGACAAGTCGAAGACGCGGCGGACGTATGTCCAGTCCAAGCCATCTCGCTCGCTGAGTGATTGCGGCGGAAGAAGCAACAATGGGTGTTCTGATCGTCGGAGCCGGACTGGGTGGGCTGAGGGCCGCGGAGGGATTACGCGCCGCCGGCTACCAAAGTGATGTCGTCGTCGTCGGTGACGAACCGTGGGCGCCGTACAACCGACCCCCGCTTTCGAAGGATGCGCTGGCGTCGGAGATTTCGCATGACAAGTTGGCGTTCCGTCAACGTGCCGGAGTCGCCGATGTGCAGTGGCGTTTGAACGAACGGGTCACCCAGGTGGACGTCAATGCCCGAAACGCCGTCCTCGCGAGCGGAGAAGAGATGGCCTACGACGCCCTCGTCGTCGCGACAGGGGTTTCCGGCCGTCGTATTCGCGTGCCTGGCCCCGTCGCTGACGCAACAGGTGGGCGACACGTCGTACGCACTCTCGACGATGCAGTACGACTGCGAGCAGCCCTCCAACCTGGCGCGAGAGTCGTGGTTCTCGGGGCAGGCTTTATCGGTTGCGAGGTCGCGGCAACAGCCACGAAGCTCGGCGCGAGCGTCCACTGCATAGCTATCGACGAGCATCCGATGATCCGACCGCTCGGTGTTGACCTGGCGAGTGAACTGCAGCGTCGTCACGAGGCGAAGGGTGTTGTCTTCCACCTCGGAGTGGGTGTCAGCGAGTTGTTGGGGGAGGACCGTGTGACCGGCGTGTCACTCTCTGACGGAACTACCCTGGCGGCCGACCTGGTTGTTGAGGCGCTTGGGTCCGAATGCAATGTCTCGCCATTGAGCGGGCAGGGGTTCGACCTGACCGACGGAGTCTTGGCGGACTCGGCGCTGCGACCCACCAGAGACGACACTCCCATCGACGGCGTCGCCATCGTGGGCGACATTGCCAGGTTCCCGAATCGCCGCTTCGACGACCGGGCCTGGCGGGTAGAGCACTGGAGCATTCCCACCGACACGGGACGCCGAGCCGGCGCAGTGCTGGCTGCCTACCTGTCCGGAGACGGGTATCGAGAGCTCGTCACCCAAGATTGGCAGCCCCTGCCGTCGTTCTGGAGCGACCAGTACGACGTGAGGATCCAGTCCTATGGGATGCCAGGGCTTGCGGAGCCAGGAGGGATTCGACTCCTCGAAGGTGACCTCTCGTCAGAGTGCGTCGTGGGGTACTTCGCCGGCCAGGACCTCGTTGGCGTGGTCGGAATCGGGATGCTGCGCGCGGTCAACGCGTACCGCGAGCGGGTAGGCCGGACGGGACTGTAGGAGACGAACCGTAAACGCATTCCGCATCACACGAGAGCCCCAAATCACTAGGAGGTAGAAGTGGCTAACAGCAAGCTGGTCATGGTTCTAACGGAGAACCAAACCATCGTCGACGAGAGGGATCTGCGGGGTCTTGTCTCGCTCGCTGCTCAGGCCGAGGCGGCAGGAGTCGACGCCGTCATGCTCAGCGAACACATCCTGCTCGGCCCAGACTCCGGGGCAAACGGCGAGATGACGAACCCCCGGGCCTACGCAGCGCCAGGCAACCAATCACCGTCAACGGCATGGCCCAACTCAATCGTGCTGCTCTCGGCGATTGCACAAGCCACCACAACACTACGGCTCGTCGCAGGGGCGATCATCGCGCCACTGAGGCACCCCCTCCTGCTGGCAAAGGAGTTGGGCACTCTCGACCTGCTCTCCCAGGGAAGGCTCGTCGTCTTGCCAACGGTCAGTTGGTCGCGCGACGAATACGCTGCGCTAGGCGTGCCCTTCAAGGAGCGGGGCAAGATCCTCGATGAGCAACTTGAGGTCCTCGCCAAGGCATATGGGCCATTCCCCATCAGCCACGAGGGGCCACGGTTCCCGTTCGACGCCGTCTGGTTAGAGCCCGGTGCGTTCACCACTGCAGGACCGACGATGTGGTTCGGTGGACAAGGCATGCATCCCCCGCTGGCCCGACGCATCGCGCGCTACGGGCAGGGTCTCAATCCGTTCGGGGAGTTGACGGCTGACGACTTTGCGCTGCTCGCCGACGTGATGCGCGCACACGGCCGCGACATCACTGACCTGGAATTGATCGGGGGCATTCGTGGCACCTTCCACGGAACGGACGACCTCGCCGATCTGGACGTGGCGATGGCCGAACTGCCTGACCAGTTGAGCCAAGGCTTCGGAACCTTCTGCTTCAAGCCGTCGATGTTCGTCAACGAAGCCGCACAGGTGGGTGATCTCTGTCGCGACCTGGTGCGGCGTGTTGATGCATTGGCCCGGTGAACGCTGGCCGTGCTGCTGTCGACGGGAATGGTCCCGCCTACCCACCCACAACAGAGAGTTGGCACTACATGTTGAACGACGACCCCGAACCCACTGTTGGGATTCTCGGCGGAACCGGCCCACAAGGACTGGGCCTGGCCCGGCGGTTCGCCGCGTCGGGAAGGACGGTCATTATTGGTTCGCGGGAGGCTGAGCGCGCGGCGACTGCTGCCGCAAGCCTGTCGGGAAACGTTCGCGGCACCACCAACGCCGCGTGCTCAAAGGAGGCGGAACTGATTGTGGTGGCGGTGCCATGGGATGGGCATCGAGAGTTGCTTCAGGCGCAGCGGGACGCGCTCGCTGGCAAGGTCGTCGTGGATTGTGTCAATCCGCTCGGGTTTGACGCTCGCGGACCATTCGCACTAGCCGTGACTGAGGGAAGCGCATGCGAGCAAGCGCAGTCGCTGCTCCCCGACAGCCGAGTTACGGGGGCATTCCACCACCTGTCGGCTATCCATCTGGCAGATCCTGAACTGCCCCCGATCGACTCGGACGTGTTGATTCTGGGGGACGACCGCGAAGCGGTAGCGCTCACTTCCCAGCTCGCCGAAGCCATCCCCGGCGTCCGGGCCATCTTCGCCGGGCGGCTGCGCAACGCGCATCAAGTGGAAGCTCTGACGGCAAACCTGATCGCGATCAACCGTCGGTACAAGGCGCACGCCGGCATCCGGGTCACTGACGTTTGACGCAAGCCGTCGTTGCCTCTTCAACCAGCGGTGACACCGATCGCTCGTCCTGCCAGACTGGTCTGTTGCCGAAAGGAGCCGACGAGTGCCGCAGTTTGCAGTCTTCCGTCCGATGCTTCTGGTCGTCACAGCGGTGTGTCTTGTGTTGTCCGGATGCGCCGGCGCCGAGCCTGGGCGAGAGGAACCCTCGGCCCCCAGTCGAGAGCAGATTTCAGCGAAGCTCGCGAAACACGCCGAGGTAACCCCCGAGTTGGAGGAGGTACGAGCGATCTTGGTTGCCGTCGACGACAAGATCGTCTTCGAGGAGTACTACGGGACTGATCAGGACGCGTACTGGGGCGTGCAGTCGGTCACCAAGAGTGTGGTCTCGACGTTGATCGGGATCGCCTTGGACGAAGGATTGATCGACAGCCTGGACGACACATTGGCGGACTTGCTTCCCGGATACGTCGCCGTCATGTCTCCCGAAGTCGCGGGCACGACGCTGCGTGAACTTCTCACCATGACGGCCGGTTTCCCGAGCGGGGATAACCCACAATCGGACTTCACCAAGTCCGAGAACTGGGTGCGCGAGATACTGACCCATCCCGAGTCCCCGCCGGGTGGTGACTTCCTGTATTCAAACGGAACATCCCACCTCCTCGCGGCGATCCTGGAGGAGGCGACCGGAGCCTCGGTGCTGGCGTACGCCAGGTCGCGGCTCTTTGAGCCGCTGGGTATCGATACGCACCCAGCAGCGACGGTGCCCCCGTCTGACAATTTGGCCGAGAACTTGGCCGCCTACGACCGGGCCGGGTTCGCCTGGCCGGTGGACCCGCAAGGGGTTAGCACCGGTTGGTGGGGGATAAAGTTCCGGCCCCGGGACATGCTGAAGCTCGGGCAGGTCTTCCTGGCCAATGGCAGTTGGGAAGGGAAGCAGGTTGTGCCTGCGGATTGGGTCGGCGAGGCCACCACCCAACAGGTCCCGGCGGATGTGCTCGGGGACGGCTATGGATATCAATGGTGGACAGGCACTGTTGACGGCGACGAGACCTTCCGTGCGATGGGGTATGGCGGCCAATTGATTGCGGTGGTCCCGGATCGTCACTTGGTTGTTGTTACGTCCACGGAGCTGCGCTCGGACGACATCAACAGCCGAGGCATACCTTGGGACGTGTTGCTGGCCATCATCGAGGACGCAATCGTCTCTCAGTTCGTCACCAAGTGAAGCGGGCGGCAAGATCCACCGAAGCAGGTCTCGGCAGGATCGGCGGCCGAAATTTCGGACTTGGTAGGCCCCGTGGGACTCGAACCCACAACCAACGGATTAAAAGTCCGCTGCTCTAACCAATTGAGCTAGGGGCCCAAGGCGGCAAACGGCCCCGCGGCAGCGATAAGTATGACGCAGCGCCCCCGGCGCGGGCGCATCGGCGGGGCGGAGATCACCTGATGAGTCCGCCGTGGTGAAACGTGACCTCAAAGCGCTTGTCGTGGGCTGGCCAGCGCAAGATGATGGCGGGGTGGGGCGAGAACGGCAGGAGTTTCCTGCGCCGGTTGTCGCGACGTACGGCGCGCAGAGTTCGACGGCGCCGCTCGTGGTGTTGCTGCATGGGCGTGGCTCTCACGAGCGCGCCATGATCCCGCTCGCGCCGCATCTGCCGCACGGACCGGCGTACGCCGCCCTTCGGGGACCCATCCCCGAGGGAAACGGTTTCGCCTGGTTCGACAACCACGGCATCGGCCGGCCGGCGCCCGAATCGTTGGCCGACACGATCGTCTGGTTTCGGGACTGGCTCGGTGTGGCTGCCCCGCGTCGTCGACGCGTCTACCTGATCGGCTTCAGTGGTGGAGCCACCTTCGCGGGCGGGGTGCTCCTCGACCAGCCTCGAAGCATGGCCGGAGTGGCGATGCTGCTCGGTACCCTGCCGTTCGACGCTGGAATCCCGTTTGGCCCGGAGCGCCTGGCAGGGACGGGGGTCTTTGTTGCTCGGGGTGAGCAGGACACCGTCATCCCGGTGGAGCTCCAGGAACGGACCTGGAGCTATCTGCATGAAGAGTCCGGAGCAGATGTCGATTCTTGGCTGGATCCGGGCGGTCATGAGATCACTGCGGAGACCGAGAAGCGGGTTGCTGCCTGGCTCTCGCGACGCCTGCAGACGCGACTCTGAGCGAGCTCTACGGTGACCAACCAGTGAACAACCAGTGCGAGATGGTCGGCAGGAGTTGGCATTCCGGCTGTCATTGATACAGTTATCGCAGCAACAGGTGCAAGTTCTAGCAGGTCTACGCCCGCGGAGTTTGTGATCCAACGGCGTTTCTTCTTGCGACGAACCAACTCACGCGAGTCGGAGCGACGATGTCACCGCATCTGATGTGGGGCTGTCGAAGTGGTGGCCCCTTCGCACCGATATAGGAGTAACCAGTAATGGCTCAAGGCACCGTGAAGTGGTTCAACGCCGAGAAGGGTTTCGGCTTCATTGCGCAGGAGGACGGCGGCGACGACGTTTTCGTGCACTACTCGGCGATTCAGAGCCAGGGCTACAAGTCCCTGGACGAGAACCAGAAGGTCGAGTTCGACGTCACGCAGGGCCCCAAGGGTCCGCAGGCGGAGAACGTTCGCGCCCTCTGATCTCAACAATCAGACGCTGAAAACGGCGGGGTCTCATCCACTAGGGTGAGGCCCCGCTGCTATTTGGCGATCATTTCGGCTGTGCGTATGACCCGCTTGGGGGATATTGGCGTCCGGATCTTCGGTTCTGTCACACTGCGGGGCACACTGGAGACAAGTAGCACCCGTTTGTAAACCCGCGGCTCAGGAAGGAGGCGGCCATGGCGCACGATCAATTCGACGTAACCCTCGAAGACGCCGACCTCCTCGGCGAGGTCGAGTTGACCACCAACCTGATCATCGCCGCCAGCGAACTCGACCGGCCGCTCACGCCGGCGGAAATCGACGAACTCCTCGGCATCGAGCCTTCGACGCAGCGGAGCCGGAGCCGGTTCTCGGTTCGTAGTTCTATACCCCTAGGGGGTATGCTTTCGGAGTGACCACAACTCCGCATGAGCACGGCTACATCCATCGCAAGGACGACTACCTCAAACGGCTGCGCCGCATCGAGGGTCAAGCCCGCGGGATCCAGCGCATGGTCGAGGACGAGAAGTACTGCATCGACATCCTGACCCAGGTGTCCGCGATGACGAAGGCCCTCCAGGCCGTCTCGATCGGCCTCCTCGAAGAACACATGAACCATTGCATCGTCGACGCCGCGCGTGTCGACGATGAGACCGCCCGGGCCAAGGTCGCCGAAGCGGTCGAGGCCGTCGCCCGACTGGTGCGGTCATGAACGCTGAACACTCCATCTGGACCGGCACCGTCACCGGCATGACCTGCGCCCACTGCGTCGCGTCGGTCACCGAGGAGATCACAGAACTTCCCGGAGTCGAATCGGTCGAGGTAGTCCTGGACACGGGCGTCGTGACCGTCGTCAGCCAGTCGCCCGTGTCCCCCCAGGCGATCGCTGCAGCAGTCAGCGAAGCCGGATACGCGCTCGTCTGAGGTGACCACGATGTCCACCCAGGATCTTGAGCTCGATATCGCAGGGATGACCTGCGCGTCGTGCGCGAACCGGATCGAACGCAAGCTCAACAAACTCGACGGCGTCACGGCCTCGGTGAACTACGCCACGGAGAAGGCGCAGGTCACCCTTCCCGACGACGTGGAGACTCAGCGCATCCTCGACGAGGTCGAGAGCGCCGGGTACGCCGCGCGGGTGCATGAGAGTGGCGTGGACCAACACGACCACAGCGAGTCGTTGTGGCTACGTCTGGTGGTGTCCGCGGCGCTGACGGTGCCCGTCGTTGCGATGGCGATGATCTCGGCCCTCCAGTTCACCGGCTGGCAGTGGGTGTCCTTGGCCCTGGCCACTCCGGTCGTCGTCTGGGGTGCGTGGCCGTTCCATCGCGCGGCCTGGCTCAACCTGCGGCATGGCGCCACGACCATGGACACTCTTGTCTCGATCGGCGTGCTCGCGGCGTACGGCTGGTCGCTGGTCGCCCTCTTCTTCGGTACGGCGGGTGAGCTGGGCACTCAACACACGATGGAGATGACGGTTGACACGACGGACGGTCTGTCCAACATCTACTTCGAGGCCGCGGCCGGCGTCACGACCTTCCTCCTGGCAGGTCGGTGGCTCGAGCAGCGGGCCAAGCGTCAGGCGGGCGCTGCGTTCCGGGCGCTCCTCGAACTTGGTGCCAAGGAAGTCACGGTCCTGACCGGGCCTGCACATGCTCGGGTGGAGTCCCTTCGGCCCATCGACAGTCTGAGCGTGGGTGACAGTTTCGTCGTCCGGCCGGGCGAGAAGGTGGCCACGGACGGGGTGATCGAATCCGGCGAGTCGGCCGTGGACGTTGCCCTGCTCACCGGTGAGCCGGTGCCGGTCGATGTTGGTCCGGGCGACTCGGTCGTCGGCGCCAGCCTGAACGTGGGCGGTCGACTCGTCGTCACCGCGACCCGTGTGGGTGCCGACACCCAACTCGCTCAGATGGCCCGCCTCGTCGAGCAGGCCCAACACGGCAAGGCCCAGGTGCAACGGCTCGCGGATCGGATCTCCGCCGTGTTCGTGCCGATCGTGATCGGCCTCTCGATCCTGACGCTGGTGGGATGGCTCGCGCTGGGGTACGACGCGGCGGCCGCTTTCAGCGCCGCCGTGGCGGTCCTGATCATCGCCTGCCCATGTGCTCTGGGACTGGCGACTCCGACCGCCTTGCTGGTGGGCACGGGCCGCGGCGCCCAGTTGGGCATTCTGATCAGAGGCCCCGAGGTGCTGGAATCGACGCGGCAGATCGACACGATCGTGCTCGACAAGACCGGCACGGTGACCACCGGCCAGATGACATTGGTCGGCGTCACGGCGGCAGCGGGCACCACCGAGCAAGAGGTACGCCGAGTGGCGGCCGCGCTGGAGATGGGTTCCGAGCACCCGATCGCGCGGGCCGTCGTGTCGGCGTACGACTCAACGCCCGACCCCGTGACCGCCTTCGCCAGTCTGCCCGGACAGGGTGTCACCGGTGTCGTCGGGGGCCGAGAAGCCGTGATCGGCAAGCCCGACCTGTTGAGCGCTCATGGCCTGGCGCTGTCACCTCACCTGCGTAGCGCTGCGGACGACGCCGAAGCCCTCGGCCGGACGGCGATCGCGGTCGGCTGGAACGGTGAGGCGCGCGGCGTACTCGTCGTGGCCGATTCCGTGAAGCCGACCTCCGCCGAGGCGGTCGCGAGACTGCGCGGCTTGGGGCTGCATCCGATACTGCTCACCGGAGACAATGCGCGCGCAGCGAACGCCATCGCGAGCGA
Source organism: uncultured Actinomycetota bacterium (assembly GCA_963763805.1). GTDB lineage: Bacteria > Actinomycetota > Actinomycetes > Propionibacteriales > Nocardioidaceae > Nocardioides. The sequence goes on from CAVXPQ010000002.1 coordinate 557,565, forward strand.
GGTCGGCATCGATCAGGTCATTGCGGGAGTACTGCCGTCAGACAAGGCGGCCACGATTAGCCGCCTCCAAGGCGAGGGTCGAGTGGTGGCGATGGTCGGCGACGGTGTCAACGACGCGGCTGCTCTCGCCCAAGCCGACCTCGGGCTCTCGATGGGAACCGGCACCGACGCTGCGATTGAGGCCAGCGATCTGACGCTCGTGAGGGGTGACCTGCGTGTCGCGGCCGACGCCGTACGCCTCTCCCGCCGCACCCTGGCCACGATCAAGGGCAACCTGTTCTGGGCATTCGCCTACAACGTCGCAGCCATTCCGATTGCGGCGGCCGGGCTGCTGACGCCCATGCTCGCCGGTGCAGCCATGGCTCTGTCCTCCGTCTTCGTCGTCACCAACAGCCTGCGCCTGCGCTCGTTCCGCTAGTGGACGCGCAGTAGCCCGACCCAACACGGCACTCCAAGGACTGGGTCCCCCTCGCGCGAAGGCATCCGATGATGTGAGACTTGGGGGTATGGCGAAGGCGCGTGGTTCCAGGTCCTCACCGCCCGCCAAGGTTCTGCCAGATGTCGTCGCCGCAGGTGCCGTGGTCGTGCGCAACGGCAAGCAGGTGCTGGTGGTCCATCGCCCCCGTTACAACGACTGGTCCTTCCCCAAGGGCAAGTTGGATCGCGGCGAGCATGCGCTCACCGCTGCCGTCCGCGAGGTTCAGGAGGAGACCGGCGTGAAAGTGCGCCTCGGACCGCCGTTGCCTGACCAGCGATACTCCATGGGCCGCCGGATGAAGACCGTCCACTACTGGGTGGGGGAGGCGATCGACGACGACGACATCAGCACCTATTGGCCCAACAAGGAGATCGACGATCTCAAGTGGGTTTCGATCCGGAAAGCGCCGGAACTCCTCACCTATGCCCATGACCGCCGCACCCTCCGGAAGTCGTTGCGCAAGCGCCCTCCGAGCAATGCCTTGGTCATCGTTCGCCACGCCTCGGCGCGATCTCGGCGGACCTGGAAGCAGGACGATCCGATCCGGCCATTGCTGAAGGCCGGCACCCAGCAAGCCCGTCGACTGATCCCCTTGCTCGCGGCCTACGACGTGACCCGCATCGTCACCTCTCCCAGCGAACGATGCCTTCAAACCGTTGTCCCGTACGCCGAGCAGCGGGGTCTCAAGATTCGCAACCGGCCCGTCTTGAGCGAGGAGTCGGCCTACCCGGAAGGTGTCGCTGACCTCGTGTCGACGCTCATTCAGCGCGGAGAAAACTCAGTGCTGTGCAGTCACCGTCCTGTGCTTCCCTCCGTCTTCGAAGCGCTCAGCATGGAGCCGATCAAACTCGATCCCGGAGGCTTCGTCGTCGTACACCATCGCCAGGGCGAGGTCATCGCAACCGAGCAGCATCACGTTCGCTAGCCCGCCACGCGTGAGGTGGGTCACGCCCCCGCGTAGAACCCGCCAAATCGGGCCAATTCGATGGATCGCGTTCACCTTGCGTTCACCCAGGCTGGGCTAATCGGTCATGCACCGTCCCTACCTTCAGGAGTGTCAGAGTCCACATACTTTCAGGAGACACGAAGTGACTCGCATGTCCATGCGCTGGGCGATCGCTCCCAGCATCCTCGCTCTAGGCCTTGTTCTCTCAGCATGTGGGGGCCAGAGCGACTCCTCATCCGACGCCGCCGCTGAAGGGGTGTCCGGCAGCGTTGCCGTTGACGGCTCCTCCACGGTCTTCCCTCTTAGCGATGCCGCAGCCGAGTTGCTGAACGAAGAAAATCCCGACATCCAGGTCACCGTCGGCGAAGCCGGCACGGGTGGTGGCTTCGAGTTGTTCTGTGCGGGCAAGACGGACATCTCCGATGCCTCTCGCCCGATCAAGGATGACGAAGAAGCGCCCGTGTGCGCCGATGCCGGCATCGAGTTCACCTCGCTCCAGGTTGCCACCGACGCACTCACGGTCGTCGTTCCGATTGACTTCGGCGTCGACTGTCTGACGACCGATCAGTTGGCCGCCATCTGGGGCGCCGACTCCAAGATCAAGAACTGGAACGAAGTCGATCCAAGCTTCCCCGACCAGGAGCTGAGCCTGTTCGGTCCCGGCACCGACTCGGGAACCTTCGACTACTTCACCGATGTCATCAACGGTGAAGAGGGTGTCTCCCGAACCGACTACGAAGCCTCCGAGGATGACAACGTCATCGCTCAGGGTGTGGCCGGCACGGAAGGCGCAATGGGGTACTTCGGGTACACCTACTACGAGCAGAATCAGGACACCCTCAAGGCGCTCCAGGTCGACTCCGGTGCTGGCTGTGTCGGACCGGCTGCGGAAACGGCCGCGGATGGCACCTACACACCGCTGGCTCGTCCACTGTTCATCTACGTGAGCAACGCGAGCTACAACGACAACGAAGCGGTGAAGGCGTACGTCGACTTCTACGTGGCGAACCTTCCGGCCATCTCCGAGGTCGCACAGTTCATCCCGTTGAACGAAGAGCAGACGGCCGCGACCGAGGCCGCTCTCGCCGGCATCTCAGGCTGAGTGGGGAGCCTCCCTCATGCCAAGTGTCATGAACTCGACGGGTCCGGCCTCAGGGTCGGGCCCGTCGGGGTCTGTTCAGGGCATCGATCTTTCCGGTCGCTCGCGCCCGGGCGAATCGGTCATCAAGTTCATCTTGATGGTGTGTGCCTTAGCCTCCGTGGTGACCACGATCGGCATCGTGATCACCCTGATCGTGCCAACCTTGGAATTCTTCAAGGACGTCAACCCGTTCGCCTTCTTGTTCGGCACGGATTGGAATCCGAACGACTCGGTGAACCCGACCTACGGTGTTCTCCCACTGGTTTCAGCCACGTTCCTGATCACCTTCATCGCCCTTCTCGTCGCCGTGCCGATCGGCCTGGGTGCCGCGATGTACCTCTCGGAGTACGCCTCGCAGAAGGTACGCCGTCGGCTCAAGCCCACTCTCGAACTGCTCGCCGGCGTGCCGTCGGTGGTGTACGGATTCTTCGCACTCACCTTTGTCACCCCGACCTTGCTACAGGACATCTTGGGTATGGATGTCGGATTCACCAACGCACTTTCGGCTGGGCTCGTGCTCGGCGTGATGATCATTCCGACCGTCGCCTCGTTGGCCGAGGACGCGATGAGTGCGGTTCCTTTGGCGCTACGGCAAGGCTCGCTTGCGATGGGCGCCAACCGGATGCAGACCACTCTTCGGGTGGTGTTTCCGGCCGCATTGTCCGGGATCGCTGCGGCGATTGTTCTGGGCCTCTCGCGGGCCGTCGGCGAGACCATGATCGTGGCGCTGGCAGCGGGCAGCCTGCCCAACCTATCGGCGAACCCGACCGAGGGGATGCAGACGATGACGGCCTACATCGCGGCCACGGCCGGCGGCGAGAACCCCGTTGGCTCCACGTCGTACAACACGCTCTTCGTCGTCGGCCTGCTGCTCTTCGTGATCACGCTGATCATCAACATGATCAGCATCACCCTCGTCCGCCGCTATCGGCAGGAGTACTGAGATGGCGACACCTGTCCTGACCAACCCCAACGCGGCGGCCAAGGCTGCTCGCGAGACGGTTCTGGCGACCGGTCGCAGCAAAGACAAGACCCCACGCTCGGTCCTGTTCCTGGTTGCTCTTTGGTTTTCGCTGTTCTTCGGCGTCATGGTGCTGTTGCTACTGATCGTCAGCACCGTCCTGGATGGCTGGGGTCGGTTCGATCTGGCGTTGCTGACGAACTACTACTCGGGGATCAATCCCGAGGAGACGGGCGTCCGCGCCGGCATCCTCGGCTCGATGTGGCTCATGTTGGGGACCGCGGCCCTGGCGGTGCCGATGGGGATCGCCTCTGCGCTGTACCTCGAGGAGTTCGCCGATCGGAACCGCTGGCACAACCGGATGATCGAGTTGAACCTGCAGAACCTTGCGGCAGTGCCGTCGGTTGTCTATGGCCTGCTTGCGGTTGCCCTGATGTCGATGCTGGGGTTTGACGACACAGGCATCGTATTGGGCGGCGCTATTGCCCTCGCACTGTTGATCCTGCCGGTCATCATCATCACGACCCGCGAAGCCATCCGCGCGGTGCCCAGCGAAATCCGCTTCGGCTCGCTGGCGCTCGGTGCCACGGTGTGGCAGACGACCTGGCGGCAAACGCTCCCTGCTGCCATCCCGGGTATTGCAACCGGCACCATCCTGGGATTGTCCCGGGCTATTGGGGAGGCAGCGCCCTTGCTCCTTCTCGGTGTTGCCGTCGGAATCCGATTCGACCCCAATGGTTTCCTCAGTCAGTTCACGGCGTTGCCGATGCAGATCTACAACATGACCTCGCAGTCTCGCGAGGAGTTCCAGACGGCCGCGGCTGCGGCCATCATCGTCCTGCTCGTCATGATCCTCGGCATGAACGCTGTGGCCATCGTGATCCGTAACAAGTTCCAGAAGACATGGTGAGGACATGACCACACAAATTCGGCCACCGAGATCCCGGTGACCCAGCCCTCATCGGGTCGGCCCGCGTCAGTAAGGATTGGTTCAATTCCTATGTCATCGATGCCGGATATCAACGTTACGACAGATCAGGACAAGCCGGAACTCGGCACCCTGGGTGATCCCGAGCGGGTCAGTCCCGGATCTGCCGCCAGATCCGGTGATGGAGGCGTCGACCTCAATGTCTTCTACGGCGACTTCCTGGCTGTTTCCGGCGTCAACCTCTCGTTCGGCAAGAACGAGATCACGGCGCTGATCGGACCCTCGGGCTGTGGCAAGTCCACCGTCTTGCGCTGCCTCAACCGGATGAACGATCTGGTGCCGGGTGCCCGGGTCGAGGGTGAAGTGACCTATCACGGGCAGAACATCTATGCGAAGGGCGTTGACCCGATCGCCGTGCGCACCAACATCGGCATGGTCTTCCAGAAGCCCAACCCGTTCCCGAAGTCGATCTACGACAACATCGCCTACGGTCCGCGGGTCACCGGCATGAAGGTCGCGAGCATGGACGACCTGGTCGAGGAGGCGCTGCGAGGTGCCGCGCTCTGGGACGAGGTGAAGGACAAGCTCAAGCAGTCGGCGTACGGCCTCTCGGGCGGGCAGCAGCAGCGTCTGTGCATCGCCCGGACGATCGCGACCAAACCCGACGTGATCCTGATGGACGAGCCCTGCTCGGCGCTCGACCCCATCGCGACCGCGCGCGTGGAGGACCTGATGCTCCAGTTGCGTCAGGACTACACGATCATCATCGTGACCCACAACATGCAGCAGGCGGCTCGGGTTTCGGATCGTACGGCGTTCTTCACCGCGCGCCCGGACGAGACGACCGGCAACCGCACCGGGCTGCTGGTCGAGTACAACCTCACCAGCAAACTCTTCACCAACCCGAACGATCAGCGCACCGAGGACTACATCTCCGGCCGCTTCGGCTAGGCCGCCCGCCCGCCGCCGCCGGCCCGCCGCGTTCATGGTGGTCTGCTTCACCACGCTAAGTAGTTGGAGCGCCACTTAGCACGACGAATTCATCGTGCTAAGTGACGGCAATCCCACCTAACGTGATGAAACTGCAGCCCCGATGAGCCGGCGCGCGGGGTCAGGTCAGGAGCAATTGGAGGGGCCAGTACGCCGCGGCGGCGGCGAGGGCGGACATGGGGAGCGTGAGCACCCAGGCAACCAGGATCGAGCGGGCGACTCCCCAGCGCACGGCGGACAACCGCTTCGTGGCGCCGACACCGACCACCGCCGAGGTGATGGTGTGGGTGGTCGAGATGGGTGCCTCCAGGATGGCCGTGGCATACAGCACCACCGCGGCCACGGATTCGGCGGCAAACCCGCGCGCCGGGTCCAGGGCGATGATGCGTCGCCCCAGCGTACGCATGATCCGCCAACCGCCCGACCAGGTGCCGAGAGAAATGGCGGCCGCCGAGACGAAGATGACCCAGAACGGAAGGTCACTATTGGCGCTGACGTAACCACCGGTCGCGAGCGCCAAGAAGATCACGCCCATCGTCTTCTGGGCGTCCTGCAACCCGTGCCCGAGGGCCATCCCGGCCGCCGAGACCGTTTGCGCCATTCGGAATCCACCGTTGACGCGGGCCGGATGGGCTCGACGGAAGATCCACATCAAGGCGACCATCAGACCGAACGCGAGACCGAACGCGAACAGCGGGGACAAGACCAATGGGATGAGCACCTTGTCGACCACGGTCGACCAGTTGACCAGGCTTCCGGAGGCGATGGCCGCTCCGACCAACCCGCCGATCAAGGCATGCGACGACGACGAAGGCAGTCCGTAGTACCACGTGATCAGGTTCCAGGCGATGGCGCCGAACAGCCCCGCAAGCACGACTATCAGCCCCTCCACACCGCTCGGAGGCGAGATCGTCTCGCTGACCGTGCGAGCCACCTGCTGACCGAGGAAAGCGCCGACGAAGTTCATGATGGCGGCCATGCCTAAGGCCACCCGCGGAGTCAGCGCCTGGGTCGAGACCGAGGTCGCAATCGCGTTGGACGCGTCATGGAAACCGTTGGTGTAGGCAAAGACGAGGGCAACCACGACCACCGCGACGATGATCGCGAGTTCCACTGTCAGGACTCCTTGACCACGATCTGTTCGACGGTCTGGGCCACGCTCTCGAAGCCGTCTATCGCGGATTCCATGGCGCTGATGATGTCCTTGAGTTTGATCACTTCCAAGGACTCGTAGCGACCGTCGAACAACTTGGCCAGGATGCGTCGGTACTGCTTGTCACCAGCACTTTCCAAGCGGCTGATCTCGGTCCAGTAGTCAGCGAGGTCCTTGCGCGTGCCCAACCTCGGCATCGCCGCGGACGTGAGTTCGGCGCAACGTTGAAGGAGTGCAACCTGTTTGGCGAACTCCTTGGGTAGTTGTCCGACCTCATACAGGAGGATCAGATCAGCGGCCTCGTCCATCCGGTCCATCACATCGTCCAACCCGGTGGCCAAGGCGTAGATGTCTTCACGATCAATCGGGGTCACAAACGTCTGGTTGACCTGACGCACGATGGAATGGGCGATCTCGTCGGCGCGAGTCTCGGCTTCAGCCAGACTTGCAGCGATCGCGGTTCGGTCCGCCTCGTCCGCGAGCACTTGGGCAAGCAGGTCCGCCCCGACCTCCAACTGTTGAGCCAACTCGGTCAGCGACTCGAAGAACGTGCCGTCAACCGGACGGAACTTGAAGGCCATGCGCTGAACTCTAGTGAGGCTCTAGGCACGCCGACGACGGTGGCGTTCCACCATGGCTTCTTGCATGTGCTCTGCACCGTCGTTCTGGTGCCAATCGCCATCGCTATTGAGTAGCCAGGCCTGGGTGCTCTCCGCAAATGCGAAATCAAGTAGGTCTGCCACTTGCTCAATATTCTTGGCTCCCGGCAACTTGACGAGCGCCTCGACGCGCCGATCCAGGTTGCGATGCATCATGTCGGCCGAACCGATCCAGACCGCCGGGTCTCCGCCGTTCTCGAACCACGTGATCCGGCTGTGCTCAAGGAACCGACCGAGGATCGAGCGCACCTCGAGAGTGTCCGACAGCCCGGGCACGCCGGGGCGCAGCGCGCAGATGCCACGCACCAACAACTGCACGTGTACGCCGGCCTGCGACGCCAGGTAGAGGGCGTCGATGATCCCCTCATCGACGATCGAGTTGGCCTTCATCCGGATCCGCGCGGGTCTTCCGGCGAGATGGTGCCGGATCTCAGCGTGGATCTGCTCGATCAGACCCGTCCGAAGGGAGTCCGGCGCCACCAGCAGTTGGTCGTAGGACGCGTTCCTTGAGAATCCACTCAGGTTGTTGAACAGGTGTGCGACGTCCTCGCCGATCACCTCGTCGGCCGTCAACAGCCCGAGATCCTCATACATCCGGGCGGTCTTGGGGTTGTAGTTGCCGGTGCCGATGTGCGTGTAGCGCTTGATCCCATCGGGTTCATCGCGAACGACCAGTGCCAACTTGCAGTGCGTTTTCAGACCGACCAGTCCGTAGACCACGTGGCACCCGGCATGCTCAAGCTTGCGGGCCCAACGGATGTTGGCCTCCTCATCGAAGCGAGCCTTGATCTCGACCAGGACCAACACCTGCTTGCCGGCCTCGGCCGCGTCGATCAGGGCGTCGATGATCGGCGAGTCACCCGACGTACGGTAGAGCGTTTGCTTGATCGCCAGCACGTGCGGATCTGCAGCGGCCTGCTCGATGAAGCGCTGGACCGAGGTGGCGAACGAGTCATACGGATGATGAAGGAGTACGTCGTGGCGCCGCGCGGCGTCGAAGACGTCGACGGGCTTGGAGGATTCCACCTCCGCGAGCAGGGGGTGGGTGCTCGGGACGAACGCGGGGTACTTCAGGTCCTCGCGATTGAGATCCGCGATGTCATGCAAACCACGCAGGTCGAGAGGACCGGGGAGGCGGAAGACTTCCTCGGGAGTAATGCCCAACTCGGTGATCAGCAGATCCAGGACGTGCGGGCTGATCGAGTCCTCGACCTCGAGCCGAACGGGAGGCCCGAACCGTCGGCGCAGCAACTCCTTCTCGAGTGCCTTGAGCAGGTTCTCGGCGTCGTCCTCCTCGACCTCGAGGTCCTCGTTGCGAGTGACGCGGAAGGTGTGTGCCTGCAGCACCTCCATGCCGGGGAAGAGGCGCTTGAGGTGCTCGCCGATCACGTCTTCCATCGGCACGAACCGCTGGTTGCCGAGTGGCACGAAGCGGCTGAACGCCTCTGGCACCTTGACGCGTGCGAAGTGTTCGCTGCCCGCATGCGGGTCCTGGACCAGAACGGCGATGTTGAGGGACAACCCGGAGATGTACGGGAACGGGTGGGCCGGATCGACCGCCAGCGGCGTCAGGACCGGAAAGATCCGGTCCTTGAAGAGACGCTTGCAGATCTTCTGCTCGTCGCGGTCCAGATCGTCCCAACGCACCAGGACGATCCCTTCGCCGCTGAGCGATGGCACGACATCGTCGCGGAACACGCGGGCGTGACGCTGCATGAGCTCTCCCGAGACGACCCAGATTCGCTCCAGCACCTCGCGAGGGAGCATCCCGGAGGCGGCTCTCACAGCCAGGCCGGCCGCGATCCTCCGCTTGAGACCGGCCACCCGGACCATGAAGAACTCGTCGAGATTGCTGGCGAAGATCGCGAGGAACCGGACCCGTTCCAAGAGTGGTAGGTCACTGTCTTCGGCAAGTTCGAGCACCCGTTGGTTGAAGTGCAGCCAGGAGAGTTCGCGATCAAGGAATCGATCCCGGAACGCTTCGATCGCGGCAACCGCCTCCGGATCGGGAACGAACGCGCCCTCGGGTTCGGGTGCGGGCTCGGGTGCGGTCGATGCGCCGGAGCGGTGAGCGGGAACCAGTGACGAGCTCACTTCGGGCTTCTCGGAGAACTGCGTCAAGCCCTCGGCGGGCACGTAGAGTTCGGCGGCGCGCTCGGAGGTCATGGGACCAGTGTGACCTAATCCTGGTCGGTTCGCAGCCGCTGCCTCAACACATCGATCGGGTCCGGCCGGCGAGGTGCGATCGGCTCTGCTCGACCGGTTTCGAACTCTTCGTCCGGGAAGGGCAACGTGCCCCAATATCCCTCGACGTAAGCCCGCCCGGCATCGGCCTCCCAGTAGTTCGCCCAACTCAGCGCTCCGGTGCCCGTCAGTCGTGGGAGGCCCCTGATCGCGGGGCGTTGGTGCCCGTCCAACTCATGGGCGCAGTCGCGACAGACTTGGACCTCGCGCTCCTCTAGCCCGGTGGGTGCATAGGGCCGCGAAGTCTCGCACGGTCCGTGCCGGGGGTCGATGAAACAGGGTTGAGCCCGATCCGGTGCAGCGAATCCGAGGCGTAGCTGCTCGATGGCATAGAGCTCGAAGCGGATGTCGGCGATCACGCGGACGGTCGCCACTAGCTCGGCCAAGGTCGCGTTGGCCGCGAGGCGCACGGCCTGGGCTTGAGCCGTGGCCAGCAGCTTGCGCGCCTGAACACTCCGATCGGGTGGCTGACCCGTGCCCGATCCGGCCCCGGGGAGCGCGGCGACCCGGAACTCGAGTTCGGAGATCTCGTCCCGGACGATCGGTCCCATGGCGGTGACGACCAGCACTTCATCGTCCGACTCCGGATCGGCGTCCTGGCGTCGCCAGATCCACCAGGCGCCGGCTGCGCCGGCCGCGAGGATCAAGGCGAACCACCCGATGATCGCGCCGGCCCGGTTGGGGGTGTCAGTGGCGACCTCGACGAAAGTGTCGATCGCCGCCGGGTAGTCACGTGAGCAGCAATCGTTGGCATCGGTCACCGCGTCGGCGACGGCTTGGTCGATGTCGGAGGTCGCCGATGTGTCCTCGGCCTGGTCCTTGGTCGGCCAGTACGCGCCGCCGAGGATCCCCTCGCCGCGGTCGTCCACCAACACGGCGTACACCCCAGGTTTGGACACCCGCTTGTGAAGCAGATCCGTCAGTCGAGCCGCATCGATCTGCCCGTCGCGGGTGATGGACACCGGGAGTACGGCGACCCGCACCGGCAACTCGGCTTCGGTGATCGTCGCCTTGAGCTCCGTGAACTCATCCCCGCTGATCCTCGAATAGGGGACACCTTGCGCGACGAACAGACCGGGCTCGGCGAGCCGTTGCGCAGCCTCATCCATGGTGGCTGAGCCGGCGTCAGTGAGAGCGGGGGGCGGGGGCTCGTCGTCCGAGGAATTGATCTGGACCAGGCCGATCGCGCCGACCAGCACGGCGGCTCCGATCAATACGATCGCGATGAACTTCGAGGTGAACCATCTCATGGGGTCGCCACCGATGGCCCGGCCGGACGTTCGTAGAGAACATGGGTGTCGCGCTCCTCGTGCGTGAAGCCCAGGGATTCGTAGAGGGCGAGCGCAGCAGCGTTGGTCGACTCGACGTACAGAATCACCTGCTCCGAGCCCTGACTCGCCAAGTGGTCGAGCCCGGCTTCCATCAGTACTCGCCCGACGCCTTGGCCGTGAGCTGCGGGTGAAACGCCGATGACGTAGACCTCGCCGAGCAGTTTCCCGGTCTTTTCACGCGTCGATCGGTCGAGTTTGGTCCAGTGGAATCCCAACAGCTGGTTGCTGGAGTCGACGGCGACCAGGAGACCTTCGGGGTCGAACCAATCCTCGGCCATTCGTTCCGCCAGATTGGCGGCATCCATCCCGCCCTGCTCGGGATGGTCTGCGAAGGCTGCGGCGTTCACGGCGATCAGCGCGGGAGCGTCGGCAGGTTCATACGTCCTGATCGTGATTCCTCGTCTGTCGGGCCGCGCGGGTGTCCATCCCGATCGGTCGACCGCCCGCCGCATCACCCACAGCGCGCGTGCGCGGGCGAACCCGGTTGACTCGGCCAGGGCCGCGGCCGCGGGATGGTCCCCGTGTGACCAGGCGGAACAGGCGGCGCCGGACTCGTCGGCCAGGACCAGGCACTCGCGGAGAAGGCCGCCCCCCGCCCCCCGTAGGCGCGCGTCCGGTCGGACAGCCAAGGTGACGTCGAGATGTGGTGGGCCGCTCCTGCCGCCGTCGAAGGCAAGCAGAAATCCGTCGCCGCCGTGCAGCCAGAGGTGGTCACCGACCGCCAGGCCGTGGTTGCGCAGGCGCAGCGTCGTCGCCTCGTCGAGAGGGTCGATTCCGTCGCCGCGCAGACACGCGGTGCGGATCGCTTCGACCTGGTCGGCCTCGCGGCTTTCGGCGATCGCGGTCACGCATTCCAGCGTAGGCGCCGATGGTGCCTGTTAGCTGTTGGCGCGCTCGCCGAGGTAGGGGCGCGCCGCGCCGTTCTGGGTGATCTCCTGCGGGTCGATCTGCTTGGGTGGCAGCGCGTCCGCCCCCTTCGCCGAATCCTTGCTGGGGAGGACGAAGCGATACCCCACGTTACGGACGGTGCCGATGAGGGTCTCGTGCTCAGGTCCGAGCTTCGCGCGCAAACGGCGTACGTGGACATCGACGGTGCGGGTGCCGCCGAAGTAGTCGTATCCCCAGACCTCCTGCAGCAGTTGCTGACGGCTGAAGACGCGGCCAGGATGCTGGGCGAGGTACTTCAGGAGTTCGAACTCCTTGAAGGTCAGGTCGAGGGTGCGCCCGCCGATCTTGGCGGTGTACGTCGCGTCGTCGACCATCACTTCGCCCGAGCGGATCAGGTGGGCCTCGGGATCGTCGGCTTCGCGCCGAGCGTTGATGCGGCCGATGGCCAGCTTGATCCGGGCCTCGAGTTCCGCCGGTCCACAGCTGTGCAGGACGACGTCGTCCATTCCCCAATCGTGCGTGACGACGGCGAGGCCGCCCTCGGTCACAACCAGCAGCACAGGGACGTCGGTGCCGGTCGTGCGGATCAGACGGCAGAGGTCGCGAGCGTGAGCCAGTTCCTGTCGGCCGTCCACCAACAACAGATCTGCATCCGGGGCGTCGAGCAGGGCTGCGCCTTCGGGCGGAAGAACCTTGACTGTGTGACCCAGGAGCGCAAGGCCGGGCAGCACCTCGGCTGAGGACTGGAGTCCCCGGGTCAGTAGGAGCAATGCACTCATGTGCGCTCCTCCCGTCGAGCTAGGCGGTCAATGAGACGTGTCAGCGACGCTGCTGGGGAACCGAGATAAGGCAGGATATCCCGATGTGAGTTCCAACAGCGAAACTCCGCCGTTACATGAAACGGTGGTTGACCCCTCGGAGCGCCTGATCACCGTCCACTACTGGGCGTCCGCCCGGGCCACCGCGGGAGTGGGGTCCGATGAGATCCCGACGGATTCGCCGCTCTCGTTGATCGAGGTTCGAGAACGCGCGGTGGCTCTGCATCCGAGCACGCGACTGGGCGAGGTGCTCGCGGTCTGTGCCGTCCTGGTGGGTGAGGAGCCCGTCTCGTCGTCGGATCCTGCGACGGTCCTAGTGCCGGTTGGTTCCACCGTGGAGTTCCTGCCGCCTTTCGCTGGCGGCTGATCGGCATTGTGCTCCGTGGGAATGTGCCTCACGACTTCGCTGTTTGACAGCCTGTGACGACTGGGCAATGGGTGCTGGTGGTGGCCCTCGTGTTGGCCGTCGCCTTCGGCCTGTATCGATTGACGGCGGATGGTCGATTCCGGGGGACTCACCGCGTGCGCGGTGCTGGCGACTCCGCTTCCGCAGGAGATGTCGCTGAGCCGATGGCGGTCCTCGCCAACACGGCGTACGCCGAGGAGTTGGGGGAGAAGGCCACGCTGTTGCAATTCTCCAGCACCTTCTGTGCCCCGTGCCGCGTCGCTCGCCGGGTCCTGAGCGATATCGCGGAGACGACCCCCGGCGTCGTACACATCGAAATAGACGCCGAGCACCATCTCGATCTGGTGCGGAATCTCGGCGTGCTCCGTACGCCGACCACGTTGATCCTCAACGCGCATGGGCAAGAACTCACGCGGGCGTCGGGTGCCCCACAAAGCCGCAGGTGCTCGCCGTACTCGATGGGATCTAAGAAGCCGCACAACACGAGTGGGTGTCCGAGGAGTGGACGGTGTGTCCGAATAATGAGACAAGGTTACCGCTGGGGACGTCACTGCACCTACGCTCGTCCGTGTGTTCACAACCATGCTGACTAAGCGCCGGGCAGTCGATCATTGCCTCGTTCGCTCGTCGCTGTGTTGCATGTCCTGACGGGACCCTTTTCCCGACCCCTGCCTCCGAACCTCATCGGTTCGTTGAGGCCCCCGCAACAGCCACAGTTCAACCCCTGCCCCACGTCATCAGGACCAGAGAGTCTCCCATGAATCAGAAGATCGATCCCCGCGGGCCCAAGTTCACGGCCGCCATCACCGCCGTCGTCTTGGCCGTCGTACTCTGGACGGCGCCCTCCACGTTCGCCACCGCCCTGTTGGCCACTGCAGACCGTGCTGTTCGGAATCGGCGCGGCGCTTGGTATCCAGCGCACCCCCACCTCCTGGGCGTTCCGCACCTGGGTCCGACCACGCTTGGCTCCGCCCGATGATTGGGAGGACGCCGCACCTCCGCGCTTCGCACAGGGTGTCGGCTTCGCGTTCGGCCTGATCGGTGTCGTCGCGTTCGTCGCTGGTGCCGACCTCGTCGGCTTGATCGCGGTCGGTTTCGCGCTCGCCGCCGCCGTGCTCAACGCGGTGTTCGGACTCTGTCTGGGCTGCGAGGTCTACCTCCTGCTCAAGCGCTTCACCAGGTCGCCCGAGGACGTTCCTACGGCGGCCTGACGCACAAGTCCCAGTTTTCAGCTTGGCCCATCTATCAACCTGCACTTCATCAACCAAGGAGCAACACCATGAGCCGCGAGGCCTCTCTCGTTACCACCCAATGGGTGGAAGAAAACATCGATAACCCGTCCATCGTGCTGATCGAGGTCGACGAGGACACCACGTCGTACGACCGCGGGCACATCCGCAACGCCATCAAGCTCGACTGGACGACCGACCTTCAGGACCAGGTCCGTCGCGACTTCGTCAACAAGGAGCAGTTCGAGGCGCTGTTGTCCTCGCGTGGGGTCGGCAATGACCACACGGTGGTGCTCTACGGCGGCAACAACAACTGGTTCGCGGCCTACGCCTACTGGTACTTCAAGCTCTATGGCCACCAGGACGTGAAGTTGGTCGACGGTGGGCGCAAGAAGTGGGAGCTCGACAGCCGTGAGCTGACCGACGAGCTTCCGACACGCCCCGCCACGACGTACGTCGCGCAGGACCAGGACCTCTCCATTCGTGCCTTCCGTGACGAGACGGTCGCCGCGATCGGCACGCAGAACCTCGTCGATGTCCGCAGCCCCGATGAGTACGCCGGCCGCCTGCTCGCCCCGGCCCATCTCCCACAGGAGCAGGCCCAGCGTGCCGGTCACATCCCGACCGCGGCGAACGTGCCGTGGAGCAAGGCCGCCAACGACGATGGGACCTTCCGCAGGGACGCGGACCTGCTGGAGCTGTACACCGAGGCCGGCGTCGATTGGGACAAGGACACCATCGCCTACTGCCGCATCGGTGAGCGCTCCTCGCACACCTGGTTCGTGTTGAAGGAACTGCTCGGTCAGGAGAACGTGAAGAACTACGACGGCTCGTGGACCGAATACGGCTCGCTGGTCGGCGTTCCTGTGGCGCTCGGCGACGAAGCGGGCGTGGCCTGATGTGCGGCGCGGTTGAAGGCGGACTGTCGCTCGACGGCGTGAACTTGGCAAAGGAAGCGGTCATCCAGGGGCAGGTCCTCCATGCTGGCGAGCCTGTCGGCACGGCGTACGTCCGGCTGCTTGATCGCACCGGTGAGTTCACCGCCGAGGTGCCGACGTCTGAGGCGGGCTACTTCCGCTTCTTCGCGGGCAACGGCGAGTGGACGCTGCGAACCCTGGCGCCCAAGGTGGATGTCGTGGACACGCAGGTCGTGGCCGCCGTCGGGTCCGTTGTTGAGGTCAACATCTCCGTCTAAGCGCTGACGGGTCAGCGGTCTAGGAGGATCGTGACGGGGCCGTCGTTGATTGACTCGACTGCCATCTCGGCGCCGAAAATGCCGCGTTCGACGTGCGCTCCCAGCGTTGTGAGTTCATCGCAGAAGGCTTCGTAGATAGGTTCACTGACCTCGCCGGGTGCTGCCGCGCTCCAACTTGGGCGACGACCCTTGCGCGCATCGGCGTACAACGTGAACTGACTGACTACCAGGATTGGTGCCCTGACGTCGGACGCAGACTGTTCGTCGCGGAGAATCCGCAGATCCCAGATCTTGCGGGCCAGCCATTGGACCTCATCGGGGCCGTCGGTGTGGGTAACACCCAGGTAGACCAGCAACCCGGGACGGGGCAATTGACCGACGATCTTCCCGGCGACGACTACGCGAGCCTCTGATGCGCGCTGTACGACGGCCTTCATCTCGGTTGAGTCCTCTCGCCGCAGTCGATCGGTCGGGTGGATTCTGACACGATGACGCCCATGGCCCCGATTCCCGCTGATCGCCTGTTGATTACGGTCGCGCCCACTGGCGCGGAGACGACGAAGGTCGACTGCCCGCAGTTGCCCACGACGCTCGACGAACTCGTCGAGACGGCGGTTGCCTGTGAGGCCGCCGGTGCGTCGATGATCCACGTGCACATCCGTGACGGTGAGCATCGGCCGACGTTGGACTTCGGGCGGCTGACGGCGACGGTCGAGGCGCTGCGGGAAAGCACGTCGCTGGTCGTCCAGTTGTCGAGTGGCGGTTCTGTTCACGATCCGTTGAGCGACCGGTTGCGCGTGCTGGACGCCGAGCCGGACTCGTGCTCCCTGACGATGGGGACGACGAACTTCGGCGATGACGTCTTCATGAACCCGTGGCCCTTCGTGTGTGAGCTGTATCAGTTGAGCCAGGAGCGGGAGATCGTCCCCGAGTTCGAGCTATTCGACCTCGGTCAGGTCCATGCGCTGACTCGCCTACTCGACAAGTACGGCGCTCCCGTACGGCGGTCGCGTGCACTGCGATCTCGTGATGGGGGTGCCGGGCGGGATGAACGGCACCACCGATGCCCTGGTGGCCGCGGTGGCGGCTCTTCCTTCGTCGGTCACCAGTTGGTCCGCGACGGGGATCGGCCGGTCGACCCTGGCCGTCATGTTCGCCTCGCTGAGCAAGGGCGGTCATCTGCGCGTTGGCATGGAGGACGTGCTGACCCTGGCTCGCGGCGTACCGGTGGAGAGCAACGCGCAACTCGTCGAGCGTGCCGTCGAGGCCGGCCGAGTGGCGCAGCGTACGCCGATGACGACGTCCGAGGCTCGAGAACTACTCGGCGTCAAGGCGCGCTAACGTCGGGCCATGCGATCACTCGTCGTCAAGATCACCTGCGGAGTTGAGGCGCCCGAGCGTCTGAACCAAGGCTTCACCGTCTCGGCCGTCGCTGCCGCGTCGGGCGCGGACGTCAGCCTGTGGCTGACGGGTGAGGCGGTATGGCTGGCAGTGCCAGGTCGAGCGGAGTCGTTCGACCTGCCTCTCGCCGCGCCGCTCGCAGATCTGTTGGCCGGTGTGATGGCCGCGGGCCGGGTCACCGCGTGCTCTCAGTGCGTCGCTCGCCGTGACCTCACCGAGGCGGACCTCATCCCCGGCGTAACCATCAGCGGGGCCGCCACCTTCGCCGAGGAGATCCTGGCTGACGGCGTACAAGCCCTCGTCTACTAGCCGCTGAGCCGTCGCAAATGCAGCCAAACACGCCGTGTGCGTCACCGCTATCGACGGCTCACCCCGCCACACGTGACTCCTCACCCCACCACACGTGACTCCTCGGCCACCACACGTGACTCCTCACCTAGAATCGGGGGATGGTGTTTGAGATCCCCGACAACCTGCATCCGGACTGCGGGCCGATCGCCTGGTTGCTCGGGACGTGGCAGGGGAACGGGCACGGGGACTACCCGACGATCGACGCCTTCGAGTTCGGCCAGGAGCTGGTTTTCACTCACGACGGCCGGCCGTTCTTCCACTACTTCTCGCGGAGTTGGATCGTCGATGCCGAAGGCAACAAGGTCCGCGACGCGGCACTCGAAACCGGTTTCCTACGGGCCAGACCCGACGGGCAACTGGAGTTGTTGCTGACCCATCCGACCGGGTTCGCCGAGGTTTGGTATGGCGAGGCGGACGGCGCGAAGTTCGAGCTGATCACGGATGCGGTGGTGCGGACCTCGACTGCCAAGGAGTACGCCGGCGGCAAGCGGCTCTATGGGTACGTCGAGGGCGATCTGCTGTGGGCCTTCGACATGGCCGCGATGGGTCAGCCGTTGCAGCCCCACCTGTGGGCGAGATTGCTGCGCGCATGAGTCCCGACCCGACCACCGACCATCATCACGATCACGCCGACCACCCCGACCAGGCGGACCAACCGGACCAGGCGGTCAACGCCGTCGAACCAGATTGGCAGGAGAAGCTGCGTGGCAGCGGCTACCGGCTCACTCCTCAGCGCGAGTTGATCCTTCGAGCGGTGGTGGATCTTGGCCATGCGACGCCAGACGAGGTGCTGGCGGAGGTACGCCGGCAGTCTGCCGCCGTCAACGTCTCGACGGTCTATCGCACACTCGAAGTGCTCGAAGAGATCGGCATGGTCCGCCACGCCCACCTCAGCGACCGAGCCCCGACGTACCACTCCAACGCTGGACACTCCCACTTCCACCTGGTCTGCCGGAATTGTCACCGCGTGGAGTCCGTTGACCCCGGTATGGCCGCCCCTTTCGTCTCCACGCTGCACTCCGCGCTGGGCTTCGATGCAGATCTCGGCCACCTCACGGTGCACGGCCAGTGCGTCACCTGTGCCCCATCTAGTGATCCACAGTCTGGAGACTCCGATGCCTAGCCCCCTGCTCGAGCTCGACGGAGCGGTCGGCGGCGACGGTATCGACGCTCCGGTGGCAGCTCACTACGGCTCCTTCAACGGCGAGCAACGGACCCTCGCGTCCGGTGAGGGCTTCGTCGACCTTTCGCACCGCGACGTCGTACGCATCAGTGGCCCCGATCGTCTCGAGTGGCTGCACAACCTGACGACCCAGCATCTGCTTGGCCTGGCTCCGGGGGTGTGGACGAGCGCGCTGATCCTGAGTCCTCAGGGCCATGTGGAGCACTTCTTCGAAGGCGTCGACGACGGCGAAGCGTTCACCGTCCACACAGAGCCGCAGGCCGGCGACGCCTTGCGCGGTTTCCTCGACCGGATGCGGTTCATGATGCGGGTCGAGGTCACCGATGAGACTGCGGAGACGGCAGTGGTATGGCGCCCCATGGCTACAGCTTCATCCCTCGCCCACGCCTGACGGAGTACGTCGCCGCGGCCGGTCCTGCGTGTGGGATGTGGGCCTTTGAAGCCCTGCGCATCGAGCGCGGTGAGCCGCGCCTCGGCCTCGACACCGACCACCGGACGATCCCCAACGAAGTCGGCTGGATCGGCTCCGCCGTGCACATGGACAAGGGTTGCTACCGCGGTCAGGAGACCGTCGCCCGGGTCCATACCCTGGGTCGCCCACCGCGGAGACTGACGCTGCTGCACCTCGATGGCACGGCCAACGCGCTGCCCAAGAGGGGTGCCCCGCTGTTGCTCGACGGACGCGAGATCGGGTTCGTCGGCACGTCCGCTCGACACTACGAACTCGGTCCCATCGCTCTTGGATTGGTCAAGCGCAACATCGCCCTCGACGCCGTACTGGACGCTGACGGGATCCCCGCCGGCCAGGAGGTCATCGTCGATCCCGAGGTGGGGCTCCATGTCCGCCCCAAACTCTGAGGTGGTCGGTGGCCAAGTCCGAACCGCGGCCGAGCATCGGTACGCCGTGGTTGTGGCCGGGGGCTCCGGTACTCGCCTGTGGCCCTTGAGTCGCCAGGATCTGCCCAAGCAGATGCAGGCCCTGATGAGCGACAGGTCCTTGATCGCGGAAACGGTCGACCGTCTCCGAGGCGTCGTGCCCTTCGAGAACGTGTTCATCTCGACCACGCAGAACTATCGCGACAAGATCTCCGAGTTGATCCCCGAGATCGATGCCGCGAACTTCATCGTCGAGCCGGAGGCGCGGGGGACCCCGGCGGCCTTCGCGCTCTTTGCTGCGCATATCCACGGCCTCGATCCGGAGGCGGTGATCTTCAGCCTCGCCTCGGACCATGCGATCACAGAGATCGACAAGTTCCAACAAACAATGGTGGACGCCTTCGACTTCATCGATTCCGCTCCGGGCTCGCTGGCGATCGTCGGGATCAAACCGACCCGGCCAGACACCGGATTGGGTTACATCAAGGTCCGTCCTGCGGACCTTGGACGCCCGGGAGTGCTTGCCGTCGAGAAGTACATCGAGAAGCCGACGTACGACGTGGCGGCGACGTACGTCGAGTCGGGAGGTTACTACTGGAACTCCGCCTACTACTGCTTCAAGGCTTCCACGCTTCTGGCCGCGTATCAGCAGGCCGAGCCGCTGCTGGTGGCCGCCACCGGTGACTACCTCAAGACGGGGGACCCCGCGGCGTACCTCTCCGCTCCGGTCAAGGCGCACGAGATTGACCTGATCGACACAACGAACTATCCGCTCGCGGTTGTCCCGGCGGACTTCACGTGGAGCGACATCGGCAACTGGGCGGCGCTGCACAGGTCGTTGAGTGCGCTGCTCGGCTCGGAGGTCGTGTCCGCCAACGCGCGCGATCACATCGATGTCGATAGCACGCAGTGCCTGGTCGTGAACGCAGATGATCGGGTGGTGGTGACCGCGGGTCTGGACAATATCGCCGTGATCACGACTGACGACGCGGTGATGGTGATCAATATGCAGCGGCTCGAGGAGATGCCGGCGACGATGCAGGAACTGTTTGCTCGACTGCGCTCCGAGGGCAAGGGCGAACTGTTGTGACCCAGGCGTCCGCGGAATTGCTGCCGCCTGATCTCGTGGAGCGACTGTCGGGTTCGTCGGGGCGTCTCGTGCACGTCGTGACGATTGCGACCAAGCCGGACATCATCAAGCAGTACCCGATCTACGACGAGTTGGTCGCGCGTGGGGAGTTGGTGCTGGTGTGTCACACGGGCCAGCACTACGACCATCGGTACTCCGGGGCGATGCTTGCGGAGTTCGGGCTCCCGGTGGACATCCAGCTTGGTGTCGACGGATCGTTGACGACCAAGGCGGCTGCGATGGTCGAGTTGTTCGGTCGGGTCCTGGCCGAACTACGAGGGCTCGGGTTGACGCCGCTGCCCTACATCCATGGCGACACGGCGACGTCGATGGCGATCGGGGTCGCGTCGTACCTCTCGCAGGTGGCCTGCGTCCACGTCGAAGCAGGGATCCGAACGATCACGCCGCGGGGTGAGGTCATGGCCGGATTCTTGAGCGACTTTTCGCGCGGGTGCCTTCGATTTCGAGGCGTACGCCGCCGCGCACCGCGACCACTCGACGTACGAGAAGGGCAGCCGCGAGCCCTTCCCGGAGCAGTTCAATACTCGGGTGTCAGATGCTGGCTCGGGCTATCACGCGGCGCCGGTCGAGTTGGCTCGGCAGAACCTCCTCGACGAAGGATTCCCGGCGGACACGATCGAGGTGGTGGGGAACACGGTGGTGGATGCCACACGCCAGGCCCTTTCGGATGCTGCGCGAGCGACGATCTTCGAGGACTATCCGCAGTTGCACGGCGGGCGGTTCATCCGGGTCTGCATCCATCGGCGCGAGAACACGGACGACGAGCGTCGCTTCACTGTTCTATTCGACGCCATCGAAGCGTTGGTGCGGGCCGGTCGGCAGGTCCTGTTCATCCGACTCTTCGGGACGGACGCAGCCATCGATCGATTCGGGCTCAGGGATCGCCTGGTCGCCCTGGAGAAGGCGTTTCCCGAGTCCTTCATTTCGTCAGAAGTGTGGCCGAACTATCGCGACGTCATCGCGGCGATGCAGGAGTGCGCGCTAGTCGCCACCGACTCGGGCAGCATGCAGGAGGAGATGAACATCCTCGGCGTCGGTTGCGTGACACTGCGATTCGGGAGCGATCGTGGCGAGACCCTGCTGGCCGGTGGCAACGTCCTGGCACCCCCGGTGGACGCTGCGTTCGTGGTGTCGATCATCGAGCAGGCGGTCGATCGACTCCGGATGGACGGCGTACCCAATCTGTATGGCGAATCCGTTGCCGCACGCATCGTGGACGGCGTACTCGCCCGGGCCCTGCCCGGCCCCGGACTCTTCCGAACCGAGGAGTCCCGCCTGGGCCTGTGACCGGGGCGGTCGCTTCATCACGTTGAGTAGGGAACGCCTCGCCTAGCACGATGAATTCGTCGTGCAAAGCGATGGATTGCCCACCTAGCGTGATGAACCTGCAGGGGCGCGGAGCGCCCAAACGGTCAGTTGCCGGAGTTGATCATTCCCGCGCCGACGGTGACGCCGGTGGCCTCGTCGATCAGGACGAAGGATCCGGTGGTCCGGTTCTTGGAGTAGGGGTCGCACAACAGCGGCACGGTGCATCGCAATTGCACACGGCCGATCTCGTTGAGTCCCAGTTCCTTGGTGTCCTGGTCGCGGTGCAGGGTGTTGACGTCGAGGCGGTACTGAATGTCCTTGACCAACACCCGACCCATCCGCGTCGTGTGCTTGATCGCCAACTTCTGACGCGGGCGCATCGGCTCGTTCGTCATCCAGCAGATCATCGCGTCGATGTCCTGGGACGGCTTGGGCGCGTTGTTGATGCGCGCAATCATGTCGCCGCGCGAGACGTCGACGTCGTCGGCCAACCGCACCGTCACCGACATCGGCGGGAACGCCTCGTCGATCTCCTTGTTGAACAGGTCGATGCCCTCGATGGTGGAGGTCATACCGCTCGGGAGCACGACGACCTCGTCGCCCTTCTTCAGCACGCCACCGGCCACTTGGCCGGCGTACCCGCGGTAGTCGTGGTGTTCCTCCGACTTCGGCCGAATCACGAACTGCACCGGGAATCGCGTGTCGACCAGGTCGCGGTCCGAGGCCACGTGCACGTGCTCGAGGTGATGCATCAGCGTCGGGCCGTGGTACCACGGGGTGTTCTTGCTGCGGTCTACGACGTTGTCCCCGTCGAGCGCAGAGATCGGGATGACCTCGAGGTCTGGCACGTTGAGCTTGGTGGCGAACTGCGTGAACTCGGTGTGGATCTTCTCGTAGACCTCTTGCGACCAGTCCACGAGATCCATCTTGTTGACGCACGAGGACCAGGTGAGGGACT
The DNA here is from genome assembly GCA_963763805.1 of uncultured Actinomycetota bacterium. GTDB lineage: Bacteria > Actinomycetota > Actinomycetes > Propionibacteriales > Nocardioidaceae > Nocardioides. The sequence continues at coordinate 580,159 of CAVXPQ010000002.1, forward strand.
CGCAGCAGCGAGAGGAGTACGGCGTGGCGACGCGACTGCTCGGTCAGGCCGTTGCGCGCGTCAACCAGAACCAGGCCAAGGTCAGCAGTGGAGGCACCGGTCACCATGTTTCGGGTGTACTGAATGTGCCCCGGGGTGTCGGCGATGATGAATTTCCGGGCCGGTGTGGCGAAGTAGCGGTAGGCAACGTCGATCGTGATGCCCTGCTCGCGCTCGGAACGCAGTCCGTCCGTCAGCAGCGCCAGGTCGACGTAGTCGTAGCCCTTGGAGGTGCTGGTCGCCTCAACCGACTCGAGTTGATCGGCGAAGATCGCCTTCGAGTCGAGGAGCAGGCGACCGATGAGCGTCGACTTGCCGTCGTCCACGGAGCCGGCCGTTGCAAAGCGCAACAGGTCCATGGAGCCGGTCGTGGGAACGACTGGCGCGGGCGAAACTGCCGCATCGGTTTCTGGCATTAGAAGTAGCCTTCCTTCTTGCGGTCTTCCATGGCTGCTTCGGAGAACTTGTCGTCGCCACGGGTGGCGCCACGCTCGGTCATGGTGGCGACCGCGATCTCATCGATGATCTCGGAGATCGTGGCGGCCTCGGATTCGACGGCGCCCGTCAGGGTCAGGTCGCCCACAGTGCGGAAGCGCACGGTCTTCTCGATCACCGTCTCGCCCTCGCGGCACGGGTTGAAGTCGGATTCGGTCATCCACATGCCACCACGTGCAAACACGCGACGCTGGTGGGCGAAGTAGATCGACGGGATCTCGATGCCTTCTTGGCCGAGGTAGTGCCACACGTCCAACTCGGTCCAGTTGGAGAGCGGGAAGATCCGCATGTGCTCGCCCTCGTGGATGCGGCCGTTGTAGAGGCTCCACAACTCGGGGCGCTGCATCTTCGGGTCCCACTGGCCGAACTCGTCGCGGTGGGAGTAGACCCGCTCCTTGGCGCGCGCCTTCTCCTCGTCGCGGCGACCACCACCGAAGGCTGCGGTGAACGCGCCCTCTTCAAGGGCGTTGAGCAGGGTGCCGATCTGGAGGCGGTTGCGGCTGGTCTTGCCGTCGTCAACGACGATGCCGTTCTTGATGGCATCCTCGACGCCCGCCACGATCAGACGCAGACCCAGCCGGCTGACCCAGGAGTCACGGCAATCGAGCACCTCTGGGAAGTCGTAGCCGGTGTCCACCTGAAGCACAGGGAACGGGATCTTGGCGGGGTAGAACGCCTTCTCCGCCAGCCGGAGCATGACGATGGAGTCCTTGCCTCCGGAGAACATCAGCACTGGCTTCTCAAACTCGGCGGCGACCTCACGGAAGATGTGAATCGACTCGGCTTCGAGTTGGTCAAGCTGGCTCAACTGGTAGTCGGCGTGCGTGGGTGGTGCAGTCATCGGGTGTGGGTGCCTCTCCTGGTTACGTGCCCGGTCAATGCTAATCGGCAGTGCTGTCGAGCCCAAGGAATTATCGGGAAATGTTAGGGCCGGAAGGTGATGAGAGTCACGGCTCTCGGGCGGTCGGGGCGTCGTACGCCGTGGTGTCGAGTTCCTCGACGGATGGCGCGCCGCGCATCGGCAGGCCCTCGGTCTTGCGGATCAGACCCCACACAAGTGGGACCAGGAACAACATGGCCAGACCGACTCCAGCGACGAGCAACGGATGGGTTTCGTCCTCACCGGCGCCGAGCGGTGCCCAGCCGGCCTTGTCGAGCAGAGCAACACCAGACATGGTCAAGACGATCACGATGCCCCGGCGAATGATCGACTGTCGAACGCGGGGAGCGATGTAGCTGCCGATGATCGTGCCAGGAACCGAGCCGATCACGAGCGGAATGAGCAGGCGAAGTCCAACCCGTGCAGGGTGATGTTCGAGATGGCCGCGGCGAGGACGAGCGGGACCGCCTGCACCAGGTCGGTGCCGACCAGGCGGACCGCAGAGAGCGTGGGGTAGAGCATCAGCAGCGCGATCATGATGACCGAGCCGGAGCCGACGCTGGTGATGCCGACGAGCAGGCCACCCAGGGCGCCGACGAGCATCGTCGGGATCGGCCGGACGACCGGGTCCTCGATGATGGCTCGTGCCGCCGCCCCGGTTGCGTGCGCGCAGATTGAGGTAGATGCGGAAGGCGTACGTTCCGGCCGCAATGAAGAGGGCGAAGCCGAGACAGAGTTTGAGGGTCTTGTCGAGGTTCTCGGGTTCGGTGAACCAGGACACCAAGTAGGGGCCGAGCAGGGCCATGGGCACGGAGCCGAGCATCAGCCACTTGGCCAGCGACAGGTTCGGCGAACCCTCACGCTGGTGAACGATCGCCCCACCGCTCTTGTAGATCGCGGCAGCCGTCAGGTCCGCGGTGATCACGCTCGCGGTGTCGCCGACGCCGAGGAGCACCAGAGCCGGGCGTCATCAGTGCGCCGCCGCCCATGCCGGTCATCCCGACCACGATGCCGACGAAGAAGCCGGCAGCGATGATGGAGAAGAACGCGGTGGTGATGAGGTCACCCATGTGACAAACCCTTCGAAGGAACGGCGCAACAGATCCGGCGCCAGCAAAAGGTAAGTCTACTGAATTGCGCGAGTTTGTCTCAAATACTCGAGTACATCGTTCCGGCAGGATTCGATAGTCCGTCCGGTGGTGTCGATGACGCAGAAGGGCGTCCTCGGGCTCCTCGTACGGTGACGAGATCCCGGTGAACTCGGGGATCTCTCCCCGTCGTGCCTTGGCATAGAGGCCCTTGCGGTCGCGCCGCTCGCACTCCTCCAGCGGGGTGGCGATGTGCACGAGCACGAACTCGCCGCCGGCCTCGTCAACCATGGCGCGGACCTGCTTGCGGGTGCTGTCGAACGGTGCGATCGGACTGCATACGGCCACACCGCCGTGGCGAGAGATTTCTGCCGCCACCCACCCGATCCGACGGATGTTGGTCTCGCGGTCCTCCTTGCTGAAGGTGAGTCCGGCGCTGAGATTGCGGCGTACGACGTCGCCGTCGAGGCTGGTCACGGTGCGCTCGCCGGCCTCGAGCAGGGTGTCGATCACCGCCTGGGCCACCGTTGACTTTCCGCTTCCGGACAGCCCCGTGAAGAACAGGACCAGTCCGCGCTCGCCTGAAGGCGGCTGATCGAAGTCGACGATCGCCGCGATCTCATCGCTGTAGGCGTCGGCACTCTCGGTCAGTCCGAGGACGGATCGGTCGCCGCGTAGTTGCCGACAACCGTCGACCCCGAGCGCGTGATCGGCTTCGGCGTCGCCGTGACTGGCGAGGGGTACGGCGATCACGGCAGCGTCAGGGATCTGCTCGGCCGCGGCCAGGGTCGCCCGGATGAGCGCCGACCGCCGAGAGGGCGGGGGTGCCGACGCCGGTCAGCGCCAGCAGGACGACCGGGCCCGCGCCCTGGAGTTGGGTGACCTGATCGATCGCTCAACGCGTCGACCACTGGGACGAAGGTGCGGCCGGCGTACTGCTCTCGGGCTTCGGCTCGGGGTCAGGTGCAGGCGCCGAAACGGTCCGTACTGCGCCGATGTCAGCCCTCGAACCGGCCAACCGTCCGCCGTCTGTGACTCCTCAGCCGGATTTGGTGACTCCTCGCCCGCCGTTAGTGACTCCTCACCGATGGAGACGCGGGCGAGGGGGAGGCCTTCGGGGTCGACGAGTTCGACTTCGCCCCCCGTCGTGGCAGCGGCGGCCAGAACCTCGGCGGGCAGGGTCAGGGTGATCGGGCTGCCGGGCTCGTTGAAGGCGTACGTCGGTGCGAAGGCGCCGCCGAGCAGCAGTTCCAGATCGTCCAGCTCGCGAGGAGATGGGCAGTGTTGGGGCGCGCGAGAGTCCGGCGTACTGGATGTGAGGGTCACGTGAACATCCTCTCAAACCCCGTGAGCCGCTTCGTTGGCATCCGTAGGTTGGTGCCCGTGCACATCCCGAGACTGGAGGACTACCTGCCGACGCCTGTGGTGGTTCTCGGCGCGCTCGTCGTGCTGGCGCTGATCGGCTGGCTGATCCTGTTCGGCCGCCGACGGGGTCGAGCCGGCGGCCTCGCGCTACTGCTGCTCGCCCTTGCATGGATCCCCCTGAACAAGCCCATGGAGGGACCGATCCTGATGCGACTCGGGCACGACAAGGGGCTCGTCCTGGCCGACGTTCTAGCCGTCGCCGGGCTACTGATTGCTGGTGGCGGATTGCAGTTGCTAGCAAATCCAAACGGACAGAGACGACTGAATTGAGCGTCTCCGAACCGGCGTGACCGGATCACGCTAGCTGAGATTTGAGTTTGCTAACTTTTGCAAGCACAATGGAAGCATGGTTCGGAGCACAGTAGTCAAGACCGTTGAGTCCTTGGGTGACTATCTCAAGGAGCAGCGAGTCGAGGCCGAGTTGTCTCTGCGCCAGTTGGCCGATCGGGCCGGGGTTTCGAATCCGTACCTCAGCCAGATCGAACGAGGTTTGCGTCGTCCGTCGGCCGACGTACTCCAGCAGATCGCCAAGGGACTGAGGATCTCGGCGGAGCAGTTGTACTTCCGCGCCGGGATTCTCGATCCGGATGAGAGCGAGGCGGGTTCGGTTGAACTCGCCGTGCTCGCAGACTCTCGGTTGACCGAGCGTCAGAAGGAATCCCTGCTCGATGTCTACGCATCGTTCCTGGCCCTCAACCAGAGCCTGCATCCCACCCAGACAACGACCCAAGACTCAACCCACGAACCAACCCAAGATTCTGCCCGGCAGGCGCCGGAGAACCCAACAGAGGAGAAGTAATCATGGAGAACAAGCTCGCCAAGAAGATCTCACTCACCATTCCCGAGAGCGTCAGCAAGCACATCCCCAACGTCAGCATCCCGGAGTTCACCCTCCCCAAGTTCACTGCGCCGGACATCAACGTTCCGAAGGTGACCATCCCCGAGGAAGCACGTCGCCCGATCTACGCCACCGTTGGTGCCGCTGAGGTTGCTGTCGAGCGTGTTCGTGACGCCGTAGCCACCCTGCAGGAGCGCGCAGTCGACACCCAGAAGAGCCTGTCCGACAAGGAGAGCGTCAAGTTCGGCGAGATGGTCGGCGACAACGTGGCCAGCGCATCGAAGGCCGCGTCTTCGGCGTACGCCGAGTTCACGCGCCGCGGCGAGGAGACCCTCGGCCGCATCTGGCCCGAGACCGTCACCACGACCGAAGCCGCTCCGGCCAAGGTCGACGAAGCCGAAGGCCACCACCAAGGCCGCTCCCAAGAAGCGCACGGCTCCCAAGGCTGCTGCCGCGAAGGCCACCGCTCCTAAGGCCACTGCTCCTAAGGCGACGGCACCCAAGGCCGCTGCACCCAAGGCCGCCGCTAAGCCGACAGAGGTCAAGGTGGCAGAGGTCAAGGTGGCCGCCGTCAAGCCCGTCGAGGTCAAGCCGGCCGACAAGCCCGCTTCGGAGTAACCGAAGTCTCACCACCTGTGGACACCCGGCGCCGTTGTTACCTAACAGCGGCGCCGGGTGCTTTGGCGCTCACCTTGCGGCGGCTACGCTTTGGGCACCATGCCCATGGAACACGGACTCGCTGGAGACATGCCTCCTGATCTTCATGATCGAGCACTACTTCCTGTACGCCCTCAGCATCGTGCTGATCGTCACTCAAGGGCTATGCCCTGGTCCAGGCCGTGATGTTCTCCGCCGAGTCGTATCCCGGCGGCCGACAAGCTGACCAAAATGCTGTGGTGCTTGATCCTGTTCTTCGGGTTCACTCGGCGCAGTGCTGTTCTTCTGGGCCGGGCGGCGCCCTCACGGCATCATCCAGTTGATCTTCACGACGGCGCCTTGGTATTCCTGTGTGACGTCAAGCCCGCGCTGTCAGACCTCAGACGCTAGGTAGCGGCGCAGGGCCGGTTCGGCCGGCTCAGGCTCGAACCCGGTCGCCCGGATCTTGGCCAACGACAATGCACTGTTGAGCGGGCGAGGCGCGACGTCCTTTCCTTCGCTGTACTCCGCCGTGGTGGTTGCCGTGACGTCGGAGGCGGATCTCGTCCGGACAACTCGAAGACCTGCCGGGCGAGATCACACCACGAGGTGATCGGGCCGCCGTTGGTGACGTTGTAGGTGCCGTACGGCCGGCGGGTGTCCAGCAGATGGCGCGTGGCCCGCGCCAACTCGTCGGTGAAGGTCAGTCGGCCGACCTGGTCATCGACCACCGCAGGGCTGATGCCTCTGGCGGCCAGATCGGCCATCGTGCGGACGAAGTTCTTGCCGTCGCCGATCACCCAACTGGTGCGGATGACGTAGTGCTGGCGGCGCCGGCCACGGCAACATCTCCTGCTGCCTTGGATTGTCCGTAGACACCCAAGCGGTGAGAAGGGTTCGTCCTCGGAGTGCTCGGTCGCGACGCCGTCGAACACGTAGTCCGTCGAGTAGTGCACCAAGGTCAGTCGATGCTCGTTGGCCGCGTGTGCCAGCAGCGCCGGGAGCGGTTGCGTTGGCCGCCCAGGCCACGCGTCGACCGTCGGCTGTTTCGGCGGCATCGACTGCGGTGTACGCCGCGGCGTTGAGCACCACGTCGTACTCCTGCCACGGCCAGCCCGCGACCGCGTCTGGATCCGTGAGATCGATCTCATCGAGATCCACACCGTCGGCGTCGGGGAACTCCGCGGCAAGGGCCCGTCCGAGTTGCCCACGGCAGCCCAGGATCAGCGTCCTCTTCGGAGGCATCGGACTGATCTCGGTCAGGACCGCATTGCCCTGGTCCTTGGTCGGAGATCTCGGCCTCGTCCAGCGGGATGGGCCACGGGAATGGCTGCGGTCGGGTCGCCCAGGCTCAAGGCGGGATAGGCGACTCCGGGGCGCCAGTGGTCGTTGACCAGATAGGAGTACGCCGTGTTGTCCTCGAGGCATTGATAGGAGTTGCCGACTCCGCGCGGGACATAGACCGAGACGGACGGGTCCAACTCCAGCCAGAACGACGGTGCCGAACGACTCACCCTCCCGCATGTCCACCCAAGCGGCGAAGGCCCGTCCCGCAGGCCACGGAGACCAGTTTGTCCCACGGCTCGGTGTGGATGCCGCGAGTGACGCCGCGATGGGTGTTGAACGAGATGTTGTTCTGAACCGGCCCGAAGTCCGGCAGGCCGAGAGCGAGCATCTTCTCCCGTTGCCAGTTCTCCTTGAACCAGCCGCGGGCATCGGAGTGCACGGGCAGCCGCAGGACGAGGAGACCCGGGATCGGCGTCGTCTCTACGTCAGTTGCCGTCAGTGGCTCCGTCGTGGTCCGCATCACTGGCCCTGCGCGGCGTACGCCGCCTCGGTGGCCCGCTTGTGCGGTCGCCACCAGTCCTGGTGGGCGTCGTACCACTCGATGGTGCGGCCAAGCCCCGATCGGAAGTCGGCGAAGTGCGGGTGCCAGCCAAGTTCGGTGCGCAACTTGGTCGAGTCGATGGCATACCGCAGGTCGTGCCCGGAGCGGTCGTTGACATGTTCGAAGTCGTCCGGCGGGAGCCCGAAGTGGGCCAGGATCATCTCCACGACCTGCCGATTGTTGTGCTCCCCGTCGGCGCCGATGAGGTAGGTCTCGCCGATCTCTCCGTCGTTGAGGATCGTCCAGACCGCGGACGAGTGGTCGTCGGCGTGGATCCAATCGCGGACGTTCAGCCCGGCGCCGTACAACTTCGGTCGCTGACCGTCGAGGACGTTGGTGATCTGGCGCGGGATGAACTTCTCGATGTGTTGCCAGGGCCCGTAGTTGTTGGAGCAGTTGGAGATCGTGGCGCGCAACCCGAAACTGCGAACCCACGCGCGCACCAGGTGATCCGAGCCGGCCTTCGATGCGGAGTACGGACTGCTCGGTCGGTACGCCGTGGCCTCGGTGAAGCGTTCCGGATCATCGAGTGCGAGGTCGCCGTAGACCTCATCGGTCGAGATGTGATGGAACCTGACACCCGCCTTGCGGGCCGCCTCCAACGAGACGAACGTGCCCACCAGATTGGTCTGGATGAACGGGCTCGGATCGGTCAGCGAGTTGTCGTTGTGGGACTCGGCGGCGTAGTGGACCACCGCATCGTGATCGCCGACCAGCCTCTCGACCAGGTCCGCGTCGCAGATGTCACCGACCACCAGGTTGACCCGATCGGGTGGCAGCCCGGCGAGACTCTCCCGGCTGGCGGCGTACGTCATCTTGTCGAGGACGGTGATCGATGCGTCTGTGTGCGTGATGACGTAGTGGCAGAAGTTGGAGCCGATGAAGCCCGCTCCGCCGGTGACCAGGAGGCGATCCATAGCAGATCACCCTAGACTCGGCGCATGCGCGGGATCATCCTGGCCGGGGGCACCGGATCGCGGCTTCACCCGATCACCCAGGGGATCAGCAAGCAGTTGATGCCGGTCTACGACAAGCCGATGATCTACTACCCGCTGTCGACCCTCATGCTGGCGGGCATTCGGGACGTGTTGGTCATCACGACCCCACACGAACGCGACGCCTTCGTTCGCCTCCTCGGGGATGGTTCGCAACTCGGGGTCAACCTGTCCTTCGCGGTTCAGCCGTCGCCCGACGGCCTGGCTCAGGCCTTCGTTATCGGCGCCGACCACGTAGGTTCAGAGACCGCCGCACTGGTGCTGGGCGACAACATCTTCTATGGGACCGGTTTGGGCACCCGGCTTCGGCAGTACGTGGACATCGACGGTGCCGCCGTGTTCGGATACCACGTCGCTGACCCGACCGAGTACGGCGTGGTGGAGGTCGACGACGATGGACTGGCGATCTCGTTGGAGGAGAAGCCGAGTCGCCCCAAGAGCGACGCTCGCCGTTCCCGGTCTCTACTTCTATGGCGACGATGTCGTCGAGCGCGCCAAGGTCCTGAAGCCCTCTGCACGCGGGGAACTCGAGATCACGGACCTCAACCGGACCTATCTCGAGGAGGGCCGACTTCGTGTGGAGGTGCTCCCTCGAGGCACCGCGTGGCTCGACACCGGAACCTTCAATTCACTCAACGACGCCGGCAACTTCGTCCGCACGATCGAGAGTCGCCAAGGAACCAAGATCGGGGCTCCGGAGGAGGTGGCCTGGCGGATGGGATGGCTCACCGACGAGGAACTAGCGGAACGCGCCGCGCCGCTGATCAAGAGCGGGTACGGCGAGTACCTGCTGAGTCTGCTCCGGTCGACCTACCCCTGAGTTTCCTTTGTCTGGGCGGCCTGACGTGCGTCCCAGGCGCTGCGGACCATGTCGTCGAGGGAGTGCCGCATCTGCCAGTCGAGATCGCGCGCGGCGAGTTCTCCCAGCGCCACGATCCGGGCCGGGTCGCCGGGACGGCGCGGATGGATATCGGGCGTGAAGTCGACTCCGGTGACCCGAGCCATCGCACTCATGATCTCGGCGACGGACACGCCACTGCCGCTCCCGAGGTTGTAGACCGGCTCCAGCAGTGCGACCTTCCGCCAGCGCTGCCGCAGCGGCAACGTGTGAGATCGCCAGGTCGGACACGTGCACATAGTCGCGGACGCAGGTGCCGTCCGGGCGTCGGGTAGTCATCGCCGTTGATCCGCGGCGTACGCCCCTCGGCGATGGCGTCGAGCACCAGCGGGAAGAGGTTGTGCGGGCTGGTGTCGCGCAGGTCGGGTGACCCTGAGCCGACCACGTTGAAGTAGCGCAGGGAGGTGTGGCGAAGCCCCTTGGCCTTCTCCTGATCGCGCAGCAGCCACTCGCCGATCAGCTTCGACTCGCCGTACGGCGACTCCGGCGACGTGGGACTCGCCTCGGTGACGATCTCGGTGGACGGGCGTGCCGTACGTCGCGGCGGAGGACGAGAAGACGATCGCGTCGACGCTGCACGTCTCCATCGCCGAGAGCAGACGGGCCGTGGCGGTCACGTTCTGCTCGTAGGTGTGCAGGGGGCGCTGCACGGAGACGCCGGCGTACTTGTAGCCGGCGACGTGCACCACGCCGGTGACGTCGTGCTCCGTCATCGTCTTCACGAGGAGTTCTTCATCGAGGATCGTGCCCTCGACGAATGGCACGCTCGCCGGCACGAAGTCGCGGTGGCCGCTGGAGAGGTCGTCGATCACGACGGGCGAAAGACCCTGCTCCGCGAACGCTCGCACCACATGGGCTCCGATATAGCCGGCTCCGCCGGTCACTAGCCACGACACCTGGGATTGCACTCCTTAGACCGGTTGGGCAATCGTATCAACAGCCACTAAGGGTAGGTCCTCTGGGCGGCCTAGACTCGCGCAATGGCCAGGAAGCATGTCGCAACCGTTCTCGTCGCGTTCGTGATTGGCTGGTCTGACGGAGGTCCCGGCGCTGGCGCACGCCGAGGACACCCAGCCCCTCGCGGGGCGCATCATCGTCGTCGACCCCGGTCACCAGTTGGGCAATCACAACTACCCCTCGCAGATCAATGCCCTCGTTCCGGCGGGTGGCTTCAGCAAGCCCTGCAACACGACCGGTACGGCGACCAACGGCGGCTTCGCTGAAGCGACCTTCGCATTCAAGGTTGCCCAGCGCCTGCGCAAGCGACTGGAGGCGCTCGGAGCCCGGGTGATCATGACCCGCAAGAGCAACCGCCAGGATCGCTGGGGTCCGTGCATCGACAAGCGCGGCCGGCGCGGGAACAAGGCTGGCGCGGACCTCAAGATCAGCATCCACGGCGACGGCGGTGCCGCGTCGGGTCGCGGTTTCCACGTGATCGCGCCGACCAACCGGGCGCCGTGGACCGACGACATCTTCCGTCCGTCCCGACGGCTGGCTCGAACCGTGCGTGCAGCGATGGAAGACAAGGGTTTCCCGCGTGCGAACTACATCGCTGGTGGGGACGGACTGGACTTCCGCAGTGACCTGGGCACGCTCAATTTGTCGAATGTGCCTACGGTGATGGTGGAGATGGGCAACATGCGCAACGCTGTCGATGCCGGTCTGATGACATCGAAGGCTGGTCGCAAGAAGTACGCGCAGGCGTCTGATCCGGGCGACGCGCGACTACTTGGATTGACGGCAACCTAGTCGGCCAACCGAACAAGCAACTGACGAGGAGCGCAACGGTGGACCTCAGCCTGACCGAGGAAGAACGCGAGATCCGCGACTGGGTGCGCACCTTCGTGACCCGCGAGATCATGCCGCTCGAATCGACCGTGCTCGAACGCGAGCGACGCAACGAGAAGGCGCTCGAGCCCGGACAGTTGGAGGCGCTCCAGGCCAAGGCTCGAGCAGCGGGCTTCTTCGGCGTAAACACGCCCGAGGAGTACGGCGGGATGGGGCTGGGCGCGGTGATGAGCGTCCTACTCGAGGTCGAATTGGGTCGCAGCTTCGTGCCTTTCCGGTTCGCCGGAGAGGCCGACAACATCCTGTACTTCGCCAACGAAGAGCAGAAGGCGGCGTACCTCGTCCCGACGATCGAGGGGACCAAGAAGAGTTGCTTCGCCATCACCGAGCCGGGTGCCGGATCGGACGCGCGCGCGATCCGGACCTCCGCCGTGCGCGAGGGCGACGAGTGGATCATCAACGGCGAGAAGACCTTCATCACCGGCGGGCACGAAGCCGACTTCTGCATGGTCTTCGCCGTGACCGATAAGGAGAAGGGCGCCGACGGTGGGGTCACCTGCTTCCTCGCCGATCGCGATCACGGGTGGACCTCGCAACCGATCGACACGATGGGTCAGTGGGGTCCGGCCGCGCTCTCGTTCGTCGACGTACGCGTTCCGAACAGCGCGATCCTCGGCGAGGAGGGCAAGGGCTTCGAACTGGCGATGAGCTGGATCGGCAAGGGCCGCTACATCCTTCCGGCGCGTGCCCTGGGTTCGTGCGAGCGTCTGGTCGAGATGGCGATGGAGCATGCCCGCACCCGCGTCACCTTCGGCAAACCAATCGCGGAGTATCAAGCGATCCAATGGATGATCGCGGATTCCGCCGTCGAGATCGAGGCGTTGCGGTGGCTCGTGCTGACCGCAGCCTGGCAGGTCGATCAGGGCATCGACTCCCGCCAGGCGCAGTCGATGGCGAAGTTGTTCGGTGGCGTCAAGGCCAACGAGGTCGTCGACCGGATGCTGCAGGTGCACGGCGGCATGGGCTATACCCGGGAACTTCCGATCGAACGCTGGTATCGCGAACTGCGGCTGCTCCGCATCTATGAGGGCACCGACGAGATCCAGCGGCGGACGATCGCGAGGAACCTGCTGAAGGGCCACGCATCCGTCCGTGGGCACTTGGGGTGACGTCGACCGATCGCGACGCATGGTTCGCGGCGAACACGTTTCACTGGGACGACTGGACCCTCGATTCGTTGCTGGCCGCGAAGGCCGACGTCACGGTGAGCCTGGTCGTGCCGGCGCGCAATGAGGCAGCGACCGTCGGGGACGTGGTGACCCGCGTGCGTGAGGCGTTGGTCGATACCGTCGCGCTCCTCGACGAGATCGTGGTGATCGACTCCGACTCGACCGACGACACGTTCGCGGTCGCGCAGGATGCGGGGGCTGACGTCTATCGATCTGTCGACATCCGGCCCGACCTGGGGTCACATCCCGGCAAGGGCGAGGCGATGTGGAAGTCACTCTTCGTCACGCGCGGTGAGGTGATCGTCTTCATGGATGCAGACCTGCTGGACTGGGACACCCACTTCGTGCCGGGTCTGCTCGGCCCCTTGCTCAACCGCCCTGAGGTCGGCCTGGTGAAGGGTTTCTATGAGCGGCCCTTCATCAACGGCGAGGACACCTCTGGTGGAGACGGGGCTGCGTTTGAAGGCGGTCGCGTGACCGAACTGGTCGCTCGGCCGCTGATCGCACTTCTGCACCCTGAGTTGTCCGGCTTGATCCAACCCTTGGCCGGCGAGTGGGCGATCCGCCGTGAACTCTTCGAATCGCTTTCGGTTCCGACGGGGTACGCCGTGGAATTGGCCGCGCTGGTCGACACCGTGGCCGTTCGAGGGGTCGGCGCCATTGCTCAGGTGGATCTGGGACGCCGCGCCCACCGTCACCAGGCGTTGCGGGACCTCGGCGGCATGGCGACCCAGATCATGGCCGCGATGTTGTCTCGACAGGCTCGAGCGACGGGCACCATCACGCTCCGGCAGTACCACCCCGTCAACGGCGCGGTCGGCCCCCTCGACCGAGTGGTGGAGACGATGGAGCGGCCACCGGCCCGAAGCGTTGGAGCGGAGGCAAGGCCGTCATGACTCTGCGATTGGGCCGTCACGAGTTCTCCGACGACGCCACGTTGATGATGGCGATCGTCAACCGCACCCCCGACTCGTTCTACGACAAAGGCGCGACCTGGGCCGAGGACAAGGCGTTCGACCGCGTCGCTCAAGTCGTCGACCAGGGCGCCGAGATCGTGGACATCGGCGGGATCAAGGCCGCCCCCGGTGAGGCGATCGGCATTGCGGAGGAGATTGGCCGGGTCGCATCCTTCGTCGGTCGGGTCCGAGTCGCCTATCCGGACCTGGTGATCAGTGTGGACACCTGGCGAGCCGAAGTCGGTCGCGCAGTGTGTGCGGAGGGCGCCGACGTACTCAATGACGCCTGGGGTGGAGCCGATCCGGCACTGGTCGACGTTGCTGCGGAGTTCGGGGCCGGCCTGATCTGCACCCACACGGGTGGGGTGACGCCGAGGACCCGGCCCTTTCGCGTCGAGTACGACGACGTGGTCGCCGCCGCTATCGCCGACACCACGGCGTACGCCGATCGGGCGCTCGCCGCCGGTGTTCCGCGCGAAGGGATCGTGATCGATCCCGCGCACGACTTCGGCAAGAACACGTTCCACTCGTTGGAGATCACCCGGCGACTGGGCGAGATGACCGCGACCGGATGGCCCGTGCTCGTGTCGCTGTCCAATAAGGACTTCGTTGGCGAGTCCCTGGACCTGCCCGTCGGTGAGCGCCTGACCGGAACACTCGCGGCCACGGCCGTCTGTGCCATGGCCGGCGCGAGGATCTACCGCGTGCACGAGGTGATCGAAACGCGTCAGGTCGTCGACATGGTCGCGACGATTCTGGGCAGGCGGCCACCACGTCGCGCCATTCGAGGGCTCCAATGACTCGCGTTCCCAAGAATCCACGTTTCGTCGCCAAGCGCGTCGTCCTGGTCCCGGGGGTTCCGGCCCTGTTGCCGAGGAACGCCAGCATCGAGGACCCGATTGCCCAACTCCGCGACGCCTGCCGACGGGCGCTTGGCTGGTTGGCCGAGCCCGGGGTGCCGATCGTCGTGCATTGCTCATCGGCGAGTCTTCGACTTGCCGAGCACCTGATAGGCGCGGTGGGTGGCGTTCCGGAGCATCGGGTCCAGCCGCCCGTCGCTGAGAACCTCGATGCAGTGCTCGTGATCGGCAACGGAAGCGCCTGTCGGACCGAGAAGGCACCGGGTTACCTCGATGATCGGTCTCACGCCTTCGACTCGGCCATCGACGCGGCACTGCGGCTTCCCGATCCGGACGGCCTGGCCGCGATCGATCGCGAACTCGGCGCCACACTGTTGGCCGATGTCGACAGCATCGCCTGGCTGGGTGCTGAGGTGCTCACACGTCAACATCGCGCCGAGGTGCTCTACGCGGATGACCCTTACGGTGTGCAGTACTGGGTTGCCCAGTGGGAGTTAACTCGATGAGTAGCGAATTCACGCGTCTTGCTGCCGGTCAGGCGGCGATCCGACCGACCTCGCGGCGTTGTACGCCGTACCGCCACAGCCCTGGCTCCGAGCCAACATGGTGAGCACCCTCGACGGCGCTGCCTCGGGGCCGGACGGCCAGACCGACTCAGTCAACAACGAGGCCGACAAGGAGGTCTTCCACCTGCTGCGCTCGCAGGCGGACGCCATCATCGTCGGGGCGGGGACGGTCAGGGCCGAGAAGTATCGGCCCACCGATCGGCCGATTGTCGTCGTGACCCGAAACGGAGCCGTGCCGCCGACGTTGCAAGGCGCTCCGCGTGGATCGGTCTTGATCGCAACGACAAACTCGGCGACAGAGCTGGCTTCGACGCGCGCCACGTTGGGAGATGAGAACGTCCTGACGCTCGGCGAAGACACGGTCGATCTATGGCAACTGAAGGCCGCGCTGGTCGCGCGCGGAGTCTCTCAGCCTCCTGTGTGAGGGAGGTCCGGGTTTGCTTCGCGATGCCCTGGCGGCGGGCGTGGTCGACGAACTATGTCTGACCTGGGTGCCGCTGCTGCTCGCGGGCGACCCCACCGGCTCCTCAGCGGCGATGCGATCGACGTTCCGATGACGCTGACGCTGTTGTTGGAGCACGAAGGGACACTGCTCGGCCGCTGGTTGATCGAGCCGTCTTGATTGGCCGTCAGCGACGTCTGGGCGATCTTGCGCAGCCCGCCGCGGTGCGACGCCGATCGAGGCTTCCGACCTCATTCGCGCTGGCCGGATGACCGAAGAAGAAACCTTGGGCCATCTCGATCCCGAGTTCCAGGGCCAGGTCAACCTGTTCCTGGCGTTCGATTCCCTCAGCCACGATCGGCAGATCGTGGACGCGGGCGGCACGAACGAGCAGCCGGAGTTGCTTCGCGCGCGCGGGAGAGGTCGCGTCGAGGAAACTGCGGTCGATCTTGACGACATCCACGGGAAGCCGTCGGAGACTGTCGACCATGCTGTAGCCGGTGCCGAAGTCGTCGAGAGCGATCATCAGCCCCATTTGTCGTAGTCGATGCAGGTTCGTGATCGGCAAGCCGTCCTCAACTGGCACAGTCTCGGTGATTTCGAGGATCAGCCGGGACGGGTCGAGGTGATTGGTCCTGAGCGCGTCCATCACGTCGTCGACGACTCGTGCCTCGTTCACATGGCGTCCGGAGATGTTGACCGCCACGTAGAGGTTGCGCATGGAGTCGTGGTGTTCCCACTCCGCCAACTGTCGACAGATGGCATTCAACATCCAGGTGTCGAGATCGATGATCAGATCCGAGGCCTCTGCCACCGGGATGAACTCCGTGGGGGCGATCATCTCCCCACCGGGAGGCTCCCATCGCACGAGAGCCTCGAAGCCTCGTACATTGCGCGTTGCCAGTTCCACCACCGGCTGGTAGCACACCAGCAGTTGATCCTCTTCGATCGCCCGTCGCAAAGCGGCCGCCGCGTCCAGCGATTCATCTCCACCATCAGGCGCCGTTACCGTGCTGACTTCAACGCGTCCCCTGCCTGAGCCCTTGGCGAGGTAGAGCGCGGCGTCAGCCTCCTGCAGCAATGCCTCGGCTTGCAGTTTGCCTCGGCCCCCCATGGCGATGCCGATGCTGGCACCGACGATGGCTTCCTCGCCCGAGGGCAGCTGATAGGGACGGGCAATCGCGTGGATCAGGCGATCACCGAGGGCTCGGGCCGCCTCCAGATCCGTGTCGCCGGCGAGCATCACGACGAACTCATCGCCACCGAGGCGCGCGGCGGTGTCTGTTGGTGTGAGTTCGGCGGTGATGCGCAGCGCAACGGCGGCGAGCACCGCGTCACCTGCTTGGTGCCCGTGGGTGTCGTTGACGCCCTTGAAGCCATCGAGATCGAGCATCAGGATCGCAATATTCGTGTCTTCTAGGCGTGCCTGCCCCAACGCCAGTCTGAGGCGCAGCATGATCTCTGCGTCGGTTGGGCAGTTCGGTCAACGCGTCATGGGACGCCTGGAAGGCCAGCTCCTCCTGAAGCAGGATGTGCTGCTCGTTGAGTGTGCTCATCTGGTCGATGGCTACCTTCATCCGGGCCACGACCAACAAGAAAGATCGCGGCTGAACCGAGCACCACGCCGACCACGTCGGGGCTCAAGCCGCCTACGTTCTCAAGGGTCAGCGCGGCCGGAGCGACGAGCACTGCCAGGGCCATCGCGCCCAAGCGGTAGGTGCTGAAGGACTGCTGTCGGCTGACACCGGGGCGGGACAACAGCGCCACCGACGGATGCAGGGCAGCGGCACCCCAGAGGATGTAGGAAGCAAGCCAGAGCGTAGTCGAGCCAAATCTCTCCGGCGACCTCGTTCAGATCGACGATGGCGTACGCCGCGTCCGCGGAGATCAGGGCACACAGTGCCGCGACGAGCAACCGCACCGAGACGGTGTTGCCGGCTGTCGACGTCACGAGTCGGACGGCGCCGGCGATCAGGAGCACGTCGGCAACCGGATAGGCGACGGCAATGATCGCGCCCAGGCGGGAGCCCTGATCTGCGGCCATCGTCGGCTCGACGACCAGCACCCACAACAACAGGCCGAGTCCGGCCGTCACGATCAAGCTGTCCAGGAAGCCTGCCAGATCGATCCTGCGTTCGCGGGCGCGAACGAGCAGGTGGAGCCCGTAGGCGAGCGCGGGGTAGGCCGCTAGGAAGAAGATGTCGGCGATGCTGGGGAAGGGGTCGGTCCCCGCGACATCCTCGAACCAGGCGTAGATCGCGTCGCCGACGACCAGGAGGGACAAACCCCCAGCCATCCAGTACCACGGAGCAACGAGGATCGGGCGATGCAACCGAACGCCGTACAGAATTGCCAGCGGGCCGCAGGCCACGACGATCAGGTAGACGATGTCCTGCCAGCCCTGCGACGGCGTCAGCGCGAAGGCCAGCAGACCGACGGCACCGACCGCGAGGAAAATCAGCCACACCCGATCGGCCCGACCAGAGGCTGGGCCGACTGGGGAGCCAGTCGCAGCTGCTGAGTTGCTGGCGCTACCGCTCACATGGGAGCTCCGCGCTCTCTCGCCAACCGGGCGAGTGCTCGGCGTGCGATCCGCCCGCGTTGGGTCACCGCCACCGCTGGCACGGACTCAGGTAGACCCGGAACCGCGCCCGGAGGGGTATCGAAGACCCACATCGAAAGCGTGCGCATGGTTGACCAGTCGTCGGCTGGCACCTTGAGGGAAATCGTCTCCCCGCCCTGCTTGTTCGCCGTACGCCGAACCAACTGCAGCCTCACCGGATCGATGCCGGGCAATTCCAGTTCGAGGGCGTCGCCTACGGGCACGGCTCCGATGGGTGTGCTCACCGCGGCACCACCCACGGAAATGTCCACGAGTGTCCCCGGGGCGCCACCGAGGATGACGGGGGCCTGGACCGCGATCCGGTGGGCGTTGCGACGAGAGGTGGCAAAGGAGGCCGACGAGATGCGACGGATACCCATGAGCAGGACCAGGGCGGCAATGACCAACCACGATGCCGATGCGACGGTTGCCGCATCTGAGGCCCGCCACGGCACCAGGCCCTGGGTGCCCAACGCGGCGTACACAAGAACGGCGACCACTGAGGCGAAGATCGCCGTCAGGATCTTCGGTGCCTGCCCGCGGATCCGCTCATCGGCTCCGGCCTTGGGGGTGACTTCGAACTCCAGGCTCTTGCGGGTCAGCAGCCACCAGAAACACGCCAGTCCGACGGGGATCCTGAAGATGCGCAACGAGAATGCCGTGCCGTACTGGAGGTGTTGGCGGAACAGTTGTTTCACGCCCCAGAGTCGGAGGACGAACATCACCAGAAACACGGCGGCGAACGTCTTGGCGTCCGCGGTCGACGTCTCCGCTCCGCTGATGAGGATCACCATCGGAATCAGGAGCAGGAGGATCGTCGCCACGCCCTCCAACCACCACAGGGTCCCGGTGAGGTATTCGTAGTAGTTCCGCCACGACAACCAGCGCTTGGCGCCCCAGAGCTTCTCCTTCGCGAGCACCTGCATCGAGCCCATGCCCCAGCGGCGGCGCTGGAGGAGGTACTGCTCAGGGGTTGCCGGTGCCAGACCGAGTGCGACCACCTGGTGGTGGTAGACCGTCTTCCAGCCGTTCCGGATCAGCACGAGCGTCGTGTGCATGTCCTCCACGATCGTGTCGGTCGCGATCCCACCGATCTCACGCAGCGCGCTGGTCCGGATCAGGGACGTCGACCCACACCAGAACGGGCCGGCTCCATCCTTGTTGCGCGCCGGCAGTTGAACGTGGAAGAACACGCCCTGCTCGCCGCTGACGCCGTCGTCGTCGAATGCTCCGGAGTTGTAGTAGGTCTGTGGGGCCTGCACGAGAGCCACTTTGGGGTCATCGAACCAAGCGAGCGTGGTGGTCAGGAACGTCGGAAGTGGCACATGGTCACAATCGAGTACGGCGATCACGTCGAAGTCGATCCCGCCGTCGGCGGCCTCTTGTGCCATCAGGTCCATGGCGTGGTTCATGTTGCCCGCCTTGGCGTGGGTGTGCTCGTCCCTTCGCACGTAGCGAGCGCCGTACTGCTCACTGAGTTCGCGAACCCACGGCCGGTCACCGTCATCGAGGACCCACGTCTCGTGTCGGGGTTCCAGCGCGCATGAGGCGGCGATGGTCGGTGCGATCACCTCGACCGGCTCGTTGTACGTCGGGATGAACACCACGACGTTGAATCCGAGGGAAGGGTGGTCACCACCGCTGGCGCCTTGGAGTCGATGTTCCACAGAGTCACGATTCGAATCGTGAGGCCGGAGAGTGGCAGCGCCTCGAAGACGATCAGGGACCAGGCGGCGATCTCGTTGTATCCCCCGTCATGGGGGATGGTGTAGAAGATCCGCCAATAGAGATAGGCGACCAGAGCAGCCACCGCGACAATGCCGCCGAATCGCGCGAGCCGCCGTGAGCGAACTGACTCTGCACGTGGCTCGCCGAGGAGATAGGCCCACCCCGAAATGGCGGGCGTCATGTCGTCGGATGCAGTCGAGGCGATGCCCCCGCCATTCAACTCGTAGCCAGTCGTCCTGGACAGCTGTTGATTGAGCGGTTGCTTCCACCCGAGAAGTTGGCTCCATGCTGTCCATCGTAAGACTCGCCGCCGGAGCCAGGCGGGTTTCTGGGCTCAAAGGTGGCGGTCGATGGTGATGCCGATGGCGTATCCCGGTTCGAAGTTCATGATCTTGGGTGGCGGCGTTGGTTCGCCGCCGTACTTGAACATGGTGTAGCGATCCCACATCTCCTCGAGCCACGACGGAGCATTCGGGTAGTCGACCCAGGCGGGTAGCCCGCGTGCGGCGGCCTCGAGTACGCCGGTGGAGTGGACGCTGACAACGGGACCGTCGAACAGGCGGATCGGCGTCTGGCTCTGGTCGAGAGAGATGCCCATCCGCACGAACTTCTCGTGCACTGAGCGAGCCCGTCGATCGTGCTCGGCCGGATGCGGGCGATAGACGGCACCATGGGAGACGCAGAAGTCCTCGGCCGCCTTGGCCATCTGCTTGCTGCCCAACTGCGGTTCGTGGAGCTGTCCGAGATACGTCGTCGCTGAGGCCTTGTTGACCTCTTCGATGGGGTCCTGCGATGCGGCCCACAGCAACTGCGACCCCACGACAGTGTTGGCGGCCTTGCGCTCATCGGCGCTGCCTTCGCGCCAGAACGCGATGTCGATGTCTGACCAGCCGAGGAGGGTGGCCCCGGGAGGCAGCGGTGGGCTGTGGGGCGAGATCAACGTGGATTGCACGACGTAGAAGGGGCAGTCGCAGCCCTGGCTGAACTCGTACGCCGAGGCGCCGACATCGGTGTGATGGCTGGTCGCCAACACGGCATTCATGCTGGAGAAGTACCGCGGAAGTTCTTCGGGAAAGAGGATCTTGCTAACCCAGGGATGCTGCGGCAGCGATGGACCGGCTCCGAATGGCGCCAGGATCGCGACCTTCGTCATGTCGATGTGCTTCAGCGGCGCCAGAACTGCGCTGCGATCGGCCACATGGGTCGATTCCAGGGCCACCAAGAGTTTGGGATTGGAACCCCCGATGAATAGCTCGAATCTGGGGTCGTGCGTCAGTTCTCGCAGCCCGACGGCGAATCTTCCGAGGGTCGGTCGAGAACCTCGGGCTCGCCGCCACGCTGACAAATCGTCAGGATGAAGGAGTCCCACAGTGTCATTGTGACCGATGACACGAATTATGTGTTCAGCGAGTGCCCTTGCGAGCACGCGAGGCAAGTTTCGCTCGCTCGTTCTGGTCAAGGATGAGCTTGCGGATCCGGACGTACTGAGCGGTCACCTCGACACATTCATCTTCGCGGCAGAACTCCAGGCATTGCTCCAGGCTGAGTTTTCGCGGCGGGATCAACTTCTCGAAGTTGTCCGACGTCGCCGAGCGAATATTGGTCTGTTGCTTCTCCTTGGTGATGTTGACGTCCATGTCGTCGGCGCGCGAGTTCTCGCCGATGATCATGCCTTCGTAGACCTCGGTCGTCGGCTCGACGAACATGACCCCTCGCTCTTGGAGGTTCGTCATGGCGTACGCCGTGGCGGCACCGGAGCGGTCGGCCACGAGCGAGCCTGATCCGCGGGCCCGGATCTCGCCGGCCCATGGCTCGTACTTCTCGAAAACGTGGTGGGCGATGCCCGTGCCGCGGGTCTCGGTCAGGAACTCCGTGCGGAAGCCGATCAGCCCACGCGCCGGGACCAGGAACTCCATCCGGACCCAACCCGTCCCGTGGTTGGTCATCTGCTCCATCCGACCCTTGCGAGCCGCCAGCAGTTCGGTGATGGTGCCGAGGTAATCGTCCGGCGCATCGATCGTGAGCCGCTCGACCGGCTCGTGGACCTTGCCGTTGATTTCCCGGGTGACCACCTGCGGTTTGCCGACAGTGAGCTCGAATCCTTCGCGGCGCATCTGCTCGACGAGGATGGCCAGCGCGAGCTCCCCTCGGCCCTGGACCTCCCAGGCATCCGGGCGCTCAGTAGTCAGGATCTTCAGCGACACATTGCCGACGAGTTCACGGTCGAGTCGGTCCTTGACCAGCCGTGCGGTGACCTTCGATCCCTTGACCCGACCGACGAGGGGCGAGGTGTTGGTGCCGATCGTCATCGAGATGGCGGGTTCGTCGACGGTGATCAGCGGTAGCGCGACGGGGTTCTCCGGGTCGGCGAGCGTTTCGCCGATCATGATTTCGGGGATGCCGGCGATGGCGGCGATGTCACCAGGACCCACCTCGGTTGCCGGCACGCGCTCGAGGGCTTCGGTGATGAGGAGTTCGGTGATCTTGACGTTCTTGATGTTGCCGTTGCGCTGCATCCAGGCGACGTTCTGGCCCTTGCGGAGCGTGCCTTCGTGGACTCGCACCAGCGCCAGTCGGCCGAGGAAGGGGGAGGCGTCCAAGTTGGTGACGTGTGCCTGGAGCGGCGCGCCTTCGGTGTAGACCGGCGCAGGGATCGTCTCGAGGATCGTGCGGAAGAGCGGCTCCAGGTCGGGCGAATCCGGCTGACTGCCGTTCTCGGGCATCGTGAGGCTGGCGCGTCCGGACTTTGCTGAGGCGTAGACGACAGGGAAGTCGAGGGCGTCCTGGCTGTGCGACTCGTCGAGCAGGTCCATGAAGAGCTCGTAGGTCTCGTCGACGACTTCTGCGATCCGCGCATCGGGTCGGTCGACCTTGTTGACGACGAGTACGACGGGCATGTCTGCGTTGAGTGCCTTGCGCAGCACGAACCGGGTCTGGGGGAGAGGACCCTCTGAGGCGTCCACCAGCAAGACGATGCCGTCGACCATGGACAGACCGCGCTCGACCTCGCCGCCGAAATCCGCGTGGCCAGGCGTATCGATGATGTTCACCGTGACCGGACCTCCCGGTGACCTCCACGGCTGCCTTGCCGGCGTACCTGCACCGCAGTGTTCTTGGCGAGGATCGTGATGCCCTTCTCGCGCTCGAGGTCGCCCGAGTCCATGACGCGCTCGGCCACGCCCTCGGCCTGGTGGGCGGTGAACGCACCGGCTTGGTGGAGCATCGCGTCAACCAGGGTCGTCTTGCCGTGGTCGACGTGGGCCACGATCGCCACGTTGCGAAGGTCGGTGCGGGTGATCTCAGACATGCGAGAGTGACTGCTTTCGAAAGTGGTTGGTGCGCTCGGATCGGGTACGACGTCGTACCCGCGCGGGCGCCAGCACCAAGTCTCTCACTCGCGCCCATACAGCCCTGAAATCACCAGTTCTACGTCCGCTCGGTGGAAGGTTATCGACCCGTTTGGTTCGCGTCGGTGGATGTAGTGGCTGTCGTGTATTCGTCGGTGGTGGAATCCACACA
Organism: uncultured Actinomycetota bacterium; assembly: GCA_963763805.1. Lineage (GTDB taxonomy): Bacteria > Actinomycetota > Actinomycetes > Propionibacteriales > Nocardioidaceae > Nocardioides. Next base: position 603,031 of record CAVXPQ010000002.1, read on the forward strand.
GGGGTGCGCCCTTGGCGAGGTCGGTTCGCCCGCCGAGCGCCCAGGGGTCGAGATGATGGATTTCGCACCAGGCGAAGGGTCGTTCGCAGCCGTCGGCCGCGCAGGTTTTGTGGGTCAGGCCAAGCGCGATGCCCTGGGTTTCGGTGAACAATCGACTGGTTCGTGCCGAGGTCGAGTGGCACCGACTTTCCGTTGAGTACGGCGGGCAGGATCCCCGCGTTGCAGGCGATCCGGCGTGCTTCACCGGCGCTGAGGCGTTCTCCGGTGTCGATGCCGCAGGCGACGAGCGCTTGGTCGAGGTGAGCCTGCTCGATCGTGACCACCACGGTGCCGGCGACTTTGGAGTGCAATCGGTCGGTGGGCAGGTGCTCGAGCAACTCCACGAAGGCGAGACCCGCACGGTGCGCCATTGCGTCTCGGTCGAACCCGACCGGTCCGCTCTGCGCCTTCGCTGCCCCGAGCGCGGCGCGCCTGGGTGAGGTCATCGCTTCGATGGTCTTGCGGAGCACCGCCCCGGCGAAGTGCGGGACCGTGAACCGGCCACTCAACGTGCCGTCTGGGTTGTCCCACATCGTCAACTCGGACCTAGCCAATGCGGCTGCTTCTTCGTCGACCAGGAGCGTGTTCTCGTGGGCATCGACGACGGCTTCGTCGGTGGCGATGGCCTCAAGACACCGTCTCGCGGCACGGCGCAGATCGCCGGGGTTCATCACCGCTGCCTTGTCGACCAACGAGGCCTCGATCACCCGCCGTTCATCCCGAGTGACATGCCCTGGGAGTTTGGCGCGGCATCCGCGATCACGCCTGCGTGCGCGGTCGACAACTCGCCTTGGCCAAGCGCGGTCGCGGTGACGTCGAGACCCTCGTCCAACGCCGCCGCCAACCGAACCTGCCCAGCGGCGTCACGGCGACCAGCTCTTCGTGGCCCGCGCCAGCCACGCATCCGTGCCCGACATCCCGGTTGCCTTCGCCACCTCAGCAGACTGGGCATGCGCCAGCACCCGAAGCTTCAGCGCCTCAACCCGGCGAACCGCCCGCTCCCAGCCAGCCACCTCGACCGCCAACTCGCCCGCAGCGAGACCATCCAGATCAAGGTCGATGCCGTCAAGAAACTCATGCAGCGCAGCACAACCACCCGGCCTGTCGGCCGGCCAGATCGAGATGGTTCGAGCACTGCTGTCATAACAACAACTCAACACCGGACCACCGACACACCAAGGCCCCAAACCGGGGTTATCCCCAGAGCCCAGATAACAAACCGATAACGATGAAATCGTCCGGTTCGATCGTTTCTGAACAGGCAGAAGCGCCCCGCAATCAGCTTGCCGGGGTACTTCAAGGTGCCTGGCTGCTGCCGTTGATGGCAAGGTCGGGCTCGCGTTTTCACTGGAAAGTCGAGGTGGCTTCACCAGTCTGAGATCAGCCACACCTCTGGTCGCTGCTGCGGCAGGGCCACACCGGCCAGCGCCCGGGCAGAGCGGGTCTGGAGGGAGCGCGCCTCCTCGGTCCGGCCCTGGGCATGCAGGATGTCGGCGAGGTTCGATTCGACTGCGGCGATCCGGTGCACGTCTGCCTCCCGCTCGGCGAGGGCCCGGGAGCGCTCGGCGGCCTCGTGGGCATCGTCGATCCTGCCGAGCAGGTGCAGTGCCCGGGACTGGTTGTGCCACGCGGCCACGCTGACCTCTGCGGCATCCGCGTTCGCGGCCGCCTCGGCGCTCCGCGTGAAGGCGACGAGCCCTTCCTCGGCGGCACCCTCAGCAAGGGCGACCATTCCGAGGACGTTCCAGGCGCGGGCCTGGTCGGGGCCGTCCGGACCCTGGCCCGCGATCTCCTCGGCCAGCGCGCGGGCTTCGGCCAGCTCGCCCAGCCGGTAGCAGGACAGCGCTCGGTCGGTGCGCAACCGAGCGCGCAGCGGACCGGTGTCGGCACCCAGGGCATCTTCGGCCGCCCGCAGGTGCTCCTGGGCCAGGGTCCACTCGCCCAATCGGTCGTGTACGTCGGCCAGTCGGTGCAGTGTGGCCGCCGAGGCTTCCGGGTCCAGGTCGTCGGTAGACAGGGCTGTCTCGAGAGCAGCGATGGCCTCGTCGTAGCGGCCCAGGCGGATGAGGACTTCCCCGCGGGCAGTGGCGACCGCAGCGCTGTCACCGGCCAGTGCCAGGTGGGCCAACGCCTCCTGATGGGCCCGCAGCCGCAGCGCATGAGACGCGGCCCGCTCGTGCCACGGCGCAGCCGCCTCGGGCATGGCGGCGTCGCTGTAGTGCCGTGCGATGACCCCCGGATGCACCGCCCGGGCTGTCGCATGAGCGGCCAGGTACTGCGCCGCCCTCCGGTGAAGCAGGCCGCTCCTGGCCCGGGTTGTTCGCTCATCGACGAGGTCGTGCACGGTCGCATGGGGCAGGTCGTAGGCGCTCCCGACCTCGATGAGCAGGCTGAGCTCCATCGCCTCCTCGATGGACTCGACGGTTCCCCGCTCGTCGCGACCGGACACCTCGCGCAGCAGTTCGGGCTCTGCCGGCCCGCCAAGCACTGCTGCTGCGGCGAGCACCTGCAAGGCCTCCGGGCTGAGCCGATCAAGCCGGGCGGCGACCAGGGCACGCAGGTCGTCAGCCGCGTCGCGGTCGGCGCTTGCGACGCACTCGAGCACCAATCGGGGCACGCCCTGGGTTCGCTCCCGCAGTTCCTCGGCACCCTCCGAGCCTGACAACTGGGCGACTGCTTCGACGCCGAGACCAGCCAGTCGGACCACCCGGGCCGCCTCCAGGTCGCGCACCATCCGGGGCAACCCGGCGCCGGCCCGCTCGTTGGGCCACGACACCAGGGCGCACACCCCGGCGGGCAATCGGCGCAGTACGTAGCCGAGTTCCTCCGCGGAGGAGGGGTCCAGGAGGTGCGCGTCGTCGATGACGATCAGGGTCGGGGCGCCAGCACGCGTGGCCTCCAGCAGGGACACGATCTCGGCCAGTCGCCGCCGCTGCGCACCGGGTCCCAAGGCATCTGGAACTCCCAGATCCACCAGCCCGGCCAGCGCCCCGCGCACCTCGGGGTCGGCACCGGGGCCGACCACCGGTGCCAGCAGGTCAGCCAGGGCCGCCAGGCCCAGGTGGCGCTCTGACTCCCGCCCGCGCACTCTGAGGACGAGTGCGCCCTCCCGACCGGCGCGTCCGGCGAGGTCCGAGAGCAGCGCCGTACGGCCGATTCCCCCCACTCCTGTCACACCGATTACTACTGCTTCACTCGCCGATGACCGCCACGCACCCAGCAGGTCCTCGCGCACGTCGTCGCGGTCGAGCAGCACCGGCCCAACCTGCTTCGGCCCGCCACCGTGCGCCAGCGCGGTCGCAGCGTCGACGTCCCCCTGGCCGTTAGTGGTGTCGTTTGATGTCGTCGCTGGGCGTGGGCTGGGGGCACGTGCGGCCACCACCGGCCATGGCGGGGTTTCGCCGCGCCGGATGGCGGCAGCCAGGTCCGCGGTCTCGGGGAGGGGTGGAACTCCGAGCTCGCGGTCGAGCAGGCGGATCAGGGACTGGTACTGCCGAAGCGCGCCCGGGCGGTCGCCGGCATGTGCCAGGGCGCGCATCAGGTCGCGGTGGGCCGGTTCGCTGAGGGGGTCCAGTGCCAGTCTTGCCCGGGCGTGCCCGAGTGCAGCCGCGACCTCTCCGCGATCCGCCATGGCGACGGTCAGCTCCCCGAGGGCTCCGGCGAGGGCGTCGTGCAGCCGGTCTTCGGTCATAGCCTGCCACTCGTCGAACCCGGGGCTGTCGCGCAGCGAGAAGCCGGCGAGGAACGGCTCGCTGCCCAGGTCGGCCGCCCGTTGCAGATCGCTGATGCCACCGTCAGCCAGGGCCTGCTGGAAGTCGATCACGTCACAGGAAGCCCCCTCGAGCCAGACCTCCTGGCCCTCCATACGCAATGCAGGCCCGACCGCTGCTGCCACTGAGAGTGTGCGACGCAGGCTGGCTCTGGCCCGCGTGAGGTCGGCCTCAGGCCACAGCAGGCCCGCTAGCGATTCCCGGCGATGCCTTGTCCCGGTCACAGCTAGCAGGGCCAACACCGCGACCGCCTTGCGCGTGTCGAAGGCCAGCGGCTGGCCGTCGCGAAGAACCTGGGGGGCTCCGAACAATTGCAGATGCGCGCCCATCGGTCCCCTTCCCGACGCCTTTCCCGACCCCCTTCCCGACCCTGGGCCCGGCAGAATGATCGCCAGCAGGGTCGAACCGTAACGCACTTGCGGGCCAGAACGTCACCGCACACTGCAAATCGGTCGTTTCCGTAACGGTTTGCCGACGCGAGGAGCGCAAGGATGACGGGTATCGCCGGGCATCGCATCCCGGACCACGAGTCAGGAGCGGACGTGAGCATCACCCGGGTGACCCCGCAACAGGAAACCGACGCCATCAAGGCTGCGGACCCACAGCGGGCGGACTCGCAGGCTGTCGCCGGCGACGTCGTGCGACACGAAAGCCCAGCGGGTGGAAGCCGCTGGCGGCCCGGGATCCGGTCGGGCTCGCCGATCCACCGCGGTCCCGGCCAGTCCTGAGGCGCGGATGATCGACGTGACCATCGACGACGGCGATCCGTTGCGGGACGTGCTGCGCACCAGCAACGGCGCCGTCGACCTGGACGACCTGCCAGCCTTCTCCCCAGCGGTACGCCAGATGCGGGCGGACGGCGTACGGCTCGTGGTCCCGATGGTGGCCTCCGGCGAGCTCGTGGGCGTGCTGGCGCTGGGAGAGCGGCGCTCCGAGCGGGGCTACTCCCGAGACGATCGGAAACTCCTCGAGGACCTGGCCCGACACGCCGCTCCCGCGCTCCGGGTGGGGCAGCTGGTGCGCCAGCAGGAGTTGGAGGCGCGCCACCTGCAGCGCATCGAGTCCGAGCTGCAGGTAGCCCAGTTGATCCAGCAGAACTTCCTGCCTTCGCAGTTGCCCAGCATGCTCGGCTGGCAGGTGGATGCGTTCTACCTGCCAGCGCGAACAGTCGGTGGGGACTTCTACGACGTGATTCCACTGGCCGACGGCCGGATCATGGTGGTCACTGGCGATGTCACCGACAAGGGCGTGCCGGCGGCGCTGGTGATGGCCAGCACCCACGCACTGCTACGAGCCTTCGCCAAACCCGGCGTCACACCGGGGCAGGTGCTGTGCGAAGTCAACGAACTGCTGCATCCGCAGATTCCGACGCACATGTTTGTGACCTGCCTGGTGCTGATCTTCGAACCGGCCACCGGTTCGGCCACCTTCGCCAACGCGGGGCACAACCTTCCGTACCTGCGACGCGGCGAGCAGGTGACGCAGTTGGACGCACGGGGCATGCCGCTGGGTCTGATGCCGGGCAGCGACTATGAGGAGAAATCCGTCACCATCGAGCCCGGCGACATCGTCGTGCTGTACAGCGATGGCATCACCGAGCAGCACGACGTGGCCGGGGAGATGTTCGACTTTGACCGGATGTCCGCGGTGGTCGCCGACGCCGCGACGGGCGCCGACGTGGTCGACGGCTGCATGCGGGCACTGGCCACCTTCAGTGCCGACTGCGAGCAGGAGGACGACATCACCCTGGTGGCCGTGAGCAGGCCGATGGCGCCGGGCGCCAGCGATCTGCAGTTCGCGGTGGCCTCTGAAATCGGCAACGAGCGCGAGGTGATGGACAAGGTGGTCAGCTTCGTCGGCGACGCGCTCCCACCTGACCGGCTCGCCGCACTCGGTACGGCGGTCTCCGAGACCGCGATGAACGCCATCGAGCACGGCAACGAAGCCGATCCCGATCGTGCGGTGGAGGTGGCGGTCGTGGTCGACGCCGATGTCGTGGTGGTCACGCTCCGGGACCAGGGCATGGGGCAGTCGGAGCCGGCCGAAGTGCCAGACCTCGACGCCAAGCTTGCCGGGCTCCAGAGCCCCCGCGGCTGGGGGCTGTTCCTCGTGCAGCAGTTCGTGGACGAGGTGCTCGAACGCACCGACGAGGCCGGTCACGAAGTCACCTTGCGGATGCACCGCAACGCACCAGAGGAGGCACAGCCATGAGCTTGCAGTACGAACTATCCGCGAGCGACGACGTCGCTCGGCTGATACTGACCGGCCGGATCGACCGGGACGCCACGACCACCCTCGATCAGGCCTACCGTGCGGCGGCCGAGACCGGGGCCGCCAAGGTGGAACTGGACTTCGGTGCCGTCGAATACATCAACTCCACGGGGATCGCCCTGATCGTTGGATTGCTCGGCCGGGCGCGGGGAGACTCCCGTGAGGTGCTCGCGGCGGGCCTGACACAGCACTACCAGCACATCTTCGAAATCACCCGGCTCTCGGACTTCATCACGATCGTCGACCCCGCCCAGAGCAGGAGAACACCATGAGCAGCAACACCAATGCCGCCACCATCACCGTGCGGTCAGTCCCACCAACCACTGCCGTCATCGTCATTGACGGCGACATCACCTCAGCCTCCGAGGCGGCCCTCACCGCAGCCCACGCAGAAGCCACGGCCCTGGACGCCACCCTCGTCGTTCTGGACTTCAGCGCCCTCAACTACATGAACTCCGGCGGCATCGGGATGCTCGTGACGCTCCTGGTCCGCACCCAACGGCAGCGCCAACGCCTCGCGGCCGTCGGCCTCTCGGACCACTACCGGCAGATCTTCTCCCTCACCCGCCTGGATGAGGCGATCACCTTGTATGACACCGAGCCCGCCGCGGTCGCGGCGAACGCCTAGGAGAACGCCATGAACGAGCCAGAGTCCCGCAGCGAGCGCAACTGGGCTGTCGCCACTGACCGGCTGCACGTGACGGCCGAGCACAGCACGGTGGGCTACAACATCGAGGGCCGCCGTGTCGCGGGCCCGCACCTTGGTTTCGGCAAGCTCTGGAAGCGGGAGTACTGGGCGGACTTCGGCACCACCGTCACCCCGGAAGACATCATCGCGGACTGGCGGGCGCACTTCGGGGACTATTGGCCCAAGGGGGGCCGCTTCCACGGGCAACTCGCCGGGATCAACCCCGGGGACGTGGCGCCGTTGGAGCTCGGCGGTGGCCACGGACCCAAACTCGCCACTGGTGTGGTGGTCATCTACGCCGACGAAGAGTCGTTCACGTTCATGACGCCCGAGGGGCATATGTTCGCCGGGCTCATCACCTTTTCCGCCGACGAGATCGCATCGGCTACCGAAGTACGGATCAGCATCATGCTGCGCTGCAGCGACCCGCTCTATGAGCTTGGCTGGCCCGTCATGAAGCGCGCGGAGGACCAGTTCTGGCCGGGAGTGCTGCGCAATGTGGCTGCGGGCGCGGGCGTTGGCCCGGTCGACGTCCAGGATTCCACTACCTGCGTGGACCGCAAGCGCCTGTGGCGCAACTGGCGCAACATCCGCCACAACGCAGGCATCCGGTCGGCCTGGCACACCCTGACGTCGCCATTTCGCCGGTCCCACGCCTAGGTGAGCATCGTGCGGCGTACGTTGGCCCCGGCGCTGGCGGCCCTGACTGGGCTGCTGCTGATCGTCTTCCTGGTGTTGTTGGCGATCAACTCCGAGGTGATCGGGTGGAGCAACGCCGCCTTCGCCAACGGTGGCCTTCCGCTGGTGCTGCCGTCCGTGGCCTTCGGGTCGGTCGGTCTCATCGTGGCCACCAGGCGACCACGAAACCCCATCGGCTGGCTTTTCGTCGCGAGCGGGCTGGGGATTTCGGTCTCCCTAGCCATGGGTGAGTACGCAACCTGGGCCACTGTGGTGCGGCCTGGGACCTTCGGGGGCACGGCGGCGGAGTGGGCGGACAACTGGTTGTGGGTGCAACTGGGCGTGATGCTCACGTTCACGTTCCTGCTCTTTCCAGACGGTCACCTGCCGAGTCGTCGGTGGCGTCCCGTGGCCTGGGGCTCAGCGTTCTTCACCGCAGCCTGGATGTTTGTCGCATGGTTCTCCAGCGCGAACTACATGGACGCTGCCTATGGCTATCTCAAACCCAACCCCCTCTCTTCTAAGGCCTCCGATGCTGTGATCGAGATCGTTGAGCCCGTGGTGGTGTTCGGTGTCCTCGTGGCGATCGGTCTCTGCGTGGGCTCGCTCTTTGTGCGCTTTCGTGGCGGTAGCGCCGAAGTGCGCGCCCAGATCAAGTGGCTGGGCTTCTCCGGGGTCGTGGCGGTGGTCGCGCTGGCCCAGTCGCTGGGCTCTGAGTGGACCCCCAGCGACACCGTCGTAGTGGCTCTGGCACTGTCGCTGATCCCAGTGTCGGTGGGGGTCGCGGTCTTGCGCTATCGCCTGTATGACATCGATCGGATCGTGTCGCGGACGGTGTCGTACGCCGCGGTGACGGTGGTGGTGCTGGGGGTGTATGCACTCGTGGTGACATCTGTGTCGCGGCTGCTGCCGGATTCCGGTGCGCTGCCGGTGGCAGGGGCGACGCTGGCTGCGGCCGCCGTGTTCTTGCCGGTGCTTCGCTGGGTCCGTGAGCGTGTAGACAGCCGGTTCGACCGGGCCGGTTTCGATGCCCAACAACAGGTGGAGGCGTTCGCCGGCCGGATGGCTGCCTCCGTCAACACCGACGATGTGGCCGCGGACCTTCAGGCTGTCGTCCGGCAAACTCTCGCACCGGGCTCGGCCGGAGTATGGGTCGCGCGGAGCGGGACATGAGCGCTCGCGAACCCACGGCCCGGGTGGTGTGGCTGGCCCTGGCAATCGGGGCGCTCGGCCTGACGCTGTTGCTGATCTCCATTGCCTTCATGGGGTCAACGCCAGGTGTGATGGGTTGGCACGCAGTCGCGATCGTCAACAATGCGGTCATGCTGCCCTGTGTGGCCTTCGGGTCCGTCGGCCTCCTGCTGGCCATCAGACGCCCAGGCAATGCGATCGGATGGCTCTACCTCGGGGGTGGGTTGTGTCTTGCCGGTTTTCTTGCCCTCAATGGCTACTATGCGTGGGCCTCCGTGGTGAGGCCAGGAGCCTTCGGGGTCACGACTGCCGAGTGGGTCGGCAACTGGGTGTGGTCGCCCTTCATGGCGGCGATGTTCACGTTTCCCTTCCTGCTTTTCCCGGATGGCCATCTGGCGAGTCCTCGCTGGCGCCCTGTGGTCTGGGGCTCGGGCTTCCTGGTCGTTGCCTGGATGGCGGTCTCGTGGTTCTCAAGCACGAACTACACGGACGCCTATGGTCGGCCGAAGCGCAACCCACTCACATCCGAGGCCTCGGAAGACCTCTTAGGTTTCATAGAGCCAATAGTCGATGTCGGTGTCGCGGTCGCCATGGCGCTCTCAATTCTCTCCCTTGTCGTGCGCTTCCGGGGGGGCAGCGTTCGCGAGCGCGCCCAGATCAAGTGGCTGGCCTTGTCCGGGTTCTTGGCCGGAGTCTTCTTCTTCATCGGGACCGGCGCGCAGTGGACAGTGAGCGACATCATCCTGTTCGCAGTGGTGTTGTCGCTGTTGCCCCTATCGATGGGGGTCGCGATCCTGCGCTACCAGTTGTACGACATCGATCGGATCGTGTCCCGGACGGTGTCGTATGCGGCGGTGACGGTGGTGGTGGTGGCGACGTACGCACTGGTGGTGACGTCGGTGTCGCGGCTGCTGCCGGACTCCGGTGCGCTGCCGGTGGCGGGGGCGACGCTGGCTGCGGCGGCGGTGTTCTTGCCGGTGCTTCGCTGGGTTCGTGATCGTGTGGACCGGCGGTTCGACCGGGCTCGGTTTGACGCGCAGCAGCAGGTGGAGGCGTTCGCGGGCCGGATGGGTTCCGCCGTGGATGTCGACGGCGTGGCCGCTGACCTGCAGGCGGTGGTGCAGCGCACGCTCGCGCCGTCGGCGCTCGGGGTGTGGCGCGGAGGCCCTCGATGAGCCGTCGCGAACCCATGGCCCCGCTGGTGCGGCTGGCCGTCGTACTCGGCGTCCTGACCGGGCTGCTGCTGATCATTTCCGTGGCCTTCATGGTGATCAACGCGGGTGTGATGGGTTGGTACGCAACGGCGTTCGCAACGGGGTCGCTTCCGCTGATGGTGCCGTGTATCGCCATCGGGTTCGTCGGCGTCTTGGTGGCCTTCAGACGACCAGGCAATGCGATCGGGTGGCTCTACATTGGGGCTGCGTTGTGGATGTCGTTCGGCCTTGCCCTCGGTGGGTACTCCGCATGGGCCATGGAGTTGAGGTCAGGAGCCTTCGGGGGTGTGGCTGCAGAATGGGTGGTCAACTGGGTGTGGGCGCCGTTCCTGTCAGTGATGCTCACCTTCCCCTTCCTACTCTTTCCCGATGGCCAACTGCTGAGCCGACGTTGGCGCCCCGTGGCCTGGGGTGCCGGCCTGGTGGCCGCATCCTGGATCGTGGTCGTATGGTTTTCGAGCGCGAACTACGAAGACGCCTATGGGAAACCGAAGCGCAACCCTCTCACCTCCGAGGGCACGGAGAACTTCGTCAGGTTCGTTGAGCCGCTGGCCGAACTCGGTGTCCTGGTCGCCATAGCACTCTCGGTGCTCTCCCTGGTGGTCCGCTTCAGACGGGGCAGTGTTGAAGAACGTGCCCAGATCAAGTGGCTGGGGCTGTCCGGTTTTGTGGCCGGAGTCTTCCTGGTTCAGGGGTTGCTGACGGAATGGACAACCAGCGACACGTTGCTGCTCGCAGTGGTGCTGTCCTTGATCCCAGTGTCAGTGGGGGTCGCGATCCTGCGCTACCAGTTGTACGACATCGATCGGATCGTGTCGCGGACGGTGTCGTATGCCGCGGTGACGGTGGTGGTGCTGGCGACGTACGTGCTGGTGGTGACGTCGGTGTCGCGGCTGATTCCGGGCTCCGGTGCGCTGCCGGTCGCGGGGGCGACGCTGGCGGCTGCTGCCGTGTTCTTGCCGGTGCTTCGCTGGGTTCGCGACCGTGTGGATCGCCGGTTCGACCGGGCGCGGTTCGACGCGCAGCAACAGGTGGAGGCGTTCGCCGGCCGGATGGGCTCCGCCGTGGATGTTGACGATGTGGCCGCGGACCTGCAGGCGGTCGTGCAGCGCACGCTCGCCCCAGCCGAGGTAGGGGTGTGGGTCGAGCGGGGCGTGACGTGAGCGCCGACGTTGACGCAGTTGTCGTCGGCTCAGGTCCGAATGGTTTGTTCGCTGCAGTGGCCCTTGCTGAGGCTGGCTGGCGGGTGCTGGTGCTGGAGGCCGCCGACCGACCGGGGGGTGGGCTGCGCACGGAGGAGGTCACTCTTCCCGGGTTCCGGCATGACATCTGCTCGACCGCGCATCCGCTGGCGATGGCTTCACCGGCCTTCCGGGCCGTTGACCTGGCTGTAGAAGGCTTGGCGTTCGCCCATGCCCCCACCCCGTTGGGGCATCCGATCACCCCGCATCGTTCGGCCGTCCTGCAGCGTGACGTGGCGGCCACCTCGGCAACCCTGGGCCGGGACGGTCCGCGCTGGTCGAGGGTGATGGGTGCGCTGGCTGGAGACGCCGACCGGATGGTGGCCGGTGTCCTTGACCCGACCCACCTGCCGCCCCACGAGCCACTGTGGACTCTCGCGTTCGGAGCGACCGGGGTGTGGCCGGCGAGCTGGGTGGACCGGGCCGTGGTACGCGACGAGGCGGCAGGTGCACTGCTGGCTGGGTCCGCTGCGCATTCGACCCTGGACCTGTCGTCGGTGCTGACCACCGGGGTCGGCGTACTCCTGCTGGCGCTGGGCCACGCGCACGGCTGGCCGTTCGCCGTGGGTGGGTCCCAGGCCATCGCCGATGCCCTGGTCGCCCGGATCCTCGCGCTCGGGGGAGAAGTGCGCTGCGGGCACCGAGTGCGCTCCATGGAGGACCTCCCAGCTGCGCGGGCGGTGCTGTTCGACGTGACACCGCGCCAACTGCTGGCGATCACGGGCGATCGCTTCTCCGGGCGCTATCGGCGACGCCTGGAACGGTGGCGTTACGGGGCCGGCTCCTTCAAGGTCGACTGGGCCCTCGACGGACCTGTCCCCTGGTCCGACCGTGCGATGTCCGGTGCCGGCATCGTGCACCTCGGGGGACCGGCAGGGGAGGTCATTGCCGCGGAACGCACTGTTGCCCGCGGTGGCATCCCGGACCAGCCTTTCGTGCTGTTCGCCCAAGCGACCGTCGCCGACTCCAGCCGCGCCCCAGCGGGCAAGCACACCGGCTGGGGTTACTGCCATGTGCCGCACGGCAGCACCGTCGACATGACCGCGGCGATCGAGGCACAGGTGGAGCGCTTCGCCCCGGGGTTCAAGGAGCGGATCATCGGCCGGCACTCCATGGGTCCCGCGGCCCTCGAGGCGCACAACGCCAACGAGGTCGGCGGTGACATCGGCGGCGGGGCGGCCGACTGGCGCCAGCTCGCCGCGCGGCCGGTCCTGTCAACCGCGCCGTGGGCCACCCCGGACCCACGAGTATTCCTGTGCTCGGCATCGACGCTTCCCGGGGGCGGAGTACACGGGATGTGCGGCTGGAACGCGGCCCGCACAGTGCTGCGCCGATTCGGCTGAAGACCGTCTTGGGCCTGGCTTGGGCGCGTTGGCTGCCATGTCCCTCAGCAGGTGAGTCATGCGCCGCATGCCCGACGGCTGGAGGGAGGTGGTGCGCTGGGGGGTGCGGCGTAGTAGACACGTAGCCATGGATCTTGGAAGTGCGCCGCCCATCAACCGTCACTGTGAATTCATCCCGCCCTACCTGATCGAAGCACTGGCCGAGGCCTGGCCGGATGAGGCGGAGAAGTGTCTGCACGACCTCGCCCTTGACGAGGCATTTCGAGCCGAGCGTGCGATGGCCGGTGCGTCAGAAACCGGTCCGAGCGGCGAAGAGGCGCAAGGGAGCGGACCTGACTGGACGGTGCACACCGCTGCGAACGGGACCACGCTCCCGGGCGAGTTCGTCAGATCCGCCGGTGAACCCTTGTCGGGAGACGCGGCTGTGGACGAGGCGGCCCTGGGTGGTCAACTGGCACTGGATCTCTTCGCCGAGGTTTACGGACGAGCGTCGTACGACGACGCCGGCGCAGAGGTCGTGATGACAGTTCACTACAACCGCGCCTACAACAACGCGTTCTGGAACGGCACCCAACTCGTCTTCGGCGACGGCGATGGCAGGGTCTTCGAGCGATTCACGAAGCCGGTTGATGTCCTGGTGCATGAACTCACGCACGCGGTTACGGAGTTCACCGCCGGCTTGGTCTATCGCAATCAATCGGGAGCCCTGAACGAATCGGTCTCGGACGTTTTCGCCTCCTGCGCCAAGCAACGCCTGCTCGGCCACAGCGCCGCAGACGCGGATTGGTTGATCGGCGAGGGGATCTTCAATCCCAGCGTCCAGGGTCGCGCGTTGCGCGATATGGCCGCACCCGGCACGGCGTACGACGATCCGGCGCTGGGCCGTGACCCGCAAGTCGGACACATGGATGAGTTCATCAACACCAGCGATGACAACGGGGGAGTCCACCTCAACTCCGGCATCCCCAACAAGGCCTTCCAATTGGCGGCGGTGGCCATCGGCGGCAACTCCTGGGAAGGCGCCGGTGCCATCTGGTACGCCGCGCTCACCTCCGGCGAGGTTGATCCGACCGCGACGTTCGCCGACTTCGCGGCTGCCACGATTGCGGCTGCCGGGGAGCACAGCGCCGCGGTAAGCGAAGCCTGGCGGGCGGTTGGCGTCACGACCTCAACCGGGGCGGAGACTGCGGATCCGCCGGCCAACTCGGGCACGTCGACCTCGGTGGAAGTGACCAGATCGGGCGGCATTCTCGGCCAAACCATGTCGGGCAGCGTCGATCTTGGCACCGACGACCCCCGAGCCAGCGAGGTGCGCGGTCTCGTCGAACGCATCGATCTGACTGCGGTGGTTGGCGGCCCGACGTACCCCGATATGTATGTCTACTCCTTCGCCATCCTCGACCTCGCGCCGGTCGAAGTGCCGGAGCAGGACCTCACGGACGACCTTCAGCGCCTCGCCCAACTTGTGCTGTGGGTGACGGACGAGCTCTAGAGCACTCGGTGCACCTTGTGCTGTGCGGCCTGTGCGCGAGGGCGCAAGACCATCTCATCGACATTGAAATGACTCGGCCGGGTGACCACCCAACCGATGGCATCGGCGATGTCCTCGGCGACCAGGGGTTCGGCAACCCCCGCGTAGATCGCGTCCGCCTTGTCCTGGTCACCGCCAAACCGCTTCACCGAGAACTCATCGGTGCGGACCATCCCGGGCGCAATCTCGCAGATTCGGATTGGTTCGCCACAGAGTTCGAGGCGCAACGTCTCGGTCATCACCTGTACGGCGTGTTTCGCCGCGGTGTAGCCGCCGCCACCTTCGTAGGCGATCCGTCCGGCGGTCGAGCCAAGGTTGACGATCACCGCGTCACCACTGGCCCTGAGAGCTGGCAACAATGCCTGGGTGACATTGCAGCGTCCCCAGGACATTGACCTCGTACATCGCTCGCCAATCGGCCGGATCGGCGGTGGCCACGGGCTCGGCGCCGAAGGCGCCGCCGGCGTTGTTGATCAACACATGCACGACTGGGCCGGCTGACTCAGCGAGAGCTGTGACCGAGCCGATGTCGGTGACGTCACAGGTGACCGCTCGCCCACCGATCTCCGCCGCCAATTCCTCGACCCGCTCGGCTCGGCGGGCAGCACACACGACCAGAAATCCCTCAGCGGCCAGGGTTCGCGCCGTGGCAGCCCCGATACCGCTGCTGGCTCCGGTTACGACGGCAATCCGTTGGGAAGTCATGCTGGGATTGTGCCGTGCAGGTTTGGATGATGCCTAGTTGTGATCCCCCAACTTGATCGCCCAGCCGAGACTTCGCACGCACAATCCGCAGTCCGCGTCGTAGATCAGCTCTCCACTCTGTGTCACCTCACCGGTATGACGGCAATTTCTTGGGACCCTAGGGGAATCGATGACAACCGGAGCCGGTTCTGGTTGCGTTGGCTTGCCGGTGGTCGACTTGTCGAGACCACACTGTTGCCCGAAGGGGAAAGGAGAGTCGTGAACGCCCTGAGCCGCGTCGCGATGATCAGCCTCCACACGTCCCCGCTTGACCAGCCGGGCACGGGCGACGCCGGCGGCATGAACGTCTACGTCATCGAACTCTCCAGGCGATTGGCCGCCCGGAACATCGCGGTGGACATCTTCACTCGAGCCACCTCCTCCGCGCTGCCACCGATCATGGAGGCGACCCCCGGAGTCGTGGTGCATCACATTCATGCTGGCCCGTTCGAGGGGCTGACCAAGGCCGAGTTGCCGGGTCAGTTATGCGTCTTTGCTCGCGAGGTCCTGCGCACCGAGGCGGGTGAGGACTTGGGCCATTACGATGCGGTGCACTCCCACTACTGGCTTTCAGGACAGGTAGGCGCCCTGGCGCGCGATCGCTGGGGTGTGCCGCTGGTCCACTCGA
The DNA here is from genome assembly GCA_963763805.1 of uncultured Actinomycetota bacterium. Classification (GTDB taxonomy): domain Bacteria; phylum Actinomycetota; class Actinomycetes; order Propionibacteriales; family Nocardioidaceae; genus Nocardioides. The sequence goes on from CAVXPQ010000002.1 coordinate 618,369, forward strand.
TGCACACGATGGCGAAGGTGAAGAACGATGCCCTCGCTATTGGCGACACTCCTGAGCCCGTTGCGCGGATCATCGGTGAGGAGCAGGTGGTCGAAGCGGCAGACGTACTCATCGCGAACACGAAGATCGAGGCGCAACAGTTGATCGACTTGTACGACGCCGATCCGCGGCGCGTCGAGGTCGTTCACCCGGGAGTTGACCTGTCAGTGTTCCGACCGTTCGATCGCGCCACCGTTCGTCGCGACCTCGGTCTTCCCGTCGACGCGACCGTGCTGTTGTTCGCGGGTCGGATCCAGGCACTCAAGGGACCCGACGTACTTCTCCGTGCGGTTGCGGTGATGCTGGCAAACCAACCTGACCTTCGCTCACGCCTGATCGTGCCGATCGTCGGAGGACCTTCAGGTAGCGGACTCGAGCATCCGGAGTCGCTGGCGTTGCTGGCCGCCGAACTCGGGCTGAGTGACGTGGTGCGCTTCGTTCCCCCCGTCGCACAGAGCGACCTGGCGCGGTGGTGCGCCGCCGCGACGTTGGTGGCCGTGCCGTCGTACAACGAGTCGTTCGGCCTGGTCGCTGTCGAGGCGCAGGCGACCGGCACCCCGGTCGTCGCGGCGGCCGTCGGTGGGCTCACGACCGTCGTCGACCACGGAGTCAGCGGGCTGCTCGTCGATGGCCATGACGCGCGTGGATGGGCAGCCGCGATGACCCGGATCGTCGAGAACGAGGCACTACGCGACCAACTGGCCGCCGGGGCCTTGGCGCAGGCCCGCAACTTCTCGTGGGAGCGAACCGCGGAGCGAACCCTCGAGGTGTATCAACGGGCGAGGGCCTCCATGCTCACCCCGGCCTTCTAGCGCCCGATAAGGTCCGAAGCACGATGGGCGCCGTCGACGTACTCCGTGACTATCTTGCTGCCAGCGAACTCGAGCATGCCGAGATCGGCGGCGGGAGTTTCACCTGCACACTCCCGGGTGAGAAGAAGTTGGCGACCCCCGTCCGGCTCGATGTCGGCGAACATGCCTTGGCCGTCCACGCGTTCGTCTGCCGCAATCCCGATGAGGCGCACGAGCGGGTGTACCGCTGGCTCCTCGAGCGCAATCTCAAGATGTACGGCGTCGCGTTCGCCGTCGACCGACTCGGGGACATCTACCTCGATGCGCGGCTGCCTCTGTCCAGCGTCAATCCCGAGGATCTCGACAGACTACTCGGCTCGCTGCTGACCTACGCCGACGATTCGTTCAACACGATTCTCGAACTCGGCTTCGAAACCTCGATCCGTCGCGAATGGGACTGGCGGCGTTCCCGTGGCGAGTCGACGGCGAATCTGGCTGCCTTCCGCGGCTGGCTCGACACAAATCCAGATAGTCCGCCCTTGAAATCATCAATTGACCCGCCCAAATGATGATTTCAAGGGCGGACTATCTCAGGAGATGAGGACGGCGGCCAGGGCGATGGCTGCTGGGACTGCCTGGACGTACAAGATCCGCCGACTCACCGTGGCTGCGCCGTACACCCCGGCCACGATCACGCAGATCAGGAAGAAGACCTGAACGTCCGGGAGGTCGGCTACGACGCCCCAGACGAGACCAGCGGCAAGGAATCCGTTGTAGAGGCCTTGATTCGCGGCCATCACCTTGGACTCCTGCGCGAACTCCTCGGTGAGCCCGAACGCGCGACGAGTGTTCGGTGCCGTCCAGAGGAACATCTCGAGCACGAGGAAGTACGTGTGGAGTGCCGCCACGAGCAGGATCAGCACGGTTGCCACGACGCTCATGTAGGCATCCTGGCAGACGGGAACTTGCCGGCCAGATAGTCGAACCCGATGCGATCCACCGACCGGGTATTCGCTGAGACCACCGCGAATCCCGCGCCGGCTTGCCGATCAAGTCCGAGCCACGAGCGGAAGCCGCCAGTCCCACCGTTGTGCCAGGTGACCTGCCCCGCCGGTGTCTCCAGAATCAGCCAACCTGCGCCGATCCGGGCCGCCTTGCCGGTGAAGTTCCGCACCGGATCCAGCGCGTCGATTCCGGGGGCCGAACCGTCGAGCAGCGCGGTCAGCAGGGTCGCGAGGTCGGCTATGGATGCTCGGACTCCGCCGGCCGGGCCGAGCGCGTCGTTGGCCCAGGGCTCGACCCGCCGGCCGGATCGGCTGGTGCCCGTAACGGCGTGGGCCCTCAGCTCGTCAGGCGCAGTCGGGACGTAGGTCGAACTCAGGCCGAGCGGTTCGACGACCCGCGCGTGCACCAACTCGGCGTACGTCGTCTCGGCGGCAGCCGCGACGGCGTGCCCGAGGAGCTGGAAGCCAAGATTGGAGTACGCCGGTCGCGGTTCGCGGCCCCCCTTCGAGAGTTTGACCCCTCGGGCCAGGGTCAGGAACTCGTCGAGGTTCTCGCGATAGGGGTTCGCGCCTTGTCTCAACAACTCCCATCCGCGACGAACAGCATGCGAGCCCGGAGCCAACCGGGGCAGCCCGGAGGTGTGGGTCGACAACGCGGCGAGGGTGACGGTCCCGATCGGCGCGTCTCGTAGGGCAGCCAGGCACGAGCCCAAGGTGGATTCACTGGTGACCTCGCCGCGGCCGATCGCCTCGGCGTACAGCAGACCAGTCACGGCCTTGGAGATCGACCCGATCTCGAAGTCAGCACTCAGATCGGTGCCGCTCGCGCACACGCGCAATTGTCCGTCGGCGCAAGCAGCTGCTGCCCAAGCCCCCGGCCGTTTGCCGAGAGCGCCCCCGACAGCCCGGGCCAACGCAACGTCACCGACGACTTCTGTCATGGACTCACACTGCACAGCGCGGCCATTGGGTTTCAATCGACTTAAGTAGATGCGTTGATCTCTAAAGTCGTTGGTTTTCGGCGGGCGATCGCCACACCGATCAGGGCGAGTGCCCCGCCGACGTACGCCATCGGCACCGGCACCTCCCGCAGGAACAGCCAGGCGAGGGCGATCGTGATGGGTGGCACCAGATACGTCGTGACTCCGAGTCGGCTGGCGCTCATGTGCGAAAGGGCATAGGCGTACGTCGTGAAGGCGATGGCCATCGGAAAGACACCCAGGTACACGACCCAGCCCAGATCCGAGGCCGACGCGTTGCCCACATCGCGAACCAGTTGACCGGCAAACGGCAGGCACACGATCAGCCCGACCGTGCAAGCGAGCCAGGTGACCTGGACGGCGGGCAATCTGCTGAGGAGAGGCTTCTGCAGGATCACGCTGATGGAGTACGCCGCGGCGCAGACCAGGCACAGAATGACGCCCAGAAGAGGGCTGCCACCGTCCAGGCTCTGGTCCGAGGGACTGGTGAGACCGATCAGCACAACGCCGGAGAAGGCCACCAGGAGGCCGGTTGCGAGTTGGGCGGTGAACCGCTCGCCCAGGAAGGCAGCGGCCAGCAGTGCGATGAGGAGCGGTGAGGTCTGGAGGATCATCGACGCGGTCCCGGCGTCAACACTCCGCTCGCCTGCGTTGAGGGCGATGTTGTAGATGCCGAACCACAGGACGCCGATCGCCACGATCGAGACCCACTCGCGGCGGGTCGGAGCGACGTACCCACGCGTCAGGCTGACCGCTCCGAGACACAACGCGCCAATACTCAGACGGCCCAAAGAGAGGGCACCCGGTGAGAAACTCTCGCCCAGGTAGCGGATGCCGACAAACGCAGAGGCCCACAAGGTCAAGGTCACCCCGACTGCGGCTAGGGGAAGCCAAGATCGTGTGGGCACTCGCGCAAACCTACTAGCCGACGAACTCTCGTGCCTCCGAGATTTCCGTGGCGGCCGGAACGGGCGCACGGAGGATGGCAACGGCCAAAGACAGCGCCCAGATAAGCGCCATCGGGATGGCGAACTGACCCATCTTGACGGCCACCGCAGCCAGGATGACCGCGCCGCAGACCAGGCCGTCGTACGCCATCCAGGTGCCGAGGATTCGCGTGCGCAGCACCACCACGGAGATCCCGATGATGGCCAACGCCAGCACGGTCATGACCGGTCCGCCCATCAGTGCGATGTTCAGGTTGGTTGCGTAGCGCAGGACGTCGACCCCGGGTAGCGGGTCGTTCTCCACGCTGACCATCCGACCGATCACGCTCCGGGTTGCCGCGGTGACGAGCATGGTGGCTGTGAAAGCCGTCGCCATCGAGTGGGCGAACGCCATCCACGACTTACCGGCCTCGACTCGAGAAGTGAGCGATCGAACATGGTTGACCACCACGATCAAGAGGACAGCAGTGGCGATCGCGAAGACCTCGGTGATAACAGCGGAGGAGATGTTATCGGGGTTGTCCCACCAAGCCAGCAGCGTGGAGTCGCTGGCCGTGTGAGGCATGTCGATCACTGCGACGGTGAGGAAGAAGCTGATGGCAAAAAGCACCGATGAGCCGGCTGCCACCTTGGCAGCGAACGTTGTTCTGTTGGACCTTGTGACGCCTGATTGAGCCATGACGTTGCTCCTTGTTCGTTTGGGAAACTCGTGATGCCGAGCCTGCTATCCCGTTGGCCTTCAATCGACCGGGCGGCCTCGGGTCTTCAAATCGGGTCAGGCCCTGGCGCCGAATCAGGGCTGGCCCTGAGCCCGTCAGACGAACTTCCTGTCACGATGTTGCGATGGACTGGCGGATGTTGGGTCGGGCGGGTGCGCGAGCAGTTACCTGGCCCATCGCGCCTGCCCTAGGCCTCGCCATCCCCGCTGGGGCCTTCGCGACGCCGGACACCATCCCGTTTCTGATCGTGATCCTCGCCTGCTGGGGAGTCGGCGTGTTCCTGACCTGGCGGGCGTTCAACCAAGGCGCAGGCTGGGCCTTCCTAGGGCTCGGTACCTCGATCATGTGGTCCGCGTTTGCCGACGAGGTCGACGGCGGAACGGGATTGTTGGCGCTGTCCGATTCGAGCTACGCGTGGTGGTTCATGTTCTTGGCGCTCGGTCTTCAGTTCACCCCGACTTCGGAGCCGAGGTCCCGCGCCAAGGTGGCGCTGATGGTGACCACTGTGGTGTCGACGGTGCTGTATCAGATCGGTTCGCTTCTTCGGTCCGTGCCGATCGAGCACACCGACGGATTGATCAGTCCGTGGGCGATAGAGGCTCTCGCGGGTCCGATGGCCGCCCTGGCGTTCATCTCGATCATCACTCTGGGGCTGTGCCTTCTCGCGTCGGTGTGGGTGCTGGTCGCGACATTCCGACGCGCCCGTGGCGATGATCGGCGCAGGTTGTTGTTCCTCGTTGCCGGGGCGGCGCCGCTGGCACCGGCCGTGATTGCGTCCTTCGCGGTGTCGTACGCCGGTTACGACGATTGGGCTGTCTGGTTCCTGCTTCCGTGCCTGGTCACGCTTCCCGTTGGCGCCGCCCTCTCAGTGGTGAAGTACCGGCTGTACGACGTGGAGCGCATCGTCAGCGAGTCCACGGCCTACGCCCTCGCGACGGGGGCCGTCATCGCCAGCTTCGCGGTGGTCGTCATTGCCGTCACCCGCAGTCTCCCCATGATCGGTCCTAGTTCGCAGTTCCCGACGATCATGGCGACGTTGGCGGCGGTTGCCGTTGCGCGGCCGGCTTACCTCTGGTCGCGCAATCGTTTGGATCGTCGGTTCAACCGCCGGCAGTATGACGCGGTCCAGATGCTGCGCGCTGGATTGGCGACTTCGACCCCGGATCTTGACAGGTTGATGTCGGAGGCGCTCGGCGATGATGACCTGAGAATCCTGTTCCCGGCCGGGGAAGGCACGTGGGTGACATCTGATGGTCAGAGCGCCGCCCCGACAGGCGACACCGTGGAGGTGGTCAGACGGGGCGAGGTGGCTGCCCGGATCGAATTCGATCCAGAACACACCCAGCGTTCCCTCGTGGTCGCCGTCGCGGACGTTGCGGCAACCGAAATCGACAACCTGGGGCTCCGGGCCGAATTGGCTAGGCAGGTCGAAGAGATCAAGGAATCCCGCAACAGGCTGGCGGGTGCCCATCTCGAGGAACGCCGGCGGATGGAACGTGACCTCCACGACGGCGCCCAGCAGCGCATCCTGGCGATCGCACTGCAACTGCAGTCGGCACGTGTCAACGGAGCGGACGGGGTGCTGCGCGAGGAAGTCGACCGGGCGATCACCGACCTTGGCCACACGGTCCAGGAGTTGCGAGACCTGGCGGCCGGTCTTCAGCCGGCGGCGCTGGCCGGCGGAGGCTTGGTCGCCGCCGTTGAGGATCTCCGGAGCCGCTTGCCATTGCGGATCCAGGTGGACGTAGTCGATCGGCGCTTCGCTCCGGAGGTTGAAGCCGCCGGCTGGTTCGTCATCGCGGAGGCGGTCTCGAACGCCGTCAAGCATGCCGATGTCGACGAGGTCTCTATCCGAGTAGCGGTTGACGGTGACCGGGTCCGGGTCGCCGTCGTTGATGCCGGCGCCGGCCACGCAGATGCAGGTGGTCAGGGCCTACAAGGACTTGCTGACCGAGTGGCTGCACTGGGCGGATCCTTGAAAGTCCGAGAACGCCAGTGCGGCGGCACCCGAGTAGAGGCGGATCTCCCGTGCGCGTAGTCATCGCCGACGACTCCGGGCTGCTCCGTGCAGGGCTCGCCCGACTTCTCCAAGAATCGGGGGTCGAGGTCTGTGACACAGCGGCCGACGCGCGCGGCCTGATCGAGGCCGTGCTTCGCACCGAGCCCGACATCGCCATCATCGATATCCGGATGCCGCCCACGTTCACGCACGAAGGCGCCGTCGCGGCGATCGAATTGCGCGAGCGGCTGCCCGGGCTGGGCGTGCTGTTGCTGTCCCAAGCCGTGGAGACCCACTTCGCAGCGCAACTACTGGAACATCACTCGGAACGATTCGGATACCTGCTCAAGGACCGGGTTCTCGACGTTGGCAGCCTGACCGATGCGCTCAAGACGATCGTGGCCGGTGGCACGGTGCTAGATCCTCAGATCGTGCAGCATCTGATGCGCCGAGATGCCGCGGTCGATCCGCTGGCGTCGTTGACCGAGCGCGAGCGTGAGGTGCTCGCACTGATGGCCGAAGGCCGTTCGAACTCTGCCATCGTGGCTGCGCTGACCGTGAGTCCGAAGACGGTCGAGAGTCACATCGCCAACATCTTCAGCAAACTGGGATTGCACGGAGCCCAGGACGAGCATCGGCGGGTGCTCGCCGTACTGGCGGCGTTGAAACCCCGAGAAGCGGCTCAGCCGCCGTTGCCGTAGGCGTACGTCGCGATGCTCGTGCCCGCTGAGTTGCGCAGGGTCGCGGTGTCGCCGGTGTTGTTCCAGATCGCAGCGCGACGTCCCATGAACAAGTCCGACGCACTGTTCGTGCCAGGGCCCGTCCAGACGCGCACCTCATGACCCCCACCGAGGCCAGTACCCGCGGGAAGGACATAGGTATGACCGGCGCGATCGCCCAAAGTCCAGCCGCTGAGGTCCACCGAGGTTGCGGTGTCGTTCCGAATGGTGACGTTCTCGCCGCTCCACTCCGGACCAACCGGGTTGTACACGATGCTGGCGATCCGTACGTTGCGCAAACCACTTGGGGGGAGTGACCACACCCTGATCGTGGCGGTCGCGGCAGCCGTATCAATGGACTCGACCCGGACGACTCTGGGCGCGAATGCGCCCGGCAATTCGATTTCCTCGCCCGCTGCCAGGGCGCCTCGATAGTTGGGACGGGTCCCCAGAATCTCTGCTTCACCCTCTGTATTGCGGGTGGTGACCAGCACTTTGGCGGTGCCGATTGCGGCATCCCAGGCCGTGGGCTCTCGAAATTCGACGTAGAACGACTTGCCGAAGCCGAGGAGGTCGCTGACAGAGGCCGCCAGGGGATGATCGATGTCCGGTCTGTTGACGGCTGCAAGCGTGATTGTTTGTGGCACGAACGGCCCGGCCTGAGCGACCCGGGAACGATGCAGCCAGCCCAGGTTCTGAACGGTCATGGCACATGCCCCAGGGCCGGCGAGCCGCTGCAACGGATCCTCGAAGTTGAGCACGGCCATCGCGCTCATGATGTCGAACTGATTGCCGTAGGTGCCGTCGCCCTCGGACGAAGAGTGCCCACGCAGCAGTGCGTGACCGAATTCGTGCTCGATGAAGGTCGGCTCGAATGGGCGCCCGTCCGCAAAGGCGAGCACGACGTCATTGCTATTGCCGAACCCTCCGTGATCTGAGGTCCCGTTGAGGCCGATCACATGCTGGGAGAAGTTGCCGAGGTTGAATCCAGCGTTCCGTGCCGCTTGCTTGCCTAGTTCCGCGACGTCCGACCTCTGGTTGTTCACGATCCCGCTGATCTGCGCTTGCGTCCGATTAAGGCTCAGCCACTGCGTGATGACGGTGCCGCCCGCGTCGTACTGGCCATAGGAGATGTCGTTGTAGTACTTCACCAGGTTTGACGGGTCGCTGCCTCCGGGCGAGAACATGTCCACCCAACGCTGACGTGAGTTGGCGGCCGGAACGACATCCGAAGGGTGACAGAGGATCACGAGCATCGGAGTTGCCGGATCGGAGTACGCCCGCAGGTAGTCGGCATGTACGTCGCGCCAGGAGACCGCTGTCGTGTTGAAGAGCATCAGCCCGAAGACCAATCCTGCGGGCGTGTTCGCGAGATGAAAGGTCGGGAACGCGGCCGCGAAACCGTTCCTCGCGGCGTAGTCACTGGCCGCCCGAAACATCGCCGGGGCATTGTTCCTGTCCCAGACCCCCAATTCGCTCGCGAGAACATCTCGGAACTCCGTTTGCCCGTGATGGATCAGAAAGATGCCGTAGACGACCCCATTGCCGTAGTCGGCTTGATGAAAGTTGGGCAGGCCGGCCGCGTAGCCCTGGGCGACGGCATAGTCGTTGGCGCCGCGGAACACCGCGCCGATGTCGTCGATCGCGGCATTGCCGAGTTGGGTGCGCGGCACGTCACGCCAATCAGCGGCCGCGCCTGAGAGCAGGTTCGTGCCGTAGACGGTGCCGGATCCGTAGTTTGCCTCGTGGAACGTCGGCCAACCGGTCATGAAACCGTGGACCCCGGCCCAATCGTGGGCCTCCCTGAAGCGTCGATCCCATTCACCCATGGCGAACTCCCTGCCGTCTTCGCCCAGGAACTCCCACGGGCGCTATGACCGCTAAGAGCCCGAGCGAGTGTCCGAGATACGAGGCGGGGAAGGGTACGGAGAGACGCGCCTAGAGGTCCAACTTGTAGCCGAGGCCGCGCACGGTGATCAACTGTGTCGGTTCGCCCGGCTCCGTCTTCGATCTTGGCGCGCAGGCGCTTGACGTGTACGTCGAGGGTCTTGGTGTCGCCGACGTAGTCGCCGCCCCAGATCCGGTCGATCAGCTGACCGCGGGTGAGCACCCGGCCGGGATTGCGCAGGAAGAACTCGAGCAGTTCGAACTCCTTGAGCGGCAACCGCTGCTCCTTGCCGTCGACCGTGACCAGGTGCCGCTCGACATCCATCCGGATGCCTCCCGCCTCGAGCACCAACGGAGCGAGGTCCGGCTCCTGGCCCCGGCGAAGCACCGCCCGGATCCGTGCGAGCAGTTCGCGAGGGGAGTAGGGCTTGGTGATGTAGTCGTCGGCTCCGAGCTCGAGCCCGACGACCTTGTCGACCTCGTCGTCCTTGGCGCTGACCATGATCACGGGGACGGTGGAGGTGGCCCTCAGCTGACGGCACACCTCCGTGCCCGGGATGCCGGGCAGCATCAGGTCCAGCAGGACGATGTCGGCGCCGTGCCGCTCGAACTCGGCCAAAGCCTCGGGACCCGTGGCGGCGATGGCGACGTCGTACCCCTCCTTGCGGAGGAGGTACCCCAGCGCGTCGCTATAGCTCTCCTCGTCTTCGACAACCAGCACTCGCGTCACAGAAGTTTCTCCTCGGATGGTTCATCATGGGCCCGGGGCAGGCTCAGTGTGAAGGTCGAACCTTGACCCTCCGCCGACCAGGCTCGCACCTCGCCGCCGTGAGTGGCGGCGACGTGCTTGACGATCGAGAGCCCGAGACCGGTGCCACCGGTGGAACGATGCCGCGCTGGATCGACGCGATAGAAGCGTTCGAAGATGCGGTCAATCTCGGCCGACGGAATGCCGATCCCCTGGTCGATCACACCGATCTCGATAACGTCGGGAAGGCCCCTGACGCGCACGACGACCGTCGATCCAGCGGGTGAGTAGGAGACGGCGTTGGCAACCAGGTTGCTCACCGCGACGATGATCTGCTCGTCGTTGCCCGAAACGTCACAACCTTCGTCACCATCGATCACGACCGTGATCTGTTTGGCTTCGGCGTCGATCACGTTGGCGTCAACCGAAGCGGCCACGACCTTGTCGACATGCACGATCGAGGGCACAGCGATGGGATCGTCGCCCTGGAGTCGGGACAACTCGATGATCTGCTGGACCAGGCGGGACAGCCGGTCGCTCTCGTAGAGCATCCGTCCGGCGAATCGGTGCACCGCTTCTGGGTCGTCGGCACCGTCCTGGACGGCCTCGGCCAGCAGCCTGATCGCGCCGACGGGCGTCTTGAGCTCGTGACTGACGTTGGCGACGAAGTCGCGGCGTACGGCGTCCAACTGGCGCTCGCGGGTGCGGTCTTCGACAAGCGCGAGCACGAGGTGCCCACCGAGCGGCGCGACGCGGGCGGCCACCGTCTTCTCGGGCAAGGTCGAACCCCGGTTGAGTTCGAACTCCCCCTCGCGGATCTGCGAGTCTCGGCGTACGTCGGCGATCAGCTGGAGGAGAGGCGCGTGGGTGACCGCGTTCCCGTTGACCAGACCGAGGGCGTACGCCGGTGCAGATGCCTTGAGGACGACGTCATCGCTGTTCACGACGACGGCGCTACTGCGCAAGACCGATAGGACCGAGGCGACGCCGGGGGGCACGACCGGTTCGGCGGCCTCTGGTTCGCGCGCGAACTGGCGTTGGCTCAGCTTCCAGGCGACAACGGAAACGACCAGCACCAGGACGGCACCAAGCGCCGCGACCAGGATCTGGGTCATCTCCACACCTCGATCGTACGCAACCTGACCGTGGAAGCCGCTTCTCGACGGCCCGTGCGCAGAGTGTTCACCTCTCGTTTACCGCTGGTCTCCGACGGTTCATGCGCCGTGTCTAGGCTCGATGCCATGCGAGAGGCCTTTCACGACCAGTTGGATGCAATCTTCGAAGACTTGGCCGGCATTGCCGGGGCAGTCGAGGACGCCGTACGCCGGGCGACCGACGCGCTGCTCACGAGCGATGCGGCGCTAGCCGAACAGGTCATCAGCGATGACGTGTTCATCGACCGAGCGCGGGAGCGAGTCGAGGAGAACGCGTTTGCGCTGCTCTCCCTGCAGCAACCCGTGGCTCAGGACCTGCGGACGCTGATCTCGGCGTTGCGGATGGTGTCCGAACTTGAGCGGATGGGCGACCTTTCGGTCCACGTCGCCAAGATCGCTCGGCTGCGGCTCCCCAACGTCGCTGTCCCCGACGAAGTTCGCCCAACCATCCTCGGGATGGCGGACGTGGCTCAGGAGATGGTGCACCAGGTGGCCGGTGTCATCGCGAACCGCGACGTGGGTGCCGCGCTGGCGATGCATCAGGTCGACGAGCAGATGGACTACCTCCGTCGGTCCAGTTTCAGCCAACTGTTGGCTTCTGACTGGGCGCACGGTGTCGAGGCAGCGGTGGACATCGCGCTGCTCGGTCGCTACTACGAGCGGATCGCCGACCACGCGGTCTCCATCGCCAATCGGGTGGTCTTCATCGTGACCGGAGAGAACCCGGTCTCCGTCGGCGTCTAACTGAGTGACTCCTCAGCGGCCTTGGGAGGCGACGGCGGCAGCGGCAGCTGCTGCCGCCTCGGGGTCGAGGTACTCCCCACCGATCACCAGCGGATGCAACGCGTCATCTAGGCGATAGACCAGCGGCATCCCGGTGGGAATATTGAGCCCGGCAATGTCCTCGTCGCTGATCCCGTCCAAGTGCTTGACGATGCCCCGCAGGCTGTTGCCATGGGCGGCGATCAGTGTCGTGCGACCGGCTCGAAGGTCCTCGGTGATCGCCGATTCCCAATACGGCAGCATCCGGGCGATCACGTCCTTGAGGCATTCCGTGCGGGGCATGTCGGCGCCAAGGTCGGCGTACCTTGGATCTCCGATCTGCGAGAACTCGTCGTCGTCCTCGATCGGTGGCGGGGGTACGTCGAAGCTCCGCCGCCACAACATGAATTGCTCCTCGCCGTACTGGGCGAGCGTCTGCTTCTTGTCCTTGCCCTGAAGAGCGCCGTAATGACGCTCGTTGAGCCGCCAGGATCGGCGCACGGGAATCCAATGCCGGTCTGCGGCGTCCAGCGCGATCGTGGCCGTGTTGATGGCTCGGCGCTGCAGTGACGTGTGTACGACGTCCGGCAGGATCCCAGCCGCCTTGAGTTGCTCGCCTCCGCGGAGCGCCTCGGCCCGGCCCTTATCGGTCAGGTGCACGTCGACCCAGCCGGTGAAGAGATTCTTGGCGTTCCACTCGCTCTCGCCGTGTCGCAGCAAGATCAGGGTGTGCGTCATCCCTCGGTCTCCTCGATTTGTTCAGCCTCCGGTGGGGCGGGGCCGTCCAGGCCCGCGTAGTAACCGGCGTTGGGGACGACGGGCATGTCCATGGTGAGCCTGTCGCCACTGTCGAAGGTCAAGTTGAGTCGCACGAAGTTTCCGGCCTCGAAGTCTCCATTCACCTTCACTCCACCATCCTCGGCCAAGTTGATGTAACTGCCGTTGGTGGCGACTTTCGGCTCGAACTCGTCGGAGGTGATCGGCATGTCTGCGTCGGCACCCGCGACAGCGATCAGGGCCACGTCGTCGACCAGTGACTTGTTCGAGATCGTGGCGATGAAGGTCCCGGATCCTGGCTCGGTCGAAACGACCACGGCACCCAGAACGGCTACCTGGCTGTCAGGGGGGTTGTCGTTGACCCCGGTGGCCGGGGTGTAAGGCCGATCGGTGGCGGTATAGAAGCCACATCCCGACACGAGCCCGACTGCCAGCGTGACGGTGCAGATGGTCGTCGCGACACGGCGCACGAGCGAAGCCGGGTGGGTCAGTCTTTCGAGCATGATCGCCTCGAGTCGTTGGAATGTTCTCGGCGACAGCCTAGCGCCGGAAGAAGTCTCCCAAGTGCCGGGTCTGCATGCGAATTCGGGGTGCGCGACGCACACGTTTCAAATCTTGTCAAGCCCCAAAAACGGCTCTGACCTGCACAAACGCGTTCTGAGGTCCCGAAAACCCGTGATAGAATGGCCCTCTAGGAAGGGGTACTTCACATATGAGTTTTATCGTTGGCGAGACGGTTGTATATCCAAATCATGGGGCGGCCGTCATTGAAGACATCGAGATGCGGACCATAAAAGGGGAGGATCGCGAGTACCTCGTTTTGCGGATTGTTTCCCAGCAGGACCTTGTCGTCCGGGTTCCTTCCTGCAACTTGGATCTGGTCGGCGTCCGGGATGTCGTGGACAAAGAGGGATTAGATCGAGTTTTCGACGTACTTCGTGCGGCTCACGTTGAGGAGCCGACCAACTGGTCACGTCGCTACAAGGCGAACCTTGAGAAGTTGCACAGCGGTGACGTCATGAAGGTTGCGGAGGTCGTTCGCGATCTGTGGCGCCGCGAGCGCGACCGTGGACTTTCTGCTGGTGAGAAGCGAATGCTGGCGAAGGCCCGGCAGATTCTTGTTTCCGAACTGGCCCTGGCCGAACACACCGAAGAGGAGAAGGCGGAAGCCATCCTCGACGAGGTGCTCGCCTCCTGAGTCTTCGACTCTGCTCTTAACGCACACGAACCCCCGGCCCACTGGGCCGGGGGTTCGCGTCATTTGGACCGCTTGGTCGGTCAGCAGCCCCAACCCTCGCGTTAGCACGGCTGTTACATAGGGAAACGCTGCCCAAACACGACGCGCCTACCGTCGAAGTACAGAAAGGACTTCGATGACCGAGCAGATCGTGCCTCCGAAGGTCGACGACTGGCAGGCCGTGTGTCCGCTTGCCGCCGTCGAGATCGAGCGAGGCGTCACTGCTTTGGTTCGTGGTCGCGCAATCGCCATCTTCCGCACCGAAGATGGCAACGTCTATGCGCTGGGCAACCACGACCCGTTTTCGAAGGCGTCAGTCATCGCGCGCGGCATCGTGGGAGTGCGCGGAGGCCGTCCATTTGTGGCTTCGCCGGTCCATAGACAGGCCTTCGACCTGCGCACCGGCGAGTGCCTCGACGACAAGCAGGTGCGCGTCCCGTCGTACGACGTCCGCGTCGTCGACGGGATCATCCAGGTCGGAGCGAAACGGAGTCCGACAACCGGGTAGGCCACGAGACCTCCTGGCCAGGGGATGCCGGGTTCGGACAGTCTTAGCACGTCGTCGGAACTGTGTGCGTTGCCTAGGTGACGATGGCGAGAACGGCACAGACGGCGGCAATGCCAGCAGCGACTATGGCCGCGATCTGAAGCCGGTGGGCAGCCGAGGCGGCGTCCTCGAGCAGTTCCGTTTCGGAGTGGGTCGAGATGACCAACTTGGCCTTACCTTCGGGCTCGACGATGGTCAGTTCGCCGCTGGCGTCGGTGGCGTCACCGTGGACGAACATCCTCGTGCCGACCGCGAGGACCCACTCTTCGTACTCATAGCCGATGGTGTCGCTGTCGCCGCCCGGGAGGGTGATCTCGAAGGGGCCGAGTTTCATCGTCGAACCAGGCTCGGCCGTGGGTTCGCGGAACTCGCTGACCGACTTCTTGGCGCCGTCGACGATCCGGGTCGGGATCACGGTGATCGTGCCGGATGCGTCACGGAGTCACGAACGGGTCTTGCGTGGTGTTCTCGATCACGACCTCCTCGCTCGTGGTCGTCGTACGCGTTCCCTTCGAGTCGGTCGAGACGTCGCGATATCGCCGAGTGACACGGTGGCGATGCCATACGCAGGGGGTCTTCGAGACCTCGCTGGTGAGTACGCCGGCTGGACTCGCCTCGGTCGTCCCGGTGACCTCCACGGGCTGCCGGAATGCCCCAGGACCCGCGGCCCCGGCCGCAGCGGCGCAGAGTTGGCGGATCGTGTCTGAGGTCAGCGTCTCGACCCCGAGCATCTCTCCTCGGCGTCGTTCGGCTCGACGACTCATCACCCAGGTGACGACGGCGACGATCGCACCGATCGCAACGCCCAGCCACCACGGGCTCATCGATCGACTTCCCGGGGGGTGATCAGCGCGGTGGCGATGGCCGCAACACCCTCGCCGCGGCCGGTGAGGCCCAGCCCATCCGTGGTGGTTGCCGAGACGGTGACCGGTGCGCCGATGGCAGCTGAGAGCGCGGCTTCGGCCTCTGCTCGCCGTGGCCCGAGACGCGGGGCATTGCCGATCACGTTGATGGCGACGTTCCCGATCTCGAAACCGGCGCTCGCGCACCCGGGCGGCCGTCTCGATGAGGAAGGTGAGGCTCGATGCCCCGGCGAACTCCGGGGCCGCCGTACCGAAGTTGCTCCCGATGTCCCCCAGGCCGGCTGCTGACAAGCAGACGCGTCGACCGCGGCATGGGCTGCGACGTCCCCGTCGGAGTGCCCGGCGAGGCCGCGGGGTTCATCGGGCCAGGCCAGACCCGCGAGATACATGGGTACGCCGTCGGCCAGGCGATGCACGTCGGTGCCGATGCCGACGCGCGGCAACGGAGGCGGAGAGGTCACGGGCACATCATGCCGGATGCGACTCCTTACGGAGTCCTGACGGCCAGCGCGGAGGGCGGCATCGAGCCTTTCGTGGCGGCAGATCCGCGAGTACATTGGAACGATGCGATCAACTCGTGGCGCCTGGGCTTCGGCGGGCGTGTTGGCGGGCCTGGCCGGCCTGGCGGTTAGCCATGCCATCGCGGCCGGACTCAGTGTTCGGGAGGCTCCGATCGTTGCGGTCTCGGAGGGGATCATCCGCGCGACACCGGGCTCTGTGGTGGAGCCGGCTATCCAGTTGTTGGGCACCTGGGACAAGCCGGTCCTGCTGGCCATCGTGGTCGTGGTCATGCTCGGCGCCTTCATCGCGGCGGGGCTCTTGGCTCGCCGTGCCGCCTGGCCGCCGTCCTTGATCTTCGCCGTTCTTGGCCGGAATCGCCCTCGCATCCGTCCTCACGTCCGAGACGACGGCCCTGACTGGCGCCATACCTATTGCTGCGGGGTTCATCACCTGGGTGATTTCACTGTCGATCCTGACGAACCGTTGCGGCGTACTGCAGCGCTGGAAACCCTGCCGGCAGGCCAATCGGAAGCCTCGGACGCAGCTTTGGCGGAGGCCATCGCGAGCGAACCGACGCAGTTTCCTGTTGCGTGCCGGTGGCGTCGCCTCGGCGACCATCGCCGCCACCGGTCTGGGGGCGCTCCTCGGCCGAGAGCGGGGTAAGGTCCAACAGGCGCGGGAGCTGTTGAAGTTGCCGATCACCGCACCGGTGATTCCGGACGGCACCAAGATCGGCGTCGAAGGGGTTGAGCCCTGGCGCACTCCCGATGACAAGTTCTATCTGATCCACACGGCCATCGCCCTGCCGACGATCACCCCGGACGAATACGTGCTGCGCATCCACGGGTTGGTCGACAAGGAACTGAAACTGTCCTACAAGTCGCTGGCGGCGCGCCAGTTCACCGAGGACTGGATCACGCTCAACTGTGTGTCCAATCCGGTGGGCGGCGATCTGATCGGCAACGCCTGGTGGAGTGGGGTCAAGATCTCCGAGGTGTTGGCCGAAGCGGGCGTCCAGGCCGGTGCGGATGCCGTCCTGCAGACCTCCTCCGACGGCTGGACCTGCGGCACCCCGCTGGCAGCACTCACGGACGACCGAAACGCGATGCTCGCTCTCGGGATGAACGGAGAGCCGTTGATGGTCGAGCACGGGTTCCCCGTGCGGATGATCGTTCCCGGGCTCTACGGCTACGTGTCGGCCACCAAGTGGTTGGTGGACATCGAAGTCACCAAGTTCAGCGAGTTCCAGGCCTACTGGACCTCCCGGGGCTGGTCGGCGGAAGGGCCGGTCAAGATGGCGCTCGCGCATCGACGTACCCGAATCGGGCGCGGACGTCTCGGCCGGAGCGGTGCGCTTCGGTGGGTCGGCCTGGGCCCAGCACACGGGCATCTCGGCCGTCGATGTGTCCGTCGACGGTGGGCCGTGGGTGGCCGCCGAGCTGGGCGACGTACCGAACGAGGACACCTGGGTGCAATGGGCCGCAACCGTGGAGGTCGGCACGGGCGACCACCGGGTCCAGGTCCGGGCCACCGACAAGACGGGTCTCCAGCAGACCAGCGTCGAGCGCGACGTCGTACCCGATGGGGCCACCGGCTGGCACTCCATCCCCTTCTCGGCGTCGTAGTGTGTGGCGCTCGCGCGCTGCAGTTTCATCACGTTAGGTTGTCGAAGCCTGCACTTAGCACGATGAATTCGTCATGCTCAGTGAAGGTTCGTCCACCTAGCATGGTGAAGCGACGGGACGCCCGGGCCGAGGATGAAACAACGAGGGCAAGGGACTGCCTAGACTTGCCGGGTGACTCTCCGGCTTTACGACACCGCGACGCGCGACGTGCGCGATTTCGTCCCCTTGCTGCCCGGGCGAGCGGGGATCTACGTGTGTGGGCTGACGGTTCAGTCGGAGCCGCACGTCGGACATGTGCGTTCGGCGGTCAACTTCGACGTGCTGCGGCGCTGGCTGACGCATGAGGGGTACGACGTCACGTTCATCCGCAACGTCACCGACATCGACGACAAGATCCTGACCAAGGCGGCAGACCAGGGTCGGCCCTGGTTCAACCTGGCCTATGAGATGCACCATCAACTCGGGGTCGCCCTCGCCTCGATCAACGTGCTGCGCCCGACCTACGAACCGGGCGCGACCGGACACGTCCCCGAGATCCTCGAACTGATCCGGCTGCTGATCGAGCGCGGCCACGCTTATCCGGCTGCTGATGGCTCCGGTGACGTCTACTTCGACGTCCGCTCTTGGGCGGCGTACGGCGAACTCACCCGGCAGGGCGTCGACGACATGGAGCCGGCGACCGATGCCGATCCGCGCGGCAAGCGCGACCCGCGAGACTTCGCCCTGTGGAAGGGCCGCAAGGAGTCCGAGCCCGAGACGGCCTCGTGGCCGTCGCCGTACGGCGCGGGCCGTCCGGGTTGGCACATCGAGTGCTCGGCGATGGCCGGGAAATATCTCGGCCCCGCGTTCGACATCCATGGTGGCGGCGTCGACCTGCGCTTCCCGCACCACGAGAACGAGCAGGCGCAATCACGAGCAGCGGGCCATCCGTTCGCGTCGTACTGGATGCACAACGCCTGGATCACCACCGCCGGCGAGAAGATGTCGAAGTCGCTCGGCAACTCCCTGCTGATCCCCGAGGTGCTCAAGCGGGTTCGCGGGATCGAGTTGCGCTTCTACATGGTGGCCGCGCACTACCGATCGCACGTCGAGTTCTCCTTCGAGGCGCTCGATGAGGCCGCGGCGGGTTTCCGTCGCATCGAGGGCTTCTTGGAGCGGGCCGAACGGGCCGGTGGCTCAGCCGATGCGAGCAGGGTGTCCTGTGCTGCGGAGTTCATCGAGGCGATGAATGACGACTTGGGTACGCCGGCTGCGGTGGGCGCGATCTATGACCTGGTGCGCGAAGGCAACAAGCAACTGACGGAGGGCGACCTGGTCGGCAGTCAGGGAGTGCCGCGGCATCGGTTCGGGCGATGCTCGGCGTACTCGGACTGGACCCGGCCGATCCGGCCTGGGGCACGGCGAGCGGAGACGATGCCAAGCTCACGGCTGCTGTCGATGCGCTGGTTCAGGGCTTGCTCGCGGATCGGGTCGAGGCCCGGGCCGCCAAGGATTTCAAACGCGCAGACGCGATCCGCGACCAATTGGCTGCGGCCGGCATCGAGCTCGAGGACACTCCGTCCGGACCGCGGTGGAGTTTATGATGGGACGCTGGTAAATGGCTGGCAATTCGCAACGCAAGGGCGCGATCCGCAAGACCAACAAGAAGGCGGCCACCGCCGGCTCCGGTGGCCGGGTCAAGCGTGGCCTCGAGGGTCGCGGGCCGACCCCGAAGGCAGTGGATCGGCCGTATCACAAGACCCACAAGACCAAGGTCAAAAGCGATCGCGCTGTCAATACGAAGCCGCAGCGACGCCGGAAGTCGACCGAGGCCGAATGGGTCGCCGGGCGGAACTCCGTCGTCGAGGTGCTGCGCGAGGACATCCCCGTGATCGGTGTGTACGTCGCCGAGGGAGCCGAGCGCGACGGGCGGCTTCGAGAGGCTTTCAAGTTGGCCGCCGAGAAGGGCATCTCCTTGATGGAGGTGACCCGCAACGAGTTGGATCGGATGACCACCGGTGCGGTGCACCAGGGGCTGGCCGCGCGGCTGCCGACGTATGAATATGCCCACGCAGACGATCTGCTCGTCCGGGCCGAGGAGATGGGCGAGAAGCCGCTGATCGTGGCCCTCGATTCGGTCACGGACCCGCGGAATCTCGGTGCCGTGGTCCGCTCGGCGGCAGGTTTCGGAGCACACGGCGTACTCATCCCCGAGCGACGGGCCGCCGGCATGACTGCGTCCGCCTGGAAGTCGTCGGCAGGCGCCGCAGCCCGGATCCCCGTGGCCCAGGCCGTGAATCTCGTGCGCGAACTGAAGAACTACCAATCGGCCGGCTGCATGGTCGTCGGGCTGGCCGCCGACGGCGAGGTTTCGCTGCCCGATCTCGACCTCGCGACCGGCCCGCTGGTGTTGGTCGTCGGCTCAGAAGGCAAGGGTTTGTCGCGGCTCGTGGCCGAGACGTGCGACGTACTCGTGTCGATCCCGATGGCCAACCAGGTCGAGTCGCTCAACGCGGGAGTGGCCGCGTCGGTCACCCTCTTCGCGATCTCCCAAGCCCGCGCCTAGAGCGGGTCAGCGACCTCGTCTGCCTCGACCGCGGGGTCGTCCGGGATGTCGGCAATGGAGGCGATCGCCTCGTCGCGACGTATCGGCAACTGTGTGTTGATGTAGTCGAGCGCCGCATCGAAGATGTTGACCTCGAAGTCGGCCTGCTGGGAGAGGTACCACCGGTGGACGAGGATCTCGTGGAACATCTCGGCCTGTTCCAGCTTGCCGCGGTAGTCGTCAGGGATCATCCCCATGATCGGCTCGTAGATCTCGTTCATCCACCTCGCCGCCACCAGCATCCGGTCGGCACGGCCGAGATCCTGAGCGGCCGAGAACCACGCGATGTCGTTGAGCAGGCGCCGGGCCTGATTGTCCTCGACTGCGAGACCAGTCAGGCCTTGCAGCTCGCGACGGTGGTGGCCGAGCTCGACGACCTTGGGTTGGATCCGGATCGTGTCGCCGTCGAAGTCGGTCACGATGTCGATCTCGTCGACATCGAAGCCGAGGTCGTTGAGGCGTTCGATGCGTTGCTCGATCCGCCACATCTCCGATGCCGAGAAGACCTCCTCTGCCGTCAACTCGGTCCACAGCGCGTCGTAGCGCTCCTCGAGCAGTTCGATCACTTCGTGCGGACCGAAGTCCGCGTCGATGGACTCGTCAGCGGACAGATCGAGCAACTCCGCGAACACGTTCTCGGTCGCGACCGTCACGTCGTGTCGCCGCATGCCGTCGGAAAGGGCTGGCCGGAGTTCGCCGGTCTCGGCGTCGACGAGGTACGCCGCGAAGGCGCCCGCAGCGCGCCGGAAGAGCACGTTGGACAGGGAGACGTCACCCCAGAAGAAGCCGGCCAGGTGCAGACGCACGAGCAACACGACCATCGCATCGACGAGCAGGGGGACGTTGTCCGCCGAGAAACCGCGATTGAACAGGCTGCGATAGGGCAGCGAGAAGGCGAGATGTTCGGTGATCAGCGCGGCGGGGAGTTCGTTGCCCTTCTTGTCCGTCCGCCCCGCGACCACCGCCTGTGCGAGCACGGCCGGCAGCCCGATCCGGTGGAGATCTCGGAGCAGACGATATTCGCGTCGGGCCATCTCCTCCTGCGTCTCCTTGACGGCGTACACCTTGGAGCCGAGGCCGATGATGCGCACGACGTGGCGGGACAACCCCCGTGGAAGGGGTACGACGAGGTCATCGCCCCACTCTTCCAGCGGCGTCGACCAGGGGAGCCCGAGGATCGCGGGATCTGGGCGGCTCGCGGAGATCCGAAGGGCCATGGGTCAATCATTGCCCAATTCGAGGCCTCTGAACGAGTTATTGCGGTTCCAGGAGAACCGGCCCGGAGCTGCGTGAGGAGACCGCGTCGTCCGGGTTGTAGAGGGCGCAGGTCTTGAGACTGAGACAGCCGCAGCCGATGCATCCGTCCAGGCGGTCGCGGAGCCGCTCGATGCGCTCGATCTGATCGTCCAGGCGTGCGCGCCATGACCTGCTCAGTCGCGACCAGTCGGCCTTGGTCGGGGTGCGATTGGCGGGGAGGGTGGCGAGGGCCGCGGCGATCTCATCGAGGCTCAGCCCGACAACCTGCGCGCCGCGGATGAACCCGATCCGGCGCAGCGTCGCCTGCGTATAGACCCGCTGGTTGCCGGGTGTGCGTGTTGAGTGGATGAGGCCGCGTTCCTCGTAGAACCGCAAGGCGGAGGGTGCGACTCCACTTCGCTCGGAGAGCCTGCCGATGGTGATCTGCTTCATTGTCACTTGACCTCAAGTTAACTTGAACTACGACGATTGTAGTCATGACCATGGATACAAGCGCCGAGCTGCATCGACTCATGCGCCTGATGACCGGTGATGAGAAGCACTCGATGGCCGCGACCTCGACATTGGACGTGCTGCAGGTGCTCTACGAACGCGTGCTCAAGGTGTCACCCGAACACGTGGACGATCCCTCGCGGGATCGCTTCTATCTCTCCAAGGGCCACGGGCCGATGGCGTACTACGCCGTGCTGACTCACCAGGGGTTCATTCCGGAAGCCTGGTTGGCCGGTTGGGCGGCGTACGACTCGCCACTGGGGCAGCATCCTGATCGCAACCTCATCCCGGGAGTCGAGATCTCGTCCGGATCGTTGGGCCACGGGCTGCCGCTGGCGGTCGGTACGGCGCTGGGGTTGCGTGCCCAGGGCATCGACTCGCGGGTCGTCGTCCTGGTTGGCGACGCGGAGCTCGACGAAGGCAGCAACCACGAGGCGATCGAGTTCGCCGCGGCGATGGACTTGGGAAACCTGACCGTTGTCGTCATCGACAACCACTCGAGCAGTTATGCGGTAACGGGGCGGATCGAGCATCGGTTCATAGTGAACGGCTGGCGGGGATTGCGAGTGGACGGACGCGATCAGGCGGCTCTCGAGACGGCATTGACGACGCGGCATCGGGGTCGACCCAACGTGGTTGTGGCGGAGGTGGAGTCGAAGTGATCGCGTCTACACACGTCATCGCGCGAACAGTTCGCGATCACGGCCAGCCAGTTGGTCTCTCGCGACGACGACGTGGCGGTGGTCTACGCCGAGATCTCGGGCCAGTACTTCGGTGAGGCACGGCGGCGACGCCCCGAGCGCGTCATCAACGTGGGCATTCGCGAGCAGTTGTTGGTCAGTGTCGGCGCCGGTCTTGCGCTCGCCGGAATGACGCCGATCGTGCACACCTTCGGCTCCTTCCTTGCCGAGCGCGCCTTCGAGCAGATCAAACTCGGATTCGCCCACCAGGGCGTCGGGGGAGTGCTGGTGGGAGCCTTGGGATCCTTCGACGCGGCCTCGAGCGGCCGCACGCATCAGTCGCCCGGTGACGTCGCACTGATGGCGACGATCCCGGGGATGTCGGTGCACGCGCCGTCGACCCCGAGCGAAGTCGATGCAGTGCTGCGCGAGGGGATCGCCGATGGGGGCCTCCACTATGTGCGTGTCGTCGAGCAGAAGAATCACGCGTCACACCTGCCCGACCGAAGTGACGGCTTTCATGTCGTACGCCGTGGGTCCGGGGCAACGGTGATTGCGTTGGGGCCGGTCTTGGACGCTGTCCTCGCGGCGACGGCCGACCGTGACGTGAGCGTGCTGTACGCGTCGCGCGTCCTCCCCTTTGATGCGACAACTCTGCGATCGGTGGTGACGACACCGGAAGTTGTCCTCGTGGAACCCTGGCTGGCCGGCACGTCGGCGTACGCCGTGAGTGATGCGTTGAGTGACCTGCCCCACCGGTTGCTGTCCCTCGGCGTGGGCCACCAAGAAATTCGCCGCTACGGCACACCCAAGGAACACATCGCTGCCCATGGCCTCGACGCCGCCGGGATCAAGAAGTCGATCGACCGATTCCTCGGCTGACTCCTCGGCTGATTCTGCTCGCGACCATCTCGCTGACTAACATGTGTCCGCCGCCCCAGCACTCCGTGCGGGCGGCATGCCGGTGTAGCTCAGTTGGTAGAGCGCCTCACTTGTAATGAGGATGTCGCGGGTTCGACTCCTGTCACCGGCCCGACATTGGACTTTGAGCCCGGGCCTGATCTGTGATCGCCCCTGCGAACCAGCCCATGTCCGTCGGCGTGCTGAGTGCGGCAACGACGTCCCAGTAGGCAAGTGGTCTGCGGCGCGGCCCGCCTCCTCCTCCCATCGACGGAGAACGTCCTCGACTGCTTCCAATCCGAAGCAGACTGCCGCGTCTCAACGAAGGGAGCCGATGGTCGACACCCGCGGGGGCAACGGTGTCGACGACCCACCGTTGAAGTTCGTCATCAGGCAGGTCAACTTCGGCCATGGTGGGTCAGGCTACGGCGTACGGCGACTTTGGATCCAGGTGTGCACGAGGGGAACCACGGAGGCGCCTTCGCCGCTGGCGGCTGCCACTCGTTTCATCGATCCCGCGCGGACGTCGCCGGCGGCGAAGATGCCGGGCACCGTGGTCTCGAGGCTCTGCGGCGGAAGCCCGTTCGTCCAGGACTGCTGGGGGACGTCGCGGCCGGTGAGCACGAAGCCGTGCTCGTCGAGTGCGACCTCGGGTGGAAGCCATGAGCAGTGCGGGGAGGCACCCAGCAGAAGGAACAGTCCTCCCGCCTGCCGCAGGGTCCGCTCGCCTGTGTCCACATGTTCGATGCTGAGCCACTCGAGCCGACCGTTGCCCCCACCGTCGACTACACGAGAGCAGGGCTGGACCGTGATTCGGGGGATGTACGCGATCTCATCGATGAGGTACTGCGACATCGTTTCGGATAGAGACGGGCGCCGAATGAGGATGGTCACCGACCTGGCGAAACGCGACAGGTGTACGGCGGCCTGGCCGGCAGAGTTGCCGCCGCCGACGACGTACACGTCCTGATCCTCCATCTCCCGCGCAGCCGCCATCGCCGTGCCGTAATGCACGCCGAGGCCGACGAGGTCCTCAAGAGGTTCGACGCGCAGCTTCCGATAGCGGACCCCCGTGGATACGACGACCGCGTGCGCCCGGACCTCTCCTCCATCCGTGCGCAGCACATGAGGCTCACCCACGATCAACTCCTCGACCTCCGCGCCGGCGAAGAACCGAGTGCCGAAACGCAGGGCCTGGTTGCGTGCGCGCTGGGCCAGTCGCATGCCGGAGATGCCTCGCGGGAAGCCGAGATAGTTGCGGATCATCGAACTCGTGCCGGCCTGACCGCCGACCGCCTCGGCTTCGAGGACGACTGTGCTGAGGCCTTCGGATGACGCGTAGACAGCGGTCGCCAACCCCGCGGGTCCGCCGCCGACCACCGCGACATCCACGACGTCGGAGACGGACAACGCATCCGGGACGCCGTACATGGCGACGGCGACGTCACGAACCGAGCTGACTGAGATCGGTTTGCGGTTCATTGCCCACAGCACGGGCAGGGCGCTGTTGGGTGCGGCCTCAGCCAGAATTTGGCGACCGACCTCCGTTTCCGGTGCGTATACGCGGCTCTCGATCCCGGCGCGGTCCATATAGTCGCGGACGGCCACCACCAGGGCAGTGATCTCGTTAGTGATGATCTTGGCGGACACGACCACTGGATTGCCGACCGTGGAGCCCCAATCGGAGAGCAGATCCGTGACCGCGTTGTGGAACTCCTCGTCCCGCATGCCACGCGGCATGAGCAAGTAGGCGTCGTACTTGCCCTTGGCCATACCCGGCCGCAGAGCGTCCGCGTCATCGAGAAACGCATCGACGTGTGCGGCGATCATCCGACGAGCCGTCGGCACGAGTGAACGCAAACTGCTGAACGCAGACAGGACGTTCGCGTCGGGAAGACGGGAGTCGCACACGAAGAGCGCGACCGTTCCTCCAGCGGCACAGGATCCCTTCGGTGACAACCATCGCCTCGACCAGATATTGCGCCGTCTGTATGTCGTACTCGCGGGAGTAGCGCCAGAACGAGTCACGGAGAGCGTCGGCGTGTTCGTCGGAGATAAGCACGATCGAGGGTTGGCGGCCGCCCGCACCGGAGTCAGTCACTTGTGAATCCTAGGCGAGTGGTGCAGCATCGCGATGAAATCAAAGCTCGTTGTGCAGTGAGAGGCGCCGTGATGTCGGACTCATCCCAGACCGCAGGAGCCGCCACGCTGGACCGGCTCAACCTCTGCGCCGCCATTGCGTTCATTCTGGGCGGATCCCTCTTCGCTCTGGGTGCCTACTTTGCCCAGCTGGACGTGGGAAGTACGACGACTGTCTGCGTCACCTACCTCGTCGGCGGCTTCTTCTTCAGCCTCGGCGGCTATTCGTCGATCCTATTGGTGGTCAATGCGGTTGGATCCGGACAAGGGATCCGTACGCCGGGACACTTCAGGTGGTGGGGGTCCTTGCCTCAGGATCTCGGATGGCGAAGCGCCACGGTGCTCTTCGTGGGCACCCTGTTCTTCGCCGTCAGCCTCGTCGCCGCGTTCGCCCAGGGGCTCACGCCCCGCCAGTCGAACGGCTGGATCTGGCTCCCGGACATGGTCGGCTGCGTCTGCTTCCTCGTGTCGGGGCACCTTGCCATGCTCAATGTCTGCGGCGGCAAGGTGGGCCTACGACCTGCGTGACATCGATTGGTGGGTGGTGGTCATCAATCAACTCGGGTCTGTCCTGTTCTTCCTCGCTGGGCTCGCCGCCTTCATCCGACCTGCGACCTCCGCCGCCGTCAATGTCGGCCTCGTCAACTGGGGCACCTTCGTGGGCGCGGTTTGCTTCGCGGTCGGTGGACTAGTGCAGATATTCGACAAGCCCACGACGTCTTGAAAAGTGCTTGAATTGGTCATGACCGAAACCCCCCTTAGCCTGGCCGACGCCCAGGCGCTCTTCGGAAATCGCTTCCTCACCGAACCGGCGCCCTCCCACGACTTCCCCCAGAACGGGATGAGTCCCACGGACGCGATGCGTCTGGTCGCAGAGGACATGGCGATGGAAGGCGATCCGCATCGGAATCTGGCCACCTTCGTCACGACGTGGATGGAGCCTGAGGCGCAGCGGATCATCGCGGAGAATCTGCACCGCAACTTCATCGACCACGCGGAGTACCCCATTTCTGCGGAGATAGAGCAGCGCTGCGTCCGCATGCTTGCCGACCTGTTCCATGCTCCCGGTGAGACGACCGGCTGCCGCACGCAAGGATCATCCGAGGCGATCATGCTCGGCGCGCTGTCCTTGAAGTGGAAGTGGCGCGAGCGCCGACAGGCCGCAGGCCTTTCAGTCGATCGGCCCAACCTCGTGTTCGGCGGGGACGTGCATGTCGTCTGGGAGAAGTTCTGTCGGTACTTCGATGTCGAGCCACGCATCGTGCCGCTGGCCGAGAACAAGTACACGATCGGCCCTGACGACGTCTCCGAGCACCTCGATGAGAACACCATCGGCGTCGCGGCCGTGCTAGGCACCACCTTTACCGGTCATATGGACGACATCGTCGGGATCAACCAACTTCTGCTGGAAACCAAGCGAGACACGGGTATCGACATTCCTCTGCACGTTGACGGAGCGAGCGGTGGCTTCGTCTGGCCGTTCCTCTACCCGGACTCGAAGTGGGACTTCCAACTCGAACAGGTCCGCTCGATCAACGTGTCGGGACACAAGTACGGGCTCGTCTACCCCGGCATCGGCTGGCTGGTCTTCCGCGAGAAGTCCGACCTCGCCGAGGACCTGGTCTTCTATGAGAACTACCTCGGCAAGATCGATGCCACGTTCACTCTGAACTTCTCGACGGGCGCCTCGATGGTCCTGGCGCAGTACTACAACTTCGTCCGGCTCGGTCGCGAGGGCTACACCTACGTGATGAAACAGATGCAGCAGAACGCCCGGGTGCTAGCCGACAACCTGCGCGAGAGTGGCCGATTCGAGGTCATCGGCGACGACCTCGAGCAGCTGCCGCTGGTGGCATTCCGCCTCAAGCCGGGCAATGCGTACGACGAGTCGGACATCGCCTGGCAACTCTCTGCGGAGCGGGGTTGGATGGTGCCCGCCTACACGCTGCCACCGAACGCTCAGAACGTGAAGATCTTGCGGGCGCTGGTCAAGGAGACGATGAGTCGTGAGCAGGTCGATCAGCTCACACGGGACATCGAGGACGCCTGCGTAACGCTTGACCAGAAGGGCGGAACAAGCGACGTCGAGCGTGAGCAGATCAAGCAGGGGCACGGCTACTGAGCCGTTGCGCCGAGTGGCGGCGCACTGAACTCATATTCACGAGCTAGGCAGCATGACCGGACCGGTGTGCTCCATGGGCTGGCACGACTGGTTGCTCACGTCGCAGGCCAACAGTTGCTCATCTCTCCGACCAGTGGCTTCGTACACCATCAGGGTGTTGCCGTAGCCCCAACCAATCGACGGGTAGGAGTGCTGCGGAGATGGGTAGAAGATCTCGTCCGTCATGACGTTGGCCACCGCGGCGCGAAGCTCGTCGCCGTCCACATTGAGAGCCGCGAGATAGCTGCCGTCGGCGTTGAAGAACAGGGGTTGGACCAGTTCACCGACCTCGAACGTGTGCATGATGGCGGATGACGGGGAGATGGTGCTGGTCACCTCGTCGCTGGTCACGGCGAACGGCGCAATACAGCAACTCCTGACGTCGGCATAGTCGAGAGTGCTCACGTTCGTCGCTTGGGGCGAGACGGTTGTCGTCTTCCCGGTAGTTAGGTCGAAGCGATACAACACTTCTCCCCACCAATAGACGCGATCGGGTGTCACATCGAGGATCAGGTTTCCAGTCACCTCGAGAATCCGGTTTCCAGATCTGCTGCGCGTCCCCGGGGCTGAAGGCATCGTGGTGCTCTGGTCAGCGCGGGCCAGTTCCTGTCCGGTGGCCGTATCAAACATCACCAGATCCGAACCCTCGAACCAGGCGGCCGTCGAGCCGGTCGGGTCAGCCGCTGGCCCCATGGCTGATCCCTCCCCGATGAGTTGCGGCGCACCGTTCCACTGCTGGTACCAAACCTTGCCGGACTCCAGCAGCGCCGTACACGACCCCGTCCTGTGTCAGCGCCAGACTCGAGAGTGACGAGCACCCCTCAGGGACATCGCAGTCTGTCGGTTCAGGCGCGGCACTCTCGAAAACTTGGTCGCCTAGGTGCAACCCGTTCGCGTCGTGCCAAACCGGCTTGCTTGCCGTGATTGCTGGAGCGACGGGTGTGTCGGGCGAGGGGGCTGGCTCCACCGCAGCAGGACTCGGGCCGAGCAGGACTCGAAGTCCCACGGCACTGGCAACGACCACCACGACCGCTGCAGCGGCAGCGGACTGGCGGTGCTTTCGGGTCTGGCGCGCCCTGCTCCGAATCAACTCCATGTCCGGGGCGTGCGGTTCGATGGCGCCAGCAATCCGATTTGCTGAAACACGGATCCTCTGCTCGATGGTCATCGGGGCAGCCCTCCAGTGATGGACGCACTCGGGTCCGCCAGGAGGCCCGCCAGCCGCTGGCATCCCGCATGACAATGACTCTTGACCGTGCCCACCGCGATACCGAGGATTTCGGCGGTGTCGGCCTCGCTGAGGTCCTCGTAGAAGCGCAGCACGATGACTGCTCGTTGGCGCTGAGGGAGGGCTAGCACTGCGGCCCACACCGCCTCATGATCTGCTATCGACTCATGTGGCGCGGCCGCGGCGGGCACGTCGATGAGTTGGAACGGAGTCTCCGTCGATGAGCGCCTCCGCCACCAGGACTTCGCCTGATTGAGCGCGATTCGCCGAGCATAGGAACCCGGCGATCGCATCTGTGAAACGCGATGCCACCGGGGATAGATCTTCGCGAAGGTGACTTGCACGGTGTCCTCCGCCAACTGGTAGTCGCCCGTGAACAGATAGACAGTTCGGAACAGTCCGGAGTGCTCACGCTGGACGAAACGAGTGAACTCGTCCTCATCCGCCTGCTCCATCATGCGCCTCACCTCGTGCCTGCCGAGATCTCCTGACTCCTATTCAAGTCCTTGAAGCCGCGAAAAGGTTCAGTCCGCGTTGCGAACTTTTGCGCAGGTGGGTCCTTCATCGACGCATCACGCGCGTCGGGCGAACGATGTGGGCTATTTCCTCCTCCGACCAAGAACCCAGCACGCCCGGAGCAGGAGCCAAATAGGCCGCGATCGTGTCGGCACCCCAGTCATGAGCTTCCAGCAGGCCGGTTGCGATGGTGGTGAGGTACTCCGCTGAAGGCGCAGTGGCGTGCAGGCCACCCACATCGCCATGGGTCACCGTAAGCATCGGGGTCCCCTCTAGGTAGCCCAGGAACATGACTGTCTCGTAGAGACCGGGACCTAGCGTTCGCACGGACTCGACTTCACTAAGAAGCTGCGCGAGCCTCCGGGCGAATTCGCCGCCGGATGGCCTCCTCATCTCCTGCGCCACCACATCCGCGAATTGCTCCGATGAGATGAGGTACGCCCGGCAAGCCGTCAGCCCGGGAGCACCACTGTCGTAGAAGGCCATGCCACCGCCCCAGACCGCAGACTCCTCGGCGAAGACGAGCCTCCCCGGCACGAAGACGCCAACTGCGCGAGCCGGGTCGCTGGTGTCTCGACACCCGGCGTACTCCCGTTGGCTCTCGGCAGGACGACCTCCGGCGAGGTAGCAGCGGAAACGCTCCAGTGCGAGATTGGAACCATAGGCGACGTACCAGACCGAGTCAGCCGGCAGGGGCTCAGGCACGGAGGGGTTGTTCTTCAAGGGCCAACGCGGCTTCTTCCATCAGAACGCGCTCGGCCTCGCGGTAGCGGCGACCTGCTTCAGTGGGAGTGTCGCCAACCGCGGTCATCCCCACTCGCCCATGTTCGGTGAGGCTGCTGATCATGTGGAAGACGACACCCTCCTGACGCGACTGGTCGAAGTGCAGGCCGTGCCGGGCGACGATGTCGAACAGGTCGGAAGGAGAGAGGCTGCGCAGCGTCGGGGACTCCAAGTGGTCGGTGGCAACGAGATGCTTCTCATGACCTCGCGGCGTTGTGAAGAGTGCCGTGGCCGGGTCATAACGACCATCGGTCAGGAACTGCAGCGTGAGGAACGGATGTGTCGTGCCTCCTTTTCGAAGGTTGAGTTCGATCGCGTACGGCGTCCACGAGCCCGCGGCATCACGGACCACGACGAAGTCGACCGCGAACCTCCCCAGGGCGCCCTCCCGGGCAAGCCTTTTCCCGATCTTCTCCGCATGTTGGGTGATCAGCCGCGCATACGCCGCTGCTGCTGGGAAGACGCAACCCAGGTACGCCTGACCACTTGGTCCTCCGAGCAGTTGGTCGTGAGTCGACAACAGTTCGACCTGCCCGCCCGGTAGCACGCGCAACTGAACGCTCGGGCTCTGCAGTTCGGTACCGGTAATGCGCTCCTCCACGATGCCACCGCCCTGCGCGAACTTGTCGATGTAGACGTTGAACGGCGTGGTCTGCGACTCCAGTTCCATGTGCGCGATGCGCTCCATCAGGCCGGCGCGCTCATCCGAGGCCCCGGGTGCTGGCAGCCCGGACAGGTTGACGACGGCGTTCCCCTGACCCGAGACGCCCTCATTGAGTTTGACGATGGCACTCGCCATGGAAGGACGAGCCTGTCGCATCCTCACGAGTGCATCAGCGATCTCGTCGATGCCATGGAGGTCTTCGGCACCCAAGGGATACGGCACGCCGACCTCCTCGAAGAGCCGTCGGCAACCCGTCTTCGAACCAAGATCGGCCAGCCGCGGGTCGGCGCCGTACATCGGAATGCCGATGCTCAGGGCGACGTCTCGTTCGAGTTCGGTGGTGTTGTACGGCACCATGTGGGAGTGCGCGGGATTTGGTACCAGATCTGCGATCTGTCGCAGCAGCCGCGGGCGATCCAGCAACTTCTCGCTCAGGGAACGAGGCGAGGAGTCGTTGACGCTGATCAGCGAGAGTCGGGCCCGGGCGTGGCTCGGTATGACGCCGCTGAGCAGGGCCAGGTAGTACTCCACGATCACCGGCGCGATCGGCATCGACGTGACGTACACCATCCTCAGACGCGGCTGTCGCAGCAGGACGAGTAGGAACAGGAAGCGTTCCTCGTAGGCCTGCGACAGGCTGCCGCTGGCTGATACCGCGCGGTCGAGCGAGATCGACGGAATGACCACCACCGACTCGTCGTCATAGTTGAGTCGCATCGCCTCCCAGACGCCGAGCATGCCCGACTGGAGATCGTCGAAGCGGCTGTACCTCTCGTCCTCGGTCAACGCGGACAGAACGTCTGGCCCGGTGAGCGGTGCGGTCCAGACGTCCCCGGTCATGACATTGTCCTCGCGCTGTCGAGTCCCTTGATGTCGTAGGCATGCACCTCACGACTGAAACCCGTGATCTTGCGGTCGCCCGCGTCGGCTGCGACGACCGACGGGCCGGCGGCAGAGACGACCCGCTCCGACGCGAGGATCTGCCAAGGCTCGGCTTCAGCACAGAGCCGGGCCGCAAGGTTGGTGACGCTACCGATGGCGGCGTAGTCGCGACGCCCTTCAAAACCGATCGTTCCCAGGGTCGCGTATCCCTGTGCAAGACCGATTCCCAGCGTGAGGTCGTGCCCCTGACGACCCCATCCCTCCGCTAGGTCCCGCACGCGGGTGCGCATGGCCACCGACATGCGAATAGCACGCAGCGGTCCGTCGTCACACCGCACGGGGTCGTTGAAGAACACCATGAGTCCGTCACCGGTGAAGCGCTCAAGAGTGCCTTCGAACCGGAAGACCAGGTCCCCGAGCGCTTCGTGGTACTCGTTGAGCACCCCCATCACCTCTTCGGGTTCGCTCGATTCGGCGAAGGGCGTGAAACCGCGCAGATCGCAGAAGACAACCACGATCTCCCGTCGGTGGCTCTCCAGGAAGGTCTCGTCCCCGGAGTCGACGATGAGTTCTGCCAACTGGGGAGATAGGAACCTGCGCAGTTTGCTCATCCGCTCAAGTTGCGAGACCTGCGACTCCACCCGCGACTCGAGTTCCCGGTTCCAGTCCGCGAGCTCACTCGCCTGCCGCTTGATGGTGTCCTGGTAGCGCTTGATGCGTGCCAGCGACTTGACTCGAGCCAGCAGCTCGCTCTGGTTGATCGGTTTGGCGAGGAAGTCGTCGGCCCCTGCCTCCAGCGCCTTGATCTTCTGCTCATCGCCGCTCGCCGTCACCATCACGACAGGGAGGTACGCCGTGTCGTTCTGCTCGCGGATCCGGCGGCATACTTCGTAGCCGTCCATTCCCGGCATGAGGATGTCCAGCAGCACGAGGTCGACCTCCGACGTGGAGAGGGCAGCCAACGCCTCCTCGCCTGACGCGGCGGTTCTGACGTCGTACCCGCGAGGGGTCAAGATGGCGTCGAGCAGTCTGATGTTCTGTGGCTGGTCGTCGACGACGAGGACTGTCACCTTTTCGGTGCTCTCCTGGTTCATGCCCCACTCCCTGCCGTGAGGAGATCGTGGACCTTTTGTTGCAGGTGGCGCACGCTGATGGGCTTGCGCACGTAGCCGTTGAAGCCAGCTGCGTAGGCGCGGTCGCGGTCCTCGTTCATGGCGAACGCCGTGACCGCCACCACGGGACATCGCGCCGTCTTCGTTCGATCGGATCTGCCGCAGAGCTTCCATGCCGTCGATGCCCGGGAGTTGCAGATCCATCAGGATCAAGTCAGGGTGCTCCTCTTTTGCAAGTCGGACGCCGTCCTCGCCACAGGTTGCCTCGATGACTTCGTAGCCGGAGAACTGGAGGACGTCGCGGACCAGCTTCAGGTTCGTGGGGTTGTCCTCGACGACGAGGATCAGTCCGGTGCTCATGGTGACGCCACCTCGTGTGGGTCGGTCCCTCGAGGCGGTCAGCGTGCCGAGCTGAGTTCAATGCGTTGCAGAAGGTTGTCTCGGCTCACGGGCTTGACGAGGTAGGCCGCCGCACCCAGAGCCGCGCCGCGCGCGTGCTCGTCGACGATCGAGACCACGATCACAGGAATGTCTCGCGTGTCCGGCATCCTCTTTCAGGGCCTCGAGCACCGCCCAACCGTCCATGCCGGGGAGACGGATGTCCAGGAGGACGACCGCCGGCTTGATTCGTCGTACGGCATCCAGGCCAGACGGCCCGTCCAGCGCCGAGGTCACCCGCACAGCGTCGCCGGCAAGGTAGGCGGTGAGCAGGTCGAGGGAGGGGCGGTCGTCATCGATCATGACGACGTCGGTCAACTCGGACGTGGTTCCCGGTCGTCCTGTCCAGTCCGCGATCCACGGCCGGGAAGCCGGCAGGGAGAAGCCGAAGGTGCTGCCGACGCCCGACCTCGCTCTCGAGCCACATCCGGCCGCCGAGAAGTTCGACGATCCTTCGTGAGAGCGTCAGACCTAAACCGGTCCCCTCCTCCCGTGTGACGCCCCGTCCACCCTGCTGGAACGACTCGAAGATCCGCTCGCGGTCATCATCGGGGATGCCGGGTCCATTGTCCGCCACAGTGATCGTGACCGACTCGGAACCCGAGCGGCTCGCCCGGACAACCACCGATCCCCCCTCGCCGGTGAACTTGACCGCGTTGGTGAGCAGGTTGAGGATCACTTGCTTCAGCCGGAGTTCGTCGGCCTCGACCGACCCGATACCCGCTTCGGCTTCCACCGCCAGGTCGATCGCCTTGAGACCTGCTCGCTCGCGCAGCATCGACGCGGCGCTCTCGAGCAACGGGGCCAGCTCGACGGCGCGTGTACTCGAGTTCCATCCGGCCGGCCTCCACCTTGGACAGGTCGAGGATCTCGTTGAGCAGTTCGAGGAGATGCTGGCCGGAGTTGTGGATGTCGCGGAGGTACTCCTCCTGGCGTTCGTTGATCTCCCCGAACATCTGCTCCAGCAGCACCTCCGAGAAGCCGAGCACGGCATTGAGAGGCGTTCGCAACTCATGGGACATGCTCGCCAGGAACTCCGACTTGTGAGTGCTGGCCACCTCGAGCTCAGCACTTCGCGTCTCCAACTCTCGGAACAGGCGCGCGTTGACGAGGGCCAACGCCGACTGGCCGGCGAATGTCTCGAGGAGGTCGACGGTCTCCTCGGAGAAGCCGCCGGTGGCCTTTCTGCGGACGATGAGGGCGCCGACGATCTGCTCCTCGCGAAGCATGGGTACGGCAAGAACCGATCGCCATCCTGAGTCGTACAGGACTTGAAGGTGCGGGTCGAGGGGGCGGCAGCCAAGGTCTGTGACGGCCAGCGGTTTGTGTTCCTTCGCGGCGCGCCCGACCAGGGTCTGATCGAGTTCAATACGGATGTGGCGGAGCCGCTCGATGACCTCGGGCTCGGTCCGGTAGGTGGCTCGCACCATGAAGGCGCGCTCGTTCTCGTAGTACTCCATGATCGAGCCGCCATCGGTTCCTGAAAGTTCAGCCGCATGCATCGTGATGGTTGAGAGGACGTGATCGATGTCGAGACTCGACCCCACCGCTTCGCCGACCTCGCGCAGGGCCTCGAGCTCCTCGACCTTGCGCGCGAGCTCAGCTCGACGTGCCTCCAGCTCTTGAACCAACTTGACGCCGTTGATCGCCATCGCCGCCTGGCCGGCGAAGGCGGTCACGATCGCCATCTCCCGTTCATCGAAGGGACTGACGTCATTGCGCCAGAGCACCATTGCACCCACGACCCCGTCGTCGATCAGCATCGGTGCGGCCATGGTGGTCCGGAACCCACCGATCTGTGGGAGATCCCGGCGACCATAGTCCGGGTCGGCGAGAACATCAGGGATCTGCTGGGTGGTGTGATCGAGGCCGACCCGTCCGATCAGGGTGTTGCGGTCCGTCGCCATCGGGTGCGCGAGGAGGTAGTCGATCTGCTCGTCCGAAACCCCGACGGTCTTGTTGAGCCGGTAGACGCCGTCTTCGAGCAAGTAGAGAAACGAGGCGCTGAGATCGGCACAGCCGACGTGCGCTTTCCACGATGGTGGTGAGGACGGTGTTGGGGTCCCCGGCCGACCGGCCCAGGGCGAAGAGCACTTCGTTGGCGGCCTCGAACTGGGTGTTTAGGGCGGCGTAGTTCTGCTCGAGCTGTCCGTATTCCGCGGCGCTGAAACTGCCTTCAGTCGCCGTCCGCTCGACCATCGCTCACTCCCGCCACCGAGATCGATAATCGATTCTGCCGAAGTTGTCAAGGCTCGGCAATGATTTCTTCGATTTAGTCGGTGACGATTACCACCTTGCCGCGGGCATGCTCGACCTCGAGATTCCCGAGGGATGATGTCCGGGTGACCTTTTCCCTCCTGCCCCCGGCCAGGGTCGCCGCGCTGCGAGCCGCTGACTTCTCCTACGACGCCGTCGGGGCGACAGCGGGCGAGGTGCCCGGCGGATACGGCTACATTCGACGCACTCGCTTATTGGAGAGCCGCGACCTGGATGCCGTTGCGGACATCTTGATGAGCTGGCGGATGCACCAGGGAGCTGGTCTTCGGGTGGCCGCGTCCTCGGCATCAGCGGCGGAAGAATCAGTGGCCGAAATGCGACTAGGCATTGGGTTCGCGTCTCTTCGAATTCCCTGTCGTGTCGTGTACGTCGTGGACGAGACAAATCTTCGCGGGTTTGCCTACGGCACGCTGCCCGGTCACCCCGAATCAGGTGAGGAGAGGTTCGTGGTTCAGCGTCTTTCGGACGGACGGATCGAGGCTACGATCTCGGCGTTCTCGAAACCGGTGACCCGATCGGCTCGCCTCGGCGGGCCCATCACCGGGTGGATTCAACGGGTCATGACCGAGCGCTATCTCGCCGCACTAGACGACGCGCGCTAGTCACCGAGGTCTGGACCCGAACCCTGTTGAGGTAGAGATCAAGCAGTGCCAAGATCAAGGTGCGCCAACGCCCGATCGGAGAAAGACATGCAGCGCTCTCAGGAACTCGAAGAACTGGTCTCGGAATGGTTCGCTGCGGCCACGCGCGGTGACCCAAGTTCGGTGGACAGGTTGGTGTCAAAGAGCGAGCACACGCTCTTGATCGGCAGCGACCCGGATGAGCGGATCACCGGCGGTGCCGCCGTTGCCGAGTTTCTCCGTGGCGAGGTCGCGGGCGCAGGAGGAAATGTGACGTTCTCACCGGCTGGAACGGAGGCCTTCGAAGAAGGGTCGGTCGGCTGGGCCATCACCAACGTCACGATCACACTTCCCGACGGCGGTCAGGTTGCGCCGCGTTGGAGTTCGGTGTTTCACCGCGAGGATGATGAGTGGCGATTTGTTCACACCCACGCGTCCATCGGCGTACCCAATGACGAGATCGGCTGGATCTACACAGAACGCTGAGCCATCGACGC
Source organism: uncultured Actinomycetota bacterium (assembly GCA_963763805.1). GTDB lineage: Bacteria > Actinomycetota > Actinomycetes > Propionibacteriales > Nocardioidaceae > Nocardioides. The sequence continues at coordinate 654,898 of CAVXPQ010000002.1, forward strand.
CTTGGCCTAATCTGTAACGGTGGTAGTGAGTCGCACTCGTCGAGCCCGGGCGGCTCGCAAACGACGTCGACGCATGGATGTCGTCGAACACGACCTGACTCCCGAGCAGTGGTCAGCACTGCAAGCAGCCTGGGGAGGGTGCGCGTACTGCGGCGTCAGCGGCAAACCCCTCCAGAAGGACTGCGTGCTGGCGATCTCCCGCGGCGGTCGCTACACGCTCGACAACATCGTTCCGGCCTGCGGTTCATGCAACGCGAGCAAGTGCAATGAAGAAGTGACCGCCTGGCTCAGACGCAAGAGGTATGACGAGCGCTCCTTCCTGGAACGCAGTTACGAGATCTCGGCGCAACTCGGGAAACGGTTCGCTGAGGGCTGAGCCTCTAGTGCGAGCGGTTTATCGCGCGAGCCAGCATCAACAGACCCACGCCGCTGACGATGAACAGGGTCGGCGGCAACACGTCCGCGATCGTGGGGATCGGACCTTGAAGCGACTGTTCGAAGACCTCAGAGGCAATCGCAGCGGTCAATCCACCCACAAACAGCCAGACACCCAACTTGGGGAACTCGACCGCGTCGCCGGCTCGCTTTCGGAAGCGCAAGATCCCGATACCAGCAGCGATGGCGAGTAGCAGCGCGATCGGGAGGAGCAGGATGAATTCGCCAACGACAAACTCGACGAGGAGGGGCGTAATGATGAGCAGACTCCCGGCAACGCCGGCCATACCGACGGTGATGGGTGCTCGTTCCTGAGTGGTGGCAGTGATGGTCATAGCGACTCCTGGAGTTTGGACTTGATGTTCGGTACGTCGACGCTATGGATCGGGACGCCTCGAGCGGCACCGTCAGGAGTCGTGAACTCTTCAGGCCAGCGTAGGAAGCGTTTACCTACTCAGGTAGGGGGTGCGGAGCGCACGGATTGGCTAGCGTGAGCGAGTGCCGAACATCGCCCGACGCGCAACGCAGTACGTCACTCGCGCAGACGTCGTGCTGGCGCTGGTGCTCGCCGTCCCGGCGGCGATCCAGACCATCAACAGGGGTGGGGACAGGGTCGCACTGGGGACGACCTTGGCCGTGATCACTGTGCTCGCACTTGCGTTCCGACGCCGCGCGCCTGCGTTATCGATTCTGATTGTTTCGGTGGGCCTCGCCAGCGAGACGCTGCTCACCGAGTCACCCGACCAGATGGCGGTCTTGCTGGCGGTCGTTGTGTCTGCCTATTCGGCACCGGCGTACGCCGATCGGCGTGGAGCGCTGATGGGGCTATGTCTCCTCTGCATGGCCATCGCGCTCTCGATCGCGCTGGATCCGTCCGACGAGGTGGCCAACATCCTGCCGACGTTGGCTCTCTTCGTAGCTGTGCCGGCTGGTCTTGGCTTCGCCTTCCACAGGCGTGGGCAGGATCTGGCGTCGCTCGAGCGGCGGGCTGAGACAGGCTGAGCGCGAAGCGCAAGCGGCTATCCAGGCTGAGCGGCAACGCATCGCGCGGGAACTCCATGATGTCGTCTCGCACGCGGTTACCCTGATCGCCGTACAAGCCGAAGCCGGCCAAGCGACCATCGATCGCAACCCTGAGGCGGCTCGCCGATCTCTCGCGGCTATCGGGTCGGCCAGTCGCGATGCGCTGGCCGAGTTGCACTCATTGCTGACCTTGCTCGGCGAGTCGGATGATGCGTCCGCTCAACACCACGGTCTCGAGGCGCTGCCGACCCTGATCGGCGGTGTCAGAGCCGCGGGGTTGCGGCTGAACGTCACCGAGACCGGAGAGCGACCGGCCTTGGCCGAAGAGATCGATGCTTGCGCGTTCAGGGTTGTGCAAGAGGCTCTGACGAACGCGATGCGGCACACGCGTGAACCGGTGGCCGCGCTCAATCTCGACTATGAACCGGACCAGGTTCGTATCGAGGTTGAGAGCAGCGGGCTCGCCCACCAGTCGGCGTACGGCGGCAGTGGGCGTGGGCTAATCGGACTGCGAGACCGGGTGCGCGAACTGGGGGGATCTCTGGATGCCGGCCCGGCCGAGGACGGCAGGTATTCAGTGCTGGCTGTTCTTCCGCTGGACGCGGCATGATCTCGATCGTCGTTGCTGATGACGAGGAACTCGTGCGGGACGGGCTGACCTCGATCGTGGACAGTCATCCCGAGTTCGAGGTCGTCGCGACTGCCGCGAACGGAGTCGAGGCGGTGGCTGCCGTCGCGTCGGCCCAGCCCGACGTCGTACTGATGGACATCCGGATGCCGCTTATGGACGGTATCGAGGCTGCCCGGCGGATCGTGGCGGCCCAAGGGGCGACGAAGATTCTGGTGCTGACAACAATCGAGGTTGACGAGGTCGTCTACAGCGCCTTGCGCGCGGGAGCGAGCGGGTTCCTTCTCAAGAGCGTCACGCGCGAGCAACTCTGGCGCGGCATCGAAGCCGTTGCCTCCGGTGACGCACTGCTGGCACCAAGCCTGACGCGTCGCTTGATTGAGGACAGGATTGCTGCCGGACCGCCGCCTCAACCCGCATCGCTCGGGCTGACGCAGCGTCAATCGGGGTTGGTGCGCCTGGTGGCCCGAGGTCTGAGCAACCAGGAGATCGCCGCAGAGCTACACCTGGCAGAGACGACGGTGAAGGGCTACGTCAGCGACGTTCTCGCCCTCCTCGGTCTCCGCGATCGGACCCAACTGGTGGTGGTTGCCTACGAGAGCGGTTTGGTCCGCGTGGGCGACCGATGACTCAGGCGTCCACCAGTTCGGGCTCGGTTTCGGCGGGCGCGGAGCGTCCGGCCCCGACCAAGACCTGCACCACGATCAGCAGCACAACCACCAGGACAAGGGACCAGGTGACTCGAGTCGTTGTCATCTGATTGCCCCACGCCAGCACGATGATGCCCAATGCGGCAATGGCGTATCTGAGCCACCTTGCATTCTGAGTCACCCAAGCCGCGACCCCACCGACGGAGCCTTCCGGCACTGCGGCTCCGACGTTCTCGAGGCCGCCGGCGACGGTGCTTCTGGCTGCTGTGCCGGTTGAGTTGGACCCGGCGAACCAACCGGCCACGATCAAGATCAGCCCCAGCCACAGCAACACGTCCTGCGCTCGCTCGAGATAGGTGAGCATCGTGTCGTAGAACACGCTGCTCGCTTGCGCGAAGACGCTGCCAGACAGTTCATTGACGAACAGTTGTCGGCCCACCGACAGGACGAACGCCAAGATCACGGCATTTACCGCAAAGGCGATCCCGATGGCCACTCCCATTCGCGGGCGTCGGCGAGCGAGCAGGAACGCACCGAGGTACAACGCCAACACGAACGGCAGCAGCCATCGGGCAAGCGGATTGCTGAACGCATAGATGGTGCGCATCTGCTTCAACTGGGGCGCTTCGACCAGCACGATCTGACGGTCGACCTCGGGGATCGGGACTCGCTCAACCATCGTCAACCCTCGGTCCACCAGCCGTGCCTTGACCTCCTCGATGACATCTGAGACGTCGAGGACCACTTGGTCGCCTTGCACCGACACAGCGCCCGTATCTTCTCCACGCAAGCACCTTGAGCATGGTCTGCTGGGCTCGAGTGTTGGCGGTCACCCACAGGTCCTCGAAGGCATCGGAGGCGATGAAATCTCTGACCTGTTGGTCGATCATCGAATTGATCGCCGACGCCAACGGTCCCACCAACAACTGAAGCCGTGGCCGATCGGTGATGACGCCCGAGAAGACCTCGTTGATCACCGCTTCGGTGTCGACCTGCTTCTCGATAGCATCCGTCACCGTCGTCGCAATGGCATCTTGCACTTCGGGTGAGTCAATCAGAGGCGAGACCGTATCCAGGTATCTCTCGGTGTCGTTCAGCGTGCGCTGACCCCAGTAGGCAACGATCGCGGGCGTCGTCAACACCAGCGCCAGCACCAAGCAGATGGCCGCCCCGATCCGGCGTCCTCGGGATGGTCGCTCCACCAGGACCTGAGTCGCAGGCTGGTCGGAGCCGCCGGTTTGAATCGTGCCGGATTGAATGGGGACAGTTGGCTCTGGTTCCGACATGGCTAACTAAGTGCCTTCGCCTTGAGTGCGTCGTACTCCGACTGGCTGATCGCCCCCGAGTCCAACAGACCCTTGGCTTGCGCGATCTGGTCGGATGCCGATGCACCACCGGCGACGTCCCGGATGTAGGCATCCTGTCGAGAACGCGCATCCTGCATCTCGGCCATCGACCGTTCGGCCATGCCCTGTCCGCGCACAATCAGATAGATCAAGGCGGTCAAGAACGGGAGGAAGAGCAGGCAGACGAGCCAGACGCCCTTCATCAGCCCACCGAGTTCGTGATCGCGGAACAGATCGATGACGATCCGGAACATGATGACGAGGTAGGCGATGAACAAGTACGTCACGATCAAGAACCAGAAGAATTCCCAAAACGACATGCGGGGTCCGATCACTAGGGGGTTGACAACGCAGATCTAACTTCGAGTGCAGATCTAACTACGAGTAGAGGATCTTGCCCTTCTGGGCCTCGAATTCGGCGTCGGTGAGAACACCGGCATCCCGCAACTCGCCGAGTTGCTTGAGCTGTTCGAGTTTGTCATTCGTGTCCGGCGCCGCAGGAGCCGGCGGTGGTTCGTACGCCTGCGGGGGCGCCTCTTGGGCATACGCCTGCTGCTGCTGGGCTTCCTGTTGTGCCCAGCGGCCCTGCTGCCGACGTGAAACTCGGCCGGACACGGCCGTCGCAGTACCTGCGATGGCCGCCGTGCGGGCTACTCCTCTGATGAGACCTGGCATGGTGAAGTTCCTTTCCTACACGTTGCGAGTGGGTTGTGTTTCGGGTTATTCGGCATCCAGGCGCGCAAGGATCGCTTGCACCGGGATGCGGCCACTGGCCACCAGTTGGCCGCCACCACGGCGTATCTCGGTTGCGAACGGAGCGGCCCAGACGTTCTCGTAGACGAGGATGCCCGCGGAACTGTTCGGCTCCAGAGCGGACCCCGCCTCATTGATGTCGTCCTCGTCCAGCAAGCCGGACGAGACTCCTTCGAAGACCGCGAGATCGAGTTCGCCGTCTCCGTCTAGGTCTGTGAGGGCCACGCCAGCGATGTCACCATCGGCGTCCTTCACGACGAAAACCAGATCCAGAATCCGGATGATGCCCCGATCCACCAGATCGACGAGCAGCGGGAAGGCCTTCCCCGTCATCTTGTTGCCGGGAAACTCAACGACGATGTAGTCAATGGGGCCGGATTCTTCAACATTCACGGTCACACGTACCTCCAGGGGTGATCTTCGCTAACCAACGGCCGCCTTGTTGGCGCACCATCTAAAACGGGCAAGCCAACCATAGACCCAACATGGCGACATTCGCCTCACCCAATCTGGGGTAGGTGAAACCAGCTAGTAGCCCGGGAAGACTTTTCGTAGATCTTCGAGCGTGATGTTCCCGGTGACGGCGACCGATGCGGGCGTGTACAGCTGAGTTAGGCGGCCACCGAGCAGGCGAATCAGAGTCTCGGGGGCACCTGTCATCGTCGCCGTGGACGTGCCGCCCGACGGAGAGATGCTCACAGAATCGGCGATCGCGATGTCAACTCCGATGTCTGTGAGAGCGACAACCGCCGGCTCGTCGACCTGATCGACTTTGCCAGTGAAGCCCAAGAGGAATCCCAGACCGCCCGAGAAGTGCTCGATCAGCACCTCGGCTGCAGTTTCGTCGACGGTAGCGGCGGGGTCGAGGGCCACCTTGACGTCCCAAGTGTGCTGTGCGGTCTCGTTGAGTCGCATGCCGACGATTGAAGCCAACGGCAGCGGCATCGGCAGGAAGCCGAGTTTGATCTCGATGCTCTCGCGCTTCTCGGAAGGCAGATCCTCGACAAGCGCCACCATGGCTGCGTCGTACTTCAGAAAACCGGCTGCCTGGTCGGCGGGGTTCATCGCGTTCCAGCGATCCCACACGCTCTTGTTGAAGTCGGGATCGGGCTCGGGTGCGCCATGAATTGCGGGCGAGTACGCAGCGATGCTGATCTCTGCCGCGCTGCCTAGATGCGACAACACGTGAGCGACTGACCACTCCGATGCGCCCGATGGGCCTGCCAACTGTGCTTCGGTCAACGTCGGCACGAGTGCCGCAAGGTCCTCGTGAACGCCGCGCAGGGCAGCGATGGAACGGTCAGCTAGCGAACTCATGGTCGAGCCTTTCGAGAGAGGTGATCAGGCGACTTGCAGCGAACGCTTCGACAGACCCATCCAGAATCCGTCGATCACCTGGATGCCAGGCTCATCCGGGGTCGTGGCCGCGCCGAGCGTCACGAACAGCGGTGTGTAGTGCTCAACCGTCGGGTGTGCGTAAGGCATCCCCGGAGCTTTCGAGGCGTACGACGCCAATTCGTCGATGTCGCCGCGGGCCATCGCTTCGCCAGCCCAGGCGTCGAAGTCGGTGGACCAGCCTGGGGCATCGGCTTCGATGCGGAACTCCTTGAGGAAGGGGAGCCCGTGGGTCAGGAAGCCAGATCCGATGATCAGCACGCCTTCGTCGCGCAGCGGGCGAAGTCGCTCGCCGATGGCTAACAACTTGGCCGGGTCGTGGGTCGGCATCGACATCTGCAGGATGGGGATGTCAGCTTCGGGGTACATGATCTTCAGCGGCACCCATGCGCCGTGGTCCAGCCCCCGTGAGGGATGTTGGTGGACCGGTTCAGTGTCCGGCATCATCGCTGCGATTCGGTTGGCGAGAGCGGACGCGTCCGGGGTGTCGTACCTCATCTGGTAGTAGTGAGGCGAGAACCCACCGAAGTCGTAGACCAACTCGGAGTTGGAGGCGCTCAGCATCAGCGGCGCGGACTCCCAGTGGGCACTGACGATCAGGATCGCCTTGGGTCTGGGCAGGTCCTGCGCCCAGGCGGCGAGTTGTCCGGACCAGATCGGATCGTCGAGAAGCGGAGGCGCGCCGTGTCCGATGTACAGCGCAGGCATTCGTGTGTCACTCATATCGACCACAATAGTTGAATGTTGAACTTTATTCCAGACTCCAGTCCACCGGCGTACCGCCTTGAGCGACAAGGGCGGCGTTGGTTCGTGAGAAAGGTCGCGATCCGAAGAATCCTCGCGAAGCGGACAGAGGCGAGGGGTGTGCAGACTGCACCCAGGGGATGGGCCCCAACGCACCAGTGAGACTCTGGGCATCGCGCCCCCAGAGGATGGCCGCGCAGGGTCCGCCGCGAGTAGCCAGCGCGGTGATCGCACAATCCGTGACCTCCTCCCAACCTCGACCGCGGTGCGACGCCGGCTCGCCGGGGCGGACGGTCAGGCAGCGGTTGAGCAACATCACACCCTGGTCCGCCCACGCGCTCAGATCGCCGTGCGCGGGCGGCTCGATGCCGAGATCGGTCCGCAACTCCTGGTAGATGTTCGCAAGGCTGCGAGGAATCGGTCGTACGTCGGGTGCCACCGCGAAACTCAACCCGATCGGGTGGCCGGGGGTGGGGTAGGGGTCTTGGCCGACGATGAGCACCTTGACGGCACCCAAGGGGCGACGGAACGCCTGAAGGATGTTGTTGCCGGCTGGTAGATACCCGTGCCCCGACGCGATCTCGTCTCGCAGGAAGCGGCCCATAGCGGTGATCCGGTCATCCACCGGCGCCAGTGCTTCGGCCCAATCCGGCGCCACCAGACCTTTGTCGACCAGCCCCGCGAGCGCACTCATGCAATCAGCATGCCCTGCGAAGGCGCCGCAGCGACCATCAAGTCGTTGTCAGTCCACCAATCAGGCCAAGCTCCCGTTCGGCCAGCGCCATCGACCACTCGTTGACGGACTTGCGATCGATCAAGGCACGGTGAGCGACCGACTGCAGGGCGAGTCCGTCCAGCATCGACAGGATCCGCCAGGCTGCGTCTCCGGGTGACGGGCATGCGAACTCTCCCGCGGCAACACCGCGGGTGATGATGTCGGACAACAACTCCTGCCAGGCGACATTGACCCGCCCGGACGTCTCCTGAACCGCCGGGCGGCGACCGGCTTCGGCCCACGCGTCGAGCCAGAGCTGGAAGGACCAGTCCTGATCGGCTCGGGCGTACGACGCGAAGAAGAGGCGCAGTTGTTCGAGCGGCGTCTCGCCGGCTCGGACAGCCTCGCGAGTGACTTCCAGGTCGGCCGTGGCCGCGACGTCGAACGCGGCCGCGAGCACCTCGTCCATGGACGGGAAGTAGTGATGGATCAACCCGCTCGACGTACCCATCCGATCGGCAACGTCTCGAACGGTCGTCGCCGCCAGTCCCTTCTCCAGAATCACGGCCAACGTCGCAGCCACGATCGCTTCGCGTCGCGCAGCGGGAGTCATCCGGGCCATACCTGCACCATAGGCCCTATTGCGCAAGTGTCCAATAACGATCTTAGAGTGTCACGACCGATCCTTATGAACCCACACGGTGGTGGCGATGTATCTGACAAGCCCGTTTCATCCACGCTTGGCCGAGGCCAACACGACCGGCCTCTGGGGCCGCTGGGCGAGCTACGTCTCGGCCCCTCGCTACGACACGTCGGCGAAGCACGAGTACTTCGCGATCCGCAACAGCGTCGGGTACTTCGACTCCTCGCCGCTGTTCAAGTACTGGATCCGCGGAGCCGACGCCGAGAAGTTCCTCGCCGGCGTACTCGCCCGAGACATCCGCCTCTGCCCGCCCGGCAAGGCGCAGTACACCTTCTGGTGCGACGACCGCGGCATGGTGCTCGAGGACGGAGTCGTCTTCCGGCACTCCCCGACCGAGTTCTTCCTGACGGCGGCCGAGCCCAACGCCGGCTACTTCTCGGACCTGATCGGCCGGATGGACGTCGAGATCGTCGACGTCTCAGGGGACTACGGCGTGCTCGCCGTGCAGGGGCCGCGTTCGCGTGAACTCCTGGCCGCCCTCACGAAGGACGTCGAGAAGTTGCGCTTCTTCGAGCACTGCCAGACCAAGATCGGCAAGGCTCCCGTCACGCTTTCGAGGACCGGCTTCACGGGCGATCTCGGCTACGAGATCCTGGTGCGGTCCGAAGACGCTCTTGAGGTCATCGACGCCGTCATCGCCGCCGGTGATCCGATCGGCGGCCGACTCTTCGGCGAGGAAGCGCTGCTGATGTCCCGGATCGAGGCGGGTCTGATCCTGATCGACGTGGAGTTCCATTCGAGTCGCTACGCCTACACCGATCACGATCGCTCCAGCCCGGTTGAGCTGGGCTTCGGCTGGATGTTCAAGAGCATCGAGACCACGGATCGTTCCTTCATCGGCAAAGAGGCTCTTCGCCGCGAGATCAATGAAGGTACGTCGCGCTGGAAGCTCGTCGGGCTGCAGGTCGATTGGCAGCACTGGGACCAGCTCTACCGCGATGCCGGGTTGATCACACCCAAGGACGAGACCCCGCTGGACTACGAATCCATGCTGTACGACGACGATGGCGAGCGCATCGGCTACGCAACGAGCCTGATGTACTCCCCGGTGCTTCAGCGCCACATCGCGATAGCCAAGGTTCGGCCCGACCTCGCGGTTCCGGGGACCAACGTCAACCTCGAAGTCACGATCAATCACCACTACGAAACAGTCCGTGCGGCGGTCTCGCGACTCCCGCACTTCAACCCCGAGCGAAAGACGGCGTGACCACGATGGCGACGCGCAAAGTAGCAGCAAAAGCACCCGCAAAGCGGACGGCGAAGAATAAGGACACCACGGCAGGCGGAAAGTTCGATGCGATCGTCATCGGCGGCGGTCACAACGGCCTGGTCAACGGCGCCTACCTCGCGAAGGCCGGCCTCAAGACCCTGATCCTCGAGCGTCGCCCCTTCGTGGGTGGCGCTGCGATCACCGAGGAGCTTCGGCCGGGATTCCACTTCACGACGTTCTCCTACGCCCTGAGCCTGATCCGCCCGGACATCATCCAGGACCTGGAGCTGACCAAGCACGGCTTCATGCCGATCCTGATGCCGTCGTCGTTCGCGCCGATGGCCAACGGCGACTACCTCCTGCTCGGCGCCGACGCGGACGACAACACCCGCGAGTTGATGCGGCACTCACCGCACGACGCCGACGCGATGCATCGCTTCGAATACGACATGGAGCGGGTCTGCCAGGCGGTCAAGCCGCTGTTCGACAAGATCCCTCCGAACCTGTTCGGCAAGAGCCCGCAGGACCTGTTGGAGATGGCCGAGCTCGCCACGCACTTGCGGGGCATCGAACCGAAGGTCATGCACGACCTGGTGCGTCTGCTCACGGGCAGCGCCGCCGACTTCCTCGACGACTACTTCGAGAGCGACATCCTCAAGGCCTACCTCGCCTCGTCCGGGATCATCGGCACGAAGGTGGGCCCGATGTCGCAGGGCTCCGGTCTCGTGTTGCTCTTCCACTCGATGGGCGAGCACGACGGCGCGTTCGGCGCGTGGGCGTTCCACAAGGGCGGCAACGGCGGCTTCACCCAGGTTTTGGCGCGATCTGCTCAGTCGTTCGGTGCGGAGATCCGCCTCAATTCGGCCGTCTCCAACGTCATCACCAAGAACGGTCAGGTCACCGGTGTGGCGCTCGAGGACGGCACCGAGTTCTATGCCGACACCGTGGTCAGCGCCCTCGACCCACGGCGTACGTTCCTGGAGTTGGTCGAGCAGCGCGAGTTGCCCACCGACCTGGTCGAGAACATCAACCGGTTCCGCTTCCAGGGCACGTCGGCCAAGGTCAACTTCGCTCTCGACGGGCTGCCGAAGTACCCCGCGCTCGGGGACCGCTCGGATCAGTACCGCGGCTTCATCAACATCGCGCCGTCGATGGAGTACCTCGAGCGGGCCTTCGATGAGGCGAAGTACGGCTGGTACTCCTCCAAGCCCTACATCGACGGCTCGATCCAGTCGATCGTCGATCCCGACATGGCCCCTCCGGGCAAGCATGTGATGTCGTGCTTCATCCAGTACGCGCCGTACCACTTGAAGCATCCGGACGGTACGCCGGCGAGCTGGGACGACGAGCGCGACCGCTTCGGCGACACCGTCCAGGCGGTGTTGGAGTCGCACTTCCCGGGCTTCGGCGATCTGGTCCTGCAGCGTGAAGTTGTCACGCCGCTCGACATCGAACGGGTCGTCGGCCTGAGCGAAGGCAACATCTTCGCGGGCGAGTTCCTGGCCCCGCAGATGTACTTCTTCCGACCGGCTCCCGGCTGGAACCAGTACCGCACGCCGATCAGCGGCTACTACCAGTGCGGCTCCGGCACGCACCCCGGCGGCTGCGTCGTGGGTGCGCCCGGCAAGTTCGCCAGCCAGCAGATCCTGAGCGACCGCAAGACGCTGAGCCGCGGACTGTGCGTGGCGGCTCGCGGCGGAGGTCGGTAGAGGAAGTCCGATGCCCACCGGGCCACGTCGTGTTCGAGGATCGTTCGTCGCATGGCACGCATCCGGCGGGTGCGGGTGCGGCGGTCGGCGTTGAACGCTGCGAGCAGCGCAGCCTTCATGCCGTTGATGTCGTAGGGATTCACCAGCCACGCCTGGCGCAACTCGCTCGCGGCACCGGCGAACTCCGAGAGCACCAGCGCGCCGTCGTCGTCGTAGCGGCAGGCGACGTACTCCTTCGCGACCAGGTTCATGCCGTCTCGGAACGGCGTCACAACCATCACGTCGGCGGCGCGGTAGAGCGCGGCCATCTCCTCTCGGGGGTACGACGAGTGGAGGTAGGAGATCGCCGGCCGACCGATCCGACCCTGGTCGCCGTTGATCCGGCCGACGAGTTGCTCGATGTCGTTGCGAAGGATCCGGTATTGCTCGACGCGCTCACGTGACGGGGTCGCGACCTGGACGAACACCGCGTCCTCGACGTCCAGGTGCCCGTCGCGCACAAGTTCGCCGAACGCGCGAAGCCGCGCGTAGATGCCCTTGGTGTAGTCGAGCCGATCGATGCCGAGGAACAGCTTGCGAGGGTTGCCGAGTTGCTCGCGGATCTCGATCGCCCGAGCCGCCACGCCCGGCGTGCGCGCCAGGGCTTCGTATTCGCGGGCGTCGATCGAGATGGGGTACGCCGTGGCGCGGACATCGCGTCCCTCGGGAAGGTGGATCCGGTCCCGATACGTCCGGTGGCCGATCCTCGAGCGCACCATCCGGATGAAGTTGCTGGCCGCACCGGGCAACTGGAAACCGACCAGATCGGCGCCGAGCAGACCTTCGAGGATCTGTCGACGCCATGGCAACTGGGAGAACAGTTCGCTCGGCGGGAACGGGATGTGCAGATAGAAGCCGATCCGAACGTCCGGTCGCAGCGCGCGCAACATCGCTGGCACCAGTTGGAGTTGGTAGTCCTGCACCCAGACCGTGGCACCCGGCGCGGCAATCTCCGCAGCCCGCTCGGCGAAGCGCCGGTTGACGATCTCGTAGGACTCCCACCACTCCCGGTGGAACTCCGGCTTGGCGACGAGGTCGTGGTAGAGCGGCCACAGGGTGCCGTTGGAGAAGCCCTCGTAGAACTCCTCGACCTCCTGGGCGGACAGCGTCACCGGCACCAGAGAGAGTCCCGGCGTCCTCGAACGGCTCGTGCTCGAGATCGGCGATGCCGGCCCAGCCGATCCACGCCCCATCCGCCTGCCGCATCACCGGTTCGAGGGCACTGACCAGACCGCCCGGAGAGCGGCGCCACGACTCGACTCCGTCTGCATCCACCACCCGGTCGACCGGCAACCGATTGGCCACGATCACCAGGTCGGCGGATCCAGAGACAGTCACTTCTGCACCCTAGTCGGCTGACCCGCGCCGCGCCGTCGGTGTCTACCGCTCGTCGGCGGCGTATCGGACGCCGATCTGCGCCCGGATCGTGTCCATCTGTCGCATGAGAGACAGCGTTTGGTCATGCGGCACCAACGGACTCTCGAGTAGTCCCTGCCCGCAAACACCGCATCACCTCAGCGGCCTCATTGCCGAGGCCCGTGCCGTAGAGGGGTTCGACACCGGTGATCGTCACCGCGGTCGCGCCGTCGGCGGACGTGAAGATGGCATGCGAAGGATGGTGAAAGTCGCTGGCGAGGTCGATCCGCCCGGCGTCCGTGGCAATGGATGCCGATCGTGGCGAGACCGAAGTCATCGATGCGGTGAGGGCGGCGACAGCACCTCCGGCGTACCGACCAGCGATCGCGAGGTTGAGGTCGACGCCCTGGCTCGCTCAGGCTCGCCGTGGCCACCAGGTCCTCCGGCTCCCCCAGGACAAGATGCGCGAAGGTGAGCGGATAGATGCCCATGTCCAGGAGGGCCCCGCCGCCCAACGCCGGGTCCAGGGTCCGATCGGTGGGCGGGCGTTCCACGACGAAACCCAGATCCGCGTGCACTTGGCGCGGCGTCCCGAAACGACCCGCCTTGAGGTCGGCCAGCATCGCCCGGATCACCGGATTGCAGGCCATCCACATGGCTTCCATCAGGAACAATCCGTGCTCTCCGGCGAGTCGGATCATCTCCTCGGCTTCGGCGGAGTTGAGCGTCAATGCCTTCTCGCACAGGACAGGCTTGCCGGCCTCGAAGGCGAGCCGGGCGTGCTCCAAGTGCATCGAGTGCGGGCTGGCGATGTAGACGACGTCGACGGACGGATCGGCCACGAGGTCGGCGTACGACGAGTGTGCCCGCGTCTCAGGCTCGGCGTACTCGTCGGCAAAGGCCTGTGCGCTTTCCAACGACCGGGAACCTACCGCGGCGATCCGTGCGCCGGGCGTCGCCCGCAGGTTGGTGGCGAAGCTCCTTGGCGATCTTGCCGGTCGCAAGGATGCCCCAGCCGATGTGGTCCTCGTTCGTCGAGTCGCGATTGGTGGTCGAGCCTGTCGAGACCGAGTTCATGCCGTGACTCTAACTAGCCGACTTCGGCCCGTTCGAATGGCGGGTTGAATGACAGCGGTGTAGTTCGTCACCTACAGTGTGGTTCAGTGGAAGAGGACCGCCACGTATAAGGGGACACAAGCATGGACGCCGCGAAGTTCGGCAGCCCAGAGTCAGACGGCAGAGCGGCACACGGCCAGGAAGAGGCCGCTCCGAGTCTGAGCGACCGCGATCGACAGATCCTCGAGTTCGAGCGCCAGTGGTGGAAGTACGCCGGGGCGAAGGAGACCGCCGTCCGCGAGAACTTCGACATGTCGGCGACCCGCTACTACCAAGTCCTCAACGCCCTGATCGATCGGCCCGAGGCGCTGCAAGCCGACCCGCTGCTCGTCCGTCGCCTCCGTCGGCTCCGCGCGACCCGCCAGAAGCAGCGCTCGGCCCGGCGGCTCGGTTTCGAGATCTGAGCCCCATGTTCTCTCCTCGGAGCGAGGGACGCGGCGCGATGTTCCCGTCGCCCGTCGTTCTCCTCAGCATTCTGGCCATCACGATGGCGGCGATCGCGTTTGTCGCGACCCGCAACGACGGACCGGCGATCCGGGAGATCGACACCGTGGCCAAGCCCGGAGCGTCCAGTGACCCGGCGCCGGCATCGGCCGATCCGCACCGCCGAAGCCGGCGGCCCCGATCGTCAAGCGCGGCAAGGTCTACGTCGAGATCTTCAACAACTCCGGCATCACCGGACTGGCCGGCGAGACCGCCGAGACAGGCAACGGGAGCCGGCTGGAACGTCGTCGGCTCCGACAATTGGGTCGGCACCGTGCCGGGATCGACGGTCTACTACCCGCCGCGGCTCAAGCAGGCTGGGAAGTTGCTCGCGCGCGACCTCGGCATCGACCGGCTCAAGCCGGCCGTGGCGCCGATGCGTCTTGATCGGCTGACCGTGATCCTCACCGACGACCAGTCCTGATTAACTGGTCGGGTGGAATTCACCTCTCCGACGGCCGAAGCGCGCTACGCGCGCCTCGTTGAGTCTGCCGCCAAGACCGTGGTCGGCCTTGACTTCGACGGCGTGCTTTCGCCCATCGTCGCCGATCCATCCCAGGCATTCATCCACGACGAAGCATCCGAGGTGCTCCTCGAACTCGCCGACGTCGTCCTCGCCGTCGCGGTGATCACGGGTCGCCCGGCCCGCCAGGTGCTCGCGCTGGGTGGCCTGGAGCAGGTCGGCGCGGCACTCGGTGATCGCGGCCGCGAACTCTTCGTCTTCGGGCAGTACGGCAACGAGCGTTGGTCCTCGACCGACCGCCGGGTGATCTCTCCGCGGCCGCCGGCGGGGTTGGCTGGGTTCCTGCGCGATCTGCCGGCTGCCTTGCGGCGAGCCGGAGTCGACTGACGCCTATGTAGAGGAGAAGGGGCTCGCCGTCGCCGTGCACACGCGGCGGCTCGAGGATCCCGATGCCGCCTTCGATCGCCTGTTGCCCGATCGCTCGAAGACCTCGCGGCGCAGCACGAGCTGATGGTGGAGCCGGGCCGGCAGGTCCTGGAGATCCGCTCTCCGGGCAAGCACAAGGGCCAGGCCGTCAACACGCTGGTCGAGGAACTCGGGCGCCGGCGGTTTCGTCTTCTGCGGCGACGACCTCGGTGACGTCGAGGCGTTCGATGCCGTCGACGAGTTGAGCGCGCGCGGGATGGCGACGCTGCTGGTCTGCTCCGCATCGTCCGAACAGAGCGTTCTCGCCGATCGAGCCGACGTGATCGTCCCCGGCCCGGACGGCGTACTCGAATTGCTGCGGCGCCTCACCAAAGACGCCGCTGCGCTCGGATCGAGCCGTCGATCGTCCACATAGTGGACCTCGTGTGCACATAGTGAGACGGCTTGTCTAGGCTGAGCACAACTCATCAAGAGGGACTGAGGGAACGGCCCGTTGAAGTCCCGGCAACCGCCACGAGTCTCCCGACTTCTGGAAACAGAATCAGTCGGTCGTGGAAAAGGTGCTAACTCCGGCCCGCGACGAGAGTCGGCGTGGGGAAGATGAGAAGGAGAGTTCTGTGAGCGCACCCGCCCTTGAGGCCGCTCGAGACCGATCGTCGAATCCACCACGCCCGCACGCCGAACGCACACACGTTGCGCGAGGGTGCCTTCGGCTCCGCCCGCGGACTGGCGTGCCGCGAATGCGGACACCAGGTCGAGCTCGGTCCCTTCTACGCCTGCAGCGAGTGCTTCGGCCCGCTCGAGGTCGCCTACGACTTCCCGGCCGTCACCAGGGCCGAGATCGAGGCGGGACCGGCCAACATGTGGCGCTACAAGGCGCTGCTCCCCGTCCCGACGGACATCGAGGAGAGCCCCAACACCGAGCCCGGCTTCACCCGGCTGCTCAAGGCCAACAACCTCGGCGCGACGCTCGGCATCACCAACCTCTGGGTGAAGGACGACTCGACGAACCCGACCAACTCCTTCAAGGACCGGGTCGTGGCGTGCGCCTTGAGCGCGGCCCGCGAACTGGGTTCCAAGGTGTTCGCCTGTCCCTCCACCGGCAACCTCGCCAACGCGGTCGCCGCTGCCGGTGCCCGGGCCGGCATCAAGACCGTCGTCTTCATCCCGGCCGACCTGGAGAAGCCAAAGCAGGTCAACTCGGCCGTCTACACCGAACAACTCGTCGCCGTGAACGGGACCTACGACGACGTCAACCGGCTCGCCTCGGAGATCGCCGGCGAGGAAGAAGGCTGGGCGTTCGTCAACGTCAACGTCCGGCCGTTCTACGCCGAGGGCTCCAAGACGCTCGGCTTCGAGATCGCCGAGCAACTCGGCTGGCGGCTGCCCGACCAGGTGGTCATTCCCGTCGCTTCTGGCTCGCAGCTGACCAAGGTGGACAAGGCCTTCCAGGAGCTGATCAAGCTCGGCCTGGTCGAGGAGAAGCCCTACAAGATCTTCGGCGCCCAGGCGACGGGTTGCTCGCCCGTGTCGGCCGCCTTCAAGGACGGCCACCAGATCATCCGCCCGGTGAAGCCGGACACCATCGCGAAGTCGTTGGCGATCGGCAACCCCGCTGATGGCATCTACGTGCTCGACATCTGCCGCCGCACCGGGGGCGCGATCGAGGACATCACCGACGAAGAGGTGCGCGAGGGCATCCTGCTCCTCGCCCGCACCGAGGGCATCTTCACCGAGACCGCCGGCGGCACCACCGTCGGCTGCCTGAAGAAGCTCGTCGAGACCGGCCAACTCGATCCCGAACTCGAGACCGTCGTGATCAACACCGGCATGGGTCTCAAGACCCTGGACGCCATCTCCGACCGAGTTGGCCCGGCTGCCACCATCGACCCGTCGTACGCCGCCTTCACCGCCACCGGTATCGCCTAAAAGGAGTCACATGAGCGTCAGTGTCCGGATCCCCACCATCCTTCGCAGCTACACCGGCGGAGAGTCCGAGGTGACCGCCGACGGCGCCACCCTGGCCGAGGTGCTGGAGTCGCTCGACGCGTCGTACGCCGGGATCAAGGGCCGCATCGTCGACGAGGCGGGGGAGTTGCGGCGCCCGGGCACCCCCATTGAGGCGGAGGCCCACCGCGTGGACTTCCGTCCGGCCATTCTTGCCGAAAACCATGTGTCGAGCCGGGCGGTCGCCGGTGGACGCCGCCCTATTATTGATCTGGCCAGCCAGTCCTTGTTGGCCGGGTTGGCCGAATACTCCGAGGTGAGAATCCTCGCCGCTTACGAGCGGATTCAGGTGACGCCGTCGCGACGGGCCTTTGCCATTCATCCAGCCGATCTCT
>CAVXPQ010000003.1:0-408417 GCA_963763805.1 uncultured Actinomycetota bacterium
GTCAACTGCGCCGGATGAGTGCCGTCGAGGCGGAACTTGAAGGGCGAAGGTTGGGACGTCCGGGTCCTGTCCCGGGACGAACCTCCGGCAGTTCCGGTTCAGGTGGCCACACCCGAGGCCGTGATCAGCACGGTCCGCGGGTGATGCTTCAGATCGGGCGGTTTCCCGTGGGGCGAGGATCCGCTCGACTGGCTGCGCGGCGTCGCGCTAGCGGCGGACAGTGCGGGTTTCGCCGGCATCGCCCTGATGGACCACCTGATCCAGATCCCGCAGGCCGGCCGCGCGTGGGATCCGATCCCCGAACCCTGGGTGACCCTCGGGGCACTCGCCAGCGCTGGGCACCGAGCTCGAACTCGGGACGTTGTGTACGCCGGCGACCTTCCGCGCTCCCGGCATCATCGCCAAGGCCGCCGCAACACTCGACGTGCTGAGCGGCGGCCGAGCCTTCTGTGGCCTGGGCGCCGGGTGGTGGGGCCGCGAGCACGCGGCGTACGGCTTGGATTTCCCGCCGACGGCGAGGCGCCTCGATGCCCTCGAAGTCGCCGCCGAGACGATGCGAGCCCTGTGGGCGCCCGGCACCAAGGCGTACGACGGCGAGTTGGTCACGCTGCCGGAGACCACGTGCTTTCCGAGGCCCGTCGGCCGCCTTCCGTTGATCATCGGGGGCGGCGGCGAGCGTCGTACGCTGCGCATCGCCGCGCGATGGGGTGACGCATGCAATGTCCGCGCCAACCTCGATACGGTCCAACACAAAACCGAAGTCCTGCGCCGCCACTGCGATGAGGTCGGCCGACCCCATGGCGAGGTTGAGGTGACGGTCCTCGATGTCGCAGTCGTCGGCACCAGCCGCGACGACACGTGGGCGCGGGTAGAACGACTTCGCGGGCGTACGACGGCAAGCGACTTCGCGGCGCGGCACCATGCTGGCGAGGTTGGGGCGCATCGCGAACGCTACGAGCGGCTCTTCGAGGCCGGCGTACACACCGTGTTCCTGGCGATGCCCGACCTTGAGGGTCCAACCGACGTGGAGCGCGTCGCGGGGCTAGCGCGTCGTTAGGGGGGCCGGTGGGTGCGACGAGGAAACTCAGTGAGTTTTGTGAAACACTTTCCTGACTTGCTACCGACCAGTAACATAGCGCACATGAAGCGATCAATCTACGACGAGGACCACGAGTCCTTCCGCGCCTCGGTCAAGGAGTTCCTCGACCGCAACGTCACCCCGAACGCCGACAAGTACATCGCCGCGAAGGCGTTTCCGCGCGAGTTGTGGCTCGCCGCCGGTGAGCAGGGCTACCTCGGGCATGGAGATCCCCGAGGAGTACGGCGGCTCCGGCGTCGAGCGACTTCCGGTTCAACGCGGTGCTCACCGAGGAGTTGGCCGAGGTCAACATGGCGCTGCCGACCTGCTTCGGCATCCACGCCGACATCGTGGCGCCGTACATCGTGCATCTCGCCACCGAGGAGCAGAAGCAGCGCTGGCTGCCGGGCATGGCCACCGGCGAGATCTGGACCGCGATCGGGATGACCGAGCCATCCGGCGGCTCCGACCTCGCGAACCTCAAGACCACCGCCGTCCGCGACGGCGACGACTGGATCATCAACGGCTCGAAGACCTTCATCACCAACGGGTTCTCGGCCGATCTGGTGCTCGTCGCGGCGCGCACGCGCCCGGAGAAGAAGGCTCGCGGCATCACCCTGTTCGCCGTCGAGGCGACTCGCGAAGGTTTCGCTCGAGGCCGCAAGCTCGACAAGGTCGGCCAGGACGAGGCCGACACCTCCGAATTGTTCTTCACCGACGTTCGCGTGCCCGCCGAGAACCTGGTGGGCGAGCTCGACAACGGCTTCATCCACATGATGAGTTGGCTTCCGCAGGAGCGGTTGTGGTCTGCGGTCTGCAACCTGGCGCACGCCCGCCAGATCCTCGACGAGACCATCGTCTACGCCCAGGAGCGCAAGGCGTTCGGTCAACCGATCGGCGCCTTCCAGCACAACAAGTTCCTGCTGGCCGAACTGGTCACCACGGTCGAGGTGACGCAGGCGTTCATCGACCAGTGCGTGCATCGCGCACTGCGACGGCGAGCTGACGGCCACCGATGCCGCCAAGGCGAAGTGGTGGAGCGCGCAGGTGCAGAACGACGTACTCGACCATTGCGTGCAACTGCACGGCGGCTATGGCTTCATGAACGAGTACCGCGTCTCCCGCGCCTGGCGTGACGCTCGCGTTACCCAGATCTGGGCCGGCTCCAACGAGATCATGAAGGAACTGATCGGCCGCGAACTCGGCTTCTAAATCCAGATAGTCCGACCTTGAAATCACTATTTCGGGGCAGAAATGGTGATTTCAAGGGCGGACTATCTGGTTTGGGGGCAGGTGGCGTAGGCAGCGAAGGCATGCCTTGCTTGCCGACGTACGCCTCCATCGCGAAGATCGGGGCGTGACCGAATCTCTCGCGGAGCCAAACGAGTACGTCGGGCCGCACGACGACGAGCCTCACAGCAGCAGCGTCAGCGGCCGCCTGAACTGGCTGCGAGCGGGGGTTCTCGGGGCCAACGACGGCATCGTGTCGACGGCCGGCATCGTTTTCGGCGTGGCCGGTGCGACACCGAGCGGAACGGCGATCGCCGTGGCCGGAGTTGCCGGCCTCGTCGCCGGGGCGATGAGCATGGCCGCAGGCGAATACGTCTCGGTCAGCACCCAGCGTGACTCCGAACGTGCACTGTCGAACAAGGAACGCCGCGAGCTTGTCGAGGAGCCCGAAGAAGAATTGGCGGAACTCGCCGACCTCTACATGGCCAAAGGGCTGAGCCGACGAGCTTGCGGTGGACGTCGCTCGCGAACTCACGGCCCACGACGCCCTCGGCGCACACGCCGAGGTCGAGTTGGGGATCGATCCTAACGATCTCACCAACCCCTGGCACGCGGCCTGGGCGTCGATGATCGCCTTCACCTTCGGCGCGCTCATCCCACTCGTGTGCATGGTCTTCTCACCTGCCAGTGTGCGGCTCTGGGTGACGGTGGGAGCCGTCGTCGTGTCGCTCGGGCTGGCCGGCTGGGTCAGCGCACGGTTGGGCTTCTCGCCGGTGGGCCGTGCCGTGGCGCGCAATATCGGCGGGCGGTCTGCTGGCGATGGGCGTCACGTACCTGATCGGGTCCCTGGTCGGCACCCAGATCGGCTAGTGGCCGTGCGTCTGTTCGTCGCGGTCCGGCCTGCGGCCGACGCCGCCAGTCACCTTGATGACTTCTTGGATGTACGCCGGGCCGCCGCGGGATTTCGCTGGGCGAGCGCGGAGCATTTCCATGTGACCCTCGGGTTCCTCGGCGACGTGGCCGACTACCAACTGGACGAACTCGTGGAGTTGCTCTCCTCCGCGGCCACTCGGCGTACTCCCTTCGAAACGCGAATCGCTGGTGGCGGAGCGTTCCCGAACGTGTCGGCGGCGAAGGTTCTGTGGGCTGGTCTCGATCTAGACACCGACGCGAAGGGCAACTTGCCCAACTCTCCGCGAGCGCTCGCGGTGCCGGGAATCAGGTCGGCGCCCGGCCTGACGGCACGGCCTTCCAGCCCCACATCACGATCGCCCGCCTTGGGCGACCGCAGGAGGTGTCCAACTGGGTCCGGCTCCTCGACACGTACGCCGGGCCGTCCTGGCCGGTCGCCGAGATCGAACTCATCGCCTCGCACCTCGGCGAGGGACCGCGCAAGCGTCCCCGTCACGAAGTCCTGGCGTCGCTGCCGTTGGGTTGAGCCAAGAAGCCAGCGCCGGACGTCATACGGATCGTCGGCAATGGCGACCATTTCGGATGACGTTCTTGCGCAACGTCATACAGATCGTGGGCCAGAGCGACCACTTCGTATGACGTTAGGTGAGTTCGTTACGAGGGCAGAGCGTGGACGATGTCCTCGACCCGGTCCTTGGCGTCACCGAAGAGCATCCGGGAGTTCTCGCGGAAGAAGAGCGGGTTCTGTACGCCGGCGTACCCGGTCGCCATCGAGCGCTTGAAGACGATGACCTCCTTTGCCTTCCACACCTCCAGGACAGGCATCCCGGCGATTGGACTGCCAGGTTCTTCGAGAGCCGCCGGATTCACCGTGTCGTTGGCTCCGATCACCAAGCACGACGTCGGTGTCGTTGAAGTCCTCGTTGATCTCGTCCATCTCGAGCACGATGTCGTAGGGGACGCGCGCCTCGGCCAACAGAACGTTCATGTGTCCGGGCAGCCGTCCGGCAACCGGGTGGATACCGAATCGGACGGTGACTCCGCGGGCACGCAACTTCGCCGTCAATTCGGCGACGGGGTACTGCGCCTGGGCGACCGCCATGCCGTAGCCGGGCGTGATGACAACAGAGTTCGCATCGGCCAGGAGCTCGGCGACTTCGGCAGCGCCCACCTCGCGATGCTCGCCGTAGTCGCGGACCTCCCCGGTCACTGCTCCGTCGGAGCCGAAGCCGCCGGCGATGACGGAGATGAACGAGCGGTTCATCGCCTTGCACATGATGTAGCTGAGGATCGCACCCGAGGAACCGACCAACGCCCCGGTGATGATCAGCAGGTCGTTGTTGAGCATGAAGCCGGCGGCCGCCGCCGCCCAGCCGGAATAGCTGTTCAACATCGAGACGACCACGGGCATGTCGCCGCCGCCGATGGCGGCCACGAGATGGAAGCCCAACAGCAGCGCCAGCGCAGTCATGGCGAGCAGCGGGATGATGCCTCGTTCGAGATCGCCCGTCAGCGTTCCGTGATCGCTGACGAACCACACCATCAGCACAGCCGAGGCGATCAGGATGCCGAGGTTGAGCAGGTGTCGACCGGGCAAGGTCATCGGTGCGGACTTCATCCTCGCGCTGAGTTTGAGGAAGGCGACGATCGAACCGGTGAAGGTGACGGCGCCGATGAAGACGCCGACGAAGACCTCGACAGAGTGGATCTTCTCCAGGGCTCCCGAAAGGTCGCCGGGGTCGAGGAACGAGTTGATTCCGACGAGTACGGCGGCCAGGCCGACGAAGCTGTGCAGGATCGCCACCAACTCAGGCATGCCGGTCATCTCGACGGTCTTGGCGCGCCAGAGACCAATGGCCGCGCCGATCGCCATCGCGACGGCGATCATCGCGATCGTGACCGATAGTGAGCGCCAGTTGTCGGTGGGATCAGGGAGGGTCGCCTGCCGCGCCGCCAACAGGATCGTCGCGGCCAGGGCCAGCGCCATGCCGACCATGCCCGCCTGATTGCCACGCTTGGCGCTCTCGTGCTTGGACAACCCGGCCAGGGCCGCGATGAACAAGATGCGCGGCGATGATGTAGCACGCCTGGACGAATCCGGGCAGGCGATCTGAACTCAAGAAGTCGGTCATCCGCGCTCAGTCCTTCCGGAACATCTCGAGCATGCGGAGCGTGACTCTGAAGCCACCGAAGATGTTGATGCTGGCCACGAGTACGGCGATCAGCGCGAGTGTCGAGATCACCGGGTCCTGGTTGCCGACCTGCAGGATCCCGCCGACCACGATGATTCCCGAGATCGCGTTCGTCTCGCTCATCAGCGGCGTGTGCAGGGCGTGCGCGACGTTCGAGATGACGTAGTAGCCGACGAACACCGCCAGTGCGAAGACGGTGAAGTGGCCGAGGAACTCGGGCGGGGAGTACGCCGCCATCAGCGCGAACAGTGCGGCGGCCAACGCCGCGGCGTACACCTTGCGTCGTGGGTCCGGCGGCGGCTTGGGTGGCGGCGCTTCGACGGCCGCTGGAGCGGGCGGAGCCGCCGAGACCTGCACCGGCGGCGGTGGCCACATGCTCTCCCCGTCGCGAGCGACGGTGATCCCGCGCTGGACGACATCGTCCATGTCCAGCGTCAGCTGGCCGTCCTTCTCGGGGGTGAGCAACTTGAAGAGATTGACGATGTTGGTGCCGAATAGCTGCGAAGTCTGCGCGGCCAGCCGTCCGGCGAGATCGGTGTAGCCCAGGATCGTGACCAGGTTCTCGGTGACGACCTTCTCGTCGGGCTTGGTGAGGTCGCAGTTGCCACCGTTGGGTGCCGCCATGTCGACGATCACGCTGCCGTTGGCCATGGCCGCGACCGTCTCGGCCCGGATCAACTTCGGGGCCGGACGCCCAGGGATGAGGGCGGTGGTGATCACGATGTCGGCGTTGCGCGCCTCCTCGTCGTACATCGCCGCCGTTAGTCGCTCCTGCTCGGCGGTCATCTCCTTGGCGTAGCCGTCGCTGCTGACCTCCTGGTCCATCTCGACCTGGACGAACTGCGCGCCCATCGACTCGACCTGTTCGGCGACCTCGGGGCGTACGTCGAACGCCCGGACGATCGCTCCCATGCTTCCCGCGGCGCCAATCGCGGCGAGACCGGCAACCCCTGCGCCGACGACGAAGACCCGCGCTGGTGGCACCTTGCCCGCGGCCGTGACCTGACCGGTGAATTGACGACCGAAGGCGTGGGCGGCCTCGATCACCGCGCGGTAGCCGGCGACGTTGGCCATCGAGGAGAGGACGTCGAGGGACTGAGCGCGGGAGATGCGGGGTACGGCGTCCATCGCGAGGGCCGTGACCCCGACACCCGCCAACTTCTCGACGAGTTCGGGACTGCGAGCGGGCGCCATCAACGAGATGATCGTGGTGCCACGAGCGAGCCGCTCGATCTCGGCATCGGTCGGTGCATTGACCTTGACGATGATGTCGCTGGCCCAGACTTCGCTGGCCGGCCCGATTCGGATGCCCGCATCGGTGAACGCGCTGTCTGGCTGGTCGGCGAGAGTCCCCGCGCCAGACTCGACGACGACGTCATAACCCAGAGCGACCAGTTGCCCGGCGGTCTTCGCCGTGGCCGCGACGAGAGTCTCGCCTACCTTGGACTCACGAGGAATGCCGATGCGCAAGGGTGTCTCCCGTTCTGGTGATGGGTTCGTTGCTGAAGCCCGGTCAACGTATCGTGACGGCTCCAGGTTGTCGCCTGTTAGGAAAGTCCAAGCAGATCACCCCAAGAGGTCAAAGTTGTCTGAAGCAGTTGTGTCCAGTGACAACGTCTGGCGCAAAGGCGCCCTCGCCGGCGTTATCGCCGGGGTCATCAACGTCGTGATCTGGACGGTCGGCAACGCGGCCGGACTCGACCTCGTGGTTGAGGTGGGCGGCGACAAGCAGCATGTGACGATGACGCAACCCTTCCTGGCCTCGTTCTTCGGCACCATGATCGCGACCCTGCTCCTGTGGACGTTGATGAAGGGCCACCAGGAGGGGCTCTGGAAGCGGATCATCCTGACGCTGGGCGCGATATCGCTCATCAGCCCATTGACTGCGGCCACCGACATCGCCAGTGGGATCACCCTGGCACTCATGCACGTCGTCGTACTCGCGATGCTCGTCCTTCGTGTCGCCCCCGCACCTGCGCCCGCGCCAATCGCCAAACAGAAGTGAGACGTCACTCCCAGTCACGAAGTGATGACTGGGAGTGACGTCTCACCGACTGGGAGTGACGTGTCAGCGGGTAGTTAGTGGGCGACGCCGTACAAACGGTCGCCGGCGTCGCCGAGTCCGGGAACGATGTAGCCCTTGTCGTTGAGTTTCTCGTCCATGGCGGCCGTGACGATCGTGACCGGTACGTCGACTCCGACAAGGCCCGCCTCGAGATTGGCGCAGCCTTCCGGTGCGGTGAGAAGGCAGATTGCGGTGATGTGGTCGGCCCCTCGATCCACCAGGAACTTGATCGCCGCAGCCAACGTGCCACCCGTGGCGAGCATCGGGTCGAGGACGTAGCACTGACGCCCGGACAGATCCTCCGGCAACCGCTCGGCGTACGTCGATGCCTCAAGGGTCTCTTCGTTCCGGATCATCCCGAGGAACCCGACCTCGGCGCTGGGCAATAGCCGCATCATCCCCTCCAGCATCCCCAGCCCGGCGCGCAGGATGGGCACAACAAGCGGCGTTGGCGATGTGAGTTTCACCCCCGTGGTCGGACCGACCGGCGTACGAATGTCGACAGGTCCGACCCTGACTTCTCGAGTCGCTTCGTAGGCCAGCAGCGTGACGAGTTGATCGACCAGTCGGCGGAAAGTCGGTGAGTCCGTGTTCTCATCTCGCAGCGCGGTCAGTTTGTGGGAGACAAGGGGATGGTCAATCACCTGAATTCGCATGGTGAGGACTCTAACGCCGGCGGGGTGGTCCTGTGCTCGGCGTTCTGTCACTCTGGTGGCGGCAGAGCAGGTGCGAATTGAGGAGGCGAGATGGACGAGGAATTGTCCGGGACGTCTACGGTCGACGCTGAGGCCATCGACTTCGCCCTCGCGGCGTTCCGTGAGGAGGGCATCTGGCAGGTCCAGGAAGTGACGCCGCAGTCGCTGGGCTCCGCTGGCACATTGGCAGATGCCTTGCGCAGACTGCCAGGTGACGGTGGCGCCCTTGGACTCGTCGCAATGGACGAAGACTTCTTCATCATTGTTCGGGTGGCCGGGCCTCACACCCGAATGCTGCTTTCGGACGTGACGGCGGCCGATGAGTTCGAGTTTGCTGGTTCGGTTCTGGAGTTCCTGGGTGTCCCGCAGGTTGAGGACGACGATCAGGCCCCTGCTGGAGACCTGGACATCGTCGGCGACCTGGGGTTGCCAGCGATGGACATGGGTCTGCTGATCGACAACTTCGATCTCTACCCGGACGAGATGCTGGCTGATGTCGCTGGGCACCTTGGATTCGGCTCGCAGTTCAACGAAGCCGTCGGGATTGCGTCTCCGACGGGCCCATAGTGTTTGGCCCATGACCTCGCCCGCAACCGTGTGGGAACCGGCAATGCGCCTCGCCCTCGAAGAGGCACGCGACTGCGCGCTCTCTGCTGACGTGCCGATCGGGGCTGTAGTTCTCGATGCAGGCGGTGACGTCATCGCGACCGGCCGCAACATCCGCGAGGCCGTAGCAGATCCGACCGGGCATGCCGAGGTCGTGGCCTTGCGCGCCGCCGCTCGTCGGGTCGGAGAATGGCGCCTCGGCGGCTGCACTCTGGTCGTGACCCTAGAGCCGTGCACGATGTGCGCAGGCGCCCTCGTCCTGAGCCGGATCGACCGGCTCGTGTTTGCGGCGTACGACGAGAAGGCCGGCGCCGTGGGCAGTCTGTGGGACGTCGTACGCGATCCCCGCCTCAATCACCGACCCGAAGTGATCGGCGGCGTCCTCGCCGAGGAGTCCACAGCGCTGCTGAACGCGTTCTTCGCCGAGCATCGGGCGTAGGCGGACAACCTCAAACGATTTCAGGGACCTGATGCTGCTCCGGTAGCCTCTCCCGCGGTGGCGTGTCCGAGCGGCCTAAGGAGAACGCCTCGAAAGCGTTTGTGGGCGCAAGTCCACCGCGGGTTCAAATCCCGCCGCCACCGCCAGCAGAATCATTGGGGAGTTCCCGGCGCATCTGATGCGCCAAGGACTCCCCAATGTCTTGCTGGATCGCATGGGCAGAACTCTGCAACGACCCGGATGCGGTTGAATCCACCCATGGATCAGCGGGCTCTGCTCGAGCAGACACAGGTATCCGCGGCGGAGGACGCACACCGCCAGGATCGGTTTCGGCGTGGTGCGACCGTCACGTTCGACGACTTGGAGTCCGCTGGCCGCGAGCATGTGCTCGATGATCTGCGTGAGAGTGAACCAGTGACGTGGTTGCCCGCCCTTGGCGGCTGGCTCGTCACGAGTCGGGCGGCCGCGCGGCAAGTGCTGCACCCAAGGACGGCCACGACTGTCGAGGCGAACCAAAACCTGGTGCGTGCCTCACTAGGCACGATGATGCTCACCGTCGACGGCGACGAGCACGCGAGGATGCGCACAGCGCTGGATGCACCGTTCCGAGTGCGTGCGGTTCAGGAACGGTTCGGGAGCGCCATCACAGCCCTGGCCGACGAACTGGTTGCGGACCTTGTGCCAGGCGCGGAGTTCGGGCATGCATTCGCCGCCCCGTTCGCCGTCCGGATGGCGGGCCAGGCGCTTGGCCTGTCGCTCGACGATGTGCCTCTGATCGACGGGTTCTACGCGGCCTTCGCCGAGGCCATGGTGTACGACGGCAACCCCGAACCGCAGTTGCGCGCTGACTCCGCCCGTCTAGCGCTCAATCGGTTGTTGCTCGCCGAACTCGAGAGGTGTCGGCGTACGCCGGACGGCTCGCTCACGTCGGTGCTGGCACAGACTGATCGCGGCCTGACCGACGATGAGATCGTCGCCCAACTACGCGTGGTCATGTTTGGTGGGATCGAGACGATCCAGGCCTCGGTCATGAACACACTGCTCCTGCTATTGCTCCACCCGGAACAACTCGCGGCGGTCCGCACAGATCGCGGACTCTTGTCGGGCGCCGTTGACGAGGCGATCCGGCTGATCCCACCGGTCGCGTTCATCGAACGTTGGACCCGCGAGCCGGTGACCATCGGTGACGTGGAGATCCCGGCACGCGAGTTCGTCGGCGTCTCCGTCCTGGCGGCGAACCGCGATCCGGCCACCTTCGAGGGCCCGGCGAGTTTCGACGTACGCCGCGCAAACGCCAACCAGGCACTATCGTTCTCGTTCGGCATTCATGCCTGCCTCGGCCTGCACCTTGCCCGCCTGCAGACGGTGATCGCGCTCGACCGGATCCTCGATGCGTTCCCGAGTCTCGCGCTCGGGGAGTACGACGCGCCCGATGGGTTTGCGTTCCGCAAACCTGCACGCCTGCACTTGCGACAGCCATCAAGTTGATCATGTTCACGTCTGACGAGCTCGAAACACTGCAGGCCATCTTCGACACCGTTATACCGCCAGACCAGCAGCCCGGTGGTTGGTCGGGTGGCGTCAAGGCGTTGCTGGACGAGCACGGCTCAGACTTCATGAGTTGGTCGATCGCCCCGTTGCGCGATGCCGCAACGCATCTCAACGCCGACGCCCTGATGCACCACCGGCTGCGCTTTCCCGAGCTGACAATTGACGAGGCCACCTCGGTGCTGCGCACCCTCGTGGCGAACGAGCCAGCCATCTTCGACGTGCTGTTCCGGGTAGCCGTCGAGGGCTATTACGGGGGCACGCAGGAGCCCGCCGGATGGGCGGTGTCAGGGTTCCTGCCAGTCCTTCCTCCCGAGCACCTCGATCCCGAGCCGTTGGCTGGAGTCAAGGCAGCCGACCTTGCTGACTACTACGACGTTGTCGTCGTCGGCGCCGGCGCTGGAGGCGGAGTAGCGGCCGCTGAGCTTGCCATCGCGGGCCTTCGCGTGCTCTTGGTTGAGCGTGCGCGCCCCCATCGGGACTCCGAACTGCGCGGCAACCATCTGCAAGGCAAGCGAGCCGACGTCTACATGCCCCAAGCGGGTGCCGGGATTGGCAGCCCGCGAGTGGTTGAAGCTCCTGATGGCGGTCTCAGAACCGTGCCCTCGGAAGGCTCCGGCAGTGCCTGGGCTCTCAACGCCATCACCCTGGGCGGCGGGACGCGCCTTTGGCAGGGGATGTCTTGGCGATTCCTGCCGGAAGACTTCGTGATGGCCTCGACGTACGGCGTCCCTGAGAGCAGCACATTGGTCGATTGGCCGTTCACGTACGACGAGCTCGCGCCGTACTACGAGCGAGTCGAGTGGGAGCTCGGGGTGTCGGGCGACGCGGCGAGTGCCGTGGGTCGGAGTGTTCCGCGCGTCCGCGGGTATCCAATGCCGGCCCTGCCGGACGACCCGTCACGTCGTGCGTTCGCCGCAGCGGCCGGGCGGCTCGGCTGGCACACGTCTCCAATCCCGTTCGCGATCAACTCAGTACCCCGAGACGGCCGCGCTGCCTGTGTGCGCTGCCCCCATTGCGTTGGTCAGTCATGCCCGGTCAACGCCAAGAACGGGACGCACAACACCTTCATCCCGCGAGCCCTCGCCAGCGGCAACTGCGACCTACTGACCTCGACGATGGTGGTGAGAATCGCGCATGGCGGCGGCACCGCGAGTGCCGTTCACCTGATCACCGAGCCTGCCGCGGGGACTGGTGACCTGCCAGTCGAAGGGACTGTCCGGGCCGGGCGCGTGGTGCTGAGCGCCGGAGCCGTTGAGACGGCGCGCCTGCTCATCCTCTCTGACCTCGGCAATGACTGGGTTGGACGCAATCACCACACGCATGGGATCGCGATTGCCGTGGCTGGAAAGGGCCCCGACACCAATCCGTACCTCGGGCCGGGCCACTCCGTTGCGACCTTGGACTTCCTGCACCGCGGGGAGGCTCCCTGGGGAGGAGGGGTGCTCTTCGATCTCCACCCGGCTCTGCCCTTGGACAAGGCCAGATTCGGTCGTGCCCTAGCCGCGGAGCCGTTCGGGCACGCCCACAAGTCTTGGATGCGTGACCACCCCAACCTGGTGGGTGCCATGGCCATGGTCCAGGAAGTGCCGCATGAACTCTCTGATGTCAGAGTCTCCGCGGGCGTCCGTGACCGCCTCGGGGTGCCCACAGCCCTACTCCGTGGACGTGTTCATCCGGCGACGCGGCAGGCCACCGATTTCATGCTCGGCCGTGCGAGGGAGTGGGTTGGAGAGGTCGGGGGCTCGCGCATCTTCGATGTGACAACTCCAGGCGGGGTGCCCGGTGCGGAGCACTCGGCTGGCACCGCACGAATGGGTCATGACCCGCGGACGTCGGCCTGCGACTCCGTCGGGCGGCTTCACGGCACCACAAACGTCTATGTCGCCGATGCTTCGCTGCATCCCACCAACGGAGGAATGAATCCGGGCCTGACTGTGATGGCCAACGCAATGCGCGTCGCACGACTGATCGTCGAAAACTCGTGAACTCCCGCTGGAGTGGTCCCCGAGGCGAGGTGCACTTAGCTTCGCAAGGCCGGCGACGTCGGAGTTGGCGCGTCGACGTGAAGCAATCCCGCCTGGCGGAGGTCGGCCCAGAACTCGGACGGGATGTCTGTCCGCAGGTGGCTCAGATTCTCCCGCAACTCCTCTGGCGTCGACGGGCCCTGCAACAGTGCCGTCACTGCGGGGTGGCCAAGAGGAAAGCTGAGTGCTGCGCGGATCAGCGGCACCTCGTGGCGCCCGCAGACGGTTTCGATTGCCCTCGTCTTCTCGATGATCGCCCGGCTAGCCGGGGCGTAATCGTATTGTGCTCCCGGTACGCCGCCGGTCGCCAGGATCCCGGAGTTCAGCGCGGCACCAATGATGATGGATATGCCCTCGGCTTGGGCCCGAGGCAAGAACTGATCGATCACCGCCTGATCGAGCAACGTGTAGCGGTTGGCGAGGAGAAAGACGTCGAACTCGGCGTGATTCATCAGTTCGTCGAGCACTTGCCACTCATTGACGCCAACTCCTATGGCGCGGACCGTGCCCGAGCGCCGCAGTTCCTCGAGTGCACGTATTCCCCCACCGGCCACAGCTTGTTCGAGGGCTCGGGAGTGGTTGTCGCCTTGGCTGAACCGACCTATGTCGTGCAGAAGCAGAACATCGATGCGATCGAGCGCGAGGCGCTGAAGTGACTGCTCGAAACTATTCATAACGCCGTCATACGAGAAGTCGAAGACTGGTCGGAGGGGAAGTGCTGACTCTCTCTGGGACCGTGCTACTGCCCGGGATCGGTCAGGGACGAGCAAGCGGCCTACCTTGGTCGAGACGACGTACGAATCGGGCGGGCGTGGGCGCAGGAAGTCGCCGATGCGACGCTCCGATAGGCCGCTGCCGTAGAAGGGGGCTGTGTCGAAGTAGCGGATACCCGCGTCCCAGGCGCTCTCCAAGACCGCATGTGCTGCCGCAGGGGTCGTGACGCGGTGGACGTCGCCCAGTGAGGCGCCGCCAAATCCGATCCTGGTGAGGGACAAGCCGGTGTGCCCGATCTTGACATGCGGGATCATCGTGCTGCCCATGCCAGGCCGCGCTTGAGGATGGCGGCGACTGATGGGTCAGCCAACTCGTGAAGGCTTGTGGCCCAATGCGGAATAGAACACTCGTCCCTGGCCGAATCGGCTCTTGAAGACGACGGGGACCACCACATCCTTCTTCCACCATGCGTGGTCACCCGAAAAGGTAGTGGTGGCCAGAACGTTCACCGAGGGGTCGACGTGCAAGTAGTACTGCTCTGACTTGTGTGTAAAGCTACCGATCCCGGCCATCACCGGGTCATCCGTGTCCACCGGGTCCACCCGGTAGGTGATGATGTCTCCAGGGTGGCTGGCGAACGTCACGCCCGAGAGGAAGCGCAGCCAATAGTTGTCCGGAAAACTGGTGGCAAGGCCGTAGTGGAACCCTGCAATACCGACGCCGCCCTCTACCGCAGAGCACAAGGCGATGGATGCATCGTGGGACAGCTCGCCTCCCGTCACCTGGGGCATGACAAGGTCGTAGTCTGCAATATCAGGCTCGCCTAGCGTTTCGTAGTCGTTGCTCAGGACTACGGAGAATCCTGCGTCCTCCAGCCAGCCGCCAACGGTCTGGGCGCCAAGCTCTGGCTCATGCAGTTCCAAACCGCCCCAGACGATCAATGCTCGCTTCACTCGTTCCCCTTCCGCGGGGCCGCCGGGTGAGACAACGTCCACGATCTGAGACTGAGCCACGCCGGTGCCCGCGGTCAAGATCGGCAAGCCGCGAAAGACTTCCTGGCCGTGGATTGACCCGCCGAGGACGAGCTCGAAAGCTGTGTGTCCCCTTCGTCGCCCCGGGTGGCGCGAGACGTCGGCTCCCCGACGAGCGTTGTCGGTTGTGCATGACATCCTGTGCGCGTGGCCAAGAAGGACCGCCCCGAGGTGCCGGAGGCATGGGTTGATCGCCTTGACGGCATCATCAAACGCTTTCCCAAAGTGATCTGTGAGCCAGCGTGGGTCGGCACCCGTTGGCGCGTGCAAGGCGCGACCATCGCCCACGTCTTCGGCGGTGAGGACGGACTCTTCCGCATTGTCTTTCGTGGCGAACTAGATGAGGTGATGGCCTTCCAGCACCTCGGCACGCCGTACTTCCGTGCCGGTTGGGGTGCGAATGTGATCGGCATGCAGATCGACGACGCTACCGATTGGGAAGAACTCGCCGAACTCCTCACCGACTCCTACTGCATCGTGGCGCCCGAGCGCCTTTCCGACTCGGTACTTCGCCCGTAGCCGAGTCGCGCCACGATCACCACCTGATTCACCACATGTGGTGACGCCCGCTCACCACATCGGTCCCTAGTTTCCGATCAAGAGCGGCGCACAGACACGTGAGAGCCGCATGATCACTCAAGCGAAGGACAAGATCATGGACAGGTTCACCCGAAGCATCGCAATGGCAAGCGCGAGGCGCCCCTGGCGCACTATCGCTACCTGGGTCCTCGTGTTGGGGACCATGTTCTTCCTCGCCGCCAGCGGCGGCGGCGACGTTCGCCGACGACTTCTCGTCGCCGGGCAGTCAGAGCGCCAAGGCCATGGACCTGCTCAAGGCCGACTTCCCCGAGGCGGCCAAGGGCAAGGTCATGGTCGTCCTGGCTGCCGAGGATGGCGACACTCTGAAGCCTCATCAGGCAGAGATCGCTTCGCTGCTGACCGACGTCGCGACCTTCGACCACGTCGAGTCGGTCGCCGATCCGTTTGAGGCCGGCACAGTCTCGCCCGACGGCCGCATCGCCTTCGCCGAGGTGACCCTCGACGCCCCGGAGCGCGCATTGGGGAAGCCGGCATTCACGAAGCTCGCCAAGGCCGTCTCCGGCTCGGAAGTCGACGGCGTACAGGTCGAGTTCGGCGGCGATGCCGTCTTCCTCAACGCCGAGGATGACAGCAACAGCCACGTAGCCATCGGCCTCCTGGTCGCGCTGCTCGTCCTGCTGGTCGTGTTCGGGACTCTGGTCGCCGCCGATCGTGCCGATCGCACTCTCGATCGTCGCCGTCGGCGCCGGCATCGGCGGCATCATGCTGCTGGCGGGCACCATGGATGTGTCGGAGTCGGCCATCGCGGTGGCCGGACTGGTCGGTCTAGGCGTGGGCATCGACTACGCACTCTTCGTCGTCGCGCGCTATCGCGAGAACCGGACCTCTGGCCAGGACAATCAGCGGGCCTTGTCCAACGCGATGGGCTCCTCGGGCTCGGCCGTGGTCTTCGCCGGAGGCACCGTCGTCATCGCGACAGCCGCCCTAGCCCTCACCGGACTCGGCATCCTGACCTCGATCGGCCTCTCCACGGCGCTGATGGTGTTCGCCGCCGTCGCCGCCGCCATCACCCTGTTGCCCGCGCTGCTGAGCCTGCTGGGCGACGGGATCGACAAGGGCAGGCTCGTACGCCGGCATCGTCCGGCCAAGCCCGCCGAGGACAGCGCGTGGTGGCGTTTCGGACACCGGGTCTCCGGTCGCCCCTGGCCCTACCTCGTCACCGGAGTTGTCGCCCTCCTCGCTATCGCGGCACCCGCTGTGGCGATGCAGACCGCCTTCCCGGCCGCAGGTGACGCCGCTGTCACCACCACGCACCGCCAGGCCTACGACCTGCTCGCTGAGGGCTTCGGAACCGGGTTCAACGGACCCTTGCTGGTCGTCGCGGATCTGGATGCTCCCGGCGTCACGGCCGCTGATCTGCCCGCGTTGACCGAGAAGATCGACGCGATCTCGCGGATCGTCTCGGTCAGTGAGCCGCAGATCTCGGCTGACGGTCAGACGGTTGTCTTCAGCGCGGTTCCGACGACGGGCCCCGCCGACCCGGAAACCTCCGTGGCCATCACGGAGGTCCGCGCCGTCATCCCCGGCAACGTCTACGTCTCTGGAGTCACGGCGATCACGGACGACTTGAACACCCAACTGAAGGACACCCTGCCGCTCTTCGTCGGTGCGGTGATCGGGGTGTCGTTCCTGCTGTTGATGTTCGTGTTCCGCTCGGTCGTCGTACCCCTCAAGGCGGCGGTGATGAACCTGCTCTCGATCGGGGCGGCGTACGGCGTGCTGGTCGCCGTCTTCCAGTGGGGCTGGGGCAGCAGTCTGCTCGGCCTCGAAGGGCCGACTCCGATCACCTCGCTCATCATCGTGATCATGTTCCCGATCCTCTTCGGATTGTCGATGGACTACGAGGTGTTCCTGCTGTCGCGGATCCGCGAGGAGTACGCCAAGACGGGCGACAACGCCGAGTCGGTGGCTCGTGGCCTGGCCGGGACCGGACGGGTGATCACCTCCGCCGCGCTGATCATGATCGTCGTGTTCCTCAGCTTCGTCTCCAGCCCGGTGCCGTCGGTGAAGATGCTCGGATTGGGGCTGGCCGTGGCGATCGCGGTCGACGCCACCATCGTTCGGATGATCCTGGTGCCCGCGACCATGTCCCTGCTGGGCAAGGCCAACTGGTGGCTACCCGGCTGGCTCGATCGGATTCTGCCTAACCTCATCGTCGAGGGCTATGACGAGGAGACCGAGGTGGAGCCAACCCCAGTCGAGCGCCCTGCGGCAGCAGCCGTGGTCTGACCTCCGTGATGTTCCCAGTGGCCGCCCCGCACCTAGTGCGGGGCGGTCGTCGGGACGTTCGCGCGCTCGCCTGGGCGCCCGAAGATGCTGAGGATCTCTGCCGGCTCTTCCCCGGTGCTGCCGAACCAGTGCGGCACCTGCGTGTCAAAGGTCGCCACCTCACCTGGCCCGAGCACCCAGTCCCGATCCCCAAGCACGAGACGCATCCGTCCGGACAGCACGTAGATCCACTCGTAGCCGTCGTGCGTCCGCGGCTCGGGAGTGACCTTGGTGGTGGGGATCACGATCTTCCAGGCCTGCGTGCCATCGGGGTGACCGGTCAAAGGGATGATCGTCCGGCCCTTGACGCGACCCGGCTTGAGCCTGATCCGTGGGTCGCCCACCTCAGGTGCGGCGACCAGATCGTCGAGCGGCACCCGGTAGGTCGCCGACAGCGCAAGAAGCAGCTCAAGAGTCGGTCGTCGCTGGCCGTTCTCCAGCCGCGACAGGGTGCTCTTCGAGATGCCGGTGCTCTCGGCCACGCCCATAAGAGTCATCCCGCGCTGAGTGCGAGCCCGCCTGAGCCTGGGCCCTACCTGCTCGAGCGCGGCTGCGATCGCCACCGACGTGTCCACGGGCCTCATCACACTCCGGTTTCCCGGAAACAGCAACATTCGTTGGAGATTGGCGCGCGGGGAGACAACCTGAGGCCATGAGCACATACGACGTAGTCATCATCGGTGGCGGAGCCGCCGGACTCTCCGCGGCCCTGGTGTTGTCCCGAGCACGCCGCAAGGTCCTCGTGGTGGACGCCGGCCACCCTCGCAACGCTCCGGCCACCCATATGCACGGCTTCCTGTCCCGAGATGGCTTCCCACCCGCCGAGTTGCTGGCCGCTGGGCGGACCGAAGTGGAGAGGTACGACGGCGAGGTCCTCGTTGGCACTGTGGCTGACATCGTGCACGACGGTCGCACCGGCTTCTGGGTCCTACTCGTTGGTGGGCAGCGCATCTCGTCGCGTCGCCTGCTGGTCACGACCGGCCTGCGCGACGAACTTCCCGACATCCCCGGGCTGCGCGAGCGGTGGGCCCGCGACGTATTGCACTGCCCCTACTGCCACGGTCATGAGGTCCGCGACCAGCGCCTTGGCGTTATCGGCGGCAGTCCCGGATCCGTGCGATACGCACACATCGTGCGGCAATGGACCAACGACCTCGTCTACTTCACCCCACCGAACACCCTCACCATCACCGAGCGGACCGAACTTCTGGCCCGCGCGATCGGGGTAGTCGAGGGAACCATCG
Organism: uncultured Actinomycetota bacterium; assembly: GCA_963763805.1. Classification (GTDB taxonomy): domain Bacteria; phylum Actinomycetota; class Actinomycetes; order Propionibacteriales; family Nocardioidaceae; genus Nocardioides. Next base: position 18,650 of record CAVXPQ010000003.1, read on the forward strand.
AAGGGTTGGTCGTCGACGAGGCGGACACGCTTCGGGGTGTGGAGATGGGCGACGGCTGCGTGATCCCTCGCGATGCCCTGTTCGTGCCTCCTCGCTTCGTCGCCAACAGCCCTCTGCTCACGGATCTCGGCTGCGAAGTCGATGCCGCGGGGTGGGTCGTGGTCGACAAGAGCGGCCGAACAAGCGTCCATGGAGCGTGGGCGGCCGGCAATGTCGTCGACCCTCGGGCCCAAGTCATCACCGCAGCGGGCGCTGGCTCAGCGGCCGCCCTGGACATCAACGCAGACCTCGTCGAGGACGACGTACGCAACGCCGTCAGCGACTTCAACCACGGTTTCCAACCCCAACCAATGCAGATCCCAACGAAGGAGTGACCATGAACACCCCAATGAACACCTCAACGATGACTGGGAGTGACGTCTCGCCGACTGGGAGTGACGTCTCACCTGGCCAGCCCGTTCGTCCCGGGCCGCCGACCAAGCATCAGCTAGCACTCATGATCTGGCTCGCGGTCTTCCCGACCCTGACCATCCTCAACCTCGCACTCGGGGACTGGCTGGGCACGTTGAGCCCAGTCCTGCGGACGTTCGTGCTCGCCACCATCGCGGTGCCGATCGTGATTTATGGGTTGATGCCGCAACTCCACCGTCTCCGGGGCCGTCTGTTGGCCCGGCCAGCGACCAGTTGACTCCCGGCGCTCGCCGTCTATCGCACGCGTTTGACGGGCACGATGGCGGCGGCGCCGACGATGGCGCACAACCCGGCTACGGCGTACAGGACGCCGTAGTTTCCGCTGCCCAACGCAAGAATGGCCGGCGCGATCGCCGGTGCGATTGCAGAAGGCAGGGCGCCGGCGATGTTCATGACCCCCAGATCCTTGGCAGCACTCGCCGGGTCCGGCAGCACGTCGGCCACCAGAGCCAGGTCGACAGCCATGTACAACCCGAATCCCAGGCCGCCAATGCCCATCCCGACCAGATAGCCGTTGACCGAGCTCGCCAGGGCGACTGCGAACAACCCCAAACCGAAGACGAACGACGCGAGGAAGACGAACACCTTGCGACGGCCCGTCCGGTCGGACACCGCACCCCCGATGAGGGAAGCGGCGACCACGACTACCGACATGACGAGGGTGCCGAGGAAGATCTGCCTGGGTACGTCGTCCTCGTCGCTGCCGATCTTGTCCAGCAGGTAGTAGGCGAGATACGTGGTGAGGAACGCATAGGCCAGGACGAACATGAAGCGGCTTGCGAAGGCCCATCCGAAGTCGGGATTCTTGCGCGGGTTCACGTAGAAGGTGGAGGCGAACTCCCGAAGGGACCAGGCTGGCTTGTCCTCCGGGCTGAGTCGACGATCGTTCAGTGTCGCGGCGAAGAGCAGGATGAAGAAGCCACCGATCGCGCACGGCGCCATGAACATGGCGAGTTCGTTCCCGGTGAAAAGTTGTACGACGAAGGTCCCGCTGACCGAGGCAATGGGCAGACACACGCCGAGAACGCCCGAGACCGTTCCGCGCTGGGCAACCGGCACCTGATCCGGAAGCACCGCCACCAGCGCGGCCATCAGGGCGTTGAAGAACAACTGGGCGATGCACCAGCCGATCAGGACCACCGCGATGTTCGGTGCCAACGCGACCACGAGGATCCCGAGGGAACCGCCCGACAGGCCGATCAACAACCACGGTCGCCGCATGCCCAGCCGGGCCGAGGTCCGGTCGCTCATCTTGCCGAAGAAGGGGTTGGCGAACATCGCGAGGAGGGCGCCGGTCCCTGCCACGAGCGCCAGGTTGTTGGGTGCCGCATCGATCCCAACAAGGGAATTGACCTTCAGCGACAAGCTGACCAACAAAGGTGCAAGGAAGAGCAGGATGCTGCCCATATAGGCCAGCGCATACAGCGCGATGAACCACCGACTGACCCGTTCCGGGCCAGTCGTGGTCGGGGCTTCCGGGGTGCTCCTCGCCGGATCGGCAAGATTGGCCATGGCGCCCTCCTGAGGTGGGCTGGTGGTGGGGCTAGTCTGACTCAGCCGGCGCAGGAACGAGGAAGAGCAGATTCCTCGACGTGAGGCGAACGCAACGGGAGAGGTTCGTGCCAACTCCTCTGCTCGAGACCAAGCTCTACCTTCCCAGACCCCGGGAGGGTTCGGTGCCACGTCCACGGCTGAGCGACAGGCTGGACCGTGGCGCCGCGTCGAAGTTGATGCTGGTCTCGGCCCCGGCCGGCTTCGGCAAGACGACACTGCTGGCCGAGTGGCTGGCGGGTGGATCGGCCTCTTGGGCGCGTGGGGGCTGTGCCGCCTGGCTGTCGCTTGATCGCAGCGACAACGATCCCGAACGTTTCTGGACCTACCTGATCGTCGCGCTTCGGACCGTCGCGCCCGACGTCGGTGCGAGCGAACTGGCGCTCCTGGGCTCGCCGGAGCCGCCACCGATCCCCATCATCTTGACCACGCTTCTCAACGATCTCGGAGCGATCGGCAGCGACCTGGTTCTTGTGCTCGACGACTACCACCTCATCGAGGCCCGTGAGATCCATGCGGCGATGGAGTTCATGGTCGAGAACGTGCCTCCCAATCTGCACTTGGTGATCGCCAGTCGTGCGGATCCGACCGTGCCGCTGGGCAGGTTGCGGGCACGTGGCGAACTGGTCGAGGTGCGGGCCGCAGACCTGCGCTTCACCCCCCATGAGGCCGCGGACTACCTGAACGGCGTGATGGGCCTGACGTTGACGGCCGAGGATGTGGCGGCACTGGATGAGCGCACCGAGGGTTGGATCGCTGCGCTTCAGCTGGCGGCCCTGTCGATGCAGGGCCGAGAGGACGTCGGGGACTTCATCTCGGGCTTCCGCGGCGACGATCGCTACATCGTCGACTATCTGGCGGAGGAGGTCTTAGCGCGCCAGCCCGAGGACGTCCGCGAATTCCTCCTGCGAACATCCCTCCTCAGCCGACTCAACGGGGCGCTGTGCGATGCCGTGATCGAAACGGCGGGCAGCCGGGCGATGCTCCAAACCCTCGACCGGGGCAACCTGTTCGTGGTGCCACTCGACGATCGGAGGGAGTGGTATCGCTACCACCATCTGTTCGCGGACGTTCTGCGCGCCCGGCTCACCGATGAGTCCCCCGAACTCGTCCAGGGTCTGCATCAACGTGCCAGTGACTGGTACGCCGCCAATGGCGATCTGTTCGAGGCCATTCGACATGCCATGGTCGCGGAGGACTTCGGAAGGGCCGCCGACCTGGTGGAGATGGCCATGCCCGCCTTGCGAAGAGACCGGCTGGAGGGCCAGTTTCGTCGGTGGCTCGAGATGTTGCCCGACGATGTGCTGCAAGCTCGGCCGGTCCTGAGCAATGGTTTTGCGGGGGCATTGCTGTCCACTGGTGAGACCGAGGGCGTTGAGCAGCATCTGCTTGACGCCGAGAAATGGCTCAAACCGGATGCCACCGAGGCCGGGATGGTTGTCGTGGTCGAGGAGGAGTTCCGCCGGCTACCCGCGTGGATCGCTATCCACCGGGCCGGGCTTGCCCTGCAAACCGGCCACCCCGACGAAACCGTGGCGCACGCGACGCGGGCCTTGGACCTGCTCGAGGAGGGCGACGACTTGGGGCGTGGCGCCGCGCACGCGCTGACCGGGCTCGCATCCTGGGGGAGAGGTGATCTGACAACGGCCCACGAGGCCTACGTGAAGTGCCTGGGCAACATGCAACGTGCGGGGCACTTCGCTGATGTCATGGGATGTTCGATCGCTCTCGCGGATCTCCAAGCCACCCAGGGCCGGCTGCGTGAGGCCATGCGGACGTTCGAGAAGGCGTTGCAACTCAATCCTCAGCAGGGGCCGATTCTTCGTGGCACGGCCGACATGTACGTCGGGTTGAGTGCACTCCACTTCGAACGCAACGACCTTGAGACCTCCAGGCGGCTTTTGGTGCAAAGCGATGAACTCGGCGAGCACCTGGCCCTGGCGCAGAACCCCTATCGCTTCCGGGTCGCGATGGCACGGATCCGGGAGACCGAAGGCGATCCGAGTGCGGCAGAGCAGTTGCTGGACGAAGCCGAGCGCGTGTACGTCGGGGACTTCTCGCCCAGCGTGCATCCGGTGCCGGCGGTCCGGGCCAGGCTCTGGATCCGGCAAGGGCGGTTGGCTGAGGCGTCGCAGTGGGCACGTGAGCAGGATCTGTCCGCACAAGACGACCTGAGTTACGTGCACGAATACGAGCACATGACCCTGGCCAGACTGTTCCTTGCCCGGCACGAGGTCGAGGGCACTGACGACCTCCTCGAAGCTGCGATGGCGTTGTTGGCGGGCCTGCTCGCTGCCGCCGACGCCGGGCAACGCACGGGCAGCCTCATCGAGATCCTGATCCTGCAGGCACTCGCCCTACGCCAATCTGGCGATCCCGTGGCCGCGATGGTCCCACTGGAACGCGCCCTGACACTGGCCGAACCGGAAGGCTACGCACGCATGTTCGTGGACGAGGGACCGCCGATGGCGGCGCTACTCACGAGCGCTGGGCGAGGCGGCTCAGCATCGCCGTACGTCGAGCGACTGTTGGTCGGCTTGGAGAGGCCCGCGGAACCGACCCAACCCAAGCAAGACCTGATCGAGCCGTTGAGTCAACGCGAACTTGTCGTGCTCAGGCTGCTGGGAAGCGACCTGACCGGGCCGGAGATCGCCCGGGAACTCGTCGTGTCCTTGAACACCGTCCGAACGCACACGAAGAACATCTACGCCAAGCTCGGGGTCACGAGCCGGCGCGCCGCCTGCAGCCGAGCCGAGGAACTCCACCTCAACTAATCACCACATGAACCACCACATCTGGTGATCCGCGCTCACCACCTTCGCTCCTAACTTCAGAGCATGAACCGACACGATGCGCGTCACTACGAAATCCGTGTCCAGGGGCGCCTGGACAACCGTTGGACCGCCTGGTTCGACGACATGACGCTCACGTGCGGAAGCGATGGCGTCACTCTCATCGAGGGCCCCGTCGTGGATCAGGCGGCGCTGCACGGACTGCTGCAGAAGGTTCGTGATACCGGACTGCCGCTGCTATCGGTCGAACACGCCGAAACAGACGACCCCGAATAGGAGAACGAGATGACAACGACGATCAACACCCCGACCCAACCGCCACAGACCTTGCGTCCGCGAATGAGCCATCTGAGAAAGACCGCCTTCATGGGTGGACTCTTCTACCTGATCACGTTCGCGAGCTCGATCCCAGCCGTCTTCTTGCTGGCTCCGGTGCTGAACGACTCGAACTACATCGTGAGTTCCGGTTCCGACACGCAGGTCGTGTGGGGCAACGTGCTCGACATCGTCAACGCCTTGGCCTGCATCGGCACAGCTGTTGCCTTGTTCCCGGTGGTCAAGCGGCAGAGCGAGTCTCTGGCTCTCGGCTTCGTCACCACGAGGATGTTCGAAGCGGCCGTCATTGCGGTTGGAGTCGTGAGCCTGCTGACGATCGTTTCGCTGCGGCAACCCGGTGCAACCGGTGCCGAAGCGACCTCCCTGGTGCTGACCGGGCAGTCGCTCGTCGCGGCGTACAACTGGGTCGTTCCTGCTCGGACCCAATCTGATGGCCGCCATGAACGCTCTCCTGCTCGGCACCTTGATGTACAAGTCCGGCCTCGTGCCCCGGGTGATCCCTGCGATGGGACTCGTCGGTGCGCCTCTGCTCCTCGGCGTCACCATCGCCACGATGTTGGGCCTCACCGAGCACGGGTCCTCGTGGTGGCTTGTGGTTGCGCCGATCTTCTTCTGGGAGTTGTCGCTCGGGATCTACCTCGTCGTCAGGGGCTTCAAGCCCTCACCCATCACGGCGCATCTCGCCCCAGTTGAAGTCACAGTCGAAGTCCCAGTCGAGATCGAGGAGTGTCAGCGCATGATCACCGTTGATCGCGTCACCAGGACCTACGGAAGTTTCACCGCGGTGGATGACGTGAGTTTCACCGCCGAGCCCGGCCGCGTGACCGGATTCCTCGGCCCCAATGGTGCCGGAAAGTCCACCACCATGCGGATCATCGTCGGGCTGACGTCGCCATCGACCGGCCACGCGACCGTCGCAGGACGCAACTATGTTGACCTGCCCAATCCGGGTCTCGAAGTCGGCGTACTCCTCGATGCCTCGGCCCAGCACGCTGGCCGCACCGGCCGAGAGATTCTGAGGATCGCGCAGCGGTTCATGGGTCTGCCACGAAGCCGGGTCGACGAGATGCTCGAACTGGTCAGCCTCACCCCGCCGAGGCGTCGCGGCGGGTCCGTGACTACTCGTTGGGGATGCGGCAACGTCTCGGGATCGCGACCGCTCTGATCGGCGACCCGGAGGTGCTGATCCTGGATGAACCGGCGAACGGCCTCGATCCGGCGGGTATCCGGTGGATGCGCGGTCTGCTCCGCGAGTACGCCGACCGCGGCGGCACGGTCCTGCTCTCCTCACACCTGCTGCATGAGATCGAGGTCATCGCCGATGACCTGGTCGTGATCGGCAACGGCCGCATCGTCGCGCAAGGAGCCAAGGACGAACTGTTGCGATCGGCCGGCTCCATCATCCGTTCGACCAACCGCGGTCTCCTGGCGCAAGCCCTGCTGGCGTCCGGCGTCACCGCCTCTCCCGTTGGTGATGACGGATTCCTTGCCCAAGCCGACACCCAACGAGTCGGCGAGATCGCCTTCGCCGCCGCCGTACCCATCACCGAGCTGCGACCAGCCGACGGCACAGGGCTCGAGGAGATGTTCCTCAAACTCACGGCCGAAACCCAACGCGACAACCCTCACGACAACCAGCCCGAAGGAGCAGTCGCATGACCACCATCGACGCCACACCAGCGCCCGCCTCGGCGGGGCAACGCCACGGTCCCGGAACGGACCCACCGGCCTATCCCGCTGAGTCGCATCATCACCACCGAGTTGCGCAAGATGTTCGACACCCGGTCCGGGTTCTGGCTGATGGCGAGCATCGCGATCCTGGCTCTGCTCGCCACCACGGCGGTCATCGCGTTCTCGTCCGACGAGGGCATGACCTACACCGCGTTCGCGACCGCGGTCGGCTTCCCGATGACGGTGGTTCTTCCGATCATCGCGATCTTGTCGGTGACCGCCGAATGGAGCCAGCGCAGTGGGCTGACGACGTTCACCCTGGTGCCGCATCGTGGCCGGGTCATCGCAGCCAAGGCGATCGCCTGCGTCGGCGTCGCCATCGTCGCCATCCCGCTCGCCTTCGCGATCGGCGCGGTCGGGCAACATCGTGGGAACGAAGATCGCGGGGATCGACCCGTCTGGGATCTGACCGTGACGAACATGCTCACGATCATTCTTGTCCAACGTCCTCGGCCTGCTCGTCGGATTCATGCTCGGCGTCATCATCCGAAGCTCCGCGGGAGCACTCGTCGCGTACTTCATCTACTCGTTCCTGCTGCCGACGCTCGCGGTGCTGCTGGCCGTGTCCCAGGAGTGGTTCCGCCATCTGCAGCCGTGGGTCGACTTCAAGCTCGCACAGGGCACCCTGATCGACGGCTCCGTGACCACTCAACAGTGGGAACACCTCGCGGTCACCGGCGTGATCTGGTTGGTCATTCCGCTGTCTGTTGGTCTCGCAATGGTCACGCGCGCGGAGGTCAAGTAGGAGTCGGCTGCCACATGGGTCTTGACGGTTGCTTCTGAAATGACGATGTGCTGCGCAATCTCGCGCGGGAGCCGCTCCTAGGTATCTGCTAGTGACGCTGGAAGTCGAAGGAGCCGAGCCGCGTCAAGGCCTCGGAGATGTCGGAGGTCTTGCCGGCAAAGGAGAAGCGGAGGAAGTGCCCACCGTCGACCGTGTCGAAGTCGATCCCGGGGGCGAGGGCGACGCCGGTCTCCGCTAGCAGGCGGTGGCACAACTGCCATCGAGTCGTCGGTCAGGTGCCGGACATCGGCGTAGACGTAGAAGGCGCCATCGGCCGGCGCAAGTTTGTCGATCCCGAGCGTTGGGCAGTCCCTCAAGAAGCAGACGCCGGTTTACGGCGTACCGCTCGACGTGTGCGTCCAACTCGGCGTACGACGCTTCCGTGAACGCCGCGACGGCCGCGTGCTGCGCCAGCGCTGGTGGGCAGATGGTGAAGTTGCCGGTGAGTACGTCGACCGCTCGGCGCAGCCGCTCCGGGACCAGCATCCAGCCGATCCGCCATCCCGTCATCGAGAAGTACTTCGAGAACGAACCGAACACGATCGCCTCGCGACTGGTCTCCCAGGCCGTGCGGGCAAGGGGCTCCGCAGGATGCGGTGATCCGTCAGTGGCGTACTCGATGCCGTGATAGATCTCATCCGAGATCAGTTGTACGCCGTGGCTTTCGCACCACGCGGCCAAGGGCTGCGAGTTCGGCGGGCAGCAGCATCGTGCCGGTGGGGTTGGCCGGACTCGCCACGATCAGACCGGCGATGTCGTCGAGCTCCTCCAGCTGGGCGACGGTCGGTTGGAAGCGCGTCTCCGGCCCGGTCTCGATCTCGACCACCTCGCATCCGAGCGACACCAGGACGTTGCGATAGCAGGGGTAGCCCGGGCGCGCCATCGCCACCCGATCACCCGGCTCGAAGGCGGCGAGGAAGGCCAGGAGGAAGCCGCCCGACGAGCCGGTCGTCACGACGACATCGTCGGCGGAGACGGCAATGCCGTGGCGGCGCGCGTGGTGTCCCGCGATCGCCGATCTCAACTCGGGGATGCCGGTCGCCGCGGTGTAGCCCAGCGGATCGCTCGAGTCCAGCAGTCGATGGGCGGCCTCACGGACCGGGGCCGGAGCGCCGGTCATCGGTTGTCCGGCGGCCAGGCTGACCAGATCGCCGTGGGTCCGCTGGCGCTCGGCCGCGGCGGCGATCACGTCCATGACATGGAACGGTGGAACGTTCGCTCGGCTGCTGCCCATGAACAAACGGTAGCGAGCCGGCGATCCCGGCCCACCGTTAGACTGCGGCAACCCAGAGAAATGAAACTGCCAGCTCCCGGATGGGGGTGGGAATGACCATCGACGTCCATCAGCTCGACAGCTTCCTGCTGGTCGGGTCTGCGGTCACGTTCCTGGCCATCCTCGCTGCGCGGGTGTCGTCACGCGTCGGTCTGCCCAGCCTGTTGATCTACCTCCTCATGGGCGTGGTCATGGGTGAGGCTGGCATGGGCATCGAGTTCGAGAACTATGAGTTGACCCACGCGCTCGGATTCCTCGCCCTAGCCATCATCCTGGCCGAGGGTGGTCTGACGACCGATTGGCAAGAGGTCAAACCCTCGATGCCGCTCGGCGCCGTCCTGGCCACCGTCGGCGTCGTCGTGTCCGTCGGGAATCGTCGCGGTCGGCGGGGCACTACCTGTTGGGCCTGCCCTGGGTGCTCGCGGTCCTGCTCGGTGCGGTCACCTCGCCGACCGATGCTGCGGCGGTCTTCTCGGTGCTCCGCGTCGTACCCCTTCCGTCTCGCCTCGTCGGTGCTCTCGAGGCCGAGTCGGGCCTGAACGACGCCCCGACGGTCGTGCTGGTCACGCTCGTCTCGACGGGTGCGTTCGCGGAGTACGGCCCGTTCGTGGCCACCGGCATCGTCGATCTATGAGTTGGTCGTCGGCGTGGTCTTCGGGTTGGCGCTCGGCTTCCTCGGTGCGTGGATCATGCGCCGCGCAGCGCTGCCGGCCTCCGGTCTCTACCCGCTCGCGGCGATGTGCTTGGCCTTCGGGGCGTACGGCGCCGCGGCTGCGGTGCATGCCTCCGGGCTTCGCCGCGGTGTACGTCGCTGCGCTGGTGTTGGGCAACAGCGAACTGCCCCACCGAGGTGCCACTCGCTCCTTCGCCGAGGGTGTGGCCTGGCTGGCGCAGATCGGGCTCTTCGTGATGCTCGGCCTGTTGCTGTCTCCGGAGCGCATCACGTGGACGATCGTCGGGCTCGGCGTGGTGGCCGGGCTCATCCTGACCTTCGTTGCGCGACCCATCTCGGTGGCGGTCTCGGCGCTCATCATCAGGAAACCCATGCCCTTGAACGAACTCGCCTTCTTTTCCTGGGCCGGTCTGCGCGGAGCCGTCCCGATCGTGCTGGCGACCATTCCGCTTGCCGAGCACGTCACCGACGCGACGCGACTCTTCGACATCGTCTTCGTGCTGGTGATCGTCTACACCTTGCTGACCGGTCCGACGCTGCCCTGGGTGGCGGCGAAGTTGAAGGTCACCGAAGACTCGCCCGCCCGTGCGCTTGACGTTGAGACCGCACCCCTGGAACGCATTGCCGCCGACCTGCTGACGGTCAAGATCAGCGAGGCCTCCCGCATGCACGGAGTGGAGGTGGGCGAATTGCGGCTCCCGCAGGGGGCCTCGGTGTCCCTGGTGGTTCGGGAGGGTCAATCCCTCGTTCCGGAGCGGGGCACGGTCCTCAAGCACGGCGACGATCTGCTCGTGGTCACGCCGCGCGCGATGCGGGCCAAGACCGAGCGTCGGTTTGCAAGCGGTTTCGATGGGTGGTCGACTGGCCCATTGGCTGGCCGCGGATCCCGAGGACCCGAAACGGGAACCACCGAGAGGGTCAGGGACTGGGTGACGGCGGACGGGACCGGAGCGCAGATCTCCGCGTCCGCTTTGGCCACGACGAAGGGTTTGCCCTTGACCAGTCCGGTGAACTTGTCACCTACGAGCACGACGACGCCGGCCCCGAGTTGGGGGCCCTCGATGATGTCGACGTCCTTCAGGCGGGAGGCCACCAGCAGAACGGCCGGATCCTTCGGGTTCGCTGCCCAGATCTCGGCGACATCGACTCCGGAGTTCTTGGGCGCGTTGTTGACCTGCCCTTGCCGAAGCCCTCATCGCCGAACAGACCCAGGGTGCGTTGCGCCAGACCGGCTCGCGTCGCTGCCGTTGAAGACGCTGACGACGACGTCTTCGGGGTAACACCTTGGTGCCCGCCGCGACCTCCAGGGATCGGCATGGTCCGGTGGGTGTCGGGGCGGTCTCGGGCAGCGACTTCGTTGCGGCGGACCATCCCCACTTCGCGCCAAACCCGATGATCAAGAGCAATGCCGCGAGGGTGAGCGCCGAGCGCAGCCGAGGGTCGAGTTTCACAGTTCCACCGAAGACCGGGCGCCTAGTCTGCGACCGCGAAGACGCGGGCATGCAGGACGGAGCGTTGCTGGAGTGCCGCTCGGAGTGCGCGATGCACTCCGGTTTCCAGATAGAGCTCGCCGCGCCATTGCACGACATGGGCAAACAGATCGCCGTAGAACGTCGAGTCGTCGGCCAGCAGCGTGGCCAGGTCAAGGTTGTCGTGGGTGGTCACCAACTGATCGAGTCGCACCTGCCGCGGAGGCACGTTTGCCCACTCTTTCGAGGTCAAAGCATGGTCGGGATAGGGACGTCCCTCGCCGACTCGCTTGAAGATCACCCGGTGAGTGTAACGAGCACGCGGCGGTCTTTGCGTTACCCGTCAGCCGGGGATCCGCTGAGTCGGCGCGGGTTGCGGAACTCAACATTGTCGTTCAAGGCGGTCTCGACATCGTCGGCGGACAGTCCCTTGATCGTCACCGACCAGGGGTGCTCGGCGTACATCGAAGAGAGCGCCCAGACTCCGTTGTTCTTGGCGTCGGGAGCCCGCCAAACGTAGCGCTCGACGTCGTCTCGTGCGGACAGAACCGGCGGTCCGGTTCTTCGGCCCGTACTTCGCGGTGTACGCCGCGAGCGGACGTTGGACTGACCTTGTGTTCGCGGTAGCGGATCTGCACGTCGCCGCCATCCGCGGTCTGACCGTGCAGGTCCACTTGGCCGGCTCGGCTCGCTGCTCGTTGCAGTCCTGCTGGTCGAAGCTGGGGAACACCCAGGCAAGCCCCTCCGCGCCGGTCGGCTCCGAGCATTCGCTCGAGCGCGGCGACTTCGGTCCCGTCCCAACACGTGGGCTTGGTCCCGTCGGAGGTGGGTGAATCGTCGGCGCTGGCCATCCGACGGCTGCGGAGTCGGGCTTGCGTCGGATGGGTCGTCATCCGCGCCGATCAGGGAGACGATGGTGGCGACGATCAGGACGAGGACGAACACAGCCGGCCACGATCAGGCCGAGGATGAGCCGGGGCCGATCGGCCGCCGACCAAGTGCGGAGCGGCTCCGGACTCGCTGGTGGTGGAAGCACGGGTTGGATGGTCACCGCCGGGCGTTCGGCGGTGTCGGCCTCGACGACACCCTCGGGTTCGGCCGTGAAGTCCCCGGTCGGAGCTTCTACGCGTTGGTTGGGGAAGTGACTGGCAGAACGGGCGGCTCATTGTCGTCGGCCAGGGTGTCGTAGTCGAAGCCACAGTTCATGCAGTAGCGGTAGATGTCCCGCGCCGCTGAACATTGCGGGCAACTGAGCCCGGCTTCGCCATCCATGGGGACTCTTTCTCCGCTCACTTTCAGGGCCCACGACCAGGGCCCCTGCGCTGGTCTGCCCGGGCACACGATAGACCGAAACCGGCGGAGAACCCAGACGAGCCGACGACGACGGCCAGCCCCGGTCCGGGCCTGGTTAGGCTTCCCCCATGAGCGAATCCTCCGGACAATCTTCAGGCGCCAGGCCGTCAGGGCAGGCGATCGTCGACTCGGTTGCGGCTGGTTACGCCTTCGAGGGCGTCGCCCTGGAGCTGGGCGGGTTGATGCTGGATGCGGACACCTTGGCCGAGACCCACATCAGGATCCCGCTGGGCATGCTCAATCGCCACGGGCTCGTGGCCGGCGCCACCGGCACGGGCAAGACCAAGACCTTGCAACTGCTCGCCGAGCAACTGAGCGCCAACGGTGTGCCCGTGTTCGCCGCCGACATCAAGGGCGACCTCTCGGGGCTGAGCGTTCCCGGAGAAGAGAGCGAGAAGATCAAGTCCCGGGCGGCATCGGTCGGCCAGAACTGGACGGCAACCGGGCTATCCGACCGAGTTCTACGCGCTCGGCGGGCAGGGCATCGGAATCCCACTTCGGGTGACCATGACCGGTTTCGGTCCCGTGCTGTTGTCGAAGGTGCTCGGACTCAATGACACCCAGGAGTCGAGCCTCGGCCTGATCTTCCACTACGCGGACAAGGCCGGCCTGCCGCTCCTCGATCTCGCGGATCTCCGCGCCGTCGTCCAACATCTGATCAGCGACGAGGGCAAGGCGGACCTGAAAGGACTCGGAGGCCTCTCGTCCGCCACGGCCGGCGTGATCTTGCGCGAGTTGATCGGCTTCGCCGATCAGGGTGCCGAGGCGTTCTTCGGAGAGCCCGAGTTCGATTCGCGCGAGTTCTTGCAGGTGACTCCCGACGGCAAAGGGCTGATCAGCCTGGTCGAGTTGCCGAACCTCCAGGATCGACCCGCGATCTTCTCGACGTTCCTGATGTGGCTGCTCGCGGATCTGTTCCACGATCTGCCGGAGGTCGGCGACATCGACAAGCCCAAACTCGTCTTCTTCTTCGACGAGGCCCACCTGTTGTTCAAGGACGCCTCCGGCGCCTTCCTCGACCAGATCGCCCAGACCGTGCGGCTGATCCGGTCGAAGGGTGTCGGCGTCTTCTTCGTGACCCAGTCGCCGACCGATGTGCCCGACGACGTGTTGGCTCAACTGGGGTCGCGCATCCAGCACCAGTTGCGCGCCGCCACCCCCAACGACGCCAAGGCGCTGAAGGCGACGGTCAACACCTACCCGATCTCGGAGTACGACGACCTCGGCAAGGTGATCTTGTCGCTCGGCATCGGCGAAGCGATCGTGACCGTGATGAACGAGCGCGGCGCTCCGACTCCGGTTGCCTGGACGCGGCTGCGGGCACCCGAATCCTTGATGGGTCCCGCCGATGCCGCCGGCATGGAGGCGGCTGTGAAGGCCAGCGCTCGCTACGCGACGTACGCCGAAGTCGTCGATCGAGAGTCGGCCCACGAGATCCTGGCCGCCAAACTCGAGGCCGGCGCTGCCGCGGTCGAAGCCGAGCAGAAGGCGAAGGAAGAGACGAAGCTTCAACAGGAGGCCACCAAGCTCTCCAAGGCCAAGAAGCCGCCGCAGAAGGAAGAGATGGTGGGTTGGTTCAGGACGTCGTCGAATCGGGTGCCTTCAAAGACTTCATGCGGACCGCCGCACGGGAGATCGCCCGCGGGATGTTCGGCTCCGCTCGGCGCCGCTAAGGCGTCGGCTCGGTCCAGGCGATCTGGCAAACCTCGACGGTCGTCCCGCGTGACCCATCTTCGCTCGCCCTGGCTGGCACTGAGTCGGCGCGGACCGAGCCCAGGAGCGGTCCCTCATCCGGGTTCCCACTGAGCAGTACGCCGGGTGCCGCGAGGTCGCGAAGAGCCTGAATCATGGGTTCGAACAACGCCCGCGAGCCGCCTGCTCGCACGACGTGCGAGCAGCAGATGCAAGCCCACGTCCCGCGCCTGGAACAGCAACGGAAGAAGTGGGCCGAGCGGTGAGTCTGCGCCGCCGACAAGGTCGTGGTCGTCCACCAGAACAAACACGTCAGGTCCCGTCCACCAGGATCTGGAGCGCAATGTCTCCGCGCTGATTCCCGCGGAAGGCAACCGATGTTGGAGGTGCTTGGCCAAGTCCGCAATCTGGTCGCGCGCCCGATCGGGTGTGCGGAGGAAATGCAGAAGGTGGTCGTCGCCGAACTCGCCCAGGAGGGACCCTCGGTAGCTGACCACGACCAGTTGCGCCTGACGTCGGCGGGTGTGTGCGAGCGATCTCGTGGCCGATCGTGCGCAGCAGGTTGGTCTTGCCCGAGCCCTCGTCGCCGAACACCAGCAGGTGTTGGTCTCGTTCTGCGTCCCAGTGGACCGTTCCGAGATCGCGCTCCCGGATGCCGACGCGCGGCAGGTTCGAGTCTGCGAGGTTCGGCAAGGCGACTCGGCCCGGCAGGACCGGGAGGGGTGTGGCGCGGGGGCCGAACCAGGCATTCGCGATCCGGCGTACCGAAGCGGCAACGTCGTCCCCCACAGCAAGGTGCGGCAGCGCGGTCAACACGTGCCACGGCCCGGCGACGATGCCGCGTCCGGGGTGCGAGTCCGGCACCGAAGCCGACACCCGTCGGTCGATCTCCGAATCCAGTGGATCGCCTTGACGCAATTCCACCCGGGTCCCGAAGAGTTCACGGGTGGCAATCCGCATCTCGCCCCACCGTGAGGCCGACACCACCAGATGAACGTTCACGGCCAGACCGCGAACGCCCAGATCGTGCAGATCGATGCGTGGAGATCCGGATGAATCGAGCGTTGAGCCGGTCCCAGCCGTCGATCACCAGGAAGATCGCGTCCGTCGGGTTCTTGCCTACCCGTTGCTCGACCAATGATCCGACCTCATCGACGATCCGGCGTACGAGATCGGCGTCCGCCGGTCCGGCGATCCCCGCGACGTGGGGTAGCCCAGCGAGAACGGCCAGCCCGCCCGAAGCGTCAATGATGAAGAACCTCGCCTCTGCGGGCGTGTTCACGATGGCAGTGGAGAGGACGAAGGTCTGAAGCAGCGTCGACTTACCGCTCCGAGCCCGGCCAACGGCTATGAAGTGGCCGCGTGCCCCGCGCAAGTCTGCGGTCAAGATTTCTCTGCGTTGATCTCGCGGGCGATCGACGACCCCGAGCGGCATGATCAACCGACCCCGTTCCCGCCACGAAGGCGACGTGAGGCCGAGTGTGGTGTCCTGATCCAGGTCCGGGAACAGTTGCCAGAGGCCGACGGGTGGCCCCAGAGGCGGAAGCCAGATCCGGTGTGCGGGCGTGCCATGGCCGGCCAGCGACGCGACGACGACTTCACGCAGACTCGGCGCGGCCTCCGACGAGGCCTGTTGGTCGAGCTTGTCGAGACCCGGAAGGGTCTTCAGCAACACCGGTTCAATCCGACCGCGACGGGTCCCGAGCCGAGGCGGTCGGCCCCGAGACGTACGCCGCGGTGAAACGCTGCAAGGTCAGCGGGTCGGTGCGGAGCAGACCGGCGCCGGGGGAGGCGGGCAGGTGTGCGGCGTCGGGGACACCGATGGCGGCGCCGGGACTCGCTCTCACTGAAGGTCCGCAGGGCGATCCGAAACGAGAGGTGGGCCTCGAGCCCGCGCAGCCTGCCCTCTTCCAGACGTTGGGACGCCAAGAAGCAGATGCATGCCGAGGGACCGCCCTACTCGTCCGATGGAGACGAAGACATCCAGAAACTCCGGTCGCGCGGTGAGCAGTTCGGTGAACTCGTCAATGACGATCAGGAGCGCCGGAAGCGGCGGGAGAGGCCGTCCGTCGACGTGGCGTCCAGCCTTACGCGCGGCGTCGTACTCGCGAATCGAAGCGAAGTCGCCGGCCACTCTGAGGACCTGCTGTCGACGGGTCACCTCGCCTTCCAAGGCATCCTGCATCCTCTCGACCAGGGTGGTCTCCTCCGCGAGATTCGTGACCAGTGCGGATACGTGGGGGAGGTCGACAAAGCCCGCGAACGTGGCGCCACCCTTGAAGTCGACCAGGACGAGGTTGAGGCTGGCCGGGTCGTGCGTAAGCGCCAGACCCAGCACCAGCGTCCGCAGCAACTCAGACTTGCCCGATCCGGTGGCACCGACCACGAGGCCGTGTGGCCCCATGCCACCATCGGCGGCTTCCTTCAGGTCAAGCTCCAGGGCCTCCGCCGTCCCACCGACTCCGAGGGGCGTGCGCAGACGCCGCGCTTCGGAGCTGCGAGTCCATGCCTGCTGCGGATCCAGGCGGTCGGGTGTCGGAAGATCCAACAGGTCAAGGAGACCGGGATCGATGTCCGACGCCGTGCTCGGTCCTCGACGCTGGGCGGCGATGCGTCGCGCGGTTGCCTCGGCGACCGCGGCGGTCATTTCATCGTAGCCGCTCGGACCGATCTGTCGAGGCGCAGTCGATCGAGCGGCCCTGGGGCGGGCCTTGGACGTGAATCACCGTCACCTGGCTGGGCAAGTCGTCCGGCGGAGTCGGCGCTCCATCGATCAGCAACAGGATGCGCCTCGGCGGCGCCAACACCTCGAGTGTTGAGTAGTTCCCTGGTGCGATTCAGTGCCGCGGCATCGGGTAGCCACTTCAGCCACTCCCAATCGCCACGTCGCGTCGGGCGCGACGGCGACGACAACGCGCAACGCATCAGGTTGTTGGGCCACTGCGCCAGCACACGATGGCTCGAGCGACACTTCGGGCGCGATCGTCGCCCGTGATCGAGATCCAGCGCTCAACATCGAGGTCGATGTTGATGGGCAGGTCGGGTTGGGACGACTGAACCTTCACCAGCCGTTCGACGGCGAGTGACGCCGCGGGATCGGCGCGTGGACCGCCTGGAGCGTGCACGATCTCGAGATCCAGGGGTTGGGTGGCCGTGCCGATCCGAACGCTGCCGGGCTCGGGGTTTCGACTCCGTTGGAGGTCCGCGTGCTCGCGAATCGTGGTCCGAACCTCGTTGAGGTAGACGAAGTACGACGCTCGCGAGAGGTGGATCCGATTGCGCCGCGTGCGTGCGGCTCGATCGAGTTGCACAGGCGAGCAGAATGATCGTGGTCAGCAGGAAGACACCCCCGGCCAAGAGCAGGCGGGCCCGACCTCCCGGACCCGCCGAGGTACTGCTGAATGACAGCATGACCGCCATTGAGCCGAGGCTGCCCAGCATGGGCAGCGCCGTCATCGCGGCGTCCGCCGTGCTGTTCCTGCTCGGGCAGATCTGGAGGCGGGCGGAGCAGGAGTTGTTCACGGTCGGACGCGCTCGCGTGGCGGATTCATGGCCGGAAGCGTAGGCACGGGAGCCGACCGCTCGGCGCTGCCGTCGAGCCGTGCTGTGGATAACCAGGATTGGGGGTTTCCTCCCACCCCTGTGCCGGGCAGTCTGACGGCTTCATCACCAGCGCCCGACTGACGGGTGGGCGCGAGAAGGAGGTCGAAGATGTCAGACACCAGCGCCGACGCGACGTACGCCGGTTCGCTCAGCCAGGCAGAGGGTGCCCTTGTGCAGGCCGCGAGCCGAGTCGGCGAAGCGCGGTCCGATCTGCTGAGCCTCGCCGATCAGTTGAGCGGGCAACTCGAGAGCCTGAGAGGGCAATGGTCGGGCGCGGGAGCGGCAGCGTTCGGCCGGGTTCACCTTGCCTGGCAGGAGAGGCAGCGTCGGATCGTCGGCGCTCTGGACGGGCTGGCGGCGGCATTGGTCGACACCGACCGCGCGACCACTGCCAGCCGATACATCGCAAGGTGACGCCCTGAGCCGCACCGCAGCCCGCCTCGGCGGAATCTAGAAGGAGACCAGAGATGACCGAGATTGTCGTTGTGCATGGCGCGCTCGACGGGGCCGCAAGTGACCTGAGCTCGACCGCTCGAGCGATCCAGAACCGATTGGATCGACTGGACGGCGAACTGGCCGGCCTCCGCGCCACGTGGACCGGTGAGGCCAAGGCGGCGTACGACGTCGCGAAACGCACGTGGGACGCAGCGATTGCCGACATGGTCGTGTTGCTGGCGGAGGTTGGCGCGACCGTCCAGCGCGCGAATGAGGAGTATCGCGCCGCGGACCTGCGAAATGCCGGGCGCTTCTGATCGATGAGCGGCCGCGTCGGCGCGATCGCTGTGACTGTTCTTGCTCCGGTGGGCCGATTGGATCTCAGCCTGCCTGCCGGAGTGGCTGTGGCCGAGGTGGCCGCCGAGCTTGAAGGCCGACTGGGGATCGATCACCTGGCTCTGCACACTCTGCTCGGTGAGCCGCTCGATCCCGATGCCAGCGTTGAAGCTCAGATCCGCGATGGCTCGGTGCTGCAACTGGTCGAGAAGGCGCCGCTCAGGCGACCCGTGGTCTATGACGACGTTGTCGAAGCCATGCATGATGCGCATGTCTTGGAGGGTGTCGGGGACGCGCGGGTCGGCCGGTTCGCCACGCTGGCTGCTTCTTCGGTTGCTCTGGGGGTGGGGATCGTGGCAACTTTCCTTCTGCCTGCGAGTGCGCTCGCGCCGGTCGGCGCGGCGGCCGTCGCCGTTGTTCTGCTCGCCACGGCTGTTTGGTCTTCGGCAGCCACTCCGGATTGGGCCACGGTCTTGGTCTGGGGTGCTGCCGGATATGCCGCAGCAGCGGCCCATCTCGCGGGCGGTCCTTCGCTGTCCGCCTCGGTGCCAAGTGCCGTCGCACTGGTTAGTGCCTGCGCGTGGGTCAGCTTCGAGCGAGGCAGGGCCGCCGTGATTCCGCTCGGAACCCTCGGGTTCTGCGGGCTCCCCTTCGCCCTGGTCGAACAGTCCTCGATCTTCGACCAGTCCTCGTTCGTCGAGCCCGTCGAGGCCGTTCTGATTGCCGAACTTCTCGCCGCAGGTTTCGCGACAATCCTGCTTCCGCGTCTGGCTCTTGGCTTTGCCCGGCTCCACAACGGACTCAACGGCACTGAGATGGAAGCCGCCATCGACCGAGGCCGTTGTGCGCTTCTGGTTGGCGTCGTCAGCCTGGGGATCATCCTGGTCACGCTCGTCCCCTGGGCGATGGCGACCGGTTCGGCCGACGCGCTACTGGCCATCGACGTGTGCCTTGGGTTCCTTCTGTTGGCCCGGTCGCTCCCGAGATGGGAGATGGTTTCAGTGACCCTCGTGTTGGGCTCTGCCGCCCTCTTCATCGGAGTGCTGATGGCAACTGCGTTGCTTGAGTCCTGGCGGTTGCCGTTCGCCGCAGCTGGCTTCCTGGGAGCTGGCGCGTTGTGGCTGGTCAGTGTCCTGCCGGGGCGATACGGCGTGCGACTGACCATTCTGGCCGACTGGACACAGTGGCTGACTCGGCTTGCATTGCTGCCCCTGAGCGTTTGGGCGTTCGGTGCGTTGCACCTGGCTCGGGAGTGGACTCCATGGTGATGGTGACCAGCAGAGATCTCCTCGAGGCGCAGGCCTACGAGCGACGCCGGATTCAAGCGGCCTTCCTGGCCGACGCGAGGCTGATCGAATCCTCCCCGTGGCGGCCGGTGGTCTTCGGCGGCCTCGTGGCCGGCGTACTCCTCGCCGGTGCGGCTGCTATTCCCCTGTTCGGGTGAGATGACCGTGGATGGCCCGCGTGGCAAGCGCCCAGGCTGCGGCCTTCCTCTGCGATCCTTGCTTGCATGGCGAAGGCGAGTCTCCGAAGCCGCATCCTGCCGGAAGCACAACGTCGCACTCTGGATGAGTTGACTGAGGATCTGGATCTCAGGGCCGGGGACCGGAAGTCCAAGGAGTCCGCCTTCTGGACGATGCTCGCCCTCTCGGCCGTGATCGCGACGGCGGGAATCCTCTCGGACTCGACGGCAACCGTGATCGGGGCCATGATCATCGCGCCGCTCTCGACACCGATCATGGGCGTCGCCCTGTCGATCGTGAAATACGAACGCACCTCGGCACTCTTCTATGTGTTCTTCGGCGGCCTACTGGTCGTCACCGTGGGTGCGTTGTTCTCGCTCGGCCTTCCCACGGCCTACGACCTCGACGCGAACTCCCAGATCGCCGGCCGGACGTCGCCTGGAGCTGCTGGATCTCGTCGGTGCGCTAGCCACTGGTTTGGCTGGGGCGGTGGCGCTTGGCCCGCAAGGACGTGGCGGCAGTGCTGCCGGGCGTGGCCATTGCCATCTCCTTGGTGCCGCCGTTGGCAGTCGTCGGGGTGTGTCTCGGGCAAGGCGCCGGTTGGTCGGCCTTCGGCGCACTCCTGCTGTTCGTCTCCAACTTTCTGGCGCTGGTCCTGGCCGGGACAGCCGTCTTCGCCGTGCTGGGGTACGCCGGCGAGGTCGTTGAGCAGACCGGTCGATCGAGGGCACGTTCCTACGGCACCATCGGCATCCTTCTGTGTCTGGTGTCCGTGCCTCTGGTCACCAACACTGTGGTCGCCTACCAGATATCCGTGTGGTCGGATCGAATCCACCGGTCGGCCGACGATTGGATCGCGCTGGTCCCGGAAGCTGCAGTGACCGGTGTCGATTCATCGGGCAACACCTTCTACATCCACGTCGACAACCCAGGCGAGCTCCCGCCGACCGGGGAACTTCTCGATCGGCTCGAGGGTCGGATCCCAGACACGGTGGTCCTCGTGCTCGATGAGAACCTCGGCCGCGAAGTGGATCTGGGCACCCTTCGCGACCGATGACTGATGGATGATACGAACGTGACCGAGGAACCACGCGACGAGGACTTGTCGCAGTACGGCCTGACCGAGGAGCAACTGGCGCTGGTCGCCAAACTTCCGGAGTCGGTCCGTCGGCCGTTGCCATGGCTGATGTCGAACTGGCCAGGTCGCGTCGTGCTTCGGATGATCGCCGGCTTCCAACGGATCCAGATCTTCGACCGCTCGATGACCCTCGCCGCCCAACTCTTCACATCGGTGTTCCCGATCATCATCATGGGGGCCACGATCTTCGGCGGCAGAGCCGCGGCCGGGGCCGCGCACGGCATGGAACTGCCCGGAGACACCTCCGATGTGCTTGACGAGGTGGTCTCGACCTCGGGCGGCATCGGCACCTTCGGCCTGATCGGTGTGATCGTCGTGCTGATCTCGGCGACCAGCCTCTCGCGCGCGCTCACCCGAGCCTTTGACGCGATCTGGCAGCACGGGCGCACCAAGAATCGCATCTTCGACGCCTGGCGTTGGTTGGCCGCGGTGTGCGTCCTTGCCCTCGCGATCGTCGCGGCCCGGACCCTCGTCACCGCAATCGAGGACGTCCCACCCCGGGACTTCTGGAGCACGACCCTGTCGTTCAGCATCAATGTGGGGATCGCATCCTTCATCCCGTGGTTGCTGATGAGGGGACGGGTGCACTTCCGCTACCTCCTGCCCGGCGCATTGCTCTACGCCGTGGCCATGTTGCTGATGCGCCCGTTCTGGGAGCTGTACCTCCCGGCTGCACTGGAGGCGAGTGCCGAACGCTATGGCGCGATCGGAATCGCGTTCGTCTACCTGACCTATCTGTACGCCGTTGCGTTCGCTCTGCTGGGAGCCGCAGTGATCGGATACGTGATTGCGACCGACGAGGGAGGCTTCGGCCAGTACGTGCGCGGGAAGGGGGCGCCGCCCGTGCAACACACCACGATGGGCGCCCCCGAGGACGAGGCTCCCTAGGCGTTGTGCAGCGCGCTGGGCACCGGTGCTCGGTCGGGTTGGGGCATCCGGAAGAGCACTACAGCGACGGCTAACAGCCACACACACCAGCCGACGTACCCGGCGAAGTTCGTCAGGCTCGCGACCTCCAGGACCGGGATGATGACTCCGGTGGCGATGAGCGCGGCCGATACGTAGCCCAGCAGCGCAAGCCAGCGCGGAAGGATCGTGCGACTCAGCGCGATCACCACGAGGACTGTAAAGGTCGCCGTCAGTGCGTAGCCGATCGTTTCGCCGATCACCTTGCCGAGGACGGTGTGCAGGAGTTCGAAGCGATCCTCGGCGGCTGCGCGTTTGGCCGGATCAAGGGCGTCGTCGCTGATCCCGGGAACGAGGGTGACCCAACGCTGCAGGCCGATGACCTGGACCGTTGCGGCCGCGATGCCGACGCCCGCGATCCAGCGGCCGAGGGTGCCGCCGACCAACCGACCAAGGAAGATGCCGGTCGGAGCCATCAGCGCGGCACTGATGACCAGCACGAGGAACCAGGTGGTGACGGCTCCCTGGTGCTCGCGGAAGAGGGCCAGGATGTCGGACGTTGGCTCCTCGAGGATCTGGGGGTATTCGAAGACCGAGCCGAGGACGGTGAATCCGGCGATAGCGAGACCTGAGGCGAGAGCCATCGAGGCTCCAGCGATGCGGGCAGTGGTTTGGGTGTTCATGGTGACTCCTTGGTTGGTTGAAGGGTTTGCTGGTCGAGCCTGTCGAGACCACTCGATTGTGGTCGAGCCTGTCGAGACTCAGTGTGGGTCGAGCCGGTCGAGACCTCCTGCGCATCGGCGTCGCTGCGGTACCACTCGAGGGTGCTGCTCAGTGCCTCGTCGAGCGGAGTGGTTTGGCAGTCGAAAGCGGAGCGGAACTTGCTGTCGTCCACGATCCAAGGATCGGAGAACTGGTAGAGCGTGTGGAGGTACTCCCTCATCGCCGGCTTGAAGACGCCGAGCAGGCGAAGCGTCGTACGCCCTGCGGCCAACGTGCGGGCCTTGCTGCCGGCGAGCGCGTAGACCTGCTCGATGATCTGCCGCGTCGTGCGTGGCTCGGCAACGGGAAGGTGCCAGATCTGACCGGCTGCCTCGGGAGCAGTGCCCAGCGTGATGAGGGCAGCGGCGACATCGGGGGTGTAGGAGTAGCTGTGTGGCTGATCCGGGTTGCCCATCACCTGGGCGGTCCTGCCGGCCAGCGCCGTACCGAAGACGGTCTCGCCGAGGGCAGACCGCATGGCGCCCGGCCCGAAGTAGTCCGAGGCGCGCCCGATTGCGACCTCGACCTCGCCGTTCGCGTGGGCTTGCAACAGTTCCTCGGTCATGGCAGCGCGGGTGGCCGACTTCGTCGACGTGGGATTGGCCGCCAGTGTTTCGACCAAAGCTCGACCGTTGGGTGGACCGTAGGAGTAGAGATTGTCGAGTACGACGAGCCTTGCTCCCGCGCTGGCGGCACCGGCAACAACGCCGCGCTGCAGGGGCGGGAACTCCTCGTCCCAACGCTCGTAGTTCCTGGCGTTCAGGCAGAAGTAGGCGACGTCGGCATCGACGCAGACCTGCTTGGTGAAGGCCGGGTCGGTGGCGTCCCCTCCGACGATGGTGGCGCCCGGCAGGTGACCCTGGCCGGTGTGGTTCACGGCGATGACGTCCTGCCCCAGTGCGACGAGTTGCTCAACAACAGGGCGGCCGACCTGGCCGGTTCCGAAGACGACGTGGCGGCTCATGAGGTGCTCTTTCCGGTGGGGTAGTTGCGGTTGAGGTGGAGTGGAAGTACGGCGGTGAGTGCGGTGACGACGACAGCTCCTGCGGATCCGAAGACGGTGAATTGCTCGTCGACCTGGACTCCGATGGAGGTGGTGATCGCCCAGCCGGCGGCCCAGATTGCGGTGAGCGCCAGGGGCCAAGCGAGAGCGACCGTGCCGACGCGAGGCATGAGTACGACGGCCTGGGCCGCGCCGACGGAGGCTCCACAGACGGCGCCTTGGAGGACGAGTGCGCTGAGGTTGGTCTCGAAGTCGACCAGCCACGCGCCGAGCCCCAAACCGGCCATCAGTCCGAGTGCCGTGGCGGCGATCCACGCGACGGCGTTCGGTCGGGTCGGACCCATCGCCCACGCTTGGACGGCGCCGAGAACGGCGCCGGTGACGAGCCCTCCGGCGAGTGCCGCGGTCAGGTTGTCGACCGGGCCGGTGAGGGCGATCGCCGCAACGCCACCCAATGGGAAGCCGGCGAACGACACCATCCAGCGAAGGAAGACTCGGCTGTTCGGCCGACGGTCCGTCGCGGTCGGTGGCGACGCGGTGGTGATGTTTGACATGAGTTGCTCCTTCTACTGAGGGGGGTTGTTGGTGGTTGGGCGGATCGTGATTCCAGCGATCCAAGCGGCGAGCAGGTTGTCGGGATGGTCGGAGAGGTGGTCGCGGACGAGTACGTCGAACACAT
Organism: uncultured Actinomycetota bacterium; assembly: GCA_963763805.1. Lineage (GTDB taxonomy): Bacteria > Actinomycetota > Actinomycetes > Propionibacteriales > Nocardioidaceae > Nocardioides. The sequence goes on from CAVXPQ010000003.1 coordinate 43,100, forward strand.
CGCCGTTGCCACGGAGATGTGCTGCCGCTAGGGCGACCAACTGACGGTCCCTGCTCGAGGTTGCGCTCCGGGTCGCCCTGGTCAACAACTCCTCATCTCGCGCCAGAAGGGCCGCGGCGACCAGCAGGGCGGGCGAGGTGGAGTCGGTCGCGGCGGCCATGATCTCGGCCGGTCGCGTTCGGGTCACCCCCGATGAGGCGGTTGAGGAGAGCTTCGTTTTCGTTGGGCACACGAGAACCGTGTCGTGAGGCGCTGACGATGCGCTGACGACGGCTGACGCGCCGTGGAGCCGTCGGGGAACTCGGGATCGGGCCGGGACCGGGATTGCGTGAACTGGAACATCAGGTCCTCCTCCAGAGACCACTGCTGGAGTGGGAATCGGCCTCGACCGTCGACCCGCCACCAGCGGTTCCAGCTCGCGTGGCAGCGACCACCACCCGAAGGTGGACACCCACAAGTACCACCGGATGCACCGCCAGGGTCGTCGCAGTTGTCCTTGATGTGGCCGCAGTCCGCACACTCCAGTAGATGCGCCCGTCCTCAGTGGGGGCCGTCCGGTGATGGTGTTAGAGATGCTGCCTGCAGTGCAGCGGTGGCTTCCTAATCTGTGCACACACCCTTTGCGCGTGGGCGGTTTGTCCGTCGGAGAGTCGTAGGATGCCGAGATGGAACCATCCGAGCCGCCCTGGCTACCCTCGACCAGCTAGGTCATGACCCAACGAGGGGCAATGCGGCGCTCTTCGGGGCCCCGCACAGCATGGCAGCCGGCATCGCTTCTGGGGCTGTGTGTAGCTGTGCTCATCATGGTGACCGCGCAGCCGGCTGCCGCTCACGGCAACCCGGGCAACTACGTCACCGCCATCACCAGTGTGAAACCGACGGTCCCGGGTCTCAGCGTCTCGGTCGAGTCCGACGGAACTTCCGTGACGATCATCAACGGGACGGGCGGGACCGTCATCGTGATGGGTTACGAGCACGAGGCTTACTTGAAGATCACCGCCCACGGGGTCTGGCAGAACTCGGTCTCACCCACCAAATACCTCAATCAGGGGCGCAGCAAGGACGAGATTCCTGCAGGAGCGAGTACGAGCGCGGAGCCTGTGTGGGACCAAGTCTCGGGCTCGAACACCTACCGATACCACGACCACCGAATCGACTGGATGGGGAGCGGCCGCCCCGCCGTGGTCAGCAGCAACGTGAACACACACCATCTGATCAAGAACTGGTCCATCGACCTGCTAGTGGATGGCGCCCCGGTCACCATTCACGGAACCCTGAGCTGGTCCCCCAACGGGTTCGGCCCAGGAGAGTGGGTCCTCGTCATCGTCGGCCTAGTACTCATGGTCGGCATCCTCATAGCGATGGCTGCCGAGCGCCGCAGGGCCGGTCTTCAGATCTGAGCACCGGCCATCGCCGTCCGAAACCACATTGAGCGCCATTGACCACTAGGCGAATCCTCGGTCGAGGAGATTGCCCGGCCGGGGACGCCTGATGTACTTGAGTTCGACATCTACCGCGTGCTGTGTTGTGAACGCGACAGTGCGGACGCCTGCTCGCGAACGCAGCAACATGCGGAGCGTTGGAAGAGTCTTCCTTGCCGGACACTCCGGCCCACAGAACAAGGGAGAATCGCCATGATCCGCAAGCTCGCAACCGCCATCGCCATCGCAGTCGTTTCGATGGGCGCCGTGTCGGCAACGGCACAACCGGCCGCCGCCGCAACCTCGCTCACCAGTTGCTTCAAGTGGTCGACCGGGGCTGTCTACGCCAACCAGCCGGTCAACCTGATGCAGTGGAACGGTGCCAAGTGGGTGTCGATCCGCAACGGGAAGACCAACTCCTCGGGGTGCGGAACCTTCTCCAACGTTCCCTCTGGCACGTTCACCTCGATGCAGGCCTACAAGGTGTACGGCGACTCCAATCTTGGCCAGGCGATCTACAGCAGCCCGATCAACAACTGGGCGACCGCCGGCACTGGTGGTGTGAACCTGGGCACGAAGACCGTCAGCTTGGTGCAGTGCACGTGGGGTCTCTACGCCTATTGCGCTGGGCACTGATCGAGCAACCTCGAACTAAGAGAGCCGGCCCCGTGGGCCGGCTCTCTTAGTTCATTTGGCCGCGTCTGACCAAGCGCGAAGATTGGCGGAGGACGGGGTGTGTAGTTGCACGTCATGGTTGACCGCGCTAATTCATGTTGTATCGGGTGTGAGTGAGGCTGGCGTGCAGGTCTCGCGGTAAGGCCGTACTCCGACATAGTCCTGCCACTCGGTTTCGGTGAGGTTCCGGCCAGCGAGTGAGCAGGCGACCTCCAGAAGGTGCTCCGGGCGCAGATCCCAGGTGAGCACGTCGCCTTGCGGGTGGGCCATCATCACCGAGTGGCCGTCCGGCAGGGGCATAACGGTGGCAATGTTGTCCTTTGCACCCGCACTCATGCTGCCCAAGTGGGTCAGCGTCTCCGCGTCCCAGAGTTCGACACTTCCGTTGCCGGTGGTGAAGATCTGGGTTCCGTCCGCGCTCCAGAAGACTTCCCACGGAAGGACCCCCTTGTACGGCCGCTGGGGAACCAGCCACTGGACGTGTTCCTCGCTCAAGCTATCCACGTCGAGAACCCCCCATTGACCATCAAGGCCATACACCACCAGGCGATCACCACCGGGCGAAATAGCCGCCGCCCACACCGCCGGGACTTCCGTGGAGAACGGAGTGGTGGTGCCGTCGACCAGATCAATCACCAACCCGCCGGGCTTGTTCTCAATTGGCCGTGATCACGGTACGGCCGTCGGAACTAGGCAGGGTGTGCCAGTATCGCTGTCGTGCCTTTCTCGAAGCGGATCAATCGACCCCTCCGGTTTGAAGGTTGCTGGGATCGAGGGTGCCTATGGTGGCTGGCCCTGGTTCATTGGGAGGCCCTTCAGACACCGCCAGGATCTTGCCCTGCGATGTGAAGGCTGCCCAGCCCACATTCGTGTCTAGCCGCTCGTCCTCAGGTTCACCGCTGACTGGGTTCCAGGTCTGGATGGCATTGAAATGTGTGAGGCCGCGGTCTGGGGTTCGCTTCGACCCCACCGTGGCTCAGGAAGAGCCGGGAGTCCGGGCTCCAAGAGACATTTGGCCACTCTTAGAACGGTAGGTAGCGCAGCTTGGTCAGCCGGCCCGAGGCAACGTCCCGAAACCTGAGCTGAACTCCGGCGCGGCCTTCTGGGCTCCCGTACCCGAGGTAGGCGATGGTGTGTCCGTCCGGGGATGGAATGGCCCGAAACGGGTTGTCAACGTGCGGATTGGTGGGATACCTCCGCCACGGAGGGAAGCCACGGGTGCCGCGAGGTCCCAACCGATCAACTGACCGTCGCTTGAAACGGTGTAGAGAGAGCCACCATCGGGACTGAACGCTCGCCTCCCACACCTCCTGGCGTGTGCCCGCGCAGGGTCTGCAGCGGTTTTGGTGTGGCTAGGTCCCACACAATGGTGTTTCCGTCGGAGTAGCCGGCCGCCAGTCGCTTGCCGTCATGGCTGAAGGTGAGCGATGGAGACACCCTCGGAGGCGCCGGCCAGGGTGGTGCGCAGACTGAGGTCCCGCGAATCCCGGATCTCGATGCCCTCGACGCTGGCGTTCGCCACGGTTCCGCCGTCATCGCTCAGTGCCAGAGCAACACCCCTCTCCCCGCCGGAGTTCACCGGCTGTGAGGCGAGTTCCTGACCGGTGTCGACATCAATGGCGCGAATCGGCCTGACCCGCTGGGTGACGTACAGCACCTGCCCGTCGGGGCTGAGCGCAACGTCGCCGTTGATGCCAGGCATCGGCACTCGGAGGATCGGCTTCTCGGGTCGAGCGACATCCCAGACCAGCGCCGTCCAGCGAGGGTCCACTTCGGGGTTGAACTCCACCGCTGCGAACCGCTTTCCGTTAGAACTGAAGTCCATCTTGTCGATGGACACACGCGGTCCAACACCACGAAATTCGCCGACGGGTTCGAGCGAGGCAGCATCGAGGATCTGGAGCGGCTTGTCGATCCACCACCACAGCCTGGTTCTCGTCGAGCTCCACAACGGAGACGACCAAGTTTGTGCCCGTCCGGGCTGTACTCGACGCCGAACCCCCCGAGGTCCTGTCGGCTCTGGATCTTTGCCAAGGTGGCGGCGTCGTACGTCGCAAGCTCACCGCCCTGGTGCTCGTGACGACGATTGTCTTGCCATCGGGACTCACCTCGACGTCCTCGGGGTTGCCGCGGGGTCGGGCCACGCCGAACAACTGAGAGGACTTGCCCAGAACGTCATACAGCGTGGATCGCGACGCCAGGGAGTCGTCGAGGCGAACGGCCTCGACTCCTAGCAACAAAGAGATGTCCGGCTCGGTCACCGTCAGGGCCTGTGCAGCGAGTCGACGGGAGTCGGCGATGCGGGCGCTGTCGTCGGCGATCTCGGCATCGCGCTTGGACTGGTCGGCGGCGTTGACGGCCAGCACACCAGCGGTGAGGGCCGCGACCAGGAGGGCGGCGATGCCCCCCATGGCAACCCGCAGGCGCCGGTTCGAGCGGCGTTGGATGCGCAGTTGCTCCTCGGCGGCGCGCCTTTCGACGTCGGCGTGCGCCCGCGAGGCATCCAGGAACGCGCTCTCGGTGGCGGTGAGTTGGGTGTTGGTCGCGTTCGGCCCAATCGACGGCGCGAGCCAGCCGCACCCCGCGATAGAGCTCGCTGTCGGGTCGACCTTCGCTGTCCCACGCCTCTGCCGCTCCCGCGAGATGCCGGAACGTCCGCTGACCCTCGACGTCCTCGTCCAGCCAGTCCCGCAGCCGGGGCCACTCGCGGACCAGGGCCTCGTGCGCGATCTGCACCTCGTGGTCATCGCTGCTGAGCAACCGTGCATTGACCAAGAGCCTCCACGAGGTCGTCATGCGCCGGGTCGAGCGACCAGCCGGTCGCGAGAGACCCGGGCCCGGGTCGACTCGCCGTCCTCACCTGGCATCACCAGCCGGAGCAACAGGGACCGCAGTTGGCTGCGCTGCCACTCTCGAGTCCCTCATACAGATGCTCGGCGGACTGGGCGACCGCGTTGCGGATACCCCCGGTCAGCCGGTAACCCTCGACGGTCAGCGTGGAGCCCTCCCGATGCTCCCAGGTCTGGCGCAGGACGTGGGAGAGCATCGGCAAGGCCCCCGGTTCGCCTTCGACCTCCCGAACCAGCAGGTCGACAAGGCCGGGCTCGAGCCGAAGCCCGGCATGACGGGCAGGCCCTTCGATCGCCGCGCGCAGATCGTCCTCGCTCATCGCGGCCAGCAGGTAGAAGCCGCGGTCCAAGAGACGCGCAAACGCCGGATAGGCTCGACAGGTCACCGAGCCGATCAGCGCGAAGGGCGATGACGAGCTGGCCGCCGTACGCCCCAGCCTTTCGAAGTACGCCGTGCGCTCGTCGGCGTCCCCGCACAAGGTGACGGCTTCCTCGGCCTGGTCGACCACCAGCACGGGAAGCGGGCCGCTGACGTGGAGCGGTGCCAGCGAGTCGAGCGGACGGGCACCCGGAGTGGTGAGCAGGACCTTGACGCCCTCACGCTCGAGGGCGGCCACGACTCCCGCCCTGACGACCGACGACTTCCCGGTGCCGGACGGACCCACCACGGCCAAGACGCCGGTGTCGCGAAGCCGCTTCAGGCACGCCGCGACGTCGGCATCCCTGCCGAAGAACGACTCGGCGTCCTGAGCCTCGTAGGGAAGCAGGCCGCGGTACGGGCAGACCAGGCTGGCGACGGCTGGCGCAGCCTTGCTGCTCAGCCCGGCGTCCTGTCGAAGGATCGCCTCCTCCAAGCGCCAATAGCTCCGCGCCCGGGTCGAGCCCGAACTCGTCGCGCAGCATGCGCCGGGCACGACTCAGGACGTCGAGAGCCTCCGTCTGCCTACCCGACTGATAGAGGGCGCGAGCGAAGAGACACCACCGATGCTCACGGAACTGAGCCTCCTTGACGAGCGTCCGGGCTTCGTCCAGACAGTTCCGCGATCGGCCGGCGGCGATCTCGGCCTCGATCCGCAAGCTCCTGGGCGTCCATGCGAAGACCCTCGAGGCGCTCCGCCTCCACCCTGCCGGGCTCCCACTCGGTGAGGTCGGGCAGCGCCGGGCCGCGCCATAGAGACAGTGCCTCGGCCAGCACGTATGACGCTCGGTCCGGATCAAGATCAGCCAGGTGCTCGCGCGCCCGCCCTAGCAGCCTCTCGAAGGTCCGGGCATCGAGTTCGTCATCGTGCACGACCAGCCGATAGCCGTACGGCGTGGTCTGGATCGCGTCCGCACCGAGGGACTTGCGGAGTCGCGCCACGCACCCCTGCACCACCTTGGGCCAGGTCGCGGGGAGCGAATCGCCGTACAAGGCGTCGGCGAGCACTTCCTTGCTCACTGCCTGCTCGCCTCGCACCACCAGCGTCTCGAGTACGACGCGGTCCCGCAGGCCCAGACCGTCAAAGCCATCGACGATCAATGGGCCGAGAACTTCGATGCCCATTTCTTCACTGTCGACCCGTCCCGACCCCCCGTCAATGGCGGCGTTACCGCGGTGTTACCGGCCCGGGGGCCTGGTGACACCGCTCGGGTGCAGAACGGTCACATCGGCACCGCACAAGGCGGAGCCAAAACCGTCTGGAGGAACATCATGAACAAATCCATCACCCTCATCCTGAGCTGCATCCTGGCCCTGGGTTTCAGTGGTTGCGCCGCAGAGGCGGCCCCGACTGTCGATCTCCCGCCAGCAGGTCCGACCCGCATGGCACCGGCCGCCTCCACAAAAGTCGACTGCCACAAGTACCACCGGAAGCACCGCCCGGGTCGTCGCGATCACCCTCCGCACGCGTGCCCGATGTAGAGCGTTGGGCGCTCAGCCTCAACATGAAAGCGGTAGATCGAAGTCACCAGGTGACTCGCGATCTACCGCGTTAGGTGCGATCCCAAAATTTGGCGGAGGATAGGGGATTCGAACCCCTGAGGGCTATTAACCCAACCCGCTTTCCAAGCGAGCGCCATAGGCCACTAGGCGAATCCTCCGTCGAGGAGATTACCCGGCCGGAGGACCCCTGATGAAATCGCCTAGACTTCGGGGCAACCCCCCGTGTGGCGGCATCTCGCCCAACTCCCCCAGGGCCGGAAGGCAGCAAGGGTAAGTGAGCTCTGTCGGGTACACGGGGGGCCTCTCAATTCCCACCGCAACTGCTTGTTCGTGACCGTCGGCGTCCACGGTTAGGGTTCAGGAGTGGAATCACCCCTCGCGCTGTACCGCCGCTATCGGCCGGAGACATTCGCCGAAGTCATCGGCCAAGATCACGTCACCACTCCCTTGCGCGCCGCCCTCGCAAACAATCGGGTGAACCACGCCTACCTGTTCTCTGGCCCCCGTGGGTGCGGCAAGACGACCTCGGCCCGCATCCTCGCCCGGGCGCTGAACTGCGAGAAGGCTCCGATCGCGGACCCGTGCGGCGAGTGCCGAAGCTGTCAGGACCTGGCACGCGGGGGACCGGGATCCATCGATGTGATCGAGATCGACGCCGCCTCGCACGGGGGAGTCGACGACGCTCGCGATCTGCGCGAGAAGGCGTTCTTCGCGCCGGTCGCCAGCACCTACAAGGTCTACATCATCGACGAGGCCCACATGGTCTCGACTCAGGGCTTCAATGCGCTGCTCAAACTGGTCGAGGAACCGCCGCCGCATCTGCGCTTCATCTTCGCGACGACCGAGCCCGACAAGGTCCTACCGACGATTCGGTCCCGGACGCACCACTACCCGTTTCGGCTGATTCCGCCCCGGCTGCTGTCGTCGTACCTCGTCGAACTGTGCGCGAAGGAAGGCGTCACCATCGAGCCTGCCGCCCTGCCGCTCGTAGTTCGGGCCGGCGCGGGGTCGGCTCGAGACACCTTGTCCGTGCTGGACCAGTTGCTGGGGGGTGCGGGTGCGGAGGGCGTGACGTACGCCTTGGCTGCGGGCTTGCTCGGTTACACGCCCGAGTCGCTGCTCGATGAAGTCGTTGACGCGTTTGCGGCCAGCGACGGTGCCACCGTTTTCAGTGTGGTCGACAAGGTGATCGAGACCGGCCAGGATCCCCGTCGTTTCGCCGAGGACCTGCTCCGACGCCTGCGCGACCTGGTGATTGTCTCGGCCGTTCCGGACGCCCCGGCGACCGGGCTCATCGACGTCTCCGAGGACCAGGCCGAGCGCCTGGTCGCACAGGCCTCGCGCTTCGGAGCCGCTGATCTCAACCGGGCCGCCGAGCTGTTGGCCACCGGACTCACCGAGATGCGCGGCGCTACGGCACCTCGACTGCTGCTGGAGTTGATCTGTGCCCGCGTGCTGCTCCCCGGGGCCGACCACTCGACCGATGGAATTCAGGCACGCCTTGACCGGATGGAGCGCCGGCTGACCATCACTGGTGACCAGGCGGCTCCGGCAGCGCAGGCGCCCCCGGCTAGGCAAGCACCGACGGCACCCGCCGTACGACGTGAACCATCGGCGCCACCGCCCACCGAGGCGAGCGGCCCACGCCGCCCCCCACCGAGACGTCACCCCCAGCAGCCGAGACGTCACCCCCAGTCAGCGAAGCGTCACTCCCAGTAGCCAAAGCCTCGCCGGAACCGACACCGGCAGGGCTCGCGCTCGTCGACGTACGCCGCCTGTGGCCGGACATCGTCGAAGCGACGAAGAGTCGTCGCCGGATGACCTGGATCCACCTGACTCAGAACGCTCAGGTCGTCGGAGTCGAGGGCGCCACCCTCACCCTGGGTTTCTTCAACGCCGGTGCCAAGGAGTCCTTCGTCAGCGGCGGCAGCATCGAGATCCTGCGGCAAGCGGCTATCGACGTTGTCGGTGCCGATTGGAAGATCGAGGCCATCGTCGACCCGGGGGCTCAAGCATCCTCCGTCTCCAACGAAGTTGCTGCCCCGCCGGAGTCGCCCCGTCCTGAAGCAATCCCAGCGACTGGGAGTGACTCCTCACCTGAGCCGGGGGCAACGCCTGCACCGGACGAGTCGGCGGGACCCCCGCCGGACTGGGCCACGGAGGTGGGTTCGGTTCGCGAAGCAATCCGCGAGACGCGACCCGCTGGCGCGACGGGCGTGAAAGTGGATGAGGAGGCCGCCAAGGCCGACGCCGAGGCTCGCCGAGATGACCCCGATGAAGACAGTTCCGGGCTGAGCGGGGCAGAGTTGCTTCAGCGCGAGTTGGGCGCACAGATCATCGAGGAGAAGAAGTCATGACGGAGAGTTCGCACGAAGAGTCTGATCCGCTGGCCGCGCTTGGATTGGGTGGTGCCGGTGGCTTCGACATGGGCGCCCTGCTTCAACAGGCTCAGCAGATGCAGCAACAACTCCAAGAGACGCAACGAGCGCTAGCCGAGTCGTCGATCGCAGGCAACGCTGGTGGCATCTCGGTCACAGTCAGCGGCGTAGGCGAGCTTCAGGCCGTTACCATCCCGCCCGGGAGTTTTGATGGCAGCGACGCGGACGATCTGACCGATCTCGGCGATCTGATCGTGGCCGCTTATCGCGATGCCAAGTCCAAGTCGGATGCCATCGCCGCCGAGGCGCTGGGTCCAATGGCGCAGGCCATGGGCGGCTCGGGCTTCGGTGACTCGGGTTTCCCCGGGTTGGGCTGACCTCGCGTGTACGAAGGAATCGTTCAGGACCTCATCGACGAACTCGGGCGGCTGCCCGGTGTCGGTCCGAAGAGCGCCCAACGGATCGCGTTCCACCTGCTTCAGTCCGACCCCGTCGACGTACGCCGCCTCGCCGACGTGCTCATCCAGGTCAAGGCCCGGGTCAAGTTCTGCACGATCTGCTTCAACGTGTCCGAGGACGACCAATGCCGGATCTGCCGTGATCCGCGCCGGGACCAGTCGGTCCTGTGTGTCGTTGAGGAATACAAGGACGTCGTTGCCATCGAGCGAACCCGCGAGTTCCGTGGCCGCTACCACGTTCTCGGCGGTGCCATCTCGCCGATCGACGGCATCGGGCCAGACCAGTTGCGGATCCGCGAACTGATGATGCGCCTGGCGGATGAAACGGTGCGAGAGGTCATCTTGGCGACCGACCCCAACCTCGAAGGCGAGGCCACCGCGACCTATCTCACACGGATGCTGAGCGTGCTCGATTTGCGCGTAACCCGGTTGGCGAGTGGACTACCGGTGGGTGGTGACCTGGAGTACGCCGATGAGGTCACCCTGGGCCGTGCACTCGCTGGGAGGCGATCCGCAAATGACTGACTCGCTCGTGCCGATCGACGCGGAGACCGAGGATTTCGCGCAACAGATCGCTGACCAGATCGAGAGCTTCCTGCTCGCGCTGAAGGCCGTGGCTCGCGAAGCCGACGGCGGCTCTGCGATCTCGCTCCTGCTGCTCGAGGTCTCTCAGGTGTCACTGGCTGGTGCCCGACTGGGCGCGCAACTCGACTTCACTCCCGTCGACCAGTTCCAACCAGATGTTGGCCCCGATCCGGATCTTGACGCCATGCGGCTGAGGCTGGCCGAGATGCTCGGCAACGTCGACACCTACAGTTTCGTCTTCGACCCATATGTTCCCGAGGTCGTCGAGAGCAACCTCTCCGATGACCTGACGCAGATCGCCTCCGATCTCGAGAACGGGCTTCGTCACTACCGCTCGGGCCGGGTTCTCGAGGCGCTCTGGTGGTGGCAGTTCTCCTATGTGTCTTCATGGGGAAACCTTGCCGGCGCCGCGCTCAACGCCCTGCTCTCGGTCGTGTCCCACGATCGGCTCGATGCGGACGAGGATCTTGACGCAGACCAAGTGGCCGTCGCCAATGAGATATTGGCCGGGGACTAGCACCCACCCCGGGTAGACTCTTCTGCGGCCCTTGCGCAGCGTGGCGCGGACCACTCGACGTACCCCCACCTGCTGAGGACGAACCACCGTGGCCTCCGAGTCCGACCTGCACACCGCCCCTGTCGTCGCGCAACGAGCACCGATCGTGGTGCAGAAGTACGGCGGCTCCTCGCTCGCCGACGCAACGGGCATCAAGCGGGTTGCCCAGCGAATCGTCGCGACGCGCAAGTCCGGCAAGGACGTGGTTGTCGTCGTCTCCGCCATGGGTGACACCACGGACGAACTGCGTGACCTCGCCGAGCAGGTCACCCCGCTGCCGCCGCCGCGCGAACTCGACATGTTGCTCACCGCCGGCGAGCGGATCTCGATGGCGCTCGTAGCCATGGCGATCGCCCAACTCGGCCACAAGGCGCAGTCCTTCACCGGCTCGCAGGCCGGCGTGATCACCGACTCGGCCCATGGCAAGGCCAAGATCATCGACATCACTCCAGGCAGGATCGAGAAGGCCATCAAGCAGGGCGCGATCGCGATCGTTGCCGGCTTCCAGGGGGTCTCGCAGGACACGAAGGACATCACCACGCTCGGTCGTGGGGCCTCCGACACGACCGCCGTAGCGCTCGCGGCGGCGCTCGGCGCGGAGGTCTGCGAGATCTACAGCGATGTCGACGGCGTGTTCACAGCCGACCCTCGGATCGTGCCCACGGCCCGAAAACTCGATCGCGTCTCGACCGAAGTGATGCTAGAAATGGCGGCCTCGGGAGCCAAGATCCTGCACCTGCGGTGCGTCGAGTACGCCCGCCGCTACAACATGCCCGTGCATGTTCGCTCGTCCTTCTCGCAGAAGGAGGGCACCTGGATCGTCCCGGAGTCTGGAGAGGAAAGTTCCATGGAACAGGCCATCATCGCTGGTGTCGCGCACGACCGCAGCGAAGCCAAGATCACCGTCGTCGGCGTCCCCGACAAGGTCGGTGAGGCTGCGCGCATCTTCGAGATCATCGCCGCCAGCGAGGTCAACATCGACATGGTCGTCCAGAACGTCTCCGCCGCCGCCACCGGGTTGACGGACATCTCGTTCACGCTCCCTCGCACCGACGGCCAGGCCGCCATGACCGCACTCGCGCGGATCCAGTCCGAGGTCGGCTACGACAAGTTGTTGTACGACGATCAGATCGGCAAGGTCTCGCTGATCGGTGCCGGCATGCGTTCGCACCCGGGCATCACCGCGAAGTTCTTCGCGGCCCTGGCCTCGGCCGGGGTCAACATCGAGATGATCTCCACATCCGAGATCCGCATCTCCGTGATCATCGACGAGGCCCAGGTCGACGCGGCCGTCCGCGCCACCCACTCGGCGTTCGATCTCGACGCCGAAGAGGGCGAAGCGGTCGTGTACGGCGGGACCGGACGATGAAGGACCCCCAAATGCGGCCACTGAGAATTGGCGTCGTCGGCGCGACCGGACAGGTCGGCGTTGCCATGCGCCAGATCCTGGCCGCGCGCAACTTCCCGATCGAGCAGATTCGGTTTTTCGCGTCTTCTCGATCGGCGGGGTCCGTGTCTGCCCTACGAGGGTCACGAGATCCAGGTCGAGGACGCCTCCACAGCCGATCCGAGCGGGCTGGACGTCGCCCTCTTCTCGGCGGGTGCCACCACCTCTCGAGCCTTGGCCCCCAAGTTCGCGGCCGCGGGAGTCATCGTCGTCGACAACTCGTCCGCCTTCCGGATGGATCCCGACATCCCGTTGGTCGTCTCGGAGGTCAACCCCGAGGCCATCGCCGATGCCCGCAAGGGCATCATCGCCAACCCCAACTGCACCACCATGGCGGCGATGCCCGTGCTGAAGCCGCTGCACGACGAGGCCGGACTGGTCCGACTGATCGCGTCGACCTACCAGGCCGTGTCCGGCTCCGGCGTTGCGGGCGTCGAGGAACTCGCGTCACAGGTTGCCGCCGCGGGCGACAAGGCACGTGAGTTGGCGTACGACGGTGAGGCCGTGACCTTCCCGGAGCCGGTGAAGTACGCCCGCAACATCGCCTACAACGTCCTGCCGCTGGCTGGCTCGATCGTCGAGGACGGGCTGAACGAGACCGACGAGGAGCAGAAACTCCGCAACGAGTCGCGCAAGATCCTCGGCATCCCCGATCTGCGCGTTTCGGGCATCTGTGTTCGAGTGCCCGTGTTCACCGGCCACTCGCTGGCGATCAATGCCGAGTTCGCCCGGCCGATGACCCCTGCGCGTGCGGCTGAGTTGCTCGCGGACGCACCCGGCGTACAACTGACGGACATTCCGACGCCCCTTCAGGCAGCCGGCAAGGACCCGTCGTACGTCGGACGGTTGCGGCAGGACCCCGGCGTCGACGACAACCGCGGCCTGGCTCTGTTCGTGAGCAACGACAACCTTCGCAAGGGCGCAGCCCTCAACACGGTCCAGATTGCGGAGTTGCTGGCAGCGCAGTTGTGACCCGCTCTGGCGGTACCGCGGACGAACGCGACCATCAACATGGTCATCACCACGGTCACGCCGTGAGTGCCGAGACGGATCGGCGCTACCTCTGGTGGGCGCTGGGCCTGTTGGGTGGCTTCCTCATCGCCGAGCTGGTGGTCGCTTTCGCCACCGGTTCGTTGGTGCTGCTCTCGGATGCCGGCCACATGCTGTCGGACGTCGGCGCGATCGCGGGCGCACTCTGGGCGATGAATCTGGCGGCGCGCCCCGCGGCGGGCGCCTGGACCTTCGGCTGGAAGCGCGCGGAGATCCTGTCGGCCGCGATCAACGGGATCACCTTGCTCGTCGTGTCGGGAATCATCGGCTTCGAGGCCGTACGCCGTCTCTTCGACCCACCGGATGTGCCGGGTGTCCCGATCCTGATCGTTGCGTTGGTTGGCGTGATCGTGAATCTTGTGGCTGCCTGGATCCTGGCGAAGGCGAACCGCACGAGCCTCAACGTCGAGGGCGCCTACCAACACATCGTGACCGATCTCTACGCCTTCATCGGAACCGCAGTTGCGGCCATCGTCATCATCACGACCGGCTATACCCTGGCCGACCCGATCGCCTCGCTGGTGGTCGTGGCGCTGATGGTCCGAGCCGCCTGGGGATTGTTGCGGGACAGCGGTCGCGTGCTTCTCGAAGTCGCTCCGGCGGGTGTGGATCTGGAGGAGATTCGCGAACACTTGCTGGAGAACGAGCACGTCCACGACGTCCACGACCTGCACGTGTGGACCATCACCTCTGACCTCCCGACCCTCTCAGTGCACGTCGTGATCGACGACTCCTGCTTCACCGACGGCCATGCACCCCAATTGCTCGACGAACTTCAGGACTGTCTCGAGGGCCACTTCGACGTCGAGCACTCGACGTTCCAGTTCGAGCCCGCTAGCCATGCCGGGCACGAGGGCTCCACGCACTGATCGAAGCGGCGCCGCTCCGTCTAGCGGGCTGTGGCTACTTCTTCTGCCATTTCTTCTTGCCGTCGCTCTGGCCCGAATGCTTGCGCGGGTGGCCGCCGGGGCGATTGAGCGGCGCGCCGTCGTCGAGGGCCAACTCGATCAGCTTGCCGGAGATACGTGTTCGCTGAAGGGCAGCCAGGGTGCCGGCGGGCAGTTGGGCAGGGAGTTCGACCAGGGAGTGGTCCGCTCGGATATCGATATGGCCGAAGTCGTTGCGCCCCAGCCCACCCTCGTTGGCGATAGCGCCCACGATTTGGCGAGGCTCGACCCGATGCCGCTTGCCCACCGAGATCCGATACGTCGCCATGTCGACGTCCGTGCGTCCACGCGGCTTGCGTTGCTCACGCTTCTCCCGCTCGCGACCACCACCACCGTCGCGCTTATGGGCCGCGGTCCTCGCGCTCGGCGTACACCGGCCGTTGCGGTTCGGGATCGAGCAGGAGCGACTCGTCGCCCTGGAGCACGACGGCCAAGGCGGCCGCGACGTCGACCTCGGGTACGTCGTTCTCGCGGACGTAGTGAGCGACTACGTCGCGGAAGAAGCCGATGTTCTCAGAATTGAGAGCGGTGGTGATCGATTCGTCGAACTTGGTGAGTCGGGTGGAGTTGACGTCCTCCACGGTCGGCAGCGGCATCTGGGTTAATGCCTGACGCGTCGCCCGCTCGATCGCCTTCAGCAGGTGTCGCTCGCGAGGGGTGACGAAGGAGATCGCCTCGCCTGCGCGTCCGTATCGGCCGGTCCGTCCGATCCGGTGGACGTACGACTCGGTGTCGGTCGGGATGTCGTAGTTGATCACATGGCTGATCCGCTCGACGTCGAGGCCACGCGCGGCGACGTCGGTCGCCACCAGGATGTCGAGTTTGCCGTCGCGAAGTTGACCGATGGTCCGTTCGCGCACGTTCTGGGCGATGTCACCGTTGATCGCGATGGCCGAGAAGCCGCGGGCTCGCAATCGTTCGGCCAACTGCTCGGTCGCCTGCTTGGTGCGCGCGAAGACGATCATCGCCTCGAAGTTCTCCACCTCGAGGATCCGGGTCAGCGCGTCCAACTTCTGCGGATGCGAAACCGTCAGGTATCGCTGCCGGGTGTTCGCAGACGTGGTCGTCTTGTTCTTGATGGTGATCTCGGCGGCGTCATGGAGGTACTTCTTGGCGATCCGCCGAATCTGTGCGGGCATCGTGGCTGAGAACAGCGCAACATGCTTGTCCTCAGGGGTGTCCGCCAGGATCGTCTCGACGTCCTCGGCGAAGCCCATCTTGAGCATCTCGTCGGCCTCGTCGAGGACCAGGAACCTCAGTTGGCTGAGGTCGAGGGTGCCCTTCTCCAGGTGGTCCATCACCCGGCCGGGCGTGCCGACGACGATGTGTACGCCGCGGCGCAGCGCGCTCAGTTGCACGCCGTACCCCTGGCCGCCGTAGACCGGCAGCACGTGGACCCCGCGGATCCCTGCGGCGTACCGCTCGAACGCCTCACACACTTGAAGCGCCAGCTCGCGGGTCGGACACAGGACGAGGGCCTGCGGCGCCTTCTGGCTCAGATCGAGCTGCGAAAGGATCGGCAGGGCGAATGCTGCCGTCTTCCCCGTGCCGGTCTGGGCAAGGCCGACGATGTGGCGTCCGGCCAACAGGGGCGGAATCGTCGCGGCCTGGATGGGCGACGGTGATTCGTAGCCCACCTCGCGCAGCGCTTTGAGGATGCGTTCGTCGAGCCCGAGGTCGGCAAACGTCGGACCCGCATCGGCGGTTGACTGCTCCTCGGACTCGCTCACAATTTCGAACTCTAGGGCAGGGCTCGGTTGTTGGCCCAAGCGTGGCCGAGCCGAAATCGTTCGCACTAGTGCAATAAGTGCAGCAGTGCTGCCGATCTTCCGGCTGATGGTTCCGTTGGCTATCGCTTCGGCGATCGTGCTGTCGTTCGTGCGGGTGAAGCCACTGGCGACCGTCATCAAACGAGATATCCCTGCTGACTCCCTGGCCGAGGGTCAACTCGAATTCCAGGAACTCGCTAAATGAGTTGCTGACTGCGCCGCCGCCCCGCCAGTCTTTCGGCAGGCGACGGGAGTTCGGGATGGGCAGGCAGCAGTTCGTGCGCGCGCCGCTTCGCGCGGTGTTGGTGACGGCGGCCGTCTGCGCAGCCTTGGTCGGCTGTAGTGGGAATTCTGATTCCCCGCCAGAATCATCGGCCAGCGAGGACTCGGGGAGTCCGTCGGCGAGCGCCGCTGGGGATGAGACAGCGCCAAACCCGTTCGCGGGTGACGTGTCATGGCTCGCCTACCAAACCAATCGCACGGGCGGTGAGTCGGTGTGGCTCGTCCACCCCGACGGGAAGGACGACCACCCGCTGGATCCGGACGTGCCCGACGACTTTCTGCTACCGGACTGGTCTCCCGACGGTTCGAAGCTGGTCTTCACGACTCGCGGCGGCGAAACCGAGCCGCTGTTTGAGTTTGACCTGACCACTGAGAAGACAACCCAGTTGTTTGAATGCAACGACCCCTGCCTCGGTGATGACGAGCCGGCGTACTCGCCGGACGGAACGACCGTTTCGTTCAGCCGGGCACTTGGTCCCTTTGTCGATGACGTGCCTTCGGACTGCGGGATCTGGCTCGGTGACCGAAAGACCGGCACGGTCCGGCAGCTCACGAGCAACACGAAGCCTGCATGTGATCGGGAGTACCTGGTTCGCTGGTCGCCCGACGGCAAGCAGCTGACCTACCACCGCGAACTCATCGCCGCCGGCGAAGTGACGACGGCGGTGTTCACCCTCAACGCGGACGGCACCGGTGAGAAGCGGCTGACGGAGCCGGACCTGGTAGCGGGGGCGCCGGCGTACTCACCGGACGGTGAGTGGATCGTCTTCTCGACCTATCCGCTCAACGTGTTCGATTCTGGAGACTCGCAGCTGTATCGGATCCACCCCGATGGCTCCGGCATGGAGCAACTCACGGAGTTCACCGACCACCGGGCCACGCAGCCGCGCTATTCACCCGACGGGGAGTGGATCGTGTTCACCGCCGTGACCTCTTCGTCTCGAAGCCTGTGGGCGATTCCATCGGATGGCGGCACTCCGGTGGTTATCGCCGACGACGAAGCGATCTACACCCACGGCACCTGGCAACCGACTGGCTAGTCAGTCCACCGGGAGCGTCCGAGCCTGAGGTCGTCTCTCTCACTAGTCTGTGTCCATGCCGTCGAGTACCAAGCCGAAACGAGCCCGCCGGATCGTCGTGATCATGGGTCTCGTTGTGCTCGGCATCGTGCTGCTACCCATGTGCGCATTCGTGTTGGACGTCATCGACGAGAACCTCATCGCCCCCGTGCACGTCGCATTGATGCTGGCTGCGGGCGCGGCGGCCTGGACGTTCGTGCCGGGCCTCGCTGCCACAGAGTCGTCGACCGGACGTCGGGTCGCCGTCGGCGCAGCCATTGGCTTCGGTGCTGCGCTCGCGGCGTACGCCCTGTTCTTCCTGCTGTTGAACGGATTCAGCGGCGCCTGACCCGGTTTCGAAACGGAGTGAGCGGTGCGCCGGCGATTTACTTTGACTGGTACTCAAATTTGACTTGACTGTGACTCAAGATTGCTGGTTTCATACCTTCATTGGATGAAGGGAGCGCGGCAATGGACGAATTCAGGTGGGAACGGTTCGGGGCGCTGGGCGGTGCCGCCTTCGTCCTGTGGTGCTTGTGGATCCTTGGGGTCAGCCATCGGCTCTGGAGTCGACAGGGCATGCCGGCCCTGTCACGCGCGGCGTGACGGACAACGCCGGCGGCCGCGCTGGTTCCGAAGCTCGCGCCTACGACATGACAACGCGGGGCGGCGCCGCCAGCAGCACGAAGCGTCGGGTCGCTGAGGCCGCGCTCGCCTTGTTCATCGAACGGGACTACGACTCAGTCAGCCTGGCAGAGATCGCTCGTGAGGCCGGCGTCTCGCACCAGACCGTGTTGAACCACTGTGCGTCCAAGGCTGGTGTGCTGCTCGCCGCCGGTGAGGTGTTCAGCGAGCGGGTCAGAGATCTCGAGGAGGACACGATTGTGGGTGACGTCGTGTCTGTGGTGCAGACGACCTGTCTGCGCTACGAGGTCTTGGGCGATGCCAACGCCCGATGGGCAGCCATGGCCACGCGATCGCCGGAGGTGGCTGCCGGGCTTGCCAGTGGGCGCGCGAACTTCCAGGCCTGGCTTCAGGAGATGCTCGGTGCTCTGATGCCGGACGACGACCCCATTGCGCGGCAGCGCGTGCTGATCGGGCTGCACGCGGCTCTTGACGTCTTCACCTGGAAGCTCCTGCGACGGGATCTCGGGCTCAGCCAACAGCAGACAGAGCAGCAATTGACCGACCTCGTGTTAGGCGTCCTCGCCCAACACCGCATCTGATTATCACGACGGAAGGCGTCCCATGGCTCACTATCTCTTCACCCAGTGGGACGGTGGCGGCAGCCTCCCACCTGAGTTGACCATCATCCGCCGACTCATCACCGCTGGCCACACGGTCACCGTCATCGGTGACCCGGTGACGGAGCCGGAGGTCCGGGCCGTCGGGGTGAAGGACTTCCGGCCCTGGGTCGACGCACCTCATCACCTCACTCGCCTCGCTGAGGACGACTACACGCGCGACTGGGAACTTCGCAATCCCCTGGCGGTGCTCCGAAACCTCATGGATACGCTGATGGTGAAGCCGGCTCCGCTATTCGCCGCTGAGACTCTCACCGTCATCGACGACGTACAGCCCGATGCGATGGCCTCGAGCTTCACGTTGCTCGGAGCAATGTTGGCCGCCGAGGCGCGCGATGTTCCGTGCGCCGCGCTAGTGCCTAACGTCGTGTCGCTCCCCGCGGAAGGGATGCCGCCCTTCGGCACCGGACTACTTCCGGCCAAAGGGCCGTTGGGCCGGGTCCGTGATCGGGCGCTGAATAGGCTGGTCGACCGGCTGTGGAACCAGGGGCTTCCGGAGCTCAATCGCGCGCGCGAGTCGCTCGGGCTTGCACCCCTCAACCGCTTGCTGGCCCAGTACGACCAGGTCGAACGCGTGCTCGCGCTCACGGCCGCCGCGTTCGACTTCCCGGCGGCGCTGCCTTCCAACGTCCGCTACGTCGGACCCCAGATGGACGATCCCGCATGGGCCGAGCCATGGACACCGCCGACCGACGACGACCGTCCATTCGTGCTCGTGGCCATGAGTACGACGTTCATGGACCACGTCGACCAGCTCCAGCGTGCCGTCACCGCACTCGCTTCCCTGCCAGTCCGGGGGCTGGCAACCACCGGACCCGCGATCGACCCCGATCAGATCGTCGCGCCGAAGAATGTTGCGGTCGTGCGGTCTGCGCCCCATCGAGAAGTGCTTGCCCACACGGATGTGCTGTTGACCCACGGCGGCCACGGCACGGTGATGAAGGGTCTCATCGCGGGCGTGCCCATTGTGTGTATGCCGACCGGCAGGGATCAGCCGGACAACGCCACCCGGCTTACCCACCGCGGCGCTGGAGTGAGGATTCCGAGGAGCGCGGCACCGGCCAAGATCGCAGCCGCTGTGCAGCGCGTCCTTGACGACCCGTCGTACCGGACGGCTGCGGCCGGCCTCGGCGAACGGATCCGAGCCGAGGCCGAGAGCGGCGCCGCCCAGGCAGAGCTGGAGGCCCTGGCGTCACATCACAAAGCCGTCAGGCATCCTCCCCACTGACCCAGCCAGACATGGGAGCGTCACGACGCTAACGTTGCGTCTGTGCATGAGACCCCCGAATCCAACGGACCAATGGAGTTGGCTCGCGACTGGTGGAAGTCCGCAGTGGTCTATCAGATCTATCCCCGCAGTTTCGCTGACGGCGACGGCGACGGGGTGGGCGACCTGGTTGGCATCATCGAGCGGCTCGACTACCTGGCTCGCCTCGGCATCGACGTGATCTGGTTGAGCCCGGTCTATGAATCGCCGATGGATGACAACGGCTACGACATCAGCGACTACCAGGCAATCGATCCGTTGTTCGGGACGATGTCGCAGTTTGACGACCTCTTGGCTGGAGCCCATCGGCGTGGAATCAAGGTCGTGATCGACCTTGTCGTCAACCACACTAGCGATGAACACGCCTGGTTCCAGGCCTCGCGGTCCTCTCGGACAGACCCC
Organism: uncultured Actinomycetota bacterium; assembly: GCA_963763805.1. Classification (GTDB taxonomy): domain Bacteria; phylum Actinomycetota; class Actinomycetes; order Propionibacteriales; family Nocardioidaceae; genus Nocardioides. The sequence continues at coordinate 63,469 of CAVXPQ010000003.1, forward strand.
AAACGAGACTGGTACTGGTGGCAGCCTCCACGCGCCGGGTACGTCGGTGGCGAGCTTGGAGCCGAACCCACCAACTGGGTGTCCGCCTTCTCCGGGCCCGCCTGGGAGTGGGACCCCGCCACCGGCGAGTACTTCCTGCACTTGTTCAGCCGGAAGCAGCCGGACCTCAACTGGGAGAATCCCGACGTTCGACAAGCGGTCTACACGATGATGCGCTGGTGGCTCGACAAGGGCGTCGATGGCTTCCGGATGGACGTCATCAGCATGATCTCAAAACGTGGGCTCGCCGACACCGAGAACGGCGACCCTTCGCCTATGGCTTTTCACGGACCTCGGATTCATGAGTTCCTTCAGGAGATGCATCGCGAGGTCTTCGCCGATCGACCGCCTGGGCTGCTCACCGTAGGCGAGATGCCCGGCACCACCATCGAACTGGCCCGTTTGTACACCGATCCAGACCGGGCCGAACTGGACATGGTCTTTCAGTTCGAGCATGTCGAACTCGACGCCGGGCCGGGAGGAAAGTGGGACGTGCGACCTCTGGTCCTCACCGATCTCAAGAGGAGCTTCGGAGGGTGGCAGAGCGGGTTGGCCGAGGTCGGCTGGAACAGCCTCTATTGGGGCAACCACGACCAACCGCGAGCTGTGAGTCGCTTCGGCAGCGACGCTCCCGAGCGCCGGGCTCGATCAGCCAAGGCGCTGGCGACGGTGCTGCATCTCCACCGAGGGACGCCCTACATCTATCAGGGCGATGAGCTGGGGATGACCAACTTTCCCTTCACCAGCATCGAGGAGTATCGGGACCTTGAGTCCATCAACCACTTTCACCAGGCGACCGAGCACGGCGAGGACCCCGCCGATCTCCTGACTGCACTGCGAGCCCGGAGCCGCGACAACGCGCGTACGCCGATGCAATGGGATACCTCGGTGCATGCCGGATTCACGACCGCAGAGCCCTGGATCGCGGTGAACCCGAACTTCATCGAGATCAATGCAGCGAGCCAGATCGACGATCCGGACTCGGTCTTCAGCCATCACCGACGGCTGATCGCGTTACGCCACGAGGAGCCAGCAGTGGCGCACGGCGACTTCACGATGTTGTTGCCCATGCACGAGCAGGTCTATGCGTTCACCCGACAACTCGGCGCCACTGAACTTCTGGTCCTGGCGAATCTATCCAATGAGGATGGCATCTCAGTTGACCTGGATGCCTCGTGGGCGAATGAGGAACTGGTCCTGGTGAATGCACCGTTGACCACGAATGGGCTAGTGCTCGGTCCTTGGGAGAGCCGGGTCTACCGGCGCTCGCTAGGCGCGGCAAAGGCTTGATCGGGGCGAAATGACAGACAGCCGAACCTGCAAAATGCAGGTCCGGCTGTCCTCGATGTCCTGAGACATCACACGGTCGGGCTGACAGGATTTGAACCTGCGGCCTCGTCGTCCCGAACGACGCGCGCTACCAAACTGCGCCACAGCCCGATGGTGCTTTCCAGCCCGGAATGGAGCCTGTTCACACGGGTGTGAGGTGGCCTGGACAGCACGGGCGAGCATACCCGAGCGGGCGCCGGGCTCCCCAATCGGTTAGGCGCGACGAGGCGTCAGCGTCAGCAGGGTCGCCTCGGGTCGGCACGCCACCCGGATCTGGGCGTAGGGGCTGGTGCCGAGACCCGCCGAGACGTGTAGCCAGGAGGAGTCCGGGTCGCCGTCTCTCGAGTCCGCCGGATGGCGATGGAGGCCCTTGGCACGCGCGGCATCCAAGTCGCAGTTCGTCGTCAAGGCGCCGAAGAATGGTAGGCAGACCTGACCGCCGTGGGTGTGGCCGGCGATGATCGCGTCGTACCCGTCGTCGGCGAACTGGTCGAGCACGCGGAGGTATGGAGCGTGCGCAACCGCAATTCGAAGATCGGCCGTTTCGTCAGCGGGCCCGGCTACCTTCGCGAGTTGGTCGTACTCCAAGTGAGGATCGTCAACGCCAACAAAGGCAACGCGGAGCCCTGGAAGTTCGACGGTCCCGAACTCGTTGGTGAGGTCGACCCAGCCAGCCTTCGTGTACGACTCCCGAAGGTCTCGCCAGGGCAGTGGTGTGGCCGTGTTGCGGCTGCCGTCGTCCGGCAGCAGGTACCTCACCGGATTGCGCCAGATGGGTGCGAAGTAGTCGTTCGAGCCGAAGACGAACACTCCCGGCACGTTCAGGAGCGGCCCGAGAGCCTCGAGCACCACGGGCACCGAGTCGGGGTGCGCGAGATTGTCACCGGTGTTGATGACGAGATCCGGCTTGAGCGCCGCCAGGCTGTCGAGCCACTCGGCCTTGCGGCTTTGTGTCGGTGTCATGTGGATGTCGCTGAGGTGCAGGACACGAATCGGATCGGCCCCGACAGGCAGCAGCGGAACGCTGACCTCGCGCAGGGTGTACTGCCTCGCCTCCCATGCGGCGTACGCCGTCAAGGCGGCACCCGCCAGTGCGCCAAGGCCGACCGTGCGGGCTGCAAAACCAGTAAGGGTCACATGGCTAAGGCTGTCACAATGGACCAATGAGTGACTTGAAGGACCGCCTCCGCGCCGATCTCACGACCTCCATGAAGGCCCGTGATTCGGTGCGCTCGTCGACCCTGCGAATGGTGCTGACCGCGATCACCAATGCCGAGGTGGCGGGCAAGGAAGCCCGCGAACTGAGCGACGACGACATCATCGGCGTGCTCTCCACCGAGGCCAAGCGGCGTCGTGAAGCCGCGACCGCCTTCACCGGGGGGGATCGACCCGAGATGGCGGCCAAGGAACTCGCGGAGGCCGAAGTCATCGCTGACTACCTGCCCGCACAGCTCACATCGGACGAAGTCCAAGCCATCGTCACCGCCGCAATCGCTCAAACCGGCGCAGCCGACGAGGGTATGCGGGCGATGGGCAAGGTCATGGGTGTCGTCACCCCCCAGGTCAAAGGAAGGGCCGACGGCGGCGCCGTCGCCGCCGAGGTACGCCGCCAACTCGGGTGAGGAGTCACTCCCAGCAGGTGAGAGGTCAACTGCAGGTGACGTCTCAGCTGTGGGGCCGCATGCCGACGACCAGACGAACCGGCGCTTGCCAGGTTCGGGGTACTTGATGCGTATCGACGAACCCGGCCGAGTTCAACTGGTCGACAACCTGGTCTGCGTTGGCCGGCCACCCACCCGAGCGCAGCGTACGCAGGTCGGACATCGCCTGACTCTCAGGATCTTCGGGACCGCCATACAGTCCGAAGGCAACCCACCCACCCGCACGTAGGGCAGCGAACGTGGCGGCCAGGGTCGCCGGAACGATCTCTGCCGGCAGGAACGGGCCGGGCAACCAGACCAGGTCGAAGTCTTCGGCCGGTAGGTCACGGACATCCAGGTTGCGCAACTCGATTCGACCCGTCAGCCCAGTCTCCGAAACGTTGTCGGCGGCGATATCAAGGGCAGGTTGGTGAACGTCGATCCCCACCACTTGCGCATCGGGCCAGACGTCGCAAGCAGCGATCGCAAGCCATCCCACGCCGGTGCCGACATCACAGAAGCGGCCCCCTTCCGCAAGTCGGGAATGCAGACCTCGCAGGTTCTTCGCGGCCGCGCCGAGAACCGGAGCGAGCGTCATCGATATCCGACCTTGAGCCTGAAGAATGACCGGGTCGGCGTAGCTCCAACCGGGCGGACGCCCTGGATCCTCGAGAAGGTCCGCGGATTGGCGCATGAACGCCACCAACGCTCCAGTCAGCGCGCGCCGTTGCTCCGGCGGCAGGTCCTCCGCTCCGGGCAACAACGCACGACCGACGGCGATGAGGGAATCCTGCACGGATTCGTCGACCTCCTGGCCGTCCAACGTTTTCAGATAGGCGCCAACTGCGGCGGCTCTCTCGGCTGTGGCCGCCAACTTCAGCGTTGCACCGAGGAGTTCCTCGAATGAACTCATGCGTGCCTCCCGGTCTTTCACGGCCCGGACCAGATCTCGCCACTCTAGAACTTTCTGGGAGTGTTGGGCATGCGCTATCGCCGAATGCCGATCGAGGTCGAGTCGCCAGAGGAGTTGGGGTACTCGACCATCACCAACAACCTGTCCGAGTCCTCCGTTGCCGATCGCCGCCTCAGCGATCTCGGTCTGGACCTCGATCTCGACGACCTGCTCTTGCAGTACGGCGACCATCTCGGCGATCCGCTGCTCCGCGAGTCAGTTGCGGCGGAAGGACCCGGGCTCTCCGCCGACGACGTACTCGTCACCGCTGGTGCGGCAGCCGCGCTGTTCGCGACGGCCACTGCACTCCTCCAGCCGAACGATCACCTCGTCGTGGTCCGCACCAACTACGCGACCAATCTGGAGACCCCCCGGGCGATCGGTGCAGACGTCGACATCGTCGACCTGTCGTACGACGAGGCTTGGGCACTCGACGTTGAGGAAGTCGCTCGCCGGGTGAAGCCGGGAGTGACCAAGTTGATCAGCGTCACCTGCCCGCACAATCCGACCGGCACCATGATGTCGGCGGCGGATCTACAACGTCTCTGCGCCATCGCTGAGGAAAGCGACTCGGTACTCCTCGTCGATGAGACCTATCGCGAGCTGACCCACGGCGAGATGCTCCCGCTCGCAGCCTCCCTGTCCTCACGGGCGATCAGCGTCTCGTCCATGTCCAAGGCCTACGGCTTGCCAGGGTTGCGGGTCGGCTGGGCGATCAACACCGACCCTGAGATCAGCGAACTCCTGCTGGCCGCGAAAGAGCAGATGATCATCTGTGGTCCGGCAATCGACGAACACATCGCTGGGCGCGTGCTGGCCGATCGCGACCGGATCCTCCCGCCGATCCGGACCGAAGTTGCCGCGCGGCTACATCTCGTCCAGGACTGGATGGCCAACCAAGACGTGTTCGAGTGGGTCCCGCCGAGCGGTGGCGTGGTCGGTCTGGTGAGGTTCAAACCAGACGTCCAAGTCGACGCGGTGGCCTTCCACAGAGCAACTGTTGGCGACCCACGGAACGTACGTCGGCCCGGGCCACTGGTTCGAACTCGACGACCGTTACTTCCGCGTCGGCTTTGGTTGGCCGACGGCTGATGAACTCACCGCCGGACTGGGCGCCTTGTTGGCTGCGGCCAACCCCACCGACTAGCGCCGACCGGACCTACGGGAAGTCGGGTCCGTCGCCGGGGCCACTGTTGTCGTCATCACCTTGATCGGGTTGGCACTGTGGCGGTGGACTGTCGCTGTTGCGCTGCTTGGCCTTGCACTTGGGCGGCTTCTGGCCGTTTGACGGCGTGATCAGGATCGACATGCCGACCGGGGCGGAGGAGTTGCCTGCCGGGAAGACATTCGCAACAGTGCCAGCACCCGACCGGCCCGCCGTTGCCGGCCCCAAAGCGACCTTGAAGCCAGCCTGATGCAGCGCCTCGGTAGCTGCCTCGAGGCTCATGCCTGAGACCTTGGGCACCTTGTTGTACTCGGTCTCGAGGGCGCTGAGGTCAGGCGGGACGAAGTCTTCATACTTCAACGTGCCCTGGATCGCCTTCATGGCGTCGCCCCAGATCGGGCCGGCAAACCCAGAGCCGGACGCGGATGAGATGTAGTTGCCGCCGATCGTGAGTCCTTCGAGCGGGATCGGCTGACCCTTCGCATTGGCGCCGGCAATCATGGCGGCCGCGGCCAACTTCGGGGTGTAGCCCACGAACCACACTGCCTTTGAGTCCTGCGTCGTGCCGGTCTTGCCGGCCGATGGCTTGTCGAGGGCCAGCGCGGAGCCGAAGCCACCCTCGATCACCCCTCGGAGTACGGCGCTCACGCCATCGCCGACCGATTCGGGGAAGACCTGCGAACAGTTCGGCGTGAAGTCGCCGACCGGGTTGCCGGCCGTATCTGTGATCGCAGACACGGGCACGCTGTCGCAATGCTTGCCGCGCGCCGCGAAGGTGGCGTAGGCCTCGGCCATCTCCAGCGGACTGACGTCCACGATGCCAAGGGTGAACGCCGGCTTCAACTCAAGATCGCGGTCGGTCTTTTCGAGATCGACACCCATCTCCCTCGCGAACTTGTAGGGCGGGCACACACCGGTAGACAACTCCAACTGGGCATAGAAGGTGTTGACCGAATTGCGCGTGCCTGAGTAGAGATCGAAGGTCCCGCTGCCGGTCGAGTTCTTCGGCTCCCACTGGCCGGAGTTGTCGTAGCGCTTGCCATTGCAGACCTCGTACTCACTCTCGGTGATCGAGACGGGGTCCGGTGCCTTGATCTTGGTGTCCAACGGGATGCCGCGGTCCAGCGCCGCCGCCAACGTGAAGGCCTTGAACGTCGAGCCGGCTTGGAAGCCGTTGGAGTCGCCGTACTTGCTCGGCACGACGTAGTTGAGGAAGGTCTGACCCTTCTTCTTCTCCCGGCCCATCGGGCGAGACTGCGCCAAAGCGCGTACGGCGCCAGTGCCGGGCTCCACCATGGCGAGTCCGCCGATGGCCTGATCCTTGGCATAAACCCGACGTGCCACGGACTGATCTGCTGCCTTCTGGTAGCGCTGGTCGAGCGTGGTGTGGATCGTCAGTCCACCCGACTTCAACAACGTCTCCCGTTCCTCCGGCGTCTCCCCTAGGGCGGGGTCGGCCATCAGATAGGAGATCACGTAGTCACAGAAGAACGGCGCGGGTGACTCGACGCAGCCGTTCTTGGTGGGAGTCAACTGCAGGCCGAGCCCGGTGCCCTTGGCAGCGTCACGCTCGTCGTTGGTGATGACGTTGAGTTCCGCCATCCGGTCGAGTACGACGTTGCGTCGACCGATCGCCTTGTCGGGGTAGTTGGTGGGGTCATATCCAACTGGGTTCTTGACCAGGCCGGCCAGCATGGCCGACTGGGTCAGATTGAGTTTGCGCGCGTTGACGTTGAAGTAATGACGGGCGGCGGCCTGAATGCCATAGACGCCATCACCGAAGTAGGCGATGTTGAGGTAGCGCTCCAGGATCCAGTCCTTGGAGTGCTTCTCCTCCAGAGCGATGCCGTAACGCAACTCCTTGACCTTGCGTGCATAGGAGTTCTCGGTCGCCTCGGCGACCTTCTCCGGGTCATCGCCGGCCTTGGCGAGCAGGGTCAGCTTCACGGTCTGTTGCGTGATCGACGAACCACCTTGGACGGATACACCGCCCGCGGCCTTGTTCTTCAGCAATGCACGGAGTGTGCCCTTGAGGTCGATCGCGCCGTGCTCGTAAAAGCGGTAGTCCTCGATGGCAACGATCGAACTAACCATCGTTCGTGAAATCTTGTCGAGCCGGACATTGACTCGGTTCTCGTCAAAGATGGAGGCAATCTGATTGCCTTTGGAATCGAGAATGACGGTCTTCTGGGCCAGCGGTGGTGTTTCGAGTTCCTCAGGGAATCCCTGCATGGAGTCGGCCATCTGCTTGGTGCCCAGCCCCAAGGCACCAACGAACGGGATCGCCAGACCGGCCGTGATGAGCCCCAGGATGGCGGCCACGATGGCCATTACGGCTAGGTGTGAGAGCACGCTCCGCGCAGGCGGGCGCTCTTCAGGTGGCCGTGACATGTGCTCCAGAGTAGACGAGAGCCGGTGCTCAAACACATTCTGAAGAATGGCTGAGAGGCTGTTGCGGGCCGGTTGCGCCCGACACTCGAACGCGCATGTGTGCGCACAAGTAGTCCATTCCAGTTGATCGATCGGTTAAAACCGCTAGTCCCAATGGGTCATGGCGTTTGAACCAAATGTCTCTGGTACCACCCCACGCAATTTCTTTACGTTAGAGGTGCAGCAAGGGAGGGCCGGGGTAGGCCACTTTCTCGGAAGATCTCGGAACGGGAGCGGGGACACCATGTGGGTTGAAGATTGGGTACGTGTGGCGGCTTGCCGCCAGTCGCAGCCAGACCAACTGTTCGTCAGGGGTGCCGAGCAGAACAAGGCGAAGCAAGTGTGCGCCGGCTGCCCGGTGCGCACGGAATGTCTGGCTGAGGCCCTCGACAACCAGATCGAGTGGGGTGTCTGGGGCGGGATGACCGAACGCGAGCGCCGCGCCCTGCTTCGGCGCCGTCCAGAATCCTCGTGGCGGACGTTCCTTGAGGCCGCGAAACTTGAAGCGGGCACCAAGGACCGGGTCACTGCGACCGTTTAGCCATCAATTCGGCGACGAGACGCAAGTCCGTCAAGATCGTGCACGTCGCTTGGCATCGCCGGCACGGAAATCGTCGGCACGTCCGGATGCGAATCCAAGAAGTCCTGACGGGTGTGGGTTTGGGCCTCCGCCGTCGTCACCTGGTCGGCGTACAACCTCAAGAGCCCAGCTGACACCGACGCACTCTCCCGATCATCGAGCTCGTTCGGCCGCCGCGAGAGCCCGTTCTGCCGAGACACCCTCGGTGCGGCATCTCGTTCATCCGATTCACCACCACTCCCGCCAGCGGCATGCCCTCCTCCCGCAGCCGCGTCAAGAAGTACGCCGCCTCGCCCAGCGCGTCCGCGTCGGGCGTAGCCACCACGACGAACGCTGTGCCGTCGGCCTGCAGGAGCGCGAATGTGCTCTCCGCTCGCTGTCGAAATCCTCCGAACAGGGTGTCCAGCGCCGCGACAAACTCCTGCATGTCGCGCAGAACCTGAGTACCCAAGATCGTGGTGAGCGCGTTCGTGACGACACCCAAACTCAGGGTGAAGAAGCGTGCGGTCCCACGCGCGGGTGCCATCAGCAGTCGGATGAAACGGCCGTCCAGGAAGCTGGCGAGGCGTTCGGGAGCGTCCAGGAAGTCCAGCGCGGATCGAGACGGGGGAGTGTCGACGACGATCAGGTCGTAGGTCCCCTCAGCGGTCGCTTGCGCATGGAGTTGCCCCAGCTTCTCCATCGCCATGTATTCCTGCGTGCCGGCGAAGGAACTCGAAAGCGTGATGTAGAACGGGTTCTCCAGGATCTTCTGCGCCTTCTCGGCCGTCGTCTGGCTCAACACCACCTCATCGAACGTGGACTTCATGTCGAGCATGGTCGCGTCGAGGGTGCCCGGCCCGATCCCGACCACCCTCCGGGGAATGTTGTCCAAAGCCTCGATCCCCATCGACTGGGCAAGTCGACGCGCCGGATCGATAGTGAGCACCACGACGTTCCGCCCACGCTCGGCCGCGCGCAGCGCCAGAGCAGCCGCGGTTGTCGTCTTGCCTACACCACCGGAACCACAGCAGACGATGATGCGGGTGTCGGGATCGTCGAGAAGGCCGTCCACATCCAGCGTGGGTGTCACTTCGACATCACGTTTCGGGGCATCCCGTTTCGGGCCTCGCTCAGCGTGCGCGCCATGTCATAGAGGGCCGGCAAGTCGATCCCGCCAGGAAACTTCGGCAACTCCACCATGGGCGTGTCCGTTGCCTCGAGCACGGCTCGTTGGCTGTCCTCGAGCTCGCGGCGTACGGCGTGCTCGGAGCCGAGTCTGACGAGCGAGTCCACGAGGCTGACCTGACCGGCGAGGCCGACGGAGTCCAGGGCGGCGGTCAACTCCGTCGGGTCGACGTGTCCGGACCGTGCCATCTCCAACTGGACGCGGATTCAAGGCGCGAGGTCGGGTCTGGTTCACGACCACCGACCTCACCGGCAGATCGGCGGCATGCAACTCGACACATCCCTCGACGGTCTCCTGGACGGACATCTCCTCCAGGAGGGTCACGAGATGGATGGCGCTGTGGGTGCGCAAGCGTCGTCATCACGCTCTCGGCCTGGTTCTTGATCGGGCCCATTTTGGCGAGGCCCGCCAACTCGGCGTTGGCGGTGAGGAATTGCTTGATCCGGCCGGTCGGTGGGGCGTCGAGCACGACGGCGTCATATGACCGGGAGTTCTTGCCCCGGCGCACAGGTTTGGTGGCTTCGTAGACCTTTCCTGTGAGGAGTACGTCGCGCAGTCCGGGGGCGATCGACGTCGCGAACTCGACCACGCCGAAAGCTTCCAGGGCCTTGGCCGCCGGCCCGAGCTTGAAGTACGTCGCGAGGTATTCGCGGAGGGCATCCTCCGGATCGATGTGCAGGGCGAACACCGATCCACCTCCGCGCACGTGCGAAGGACCCCCGAGACCCGCGGCAATCCGGACTTCGGACGGTCCGAGATCTCCGACCCCGAAGATGTGCGCGATCCCTTGGCGACCCTCGACCTCACACAGGAGCACCTGCTTGCCCCGGCCGGCCAGCGAGAGCGCCAACGCCGCTGCCGCCGTCGACTTGCCGGCCCCGCCCTTGCCGCTGACCACGTGGAGTCGAGTCGGGGTTCGCGGGCACCGGACCAGCCTATGCCGGTGGTTCAGGCCGGCACGGATGAGGGCCGGCCCCTGTGGTTAGATCGCGAGCATGGACAAAGTCGTCTCCAGCGCCGCCGAGTCGGTCGCTGATATTGGCAGTGGTGCCACCCTGTCTGTGGGTGGATTCGGGCTGTGCGGCATCCCCTCGGTGTTGATCGACGCGTTGCTTTCGCAGGGTGCATCCGACCTCGAGGTCTTCTCCAACAACTGTGGCGTGGACGACTGGGGACTCGGTCGGCTGTTGGCTGCCAAGCGGTTGCGCCGGATGGTGTCGTCGTACGTCGGTGAGAACAAGGAGTTCGAGCGCCAGTACCTCTCAGGTGAACTCGAAGTCGAGCTCACGCCCCAGGGGACGCTGGCCGAGCGGATGCGGGCGGGTGGTTCGGGGATTCCGGCGTTCTTCACCGCGACAGGCGTCGGCACGCAGGTCGCTGAAGGTGGGCTGCCGTGGAAGTACGACGACAGCGGCACGGTGATCCTGGCCTCTCCGGCCAAGGAGGTTCGTTCCTTCGATGGCCGCGACTTCGTGATGGAGCGGGCGATCGTCGCTGACTTCGGCCTCGTCCGCGCGTGGAAGGGCGACCGGCACGGCAACCTCGTGTATCGCGACTCCGCCCGCAACTTCAATCCGCTGGCCGCCATGTGCGCGCGCACGACGATCGCCGAGGTGGAGGAGTTGGTCGATCCCGGCGAACTGAATCCCAACGACGTCCACACCCCCGGCGTCTTCGTGCAGCGGGTAGTTGCCCTCACAGCCGAGCAGGCCGCGGAAAAACGCATCGAACGGCGCACGGTCCGACCTCGCGAAGGAGCCTCGGCATGAGTTGGACCCGCGAGGAGATGGCCGCGCGCGCCGCCTCCGAGCTCACCGATGGCTCCTACGTCAACCTCGGCATCGGCCTGCCCACGTTGGTCCCGAACTATGTCCCGGAAGGCGTCGAACTGGTTCTCCAGTCCGAGAACGGGATCCTCGGAGTCGGTGCCTATCCGATTGACGGAGAGGAGGACGCCGACCTGATCAACGCGGGTAAGGAAACCGTGACGCTTCGACCGGGAGCGAGCTTCTTCGACTCGGCGACATCGTTCGGGATGATCCGCGGTGGCAAGATCGACGCGGCGATCCTGGGTGCCATGCAGGTGTCTGTGACAGGCGACATCGCCAACTGGATGATTCCCGGCAAGATGGTCAAGGGGATGGGCGGGGCGATGGACCTCGTGCACGGTGCCCGTCGAGTGATCGTCTTGATGGAGCACGTCGCGCGCGACGGGTCCTACAAGATCGTCAACGAGTGCTCCCTGCCCTACACCGGCAAGGGGGTCGTGCAACGGATCATCACCGACCTCGGCGTGATCGACGTGACCCCGGAGGGACTGCGACTCGTCGAGCTGGCGCCCGGGGTCAGCGAGGCCGAGATCCGCGAAAGCACGGAACCCAACCTTTTGTAGGCCTGAGTTCGTTCGTGAGAAAGCCCTTACTAAGGGAGGTCTCATCAGCATTCGGTCAAGCGGAGCCGTGAATGGGCACACAATGAAATCGTTCAGCTCCCAATGAAAGGACTGCTCGATGACATTCATCGGCACGAAGAAGCGCCAGCGCTCACCGATCGGACGATTCATCGCAATCGTCGCAGCACTAGCCACCGCCGGTCTCTTGACCTTGAATTCGGCCTCTGCCGTTGGTCAGAAGGACAGCGACGGCGACGGGATGACGAATCGCTGGGAGCGACATCATGGTTTGAAGCCACACAAGGCCGACGCCCGCCGCGACAAGGATCACGACGGACTCCGCAACATTGCCGAGTTCCGCCGCCACCTCGATCCGGTCGACGAGGACACGGACAACGATGGCATGGACGACGGCGACGAGGTCCATGACGGCAAGAAGAGCACCAAGTCACGCGACGCCGACACCGACGATGACGGAACCCTGGACGGCGACGAGGATTCCAACCGTGACGGGGCCGACAATGAGGACGAGGATGACTCATTGGAGTCGTGCCGCGCGGACGACGATGACTCCGACAGCGACGGAGTAGATGACGAGGATGAGAACGAACACGGGACACGTGTCCACGACGGCGACTCCGACGACGACGGTCTCTCTGACGGGGACGAAGACTCCGATCACGACTCCGTTGATGATGAAGATGCGGACGACGACTCCCACGACGCCTGTGGCAACGACCACGGCGAGGACGACGATGACGAGGACGAGGCCTAGATCCCTCGATAGTCAGTCTGCTGCGGCCAGCCGAATTCGGTGTGTACGCCGGGGCTGAAAGCGATGTGGTCCGGCGGTCGGGCTGCCAACTCCGGTAGCCCGACCGACGCCATCAATTGGTCGTCGAGTTCGAGCAGTTCTGCGTCCTGAAGCGGCCAGGGCTCGTGTTGGTTGGGGATATAGAGAGTCTGTCCGACAACCGGCAACGTGGGCCATCGGGTGTGCAGCCCCCAACGAGCCGACACGAAGTGGTCCATCTCCGTTGACTCGCGGGGTGCTCCGACCCTGATGGCCACTCGGCTGTCCACCCTGGGCCCCGGCCGCAGCAAGCGAGCGGCGTACCGATGCTCGATGCCGTTCGCCGTTGGTCGGGCGCGATGAGTCATCACGGCCCAGCGGTAGGGGACGGCGAATGCCAAGCGAGCCCCAGCGACCACGATGGCGCGGTTGCAGTCCAGGCTGAGAAAGACGATGCCTCGCCGGCCGGTGTCGTCGATCGAGTACAACCGCACATTGGTCTCGAGGAACGTGCCCAACCATGGCGTCCCGCGCCCGAGCATCGGTGCGGCGTCGACCATGCGGAACGGCACCAGCCCGACGTACGTCGACCCGTTCAGAGTGTCCGGACGGACACCGGGCGGCATGAAGCGGGCCACCCGCTCAGGAGGCACCGCCCAGTGCAGGAACGTCAGATCACGCCAGTCCTGATTCATCATCACGCCGCCGGTCAGCGGCGGGCAGGCAGGGTTAAAGGGGTGGTCGAACACGTCGGGAATGCTCACACCCCTAGCATCCCTCGCCTGGCCTAGGTCCGCGCGGAGTATCGTGCGGCCATGACGAAATGGGAGTACCTGACAGCGCCGATCCTGACCCACGCCGCGAAGCAGATCCTCGACAACTTCGGGGCCGACGGCTGGGAGTTGGTGCAGATCGCGCCGGGCATGAACCCGGAGAACCTGGTGGGCTACTTCAAGCGACCGGTCGCATGAGTACGCCGGAGGAGCGCTTGGCCGACATGGGTCTGAGCGTCCCCGAGGTCGTACCTCCGCTCGCGGCGTACCAGCCCACGGCTAGGACAGGGAACCTCGTGTTCACGGCCGGCCAACTGCCTGCCGCCAACGGTGTGATGCTGGCGACCGGCAAGCTGGGGGCCGGGGTCTCGGAAGCCGATGGGTATGCGTGTGCTCGGCAGTGTGCGCTGAACGCATTGGCAGCCGTGAAGGCGGAGATCGGTGAACTCTCCTCGATCAAGCGCATCGTCAAGGTGGTGGTTTTCGTGGCTTCGGCGCCCGACTTCACCGCCCAACCTCAGGTCGCCAACGGCGCCTCGGAATTCCTGGGAGAAGTCTTCGGGGAAGCCGGCAAGCATGCTCGGTCAGCAGTCGGTGTCAGCGTGCTCCCCTTGGATGTGCCGGTCGAGGTCGAGCTGATCGTCGAGGTCTGATGTCGTCGGACGGCCCGACCGGGGTCGTCGAGCCCCGCGACGCCGCCTCGGTGATCGTGGTGCGAGACAACGATGGACGTGCGGAGCTCTACTTCCTGCGGCGTCACGCCCGGATGGAGTTCGCGCCGGGGGTTCTCGTCTTTCCCGGTGGCGCGGTCGACGACACCGACTACACCGTCGGTGACGAGGGGACGACCGAACCGCTGTCGGCGGCCGAGACATGGGCCGACCGGTTGGGGTTGGAGCCCCTGCGGGCTGCAGCAGTCGTCGTGGCGGCAGTTCGTGAGGTCGAGGAAGAGACCGGGCTGCGGTTGAATCCCGAGGCGCTCCGGCCGTGGGCCTGTTGGGTCACGCCCCCCGTGATGGCGCGACGGTTCCGCACCTGGTTCTTCATCGCCGAACTCCCCGCCGATCAGGAACCGCTGGACATCTCCGGAGAGGCGGACGCGGTCATGTGGCTGACGCCGGCGGCCGCACTGGAGGCCGCGCGGGATGGTGACGTCGATCTTTGGCCTCCGCAGTACGCCGCGTGCGCCGAGTTGTACGACGTCGGGTCGGTCGAAGAGGTCTTTCGGTTTGCTGCCGAGCGCGTGGCGGCCCGAACCTTCCCGCAAGCCCGGTTCACCGCCGACGAGGACCACCTCGGCGGCGAAGACCAGGTCGCGGACCTGGTAGCTCGGATGACCGCACGGCTGGACGGCTGACTCCGGATGGACTCGCCTGCAGATCAGCCCGAGAAGTGGCAGGGCGGACAGTTCGCCCACGGTCTGTGTGTCCTAGCACCCAACGCGAGTCCGATGACGCTGGACGGCACCAACACCTGGATCGTCCGCGCGGACCCAGAGGGTCCGAGCATCGTGATCGATCCGGGTCCACTGGATCGCGAACATCTCGATGCCATCGCGGCGGCGGCTGGCGATGTGCGCGTTGTGCTGCTCACCCACCACCACCTGGATCACTCGGAGGCGGCACGCACATTCGCGGAGCGCGTCGGATGCGGCGTACGTGCTCTCGATCCGGCATACCGACTGGGCGACGAGGGCCTCGGCGAAGGCGACGTCATCGCGGTGGAGGATGTCGAGATCCGGGTGATCGCCACCCCTGGCCACACGGCGGACTCTCTATCGTTCCTGGTCCCTGAGGACGGTGCAGTGCTGACCGGAGACACGGTTCTCGGGCGCGGCACAACGATGGTGGCGCACCCCGACGGCGAACTCGGTGCCTACCTCGGTTCACTGAATCGACTGCGGGATCTCGCTGAACAGCACCAGGTGCAGTCCGTCTGGCCGGGTCATGGCCCGGTCATTACGAATGCCCTACCGGTGCTCGACTACTACCTTGCCCACCGACAAGAGCGGCTGGAACAGGTCCGAGAGGCGCTGCGGCAAGTTGCGGGCGCTGATGACGTGGCCCGGGCTGTAGTGGAGATCGTGTACGCCGACGTGGACCCGGTGCTGTGGGGAGCAGCCGAACTGTCCGTCCGAGCCCAGTTGGCCTACTTGGCTACCGAATCCACGTCGAGCACCCGCAATTCGAACTAGCGAGAGCGGCGGCTGAGTCGATCCATATCCATGATCACGACGGAGCGTGGCTCAAGACGGATCCAGCCTCGCGAGGCAAAGTCCGCAAGCGCCTTGTTGACCGTCTCACGAGAAGCGCCGACGAGCTGAGCTAGCTCCTCTTGGGTCAGATCGTGATTGACGTGTACGCCGTCATCGGCCTCGCGGCCGAAGCGACTCGCCAGATCCAGCAGGGCCTTGGCGACGCGACCGGGCACGTCCGAGAACACCAGATCGGCAACCACGTCGTTGGCCTTGCGGAGGCGACTCGCGAGTTGGTTGAGCAGACCTTGGGCGACGACCGGTCGCCCTTCCAACCAGCGCAGAAGATCGGTGTGCGAGAGGGCCACCACGGTTGTGTCGATCACTGCAGTGGCGGTCGCAGAGCGTGGGCCCGGATCAAACAGCGAAAGCTCCCCGAACATCTGTCCGGGTCCAAGGATGGCCAACAGGCTCTCCCGGCCGTCCGGAACCGTTCGGCCAAGCTTCACCTTGCCTTCGACGACGACGTACAACTGGTCGCCCTCGTCACCTTCGTGGAACAACACCGAACCGCGACGAATGCGGCTCTCGGTCATGGACGTGCGCAGCGCGGCGGCCGCTTCGTCGTCGAGGGCGCTAAACAGCGGCGCTTGGCGCAGCACGGAGTAGTCCACGTCGTTGATCCTATCCATGGTTGAGGGCCGTAGTCTGTTCAGGTGCCCGCCGCCCGTTCCGCCCGCCCGAAAAAGGCGAGCGTCCCTCCGGCTGCGGCCATTTCAGTGGCGCCCGACACATCGCTGATCCGACGGGCCCGAAAGATGGACCGGGTGCTCGCGGACACCTACCCCGACGCCCACTGCGAACTCGACTTCGAGACGCCGTTCGAGTTGCTGGTGGTGACCGTTCTGAGTGCGCAGACGACCGACCGCCGCGTCAACGCCGTGCGACCGACGCTCTTTGCCGCCTACCCCGACGCCACGGCTATGGCGGCCGCGGACCGCGCCGATCTGGAGCGCATCATCGGCCCGCTCGGGTTCTTCCGAGCCAAGACCGACTCACTCCTGAAACTCAGTCAGGCGCTGCTGGAGCGTCACGAAGGCGAGGTCCCACCCCGGCTCGACGATCTGGTCAAACTGCCGGGTGTCGGTCGCAAGACGGCCAACGTCATCCTGGGCAACGCCTTCGGCATCCCGGGGATCACGGTCGATACCCACTTCGGCAGGCTCGTGCGCAGGTTCGGCTGGACCGAGGAGAAGGATCCGGTCAAGGTGGAGTACGCCGTGGCGGCACTCTTCCCGAAGGCGGATTGGACGATGCTGAGCCACCACGTCATCTGGCACGGCCGTCGACGTTGCCACGCGAAGGTGCCCGCGTGCGGAGCGTGCCCGCTGGCGCGTTGGTGCCCGGCGTACGGCGAAGGTCCGACCGATCCGGTGGCCGCTGAGAAGTTGGTGCGCACCGAGGGTCCGGCGTGATCACGGGTCACCGACTCGCAGGAGTGCTGGCGACACTCGTGGTCATCGTTGGGCCACTGGTTTCGGCCTGCTCACCGCTGTCGAAGCCGGAACCAGATGTGACAGACGATCCGTTCGCCCTGCAGACGCTTGAGCCGGTAGAGATCGACGTCGACACCCCCGAGTTGCGAGCGGCGAAGAAGGCCGCGGGGATCGAGACATGTGTTCCGGGATCGGGTGACCGTGTCACCGACGGTGCACCGGAGATCACCCTGCCCTGCCTGGGCGGTGGCCAACCGGTTGACCTGGCATCGCTGAGAGGCCCGCTCGTCATCAACATGTGGGGCGCGTGGTGCGCTCCGTGTCGTGAGGAGTTGCCGGTCCTGGCGGCCTTCTATGACAAGTACGGCGACCGGGTGTCGATGCTTGGGGTGGACTTTCAGGAGACCCAGCCAGAGGCCGCACTCCAACTCGCCGCGGACTCCGGCATCACATATCCCCAGGTGTCGGACGAGGGAGGTGCCCTCGTGCGCACATCGGTGATGCCAGGCGAGGGCGTGCCATCCCTGACGTTCATCGATGAGACCGGTGAAGTCGTCGCCTGGGTCCCAGGTCAAGTGAGGTCCGAGCAGGAACTCGTGGACCTCGTGAACGAACATCTCGGGTTGAATCTGTGACGGAGGCAGATCACAGCAGTCAATTGCCGGAGTGGATGGAACCGGTACGCCGGGCGGTCGATCTCATCGGCGTCGACGACTTCTCCCGTTGGAGGCCTCCCCCTGGACAGGAGGCCCGCAAGGGCGCCGTGCTGATGCTCTTCGGCGATGGACCGAGCGGTCCCAATCTGTTGTTGACCGAGCGCGCACATCACATGCGCTCCCATCCGGGTCATGTGTCCTTCCCCGGCGGCGGCGTTGATCCCGGCGAGACCGCTCGACAGGCCGCGATTCGCGAGGCCTATGAGGAGACCGGCGTCAAGCCGGCAGCCGTCACCGTTCTGGGTGAACTGCCGGACCTGTGGCTGCCGCCGAGCAACTTCTCGGTCACGACCGTCGTTGGCTGGTCCGCCGATGAGCATGACTGGGTCGTGAGTCCCGGACGAGGTGCATGCGATCTGGCACACGCCGATCGCCGAACTGGTCGACCCGGCCAATCGCACGCGGGTCCGGCACCCCAGCGGTTGGCTCGGGCCGGGCTTCCTGATCGGGCCCGACAAAGATGTCGTTCTGTGGGGTTTCACGGCGGGCATCATCGAGCGATTCTTCGAATTCCTGGGCTGGACCCAACCCTGGGATGAGACGCGGGTTCGTGATCTCCCGGCACATATGCTGCGTTCAGACATCAACGATGAGGAAGACCCGTGAACGCCCTCGACTGGCTGCTGATCGCCCTCGTGGCGGCGTACGCACTGTCGGGCTACTGGCAGGGCTTCATCACGGGAGCGTTCGCGACCTTCGGGCTCTTGCTGGGCGGAGCATTCGGTGTGTGGGTTGCGCCGATGGCGTTGGGTGACGCGAACCCCTCGATCTGGGTCTCGCTCGGAGCGCTCTTCATCGTGATCTTGTCGGCTTCGTTGGGTCAGGCGTTGTTCCAGTACGCCGGGGCCCGGCTGCGCGAGCGGATCAAATGGCAGCCGATCCGGGCTGTCGACGCCGTCGGCGGGGCCGTGCTGAGCGCCGTGGCCGTCCTGGTGGTTGCGTGGGCACTCGGTGTCGCCGTGTCGGGATCTCGCATCGGGGCGGTGACCCCGATGGTGCGGAACTCGACCGTCCTTGCGAAGGTCGACGAGACCCTGCCCGACGGGGCCTCCCAAGGCCTGCGCGCATTCAACAACGTTGTGGGCACGACGTTCTTTCCTCGGTATCTCGAGCCGTTCGCGCCCGAACGCATCATCGAAGTGGAGCCGGGACCCAAGCGAATACTCTCCGACCCTGACGTCGTCGCGGCCAGCAGCGGGGTCGTCAAGATCGAAGGGTTCAACGCGTGTGGTCGAGGTGTCGAAGGGTCGGGTTTCCTCTACTCAGATGGTCGACTGATGACCAATGCGCACGTGGTGGCCGGCGTACGCAAACCCGAGGTTCTGATTGGTGAGGAGACCTACTCAGGCAAGGTCGTCTACTACAACCCGGACCTGGACGTTGCCGTGTTGGCGGTGGAAACCGGGGCCGGGGTGCCGCTGCCGTTCGATCGGACGGCACAACCCGGCGATGGTGTGGCCATCCTGGGCTTCCCTGAGGACGGCCCGTTCGACATCCAGTCGGCACGGATCCGAGCCGAACAGACGTTGAGGTCGCCCGACATCTATGGGGAGGGTTCAGTGCTCCGCGAGGTGTATTCGCTTCGCGGGCTGGTGCGCCCCGGCAACTCTGGCGGCCCAGTGCTGTCCTCGGGTGGCGATGTGGTGGGCGTGGTCTTCGCCGCGTCCGTCACCGATGCCGAGACCGGCTATGCGCTGACGGCCGACCAAGTCGCTGAGAGCGCGGCGAAGGGTCTGACCAGTCGGGATTCCGTGAGCACCGGCGGCTGCGCCCACTAGTTAGTCTTCGGCTCGCCAGGCCTTGCGAAGACTGATCTGGCCACCGGTTTGCAACAGTGAACGGCGATAGATCCGCTCACAGATGCGGACGGTGACCGCAGCCATGGCGACGAGGAGACCGAGCGCAATCAGGCCCTCCCACCAAGATGCGTCGCCCTCAAGGAGTCGGATCGGCATCAGGACCGCCGAAAGGGGTGGCACGAAGGAGCCGATGGTCTGCCACGTCCCGTCGAGGATCAGACCGCCGAACAGGATGGCCATCACCAGAATCGTGAGTGGCATGCTCGTCGACTGCAGGTCTTCGGTGCGGCTGGCCAGTGAGCCGGCGACGGCCCACATACAGGCGAGGACGGCGAACCCGGCCAAGAAGAACGCAATGAACCACACCACGGGGCCGGAGATCTCGGGCACCAGACCTCGGAAGTCGGTGAATGCCAAGCCGATCAGGCCGACCACGCTGTAGAGCGTCAGTTGGCTCACAGCCAGCACGGTATTGCCGACGATCTTGCCGATCAGCAGATGTCGCAGCGGAATCGCCGTGGCGATGATCTCGGCGACTCTGGACTGCTTCTCCTCGACCACGCTGTTGGCGAGGGCGATCCCGAACATGAGGGACGCCACATAGAACAAGAAGGCAAAGGCGAACCCTACGATCGTGGCGAGTTGGGCACGCTTGGCATCACCGTCCAGGAAAGCCGTCTCGAGGGTGGTCCCCTTCTCGAGTTCTTCGACTGAGGTGCCTGCGGCCGCCGCATTCTCCTGCAATACCTGCTGACGTACGACGAGCGAGACGATGGATTGCAGGCTGGATTCGGCGTCGGACTTGGTGGTGAGCACCCAGGTGTCGCCTTCCTGATGAAGCCAGGCATCGGCCTTCTCGTCGGCGACGGCGGCCTTCGCAGCAGCTTCGTCGTCGACCTCACGGAGCGTGATGGAGAGGTCATCGTCACTGTCGGCGGCGCTCTGCGCGACCTGGGCCAACGGGGTGATCTCGGCGGTGGTGACCAGTGTGACCTCTTGGGTACGACTCGCGAAGAAGGCCTGCGCGCCGACGAGCGCGACGATGATCGCAATCGTCACCAAGGTGCCGATGAGGAAGGCCCGGTCGGTGGCCTTGACCATGATTTCGCGTCTGGCGACGAGCAACCATGCGTTCGTCGGACTGGTGCGCAAAGCCACCGTCCCAGTAGTACTCATGACGCGACCTCGCGGTATAGATCGCTCAACTGCGGAATCACCGGCGAGAACTCCAGGACCTGAGCACGGGTCAGTGCCTCCTGGAGCAGCGCCTGTTCCGCTCCGGGATCGATGATCTCGAGCAGCGCTGTGCCTCCGTCGACCTCGACCACCTGCACTCCCGACTGGGCCCGCACCCAGGACGCCTCTTGGCTCAGTACCAGGCGGTGACGGACGGGATAAGCCGAGCGCAAGTCGTCCGCCGTACCTTCCGCCACGGCTCTGCCCCGAGCCATGATCACCAGGCGGTCGCAGATCCGGTCGACGAGATCGAGTTGGTGAGAGGAGAACAGCACCGGAACGCCCACGTCGGCGTGCTCACGTAGCAGGGCGGCCATGGCGTCAACGGCGGGAGGATCGAGGCCGGAGAAGGGCTCGTCCAGAACGAGCGCGATCGGCGACGACATGACCGCCGCGATCACCTGGACGCGCTGCTGGTTGCCCAGAGACAGTTTCTCGACGCGGTCCTCGGCCCGATCAGCCAGGCCGAAGCGTTCGAGCAGGTCCAGCGCGGAGGACTTCGCGGGCTGTCGGTCCATCCCACTGAGTTGGCTCAGGTAGATCAACTGGTCGAGGACCTGTTGCTTGGGATAGAGGCCGCGCTCCTCCGGCATGTACCCGAAGCGCCGGCGGTCGGCCGCGTTGATGTCGTGCCCGTCCCAGAGCACGCGTCCGCCGTGAATGGCGAGGACGCCCGTGATCATTCGCATCGTGGTGGTCTTGCCGGCCCCGTTGCCTCCGACAAATCCGGTGAGGAGACCTGATGGCACCGTGATGCTGACCCGGTCGACGGCGGTGATGTCGCCGAATGATCGGGTCAGGTCGATGGTTTGGAGGCTCAACGCTTGAGGACTGCGGCGGTTTCCTTGGCCTGGCCGATCGCACGCTCCGGGGGGCCCACCTTTTTGACCTTGCGGACGCCGATCAAGGCAAGGATGACCGCCAGCAGCAGGTAGAAGCCGAAAACGCACATGAATGCCCACTGCAGGTCGAGGCCCTCGCCGTTCCAATGGATCAGATATGCGATGGCGACGGACAGCATGATCAGAGACATGAACAGGAAGAAGGCCGCGAAGACGAACAAGGCGATTCCGACGCCCCCGGTCTTGACGGTGACCTTGAGTTCGGACTTCGTGAGCTCGATCTGCTTGGTGATCAGAGTCGAGATGTCGCGACTGGCGTCACCGACCAACCGCCCAATGGTGGGGTCGGAGTCTTTAACCGGCTCAGGCATGTAACTGAGCGTACTAGTCCTGCGGACTATTCTTCGCCGCCCCCCGCACCTTCCTTGGCCTTGATCAGATCCATCACGGTGGAGTCGGCGAGGGTCGTGACGTCTCCCACCTCGCGGTGTTCGGCGATGTCCTTGAGGAGGCGGCGCATGATCTTGCCGGATCGGGTCTTCGGGAGTTCCGGCACGATCATGATCTGACGCGGCTTGGCGATGGCACCGATCTCGTGAGCAACGTGCGCACGGAGTTCCGCAACGATGTCTGCACCACCGTCGCCGGCGGACTCGCGCAGAATCACGAACGCGCATGGTGCTTGGCCGGTCATCTCATCGCTAGCTCCGACAACGGCTGCTTCCGCGACCTTGGGGTGCGAGACGAGTGCGGACTCGATCTCCGTGGTGGACAGCCGGTGGCCCGACACGTTCATGACGTCGTCGACCCGACCGAGCAGCCAGATGTCGCCGTCATCGTCGAGTTTCGCGCCATCGCCGGCGAAGTACATGCCTTCCCAGCGCGACCAGTAGGTGTCCTTGAAACGCTGGTCGTCGCCCCACAATGTGCGAAGCATCGCGGGCCACGGCTCACGCAGGACGAGATAGCCACCGGATCCGTTGCCGACCGGAACGCCTTGGTCGTCGACCACGTCGGCAGCGATGCCGGGCAGCGCCTGCATTGCGGACCCCGGCTTGCCGTGGGTGACACCTGGCAAGGGGCTGATCATGATCTGGCCGGTCTCGGTCTGCCACCAGGTGTCGACGACCGGACAGCGTTCGCCGCCGATGACCTCGCGGTACCACATGTAGGCCTCGGGGTTGATCGGTTCACCGACGGAGCCGAGCAGTCGGACACTGGACATGTCGAAGGCATCGGGGATGTCGCGGCCCCACTTCATGAACGTCCGGATCGCGGTCGGAGCCGTGTAGAAGATGGTGACGCCGTAGTCCTGGATGATCTCCCACCAGCGGCCTTTGTGGGGACTATCAGGAGTGCCTTCGTACATCACCTGCGTGACGCCGTTGGCCAGCGGACCGTAGACCATATAGGAGTGTCCGGTCACCCAACCGACGTCGGCCGTGCACCAATAGACGTCGGTCTCGGGCTTCAGGTCGAAGACCGCCCAGTGGGTGTATGACGCACCGACCAGGTAGCCGCCGGTCGTGTGCAGGATTCCCTTGGGCTTACCGGTGGTGCCCGAGGTGTACATCACGTAGAGCGGGTGCTCCGAGTCGTGCATCTCGGGCGTGTGATCCGGGGATGCGCTGTCGACTGCTTCGTGCCACCAGACGTCGCGGTCGTGCCAGGCGACCTCCTGGCCGGTACGGCGTACGACCAGGACGTGGCGCACCAGGTCGCCGGTCTTCTCGCAGGCCTCATCAACCGCGGGCTTGAGTGCCGAGGCCGAACCGCGTCGGTAGCCACCGTCGGCGGTGATGACGACGGCCGCGCCGCAGTCCTCGAGGCGGCTGGCGAGTGCTTCGGCGGAGAAGCCGCCGAAGACGACGGTGTGCGGAGCGCCGAGGCGGGCGCAGGCCAGCATCGCGACGGCGGTCTCGGGGATCATCGGCATGTAGATCGCGACTCGATCGCCCTTCTTGACGCCGAGCTCGGTCAGGGCGTTGGCCGCCCGAGACACCTCGTCCTTGAGTTGGGCGTAGGTGATGGTGCGCGTGTCATCGGTCGGTTCGCCGATCCAGTGAAATGCCACCTTGTCGCCACGGCCCGCCTCGACGTGCCGGTCCACACAGTTGTAGGCCGCGTTGATGGTGCCGCCGACGAACCACTTGGCGAACGGCGGGTTGGTCCAGTCGAGCACCTCATCCCACCGCTGACCCCAATCGAGCCGATCCGCCTGCTCAGCCCAGAACGCCAGCCGGTCGCTTGCGGCCCGTTCGTAGGCCTCGGCCTTCACATTGGCGTTCGCGGCCAGGTCGGCTGGAGGCGCGAAGGTCCGGGTCTCACTCAGCAGGTTCGAGAGGGCATCAGTCGACGGATCAGGCATGGCAGGCACTTTAGGGCAACTCGGTTGGGTGGAGGTTGGGACCGCCCTACGCGATGCGCGTGAAGGAGGATCGATAGATCTCGAGGATGACCGGCGATGAGTGCGTTGGCCGGATGTGCCCTGGCGGATCGGGTGGCTCGGTCAGCCCATAGTCCGTCGGCCAACCCGGGGAGTCCTTTGACTGATTGCAGGCGACGCAGAGTCCTTGGCCGTTGGTGAGGCTGGTCTCTCCGCCGTCGGCATTTCGTATCGCGTGATCTCGTTGCCTGATTGGGGCGTCGCACCAAGGGGTTCGACAATGCTGATCACGGATGGTGATCAATTTCGCTAGCCCCGCGGGGAAGAACCTGGACTTGGAGTCCATCGCGACGAGTTGTCCTGTGCTGGGATGCGTGTAGAGCCGACGAAGCCAGAAGTCAGTGCCGAGCATCTTCCGCGCCACCTCGCCGGGGACCGTCCCGTAGCCAAGCAGGTGTGCGGGCTCGGAATCTCCGGCAAGAAGAGTGCGGTCCGTCATCACGAGGTTGACCTCTATCGGCACCGCGTCCGCTGTGGCTTGACCAGTCAGTCGTTCGACCAGGACGTCTGCCATCACTTGACCTCGCGAGCGCTCATCACCGGACGCTCGAGCCGAGTCGGCGTATTTGGTGAGGGCGGCGTACGCCGCCACTCCCTGAGCGACTGGGAGGAGTGCGGTGAGCCAGACCATGGTGTCCGGCGCGGGTCGAATCGAAACGCGACGCTCGTTGACGGCGTACGCCGCTCGCTGGGTGACCACCTCGGGATCGGTCCGATAGGCAGCCGTCTTGATCTCAGCTTCGAGTTGGCGGTTGCCCAATCTCGCAACCCGGTCAAGGTCTGAGCACACGGCGGCATCGACATTGGTGCGGGCGCTGGTCGTGAGGCAGGCCGTCTCCTTCACCACGACGGAAGCGCGAAACTCGTTTAGCCGGCCGCGTTCCAGCGCCGCGAAGGCGTGAGGCATCTCGTTGATGAGCGCCTTGGCCGTCCGTAGGAACTTCGCACCCGCATGCGGCGACTCACGGCGAGCATGGGCAACTTGCGCGCTGATCACGGAAGCGGCCTGACGGGCACGGCGGCGCCGATTGTCGAGTTGATCGGTGGTGTCGAGTGCCGAGGAATCGACTGCCGCGCGCTGCGACTTGTCGAAGTCGATCGCGATCCGCATCTGCGCTGCGGCCGCCGCGGACTTGAGCTCTTCAAGTGCTCGGATCTGGGCAAGCCGCTCTTCGTCGCTCACGGCCCGATTCACGTGGCGCAAGGCTGGAGCCAACGCTTGAATGCTCCTACTGTCAATCGGCGCACGGAAGGCCTCAGGGACCAGCCCTGAGAGTCTCTCTTCCACCGATACGAACATACGTTCGATTATTCTAGGCTTCCAGGGGCATGGTCAAGGAACTCCCGCAATCTGTGGAGAAGTCACGTGGAGCTGTTTTCGTGCGCGTTTGGTGGCTTGTTGTCTGGCTAGAACTCGACGACCTCGAACTCTAGGAGCGAGGCGCCGGTCGAGACGGGTTGGCGGCGCTCTCCGGAGTGGGCCTCTCGAGCCGGGCCGGAGACCCAGGCCTGGAAGGACGCTTCGTCCACCCAGTGGGTGAGGACGAAGTACCGGGTCTCGCCCGAGATCGGTCGGAGCAGCTCGAAGGACAAGAAGCCGGGTTGTCCATCAACCGCATGGAGTCGATTCGCGAACCGCTGCTCCAACTCCGGACCAGCTCCGTCGGGTACCTCGATTGCGTTGATCTTCACGACAGCCATGGGGCGAGCGTACTTGTGCGCGCAGCCGGTCGCTTCTCACGCTAGTTGAAGTCGATGAGCGGTTCTTCGGCCTCGTCGTCCGGCACCGTTTCGGGGATAAGTGCCGTGGCGCGGAAGCAGTGCGTCACGTAGGGCAGGCGCAGGCCGTCAATGCCTCGTTCGTACTCTGAGTAGAGATCGCTGACGTCACCCAGGATTGCTGCCCGGGCTTCGTCATCGGCGTTGGCGATGTGGTCGTAGGACATCGCCAGCGCAGTGAGCGAGTCACGGTCGAGTTGGTACCAGTGGCTGAACGTGGCCGTCTCGACCGCCCCGAAGAAGTCCGATCCGGCGAGTTCGTCGATGGGATCAGGGGGTTGGCCAATACCCATGA
This sequence comes from uncultured Actinomycetota bacterium, assembly GCA_963763805.1. Classification (GTDB taxonomy): domain Bacteria; phylum Actinomycetota; class Actinomycetes; order Propionibacteriales; family Nocardioidaceae; genus Nocardioides. Next base: position 89,533 of record CAVXPQ010000003.1, read on the forward strand.
TTCCGGCGAGGCGGCGTACCCATGGGATCCGCTGATCAGGCGCGTTCCAGGCGAGCGCGAGGGTGCCGGCGGGCTTCAAGACTCGGACGATCTCCGGAAATGCGTCGCCGAGTTGGGCTTCGATCGACTCGGCCCAGGCGACGACCTCGATACTGTCATCGGGGAGCGGGATGGACGAGAGGTCAGCAACGGCAGTTGGTACGTCGGGTAGTGCGGCACGCAACTCGGCCAGCGCCTCGTCGGCGGGATCGACGGCGTACACCTCACGATCCAACTCCACCAAGGTGCTGGTCAACCGGCCTACTCCCGCAGCGAAGTCCAACACGATGGTGCTGTCGCCGGTGAGCCAGGCCACGGCCTCGGCGGGATAACCGGGAGGGCTCCACCGACGCGCGGCCCCGTCGGACTCGGGTTGCTGATCAGACATTGCCTTGAAGGCTACTAGCGTTGGGGTCCATGACCGTGGACCTGATGGCCCGAATAGTCTCTGGGCACAACACCTTTGAGGGTGTGCCATCGGCATTTGTTGCGGCTCGCGACGGCATCGACGTCGTTCTCCGCGATCGCGGCTTTCGTCGGACGACCCCCGAGGACACCGCACTGGCACTTCTTCGCGGTGCCCGGGCGAGCGCCGAACTCGCTGCTGAGGAAGGCCATGCTGAGACAGCCGAACAGGATGCGCTTCGGGTGTCGACCATCGTTCTGGGCCAAGTCTCGACCTTCCGAAGGACTCCACTGCAGGCGTTGGCGGCAATCCACGCCGAGGCCGCTGCCGGGCTCCCCGAGGTCGAACGTGGCCGACCCCGGAGCACCGACTCGGCCCAGCGCCTCCAACGTCTGGCGAAGTTGCTGCTCGACCCAAAGCCGTGCCCGGCGCTGGTGATGGCGGCGGTCGTCCATGCCGAGATCGCAGCTGGCGCACCGTTCGCGTCGCACAACGGCATCGTGGCTCGCGCCGCCGAGCGGTTGACGTTGGTCGCTCGCGGCGTGGATCCCGCCTGCGTGCTGGTGCCGGAGGCCGGACACCTCGCCCAGGGCGCGGTGTACCGGACAGCGCTGACGACGTACGCCGATGGTGGGTTCTTGGAGGGCAACGGAGTCCACACGTGGTTGCGCTACGCCGCCACGGCGTATGTCGCGAGTGTCACAGCAAGCCCGCTGCATGCGAACGGCACCCAAACAGGTTCGGGTGCCGCCGCACACACGTGAACTGGTGGCTACCAGGCGTGCATCTCTTAATTGTCGCCCCGGATGTGCCAACGATTGCTCGCTGAACGGTCCCCGGTGGTGGACACCCTGTTAGGAAGGGTAGGTCGCCGCGTGGGTACCCCGGCTCGCGTGCGGGTCTTGAGTTGTAACCCCTGTCTACGCCTCTCGGAGGCCACGTTCAAGTCTTGACTTTGGTGGCCATTCGTGGCTGCGAGCGGGTCAGGCGCCGAGACGTCGCCGGCGAGCCTGAGACCACATCACGCCGCCGACGGCAACTGCGCTACCCACCGCAATGGCCGCGAGGGTGGGCTTGGCGGGTGGCAGCACCCGGGATCGCAACGCCACCGGTTTGGTGAAGACCAGGATCGGCCAACCCTCTTCGCCGGCCGCCTTGCGAAGCTCTTTGTCGGGATTGACCGCGAAACTGTGACCGACCGCCCGCAGCATGGGTGCGTCGGTGATGGAGTCGCTGTAGGCGTAACACTCGCTCAGGTCATAGCCGCGTTCCGCGGCCAGAGACTCGATCGCTCGCGCCTTCTCCTCGGCATACGCGTAGTACTCGATCTCGCCGGTGTACTTCCCGTCCGCGATCTCAAGACGGGTCGCCACGAAGTCGTCTGCCCCCAACATCTCAGAGATCGGCCCCACCACTTCAGCTCCCGAGGTGGACACGATGACAACTTCGCGACCGGCCAGCTTGTGCTCTGCGATCAGGGAGACGGCCTCGTCGTAGACCAGCGGGTCAACGGTGTTGTGGAGTGTGTCGGCGACGATCTCGCGCACGGTCGCGACGTCCCAACCGGCGCACAGTTCGGTGACGAACTTGCGCATCTTGTCCATCTGGTCGTGGTCGGCGCCACCGGTCAGGAAGACGAACTGGGCGTACGCCGTGCGAAGGACGGCTCGCCGCGAGATGAGTCCGCCGGCTTGAAAGGACTTGCTGAAGGCGAGTGAGCTCGACTTAGCGATGATCGTCTTATCGAGATCAAAGAAGGCTGCTGTACGCCGCGCTGGCATGGTCCGATTGTAGGTTGCGGGTCCCCCTGAGCTGGGTGAAACGAGCGAGCTGGGGGTGTCCATAGACCAGATTTTGTCCACATATACGGGAATTGGCAGCGTTCCACAGTTCTGCGGGCGTCGTACGAGGCGAGCAACGCGTGGCGACACGATGTTGCCCATGCCCCCGAATCCCAGCGAGCGTCCGGTCCCGCCGCTGATCGTGACCCGGGATGACGATCTGCTCGAAGAATTGCTTCGCCTTGCGGCGGCGGCAGGAGTGACGCCCGAGGTGTCGAACAACGCTGCGCGCGCACTGCGAGCCTGGAGCTCGGCGCCCCTCGTGTTTGTCGGGATCGACCTCGCGAGCGAGTTCGCTCGGATCAGGCCGCCCCGACGACAAAGGGTCTTCGTGGTCGGTCTGGGCAAGGCGCCCGATGAGATGTTCCGGACGGCACTCGAGATGGGGGCCGAGGACCTGATCACCCTGCCCCGATCCGACGGCTGGTTGGTGGAAGCGATGACGGACTTGCACGACTTGTCCGCTGCGCGCGGAGTGACGATCGGCGTCATTGGTGGATCCGGAGGTGCCGGCGCGACCACCTTCGGATGTGCGCTGGGTCAACTGGCCGGGCGCACAGGGCAGAGCGTGGTCATTGATACCGATCCTCTTGGCCCTGGCGTCGATCGCGTGCTTGGACTCGAGGGTGAGTACGGCGTGCGCTGGGACGCGCTTCAGCAAACAACCGGCAGGCTCAGTGCGAGGACCCTTCGCGAGGCCCTGCCGCGACGAGCGGGGGTGGCGGCATTGAGTTGGTCGCCCGGACCGCAGGGATCCTTACAGGCGTTCGCGATGCGCGAGGCGCTATCTGCCGCTCAGCGCGGACACGACACCGTGGTCATCGACCTAGCCCGGCAGGGCGAGTCCCTGATCGACGAGATTGCGGCGAGATGCGACCACCTCGTGGTCGTTGTGGTCCCGCATGTGCCTGGCGTGGCCTCGGCCACGAGGTTGTGCACCCGGTTCGCCAGCGCCAACTCGTTGAGTCTCCTGGTTCGGGGACACGGGATCGATCCGTCAGAAATCGCGGACGTCACGCGAATGCCGGTGCTCGCCTCGATGCCCAACCAACGAGGGCTTGACGAGGCGATAGATCTCGGTGCCGGGCCGATCCGATCACGACGAGGGCCACTGGCCCGAGTCGCCGCGCAAGTCCTTGAGGTGATCCGTGAGGCAGCCTGACGATGCCACCCCAAGCGCGGATGCCGACCTCGCAGCACTCGTGGGGGCGGTTCGCACGCAGTTGGCGCGCTCGCCCGGAGACCTGACCCCACATCGGGTCGCAGAGGTGTTGCGCGAGGCTGGGCGACCGGTTGGCGACGCAACAGTGTTGGCCGTCCACGAGCAACTTCGGCGAGATGTGGTGGGTGCCGGGCCGCTGCAACCACTCCTGACTGATCCCGGCGTTACGGACGTTCTTGTCAATGGCCCCGACCGGGTCTACGTGGATCGCGGTCGAGGACTCGAACTCACCGACGTACGTTTCGCCTCCGAGGACGCCGTACGCCGATTCGCCCAGCGGATCGCCGCCACCGGCGGGCGCCGGCTTGACGACGCCAGTCCATGGGCTGACGTGCGAATGCGCGATGGGACTCGGTTCCATGCGGTCCTCGCGCCGGTGTCTCGGGCTGGGACGTGTGTCTCGTTGCGTGTGCCGCGCGCGCGCACCTTCTCTCTTGCCGACCTCGTCGAGGTCGGGATGTTCTCGTCGACCGGCTGCACCATTCTTCGCCGGATCGTCGAGTCTCGGTTGGCGTTCCTGATCACCGGTGGCACCGGCACCGGAAAGACCACATTGTTGGCGGCGTTGGTGGCCGCCGCCCCGGCACACGAACGCGTCGTCATCGTCGAAGACTCCGGCGAACTGGCGCCCGATCACCCGCACGTCGTGGGCCTCGAGGCGCGTCCTCCCAACATCGAGGGTGCTGGTGAATTGACCATGCGGACCCTCGTCCGGCAGGCGCTGCGGATGCGTCCGGACAGGCTGGTGGTCGGTGAGGTGCGCGGTGCCGAGGTCGTGGAATTGATGGCGGCGATGAACACCGGACATGAAGGTGGCTGTGGCACTGTGCACGCCAACTCCGCCGTCGACGTCGTGGCGAGGGTAGAGGCCTTGGCGTTGTCCGCCGGGTTGCCCCGTGCAGCCGCGCACAGTCAGTTTGCCGCCGCGGTCGACGTCGTGCTTCATCTGACCAAGCCCAGGCACGACATCCGACGCCTGGGGCAACTCGCGGTCCCGACGCTTGGCCCCGATGGATTGGTCACCATGATGATCGCGCTGGACTTCGGCACCGACGGACAATCACATCCAGGACCTGGGCTGGAGCAGCTGGAAGCGCGACTGGCTCGATGACCGCGCCGATGGTCCTAGCCTGTGGCGCCACCTTCGCAGCGATCATGCTCGGGCTAGGGCCGCTCGCTCAACGCGATTCTCCTCGGCATTCGGGGGTGCGCGTGGTGGGAGCCGTGGTCACCCTGGTGCTAGTGCTGGGCTGGCTGATGCCCTCGGCCAACCCCGAAGCAGTTCTGCTAGTCCTGATTCTGGTGATGGCCGCCATTCCGGCGGCCACGCTCGTCCGCCGGCAAAGAAGAACCCGTGCAGCCGCCCTCGTGAGCGATCGGGTTCTCGAGACCGCGGAACTGTTGGCCGCCGAACTCTCGGCCGGGTTGTCTCCCGGGCTGGCGCTACAACACGCTGCGCAGAGTTGGCCGTCCTTGGAGCCGGTAGCCGAAGCCGAGCGGTTGGGCGCCGACGTGCCGGCCGCCTGGCGGACGCTGGCCGAACTAACTTCTGGAGCGGCCGATCTTCGCCTGGTCGGCGCCGGCTGGGATGCCGCGGTCCGGACCGGAGGTGGGCTGGCGGAGGCCACCGGCCGGGTGGCAACGAGCATTCGCGCGAACCGAGCTTCGGATCGGTTGATCGCTTCCGAGCTCGCGTCTGCCCGAGCCACCTCTCGATTGGTGGCTGGTCTGCCCGTCGTGGCGCTGCTGATGGGGACAAGCGAGGACTCCCATCCCGTCGAATTCCTCGTGTCGGATCCGGTTGGCTTGGCGTGCCTGGCGGGTGGTCTGGCCTTCGGTCTGGCCGGCTTGTGGTGGATCGAGGCCATCGCCGCCGGCGTACACCGGTGATCACGCCCCTCACCCTCCTGGAATTCGCCGCGATCGCTGCAGCGGGGACGGCCGCCTGGTTGGCGACCCCCGCCAGCCCTGGACGGACGCTGGCAGACAGGACCGGCCCGGACTCAGCCGCAGCGAAGGACTCGGACGGCTGGTTGGTCAGGTATCGATGGCTGCTGTCCCTGCTGAGCGGCGTCGCGGGCGTGACGCTCGCGGCGCCCCCGCTCTCATGGGTCGTAGGCCTCGGTCTCAGTGCGTGGACTTGGGTGGTCATCGGTCGGGCGGAGCGCAGTGGCGCGCGATCCGAAGCTGTGGCCGTCGCCCGCGACCTGGTGCCCTTGGTGGGCCTGCTTTCGGCAGCGCTGGACGCTGGCTCGCCACCCGGCCGGGCATTGGTCGTCTCCAGGCTGTCGCTTCCAGGTCCCGCAGCCGACCGATTGGCCGTCGTCACGTCTCAACTCGAGTTGGGCGGTGATCCACAAACGGCCTGGGGCTCGATCGCGGGAGACCCTGTTCTAGGCGCGCTTGGTCGAGCGGTGGCACGTGCTGAACAAACCGGCGCACCGATCGCGTTGATCGTTTCCAAGCTGGCCGATGAGTTGGCCGAGAGATCGAGAGCTGAAGTGGAGGATCGGGCGCGAGCAGTCGGAGTGAAAGCCGCGGTGCCCCTTGGTCTGTGCCTGCTGCCGTCCTTTCTCCTCATCGGCATCGTTCCGGTGGCCGCCAGCCTGATGCAGTCATTGGTGTGAGCCGCCCACATGGCTGGCCACGATTCGTGCCCGAACGCCCGATGCTCAGGTTCTCCACAACCGTCAACGCTGCCCGTCCGGCGAACCCTGAATCTCGGCACAGTCTGAGTCAGTTGTCCGTGGCCCACGGACCATGACCAAAGGAGTAGGCGTGAGCGTTGACAAGGCAGCAGTCGATGAGCGGGGCATCACGACGGCGGAGTACGCCGTCGGCACGGCCGCGGGAGCCGGGCTCGCCGGATTGCTCTATCAAATGCTGACGGGGGGTTTCGGCGAGCGACTGCTCCGCACGTTGTTCGACCATGTCTTGGGCCTGCTCGGCCTGGGATGAGCTCGCAATGACGCGCGGCTTGCGGAACGAGCGAGGCGCGGTGACGGCTGAAACGGTGATGGTTCTGCCCATGCTGCTGGCGGTGACGGCCGGGATGATGTGGTTGCTCGCCGTTGGGGGTGGGCAACTCAGGATGATCGACGCGGCTCGAGAGACAGCCAGGGCATTGGCGCGTGGGGATGATCGGGCCTCCGCGATCGCACTCGGAGCCCGCATCGCTCCTGAGGGTGCCCGGATCGCCGTCACTCGTTCGGGTGATCGGTTCACCGTCGCTGCGGTTGGAGCGGTCCGGGGGCCGGGGAGTCTGTTCGACTTCGTTCCGGCGGTGCAGTTGCGAGCCGAGTCCGTAGCGCTGGTTGAGGAGGTCCCTGACTCGACGGTGGCGCCCGCTCTCGATGAGCTTCCCGGTGTAGAACTGGCGCCCCCCATGGGGCATGCTCCGTGAGTTCCGAACGTGGATCAGCGGCCGTGCTGGTGTGCGTTTGCGTGTCGATTCTGCTCACGCTTGGTGCCGCACTCGGGGCAGTCGGCGGGCTGTTGCGCGCTCATCGCAGCGCACAGGCAGCCGCAGATCTCGCCGCCCTGGCCGGCGCTCAGTCTCAACAACGAGGCGGCCGAGCGTGCGTGACCGCGGCCGCTCTGGCGCGAGCCAATGGTGCGGTGTTGGTCGAGTGCCAACTGATCGGCGATGTGGTGACGGTTGAAGTGCAGACGAGCGGGCCCCATTGGCTGGGGCTCGACGCGGATCCCACGGCGGAGGCCAGGGCTGGCCCCGGCTAGGGACGCCTACTCGTCGGAAGCGTCCCTAGCCCGCTCGGCCTCGGCTTCCTTCAACTTCAACGACAGTTCGTCGATGTTCTTGCGGTCCTTGCGCTCGCGCAGGGCCTTCTTCGTGCCGTACTTCGACAGGGTGAATCCCCAGATCACTGCGGCGCCGGAGGCGACCCCGGTCAAGAAGATCGCGAGCGCGCTGAGGTCGACGCCGAGAAGTTGAGCGGTGCCCTCGCTGACGAAGACTCCAGCGGCGATCGCCAGACCACCGAGGACCATGAGCACTACGCCAAGAGCAACCATGGCGACACGCTATCGCGAGGGCGCCTGGGACAGGAGCAGACCGAGCAGGGCATGTGCGGCGGCCTTTTCGAGCGGGTGGTTCTGGTTGCCGCACTTGGGCGACTGGATGCAGGACGGGCAGCCCTCAGCGCAGGGACACGAGGCAATCACCTCGCGGGTGGCGGCCAACCACGGTTGGAGTTGTGCGATATCCGCGCTCGGCGAATCCGGCGCCACCGGGATGCCCGTCGTAGACGAACACAGTCAACTCGCCGGTGTCCTGGTGTCGTGCGGTGGAGACCCCGCCGATGTCCCACCGATCGCACGTCGCGAACAGGGGCAGCAGTCCGATCGCGCAGTGCTCGGCGGCGTGGGCCGCGCCGGGCAGAGTGCCCGGGTCGAGGCCGGCGGTCGCGAGGAGTTGGTCGGGCACGGTCCACCACACCGCACTGGTCGAGAGGGTCCGAACCGGAAGGTCGAGCGCGATCTCGCCGATCACTTCGCCCCCGGGCTCACGGCGCTTCAAGAACGACACGACTTGGTGGGTCACGTCGACCTGGCCGAACGAGACCCGCGCTTCACCCCAGCCGATGTGTTCGAGTTCGGCGTCGATGTCGATCGCGGTCACCTCGCGGGCCGACGTGGAGTAGGACGGAGTTGCGGTCGTCATGGTGGCGACCCCCTCGTCCAGATCCAGATCCTCCACCAGCCAGGTCTCGCCACGGTGGACGTAGACGGCGCCCGCGTGGGCAGAGTTGTGCGCACTCGATGCATCGACCGTGCCGATGACGCGACCGGTCTCCTTCTCGATGAGTTGGACCGCAGGGCCACCCGTCGAGCGGATGTCCGTGAGATCGCACGCGCGGTTGCGGTCCGTCCAGTACCACCCGCGCACGCGCCGCCGAAGCATGCCCTCGGCGGTCAACTGATCCAGCAGAACGCGGGTGGTCGGCCCGAAGATCGCCAGTTCTTCCTCGGTGAGGGGAATCTCTGCCGCTGCCGCACACAGATGGGGGCGCAGCACGTGGGGGTTGTCGCAGTCGAAGACGGTCGCTTCCACAGGTCTGCCCAACAGGGCATCCGGGTGGTGGACCAGATAGGTGTCCAGCGGATCGGCGCGGGCGATGAGCACACCCATCGCGTCCCGAGTTCCTCGACCGGCCCGCCCGATCTGCTGCCAGAAGGCAGCCCGAGTTCCGGGGAAGCCGGCGATCAGAACGGCGTCGAGCCCGTCGATGTCGATGCCCATCTCGAGTGCATTCGTGGCCGCCAAGCCGGTCAACCGACCCGTCCGCAGATCGGTTTCGATCGCGCGGCGCTCCTCGGGTAGGTAGCCGCCGCGATACGCGGCTACTCGACCCCCTAGTCCGGGTTCGATCTCGTCCAGCAGGTCGGCCGCCTTGGTCGCGACGTGCTCAACGCCACGGCGGGAGGGCACGAACGCAAGGGTTGGTACATCTCTGCTCACCAGATCGGCGAGGAGTTCCGCGGCCTCTGACGTTGCCGCTCGGCGCACGGGTGCGCCGTTCTCACCCAGACCCGCGATGAACCGCGGCTCCCACAGAGCCACGGCAACCTGTCCGCGCGGGGATGCATCTTCCGTGATAGCCCGCACGGGGAGCCCGGTGAGTCGAGAGGCCGTGACCTCGGGATCGGCGACGGTAGCCGACGCCAGCACGAAGGTCGGGTCGGCGCCGTAGAAGCCCGCGATCCGGCGGAGCCGTCGAAGCACCTGGGCCACGTGGGCGCCGAAGATGCCGCGGTAGTGGTGGCACTCATCGATCACCACGAATTCGAGTACGCGGAAGAAGTCCACCCACCGCTCGTGAGTCGGCAGCATCGATCGATGCAACATGTCGGGGTTGGTGAGGAGGTACTCCGCGTGCCGACGTGACCAGTCGCGTTCCTCCCGACTGCTATCCCCGTCGTGGGTACTGATTCGAACGTCGAGCCCGAGGCCTTGCAATCCACTGAGTTGGTCGTGGGCGAGGGCCTTGGTGGGCGCGAGGTAGAGCACCGTGGCCCCGCGATCATCACGATCGCCCCGCGCAGACTTGATCGCGGAAAGCGTGGGCAGTTGATACCCCAGTGACTTGCCGGACGCGGTGCCGGTGGAGACGACCACGTGCTCACCGGCGTACGCCGAGTTGGCCACCGCCACCTGGTGACGCCACGGTTGGAGCACGCCTCGACGCTGCGAAGCCCTGGCGTACGTCGGGGTCCGACCAGGCGGGCCACTCGGCGTGAACCGGCTCCCGCGCCGGCAGGACCGTCAGGTGTGTGAGGCGCTCGTCGCCATCAGGATCGCTGGCTAGGCTCGCCACGAGGTCCCTAGCCGATCTCCGCACGGGATCAGTCTCGCAAACGTCACCGACACAGCCCACGAGAACTTCGCAGACCAAAAGGGCACGGACGGCTTCTCCGGGTGACACAATCACTGTCGATGAACGCAAGCGACTGCCCTCAACAACGAACAGGCGGGAGGACGACGTGGATCTGACTCTGGCCACTCGCGAAGTCAACGACCGCATCGTCGTCGACGTCAGTGGTGAGATCGACGTCTACACCGCGCCCAAATTGCGCGACAAGATCACCGAACTCGTCGGTGACGGGGTCTACGACATCGTGATCGACCTGGAAGGTGTCGAGTTCCTCGACTCCACCGGCCTGGGCGTTCTGGTCGGCGGTTTGAAGAAGGTTCGCGCCCACGACGGCAGCCTGAGTCTGGTGTGCACGCAGGATCGCTTGCTCAAGATCTTCCAGATCACCGGGCTATCGAAGGTCTTTGCGATCCACGAAACTGCAGAAGCGGCCCTCGCCCGCTAACCTGCTCGCGAGGAATCTCCGGAGCCACGTGCTCCTGCGTAGACTCCGACCGTTCATTTCCCGCACAGCGTTTGTCAGAAGTTTCAAGCGCTTGTTAGAAGTCCCAGGAGGAGCAACATGACCGGGATCCATCCCGCCGTCATGGATGTCGAACTCTCCGGTGGCAACTTCACGCTGGTAGTCGTCGTCGCCGTGATCGCGCTTGCCGCGCTCGCGATGGCGGCGATGTTCCGCAGTGAGGTCTTGGCCGCCGGCGAAGGCACCGACAACATGAAAAACATCGCCCAAGCCGTTCAAGAAGGCGCCAACGCCTATCTGACTCGCCAGTTCCGGACGCTCGCCATCTTTGCCGCGATCGCGTTCTTCGTCCTGCTGGCCCTGCCAGCCGAGGACACGACGGTCCGGATCGGGCGATCTCTCTTCTTCCTGGTCGGGGCTGGCTTCTCAGCCACCATCGGCTATCTCGGGATGTCGCTGGCAGTGCGCGCGAACCTGCGCGTAGCCGCGGCCGCCAATGAAGAGGGCCGCGACCCGGCCATGAACATCGGCTTCCGCACGGGCGCATTCGTGGGTATGGCCACCGTCGGACTTGGCCTGCTGGGCGCCAGCGTCGTGGTGCTCCTGTTCCAGCACCAGGCCGCGGACGTTCTCGAAGGCTTCGGTTTCGGTGCGGCTCTGCTCGCCATGTTCATGCGGGTCGGCGGCGGCATCTTCACCAAGGCTGCCGACGTCGGCGCCGACCTCGTCGGCAAGGTCGAGCAGAACATTCCTGAGGACGACCCGCGCAACGCGGCCACCATCGCCGACAACGTCGGCGACAACGTCGGTGACTGTGCAGGCATGGCCGCGGACCTCTTCGAGTCGTACGCCGTGACCCTGGTCGCCGCACTGATCCTCGGCTCGCAGGCCTTCGGCGACAAGGGCCTCGTCTTCCCGTTGCTGATCCCGGCAATCGGTGCGATCACCGCAGTCCTCGGCGTCTACATCACCAAGCCGCGGGCGGGTGAAAATGGCCTCAAGACCATCAACCGGGCCTTCTACATCTCGGCTGCGGTCGGCGCCGCCGCGTCCGTCGTACTCTCCTTCGTCTACCTTCCGTCGACGTTCGGCGGATTCGAGCACGTCCAGGGGCTCGACATGGCTAGCGCCGAGGGTGACCCACGCGTGATCGCTTCCATCGCTGTGGTGATCGGCATCGTGATGGCCGCCGGCATCCTGGCCCTCACCGGCTACTACACCGGGACCGAACATGGCCCCGTCAAGGGCGTCGGCAAGTCGTCGCTGACGGGTGCTGCCACGGTCATCCTCTCCGGTCTGTCGGTCGGCTTCGAATCGGCGGTCTACACGACATTCGTGATCGCAGCGGCCGTCTTCGGCGCTTTCCTGCTCGGAGGCGCCACCGTGACCGTGTCGTTGTTCGCGGTGGCCCTGGCCGGTTGTGGTCTGTTGACCACCGTCGGCGTGATCGTGGCCATGGACACGTTCGGTCCGGTCTCTGACAACGCTCAGGGCATCGCCGAGATGTCGGGCGACGTCAGCCCCGAGGGCGCGCAGATCCTCACCGAACTCGACGCGGTCGGCAACACCACCAAGGCGATCACCAAGGGCATCGCGATCGCGACTGCCGTGTTGGCCGCGACCGCGCTGTTCGGCTCCTATTCGACGTCGGTCATCGATGCCGTCATCGAAGCGCAGCCAACGCAAGAGGAACTGTCGCTGCTGAGTTTCCAGGTCTTCAATCCGGGCGTCCTCGTTGGGGTGCTGTTGGGTGCTGCCGTGGTCTTCCTGTTCTCCGGTCTGGCGATCAACGCTGTGGCGCGAGCGGCGGCCGCGGTCGTCTACGAGGTACGTCGCCAGTTCCGCGAGATCCCCGGGATCATGGAGGGCACGGGTCGTCCGGAGTACGGCAAGGTCGTCGACATCGTCACGCGCGACTCATTGCGTGAGTTGGTCAGCCCTGGTCTGTTGGCCGTGCTAGCTCCCGTCGCGGTCGGCTTCGGCCTCGGTGTCGGTCCGCTTGCCGGATTCCTTGCGGGCGCCATCGGCACGGGCACCCTGATGGCGGTCTTCCTGGCCAATTCCGGTGGTGCGTGGGACAACGCCAAGAAGCTCGTCGAAGACGGCAACCACGGTGGCAAGGGATCCTCTGCCCACGAGGCGACGATCATCGGCGATACCGTCGGCGACCCGTTCAAGGACACCGCCGGTCCGGCCATCAACCCCCTGATCAAGGTGATGAACCTGGTCTCGTTGTTGATCGCCAGCGCCGTTGTTTCCATGGGGATTGGCAAGGACCAGAACGACGTCCTCCGAATTTCGATCGCCCTCGTTGCGGTCGGGATCATCGCGTTCTCGATCTGGAACTCCAAGCGCAAGGAAGTTTCGCTGGGCGAAGAGGCTGAAACGTCCGAGGTCAGCGCGTAGTTCGCACTCGTGCGAAACCACAATGGCCCGGCGTCGATGACGCCGGGCCATTGTGATTTCCCCGTAGTGGTGAGCCCTACTTGACCTCGGAACGCATCACCATGGTGAGGCCGACGATCATTGGCAGCACCAGCCAGATGATGCTGGTCACGCCCAGGTTGGCCCACTGCTCGCCGGTCAGATTGCCGTCGAACAGAGCGGTCTGGGCGTAGTTGAAGTCCACCCACGGCTGAAGGTCGCGGAACCACTCCTGGGTCGCGGCCAGAACGCCGGCCAACGTCGGGAGCACGAAGGCGAACACGAAGTAGCCGACGATCGCGCCAGCGGAGTTCCGGATCAGAACTCCCAGCATGAAGCCGATCATCATGCCGAGCACATTGGCCAGCGTGATGGTCAGGACCGAAGTGAACGAGATGTCCCAGACCGGGTCGTTGCCCGTGATCGCCGAACCGAGCAGGTTGCCCAGGGCTCCGACTGCGAGTGCTATCCCGATCGATACGACCCCGACACCGACCGCGGCGAGGGCCTTGGCGAGGATCACCCGACTCCGGTGCGGGACCAGGGTGAAGGTGGTGAGTCCACTGCGCTGGCTCCACTCGCCGGTGACCGAGAGGATCGCGACCATCGGCAAGATGATCGTCATCGGTACGCCGATCGCCGCGGCGAAGGAGTCGTAGGTGATGGCGCTGTCCGGGGCGAAGATGATGACCGCGCCAGTGGCCACGACGGCCGTGATGACAATGCTGGCCATCATCCAGAAACCCGAACGGGTGTCGAACATCTTGCGCAGTTCGATGCTGGTCAGGCGGGACATCGGGATCGGCCGGTGAACGGCGCGGGCGGTGTGGGTGGTGGGGACGTCATGTTCTAGGGCGATGGCGGTCATGCCGCTACTCCTTCTCTTTGGGTGTCGGCGGTGAGCTCGAGGAACATTTCCTCGAGGCCCGCGCCGTCGGCGGAACGAAGTTCAGTCAGGGCCACGCCTGCGGCCAGTGCGATCTTGCCGATCGCTTCGGGTTCGGCGTCAGCGCGCAGGGCGCCATCGCCGGACGGATGCGCGGCGATGCCGGAGGCATCGAGTGCCCGCGCGAGATGGGCGATGTCACTCGCCCGAGCCACGGTTCCGGCCGCCTGCAACAACTCGGCCTTGGTGCCCTGAGCGACGATCCGACCGTTCCCGATCACGACGAGGTCATCAGCGATGACCTCGATCTCGTGCAACAGGTGGCTGGAGAGCAGGACCGTCCCACCGCGGTTGGCGTAATCGCGGAGCAGGTCGCGCATCCAGCGGATACCCGCGGGATCGAGACCGTTCGCCGGTTCGTCGAGGATCAGGACCTCCGGGTCACCGATCAGTGCCGTTGCGATCCCAAGTCGCTGGCGCATACCGAGCGAGTAGTTGCGCACGCGCCGGTTCGACTCGGTCTCGGTGAGGCTGACCAGTTCGAGCATCTCGCCGACCCTCCGCGACGAGAGGCCCATGGTGCGCTGGGCGATGGTCAGGATCTCGCGGCCCGTCCGGCCGGCATGCTGTGCGGAGGCATCCAGCAGGACGCCGACCTCCAGCCCGGGGTTGGGAAGATCTGCGAACTTGCGACCGGAGATCGTCGCGCTGCCGGAGTCGGCCGGCGTGAGGCCGACCATGATCCGCATCGACGTCGACTTGCCGGCGCCGTTAGGGCCCAGGAATCCGGTGACTCGACCGGCTCGGGCGGTGAATGTGACGTTGTCGACGGCGGTGAATGCGCCGTACTTCTTCGTAAGTGCTTCAACAGTGATCATGTCGAGAAGCCTCGCGGCGAACGAACCCCGGCCACATCAGGGAAGTTGCTGAACCGGACCCCGGTCGCACCCCGGCGCTCGCCTCGGGGTCGTCCCCGAGACGTGGCACGATCTCGGGCATGGAGTCACGATCTGCCGGAACCTGGGAATCGCCGATCACGGCCCGATCCATGGTCGGAGGTGCGGCAGCCATCTCGGAGGTTCTGCCAGATGGGGACGACGTGTGGTGGGCGGAGGGACGCCCTGACGACGCCGGCCGGGTCACCCTGGTGCGTTGGCGCGATGGCACGGCAGTCGACGTAACCCGGTCGGGCAGCAACGTCCGGACCTCCGTGCACGAGTACGGCGGAGGTGCCTGGTGGGTGGAGCGCGGCGTCGCCTACTACGTCGAATTCGACGACCAGCGGCTGCGCCGCATCGAGGTGGGCGAGGAACCGGTGCTGCTCACGCCCGAACCGGACCTACCTCGCGGGCTGCGGTACGCCGACGGGAGGGTGACGCCGGACGGTCTGTGGTTCGTCTGCGTCCGTGAGCGCCATGGCGTGGATCTTGGCAGTGAAGCGGGCAGTGATGTGCTCAATGAGATCGTCGCGGTGGCGACCGACGGGTCGATGAGGGTGGAGGTGCTGGCGTCCGGTGCCGACTTCTATGCGTCCCCGCGACTGTCGCCCGACGGACGGACGATCGTGTGGGTCCAGTGGATGCATCCGAACATGCCTTGGGATGCGACTGAACTCTGGGCCGCCGACCTGGACGGGGTGACTGCAACGTCTCATCGCTTGTTGGTGGGCAACGGCGACGAGGCACTCCAACAACCCGAGTGGTTCGCAGACGGTTCGCTCCACGTGGTGACCGATCGGAACGAGTGGTGGAACATCTACCGGGTCGACGCCGCGACCGGTGACCTGACACCTGAGGTGGTCGGTGAATTCGAGGTCGTGCAACCCCATTGGGTGTTCGGCGGCTCGCGGTACGCCGAGGGGGTCCATGTCATCGGTGGAAAGGTGACGGACACGATCAGCACGTTGCCGGACCTGCCCTACACCTCGATCTCATCCCTGAGGCGGGTTGGCGAGACGCTCGTGTTCGTTGGCGCGTCGTACTCCTCCGAACCCGAGGTCGTCCGCGTCGTCGGTGGCAGACACGAAGTGGTGCGTGCGGCTCGGGAGCTTGGTCTCGACCCGGCGTACCTCCCGCAGCCGGAGTTGGTGTCGTTTCCAACCACACGTGGCGCCACGGCCCATGCGTTGTACTACGCCCCCGCCCATCCCGGGTTCTCACTTCCGGTCGGCGAACTTCCGCCCTTGGTCGTTTTCATTCACGGCGGTCCGACGAGTTCTGCTCCGCGCCAGCTCACGTCCCATGGTCACCGGTTCTGGACCAGTCGCGGCTTCGCAGTCGCCGACGTCGACTACCGGGGCAGCACTCGGTATGGCCGCAGCTATCGGATGTCGTTGCGGGGGCAGTGGTGCGAGGCAGACGTCGACGATGCCGTCGCTGCAACGACCTATCTCGTTGCTCGGGGAGATGTCGATCCGCAACGCCTGCTGATCCGCGGGGGCAGCGCAGGGGGAGCAACCACCTTGCTCGCGCTGGCGAACCACGATGTGTTTGCTGCAGGCGGCGACCACTTCGGCGTCGCCGACCTCGTGGCGTTGATGTCGGATGACCACAAGTTCGAGTCGAGGTACACCGTGCAGTTGATCGGCCCCTGGCCCCAGGAGAGCGAGACGTACGCCGCGCGCTCGCCGATCAATCGTGTCGATGACATCTCGTCTCCGCTCATCGTCCTGCAAGGCAGCGCGGACCCGGTCGTGCCGCAGGCTCATTCAGACCGTATCGTCGCCGCCGTCGCGGCCAAGGGTCTGCCGGTGGCATACCTGGTGTTCGATGGCGAGGGGCATGGCTTCCGCCAAGCCGACAACATCGTTCGCGCCGCCGAGGCTGAACTCTGGTTCTATGGCAAAGTCCTTGGCTTCGAACCGGCTGACGACATCGCGCCGGTCGAGATCATCAACGGCTCAGGGGTGACGGGGTGACTCAGGTCGGCGATCTCCCCCGGCGGTTGCGTGAGCGGCTGATCTCAGCCGACTTCACCTATGACACCGTTGCCGAACTGCTCGGTGAGGCCGCGCACAACGCTCTGAGCCGCAACGAAACGACACCGGGACTGCGTCGTACGACGGGTGGGTCGGCGTTGGAGACGTTGACCCGACTATTCCTCCTGCAGTCATCGGTCCCCATCGAGGCCGCCGAGTCGGCGTTGCCCGGGCTCGTTGATCGGCTCTCCATCGAGGGCGTGCTCCAGCAGAGCGTCGGAGAGGTGGCCGCGCGGCTCGATGTTCGGCCGTACGCCGACGACGAGCAGGATCTGTGGGTCATGAGCGATCTGACTCCTGGCCTCGACGGCAAGCCGAATCGCGTGAGCGGGGACTACGTCCTCGGCATCAGCCCGGCCTCGACGTCGCTGGCCCAGTTGACGTTGCGTGAGCCGGTCAGGTCGCTCGCTCGATCTGGGGACGGGGTGTGGCGTCCAGGCGTTGCACCTATCTCGGCACAGCGGTTCCGTCGTCGCTACCGACGTCAATCGACGCGCACTCTGGATCACCGAGTTCAACCTCGCGCTCAACGACCTCAGCAATGTCGGGGTGCGCGATGGATCATTTTTCGAACCAGTGGTCGGCGAGCAGTTCGACCTGATCGCGACGAACCCGCCGTTCGTGATTTCGCCTGCCACTGGCGAGCGGTTGGTCTATCGCGACTCCGGGATCCCGGGGGATCGAGTCGTTGAGGACATCGTGCGACTGGCCCCGAAGCACCTGACAACGGGCGGAACGTGTCAGATCCTCGCCAACTGGTCGATCGTGTCGGGTTCCACTTGGGACGAACGGTTGGCCGGCTGGTTGGACGGGTCTTGCGACGCGCTGGTCGTGCAACGCGAGGTCGCCGATCCCGCGGCGTACGTCGAGATGTGGCTCAAGGACGCCGGTCTCCACGGTGGACCCGACTACGCGCGGCGCTATGACACGTGGTTGTCCTGGCTGGGTGAGCAGGGCATCGAGGGGATCGGCTTCGGGTGGATCAACGTTCGGCGAGTAGAGCGCGCGAGTGGCACGTCATTCCTGGATTGGCCGTACGACGTTGAGCAGCCGATCGCGCCCGCCATCGGCGAGTGGTTCACGGCGACGGATGCCAACTCGCGGCTCACCGATGAAGCGTTGTTAGCCTCCCGCCTAGTCGCGCGCATCGACGTACTCCAGGAAACGCAGGGCCAGCCCGGAGCAGAGGATCCGGCGACGATCGTGCTGCGCCAGCAATTGGGTTTTCGGCGGGCCAGGCAGGCCGACACCGTCGAAGCGGCATTCGTGGGTGCAAGCGATGGTGAGTTGACCGTCGGTCAGATCCTCGATGCCTTGACTGTGTTGCTGGATCGGGGGGACGACGATCTTCGCACGGACTATCTCCCAGTCGTGCGAGAACTGATCACCGAGGGATTTCTGACGGCGTGAGCGCAGGTGTGACGTCTGTGTGCGTGAAGTCGTCACCTTTGAAGAGCAGCGGCTCGTCGAGCGTCTTTGCCAGGGCGTAGGAGAAGCAGTCACCGAAGTTCAGGCGTGCCTTCGAGCCGGAACCCTTTCCGTATTGCCGGTGGGCGTGGATTGCTGCTCTCAGTTGCGCAGTGTCAAACGCGACGATCTCGATCTGGCTCCGAGAGATCAGTTCGTCAAGGTCGATGTGACGCGTAACGCCGAGGACCAGTTCGCACTCTAAGACTGTGGCCGTGGAGATCTTGAGTTGGCCTACGTCCGCGATGAGCCGCTTGTATGGTGTTGCGTCGGTCTCGTTGCGCAAGACGGCGATGACAGCCGACGAGTCAAGGATCACTTGGGGAGTCCGTGCTCGTCATAGAGATCTTCATCAGTCAGAAACGGTTCCGGTCGTGCCGCGCTACGCTCCGCGATCCGCTGGATCGCTTCGGCGATTCCTTCCCGGTCGCGTACGAGCTCGGGCTCTCGCTCCAGTGCTTCAGTCAGTGACTGCCGCACGGCGTCGGTCATCGACGTGTGGCGTCGCTCGGCCAACTTCAGCGCGAGCTCGCGAACCTCCGGGTCCTTAATGTTCATGCCGGCCATGCTCACGATTCTACCTTCCATGGTAGAACGAATGGGAGATCCAACCCTGCCATCTGTTTAACCAACAGGCGAGTGGGTTTCCACAGCCACAACTGGCCCGTGATGTGGGGGACTGGACAGCACGCGCTACCGTAATCGGCCGTACCCCTCTGTGAAATGACTCGGGCCTGTCAAGGGCCCCTAGGTAAAGAAAGCGGAATTCGTGGCGCACAAGTTGGTGATCGTCGAGTCGCCTGCCAAGGCTCGCACCATCGGTGGATACCTCGGCAACGGCTATGTCGTCGAGTCCTCCATCGGCCACATCCGCGACCTCCCGCAGAGCGCCGCCGACACACCGGCCAAGATCAAGGACAAGCCGTGGGGACGGCTCGCCGTCGACGTTGAGAACGATTTCCAGCCGTACTACGTCGTGCCGCGCGACAAGAAGAGCCACATCACCAAACTCAAGTCGCTACTCAAGGATGCCGACGAGCTCTACCTCGCGACGGACGAGGACCGCGAGGGCGAGGCGATCGCCTGGCACCTGCTGGATGAGCTGAAGCCGAAGGTTCCGGTCAAGCGGATGGTCTTCCACGAGATCACCAAGCCGGCCATTCTCGAAGCCGCCGCCAACCCGCGCGAGCTCGATATGGACCTCGTTGAGGCGCAGGAAGCACGCCGGATCCTCGACCGGCTCTACGGCTACGAAGTTTCCCCGGTGCTGTGGCGCAAGGTGATGTCCGGCCTTTCCGCCGGCCGCGTCCAGTCGGTGGCGACGCGATTGGTGGTCGACAAGGAACGCGATCGGATGAAGTTCCGCCTCGCTTCCTATTGGGATCTTGAGGGCACCTTCGATGCCGGTTCGGCCCACTCGCCGCGGATGTTCCCCGCGAAGTTGTACGCCGTGGACGGCACCCGGGTTGCTCGCGGCAGCGACTTCGGGCAGGACGGCCTGTTGAAGGGCGACCGTCTCCACCTCGACCGCACGGCCGCCGAGGCGCTGGTCACCGGCCTCGCCGATACGACGTACGACGTCCGCTCACGGGAGGCCAAGCCCTACCGGCGCTCGCCGTACGCCCCCTTCCGCACGACCACGCTTCAGCAGGAGGCCAGTCGCAAGTTGGGCATGAGCGCCGCCGGCGCGATGTCGGTGGCGCAACGGCTCTACGAGAACGGCTTCATCACCTACATGAGGACCGACTCCACGACGCTGTCCGGCGCCGCGATCGGGGCTGCTCGGGACCAGGTCCGTGAGTTGTACGGCGCGGAGTACCTCCCGGACAGTCCGCGGGTCTACACGAAGAAGGTCGCGAACGCCCAGGAGGCACACGAGGCGATCCGCCCTGCCGGTGAACGCTTCCGGACGCCGGCGCAGACCGGGCTGACCGGCGAGCAGTTCCGACTCTATGAACTGATCTGGATGCGGACCGTCGCGTCGCAGATGAAGGACGCCGTCGGCCAGTCCGTGTCGATGCGCATCGGTGGCGCCTCCGCCACGGGTGAGGATGTCGTCTTCTCGGCCAGCGGTCGCGTGATCACGTTCCACGGCTTCCTGAAGGCGTACGTCGAGGGCACGGACGGCGGCAAGAAGACCGATGACGCCGAGACACCGCTGCCGAACCTTGCGGAAGGCGATCCGGTCACGGCCGCGTCGCTCGCGGCGAGCGGTCACGAGACCAAGCCGCCGGCGCGCTACACCGAGGCCACGTTGATCAAGGAACTCGAGGATCGCAAGATCGGCCGACCCTCGACGTACGCCTCGATCATCGGCACGATCCTCAACCGCGGCTACGTCTACAAGAAGGGCACGGCGCTGGTGCCGGCCTGGCTCGCCTTCTCGGTGACGCGACTGTTGGAGGACCACTTCTCGCGGCTGGTCGACTATGAATTCACAGCGGGGATGGAGAACGTCCTCGACGAGATCGCGCGTGGCGACAAGGACCGCAATTCGGAGTTGGCGGAGTTCTACTACGGCTCGGATCGGGTCAAGGGCCTCCATCCGCTGGTGACCGGTCTGGGCGAGATCGATGCCAAGGAGTTGGCGACCTTCCCGATCGGTGGCCCCGAGACGGGGATCGCGCTTCGCGTCGGCAAGTACGGCCCGTATCTGGAGGGCCCGGACGAGGACGGTACGCCGGCGGCGAAGCGTGCGAACGTGCCCGATGACCTGCCTCCCGATGAACTCACGGTCGAGAAGGCGCTGGAGTTGTTGGCCAAGCCGACCGGCGAGGAGACCGAACTCGGCGTGCACCCGGAGTCCGGGCTGATGGTGGTCGCGAAGAACGGTCGCTACGGGCCCTATGTCACCGAGGTCCTGCCCGAGGACGCGCCCAAGAACGCCAAGGGCCGGACGGGTTCGCTGTTCAAGTCGATGAGCCTCGACACGTTGACCCTCGACGACGCGGTGAAGTTGATGTCGCTGCCGCGGGTGGTGGGCGTCGACGCCGAAGGTGCGGAGATCACTGCGCAGAACGGTCGCTATGGGCCGTACCTCAAGAAGGGCACGGACTCGCGCACCATCGCGTCCGAGGAGCAGTTGCTGACGATCACGCTCGATGAGGCGCTGGCGATCTATGCGCAGCCGAAGGCACGTGGTCGGGCGGCTGCGGCCCCTCCGCTGAAGGAACTCGGTGCGGACCCGGTCTCCGGTCAGCCGATCGTGGTGAAGGCTGGTCGCTTCGGTGAGTACGTCACCGATGGCGAGTTCAACGCGACGCTGCGTCGCGACGACACCGTCGAGGCGATCACGTTGGAGCGGGCCGCCGAACTCCTGGCCGAGCGCCGTGCGAAGGGTCCGGCCAAGAAGGCCCCTGCGCGGCGTACGACCAAGAAGGCGGCGCCCAAGCGCGCTGCCGCCAAGAAGCCGGCCGCCAAGAAGCCTGCGGCCAAGAAGCGCCAGCCAAGACCAGCTGAGACGTCACTCCCAGTCACCCGACGGGTGACTGGCGAGTGACGTCTCACCGGACCGGCGTGGTGAGTGTCGGCGAAGTCTCGTAGCCTCAGGCACGTGGTGTACGCCGAGAAGGGGCGTCTTCGTCTGCTTCGAGGGCGGCGACGGCTCGGGCAAGTCGACCCAGTCGGGCAGATTGGGCGAGTGGCTCAGAGCAGAGGGCTACTCCGTCATGCACACCTTCGAGCCAGGCGACACCGAGGTCGGGCGCAAGGTCCGGGCCATCGTGCTGGATCCGGCGACCGGCGAACTCGTCCGATCGCACCGAGACCCTCTTGTACGCCGCCGACAAGGCGGAGCATGTGCACTCGGTCGTCACACCGGCGCTTGGCCGATGGGCAGGTCGTGATCACCGATCGTTACGTCGACTCCACCATCGCCTACCAAGGCGCCGGCCGAACTCTCGACCCGGCCGAGGTCGAACAGGTTGCCCGATGGGCGACCGGTGATCTCCGCCCCCACCTGACGGTCGTGCTCGATCTCGAGCCGACGAGTGCACTGGGCAGGTTCACCGGTCGCGATCGGATCGAGGGCGAGTCGGTTGAATTCCATGCCCGGGTGCGTCAATCGTTCCTGGATCTGGCTGCAGCCGATCCGGATCACTACCTCGTCATCGACGCCCGCGCCGATGTCAGCGCGATCGGCGCCGAGGTTCGCGAGCGGGTCGCGCCACTGCTGAGTCTCGCCGTCCGTCAGGTTCCGTCATGACCGTGTGGGACGACCTGGTCAGCCAGCGTGGAGTCATCGACGTACTCCGTCGGGCGTCGAGCGGACACGGAATGAGTCACGCCTGGCTGTTCACGGGCCCGCCGGGATCGGGTCGGTCGAATGCGGCGATCGCATTTGCGGCGGCGTTGCAGTGCGAGGAGTCCCCTCCTGGGTGCGGTGAGTGTCATTCCTGTCGGACAGCCGTCAAGGGATCTCACGCTGACGTCGCGATCATTAGGACCGACAAGTTGTCGCTGGGAGTCGACGAGATTCGGCACCTCGTGAGGTCGAGCGCCTTGGCGCCGGTCGGGCGGCGGTGGCAGATCCTCATCGTTGAAGACGCCGACCGACTGACCGACCAGGCCTGCACCGCATTGCTCAAGGCCATCGAGGAGCCCACCGAACGCACAGTCTGGCTGCTGTGCGCGCCAACCGTCGAGGACGTGTTGCCCACGATCCGATCGAGATGTCGCCTCGTCACGTTGGCCACTCCGTCGACGACCGACGTCACCGAGTTCCTCGTTCGCACCGGCGTGAGTGACTCGTTGGCGGCCTACGCCGCAAGGGCCAGTCAAGGCCACATCGGGCGGGCTAAGGCTCTGGCCCGTGATGAGGCGACTCGGAACCGCCGTCGCGAAGTCGTCTCGATACCCACCAAGTTGCGCAGCATCGGTGACTGCATGGTGGCGGCCACCAACCTCGCCGAGTCGGCGAAGGAGGAGGCCGATGCGATCACCTCCGAGTTGGATAGCCGGGAGAAGGCCGATCTCGACACGACGTACGGCGTGGTCGAGCGCGGACGACGACCACGTGAGTATGCCCCCGCCCTGAGCGCCCTCGAGAAGGGTCAGAAGACGCGTGCCAAACGGCGGATCCTCGATGTTGTCGATCGTGGCCTGATGGATCTGACGTCGTTCTATCGCGACGTGATCACGGTCGGCATCCACTCCGATGCCGGGTTGGTCAATGAGGAACTGCGCACCGAGGTCGAACAGGTGGCGCGCTCGTCGAGTCCGGAGCAGAACCTTCGCCGGATCGACGCGATCTTCACAGCCCGGGAGCAGATGTTGGAGTTCAACGTCCCGGTCGCTTTGGCACTGGAGTCCATGATGGTGGGGTTGATGGCACCCCAACAGACGAGGACGGCGTGAAAGAAGAGCACAACAATCTGGGGTTGCTGCGTGGTTGGCGAGGGCATAGCGCTGGGTGTCGTCGGTGTCCTCGTCATCGGCACCCTTGCCTGGACCGCGATCGGGCTTGCCGCCGACACCACGGCCGACCCCGCAGTGACGAGCCCCAGTCCGGCTGCACCGACGTCGTCTGCGCCGGCCGATCCTGACGTCACCGCTGCCCCCGACCCGGCGTTGGCGGGGTTCTATGGCCAACAGTTGGTCTGGGAGGACTGTGATGACTTTCTGTGCTCGACCGTTGAGGTGCCGCTTGGATTACGCCGATCCCAACGGTGAACGCGTTGAGTTGGCGCTGCTGAAGGTGCCGGCGGAGGGGGAGCGGATCGGCTCGCTCGTGGTCAATCCCGGTGGCCCGGGCGCCTCGGGCATCGACTACGCGTCGGCCGCGGAGCGGGTCTTCCGGAAGCCGGTTGCGAGAGGCGTTCGACATCGTTGGCTTCGACCCTCGGGGCACCGGCGCCAGCCAACCCGTCGATTGCCTCACTGACGAGGAGTTGGACGCAGTACATCGCCGCCGATCCCGATCCGGACACACCGGCCGAGGTCGATGCCTATGTCGAAGGAGTCACCCGACTAGGAGAGGGCTGCGCCGCCAAGTCCGGAGCGTTGGCCAGTCACGTGTCCACGATTGAAGCGGCCAGGGACATGGACATCCTTCGGGCCGCCTTGGGCGAGAAGCAGCTGAGCTACTTCGGCGCCTCCTACGGCACCCAACTCGGTGCCACCTATGCCGACCTGTTCCCCAAGCGCGTCGGGCGTTTGGTGCTCGACGGAGCGATCGACCTCTCGGCCAGCGGTGAGGACCTGAGCAAGCAGCAGGCGACGGGCTTCGAGGTAGCGCTGAGGGCGTACGTCGCGAACTGCGTCGACGAGAGTTCGTCCT
This sequence comes from uncultured Actinomycetota bacterium, assembly GCA_963763805.1. GTDB lineage: Bacteria > Actinomycetota > Actinomycetes > Propionibacteriales > Nocardioidaceae > Nocardioides. The sequence goes on from CAVXPQ010000003.1 coordinate 113,927, forward strand.
GCTTCCTCGGCGACGATGTGGATGAAGGAATCCAACGCATCCAGGAGTTCCTGGCCGACGTTGACGAAGACCCGTTGTCGACGGACCTGGATGGTCGGAAACTCGAAGTCGGCAACGCGGTCTACGGCCTGATTACTCCGCTGTATGAGCGCAAAGCGTGGCCCGCGCTCTCGCTAGCGCTCCGAGCCGGATTCAACGGGGATGGCACCACCCTGCTGCAGTTCTCTGACCTCTACACCTCGCGCGGGGAGAACGGCTACGACAGCAACATCACCGAGGCGAACATCACGATTGACTGCCTCGACGATCCCGGCCACAGCGACCCTGCCCTCGTGGCGGGCACGCTATCCCGAATTCGAAGCAGCTTCGCCCACCTTCGGGCGAATCTTCGCCTGGGGTGCAGTGGGCTGCAACGGCTTCCCGGCGAAAAGCTTGATTCCGAAGCGGGACATCCATGCTGCCGGGGCCGCTCCGATCCTGGTCGTGGGCACGACTCGCGATCCGGCCACACCGTTGCGGTGGGCCGAGGCGCTCGCGGAGCAGCTGGAGTCGGGCGTCCTGTTGCGCCGTGACGGCGATGGCCATACGGCGTACAACTCAGGCAACGAGTGCATCGACGACACGATCGAGGCCTATCTCATCCAGGGAACGGTGCCCGAGGATGGTCTCACCTGCTGACAGTTAGGCTCGTTCGGTGGCGTCCACAGAATCCTCGTCGGCGCTGCGCGCGCTCCTGATCGGCAACTTCATCATCGGCACGGGAGTGTTGTTGCCGGCGGGAATGCTGAACGACCTGTCGGCGGGGCTGGACGTGAGCGTCGCCAAAGCGGGCTGGCTGACCGTCATCGGTGGCCTGGTGGTCTGTTTCGGCGCACCGATCGGGGCTGCACTGACGAGCCGCTTCGATCGCCGGAAGTTGTTGGCCGGCTGCATGGCGCTGTACGTCGTGGGGCACGCGGCCTCAGCGCTGGCGCCGAACTTCGAGGCGCTCGCGGTGCTGCGCGGATTCACAGTCGTGGCGGCCGCACTGTTCACACCTCAGGCCGCCGCAAGCGCGGGGCTCCTGGTCTCACCGGAGAAGCGAGCCGCAGCGATCTCGTTCATCTTCCTCGGTTGGTCGGCCGCATCGGTTGCGGGCATTCCGCTGGGCAGTCTGATCGCCGCACACTTCGGATGGCGATCGGCGTACGCCGTCGTCGCGGTGGCGGCAGCCCTCGGATTCGTGGTGGTCCGGCGGTCCATCCCCGTCGGGCTCCGGGTCGAGCCGTTGTCCTTGGCCGCGTGGAAGGAGGCCGTCTCCAACCCGGTCATTCTGTGTGTACTGGCCGTCTCCCTCTTCGCAATGTCGGGGCAGTTCACGCTGTTCAGCTACACCGCGCCGGTGCTGAAGAGCTCGCTGGACGCATCGCCCGCGACCATCGCCTTGTTCTTCACCCTGTTCGGTATTGCCGGAGTCATCGGCAACTACCTCGCCACGCGCATGATCGCGCCGTTCGGGTTGGACCACGCGATCTTGATCTCGATCGGGTCGCTGATCCTGGGGGCCCTGATCGTCACGCTGTCGTTCGGAGTTTTCGCGGGGATGCTGATCGGGCTCTTCATCTGGGGGCTCGGCACCTTTTCCACCAACTCACTGCAGCAGAGCCGATTGGCCGGTATCAATCTGCCGCTGGCCTCCGCCTCCATCGCGTTGAACACCTCGGTGCTCTATCTAGGCCAAGCAATCGGCGCAGGCATCGGTGGCAAGTTGATCGCCGATGAGGTGAGCGAAACCATCATCATGGCCGCGGGTGGCCTGCTCGTAGTGGGTGCGGCGTTGTCGGTGCTGGCGGCCCGATTGACCGCGCGTCGAGCGGTCACTGCTGGGACTTGATCTTGCGCCAGCCTCCGGCTCGGTTGTTGGCGATGATCTGCTTGAACATTGCGAGCAGGGCGGCGGCGTTGAGCGTTTCGCCCTCATAGACCGCGACGGTTCTGGCCGTCTTGTTGTCGTGTCCAGCCGTGATGATCCGTTCCGGATCGGGCACTATGCCGCCGTCGTAGAGGAACACGTTGATGTGGTCCTTGGTAGCCAGCAGCGCGCAGATGTTGCCGTCCAGCACGAAGTACGGCTGCCGCGTCCGCTTGATCGTCTCGGCGACTTCGGGATCTGCGGAATGTACGAGATCGCGGACCTGATGACAGATCTCGGCCTGCCAGTCCGGGAGTACGTCGATGTAGGCGTCGACACGCGGATCTGTCTCGTAGTCCGGCTTTGGTGCGGCCATGAACCTACGTTAACGGTGAAACCGACGCTGGAGCCGCCTGTCGGAATCGAACCGACGACCTAGTCATTACGAGTGAATCGCTCTACCAACTGAGCTAAGGCGGCATGCTGCCCGCCGCGATATCGACCGGCGGGCAACGCGCAGAAGTATACGGACAACGCGCCGCGCCGAAGAAACCGCCGATACGTATCTGAGGGGCACTGCTCGTCTCCACGATGATGAGGAGTCACGTCCCGAAGGAGGAGTCATGGTCGCACCCGAGGTCTCTGTGTCTGAGTTGCACGACCGCTTCATCAAGACCTATCGCTATCTGCGAATGGCGATGGCGGGGATGCTCGTCATGCTCGCGGTCGGGGTCTTCCTCTGGTGGCGCGAGGAAGGCACCCTTCGCGACTCGATCAGTTCGTACTACTACTCGCCAGCGAAGGGTGTGTTCATTGCTGCGCTGGTCACCATCGGCGTCTGCATGATCGTGTTGAAGGGGAACACTCCCTGGGAGGACACGTTCCTCAATCTGGCGGGGATGCTCGCTCCCGTCGTTGCCTTCGTGCCAACCCCCGCCCGCGACACCTGCACCAACGGCAGGGGCGTCGCTGAACTCACCGCGGCGAATATCGACAACAACATGGCGGCCCTACTCACCGTTGGAGTTGTCGCCGTGATCGTCACGTTCGCCTTCGCCCGGCATGGGGGCAACGGGTTCTCGCTTCGTAGCGCCAGCGGGACGGGAATCGTCTTGTCCGCTCTGGTCGTCGCCGGCGGCACCTTCTGGTACTTCCAGGACGGCACCTCGATGGACTGCTTCGCTCACTACACGTCGGCGATCCCGATGTTCCTGCTCATGGTGGCGGTCGTGGGGTGGAATGCCTGGGGCTACCGGCTCGATGAGGCCGATGACGCCGCATCGGACGCGAACAACGTCGCACGCGCTTCCGTCAACAGGTACGGCGTCATCGCCGTACTGATGATCGCCTCGGTCGTGGTGCTCGGCTTCCTGACCTGGCGCGACTCGATCCCGCACGGAGTGTTCTGGATCGAGGCCAGCGTCATCGCCCTGTTCTGCTGGTTCTGGGCAGTCCAGACCAAGGAACTGTGGGACGAGGGCGTTCGCGGTGCCCCGAAGCCTCCCGACCCGAACTAGGCCCTGGGTTTTGCGTTCACGCGAATGTGCCTCCGTGTGGGCACGATCATGAAGAAGCCGATCGCGGCGTAAAGAACCACCGCCGCGATCGGCGCGAAGAGCCCGATGATGATCGCCACCACATAGCCCGCGACACCGGGAGTCAGTCGGCGAGTCAACTCGTCCCGCTCTCCCTCGTCCAGATCCTCACGGACGAGCCCGGCCCTCAGCGCATGCCGCCACGTCAGCGAAAGCATTCCAGCCGCGAAGAGCAGGTTGAGGCCGTAGATCGTCACCGCAATGCGCTCGGCACCCTCGGCGCTGATGTATTCACTCAGCAGCCCAGTTGGGAATGGTAGAAACGACACCACGAGGAGCAGCAAGAGGTTGTAGCGCAGCAAGATGGGATCGGCGCCTTCGAGGTACTCCGTCATCCCGCTGTGGCCAAGCCAAAGCGCACCGATCGTGGAGAAACTAATGACGTAGGCAAGGTAGACCGGCCACTCATCGAAGAGTGCGGAGCCCAGATGCCCCTCAGCGCCCTCGGAAATGCCGATGTCGAGGATCAGCAGCGTAATGGCGATGGCGAAGACGCCGTCACTGAACGCCTCCATCCGCGTGGTGCTATACCTCCGTGACATCGCCATGCTCCGAGCCTAGAGCCACCGCGGCATTCGGTCCTACGGCCCTTGAATCGATGGTTGAGTCGGTTCTGCGACGGAGTAGTCGCGCTCCCAGCCCTCGTTCTCCAGCTTGAGGCTCTGGATTGTGACGGCGTTGGCATTGGCATCGAGATCGGGCACGGCTTGGTACTCCGAGACCCATGCCCGGAAAACCTTGTATGCCAGCACCCGCTGGCCGGCTTCGTTGAAGACCTCCAACGCCCAGGTCCTTGCGGGTGGCCGTCGGTGGCGCGCCGGCACGACCGTCCGACCCTGAAGCTCGAGGCCTTGCTTACCCAATTCTCGAAGGCTCGGTCGTGGGTTACTCCGCCCTCGAGGGTGATCGGCTCGAACGTCGATCCGCCCGGGCGACTTCTGTTCGGTCGCAGGGGTCGCCGCCCTCGCGATGATCGACCACTTCGGTGCTCGCGCTTGAGGCCGCCGACCTTGCTGAATCCGGCGACGTACCGGCCGTCCCACATCACTCTGAACTTGAAGTTCTTGTAGGGATCGAACCGATGCGTGTTACGTTGAACTGAGCCATGACGACTCCTTGAGGCTGTCGGATCTGGCCGGCGATCTGCTGTAGGTGGATCACGACGAATTCGGCCGGCTTGAGCGGCGCGAACCCGACGTGGATGTTGACGATGCCGGCATCGATGTTGGCCTGAGTCGTCGTCTCACTTGTCGCACTTGACGAAGTACGCCGACCGCGCGGCGTCGCGCCCTGGAAGGCCCCTTGGCGGAACAGGTCGTCCAGGAAGGTGCCGACACTCTGCCTGATCCGCGCCCACAGCGGCTCGTCGTTCGGCTCGAAAACGACCCACTGCATGCTTCGGAGCAGGCTCTCCTCGATGAAGAGCGCGGTCCGGCGGACCGGGATGTACTTCCACTCGCTGGCGAGCGCGTCTGCACCCTGCATCGTCCGCGATCCCCAAACGACCGGGCCTCCGGCGGGCAGAACCCGCAGACAATTGACACCTAGCGGGGTGATCTCGGCGATATCAGCGTCGGTCAAATGAACGCTCAACTCGGATACGCCGTTCAGAGTGGCCTCAGCTCCGGCTGGAGCCTTCCACACCCCTCGCTGCGCATCGGTGCGCGCGATCACACCAGCCACCGCGCCGCTTGCCGCAAAAGCCTCCACTTGTCCGGCCTTGAGTGGATTGGGCTGCCGCAGGCGCGGGAAGAACACAGCCGCGTTCGCACTGTTGGTGCCGCCGGTGACAGGGAAGCCGGTCGCAAACGCCACCGCGACATCTTCAGCGCCAAGCCACGTCGGAGGTGCGTCTATCACGTGGAAGGCCCGACGTCTCTCGCAGAGCGAGTTGGCCGCCGTCACTAGATCGAGGTCGACCGAGCCGTCGAGGTTGTACGGCGGGATCACGAGGAGGTTGAACGGGCCAGACCGGTCGAGTGCGTAGATGCCCTTGCCTTCGGCTTCAGACGCGCTTCCCATGAGGTCCTCGGGCCGATTGACGCGAACGATGATCGCCAACGTTCCGCCGTTGAGGAAGAAGTCACGGACGGCGAAGCCGAGGGTGCTGCCTTCCCACAATCCCCCGAACTCGCGCTCGAAGTCGCCGAAACCGGTGACCTCGACGGGTTCATCCACAGGCCCGCGGGGCGCGAGCCCGACGAACGCCGTGATGGAGGTAGCGGCGGCGGTGATGGAAGGCGGCGCGCTGCCAAAATCGTCGATGCGGACGCCGGGATGGCTTGGCTGGGGCACGGGTCTCCTCAATTCGTCAGGGGCTCGGCGTGAATCGCTGGACCCATTCGACCAGGGTTTGCTGGATGTCGGAGGCCATGCTGATCACCGGGTCGCGTAGCCGGCCCTTCGGTGATCTCCCACCAGCCGTAGTACGCGACATACGCCCCGGCCAGGACAAGCAGCAGGCCGCTGAGACGGGGAACCCATTGGCCACTGCGACGGATGCCGCGCACGATCGCGTCGCGGGCGAGTGCGACTGCGACCGCGACGGTCCCGACCACCAAACCCATGCCGGCGGCGTACGCGATGAACGAGCGCGAGGCCGACAACGACCGACTCCTGACGAAACCCGTAGACCACGACGACCAGGAAGGGTGCGATCGTGCAGGTGAGCGAGGCCAGGGCATAGGTCGCTCCGAAGCCGACCATCGAACCGAAAGAGGCCGTGATGGGCTTGCCGGCGCCACTGCCTGGACCTCTTCAAGGTCGGGAGGGTCAGGCTCCTTCCGAGCAACAGTGCTGCACCCATCACCACCAGTCCGACGCCCAGAACGACGGTGAACCAGGGGAGGTACTTCTGGACGCCGGCGGCTACGGGCGCGATCGCCAGTCCGAAGACGGCAAAGACGGTGGCGAAGCCGATGCTCATTGCAGCCGTCAACCGGAGCGCGCGCAGCACGGCGAGAGATCTTGTCGGCTGATCCTCGCCGAGGATCAGCAAGGAGAGGTACGCCGGCAGCAGGGCGAAGCCGCACGGGTTGATGGCCGCCAACATTCCGGCACCAATCGCAAGGGCCAGCAGACCGTCGGGCATCAGGGAGGCGAGGTCAGCCCGCGAGGTTGGCGACGAGGTTGTTGAGCTCATCGTCCTCGAGGAACCCCTCGGACACGACCTTTCCATTGCTGTCCAACACCGTGAAGACGCTCTGCTCGACGATCCCGAATCGCCGCCAGATGTCACCAGGCGAATCCGACAGATTGGTGATGCCCGATGTGTTCGCAGCAAACGCCTCGATGCCGGCCTTGTCATCGCTCAGCCCGGCGACACCGACAACGTTGACCTCGCCGGCGTACTCCTCTGCGAGGGCGGAGATGTTCGGGGTCTGGCCCTTGCAGGTGGGGCACCATGGTGCCCAGAACCAGATCACTGCCGGCTTGCCGGCCAGGCTCGCAGCCGTCGAACGGCTCCCCGTCCACGGTGGTCCCCGTGAAGTCCAAGGTCTTCGCAACGGCGATCTCGTCCCCGCCAGCTGGTTCAGACGCTTCCGAGCCTGAATCTGCGGTGGTGGAGCTCTGGGTCGAGTCATCGGCGCCCGTTGCCGTGCCCGCATCCTGGTCGCCGCAGCCAGCCAGGGCAAGGACGCAGGCCAGGGTTAGGCCAACGATCAGGGAGCGCATGCGGATTAGGTTACTGCCGGGTGCCGGCGCTTACATCGAGCAGCGGATTACAGAGCCATGACAACGACCCGTCCAGGTCGGGCGGCGGCGACCTGTCAGAACCCCTTGCGCAGATAGTTCACGGCGTACGCGAACGCCTGCTTGGCCTCAGGAATCAGCGGCATGATCCCGAAGACATGGACCAGGCCCGGGCGCTCCATGTAGGTGAGGTCCCAGGTTGACGCAGCAGCGCGATCCGCAAGCAAGCGGCATCCCGGCAACAGCAGGTCGCGCGTCCCGGCGAAGACGAGTCCGGGCGGAAGGCCGTCGAGGTCGGCCAGGGTCGGGCTGACCTCGGGTCGCCCGAGATCGTCTGCAGACCCCGCCCACCAGTCGGCGTACGTGACGAGTTTGGAGTACTTCAGCCAGGTGTCGATCTCGGCGTACGCCTTGGTCTCCGGGGTGGAGGTGGTCAGGTCACCCCACGGGGCATGGAGCAGCAACCGGGTCGGGAAGCTTGGCATCCTCGTCGCGAAGGCCGAGCGCCACGGCCAGGGCCAGGCCGCCGCCGGCAGAGTCGCCGCCGAGCACCAGCCCCTCCGGAGAACGCGTCGACCAATCCTGCACCGACGCGACCAGTGGTTCGACCGAATCGACCCAGGTGTGTTCGGGTGCCAAGGGGTATTGAGGAAGCACGACTCGCATGTCGAGCGCCTCGGCGAGGCGAGTCGCATAGCGCACGTGGTACTTGTCGATCGGCGACACGAACGCGCCGCCGTGCACATAGAAGAGTGTCCGCTGCGGGGTGCACACCCGTGAGGCGTGATGACGTACGACGGGAACTCAACGCCCCGCGGACCGGTCAAGCCGCTCCTCAATGACGTCGAACCGGCGCGCGAAACCCGGCACAGCGGACGTCGGCAGGGCGGTCGACATCTCGAGATGCTTCGCCGTCACACGTTCCCGCTCGAGCTGTTCGTCGTCGAGTTCGGTTGCCTGCATGAGATGAGGGAGCGCTGCGGCCAGGACCTGGTGCCGCCAACTCGGCTGGCTCAATCTGGGCTGTTCAGTCACACGTCCCATCCTGCCCGAGGCCATCGCCAGTGGCCTCATCGTGATGCTCGGGCCGTAGGCTGTCCTGACACAGACAGGGGAGCACGCCCGCCACGAGCATGTGGTGCGTGCTGAGAGTGCGGAATCAGCCGCAGACCCTCCGAACCTGCTCCGGTTAGCACCGGCGAAGGGAGTCAAACGATGCATGCACGTCTGCAATTCTCGAATCTCTTGGCGCTTGCTCTGATGAGCCTGGCTGCCACCGGATGTTCCGTGATCGGGCAGGACTCCGACGAGCCCGCACAAGAGTCACCGACCAGTGTGGTGCTGGTGACCCACGAATCGTTCGTCCTACCTGACGAACTCAAGGCGAAGTTCGAGCAGGACTCCGGGCTCACACTGGTCGTGCGGGCTTCGGGCGATGCTGGCACGTTGACCAACAAACTCGTGCTCACCCAAGGCAACCCGACGGGCGACGTCGCCTTCGGCGTGGACAACACTTTCGCCTCGCGGGCGCTAGACGCGGACGTATTCACGACGTACGACGGCGAGTTGCCGGCCGGCGCCGAGAAATTCCGACTCGAAGGCGACGACACCCTCGCACCGATCGACCAGGCCAACGTCTGCGTCAATGTGGACACCCCGTGGTTTCGCGGGAATGAGTTGGCGCCACCGACAACGCTCGAGGATCTGACCGATCCGGCGTACGCCGATCTGTTCGTGCTTCCCGGTGCGGCGACGAGTTCGCCCGGCATGGCGTTCCTCTTGAGCACGATCGCGGAGTACGGAGATGATTGGCCGGACTACTGGTCCCGGCTCATGGACAACGGCGCCAAACTCACCGCGGGGTGGTCGGACGCCTACTACGTCGACTTCACCCAGGGTGGGGAAGGCGGCGAACGACCGATCGTCTTGTCCTACGACTCGTCGCCGGCTTTCACCCTCACCGAAGGCACTGCGCCGGGGTCTGCTTCCGACTCGAATTCCGCTGCGTTGCTCCAGACCTGCTTCCAGCAGGTGGAGTACGCCGGGGTGTTGGCGGGAGCCGACAACCCGGAGGGAGGCGCGAAGACTGATCGACTTCCTGCTCTCCGAGGAGGTGCAGGCCGCACTTCCGGACGCGATGTTCGTCTTCCCGGTCCGCGAGGATGTCGCACTCCCCGAGGCTTGGGCGAAGTTCGCCGTGCAACCGACCGACCCCTACGAGGTGGACCCGGCCGAGATCGCGGCCAATCGCGACGACTGGTTGGAGCAGTGGACCGAGGTCACGACCCGGTGAGGCACCACCCGTGAAGTTGGCTCGCTGGGCGCTTGCCGCAATCCCGCTGCTGGTGCTCGGGGTGTTCTTCGTGTTGCCAGTCGTGGGAATGCTGAGTCGCGGGTTCTGGATCGATGGCACGTTCGATCCGGCGGGCGTCCTTGAGGTCCTGGGCCGGCCGCGGGTGCATCGGGTGCTGTGGTTCACGCTGTGGTCCGCGGCCGCCGGGACCGTGACCGCAGTGGTGTTGGGGCTGCCGGCGGCGTACGTCGTCTATCGGCTCGACTTCCCCGGGCGCCGCATCGTCCGGGCGGCTCTCCTCGTGCCCTTCGTGCTGCCCTCGGTGGTGGTGGGAATGGCCTTTCGCCAACTGCTGAGCGGCCCGCTTGAGTTCCTCCAGCATCGATGGCTCGGCCGTGGCGATCATCGCGGCGCTGGCCTTCTTCAACATCGCGGTGGTCGTGCGGACCGTCGGCGGGTCCTGGGAGAACCTCGACCCGCGTCCCGGTGAGGCGGCGGCTGCACTCGGAGCCACGCCGGCACAGGTCTTCCGCACCGTCACCCTGCCGACGCTGAGGCCGGCGATCTTGGCGGCCACCAGCGTGGTGTTCCTCTTCTGCGCGACGGCATTCGGCGTCGTACTCATGCTGGGCGGATTGCGCTACGCCACAGTCGAGACCGAGATCTACCTGCTGACGACCAACCTGCTCGACCTCCAAGCCGCTGCGGCCCTCTCGCTGCTGCAGATCGTGGTCGTAAGCCTCCTCCTGGTCCTGGTCAGGCGGCTGGATCTCAGCCCGAGCGCCGCCACGAATCGTGTGCCCACCCGGCCACGACGACCGGGCAAGCCCGACCTTCCGGCCCTCACCCTGACTGCCGTCGGTCTCGCGCTGATCCTGGCGCCCATCGTCACCCTGATCACGGGGTCGCTGCAGACCTCCGGGGAGTGGACCCTGGACAACTATCGGGCGCTCTGGAGCGACGACTCCAACTCCGGGGTCTCCGCGGTCGAGGCGCTCGCCAACTCCATTCAGCGTCGCCGTCGACGCCACCTGGATCTCGCTGAGTCTGGGGTTGTCGGTGGCGATCGTGGTCACGTGGAGCACCAGGTCTCGCACCGAGCGTCGAGCCCAGGCGGTGGTTGACGGACTCTTCGCGCTGCCGCTCGGGGTCTCGGCGGTCACGTTGGGTTTCGGCTTCCTGATCACGCTCGACCAGCCACCGCTGGACCTTCGAGATAGTCCGTGGTTGATCCCGATCGCCCAGGCCCTGGTGGCCCTGCCACTGGTCGTGAGAACGCTCACGCCGATCCTTTCGGGGATCGACCAACGGCAGCGACAGGCCGCAGCATCGTTGGGAGCAAACGCGTGGCAGGCCATCGGCGCGGTGGAACTGCCGGTGCTACGTCGTCCACTCGCCGCGGCCGCCGGCTTCGCCTTCGCCGTCTCCTTGGGTGAGTTCGGTGCCACATCGTTCCTGGCTCGCGACGACAACCCCACGCTTCCCGTGCTGATCTATCGGTTGCTCGGCCAACCGGGTGCGCTCAACTATGGGACCGCGCTGGCCGCCTCCGTCGTCTTGGCCGCGAGTCACCGCGGTGGTCATCTTGGCGGTCGAGCAACTCGAATCCAGTTCGTCCTCGATCGTGGGAGTGAACCTGGCATGACGAGCGGACTCAGCGTGCACGAGGTCACCGTGCGGTACGACGACGTCGAGGCCGTCCGCGACGTTTCCTTCTCCCTGCGACAAGGGCGACGTGCTCGCCGTGCTCGGCCCGTCGGGCTGCGGCAAGTCGACCTTGCTGCGTGCCATCGCCGGCCTGGAGCCGCTCAGCCGTGGTGATGTCGGTTTCGACGGCACCAGCCTGGCCGGCGTACCGACCCATCGCCGCAAGTTCGCCCTGATGTTCCAGGACGGCCAGCTGTTCTCCCACCTCACGGTCGGAGGCAACATCGGCTACCCACTGCGGTTACGGCGTACTCCCCGAACCGAGTCGGCGCAGCGGATCGATGAACTGCTTGAACTCGTCGGTTTGAGCGGGTACGCCGAGCGCGAGCCGGCCACGCTCTCCGGGGGTGAGCGGCAACGGGTTGCTCTGGCGAGGGCTCTTGCCGTCGAACCGCGCCTGTTGCTGCTCGACGAGCCACTGTCGGCGCTCGACGGCGGGCTGCGAGAGCGACTGGCCACCGAACTTCGCGACATCCTGCGTCGGACCGGCACCACTGCCGTCTTCGTGACCCATGACCACGAGGAGGCCTTCGCGATGGCCGATCGCCTGGGCGTCATGCGCGAAGGTCGCCTGGTCCAAGAGGGACCCATCGCCGATGTTTGGCAACACCCGATCGACGCAGAAACAGCCCTGTTCCTGGGCTATGCCCGCGTTCTCACAGGCAACTCCGCCGAGGCAGTGTTGGGCGCCTCTTCCTTGGCGGCCACATCCCTGGCGTCAGAGGTCGGCCTCGCCTTGCGGCGCTCGGCGTTGTCTGTTTCGTCCTCGGGCGCGCTCGAAGGCATCGTGCGGTCAGCGCGAGCAACGCCCGAGCAGATACGGCTGATCGTGGATGTTGACTCCGTTGGAGAACTCGACGCGGTCGCAGCGCTAGCCGCTGGCCCGAACCTGCCGTCGCCTGCCGTCGGTGCTCGGGTTCGGTTGGCCGTGGACGCCACACGGTTGGCCTTGCTTCAGCCTTCCCTAGACTGACCCTTATGCATCGGCGAGCCCAGGTACTGCTTGTTGGAGTAGCGGTACTCATGGGTGCGCTCGCCATTGGCACTGCACTGGCGATCGGCAAGCCATTGGCCGATCCCGATGGTTTCCTGGGGCCGTCCTGGATCCGACTGCCGGCGATGCTCATCGGAGCGTTCCTGCTGGACGTTGTGCCACGCACCCTGTGGGGTTCCCGACTCAATACCGCTCGGATGATTCCAGTCGCGCGTGAGCGAGTGCGAACGCATTGGACGCGCGAGCGGCTGACGCTGGTCGTGGTCGGCCTGATCTGCTTCTACGTCACCTATGTCAGCTATCGAAATCTCAAGTCGTTCCTGCCCCTCGTGCTCGGCCGGGACAACAAGTACGACCGCCCGTTGCACCTGTTGGATCAGTGGCTGCTCTTCGGCCACGAACCGGCGGTCATCCTGCACAACATCCTGGGCAACGTGTGGGCTGCTCACCTGTTGTCCACGATCTACCTGTGGTTCCTACCGCTCGTGCCGCTGATGCTGATCGGCTGGTTGATCTGGTCGCAACGCGTGTCCTACGGCTATTGGTTCGTCATCGCCCAGGTGTTGGCGTGGACCTTCGGCACGGCGTCGTACTACCTGCTGCCGACGCTCGGCCCGGGCTTCCGCTACCCCTGGCTCTATGAGGATCTGGCGACGACCGGCACGACCACGCTGATGGACTCTCTGTTCACCGGTCGAAAATTCGTGCTCTTCGGGGTGTACGACGGCGCGGTGCAGTCGGTGGCCGGGTTCGCCAGCCTGCACTGCGCGATCACGCTGCTGTTCGCCTTGATGGCGCAGTACACGATCCGAAGACGTGGGTGCACTGGTTGGTGTGGGTCAACTTCGGCCTGACCATCATCGCGACCCTCTATTTCGGGTGGCACTACATCGCCGATGACATCGCCGGAATCCTGATCGCTCTCGCCGCATTCCGGATCGGCGCCTGGGCCAGCGGACAGGACTTCTCCTGGCGAAAGAAACCGGACGAGGAAAGTTACACGCTTGTAGTTAGTCAAGCCGACACGCCGTAACGCATGAGAATATTTGTGTTTACTGTTTCCTTTGTGACTCAGGAGCATTAGCGTGCTGTGAGTGCCCCCGCTCGCCAGACCTCTTGCTGCCCTGATTCTGGTGCATCTCGTTGGCGGGGCATCGCAGGGTCAGCGGGCGCTGAAGACGGTGAAACTCCCTCGGCCGCGGAGGTCGAAGCCGCGCAAGCCGCGGCGGCCGAGTCGGCCGGAAGCGTTGCCGAGGTGCAGGCCCGCCTGGCCGTCGCGAACCAGCGTTTGTGGGACACCTCGATCGCCGCCGAGCAGGCGACCGAGGCCTACAACGGAGCCAGGTGGAGACTCCAGGGCGCCAAGAAGGAGGCCCGCCAGGCAGAACGCGCGGCGCAAGCAGCCAGCGACGACGCAGCGCGCCAGCAGCAGGCCTACAGCGACGCCGTCGTGTCGTCATACCAAACCGCTCCCGAACTCACCGCCCTCAACTCGATCATGCAGTCCGACGGCATCGCGAGCATGATCGAACGGTCCAGCACGATGATGGTGGCCGAATCGGCGATGAGCACGCGGTACGACGAGTTGCGTGCGGCGAACAAGTTGGCACAGACCGCTGCCGCCAAGTCCGAGAAGGCTCGTGCGAAGGCTGCCGACCGCCGCAGCCGAGACCCGCAAGGCCCGCGACGGAGCGCGTGCGGCCGCGCAGAGTGCGGCGAATGCTGCCGCGGCCATCACCGGCGAGCGAGAGGCCCTCATTGCGCGATGGGCGGAACTCAAGGGCATCAGCGTCGAGCTGGCCGCGGAGCGCGAGGAAGCACTGGCGGCGCCGCCCGCGCCGCCCGCAGCCAACCAACAGTCGAAGAGTCACCCCGACGCCGGTCAACCGAGCACGCCGGCAACGGATCCAGAACCCGGCAAACCCACCGCCTCCGCCGGTCCATCACCGGCGCCGGGCGAGCCATCACCGAGCCCCGTGAAGACGCCTACCCCAACTCCCGCACCCGTCGATCCGCCGGTCACGATCCCGGTCGATCCGCCACCCGTATCAGGTGGGGCTGGGCAAGCGATCGCCTTCGCCCGGGCACAGATCGGTGAGCCGTACCGCTGGGGTGCGGCGGGCCCGAAGGCCTGGGATTGCTCCGGCCTCACGATGGCTTCGTGGGGTGCGGCGGGCAAGTCGCTGCCGCACTATTCCGTGCGCGCAGTACACCCAATCAACACCCATCAGGCAGAGCCAGTTGCAACCCGGCGACCTGCTGTTCTGGGGTTCATCTCGATCGTCCGGGTCGATCTATCACGTCGCGTTGTACGTCGGTGGCGGCCAGATGATCCATGCACCGCGTCCCGGCAGGCCCGTTGCTCAGGTCGGGCATCAACGAGTGGATTGCGCCGAACTTCTTCGCTCGTCCGTAGCCCCAAACATGTTGTGGCCACCGGTCGCTGGCCATTTCAACGCATGTGGAACGCTCTGCACATGTTTCAGCGAACTGCGGGTGCGGCAGTCGTGTCGACTCTCATCCTGCTCGCGGGTCTCAGCGGCTGCAGCGGTGGATCCGGTGACTCGGCTGAAGGGGGGACGGCGAAGGGAAAGGGATTCGCGGACCAGAGTGTCAGCGAGATCCAGGATCAGGTGGCCAGCGACATGACGACCCTGCGATCGGTTCGGATGCGGGGGGAACTGCCCAAGGATGGCGAAACGATTGGCATCGATCTCAACCTGAACACCGATGGCGAGTGCACGGGTTCGCTCCAGATCGCCGGTGGCAACGGCACAGATGATCGTGGTTGACGGCGGCCAGTTCCTCAAGGGCGATGAGGCACTGTGGGAGGCCGTCCTCGGCAGCCCGGCACCCGCCGCTCGGGTCACGAAACTGTTGGGCGACAAGTGGGCTTTGTTGCCGGCCGATGGGGAAGGGCTGTCGTCCTTCTGTGACCTCGACACACTGCTGGACGAATTCGACTCCTTCGACACAGACGACCTCACCGTGAAGGTTGGCGAGCAGGCCGACATCGAGGGAACCTCCGCACTCGAGTTGACCAGCGACGACACCCCCACGAGCATCTGGGTGGCGACCGTTGCCCCCCACTACATCGTGCAGATCGGCGCCGCGGGCAATGAAGCGGGCACCCTGAACTTCTCCGACTTCGACATGGAGGTCACGGCGCAGGCTCCGCCCAAGGATCAGGTCGTCGACCTCTCCAAGTTCTAGCTGCCCAGGATTAATGTTCCGCGCGTTCTGCGTGCTCGGCCAGTTCGTCCAGATGGCGCTGGAACGACGCGGCCACCTCGGCTTCGGCCTCCGTGCGACCGACCCAGTTGGCGCCTTCGACCGACTTGCCGGGCTCCAACTCCTTGTAGACCTCGAAGAAGTGCTGGATCTCGAGCCGGTCAAACTTCGGCAGGTGGTTGATGTCGCGCAGGTGTTCCAGGCGGGGATCGGTCGCCGGGACACACAAGACCTTGTCATCGCCACCGGCCTCGTCGGTCATCCGGAACATGCCGATCGCCCGGCACTTGATCAGGCACCCCGGGAAGGTCGGCTCCTGCAGGATCACGAGGGCATCCAGCGGGTCGCCGTCAAGACCGAGTGAGTTCTCGACGAACCCGTAGTCGGCGGGATACTGCGTCGAGGTGAACAGGGTGCGGTCGAGGCGGATGCGACCGGTCAAGTGGTCGACTTCGTACTTATTGCGCTGACCCTTGGGGATCTCAACCAGTACGTCGAACTCCACGTTTCCTCCGCCTTGTGTCTGCGTTGTCTGATTGGGGACATCAGTGAGTGGCGTCATTGTCGCGCACAATGACGTCTCGTGTGTACTTGAGTCCCAAAGATCGTGAGGAGTGACGGATGCGGCGTGCGCTGTGGATCGTGGCTCCCCTGTGCGTTCTCGTCGTGGCCGCTGCCGCGGTCTACACGACACCGGTGGGTCAGGACTGGTTGGAGACTCTCCAGTCCGGCCGGCCCCAGTCCTCTGACCAGTCCGCTGACCCGTCCTCCGAACAGCCCTCGCCGTCCGCGTCACCGGCCGGGCCGGCACCTCAGGCTCTGCCGACACCCACCGCACCGGCCGCGCTACCGACCGTCGCCCCGGGGGACCCGGATCCCCAACTCATCGAGAGGGCCCTAGCGCCCGGCCTCGCCGACAAGGCACTCGGGAAGCACGTGGTCGCCTCGGTCGCGCCATTGGAGAGCGGCGCGGAGCTCTTCCGCTCAGGCGAGGGGGCCGTCGTCCCGGCGTCCACGATGAAGTTGCTCACGGCGACGGCCGCCCTCAAGTCCTTGGGCCCCGACCACACATTCCAGACGAAGGTCGTGCTGGAGGCTCGATCTGGCCCGGGGGCTCGGACCCTCGTTCTGGTTGGCGGGGGTGACCCGTTGCTGGCGAGGAAGCCGAGCGATGCCTACCCGGAGCGGGCCGATGTCAGGACTCTCGCCAAGGAGACGGCTGCCGCACTGAAGGCGGAGGGCGTACGCCGCGTTCGGATGTCCTACGACACGAGCCTGTTCACCGGCCCACCCGGCAGCCCGCAGTGGCGGTCCGACTACTTGCCCGACGACATCGTGGCCCCGATCACGGCGCTCTGGGTCGACGAGGGCCGCGAGCCCAGTGGCTTCGGTCGGGTCGACGATCCGGCGGCTGTCGCGGCCACGACCTTCGCCAGCGCGCTCACCAGAGCAGGCATTCTCGTGGTTGGTGTGCCGCAGGAGGCCAAAGCCGCGTCGAGCCGCCGAGGAGATCGCGGCCGTCGACTCCGCACCGCTTCGGCAGATCGTCGAGCACGTGCTCGAGGTCAGTGATAACGAGGGTGCCGAGGTCCTGGCGCATCAGGTCGGGGTCGCGGTCGATGGAGATGGCAGCTTCGCGGGTGGGGCCCGCGGTGTGGCCACCACGCTCGCCGGCCTGGGGGTTCCGCTCGACGGCGCGGCCATCTACGACGGAAGTGGACTATCGCGCGCCGATCGGCTGACCCCACAGACCCTGATCGCGGTGTTGCAGCTCAGCGCCAGCGGCGAGCACCCCGAACTCCGCTCCGTTTCTACCGGGCTCCCGGTCGCAGGATTCACCGGGTCCCTGACCTATCGGTTCGCGGACGGACCCATGGGAGGGAAGGGAAGAGTGCGGGCCAAGACCGGCACCCTGACCGGCGTACACGGACTGGCCGGGGTCGTCACGGATCAGGACGGCCAGAACTATGTCTTCACGATCATCGCCGACCGCGTGCGGCTCAAGAGTTCGCTGGCGGCACGGGTGGCGATCGATGACCTGGCCGCGACCCTGGCCGCGTGTCATTGCGCCCGCACATAAGGCTCTGCACATTGCGCTCGGCACGTAGGGCCCTGCACGTAGGGTTCGGGTCATGACCTCACGCGTCTCTCCCATCGATTGGCAACTGGCCGTGTCCGTAGGCTCGCGCCTCGCCGGCGAGGGCCCGGCCGCGGACCGGTTCGAGGCCGCCGCTGTCGTCGAGGAGCTGCGGGCAGGTGCCACGCGATCCACCGGACTCGTCCGGGAGTTCACGCATCTCGATGCCCCCGACAACACCGCACCTGTCTTGGTCGTGGACCGGCCAGGCTGGATCCGGGCCAACGCCGACGGTTTCGCTCATCTGATCGACCCGGTGATCACGAAGTTGGCGACCAGGTCCGAGGGTTCCGCCTCCTCCCGAGGTCTGACGATCGGTTCCAAGGTGGCCGGCGCCCAACTCGGCGTGATGTTCGGCTTCCTCGGCAGCAAGGTGCTCGGTCAATTCGATCCGTTCTTCGAGCCACACGGCCGACTGCTCCTCGTTGCGCCCAACATCGTTCACGTCGAGAGGCAGTTGAACGCCAAGCCGGCCGACTTCAGGTTGTGGGTCTGCCTGCATGAGGAGACGCACCGGGTTCAGTTCACTGCTGTTCCGTGGATGCGCGACCACATCTTCGGAGAGATGACGGCGCTGCTGGATTCCGTGGAGGCCAGTTCGGTCTTCGAGGATGGCTTCAGGAAGCTCAGCGAGACCTTTCGCGGTGACAACGGCAGCGGCGAGGGTCCAAGCCTGGTGGAGATGATGAGCACGCCCGAGCAAGCGGCCATCCTCGAGCGCCTCACGGGCGTGATGTCGCTTCTAGAAGGTCACGCCGACGTCGTGATGGATGGCGTCGGACCCTCAGTCATCGGCTCGGTGGACGCAATCCGAGCCAAGTTCAATGAGCGCCGCAAGGGCACCGGTTCGCTGGATCGGTTGCTGCGTCGCCTGCTCGGTCTTGAGGCGAAGATGGCGCAGTACCGCGATGGCGCGCAGTTCGTTCGCGCGGTCGTCGACAAGGTCGGGATGGCCGATTTCAACGCCGTGTGGGCGGGTCCCGAGAATCTGCCGAGCAAGTCCGAGATCCACGATCCTGCTGCTTGGATCACTCGCGTCCACGGATGAGGCTCGATCCGGCGGTCTTCGCCATCCGCAAGGCCGTTGAGCCGCACACCCGGACCGACTTGTCTCCCGGATCCCCGATCCTCGTGGCCTGTAGCGGCGGTGCCGACTCTCTTGCACTTCTCGCCGCAGGCGTGGCAGTCGCCGATCGCCCCGTTATCGGGGTCACCGTCGACCACGGACTACAAGCGGGGTCGGCCGAGCACGCCACACGGGTCGTCGGACAGATGGCTCGCCTTGGTGCTAGCGAGACGGTCTCGGTCCGCGTCCAGGTCGACCCGGGCGGGAAGGGTCCCGAGGCAGCGGCTCGCGAGGCCAGGTACGCCGTACTCGCCGAAGTCGCCGCGCGCTTCGACTCCGGCTGCGTATTGCTGGGGCACACCCTCGACGACCAAGCCGAGACCGTTCTCTTGGGGCTCACTCGAGGTTCCGGAGGTCGCTCGATCTCTGGGATGCGCGAGAGGTTCGAGGTGTATCGCCGCCCGCTGCTCACCATCACCCGAGCCCAGACCGAGGCCGCCTGCCGTGCCGACGGGATCGAATGGTGGGAGGACCCGCACAACACGGATCCGAGTTTCACCCGATCCCGGATCCGCCACGCGGTCCTGCCGATGCTGGAAAGGG
The DNA here is from genome assembly GCA_963763805.1 of uncultured Actinomycetota bacterium. Lineage (GTDB taxonomy): Bacteria > Actinomycetota > Actinomycetes > Propionibacteriales > Nocardioidaceae > Nocardioides. The sequence continues at coordinate 133,137 of CAVXPQ010000003.1, forward strand.
AACTCGGACCGGGGGTCGCGGAGGCGCTGGTGCGGACGGCCGACCAAGTTCGCAGCGATGTGACCGCACTCGATCGAATGGCCGTCGAGGGGATGGAGGGCTACGACCGTGCATCGGGCTTCAGGATCTCTCAGATCGCGACCTTGGACAGGGCGGTCCGCACTCGCATGCTGAGGTTGGCGGCGTTGGCAGCGGGGTCGCCGTCAGGGGAGTTGTTCGCCGTACACGTAGACGCGCTCGAGGCACAGGTGTGGAACCACGAACACCTACCCAAGACGATCCAATTGCCCGGCCACGTCTCGGCCATCCGGAGCGGGGACACCTTGCGCTTTGTCCAAACTTCAATCGAACCGTAGGTCTGCTGCAAGAATGCCGCCATGCAGCAAGTGGAATCGATAAGCGCGATCACGCCCGTCCCGGAGGGCAGGCATCTCGTGCATATCGGGCCACCAAAAACCGGCACCAGCGCCCTTCAGGGAGCCCTTCACGGGTCGCGTCCGGCGCTGGCCGAACACGGCGTGGAGTACGCCGGCAAAGTGCGCCACTCTCGGTCGGCGATGATGTTCGCGGCCACCCGCCGGGTGCCGGACGGGATCGCCGAGGATGCCGAGGAACGGTGGGAGGCGTTCGCCGAGAGCGTTCGGTCATCCACGGCCAAACGGGTCGTGGTGAGCAGCGAGACACTCGCGGGCATCCGTCCGCGACGCGTGTCCGAATTCGTCGATGCACTCGGCGGCGACATCCACGTCGTACTCACTCTGCGCCCCTTCGCCACAATCCTCGCCTCCCGTTGGCAGCAGTCGGTTCAGGACGAATTGCCGTTGGCCTATGCCGATTGGTTGGCGCAAGCCTTTGCCACCACCCCTGGTGCATCGGGGACTCCGGCGTTCTGGCGTCGCTATGACCTCACCCACCAACTGGGTCTGTGGGGTCCCGTCGTCGGTGAGGAGAACATCACCTTCGTCGTTCTTGATCCAGCAGACCGCGGGATGCTGCTGTCCACTTTCGAGGCCTTGCTCGCCCTCCCCGCTGGCACGCTCGTCCCGGATGCATCCGCAACCAACCGTTCCTTTCCGCACCCCGAGACAGAGATGCTCACGGCCTTCAACCGCCGATTCACCGCGGAGGGCGGTTCGCGTCACGAGTACCTGAACACGGTTCGGGAAGCGGTGATCCGACGGCGAACCGTGCCGGACGTGAAGGAACCGAGCACCAAGTACGCCAAGATCTCGACTCCACGCTGGGCGGCGGTTGCCTTCAATGAGAAGGCCGAGCCGTGGGTCGCCGCTGTTCGCGAATCCCGGGCGAACGTGATCGGCGACCTCGAGCATCTCTTCGTGGACCCCTCGACGTACGAAGTTGCGCCGGAGCCACCGACCGAGGTGGACACCGAGTTGGCGGGTGACCTTGCCTATCGTCTGTACAAGGTGGGCTATGAGCACGGCATGCGAGCGGGGCGCATGGCGCTGCGCGCCGAACTCCGTGCGCCGGCAAGCCGAGCGAGGCGTCGGCCAAGGCTGGCCGTCGACCATGGGCCAGGATCTTCCGCGGGTGATTGCCACCGGTCAACACCCCTTAGGGTGAGGCCATGGATTCTTCGCAGGCGGAGAGCGACCTGGTCAATGTGTTGTTCACCGAGGCGGACATCCTCGCCAAACTGGACGAGATGGCGGCCCGCATCGAGGCCGACTATGCCGGCAAGGACCTGCTGATGGTCGGCGTCCTTCGCGGCGCGGTCATGGTGATGGCGGATCTGTCCCGGGCCTTGGACCGACACGTGGAGATGGACTGGATGGCGATCTCGTCCTACGGCTCCGGAACCAAGTCCAGCGGGGTGGTCCGAATTCTCAAGGACCTCGACACCGACATCTCAGGGCGGCATGTGCTGGTTGTCGACGAGATCATCGACACCGGGCTGACCCTCGGGTGGCTGATCTCCAACCTCTCGAGCCGCAGGCCGGCGAGCGTCGAGATCGCCACCTTGTTGCGCAAGCCCGACGCCGCGCAGATGACCGTTCCTGTGAAGTACGTCGGCTGGGAGATCCCCAACGAGTTCGTCGTCGGCTACGGACTGGACTACCAGGAGAAGTACCGCAACTTGCGCTGCGATCGGGACTTTGGCACCCCACGTCTACTCCTGAGGATGCGGTCGCTGCCTAGCCCCTGAGACAATGGAATCGTCACACTCGATCTCCTGAGATAAACGGGAGTTCGGCCAACTAGTTCGGCTGCCGATCCGTTGGAACTCGACGTGTACCGTCAATGATTTAGGTGAGCTAGCCGCGATGGCCGGCTCCTGATGCCCGAAAGAAGTCTGTGAAGCGCATATTCAAGAGGTCCCTGGTTGTGGATCGTGCTTGCCGTGGTGGGGGTCCTGCTTGCCCTGCAGTACCTCGCGCCCAATGGTGGGTACGACGAGGTGCCGACGTCGACCATGCGGCGAGACATCCAGTCCGGCCAGGTCAAGAACATCACGTTCATCGATGGCGATCAGGAGATGCGCGCCACCCTCGACGACGGCAAGAAGATCACGGCAACGTGGGTCAACGGCCAGCAGGAGGGTCTGCTCAACGAGGTCGACAAGCAGATCGACGCCGGTGCGATCGAAGAGCAGAACTCCGAGTATCCGCAGCCGAGTTTCCTGGTGTCGGTGATCGCGACCCTGTTCCCGTTCTTGCTGATCGTGTTCCTGTTCCTGTTCCTGATGAACCAGGCCCAGGGCGGCGGCGGGCGCGGCATCATGCAGTTCGGCAAGTCCAAGGCGAAGTTGATCACCAAGGACATGCCCAAGACCTCCTTCGCCGACGTGGCCGGCTGTGAGGAGGCGATCGAAGAACTCGGCGAGATCAAGGAGTTCCTCCAGGAGCCCGCGAAGTTCCAGGCTGTCGGGGCCAAGATCCCCAAGGGCGTCCTGCTCTACGGTCCGCCGGGAACCGGCAAGACGCTGCTGGCTCGCGCGGTTGCAGGCGAAGCGGGCGTTCCGTTCTACTCGATCTCCGGCTCTGACTTCGTGGAGATGTTCGTGGGCGTCGGCGCCAGCCGCGTCCGTGACCTCTTCGAGCAGGCCAAGGAGAATGCCCCGGCCATCGTCTTCATCGACGAGATCGACGCCGTCGGACGGCACCGTGGCGCCGGCATGGGTGGTGGCCACGACGAGCGTGAGCAGACCCTCAACCAGCTCCTGGTCGAGATGGACGGCTTCGATGTTCGCGGTGGCGTGATCCTGATCGCGGCGACCAACCGTCCCGACGTACTCGATCCGGCGCTGCTGCGTCCCGGCCGATTCGACCGACAGATCCAGGTCGCCGCGCCCGACACGAACGGTCGCCACAAGATCCTGCAGGTGCACTCTCGAGGGCAAGCCGATGGCGCCCGAGATCGACCTGCTCAGCGTTGCTCGTCGTACGCCCGGTTTCACCGGCGCCGACCTCGCCAACGTCCTGAACGAGGCCGCACTGTTGACGGCTCGCGGCAGCTACAAGCTGATCACCAACGAGGCGATGGACGAGGCGATCGATCGCGTCATCGCCGGACCTCAGCGCCGCACCATGTTGATGAGCGAGCACGAGAAGCTCATCACGGCGTACCACGAGGGCGGGCACGCCCTGGTGGCGGCGGCGCTCCCGGGCACCGACCCCGTGCACAAGGTCACGATCCTTCCGCGCGGTCGTGCCCTGGGCTACACGATGGTCCTGCCTGACCGCGAGAAGTACTCCCAGACCCGCTCCGAGATGCTGGATCAGTTGGCCTACATGCTGGGCGGACGGGCAGCCGAGGAGATGGTGTTCCACGACCCGACCACCGGTGCCGGCAACGACATCGAGAAGGCGACCGCGCTGGCTCGGGCGATGGTGACGCAGTACGGCATGACCGAGCGTCTGGGTGCGATCAAGCTGGGCGAGACCAACGGCGAGCCGTTCCTCGGGCGCGACATCGGGCACACGCGCAACTACTCCGAAGACGTGGCCGCGATCGTTGACGAGGAGACCAAGAGGTTCCTCACCACCGCTCACCAAGAGGCCTTCGACATCCTCGAAGAGAACCGTGACGTCCTCGATGCGCTGGTGCTGGAACTGATGGACAAGGAGACGCTCGACAAGGCGGCGGTGGCCAAGGTCTTCGAACCGCTGCGTCGCCGTTCCGCGCGACCCGCTTGGACGGGATCCTCCACCCGGAATCCCTCGGTGATCCCTCCCATCGAGGTGCCGCAAGAGATCCGCGATCGTGTGATCGCCGCCGCCGAGGCTGCGAAAGCCACCGAAGCGGCGAAGGCCAACGGCTCCGCGCCCGTCAACGATGAGTCAGTCAGCGCCGGTGCACCCACAACGAGCTCGAACCCCGGCTAGCCTGTCGCATCCACCCCCCACTTGAGGGAGCACCGAGTGAACGACGTACCCGCGTTTGATCTGCCACGCGCCGAGGCCGCCGTACGCGAACTCCTGTATGCCATCGGCGAGGACCCGCAGCGTGAGGGTCTTCGCGAGACCCCGGCCCGAGTCGCCCGGGCGTACGCCGAGGTGACGGCCGGACTTCGGATGAGCCGCCGAGGAAGTGCTCACGACGACCTTCGACATCGGTCACAACGAGATGGTTCTGGTGCGCGACATCGAACTCTGGTCGATGTGCGAGCATCATCTGGTGCCGTTCACGGGAGTTGCCCACGTGGGCTACATCCCGGCCGAGTCCGGGAAGATCACCGGGCTGTCCAAGTTGGCCCGGCTGGTGGATGTCTTCGCAAAGCGTCCCCAGGTCCAAGAGCGATTGACCACCCAGGTCGCGGACGCCATGGTCGACCTGCTGGATGCCCGCGGGGTGATCGTGGTCATCGAGGCCGAGCACTTGTGTATGACGATGCGAGGGGTCAAGAAGGCCGGTGCGCGGACGATCACCTCGGCCGTTCGGGGTGTGATGCTTCGCAACTCGACAACGCGCAGCGAGGCAATGGCACTCATCAACAGCCGATGATGGGGCTGTACATGACCGAACGCACAGGACCCTCCCTGCTTGCTCCGATCGATCGGCCCCGGTTGATGGGTATCCTCAACGTCACTCCGGACTCATTCTCGGACGGAGGCCTGTGGGAGAGCCCTGATGATGCCATCGCCCACGGACTGGAGATGGTCGCCCAAGGCGCCGACATCATCGACGTGGGCGGTGAGTCGACCCGACCTGGGGCGGTTCGCCCGCCCGTCGCAGTCGAAGTTGGCCGGGTGCTTCCCGTCATCGCCGGGTTGGTCCAGGAGGGCGCCGTGGTCTCCATCGACACGATGCGAGCCGAGGTGGCCAGCGCCGCGCTCCGAGGCGGAGCGACGATCGTCAATGACGTTTCTGGAGGCGTGGCTGACCCCGCCATGCTTGCGGTGGTCTCTGACTCGGAGGCCGTCTATATCGCGATGCACTGGCGTGCGCAGAGCGCCCACATGCAGGACTTCGCGGTGTACGACGGCCCCGGCGGTGTGGTCGCCGCCGTGAGATCCGAGTTCGGTGACCGTGTTGAAGCCGTGCTCGCTGCCGGCGTACCGGCCGACCGGTTGATCCTCGATCCGGGAATCGGGTTCGCCAAGACCGCCGAGCACAATTGGTCGCTGCTTCGGGGTATCCCGTCGCTGCTCGAGTTGGGCTACCCGTTGCTGGTCGGGTCGAGTCGGAAGGCATTCCTCGGTGCCTTGTTGGCGGCACCGGACGGCACGCCACGCCCGGCCGACGGGCGCGAGGATGCGAACACCGCCCTGACGGTGCTGCTTGCGCAGCACGGGATCTGGGGGGTCCGGGTACACGACGTACAGACGAATCGAGACGCCCTGATGGCGTGGGACAAGGTGGAGGACCAGGACGATGACCGATCAATTGAGCGTGCGAGGGATCGAGTGCTTCGCCCATCACGGTGTCTTCGAGTTCGAGCGACGCGAGGGTCAGATCTTCATCGTCGATCTGGTGCTCGGTTTCGACACCCGCGACGCGGCCGCGTCGGACGACGCTCGCGGACACCGTGGACTACGGCGCCCTCGTGGATTCCGTGAAAGCGTGTGTTGAGCGCGATCCGGTCGACCTGATCGAGACGGTGGCCCAGCGGATCGCGGATACCTGCCTTGCCGCCGATCGTGTTGAATGGGCGGAGGTCACCCTGCACAAGCCGGATGCACCCATCAAGGCCACCTTCGCCGACGTTGCGCTGACGGTGAGGCGCCACTCGGATTCCAGCGTTGAGGAGAAACCGCACCGATGACGGAAACACCGAACCCGCATATCGTCGATGCCGACACCTTGACCGGCGACATGCAGCCGATCCGGCGAGCCGTGCTTTCCCTGGGCGCCAACCTGGGGGAGCGAATGGTGGGTCTACAGGGCGCCGTCGACGCTTTGCAGGACACCCCGGAGGTGTGGCTGACGGGAGTATCCCCCGTCTACGAGACGGAGCCGGTGGACTCTCCCGAGGGTGTGATGCAGTACCTCAACGCGGTGGTTCTCTTGGACACCACGTTGTCGGCGGCTCGGCTCCTGGATCGTGCGCTGGCCATCGAAGAGGCCTACGGCCGCCAACGCAGCGGCATCCCCAACGAGGCGCGCACCCTTGATGTCGACCTGATCGTCGTCGGTGACCGTCGATGCCGACGAACCGAGCCTGCAACTTCCGCATCCACGCGCCGCGCAGCGGGCTTTTGTTCTCGCGCCCTGGCACGACATCGAGCCTGACGCCGTGATCCCTGATGCCGGCCCGATCGTGGAACTGCTCGCCTCAGTGGGGACTGCGGGAGTCTCGCGGCGCGACGATCTGGTGTTGCAGACGCGGTGAGCGAACCCACCTCCCTGCCCGACGACGAGCGGGAATCCAGTCCGGAGCAGCCACCGGGCCTGGGCCCGGTCTCGGCCGGGGCCATGACCGGATTCGGTGTGGTCGGCCTGATCGTCGGCTGGTCGATGCACCGGATCGGCGACCACTTCTGGGGTCACGCGCCGTTGGTGACGTGGAGCCAGGTGCTGGCGCCGTACGTCGCTTCTGCGGTGTTGGGTGTCGTCGCGTGGATCACGTGGGGCCAAGTGCAGGGTCGCCGTTCGAGGCCGCCCGCCCGTTCTGGACTTCCAATCGGCGGTCAACCGTCTGGTCCTGGCGCGGGCATGCGCTCTGATCGGCGCTCTGATAGCCGGTGGATACCTCGGCTACGCCATGAGTTGGTTGTGGATCCAGGGAGATTACGCACTGTCGCCGGCCGTCAGATCGGCGATTACGGGGATCGGCGGCATCATCATGATGTTGACTGCACTTGGATTGCAGCGAGCGTGTCGCGTCCGTTCCGGGGACGACTCGACCTAGTCTGAGGTTCATGCCTTCCCCGCGTGCACGACGCCGTCAGCGCAGCCTGCGCCTGACGGTCTCCTTCCTGCTGATTATGGCTGCCGTACTGATCGTTGGTGCAGGTATTGCCTATGGCTCGGCTCGCTATTTAGCGGCCGCAGCGGTTCTTGGTGTGGTGTGCGGCGCAGCCGCAACCCGTCTGACCTATCTCGAACTCTCTCTCAGCCGAATCGACGCCGGTCGCGGTCGAGCGGAACTGGCGAGGGAGTTCCTGACCTTGGCCCAGACTCAGTCCGACGAGAATCAGTCCTTCCAAGTTGCCATCACCGATCGGGTTCGTCGGCGTGAAGTCGCGGTGGTTGAGCTTGAGGCGGCACTCACAGCGGCGCAGGGTCGCGCCGCGGAAGCGATCCGCAAGCGCAACGCTGAGGCGGAGCGGGCGGATCTGGCCGAGTCGATGACTCGTGCGTTGAGCCTCCGGGTCGAAGAGGCCGATGAGGAATCGGCCGAAGCGCAGGTCAGGGTCTCCGAGCTTGAGGACGAGCTCTCGCAGGCGCGACTCGAGCTGATCACTGCCGAAGTCGAACTGGGTTCCGCACAGTCGGAGTTGGTCAATGTGCGCGCCGAGTTGGCAACCACCAAGGCCGAGTTGGACGCCGCCCATGCTGAGGTTGCTGCCTGGCAGAACGCAGGACCGGTGCGCAAGCGCGCCTAGGTTCCTGCTGGTGCCGGGGATCAGCTTCTAACGAAGCGATTCACGCAGACTTCGGTGGATCGACTCCGGGGTCAGCACTCCGATGAGTTTGTCGCCATCGCGCACTCCCACCGCGCCCTGATCTCCGCGAAGCAGTGCGGCGAGCGCCACCTCAAGGGTCGATTCGATGTCGACGGTCCCCACCAATACGGCCGGCTCCGCACTTGAGTCACCTGAGCCGTTCGGGGTCGTCGACCAACCGTCTAACGACTCAAGGTGGGTGGCGTCGATGGGGGTCACCGACAGTCGTCGGAGAGACTTGGTGGAACCGACGAAGTCTGCGACGAAGTCATCTGCGGGTCGAGCGAGTAGTTCTGCCGGGGTGGCGGACTGAGCCAGCCTCCCTCCGACCGCGAAGACCGCCACCTGGTCACCCATTTTGACCGCCTCGTCGATGTCGTGCGTCACGAGCACAACGGTCTTGCTCAACTCGCGCTGGAGGCGCAGAAACTCGTCTTGAAGGCGTTCGCGGATGACGGGGTCCACGGCGCCGAACGGCTCGTCCATCAACAACACCGGTGGGTCCGCGGCGAGAGCCCGTGCTACGCCCACTCGCTGGCGTTGGCCGCCGGACAACTGGTGTGGGTAGCGATCGGCGTACGTCGCGGGATCGAGTCCTACCAGCGATAACAACTCCAAAGCCGCTGCCCTGGCCGCCGCCTTGGGAGTGCCCAGCAGGGAAGGGACCGTGGCGACGTTGGTGGCGATTGTCTGATGTGGGAAGAGGCCGACCTGCTGGATGACGTATCCGATCCCTCGCCTGAGTTCGACCGGGTCTTGGGCCATGACGTCGCGCCCGTCGATCTCGATGGTTCCCGTGGTGGGCTCGATCAGTCGATTGATGACTTTGAGCGTGGTTGACTTGCCGCAACCCGAAGGCCCCACCAGGCAGGTCATCGAACCTCGTGGCACGGCCAGATGTACGTCCTCAACGGCCACCGTGCCGTCGCCGTAGGTCTTCCCGACACCGACCAGTCGGATCATTGGCGCTTCTGTGCCGGCCGGAACGGTAGCGTCCATGTTCGTGAGCCTACCCGCGCCGAACTTGGCAGCAGGATCCGCCAGTGAGCCGAGTTGTTACAGCCGGGTCGTCAACGATTGGGTCTGTCTGCAATACGTCCAAGATCGCTCCTCGGACATCGTCAGCGCCACCATCGAACACATCTGGATCACGCTGGCGGCGGTCGCGCTCGGCTCGGTGATCGCCTTGCCGGCGGCACTTCTGGCACGACAGAGCCCCAAACTCGAGGCGCTGATTCTCAGCGCGTCCACCGGTCTCTACACGATCCCGTCGTTGGCACTGTTCCCGCTGCTGGTTCCCTTGACGGGACTATCACCACTGACCGTCATCATCGGCCTGGCCGGATACGCACTCACCATCCTGGTTCGCGCGATGCTGGAAGGCTTCCGATCCGTGCCCGATGACGTGCTCGAATCAGCCCGCGGCTTGGGCTACGGTCCGGGCCGTCTGCTCCTGCGAATCGAGCTTCCCCTAGCTCTTCCGGTGATCTTCGCCGGTCTTCGGATCGCCACGGTATCCACGGTGGCCCTCACCACGGTCGGGACACTGGTCTCGTACGGCGGTCTCGGAAACCTCATCAAGGACGGCGTCGACAACAACTTCCGTGCTGAATTGTTTACCGCCGCGGTCCTCTGCGTGGTTCTGGCAGTGCTCTTCGATCTCATTCTGGTCGGCGCCCAACGCTTGCTGACACCGTGGACGCGGGTGACCTCATGAACCTCCTCGCCGACACGTGGCAGTACCTCACGGACTGGGCCAACTGGGCTGGTGAAGGGGGCATGCTGGAACTGCTGTGGCAACAACTCCTCATCACCTTCACTGCGTTGCTGATCGCGATGGTCATCGGGTTGCCCCTCGCGCTGTGGTTGGGTCACCGCGGCATGGGTGGCTTTCTTGCCATGAACATCAGCAACGTCGGCCGGGCTATTCCGACGTTCGCCCTATTGGGTCTGTTGGTGCTCGCCGACTGGCCGGGCACGGCGCCTTTCGGCCCCTACGGACGAGCCGGGTTGGCCACCCTGATCGCGCTGACGCTGTTCGCCCTGCCTCCGATCATCACCAACGCTTACGTCGCGATCAGCGAGGTTCCAGCGGATCTGAAGGAGGCTGCGGTTGGTCTGGGTATGACGCCCGGTCAACGCTTCTGGCGAGTGGAACTGCCGTTGGCAACCCCGCTGATCGGGTCAGGGCTCCGGCTGGCTCTGGTCCAAGTGTGGGCGACGGCGACCATCGCCGCGCTGGTCGCGGGTCCCGGGCTGGGTCGCGTGATCACCGATGGTTTCTACCGATCGAACTATCCGAAGGGAATCGCGGGCGCCATAGTCGTGGCGGTGGTGGCGCTCGTGCTGGAGTTGCTGAGCGGATGGGCACTGAGGAGTGGAACGCGTGTGAGAGCCACACCACCCTCGATGGCTGTAGCCAAAACGTAATCTCACCCAGTGGTTCCTCAGCGCCACGGGCGCCACGATCAGTGTTGGCTAGTAATTCATCCCCCCTTACGGAAGGCTGATTCGATGCGGACTCGACGGTTGTTAAGTGCAGCGTTCGCGGTGACGACCCTGCTCCTGGCTGCTGCCTGTGGCAGCGACGACGTCAGCAGCGATACCCCAGATGCGGCCGCCGACAAGGGCGCCGTTCGGATCTCCGGTCAGAGTTTCCCTGAGGCGGCACTCGTCGCGAGCATGTACGAGCAACTTCTGGCCGACGCGGGTTACGACCCTGAGGTCAAGTTGGTCGACACCCGGGACGTCTATATGCAGACCTTCCCGGGGGACGTCGATGTCGTTCCGGAGTACGTCGGCGGCCTGGTGAACTTCCTGAACACCACCAAGAACGGCGCGGATGCACCCTCGTTGATGACAAGCGATGGCGCTGAGTCCCTGATCGCCGCCCAGTCGCTCCTCGACGACGCCGGCATCGTGGCGCTGAACCCGTCCTCGGCCACGGACACCAACGCCTTCTTCGTCACAGAGGACTACGCCAACAACAACGGTGTGGGCGCCCTGTCCGACCTCGAAGGCAAGTCCGTCGTACTCGCCGCCGCTCCCGACTGCGAGGGCCGCCCCGACTGTGAAGGTGGGTTGAGCGAGGTATACGGGATCGACATCACCGAGATCCTGCCGCTGGGTTTTGCCAGTGACCAGACGTACCAGGCCGTGATCAAGGATGAAGCCCAACTGGGGTTGACCAGCACCACCGACGGAACGCTCGCCTCTCAGGGCCTGGTTCTCTTGCAGGATGACAAGGCCATCCAGCCGGCCCAGAACCTGGTGCCTGCGCTGAGCAAGGAATTCCTGGATGCCAATCCCGACGTTGCCGACATCCTGAGCGCCTTGATGGTTGCCCTGACCACCGAGAATCTCACCGAGATGAACGGCAAGATATCGGTCGATCGGGCACAGCCCGCCGACGTCGCGAAGGAGTTCCTGGAGTCGGAGGGGCTGCTCTAGATGCTTGATGGCGTGCGTAGGCGCCTCGGTCGAGAACAACCCGAAGTTGTCGCACCCGAGGCGCCGGGTCCGCCGTTCTATGAAGTGCTTCGCGATGTGATCGCATCGGCGGCGCCGGTCCAACGCGTCGCCGTGCTCCCAGGCCTCAGGGGCCCACCCATTCTGGCGTGGATCGCGGAACTGGCGCCGGACGCCGACGTCCACACTTACCCTCCAGACCTCGATGCGTCGGAGCGGCTGGTGCGAATGTCGGCCGAAGGGAGGTTCGACCTGATCGTCGACACGACCATCGGGAAGGGACGATATGGCCGCGCCCGGGATCTACTGATGCAGACGACCGCGGGCGGCGTTGTCGTGCTGCGTGCGCTTCCCGCCAAGGTGCGTCAGTCCGCACGAAAGAAGCGATCTGGACAAGATCGGCGAGAACTCGCGCAACTGCTGGCTGGGGTCGCCCATGCGACCATCGCAAAGTCCTATGCCAAGCCCGGGAAGTTCATCAACGACACTGAGCGACTCGCTCACGTCCTTGACTCTGTCGACCTCTCCGACGGGCATGTTGTGATCCGGTCGGCTGCGGCGACGTTCGCGAAGATCCGTGAGGAGGAGATCGACGAAATCCTTGCCCTCAAGGGAGAGTCGTGGGGCCGAGTATGTCGAAGGATCGAGGCGGTTGACTTCGTGGCCCGCGGGGAGGTTCGACAGTCTGCAAGTGAGTTCGCGTCGCCCGTGGCTGCGTCGTACGCCGTGCCACCGCTCGCACTTCGCGAGTACCACGACGTCGTTTGCAGACCTGGCCAGATCGTCGTCAAGGACAACCTCATTCTTCCGGATGCCTTCAGACACAACCAGAAACCCAGATATGTAAACGGCTACCTCGTCGAGGTGGGCCCGTCCTTCGCGCTGGTGGAGGACGGCGGCGCAGACGTGCCCTTGTCGGGCGACTACTTCTACTTGGACGATGAATTTCGAGGCCACTTCGGACACATGTTGACCGAGGTCCTGTCGAGGCTCTGGGCGTGGCGGGACGCCAAGGCGGAGGCACCGGACCTCAAGGCGTTGATGTTCATGAACAAGAATCGACACCTCGCGGATTTCGAAGTACGCCTGTTCGAAGCCGCCGGGATTGATCGAGACGACATCGTGTTCAGTTACGAAGGTGCTCGAGTCGAGCGATTGTGGGCCGCGACGCCGATGTTCTCCCACCCTGCGTACGTCCACCCCGACCTCGCCGAACTATGGGGCAGCGTGAGCGACCGACTCGCGCTCGAAGCCCCGGATGATCTCGTCGTGCCGCGCCGCTTCTTCGTGTCTCGAAGGCTAACGAAGCGTCCGTGTCACAACCAGCAGGAGGTGGAAGAGCTCTTCTCCTCTCACGGATTCACGGTTCTCTTTCCCGAGGACTACCCCCTGGAGACTCAGGTCGTGATGTTCCGGAACGCGGAGGTTATCGCGGGCTTCGCGGGTAGCGGAATGTTCAATCTCGCCTTCTCCAAGAGCCCCAAGCACGTGATCGTGGTCTCCTCGGAGTCGTACACCGCGACCAACGAGCACATGATGGCGGCAGTCGTTGGACATCGGCTGGACGTGGCGCGGCTCAGGTCTGACGGGGAGAGGAATGCCGCCGGGGGATGGCTTCCGGGTTCGTTCCACAAAGGCTTCACCTATGAGCCCGACGCACCCGGCGGGCGGTTCCTTCGGGAGGTTCTGGCCTCGCTGGAAGACGGGTCGGGCGCTCCGGATCGGTCGTGAGAGGGCCGTTCGGGTTCGAAGGTGATCGCGTGGGACCGTTACACTTCTTCGAGGCAAAGGTTTTCCGCTGAGAGTTGGGATTGTTGGTTTTGGTGCGTCTCGGACCGGCTCTTCGACGGGTTGACCACGCCCTCCCACAACCCACCCGTCGGCTGATCCGGCGCCTACGCACCGGACGTTCCACAGGTGCCGCGACCCCGTTGGTCAGCGTCCTGGTGACAACGGATCGGTCCGATGAGCGTTTCCTTGATGCGTGCCTCGATTCGATCCGCGGCCAAACACACCGTCACCTGGACATCGTGGTTGTTGTTGCGGGGCCGAGCCCCATGATTCGGACGATCTGCCGACGGCACGCTGCCGAGGATGTCCGCATCACCAGTGTGACCGAGGGGGTGTCTAACCTCCGGGATGCGGAATCCGTCGCCTTGGCGAAGGCTCGCGGTGACTTCGTGCAGTATGTCCGGGGCGGTGATCAACTTCCTCCTCGCGCGGTCGGGGTTCTCGTGGACTCCCTGCTCGGCTCCGGATCCGACGTTGCTGTGGGTCGTCGGAAGCGCGTCGTTCAACTTTCGCGGCTCGTTCGAGAGATTCGTGATCCCCTTCACGACAAAACTTCTCGAGGCAGCACGATGACCACCTGCCCGGCGGTCGTGACTGATCTGGGCCTCGAGAATCGCATGTTCCGCATGCCCTTCTGGCGTGATGGTCAGGCTGGCTGGAGTGGTCGACAAGCCACGCGAGCGGAAACAGTGTTGCGCGCGACCATGGCGGCAGGGTCTTTCGACGTACTCGATGAGGTGTCATATCGAGACATGAATCGCTCAGTCGGGACACCGGTCGGATCCTTGCTCGATCCGCTCTCCGACCTCGACGGGTGGCTCACCGACCAGTCGGCGACGATGGCCGCCGTCGCCGCAGTAGGGGATGAGGCCGTAACCGAATTCTGGGTGGCATCGGTGTTGGACGCCGACCTCCAAGTTCTCCTGGATCGTGCCGAGACGGCCTCACCCGCGCAATGGAGCACCCTGCGTGAACACGCACGTCGATTGATCGACTTGGCGAGTAACGCGCAGGACGGGATCCGGGCAGAGTCGCGAGTGAAGCTCTGGTTGCTGGTCAACGGCCAGCAAGACCAGGTCTCAGACCTGCTGGCTCAGAGATGGTTCGAGAACGGAAACAAGGCGACCCTCGTCGAGGAGGGGGTCGTCTACGCCCGACTGCCAGGCTTCCGAGACCCGGGATGGGGCGTGCCCGACGAGGTCTACGCGATGTCCGCTGCGGAGACCGGGCTGGAGGTAGTGCTTCGCAATCTTCGATGGGTCGGCAATGAGACGATCGAGTTGACCCTGTACACGTGGATCGATTTCGTCAGCTACGACGGGCCCGGGGAGGTCGAGGTCTCCCTTGTCGATTCGGAGTCGGGGGCTCGTCGACAACTTCCGGTTGCACCCTTTCGCGCCGAGGCCGTCAATCACCTCGCTGAGCACCGTTACCAGGACTACAGCTGGGGCGCGGTCCTCGTCACCGTGGATGCCTCAGAGTTCGGCGCGAAGTCTCTAGCAGATTCAAGAAAGTGGCACTTTGAGGTACTCCTCAACATCGGCCCGTTGGAACGACGGGGAGGAATCACTCGTCGTGACGATCGTGGCGCTGCGGGGCTCCTGACCAGCCGACGGATGGCGCCCCGCAGAGTGGGGCACGCGATGGTGGGGATCACCGTCGACCAGGACGAAACGGCGATAGTGCTCGCCCGGCCGGCTGGGCCGGTGATGATGACCGATGCCGCCATCGACGGGCGACGTTTCTCCGGTGAGTTCACGGTTGAAGGGCTCAGCCCGGTGGAGGTCAGAGCCACGTCACCGAGTGGCAGGATCGTGTCAGGACCGGTACGTCGGCTTCCGGACAGTTGGAGCTTCGCCTTGGACATCCCCGGGGCAGGGGTCTCAAGACAGTCGCCGGGATTGCCGCCGATCTGGACCCTAGGCATCTCCACCGACGATGGAAAAAGCCTTCCGCTGGCCTGGTTGCAGGGCATGGATGAGCAGTGGGTCGGCATCGGCACCGGCGAACTCGTGCTGGCGCGTTCTGCGGTTGGTGACTGCGAACTCCTCGAGGCCGAGGACACTCTCATTGTTGATCGTGTCGACGTCATCGAGGGCCAACCGGTTCGTCTCGAACTCGTTGGTCGGTGGTTGGGGACCGAGCCCTCAGAGGCAACACTCACACTCTCCTCGGCGCGAGCAACACTCCGATCTGAGCCGACGGCGGGTGCGGGAACGTGGAGGTGGAACTTTGCGCTCGAACTTGACGAGTGGGAGCGAGGACCGATGCCGGTGCCTACCGATAGGTACACATTGGGTCTTCGCTGTGGCTCGCGGCTGGGTCGAGTTCAGTTCTCCGGGAACATCGTGTCGACGATGCTGGACGTGCTGGACACGTCGGCGTACGCGATTCGGCCGTTTCGCGGAGGCGGTGAGATCGGCGTACACCTCGGTCGACCTGTCAGGGCCGACGAACGCGGACCCTATTATCAGAGGCAACTGCAGAACCACTGCCTGAATTCGAGTCGACAGTTGATCCTGGATGCGGTCTACCTTCAGTCCTACAGTGGGGCGTCGGCAACCGACAGCCAGGTAGCGATTCATCACGAACTACGCCGTCGGCATCCGGACTGGACCCTGATCTGGGGTGTCCATGACCGATCATCCTGGGTTCCCGACGATGCGGTGCCGGTGGTGATCAACAGTCGGGAGTGGTACGCCGCCTTGGAGACCTGCAAGTACCTTGTCAACAACATCGACTTCGATCGCTGGTTCACCCCACGCGACGGCCAGCAGTTCCTCCAGACCTTTCACGGGTATCCCGCAAAGTCCATGGGGATCCGGCTGTGGGAAGCCAAGTCCTTCACACCTCGGCGGATCGCGGCCGAGTTGGCCAGAACGGCCGACGATTGGGACCTGATCCTCACACCCACGCCGGAAATGGATCAGCACTATCGGCGGGAGTACCGCTACGAGGGTGCGATCCACAGCGCGGGATATCCCCGAGACGACCAGATCCTTGCGCCCGGCGCGTCCGCGATCCGGGAGTCCACACGCCGACGCCTCGGGATCGCGCCTCATCAGACTGTCGTGCTCTACGCACCCACGTGGCGAGACGACCTGGCGACCAACTACCGAAAAGCCGAGATGTCCGATCACATCGATCTGGAGGATGCCAGCACTGCTCTCGGTGCGGAGTTCGTCTTCCTGATGCGAGGCCATCGCTTCCATGGGAAGTTGGAGAACCGAGGTGCCGGCAGCGCACGCTTGATCGACGTCACCCACTACCCGGAGATCAACGAGCTGATCCTCGCCTCTGACGCCGCGGTGCTCGACTACTCTTCGCTCCGCTTCGACTTTGCCCTGACCCGACGACCGATGATCTTCCTGGTGCCGGACCTGGCGACCTACACCGGCTCGGTGCGAGGGTTCCTCTACGACTTCGCCTCGTCGGCGCCTGGACCACTGCTGGACACGCCCGAGGAGGTGGTTGCGGCACTCAAAGACCTGCCCTCAGTCGAAAGGGATTACGCGGCTGCCTACGAAACCTTCCATCAGACCTACAACTACCTCCAGGACGGCAAGGCAGCGGAGAGGGTCGTCTCGGCGTTCTTCGGCGGGGCTTCGGACTGACCGGTGCTCGTCGCATCGGTGAGGGCCAACGGTGCGCACAGGTGACTACAGAGTGCAATAGGGTACGCCGTGTGATCGAGCCCGTCAGAGTCCCCGGGACACGATCGGATCCCGAGTTCGCGGCAGTGAGGGTGCCACCCTGGGAGGCTCCGTTCTCCTGCCGCGTGCTGTTCCCAGAGGGTCTACCTGGCCTCAATGAGTCCCTGACAGACCAGTGGTGGAGCGACCGGTCTGGGGAACTTCGCGCCCTGGGCGCAAGGATGGCTAGCACCGACGCGGGCACGCTGGTGACAACGCAGGGCTTCACAGAATCGGACCCGCCAGAGTCGACCATCGTGGTGTGCCCGCCGTTCCCGCAACTCTTGGATCTGGACTGGGCAGCGTCCGAAGAGGCGGATTTCGACGCCTGGGTCACTCAGCGTGTCCTGAGTTCGGCCGATACGCCGACTGGCGTCGACTCGGCCGTTCCGACTGGCGTCGGGGGGGCGCCCTGGCGCTACGACCAGACGGTCGCGCACGGGCTCGGGTCTACGAAGGATTCCCAACTCTTCTGCTGGCCGGGAGACCCGAGCGAACTGACCTTGACGGAGTTGTTGGGTGCTCCGCATCTGCCCGAGCTGGCCGAACTGCCCGACTTCGCCTCGCTCGCGCCCCAGGTGGTCCCCGTGGCTCGCGAACTGTGGAGCCAGGCTGATGCGGCTGCAGTGACCTACCGGCTGACTCTCGTGCACCGGGCGCTCGACGCCGTGGCGATTCTCCAGCGCGGAACCGATGCACGTGAAACATCTCGGGTGAGCCCGAGGACTGGGTCCGCCTTGCGGACCCTCTCGAAAGACATTCGCACACGGGCCCTTGCTAGTGGTTGGCGGCTGACGGGGTACGCCGACGCGTTGCTGTGGCCCATCGCCCTTGATGATCCTGGGGAATTGCCGATGGATTTCGTCTGCGACGTAGCTCTTGATCTGATGCGACGCTCGGTGGCGGTCGCTCTGCCGCCGGCTCCCGACCTGGCCGAATGGGATCGACGGTTGATCGAGCTCGAGTCCCTCCAGGCCCGTGGGGGTGGGTAGTGACCTCGCCAGTGCCCGACCGCATGCGTCTGCTCCACATTGGTCCGCACAAGACGGGCACAACGACCGTGCAGGCCGCCTTCCATCAGAACCGGGACCGACTCGAGGAACTGGGCGTCCATTACGCAGGTAATCGAGCCCACGCCATGACGGCAGCCATGGGGGCGGCGTCGACCAAACGTGTCGCCTCGAACAGCGCTGATGCCGGTCGCCTGGCATGGGAGGCCCTACAGGAGGATGTCCGGTCCTCCGAGGCTCGCGCCGTGGTGCTGAGCAGCGAATTCTTCTGCGAGGCCAACGACGACCGGGCCGGGGCGATCGTCGACGCTCTCGATGCCAGCCTGGTCCACGTGGTGCTCACGTTGCGGCCACTGGTCAACATCATGAGTTCACAGTGGCAGCAATACATCCAGAATCGTTTGGAGATGTCGTACGACGAGTGGCTCTCGGGGATCTTGAGCACACCGCCGAGTTCCATCACACCGTCCTTCTGGCGTCGCCATCGCCACGATGATTTGGTCCGTCGTTGGGCAGACATTGTCGGTCCCGAGCGCGTGACGGTCATCGTCCTGGACGAGCGAGACCATGGCATGCTGTTGCGCAGTTTCGAAGATCTACTCCGAGTCCCACGGGGGACGCTGGTTGCCCCCATCGTGCAGGCGAATCGGTCGCTTACCCTGGCCGAGGTGGAACTCCTCAGAGTCTTCAACGGGCGGTATGCCGCGGAGCGCTGGTCAGCTGCCGATTACACCGAGTTGATCCGTTTCGGGGCCGCTCGTCGACTACAACTCAGGTCGCCCGAGCCGACGGAACCGCGTCTGGCAACCCCTCAGTGGGCGATCGATCGTGCTGTGGCGATCGGCGCCGAGATGGCACAGTCCATCGCCGAGTCCGGCGTCAACGTCGTCGGCTCGCTTGCGTCGTTGGAATCTCCTAGTCGCCTGCCACTCGCCGGCGACAATGCGAACGTTGAGACGACGCCCGACGCTGTGGCCGCATCATTCCTTGCCGGCGTCGTGGTTCATCTCGCGTCGGTCAGCGGAATGCCGCTCGGGCCACGGCGCACCCAAGGCCCGATCGAGGCCGCTGCGCGAGAACGGCACCGCCGACGGCGGATCAACACACATCTTGAACGGACGGGTCACGAGATCGAGCAACTACGGAAACGCTCGTCGGCGCTGAGCGCCCCCCGGCGGATGGCCAGGTTCGGCAGTCGGATGGCCAGTCGGATCCGTCGGGCGAAGCCAGGACAGATTGATTAGTCGGCATCTAGGGCGGCGGCCAGGGGATCGTCCTTGCGCACGTCGAAGATGTGGCCGGTCTGCTCCGACAGCAATACGTCGAGGGAGGTTTGGGCCACGATCTCAGACTCGAGGAGGGAGCCGACCGGCTCCTCACCGAACGCCTTGGTTCGCATGGGGGTCGCCGTACGTTCCGGATTGATGCAGTTCACGCGGACCCTGTCCTGTGCCCATTCGTCGGCCAACGCCTGCGTGAGGTTGACCGTCGCTGCCTTGGCCGAGGAATACAGGCTGTAACCGCTCCGCCCCCGGGTGTAGGAACTCGACGTGAACAACAGCAGCGAGCCCCGAGTAGCCGCAAGGTGCGGAAAGAAGACTTGAGCCATGAAGACCGGCGCGAGGTAGTTGATCTCGGTGGCGGCGTAGATCGTCTCTTCGCTCGTGTCCAACAGGGTGCCTCGAGGAAGGACGCCCGCCGTGTTCACGACGAAGTCGACGCGACCACTCAGCTCCATCACGGCACGGGCCGCTGCGATGACATCCTCGCGGCGCTCCACGTGGGTCTTGGTGCTGGACCGGCTGAAGGTGTGGACGTCGGCGCCGAAGCCTTTGGCCAGGGCCGCAATGTCAGCGCCGATGCCGTAGCTCCCGCCGAACACCACCATGGTCTTGCCGGCGAGCATTGCGCGGTATTCGTCATCGGTCCGAGGCGCCGGAAGATCGTTGCTGGTGAGTTGGAACAACTTGTCAGCCAAATAGACGTCGATGGGTTCGGTGACCTTCATGTTCCGCTCGTCCCCATGAACAACGACGATGGGAGCCTCGGGGAGGTACTTCAGCACCACCGAGCAGTCGTCCGTCGTCTGGAAGTCCGGATCCAGGCTGGCCTTCTGGTACGCCGCGCGGATGACGTCCGAGCGGAAAGCCTGGGGTGTCTGTCCTCGCCGCAGCTGCGCGCGAGGCGGGATGGCGCAGATGATGTTGAACTCGTCGACCTCGACGATGGTGTCCGCCGAAGGGATCGCGGTGTCCACGGCCGCATGTGTCTTCAATGCCTCGAAGCATTCCGAGATGATCCGCTGCGTGACCAACGGCCGAACCGCGTCGTGGAACAGCACGTTGCACGGATCATCGTTCAAGCTCGCCAGCGCCTTCAGCGTCGTCTCGTTGCGCGTCGAGCCGCCCTCCAGGATGTCTGACACCTTGGCGTAGTCCCCAGCACGCACGATCTCGCGCACTGCATCCAGGTGCCCCGGCGCCATCAAGATGATGACTTCATCGACCATCGGATGGTCGTGCAAGGCGATCAGGGAGTGCTCGAGAATGGTCTTCCCGGCAACCTTGAGCAGCTGCTTCGGGATGTCGAGCCCGATCCTCGCCCCCACGCCGCCGGCCAACAAGACGGCGACATTTCGCACGTCAACACTCCTCGGATCGTCCTGTTCGGTCACGCGCACAGTCTCTCAGACGCCGACTGTGGTCGCCGATCAGGTGAAAACCGGCTTCGTCAGTAGTATTTGGCCAATGCGATCAGAACGCCGCTCGTCACCCCGGCGCCTAGGGATTAGTGCCAGCGTGGCCATGTTGCTGCTCGCGATCAGTGCGGCCGGAAACTTCGGCGGCGGCACCAGTCAGGGGGGTCTTCCAGCTAGCGCCGCCCTTGCCAGCGTGGCCGCCGAGCGACCCAACATCATCTTGATCACCACGGACGATCAGGCCGCCAGCGATATGGCGTGGATGCCGAAGACGCGAGCATTGCTGGGTGGGTCCGGGGTCTCGTTCACCCAAGGAATCTCGCCCCATCCGTTGTGTTGTCCGGCTCGGGCGGAGATCCTCACCGGTCAGTACGCCCAGAACAACGGTGTCTACGTCAATGGCGGTGCCTTTGGCGGGTATCCCGCTCTCAAGAGCCCCGACAACACCCTGCCGGCCTGGTTGAGCGCGGCCGGCTACAACACGGCGTTCACGGGCAAGTTCCTGAACCGCTACGACTATGAGACCAACGGCCGTCCGGCTGGATGGGACATGTGGGATCCCACCATCATCGGCACGTACGACTACTACGGATACACCCAGGCCAACGATGGTGTTCCGGCAACGCAGGGTGACACCTACATCACTGACTACATCGCTGCGAAGTCGAGAACCATGATCAAGCGATGGTCGGACAACCCGGATCCGTTCTTCCTGTGGGCCAGTTACGTCGCCCCTCACAACGTCTGCGATTCGGAGATGGACGGCCTGCGCTGCGGCACGCCGCCGCGTGTTGAACCGGACTATGCGAATGCGTACGCCAGTTCCGTCAATCCGTCGTTCCGCAAACCCTCGTTCAATGAAGCGAACGTGAAGGACAAGCCCAAGTTCCTTCGCGCCGCCGGCAAGCGAAACGCCGACTCGCTACAACGGCAGTTCCTGGCCAGGATCAGGGCGCTCGCTTCGGTCGACGATGCGGTCGCCGATACGGTGGCGGCGTTGGACGAGGTCGGCGAACTCGACAACACGATGATCATCTTCACCTCCGACAACGGCTACCTCATGGGTGAGCACCGTTATCTCGGTAAGCGATTGGCCTACGAAGAATCCCTCCGTGTCCCGTTCTACATGAGGGGCCCGGGCGTGCCGGCCGGCAAGAGTTTCAGCCGGGCCGCCAGCATGGTCGATGTTGCTCCCACGATCGTGGGCCTGGCCGGCGCTCAGCCCGGCCGCGTTCTCGACGGCGCGACCCTGATGACCCGGATGAGCACGCCGCTCGCCTCCGATCGACAGACGAGGCTGATTCAGGCAGGCAATCTCACGCAAGACTCGTCGGAGTCGCGTTGGGACTATCGGGGGGTGCGCGAGAAGCGCTACACCTACGTATTGTGGCAAAACGGCTTTGTTGAACTCTACGACCGCAACAAGGACCCGTATCAACTCAAGAACCTCGCCGATAAGTGGAGCGCGCAACCGATTCGCAAGGAGATGCGGCAGCGGCTCAAACAGGTGCGGTCATGCGCGGGGTCCCTCGAGTGCTACCGCTCGTTCGGTAAGCCCCCCGGCCGCCGTCATCGTTAGTAGCCCGTGATCTAGGGCACTCTGGCTCGGGTTACGCGTCATTCGCTGGCGGCGTAAGGTTGCGGTTATGAGCACCATCGGCGTGATTGGCGCTGGTCGCGTCGGAGCAGTGCTGGCTTCGGCCCTGCGCGCTCGGGGACACGACATCGTCGCGGTCGCCGGAGAATCGGACGCCTCGCGCGGTCGCATCGAAGCGCTTCTGCCCGGGGTGCCCGTGCTCAAGCCGAGTGCTGTGGCCCGGGCCTGCGAAGTGCTCTTCTTGACCGTGCCGGACGACATGGTGAGCAACGTCGCCTCGATGCTGAGCGCCAGCGGCGCGATCACTCGAGGCCAGTACGTCGTTCACACGTCGGGGCGGCACGGACTGGCCGTGCTCGCCGACGCGACAGATGTCGGGGCCCGCTCGATGGCGATCCATCCCGCCATGACCTTCACCGGCACAGCCTTGGACTTGAAACGGCTAGACGGGTGCGTTTTCGGCGTCACGACGGGCCCGGCAGAACGAGAGTTCGCCGAAGCACTCGTCTCCGATCTGGGTGGTCGACCGATGTGGATCCCCGAGGAGCCGCAGAACGCTCTACCACGCCGGGTTGGCGCATGGCGCCAACCACCTCGTGACGTTGGTCGCTGAGGCCATGGAGGTGTTGGCCGCCTCGGGCGCTGAGGATCCGGCAGCGACGCTGCGCCCACTGCTGGCCGCCGCTCTCGACAACGCTTTGGCGCTCGGAGACTCCGCGCTGACCGGACCGATCGTTCGCGGCGACGCCAACACCGTTCGGGATCACCTCGTCGAACTCGCGGCAAATGCTCCACACACGCTGCCGTCGTACGTCGCGCTGGCCCGCGCAACGCTGAGTCGGGTGGTCACCGACGGCCGGGTGCTGCCGATTCGGGCGGCCAAGATCTCACGCCTTCTGGACGAGGCGGAGAGGGCGGCCGCCCCGTCGAGCGTCGATTTCCTGCGGTGATCGCCCGCCTGTGGTGAGGCCACTACTCGTCCATCACGCCACGGATCTGGCGGCTGCGCTGGAGTCGCAAGAGCCGTTCCAAGATCGGTCTGGTGCCCACGATGGGAGCCCTCCATGAGGGTCACGCAAGCCTGATGACACTCGCTCGACAGACGGTGGGTAGTGGACCCGTCGTGGTGTCCGTCTTCGTCAATCCGCTCCAGTTCGGGGTGGGCGAAGACTTGGCCCGCTACCCGCGGACGCTGCCCGAGGACATGGAGTTGTGCGCGGACCGCGGCGTGGACATGGTGTACGCCCCGGGGGTTGAGGATGTCTATCCCGCTGGCCAACCCCAAGGTGATGGTCGACCCCGGCGCGCTCGGTGATCTCTTCGAGGGGGCGTCACGACCTGGGCACTTCCAGGGCGTGCTCACCGTGGTGGCGAAACTGTTCGGCTTGGTTCGTCCAGACGTCGCCGTGTTCGGTGAGAAGGACTATCAACAACTAGTGCTGATCCGCCGAATGGTGGCCGATCTCAACTTCAGGGTGGACGTGATCGGGGCCCAAACCCTGCGCGAATCCGATGGTTTGGCGATGAGTTCGCGCAACCGGTTCCTCGAGCCGGAACAGCGTCGACAGGCCGCAGTACTGAGCCGCGCACTTCGCATCGCGGTGAGAGCCGCGATGGAGGGGGCCGACGCGGGGTCGGCCTTGAGAGTGGCGCGGACCGAGATCGGCACGGCTCCGGCTATCGATCTCGACTACGTGGCGATCACCGGCGAGGATCTATCGCCCTTGCCGAACCAGACCCCCTCTGGCGCAACGGGTCGCATCCTCGTCGCGGCCAGGCTGGGCAGCACCCGCCTCATCGACAACCTGCCTGTGACGTTCGGCTAACCTCCCTGCATGCCTGCCGCCCGCGTTCTCCCGGCCGCTCGACGTGTTGGGACCCGGTCGCCTGAGCGCCCCCGAGCCCGGCTGGATCACGCGCGCGGATGTCGTGGTGATCGGGTCCGGGATAGCCGGGCTCACGGCGGCGCTGCGGATTCACGCGGCTGACCCCTCGCTCACCTTGCTGGTGGTCACCAAGGACGTGCTGAACGCCGGCTCGACCCAGTGGGCCCAGGGAGGCATCGCTGCGGCTCTCGGCCCGGGTGATACCCCGCTGCAGCACGAGATCGACACCCTGGTCGCCGGTGCGGGGGTGTGCGATCTGGAGGCCGTCCGGGCACTCGTCACGGAGGGGCCTGACGCCGTGCACGAATTGATCGCCCTCGGCACGAACTTCGACCAGCACGACGGGCAACTGTCACTGACTCGCGAGGGTGGCCACCATCGTGATCGCATCGCGCACGCTGGGGGTGACGCTACCGGGGCGGAGATTCAACGTGCCCTGATCGCAGCCATCGAGCGAACCCCGGCGATCGAGGTGATCGAGCACGCCCTGGCGATTGACCTGTTGCGCGCGCGGCGATGGCCGGATCGCGGGAGTCACGCTGCACGTCATCGGCGAGGGTCAACAAGATGGTGTCGGGGCTGCGCACTGCCGTGCGGTCGTGTTGGCCAGTGGTGGTCTGGGGCAAGTCTTCTCGCAGACCACCAACCCATCGGTCTCGACCGGTGACGGCATGGCGGTCGCGCTTCGAGCGGGCGCTGTGTTGCGTGATCTCGAGTTCGTTCAGTTCCACCCGACGGTGATGTATCTCGGCCCGGATTCTCGCGGGCAGCAGCCGTTGATCTCGGAGGCAGTGCGTGGCGAGGGTGCCTTCTTGGTCGACTTCGAGGGCAATCGGTTCATGCAGGGGGTCCATGAGTTGGCCGATCTGGCACCGCGTGATGTCGTCGCCAAGGCGATCACTCGACGGATGAACCAGACGGGCCACCCGCACATGTGGCTTGACGCGCGGCACTTGGGTCTGGAGTTCTGGGAGCGCCGGTTCCCGACGATCCTGGTGACCGCGAGGCACTACGGCGTGGATCCGGTCACTGACCTGATTCCGGTCGCGCCCGCCTGCCACTACGCCTCCGGGGGTGTCGCTACGGATCTCTGGGGCCGATCCAATGTGCCGGGACTCTATGCCACCGGCGAGGTGGCATGTTCCGGCGTACACGGCGCAAATCGTCTGGCCTCCAACTCACTGCTTGAAGGCTTGGTCTTCTCGCGACGGATCGCGGAGGTCTTGCCGGGCGAGCTGGGGCCATGGGTGGAGCCGACCGACGACGTTCGGGTCCCCGGCCTGTTGTCGGGAGAGGTCCGAAGGCCGCTACAGGAGGCGATGACCTCGCGCGTCGGGGTGTTGCGTTCGGCTCAGGGATTGGCCGAAGCGTTGTCGGTCATCGGCCGACCTGAGCAGAGCAACTCAACGCGATTCCCGATCTTGGCGGCCTGGGAGACGACGAACCTCTTGACGGTCAGTGCGGCCCTCGCCAAGGCAGCCGAGATGCGGCAGGAGACGAGAGGATCCCACTGGCGAGAGGACTTCCCCGATCGAGACGACGATGACTGGGCTGGTCATATCGATGTGCACGTTCACGGTGACTCGGCGTGAGCTGTCGTTCACCCCGACCCTGCCGACGGACGTGGTCACCTCATGACCGCTGACGGCCGTGGCTATGAGGGACCCCACGAGATTCTCGAGGAGCTGGGTGCGTGCGGACTCGATCCGGATCAGATTCATCTGGACATCGCCGGTGCCGTAGCCGAGGATCTGCCGAACGGCAGTGTAGACATCACCAGCGGTCAGCACCATCCCCATCGAGGCCCGGCGGTCGGTGAGTTCGGTGCCCGCGAACCGGGCGTGGTCGCCGGGTTACACATTGCCGCCCTGGTGTTTCACCACGTCATGGGTTCGACGTCACGATCACAGACCGAGTCCCCGAGGGCAGCGCACGTCAAGGCTGGTGAGTGGTGATGCGGGTCGCCGGGCCAACTCGGGGGCTGCTGACCGCCGAGCGAACCGCCCTGAACTTCGCCAGCCACCTGTCGGGCATCGCCACCGCCACAGCGAAGTGGGTCGCGGCCATCGAGGGTACGTCGGCGCGGGTCATGGACACTCGCAAGACGCTGCCGAACTATCGGGCCATGCAGAAGTACGCCGTGCGATGCGGAGGCGGGCTGAACCATCGGTTCTCGCTATCCGACATGGCCATGGTCAAGGACAACCACGTGATCGCTGCCGGCGGGGTGGTTCCCGCGTACCTCAGCGTCCGCGCGGCCTATCCCGATCTCCCCGTGGTGGTTGAAGTCACGACGGTGGACCAATTGCAGCGAACTCCTGGACGTGGGCTGCTCCGCGCATCCTGTTGGACAATATGTACCATTGAAACGATGGCCGAAGCCGTTGGAAGTGACCCGCGGCCGGGCGATTCTGGAGGCATCAGGAGGATTGACGATTGAGCGAGCGCGGGCCGTTGCCGAAACCGGAGTCGATCTGATCTCTGTCGGAGCACTGACTCACTCAGTGACGGTATTCGATATCGGGATGGACCTCGTCGACGGGTAGTAACGCCTGTGCAAAAACTCCCTCTCGATTTGTTGAATCCATCGGAGTAGTGTGTCGGGATTCAATGCTTTTAACTTGGAGGATTCTCATGGCACAAAAAGTCAATGTTGTTCTGATCGACGACATCGATGGTTCCTATGCCACGCAGACTGTCAATTTCGCCATCGACGGGGCGTCGTACGAAATCGATCTCAATGACGCAAATGCCGCTGCCCTTCGCGAGTTTCTCGCCGGCTTCGTCGGCTTTGCTCGTCGCACCGGATCAGCCAAGAAGGGCCGCCGCGCAACGGTGACATCTATCGGGCCGAGCACCAAGCAGGTCCGCGACTGGGCGCGCAGCAATGGCTATACCGTGTCGGATCGCGGTCGCGTCTCGGCGGATATTCGCGAGGCGTTTGACGCAGCAAATTAGAACGCGCCGGAGGAGCTTTATCTCGGGTCTTTCTGGGCCGACTCAGCTGTGTTTTGAGTGGGCTAGAGAGGTTTTCCTATTCGCGCTGATACCTGATGACTTCTTGATATAGTCGCGGGCGCTGCCGGTGCCAGCGTGGACCGCTCGGTGGAAGTCATCATGACAACGTTGTGGAAGCATCGGGATGGAACGGACGCCTTGAGATGAGTTTGTGGGCTCGTCGGCTGCGCGGCAGTCGCTCACTTGCATTCGTGCAGGTGTTCGCCCTCGTCATCTTGATGTTGGCGTTCTTGTCCACCGAGGCGACCATCGCTCCAGAACCTGCCGAGGCCTACTCCCTCTCGGGCACGTGGGCAACATCAGGGAGTGTGGCAACCGCGACGTCGACGGCAGGCCTCACCTCCACCGTCACCGTCGCGAGTGGGACGGCGTTGGGTGGCACCACAACCCTAGGGTCGCGGGGTTTTGCGGCGGCAAACTACTCACCGACAAACATGGTGACCGGGGATTCGGCCGCGAACGTTCAGGTCGGCACAGGATCGTGTGCCTCTACCGGTGTTTGTCCGAACCTTGGCACCGTGACTATTGGGTTTAGCCAACCTGTTCGAAATCCAATTATTCATCTCTCGGGTTTAGGTCAAGCAACCAATAGCGGTGGCAATCAATCGGATTTCCATGCAGTGCTCGATCTGACAACGGCCGGTGCGACATTGAGCAAGTTGGCCGGCAATGCACAACTTGCAGTCTCATCCACCAAGATCACCACAACCGGTGACAGTGCCAGCGAGAGCTGCACCACCAATGCCAACGTGGGTGTCTTGGCCGCCGCGGCAACTGCTGGCTGTGGAAGCATTCAAGTCACCGGCACGGTCACCAGCTTGGCGTTTAATGCTTCCGCGGTCTTTGTCAAGAACGCTTCGGCACCCAGTGCCTTTAACCAGACAGGAACACAGGACTCGCTGTCTCTCACGGTGACCGTGCCGGAGGACTATCCCGACACTCCCGCCTCGTACAACCCCCCACTGCCCACGCACATTATTGGCGCTCTCAAACTCGGTGCCACCATTGACGAGGAGAATGCGAACGTCCGCAACGCGACGACCAGTCCGATCGCCGGCGCGGGTGCAACGGGTGACGGCGCGGATGACGACGCCTTCACCACCCTGAGCAACATCTCTGTGCTCAATAGCGGAGGCACATACTCCTTGACCGTCCCTGTCTCAGGGGTGACGAAGTCCGCACGCTTGTGTGGCTATATCGACTGGAACAAGGGCGGGACCTTCTCGACCACCGGGGGCGAACAGGCGTGCGCCACGGTGGCCGCAGGTGCTTCCTCTGCGGTTCTGACGTGGACATGCTGTGCCGGCGGGGCTGACCGCGGGCTTGACCTATGCCCGCTTCAGGTTGGGCTACACCGCCACCCAGGTCCAGTCCCCGACCGGCAAGGCCGACTCCGGCGAAGTCGAGGACTACGCCGTCAACCTCGTGGCGCACCCCCTGAATCTGGCCAAGACCGCTGGAGTGTTGTCCGGTCCGAATGCCACTGGTGACTACACCGCCACCTACGCCGTGACCGTCACCAACTCCAGCACGCCGGCGACGACGTACGGTCCGATCACGGATACGCCTTCGTTCAACTCGAACCTCACCGTCACCGGGGCGTCGTGGACCGGTCAGTCGACAGGTTCGGCAACCGGCGCCGGCCCGTTCACCATCGGTGCAGCGAGCACGTCGATCCCGGCAAACACGACTCACACCTACAACGTGACGGTGACGTTCCGCTACACGGGCACTGGCACGGCCACTGCGTGTGGTGTTGCCGGGACCGGTCTGTTCAACGCGGCGTCGTTGCCCAGTCCCCAGGAGACCGGGGTCACCACCGACAACAGTGCTTGTGTGGCTGCCCCACCCAAGCCCGCGTCCGCGATCACGTTGGACAAGCAAGCGTGCTGCGCCATCGGGGAACACGGCCGGGTCCACGATCGCCTACTCCTTCATCGTCACCAACTCCGGCACCGTGCCCTTGACCGGTGTGGGCGTCTCCGACCCCAAGGTCGGAACTGTCTCCTGCCCGGTGTCGACGCTGGCGGCCGGTGCAGCGACGACGTGCACGAAGTCCTACACGTTGACCCAGGAGGATGTTGAAGCCGGCACCGTGAGCAACACCGCCACGGTGACCGGGACCCCGCCGTCTGGCATGAGCCTGAGCAACCCCACCGCGACCGACACGGTCAACACCACGATCACTCGCGCCCCAGCCATCACGATCGACAAAACGGCCGGGGCACCCTCGGGCAACTCGGCTGGGTCCACGATCACGTATTCGTTCGTGCTGACGAATACCGGCAATGTGGCGTTGAACCAGGTGGGGGTCTCGGACCCGAAGGTGGGCCCGGTCTCGTGTCCGGTTTCGCAGTTGGCGCCGGGCGCAACGACGACCTGCACCAAGACGTACTCGATCACTCAGGGAGATGTTGATGCGGGCACGGTGAACAACACCGCGACTGCGTCGGGTACGCCGCAAACGGGCGGCGCCGTCACGGGCTCCGACTCGGTTTCCACGCCGATCACTCGGAACACCTCGATCGCGCTGGACAAGCAGTCGGGCGGGGCCCAGGGCAACACCGTCGGATCGAGCATCAACTACGTGTTCTTGGTGACCAACACCGGCAACACCACCCTGACCAACGTGGGGGTCACCGACCCCAAGGTCGGCGTCGGTGAGCTGTCCGCTGACGACCCTGACCCCCGGCCAGACCACGAACTGTGCCAAGACCTACACCCTGACCCAGGCGGATCTGGATGCCGGACATGTGGCGAACACCGCAACCGCAACCGGCACCCCACCGTCGGGTCTGACCGCCCCGACCGCCACGGACTCGACCGACACCCCGATCAGCCCCGGAGCGTCCATCAGCCTGGACAAGCAGGGCGGCACCCCGAGCGGCAGTCCAGGAAGTGTCGGAGCGGGTTCGACGATCTCGTACTCGTTCGTGATTCGGAACACCGGCAACGTGACGCTGTCGAACGTCGGCGTCGTCGACCCGAAGGTTGGGCCGGTCACCTGTCCGGTGACGACCCTCGCTCCCGACCGCGACCACGACCTGCACGAAGAGCTATGCGCTGACCCAGGCCGATGTCGACGCGGGCTCGGTCAACAACACGGCAACCGCCTCGGGGACCCCAACCGTCGGTCCGGTCGTGACGTCCACCGACTCCGTGACGACGAGCATCACGAGGAGTCCGGCGATCGCGTTGGACAAGCAGGCGGGCACTCCGACGTGGTGCCTCGGCGGGGTCGACGATTCTCTACAGCTTTGTCGTCACCAACACCGGCAATGTGACGTTGAATCCGATCTCGGTGACGGACCCGAAGGTTGGTGCGATCACGTGTCCGGTCACGAATCTGGCGCCCGCGGCTACGACGACGTGCACGAAGAGTTACCCGATCACTCAAGCGGATGTGGACTCCGGGCATGTCGCCAACACGGCGACCGCAACTGGCACTCCGCCGTCGGGTGTGACGGCCCCGACGGCGTCGGATTCGACCGACACGACGATCGTCGCGACGCCGAGGATCACGTTGGACAAGCAGGGGGGGACACCCACGGGGAACACGGCTGGGTCCACGATCGCGTATTCGTTCGTGCTGACGAACACGGGCAATGTGTCGTTGAGTTCGGTCGGGGTCGCTGATCCGAAGGTCGGCCCGGTTACGTGCCCGGTCACGACGTTGGCGCCGAACGCGACAACCACGTGCACCAAGACCTACGCCATCACCCAGGCGGACGTGAATGCCGGCACGGTGAACAACACCGCCACCGCTTCCGGGTCACTCCCCGACAGCCGTGGTCGTCACCGCAACCGACTCCGTGGTCACCCCGATCGTCCGCACCACCTCGATCACCCTCGACAAGCAGTCGGGCGGTGCTCAGGGCAACGACCGTCGGATCAACCATCAACTACGCGTTCGTCGTGACCAACACCGGCAACACCACCCTGACCAACGTGGGGGTCACCGACCCCAAGGTCGGCGTCGGTGAGCTGTCCGCTGACGACCCTGACACCCGGCCAGTCGACGACTTGTACGAAGACCTACACACTGACGCAGGCGGACGTCGACGCGGGACATGTCGCGAACACGGCGACAGCCACCGGCACGCCACCCGCCGGCTTGACCGCTCCCACGGCCAGTGACTCGACTGACACGTTGATTGCCGCCGGCGCCCGCATCACCCTTGACAAGTTTGCCGATCCCGCAGGAACCGGCGCTGGGTCGACGATTCGCTATTGGTTCGTCATGACCAACACCGGCAACGTGACGCTGACGAACGTCGGCGTCGTCGACCCGAAGGTTGGACCGGTCACCTGCTCGGTCACCACGATCGCTCCGACGGTCACGACGACCTGTTCGAAGCTCTACACGCTGACGCAGGCGGACGTGGACGCTGGCGTCATCAACAACACGGCGACAGCGTCAGGCACGCCACCGGTCGGTGCGGTCGTTTCCGCGACGGACTCGAACGCAGCGACGATCACGAGGAGTCCGGCGATCACGTTGGACAAGCAGGCGGGCACTCCGAGTGGTGCCTCGGCGGGGTCGACGATT
Source organism: uncultured Actinomycetota bacterium (assembly GCA_963763805.1). GTDB lineage: Bacteria > Actinomycetota > Actinomycetes > Propionibacteriales > Nocardioidaceae > Nocardioides. The sequence goes on from CAVXPQ010000003.1 coordinate 164,915, forward strand.
CTCTACAGCTTTGTCGTCACCAACACCGGCAATGTGACGTTGAATCCGATCTCGGTGACGGACCCGAAGGTTGGTGCCATCACGTGTCCGGTCACGAATCTGGCGCCCGCGGCTACGACGACGTGCACGAAGAGTTACCCGATCACTCAAGCGGATGTGGACTCCGGGCATGTCGCCAACACGGCGACCGCAACTGGCACTCCGCCGTCGGGTCTGACGGCCCCGACGGCGTCGGATTCGACCGACACGACGATCGTCGCGACGCCGAGGATCACGTTGGACAAGCAGGGGGGGACACCCACGGGGAACACGGCTGGGTCCACGATTGCGTATTCGTTCGTGCTGACGAACACGGGCAATGTGTCGTTGAGTTCGGTCGGGGTCGCTGATCCGAAGGTCGGCCCGGTTACGTGCCCGGTCACGACGTTGGCGCCGAACGCGACAACCACGTGCACCAAGACCTACGCCATCACCCAGGCGGACGTGAATGCCGGCACGGTGAACAACACCGCCACCGCTTCCGGGTCCTCCCCGACAGCCGTGGTCGTCACCGCAACCGACTCCGTGGTCACCCCGATCGTCCGCACCACCTCGATCACCCTCGACAAGCAAGCCTCCGAACCGACCGGAGCCGCCGCCGGATCAACTATCGGCTTCAGTTTCGTGGTGACCAACACCGGCAATGTGACCCTGAACCCGATCTCCGTAACCGATCCGTTGGTCGGCGCCATCACTTGTCCGATCACGAATCTCGCGCCGGCGGCCACGACCACGTGCACGAAGTCCTACACGATCACGCAGCCAGACGTGGACTCCGGACATGTTGCCAACACGGCGACCGCGACCGGCACTCCCCCGGCGGGGGTGTCAGCACCGACGGCGACCGATTCAACGGACACGGCGCTCCGGCCCGCGGCTGCCATCACCCTGGACAAACAGGCGGGTGCACCTACCGGGACCACCGCAGGCTCCACGATCACCTACTCCTTCGTTGTCACCAACACGGGCAACGTCACGCTCGGCAAGGTGGAGGTTTCCGACCCACTCGTCGGAACCGTCACATGCCCCGAATCGGTGCTTTCGCCGGGTCTGAGCATGGACTGCACCGCGACCTACAAGTTGACCCAGGAGGACGTCAACAAGGGGGTGGTGGTCAATGAGGCTTCGGCGTCGGGTGCGCCGCCCAGCGGTGACGTCGTCAGCGCAACGGACTCGACTACCACGCCGATCACGACGACGGCCGCTCTCACGTTGGACAAGGAAGCCGCGAAGGTCAGTGGGAATGTCGCTGGCTCCACGATCGAGTATTCGTTCGTCGTGACCAACAAGGGCGAAGTCACGCTGGCCCCAGTCACGGTCACCGACCCGTTGTTCGAGAAGTTCGAGTGTTCCATCGAGAAATTGGGTCCGGGGGAGTCCTTCACGTGCTCGGCGACGTACACCCTGACCCAGGCGGACGTCGACGCCGGTCGCGTCGTCAATGAGGCGACCGCAACGGGCACGCCACCCAAGGGCGATGACGTCACCGCCACCGACAACACAGAGACGGCCATCGAGCCCAACCCGGTGATCACCCTCGACAAATCGGCAGGCACGCCGAGCGGTACCACTCCGGGCTCCACGATCAGCTACGAGTTCGCCGTCAGCAACACCGGAAACGTGACACTGGATCCGGTCACAGTGTCCGACTCCAAGGTAGCCGTCGACTGTCCGGAGAGAGTGCTGGCGCCATCGGCAACGATGACCTGCTCGGCGACGTACGTCTTGACCCAAAGTGATGTGGACGCGGGCCAGGTCGAGAACAGCGCGAGTGCATCCGGCGCACCCCCCGTTGGCAAGGAGGTCGGCGCCAGCGATGTCGTCGTCACGCCGATCGCCCGGGTGGCTCGACTCACCCTGGACAAGCAAGCCGGCACGCCGAGTGGCTCGGCAGTCGGGTCAACAATCGCCTACAACTTTGTCGTGACCAACACGGGCAATGTCACGCCTCAACCCGGTGTCGGTGAGCGATCCGTTGGTCGGCATCGTCACCTGTCCCGCCACGAATCTCGCGCCCGGTGCGAGCACGACCTGCGCGAAGACCTACTCGATCACCCAACTGGACCTCGATACCGGTCACGTTGCGAACACGGCAACTGCCACCGGCACGCCCGCCATCCGGTGTCACGTCGCCGACGGCTACGGATGCGACCGACACCGCTCTGACCGTGACGGCCGGCCATCACCTTGGACAAGCAGGGTGCGACGCCTACCGGGAACGTTGCTGGCTCCACGATCACCTACACATTCGTCGTCACCAATGATGGCAATGTGACGCTCAACCCGGTCTCTGTCTCCGACCCGCGGGTCGGGCCGGTCACCTGCCCGGCATCGTCCCTGGCGCCGGGCGCATCGACCACCTGCACCAAGACTTATGTGCTGACGCAGGGCGATGTCGACGCGGGCACGGTGAACAACACCGCCACGGCATCGGGCAAGCCGCCCGTCGGCGCGGCTGTCACTGCTACCGATACGGTCCTGACCCCGATCGCCCAAGCCACGGCGATCACTCTCGACAAGCAGTCCGCCGGCGTCACGGACGTGGACGAGAACGGCCCTGACGCGGGCGACACCATCGCCTACAGCTTTGTTGTCGGGAACGCGGGAACCACGACCCTCACGGGACTCACGGTGACGGACCCGACGGTGGGCCCGGTGAGCTGCCCGGTGGCAACGCTTCCCCCCACCGTGGCGACCACCTGCTCCAAGATCTACACGCTGACCCAGGCCGATGTGGATGCGGGTCACGTCGCCAACACTGCGACCGCGACGGGAACTCCACCAGGTGGGTTGACCCCCCCGATTGCAACCGACTCGACGGATACGACGGTGGCGCGCGGCCCGGGGATCACGTTGGACAAGCAGGCCGGCACGCCAAGCGGACTCACGGCCGGGTCTACGGTCGACTACACGTTCGTCGTCACCAACTCCGGAAACGTGACGCTGACCGGAGTCGGGCTGTCCGATCCGACCCTGGGGTCTGTCACATGTCCCGTCTCGACGCTTGCGCCGTCCGATTCGACCACGTGCACCAAGACCTACACCCTCACCCAGCCCGACATAGACACCGGCTCGGTGACCAACACCGCGACCGCTTCAGGAACCCCGCCGACAGGCCCGGCCGTCGCCGCAACTGACTCGGTGACAACCCTGATTGCACGGACCGCGACGATTGCCCTGGACAAGGTTGCGGAACCGCCGAGCGGCTTCACCGTGGGATCGACGATCGCGTACGGCTTCACGGTGACGAACACCGGCAATGTGACGCTTAGCCCCATCACCGTCTTCGACGCGAAGGTGGGGACCGTCACCTGTCCACTCACGTCGCTCGCCCCGGCCGCCACGACGATATGTACGGCCACCCATACGCTGACCCAGCCCAACGTCGACTCGGGCCATTTCGCCAACAGTGCAACCGTGACGGGAACGCCGCCGGCCGGACTCACGCCCCCACGGCCACCGACTCGACGGACACCCCGATCGTTCCAGCGGCCGCGATCACCCTCGAGAAGGCTGCCGGTTCCCCGACCGGCACGACGGTCGGCTCGACGCTCACCTACAGCTTCCTGGTCACGAACTCGGGCAACGTCACGTTGGATCAGGTATCGATCTCGGACCCCAAGGCCGGTCCGGTTTCGTGCCCAGCCTCGACACTGGCTCCGGAAGCGTCGACGTCATGTACGAAGGTCTACACCTTGACGCAGGCCGACGTGGACGCCGGCGAAGTCGTGAACCTAGCCACGGCATCGGGCACCGCGCCGGATGGGTCGGACGTCACCGCGACGGACACCACGACAACGTCGATCGCGGCCGCGCCGTCCCTGGTTCTCGACAAGCGCGCCGATGCTCCTACCGGCCATGTGGCCGGATCGACCATCGACTACACGTTCGTCGCGACGAACACCGGCAACGTGACGTTGGATCCCGTCGCCATCTCCGACCCACGGGTCGGACTGTCGTGCCCGGATACGACGCTGTTGCCCGGGGCCGCCACCGTCTGCACTGCGACCTATTCCTTGACGCAGGCCGACGTCGACTCGGGCCACTTCGCAAACACCGCCACCGCTACCGGAACCCCGCCGATCGGGGCAGCGGTGACGGCTAGCGACGACACGGACACACCCATCGAGGGCACTCCTGGGATCAGCCTGGACAAGACTGCCGGCATCCCGACGGGCAGCGTCGCGGGGTCGACACATCGGGTACGAGTTCGTTGTCACCAACACAGGCAACGTGACGTTGGATCCCGTGTCCGTGACCGACGCGAAGGTCGGCGACGTCACGTGTGAGTCGAACGTGCTCCTACCCGAAAGCGCAACACAGTGCGCGGCGACGTACACCCTGACGCAGGCAGACGTCGACGCCGGGCATGTGGCCAACACAGCGTCCGCGACGGGCCTTCCGCCAGCAGGGCTGACCGCTCCCACGGCAACCGATGCAACGGATACGGCCATCGCCGCCGGACCGGCCATCACGCTGGAGAAGACAGCCGGCACCCCGACGGGTCAGGCGGCCGGATCGACGATTGACTACACGTTCGTGGTCACGAACGCCGGAAATGTGACGTTGGCCTCGGTCTCGATCAGCGATCCCTTGGTTGGGGCGGTCTCGTGTCCCGAGACCAGCCTGGCCCCGACGGTCGAGATCACCTGCGTGGCGACGTACGTCGTGGATCAAGACGATGTGGACGCCGGAGTCGTCGTCAACGTCGCGACCGCGACAGGCACACCGCCGATCGGGGATCCGGTTGACGCCACGGACACCACCTCGACGCCCTTGCCGCGCACGGCAGCGATCAATCTCGACAAGCAGGCAGCCACGCCGAGCGGGGCCACCGCGGGCTCCACCATCGACTACACCTTCGAGGTGACCAACACGGGCAACGTCACCCTCGATCCCGTCACGGTCTCGGACCCCCAGGTCGGAGAGGTCGGTTGCCCGCTGACGATCCTTGGTCCCGGTGACACCACGACCTGTAGCGCGACGTACACCCTGACCCAGGGCGATGTGGATTCCGGTCGGGTCGAGAACATTGCCACGGCAACCGGCATACCCCCCGCTGGTGTCACGCCACCGGCGACCGCCACGGATACGACGGACTCGACGATCGAGTTCGGACCGACGATCAGCCTCGATAAGCAGGCGAGCCAGCCGACAGGCGCAACCGCTGGTTCGACGATCGACTACTCCTTTGTCATCACCAACACGGGCAACGTGACGCTCGACTCGGTCACCCTTGACGATCCCTCGGTGGGGCCGGTGACGTGTTCACCTACGACGTTGGCGCCCGCAGAGGCGGCCACCTGCTCGGCGACCTACGAGATCACTCAGCACGACGTGGACTCCGGGCTGGTCGAGAACGATGCGACCGCCAGCGGTACGCCCCCGTCGGGGCCGGATGTCACGGCATCGGACTTCACGGTGAGTCCGCTTCCAGCCAACCCCTCCATCACCTTGGACAAGGGGGCCGGCGCACCCAGTGGCAATGCCGCAGGCGACACGATTGAGTACTCGTTCCTCGTGGCCAACACCGGCAACGTCACCCTTGATGCGATTGCCATCGACGATCCCAAGATCGGTTCCGGTCAGGTCACCTGCCTGCTGACGGTGCTTGCACCCGCGGAGACGACGGAGTGTTCAGCTACCTATGTCTTGACCCAGACCGACGTGGATGGTGGACACGTAGCCAATACCGCGACCGTAAGCGCCTCGCCGCCAGCCGGCGACGATGTGTCGGCCACCGATGACACGGACACGTCGATCACCGCCGGCCCGGCCATCACCCTCGAGAAGACCGCGGGAGCTCCGAGCGGATTCAAAGCAGGCTCCACGATCGACTACGGCTTCGTCGTCGAGAACACCGGCAATGTGACCTTGTCCGCGGTGGTCGTCGACGATCCGAGCGTCGGGGCCGTGGCTTGCCCCGGTGGCTCGCTTGGGCCTGGGGAGTCGATGACCTGTTCGGCGACGTACGCCCTGACTCAGGACGACGTCGACGCCGGCCGCGTGCATAACGAAGCCATTGCAACCGGCCGAGCGCCGTCGGGCGCCGAGGTCTCTGCGACCGACTCGACCGATGTGGAAATCGTCGCCGCCCCGGCAATCGCCTTGGACAAGCAGGCGGGTCAGCCGAGTGGTGCGGCCGCCGGAGAGACCATTGACTACACGTTCGTGGTGACTAACGTCGGCAACGTCACCCTCGACTCCGTTTCGCTCTCGGATCCCAAGGTGGGTGTGGTCGCCTGCCCCGATTCCGTGTTGGCGCCAGAAGCTTCGACCACCTGTGCGACGACCTACGAACTGACCCAGTCCGATGTTGACGCAGGTCACGTTGCCAACACTGCGACGGCTTCTGGAACCTCGCCCACGGAAGTTGACGTCAGCGCGACCGATGACACGGATACGCCCATCGCCAGAGCGGCGGCGATGACCCTGGACAAGCAAGCGGGCACACCAACCGGCAACCCGGCAGACATCCGAGCCGGGTCGACGATCGACTACACCTTCGTCGTGACCAACAGTGGGAATGTCACGCTCACCTCGGCGGCAGTGTCCGATGCACTCTTCGGTCAGGTTGACTGCCCCGAGGAGACGTTGGCTCCAGCGCAGTCGATGACATGCTCGGAGACCTACACGGTGACGCAGGCGGATGTGGACGCCGGTATCGTCCACAACGAGGCCACAGCGACCGCCACCGCCCCTCACGGTGAGGGTGTGACGGCCGAAGATTCGACGGATACGGCGATTCCCGCAGCCCCAGCGATCACGCTGGACAAGCGGGCAGGTCCTCCCTCGGGGGACCCAGCAGACATCCGGGCCGGTTCGACGGTTGACTACACCTTCGTTGTGACCAACGCCGGCAATGTCACGCTCGACCCGGTGAGCGTCGACGATCCGAGCGTCGGTTTGGTCGCGTGTCCCGCCGCCCTTCTGGCGCCGGCAGATTCGACGACGTGCACGGCGACGTATTCCCTCACCCAGGGAGACGTCGATTCTGGCCACTTCGCCAACACTGCGACGGCGTCGGGGACCCCACCGAGTGGCGCCGACGTCACTGCGACGGACGACACGGACACTCCCATCCTCGGATCTCCGGCAATGGCCCTGGACAAGCAGGCTGGCGACCCGACCGGCAACACGGCTGGCTCATCGATCACCTACGAGTTCCGGGTCACCAACACCGGCAATCTGACGTTGGACCCCGTCGCAGTTGACGATCCGTTGGTCGGTCCCGTGAGTTGCCCGGAAACCTCACTCGCGCCGGATCAGAGCACCACCTGCGCTGCGACGTACGTCCTGAGCCAGGACGATGTCGACGCTGGGACCGTGCACAACGACGCCACCGCATCGGGAACCCCACCGACGGGCGCCGACGTCGTGGCAAACGACACGACAGACACGCTGATCCCGTCGAACCCGGCGATCACGCTCGACAAGGAGGCCGGGCTGCCGAGCGGCGATCGGGCGGGCGACACCATCGACTACACGTTCGTGGTGGCAAACACGGGCAACGTCACGCTGGATCCGGTGACGGTGACCGATCCGAAGGCGGGTGAGGTCTCCTGCCCCGAAACGATCCTGGCTCCCGGCGCCGAGATGACCTGCTCGGCGACCTATGCCATCACCCAGGCGGAAGTGGATCTGGGTCAGGTCGTGAACAACGCCACCGCGTCAGGCACACCGCCGATCGGCGCTCCCGTGCGATTGACCGACGACACCACCACGCTGATCACTGCCGATCCCGTCGTGAGCCTGGACAAGCAGGCCGGGGTGCCGACCGGTGATCGGGCTGGTGACACGATCGACTACACGTTCGTCGTCACCAACGCGGGCAACGTCACCCTCCATCCGGTCACGATCGACGACCCGACCGCCGGTCCTGTGGCGTGCCCGGTGGATGTGCTGGCGCCGACGGATTCCACGACCTGCGTGGCGACGTACACACTGACCCAACTCGATGTGGACAGCGGTCATGTGGCCAACACGGCGACTGTTTCCGCGACACCACCGACGGGCTCGGACGTCAGCGCTACCGACGAGACCGACACCGCCATTCTGGGCTCTCCGCTGCTGACGTTGGAGAAGACGGCCGGCGATCCAACCGGCAATGCTGCAGGCGACACCATCGACTTCACGTTCGTGGTGACCAACACCGGAAATGTCACCCTCGATCCGGTAACGGTGGAGGACCCGCTGGTGGCCTCGGTCGACTGTCCCGAAACCAGCTTGGCCCCCGATGCCGACTTCACATGCACGGCGACCTACGAGTTGACCCAGGCAGACGTCGACGCGGGGCAGGTCATCAACAACGCGAGCGCTACCGGCACGCCTCCCAGCGGTCCCGCTGTCAGCGCCGAAGACACGACGACGACGTCGATCCCGGCCGAACCGGCGATCGCGCTGGACAAACGAGCGGGAGACCCGACCGGCAATGCTGCCGGCGACACCATCGACTACACGTTTCTGGTCACCAATCTGGGAAACGTGACGCTTGATCCCGTGATCGTTGACGACCCCGACATTGGCCTCGTGACCTGCCCGGCCGCTGCGCTTGCCCCCGCCGGGGCGATGACGTGCACCGCGACCTACACGTTGGGTCAGGTGGACGTCGACCGCGGGCATTTCACGAACACGGCCACCGCATCCGGCACGCCTCCCGCGGGTGGGGACGTCACGGCGACGGACGTCACTGACACGCTTATCGCGGCCGCGCCGGCCATCACCTTGGACAAGGCGGCGGGGGTGCCGAGCGGCGACCGCGCCGGGGCCACGATCGCCTACGACTTCGTGGTCACCAATACTGGAAACGTCACCCTGACCGCGGTCGGGGTTTCCGATCCTTTGATCGGCCAGGTCGAATGCCTTGTCGACAATCTCGCACCGGCAACGTCCACGAGCTGCGCGGCGACGTACGCGCTGACCCAGGCCGATTTCGACCGCGGCCACTTCGCCAACACCGCAGTTGCCTCCGGCACGCCGCCGATCGGCGCAGACGTATCGGGGTCGGACAGCACCGACACCTCCCTGCCGGCAGCGCCGGCGATCACGTTGGAGAAGACGGCGGGTACGCCGAGTGGCGATCGTGCAGGAAGCACGATCGACTACGAATTCCTGGTGACGAACACAGGCAATGTGACCTTGGATCCGGTCGGTGTGGCCGACCCCATGGTCGATGCCGTCACGTGCCCCGAGACCGTGCTGGCTCCGGATGAATCAACCGTCTGCGTGGCGGCGTACACGTTGACTCAGGAAGACGTCGATGCGGGAGTGGTGACCAACGAGGCGACCGCCTCCGGAACGCCACCCGCAGATGATCCCGTGACCGCGATAGACAGCACTGTTACGCAGATCCCGGCGACACCGGCCATCGACCTGGCGAAGACAGCCGCGGAGCCCACGGGGAATCGAGCGGGGAGCACGATCGACTATGAGTTCGAGGTAACCAACACCGGCAACGTCACCTTGGATCCGATCCTGGTGGACGATCCGTTGGTCGATGAGGTCACCTGCCCGGCGACGACCCTCGCCCCCGAGGCGTCGACCACATGTGCGGCGACCTATGCGTTGACGCAGGTCGATGTGGATGCCGGCGTCGTGGTCAATGAGGCCACGGCAACGGGTGCACCGCCAGTTGGCGATGCGGTCGCGGCCACCGATGGCACGACCACGCAAATTCCGGCGGTTCCCGCGATCACTCTCGACAAGCAGGCGGGCACGCCGAGCGGAAGTTCGGCTGGTGACTCGATCGAGTACACCTTCTTGGTTGCCAATGTCGGAAACGTCACGTTGGCCCCGGTGTCGGTCGATGATCCCAGTCTCGGCGCTCTGGACTGCCCGGAGTCGACCCTGGCCCCCGAGGCGTCGTTCACCTGCACCGCGACCTACTCACTGACCCAGGTCGACGTGGACAGCGGGCACTTCGCCAATAGCGCCACGGCGACGGGCACGCCTCCGGTGGGGGATCCGGTGACGGCGTCCGATGACACGGACACCCCGATCGAGGCCGCGCCGGCGATCACGTTGGACAAGCGGGCCGGCATTCCGAGCGGGAATGCCGCGGGCGACACGATCGACTACACCTTCGTGGTCGGCAACCCGGGCAACGTGACGTTGGATCCGGTCTCCGTCGATGATCCTGCGGTGGGGGCGGTCTCGTGTCCGGTGGCTGTCCTGGCGCCGACGGAAGAGACGACGTGTACGGCGACGTACGCGTTGACGCAGGCAGATGTGGATGCCGGCGAGTTCGTGAACGTGGCGACCGCGAGCGGCACTCCGCCAGCTGGAGCTGACGTGGGGACAACTGACACCACGACCACCCTGATCCCTTCCGAGCCCGCGATCACGTTGGACAAGCAGGCGGGAACCCCGAGCGGGAATGCCGCGGGCGACACGATCGACTACACCTTCGTGGTCAGCAACACCGGGAACGTGACGTTGGATGCGGTCTCCGTCGATGATCCTGCCGGTGGGGGCGGTCTCGTGTCCGGTGGCTGTCCTGGCGCCGACGGAAGAGACGACGTGTACGGCGACTTATGCGTTGACGCAGGCAGATGTGGACGCCGGCGAGTTCGTGAACCTGGCAACGGCGAGCGGCACCCCGCCGACGGGTGATCCAGTGACCGTTGCGGACACGGCCACCACGCTCATCGAGTCCGCTCCGGCGATCGCTTTGGACAAGCTGGCCGGGGCTCCCAGCGGGAACGCCGCCGGCGACACGATCGACTACACCTTCGTTGTCACGAACACCGGGAATGTGACGTTGGATCCGGTGTCCGTCGCTGACCCGATCATCGGCCAGGTCGAATGCCCGGAGAGCCTGCTGGCGCCGGAGGCGACCACCACCTGTCAAGCGACGTACACGCTGAACCAGGCAGACGTCGACGCCGGGCACTTCGCCAACACGGCCACCGTGAGCGGGACTCCGCCGATCGGCGGCGACGTGACGGCCACCGATGACACGGACACCACCATCCTCGCCGCGCCCGCAATCGGTCTGGAGAAGCTTGCTGCTCTGCAGCCGAACGGCAACAGCGCCGGAGACCTGATCGACTACACCTTCGTCGTGACCAACACCGGCAACGTCACCCTGGACCCCGTGTCGGTGGACGACCCGCTGGTGGGAGCGGTGGTCTGCCCGGAGACCGTCCTGGCTCCCGACCAGACAACGCAATGCTCGGCGACGTACGCCCTGACCCAGGCAGACGTTGACGCGGGCACGGTCCACAACGACGCGACCGCCCTGGGCACTCCACCGATCGGTGACGATGTCACCGCCACCGACTTCACGGACACCAGCATCGAGTCTTTGCCCGCCGTGACCTTGGACAAGACCGCGGGCGTCCCTACCGGCGCGAACGCAGGGGACACCATCGACTACGTCTTCCTCGTGACGAATACCGGCAACGTCACGCTCGACCCGATCAGGGTTGATGATCCGTTGGCGGGAGTCGTCACGTGTCCGGATGCCACGTTGGCACCGGAGGCTTCCACCACCTGCGCCGCGACGTACACCCTGACCCAGACCAATGTGAATGCCGGTGAAGTGATCAACATCGCGACCGCGAGTGGTACGCCGCCGAGCGGCGACGCGGTGACTGCGGAAGACACCACCACCACCGACCTACCGGCCAGTCCGGCCATCGCCTTGGACAAGCAGGCTGGCGTCCCGACCGGGAACCGCGCCGATGACACGATCGACTACACATTCATCGTCACCAACACCGGCAACGTGACGCTCGGCCTCGATCTCTGTGGACGATCCGGGCGTCGGAGGTGTGAATTGCCCGGTCGCTGATCCTTGACCCCACGGAGTCGACGACGTGCACGGCGACCTACTCCCTGACCCAACTCGACGTCGACGCCGGCCACTTCGCCAACTCCGCAGCGGTGCGTGGCACGCCACCCACCGGGGATGACGTGACCGCCGCGGATGACACCGACACCCAGATCGTCGGCGAGCCCGCTCATCACTCTTGCGAAGACGGCCGGGGTGCCGACCGGTGACAGGGCAGGCGACACGATCGACTACTCGTTCGCCGTCACCAATACGGGCAACGTGACGCTCGATGGGATTGTCATCGACGACCCGATGCTCGGGCCCGTAACCTGTGTTGGCACGGTGTTGGCGCCCGATGAATCCACCACATGCGCTGCCACCTACAGCTTGACCCAGGAGGATGTGGACGCCGGTCAGGTGATCAACAATGCGACCGTTTCCGGGACGCCACCGACCGGCGACCTCGGCCACCGCCGAGGCAACGACGACGACAACTCTCGAGTCGGCCCCGGCGATCACGTTGGACAAGCGGGCTGGCTCGCCGTCGGGTGATCGGGCCGGAGACACGATCGACTACGAATTCACGCGTGACCAACACCGGCAACGTCACCCTGAATCCAGTCGGGGTCGACGATCCTGCGATCGGCACGGTGACCTGTCCCGAAACCAGACTGGCGCCCGCTGACACCACGCTCTGTTCCGCGACGTACACACTCACCCAGGGTGACGTCGACGCCGGACACTTCGCCAACCTGGCCACGGCCATCGGGACGCCTCCGGCCGGCGCCGATGTGACAGCGAGTGATGAAACGGATTCGCCGATCGAGTCGGCCCCGGCGATCACCTTGGACAAGCAGGCGGGCGTGCCGAGTGGCGTTCGCGCGGGAGACACGATCGACTACACGTTCTTGGTCACCAACACGGGCAACGTGAGCCTCGATCCGGTCTCGGTAGGCGACCCGACCGTCGGGGACGTCACGTGCCCGGAATCCGCCCTGGCGCCAGACGCCTCGATGACATGTGAGGCGACGTACGCCCTGACCCAGTCCGACGTCGATCTCGGCCACCGGGCGAACTCGGCGACCGCCAACGGTTCCCCTCCCCTCGGGGATGACGTCACCGCGACAGATGACACCGACACCACGATCGAGGCCGCACCCGCAATCACCCTGGTCAAGCAGGCGGGCGCACCGAGTGGGAATCGGGCGGGCGACACGATCGACTACACGTTCCTGGTCACCAACACCGGCAACGTGACACTTGACCCGATCGGGGTGAACGACCCCGTCGTTGGCGCCGTCAACTGTCCCGAATCTGTGCTTGCGCCCGAAGACGCGACGACGTGTGAAGCGACATACGTCCTGACCCAAGCCGATGTGGACGCCGGTGAGGTCGTCAACGTCGCGACCGCGTTGGGAACCCCCCCGGTCGGCGACGCCGTCGTCTCGAACGCCACGGTGACGACCGGTATCCCCGCGGAGCCAGCGGTCGCTCTGGACAAGTTCGTCACGGCAATCAGCGGCGTCGATGCCGGAGACACGGTGGACTACTCGTTCGTTGTCACCAACACCGGCAACGTGACACTCGACTCGATCTCAGTGGACGACCCGTTGGTCGGGACGGTGGACTGCCCTGTCGGGGAGTTGGCTCCCGGCGCTTCAACCACGTGCCTGGCGACCTACACGTTGGAGCAGGCCGATGTCGATGCGGCCGAAGTGGTCAATTTCGCGACGGCCAGCGCAACCGCACCCAATGGCGATGTGGTGGCCGCGGACGACAGCACCTCGACCGGCATCCCCGGCGATCCGGCGATCGTGTTGGACAAGCAGGCAGGTACTCCGAGCTGGCGACCCCCTAGATATCAGGGCGGGCGACACCATCGACTACACCTTCATCGTCACCAACACCGGCAACGTGACGCTCGACCCGGTGAGCGTGGCGGATCCGTTGCTCGGGAGCGTGGACTGTCCCGGCGGATCGCTCCCGCCGGACGTCTCGACACCTGCCAGGCGACGTACGTCCTCACCCAACTGGACATGGACTCGGGACATGTTGCCAACACGGCCACGGCGAGCGCTACGCCGCCCGTCGGTGACGACGCGACAGCGACGGACGACACTGACAGCCCGATCGTGTCCGCGCCAGCGATCACGCTCGACAAGCAGGCGGCGACGCCGACCGGCAATTCGGCCGGCGACACCATCGACTACTCGTTCGTCGTGACCAACAGCGGCAACGTCACCCTGGATGCTGTCGGCGTTGAGGACCCCCTAGTCGGTGCCGTTACCTGCCCGGCAGCGACTTTGGCGCCGATCGAGTCCACCACGTGCACGGCGACCTACACGTTGACACAATCCGACGTCGACGCCGGGCATGTGGCCAACACCGCGGTCGCGACCGGGATCCTCACCGACCGATCAGGCCGTCACGGCGATCGATGACACCGACACCCCGATCGAGGCCGGACCAGCCATCACCTTGGACAAGCAGGCAGGTGTGCCCAGTGGCAATGGTGCTGGCGACACGGTCGACTATCGAATTCATCGTCACGAACACCGGCAACGTCACGTTGGGTGCCGTGGCCGTCGACGATCCCCTGGCCGGGGTCGTCACCTGCCCGGCCAGCCACACTCGCCCCGGCGGCTCCGATGACGTGCAGTGCGACCTATGAGATCACGCAGGGTGAGGTCGATGCGGGTCAGGTGGTGAACGTCGCGACGGTCGACCGCGAATCCGCCGACCGGTGATCCCGTCACCGCCGAGGACTCCACCACCACGACCATCGAGTCGGCTCCTGCCGTCGCGTTGGAGAAGTCGGTTGATGCGGTGAGCGGTGCGGAGGCCGGCGGCACCATCGACTACTCGTTCGTCGTGACCAACTCGGGCAACGTGACCCTCGACTCGTGTCCGAGTGGACGACCCGCTGATCGACGCCGATTCGAGCGTCGCGTGTCCCGAGACCGTCATCGCCGCCGGGCGAATCAACGACCTGCACTGCGTCGTACACCTTGACTCAGAACGACCTCGACGTCGGCGAGGTCGTCAACACAGCCGAGGCCAGTGGCACGTCGCCGACCGGCAACGAGGTGTCCGCCCAGGACACCGTGACGACTCCCCTCGATGGGGCACCGCAGATCGTGCTGGTCAAGCGCGCCAACACGGCCGGGCCGATCGCCGCCGGCGGCACCGTCAAGTTCTCCTTCGACGCGAAGAACGACGGCAACGTGACACTGTCCGGTGTTCGGGTCGAGGACTCGATGTTGGCGGCCGTGACTTGTCCCGTCACGACCCTTCCTCCGCGGGCCGATCACGACGTGCGTCGGGACGCCCTACACCGTGACCGCCGCAGATGTGGCAGCGGGCAACATCATCAACCGCGCGGCGGCGTTCGGCTTGGGTCGCGGTGAGGCGGGGGAGACCGAGGTCAGCGCGGTGTCCGAAGTCAGCGTTCGCACAGCGGCCGTGGCTCGCCCCGGGATCCGGCTGGACAAGGGTGTTACAGACACCGGACCGTACGCCGCTGGCCAGCAGGTGCACTTCACGTTCAAGGTCACGAACACCGGTGCGGTGACGCTGACCCGCGTCAATGTGTCGGACTCGATGCTCGGCAAGGTCACGTGTCGCGAACGGGTCTTGGCGCCAGGGGATTCGACCAAGTGCACAGCCGCGCCATACACCGTCACGACCCAGGATGTGCGCGACGGCTCGGTGACCAACACGGCGAGCGCGAGCGGCACTTATGACCCGAACGGACGGGCCGTGGATCCGGCGGCACGCGCGAGTCGTGGTCGCCGACAGTGACTCGGTGAAGATCCGCACGACGAGTCTCGGGGTACTTCCGTTCACCGGCTCGCCGCTGCCGCACGCGTTGCCGCTGGCCGCCATAACTATGCTCGGTGCAGGTTTTGCGCTGCTCCTCGCGTCTCGGCGCAGGCGCCGGACGGGTGGCACGAATGTCTAGCTACGACTCACGAGGGAAGTATCCAATGTTGAAACCGGCCCCCAAAAGGCTTCACGCCGTCCTCCTGGCCGCGCTGATGGTGATCGCCGTCGGTGCGTGCTCGGCGGACAAGAACTCGGCCGATCCGCCTCAGGAGTCGCCCTCTCCGTCGGCCGAGGAGTCAGTGGATCCGGGCAACGTCTCGCCACCGAATCTGCCGAAGGTTCCCGATCGTGCGGAACGAGCGCGGAGCGATCAAGGATCTGACGCTTGCCGAGTGTGAAACCGACGCCGGGCCACAGACCGTGACTGGCGAGGTGACCTCGTCAGCGAAGGTTCCGGTCGACTATCTGGTCACCGTCAGTTGGACCACATCGGCCGGTGACGTGATGGGCCGTGGCTTCGCAGTCGTCCAGGACATCGAGCCCGGGGCGACCGAGTCGTTCGAGATTTCGGCGAAGGTCAAGGACGGCGCTACCCAGTGCGTCAAGGGCGCCAGTTACGGCCGAATCGGATGATTTTCCACCTTTTGTCTCTTCGCACCGTTCGCTGAGAGCAGATCCCGGGTCCGCCAGATGGGGAACGCATAGGCTTTGTGGGTAGTTAGACCTATCGTAAAGAGCAACATCTGCTTTGCCGATGGACGTCGGTGACGCTGGCTGAGGGAGTCCACATGTTCGAGCGGTTTACCGACAGAGCCCGTCGGGTGGTTGTGCTGGCCCAAGAAGAGGCCCGCATGCTGTCCCACAACTACATCGGCACCGAGCACATCCTGCTCGGCCTGATCCATGAGGGTGAGGGTGTCGCCGCCAAGGCGCTCGAGTCGCTCGACATCTCCCTGGAAGCCGTGCGCGCCCAGGTCGAGGAGATCATCGGCCAGGGCCAACAGGCTCCGAGTGGACACATCCCCTTCACGCCGCGCGCCAAGAAGGTCCTCGAGCTCTCCCTGCGTGAGGCGCTCCAGCTCGGCCACTCCTACATCGGCACCGAGCACATCCTGCTCGGCCTGATCCGTGAGGGCGAAGGCGTCGCCGCTCAGGTGCTCCAGAAGCTCGGCGCGGATCTCAATCGCGTTCGCCAGCAGGTCATCCAGTTGCTGTCCGGCTTCCAGGGCAAGGAGTCGGCGACCGCCGGCGTCCAGTCCGGCGGCAGCGGCGGAGAGGCCCCCAACTCGTCGTTGGTCCTCGACCAGTTCGGCCGCAACCTGACCCAGGCCGCGCGCGAAGGAAAACTCGATCCCGTCATCGGACGTGATCAGGAGATCGAGCGGGTCATGCAGATCCTCTCGCGGCGTACGAAGAACAACCCTGTCCTGATCGGTGAACCCGGCGTCGGCAAGACCACGATCGTCGAGGGCCTCGCCCAGGACATCGTGCGCGGCCACGTGCCGGAGACGCTCAAGGACAAGCACATCTACACGCTCGACCTGGGTGCCCTGGTGGCCGGTTCGCGCTACCGCGGCGACTTCGAGGAGCGGCTGAAGAAGGTCCTCAAGGAGATCCGCACCCGCGGCGACATCGTGCTGTTCATCGACGAGATCCACACCCTCGTCGGAGCCGGCGCGGCCGAGGGTGCCATCGACGCCGCCTCGATCCTCAAGCCGATGTTGGCTCGTGGCGAGTTGCAGACCATCGGTGCGACCACCCTTGACGAGTACCGCAAGCACCTCGAGAAGGACGCTGCTCTCGAGCGCCGCTTCCAGCCGATCCAGGTCAACGAGCCCTCGATCGCGCACACCATCGAGATGCTCAAGGGTCTGCGCGATCGCTACGAAGCGCACCACCGGGTGACGATCACCGACGAGGCCTTGGTCTCGGCGGCGACGCTTGCCGATCGTTACATCTCCGACCGGTTCCTGCCGGACAAGGCCATCGACCTGATCGATGAGGCCGGTTCGCGTTTGCGGATCCGTCGGATGACCGCACCGGCCGACCTGCGTGAGTACGACGACAAGATCAACGACGTTCGTCAGCGCAAGGAAGCCGCGATCGACGGCCAGGACTTCGAGGCTGCTGCTCGACTGCGGGACGAAGAGAAGCAGTTGATCAACGCCAAGTCGGAGCGCGAGAAGCAGTGGCGGGCCGGTGACATGGATGTCGTGGCCGAGGTCGACGAGGAGTTGATCGCGGAGGTGCTCGCCGTCGCGACGGGCATCCCGATCGTCAAACTCTCCGAAGAGGAGTCCAGCCGTCTGCTCAAGATGGAGGACGAACTCCACAAGCGAGTCATCGGTCAGGAAGAGGCCGTCAAGGCGCTCTCCCGGGCCATCCGGCGTACTCGTGCCGGCCTGAAGGATCCGAAGCGTCCCGGCGGCTCGTTCATCTTCGCCGGTCCGTCCGGTGTCGGTAAGACCTGGCTGTCCAAGACGCTCGCCGAGTTCCTGTTCGGTGACGAGGACGCGTTGATCATGCTCGACATGAGCGAGTACGGCGAGCGGCACACCGTGTCGCGGCTGTTCGGTTCGCCTCCCGGGTACGTCGGCTACGAAGAGGGTGGCCAGCTCACCGAGAAGGTGCGCCGCAAGCCGTTCTCGGTGGTCCTCTTCGACGAGATCGAGAAGGCACACCCGGACATCTTCAACAGCCTGTTGCAGATCCTCGAAGAAGGTCGACTCACCGACTCACAAGGACGCGTGGTCGACTTCAAGAACACCGTGATCATCATGACCACCAACCTGGGTTCACGCGATATCGCCAAGTCGATGAACCTGGGCTTCAACCAGGCCGGCGACAAGGCCGGTTCCTACGAGCGGATGAAGAGCAAGGTCTCCGAAGAGCTCAAGCAGCACTTCCGGCCCGAGTTCCTGAACCGTGTCGACGAGATCATCGTGTTCCCGCCGCTCAGCCAGGAGCAGATCATCTCGATGGTCGACAACATGATCGCCGGCGTGGAGTTGCGACTCCGCGACCGCGACATGAAGTTGGAGTTGACCCAGCGAGCCAAGGACCTGCTTGCCACGCGTGGCTTCGATCCGGTGTTGGGTGCGCGTCCGTTGCGACGCACCATCCAGCGTGAGTTGGAGGACGTGCTCGCCGAGAAGATGTTGTACGGCGAGGTCGGACCCGGGCCAGATCATCCTGGTCGACACCGACGGCGACGGTCCGGACGCGACCTTCACGTTCAAGGGCGAGAAGGTCAACGAACTACCCGACCTGCCCCCGCTCGAGCCCGTGGGCGTCGAACTGACGACCGAAGGTCTCGACGAAGGCCCTGAGGAGTTCACCGCCCCGGCTGAAGCCGAGTAGTAGTTTCGAAGCGAGGAGGGCCGACCCGGTTGGGTCGGCCCTTCTTGGTTTTGGTCAGGCGGGTAGCGCGTAGGAATCGGCTGACGTGGCCACGATCAGCCCGTCGATCACGAGGCTTTCCAAGCATCGCTCACGCTGGGTGTCGTCGTGCCACACCAGGTCGAGCCGGCTTTTGGGCACGGCGCCGTCGGCGTCGCGCACCACCTCGAGCAGGCGACCCCGGCATTGCCGGTCCGTCCCGGCCCAGGTCTGTGCCGTTCGCGCCGGGCCGTCGTGGGCCGGGTAGCCGGCCAGCCCGCCACGCACACTGCTCCGCAAGCGGGCAGGCGCCGCAACGTGGCTGATTGGCGGTGCAGACGAGCGCACCCAACTCCATGACCGCGACCGACCACGTGGCGGCGACGGAGTCCTCGCTCGGGAGGACAGATTCGGCAAGGTCCCGTTCGGCCCGGGTGATGCTCGCGGCGGGGAACTCGTCGCCGGTGCGCCAACGCCCGAGAACTCGACGGACGTTGGTGTCCAGGACGACGTGGCGTTGGCCGAACGCGAAACTCGCGACGGCGGCAGCGGTGTAGTCACCGATACCGGGCAGCGCTAGCAGGTCGGCGTACGACGAAGGCACTTCGCCAGCATGGTGTTCAACGATGGCGTTGGCCGTTGCATGTAG
Organism: uncultured Actinomycetota bacterium; assembly: GCA_963763805.1. Taxonomy (GTDB): domain Bacteria; phylum Actinomycetota; class Actinomycetes; order Propionibacteriales; family Nocardioidaceae; genus Nocardioides. The sequence goes on from CAVXPQ010000003.1 coordinate 184,582, forward strand.
CCGAAGCGCGCGTCGCGGGTATCCCAACCTGCCCCAGAGTCGCACGGCCTCGCCAGGTGAATCCGCGGCCAGGCTCGTCGGCGTCGGCCACCGCTCCATCCACTGCTCGTGAACCGGGAGAACCCTAGCGACCGGCGTCTGCTGCAGCATGAATTCGGAAACGAGAACCGACCACGCACTTGCCTTCGGGCCACGCCAGGGCAGATCGCGGGCGTTCTGGTCGTACCAGTCGAGGAGGGGATCCACGAGCCGATCGTACGGAGTGGCTACCCGGCCTGGCCGCCCGCGCTGGTTAGCGTGGCCGTATGGCGAGTCCCACAGGTCACAGAAGACCTCCTGTGCCCCAGCGGGTCTATTGGCTCCGACGACTCGCGGTCATCGGCACGGCACTGCTCCTCGTGATCGGCATCGCCTCCGCCCTCAACGGGGCGACGGACGGTTCGAGCACTCCCAAGCCGGCGGCCAAGAAGGTCGATGCCGAGATCTCGGTCGCACCCAGTCCGGATGACGGCAATGATGCGGCGAAGGCCCTGCTCACCAAGCGGCAACGCAAGGCTTTGCGGCAGGCGGCCAAGTCAACTCAACCAGCACCCTCAGCGGAAGTCTCGGCCACGCCAACTCCGGCACAACCCACCGGTCCATGTACTCCTGAGGACATCACGGTGTCGCCGTACGTCTATCGGGCAGTTGCTTGGCGTCACTCCTACATCTTGTTGGAACTGAAGACCAAGGAATCGCCGGCCTGCACGTGGCACACCTCTCCCGACACCATCACCTTGCGCGTCACTGGCGAGAAGGACGAGATCTGGACCAGCAGACAATGTCCCATTTCGGTGCCGACGAAGGATCTCGTGTTGCGCAACGACGTTGGCGTCAAGATCGCCGTGGTCTGGTCGGGGCGACGATCAGATAGTCGCTGCACGGGCACGACGCCGTGGGCGCCGCCAGGTTGGTATCGCGTCGAAGCGGCGGCTTTCGCTGGTGAGCCGGGAGCCTTGCTGTTTGAACTGCAACGCCCCGAACCCAAGATCTTGAAGCAGCCCGAGCAACCGAGCGATGCGGCCTCGCAGAACCCGGGTGAATCCCAGCCGACAGACCAGCCGACCGGTGATCCGTCGGGTGCGGTGGAGCCTGACAATACATAGTGTCGCGGAGCGACACTATGTATTGGAACTATGGCCTCAACCGCTAAACAAATCGCTCAAGAATGCTGCTTTCAGCGAGCCTGCTCAGACCCTCGCGAACGCTCCTTGCCCGCAACTCGCCGACACCATCGACGGCTTGCAAGTCGTCGATGCCAGCGGACAACAACTTCTGCAGGGTGCCGAAGTGCTCCACCAGCCGGTCGACCACCGTCGGTGGGAGGCGCGGGACCTTGGCCAGCAGGCGGTACCCGCGCGGAGCCACGGCGCCGTCCAGATGCTCGCCGGTGCCCAGCGTCAGTGCTCGCGCCACAGATGCCGGGTCGACCAGATCGATGGGGGAGAGCGCGCTGAGGCGGTTGAGCAGTTCCTCGGGTGACTTGCGGCGTTTGCCGGCCGGTAGGTAGTCGCGGACCACGAGCTCGCGCTCAGCATCGACCCCGGTGATGAGTTCCTCCAACTGAAGCGACAACAGTCGTCCGTCGCCGCCCAACTCAAGGACGTAGTCGTCGATCTCACGGGAGATCCGGGTCACCATCTCCAGCCGCTGAGCCATGACGGCGACGTCGCGAACCGTCACGAGATCCTCGATCTCGAGGGCGGACAACGTGCTGGAGACCTCGTCGAGCCGCAACTTGTAGCGCTCCAGGGTCGCGAGCGCCTGATTGGCACGGGACAGGATCTGGCCCGAGTCCTCGAGGACGTACCTCGTGCTGCCGACGTACGCCGCGATGATCTGCATTGATTGAGACACCGAGATCACCGGGAAACCGGTCTGCTTGGCGACCCGGTCTGCGGTCCGGTGTCGCGTGCCGGTCTCCTCGGAGACGATCGTGTTGTCGGGCATCAGGTGGACCGCGGCGCGGTGGATGCGCGAGATGTCACGGTCGAGGATGATGGCGCCGTCCATCTTGGCCAGCTCGCGCAGGCCGGTGGCAGTGAACGGCACATCCAGGGTGAAGCCGCCGCTCGCGATCGATTCGACGGTCTTGTCGACGCCCAGGACGATCAGGGCGCCCGTGCGGCCACGCAGGATGCGCTCGAGTCCGTCACGCAGTGGCGTGCCGGGTGCGATGACGGCGAGCGTTGCGCGCAGGCGCAGGCTGTCGTCGGAGTGCTCAATGCCGGCCACGCTGATCCCCCGATGTCTGAACTGTGACTCGGTGAGTCTAGTGGAGTCGCAGCAGTTGAAGTGCCGCGTCGATGCCCGGCACGTCGAGAACCTTGATGCCGTCGGTCGTCCAGGATTCGGGGCTCTTCGGGCCGGCACTTGAGTCGCCCGGCACCAGCGCGACTGCGAAGCCGAGTCGAGCGGCCTCGGCTACGCGTTGGGGGAGGTCACGAACTCGTCGGAGCTCACCGGCCAGTCCCAATTCGCCCATGGCAACGACGCCACGCGGGGGTGGCGTGCCGAAGTGGGCCGACGCGATCGCCACGGCAACGGCGAGATCGCTGGCGGGCTCGGCGAGTCGGGCACCGCCGACGGTGGAGACGAACACATCGTGGTTGTGCAAGACGGATCTTGCAGTGCTGTTGAAGCACTGCGAGAACCATCGCCACGCGCGAGGAATCGAGCCCGGATGTCGTACGACGTGGTCGCTCCATCGAACTCGGAGTGACCAGGGCTTGCACCTCCGCCAGCATCGGGCGTCGGCCTTCCATCGTGACCGCCACACAGGTGCCGGCCACCTGCTGGTGATGGTTCTCCACGAACAACCCGGTCGGGTCGGCCACCGCCGTGATGCCATCCGCGCCAAGGTCGAAACAGCCGACCTCGTCGACGGGTCCGAACCGGTTCTTCAGCGCGCGAAGCATGCGGAAGCGGGAGTTGCGGTCCCCCTCGAATCCGAGCACCACGTCCACGACGTGTTCGAGCACCCGCGGCCCTGCAATGGTGCCCTCCTTGGTCACATGGCCGATCAGCACCATGGTGATGTTGCGGGTCTTGGCCACTCGGATCAGCGCCGCCGCGACCTCCTTGACCTGGGTGACTCCACCAGGAACCCCTTCGATGCCGGACGCGCCGATGGTCTGCACGGAGTCGACCACGACGAGCGTCGGGCGAACGTCCTCGATGTGAGTGAGCACGGCACCTAGGTCGGTCTCGGCGGCGAGGTAGAGCTCGTCGAAGACGCCGCCGGTGCGGTCTGCTCGAAGGCGGACCTGGGAGGCGGACTCCTCGCCGGTGACGTAGAGGGTCCGCCGACCGTAGCGAGCGCTCTGGGCGGCGACCTCCAACAGCAGTGTGCTCTTGCCGACTCCGGGCTCACCGGCGAGCAGGATGGCCGCACCTGGGACCAGACCCTCCGCCAAGCACCCGGTCGAGTTCGGGGACTCCGCTGGATCGGAAGGCCGACTCTTCGACGGACACTTGGCTGATCGGAAGTGCCTTTGTCGTGACCGGCCCCGCCGCCGTACGAGTGGTGACTGCCGCCAACTCGGCGACCGACCCCCAGGCCTGGCACTCGCCGCAGCGGCCGACCCACTTGCCGGTCTCCCAGCCGCATTCGCTGCATCGGTACGCCGAGCGCGTTCGAGCGGACTTGCCGGGCGGTTGACCAGGGGGTGGTGGGGCCATGGGATGACCGTAGATCAGGGCGCCGACAATGCCGCGGACCGGCTGCGGGTTGCGGATGAGTCGTGGGGAGCCGCTGTGCGGCCATGTTGACGGCCCGTGTGCACGAACAGCCGATCATGACAACCAAGTGCGTGACTTTGAACGATCAAGGAGCCCAGGGTATGGCCCGGCCGCTGACGCCCAACCCCCCTCAGATCCGAAGCCCCCTGCCTAAGCGGCCGCTGGCTCGAGCCACGCGGTTCGCCGGTCCTCCGACACTCTCCGACGTCGCGAAGCACGCGGGGGTGTCCCGACAGACCGTCTCCAACGCGGTCAACAATCCCGAACTGCTTCGACCGACGACCCTGGTCCGCGTGCAGGCGTCGATCGACGAGTTGGGGTACTCACCGAACCGCGCCGCCAGGAACCTCCGCACCCAGTCCTCACACCTCATCGGCCTGCGGTTCTCCCCGGCCCAGGAGGGCACCGCCAACGCACTGATGGACCGGTTCGTGCACACCTTGGTCGAGACGTCGCCGACGGCCGGCTATCACGTGCTGCTGTTCGCCGGGGATGCGAACGACCCCGAGGTCGGCTACGACGATCTGGTTCGCTCGAACGCCGTTGATGCCTTCGTCGTCACCGACACCTATCTCGGCAGTCCCCAGGTCTCCTGGCTGACCGAGCGGGGGATCCCGTTCGTTGCGTTCGGTCGGCCCTGGGACCACGACGAGAGTTCGCATCCGTGGGTGGACGTCGACGGTGCTGCGGGTGCCGAGATGGCCACCGAACACCTGCTGGAACGCGGCCACACGCGGATCGCCTGGATCGGCTGGCGCAAGGACTCGCGCATCGGGGAGGACCGGCGCTCGGGTTGGCTGCGTGCGATGCACAATCGAGGACTCTCGACGACCGGTCTGGCTTCTCGGGTGGAGGACACCGTGTGGAGCGGCTCGGAGGCGACCAGCGTGCTGCTCGACGAGGCCAAGCCGACCGCCTTCGTCTGCTCATCCGACACCCTCGCGATGGGGGTGCTGCACACTCTCAACTACCGAGGGATGCGGCCCGGCCATGACATCGCGGTCGTCGGCTTCGATGACTCGCAGGTCGCCCAGGTGGTGCCACCCGGGCTGACGTCGGTCCGTCAACCGTTGGAGGAGGTCGCCGTCGAGATCGTGGCCGCGATCGAGGGCCTGTTGGCCCAACCGCGGCGCGATCCGGTCGGCGTACTCCTTGCTCCGACGCTGGCGATCCGCGGCTCGAGCTAACCCAGCTCCTGGATCGACTTCGTCAGCGCCGCCACGAAGATCGGCACCTCGCGCTCGGTGAAGGCCAGCGGTGGCCGCACCTTCAGCACGTTGCCCTCGAGCGCCCGTCGTACCGACCAGGACGCCGTTGCGCTTCATCGCGTTCTTGAGGTGGTTGGCGGTCGTTGCGTCCGGAGTCTTCGAGTCTCGGTCCGTGACGATCTCGATGCCGTTGGCGAGGCCCATGCCTCGAACGTCACCAATGCAGGACACGTCTGCGGTGGCTTCGTTGACGGCTGGCGCGAAGGGCCTCTCCGGCGCGGACGACCCGGGGGAGGACTCGCTCGTCATCGAGTACGTCGAGCACGGCCAGGCCGGCCGCGGCGCTCACCGGATTGCCGCCGAAGGTGGAGAAGAGGACGGTCTCCTCGGCAAAGCCTTGGAGGTACTCACGTCTCGTGATCACGGCCGCGACCGGGTGACCGTTGCCCATCGGCTTGCCCAATGTGACGAAGTCGGGGGTGATGCCGAAGCGTTCGTAGGACCACATCGCCTCACCCGTGCGGCCATGGCCACCTTGGACCTCGTCGGCGATCCACAGCGCACCGGCCGCACTGGTCCGGCGTCGCCAGGTCGGCGACGTACTCCGCAGTCAGCACGCGTACGCCGTCGCTCTGCATGACGCCGTCGAGGATGACCGCCGCGGGCGGCATTCCCTTGGCCTCCAGGCGGGCCAGTGCCTCCTCGAACTGGGATCGAGTCGAGGTCCTGGCCACGGTAGGCGTCGGGCGGACGCCAGCGCTCGACATGGGCGCTGATCTCCTCGGCGTACGCCGACGTGCGCCCCGGCTTGCAGCGACAGTGACTCTGGGGAGAACGGCGCGATCGCCTCGGAGATCCCGTGGTAGGCGAACTCGGTGCAGAGCGCTCCGCGGCGGCCGGTGACGTGCCGAGCGATGCGCCACGCGAGGTCGTTCGCCTCGGTGCCGGAGTTGACGAAGAGAACGGTGTCGAGCTCGGGCGGAGTGGTGGCGATCAGGCGCTCGGCGAGTTCGATGGCGGTGGGGTGGAGGTAGCGCAGGTGCGTGTTGACGAGGCGGGACTGCCTCGCGATCGCCTCCGTGACGCGTGGGTGGGCATGCCCGACGGAGGGCACGTTGTTGTAGGCGTCGAGGAAGCGTCTGGCCGTTGGCGTCGTACATCCAGACGCCGGAGGCGCGCTCGACCAGGAGCGGCTCGTCGTACGTCAGCGGCTCCATCGCGGGTCCCAGGGCACGCTCGCTGCGTTGGGTGAGGTCGGTTCGGCTCGGGCGGGGCCGGATGCCGCTGACGCGTGCAGCGGCTTCGTCGAAGCCGATATCGATGATGTTCTTCAGGATCGGGTAGAGCGTCTCAAGGTCCCGCTCGGCGAACTCGGCATCGGCCAGGCCCTCGGCGACGCGCCAGGACGCGATGCCGATGCCGGCTGCTGCCCGGGCGGCCCAGGCGTCGGAGATGAGCCGAAGTTCGTCCGTCTCGAGCGGAGTGATCCGTTGGTAGCCGTCGAGGATCAACCGGGCCACGCGGAAGGTCTCGTCGCCTCTCGGTCGAGGACGAGCGAGTCGACAACCGACGCCAGGTCCGTGATCAGGGCAGTGTGGCTCATGTCGCCGAAGTCGATGATGCCGGTGATCAGGCCATCGTCGTCGACCAGTGCGTTGTCGATGTTGAGGTCGCCGTGCACGACCTGGGTGCGGAGGGATTCCCAGGCGGGCCGATCGTGACGTCGTACCGATCGAGCGCCTGTTCGGCGGCCTTGCGCCATTCGGGGCGACGGATGGAGGGCAGCATCTCGCGAACCATGGGCACCGACTTCAGGTCCCACGGGCAGGTTGCGATAGGCGCTCGGGTGGCTGAACCCGCGCATCGACTTGGCCAGGCGGGCAACGGTTTCGCCCCAGGTGATGATCGCGCGGTCATCGAGCGAGGATGGCTCCGATCGCATCCGACCTGGCATGACGGGGTAGAGCCTGGCCCAGTGGATCGAGTCCCCGGCGGGGGATTTCGCACGGTAGGAAAGCGCGTCGTCGGGATCGGTCGCCTTCAGGTGCATCAGGGGTTTGGCCAGCGGGAGGTCGGGATCGACCCGCTCGATGTGGCGTACGACGAGCGCCTCCATGTCGAGCGTGTCCGTGCTCTCGGCCGCGTTGGAGACCTTGAGTACGCCGACCGGTTGGTCGTCCTCGTCGGTCAGCATGAAGGTCTGGTCGCGCTCGCTGCCGAGGCTCGTCGCCCCGGTTGCCGCCACTCCGAAGTGCTCGACTCCCAGACCTGCGGCCTCATCTCCGGTGAAGCGCGGTGGCTCGGAGGCGAGGACGGGATCTATTTCGCGCGTGACGTCAGCCATGGGCATCAGTATCCCGAACGGCTCTCCCCGACGGCATCCGCGGGCGGGTCCGGACTAGATCGGCGCGCTCGCTGTGTGGGTCAAGCTTGTCGAGCCGACTCCCTACGTTCGGGTACGCGACACGCCGCCCGGCAGGGTCCTTTCGTAGGGAATTGCTCCGCAACCGGGCGTTGCGACTGACACACTGCGGCCCATGGACCCGGATCGGCAGCGATACCTACTTGCGGGTCGTGCGTGCCACGTTTGTGCCGGGCGACAACCTCTCAGACGATGTCACGGTTGTCGAGGTGCGTGAGGGCGCCGATGAAGCAGCTATTCTGGTCCGCTTCGAGCAAGGACCCACGGCTCTATGGGCATTCCGATCCCCTTCAGGGACACGGCGCATGAGTTCTACTACAGCGACTTTCCGGTTTCCTCCGATGGCGAGTGGTTGGACTCCGTGTCGGTCGGTCTTGAGGTGATGCTGGGAACCGGCCACCGAGCCACGGCGCGCCGAAGCCGAGTGGGGGACTACATCGAACTTCGCGAGGAGGGCGGTTGGCCGGTCGATCATCGCTTCTACCTCCAAGATGTCGATAGCGACGTTGAACTTCTCGCGGAGCGATTGCGATCCGACGGTCTCGACCCGTCGTTTGCGCTTGAGAAGTGCGCAAGTGACGAGTTGCTGTGCTGGCTCCTCATGTATGAGAACAACTCGTCCGGTAGTCCTTGGGTAGGACAATCAGTCATCTCGCGACGTCAGCGCCAGCGAAGGCCGTCTCGACCTCGTAGAGATTGCGCCAGACGTACCTGTCACGGTGAGTCTCGACCTCGCCTACTTCGCGTGTCACGCGGCGGCGGTCTCCGGAGTTACGAGCATTAGGACCCAATTGGAGAACGAGGAGTTCTCCCTGGCCGGGTTCCGGCCAATGGCCGACGGCTCTACGCGTTCTCGATACGAATTTCTTGGACGCCGACCCGGACGGAGCACGTGCGCTGCTCGAAGCTGGAGCTGTCCAGTCCGTCTCGTTGGGGCGATGACCGCGACCGAACCGGCCGCTACCTCCCCAACTCTCGAATGGGTCGCGTCATGCATCGAGTGCGCTTCGGCCGTTCAGGGCAGCCGCCAAGAACCTTCGTCACCGTCAGAGACGCTGAACCGTCGTCAACGCTTCGACACGCCGCGATTTTGTCAACATTTGCGACGGCTCACCAAGGCAACTGGGCGGTTAGAAGTGGCGGTGGGGAAGAGGTTGATGGCGTAGTCGACGGCTGGCGCCGGGGTGCTCGGCGAGGATCAGGTCGGCGTTCTCGGGGTCGAACTCGATCCGGACGACCTGCTCGAAGTCCTCGCGGGAGGTGAACTCCCAGCGGATCTCGAGCGGGGTCCGGGTCCAGCCGCGTGCACGCCCAGAAGCGCTCGATCGGGACGCGGATCCCGGTCGGGATAGCCACGCCGCAGCCACGACCCGAACGTCGAGCGGGTGGCGTCGTTGTCGATCACGAAGGCGGTGCCGCCACGGCGTACGACGCGGTCCAGCTCGGCGAGGCCGGGCTCGCAACCGGGGCCGAAGAAGTACGCCCACCGAGCGTGTACGACGTCCACGGACGCATCCGGCAGCGGGATCTCCTGAGCGGTCCCCTGCAGCACGCGGCACACGTCGAGCCGTCGGACCCGACGCCGAGCGATGGCCAGCAGGTCCGGATGCGGCTCCACGCCAACGGTCGAAGCCGCGGTCTCAGCCCAGCGCGGAAGATGGAATCCCGTCCCGCACCCGAGGTCGAGCATGGTCCGCCCGGCCCAATCGGCGACGGACCGCATCGCAGTCTCGATCACCCGATCCGGGTCGACGGCGTGGTTCTCGAGTTCGTAGGTCGCCGGGTGATGCCAGATGTTGGGGCTCGGGCTGGCGCCGGCAGGGAGGTCCATCCCAAGCCTGGAGAGCAGACGCCGCTAGATGCGGACGAGCCCGTTCGGGGTCTGGAAGTGCGCGGCGATGATGCCGGGGGTGCCGTTGACGGCCACCCATTCGACCTTGACGTCCTCAAGCGGTGCCTCGACGCTCTGGCCGAGCCACTCGCTGACGCGCTGCGGGTCTCCGGCGATCTCAAGGCAAGCCAGGGAGAAGGAACCGTCGGCGCCGGTGCTGGGGTGCAGGCTGGGATCGCTCTCCCATTGCACGAAGTACGGCAACTGCGGCATCCGACATCAGGCCGACCACGCCGAGTTGCTTCCAGTTGAGTTCCGTCCCGTCGGGGCGGTGCCGGTGCCCGGGCACCGCCTCTCGGCCGATCCGCGTCTCGACGACGCTGATGTCGTCAACCGCAACGACCCAGCCGAGCCAGCCGCCACCTTCGGCGGACCGTGCGCGCACGGCCTGGCCGAACGGTGCCTTGTCGGAGGCCGGGTGGTCGAGGACCTCCACGATCTCCATGTACGTGTGGTCGGCCAACGGCAGGATCATGTTGCGGGTGCCGAAGCGTGGATGGACGCCGCCATCGGCGAACTCGACCCCGAGTAGTCCCCCGATGCGCTGGGCGGTGCTCGCGAGCCCGTCGGGCCCTGCTGCAAAGGAAACGTGGTCCAGTCGCATGGCAGCATTCTGAACCGTCCGCGTTTCGGCTCGGACGCCGGGGTCCGATTCGTGCTCGCTCAGCGCGCTGTGCCGTAGTTTGGGCGCATGCGTTTGGGCGTCCTCGACATCGGTTCCAACACGGGTCACCTGCTCGTCGTGGATGGCCACGACGGAGCGGCCCCCTTGCCGGCGTACTCCTATAAGGAGCCGCTGCGGCTGGCCGAGCATCTCGACAAGTCGGGCGGCGTGTCTGCCGAGCGGCGTCGAAGCGCTGACGTCCTTCTGTGCCCAGGCGCTGCTCGTTGCCGAGGACAAGGGCTGCGAGGAGATGCTCGGCTTCGCCACCTCGGCGGTCAGGGATGCGCAGCAACAGCGATGAGGTGCTCGCCCATGTGGCCCGGCAGACCGGCGTCGAACTGACGGTGCTCTCCGGAGCCGATGAGGCGCGGCTGACCTTTCTCGCCGTACGCCGATGGTTCGGCTGGTCCGCCGGCCGCCTGGCGGTGTTCGACATCGGCGGCGGGTCGCTCGAGATCGCCGGCGGCACCAACGAGTCTCCGGATGTTGCCTGGTCGCTGCCGCTGGGCGCGGCGCGACTGGCCCGCCAGTGGTTCGACGGCGCGCAGCCCAGTGATGATGAGATCCGGGCGCTGCGCAAGCGGATTCGGGCCGAGATCGCCCGCGATGCCGGGCAATCTGCTGCGTCCGGGACTGCCCGACCGGGCCGCGGCGACCTCCAAGACGTTCCGTTCGTTGGCCAGGATCTGTGGGGCGGCGCCGTCCGGGGACGGTCGTCTCGTTCCGCGCTCGCTGGCCGCGGTCGATCTCTCCTCGTGGATCCCGAAGTTGATCGACATGAACGCCGGATCAACTGGCCGTGCTGCCCGGGGTCTCGCAGAGTCGGGCCCACCAGATCGTTCCCGGGCGCACTCGTCGCCGAGGCGGTGATGGACATCTTCGGTCTTCCCGAGTTGGAGATCTGCCCCTGGGCGCTGCGCGAGGGCGTGATCCTGGAGCGCCTCGATCGATTCGGCGCATTGAGTTGAGCGTGACCGCCTCCGCGTGGAGGATCACCCGACCCCCGGCCGCCGTGGCCGTCGACCGGCCGGGTCCGACACGCGAGCGCAGATCCTGGCTGCGGCGCGGGAGTCGTTCGCCCGCCAGGGATTCGCTCGCGCAACCATGCGGGGGATTGCCAAGGATGCTGGCGTTGACGCGGCGCTGGTCCACCACTACTTCGGCTCCAAGGACGACCTGTTCCTCGCCGCCCTGGCGCTGCCGGTCGATCCGCGGACGATGCTCGGTCCGGTTGCCGCCGGTGGCATCGACGGGGCCGCCGAACGAATCCTGCGGGTGTTCATCAGCATCTGGGACGACCCCGAGACCCGGCTTGCCGCTGTTGACGCTGGTTCGGGGGGTCTTCGAGCCCGAGGGGCGCAGCGTCCTCGCCGAAGGCATCGTGCCGGTGGTTCTGGCGCCGCTCGGGCAGGGCGCTGGGCGTCGAGGATCCCGATCGTCGGATGGCCCTGGTCGCCAGTCAGATGATCGGACTGATCGTCATGAGGTACGTCGTGGGCCTGGAGCCGCTCGCCTCGATGTCCGGCGACGAAATCGTCGCGTGCTACGCACCCACCCTGCAGCGATACCTGGACGGGGACCTATCCGCTTGACGTCGGGCCGCGTCAGAGAGCATAATTCATCACATGATGAATAACTTGATCACCAACGCGGTGGATGTGCAGGAACTGCGCGTCGTGCGGGGGGACACCGAGGTGCTGCCCGGTCTGACCTTCGCCCTCACACAGGGCGTGACGGGCTGCTGGGCCCGTCTGGATGCGGCAAGTCGACGCTGATGCGTGCCCTGGTCGGCGTACAACAGGTGGCGGGCGGCACGGTCACGATCTTTGGCCAAGCCGGCCGGCTCTGCGGAGCTGAGAGACCGCGTCGGGTACGTCACCCAGGCAGCCAGCGTGTACGACGACCTCAGCGTCGCCGAGAACCTCGCCTTCTTCGCCAAGGTGCTGAACGCCGACGCATCCGCGGTTGATCGGGTGATCGATCTGGTCGATCTGCGCGACTATCGGCGATCGCGTCGTCGGGAACCTGAGCGGTGGTCAGCGATCACGGGTGAGTCTCGCGGTCGCCCTGATCAAGGAGCCGGACCTGCTCGTGCTGGACGAGCCGACCGTCGGGCTGGACCCGGTGCTGCGCCAGGACCTGTGGGGGCTCTTCCATCGACTCGCCGACGAGGGCGCCTGCGTGCTGGTCTCCAGCCATGTGATGGACGAGGCCGAACGCTGCGAACGACTGCTGCTGATGCGCGAGGGTCGAGATCATCGCGGACGGCTCGCCCGCGGAGATCAAGCAACGAACCGGCGCCGCCGATATCGAGCACGCGTTCTTGGCGTTGGTGGCGAAATGACGCCGCGGATCACGTTCGCCGTGGCCGGTCGGGTGTTGACCCAACTACGTCGCGATCACCGCACGATGGCCATGCTGTTGGTGCTGCCCAGCGCGCTGATGACACTGGTCTGGTGGATGTTCAAGGACTCACCCGCGCCGGTCTTCGACGGACTCGCACCAGGTCTGTTGGCGATGTTCCCCTTCATCATCATGTTCCTGGTCACGAGCGTGACCACCCTCCGCGAGCGCTCCAGCGGCACCCTGGAGCGACTGCTGTCGATGCCGATGGGAAAGTTGGACTTCCTCGTTGGGGTACGCCGTCGCCTTCGGCGTCGTGGCCGCCGTGCAATCCGCGGTCGCTGTGGCCCTGAGCGTCGGGCTCCTCGGACTCGAACTCGCAGGACCGACCTGGCTGCTGGTCGTCGTGGCCATCGTCGACGCCGTGCTGGGCACGGCCCTCGGGTTGTTCGTGTCCGCGTTCGCGCAGACGGAGTTCCAGGCCGTCCAGTTCATGCCCGCCATCGTGATCCCGCAGATCCTCCTCTGCGGTCTGTTCGTCGCTCGCGATCACCTGCCGCCGGTGTTGGAGTGGATCAGCAACCTGCTGCCGTTGTCGTACGCCGTCGATGCGATGAATCACCTCGTCGACTCCGAGTCCACCGGTGAGGTGTGGCGCAACGTCGGCATCGTGGCCGCCTACTCGATCGTCGGCCTCGGCCTTGGCGCCGCAACACTGAGACGGCGCACCCCCTAATTCTTCGATGGGTAATCTGGCGCGCATGTCATGGCTGCGTCGTCGTTGTTGTCGTGGCAGGCAGCGAACCCGTCAAGCGACTGGTGAGTTCGGCCCCGGTCTCGACCGGGATCGTCAGCCGACTACGTGCCGGGAGAGTCGCTCGATGTCGCGATCAATGCCGCCGAGCGGCTGGTCCACGACGGTTTGCGCGTCACGATCAACTGCCTCGGCGAGGACGTCACCGATCCGGCCGAGGTCGAAGCCCAGGTAGCGACGTACCTCAATCTCCTCAACAGCCTTGCGGCACGCCGGCCTGGCCAGGAACACGGAGGTCTCGCTCAAGCTGTCCGCCATCGGGCTGGCGTCTCGATGCTCCGGACAACCTCGACCTGGCGCTCGAGAATGCCCGCCGGATCGTCAGCGCGGCCCACCAGGCGCGGCACGATGGTGACTCTCGACATGGAGACCCACGCCACCATCGACGCGACGCTGAGCGTCCTGCGAGAACTGCGCAAGGACTTCCCGCACACCGGCGTCGCCTTGCTGGCCTATCTGCATCGCACCGAGGCGGACTGCCGCGCACTGTCGTTCGAAGGGTCTCGAGTGCGGCTGTGCAAAGGGGCGTACGCCGAGCGAGCGGATGTCGCCTTCCAGAGCAAACTCGACGTCGATCGTTCGTTCGTCAGGTGTTTGAAGATCCTGATGGGCGGCCATGGATATCCGATGATCGCCACCCACGATCCGCGAATGATCCAGATCGCGACCTCGTTGGCCAGTCGATACGGGCGCCCGCGGGCAAGTTATGAGTTCCAGTTCCTGTACGGCATCCGCCCGGAGGAGCAGAAGCGCCTGGTCAAGAGTGGCGAGACGACGCGGGTCTACATCCCCTACGGTGACCACTGGTACGGCTACCTGATGCGTCGGCTGGCCGAGCGGCCGCAGAACATGTCATTCGTGCTCAAGTCCCTCACGTCCAAGAAGTAGTCCTCCAAGAAGTAGGTTTCCGATGGCCACCACCGCGAGCCCGATCACTGCCATCCTGGGTGCCGGTGTCATGGGCGAGACGATCCTGGCCGGGTTGATCCGCAGTGGCCGCCCTCCCGCGGACCTCGTGGTGGCCGAGAAGCGTGCCGAGCGGGCCGACGGAGTTGGAGGAGAAGTACGCCGTGCGCGTGGTGTCGAATCTCGAGTCGGCGCGCGAAGCAGCCACCATCGTCCTGGCGGTCAAGCCTCAGGACCTTGGCACCCTGTTGGACGAGATCGCGCCTGAGTTGAGGCCCGGCCAACTGCTGGTGTCCTTGGCGGCGGGACGCACTACGGCCTTCATCGAACGACACGTGCCCAGCGGCGTCTCGGTTGTTCGAGTGATGCCGAATACGCCGGCCCTCGTCGACGAGGGCATGGCAGCCATCGCTCCCGGGTCCGTGTGCACGGATGCGCAACTGGACGAGGCCGAGTCACTCGTCTCGGCTACCAGTCGCGTGGTGCGAATCTCTGAATCCCAGATGGATGCCGTCACTGCTGTTTCCGGCTCCGGACCGGCGTATCTCTTCCTGGTGGCCGAAGCCATGATCGACGCCGGCATCGCGCTCGGGTTGCCGCCCCAGATCGTCCCGGAACTGGTGGTTCAGACGCTCCTCGGCTCCGCCACGATGCTGCGCGAGACCGGCACCGAGCCGGCCGTGCTGCGCCAACGGGTTACCTCGAAGGGCGGCACGACCGCTGCGGCCATCGCCGAACTCGAAGGCCGCGGTGTCCCGGCGGCGTTCCTTGCCGCGATGGAAGCCGCCCGCGATCGATCCATCGAACTCGGCGCGGAGTAGCGTTTCCCCATGCCTTGCCAGGGTCCAGCAACTGTCGTGTTCGACCCCAGCCTCACGCAGTACGACTTCGGGCCGAACCACCCGATGTCGCCCGTGCGCGTTGAGTTGACGATGCGACTGGCCCGATGCCGCCGGTGTGGTGGGCGGCGGTCAGGACGGCAACGGCCTGGCCGTGGTGCCGGCGCCGATGGCGAGTGCCGAGTTGGTCGCCACCGTGCACGATCAGGCCTTCATCGATGCGGTCAAGGTGGCTGGCGCGACGCCTGGGTATACCAACTTCGCTCTTGGATTGGGCACCGAGGACGACCCGATCTTCGAGAACATGCATGAGGCCTCGGCCCATGTCGTGGGCGCGACGGTCGAGGCCTGCCGCCAGGTGTGGAGCGGGGAATCCCTCCACAGCGCGAACATTTCCGGCGGTCTGCATCACGCCATGCGCGGCATGGCTAGCGGATTCTGCATCTACAACGATGTCGCGGTCGGCATTCAGTGGTTGCTCGACAATGGTGCCGAGCGGGTGGCGTACGTCGATGTCGACGTGCACCACGGCGACGGCGTCCAAGCCATCTTCTACAACGACCCCCGAGTGCTCACGATTTCATTGCATGAGACTGGCCAAGTGCTGTTCCCCGGCACCGGGTTCGCAACGGACACCGGGGGCCCGGACGCGCAGGGCACGTCCGTGAACGTGGCATTACCGCCTGGGATCAATGATTCTGGGTGGCTGAGGGCCTTTGATGCGGTCGTTCCCCCGCTGTTGGCGGAGTTCGCTCCGGACGTCCTCGTGACCCAACATGGTTGCGACTCGCACCGCGAGGACCCGCTGGCGCACCTGATGTTGACCGTCGACGGCCAGCGCGCGACGTACCTCGCCCTCCACGATCTGGCTCACGAGATCTGCGGCGGCAAGTGGGTGGCCACCGGCGGTGGTGGGTACGCCGTGATCGACGTCGTACCCCGGGCCTGGACGCATCTGCTGGCAATCGTTGCTGGTCGCCCACTCGCCGCCGATACCCCCGTGCCCGAGTCCTGGCGGACCTTCGTTGCGGAGAGCCTGGGAGCCGTGGCACCGAGGTTGTTCACCGACGGAGTGACCCCCGAGTTCCGGTCCTGGACGCAGGGCTACGACCCGGCCTCGAGCCTGGATCAGGCGGTGCTGATGACCCGCACGGCGGTCTTTCCGTGGCACGGTCTTGACCCCATGCCCTAGCTTCTCGACGCGAGTTTCGGGGCAAAATGATCGATCAAAGCAATGCGACACGCCGTAGGAGCCTAAGTTTCTTTAGTCACGCTCTTCCCCAACAGTCACTCTAGGCTCTATTCTCACCCTGCGCGGTGCGTGATCGTCCGGTGGTGAAGCCGGCGGCGAACTGCAAGAAAGATTCGGTGCAAGATGGCTGCCAACACCCCCTCTTCGGACTCCTCCGAGATCAAGTTTCGCACCGTCGCCGAAGTGGCCGCGATGATGCGTGTTTCGAAGATGACGGTCTATCGGATGCTTCACACAGGTGAGATTCCCGCCTTGCGGGTCGGGCGCTCGTTCCGAGTGCGGGAAGAGGACGTCAACGAGTATCTGCGCAAGAGTTTCTACGACGCCGGCTGAGTTCGCCCAGTTGATTTGGCTCGGCAGAATTCTGCGCTTGCCCACGAGGCGGATAAGGTGTCCCTCGAAGGGCTGCAGTCTGTTGCCCCAACAAGTCAGCACAGCTGTCTGGCACAGCACTGTAGGCATCTGAAAGGTTTCCCGTGGGTTCTGTCATCAAGAAGCGTCGCAAGCGCATGGCAAAGAAGAAGCACCGCAAACTGCTGAAGAAGACCCGCGTTCAGCGCCGTAAACTCGGCAAGTAAGCCTGGGTGCTACGTCCCGCTGGATCCTCGGCTGGAGGTCACAGCACGGCATCCAAGAACGTTCGCGTTTCCTGGTTCTGCGTGTGATTGAAGATCTGGTCGGGCGTTCCTTCTTCGAGGATCCGCCCCTCGTGGATGAACGCCATCCGATCGCTGACCTCTCGCGCGAATCCCATCTCATGAGTGACCACGATCATCGGCATGGCCAGGTCGTGGGCCAACGACTTCATGACCGACAAGACTTCCCCGGTCAGTTCGGGGTCCAACGCAGACGTCGGTTCGTCGAACAACATCACCTGTGGGCTCATGGCCAGGGCGCGCGCAATGGCCACCCGCTGTTGCTGACCGCCTGAGAGGCGGATCGGGTGCTGCTCGGCCTTGTCGCTCAGCCCCACGCGCTCCAACAAGGCCACACAACGGCGCCGCAGTTCGGCCTTGTCGGTGCCCTTGACGAGCAGTGGAGCGGCCATCAGGTTCTCCATCACGGTCATGTGCGGGAACAGGTTGAACTGCTGGAAGACCATCCCGACCTTGAGCCGGACCTCGCGGATCTGCTGCCGTTTGAACCTGGTCCGGTGACCGCCAGAAAGTGTCAGCCCGGCCGCTTCGATCGTGCCGCTGGTCGGGTCCTCCAGGAAGTTGATGCAGCGCAGCAAAGTCGATTTTCCAGAGCCAGAGCGTCCGAAGAGCACGACGACCTCGCCACCGTGCAGGTCCAGGTCGACACCCTTGAGAACCTCCAGGGAACCGAAGCTCTTCTGAAGACCGCGGCAGCGGACGACGACATCTTGTGTCATCACAATCCACCACCCCCATGCCCATGGCCGCCGGTCGGGACAGCCGCACCCCGAACGTAGCCCTTGGCCAGGCGCGCTTCGAGTTTGCGCTGGAAGAAGGTGAAGATCACGGTCACGGCCCAATAGAGTCCGGCCGCAACCAGGAGCGCTTCGAGGTACTTGAAGTCCGCCTTGCCCGCCAACTGTGCACGGCGGAAGATCTCTGAACTGTCCACGGTTGCCCCGATGAACGAGATGAGTGCCGTGTCCTTCAGCATGGCAATGAACTCGTTGCCGGTGGGCGGGATGACGACACGGAAGGCCTCGGGCAGGATCACCTTGCGCATCTTCTGGCCGTAGCTCATGCCGAGTGCGTCGGCCGCCTCCCCTTGTCCGCCGTTCACGGATTGGATCCCTGCTCGGAAGATCTCGGTCATATAGGCCCCATAGTTGAGCCCGAGCGCCAGCGTGCCGGCGACGATCGCCTCCAGGACGAAGGCCTGCTCGAAGTCACGAGACAGGAACTGATAGTTGTCGCGCAGGTTCGAGCCGACCTGGGGGAGCGCAAGGTAGAGCAGATAGATCTGCACGATCAGCGGCGTACCTCGGAAGAACGAAACGTAGAACCCGGCGACGCCGTACGCGACCGGATTTCGCGAAGTCGCGGCCAGTGCTCCGAGACAGGCCAACACGATCGCGATCGAGATGCCGCCGATGGCCATGTAGAGCGTGTACGTCAGCCCCTTCGCAATGAAGGAGAACTTGTCCCGCATCCACTCGGTGTCGAACTGGGCCGTCCAGAAGAAGAAGCCCAGGATCGCGAAGATCGCGATCCAGACGAGGGCGACCTTGAGGCGAAAGGGCACCCGAGCGCTTGCCTGGGCAAGACGCTCGGGTAGGCCCCCATCATCCACTACTTGGCGCTCACTGCTGGACGGTCAGGTCGGCGCCGTACCACTTCTCCGACAACTCGGTCAGGGTGCCGTCGGAGTGCATTTCGGCGACGATTCCATCGACTGCGTCCTTGAGGCTGACCGGGTCGAGCTCGGAGGACTTGTCGAAGGCGACGGACAACGGCTCGTAGAACACCGGATCTCCGACGATCTTGCCCTTGCCGTTGGCGTCGATGTCGCCTTGGGCGGTCGTCAGCGAGGTGATCGCGGCATCGAGCCGGTCGCCATCGCCTACAGCCAGGTCAGCCAGAGCGGTGGTGTCGGTGTCATAGCCGGTGACCTTCGCGTCATCGATGATGAAGTCGAAGGTGAAACCGTCGATCGCAAGGGATCCGTCGAGGAACTGCTCGTAGGTGCAGCCGCTGCAGACGCCGACCTTCTTGCCGTCCAGATCCGTGGACAGATCAGAGACGCTGGTGTTCTCGGCGTTCACGACCACAACCGCAGGGGTGTAGTAGTACGGCTCGGTGAAGTGCAGGACTTCCTGGCGATCGTTGGTGGGCGTCATCGAGCCGACGCTCATGTCCCAGCGTCCGGCCCAGTTGCCGGCGGTGAGAACCTCCCATGCGGGCGTCTCCCAGGCGATGTCGACGCCCAGACGCTTGGAGATCTCGGTGGCGACGTCGATGTCGAAGCCTTCGTATTCCTGAGTCTCCTCATTGAGCGACGACTGCGGTGGATAGGCCGGGTCGGTCGAAACGACGAGTTCGCCGTTGTCGCAGACCTCGGCGAGTAGGTCGTCCGTCGCGTCGGTGGTGGCGCAAACGCCCTCACCGGTTGCGGCCGGTTCTTCGGTGGCCGAGTCGTCGCTCCCGCAGCCGACCAATGCCAACCCGAGGGCGGCCGACAGAATGAGGGGAGCAAAGGCTCGTGAACGTAATGTGCGTGGTCGGTTCAAGGTTCTTCTCCTTGGGTGGCTGCTTTTGTGCGGCACCTTGCCATGCCTGTGCGCCAAGATTGCAATTTCCGGGTCACAATTGTGTGAAATTCTTGACCTGAGGTTGCATCTGACGGCCGAATTTCTTGTCGGAGCTCTCTCGTCAGGACGCGTTTCGACGGTGTGCCAAACCCGCGGCGATTGCGCCGGACGCGACGCCGATCGCCGTACTCGCCACAATCCCTACCCGCGCGGCCTTTCGGCCGGTGCGGTAGTCCCGAATCCGCCAACCGTTCGTCTTCGCATGTGCCCGAAGGCGCGAGTCCGGGTTCACCACGCAGGGATCCCCGACGAGGCTGAGCATCGGCAGATCGTTGAAGGAGTCGGAGTACGCCGAGCAGCGCTGCAGGTCGAGACCCTCGCGAGCGGCCAGAGAAGTCACGGCCGCTCCCTTTGCCTCTCCATGCAGTAGATCGCCGACCAGTCGGCCCGTGTAGATGCCGTCCACCTGCTCGGCCACCGTGCCCAACGCCCCGGTCAGACCCAAGCGATGGGCGATGATCTGGGCGATCTCGATCGGGGCGGCTGTGACCAACCAAACCCGCTGACCCTGGTCGAGATGAAGCTGAGCCAGGGCGCGGGTGCCGGGCCAGATCCGGGTGGACATCGCCTCATCGAAGATTTCTTCACCGATCTCCTCGATCTCGGTTACCGAATGTCCGGCGATGATGCGCAGTGCCGCGCTCCGGGCGTCATCCACGTGCTGCGGATCCTCCTTGCCACTGATCCGGAAGTAGGCCTGCATCCAGATCGCACCGAGCAGGTCGCGGGTGCTGAAGAAGTCCCGCTGGTACAGACCACGAGCAAAGTGGAAGACACTGGCCCCTCGCATCACGGTGTTGTCGACGTCGAAGAATGCTGCCGAGTGCGGGTCCTGCGGAACCGTCAACGCTGCCTCGACATCGGCGGCCGCAGCAGAGGCTTCACCCGCCATGCTCGAGCGAATGCGCAGGTTGACCGGTTGGGCCGGACGCCGTGGAGTCACGATGTCAGCGTAGGCCCAACGATGGGGGCCGCGCTGCCCGTCGCTCGCTGTGACAGGATCGTCGAGTGGCTGCGCGAGTGACTCTGTTGGGCCGGGCCGGCTGCCATCTCTGTGACGAGGCAAGGGCGGTCATTTCGCGCGTCTGCGCGCGATCTGGGTGAGGCATTCGACGAGGTGGACATCGACTCGGATCCGCACCTGGTCGAGCAGTACGGCGCGGAAATTCCGGTGACCCTGGTCGACGGGCGCCAACACGATTTCTGGCGGGTCAGCGAAGCCCGACTGCGCGCGGCCCTCAAGCCGTAGACGACGCAGGTTCCCCAGTTTGTTCTCGCGTTCACAAACTCCTAAAGTGTTAAGGCCGCCTGATCCAAGCATCGGGTGGCTGGGAGACGAGAACCTTGACCGCACGGACCTCTGGCCCAGAGGAAAATTCTGGAGCCAATGCTGGGCATCGGGAGATTCCCGAGGCTACGGTTGCGCGCTTGCCGGTCTATCTCCGCGCGCTGACTGCGCTCGCAGATGTCGGGACCGCCACGTGCTCGAGCGAGGAGTTGGCCGCCTCCACCGGGGTGAACAGCGCCAAGCTCCGCAAGGACCTGTCGTATCTGGGCAGCTATGGGACCCGCGGCGTTGGCTACGACGTGACCTATCTGAGGCAACAGATCGCCCGCCAGATCGGCGTCACCCAGGACTGGCCGGTCGTCATTGTCGGAATCGGCAATCTCGGCCATGCGCTGGCCAACTACTCCGGCTTCCGTAGCCGTGGGTTTCGCGTGGTCGCCCTCCTGGACGCCGATCCGAATCGTCAGGACGAGGTGGTTGCCGGAGTCGACGTACGCCCGTTCCGTGACCTTGACTCGATCGTGCGCGAGCACGGGGTTGCCATCGGTGTGATCGCTACCCCGGCGAACGCCGCGCAGAATGTTGCCGACCGGATGGTGACCGCGGGCATCACCAGCATCCTCAACTTTGCTCCAGCCGTGCTTTCCGTGCCCGAAGGGGTCGACGTGCGCAAGGTCGATCTGTCGATCGAATTGCAGATTCTGGCCTATCACGAGCAGCGGAAGACGGCTGCGGGGCAACCAGCCCAACCTCCGCTGGCCCAACCGTCGCTGGCGCTCCGGGAGGAGCCCGCATGAGCGTCCTCGTGGTGGGTGCCTCCCACAAGTCGGCTCCGCTAGCGATGCTCGAACGCTTGGTCCTCGATCCCGATGCGGCCGGCAAACTGCTGGCCGATGTGGCGGGAGCCGATCATGTGGTCGAGGCAACCGTGATCTCGACCTGTAATCGCGTCGAGGTGTACGCCGAGGTCGATCGCTTCCATGGCAGTGTCGAGGAGGTCTCGAGGCTGCTCTCCGAGCGGGCGGGGATTCCGCTTGCGGAGGTCGTCGACAACTTCTACGTCCACTACGACCAGGGTGCGGTTTCGCATCTGTTCCATGTGGCAGCCGGGCTGGACTCCATGGCGGTCGGCGAGAGCCAGATCCTGGGTCAGGCCCGGGATGCCTTGCGGGTCGGGCAGGAGCTGGGGACTGTCGGTCCGGCATTGAACCTGTTGTTCCAGCAGGCGCTCAGGGTTGGCAAACGGGCTCACGCCGAGACCGACATCGACCAGGCCGCACCGTCCCTGGTGACCGCAGCCCTGGCGTTGGCGGTCGACACGGTCGCGGGGAAGAAGGTCGTGATTGTCGGGGCGGGTTCGATGGCGAGCCTCGCGGCCGCCACGATCGCTCGATCGGGTCCCGCGGAACTGGTGGTGGTCAACCGGAGCGACGGCCACGCCGAGCAACTTGCGGCGTTGCACGATGCCCGGTGGACGCCTTTGGTTGATCTCGCCGGCGAGTTGGCCGATGCCGACCTGCTGCTGACCTGCACGGGATCCCTTGGTGTCATCGTCACCGCCGACCTTGGTGGCCGAGGCGCGGCGTACATCTTCCGGGGCAGGCGCACCGACCACCGGACTTTCGATCGTGGACCTCGCCTTGCCACATGACGTGGATCCGGGCGTGGCCGACCTTCCGGGCATCACGCTGATCAATCTCGGCACGCTCGCCGATCGGTTGACCGACGGTGCGGCGAGTGCGGACATCGAGTCGGTGCGAACCATCGTCATGCAGGAGGTCGCGTCATTCATGGCGGCGCGGCGTCGGGCCAGCGTCACGCCAACGGTCGTCGCGCTGCGTTCGATGGCGACCACGCTGGTGGATGCCGAGATGGCTCGGCTCGATGCCCGACTTCCGGGGCTTGACGACGAATCCCGCGAGCAGGTTCTGCAGACGATGCGTCGGGTTGCGGACAAGTTGCTTCATCAACCGACCGTGCGGGTTCGCGAGTTGGCCGACACCCAAGGTGCGGTGTCGTACGCCGCCGCGCTGGCCGAACTGTTCGCTCTCGACCCCGAGTCCGTGGCCGCCGTGACGCGCGTCGAGGGTCTGGAATGAGCGCCGTCCGTTTGGGGACCCGCGCTTCGCTGCTCGCCAGGACCCAGGCAGAGATCGTGGCACAAGGCATCCGCACACGTCTCGATTGCGAAGTAGATGTTGTGGAGATCATCAGCGAGGGTGACCGTCTCCCCGGGCCACTGGCGACCATCGGCGGCACCGGCGTGTTCGTCGGCGCCCTGCGCGAGGCACTCCTGGCCGGCGAGGTCGACGTGATTGTGCACTCGTTGAAGGATCTGCCGACGGCGCCCTTCGACGGCATCTCCTTGGCCGCCGTACCACTGCGGGAAGACCCTCGTGATGCGCTGGTGGCGCGGGACGGTGCCACGTTGGGTGAGTTGCCCGTCGGCAGCATCGTTGGCACCGGGTCCCCTCGGCGGGCAGCGCAGTTGGAGGCGCTGGGCTTGGGAGTGACCGTGACCGGCATCCGCGGGAACGTGGACACCCGACTGGCGAAGGTCCGGTCCGGCGAGTACGACGGGGTCATCCTGGCCCGCGCCGGATTGGCCCGACTGGGGCGACTCGACGAGATCACCGAGGTCCTCGACCCGTTCCAGATGCTTCCGGCGCCCGGTCAAGGAGCCCTGGCGATCGAGTGTCGGGCTGACGATGACGATCTGCTGGCCACGTTGGAGGCGCTCGAGGATGCGCCGAGCCGCGCGAGTGTCGATGCCGAACGCGCTCTGCTGGCCGGACTGGAGGCCGGGTGTTCGGCGCCGGTGGGTGCTCTGGCGGAGGTCGTCGAGGGCGATGTGGGGCCGGAATTGTGGCTGAGGGCCATCGCGATTTCGTCCGACGGCGTGTTGAGCGTCAAGATGTCGAGTACCGGTTCTGTTGACGACGCCGTTGGCGTGGGAACCCGCCTCGCGAGCGCGATGCTCGCCGATGGTGCTGTCAGCGTTATGGCAAGTCCGGCCCAGACGGCGGAGGTTGCCGCGGTAACACCAGCGAGAAGGCAAGAGGCATGACGCCACTGAACAATGTTCCGGACGGTTCGGCCAATGGGGTTGCAACGTCCCAACGGGGTTGGGTCTCGTTCGTCGGTAGCGGTCCTGGGGACCCCGGGCTGCTGACCCTGCGTGCCTTGGAATTGCTGCGCGAGGCCGACGTGATCGTCACCGAGACCAACGACCACGAGCCGATGGTTCGCGCGTTGTTGGGTCTTCCGGCCCCTCGCGTCATCGTGGACGAACTCGGCGTCGAGACGGTCGAGGCCGTTGGTCCTCAGTTCGTCGATGGCGGTTTCGGCCAGGACGGCCAGGTGCTCACGCACGCCGCCCGCGCGAAGGTCGTCGTGAAGTGCGCCAAGACCGGCGCCGCGGTGGTTCGACTGATGGCCGGGGACCCGTTCCTCTACGCCTCGGGACCGGAGGAGGCCCAAGCCTGTCTCAAGGCGGACATCGGCTTCGAACTCGTGCCCGGCGTCTCTGCCGTCAACGCGGTGCCCGCGTATGCCGGAATCCCCCTCACGACGCAGAACCACCGCGAAGTGTCGGTGGTCGCGTGTGGTCCCAAGATCGATTGGTCGACGTACGGCGACAACCGGACGTTGGTGCTGCTGTCGGCCCTGGGTTCCTTGGATGCCATCGCCGCCGAACTCATGGCTGCCGGGCGGGCTGGGGACACCCCGGTCGCGGTGACCCGCGTCGGCACCACCACCAGCCAGACCACGCTCACCTCGACGTTGGATCGTAGTCGGCGTCGACGTGCGCGATGCCCTCGTCGAACCTCCGGCCATCGTCGTGGTCGGTCCCGTCGTGGACCTGCGTCAGACGCTGTCGTGGTTCGAGACCAAGCCGCTGTTCGGTTGGCGGGTGCTCGTGCCGCGCACCAAGGAGCAGGCGGCCTCGCTGTCGCAGCGACTGCGGGGCTTCGGTTCGGTGCCCGAGGAGGTGCCGACGATCTCCGTTGAGCCGCCGCGCAACCCGATCCAGATGGACAAGGCCGTGCGCGGCCTGGTCGAAGGCCGTTACGAGTGGATCGCGTTCACGTCGGTGAACGCTGTCAAGGCGGTTCGCGAGAAGTTCGAGGAGTACGGCCTCGATGCGCGGGCGTTCTCCGGGCTGAAGATCGCAGCCGTCGGAGACAAGACCGCTGAGTCGCTGTTGGCCTGGGGTCTGCGGGCCGATCTGGTGCCGACGGGCGAGCAGTCGGCGGCCGGCCTGCTGGCGGATTGGCCGGAGTTCGACTCGGCCCTGGATCCGATCAACCGGGTGTTCCTGCCTCGAGCCGACATCGCCACCGAGACCTTGGTCGCCGGACTTGTCGACCTGGGCTGGGAGTGCGACGACGTCACGGCGTACCGAACGGTGCGCGCGGCGCCACCGCCGGCTCCGGTTCGCGACGCGATCAAGACCGGCAAGTTCGACGCCGTCGTCTTCACCTCTTCGTCGACGGTGCGGAACCTGGTCGGGATCGCAGGCAAGCCCCATCCTTCGACGATCATCGCGGCGATCGGGCCGGCGACAGCCAAGACCGCGATGGAGCACGGACTTCGGGTCGACGTGTTGGCGCCGAACCCGTCGGTGGACGCGTTGGTTGAAGCGTTGGCGGACTTCGGGGCTCAGCGACGGTTGGCGCTTGATCGACGCCGGCCAACCGGTGACCAAGCCTTCTGAGCGCAAGCCCTCTGCGCGCCGTAAGGCCACCACGAGCTGAGGCTCCGGTGAATGGGTTCTGGCCGAGATGATCATTCGTCCGCGACGGCTGCGACGCACTCCTGCGCTTGCGGCGGACGGTCGCGGAAACGAACCTGCACGCCGGTCAACTGGTCCTGCCGTTGTTCGTGCGCGAAGGCGCCCACTCGCCCCGGCCCATCACTTCGATGCCGGGCGTCGTCCAACACACCCGCGAGAGTCTGAAGGTCGCCGCCGCCGGGGCCGCTGAATCGGGTCTCGGCGGAGTCATGCTGTTCGGTGTTCCCGAGACCAAGGACGCGATGGGTTCCGGGGGGGTCGATCCTTCCGGCATCTTGAACGTCGCGATCGCCGACGTCGTTGCCGAGGTGGGTGACGCGGTCACGGTGATGGCCGATCTGTGTCTGGACGAGTTCACCGATCACGGACACTGCGGCGTGCTGGCCACAGATGGTTCCGTGGACAACGACGCCACGTTGGCGGCGTACGCCGAGATGGCGGTGGCCCAGGCCACGGCAGGCGTCGCGATGGTCGGCCCGAGCGGAATGATGGACGGCCAGGTCGGCGCGATCCGGTCCGCTTTGGACGGCGCCGGGTTCATCGACGTCGGCATCCTGGCCTATTCCGCGAAGTACGCCTCGGCGTTCTACGGCCCGTTCCGTGAGGCGGTCGACTCGTCGCTGTCGGGTGATCGGCGGACCTATCAGCAGGACCCGGCCAACGCTCGCGAAGGCGTTCGTGAAGCGTTGCTCGACGTCGAACAGGGCGCCGACATCGTGATGGTGAAGCCCGCGCTGGCCTACCTCGACGTCGTACGCCGAGTGCGTGACGCGGTGAATGTGCCCGTTGCGGCATACAACGTCTCGGGGGAGTACGCCGCCATCGAGGCCGCCGCCGCCCACGGCTGGATCGATCGCGAGGCCGCAATCGTGGAGACCCTGCTCTCGATCCGTCGAGCGGGAGCCGACGTCATCTTGACGTATTGGGCTGCAGAAGCCGCGACCCTTCTCCACTGTAACGATTCGGCTAACGGATTGGGCCTGTAACGGATTCGGCCTGTAACGGATTGGCTCTGGGATTCGCTCCTTGGATGTCGCCCACCCTGGGCGTTCCTGAGGAGGAGATATGTACCAGCCTTCCGTTCGGCCTTCACAACGATCACTGCGCAGACTGGTGAGCGGTGTGGCGATCGTCGCGACCGCTTCTGCGGTGCTCGTGGCGCCAACTGCAAACGCCCAGAGCCGTGCGAGCCTGACCGGCGAGAGCCAGACCGTCCGATTGGCTGCGACCAGTCTCTCGATCCGGGTCGTCGATGCCAGGATCAAGCCCGGCCATGATGCCCGGATCTCCGGTCATCTCGCGGTTGCCGGCGGAGCCACTGCGGCTGGTCGCACAGTTCTGCTTGAGGCGAAGGCGCTCGGGACGACCGAGTTTGTTCCGGTTGCGGAAGTTGTCTCGGCCGCGCGTGGCGGGGTCTCTACCATCGTTGAGCCGGAGGTCACGACCCGCTATCGCTGGCGCTACCTCGGCGACACAGACACACGCCCGAGCCGGAGCGGAGTTGCGGCCGTGCGAGTTCGGACCACCGGACACGCCCCCCATCGGCTCGCATCGTCGCTGTCGATCCGGCACGTCTTCCGGGTGAGCGCGCTCGGCGGCATCGACATCGTGCGCGGCCGACTCCGGGTTGGCCGCGTGAGCCTGCCGCATCGGCCGGTCATCTTGCTGGCCCGCGCCGCCGGTACGACCGATTGGACCTATGAAGGCACGCGGAACACGCACCGAAAGGGGACCGTGAAGTTCGTGGTCGACCCCAGCGTCGACACGGCGTACCGCATGGTCTTCCTCGGTTCGAGGCTGCTCCGACCGGCACGCAGCGCAGTGGTGCGGGTGCCTCACCGCCCCGATGTCGCGATCACCGTCGCACCCTCGAGCATCACTCGTGGGGAAACGGTGACCATCACCGGCTCGGTCACCGATGTCGGTCTTCCCGTTGCGGGCGCGAAGGTGGTGCTCTGGGCGCAGAAGTTCGGCCGTCCAGCCGATGCCAGGCGTATCGCCGAAGCTGGAATCACGGCTGAGGACGGAAGCGTCGTGTTCACGGACGTTCCCAGGCGATCGACGAAGTACCGCCTCCGGGTGGTTGGCGGTGAAGATTTCGCGCCTGCACTGAGCGCCATCGCAGGAGTCGTCGTAGCGGCGGTTTCCTCATAACGCCTCCGAGGGGGTTGCCCCAACGCAATCCTTAGTCCACACCAATCCACGAGGGAGCAGACGCTGGAACCCAGTGCTGGGACTGCCGCCCACCGGCCCGATCTGTCGGGGAATCGGACCGGTGGGCTGCGGCCTGCCGTCATCGATCTGGATTCGGCACTGGAAAGCGCACAGCGCGGTGACGAGGACGGCTTCGCAGTTCTCTGGCGCACCCTGCACCCGCCGTTGTTGCGGTACCTCAACTCGCGAGGCGACCGTGCTGCGGAGGACGTGGCGGCAGAGACCTGGCTGCAGGTCATCAGGGATCTGGGCAGTTTCACTGGCGGCGTACCGGAGTTCCGAGCCTGGTTGTTCACGGTGGCCCGGAACCGAGCGATCGACCAAGGCCGCGCTCGCGCGGTTCGTCCCAGCATCAATGTCTCCGATCCCAGCACAGCCGGGCCGGTGCCGCTGGCTCCGAGTGCGGAAGAGGCGGCTGCCGATCGCGCGGCCACGGACGCAGCCTTGCGACTGGTGGCCACCCTCCCGCCCGAACAGGCAGAGATGGTCATGCTGCGTGTGGTCGCGGGGCTCGATGTGGCTGCGGTCGCGGATCTGGTCGGCAAGAGTCCCGGCGCGGTCCGGGTAGCGGTTCATCGAGCGTTGAAAGCCCTGTCGCAGTCCCTCTCCGACGATCCGGGGATCCGATCAGCCAGAAGTGGAGGTGTGATGTGAACGAGCACGACGACCACGGCGATCCTGTCGACGAATTGGGTCCCTACGACGATCTGGTGCGCGCGTTGCGGGCTCCGGGCTCACGCACGGAGTTGGCCGACGAGCAGCGATTCCTGGCGGCGTACCGCGAAACGCACGGCCCAAGCGCCCCCGTTGTCTCGCTGCCACGTCGGCTGGCCGGCAGGTTGGGCGCAGGAGGGACGGCCCTGATCGTGGTCGCCGTGGTGAGCAGTGGTGGGGTTGCGGCCGCGTTCACAGGTAATCTTCCGGACCCGGTCCAAGAGTTGGCCCACTCGGTGTTGGGTGCGCCAGCGCCACAGTCGCCGGAACTGAAGCGGGCCGCGCCCGGGATCGAGCGGCTTCCCGAGCCGGAATCCGCGACGGCCACACCGGATGCGTCGCCGAGTGTGCCGCCCGAGCCGTCAGTCCCAGCGGGCGAGCAACCGGACAAGCCGGACCGTCAGGCACCGACGTCAGCACCCGGACCCACCCCGCCCGCCAAGCCTGGAGCCGTCGCTCCCACGACGGAACCCCATGACGATCCGACTCAGGGCCCCACGAAGCCTCCGGAGCCCAAGCCTCCTGGGCGGCTCCCGGCCGTTCTTACGATGTCGGCGACATCGCACGTGGTCGAGTACGGCGCCACGCTCACACTGACGGGTCAGGTGAGCGCAAGCGACGGCGAGCCGGTCGGTGGCCGGGTGGTGGTCTTGCAGATCCGCGACCCGAACCGCTGGCGTCCGGTCTCGCGGTCAAGAAGTGACTCAACCGGAGTGGTGACAGCGTCCACGGCACCGGTAACCGGGTTGGATCGTTATCGCTGGCGCGTCCGCGCTCCGCTGCGGAGTCCGGTATGGCGCGTCCGAGTGAAGTCGGCAGTGACCGCGTCGTACACCGTGGATGGCGATCAGACGACGGTGACTGCAACCAGCAGGGGTGCGAGTCCGGGGGATCCGATCAACTTCTACGTGATCGTGAAGAAGAAGCCGACCCTGGTCGGTACCGCACGACTCGGGGCCAACGGGACCGCTGAGTTCACGGTGCCGTCCGCGGAGCGTCGGCGAGCCCTGATGATTCGCCTCGAAGGCACCCGCGACCACACTGCCGCTCGAACGAGGATCGTCGTGTTGCCGCCTGGCTGAGGGCGCGGACTCAAGGACCGTGAGGAGTACGGCGCGTTAGCCGGTGGTGTACTTGTCGACGCAGAGGTCGAAGGCGTCCCCGCTGCGCAGTGGGTTGTTGACCTTGCGCTCCTTGGTGCACTGCGCCGCCGCTTCCGCGGGAGAGAGCACGGTGCCGGCGGGCGGAGACGAGACGGTGGGCAAAGCGGGTCGGTTGGGGTCGCTGCCCGGTGCCGGAGTGGGAGTCTTGGGCGGCTTGGCCCGATTCGGCTTGGTGGACCCGGAGGGCACCGACGGGTTCTGGGCGCTCGGGACGGTGATCACACCAGGGTTGGGATACGGGAATTGGGCCGTCACGACACTTCCGGGGGAAATGCCGTAGTCGGACATGATGCTCAGCACGAGCGTGACGTAGGAATTGCTGTGGTTGTAGCGATAGATCGCGCTGCGTTGCCCCTGCAGCGTTGAGAGATCATCGGATCCGGAGCAGAGGTACACCGCGGCCGCCAACGCCGCGTCGTCAATGTCCTGGGGGTTGCGAATCGTTGTCGCCGTCGGCGTCCACGGCGACGCTCGACCACGTCGAGGGAATGAACTGCATCGGCCCCACAGCACGATCCCAGGACCTGTCCTGATCGAGCGTGCCGTCATCAGTGTCCGGAATCTTGTTCGTGCCGGCCGAGCCATCGAGAGCAATGCCGATGATGGGCGGTGAGACCACTCCATCGCTGCCAACCGTGCTGCCTCCGAACTGGCCGTGGTTGGACTCAACCCTGCCGATGGCGGCGATCAGTGCCCACGGCAAGCGACAGGTTGGGTCCGCCGCATTGATGACCGTCTCGGCCCGTTGGTACGCCGCCAGGGCCGGACCCGGGATGCCGAAGTCGTCGGTCGTCGACGCGGCATCCTCGATCCCGATCAGCGATCCACCCGTGTCTGCCTCCGTTGCATCCACGACCACGCCGGGCTCGAGGTTGCCCGTGGCATCGTCTGCAGGGGCTGCGAACCAGGCAGTCGGTCCACTGACGCTGGCCGGGGCGAGCAACGCGGCGACGGGTATCAAGGTCCCGTCCGGCAGCACACCCGTGCCGCTGGACGCGCTGGAACCAGACCATATTCCCGACGCCAGCACACCTGGGATGCAGGCAAAGAACAGCACAGCAGCCGCGATGCGGATGCCGACCGTTTGCCTGGTCATGCCGTTCTCCCCCTTGCTGGGCGATGCACTTGCTATTCGATGCACAGGCCGCGCCGGACTGATGCATCTCCCCGATGTCCGGTTGGGCTGTCTAAACGGTACCCCGCATTCGGTGCTGTGGTGGTGGTTCAGGGACAATGAACACGTGATGACCGCGGAGAGTTCTGACCCGTCGGTCGACCCGTCCATCATGATGTCGCCTACCCCGCAGTCGGATGCCTGGTTCGACCGTGCCCTGTTGGTCACTCCCGGCGGCGTGAACTCACCGGTTCGGGCCTTTACCGCGGTTGGCGGCACGCCCCGCTTCATCCGCTCCGCCAAGGGTGCCTGGCTGACCGACGTCGACGGCAACGAGTACGTCGATCTGATCTGCTCGTGGGGGCCGATGCTGCTGGGCCACGCACATCCCGAGGTGGAAGCCGCGGTGGTCGCGGCGGTGTCCCGCGGGACGTCGTACGGCACGCCGACTCAGCCCGAGGTCGAACTGGCCGAGGAGATCGTCGGTCGAACGCCGATCGACCAGGTGCGGTTCGTTTCCTCCGGCACGGAGGCGACGATGTCGGCGATCCGACTGGCCCGTGGTTTCACGGGCCGGGACCTGATCGTGAAGTTCGCCGGTTGCTATCACGGGCACGTGGATTCGTTGCTCGCGGCGGCTGGTTCGGGTCTAGCCACGCTCTCTGTTCCCGGCACCCCCGGGGTGCCCGAGTCCTCCACCGCGCTCACCATCGTCTTGCCCTACAACGATCGAGAGGCGGTCACAACCGCATTCACGGCGTACGGCGACCAGATCGCGTGCCTGATCACAGAAGCAGCCCCCGGGAACATGGGGGTCGTGCCGCCGGAGTCGGGCTTCAACGGCTTCCTGGCCGAGATCTGCCGCACCCACGGCGCGCTCTTCATCTCCGATGAGGTGATGACCGGTTTCCGGGCGGGCCGACAGGGGCAGTGGGGACTCGATGGCGCCAGCGAGGGCTGGCATCCCGATCTGATGACCTTCGGCAAGGTGATGGGTGGGGGGTTCCCTGCCGCGGCATTCGGTGGGCGCCTGGACGTGATGTCGCACCTCGCACCCCAAGGCCCCGTCTATCAAGCGGGCACGCTGTCAGGGAATCCGATCGCAACGACGGCGGGTTTGGCCACCTTGCGACTCGCCACCGACGAGGTCTATGCCCATCTGAATTCGGTCGCCGACCAGATCAAGGCAGCGGCAACGCAGGCACTGTCGGGTGCGGGGGTTCCGCACGTCGTACAGGAGGCCGGCACGATGTTCTCGGTGTTCTTCGCCGACCAACCCGTTCGAGACTTCGGCGAGGCATCTGCGCAGGACACGGGTGCGTTTGCGGCCTTCTTCCATGCGATGCTCGATCACGGTGTCTACCTGCCACCGTCGGCCTTCGAATCGTGGTTCGTCTCCGCGGCCCATGATGATCGAGCCGTTCAGACCGTGCTCGACGCGCTACCGGCGGCCAGTGCCGCCGCCGCCCAGGCTCAAAGGGGAATCTGATGGCCGATCTCACCATCGTGCATGTGATGCGGCACGGGGAGGTTTACAACCCCGACGGCATCCTCTACGGACGACGCCCCGGCTATCACCTGTCCCGACTTGGCAACCAGATGGCTCGTCGGGTTGCGGAGTACGTCGCCGATCGCGACGTCGTCCACGTTGCCGCGTCGCCGCTCGAGAGGGCCCAGGAGACAGCAGTGCCGTTGGCGGCCACTCACGATCTCGCGATTGTCACGGACGATCGGCTGATCGAGTCCGAGAACGTCTTCGAGGGCCAGGCGTTCGGTGTGGGCGACGGGGCGCTACGCAAACCCTCTGCCTGGCTCCATCTCTGGAACCCGCTCAGGCCCTCGTGGGGCGAGCCGTACGCCGAGGTCGCGGCGCGGATGCGTGCGGCGATCCAGGATGCCCGGGATGTCGCGCGCGGCCACGAGGCCGTGCTCGTCTCCCATATGTTGCCCATCTGGGTGGCCCGGCTCTCCGCCGAGGGTCGGCCGTTCCTTCACGACCCGCGCAAACGCCAATGCACCCTCGCCTCGCTCACATCGTTCTACTTCGCGGATGACCGCCTGACGCGCGTCGACTACGCCGAGCCTGCCGTCGACCTCATCCCGCCGAGGGACCGTGGGGCAGCGTTCTCTGCTGGGGGCGCACCCGAGGAGCACCGACCCTGATTTCGTCCCTTCCCCGATCGAGCACTGCCCGTTGGTCAAACCTGGTGAGACCACTGGCCGGCTGCTTGCTGCTTGCCTTCGTCGTCTCCGGTTGCACGTCGGCAGAAGGGACCGGGGACAAGGGGTATGTCTCCGGCGACGGCCAGGTCCGCGAGTTCGCAGTCGAAGATCGCGGGGATCCGGTCGACCTGGTGGGTGAGGATCTGGCTGGAAACCCCCTATCAATCGAGCAGTTCCGCGGGAAACCGGTCGTTGTGCCGGTGTGGGGATCCTGGTGTCCTCCCTGCCGCAAGGAGGCGCCCGACCTCGTCGAGGCGGCGAAGGAGCTGGACGGTGAGGCGCAGTTCGTCGGTATCAACGTTCGTGACGCAAGCAGCGCCAATGCACAGGGATTCGAGCGCCAGTTCGGGGTCCCCTACCCGTCGTTCTACTCGTCCGGTGGTGTAGAACTCTTGGCCTTCGATCGAGCCCTCGGGCCAAATACGGTGCCGGCGATCGTCGTGCTTGATTCCGATGGTCGGGTCGCAGCCAGCGTCATCGGGGAGTTGCCGTCGAAGACCACCTTGCTGAACCTGGTCGAGACGGTCCGGGCGGAGTCGAACTCAGGGCCGTCCGATGGATAACTGGCTACAAGCCACGACGTACTCCGGCTCGCTGCTGCTGGCCATCCCGGTGGCGGTGCTCGCCGGCCTGGTGTCGTTCTTCTCACCGTGCGTCATTCCGCTCCTTCCCGGCTATCTCTCCTACGCGACCGGACTGACCGGAGCCGAACTCGCGGACGGTACGCCGCGGCGTGGCCGGATGCTCGCGGGCTCGGTGCTGTTCGTGCTCGGCTTCGCCTTCGTCTTCGTCGCCTACGGCTCGCTGTTCGGTGCCCTCGGTGACTGGTTGTACGAATGGCGGCGCCAACTCACCGTTGTTCTCGGCGTGCTGACGATCGTCCTCGGGCTGGTGTTCATGGGGGCGGTGCCCTGGCTGCAGCGCGACGTACGCATCCACCGCGTGCCGGCCGTCGGGTTGGCAGCTGCGCCATTGCTGGGGGTGCTCTTCGCACTCGGCTGGGCCCCCTGTGTGGGCCCGACTCTGGGAGTGATCATCGGCTTGGCCTACTCGGAAGCGAGCGCCGGCCGCGGCGCCCTACTCGCCGCCTTCTATGCCATTGGCCTCGGCATCCCCTTCGTGCTCGCCGGGCTGGCCTATCACCGTGCTCTCGGAGCCTTCGGCGTGATCCGGAGACATCAGGTCGCGGTGATGCGACTCGGTGGGCTGATGCTCGTCATCGTGGGCCTGATGCTGGTCACCGGCTGGTGGGACTACGCCGTCCAGTGGTTGCAGCTGAAGCTCGTGGGCACGTTCGAGACGAGCGTTTGATGGTGCGCGCGGACATCGAAGAGCGCACCAACGAGCTCACGCGCAAACCCGGTGAACTCACCTTCACCGAGACTCTGCGTTGGGCATGGCGTCAGCTCACCTCGATGCGGACGGCGCTGATGTTGTTGCTGCTCCTCGCCCTGGCAGCCGTCCCCGGGTCGGTGATCCCGCAGAGCGGAGTGGACTCCCTCAAGACTTCCCAGTGGCAGGCCCAGCACCCGGACCTGACGCCGATCTACGAGAAGCTGCAACTCTTCTCGGTCTACAACTCGGCGTGGTTCTCGGCGATCTACATCTTGTTGATGGTCTCCCTGGTCGGCTGCTTCATTCCGCGCATCGCGGTCTATTGGCGGGGTATGCGCAGGCCACCGCCGCCCACTCCACGCCATCTCGACCGACTGCCGGACAACGCGACGTACACATCCGAGGATCCGCCGGAGATCGTCTTGGAGCGTGCGGCTGAGGTCCTGCGGAAGCGTGGGTACCGAGTGGTCTCGACAAACTCGACCAGTAAGGGGGTCTCGACAAGCTCGACCAACGCGCTGGGCCCCAACGACGCTGGCTCGGTCAGTGCCGAGCGAGGCTATCTTCGCGAGGCGGGCAACCTGCTGTTCCATGTCTCGGTCCTGATCGTGTTGATCGGTTTCGCCCTCGGTGGCTTGTTCGGCTACAAGGGCGGGGTCATCCTGCTCGTCGGCAAGGACTTCGGGAACAACCTGACGCAGTACGACGAGTTCGTGCCGGGCAGCCTCTTCAATCCCGACAGCATGGGTGACTTCTCCTTCACCATCAACGACTTCGACGTCGAGTGGGTGGAGAGTGGGCGGGCGCAGGGTCTGGCCCGGAAGTTCGTGTCCGCGTTGACCTATCGCGAGTCGCCCGATGAGCCGGAGCGGGACTATGACCTACGGGTGAACCACCCACTGTCTATCGATGGCACGGAGATCTTCCTGATCGGGCACGGCTACGCCCCGGTGATCACGATCCGCGACGGCAACGGCGACATCGCCTACTCCGGTCCGACGATCTTCCTGCCCGAGAATCAGAACTTCCTTTCGTTCGGGGTGGTGAAAGCACCGGCGGCGGAACCGCAACAGATCGGGCTCGAAGGCTTCTTCTACCCGACGTACCTCCTGGTGGACGGCGACCCGGTCAACGTGATGGGCGACGACCGCAACCCCACGATCTCGATGACGCTCTACACCGGCGACCTGGGGTTGGACAGCGGCACTCCGCAGTCGGTCTATGTTCTCGACAAGGCCAAGGCGCAGCCGGTCCTGAAGGACGACGGCACTCCGTTCCGCGTCGATCTGCAGGTCGGGCAATCGATCGTCCTTCCGGACAAGATGGGCACCGTCTCCTTCGACGGCGTCGACAAGTGGAACAAGATCCAGATCAGCCGTACGCCGGGCTCGAGGATCGCGCTGGGAGGTGTGATCCTCGCTCTGATCGGCTTGTTGATGTCCCTGTTCATCCGGCCCCGGCGGGTCTGGGTGCGCGCCACAACCGTAAATCGTGACGATGATCTCGACCCGCCTCGGCCAGCGGATGGCCCTGGTGCCACCATTGTTGAACTCGCGGGACTGGACCGCTCAGGGAACGGCGACATGCCATCGGAGTTGGCAGACGTGATGGCAGCCCTGGCTCCGCGGAGTGACACGGCGTTAGAGGAGGAGCGATGAGCGACGCCCAGTGGGAGACGCTGAGCAATCAGGCGGTCGCTGCCTGCGGGGTGCTCTACTTCCTGGCATTGCTGGCCTACCTCGTCCAATGGAGCGCGCTGAGAGGCGTGCCGGCCGAACTCGGGTCGCGGCGATCCGCAGCGGAGGGCGATGGCGCCGTGGCGGTCGCCGTCGCACCTCCCACGCAACCTCAGGTCGGCTCAAGAGCGGCCATGATGGGCAGCCTCGGCCTGATTCTGACCATCTTCGCAACGGCAATCCAGGGCATCGCCCTGATCTCGCGTGGCCTTGCCGCGGACCCCAACCGGGTCCCGTGGGGAAACATGTACGAATTCACCCTGGCGGGCACGTTCTTCGTCTCGTTCATCTTCCTGCTGGCCTATCGGCGACTTTCGTTGGAGTGGATGGCCCCGCTCGTGGTCGGGTTCGTGCTGACGATTCTGATGGTGTCCGTGATCTGGCTCTATGGCCCGGTGACCCCGTTGACCGAGGCCTTGAACTCGCCCTGGTTGGTGATCCACGTCGTGTCGGCGGTCATCGCGACGGCGACCTTCACCCTGGGTGGCATTGCGTCCGGGCTCTACCTCATCAAGGATCGCTACGGCTCCTTGGACGGCTCAACAGGCTATCTCTCAAGAGTGCCGGACCTGCGCACCCTTGATGTGGTGTCTTATCGGCTGCACGCCTTCGCGTTTCCGGTCTGGACCTTCGCGGTGCTGATTACAGGGCCGATCTGGGCGCACCAAGCCTGGAGCACCTATTGGAACTGGGACCCCAAAGAGGTGTGGGCGTTCATCACCTGGGTGGTGTACGCCGCCTATCTACATGCGCGATCGACGGCCGGGTGGAAGGGCCGCAAGGCCGCCTACCTGGCTCTCCTCGGGGTCGCCACCTTGTGGTTCAACTTCATCGGGATCAACTACTTCTCCACCAGCACCCAGCACGGGTACGCCGCCCCCTCGGCCCCGACATGGGCGGGCGACGAGCACAGCTAGCTGCGATCCTCAGAACTGATCGCCGTTAGTGCCGTGACCGAGTCAACGTTCGGTTAGGTGCCCCCGTCCGAACGGAGCCCGTACCCCAACTTTTAGTGGTGACGCTAGTCACAACGCGTCATTGACGCCGAGTAGTCATGCGCGCAGTATTGCGAATGTGCTCGGGGGCACAGGGGCCAGGGGGTTCTGAGCAGGACATTTGCGGCCCGCGAACAAGGCTTGGGGGGATCATGGGACAAGTGTTGGTCGTAGACGACGAGCGACGCGTACAACACTTGCTGTCGCGTCTGCTGGTGGCCGATGGCCACCAGGTCGAGACTGCCTCCGATGGAAGCGAAGCGTTGGACCGGTTGTCACTGGATCCGGGGCCTGCCCTGGTGCTCCTCGACCTGGCGATGCCTCGTTGCGGCGGGATGCAAGTCCTTCGCGAACTCAATGCGAAAGAGGATGCGCCGCCCGTGATCGTGCTATCGGCCGCGACGCAGGTCGCAGCACGGGTGTCGGCTCTCGAAACCGGTGCCGCCGATTTCGTGATGAAACCTTTCCACCCGGCCGAACTGATGGCCCGGGTGCGCCGGCACCTTATCCGTGTGCCGGACGCCTATGAAGTCGACTCCGGGCGGTACCTCATCGCCGGTGGCATTCGTGTTGATCTCGATCGACGGCGAGCTCAGCACGCCGATATCGACGTCAGCCTGAGCGAGTTGGAGGTGGGGCTACTTGCTCACCTGATGCGCCGCCAGGGGTCCGTGTGCCGGCGCGACGAACTGCTCAGTGACGTCTGGGGGATCGAGTTCGACCCCAGCAGCAACTTGGTCGACGTCTGCATGCGCAGGTTGCGCAACAAGCTCCGTGAAGCACCCATCGAAACCGTCCGTGGCCTCGGCTACTGCCTAGCTGGCGATTGAGGTGGCTGGACAAGATCGACTGCTGTTGTACCTATGGCTCTCCTTGGCTGCCGTTGCCTGCGCCGTCATGTGGCTCGTGCCGGGTCAGGAGACGATCCCCTACCACCTCGCCTGGATAGCACTGGCGCTGGCCTACGACCGTGCCGTCTGGCCGCTGCGGAGCACGGTGGCGGTGACGATCGCTTTCACGGTCATCTCCGGAGGCATCCTCGTCCTCCGTGCTGGCGAGGGGGTCGTCGGTTGGCAGGAGACCGCCGAGGTGCCGCTCATGTCCGCGCTACTCCTCCTTGTCATGTGGAATATCCGTCGCAGGCATCAGGCGCTCGCCCAGTTGGAGCAGGTCGCGATGCAAGATCGGCACCGCGCGGCCATGCGAGAGCGGTTCAGCCGAGTGACCTCCCATGAGTTGCGAACGCCGGCCACCATTGCATTGGGGTACACACACTTGTTGCTCGAGAGGGAGCGAGACCCTGAATCGCGGGCTGATCTGGAGATCGTCCAGTCAGAGCTTCAGCGGATGGTGCTGGTCAGCGACCGGCTTGTCAGGATGATCCAGGTCCCGGATCAGAACAAGCTCGAGAACCGTGCCCCTGCACACGCTTGCGACAGACACCGTCGATCGGTGGCGCATCACCGCCGACCGTGCCTGGTCCAGCGAAACCAGCGACGTTTACGTTCACTGCTCGGCGGAACGGATTCGGGCCTGCCTCGACACGCTGATCGAGAACGCCGTTCGTTACACCAGGGACGGCGGCACCGTTCGCGTCATCTGTTCGCGCGTCGGCAACCACGCCCTGATCGGAGTCGCTGACTCGGGAGATGGCCTCGATGACTGCGCGAGCTGGTCGATCAACAACACCGAATCAACCTCTGACACTGTGCTTGCCTCGTCACCGGAAACCGACCCCAAGTCCCAGACGGGTCTTGGGCTCAGCCTCGTACACGAGACCGCAGAAGTTCTTGGTGGCCGACTGGTCGCCGGGCGCTCGGCTGAAGGTGGCGCACTGCTTCTGATGGTGCTGCCCGCCGCCTACCCCACGTCCGGGACCACCGTTGAGTCGGGGTTGGCCGTAGTCGCTTGAGCCTGGGCCGTCCATGACGCCTAGATGACAGTCACATGACCGAGGGGCTATTCGCCCCCAGGAATGGGCACCGCCCCCGCACTCTATGAGCACTGATCCTGTGGAGGGGTGACTTGCATGCGTAGAGCAATGGCGGCGAATGAATCGGGTTTTCCGGGCGCCCGAAATGGCGCAACGACGAGGCGAACCGGGAGTGCTACCAACAGGCTTCGGAGTGTCGTCCTGATGACCGTCTCGGCCGTGGTGGCCGCCATGGGTCTGGTGGCGGTGTCCGCCCCGACGGCTGTCGCAGCACCTACCAATGAGCTGTCGGTCCAGGTGATCAGCGCCCGGACCGACTCACGTGCGTTCTCCGGCACCGGTGTCACGAAGGGCGACGCCGTCGACTCCTTCAAGTTCATTCTGAACAAGGACAACACCGGCTCGACCGCACAGCGCAACGCCACCGGACCGTGCTCCACGTCAGACGCGAACTATCCCAATGACTGCAACTGGACGTCGATCGATGCCGAGTCCGACCGCTCGCCGATCGTGGCCCAGGGAAACCAAGACGACCTCGCGGCACTTCCTGCGCTCGATGACGGCAAGTACCTCATCTCCGTGCTGGCCGACGGCTACAAGTTGGGTGGGCAGCACTTCACGATGCCGCTCGACCCCGGACCGGTGGTCGTCGAACTCCAGCCGATGCCGCTTCCCGACTCCACCGTCAAAGGTCAGGTCTTCGCGGACATGGCGCCGACCAATGGGGCCTACGACAACGGTGATCAACCACTCGCAGGCTTCCAGGGCCATCTGAACGATCTGCTGGGCGAGGTCACGACGGACGTGTACGGCAACCCGCTGTGCACGACGTACGTCGGTGAGAACGCCACCACTCACGAGATTCCGGCTGGTTCCCTCGACGCGGAGGGGCTGCCTGTGGTCGACACCATCGGCGGCGAGTGCCTCAGCGCGGCCGACGGCGTCGTGACCTACCCCCACATGGGCACGAACCGATACACCCAGTTCGTCACGCCTCCGGACGGACAGCAGTGGATCCAGACCACCACGCTCGAGGGCAACCACGACTGGGACAGCTGGGTGATGGAGGGCTCCACCGGGTTCGACACCGAGTTCGCGATCGCCGGCGAGGCGGTGCCGACCCCGCTGTTCGGTTTCGCCGCGCCCACCCAGACTCTGCCCGCGGGCAGCGGCAGCATCAATGGCCGCGTCATGCGCGTCCTGCAGTACGTGCCACCCAAGGGCGGCAACTTCGATCTCTACAACGGCTTCAATGGGTCCAAGATCGATCGCCCCATCCCGGATGCCTGGCTCTCACTGGCCGACCTCAACAACGGTGACCAGGCCGTCTGGGTCGGTAAGGCCAACGCGAACGGGACTTTCGACATCCCCAGCGTTCCCGCGGGCAACTATCAGCTGACCTGGTGGGACGAGGCGCAGAACAACCTGCTCGCATTGCAGAACGTCGATGTCTCCGCTGGTGAGTCCGTCGCCCTTGGAAACGTGCCACTGCACGGCTGGTGGACGGAGTACTCCGGCTACGTCTTCAACGACAAGAACCGCAACGGCGTCAAGGATGCCGGCGAGAACGGCATCCCGAACTTCGTACTGACCATGCGCAAGCGCGACAACTCACTGATGGATCGGGGCCAGACCTCCGCCACCACGGACGCCAACGGCTACTACGCCTTCGAAGGTGCCTACCCCCTTGGTGAGTTCGGCTTCACCGTCATGGAGGCCTACAACGACTCGTTCTACACAACCGGGGTCACCTACCAGGCCGACAACGCACCAACCCCGACCACCATCAAGGGCGCGGGCGTCGACGTGAGCACGCTGAACATCATCGGCCTCGGCGGCACCTTCAACTGGGGAGTGCATGCCTACGACCCGACCGGTGCCAACGGCGTCGACCCGCGCAATGGCGGCATCGTCGGCTCCGTCAGCTATGACACGACCCGCAACGAGGTCGACCCGAGGTACGCGGCTGCCGAGGACTGGCAGCCTGGGGTTCCGGACGTTCCCGTGATGCTCTACGCGACCGTGCCCTGTGACCTCACCGCCAACCCGAACACTCCTTGTGACGCCGACGAGAACTACGAACTCGAAGCTGACGGCTCAGCCAAGAAGGGCAAGCTGCTCAACAGCTACCTGTCGGAGAACTGGGAGCGTCCCACCGGTTGCAAGGCCCTCGACATCGACGGTGTCCCGCTGGTGCATGGCGTTGACGAGGATCACCTCTCACTCGACCCCAATGGGGTCTGTATCCCCGCCTTCTCCGAAAGTGTTCAGTTCGGGACCTACGCGAGCGATCAAGGCACCCCTGACGCCAACTTCGGCGCAACGGTCAACGGCAACTACGGCTTTGGCGACGCATGCACGGGCACCCTCGACGCCTCGGACCCGGCCGCACCGGTCTGCAACGACGGCACCTTCGCACCGCTCGGCGCGGGCGACTACCTCGTGAGCCTCGAAATTCCGAATGATCTGACCGGCAACCCGATGTACAAGGTCACCGGCGAAGAAGACATCAACATCGCCAACGGGAACCAGATCATTCCCCAGGTGCCGCCGCCGGGCTGTGCCGGCCCGCTACACACGGTGGACGTGCTGGACGGCAACGCCACCACGGACAACTACCCCGCGGTCGTCGGCAACGGCACCAACGGCGCGCCCACGGGCGTCACTGTGCCCGCCTCGACGCCGGTGGAGAACCAGACGTTCGTGGACATCGGAAGCACCCCCTACGAGGGCGCTCCGAAGCCAACCTGTGAGACCAAACTGGTCACGCTGAACAACGGCAAGTCGATCGTGCCCATGTTCAACGTCTTCACCGACGTGCCGCTGCCCAGCCGCCTGCGCGGTCTGATCATCGACGACGTGAACTTCTCCGCCAACCCGAAGCACACGGCGTACGGCGAGAAGGCTCCGGCACCGTTCCTGCCGATCGGCATCTACGACTTCACCAACAAGTTGGTGACCACGGTCGAGTCCGACTTCAACGGCTTCTACGACGTGCTGCTGCCGTCAACGAACCACATCAGCTGCCCGACGCCGTCCGGTGTCTGCGCAGGGATGTACCGGTTCGTCGGCAACGACCCAGGTGTGCCAGGGCATCTGAATGCGAACTTCAACCCGCGCTTACCGCGTGATCGGCACCGAGTTCGAGGCGATGCCCGGGTGTCACCATCCCGACCGACCTCGCTCCGACCCAGGTCGGGACCACGATCTCCCGGCCGAGCACCGGTGAGCTCATCCCGACCAAGTGCGATGTCGATCCCGTTGAGCCGCAGTTGTTCGCGGTCTCGGCTCCGTATGTCACCGGATCAGGCAGCATCACGATCCAGGGCAACGGTTTCGGAGCCACCAAGGGTGGCGGCAAGGTCACCCTGAACGGTGTCGAACTGCCGACGACCGGCTGGAGCAGTACCCAGATCTCCGTGACGATTCCGTCCGGGACCGCATCCGGGGCCCAGCAGCTCGAGATCACGGCTGACAACGGCATGACCACGGCCAACGGATTGACCTTCCACGTGCGAGGAGGCAGTTACACCCCCACCGTTCGTGAGGTCGGCCCCGGGAAGACGTTCGCGACGATCCAGGCCGCACTTGACGCTGGGTTCAACAACAACGGTGACGACCTCGTCGTCGTCTACCCGGACACGGCTACCAACGGGAACCCGCGTGGTGCCTACTACGAGAACCCGATCATGGCCTCGCCGGTCAAGCTCCAAGGCGTTGGCCCCGGCGGCTTCCAGGGCCAGGACTACGTGCCTGGCACCGTGCTCGACGCCAGCGGTTTCGGTGGCGACACGCAACTGGCCACCGACTGGTACACCAAGATCAACTCCTTGTCGTGGGACGGCAACCAGACCGTGAGCGACGGTTCGGGCATCTACGTCCTGGCGTCGCAGAACGCGACCAACCAGAACGGACAGGCGCGCCAGTTCACCAGCGGTTACCGCGCTTCCATTGACGGATTCGACCTGCGGGGCGGCGATCAGCGCGGCTTCCCGGGCAACATCAACCAGGTGACCGGGGCCCCGACCGGACTGCCCGCAAACATCCAGACGCAAGGTGGCGCGATCTTCGCAAACGCCTATGCCCGCTACCTCCAGATCACCAACAACGTGGTCCAGGCCAACGGTGGTGGCTACGGCACGAT
This sequence comes from uncultured Actinomycetota bacterium, assembly GCA_963763805.1. Taxonomy (GTDB): domain Bacteria; phylum Actinomycetota; class Actinomycetes; order Propionibacteriales; family Nocardioidaceae; genus Nocardioides. The sequence continues at coordinate 227,641 of CAVXPQ010000003.1, forward strand.
CCGGATCGGCACCCCCGATCTCGCTGGCGCTGACGCCAACCAGCACAACGAGAACGTGCGCATCGCCCAGAACCGCATCATCAACAACGCTGGGACCAACCTTGCTGGCGCGATCGGACTCTTCGGAGGCTCAGACTCCTACGAGGTCGCGAACAACGACATCTGCGGCAACTTCTCGTTGGAGTACGGCGCCGGCGTGAGCGTCTACGGACGAAGCCCGAACGGCAAGATCCATCACAACCGGATCACGTTCAACCAGGCCACCGACGAGGGCGGCGCGATCATGATCGCCGGCGCACTGCCGGCCGACCCCGACAGCTTGTCGCCGGGTAGCGGATCGGTGGACATCTACAACAACCAGATCCAGGCGAACATCTCCAACGACGACGGCGGCGGCATCCGGTTCTTGATGGCTGGTGGTCCCGGCGGCACCGACGTGATGAACGTCACCAACAACATGATCGTCAACAACGTCTCGACCCATGAGGGCGCCGGCATCAGCCTCAACGATGCGCCGAACGTCCGGGTCACGAACAACACGATCATGAAGAACCTGACGACGGCTACCGCTGTGACCTCCGACGGGCAGCCTGCTCCGGCAGGCCTCTCGACCGGCAAGAACAGCGATCAGTTGCAGGCAACGCTGCCTGGTTCCGCGCCCGTCTTCAGCGACCCAGTGTTGTTCAACAACATCTTCTGGGACAACCGGGCCGGCACCCGGGCCGGCGGGACCGTGACCGGTCTCGGCATGGCTGGCGACGCGACACCGATCAACCACTGGGACGTGGGCAGCCTTGGTGGCTACCTGCTTTCGCCAACGAACTCGGTGCTGCAGACCAACCAAGGTGCTGTTGCCTCGCCGACGAACTCGCTTGCCAATCCCAGATGTCGTGAATCCGTACGACGTGTCGGTGACCTTCGCTTCCTGGCGCCAGAATCCGGCATTCGTGGATGCGACGTTGTCGACGGTCGAACTCCCTGCGAACCAGTTGGGTGACTACCACTTGGCGAACGCTGCCTCGCCGGCGTACAACCTGGGTGCAGTGAGCAAGGGCAGCGTCAACGCCCCGACAACTGACTTCGATGACCAGCTGCGCCCGGCCCTGGGCGGCTTCGACGCTGGCGCGGACGAGTTCGGTGCAACGATCGCGCCGCCGCCGGTGGATACGGGCTTCTACTTCTCGACCGCCGGAAACGGTCCCGTGCCCGGGCTGGGCCTCGTACCCACACCCGACGACGCGGACATGTACCGCTGGGACGGCGCTGCCTTCAGCAGGACCTGGGACGCCAGCGTCAACGGCGCAAGTGGCTTGAACGTGGATGCCTTCTCCGTGGTCGATGCGACCCACTTCTACGTGTCCTTCGCCGAAGACAACTTCAACCCGCCCGGCGCCGTCAACGACGCCGACGACGAGGACTTGCTCTACTACGACAACGGCACATGGACGAAGTGGTTCGACGGCAGCGACAACGGACTGGCCACGGCTACGACCAACATCGGCGCCATGACGGTCACCGGTCAGACGTTGTACTTCAGCACCAACGACACCTCGGTGCCTGCCTGGTGCGGGAGGAACCGGAGACAACTCGGATGTGTACCGGTGGAACGCCGCGAACTCGTTCACCCGTGTGGTCGACGCGAGCGCACTGAGCCTCAGTGTTCCCGCAGCCAGTGTCGACGGATTGCGGTTCATCGACGCAACCCACTTCCGGATGTCCTTCAGCGACACCACGCACGACCGTGCCGGCCCTCGCCACGGTCCAGGACGAAGACATCGTCGAGTACAACAGCGGGACCTGGTCGGTCTGGTTCGACGGCACAGCCGCCGGCTTGACGAGCAACATCAACCTGATCGCTGACGCCCTCGACATCGACGCCATCAGCATCGCTGGTGACGCGACGACACCCATCGCCCCGCCCCCGCCGCCGCCTCCGGCTGCCGACCCGCTGTACTTCTCCACGGTCGGCAACGTCAACCCGCCGGGTGTGGCCGGGACCGCGGATGACTCCGACGTCTACAACTGGAACAGCACGGCGTACTCCAGGAACTTCGACGCCAGCGCGGCGCCGGCCCTGATTCCTGCCGGGGCCGACGTGGATGGCTTCGACCGAGTGGACAACACCCACTTCTACGTGTCGTTCGAAGCGAACACGACCCTTCCCGGGGTCGGGGCGGTTCAGGACGAGGACGTCGTCTTCTACAACAACGGCGTCTGGTCGGTGTACTTCGACGGGACGGCTCGCGGCCTCACCGATCCAGGGGAGGACCTCGACGCGATCAGCATCGTGGGAGCGACGCTGTACTTCTCAACGCGGGCCAGCGTCAACCCGGGTGTCTTCGGAGCCCCCGACGACGCGGACATCTACAGCTGGAACGGCACCGCGATCGCCCGAGTCTTCGACGCCTCTACCAACGGGATTCCCGACTACGCGAATGTCGACGGCGTCGTGAGGGTGGACGCAACCCATATCTATCTCTCCTTCTCCAATGTCTCCACGACGTTGCCCGGCTTCGGGACCGTCCAGGACGAGGACGTCGCGTTCAAGAGCGGCGCTACCTGGTCTGTGTACTTCGACGGCACCCTGCACGGCTTGGGTACCGCCGACGCCCTCGATGTCGATGCTTTCGACCTTCCGTAACCCGCTGCGATCAGAAGGAATCAGGTGAACCGAATGAACGCTTGGTCACAAGACAAGCGCCAGGCAATGGCGGCCGCGCTGCCGAACCCGACGCTCGATCGACGCGGACTCTTCAGGGCTGCAGGGGGCGCCGTGGCCCTTGGCAGCGTTGCTTGGGCGGGCAAGGTGCTGGTCCCGGAGGCGTTCGCTGCGGATGCACCCCCGGATCTCTACCTGGCGGGCACGGATGGGTGGATCGCGCTGCCGGCGACACCGGCGATCCCGCCGTTCCACCCCGACGTGTTGGCGCCGCCCGGATTCACGACGTACATCTTCGGTTTCCGGAATGTCACTGGGATGACCAACAATCAGCGACTGGCCCAGAAGAACAAGGCACAGCACTCGGCCCCGTTGTTCTGGGTCGATGAGTACGACGGCAACAACGAGTTTCGGGTCTCCCTCACCAACCTGGGTCTCCAGTTGCGACCGGATCTCTTCGATGCCCACACGCTGCACTGGCACGGCTTCCGCAACGTGATCCCGTTCTTCGACGGCGAGCCCAGCGGTTCGGTGGCGGTGCCCAGCGGGCGCGTCTTCACCTACGTCTACCGGCCGCGGCACCCCGGAACGTACATGTACCACTGCCACGTCGAGGACGTGGAACACGTGCATATGGGCATGACCGGGCTCGTGTTCGTGCGACCGGCTCAGGACGGCAACACCAGCCATTACCCGAGCGGCAAGTACATGTACAACGACGGTGACGGCTCAACCGGATACGACCGCGAGTACGCCATGTTCCTGTCGGAGGTCTGGGCCGAATCGCACTGGGCGGATGCACACATCCAGCTGCCGGAGTGGAGCGATTACAAGGCCGACTTCAACCTGTTGAACGGACGCGTCTACCCCGACACGCTGGCGCCGAACGGGTCCATCGATCCGTTCAACCCGGTCCATGACGCCAACGGTGACCTGATAGCGCCGGACGGACGTCCCGATCTCCAGTACCAGCCCCACTCGTCCCTGGTCACCTGCAATGCGGGCGAACGGGTAGCGCTGAGGTTCGCGAACCTCGGCTTCCGGGAGCAGGCAATGACGACGGCCGGCGTCCGGATGACCGTGGTCGGCCGCGACGCAACCCCGATGCTCGGGCGCGACGGTACGGACACGTCCTACGAGACGGAAACGCTGAACATCGGGCCGGGCGAGAGCTACGACGCGATCTTCGAGGCGCCTCCGCACTCGGGAGGCGATGGGACCACCGGGGGAACGAGCGGGCAGGGCTACGACACCTATCTGCTCTACAACCGGGCCTATCAGCGGTCCAACAACCAGGCGGCTGGTGGATTCGGCGGAGCAGCCACCGAGATTCACGTCTACCCGGCCAACTTCCTGACTGACCAGAACTACCCGAACGACTGGGGGACACCGGCATGAGCACTCGAGACGGCTACGTCATCGCGAACACGATCGGGAGCGTCCGCCGGGTGCGGGTTCTCGGGCTCGTGCTTCTGCTGGCTCTGGGCTTCGCGGTCAGCGGCCAGGTCGATTCGGCCAAGGCCGACCCGCCGACCAATGTAGGGATCGTGTGTACGCCGGGCTCCGGGGGCCAACCCGGTAACCCGATCTTCGACCTGACCACGAAGACCGGCTATATCAGCCTCCCGGACGGGAACACCTCATTCATGTGGGGCTACTCGGCCGGCTTCGACGACTTCCAGCATCCCGGCCCGGTCCTCTGTGTCAATGAGGGCGACACGGTCACCGTGATCTTGCACAACACGCTGACGGAGAAGTCCTCTGTGTCCTTCCCGGGCCAGAACCACGTGTTGGCGGACGGCGTACCAGCACAGCCTGAGGTCGATGGCGGGGGTCGCGTGACGTCGCTGACGAACACAGCGGCGGCCGACGGAGGCACCGTCACCTACAGCTTCGAGGCAGATCACCCCGGAACGTTCCTGTACCAGTCGGGAACCGACCCGGAGAAGCAGGTCCGGATGGGTCTGTTCGGAGCGCTGATCGTTCGACCGAGCATGGGTGCTGATCACGCGTACAACCGCGCCGACTCCGCATTCGAGCCCACCCAGGAATTCATGGTTCTGCTCTCTGAGATCGATCCCTACCAGCATCAGCGGGTCGAGCAGGGTCGGACGTTCAACATGAACAACTACCACCCGCGCTACTGGCTCATCAACGGACGAGGCTTCCCTGACAGCATCGCGGACAACGGGGCATCGTGGCTGCCGACGCAGCCCTACGGCGCCCTGGCCGAGATCTACGAGTCGACCGAGAACGGTCTTCCCGGCATGGCCAGGTACCTCAACGTGGGCACCGAGGACTATCCGTTCCACCCGCACGGCAACAACGGTCTGGTGATCGGACGCGACGGGAATCCGCTTGAGGGTGCGGCTGGTGAGGACCTCTCCTTCGAGAAGTTCGACATCAACATCGGTCCGGGACAGACCTGGGACGTGATCTTCAAGTGGTACGACGCGGAGGACTACGACCCAGTCGGCAACCCGGTGCCAGTCACCGTGCCAAGCCTGGCCAACTCCGTCATCGGCACCTTCTATAGCGGCAGTCCCTACCTAGGGACGAAAGCAGACGCTGCCGACGGGAACACCGTCGCTGAATCAGTGCGGGGAGTACTACATCATCTCCCACAACCACGCCCTGTTCCAGATCACTTCCTGGGGAGCAAACATGACCGGGCCCATCACCTATATGCGGATCGATCCGCCCGAACCCAACAACTGCGGATGAGAGGGATGGGGACGATGTTGCAAGGGATGAAGTTCCGACGAAGCCTGGCCATGGCTGCGGCCACGGGGCTAGGGGTTGCCGCGGCCATGCTCGGACCAGTCGGTCCGGCGGCAGCCGCGCCCGTCTCGATCGACCTGTATGCCAAGCCGGGTACGACAACACTTCCCGGTGGCGAGAGCGTCACCGTGTGGGGTTACACCCTCGCGCCCGGTGACACTGTGAACAGCCCTGGTGGGCCGGTGATCGAGGTCAACGCTGGTGACGACGTGACCGTCACACTCCACAACAACGTGGGAGTGAAGACCGGATTGCTTTTCCAGGGCCAGGAGATCGCACCGGACATGAGCGGCGTGGCCGCCGGCGGAACGACCTCCTACACGTTCACCGCCGGTCAGGCGGGGACGTACCTCTATGAAGCCGCGCTGCTGCCTGGCGCGCAGTACCAGACGGCCATGGGTCTCCACGGAGCATTGGTGGTGCACCCGTCCGCCGCCGGGCAGGCCTACGCCGATGCTTCCACGGCGTACGACGATGAGGCCGCTCTCGTGATGAGCGAGATCGACCCGGCGCTCAACTCGAGCGCCAACCCGGCCAACTTCGATATGCGCAAGTTCACCCCGCGTTACTCATTGCTGAACGGCAAGGCCTACCCCGACACCGATCCCATCGCGACATCGGGCGGGAGCAAGGTGCTGCTGCGCTACGTCAACGCCGGCATCCAGTACCACTCCATGGGTGTGCTCGGCGCCTCCCAGCGCGTCATCGCGTTGGACGGCAGCCCGCTGAAGGACGCCCGCAACTACACCGCCGAGACGATCGGTCCCGGTCAGACGGCCGACGCGCTGGTCTCGGCCCCTGACGTCGGCGCCACCCACAGCCTCTCTGTGTTCGACGCGAGCATGTTGCTTCACAACAGCAACAAGGTCGGATTCGGCGGCATGTACACCTCGATCGCGATCGCGGGCACGGCCATCGTTGGCGACACTGTCGGCCCGGTGACCAGCACGGCCTCCGTCTCCGCGGCGAACCTGCTCGAGGCCAACGTCTCGGACACCGATCGCGGCAATAGCAATGTCACCGCGGCGGAGTACTTCATCGACACCGTTGGGGCCGTTGGAACCGGTACGGCGATGGGCGGGACCTTCGGTACGCCGACGATGACCGCCAACGCCGTCCTGCCGAACCTCGACCCGGTTCAGCAGCACGTTGTCTACGTTCGTGGATTCGACGGAACCAACTGGGGTCCCTTCAGCTCGGTGCTCGTCACCGGCGCGGACAGCGGTGGCCCGACGACCTTGTCGCCGACCATGACCCCGAACCAGACCAATCACGACTCGACCAAGCCAGGTGTTGCGATCTCCGCAACGGGTGACGACACAGCTTCCGGCAACGGCAAGATCGCGGCAGCGGAGTATCGGATCGACGGTGGAACCGCTGTCCCGATGACGGTGACGCCACCCAATTCGGCGACCATCGCCAGCCTCGATGCCACGATTCCGCAGTCGGTGATCGACCTGCTCACTGAGGGCACGCACACCGTCTCGCTTCGTAGCCAGGATTCAGATGGCAACTGGGGTCTAGAGATCTTGGTTCCGCTGGACATCGACCTGACGGCCCCGGCCACCTCAGGTGTCTCGGTAGCCAAGAGCCCCAACAACGGGACGGTGCCCTTCAACTCAACGGTCCTGGCCGTGCGGGCCTCCGCCACGACCATGGTCGACGCGGGCGTGGTCCAAGGGACGATCAAGAAGGCCGAGTTGTTCATCGACACCGTGGGTGCCGATGGAACCGGTATTCCCCTCGTCGCGAGCGACGGACTCTTCAACGGCCTCGAGGAAGGCGGTTACGCGGACATCCCGCTCGCCACCGTCCTGCAGATGACCAACGGCAACCACACCGTCTCCGTCCACGCTAGGGACGCGGCCGGCAACTGGGGACCCACGGCCAGCGCGATCCTTCGCGTGGACAAGACGACCCCGACGCTGAGTGCGACAAGTGTCTCTCCGAGCCCGACCAACGGCGCCAGCCAGGTCACGTTCGCAGCGACCGTCACCGATGCGTTCACCGCACCGGGTGCCGCCGAGTGGTTCATCGGCACCGATCCCGGCGCTGGCAAGGGCACGCCACTCACCGCACTGGCGGTCACCGGCGGCGGGCCTTACAACTTGTCGGCTTCGATCGATGTGAGCAATCTCAGTGAGGGCTCCTACACCCTGCGGGTCCGAGTCAAGGACGAAGCAGGCAACTGGAGTGCTGCGACCTCGGTCAACGTGGTGGTCACCGGCCCGGTGTACTACTCGACCCTGGGGGCGACCAACCCGCCGGGAGTTGGCGGAACGGCCGACGACGCCGACATCTACAGCTGGTCCGGGATCGGCGCACTCTCGGGTGTGGGACTGAGCGCAGCATGTCTGTGCCGAACGCTGCGAACGTCGACGGCTTCGACCGGGTGGACAACACGCACTTCTACGTGTCGTTCGCAGGCAGACACCACCATCCCCGGGGTCGGGGTCGGTCCAGGACGAGGACATCCTCTACTACAACAACGGCGTCTGGTCGGTGTACTTCGACGGGACGGCGCGCGGACTCACCGCAGCCAACCTGGACATCGACGCGTTCAACATCTCAGGTGGGGACCTGTACTTCTCCACCGTCGGGAAACACGAACCCGCCGGGTGTGACGGTGGACAGCTGACGACGCTGACATCTATCGGTGGAACGGAGTCGTCGTTCACCCGGGTCGGTTGACGCGACGGCCATCGGCCTGCCGGCAGCGGCGAACGTGGACGGCCTGGTCTGGCAGGACGCGACGCACCAGTACCTGTCGTTCGCAGCCGACACGGCCGTGCCCGGACAGGGAACCGTCCAGGACGAAGACGTGGTCCACCGGGGCGGCAACGTCTGGGCGGTCTACTTCAACGGCACCGGTCACGGCCTGACAAACAACAACCACGACATCGATGCGTTCGATGTTCCGTGACCGGCAATGTGACTCAGGAGGGGCACTGTGACTGACGTAATGACGCCACCGCCCGGCGAGGCGACGACTATCCCCAAGAGTCGGAGTCGGGTTCGCTGGGTGGCCCTGGCCCTGGCCATCGTGGTGGCCCTCGGGGTCTACAACTGGCAGGGCCGTGCCGAGGACGTTCGGTCCGGGACCGAGTCGGTGACGATGGATGGGCTCGCCGCCCGTTATGGGATCCAGGTCGACCTCGTCGCGGTGACTGCTGCGAACGGCCTCGTGGAATTCCGTTACGTGGTCGTTGATCCCGACAAGGCCACCCGGATCCTGCACGAGACGGAACTCGCGCCCACACTCGTGGAGGAGTCTTCGGAAGAGACGCTGACGATGTCCGCTCCGCCGCATAAGCACGGCGGGGAGTTGAGGCTCGGTGGAACGTACTTCTTCTTGATGGCGAACTCTCACAACGTCTTGCACCGTGGCTCCGAAGTCACGCTCGTCATGGGCGACGTGCGGGTCGAACACATCACAGTCCAGGGGTAGTCGTGATGCGGGGGAGGCCGATCCGACTGCTGGTGGCGATGCTCGCTGGCATCGCTGCGGCGCTGCTATTTGCCGCCCCGGCATCAGCACACTCCGAGACCGTTCGGTCAGACCCCCCCAACGGGGGGATGGTGCCCGTCGGTCGGACCTCGCTCACGCTCTGGTTCGACGAGGGCATCGGTTCCGCCGCGAGCACGTTCCAACTGCGCACCTTGGACGGTCTGGAGTTGGAGACCAACACCGATCTTGCGAACGGCGCCGAGCAGGTGAGCGTCGAGGTCGATCCACTGACTCGAGGCCTTTATGCGCTGGACTGGCATGCCTTCTCTCTCGTCGACGGACACGCATCCTCCGGAACGATCGTGTTCGGGGCAGGTTTACGCCCGGACGTTGTAGCCGCGCAGGGTTCAGGGCCGCCCCCACCCGAGCTCCTGGTGCTGCGCTGGCTGGACCTCAGTGCGTTGCTGTTGGCGATCGGGGCGTTGGCGGTCAGCGGCCGGGTGCTGGGGGCCGCCGGAGCCGCCGGTGCCGGAGTGCGCGACAAAGTCCGAGGGATCGGAATGCTCGGTGCGTGGGTCGCCGTCTACTTCGGCGTCCTGACTCCCTTCCTTCGCACCCGAAGCCCCGGGGAGGGCGCGTGGGAGTGGTTCACGCAAGCGCGACTGACGCTGGCCGGCACTGAATGGGGCCGGCTCTGGATGTGGCGCGAAGTCGTCCTCGTGTTTGCCGCCGTCGGCGATGTGGTGGTGGTGGCGTGAGCGGGGTCGCTCCGCGGTCACCCCCCGCGTGGCGATGGGTGCCCTTGCCGTCGCTGTACTCCTGCAATCTTGGGGTGGCCACGCGGCCGCTCTACCGAGCGGCTCGACCATGGACGCCTTGATGAGCGCAGGTCACATGCTGGCCGCCGGGGTGTGGGCTGGTGGACTCACAGTCCTGCAAATCACCCTGCTGGCCCGCTCCGGCGCTTGGGCAGCCCATCGCGCGGCAGTCCTGCGCGCCTACAGCCCGATGGCAGCCATATCTTCGGTCGTTCTCGTGGCGACCGGGGTCTATCAGTCCGGCCAGCACGTCCCAGGGTTGAGCAGCTTGTTCGGCACGGTGTACGGCGCGGCACTCGTGGGCAAGTTCGTGCTCGTCCTTGTCGCGCTGGGCCTTGCGGCCGTGAGCACCGTGCTCATCGACTCAGAGATCGCCAGGCGATTCTGGGAGACAGATCTGGGCTGCAAGGGGCTGCGAATGCCCTCTGGTCCGAGGACGATGGTTCGTGCCGTCACTGCGGAAGTGGTCGTTCTCGGCTTCGCCGTGCTGCTCGGAGCCCTGCTGACATCGGTGCCAACGGCTCGTGAGGTGTCCACAGCGTCTGAGCCCAGCGCCCCACAGGTCGACAACGTCGACGGACTCTTCTTGACCTTCGAGTCGGTTCCGGAGGGCGTCGGCCGACACCGACTGATTCTCAAGTTGCGCTCGACAATCCAGCCGGAACCTGCTCCGATCCTGGGCGTTGACCTGACCATCGGTGAGCGGTCGGGACCCTCCGATGTCGTGACGCTTTCGCAAGTCGAGGAGGGGCGGTTCGAGGGTTCCACCACTGCGCTCGAGCAGGGCAGGTGGCACGGAACATTGCGGGTGCATCGCCAAGGCCTCCCAGACTCCGTGATGCAGACGCGAGGGGATGTCGTGTCGCCAGCCGTTGAACTCCGCGGTCCGCTTCAGACCGTGACGAAACTCGTCGCCGGAGCCCTGCTCGTGGGCGCACTTCTACTCCTGTTACGTCCGACGGCGCGAGCCCACAAGCAGCGGCGCACCCGAAACACGCACCAAAGAGTGGAGCTCTCCATGACTGCCGCACGAACCGGATGGATCGCTGGACTCCTAGCGATCATCTTGGTGTGCTGCATCGACACGCCGGGGTCGTACGCGGGCGCCCCCACCCTCGCTCGCGGCGACCCCGGCGTTACCCAGTTCCACGTCCGTCGTCGTAACGATGCGCAGCGGCCGGACCTCTCGAAAGTGACCGGTCGGCGCGCCGCGCGAAGGCGAAAGGTGATTGCCCAACTCAAGGCGACGGCTCAAACTTCGCAGGCCGGCATCACGGCAAATCTGAATCAATGGCGGGGCTCATCCGACGTCGTGTCGTTCACGCCGCTCTGGGCGACGAACAGTATTGCGGTCACGGCCACGCCAGCCGTCGTGGCCTCGATCGCCGCTCGTGGTGACGTGGCCTCCGTGACGCCCGATCGCATCCGGCTGGAACCGGCCAGGGCTGCGGCGTCTTCAAACCTCGAGGCGATCCACACTCCGGCCGTGTGGGCCAACGGCTCCATTGGCACCGGCGCCGTGGTGGCAAGTTTGGACAGCGGAGTCGACCTCTCGCACCCCGACCTCCAGGACCGCTGGAGGGGCGGGACGAACAGCTGGTTCGACCCATATGGACAGCATCCCACTACACCGACCGACCTGATGGGACACGGGACCAACGTGACCGGAGTCATGGTCGCCGGGGATGCCAGTGGGGCCTCTCTGGGGGTGGCACCGGGGTCTTCGTGGATTGCGGCACGGGTGTTCGACGACTCCGGAAGCGCGACCATCAGCGCCGTTCACCAGGCCTTTCAATGGGTGCTCGACCCGGACCAGAACCCAGCCACGGATGACGCCCCTCAAGTCGTGAACGCTTCCTGGTCCATTGGTGCCGGACCGGGGTGTGACCTGACCTTCCAGTCGGATCTAGCTGCCCTTCGCGCAGCCGACATTCTTCCGGTCTTCCCAGCCGGCAACTTTGGCTCCGGCGTCGGGAGCAGTGTCAGCCCCGCCAACTACCCGGAGGCGCTTGTCGGTTGGGGCCGTTGCTGACTCCGGTCTGATCAGCTCGTCAAGCAGTCGCGGCCCAAGCGTGTGTGGTGAGAGGAACCGGCCGTTCCCCGATGTTGTTGCGTCGGGCGTTGACATTCTGACCACCGATCTCTACGGGCTCTACCAACACACATCTGGCACGTCGGTCGCTTCCCCTCACGTGGCGGGTGTGCTCGCTCTGTTGCTAGGCGCCCGACCCGGGCTGACTGCTGCTGAGCAGCAGAACCTGCTCGTCGGCACTGCGACGGACTTGGGGATTCCAGGCCCGGACGAGACGTATGGAAGCGGCTTGGTCGATGCGGCGGCGGCGTACTCGGCGCTGCCTGCCTCGCCCCCAGCTTCGCTCTGACGGCGACCCCACTCTCGGTCTCGGTGCAGGCCGGTTCCGCGGCCTCGTACGCCGTGTCGGTAGTGCCGTCGAACGGATTCGCAAGCGATGTGGATCTCTCCTGTGTCGGGACTGCCCGTGTCAGCCGGCACCGCGACGTTCACACCGGCGACGGTCCTCGGTGGCACGGGCAGTTCGACGTTGAACATCGCGACGGATGCGGGCTCAGCCGGTGGCACCTATCCGCTCACTGTGACGGCGATCAGCGGGGCCACCACCCAGACTGCTGTCGTGACCCTTGAGGTGACTGCACCTCCGCCTCCACCGCCGCCACCCCGCCACCGCCACCGCCGCCACCTCCGCCGCCACCCAATGCCTTGGTGTTCTCGACGCGCGGTTCGGCTGTCGTGCCTGGAGTCGCAGGCTCGGCCGACGACGCCGATGTCTACAGATGGTCAGGGACCGCCTTCGGACGTGACATCGACGGAACTGCACTCTGGCTTCCCGCTTCGGCCAACTTGGATGGTCTTGACTGGGTCGATTCCACCCACTTCTTCGTGTCGTTCGAGGCGGACACGAGGGTGCCAGGCGTGGGACTGGTGCAGGACGAGGATGTCGTGTACTTCAACGCCGGCACCTGGTCGGTCTGGTTCGACGGGACAGCCCGAGGGCTGAGGGCAACCGGAGCGGACATCGACGCCTTCAGTGTCAGTGGTTCAACGCTGATGTTCTCCACGCAGGGAAACGTGCTTCCCCCTGGTGTAGTGGGCATCGCCGACGACGCGGACATCTACCGCTGGGACGGGCAGATGTTCAGCCGTTACTGGAACGCGACGCTCCACGGACTGCCTAGGTCGACGAACGTCGATGGGCTCGTGGCGACCCCTTCCGGCCGGCTCTACCTGTCCTTCGCGCCAACCGGCACACTGGTGCCGGGCCTCGGCGTCGTCGGGGATGAGGACGTGGTGTTCACCGAGTCGAACGTCTGGTCGATGTACTTCGATGGCTCGATCAGGGGCCTGAACGCATCGGACAAACTCGATATCGACGCCTTCGATCTGCCATGAGTCAGCGTCAGGACAGTAGCGTCGAAGTTATGGATATCGAGCCGGAGTTCTGGTTCTGTCTCACCCACTTGGTTGTCGAGGGTCGCGGGCAAGACCTGTGAGGACAGCGACCGACTGGGGCCTTACCCGGCCCGGGCAGCTGCAGAGCGAGCGCTCGAATGGGTGAGGGAGCGCAGCGACACGGGGGACACCGACGTCGGGCTCGACGATTCCGACGTCGAAGGGTGATGCTTCACACGAGTCGCAGGGCCAGTTGAGGGCACATCCGAACTGCTTCGCGCGCCTCGGCCATCAATTGCGGGGTCACGGGCCCAAGTACGACGGGATAACCCCAGTCGTCGAGCTCGATGAGTTCGGGAAGCACACCGTGACAGATACCTCGACCCGTGCAGTTGGGCCAGTCGACTCGCAGGGTGGGCGGCGTAGTTCGTCTGGTCACGCGAACTCCTTCTGACTGGCGGCACATTCGCCCCTCGAGTGGGACGTTAGTTCTTCGGGAAAGGTGGTCAGGAGGGATGCGACGAGCCGAACGGTGCCGTCCGGGTGAGCGCATGCGCCACGTCCGGCCACCAGATCAGAGAGACGGCGCACTTCATGGACTCCGCCGCTGCCGTCGTGAACAGCGCGTAGCGCGGCGGCCAGGGAGGGAAGACCGTTGCGGCATGGACCGCACCGACGCGCGCTCTGATCGGCGAGGTAGTCCGTGACCCGGCTGGTGAACGCAAGAGGACAACCCTGCTCAGGGAGCGTTATCAGCGCGCCCGCACCCAGGGGTGTGCCGAGAGCGCGCATGCCGTCCACGGACACCACACCACTTGCCAGGGCCGGCCAAGCCGCCCAGGTACCGTGGAAGCCGCCGATCAGATGAGATCTCCCGTGTGTGCGCTCGGGAAGCACGTCGAACCAGCGGGTTCCGAACTCCACTTCTTTGACTTGGGCCAAGAATCCCGGCTGGTTGATGGTGATGAGCGTCGTTCCGGGTTCCCGGCTCGTCCCTAGCGCGCGGAACCGCTGCTCTCCGATCATGGCCATCCGACCGACTTGGGCCCACGTCTCGGCGTTCGATAGCAGGGTCGGCCGCCCGCGCAGACCATCCACGGCCTCAGGCGCCCACGACGTGACGGGACGATTGGGCCGCCCGGACAGCAGTTCGATGACGGCTCGCGACTGTCCTGCGACGAACCTCTGCTCACCGGTGTGTATCTGCCAGCGAATGCGGTCATCCCGCTCATCGATGGCTTCGCGCATCTGGCGTGCAGCGCGGGGGCGCTCACCGGGCAAAACGACATGGACCTCACGCGTCCCCAGCGCTCCGGCTGCGATCATCGCCCCGTCGAGGACAAGGTGGGGCCGCGTCATCGCCAGGGCAGTGTCCTTGCTGCTGGCAGGTTCGCCCTCGGCAAGATTGACGACGACCACCTTGCGGCCTTTGCGCCCCACGGTCGCCTTCAGTTTCGTGGCGAACGGGAACCCGGCACCACCTCGGCCGCGCACCCCCACACTGTCGACCAGATCGATCAATTGTCTGGCGGTGAGTCGCGGTGGATCGCCGTACTGCTTGCGATGCGCCCCTAGCGTGGGCCCGTTGCGAACGTCGGCCAGCAGAGCGGGGCCTTCATGAATCTCGAGTTCGTCAGGGATCGGGACGGGCGAGGAGATCGATGAGGTGCTCACTATCATGCCGGGCTCCGTTGTTCGTAGGGTTGTTCCAGCCCCGCCCGATGACGCTTCCAGCCGAGCAGGCGCGCACCTCCCAGGATGAGCACGGAGGCGACACAGGCCAATGTGAACCACACGCCGCGGGAGTCCACACCGGTCATGTCCGTGCCGATGCCAAGGCCGTGCACGACACCGAGCGCCCACGCGGCGTACGAGGACAGGTGGATGATCCGCCAGGGCCGATGCTTCATTCGAGACCGGATCGCGCTGGTCAAGATGACCAGCAAGATCAGATCGAGGCTGATCGCGCCGAACGCCATCCATAAAGGCTCGTAGGTTGCGCCGAAGGGCGAGAACGCCTGCCACCAACGGATGTCGACGAAGGAATCGATGACTGCGGTTGCGACGTGGATCACCAGCATCAGGGTCGACAGAAGGGCAATGTTGCGATGTAGCGATTGGGCGGCGAATCGGTTGGCAACGCGCCCTCCCTCACGGCCGACCGTTGATGCGATGCCGAGGAGGACTGACAACGTGAGTAGCCCGAGAATGACGAATCCGGTACTGCGGTTCAGGAACCACAGGGTCGGACCCTCGACGAAACTATCCAGCATGGTGTTCCCTCACTTCCGCACGGGGCCACAATCCCGTGTAGCGGACCGATCCGTCGGCGGCGACCAGTCGAGCGTCAACCCCGCGTGACTCGGAGCCATTCAGGTGCGTTGTCGCCGAGAACGATCGATGCCGTCGCGGCGACGTTAGCGGCGAGGCAGGACGCGCCGGTCGCTGTGACGGTCCGCCAAACCTCCGGGCAGGGGAACCCGGTGCGGGGATCAAGGATGTGATGTCGCCGTACACCGTTTCGACGCCAGTGGCGCACCTGGGTGCTGGAAGTGGCGAGGCCTCCGGAGGTCAGGGTGACGAGCTGGTCGGTTGCTCCGCCCGGCCGTTCTGTGATCGCGATCTCCCACGGCTCGGCTTCGCTCTGTCCCGAGGTCGCTATGTCGCCCCCGAGGCTGACGAGGATGTCGCCGTCGAGCTCTTCCTCGCATGCGTTTGCGATGAGGTCTGCCGCCCACGCCTTCGCGGTGGCTCCTAGATCGAGCGCGGTGTTGGCGGGGATCCGGATTGCACCTCGAAGGTCGACTTCGATCTCGCGCCACGCCTCAAGGTTCGGGGACGGGGCGAGCGGGGCCAGGTCTGAGTCGTCCTTCACGTCAATGAGCCCGAAGTCACGGTCGTATCCCAGCCGAACAAGCGCCACTCCGAGGAGGGGGTTCACCAGTCCAGCAGTCTGTTCGGCGGCGTTGCAGGCAGCCTGGACTGCGCACGCCAGGAGTCGGTCGACCTCGACCCAGCGCCCGTCTCGTTCGTTGACTCGGCTGAGATCGGAGTCTGGGCGAAACCGGGAGCACGTCAGGTCAACGTCACTCAGGATCTGTTCCGCGATCTCGCGCGCGGCAGCCAATTCATCTGGCCGGCGAGTGCTGAGGTACACGTAGGTCCCCAGGGCGTCGAAGCGAGCCGAGGTCACCGCGCGGTCCTGGGTGATCATGAGCCCGACGACGGGGCGGGTGGCGGTGGGGGAGGCGGCGGAGGCGAGGAATTGCCGCCGCCACCGGATGACCCACCCGAGGACCCACCTGAAGACCCACCCGAGGACCCACCTGAAGATCCGCCCGAAGAACCACCTGAGCCCGTTGAGCCGACGCCGCCGCCAGAGCCAACGGAGGAGTTGCCCGTGCCGCGGACGTAGCGGACGCTGACACGCTGCTTGACCGGCCGCTTCTTCCAGACCACCTTCTTCGCCTGGGCCGCGGCCACCTCGGCGTTGTACTGCGCCAACTCGGCTTCATACTCCGCGGCCGCCTGCGCTTCGGCAGCGCGTTGCTCCGCGTCCTGCTGGGCGAGCTCAGTGTCGTAACCGGTGGCCGCGGCGCCTGCGATCCAACCCGATGCTGAGAGGGCAGCGACGGAGGTGACCCCGGTTGCCATGGCGACGGCAAGTCGGTAGCGATCCCGAGTTTGAGGGCTATGTCCCATGGTCTTGAAATACCTTCCTGAGATGGGCTGGTTGGTCTCCCACTGAACCCTAGGGAAGGCCATGACGGAAATTTTGTGAGAGCATTCTCATTAGTTTCTTCATTCGACGATGAGTTCAATGAGAAAACGCTCATGCAGGCGGGATTTCATTTCCAGAAGACGCCAATTGATGCATAGTCCGAATCATGAAACCACTTACTATGTTCATATCTGGCGTCGCAGTGTTCGTGGGACTGGCCGGCGGCACAGCGGCCTACACATTGTCGGCCTCACCAGCCCCCTCACCCCAAGAAGCCACCGTGGCTGCGTCGGCTCCCGCTGACCCCGCCGTGAGTCCCGAGCCGGAAGAGCCCAAGGTCCGGTTCAAGCCCTGCAAAGCCCCCACGCATCGCGAGGGCAAGTTCTGTGTCCAAGACATCGTCAACACTGTTGTGCTCCCTGCAGTCGGCGGCTCCGGTCCCGCCGACAACGGTTCCTCCGCGGGTCATGGAGATGGCCCCAAGCGTGACAAGAGCCGTGGCTCGGATGATCAGACCAAGGATCACGCGAACTCCGATGATCGAGATCATGAGCAGGGCGACGATGACGATGACGACGAGGACGAGGATCACGAGGACGAGGACCACGGCGATGATGGCGGGGTCGGCGAACCTGACGACGACTGATTTTCCGGCTCAGTGACTGACCCTGAGAGTGGGGTCCGTCACGGTAGCTGGTGATTCGCGGAATCGGTTATTGGTTGAACTGATAACCGATTCCGCGAATTGAGCTTATGCACGCGGAGCCGAACTTCTTGCGCAGATATCCGACATAGACATCGACCACATTCGAGCCGGGGTCGAAATCGTATCCCCATACGTGGGCCAATAACTGTTCGCGGGACAAGACGGATCCCGCATTGCACATCAAGATCTCGGCCAGGGCAAACTCACGCGCCGACAATTCCCACTCACGTTCGCGTGCGATCGCTCGTCTGGTACGACGGTCCAGGCGGACCTGGCCAACGCTGATCACGTCGTCAGTACTGGGGTTGTTCTGACGCAGCCGAAGCCGCACTCGCGCAAGCAGTTCTGCGAAGGAGAATGGCTTGGACATGTAGTCGTCGGCGCCAGCCTCGAGCGCCGAAACGGTATCGGCCACCGAGCCCCGAGCAGTGAGAACGATGACGGGGAGGGCTGATCCGCCCAGCCGGAGATGGCGTAGCACCTCGAACCCGTCCATCTTCGGCAAACCGATGTCCAAGATCACGAGATCGAAAGATTCGGAAATGGTCATCGCGACCGCACTCTCACCGTCGAACGCGATCCGCGTTTCATAGCCCTGGTCGGCGAAACCCTTCGCCACGATCGTGGCGATGCGTTCTTCATCCTCCACGATCAGGAGTCTGGCCACGGCATCTCCACGGGGAGGATCAACGAGAACTCCGCGCCGGTAGGCACTGCCTGTGCCACCTCGGCGCGGCCGCCATGAGCGGTCGCGATCGCCTTGACGATGGACAGCCCTAACCCGAATCCCTCGTCTCCGGCACGAACGACGCTGCGTCCGAAGCGCTCGAAGATCAGTTCACGGTCCTGTAGCGGGACTCCCTCGCCGGCGTCGCGAACCCAGAGGCGCAGTTCGCCGTTGTGGATTGCCGAACCGATAGCGATCTCGACCGCGGGGTCGGTGTGCTTGACGGCGTTGTCTGCCAGCTGGAGGACGGCTTGGGTGACGCGTTGTGGGTCGAGCCGCGCCGTCCCGGTGGCGACATCATCCAACTGCCAGTCCCGGTCCCCCAACCCCGTCGCCTTCGCGAACGTCTCCCGGGTGAGTCGCTCGATGTCGACGGACTCGGGGCGCAGGAAGTCGGGTCGGTTGCTCTGGGCCAACAAGGTCATGTCCTCGACGAGCCGTGCCATCCTGTCGACCTCGTCGAGCAGCAGCGCCTGAGTCCTGGCCAACTCTTCCGGGTCGGTGAGCGCCATCAGTTCGAGGTGGGTGCGCAGAACTGTCAACGGCGTACGCAGTTCGTGTCCGGCGTCGTCGAGGAAGGTGCGTTGGGAGGTGAATGAGCCCTCGATTCGGTCGAGCATGTCGTTGACGGTGCGCGTCAATGCCGTGATGTCGTCATTGCCGCGCTCGGAAATCCGTTTGGAGAGATCGGTGCTGCCGATCTGTCGAGCGGTGTCGTTGAGACTGCGAAGCGGCGCTAGCAGGCGACCTGCTTGCCAGCGGGCCATCAGTGTGATGGCTCCGAGCGACAGCAGCGCGATGATGGCATACGTGCGGACCAGGCTGGTTAGTTCCTCGCGACTGTCGTCGATGAAACTAACGACGACCAAAGCGGCGGGTTGCTGCGCTTGGCTCAGGTCGCTGTCCTGTCCCACCTGCGTGATCGTCTGAACGGTGATCAGCACTTCCCCGGCGGAGGTGTCCAGCTTGACCGACCCGCCCGTGTCGGCAAGGTCGGTAACGGCCGCTCGGAACGCCGGATCGTCGGTCAGTTCGGAGTGTTCATGGGCGGAGCGATATTGCGGAGCGCCGTCAATCCAACCCACCAGCATCTCTCCGTCGCTGGCGACGTTCCCGTCGAGGAACGAATAGAGCAGGTCCTCTGCGTCGGTGTAGACCCGCTTCTGCTTGAACGAGGCGAGTTCGGCAAGTTCGTGGTTCGCCAATTTGGCAGCAGTCGCGTTCACGCGCGCGGACTCCAAGACGTAAATGATGGTCCCGCAGGCGGTGAGGGCAATGGCCACCATCAGGGCGAGCGAGACGACGATCCTGGTTCGTACCGACAATCCGGTTCGGCGCGCTTTGGCAGGCGCGGCAGTGTTGCGCGGAAGAGAGTCGGTCGGCGGAAGCTCAGCCTCGGTCGTCGCCCCCGTCCGGACTCTCATCGTCGGGTGGCTCGGTCTCGTTGTGCTGGTCTGAGTCATCATCGTCGTCCTTGTCCGATTTGGGTTCGTTGTCATCGTCGGACGTCGCGTGGTGATCATCCCTGTCGTCCTGCGTGCTGTGTGAGCCGGCCTGGCCGGATCCCGACTTGGCCGGTGTCTTGGACGGAGAGCCATTTGTTTCACCCTCGGGATCGCGGGAGTCCTCGCCTGCGGGTTCGATCCGCTCAGGGCTTGGTGTGATCTCAAGCGTTCGGCGTTTGGTTCCATCCTTCGCGTCGGTGGCATCAGGGTTCTGCACGGGCGCGCCGGATACAAAACTGCTGGTCGACAGCACCAGCGCCGCGGGGCGAGGGGCCTCCTGGCTGGCCGCAACCAAGGTCTCAGCGACGTAGGCAACCATCGGCAAGGCGACGATCATGCACAAGAGGACTTTCAGAAGGTTCTTCATGACTAGTTGATCTTCCCGCAGATCAAGTGCCAATCCACGTCCATGAGAACATTCTCATCCCAGCCGGCCGTTTCTGAACGAGGCTGGTGAAGGCGTCTGACGAGGATCGGGGCTCACAGCCCGCGGAGGAAGTCCGGGTCGTCGTCAGGCCCGAGTGGTCGTTTGGTGGGCCCACCGTTGGTGCCGCCCCCAGGCGAAAGCCGCTTCAGCGCGACCCGGACGCCGAAATAGATCGCGGCAAAGAAGAGAATGAGGAACGGCAGGAAACGAAGCACAATCCGAGACTATCTCGCGCACCTAGGCGGAGCCGTCACGGAGGAGGTCAATCAGATTGTGGCGGGCGGTTGTCGAGGCTCCGCAGGAACTCGATGTCGTCGTCGGGCGCCAGTTGCCGTCCACCGGCTGACGGGTGGTTCCGAGGGGCTCGGGGCTCTCGCTGAACTCGAGGTTGGCGCGCGGGAACAGGCTTGCGAGCTGGCTTCTCTTTCGGCAGCTCGACGGGCTTACCGAGCGAGCGGACCACCATAAGGATGGCGAAGGAAAGACACACCCCGAAGATCAGGACCGTCACTGTCAGTAGTGTGTTGTCGCTCACCCGCTCAATGTAGGGCACGCCGCGCGATCTAGGCTTGGATCGTGAAGGAATTTGTCGTTTATACCTCCCTACGTGTGGGAATGTTCCTCGGAACCTTCGCGATCGTGGCCGGAATCTGGGCGTTGGTCACATCAAGTAGGTCCGTCCCGGTGCTCTGGGCGGCCGTGATTGCGCTCATCATTTCTGGCGCCGCGTCGTACAAACTCCTGGACTCGCAACGGGCCGCGTTGGCCAGCAACGTCCAATCACGCGCCGACAGGGCGAGCGCCAAGTTCGAGGAAATGAAGGCGCGCGAAGACACCGACTGATTGCCGGTTGAGCCAACGCTCCGGTCGACTAGAGGACGGGTACGGCGGCCATCGCCGTGGCGAGGTCCAGGTCGGACAACAAGTCGTCTTCGAGCCGTTCACCGAGATAGGCGTCGTACGCTCCCAACTCGAGCAGTCCATGACCCGACAGTCCGATCACGATGACCTTCTCCTCGCCGGTCGCGACGCATGCCATCGCCTCGCGACGAGCCTGGGCCAGGGCGTGGGACGATTCCGGAGCGGCCACCACGCCTTCGGTGCGCGCGAACTCCAGCGCTGCGTCGAAGCATTCGCTCTGGTGGAGGGCGCGCGCCTCGATCATGCCTTCGCTGACGGCATGCGAAACCAACGGCGCCATACCGTGGTAGCGCAATCCGCCTGCGTGGATGGGCGACGGCACAAAGTCGTGGCCCAGCGTGTACATCTTCATCAAGGGGGTGAGACCGGCCGTGTCCCCGAAGTCGTAGCGATACTCACCACGCGTCAAGGTCGGGCACGACGTCGGCTCGACGGCGATGATCTGCGCGTGTTGGGTGCCGGCGAGGTTCTCGCGCAGGAACGGGAAGGCGAGGCCCGCGAAGTTGGACCCCCCACCTGCACACCCGATCACCAGGTCGGCGCCGGATTCGCCTGCCTTCTCGAGTTGAAGGACGGCCTCCTGGCCGATGATCGTCTGGTGCAACAGGACGTGATTGAGCACGGATCCGAGGGAGTACTTGGTGTCCTCCGCCTGCGCAGCCACCTCGACGGCTTCCGAGATTGCGATGCCGAGCGAACCGGGGTGGTCGTCGGGGAAGGCCGATCCTGACTGGGTCAGCCGGCTGGGTGAGCGGTGCACCTTTCCGCCGAAGACCTCGATAAGGGTCTTGCGCTGGGGCTTGGTGTCGAAGGATGCGCCCACCTGCCACACCTCACACTCGATACCGAAGAGCGCGCACGCATAGGCCAGGGCGGTGCCCCACTGGCCCGCGCCGGTCTCCGTGGTGAGCCGGCGTACGCCGTGCAGCGAGTTGTAGTAGACCTGCGGCACGGCGGTGTTGGTCTTGTGGGATCCGGCCGGGGACACGCCTTCGTACTTGTAGTAGACGTGCGCCGGGGTGCCCAGCTTGTTCTCCCACGTGCGGGCGCGGATCAGCGGCGAGGGACGCCACTGCCGGTAGACGTCGCGCACCGCCTCGGGGATCTCGATGTACCGCTCCCCGCTGACCTCTTGCATGATCAACTCGATCGGGAAGAGGGGGAGCAGGTCCTCGGGTCCGACCGGCTGGCGGGTGCCCGGGTGCAATGGCGGTGGTGGTGGCGACGGCAGATCGGCCATCAGGTTGTACCAGTGAGTCGGCATCTCCGACTCGTCCAACGTGTACTTGCGCTGTTGCCCGCTCGATGAGGCCACTTCAGTCCTTCTTCCGATTGATCTGACGGTCGACCCGCGACTCAGACTGGCCCAAGACCTTGGCCATGATCGGCACTCTGAGTTTGTAGACGACGACGGCAACGACTATGAGTCCTAGGAACCACCACATGGTGTGACCCTAGGGGCGGCTCAGGCCGCGAACAAGGCTCCTGCCACGAGCACGGCCCAGACGAGCTCGGTAATGCCGGTCTGCTGGAGGACCGGAATCAGGTCCCTTCCTTCGGCTCCCTGCAGGACGGTGCGTAGCGGTTTGATGGCCGGGATGAGGAATACCAGAGCGACCAAGACGGACCACGCCGTGGCCGATGCCACGGCGACGACGGCGGCCGCGGCGGCCAGGACGAGCAATGCGTAGAGCCCGCGGGTGCGATCGTGGCCCAGCCGTACGGCCAGGGTGCGCTTGCCGACATCGGTGTCGCCTTCGATGTCGCGCAGGTTGTTGACCACCAGGATCGCGCAGGCCAACGCGCCGACGCCGACGCCGGCGTACCAGGCTTCGGCTGGTGCGCTCTCGATCTGGACGTACGTCGTGCCCACCACCGCAACCAGTCCGAAGAAGACGAAGACCATCACCTCGCCGAGGGCGAGATAGCCGTAGGGGCGTTTGCCACCGGTGTAGAACCACGCGGCGACGATGCTCGCGGCACCGATTGCCACCAGCCACCAGTTCGTCGTCGCGGCGAGCACGAGTCCGGCGGCGGCCGCGACGCCGAAAGCGAGTCCGGCCGCAGTCAGCACTGCTCGTGGTGAGGCGGCTCCCGAGCCCACGAGTCGCATCGGACCGACTCGATCGTCATCGGTGCCGCGGATGCCGTCGGAGTAGTCGTTGGAATAGTTGACGCCCACCTGGAGCGCCAGGGACACGATGAGCGCGAGACAGGCTTTCCACCAGACCACGCCACCGGACCAACCGGTTCCCCCGAACGCTGCCACTCCGGTCCCCGCGATCACAGGTGCCAGCGCGGCGGGAAGAGTCCGGGGTCGCGCGCCGGCGATCCATTCCTGAGTGGTGGCCACGAGCGACGATTCAAGCAGGTGAGACGTCACTCCCAGTCACCACCCAACGCTGAGGAGTCACAAACGGAGGGCGAGGAGTCACAAACGGAGGGTGAGGAGTCACTTGTGGCGACGTGATCTAGCGTTCGGTGCGTGAGCCTCCGGCCGGTACAGGGCAGCAATCGCGAGATCGTGGACGAGTTGCGAGTGTGGCTGGCTGCCAGCGAGGAGCCCGAACCACTGATCATCGAGACCTCTGGGTCCACCGGGACGCCCAAGCGGGTCGTGCTGAGCCGGCCGGCGATTTTGGCATCGGTCGCCGCGACCACGCGACGGCTGGGTGCCGAAGGGTGCTGGCTGCTCACTCTCCCGGCGACCTACGTCGCTGGTCTCCAAGTGGTCGTCCGGTCGTTGGTTGCTGGTTTCGAGCCGGCGTTGGTGGCTGACCACCCATCCTTCGCGGCGGCGTACGACGCGGCACCAGAGGTCCCACGCTTCGTATCGCTGGTCTCGGCGCAACTCCCTGGGCTCCTCGACGACGCGACGGACCTCGACGCTCTCCGGGAGTGCCACACGGTGCTGCTCGGCGGGGGCCGGATCGACCCTGAGCTGAGGGCGCGGGCCGAGGATGAGGGCGTGAACGTAATCGCGACCTATGGCAGCAGCGAGACCGCGGGTGGGTGCGTGTACGACGGCGTGCCATTGGACGGGGTAGCCGTCGCCGTGGCCGAGGATGGCCGGATCCGGATCGCCGGACCGACCTTGTTCAAGGGGTACGACGGCGAGCCGAGCTTGACGAGAGACTCGCTGATCGACGGCTGGTTCCTGACGTCCGATCGAGGGGAGTTCGACGACGAGGGCCGACTTCGGGTGCTCGGCCGGATCGACGAAGTCGTGGTCAGCGGGGGCGTGAACGTGGCGTCGTCGCAGGTCGCGGAAAGGCTGCGTCAGCACCCGCGGGTCACGGAGGCGGCCGTTGTCGGCGTACCCGATGAGCGTTGGGGTCAGCGCGTGGTTGCCGTGGTCGTGTCGACTGAGGGTGCCGCACTAGAAGAGTTGCGGGACTTCGTCGCCGAGGCGATGCCACGGTCGTGGGCGCCGCGCCAACTCGTCGTCCTTGGGCAGCTACCGATGCTGCCGAATGGCAAGATCGACCGTCTCGGATTGATCCGGATTGCGGAGGCCAACGCGTGAGACTCACTGTCGTGACGATCCCGCTCCGCGTGCGATTCCGCGGCCTGATGGAGCGCGAGGTGGTCCTGATCCAGGGTGATGACGGAGGTTGGGGGGAGTGGAGTCCCTTCGTCGAGTACGGGCCGGTTGAGGCCGATCCGTGGTTGAGATGTGCAGAGGAGGCCGCTGAAGGCAATTGGCCGCCAACACTGCGCGACAGCATCCCGGTCAACGTGACGGTTCCGGCGGTCGAGGCCGCACGTGCGCATGAAATCGTCCGTGCGGGCGGCTGCACGACCGCGAAGATCAAAGTCGCCGAGCCCGGCCAGACCTTGGCAGATGACCAAGCTCGAGTCGAGGCGGTCCGCGATGCCCTCGGCCCGAGCTGGCCGGATCCGCGTCGACGCCAACGGCGCCTGGGACATCGACCAAGCGGTAGGCGCGATCGGCACCCTCGATCGAGCTGCCGGAGGCTTGGAGTACGTCGAGCAGCCCTGTGCCAGCGTCGAGGACCTGGCCGCCGTACGCCGTCGGGTCGACGTACCGATAGCTGCAGACGAATCGATCAGGCGGGCCGAGGATCCGTACCGGGTCCGTGACTTGGAGGCGGCCGACATTGCGGTCCTCAAAGTTCAGCCCCTCGGCGGTGTCCGGGCCTGTCTGCGCATTGCCGAGGACATCGGATTGCCGGTCGTGGTCTCATCCGCGCTCGAGAGTTCCGTCGGCATCGCTGCTGGTGTTGCCTTGGCGGCGGCCCTGCCCGAACTGCCGTACGCCTGCGGCCTGGCGACTGTCCAGATGTTCGCGGATGACGTGGTCACCGACCGGATGCTCCCGGTCGATGGAATGTTGAGGGTGCGGACACCGATCGTCGACGAATCGGCAGTGGAGCGGCTCGCGGCTGACCCCAGCCGCATGGCGTGGTGGCAGCACCGACTGTCCGCGGTGATGGCCTTGCGGCAGGATCGTTCGTCGTGACCCCTCCACCGCCCAATGCCTCGACGCAGTTGGCGCGCGCCGTCATCGAGGGCCTGATCTCGGTCGGCGTCGCCGAGTTCGTGTTGGCGCCAGGCTCTCGGAGTGCCCCACTCGCCTTCGCGGCGTACGACGCGGCGGAGCGTGGCTTGATCCGACTGCACACTCGCATCGACGAGCGATCGGCGAGCTTCCTCGCCCTTGGCCTGACGAAAGTAGGCCGTCGAGCAGCGGTGATGTGCACGTCGGGGACCGCAGTCGCGAACTTCCATGCGGCCGGGCTCGAGGCCGTTCACGCTGGACTCGGACTCGTGTTGATCAGCGCCGATCGACCCGCCCGTTTCCGCGAGACCGGAGCGAACCAGACCACTCATCAGGTCGAGATCTTCGGACCGATGATCAAGACGATCGACCTGACCGATGGCGCAGACTTCCCAGTTGAGTTCCTCACCCGGCCGAGGCCGGTGCACCTGAATCTCCAGTTCGACGAGCCACTGCTCCCTGACGCGCCGTGGCATCTCCCAGATCCCCCGGGGCCCGAGGACAGCAGACGCCCGCGAGCACTCGCCGTGGCGCTGGATCTCGGTCCACGCACCGTCGTAGTCGCCGGCGACGACGCTGGCCCGCCTGCCAGAGTGCTCGCCCAGGACGCGAACTGGCCGCTGCTCGCCGAACCC
This sequence comes from uncultured Actinomycetota bacterium, assembly GCA_963763805.1. Classification (GTDB taxonomy): domain Bacteria; phylum Actinomycetota; class Actinomycetes; order Propionibacteriales; family Nocardioidaceae; genus Nocardioides. The sequence continues at coordinate 253,938 of CAVXPQ010000003.1, forward strand.
TCCTCGGGCTGTCGCACGGGTGACAACGTGATCCGCACCTATCGGCTGCTGCTGGCCGGTGATCTCGGCCGTCAGATCCAACGGGTCGTGGTTGCTGGTCATCCCACCCTGTCTCGGCCAGTCACCGCGCTGCTCAACCGCCCCGACGTGGACGTGATCTCACTGAAGGCACGCGGCGTCTGGCCCCAGCGCCCCTTTCCGGTCAACGGTGAGTTCGACACCCTCGACGTCGCCCGTCCGGATGACCCGGCGTGGTTGGAGGCGTGGCGCCGGGCGGATCGGTCAGTGGCCGCTGACCTGGACGAGTTGCTCGCGACCGAGCCGGGCCTGACCCCTCACGAGGTCGCGGGCGCGGTGAGCGCCGCCGTACCCCCCGGAGGCATGTTGTACGTCGGGGCCTCCAATCCGATCCGCGACCTCGATCTGATGGTGGCGCCGTACCTCGTCGGCGACCGGCGCAAGGTCATCGCCAACCGCGGATTGGCGGGCATCGACGGCACGGTCTCCTCCGCGATCGGCGCCGCGTTGGGCCGTCGTGAGGAGTCCCGCAACCTTGCGCTGATGGGCGACGTGACGTTCCTGCACGATTCCAACGGCCTGATCATCGGACCCGATGAGGCCCGTCCTGACCTGACTATCGTCGTCATCAACGACGACGGCGGATCGATCTTCGCATCGCTCGAACAGGGCGACCCGGCGTACGCCGCGAAGTACGACAAGCTCTTCGGCACTCCTCATCGCGTGGACATTGCGAGTCTCTGTGCCGCCACCAGCACCCCCCATTGGGCGGTTGACTCGTTGCCCGAACTCCAACAGGCGCTGGCTAACCCCAACGGCGGCATCGAAGTGATCGAGGTGAAGGTACGCCGCGACAACCGCCGCGACCTCGACGCCAGGATCCGGGCTGCTTGCCCTTGGGTCTTGATCTGCGCCATGCTGATTGGTCAGGCGGTGCTGACACAGGCGTTTCGCTCCTTGACGGTGCCGACCGTTAGGCGGTGCACGATGATGTCAGCTCGCAAGCCGGTCGTGCCATGAGCCGCCGACGGCGTATTGCCAATGAGAGGGCCGTACGATCGCGTGCCGCCCGGGCGAAGTTGCTTCGTCGTCGTGCTCGGTAGGCAGGAGCGAGGCGGACCGCGACCGTAGCAACGACTGCGGCTGTCACATTGGCTGGCATGGGTGTGCTCGCGGTCGCTGGGGCGGCTCCGTCTCAAGGGGCTGCGACCGATCGGGGTCATACACATGGAGCACGAGCCCATCGATGGTGCAATGCGGTGACCCGCACACTCCGCCGAGTCAACCGTCTGGCTTCACTCGCGCGGGGCGGACGTTGTTCTTCACCGCTGACGATGGTGTCCACGGCCGGGAATTGTGGAAGTCCGATGGGACCAAGGCGGGCACGGTCCTGGTCAAGAACATCCGACGCCGGCGCCGACGGGACTTATATAGGCTGACGTCGACCGCTGTTGGCGGCACGTTGTTCTTCACCGCCGACGATGGTGTCCACGGCGAGGAGTTGTGGAAGTCCGACGGGACCAAGTCGGGCACGGTCCTGGTCAAGGAAATCACCCCAGGTCGCCGCACTTTCCGGTCCGAACCGGATGACCTGACCAATGTTGGCGGCACGTTGTTCTTCACCGCTGACGACGGCGTCCACGGCCGGGAGTTGTGGAAGTCGGATGGGACCAGGTCGGGCACGGTGATGGTCAAGGAAATCACCCCGGGCAACGAATACAGCGGCTACAGCGACTACAGCGCCCCGTTTGGCTTGACCGGTGTGGGGGGCACATTGTTCTTCAGTGCCGGGGGACCGCCACTGCCGGGGCAGTGCGACGGCAATGAGTTGTGGAAGTCCGATGGGACGGCAGCGGGCACGGTCCTGGTCAAAGACATTCATCCAGGTGATGGCGGGAGCGATCCCAGTGACTTGGCCCGTCTCAGGGGCAAGTTGTTCTTCAGCGCCCGCGATGGCGTTCACGGCCGGAGTTGTGGAAGTCCGATGGGACCAGGTCGGGCACGGTCCTGGTCAAGGACATCTCGTCCGGGTCGCCGCAGCAGCTCGCCCTCTTACCTGGCTCGTTTGTGGGGCGAAATTTGTTCTTCACGGCTGACGACGGTGTGCATGGGGAGGAGTTGTGGAAGTCCGATGGGACCAGGTCGGGCACGGTCCTGGTCAAGGACATTCGTCCAGGTGACCCCGCGAGCAAGCCGTCTAAACGTCACTCGTGTGGGGCGCAAGTTGTTCTTCACTGCCGACGACGGCATCCACGGCCGGGAGTTGTGGAAGTCCGATGGGACCAAGTCGGGCACGGTCCTGGTCAAGGACATTCTTCCGGGTCGCGTCAGGTTCGCGTGCGGACCTCAGGCCTGGCCCGGGTGGGGCGCAAGTTGTTCTTCACCGCCGACGACGGCATCCACGGCGAGGAGTTGTGGAAGTCCGATGGGACCAAGTCGGGCACGGTCCTCTTCAAGGATATCAAGGAAGGTGCCGGTGCGGGCAATCCATCTCGTCTGACCCGGTAGGGCGACACGTTGTTCTTCGCCGCCAACGACGGCATCCACGGCCGGGAGTTGTGGAAGACCGATGGGACCAGGTCGGGCACTGTCCTGTTCAAGGACATCAACCAAGGCTCCTTCACGGTCGGCTCACCCGGGACCGCGGACAAATCCACAGGCACCTTGACGGTGAAGGTCTCCGTTTCGGGTGCGGGGAAACTCGTCGCACGAACCGTTCGACGGCTCCCTGTTGAAGCGGTCGGTGGAGCGAGTGGCATCCGCCGGGAAGACCACGATCACCCTGCGGCCGAGCAAGGCCGGGATGAGGACGCTCGAGCGGGATGGGGTGCTCCGGGTCAAGGCGCGCATCAAGTACAAGCCATGCGGCGGGACCGGCACCAGCGTGGTCCGGCGGTACACCCTGAGATTGAAGTGAGTTCATCGGACGACGAGCCGGGCACGGAGGTTCGGTTCCACTACAGCGCCCGGTTCCCCCGGTTGCTCGAGGAAGCCGGTTGTTCCCTGTTGCTCTCGACCTATCAGGCTGGCCAACTCGTGGCTGTCGGGGTCGCCGACGGTGAGTTGACCTTGTCCTTCCGCAGGTTCGACCGGGCCATGGGTATCGCTGTAGGACGCGACCGGATCGCGGTCGGCGGCAACGGGCAGATCTGGTCACTGAAGTGACCACTCCGAGCTCGCGGCCGCGATTGAGCCGGCCGGCCGCTATGACAAGTGCTGGCTGCCACGCACCTCTACGGTCACCGGCTCGATCCTGTGCCATGAGATCGCGTGGGGGACCACCCCGAGCGGTGAACCGGACCTGTGGATCGTCAACACGCTCTTCTCCTGCTTGGCCGGCATCGACCCCGAATACAGCTTCGTGCCACGCTGGCGGCCACCGTTCATCTCTCAGTTGGCCGCGCAGGACCGCTGCCACCTGAATGGCTTGGCCATGCGAGACGGATCTCCGGCTTTCGTCACTGTGATGGCAACTACCGATGAACCGGGCGGATGGCGCAAGACGCGCAGCGACAGCGGCGCTGTGCTCGACGTGGTCTCGGGTGAGGTGGTGACCGGGGGACTGGCCATGCCGCACTCGCCGCGCTGGCACGACGGGGACCTGTTCGTCCTCAATTCAGGCCTGGGCAGGCTCGAGCGCATCGACCTGGCCACGGGTCAGCGCGAGGAGGTCGCGGTCGTCCCGGGCTACGCGCGCGGTCTGGCGTTCCATCGGCGATCTCGCCTTCGTGGGCCTGTCGAAGATCCGCGAGACGGCAACCTTCGGTGCCGCACCGATCGCGGCGTACCACGACCAACTCAAGTGTGGCGTGGGAGTCATCGAACTCAGCACCGGCAACACGGTCGCCACGCTGCAGTTCGCCAACGGCGTGGAGGAGATCTTCGACGTACAGGTGCTCCCGAACGTGCGCTGTCCGACCTTCGGTGGTTCCGCAGGCGACGGGGACGAGATCTGGCTCCTCCCGCACCGAAGGGCATGATGAGCGCAGGGTTTCAGTCACCAGGTGACTGAAACCCTGCGTTATGTGGCCGTGAACCGGATCGGGAAGCGGACGGCGCCGGTGTTTCCGGAGACCGGCAGCCATTCGCCCGGGCCGTCGGGCACGGCATCGGGCATCCGACGCGCCAAGAGCGGCAGCGCAACTGCCATGTCGGTGCGAGCCACGAAGTGACCCAGACAGTGGTGTACGCCGCTGCCGAAGCCGAGGTGGGGTGCTCGGAGTTGGGTGATGTCGAAACTCGGGTCGGGGGAGGCCAGCGGGTCGGTTCCGGCGGAGTGTGACAACACCTGCACGATCGAGCCGGCCGGAAGATGAAGGCCGTTCAGGTCAACGTCCTCGATCGCTTCGCGAGTGATCCAGGTGACCGTCGGATTCACCCGCATCACCTCTTCGACCGCCTGCGAGCCCAACTCGGGGTTCTCGCCCAAGAGGCGCCATTGATCCGGGTGCTTCAGCAACGTCTGGAGCGCCAGCCCGAGTTGATTGCGCGTCGTCTCCATTCCGGCGAACGTGAGGAACACGAGGGCAACGCTCAACTCGTGGCGGCTGAGAGAGTCGTCATTCTCATGGGCCTGGATCAGGGTCGTGATCAGGTCGTCCCGAGGCTCCGCTCTGCCGCTCATTGATGACAACATCGAGATACGACTCCATCTCACTCAGCGCGCTCTCGATCTTTGGCAGGTCCCGCTGGATCTCGATGCCGAACGCCTTGCCGAGGTCGTCGGCCCAATGCGCGATCCGCGGCCAATGCTCCTCGGGCAGCCCCAGCAGCACGCAGATGATCCGGGCCGCATACGGCTCGGCGAACTCGCTGATGAACTCCACGCTCCCGCGTGAGGCGAAGCCGTCGATCAACTCGTTGGCGAGCGCCTGGAAACGCGGCTGCATCGTCGCGATCGTCTTGTTGCGGAACGCGGGCATGAGCAGGCGACGCAACCGGGCATGGTTGTCGCCCTCGAGACTGAGCAATACCTCGCCCCACCAGTCCGAGAAGAGCCCGGAGTGGATGCCGTTCTGGGCGGGCCACTTGGCGTTGCCCTGTTGAAACCGCCGGTCCTTCAGCAGCGCCGAACTCTCGGCGTACCGAAGGACGGCGAAGCCGTACGACGTCTCGACGTACCAGTCCTGGTCGCGAGCAGCGTGTACGACGGGTGAGGTGACGTCGAAGGTCGGATCGGCCAGGTCGAAGAACTCAGTCATGATGCGGTGATTGTCCCGCACCCGCAGCACCGCCGGGCACGAGGCTGAACGCACCCTCCTCCTCCTGGGCGTTGTGCAGTCGAAGCACGGCGTACAGCCCGTAAAGCAGGCGCCGGAGCTCGACGACGTCCTCGGGTTGGATGGTCTCGCTGTCGAGTCCGACGAGCAGGCGACGAAGTCGTGAGACCTGGTGCTCGATCTCTGCGTGGGTCCGGCTCATCGCTGCTGTAGCTTCCGTCCCACCGAGCGCCCGGCCCACGAGTGGGACCAACAACTCCTCTTCGGCTCGCTCGTGGGGCAGGAGTTCCCCCTCCAATCGGTCCACCAGATTGCGCACCGGACCGAGGTCGCAATCGCGTTCAGTGAGGATGTCTGCGGCCGACCGGATCTGCTCGATCAGCGGCAGGACGGCGTCGTGTTCGGCACGGAGCCGGGTGGCGGTGGCGACATCGGACGGGGTCATCGCAATCGAATGCACCTTGCCGGGCAGGACGGCTCGCAATGCGATGCCGATCGCCAGTACGTCGATGACCTCCTGCGCGACGGCGCCAGCCGCAGGTGGCAGGAGTCCGAATGCGGCGAAGACCATCGCAACCAGCGACAGTCCCATCCCGACAAGAACGGCCTGCAGGGCGATCCGCTTCGAGCGGCGTGCAATGAGGATGGCGTCAGCCAGGGCGTCGACCCGATCGACGGTGAGCACCACGTCGGCGGCCTCAGACGACGCTGTCGCCCCACGCGACGCGAGCGCCACCCCGACACCCGCGGCGGCGAGCGCAGGGGCGTCATTGATGCCGTCGCCGACCATGATCGTCGCTCCGAGCGCCGACTCGCGCTTGATCGCGGCCAGTTTGTCCGATGGATCGCAGTCTGCGAGCACCGTGTCAACGCCCACGATGCGCCCCACCATGTCCGCGATGTCGGCGCGGTCGCCGGTGACCAGTACTACGCGGGTGATCCCGGCGCGGCGCAACGCGCGAATCATGCGCGGCGAGTCCGGCCGGATCGCGTCCTCGAGGAGGAAGGCGCCTGCGGGCTCGTCGTCGATGGCTACGAACACGGTCGAGACAGCCGTCCAGATCGGCGCGGCGACGGACCTGCCGCACCCACGGCGGCGGCTTGTCGCCCACGATCCATGACGCTTTGCCCAGCCTGACGTCGGTGTGTCCCCCACGGTGCCTTCGAGACCGTAGCCGTGCACTTCGCTGCACATCTTCGGGCATCTCCAGCGCTAGCCCGCGTCGGGTGCCGCCCGCTCACGATGGCGCTCGCGAGGACGTGTGCCGACACCTGGTCGAGAGAGGCGGCGAGCCGCAGTACCTCGTCCGCGTCGATCCGGTCGCCGGCCGTGACCACGTCGGTGAGGACGGGGTGTCCCTGGGTCAGGGTTCCGGTCTTGTCGAAAAGCATGACCCGCCCTCCGGCGAGCCGTTCGAGCGCGCCACCCCCCTTGATGACGACACCGATGGTGTGCGGCGCGGCTCAGCCCGGACATGATCGCGATCGGAGCCGCGAGCAACAGACGGACACGGCGTCGCCACCACGAGGACGGCGACCGCGCGAACGGCGTCCCCGCTCAGGGCCCAGGACATCCCTGCGAGCACGAGTGTGAGGGGGACGAAGAGCGAAGGCGAATCGGTCGGCCGCGCGGACGAACGGCGCGGAAGAGGCCTGCGCCTGCTCGACGAGGCGAACCACGCCGGCATACGTGGAATCAGCTGCGAGTGCAGTCGCGACCAGGTCGATCGCTGAGCCCGAGTTGACCACACCACTGCGGACGTCGTCGCCGTCGAGCCGCTCGACTGGCAGGGGCTCACCCGTCAGGGCGGACTCGTCAAGAAGAGCGGGGGAGCGGAGCCTTCCGTCAACGGGGACCACTTCGCCCGTTCCCACGAGCAATAGGTCTCCGACGGCGACGTCATCGACGGAGATCTCAGTGACCACGCCCTCGACCTGGCGCCGGGCCGAGCGCGGGGCTCGCTCGACGAGCAGGCTCAACTCGCGCCGTGCCCGGGCGGCGGCCCGGGCCTCCAGCAGCTGCCCGCTGGCGAGCATCACCGTGATCATGGCTCCCGCGAAAGGCTCATCGACCGCGAGGGCGCCAGCGAGGGCGAGCACCGCGATGATGTCGACGCTCACCTGGCGCCGCCGAATCGCCTGGAACGTCCAGAGAACAGAGACGAAGAGTCCCAGCACGTTACCGAGGACCCACAGGGTTCGCGCCGCAGAAGGCGCGGACAGCAGCCAGGCCAGGCCACCTGCGAAAAGCAACGCGGCAGAGACCGAGAAGAAGAGAACTTCCTTGTTGGAGCGCAAGCGGGTCACGTGGCAAGTCTTCAACCCGCGACTGGACTTTCACAGGGGCGAAGGGCCCACCAAAGGCGCCGATCGTCGACGCCCAGCGCGCGCCTAGTGATCCCTGGGGTCGCGCACGAGCCGGACCTCGGCGGCGTCGAGCCGCTCGTCGTACTCCGTCAGCCCATCCGCGACGAAGCCGTTGCGTGCATAGAAGGCGTGTGCGCGCGGGTTGTTCTCCAGCACCCAGACAGAGCAGGCCAGATCGCCGATGGTGGCATCCAGTAGGGCCTGGCCGACACCCGTGCCGTGCCAGGACGCCCGGACGTAGATCGCATACAACTCCAACCCCAGGAGCGACTCGGCGGTGCGATCGGGGCCGGCGCAGGCGAAGCCGATCAGTCCCTCATCCGTGTAGGCCAGCCACCTCGGATTCGTCGGGGTCAGTTGTGCCCGCCACGCCTCGATCCACCGATCTCGGATCGTCCAGCAGGGCGTCCAGTCGGGTCGGCGCGATCAGGTCGGTATAGGCCTCGCGCCAGCAATCCAGATGCAGCCTGGCACCCGCTTCAGCGTCGCTCGGGACCGCGAGGCGGAGGGTGTACGCCGATCGGTCGATCATGTCAGCAGCCTACGCAGCAGACCGGTGAGCCAAGTAGCGTGAGTGTGTGTTCTCTCACGTGGCCGCCGCTGAGTACGACGCGTTCATGGGTCGGTTCTCCGAACATCTCCCCGACCAGATGATGTCGTTGGCCGACGTGCTGCCGGGGGACCGGGTTCTCGACGTCGGTTGTGGGCCGGGAGCCCTCACCGGGGCTTTGGCTCAGCTACTCGGACCCGAGTCCGTCGTCGCCGTGGACCCGATGCCCGCCTTCGTAGCGGCCGCGCGCGAACGCTCCCCGGGCGTGGACGTACGTGAGTCCTCAGCTGAGAATCTGCCGTTCGACGACGACACCTTCGACGTCGCGATGGCACAACTAGTCGTCCACTTCATGGAGGATCCACTCGTCGGTCTGACCGAAATGGCTCGGGTAACTCGCCCGGGTGGCCGGGTCGTCGCGTGTGTCTGGGATCAGAGCCGCGGGCCACTGTCCACGTTCGTGAGCGTCTTGGACGAGGTCGCGCCGTACGAACGAAAGATCCCTCCGTCCGCCGGCACATCGGCAGGCAGCCTGGAGCAACTCTTCGCATTGGCGGGTCTGAAGGACATTCGGGGAGTCGAGATGAGTGCGACCGTCACTTTCGTGACGTTCGACGAGTGGCTGGCGCCGTACCGTCTCAAGATGGGCTCGCTTGCCAAGCGCCTGGCCGCGTTGACGGAAGTTCAATGGGTCGAGTTGGAGCAGATTCTGTCGCCAGCGCCTCCCGGAAGAGCCGTTCGAACTCACCGGTTGGGCTTGGGCCGCGGTGGGCACCGCGCCACCTGCGGGCTAGGTTCGGAGGATGCGGATCACGAAATTCGGCCATGCCTGCGTGCGCCTCGAAAGTGAGGGACACGTGTTGGTGATCGACCCGGGCAGTTTCACCTCGCTAGAGGCAGTCGATGGGGCTCACGGCGTACTCATCACGCATGAGCATGCCGACCACTACAACGCCGAGCGGCTCCGGGCGACCGATGCCGAGATCTTCACGATCGATGCGGTTGCCGCCCAGATCCGCCAGGACGCTCCGGACGTGGCCGAACGAGTCACTGTCGTGAGTCCCGGGGAAACCTTCGGTGATCGGTTGGCCGTGAGAGTCGTGGGTGAACTCCATGCGGTCATCCATCCGGAGTTCGATCGCATCAACAACTCGGGGTACGTCGTCACGGCCGCAGACACCTCCGTCTATCACCCCGGAGATTCGTTGACCCTGCCCGGCCAGGACGTCGACGTGCTCTGCGTTCCGGTGTCTGCGCCGTGGCTCAAGGCCTCCGAGGCCATCGACTTTGCGCGCGACGTTGGTGCACCTCGCAACCTGGCCATCCACGACCTGGTGTATTCGGAGTTCGGGCTGGGGATCGTGGACGCGCACATGGCGCGATTCCTTCCGGCCGCGGGTCAGGACTACCAACGGATCGCCGACGGTGCCGACTTTTCCTGATTGGCCTGTCAAGGTGAAGCCATGAAGCGTTCCACCCGAGTCTTCGCTGTCCTGCTGTTGATCGTCCTGGTGGCACCGGTTGCCTGCTCGGCCCTGATGAGTGGTCGATCCAATGCCGCGTCGAACGCAGCGACCGCGCGCCCGGACGCGCGCAAGGCGGCGGTGCACTCGATCGGTGGCTGTCAGATCTTCCCCGCAAACAACTGGTGGAACACCAAGATCAAGGATCTCAAGGTGACGAAGCGGTCGAAGGCGATCATCCGACTGCAAGCCGCCGGCAACATGGTCCATCTCGATCTCGGGACCACTGAGGAGTACTACGGCGTGCCGATCAATGTCGCCGTCCAGCGTCCAGCCGACCGTGCCTCTGCAGTTCGGAGTCGGCGGTGAGGACTACCGCAACTGAAAGCGACCGCGGTCCGGTCGCCATCGCCGCCGGTGCGCGGATCGAGGGCGGCTCGACGGCGGATCCCGATCCCACCTCGGGTGATCGACACGTTATTTCGGTGCAGCAGGGCACGTGCGAATTGACCGAGTTGTACGCCGCCCAACGCGTGCGCGACTCCAGCGGTCGCGTCGTTGCCTGGCGAGCGGCAGCGGCCGCCCGCTGGGATCTCTCGTCGAACAGATTGCGTCCGAAGTACTGGACCTCGGCAGACGCCGCCGGGTTGCCGATCCTGCCCGGTCTGCTGACCTATGACGAGGCCGCCTCGGGGAGGATCACGCACGCCCTGCGGTTCACGTTGCCCAGCGCGCGGGCCGCCTTCATCAAGCCGGCGCGGCACTGCGGACCCAATCGAGGGCAAGAACTACCCGGCGTACGGCATGCGCTTCAAGCTCCGCAAAGGCTTCGATGCACAAGCGCTACCACGGGCCGGCCCGCGCGATCGTCAAGGCGATGAAGACGTACGGCCTGATGTACGCCGACCAGGGCTCGGCGATGTACGTCACCGGAACCGCCGACCCGCGTTGGGCGAAGACGCTCAACCAGTTGAACCGCAAGCCGATCGACGGCAAGAACTTCCGCGTCGTGAAGACCGGCAAGGCGACGGTCTGTAGGTAGTTTCGCTTATTGGTCTCGGGCTGAGGAGGTTTCGTGTGCGTGTGATGCCTTAGGTCGCAATTGCCAGCGCTTCGCGCTGCCTATTGCTCCCCCAAGGCATCACGCACAGGAACAAATTTCGCCTGAGATTCCGCCAACTCCGCTTCGGGGTCCGAGTCGGCCACGATGCCGCAGCCCGCGAAGAGCCGGACGGTGTTGCCGGACAGTTCGGCCGATCGCAGGGCGATACCCCATTCGCCGTCCCCGGTGGCATCGATCCAGCCGACCGGCCCGGCGTAACGGCCTCGGTCCATGCCCTCGATCTCCGTGATGAGGTCGAGCGCGGACGACGTGGGTGTTCCGCCGACAGCCGCCGACGGGTGCAGGGCCGCCGCCAACTGCAAGGAGGAGACGGTGGCCGCGTCATGAACGACGCCGGCGACGTCAGTGGCCAGGTGCATGACGTTGGGCAGGTGCAGAACGAACGGCGCTTCCGGAACGAGCATCGACGAGCAGTGCGGTTCAAGAGCTTCGGCGACCGACCGGACGGCGTACTCGTGTTCCTCGAGGTCCTTCGAGGACCGCGCAAGAGTGGCAGCGAGGGCGAGGTCGCGGTTGTCATTGCCGGTACGCCGAATGGTCCCGGCCAATACCCGCGAGGTGACCAGGCCCCGCTCACGGCGTACCAACATCTCTGGTGTCGCTCCGAAGATCCCGTCGACATGGAACGTCCAACACATCGGGTAGTCCTCGACCAGCCGCTGAAGCGGCCATCGGACGTCGATCGGTGCGCTGGCGGTGGCGGTGAGGTCCCGTGCCAGCACGACCTTTTCCAGTTGCCCGGCGGTGATCCGGCTGACGGCTTCGGCGACGACCGACATCCAGGCCTCCCCGTTGAGGGAGCCATCCGCGAACCTGATGTCCCGAGGAGCCACGGGGGATTCGGCGAGTCCGAAGATCGGCGCTGCGATCGATCCCGAACTGCTGTCGAAGTGGGTGACGGTGGTGACCCAGGCAACCTCGCCGCGCCGTCCGATCACCACTTCCGGAACCGTCAGAACGGAGTCACCCGGCTCGTCGGCGAATCCGAAGGTGCCGAAGGCAACCGCGCCCGTTCCGGGTTCGCCCACCTCGTCTCGCACCACCGCGCGGTGCACCGTCTCCGCCCACCACTTGTCGGCGTCCGCGAAGCGCGTCGGTCCCTTCGTCCGGATCTGCGCTGCAACTCCCCAGCCAACCAGTCCAGAGCCGCCACGCAACCAGCAGACCGGGTTGTCGAGGGGCATCAGGGCTAGGAGCGATTCGGCCTGGTCCGCCGCGAGCGCTCGCGTTCGGATCACAAGTCCGGGAACGTCGTACTCAGCCGCCTCGAATTCAGATCCGGGAAACTCAGATCCAAAAGCGTCAGGCGCAGAAGGCGCGCCCGGGATGGTGCTCATGGGAGGTGACACTACTCGCGCGTGGGGCGAGTTCTGGGATCGGCTGGTGGGTGAGAATCGTCACGGCACTAAGTTGGCCCATTAAATTGGGCCCGTGGTCGAACGTTGGGCGAAGCCCACCCTGGTGGGTGAGTTGGTGACCCTTCGACCATTCCTCGCCGAGGACGTCGACGGTGCCTGGGAGATGCTCCACGACCCCCTGAGCAACGACCTGACGGCGACGAAGGCATCGTTCACTCGCGCTCAGATCGACACGTGGTACGCCACCCGAAACGACGAGGACGATCGGTTGGACCTGGCGATCGAAGAGAACGCAACCGGTGAGTTCGTCGGCGAAGCAGTGCTCAACGAGTACGACGCCGCGCACGAATCCGCCAACTTCCGAGTGGTTCTGCGTGGCCCGGATTGGTTCGGACGCGGGCTCGGCGGCGAGGCGACTCGACTCATCGTTCGCCATGGGCTGGACACGATCGGGCTGCGGGAGATCACCCTCGGCGTACTCGCTCGCAACCCGCGGGCGCGGAGCGCTTATGAGAGGGCGGGTTTCATCGCCACGAAGGAGTACGAGGAGGACGGCGAAGTGTGGATCGAGATGCGGATCGCTAGTCGGCGCGATCGCGCTTAGGCGCAGCGCGGACGTGTGCCCGCTGACCCTGCTTTCCGTGGAGGCTGAGGTACTCGACAGGACCCGCGCTGGTGGCTCCGAACCAATGCGGAGTGCGGGTGTCGAATTCCACGGCTTCGCCCGGCTTGAGGAGCATGTCGTGTTCGCCGAGTACGACGCGCAGCGTGCCGTTCAGCACGTAGGCCCAGTCGTAGCCTTCGTGCGTGCGTAGTTCCGGTTCGTGGTCGTCAGCGCCAGTCGGAAGGACGAACTTATAGGCCTGGATGCCTCCGGCTCGACGTGTCAGCGGCAGGATCGTCACACCGTCCCCGGCGGCGATGGGACGCAGATTGATCCGGGGATCGCCGGTCGGCGGCGCATCGACGAGTTCGTCGAGGGTGACGCCGTAAGCGCTCGCCAGAGGCAGCAATTGCTCGAGCGTGGGGCGTCGCAGACCAGCCTCGAGGCGAGACAGCGTGCTGACGGAGATCCCGGTCTCGTCCGACAACGAGGTGAGGGTGACGTCGCGGCGCAGACGCAATTGCTTCAGGCGCTGTCCGACTGCGTCGAGGGTGCGGTTGACGGACTCGCTCATGTCCGCCATTTTGCCATTTGGCAACAACATTTGCCAGCTTGTCGGCTAGCCGGAACCATCGTGATGTTGGCAACCACTGAGAGGACGGCGAATGGCGCACGAGTTCGACAAGGACTATTGGGAGGAACGCTGGCAGCCAGGGGTCGAGGGCGGTCCGGGATCGATGGGCGATAGCCCACCGAATCCCTATCTCGCGACCGAAGTCGGCGCATTGAGGCCGGGTACGGCGTTGGACGCCGGATGCGGCGCCGGCGCCGAGGCGATCTGGCTGGCCAAGGCCGGATGGCAGGTGACGGCTGCGGACATCTCTTCCGTTGCGCTGACGCGCGCTGCTGATCGGGCCGCATCGAGTGGCGCGAGCGAGCGCATTGACTGGGTCGAAGCCGATCTCAGCACCTGGGCGCCAGCGACTCGGTTCGACCTCGTCACCACGCACTACGCCCATCCGGCCATTCCTCAGTTGGACTTCTATGAGCGGATCGCAGACTGGGTCGCCCCCGGCGGGACGCTCTTGATCGTCGGGCACCTGCTCACCGCCGCAAACGGCCACGGTCATGGACACGGGCCGCACGGTGGGCATGATCATCCGCCCGAGGCTTCGGCCACTCCCGCGTCCGTCACGGCTCGCCTCGACCGGGCTGTCTGGGAGATCGTTGCCGCAGAGGAACGCCATCGCTCCTTCGCCACGGGGGACGGCCAAGTGGCGTCCCTTCACGACTTCGTCGTGCGAGCCACTCGGCGCCCCTAGCCACCAGCGTCGGTCGATCTATCGGCCCGTACCCTTGCCTGCGTGGCCAGGGCAGACCTAGACAAGCAACCGACCGACGTACGCCGCATGTTCGATGCGGTCGCGAAGCGGTACGACATCACCAACGACGTCCTATCGATGGGCCAGGATCGCCGCTGGCGCACGCGAGGTCGTGAAGGCCGTGGCACCGCAAGGCCGGCGACGTCGTGTTGGACCTCGCCGCCGGCACCGGCACGTCGAGCGAGCCGTTCGCCGAAGCCGGTGCCTTCGTCGTGCCGTGCGACTTCTCGTTGGGGATGCTCAAGGTCGGCAAGCAGGCGCGCTCCGCGCTGCCGTTCACGGCCGGCGACGGCACCCGCTTGCCGTTCGCGGATGACACCTTCGACGCGGTCACCATCTCGTTCGGTCTGCGCAACATCGTCGACCCATTGGCCGGGCTGAAGGAGATGCTGCGAGTGACGAAGCCCGGCGGTCGGCTGGTCGTGTGCGAGTTCAGCCACCCGACCAACGGACCGTTCCGCACGGTCTACCTGGAGTACCTGATGAAGGCACTCCCCACGATCTCCCGTGGGGTCTCATCCTCGCCGGATGCCTACGTCTATCTCGCCGAATCGATCCGAGCCTGGCCAGACCAAACCGGCCTCGCCAATCAGATTGGCGAGGCCGGCTGGAATCGTCCGCAGTGGCGCAACTTGTCGGGCGGGATTGTCGCCCTGCATCGCGCTACCGCGTGACGTAGGACTAGCTGACGGGCTGACCCGCCTGCTCGGCGATCGCCGCGCGGAGGGCCGCCTCGTCATTGGCCCACTTGAACACAGCGTCGACGGCCGGGTCGTCGGAGCGGGAGATCGCCAGGAGCAGCAGTCCCTGCGGTCAGACGACCGCCTCCGGGTCCACGACGGCCTTCCTCGGCAACGCCCAGATCAGGGCCACCGAGCCGAGCCTCGCGAACGGTGGCACGCATCGCGTCGCGCAGTGACTCCGAGAACGGGACCCGATCACCGAATCGTTCACTGCGCGGGCCGCGGCGACCGCGACCTCCGCGGCCGCGGCGTTCCTCGGGATGCCACCTTCGCGGTCCTCACCGGTCTCGCTGTCGGCTGCACCGTCGGCACCCTCGACCTGATGGTCGTGGTGATGGTGATGGTGGCCGCGCGGGCCGCCTCGGCCACGACGGCCCTCGGGTCCTCCGCGGCCACGTCCAGCGACGCGAACGCTCGCCCCATTCGGCGGTGATGTCATCACCGAAGGCGGAGCGAACGGCATCGCGGACCTTGTCGAGATCGATGCCGATCGCACGCAATGCGGCCCGATCCTCGTCGAGCTCGGCGGCTGCCCGGGTGATCTCGTGCTGGCATCAGGGTCGAGACCGGACTCTGTCCGAGGCTTGCGCTCATGGACGGGATGGCGATCGATCACGATCGTCTCGCACTGTTGAACTCCAGGCCGTGCGTGTTCAGAAGTGCATAGGTCTCGCCGCGCACGTTGGCGAGCAGACCGAGCAAGACATGGTCGGGCCCGACTTCGGTGTGTCCGAGTTCGACGGGCCACATCAGTTGCCTGCATCACTGCGATGCGGGCTTCGGGATTGAGTCGGTTAAACATTTGTTCTCCTTGAGAGTTCGAGGCTTCCGCGTCAGTCGCGGAAGTGCTTCTGGTGAACGGCCTGACGACTGACTTTCAGTACGTCGGCTATCGCCTGCCAGCTCCAGCCCTTGCTCCGTGCGTTGCGCACGTGGACATCCTCGAGTCGATCTGCGAGGACCCGGAGGGCTCGGACCGCGATGAGTCCCTGGGTGGGATCCATGCTGCTTGCCGCCTTTGGATTCGAGGTTCGTCTGGCGATTCGTTCATGTGTCAATTAAACATGACACGTAGCCTGGATGTCAACTTAACATGACAAGTGCGTTCTGCATGGCCCCATGGCGTCAGGAGAAATTGGATCGCTCTAGACTTCTCCCGTCGGACAGTGAACACATTCACAAGGTCTCGTGGACAGGCCCGGCTCGTGGTCCATTAGGCGCACCTGAAGTGCGGCCCGACCCTGGGACGTGAAACAGTGTTCGCCAGTGACGATTGCTGGTTGTCTCTAGTAACTTTTCCTGGGCGAATGGGAAGGAACGCGATGGACCTCTACACCCCCGTTCTTGCGTTGACCGCTCTCGCCGCAGGCTTCGCGATCATCTCGCTGATCATGAGCGCCTTCGTCGGCCCGAAGCGCTACAACCGCGCGAAGCTCGATGCCTACGAGTGTGGGATCGAGCCGACCCCACAAGCCGTGGGTGGTGGCCGGATTCCGGTGAAGTACTACATCACCGCCATGATGTTCATCGTCTTCGACATCGAGATCGTCTTCCTCTACCCGTGGGCAGTGCACTTCGAGGAGCTCAAGATGTTCGGGCTCGTCGAGATGGTGCTGTTCATCGCTACCGTTTTCGTCGCTTACGCCTATGTCTGGCGCCGCGGCGGACTGGATTGGGACTAAGAACCACATGGGCATTGAAGAGAAGCTCCCCAGCGGCGTACTCCTGACCACGGTCGAGGGAGTTGCTGGCTACTTCCGCAAGGCCTCGTTCTGGCCGGCGACCTTCGGTCTGGCCTGCTGCGCGATCGAGATGATGACCACCGGCGGACCGAAGTACGACCTGGCCCGCTATGGCATGGAGGTCTTCCGTGCCAGCCCACGTCAGGCCGACCTGATGATCGTGGCCGGACGGGTGAGCCAGAAGATGGCTCCCGTGCTGCGCCAGATCTACGACCAGATGCCCGATCCCAAGTGGGTGCTCGCGATGGGCGTCTGCGCCAGCTCCGGCGGCATGTTCAACAACTACGCCATCGTGCAGGGCGTCGATCACGTCGTACCCGTGGACATGTACCTCCCCGGTTGCCCGCCGCGCCCCGAGATGCTCATCGACGCGATCTTGAAGCTTCACGACCAGGTGCAGACCACCAAGCTCGGTGCCCATCGCCAGGCCGAGATCGTCGAACTCGAGACCGCCGCCCTGGCGGCGCTGCCCACCTCCGAGATGCGGGGCCTGCTGCGGTGAGCGACGTTTCGAAGACCGAGAAGGACGTTCTCCCTACTGGGAGTGACGTGTCGGCGTCGGACGTTGACGTGTCGACCAGTGTCGATGCGGCCGTCGGCATGCGGACCGGCATGTTCGGCATCGAGGGGACCGGCGACACCTCTGGGTACGGCGGGCTGGTTGCGCCGATCGTCTACCCCGGTGCCGCCGAGCGACCGTACGGCGGCTACTTCGACGAGATCGCGGATGCGATCGAAGCCGGTCTCGAGCGACAGGCCGGAGAGCGACGGCGCCAGCCCTGACCGAGGCTGTGGAACGAGTCGTTGTGTACCGCGGCGAGATCACCTTCCACGTACGCCGCGAGGACCTGCTGACGGTCGCCCAACTGCTGCGCGACGACCCGGCACTGCGGTTCGAGTTCTGCGCCGGCGTGAGCGGCGTGAACTACCCGGACGACACCGGTCGCGAACTCCACGCGGTCTACCACCTGCTCTCGATGACCCACAACCGCCGGATCCGGCTGGAGGTCACCTGCCCCGATGCCGACCCGCACATCCCGTCGACCGTCGGCGGTCTACCCGACCAACGACTGGCACGAGCGGGAGACCTGGGACATGTTCGGGATCGTCTTCGACGGCCACCCGGCGATGACCCGGATCCTGATGCCCGATGACTGGCCCGGCCACCCGCAGCGCAAGGACTACCCCTTGGGTGGCATCCCCGTTGAATACAAGGGCGGCACCATTCCGCCGCCGGACCAGCGGAGGTCCTACAACTGATGGATTCGACAAACGCAACCACCGACTCCCCTGCTGAGAACCAGGACATCTACGCGGGCTCGACCGAGACCTCGCAGGGCACGGTCTTCAACGTGTCCGGCCAGGACTGGGACGAGATCGCGGCCGGCCTGAAGGGCCACGAGGACGACGCGATCGCCGAGCGCATCGTGGTCAACATGGGTCCGCAGCACCCCTCGACCCACGGCGTACTCCGATTGATCCTCGAACTCGACGGCGAGACCGTCACCGAGGCCCGCTGCGGCATCGGCTATCTGCACACCGGCATCGAGAAGAACATGGAGTACCGCTCCTGGGTCCAGGGCACGACGTTCTGCACCCGGATGGACTACCTCAGCCCGTTCTTCAACGAGGCCACCTATGTCATGGGCGTCGAGCGCCTGCTCGACATCGAGGACGACGTCCCGGAGAAGGCGCAGGTCATGCGCGTGCTCCTGATGGAGCTCAACCGGATCTCTTCCCACCTGGTCTGCATCGCCACCGGCGGCATGGAGATCGGCGCCCTGACCGTCATGACCGTCGGCTTCCGCGAGCGCGAACTCGTCCTCGACCTGTTCGAACTGATCACCGGGCTCCGGATGAATCACGCGTTCATCCGCCCCGGCGGCGTCGCCCAGGACCTTCCGCCCGGTGCGCTCGACGAGATTCGCGACTTCACCGCGCTGATGAAGAAGCGCCTTCCGGAGTACGCCGCGCTCTGCAACGCCAACCCGATCTTCAAGGCCCGACTCGTCGATGTCGGCCACTCGAGTTGGCCGGCTGTCTCGCACTCGGACTCTCCGGTCCGGTGCTGCGCGCGACCGGCTACCCGTGGGATCTGCGCAAGACCCAGCCGTACTCCGGCTACGAGGACTACGACTTCGAGGTCCAGACCTGGGACACCTGCGATGCCTACGGCAGGTTCCGCGTCCGGCTCAACGAGATGTGGGAGTGCCTCAAGATCATCGAGCAGTGCGTCGACCGGTTGGTGAAACTCGAGGGCGCGCCGGTGATGGTCGCCGACAAGAAGATCGCCTGGCCGAGCCAACTCGCGATCGGCAGCGACGGCATGGGCAACAGCCTCGACCACATCCGCCACATCATGGGTGAGTCGATGGAGGGCCTGATCCACCACTTCAAGTTGGTGACCGAAGGATTCCGGGTGCCTGCGGGCCAGGCCTATGTCCCGATCGAGTCGCCGCGCGGCGAGCTCGGCGCCCACGTCGTCTCCGATGGCGGCACCCGCCCGTTCCGTGCCCACTTCCGCGATCCGTCGTTCACGAACCTGCAGGCCACGAGCGTGATGAGCGAAGGCGGCGCGGTGGCTGACGTCATCGTCGCCGTGGCTTCGCTCGATCCGGTGATGGGAGGTGTGGACCGCTGATGACTCGACCCCACGACGTACGACGAACTCCTCGAGATCGCCGGCCGCTATCCCGAGAAGCGTTCCGGACTGCTTGCCGATGCTGCATCTCGTCCAGAGTGCCGAGGGTCGGGTCACGTCCGAGGGCATCGAGGCGTGCGCGGAGATCCTTGAGATCTCGGCAGCCGAGGTCAGCGGTGTGGCGACGTTCTACACGATGTACAAGCGTCGGCCGGTCGGTGACTACCACGTCGGCGTCTGCACGAACACACTGTGCGCGGTGATGGGTGGCGACGAGATCTTCGCCCGGTTGAAGGATCACCTCGACGTCGGGAACGACGAGACCACCGAAAGGACGGCAAGGTGTCAGTCTCGAGCACATCGAGTGCAACGCCGCCTGCGACTACGCACCGGTGATGATGGTCAACTGGGAGTTCATGGACAACCAGACGCCTGACTCGGCCGTGCAACTCGTCGATGATCTCCGTTCCGGCGCCGACGTGCACTCAACGCGCGGCCCCAAGATCTGCACCTGGCGTGAGGCCGAGCGGGTGCTCGCCGGTTTCAACGACGGACTCGCCGACGAAGGCCCCTCCGCTGGTGAGGCCGTCGCTGGTCGGCCTGAAAATCGCCCGGGCAGAGGGTTGGACGGCGCCCGGCTTCGAGGCCGCGCGCACTCAGCAACGGCTCGGGTAAGATTCGGACAACGGTTCGGCCGCCGATCCGCATGCAGACACAACCCGGGCGGGGTCCGAGACGCAGATTGACGAGTCCGAATCCGACGTCCAGCATGTCGACAATCCCGAGAATGACGGGTCCAGCACCGCGGTTTCGGGCGAAGGGGATCAGGGCAAAGGGGATCTGGGCGAATGACTGACATGTTGACTCCGGTCCTCACCGACAACTGGGCGGACGAGCGTTCCTGGACCTTGGCCGCCTACGAGGCGCAGGGCGGGTACGCCGCCATGAAGAAGGCACTCGACGATGGATCCGGGCGACCTGATCCAGGCGGTCAAGGATTCCGGGCTCCGCGGTCGCGGCGGTGCTGGGTTCCCGACGGGACTGAAGTGGGGCTTCATCCCCCAGGACAACCCCAAGCCGAAGTACCTCGTCGTCAACGCCGATGAGTCCGAACCGGGCACCTGCAAAGACATCCCGTTGATGATGGCCAGCCCGCACACCCTCATCGAGGGCGTGATCATCTCGTCCTTCGCGATTCGCGGGAATCACGCGTTCATCTACATCCGTGGCGAGGTCCTGCACGTGATCCGTCGGATGCAGGCCGCCGTCGCCGAGGCCTACGCGGCCGGACACCTGGGCAAGAACATCCACGGCACTGGTTACGACCTCGACGTGGTGGTGCACGCCGGTGCTGGCGCCTACATCTGTGGTGAGGAGACCGCGCTGCTTGAGGGACTCGAAGGTCGACGTGGCCAACCCCGCTTGCGCCCGCCGTTCCCGGCCGTCGCCGGCCTCTACGCCTGCCCGACGGTGATCAACAACGTCGAATCCATCGCGTCGGTGCCGAGCATCATCGAGCACGGCGCGAGCGTGGTTCTCCTCGATGGGCACCGAACGATCCAAGGGCTACGGCATCTTCTCGCTCTCGGGCCACGTGACCAACCCGGGTCAGTACGAAGCCCCGCTGGGCATCACTCTTCGTGAACTCATCGATCTGGCCGGCGGGATCCGCGAGGGCCACGAGTTGAAGTTCTGGACTCCCGGGGGCTCGAGCACGCCGATCCTGACCGCGGAGCACCTCGACGTACCCCTCGACTTCGAGAGCGTCGGGCGGCACCAAGCAGATCCAACCGGGCGAACCGGGCTATTGGCCGGGCGCGGAGACCGCGACACCGCCGAAGTCCATGCTCGGGACCCGCGCCCTGCAACTGTTCGACGAGACCACCTGCGTGGTGCGCGCGACGTTGCGGTGGACCGAGTTCTACAAGCACGAGTCGTGCGGAAAATGTACGCCGTGTCGCGAGGGTTCCTGGTGGCTCGTGCAGACGCTCCAGAACCTGGAGAACGGCAAGGGCTCCGAGTCCGACCTCGAATTGCTGCTCGACCAGTGCGACAACATCCTGGGCCGCTCGTTCTGCGCGCTCGGCGACGGGGCGACCAGCCCGGTGACCTCGTCCATCGAGTTCTTCCGGGACGAGTACCTCGCCCACCTCGAGCACGGCGGCTGCCCGTTCGATGCGGCCCTGTCCACTCTGCATGCACCGGTTCCCGTCGATGCGGGGGTTGACGCATGACGACCGAACTTCAGAAGACAGATCTGGTCACGCTGACCATCGATGGCGTCTCCGTGAGCGTGCCGAAGGGCACCCTGGTGATTCGCGCCGCCGAGCAGATCGGCGTCGAGATCCCTCGCTTCTGCGACCATCCGCTGCTCGCTCCAGTGGGCGCATGTCGACAGTGCCTGGTCGAGGTGGCGCTTGCCCGGTCCGGATGGCTCGATGCGGCAGATGCAGGGTCCGCCCGGACGAATGAAGCCCCAGGCCTCGTGCACTCTCACCTGTTCTGAGGGCATGGAGGTCCGCACGCAGGTGTCGTCCGAAGGTGCCGACAAGGCCCAGCAGGGCGTGATGGAGTTCCTGCTCGTCAACCACCCACTCGACTGCCCGGTGTGCGACAAGGGCGGCGAGTGCCCGCTGCAGAACCAGGCGATGTCGCATGGTCGTGGCGAATCCCGCTTCTCCGAGGGCGGCGGCATCAAGCGCACCTACCCGAAGCCGATCAACATCAACTCGCAGGTGCTGCTCGACCGTGAGCGTTGCGTCCTCTGCGCCCGCTGCACGCGCTTCTCCGAGGAGATCGCCGGTGACCCGTTCATCGCGCTGATCGAACGCGGTGCCCTGCAGCAGGTCGGGCATCTATGAGAAGGAGCCGTTCGAGAGCTACTTCTCCGGAAACACCATCCAGATCTGCCCGGTGGGTGCGCTGACGTCGGCCGAATACCGCTTCCGCTCACGTCCGTTCGATCTCGTGTCCAGTCCCTTCGATCGCCGAGCACGACGCCTGCGGATCCGCGATCCGGGTCGATCACCGCCGCGGCAAGGTGATGCGTCGCCTGGCGGGCAACGACCCCGAGGTCAATGAGGAGTGGATCACCGACAAGGACCGGTTCGCCTTCCAGTACACCCAGGCCGACGACCGGTTGCGTCATCCACTGGTTCGCGATGAGGAGTCCGGAGAACTTCGGGCCGCTTCGTGGCCGGAGGCGTTCGCCGTGGCCGCTCGCGGCCTGCGTGCCGCCGGCAACAGCGCCGTTCTCACCGGCGGTCGACTGACCGCCGAGGACGCCTACGCCTACAGCAAGTTCGCACGGGTATCCCTGGGCACCAACGACATCGACTTCCGGGCCCGGCCGCATAGCGCGGAGGAGACCGACTTCCTGGCCGCCGAGGTGGTCCTGAACGGCCCGGGTGCCGACCGTTCCGTGACGTACGCCGACCTCGAGAGCGCGTCGTGCGTGGTGCTCGTCGGACTGGAGCCCGAGGAAGAAGCCGGCGCGATCTTCCTGCGCCTGCGCAAGGCGATCAAGCGGGGCACGCGCGTCGTGGCCGTGGCGCCGTACACCTCGCGTGGTCTGATGAAACTCGATGCCCAATTGGTCACGACCGTCCCCGGTCACGAGGCCGCCGCATTGTCGACGCTCGGCATGGAGCCCGAGCACCGGACTCGATGACTCGTCGATCATCCTCGTCGGCGAACGCCTGGCTCTGGCTCCCGGCGGGCTGGCCGCGGCCACCGCGCTCGCGACGAGTTCGGGCGCCAAACTCGCGTGGGTCCCGCGTCGCGCGGGCGATCGTGGCGCCGTCGAGACGGGATGCCTGCCCAATCTGCTGCCGGGCGGCCGTCCGGTCTCCGATGCAGCCGCCCGGGTGGATGCCGCCACCTCGTGGGGTGTTGCGTCGCTGCCGGACCAAGCCGGGCCGCAGCACGGACGAGATCATCAGCCTGCTCGGGCCCCGCGAAATCGACGGTGAAGTCGTTGTCCCGATCGGTGGGCTGGTCATTGCCGGCGTCGAACTCGACGACCTCGCCGACCCGGCCGCCGCTCGCGCAGCGATCGAGAAGACGCCGTTCGTCGTCAGCCTCGAACTTCGCGAGACCGAGATCACCCGGATGGCCGACGTGGTGTTCCCGGTCGCGCCGGTCACCGACAAGGCCGGCATGTTCGTGAACTGGGAGGGTCGCCCGCGCACCTTCGAGGCGGTCTTCTCCAATCCGAACTCCCTGCCCGATCTTCGCATCCTGGCCGGCATCGCCGAAGAACTCGACGCTCCGTTGGGATTCCGGACCGTTGCCGAGGCCAGGGCCGACATGGTGTCGCTCGGGCCGTGGGACGGAGCGCCGCGCGACGCCCAAGAAGACCGGCAGGGGCGCCGGCAGGACCCCGAAGCCCAAGGCGCTGCGCAAGGGCCAGTGGGTGCTTGGCGACCTGGAAGCAGATGCTGGACAACGGTGCGATGCTCGTCGGCGACGAAGCATCTGCGCGGCACCGCACGGGCGGCCGTCGCACGCATCAACCAATCGGCGTACGACGCGCTCGGTGCACCGAGCGCGGTGACTCTCGCCGGTGATCGAGGCAGCGCTGACACTTCCGGTGGAGGTCGCAGATCTTCCCGATGGTGTGGTCTGGGTGCCGGCCAACTCCGTCGGCAACGGCGTTCTCGCCGACCTGGCCAGCCCTCAGACCGGCGTGAGTGTGAAGGGGGTCCGCAGAGTGAACACTGGACATGATCTTGGCTGTTGACGACCTCAGCGCCTTCGGCCACGACCCGACCTGGTTGATCTGGCTGAAGGCCGTGTTGATCTTTGCGCTGCTCGTGGTGCTCACGCTCTTCAACATCTGGGCCGAACGGCGCGTGGTCGCCCGCATGCAGCATCGGCTCGGCCCCAACGTGCACGGCCCCTTCGGCCTGCTCCAGTCGCTCGCTGACGGCGTGAAGTTGGCCCTCAAGGAAGACATCATTCCCACGGCGGCGGACAAGGCGGTCTTCCTGATCGCTCCGGTGATCGCAACGATCCCGGCCTTCGTCACGTTCTCCGTCATACCGCTCGGACCCGAGGTCACCGTCCCCTGGACGGACATCACCACACCTCTGCAGTTGACCGACATGCCGGTGGCGGTGCTCTTCGTGATGGCGATCGCTTCCATCGGGATCTACGGCATCGTCCTTGGTGGCTGGTCCTCCGGCTCGACGTACTCCCTGCTCGGCGGCATGCGCTCCAGCGCCCAGATGATCTCCTACGAGGTCGCCATGGGTCTCGCGCTCGTCGGTGTCTTCCTGTACGCCGGCTCGATGTCGACGTCGGAGATCGTGGAGGCGCAGACGGACTGGTGGTTCGGCCTGCTGTTGATGCCGTCGTTCGTCATCTACGTCATCTCGATGGTGGGGGAGACCAACCGAGCACCCTTCGACCTCCCGGAGGCCGAGGGCGAACTCGTCGGCGGCTTCCACACGGAGTACTCCTCGCTGAAGTTCGCCCTGTTCTTCCTGGCCGAATACATCAACATGACCACCGTCGCGGCCCTGGCGACGACCCTTTTCCTCGGCGGCTGGCACGCCCCCTGGCCGATCGTGAACATCTGGCCCGGAGCCGACACCGGCTATTGGCCGATCCTCTGGTTCCTGGGCAAGGTCTTGTTCTTCATCTTCATCTTCATCTGGTTGCGCGGCTCGTTGCCCCGTCTGCGCTACGACCAGTTCATGGCGTTCGGCTGGAAGCGATTGATCCCGATCGCCCTGCTCTGGATCGTTGCCGTCGCGACCGTGAAGTCGCTGTCCGACTCCGGCGCACTCGGAAGGCGGGAATTGATCATCGGCCTCGGCGTGATGGCTGCTGTGTTCCTGGTCCTCTCGCTGTTCTCCGCCGTCGGGCTCCGAAGACGAGGCCGAGGTCGACGATGAAGCCAAGGAGCTCGACGCCTTCGCGGGTGGATATCCTGTCCCGCCGATGCCGGCCGGTGGACCGACTCGGGGCGCAGCCCAAGCGTTGAAGTTTGAGGAGAGCTGATGGGCACCATCAGAGAGGACTACTGGGATCCCATCGCGGGATTCGGTGTCACCTTCCGGACGATGTTCAAGAAGGTCGTCACCGAGCAGTACCCCTTCGAGAAACTCCCCACTGCTCCGCGCTTCCATGGCCGGCACCAGCTCAATCGCTGGCCCGACGGACTCGAGAAGTGCATCGGCTGCGAGTTGTGTGCGTGGGCTTGTCCTGCGGACGCGATCTATGTCGAGGGTGCCTCCAACACCGAGGACGAACGCTTCAGCCCGGGCGAGCGCTACGGCCGCGTCTATCAGATCAACTACCTGCGATGCATCCTGTGCGGTCTGTGCATCGAAGCCTGTCCGACCCGTGCGTTGACGATGACCAACGAATACGAACTCGCCGACAACAACCGCGCCGACCTGATCTACGAAAAGTCGGATCTGCTGGCTCCGCTGTTGCCCGGCATGGAGCAGCCACCACACGCGATGCTCCTGGGTGAGGACGAAGCGGCCTACTACCGAGGCTCCTTCGTTCCCGAGTCCGTGCTGGCTGATTCACTTTCTCCCGTTCCGGATCCGGAGGTGGCCACGTGACCGCGTTCTGGATTCTGGCTCCCATCATGGTCTTGGCCGCGTTGGGCATCTTGTTCGTGCGCAAGGCCGTTCATGCCGCGTTGTTGTTGGCGATCGTGATGATCAGCCTCGCGATTCTGTACGCCGTGCTGGAGGCGCCGTTCCTGTTCGCGGTCCAGATCATCGTCTACACCGGCGCGATCTTGATGCTGTTCCTGTTCGTGTTGATGCTGGTCGGCGTCGATGCGTCGGACTCGGTGGTCGAAACCATCAAGGGCCAGCGAATCATGTCGATCGGGGCCGGTCTGGTGCTGGGCATCCTGCTGGTGGTCGGGGTCACCCAGACCGCTCTCGGTGCCGCCGTTGGTCTGTCCAAGGCCAACGAGGGCGGCAACATCCAGGCTCTCGCCAACATCATGTTCAGTCGCTATGTCTTCGCCTTCGAAGTCACCAGCGCACTGCTGATCACGGCTGCTCTTGGAGCCATGGTCCTGACCCACCGCGAGCGGCTCGATGCCAAGCTTGACCAGGCGGCGTACGCCCAGCAGCGGATGCGCGACTACGCCGAGTCGGGCAAGCCGCTAGGCCCGCTGCCCTCACCAGGTGTGTTCGCGAGGCACAACGCCGTGGACACCCCGGCGTTGTTGCCCGACGGCACGGTTGCCGAAGGCTCGATCTCCCGGGTGCTTGCGGCTCGGGGTTCGGTCCAGTCCGCGCCGGCGCTTGGCCGAGAACATCGAGGACATCGAACGCCAGCTCGCCGGTGAGACTCCCTCGGTGGAGGACGCAGAATGATGGTCACTCCCTACATCGTCTTGTCGGCGATCTTGTTCACCATCGGTTGTGTCGGGGTCCTGACCCGCCGCAACGCCATCGTCGTGTTCATGTGCGTTGAGTTGATGCTGAACGCCTCGAACCTCGCGCTGGTCACCTTCGCCAAGCAACACGGCAACCTCGACGGACAGATCGCGGCGTTCTTCGTGATGGTCGTGGCGGCAGCCGAGGTTGTGGTCGGTCTGGCGATCATCATGACCATCTTCCGATCCCGACGTTCGGCCTCGGTCGACGACGCGAACTTGCTGAAGTACTGAAGGGCCAGCGTTGATGAACTTTTCCTGGTGGCGGCCCAACTAGCCGCCGAAGGTACCGGGCGAGAGCACGTGCCGATCCCGGTCATCGACCCGACGGCGGCCGACGGCGTCTTCTCACTCCTGTGGTTGGTCATCGCGCTGCCGCTTGCGGGAGCGGTGATTCTGCTGCTCGGCGGCGCCATGGTGCCCAAGGCGATGAAGTCATGGGGCCACCTCTTGGGCACCGCCACCGTGGGTGCGTCGTTCGTCCTGAGCGCTGTGCTCTTCGCCGCACTGGTGGCGCGTGACGCGGATGACCGCTCGATCGGCCAGCACCTTTTCACCTGGTTCCAGGCCGGCAACTTCGAGGTCGGCGCGGACCTGCTCTATGACCCACTGACCGCGCTCTTCCTGCTGCTGATCACGGGCGTTGGTTCACTCATCCACATCTATTCGATCGGGTACATGGAGCACGACGAGCGGCGTCGTCGGTTCTTCGGGTACCTCAACCTCTTCATCGCCGCGATGTTGATGCTCGTCCTGTCGGCCAACTACGTCGGTCTGTTCCTCGGCTGGGAAGGCGTCGGCCTGGCGTCGTACCTGCTGATCGGGTTCTGGCAGTACAAGCCGACCGCTGCCGCCGCCGCAAAGAAGGCGTTCGTGATCAACCGTGTCGGCGATATCGGCATGTCGGTCGCGATCATGGTCTTCTTCGTGACGTTCGGGACCACGGCGTTCGCCCCGATCAGTGCGTCCGCGGACGGTGCGTCGAGCGACACGATGAATTTGCTCGGGTTGCTTCTTCTTCTCGGCGCCTGCGGCAAGTCAGCCCAAGTGCCGCTCCAGGCGTGGTTGCTTGACGCCATGGAGGGTCCGACCCCGGTGTCGGCGCTCATCCACGCCGCGACCATGGTGACCGCCGGTGTCTACCTGATCGTTCGCTCCAACTTCATCTTCGAGCGCGCCGAGGCGGCCCAGACCGTGGTGGTGATCGTCGCTGTCGTGACTCTCCTCTGGGGTGCCGTCATCGGTTGCGCCAAGGACGACATCAAGAAGGCACTCGCCGGCTCCACGATGAGCCAGATCGGGTACATGATGCTCGGTGCCGGGTTGGGCGTGGCGGGCTACGCGTTCGCAATCATGCATCTGCTCTGCCACGGGTTCTTCAAGGCGAACATGTTCCTCGGCGCCGGCTCCGTAATGCACGCGATGGACGATGACGTGAACATGCGTCACTACGGCGCTTTGCAGAAGGCCGTGCCGGTCACCTTCCTGACCTTCTCGATGGGCTATCTCGCCATCATCGGCTTCCCGGGATTCTCCGGGTTCTGGTCCAAGGACAAGATCATCGAAACCGCGTTCATGGAGAATCCGATCGTCGGTATGTTCGCGCTGCTCGGTGCCGCCATCACGGGTTTCTACATGACCCGGTTGATGCTGATGACCTTCTTCACCAATAAGCGTTGGGCGGACGACGCACACCCGCACGAGTCGCCGAAAGTGATGACAGTCCCGCTCATCGTGCTGGCTGCATTGTCGGTGTTGGGTGGAATCCTGCTGCTCGGCGATTGGATTGTGACCTGGCTTGAGCCGGTGGTCGGAACACCCGTACACGAAGAGCCGGCAATCCCCGAGGCCGTGATGTCCCTGATCATCGTTCTGGTCGTCGCGATCGGGGTGGCCGCCGCCTGGTTCCTGGTCGGCAAGCGTGAGGTCCCGCGTGAGGCTCCGACTGACGTCTCTTGGGCCACGAAGGCAGCCCGCGCCGACCTCTACGGCGACACGATCAACGACCGCCTGGTCGTCCGTCCCGGCCGTCAGACCGTGTGGGCGCTGTCGCACATGGATCGGGTCGTCGTTGACGGCACCGTCGAGAACGCGTCGCTCTCAATCGCGGGCCTGTCCACCGTGCTGCGCCGGGTTCAGACCGGCTTCGTTCGCTCGTATGCGCTGTCGTTGCTGCTCGGCGTGCTGATCGTCGTACTGGTTCTGTTGGCGGTGAACCTGCGATGAGCACACCTTGGTTGACCATCCTGATCCTCATCCCGCTCGTCGGATCGGTTGTCACGACCTTCACCCCACGAGCGATCGCCCGACAGGTCGGGCTTGCCTTCGCCGTCGCCACTCTGCTCGTGGCGGTGAGCGTTGCCGCTCGGTATGACGTCTCCGGCGGCTGGCAGTTCGAGGAGAAGCACACCTGGATCGAGGCGTTCGGTGTGCACTACGCGCTCGGCCTCGACGGCCTCGGTTTGTTGATGGTGTTGCTGACCGCGCTCCTGGTGCCCATCGTGATGCTCGCCTCCTGGCACGACACGGACCCCCCGGTCTACGGCGAGGATCCGACAGCCGAGGCCGATGGCGCCGAGCACGAAGGCCGTAACCCGGCGGCGTACTTCGCGTTGATGCTCGGCCTCTCGGCCGCCTCACTCGCGGTCTTCATGGCTACCGATGTCTTCTTGTTCTATGTCGTGTTCGAGGCGACCCTGATCCCGGCGTACTTCCTGATCGGTGGCTACGGCCGCAAGGGTCGGGGTCGGGCGGCCGTGAAGTTCCTGGTCTACCAACTGGCCGGCGGTCTGATCATGCTCGGCTCGGTCATCGGGCTGTACGTCGTGTCGGCACGCGCCGGCGCCCCGTCGTACCTCCTCTCCGACCTGGCCGAACTCAACATCGATCCCACCACCCAACGCTGGCTGTTCATCGGCTTCTTCGTCGCGTTCGCCATCAAGGCGCCGATGTTCCCGGTGCACACCTGGCTGGCCGATACGACTGCCGAGGCGACCCCGGGCACGAGCGTGCTGCTGGTCTGCGTGCTCGACAAGATCGGCACCTTCGGCATGCTTCGCTTCTGCCTCGGGCTGTTGCCGGATGCATCGGTCTGGGCGACCCCGTTCGTGGTGATCTTGGCGTTGATCTCGATCGTGTACGGCGCCATCGTGGCCATCGGTCAGAGCGACATGCTCCGACTCATCGGTCTCACGTCCTTGTCCCACTTCGGCTTCATCGTCCTGGGCATCTTCGTGTTCACCGACCAAGGCGGAGCGGGAGCGATCCTCTACATGGTCAATCACGGACTCGCGACGGCGGCACTCCTGCTGTTGGCGGGCTACCTGATTCGGCGCCGTGGGACGGCTTCGATCGCCGCCTACGGCGGAGTCGAGAAGGTCACGCCGGTTCTGGCCGGGCTGTTCCTCATCGCCGGCCTGGCCGCGTGCGGCCTGCCCGGGCTGTCGCCGTTCGTGTCCGAGATTCTGGTGATGATCTCAGCGTTCGACTATGCGTGGTGGGCCGGAGCCATCTCGGTCTCCGCCATCGTCCTGGCGGCCGTCTACGTGCTCTGGGTCTACCAGCGCGCGTTCACCGGTCCGACCGTGCCGGAGGTTGCCGACTTCGTGGATCTCAACCGGCGAGAGGTCGGCGCGGTGGCGCCCCTCCTCCTGGCGCTGGTGCTCTTCGGGTTCTATCCGATGCCCCTCTTGGACGTGATCAACCCCACCGTCGAGACGATCCTCGGCGACGTAGGAGTGAAGGATGATCTCCCCGTCGTCGACGTCGATGCGGTGCCGGCGAAGGTGGGTGATGAGGGATGATCTTCATTAAGCCCTCCATCGACTACGCCGAACTCGCGCCGATGCTGATCGTCTTCGCGGCGGCGTGTCTCGGAGTAGTCCTCGAGGCATTCCTTCCGCGCAAGCACCGCTTCATGGCGCAATTGGCTCTGACCCTGGTCGGCCTCGTGGCTGCATTCGCGACGACCGTGTGGGTCGCGACGAACCTCAAGTCGGCCGACGACGGAGACGCCCGAGGGCAATTGGCCCTAGGCGGCACCGTCGCGATCGATGGGCCGACCGTCTTCATGTGGGGACTGCTCCTGTTGTTGGCGATTGCCGGCACCCTGCTGTTCGCGGAGCGCGCGCTCGAGGGTGGGCTGACCGCCTTCACAGGTCAGGCGGCCGCCATGCCCGGCAGCGAGACCGAGCGCCAAGCATCGGTTCGAGGTTGGGAGCACACCGAGGTCTACCCGCTGCTGCTGTTCGCAGTCGGGGGCATGTTGCTCTTCCCGGCGTCAAACGACCTGCTGACCATGTTCATCGCCTTGGAAGTGCTCTCGTTGCCGCTGTACATCCTGTGTGGGCTGGCTCGCCGCCGCAGAATGCTGAGCCAGGAAGCCGCGATGAAGTACTTCCTGCTCGGTGCATTCTCCTCCGGCTTCTTCATCTATGGCACCGCGCTGATCTACGGCTACGCCGGTTCGATGGGTTTTGCCGAGATCAACGAGGCGACCCGCAACGATGTCGGCAACCAGAATCTGTTGCTGGTCGGTATGGGACTGCTCTCGGTGGGCCTGCTCTTCAAGGTCGGGGCCGCACCGTTCCACGCCTGGACCCCCGACGTGTACCAAGGCGCTCCCACCCCGGTGACGGCGTTCATGGCGGCGGCCACGAAGGCCGCAGCTTTTGGTGCCATGTTGAGGTTGTTCTACGTCGCCTTCGGCGCCGAACGCTGGACCTGGCAGCCGATGCTGTGGGTGATCGCGATCCTTACGATGCTCGTCGGCGCCGTACTAGCGATCGCGCAGGGCGACGTCAAGCGGATGTTGGCCTACTCGTCGGTGGCGCACACCGGGTTCCTGCTGACCGGTCTGATCGGGTTGCAGAGTGCCGGCGAACTGGCCGACGGACAGATCACGTCCCTGCAGGCCGTGTTGTTCTACCTCGTGACTTACGGCTTCGCCACCCTTGGTGCGTTTGCCGTGGTCAGTCTGGTGCGCGACTCTGGAGGCGAAGCCACTCACCTGTCCCGCTGGGCCGGTCTGGGCAAAGAGTCGCCGATGCTTGCGGGTGTATTCACACTGTTCCTGTTGGGGATGGCCGGCATTCCGCTGACGTCGGGTTTTGTCGGGAAGTGGGCGGTGTTCGACGGTGGCAGTCTCGGCTGGCGCCTGGCCCGTGGTGGCCGTCGCAATCGGTGCCAGCGTGATCGCCGCGTTCTTCTATGTCCGGGTGATTCTGCTGATGTACTTCTCCGATCCGGTCGGTGATGGTCCGACCGTCACCAGGCCCTCGTTCATGACGGCGGGAGTCATCGCCGTCGGGGCCGTGGTCACCCTCATTCTGGGCATCGTGCCCGGTCCCGTTTTGGACTTGGCTGCTCGTGCGGGAGAATTCATCCGGTGAGTTCAACCCTGGCCCTTCCCGTCGTCGATACTGGGTTGGCCGATCGCCTCCAAGAGCGACTTCTGGTCGTTGAGGCAGCGCTTTCGCGGCATGTGCAAAGTCGGTCCGCTTTTGTCACCGAGGCCGCGAGTCACCTGCTCGACGCGGGCGGCAAACGTTTCCGTCCGCTGCTCGTCCTGTTGGCCGCGGAGGCGGGCTCACACCCCCACGTCGACGATGTGATCACGGCTGCGTGTGTGGTGGAGCTGACCCACCTGGCGTCGCTCTACCACGACGATGTGATGGACGAGGCCGACCTCAGACGTGGAGCCGATTCGGCCAACGCCCGTTGGGACAATCACGTCGCCATCCTGACCGGTGACTTCTTGTTCTCTAAGTCTTCCGAGTTGACCGCCGAGTTGGGCGCCGACGCTGTGCGCATCCAGGCCCAGACCTTTTCGCGCTTGGTGGAGGGCCAGATCCTGGAGACCCAGAAGCCCGCACCCGGTGAAGACCCGCTTGCCCACTATCTCGATGTGGTGGCCGGCAAAACGGGATCGCTGATCGCGACGTCAGCCAGGTATGGCGCGATCTTCGGGGGTGCCACGGCCGAAGTCACCGCCGCATTGACGGCGTACGGCGAAATCGTCGGCTCGGCCTTCCAGCTCTCCGACGACATCTTGGACATCGCCTCTGACTCCGACGAGTCAGGCAAGACCCCAGGAACCGACCTTCGAGAGGGAGTTCCGACGCTGCCCGTCCTGATGGCGCAGGCATCGACGGATCCAGCGAACGCCCGGCTGCTCGAACTCCTCGCCGCAGACCTGACGCAGGATGATCTCCACGCTGAGACCCTCATCCTGTTACGGGCGCACCCGGCGATGACTCAGGCGCGCGAATACGTCGTCACGCAGGCGGCCGAAGCCAAGGCGCTGCTCGTTGCGCTGCCCGATGGTCCGGTCCGTTCGGCCCTCGAGGACTTCGCCGACCTGGTCGCCCTGCGCACCGCCTAGACCAAGGCTTCCGCGGTCAGGGCCATCTTCTGATTCTCGACCCGGCGGTGATTGATCGCCTCAGCCGTGAACAGGATCAACGCCACCCACACGAGGCCGAAGCCGGCGAGCCGACTTGCCGGCATGGGCTCTTGAAACCACAGCACACCGAGCAGGAACTGGATTGTTGGTGCGAGGTATTGCAGCAGTCCGAGGGTGACCATCGAGATGCGGGTAGCCGCTTCGCCGAAGCAGATCAACGGCACCGCGGTGATCAATCCGGTGAGGGCGATCAGCACCATGTGCCACCAGCCGTGTTGGCCGAACTCGGTCTCCCCCTGTTCGGAGAGCCAGATCAAGAAGCCCGCAGCAAAGGGCGCGGCCACCAGCGTTTCGAACGCGAGGCTCTCGACCCCGCCAACATCGGCGCTCTTCTTCAACAGTCCGTAGGTGCCGAAGGAACAAGCCAGCACCAGGGCGACCCAGGGCAACCGGCCGTAGTCCACTGCGAGCACCGCAATGGCGGCCGCTGTGAGGGTGAGGGCCGCCCATTGCAGTCGCCTCAGTCGCTCGCGAAAGACGACGACGCCGAGCAGCACCGTGAGCAACGGGCTGATGAAGTAGCCCAGGGCGGTTTCGACGACCCGGCCGTTGTTGACCCCCCAGATATATGTCGCCCAGTTGATCGTGATCAGTCCGGCCCCCACGGCGAGTATCCCGCGGACCCTCGGTGTCCTGAGAATGCCGCGGAATGCTGCTCGTCGCCGAAAGAGAACGACCAGGACACCCATCGTGAGCATGGACCAGAGGATCCGATGGCCAAGGATCTCGAACGCGCCGGATGGTGCCAGCAACGGCCAGTACAGAGGAAACAGACCCCACATGATGTAGGCCGCGAGCCCGAAGAGAAATCCGCGTCGGGCCTCGTTGCTTCCCGGGGTCCCCTTCTGTAGCACTGATCCAGCATAAGGTTCGGCGGGATTTGGCCCCGACCTGGGCTTTCATTGTGGGCGCGGGCGCACTAGTGTCGGCCGCATATCGGGTCCAGCACATTGCTGTAGGGGGAGTTAATGGTTAGTTCATGCATGCCGAATTCGGGTCAGGGCACGAGGGCCGTCAGGCCAATGACACTGACGCTGGTGATCGCCGTACTGGCGGCGCTCAGTTTCTTGTCGCCAGCATCGGCCAGTGAGGGGGGTTCTCGGGTTCAGGCTGCCGTTGTGGTCCAACCGTCGAGCATTCAGGCCAAGGCGCTCCCGCTGCGGGACCTCAACGACAAACTCGTTCAGAAGCCAAGAGGGCTGTTCATCAAGGGCAACGTCAATCCTGGCTGGGGGAAGAAGCCCGTTGTCATTCAGAAAGCCACGTGCAAGACGTGTGCTTTCAAGAAGGTTGGCCAGGCCCGCACCAACAAGGCGGGCAAGTGGAGCTACAAGCTCAGCGCGCCGGCAAAGGGCAACTGGTACTGGAAAGGCTTCGTGAAGAAGGCGCAGGGATACGGAAAGTCACCGACCAACTTCATCTACAAGACCTGGCGCTGACCCGCAACGTCATACGACCTGGTTGCGATAGGTCACGTACTGGATGACGTAGTTGCCTTGCGTCATACGAGTTGGTTGCCCAAACGACCACCTCGTATGACGTACGCGGAGGCCGTGGCTTCCTAGACGACGGTCCAGGTGTCGCCGCCGCCGATGAGTGCGGCCAGGCGATCGGTTGGTTCGCCGGAGGTGGCGTCCTGGGCGGTTCGCACCTGGGTGCGAACCTGATCGTCGTACGTCGGGCGCTCGACCTGACGGAAGATGCCGATCGGTGCCTGGTTGAGGTAGCCCGCATCGGTCAGCCGTGAAATCGCGAACGCCATTGTCGGATCGAGATTGTGGGCGTCGTGCACGAGCACCGCATCCGCGCCAACTTCAGCCTCGACGGCGACGGCGACGCCCCCGGCGGGATCTCGGACCAGGCATAGGCCCTCACCGAATCGAATCGCCTCGCCGTGCACGAGAGGAATGACCGAGCCGCCCGTGTCGCGTCCCTTGATCGCGTCGAATGCGCCGTCATTGAAGATCGGGCAGTTCTGAAAGATCTCCACGAGCGAGGTTCCGCGATGGGCAGCCGCCGCAGCGAGTACGGCGGTGAGGTGCTTGCGGTCGGAGTCGACGGTGCGGGCCACGAAGGACGCCTCGGCCCCCAATGCCAGTGAGATCGGATTGAACGGATGATCGACCGATCCCATGGGGGTCGATTTGGTGACCTTGCCCGTCTCCGACGTGGGGGAGTACTGCCCCTTCGTCAGGCCGTAGATCCGGTTGTTGAACAACAAGATCGTCATGTTCACGTTTCGGCGCAACGCATGGATCAGGTGGTTGCCACCGATCGACAAGGCGTCGCCGTCTCCGGTGACGACCCAGACCGAGAGGTCCTCACGGGCGGTCGCGATGCCCGTGGCGATGGCCGGAGCGCGACCATGGATCGAGTGCATGCCGTAGGTCTCGAGGTAGTACGGGAAGCGCGAGGAGCAGCCGATCCCGGACACGAAGACGATGTTCTCGCGCTTGAGGCCGAGGCCGGGCAGGAAACTCTGCACTGCCTTGAGGACGGCATAGTCACCGCAGCCCGGGCACCAGCGAACCTCCTGGTCGGAGGTGTATTCCTTGCCGGTCTGTGGCGCGTCGTTCGTCGGGACCAGGTCGATGCCGCTGCGGAATTGGGGAACGTTGAGGTCGACGCTCATGAAGGGGCTCCTTGACGCTCGGTGGCCAGGCCGACGTGCTGCAGGATGACCGGCACTCCCTCGGCCTGAGAGACCACTTCGCCGATGGCATCCGCCAACACTGCGGCCTTGAGCGGCATGCCGCGGACGTCGTTGTAGCCGATCACGTCGACGAGGAACTTGGCCCGCAACAGCATGCTGAGTTGTCCCAGGTTCATCTCCGGAACCAGCACTTTGTCGTAACGGCGCAGCACGTCGCCCAGATCGGACGGGAACGGATTGAGGTGTCGCAGATGGGCCTGGGCGACGTTGTAGCCAGCCTTGCGCACCCGTCGTACGCCGGCTCCGATCGGGCCGTAGGTCGACCCCCAACCCAGCACCAGCACCTTTGCTTCTCCGGATGGGTCGTCAACCAGCATCGGCGGAATCGAGTCCGCGATCCTGTCGACCTTGGCCTGGCGGGTGCGCACCATGAAGTCGTGGTTCGCCGGGTCATAGGAGATGTTTCCGTGACCGTCTCCCTTCTCCAGCCCGCCGATCCTGTGTTCGAGACCGGGAGTGCCGGCCACTGCCCAGGGCCGCGCCAAGGTGTCCTCGTCGCGAAGGTAGGGCCAGAAGTCACGGACTTCCTCGACGCTCGAGCCGTCCTCCGTGGTCGAGGCTGCGGAGACGACATGGTTGGGTTCGGTCGCGAAGTTCGGCTCGATGCCTGGCAGGTCGGCGAGCTCCGGGATCCGCCACGGCTCGGACCCGTTGGCGAGGTAGCCGTCGGACAGCAGGATTACGGGCGTTCGGTAGGTGATCGCGATGCGGGTGGCCTCCAAGGCGGCGTTGAAGCAGTCGCCCGGAGACTGAGGTGCGATGACGGGCAACGGTGCCTCGCCATTGCGACCGAACATCGACTGCAACAGATCCGCCTGCTCGGTCTTCGTGGGAAGCCCGGTCGACGGACCGCCCCGCTGCACGTCGATCACGAGCAACGGCAACTCGGTCATGACCGCGAGGCCGATGGCCTCCGACTTGAGCGAGACACCCGGCCCGGAAGTGGTTGTGACGCCGAGATGGCCAACGAAGGATGCGCCGATGGCGGCACCCACACCGGCAATCTCGTCCTCCGCCTGGAAGGTGGTCACACCGAAACCCTTGTGCTTGCTGAGTTCGTGAAGGATGTCCGAGGCGGGAGTGATCGGGTAGGAGCCAAGGAAGACCGGTAGCCCGGACTGCACGCTGGCGGCGATCAGACCGTAGGACAGCGCGAGATTTCCGGTGATGTTTCGGTACGTGCCGGCCGGCATCGGCGCGGGTTTGACCTCATAGGAGACCACGAAGGTCTCGGTGGTCTCGCCGAAGTTCCAACCCGAGTTGAACGCGCGAATATTGGCGTCGCGGATCGCGGGCAGCTTGGCGAACCGCTTCTCGAGGAACGAGATGGTGGTCTCGGTGGGGCGACCGTACATCCACGAAACCAGACCGAGCGCGAACATGTTCTTGGCTCGGGATGCGTCCTTGCGGGTGAGTCCGAACTCCTTGACCGCTTCGACGGTCATGCCCGTGAGGTCGAGCGGAAACACGGCGTACTCCGCGAGGCTCTCGTCCTCGAGAGGGTTCGAGGAATACCCGGCCTTCGTGAGGTTGCGATCGGTGAAGTCATGGGTGTCGACGATGATGCTTGCGCCCTTGGGCATGTCCGCGAGGTTTGCTCGTAGGGCGGCCGGGTTCATGGCGACGAGGATGTCGGGCGCGTCGCCCGCGGTCAGAATGTCGTGGTCGGCGAAGTGCACCTGGAACGAGGAAACACCGGGCAACGTGCCCTGCGGTGCACGGATCTCAGCCGGGAAGTTCGGAAAAGTTGACAGGTCATTCCCGAGCGCGGCCGACTCCTGTGTGAATCGATCGCCGGTTAGCTGCATCCCGTCACCGGAATCGCCAGCGAACCGAATGATGACTCGGTCCAACTGTCGGACCTGCTTGCTCACCACGTGCCTCTCGCTGGACTGTTTCCCTGGGGGTGCCTCGTTGGGGCTGCCATCGCGATCCGGACGATCGCGCTCTCGGCTGAGGTCACGATCACTAAGGATAGCCTTAGGCTCCAGGCTTCCCTAGGCCATCTTCCGCCTTGGACGTGCCTGACGTGGCTCCATGTGACGCTCCCCACAAGTTGCTGAAAACGTCTGCGGGACCTTCGATTATGCTATAAAGTCTACTAAATCACACGACTTAGTACACGAGTCGAACACCAACCAGAGAGTGATGAACACCCTGATGAACCACAACAAATTCTTACGTTCGTCCGTAGTCGCGGCCGCCGCAATGACCCTGCTCCTTGGCGCCTGCACGAACACCGACTCCGGCGCCGATGACAGTGGTGCCGCTGGCACTCAGTTGAGCGTCGCAGCCTTCTCCGTCATGGAGGCGGCCAATGAGCCCGTGTTCGCCGACTTCCAGAAGACCGATGCCGGCAAGGACGTGACGTTCCAGACGTCGTACGGCGCCTCCGGTGACCAGAGCCGTGCCGTTGAAGGTGGCCTCGAAGCCAACCTCGTGCACTTCTCCCTGGAGCCCGACATCACCCGTCTGGTCGATGCCGGCATGGTGGCTGATGACTGGAAGGACAACGCGACCAAGGGCATCGCCACCTCGTCTGTCGTCGCCTTCGTCGTTCGTGAGGGCAACCCGGAGAACATCCAGACCTGGGACGACCTCGTCAAGCCCGGCGTCGAGATCATCACGCCCAACCCGGCATCCTCGGGCTCGGCCAAGTGGAACATCCTCGCCGCGTGGGGTCACATCGTGGGCCAGGGTGGCACCGACGAAGAGGCCAGCGCTTTCGTGACGAAATTCCTCAAGAACACGATCGCTCTGCCGGGTTCTGCACGCGAGGCCACAACTGCGTTCTCCGAAGGAAATGGCGACGTCCTGATCTCCTACGAGAACGAAGCGATCCTGGCTCGCGAAAAGGGCGAGGCGTTCGACTACATCGTTCCCGATGACACCTTGCTGATCGAGAATCCGGCAGCTGTCACCGAGGGTTCTCCGGAAGAGGCACAGGCGCTGCTCGAGTTCCTGACCACGCCCGACGCCCAGGCCGACTACGCCCTGTCCGGTTTCCGCCCCGTCGTTGACGGCGTGACCCTGCCGGAGATCGACCGGTGCCAACGATCCGGCCGATCCCTTCCCGACGCCGACCACCTTGCTGACGATCGACGGCGACTTCGGTGGCTGGGCCGAGGCCAACGCCCGCTTCTTCGATGAGGAAGAAGGCATCATCACGCAAGTTGCAGGCGGAAACGGGTAAGACGGAATGACCGTAGTCCTCGATCCGCTCGAGTCTGTTTCTGAGCCCGGACCGGCGCCTACGCGCCGGTCCGGCCGAAATGGATCGGGGCGGAAGCGGTCCGGGCCAAGGAACAACCTCACTCCGGGGGCGGCGCTAGGTCTCGGCATTGCCCTGACCTGGTTCAGCCTCCTGGTGCTCATCCCGCTGGCCGCGTTGCTGATCACCGCCGCCGAGGGCGGCTGGGAGGCCTACTGGAACACGCTGACCAACGAGCAGACGCTCGCTGCGATCAGGTTGACCGTGCTCGAGGCCATTGCCGTAACGGTGGTCAACATCGTCATGGGCACGATCATCGCGTGGGTTCTCGTGCGTGATCAGTTCTGGGGCAAGCGCGCCCTCGATGTCGTCATCGACATTCCCTTCGCGTTGCCGACGATCGTTGCCGGCCTGGTGTTGCTCTCGCTCTACGGGCCGAACAGCCCGCTGGGTGTCAACTGGGCGAACACCCAGATGGCTGTCTGGTTGGCACTCGCCTTCGTCACGCTGCCATTCGTGGTGCGGACTGTGCAGCCCGTGCTCGAGGAGCTGGAGCACGACGTTGAAGAAGCGGCCGCGTCCCTCGGAGCCAGCCGAACCACCATCATTCGTCGCGTCATCCTGCCCAGCCTGACCCCGGCCATTGCGGCCGGCGCAGCCCTGTCGTTCGCACGGGCCATCTCGGAGTACGGCTCACTCGTGCTGCTCTCGGGCAACCTGCCCTTCCGGACCGAGGTTGTCTCGGTCCGCGTGCTGTCCTTCATTGAGGGCGGCAACACGGCGGCAGCAGCCAGCGTGGCCTCGATCATGCTGATCATCGCGCTGCTCGTGATCGTGGTCTTGGACATCGTGCAGCGCAAGGTGGCCCGCCGTGGTTAAGGTCTCCTCGCCCGTCAAGTGGGCGCTGCGGTCCGTCGCGCTCCTCTACGTGTTCATGCTGGTCGCCTGGCCCGTCTCTCTCATCGTCAAAGAGACTTTCGCGGGTGGCTTGGACGAGTTCCTCGACACACTGTCCGACCCGTACATCCAGAACGCACTCAGGCTGACCGCAGTCGTTGCGTTCTGGTCCGTCCTCATCAATGTGGTCTTCGGTGTGACGATCTCGATCCTGCTGGTCAGGTTCGAGTTCCCGGGCAAGCGTGCGCTCTCGGCGATGATCGACGTACCACTCTCGGTGTCGCCGGTCGTCGTCGGCCTTGCCCTGCTGTTGGTCTACAACGGCCAGACAGGTTGGTTCGGGCCGACTCTCGAATCCGCTGGCTATCAGGTCATCTTCAGTGGCCCCGGCATGATCATGGCGACCTGTTTCGTGGCACTGCCGCTGGTCATCCGTGAAGTGGTGCCGGTCTTGTCCGAGATCGGTGACGACCAGGAGCAGGCCGCCAAGAGTCTGGGCGCAACGGGGCGCCAGACCTTCCTACGCATCACCCTGCCCAGCATCAAGTGGGCCGTCGTCTACGGCATGGTGTTGTCCCTCGCCCGGTCCCTCGGGGAGTTCGGGGCGGTCAAGATCGTGTCCGGCAACATCACCGGGAAGACCCAAACCGCCACTCTCATGGTCGAGCAGAAGTATCAGAACTTCGAACAGGGCGCGGCGTACTCAACGGCGTTCATCTTGGCCACGGCGAGTGTCTTGTGCATCGTGATCGTCTCTCTACTTAGGCCAAAGGAAGTCTCGTAATGAGTATTGAAGTCAAGGGCATCAACAAGTCCTTCGGTGACTTTGTCGCGCTCGACAATGTCAACCTCACCATCCCGACCGGACAGTTGACGGCGCTGCTAGGCCCCTCGGGTGGCGGCAAGTCGACGCTGCTGCGAATCATTGCAGGCTTGGATCGAGCCGACTCGGGAACCATCTCGATCGAGGGCGTCGACGCCACCGGTCTGCCGGCCCAGAAGCGCAATGTCGGTTTCGTGTTCCAGCACTACGCGGTCTTCAAGCACCTCACGGTGGCGAAGAACGTGGCGTTCGGGCTCGAGATCCGGAAGCGGCCCAAGGCCGAGGTCGCGCGGCGTGTGAATGAGCTGCTGGAGCTCGTGCACCTGGCTCAGTTCGCCCACCGACTTCCCTCGCAGCTCTCGGGCGGTCAGCGTCAGCGGATGGCGCTTGCTCGCGCCCTTGCGGTGGAGCCATCCGTGTTGCTGCTCGATGAGCCGTTCGGCGCCTTGGACGCGAAGGTCCGGAAGGAACTGCGCGAGTGGCTGCGTCGCCTCCACGACGAGGTGCACGTCACGACTGTCTTCGTCACGCACGATCAGGAAGAGGCGATGGAGGTCGCCGACGAGATCGTCGTGATCAACGAGGGTCGGATCGAGCAGATCGGTAGCCCGGACACGTTGTACGACGAGCCGGCCAACGACTTCGTGATGGGCTTCCTCGGCGAGGTCACCACGCTCGGCAGCGTCAAGCTGCGTCCTCACGACATCGCTGTCTCGCGGACCCCCGGATTGGCGGGCGCCATCCGAGGCACAGTGGACCGGATGCTCCGCGTCGGATTCGAGGTCCGACTGAGCGTGCTCACCGATGAGGGCCAAGTCGTCACGGTGCGCGTAACTCGCGCCCAGGCGCGGTCGTTGGCGCTGGCAGAGGACGTCGAGGTCTGGCTCACGCCGGCCCCCGTCGGCCTCCACGCCGTACTCGTGTCATCGATGGCTGGAGCCACTCCGGCCGCTGAGGCGGGATAACTTCCGGGGCGAACGCACGGGTAAGTTGGGCGGTCATGACGAGGTTCGTGATCTGCCCGGACGTTGCCCTTCGGTTGGCTGCAGATGATGCCGCGATAGCTGTTGGGCACCAACTCGTGGCGCCCACGCTGCTGCGCTCGGAACTGCTGTCGCTGCTGTACGCCGCGGTTCGGCGAGGGGAGTTGTCGAAGAAGGACGCTGAGCGACACCTCGACTACGTGCGTGGTCTTCGGATCCGCCTGCTCGGAGATCGGGTTCTCCAGAGCGTTGCGTGGAAGGTGGCTGCCCAACTCGGCTCACCCGACACCTTCGCGGCGGAGTACGTCGCGCTGACTCAACTCCAAGCAGACGCCTTGGTCACGCTCGACCCGGAGTTCGCTGCCGCCGTGAAGCATCTGGTGACGGTCGCGCCGATCGAGGAACTCTTCGGTTGAATGCCCGCTGCGCCAGACACATCTGATAACATAAACCTGTAATTAAGACTCTTATTACTCTTTTATGTTACGAGAGGGTCGATATGACGAAGCGGTCCCGAGCGTATCTGCCCGCGACGTTGGACGCGGTGAAGGTCCTTGGCGCACAGGTGGCGGTTGCGCGTCGGGAACTCGGCTGGTCTGCAGCTGAGCTGGCCCAGCGCCTCGGCGTGAGCGCGCCACTGGTGAGCCGGCTTGAGAACGGGCACCCGACAACCCAGATCGGGACTGTATTCGAGGCAGCAGTGATCTGTGGTGTTCCGCTGTTCGCGACCGACCCGTCCGAGTTGGGCCGCTTGGCCGAGCATGAGCGTCGACGGGTCGCCTTGCTGCCTGCACGTGTGCGAGTCGGCGCCTGTTGAGATCGACGATGACTTCTGATCGGGTGGGGCACCCGTCGATCAACGCGAGTGGCGTCGTCACGCCCAGCCGGTTGTTCGTGTGGGTGTGGTTGCCGGGAAACACTGAACCAGTCGTCGCTGGAGTGTTGGAAAGGTCGCGCGCCCAATTCGGTGACGAGCCCGTGCTGCTATTCGCCTACGCGCGCAGCTATCGGGAGAACCCGCACGCCATCTCGTTGTTCGCTCCCGAGCTACCTCTAGTGACGGGGACAATGGACCCGACACGGCCCGGCCGGCTGGTCCGGGGCGAGTTCCCGCGGTGGCGGGGCCACCCGACTGCGACGGACCGCTCCCCGATGGCGTTGGCAGGCTGTCTGCGTGACGCTGCGCCGGATGCGTGGGGCCGGCGGGTCATCAACATGGGACTTGCCAACGACCCCAACCTCGAGCTGAACGAGTTGGCGTACCTGCTGAACTCCAGCAGCGACCGGACTGGGGCGTTGGACTTCCAGGAGTCCGCGACGGAGTTCGTGCCTCGCGGCGAGAAGGCCACGCTCGAGCAGTTGGTGGAGGCGGCGACCTTCATCGAGAGGGGTGAACCGCTGCCGGACGAACTCGCGGCGGCTGCCGGTCATGGAACCTCGATCGGCGGGGCGCGGCCGAAGGCGCACCTGACCGACGGCGACCAGCAGCTGGTCGCGAAATTCTCCTCCTCTACCGACGATCGGCCAGTCGTGAAGGCCGAGGCCGTCGGCATGCTCCTCGGACGGCGCCTGGGCCTCGACGTGCCGAAGGTCCAGGTTGTCACCTCGGCGGGGAAGGACGTGCTGCTGGTCGAGCGGTTTGATCGCACCTCAGCCGG
Source organism: uncultured Actinomycetota bacterium (assembly GCA_963763805.1). Classification (GTDB taxonomy): domain Bacteria; phylum Actinomycetota; class Actinomycetes; order Propionibacteriales; family Nocardioidaceae; genus Nocardioides. The sequence goes on from CAVXPQ010000003.1 coordinate 297,310, forward strand.
AGGTCGACGGATGGTGGTCTCTGCACTGACTATTCTCGGTCTGCGCGAGGAAGAGTCCCGCTACGCGACGTACGCAGACTTGGCGAACGCCATCCGACTCCCCGGGTGGGTCGACACGGAGAAGCAATTGCTCGAGCTGTACACGCGGCTCGTACTCAACGTGACCATCGGCAACACCGACGACCACCTGCGCAACCACGCCGCGTTCTGGGACGGAGCCGAGTTGCGACTGACGCCGGCGTACGACATCTCCCCGCAGCGGCGCGGCACGATGGTCGCAACGCACGCCATCGGGTTGACCGCTGATGGTGAGCGCTTCAGCCAATTGCGCGTCGCTCTCGCCGCGGCACGTCACTTCCTCCTGACGCCGACTGACGCCGAAGCGGTCATCGACCATGTCGTGAGCACGATCCGAAACGACTGGGACGACGTGTGCGACGAGGCAAGGTTGACGCAACTAGAGCGAGACCAGCTGTGGGGTCGGGAAATCATGAACGAGTACATCTTCTGGGACCAACCCTGATTGCCGAAGTTGTTGACGTCGCCCCGGTCCTGGCCCGTTTCCGCGAGGGGCCTCAGCGATAGTTGGTGAACGGAAACCTGGGTTGATTGGCCCGTTGCGGTAGTCGTGGATCGTGATCGAAAAGTGGCTCTGACCTGCAGAAACGTGTTCAGTGCGATCACTGGCAGTGGTTGGTCGCTCATGGCTCTCCACGAACTTTTGCGGACTTTTTGCGGACTAAGTGCGGACTAAACGACGCTGGGAGGCGAGCCGCCGAGCTGATACCCGCTCGGCTCGAGACATCCGGATCTGGCCGATGAGCGGTCATGCGGCCCCGGACCCATTTACCGGGGTCGAGCACCGACCATAGGGTTGAGCCATGTCCCTTGGACAATCAACGCGGGTGGGTCGGCTGAAAATCCGGGTCGATCGGTTGATCTACACGACGATCACACTGGTGTCGGTCCTGATCATCTACGACGGGTGGAACCACCTGAGCTTCTGGGGTGTGTTGGCTGTCATTCTTGGGCCGATACTGGCGATCTTCCTCAGCCATCTGTTTGGTGCCGAGCTCGGAACCCGCGTTGCGTTGGGCCGCCCGCTGACATGGCGTGAGCGCCGCATCGCCTTCGTTGAGGAGTGCCGATTTCTGGTCATCCTCGTGCCACCGGTACTCATCTTGATGACGCTGACGGTGGCGGGTGTTTCCTACGGTCGGATCATCCAGGTGATCATCCTGACGGGAGTGGCCTCGCTCGGCGTCTGGGGCGGCGTGGCCGGGCGCAGAGCCGGGCTGACCGGCTGGGGGCTGGTCGCATCGACGGCGTCCGGCCTCATGCTTGGCGGCGTCATTTTGTTGCTACAGGCGTTGCTTCAACCTGGACAAGAACCGTTTCAGCAGTAGCCCGAAAGCCAGCCCATGCGGCTATGCCGACGAGCGGTGACAGCCCGACAGATCACCCTTCGTGCTCGGCTCGGAACCTCAGCATGTGGATCAGTTTCTCCACATGCGCTCTTGGCTCCCGCTTCTGATGCTGTGGCGGTGACTGCCAGCCGCAGCTACAGCAGGCACTGCGTTCGGCCTGAACTGGTGTTTGTCCCAGAGAGCGTCTTCACGCTCTGCCAGCGTCTCGTCCATTCAGCGGCCGCATTCCCCATTGGTGCCAGCCTGGAACCGGTGCCACGCCAACGCGGACGACCATGCAGGGTCCGGGCGCAGAAAGCCCGCAAGTCTCTCCATCTCCCCCGACTTCTACTTGGTCGAAGTCGGCGGCTTCACGCAGGTTTGGGCGGACGGGACCCGGGTCGCAGCCGACGCGGCAGCCGGCGGCGTGCCGTTCGCGGCCGTGCCGCTGGCGGCTTTGCGGCGCTCCCATGTCGAGCATTGGGTCAAGGCGATGTCGGTTCGGCTAGCGCCGTCAACGGTGCGGACTCGCTACAACTACGTCGAAATCTGCCTCCGAGGCGCTGTCGGTGACCGGATCATCGCGCACTCCCCGGCCGCGGGCGTGCGCCTGCCCAAGGTGCGGCGCCCGGCCGTGGCCATGACGATTCCATCGCCTCAGCAGGTCGGAGAAGCCATCGAGGTCGCTCCTGGACCGTTGGGCGCGTATATCGCTGTATGCGCCTTCGCCGGTCTTCGACAGGGCGAGGCAAACGGACTCCAACTGCGAGACGTCGACTTCCTTCGACGCACCCTGTCAGTGTCGCGGCAGATCCAGGGCAACACCCGCAGCAACGCCCATGCGGTTCTGCCAAAAGCCGGGTCCGAGCGGGTCGTCTACATCCCGGAGGCTCTGACGACTCTGCTCAGCGAGCACATCGCAACGCACGGAACGCACGGCACTGACGCCTGGCTATTCGGGGATGACGCGACAAGGTTCAACCGCAACAGCGCCGGTCACCTGTGGCGCGTGGTGCGGGTGGCATGCGGAATGCAGGACTTCACACTTCACGACCTTCGGCACTTCTACGCTTCCGGTCTCATTGCCGCTGGCTGTGACGTCGTGACGGTGCAGCGATCTCTCGGCCACTCCACGCCGAGCATCACCCTCGACACCTACGCACACCTGTGGTCGACGGCAGAGGACCGGACCCGCGCGGCAGCCGCCGGGCTCATGGACGCCGCCTTCAGCGGTCGCGATCAATCAGCCGCGCTGAGGTAGATTCCGAACCGGGTCGGTCGTCCAAACTCGCGTCGTCCGAGAAGTCGGTCCTGGCTGGCATACTGGATGTATATCCGATTCGACGGGAGGAGGTGGCCATGGTGACCAACCCTCAGTTTGACCTTCCGCAGGAGTGGGTCAGCGACAAGGTCGACCTCGACGAACTCTTCAGCGACGTGAAGCCGATCGGTGACGGCGAGGACTGGGCACTGCCTGACTTCTTCGTTAGCGACGAGGAGTTCGCGCAGTTCCAGGCATGGCTCAAGGCTGAGCGCTCAGCCAGCGTCTGAGTCGTATGCGGATCGTCCTCGACACCGACGTCGCTTCCAATATTCTCAAGGACAAGCTCGATCCTGCGTTCCGCGCCCAGATCGCGCCGCACCAGGCCGCGATCACATTCGTGACCGTCGGCGAACTCATCAAGTGGGCCCATGTTCGCGACCTCGGCGCGCGCCGACGAAGCGACCTGCACGCCTTCATCGAGTCACGGCCGAAGATCCCCGGTGGCAACGACGTCGGCCGCAAGTGGGGCGAGATCACCGCCTACGCCGATCGTCGTGGCCGTCCGCGCCCGAACAATGACTCGTGGATCGCCGCCTGCTGCCTCGTCTATGACCTTCCTCTCGCCACGCTCAACAAGCTCGACTTTGCCGACTACGCCGAGAACGAGGGTCTGCGCCTCCTGGCACCCGATTGAGCGACGAGCGCCACGGTGAAGAAGGCGTTCGCGCGCTAACGCTTCGCCTTGCGAAGCGTCTTGAACTCCCCGACCATCTCGTCCACTTCAGCTTCGGTGAGTTGCAGCAGGGCATCGAGCTTCTCGCCAGCAGCTCGTAACGCGGCCGCGTCGGCCGCCCGATCCTGCTTGACCGGAATGAAGTAGCCCACCGTCTGACCATGACGGGTCACAGCGACCGGCGAGTCAGCGTCGACGAAGTCGGCGAGACCTGCGCGGAACTCACGGATCCCTACCTTGCTCGCGGTCATCAGCCCTCCCGATTTGTGTCACGTCTGTGTACACATTAGCACGACGGTTGAAGAAGGAAGCCAGGGCGAGTTAGGCGAACCTAACAAGAATTTCGCGGACTAGGTGCGGACTAACGAGCCCGCGCAAGCCGCTGACCTGCGGTTATACCTCCAGATCAGCGGTAGTTGGTGAACTGCACCGCGAAGTCGTAGTCCTGGGCCTTCACGAGGGCTTGCACTGCCTGCAGATCGTCGCGCTTCTTGGAGGAGATCCGCAGTTCGTCACCCTGGATCTGGGCGCGAACACCCTTGGGACCCTCGTCGCGGATCAACTTGGAGACCTTCTTGGCGTCCTCGGAGGTGATGCCCTCCTTGAGCGCGATCGTGATCTTGGATTCGCGACCTGAGGCGCGGGGTTCGCCGGCGTCGAGGATCTTCAGGCTCTGGTTGCGCTTGATCAGCTTGCCCTGGAAGACATCGAGTACGGCGGTCGCGCGGTCGTCGGCGGACGCGGTGATCTCGATCGCGTTCTCACCCTGCCATTCGATCTTGGCGCCGGTGCCCTTGAAGTCGTATCGGGTAGCAACTTCACGGGCTGCCTGGCTCAGCGCGTTGTCGACCTCTTGGCGGTCGATCTTGCTGACGATGTCGAACGATGAGTCGGCCATCTGGGGCTCCTCTCACAATTCAGTCGGAGTAATGTCCGGGCGATTTTCGTCCCTGTGTGTCAGACGTTATCGTTCTCCTTGCTTCCCGCCGACTCAGGCCTGTGGGAAACAACGGCAGGTTGCCCGAGCGGCCAATGGGAGCGGACTGTAAATCCGCCGGAGTATTCCTTCGAAGGTTCGAATCCTTCACCTGCCACCAGAGTGATGAGTCGCTATTCGGAAACCCACGGTCACGAGACGCATCAAGGGATTGTCGCCCAGGGACTGTCGTGTATGTCGCGAACCGGACACTTCACCTGCCATCGGAACTGTTGACGATCGAGCACGCCCCCGCTGGGTGGGCTGAACCACCCGGGCGTTGCCGTGTGCTCGTGCCCTAGCCTCACAGGAGAGCCACGGCGTCTGGGTGTGGCCGACGGCTCGCGCATCGGCGATGACTCAATGAAAGGCAGTGATCATGAAGGTCGGCGTTCCGAAGGAAGTCAAGAACCACGAGTACCGGGTGGCGATCACGCCGATCGGGGTGCATGAGCTCACCGCGCACGGCCATGAGGTGTACGTCGAGGCGAGTGCGGGTGTGGGTTCGTCGATCAGTGACGAGGAGTACGTCGCCGCTGGCGCGACGATCGTCGCGACTCCCGAAGAGGCCTGGGGCACCTCAGGTGGGATCGACATGGTGCTCAAGGTGAAGGAGCCGGTGGCCGAGGAGTATCACCGGATGCGCGAAGGGCTGACCCTCTTCACGTACCTCCACCTCGCCGCCGACAAACCGCTCACCGACGAACTGCTGGCACGCAAGGTGACCGGCATCGCCTACGAGACAGTCCAGGTGCCCTCCGGCGGGCTGCCCTTGCTCTATCCGATGTCTGAGGTCGCAGGATGCCTGGCGCCCCAGGTGGGCGCCTATTCCTTGCTGAAGGCTCAGGGCGGGCGCGGGGTCCTGATGGGCGGTGTGGGTGGTGTCGCCAACGCGAAGATCGTCATCATCGGCGCGGGGGTCTCGGGTCAAAACGCGGCGAACATCGCGTTGGGGATGGGCGCCGATGTCACCCTGCTCGACACCGATCTCGAGAAGTTGCGGATGTCGTTCTGGCGCTACAACAACCGGGTCCACGGATTGGCCTCGTCCAAACTCGCGATCGAGCAGCAGGTGACCGAGGCAGACATGGTCATCGGCGCGGTCCTGATCCCTGGCGCAGCGGCACCCAAGCTGGTCTCAAATGAACTCGTCTCCAGGATGAAGCCGGGATCCGTCCTGGTGGACATCGCGGTGGACCAGGGGGGTTGCTTCGAGGACACCCATGCCACGACGCACGCGGACCCGACGTACCAAGTGCACAACTCGACCTTCTACTGCGTCGCCAACATGCCTGGTGCGGTGCCCAACACGTCGACGTACGCGCTGACGAATGCCACGCTGCCGTACGCCGTCGCGCTGGCCGACAAGGGTTGGCAGGACGCCTGCCGTCGGGACCACAGCCTCGCGCTCGGCCTGAACACCTACGCCGGACAACTCACCAACGGCCCGGTGGGCGAGGCCACCGGGATCGACGCGGTGTCCCTTGAGTCGGTACTCGCCTGAGCGCAACGAGACGCGTCATCTAACTGTCCTACCGGTGAGCGCCACCAACACCACCTGGTGGAGTCGGGTCCAGCACTAGGGACAGTTGGCCTGCTATCGCGCCAAGGTCCCGCGCAATCGAAGCCGGGTCCCCGGAGACCAGTAGCCCCTCCACGCCGTGGCGGGCTCCTCGTACGCCGTCCCTGAGGTCGCGAGCACGACTTTGACCGGCTTCGTCGGGAGCCGTGGTTTCGAGGCCGGTCAATCGATCTTCGAGAGCAGTCACCCGGCCAGCGCCAACCTGCCAGCCGCCGGCGACCTGATCGGTCGAGGTCGCCTGCTGCAACTGGGGGAGCAACTCTCTCGCCAACCACGCCGCGTCACCTTCGGCTTCAGCAAGCTCACTGCGCCAGGCATTGCGACGCCTCACACGGGGAATGAGGATTGCGGCGAGCAATGCGGCGAGCGCGGCCGCAGCGAGCAACCACCACACCCAGGTCGGGACGCCACTCTCCTCGGCATCTTCGGCTTCTTCGTCCGCCGTGGCGTCATCGGCAGATTCACTCTCCGACGGGGCATCCGATGAGCTTTGAGCACTGGAGGGCGGAGCCTCCGTTGGCTTGGGGGACGGCTTCTCGGGCTTCTTTGTCGGTGTCTCCGACTCCGTCGGTTCCTCGGTCGGTTCCTCGCTTGGGGAGTCGGTTGCGGACTCAGTTGGTGAGGGCGGCGCCGTTTCGCTGGGTGTCGACGTCTCAGACTCCTCGCCGCCCGGCGAGCGCGTCGGGCCCGACGCGGTCCGGGACGGAAGCGAGGTGGCCGTGGCCGATCGAGTGGGCGTCGGCACGTCGATCGAACCCTCGCCCCCGCAGGATGTGAGCAGCAGGAGGGCCATCAGGCCGAGTGCCGCGGGATTCCGCCTGCTGCCAGTCTGGGCCATGATCAGCCTCCGTCCGGCGACGTCGCCCGCATTGCGCCACCGGCACGAATCATGTCCATCAGTCTCGTCATGGTTCCGTGAGTGTGTCAACGCCTCGCTGTGGTGATGGGACGAGGGTTCTCCGTGTGCCACCCGCCGCAGGGTGGTGACGCGCCACCTGCGGAAAGGACCGGCTGTCGCCGGCCCCAGTACGGCTGCGTAGAGTTCTTGTCGGCGCTTTGTCCCCAGCTAACAAGAGAGAAGGAATGAGATGGATGCACTGACAACAGACTTCGGGGAGGTTCTGCTGTGGAGCTTCTGGGTATTCATCTGGGTCGCGGCCCTGATGGTGTGGTTCCGCTGTTTATTCGACATGTTCGGCGACAGCAGCCTCAGCGGCTGGGCAAAGGCCGGCTGGGCAGTGCTACTCATCTTCGTCCCGTGGCTGGGGGCGCTGATCTATCTGATCGCCCGTGGCAAGAACATGACGGAGCGGCAGACGGGTGCGCTCGCCGAGCGGCAGGAAGCCACCGAGAGGTACATCCAGCGGGTTTCGTCAACGCCCCCGGCCGATCAGATCAGCAGCGCCAAGTCGTTGCTTGATTCCGGTGCGATCACCCAGGCCGAGTTCGACGCATTGAAGGCCAAGGCGCTCGCCTGACGGACTGAACCGTGTGTTCCCGTGTCGCCGACGTGAGTCGGGCACGGGAAACACGCCAGTCGGTTGATGGGATTGCCGGCTACTTACGAGACGTTTGGATCGGGTGGATGGGTCGACTCTTCGAGTTGCGCCTGGATGGCCCGATGCACGCTGCCATGGATGTGGTTGGGACCGATCTGATCCAGGACGCCGTCTCGTTCGAGCACGGCGCTGACGGGAGGCTTCAGTCGCGCGAGCCGAAGCGTGATTCCGGAGTCAGCGGCGAGTTCGACGATGTCTCTCATCTTTGCGGTTCCTTGGGAATCGACGAAGTTGATTCCCCCGCAGTCCAGCACGATCCCGGTCAGGTGCGGCGTCGAGTGGATCAACTCACGAATGCGATCCTCCAGCGCGTCGGAAGTGGCAAAGAAGAGCCCGCCGTCTAGGCGGAGCGCCACCACGCCAGTCGATTGCTGGTCGTCTGGATGCTCATCAAGTTCACGAAATACCTGCGTTCCCGCCTGACGTGCGAGGACGGGCATTTCTGGATGAGTGGCCACCGCAATGAGCCAGATCAGGGACAGCCCGATTCCGATGACGACACCCGAGAGCACGCCGAAGAAGAGCGTGCCAGCGATCGCAGCGATCGCCACCCAGAAGTCAAAGCGTTGAACACGAGCGAGCCGTCGCATCTCTCGGATGTCCATCATGCCCATGACGACCGCCTCGATGATCAGCGCGGCCAGCACCGGTTTGGGAAGATCCGAGAAGAGCGGCGCGAGGATCAACAGGGTCAGTAGCACGGCGACGCCCGACGTCAGTGAGGCCAACCCCGTCTTGGCCCCCGAATGGTCGTTGAGTGAACTGGCCGACAGACTCGTTGAGACGGGCATGCCCTGGAACAGGCCAGCCCCGGTGTTCGCCAGCGATTGCGCCACCGACTCCTGATCGATGTCGATCTGGTAGCGGTGCTTGCCTGCAAATGCTCGGGCGTCGCCAGCAGTTTGGGCGAACCCGATCAACACGAGGGCTACCGCCGCCAGCGCGACGGTGACCACGTGATCCCACATCAGCCCGGCATCGGGGAGGACGAACGACGGCAGTCCCCGCGGCACATCGCCGACGAGAGCCACCCCTCGATCTCCGAGGTCCATCACTCGCGAAACGATCAGGCCGCCGACCACGAGAACGAGTGCGCCCGGAAGGCCGGGTGCTACGCGGCGCAGTCCGAACACCACGACCAAGGAGATCACGCCCACCACGACACTCGCCCGTTGTGCTTCTCCCAGAGTGCCTATCCAGGACCACAACTCCTGAAATGAGTTGGCCCCGTCGGCATCAGTGCCCGTGATCTTCGGCAGTTCACCGATCACCACGTCGATCGCAGCACCGAAAAGGAAGCCTGTGACCACCGCTTTGGAGAGGAATTGGGCGATCCACCCCATCTTCAGCACCGCCAGGATCAGGAACAGGATGCCGGAGGCAAGCGTGATCCCTGCCACGAACGATGCCACTTCGCGCTCGTCTGTCACACCAGCGGCGAGTACGGCGCTGGCTGCCACGGCGGCCAACCCGGAACTGGGGCCCATCGAGATCTGACGGCTCGTCCCGAACACGGCATACAGGATGGCGCCCGCCGCCGCAGCGTATAGCCCGTTCTGCAAGGGGATCCCGGCGATCCCGGCATACCCCAGATTCTTCGGAACGATCAACGCAGCGACCGTGACGCCCGCAATCAGATCCGCCCGCAACCATCGCCGGTCGTAGGTCCCGATCCATTGCAGGATGGGGATGTGTCGGCGGACGCCATTCATGCACGGTCCACAGCGAAACGCCCTGGGTCGATACTCCTCACGGGCCTACGGCTTCCGGTCTCAGTCGTCTGCGCTTTCCGCTTCCTTGGCTGCTGCCTTGATGTCTTTGGCCACGACGTCGTCGATCGCGGCGGTGACGATTCCGTCAGCCAGCGCTAGTGCGTTCCGGATCTCCACCGCACCCGGATCCGAGACCAGTGCGACGATCCCGGAGTGTCCTGGAGCGATCGCAGACTCAAGCTCGGTCGCGAGTTCGCTGCGGTGATGGAGTTGGCGAGCCTTGCCCGTAGCAGCACCAGCGGCGCCGAGGACAGCCGCGCTGCCGAGAATCGACGGAGGGAAGATGATGCCCAGGGCGACTCCGCCGACCAGTCCCCACTTCAGTCCGTGCTTGGTGCTGTGGTCGGTGGCCTTCAGGACCTCCAGTTTGCCGTCAGCCTCCCGCTTGACCACGATCACGCCCTCGATCTCCAGCGAACGACCGTCCTCCACAGACTTGAGCGCCTCGTAGGCCTCCCACGCCACCGCGGTGTCGGCGAAGTCCGCAACGAAAAGGGTGTAGGCACCATCGGTAATGGCTGCGGCGGCAACCACAACATCGTCCTCGGCCTCGGGTGTATCACTTTCGGTGCTCTGGTCCTCTGACATGCGATTCTCCTTGAACGGGGATGGGCTTTCGTGGCCGATGCTAGCGGTTCCGCTAGGTCTCCCTGCACCTGCGTTGGCCAAGCATGATGGACTTCATCGAGCGACCGAGTCAGGTGCGCCGCCGAAGAGGAGAGTTCACATGACCAGCATTGAACGCGAACGGGTGTCCTCCTTCGGGAATCCAGAGGACGGTCTCTATGAAGCGACGCCGTGGTACCACTGGGGTCCCTACCTCTCCGAGCGGGCCTGGGGGACGGTGCGTGAGGACTACAGCAGTGGCGGAGATGCCTGGGACTACTTCACCCACGACCACGCCCGCTCGCGGGCCTACCGCTGGGGTGAGGACGGCATGGCCGGCGTCAGTGACGTCGGCCAGAACCTATGCATGGCCCTCGCGCTTGTGGAACGGCCGCGATCCGATTCTCAAGGAGCGGATGTTCGGCTTGACCGGCCCGCAGGGTAATCACGGCGAGGACGCCAAGGAGTACTGGTGGTTCCTCGACGCACTCCCCAGTCACGCATGGCTGCGGTGGCGCTACCACTATCCGCAGGCCGAGTTCCCCTACGCGGACCTGGTCGCCGAGAACGGACGGCGCGACGCGAGCCAGCCCGAGTACGAACTGCTGGACACCGGGGTGTTTGACGATGATCGCTACTGGGTGGTCGACGTCGCGCACGCGAAGGCCGACCCACACGATCTGCTGATGGAGATCAGCGTCACCAACGCCGGCCCTGAGGAGTCGACACTCCACGTGCTGCCGCACCTGTGGTTCCGAAACACCTGGTCCTGGGATGTCGGCGCGGATCGACCCACCCTGCGGGCCGCCGGCGCCGACAGCGTCGCGGTGGCCCATCCCAGGTTCGGTGAGCTGATCTGGGAGTTGGATGCTGGTCCCGACGGCTCGGCACCCGGACCTGCTGTTCTGCGAGAACGACACCAACCTCGAGCGGCTCTACGGCTCGCCCGAAACTCCCGCATTTCCCAAGGACGGGATCAACGACCATGTGGTCGACGGTGCCTCGACGCGTGAACCCGGAGGGCACCGGCACGAAGTGCGCGGGGTGGTACCAACTCACCGTCGGCCCGGGGGAGACCCAGGTTGTCCGGGTCAGGCTTCGTGCACCGTCACCGGCCCCTGCGTTCGGCGAGCCGTTCGACCACGGTGCTCGCGCAGCGACGCGCCGAGGCCGACGAGTTCTACGGCGAGGTGATCCCGGCCACGCGTGACCGAAGACGAGCGTCTGGTGGCCCGGCAGGCGTTCGCCGGAATGATCTGGGGCAAGCAGTTCTACTGCTACGACGTGAAGCGCTGGCTTGAAGGCGATCCGACCCAGCCACCGCCGCCACCGGAGCGCCGCGGCGGCCGAAACGCCGCGCTGGCTCAACGTGGATGCCCGGGACATCCTGTCCATGCCGGACCCGTGGGAGTATCCCTGGTTCGCCGCGTGGGACCTGGCCTTCCACACGGTCGCCTTCGCGCACATCGACCCAGCCTTCGCGAAGTACCAATTGCTCGCGATGTGCCGCGAGTGGTTCCAGAACCCGAACGGCGCCCTCCCGGCGTACGAGTGGTCCTTCGGAGACGCCAACCCTCCGGTCCACGCGTGGGCCGCCTTGCACGTGTGGGACATCGACGGGCGACGGGACTCGGCCTTCCTCGCGCGGCTGATGCCGAAGCTCCTGATGAACTTCACCTGGTGGGTCAATCGGATGGACCCGGAGGGCAATCACCTGTTCGGTGGTGGCTTTCTCGGACTGGACAACATCAGCGCCATCGATCGGTCGAACCTGCCTCCGGGCGGTCGACTCGAGCAGGCCGACGGCACCAGCTGGATGGCGTTCTACTCGCTGACCCTCCTCGAGATGGCCAGGATCCTGGCCGATCAGGGACGACGCGTGGACCGACATCGAGGTGAAGTTCATCGAGCACTTCGTGCTGATCGTCGACGCCATGCGCTCGCAGGGCCTGTGGGACGAGGAGGACGGCTTCTTCTACGACGTCTTCCATGCCGCCGACGGTCAGAAGACACCGATCAAGGTGCGGTCGATGGTGGGCGTGCTCCCGCTGCTGGGCATGGTGGCGCTTGGGCCCTGAGGTGTTGGAGACCCTCGGCACCTTGCAAAAGCGCTTCGCGGGGTTCCTCGGGCACGACAACCCCACATCGACGGATCGAAGTGGCGGACGAGTGTTCCGGGTGCCCGGAACCGACGCCCTCGTCATCGGGGTTGTTCCGCCCGGAGAGGGGCGGCGTGTGTTGGCCAGGGTGTTCGACGAGAGCGAGTTCCTATCCCCCTACGGACTTCGCGGACTGTCGAAGTACCACGAGCAGCATCCCGTGTGGGTCGACCTCGCGGGATCGCACCTCTCCGTCGACTACGAGCCCGCTGAGTCGCGCACCGGCATGTTCGGCGGCAACTCCAACTGGCGAGGGCCGGTGTGGATGCCGGTCAACTATCTCTTGCTGCGCAATCTGCAACGCTACGCGCGATCGCTCGGCGACGCCGTGCAAATCGAGTACCCGACCGGCAGCGGCGACCGGGCTGGGCTTGCTGAGTGTGCCGAAGACCTGCGAAGGCGGCTGATCTCGCTGTTCCTTCGGGGGCCCGATGGACGCCGACCGTGTCACGGAGCGGTGGAGAAGCTTCAGCACGACCCGCGCTGGCGCGACAACATCACGTTCAGTGAGTACTTCCACGGCGACAACGGTGCTGGGTTGGGTGCGGCCCACCAGACGGGTTGGACCGGGCTGGTGGCCGATCTGATCTGCCGCCCGAACCCATTCGCAAAGGACGTTTAACGCTTGCATTTGGGGCCGAACGCCCACGTCGTGTGCCCTGCGGCGCCGCGCTAGTGGAGCGCGGCCTTCAGCAGCGCGATGACGATGCCGAGCGCAGCCCCGGCGGCTGCGCTCAGCAGGCTGCCAGTGGTCCCGAGGCCACTACGACGACCGGCGAGGTAGCTGTAGCCGGTCAAGAGCCCGATGGTTGCCAGCAGCGCGATCCAGGCCGCCGTACGAAGATCTGCGCCCGCGATCTCCGCCAGGAGGAGAATTCCGATCGGGAGCAGGGACGCAGCAGCGATCGGCCAGGTGTGGGTCACGCCGCTTCGCAGTGCGCGAAGAGGATGGTGGCCACTTGCCACAGCATGGCCGATGGTGTGGGCGTGAAGGTGCGCTAACCAATAGACGAAGACCGTCCCGAGGATCGCGACGGTCAACTGGGCCGTTGAGTCGATGTGCCCGACACCCGCCGCAATAACGGCCGCGCAGACCACCGTCCCGGTGATGATTCCTTCGCCGCCTCTGAACAGGCCCAGCCGGTCAGCGGTGGATGCCCGCTCAGTCGGCTCGTCAGCTGTGGTCGGGGTCGGCTTCATCTGCGGCTGCCTTGATGTCCTTGGCGAGTACGTCGTCGACTGCCGAGGTGACGATGGCCTCAGCCTTGGCCAGCGCCTTGCGGATCTCCACGGCGCCCGGATCGGACACCAGGGCCACGATTCCGGAGTGCCCCGGGGCGATCGCGGTCTCCAACTCGGCTTCGAGTTGGTTTCGCTGCTGCAGTTGCCGAATCTTGCCGGTCGCGGCCCCGGCGGCGCCTAGGACGGCAGCGCTCCCGAGAATCGACGGCGGGAAGATGATGCCAAGGGCAACCCCGCCCACCAATCCCCACTTCAAACCATGTCGCGTGCTGTGGTCGGTCGCCTTCTGCACTTCGACCTTGCCGTCGAGTTCACGCTTGACGACGATCACTCCCTCGATCTCCAGCGAACGTCCGTCCTCCACGGCCTTGAGCGCCTCATACGCATCCCACGCCACCTCGGTGTCAGCGAAGTCCGCGACGAACAGTGTGTAGGCACCATCGGTGGCGGCCGCGGCCGAAACCACGATGTCAGTGTCGACTCCTGGGGTCTGATCGTCGGGCATCTTCTCTCCTCGTGTTGGTCCGGAGGACCGATGCTAGCGGCCCGGATCGCATGGGCTCACTGCCCTTGACAAAGGTTTCTAGGTGTCAATGTGTCAGAAATTGAGGTCGGCTCGGCGCGATGACTGAGGATCGGGCAGGATCAGGGCATGCGCATTCTTGTGGTCTCTGATTTGCACTACAAGTTGCGTCATTACGACTGGCTCGTCGAGGCCTCAAGCGAGGTCGACGCAGTGGCTCTGGTTGGTGATCTGGCCGATGTCATCAATGCAGTTCCGCATGAGGTTCAGACGGTGGTCTTGACCAACTACCTCGACCTGCTGGCCGCGCGTACGTCCGTCTTCGTGGCCTCGGGCAACCACGATCTGGATGGACCGGGCGTGCACGGCGAGCAGATCGCCGCGTGGCTACAACAACCAATGAGCGACGCTGTCCACGTTGACGGCAAGAGCGTGGACGTCGGCGACACCCGATTCACCATCTGCCCCTGGTGGGATGGCCCGATCACTCGCGAAGAGGTCGCCGCGCAACTCGCAGCGGCCGCCATTGATCGGCCCGAGCGTTGGGTGTGGCTCTACCACGCACCCCCAGCAGGTACGCCGCTGTGCTTCGACGGCCGGCGTACCTTCCCTGACCAGGACCTGGCGGACTGGATCGCCGAGCACAACCCGGACGTCGTGTTGTGTGGTCATATCCACCAGGCGCCGTGGGCGGAGGGCGGATCATGGAACGCCCGCCTCGGAAACACGTGGGTCTTCAACGCCGGCAAGCAGATCGGCCCGGTGCCACCGCACATCACGCTGGACACCGAGGCAGCCACGGCGACCTGGTTCGGGGTGTTCGAGTCTGAGACGCTGAGCCTCGTCTGATCCGAAGCCGCAGTTTCAGGGCCGAGCCCTAGTGATCGCCGTGATCGTGGTCGCCCTCGGGATCCCGGGCCGACCCGGTCTGTGAGGTGGGGCCTTGGTGGTGGACGAGGCGATCAAGGATCTTGTCGACCAGACCGAGATGTCCGGCGGCGTCGGCGAACTGGGTCTTGACGTCGACGAGGTACTGCGTGAGACCGTCCAGTCGGGACGCGGTCATCCGCAACACCGCCAGTGCGGCACCTGGCTGCGCGGTCAGGAACTCGAGCGGGTCCGCGATCACATGGACTTGGAGATCCTCGACCGCACGGACGGTTGCCGTGGCCGGTCGCTCCAACACCACCGACATTTCACCGAACACCGATCCGGGCCTGTCGATCCGAGCGAAGGCGACGCCGTCGTGCTCGACGATCACCGCACCCGAGACGAGCACCAACATCCGCGAAGGACGAACGCCTTCGGTGATCAACACCTCCCCAGCGGCGACAGACTCGATCGGAAAGTCGGCGCTGAGGGTGAGTAGGTCGGCCATCCGCCTAGTCTGGTGCGTCCCGCAGCATTTTGAACAGGTGGTGCCGGGGATGAGATCTGGAGGAGACAGTCTTGGAACACACGACCGGCAACGACCTGACCGCCGGAACCTCTGGAGGTCCGCTGGCCGGACTGTTGGTCGCGGACTTCTCGCGGATCCTGGCCGGCCCCTACGCCACCATGCTGCTCGCTGACCTCGGCGCGACCGTGATCAAGGTCGAGTCACCGCAAGGCGACGACACCCGCACCTGGATGCCGCCCGCGCGCGACGGAATCTCGACGTACTACCTCGGGATCAATCGCAACAAACGGTCCATCGCCTTGGACCTGAAGGACCCGGACGACCTGCTGGCCGCACAGGAACTGGCCCGTCGGGCAGACATCATGCTCGAGAACTTCAAGCCCGGCGGACTCGAAGCGCTTCGGCCTCGACTACGAGTCCGTGGCGTCAGGCAATCCAGGTGTGGTCTACGGCTCGATCAGCGGTTTCGGAAGCGGGCCCAAGGGTCGTGACCTGCCGGGTTACGACCTGATCGTTCAGGCGATGTCGGGGCTGATGAGCCTCACCGGAGATCCCGAGGGAGAGCCGTTCCGATCGGGCGTCTCCGCCTTCGACATGATGGCCGGGCTGCATGCGACGATCGGTGTCCTGGCTGCACTCCACTCCCGGGTGAGCACGGGCCGCGGTCAGCATGTCGAGGTCAATCTGATGTCATCGGCACTATCCGGGCTTGCGGGGCACACCAGTGGGTACGTCGCCGCGGGAGTGGTTCCGTTCCGAATGGGCAACAGCCACCCGAGCCTCTTTCCCTACGAGCCGTTGCCCTGTTCGGACGGTGATCTGATCATCACGGCAGGCAACAGCGGCCAGTTTCGTAAGTTGGTCGAGGTGCTCGGGATCCCGGAGGTCGCGGATGACCCGCGTTTCGCTCGCACCGAGGATCGAACCGCGAACCGTGCGGAGTTGCGTCCGATCCTGGTCGAGCGCCTGAAGTCGCGCACCAAGATGGAGTGGTTCAACGAGATCATTGCGGTCGGAGTTCCGTGTGGGCCGATCAACACCGTGGATGGCGGAGTGGCGTTCGCGGAGGAGGTCGGCCTCGAGCCCGTCGTCAACGTCGGTGATGGGGATCGAGCAGTCCCGTCAGTGCGGAATCCGATCTTCCTGTCCCAGACACCGGCGCAATACCACCTGCCTCCACCGACCCTCGACGAACACGGCGCTGAGATCCGGCAGTGGCTGTCATCTGCGGCCGGGAGCTTGACCGATCGAACGGAGCCTTCATCATGACCGACTCGAGGAGCACCGACCCTCGCGATCCTGTTGTATTCCCAACGTCGCTCGGCACCTCGTCCGCGGACGAGATCAGATTGCTCGGCCAGGATCTGACCACGGACCTGATGGGCAAGGTCGGTTTCGGAGAGCTGGCGTTCTGGCTCATCGCCATGCGTCGCCCGACGCCCTCCGAGACGCGGGTGTTCGAGGCGGTGCTGGTGGCGCTCGCCGACCATGGGTTCACGCCGACGGCCATTGCCGCCCGGGTGACCTATCTGTCGGCGCCGGACTCACTTCAGGGAGCGCTGGCCGCAGGACTTCTGGGTGGCGGCTCTCGCTTCCTGGGGGTGACCGAGGATTGTGGCGCCTATCTGCACGAGACACTTCAGAGTCACGATGGTCGGTTGCCGACATCGGCCGACGACTGGGATGAGTTGGCGCTCACGGCGGTGCGGCAGACCAAGGAGGATCGGCGGTTCGTGCCCGGACTGGGTCATCCGGTCCACAAGGTTCAGGATCCGCGCACCCCCGTGTTGATCGCAATCGCCGAGGAGGAAGGCCTTCGGGGACCGCATCTGCGCCTGTTCGAGGCGATCGGTCGAGTGCACGAACAGGTCCTCGGCCGTCGATTGCCACTCAACGGCGCGGGAGTGTGTGGGGCGGCCCTGGCCGATCTGGGGCTCCCCATCGAACTGCTTCGAGGCCCCGCCCTGCTGGCGCGTGCCGCTGGACTCTTGGGACAAATCGCCGAGGAACAGCGCCGACCCATCGGAATGGATGTCTATCGATTGGTCGAAGGCAACGCCGAGTACGTCGATCCGGACCTGGCGGACTAGGTCCCTGGTCCTACTCGCCAGGTCTCGATTGTGGCCGCCGAGGCAACGTGATCGGTTTGGCCAGACGTTCGGCGCCCGGCGTCTCCCAACCTCGCCAGATCGAGAGCAGTCTGATGGTGACGATGGTGAGGATCGCGAGCGGTTTCGCAGACACCGCTCGGCACCCGAACGCGGCCAGCACGACGTACAACCACGCACCAATCAGTGAGGCGGCGCCGTTCCACGTGCCGCGGCGTACCAATTCGATGGGCCGATTGCAGGCGATGTCGCGCATGCACTCCGCCGCCGACTGCCGCCGAGACGCCGATGAACACGGCAGCGGGCCCGGCGAGTCCGTTGAGGAGCGACTTCTCAACGCCGACCACGCGTGAACAGGCCAGCGCGAAGGCGTCGAGGATGATCCACAGCAGCCGAATTCGACCGACGAGCCCTGGCCAAGGAGCACGCCGGCCACTCCCGCAATGAGGACGGTCGGGAGATAGGCGGGATCGGTCAGGGCGACCGGCCGCAAGCCCAGCAGGATGTCGCGGATGATGCCGCCGCCAAGGCCCATGACGACGGCGAGGAACAAGCAGGCCGATCACGTCGAAGTGTTCTTCGACCGCAACGGTCGCACCCGCGAGCGCTCCGACGGTGAGCGCCACCAGACTCGATCCACAGCGGGAACTGCAGGGGAATGATGGTTGCTGCGGCTTCCAACACAGACTCATTGTGCCGGTGGCGTCGAACAAGAGGAAACTCGTGACGTGACCACTACGCCGGCCGCCATCAGCGACGAAGACCTCGCTGCCATCTACACCGACCTGCACTCCCACCCGGAACTCTCCTTCATGGAGACCCGAACCGCCGCACTGGTGGCGGACCGCCTGACCGCTTTGGGGTACGCCGTGACGAGCGGAATCGGCGGCACCGGAGTCGTCGGCGTCCTCGAGAACGGTCCGGGGCCGACGGTGCTGCTCCGCGCGGACATGGATGCGCTGCCCGTCAGAGAGGCCACGGACCTGCCCTACGCCAGCACGGTCGTCGCGCCAGGATCGCTTCGGTGTCGAATCGCCGGTCATGCACGCGTGTGGGCACGACGTACACGTCACGTGTCTGTTGGGTGCGGCGGCCATCCTGGCCACCGAGCGCGGTGCCTACTCGGGAACGCTCGTGGTGCTCTTCCAGCCGGCCGAGGAGAGCGGCGGCGGTGCTCGGGCCATGGTGGCCGACGGTCTGTATGACCGGGTGCCGATCCCGGACATAGTGATCGGTCAGCACGTCGCGCCCCTGCCGGCCGGCATGGTCGCGCTCCCAGGGGGCGTTGCCTTGGCGGCAGCTGATTCGCTCAAGATCACCTTGCACGGTCTCGGCGGACATGGCTCCCGCCCTGAGACCACGGTCGATCCGATCGTCATGGCGGCGGCAACCGTGATGCGGCTTCAGACCATCGTGTCCCGGGAGACCGCGGGCAATGAGATGGTCGTCTTGACCATCGGACAGATCGCGGCCGGTTCGGCGCCGAACATCATTCCGTCCACGGCCGAATTGAGATTGAACATGCGCACCGTCGATGCGCGAGGTGCGCAAGCGCACGCTGGCTGCGGTTGATCGCATCGTCCAGGGTGAGGCCGTCGTGGCCGGAGCACCGCAACCGGCGGATGTGGAGATCACGGACAGCTACCCGGCACTGGTCAACGATGCGTGATGCCACCGTGCGCATTCGAGCGGCATTTGCCGCCCGGTTCGGTGCGCAACGAGTCGTCGATCCAGGGCCTCAGAGCGGCAGCGAGGATTGTGGAATCCTCGCCGAGGCGGCCGGTGCACCGTGCGTCTTCTGGTTCCTCGGTGGCGCGGACCCGGCCCTGTTCGCCGGCGCGAGCAGTCTCGAGGCTCTGATGGAGGTCCTGCGTGGGTTGCCCAGCAACCACTCGCCGTACTTCGCTCCGGTGATCGAGCCCACGCTGCAGACCGGTGTGGCTGCGCTCGTTGCGGCCGCTCATGAGTGGATGCCCGGCGGCGGATAGCCTCTCGTTTCGGTCGACCGGGCTTCTGACAGGGTGGACGAATGGCATCTGAACCGAGCTGGACGGCATCGGGTGGTGGTGATCGGCTCCGGCTTCGGCGGGCTGTTCGGCACCAAGGCATTGAAGCGAGTCGATGTCGACGTGACCATGATCGCCAAGACTTCACACCACCTCTTCCAGCCGCTGCTCTACCAAGTCGCGACCGGAATCCTCTCCCAGGGCGAGGTGGCCCCGGCCACCCGAGAGATCGTGGCTCGTCAGCAGAATGCGGACGATCCTTCTCGGAGAGGTGACGGCGATCGATCTGGCCGGCGAAGAACGTCACACACGAACTGTTCGGGCGATCGCGCACCACGGCGTACGACTCGTTGATCGTGGCGGCAGGTGCCGGACAGTCGTACTTCGGCAACGATCACTTCGCCGAGTTCGCACCGGGCATGAAGAACATCGACGACGCCTTGGAACTCCGGGGACGGATCTTCGGTGCCTTCGAACTGGCCGAACTCGGTGCCAGTCGAGGGGAGAATGTCGATGCTGATCTCACCTTCGTCGTGGTCGGTGCCGGGGCGACCGGGGTGGAGATGGCCGGTCAGATCGCCGAACTCGCGCGCCGCACGATCAAGCGGGACTTCCGCGCGATCCGGGATCGCAGCGCCAGGGTGGTCCTTCTGGACGGTGCCGATCAGGTGCTGACGGCTTTCGGTGAGAAGTTGGGCGCCAAAGCCCTGACCGAACTGGGCAAACTTGGCATCGATGTCCAGTTGGGCGCGATGGTGACCGACGTCGACGACGGCTGGCATCGAGGTGCGCTATCGGGACGGTACGACTGCGCGCATCGAGGCCGCCACCAAGATCTGGGCGGCCGGCGTACAAGCAAATCCACTCGGTCGGACGCTTGCCGAACAGTCGGGGGTGGGGATCGATCGCACCGGGCGGCTCGCGGTGAATCCGGACTTGACCTTGCCCGGGCACCCGGAGGTGTTCGTCGTCGGCGACATGATCGACCTCGACGATCTCCCCGGGGTGGCACAGACCGCCATCCAGGGCGGGCAGTACGCCGCGAGGACGATCGACGGCAGGCTTCAGGGCAAGCCCGCGTTGCCGCCGTTCAAGTACTTCGACAAGGGATCGATGGCGATCATCAGCCGGTTCCGCGCGGTGGCGATGATCGGCAAGTTCCGATTCACCGGTGTCATCGCGTGGTTCATGTGGCTCGGTCTCCACCTGATCTACATCACCGGCTTCAAGAGTCGGGTCACGGCCCTGGTGCACTGGGGTGCGGCGTTCGTCGGCCGCGGCAATTCTGAACGCACAACCACCGAACAGCAGACGTTCGGACGGGTCGCGCTGCAGGCGCTGCCATCCGTGCCTTCGCGCCGCCGAGGGCGATCAACCGAAGTAGTCTGCGGTGATGTCCATCTCCGCTGAAGCCGAGCGCCCGACCGTGGTCCTGGATTCTGGTGCCGTCCTGCGGGCCGCCGTTGAGTCGGACCTCGCCGACCTGTTGCGTTTGGTGCGTGAGCTGGCGGCGTACGAGAAGGAGCCTGACGCGGTCGAGGCGACCGTCGAGGGCTACCGCGCGATTCTCTTCCCGGCGACGGGGGACCCAACCGGCTTCGCCGAGGTCGCGGAGATCGACGGACGGCTTGTCGGTATGGCGTTCTGGTACGTCACCTTCTCGACCTGGAGCGGGCGCAACGGGATCTGGTTGGAGGACTTCTACGTCGACCCGGCGGTCCGCGGCCAGGGTCTCGGCAATCGACTCCTCGCACGCTTGGCGCGCATCTGCGTGCTCCGCGGCTACCCGCGGCTCGAGTGGTGGGTGCTGGATTGGAACCAGAGCGCCATCGACTTCTACGAAGCCCGAGGTGCCCGCGGGCTGAACGAGTGGACGCATTTCCGCGTTGCCGGCGCGGAGTTGGAGGAGTTGGGTCGGGGATGAGCGAAGTAACCGCCGAGGACTTCTGCTTCGAGGCCGAACTGTGGCTGTGGCAGGGCACCACCGGAACTGCCTGGGTGTTCCTCACGCTGCCCAAGGACATCAGCGAGGAGATCCACGAGGTGCAGGAGTCGCTTGGCCCGCGGAAGGGGTTCGGCTCGGTGCGGGTCGAGGCAGCCGTTGGCGACACCGCGTGGCGGACGTCGGTCTTCCCGGACAAGGGGAGCGGTTGCTACGTGCTCCCCGTGAAGAAGGCCGTGCGGTTGGCCGAAGACATCGAGATTGGCGACGTGGTTGCGGTCACCATGATGGTGCTGTCGTAGCGTCAGCGCACCACCGAGGGCGGCAATTCGATGCCCGGCACGAGCTCTACAAGCAGGGTGCGCACTCGTCCGTCGAGGTCGGCGATAATTTCGCGAACCGTCGCTTCGTCCTGGCCGCCGGGGTCCGCAACCGGCCAGTCGACGTACTTCACGCCAGGGACGTAGGGACATTCCTCGCCGCAGCCCAACGTGATTGCCATAGCGCTGGCGGCAATCGTGTCGCGGGTGAGCAGTTTGGGTTGTTCACGTGAGGTGTCGAGTCCGAGCTGCTCGAGCACGTCGGCGACCTCTGCATGGATGTTTTCGCCCGGTTGGGTCCCGGCCGATAGCGCGGTGACGCGACCCTGCGCATAGTGCTCGGTGAGCACCCGACTGATCACGGACCGGCCACCGTTGCGAATGCATGCAAACACTACCTGCGGGGTCGGCTGGGGTTCGTCAATCGTCGTGGCGCGCTCGTTCATGGAGTCCTCTCAGTGGGGTAGAACCGCAGAACCAGCCTGATTGCGACCGATGGTGATCAGTTCGGGACGGGTCGCATCCGGGGAGCCACAGCATCCGCCGCCGGGGCTGGCGACGGCATCGGGATCGTCGAACGTGCCGGCGCCGTTGCAGACCCCCGTCTCGGGTAAGACAAGTTCGACTCGGTCGGCGGCTTCGAAGTCACCGGCGATGGCCGCCACAACTGACCGGACCTGTTCGAATCCGGTCATCGCCAGGAACGAGGGTGCGCGTCCATAGGACTTCATTCCCACGAGGAAGAGGCCTCGCTCGGGCTGCGTCAGTTCCCTGTAGCCGTGCGGCTGCACATCGCCACACGAGTGATGGTCCGGGTGGATCTGCTCAGCCAAGATGCGTGCCGAACCCAGTGCCGGATCGAGGTCGAGGCGGACCTCGGAAAGAAAAGTGAAGTCGGGGCGGAATCCGGTGACCACGATGATCTCGTCTACGTCGCTCACCTGCTGCCCGTCCGTCGACGTCACGGTCAGTCGCCCGTCGTCCTGGACCGAGACGGACTCCGTCCGGAACTGCGTCACGTTCGTGACGTGTCCGGCCTTTGCAGCAGCCTTTGCGGCCTGGCCGAGCTTGCCGCGCTCCTCTAACTGGTCGTTGTCGCCGCCGCCGAAAGCGTCTCCCACGCTGGGTCGCCTCAGCAGCCACGTCACGCGCGTGCTCGCGTCTTTGGCGGCCAGCTGGGCCAGCCCGATGAGCACGCCCTGGGCCGAGGCACCCTTTCCGGCGACGGCCACGTGCTTCCCGGCGTACCTGATGGCAACTGTCGGGTCGTTGAAGTCGGGGATGCCGTAGGAGATGCGGTCCGCGTTCTCGCGCTCCCCGAGCGCCGGGTAGCCATCCGCACCGAGTGGGTTCGGATGGGTCCACGTCCCCGAGGCATCCACGACGGCACTGGCGAGCAACCTCTGTTGGCCGGAATCGGTTTGGACGTGGACGGCGAACGGATCAAGTTCCCGTCCTGAGTCGACAAGGACGTCCCGCCCGGCGCGACCGACACCGGTGACGCGCGACCCGTAGCGAACCGAGCCTCCGGGCGAGGCGTCCAGCAGATCGGCCAGCGGCTGGAGGTACTGTGCTCGCCACTCACCCCCGGTCGGATACGTTCTCTCGTTCGGAGAAGCCCACGATCCAGCCGTCTCGAGCAGTCTGCGAGCCACCGGATCGACCAGCTCTGACCACGACGAGAACAGCCGAACGTGTGCCCACTCGCCGACTGCTGCGCCGGCGACAGGACCACTTTCGAGAACCACGAAGTCCAGTCCGCGCTCGGCTGCGTTTGCAGCGGCAGCCAGACCGATGGGACCGGCACCGATGATGGCGATGGGGTGTTGCATGCAGGGCTCCTCAAACAAGTAGATTCATCGACGTGCATCGATGGAGTGGACTGTATCGATCACCATCGATGAAAGCAAAGGTAGTCTTGCTGAATGACATCACTGGTCGCTTCCACAGAGAAGATCCCGGAACCTGGGACCGTTCGACGTCCGGGCCCTAGCTTGAGCAAGGTCGACGCCGAGAGCTACGCAGAGTGGTTCGCCGTACTCGCCGATCCAACGCGGGTCCGCTTGTTGCATGCCTTGTCCACTTCACCCGCCGGTGCGATGCGCATCGGTGACCTCGCCGAGGCTCTCGAGGTCAGTCAGTCCACCTGCTCCCACCACGTGGACCTGCTGAGGAAGGTGGGTTTCGTCGTGGTCGACAAGGTCGGCACCTCGAGCATGGTCTCGGTCAACGCCGCCTGTTGCACCGGTTTGCCGCATGCCGCCGATGTCGTCATGGGCACCCTGTCCTCGCTGCCGTGCTGCCCGGAGGATCTTCCAGCCGACGTCTCCACGAGGCCCGTGACCGACGACGACATGCCTGCCGTGCTGGCGATCTATGACGAGGGGCTGGCGACCCGCAACGCGACGTTTGAGACGACGTTGCCAACGGCGAGGGAACTACGCGCCAAATGGATCCCGGGGATGGCGTGGGCTGCTGAGATCGACGGCCGGGTCGTCGGCTGGACCGCTGTCATGCCGGTGTCGACGCGCGAGTGCTACTCCGGTGTGGGTGAGACGTCCGTCTACGTGACTTCGGATGCCCGCGGACGTGGGGTCGGCAAGGCACTCCTCTATCAGCAGGTCAACGAGGCGGACAGGGCAGGTCTTGTGGACGCTTGCAGACCTCGATCTTTCCCGAGAACCGAGCCAGCCTCGCATTGCATCGCTCTGCCGGATACCGCACGCTTGCCGTGCGCACTCGGATCGCTCAACTCGATGGGATCTGGCGCGACACCGTCCTGCTCGAACGTCGCTGTGAGGGGTGCTAGCAATGGAAGTGATCCCGGCCCGGGACGTGCCGCTCGGAGGTCCTCGAGCATTGACCGTACGCCGCACCCTCCCGTCGCGAGAGCGTCGACTCGTCGGTGCGTGGTGTTTCCTGGACCACTTCGGCCCGGATGCGATCGAGACCGGTATGACGTTCGCTCCCCATCCGCACACCGGGCTGCAGACCGCGAGTTGGCTGTTCTCGGGCGAGGTGGAGCATCGCGACAGCGCAGGCAATCACGCCATGGTCCGCCCAGGCGAGCTGAACCTGATGACCGCCGGACACGGGATCAGCCACTCAGAGGTGTCGACACCCGAGACAACCTCCCTGCACGGTGCGCAATTGTGGATCGCCCTGCCTCATGCCACCCGCGACGCCGCACCGACGTTCGAGCACTATGCCCCGCCCGTGGTCTCCGGGGATGGCTTCACGGCGCGCGTCTTTCTCGGCTCCATGCTCGGCGACCAGTCGCCGGTCGAGACGCACTCGCCGTTGCTGGGGGCCGAGTTCCTCTTGGAGCCGGGAGCGTCGATCGAATTGGCAGTGGATCCGGCGTTCGAGCACGCGATCCTGCTCGACGCAGGTCGGCTGGCCATCAACGGTGAGGAGCTGGGGCTCGCTGACCTCGGCTGCCTTCCGGCTGGCCCGGATCGGATCACCCTGTGGGCGTACGACGAGCCGGTGCGGCTGCTGCTGCTCGGTGGCGCACCGTTCGGCGAGGACATCTTGATGTGGTGGAACTTCATCGGGCGCACCCACGAGGAGATCGTGCAGTACCGCGCTGAATGGCACGCCCAGATCACCCGAGACGGAGACCTGGTCAGCGACGGGCAAGATGTCGGAGACGGCCGATTCGGCGTTGTCACGGGCGAATGGCGGGCTCCCATGCCGGCACCCACGCTGCCCAACTCACGGATGCTGCCGCGTCGCTAACCCCACTTGGATGCGCCGGGGTCCGTCTCCTTGGTCTTGGGGGGCTTGCGCACCTTCGGAGGCAACGTCGCGACGTAGTCGTGTGCCCGGTTGATCCATGCCAGCGCCTGTTCGTCGTTCATGTCGATCGGCAGCGACAGATAGCCACCCATCGGTCGGCCGGGAGGGCCGAAGGGCCCGGAGCCCTCAAGGGCAGCCAACTCTGCGGCATCCTCGGGATTCAACTTGACGCCGATATTCGGGCTGAACAGGGCGGCGTACATATTGCCGTTGACCCATGCCCCCACCGAGCCGAACAGCCTCTTCACCTCAACGCCCTCACTTTCGTCGATGAGCGAGCGGAAGCGGGCCTTGTCCTCGTCGGAGTGATGAGCCATGGATGTGTTCCTTCGTGGCGCGGTTGTCGGCGACGCGCCGTAGGTTAATCATCATGCCGGATGTCGTGATTGGTGAAGACGGAGTCAGCCGCTGCCCGTGGGGTGCCGGAGACCCGGTCAACATGGCCTATCACGACACCGAGTGGGGCGTCCGGGTCACAGGGGAGTCGGCCTACCTCGAGAGGTTGACCCTGGAGGCGTTCCAATCAGGCCTGTCCTGGCTGACGATCCTGAACAAGAGGCCAGCGTTCCGAGAGGTGTTTGCCGGGTTCGACGCCGATGTGATCGCGACGTACGACGAAGGCGATGTCGAGCGCCTGATGGGCGAGGCCCGGATCGTGCGCAACCGGCTCAAGATCGAAGCTACCCTCGTCAACGCCCGCGCGACGGTTGCGATCAGGGAGACTGGAGGGCTGGAGAACTTCATCGAATCGTTCCGCCCGAAGCCACTCCCAGCGCCGAAGTCGACCGACGACATGGTCGCTCAAACGCCCGAGTCCCTCGCCCTTTCCAAGGCGTTGAAGAAGCAAGGATTCGCCTTCGTCGGACCGACGACGATGTATGCGCTGATGCAGGCGATCGGGCTCGTGGACGACCATCTCGAGGACTGCCATCGACGCGGCTGTGGCGGCTGACTCAACCGATTTCAGGATCGGTTCGCGCAAGTTGTATCGTTGCTCGCTGCTTGCCCCTTTAGCTCAGACGGCAGAGCGTCTCCATGGTAAGGAGAAGGTCTACGGTTCGATTCCGTAAAGGGGCTCTGGGTTTGGAAATTTCGTCGACTTGTCGGCGGACCACCTCACCCGAGTGGCGGGGTAGCTCAGGTGGTTAGAGCACACGGCTCATAATCGTGGTGTCGCGGGTTCGAGTCCCGCCCCCGCTACAAGGCATACTTAGAGATCAGCCATTTGTAGATCAGCACTGACAAACGAAGGAAACACCCGTGGCCAGCAAGAGCTCCGACGTTCGCCCGAAGATCACGCTCGCGTGCACCGAGTGCAAGGAGCGCAACTACATCACGAAGAAGAACCGGCGCAACGACCCAGATCGCATGGAGTTGGCCAAGTTCTGCCCGCGCTGCCGGACGCATCAGCCGCACCGCGAAACCCGCTGACGCTAGCCTTCGGGCATGCCAGTCGATCAGTCCCTTATCGGTCGAGCGTTTCCTGCGACCGCGCCCTATTCGGTCTCTGCCGAAAAGGTTCGTGAGTTCGTTTCTGCCACCGGTGGCGCCGAAGCCGCGGCGGCGTACGCCGGGGGTCCAGCCCCCGCGACCTTCCCGATCGTGCTGGCGTTCGACGCGATGTTCGCCTTCCTGGATGCCGAGCAGATCGACCTCTTCCGCATCGTCCATGGAGACCAGAAGTTCACCTACGAGCGTCCGGTTGTGCCCGGCGACGTGCTCACCGCGACCCTGAGCGTGGCCACACTTCGCCAGATCGGTGGAGCCGACATCATCGGCACCCGCAGTGAGATCCGAGACGGAGACGGCGCTTTGGTGTGCTCGACCTCGGCAACGCTCGTGCATCGGGGGGCGGACGCATGAGCCTGACGATCGGAGACGTCCTCGCGACGCAGACCTACGCCGTGCGGCGCAGCGATCTGATCAGGTACGCCGGCGCAAGCGGCGACTTCAATCCCATCCATTGGTCCGATCGGGTCGCCACCAGTGTTGGCCTGCCTGGTGTGATCGCCCACGGCATGTTCACGATGGCTCTGGCCGCACGGGCCGTGGCGACCTGGACGGCCAATGCCGAGGTGGTCGAGATCAGCTGCAAGTTCACGAACCCCGTCGTCGTACCCGACGACGATGCCGGGATCGAGGTCGAAATCTCCGGCCTCGTCAAGGACATCGCCGACGGGCTGACCACGATCACCCTGGAAGTCACGTGCGCGGGCACCAAGGTCCTCGGCATGCCCAAGGCCATCGTTCGTGTCTGAGTTCGTGGCTGAGTTCGGCCTTGACGGTCTGGCACATCAACCGGGCGTATTGCTCCGGGAGCACACGTCGTTGCGGTTAGGTGGCCCGGCCGGTCGATTCCTTCGGGTGACGACCGAGCGCGACCTGGTCGGTGCCGTCCAGACGGGCCGACGAGGTCGGCGAGGAACTGCTGATCCTGGGCGGCGGCAGCAACCTCGTCATCGCCGATGAGGGCTTTCCCGGAACCGTCGTGCAAGTTGCCACCAAAGGGATGACCGCGGATATCGACGACGAAGACACGCTCGCGTCCTGCAGTGGTGTGACCACCAATGTCGCTGCCGGAGAGACCTGGGATGACTTCGTCGCGCACGCCGTGGCGCAGCGATGGGTGGGGGTTGAAGCCCTCTCCGGGATTCCGGGACTCGTCGGCGCCACCCCGATCCAGAACGTCGGCGCCTACGGCCAAGAGGTCGCCGACACCATTGCCTCGGTGCGCACCTGGGATCGCTTCGATCGGTGCCAGCGGACCTTTGCGATGGCCGACTGCGGCTTCGGCTATCGAACTTCTCGTTTCAAGGCGGAGCCTGATCGGTACGTCGTCCTTGAAGTCAGCTTCCAGCTCAAACTCGGCACCCTCGGGGCGCCCGTCCAGTACGCCGAGTTGGCTGGTGCCTTGGGTGTTGACGTGGGTGAGCGAGCACCGATCGGGGACGTGCGCGACGCCGTGCTCGCGCTGCGGCGGCGCAAGGGCATGGTGCTCGACCTCACCGACCACGACACCTGGAGCGCTGGGTCGTTCTTCACGAATCCGATGCTTGCCGGCGACGCGGCCGCGGGGTTGCCCGCGGAAGCGCCGAGGTGGCCACAGGCAGATGGCAGCGTCAAGACGAGTGCGGCGTGGTTGATCGAGCACGCCGGCTTCGCGAAGGGCTACGGCGACGCACGAGTCAGCCTCTCCACCAAACACACCTTGGCGCTCACCAATCGGGGCGGAGCCCGCACCAGCGATCTGTTGAGCGTTGGCCCGCGAAGTGCGCGCCGGAGTTTCCGTCACGCTTCGGGGTTCTACTGGTCAATGAGCCGACGCTGGTCGGCTGTGACCTCGACGGCCGGGCCCAGGAGTAGTCAGACGCTGGAGTAGACGACGAAGGCAGCGATCAGGGCGCCGAGCAACAGGATCGACAAGATCAGCATCACGGTGCCGATGATGCCCATGATCTGGCCGGCCTTGGCCTGGTCCCGACCAGAGTAGGACTGGGGCGAGGCGTCGATCTCCCTGACGGCCCGGCCACCGATCGCCCAGGCAAAGGGTGCGGCCAGGAACCCGATTCCGGTCACGAGACCACCCACGAGACCGATGACCCCGAGCACCATCGCGGTGGTGGCCTGCGGATGTTTGGGCGCGATCGGGGCGTACCCACTTCCTGGGCCGTAGGCGGGTGCGCCGTACGGCGAGTTGCCGGGTAGCGGTGGCGGGGAACCCTCTGGTGGCGTTGCCCATACGTCGTCCTGGTTGCTCACGAAGCCATCCTCTCAAACCTCGGCACGCGCAGTTGGCGCGGCCACCTCGAGCCAGGCCTCGACTTCGTGGTGGAACTCGGCACGAATGTCCGACGGCGCGGTCGATGCGTCGATCGACATTCGTGCGATCGCGGCCAACTGATCGTCCGTCAGGCCATGCGCGTCCCTGATCACGACGTACTGCGCGGCCAATTGTGACCCGAACAAGAGCGGGTCGTCCGCGCCGAGCGCGACGTTCACGCCTGCTTCGAGGAGCGTGGGGACCGGCACGTCCGCTGCGCTCGCAAACACTCCCAGTGAGACGTTTGATGTCGGGCACACTTCCAGCACCACTCCTGCGGCGGCGATCTCGTCGAGGAGACGCGGATCCTCGACGGCGCGCACGCCATGGCCCAGGCGTCGAGCGCCCAACGCCAGGCTGGCCCGCACGCTGGACGGGCCCAACAGTTCTCCGCCATGGGGAGTCAGGAGCAGGCCCGCGCGGTCGGCGATGGCGAACGCATGGGCGAAGTCGGCGGTGGTGCCGCGCCGTTCGTCGTTCGAGAGACCGAACCCGACCACCCCGTCGTCGGCGAACCGAGCGGCCAGCCGGGCCAGGGTTCGGGCATCGAGCGGGTGCCGGGTGCGGTTCGCCGCAATGATGACGCCGATGCCGAGGCCGGTTGCCTCGCTTGCCGCGCGAACGGCGTCGAGGACGAGTTCGGTGAAGGCGGTGATGCCTCCGTAGAGGGCGGCGTACCCGCTCGGGTCGACCTGGATCTCCAGCCAGCGACCACCGTCGCGGACATCGTCTTGCGCGGCCTCGAGGACCAAACGACGTACGTCGTCCTCGGTGCGCAGCACTGACCGGGCCACGTCGTACAACCGCTGGAAGCGAAACCAGCCCTTCTCGTCCGACGTCGACAACTTCGGCGGCCAGTCCTCGACGAGTGCGTCGGGCAGGTGAATCCCGTCGCGCCCAGCCAACTCGATCAGCGTCGAGTGCCGCATGGAGCCGGTGAAGTGCAGGTGCAGATGCGCCTTCGGCAACGTCAGCAGGTCACGCACTCTCAGCCGAGCAACTTCTGCATCCGCGACACACCCTCGACCAGGTCGTCGTCACCAAGGGCGTACGACAGTCGGAGATATCCGGGGGAGCCGAAGGCCTCGCCTGGCACGACCGCAACCTCGGCGCGTTCCAGGATCAATTCGGCCAGCTCGGCGGAGGTGTTGGCGATCGCACCATCGGCGCCAGCAATGGGACGGCCCAGCAGACCCTTCACGGACGGATAGGCGTAGAACGCTCCCTGCGGAGTCGGGCAAACCACCCCTGGGATCTCGTTGAGCATCGACACGATCGTGCCGCGTCGTCGGTCGAACGCCGTCTTCATCTCGTCGACCGCCGACAGGTCCCCACTGACCGCCGCGAGGGCGGCCCGCTGGGACACGTTGGCGACGTTGGACGTGGCATGGGACTGCAGGTTGGTGGCGGCCTTGACCAGATCGGCCGGGCCGATCATCCAACCGACCCGCCAGCCCGTCATCGCGTAGGTCTTCGCGACCCCATTGACGACGACCGTGTTGTCGGCCAGGAACGGACACAGCACGGGCATCGACCCCGTCTCGACCCCGTCGTAGACCAGGTGTTCGTAGATCTCGTCCGTCATCACCCACAGGCCGTGGTCCTCGACCCACTGACCGATGGCACGAATCTCATCCGCCGTATAGACGGCACCGGTCGGGTTTGACGGCGATACGAACAGAAGAACCTTCGTGCGGTCCGTGCGGGCGGCCTCGAGCTGTTCGACCGTGACCTTGTAGTCCTGGGTCTCGTCGGCGAGGACCTCGACCGCAACGCCGCCGGCGAGCTGGATCGCTTCGGGGTACGTCGTCCAGAACGGCGCAGGAACGATGACTTCGTCGCCGGGGTCGAGCATCACGGCGAAGGCGGCGTAGATCGCCTGCTTCCCGCCGTTCGTGACCAGCACCTGTGAGGGGTCGATGTCATAGCCACTGTCTCGGCGGGTCTTCGCTGCGATCGCCTGCTTCAACTCGGGCAATCCGCCGGCCGGGGTGTAGCGGTGGTTCTTCGGGTCGCGGCAGGCCTCGATGGCCGCGTCGACGATGTAGTCAGGCGTCGGGAAGTCCGGCTCCCCAGCGCCGAACCCGATGACCGGGCGTCCCTCGGCCTTGAGTGCCTTGGCCTTGGCATCAACCTTGAGGGTTGCCGATTCGGCGATGGCGCCAATCCGATGTGAGACGCGGCGATCGCGAGCAGAAGTCATGTCTCCATCGTAGGGGCATCATCTGTGGAGCCCCCGTGGTGCCTGGGCCAGAGGTTTGGACGCAGCCGCCGTGTCCCCGTAGACTCCCGGTTTGGTGGATTCACCCCATGCTTTGCCTGCCCTCATTGTAGCGCGGCTGCACGGGGAAGATTCCCCGGAGGGCACTAGCTCAACTGGCTAGAGCATCGGTCTCCAACACCGAAGGTTGGGGGTTCAAGTCCCTCGTGCCCTGCACGACGTAGTACGACAAGAGCAGTGCCCTGCACGACGTAGTACGGCAGAGTTTTGGACATCTTTACCTAGGGAAGTAGGCGAAGTAATCGTGGATGGCGGTGCAGAAGGCAGCGTCGCACGTGGCGACAGCACAAACACGCCGAAGCGGACGAGCCCGGCGGTGTTCTATCGCCAGGTGGTCGCCGAGCTTCGCAAGGTGGTGTGGCCAACGCGAGAGCAGTTGGTGACCTACTTCATCGTGGTCCTGGTCTTCGTCACAGCGATGATGACGTTCGTCTCGATGCTCGATCTGGCGTTCGGCAAGATGGTGCTGAATCTCTTCTCCGGCAACGAAGGTCAATAGTCAACTGATTGATCGCAGGTGTGGATCCTCGGGCTGATCCCGACGAACTAGCGGCCAAGCAATCAACAAAGCGGAATCAACAACCAACGGAGCATCTCGTGTCGCAACAGTACGACCCGTTCGAATCACCGCCGACTGAAGCGGTTGATGCGGCTGACCTCACCTCCGATTCGCCATCCCCGGACGGCGTCACCATCCTCCTGCCTGAAGAGTTGGGAGCAGACGCAATTGCCGACCAGCCTACGGAGGTCGACGCTGCAGACGATGAGGACGCCGAGGTGGATCCGCTCGTTGCCTTCCGCGACGAGTTGTGGGCAAAGCCGGGCGACTGGTTCGTGGTGCACACCTACTCCGGCATGGAGAATCGGGTCAAGGCGAACCTTGAGAACCGGATCCACTCCTTGAACATGGAGGACTACATCCACGAGATCGTCGTTCCCACCGAGGAAGTTGCCGAGATCAAGAACGGCCAGCGCAAACTGGTCAAGCGCACCGTGCTTCCCGGCTATGTGCTCGTCCGCATGGACCTGACCGACGAATCCTGGTCGGCAGTTCGCCACACCCCGTCAGTCACCGGCTTCGTCGGACACAGCCACCAGCCCGTGCCGTTGAGCATGGCCGAGGTGGAGAACATGCTGGCTCCCGGCGTTGTCGCCGCTGCCGAGGCCGAAGCGGTTGCCGCAGGGAAGCCAGCGTCAGCCAAGGGTGGCGGCGGCCAAGAAGACCATCGAGATGACCGACTTCGTGGTTTCCGACTCGGTCATGGTCGTCGATGGCCCCTTCGCGACACTCCACGCGACGCTCACCGAGATCAACGTGGAAGCCCAGAGGGTCAAGGCCCTCGTCGAGATCTTCGGCCGGGAGACCCCGGTCGAGTTGAGCTTCAGCCAGATCGAGAAGGTCTGAAGCACAGCAACAAAGCAACACAGCGGCCCAGAGTAGACACGCAACAACCAGGTGGCAGGACTGAGAAAGCTCAGCCCATCAAGACCACGACGTACGCAAGAGAAGGATCCACAGAACAATGCCTCCCAAGAAGAAGATCGCTGCACTCGTCAAGGTGCAGTTGCAGGCAGGCGCAGCAACCCCGGCTCCGCCGGTCGGTACTGCCCTCGGTCCCCATGGTGTGAACATCATGGATTTCTGCAAGGCCTACAACGCCCAGACCGAGTCCATGCGAGGAAACGTGATCCCCGTTGAGATCACGATCTATGAAGATCGTTCCTTCACCTTCATTACGAAGACGCCACCTGCCTCTGAGTTGATCAAGAAGGCAGCCGGTATCAAGAAGGGCTCGGGCGTGCCCCAGAAGGACAAGGTCGGCAAGTTGACCAAGGACCAGGTGCGCGACATCGCGACCACCAAACTCCCTGACCTCAACGCCAACGATGTCGAAGCCGCGATGAAGATCGTCGAAGGCACCGCGCGCTCGATGGGCGTCACGACCGAATAACTCTGTTGGTCGCGCCCAAGCAGTTCAAAGCAGGCGAGGCCTCCAAAATCAAAAAGAAACCTGTGGCAGGACCGCGCTGGTCCACTGATGACCACACTGGAAGAAGAGAGAAACCAGAATGCAGCGCAGCAAGAACTACCGCACAGCAGCGGCACTGATCAATAAGGACGAGTTGTACTCCCCATTGGCCGCCGTTCGGCTCGCCAAGGCCTCCGCCAAGGTGAAGTTCGACGAGACCGTCGATGTCGCCATGCGTCTCGGCGTCGATCCGCGCAAGGCCGACCAGATGGTCCGCGGCACGGTCAACCTCCCGCACGGCACGGGCAAGACCGCACGCGTTCTGGTGTTCGCCAACGCCGAGAAGGCCGAAGCCGCACGCGAAGCCGGCGCCGACATCGTCGGCGGCGACGAACTGATCGAGAAGGTCAACGGAGGCTGGCTCGACTTCGATGCCGTCGTTGCGACACCCGACATGATGGGCAAGGTCGGCCGTCTGGGTCGGGTGCTTGGTCCGCGCGGATTGATGCCTAACCCGAAGACCGGCACGGTCACACCCGATGTGGCCAAGGCCGTTTCCGACATCAAGGGCGGCAAGATCGAGTTCCGGGTTGATCGCCACGCCAATCTGCACTTCATCATCGGCAAGGCGTCGTTCTCGGAGACCCAGTTGGTCGAGAACTACGCAGCAGCCCTCGAAGAGGTGCTCCGGCTGAAGCCGTCCAGCTCGAAGGGTCGCTACCTGAGCAAGATCGCGATGTCTACGACGATGGGGCCCGGCATTCCCGTGGATCCCAACCGGACGCGCAACGTGACCCAGGACGACAACGTCAACTGATCTATCGATTTGATCTGACGATTTGTTCGGGCGGCCCGGCCCGGCGTACGCTCTGTTTCGAACCAGAGACCGCCGGTTGCCGGGTCGCCCGAAAAAGTTCAACTGAGCATTTCAGGGTGATTCGACCGAAGGTCCGCAGAAGCGGACGGCCTGCGCAGGTGTCAGAGCAAGCGCTCCCGAGCGCGTCCCACGCCCTGCGGCCTGTGCCCAGGGCGTTTTGTCTTGTGTGGAGCCTCCACAAGCCGGACCTCACTTGTGCACCACCTGTTAGTAGTTGAAAGGAGACTCATGGCACGGCCAGAAAAGACAGCAGCCGTTACGGAGATCGTTGATTCGTTCAATGATTCCGCCGGTGCTGTGCTGACCGAGTACCGCGGACTCACCGTGAAGCAGTTGCAGGACCTGCGGCGCTCACTCGGTGACAACGCTGACTACGCCGTGGTCAAGAACACGCTGGCCAAGTTGGCCGCTACCGAAGCCGGGATTCCCGGATTCGACGACCTCCTCACCGGTCCGACCGCCATCGCCTTCATCAAGGGCGACGTGGTCGAAGCGGCGAAGGGCCTGCGTGACTTTGCCAAGGCAAACCCCGCTCTTGTGATCAAGGGCGGCGTCCTGGACGGCAAGACGCTGGACGCGAAAGAGGTCGCCAAGCTGGCCGATCTCGAATCGCGCGAGGTGCTCATGGGCAAGCTCGCGGGCGCCATGCTCGCTTCGCTTTCTCAAGCCGTCTACCTGCTCAATGCCCCGCTCTCGCAGGCCGCCCGCGTGGTTGGCGCACTGCAGGCAGTCAAGGCGAGGAAGAAGCAGCCGCCTGACCCTCGGGTCCGACGTACTCATCAGTTCTCAACACATTCATAAACCAGGTCTCGCCCGAGGCCACAGAACGGAAGGAACCGCCCACATGGCGAAGCTCAACACCGTCGAACTTCTCGACGCGTTCAAGGAAATGACCCTCATCGAACTCAGCGAGTTCGTGAAGCAGTTCGAAGAGACCTTCGGCGTCACCGCCGCTGCTCCGGTTGCCGTTGCTGCCGCTCCCGCCGCCGGTGGTGCCGGTGGTGGCGAGGAGGCCGCTGCCGAGCAGGACTCCTTCGACGTCATCCTCGAAGCCGCTGGCGAGAAGAAGATCAACGTCATCAAGGAGGTGCGCGCCCTGACCTCCCTCGGTCTGAAGGAGGCCAAGGACCTCGTCGAGGCCGCCCCCAAGGCTGTTCTGGAGGGCGTCGACAAGGCGGCCGCCGAGAAGGCCAAGGAGACCCTCGAGGCTGCAGGCGCCACCGCTTCCCTCAAGTGATCTCTTGATCCACTAGTACGCCGATAGGGCGGTCACTCCGGTATGTGCCGGGGTGGCCGCCTTTGTCGTCCTCCACATACTCTGGTCCGCATGATTGATGAGTCGCGAACCTATGAACTCGACCGTGCCCACGTGTTCCACTCCTGGTTGGCCCAGGCGCCTTTCAAGCCCCTGGTGCTGACGCGGTCGGAGGGTTCCCGCGTCTGGGACGACAAGGGCAAGGAGTACCTCGACTTCACCTCTCAGTTGGTCTACACCAACATCGGGCATCAGCATCCGCGCGTGGTCAAGGCCATCCAGGACCAGGCCGGGCTGATGGCCACGGTGGCGCCGCAGTTCGCGAACGCTGCCCGATCCGAGGCGGCTCGCCTGATCACCGGTCTTGCGCCTGACGGCATGGACAAGGTGTTCTTCACGAACGGTGGCGCCGATGCGATCGAGCACGCCGTACGGATGGCTCGGCTGCACACCGGCCGCAACAAGGTGCTGACGACGTACCGCTCCTATCACGGTGGGACACATTTGGCCGTGAACATGACCGGCGACCCGCGTCGCTGGGCCAGCGACAACGGCAGCGCCGGCACCGTGCACTTCTTCGGGCCGTTCCTCTATCGCAGTGAGTTCCACGCGACCACCGAGGCGGAGGAGTGCGAGCGGGCACTCGCCCACCTGGAGACTGTGGTGGCGCTCGAAGGTCCTGCCGGGATCGCCGCCATCGTGCTCGAGTCGATCCCGGGAACGGCCGGCATCATGACGCCCGCCGCCGGGCTATCTGGCTGGCGTGCGCGAGA
This sequence comes from uncultured Actinomycetota bacterium, assembly GCA_963763805.1. GTDB lineage: Bacteria > Actinomycetota > Actinomycetes > Propionibacteriales > Nocardioidaceae > Nocardioides. The sequence continues at coordinate 333,684 of CAVXPQ010000003.1, forward strand.
TCTGTGATCGGCACGGGATCGTCTACATCGCCGACGAGGTGATGGCCGGCTTCGGCCGCAGCGGCCGCTGGTTCGCGTTCGAGAACTACGACGTCACACCCGACCTGATCACCTTCGCGAAGGGCGTCAACTCGGGCTATGTCCCGCTGGGCGGCGTCATCATCAACGGTCCGATCGCGGCGACCTTCGACAATCGGGTCTACCCCGGTGGTCTGACGTACTCCGGGCATCCCTTGGCGTGTGCTGCTGCCGTCGCCACGATCGAAGCGATGACCGACGAGGGCATGGTGGAGAACGCCGCGCGTCTCGGTGTCGAAGTGTTCGGGCCAGGCCTGGCCAAGATGGCCGCCAACCACCCGAGCGTGGGGGAGGTGCGCGGCATCGGCGCCTTCTGGGCGATCGAACTCGTGGCAAACCAGGAGACGCGCGAACCGTTGTCGCCGTACGGCGCATCCAGCCCTGCGATGGATGCCACCGCCGCCGCGTGTCGTGAGCGCGGCCTGTTGCCGTTCGTCAACTTCAACCGGATGCACGTCGTACCCCCGCTGAATATCTCCGACGAGGACGCACTTGCCGGCCTGGCGATCATCGACGAAGCGCTGTCGGTCGCCGACTCCCACGTCACCGCCTGAGATGAATATGGGTGTATGGGTCGACTGGTATGGTGACCCATATGAAGACCACGATGGACCTGCCTGACGAGTTGATGCGTGAGGTGAAGGCACGCGCTGCGGCCGACGGCGTACCCATGCGCGACTTGATGATCGAGGGTTTGCGCAGTGAGTTGGAGCGCCGCTCCGAACCCCGTCCACGTGTGGACTTCGTGTTCCCCGTGAGTGATGGCGCAGGAGGCATGGTCGACGGTATGACGATGCAGGAAGCGATCGAACTGTCCTACGGCGACCGTCTGTGATCGCAGTCGACACAAACATCCTTGTCTATGCCCACATGCCGGAGAACGAGTTTCATTTGCGTGCCCGCGAGGTGATGGCCGACCTCCTAGCTTCGGGCCAACGAGTGGGGATCGTGTGGGCCTGTGTCCACGAGTTCTTGTCAACGACCACTCATCGCCAGGTCTATCCGTCCCCAAGCTCGCCTGGCCGAGCTCTGGAAGCGATGCGGAGCATCAGCGAGCTTCCGCAAGTGTCGTTGCTTGGAGAGACACGAGATCACCTCGCGCTGCTCGATGGGCTGATGGTGGATGATCGCATCCGAGGACCCAAGGTGCACGACGCGCGGATCGCAGCGATCTGCATCGGGCACGGAGTCGATGAGTTGTGGACCGCGGACCGTGACTTCAGCTACTTCCCGGCGCTGAAGACCCGCAACCCTCTGGTCAGCTGAAGTTTCGCCCGAGGCGAATCCGAGTAAGTGATGAGTTGGGACAGTCATGAGTGCGATCCGTCTGTCCGGATCCATCACTTTGTTCTGCTGGCCGGGCAGGCCGAGGGCGAGCCGTCAATGGCTGTGCGACACGCCGCGATATAGGTCGAATGGGTGGCCCCTCGACATGGGTCGTTCGGGTGGTGTTTGGGCTGGTTCGCGGTGGGGTACTTGACCATCGGAAGACATTGGTCAATGATTCTTCGCATCCGGGTGGGGATCTCGCCGGGCCACAGTGTTAGACCTGTGGAAGAGATCTTGACACCGGTGTTGAAGTGTGCCCGGGTTTGGGCTAGGCTGTCCCTTCACGCCCTCTCTCAAATGCCCTTCAGCCTGCCCGGTGGCCGATGTGGTGGTGGACGGCGTCACCTAAGTTTGTGACTCGCCGAAGGACACGTCTTGGCCGCGCGCAGCACCGCTGTAAAAACCCCCCAGAACCGTCGCATCTCATTCGCAAAGATCACCGAGCCCCTCGAACTCCCTCAGCTCCTCAGCCTCCAAACCACCAGCTTTGACTGGCTCGTCGGCAACGACGATTGGAAGGCCGTCGTGGCACGCCGCCAGGAGGCTGGCGAGGATGTTTCGACGAAGTCGGGCTTGACGGAGATCTTCGAAGAGATCTCTCCGATCGAGGACTTCTCGGAAACGATGAGTCTCTCGTTCGAGAACCCGGTCTTCTATGACCCCAAGTACTCCGTGGATGAGTGCAAGGAGAAGGACTTCACGTACGCCGCTCCGCTGTACGTGTCGGCCGAGTTCACCAACAACGAGACCGGTGAGATCAAGGGCCAGACCGTCTTCATGGGCGACTTCCCCCTGATGACCCCCAAGGGCACCTTCGTGATCAACGGCACCGAGCGTGTCGTCGTCTCGCAGTTGGTCCGCTCGCCGGGTGTCTACTTCGAGCGCACCGCCGACAAGACGTCCGACAAGGACATCTACACCGCCAAGCTCATCCCGAGCCGTGGCGCGTGGCTGGAGTTCGAGATCGACAAGCGCGACATGGTCGGCGTACGCCTCGACCGCAAGCGCAAGCAGAACGTCACCGTTCTTCTCAAGGCCCTCGGCTGGACCAACGAGCAGATCCGCGAAGAGTTCGGCCAGTACGAGTCGATGATGCTGACCCTGGAGAAGGACAACACCCAGGCTCAGGACGACGCGCTGCTCGACATCTACCGCAAGCTGCGTCCGGGCGAACCGCCCACCCGTGAGGCTGCGCAGACGCTGCTGAACAACTACTACTTCAACCCCAAGCGCTACGACCTGGCCAAGGTCGGCCGCTACAAGGTCAACAAGAAGCTGGGGCTGACTGAGGCGTTCGACCAGCAGACGCTGACCATCGACGACATCGTCGCGGCTATCCGCTACATCGTGGCGTTGCACGACGGCCGCGAAGAGATGGTTGCCCCTCAGGGCACCATCGAGGTCGCGGCTGACGACATCGACCACTTCGGCAACCGCCGGATGCGCACCGTCGGCGAGCTCATCCAGAACCAGCTCCGCACGGGCCTGGCCCGGATGGAGCGTGTGGTTCGCGAGCGGATGACGACCCAGGACGTCGAGGCGATCACGCCGCAGTCCTTGATCAACATCCGTCCCGTGGTCGCGGCGCTGAAGGAGTTCTTCGGTACGTCGCAGCTCAGCCAGTTCATGGATCAGACCAACCCGATCGCCGGACTGACGCACAAGCGTCGGCTCTCGGCCCTCGGCCCTGGTGGTCTGTCCCGTGACCGCGCCGGCATGGAGGTCCGTGACGTTCACCCGTCGCACTACGGCCGCATGTGCCCGATCGAGACCCCTGAAGGCCCGAACATCGGCCTGATCGGTTCGCTGGCGTCCTACGGTCGGATCAACCCGTTCGGCTTCGTCGAGACGCCCTACCGCAAGGTCGTCAAGGGCAAGGTCACCAATCAGGTCGACTACCTGACCGCTGACGACGAGGACCGCTACGTCATCGCGCAGGCCAACGCCGGCATCGACGCCAAGGGTGCCTTCACCGAGGACCAGGTTCTCGTGCGCCAGAAGCGCGGCGAGGTCGATGCCGTCGCTCCCGGGGATGTCGACTACATGGACGTCTCGCCTCGCCAGATGGTGTCGGTGGCTACGGCGCTGATCCCGTTCCTCGAGCACGACGATGCAAACCGGGCCCTGATGGGCGCCAACATGCAGCGTCAGGCCGTGCCGCTCATCGTGAGCGACTCGCCGCTGGTCGGCACGGGCATCGAATACCGCGCCGCAGTCGACGCCGGTGATGTCGTCGTTGCCAGCAGCGCTGGTGTCGTCAAGGACGTGTCCGCCGAACTCATCGAGACGATGAACGACGACGGCACCTACACGACGTACAAGTTGGCGAAGTTCAAGCGCTCCAACCAGGGCACCTGCATCAACCAGCGTCCGCTGGTCAATGTCGGTGACCGCGTTGAGTTGGGTGCGCCGATCGCTGACGGTCCGTGCACCGACAAGGCGGAGATGGCGCTGGGCACCAACCTGCTCGTCGCGTTCATGCCGTGGCAGGGTCACAACTACGAAGACGCGATCATCTTGAGCCAGCGTCTCGTGCAGGAAGACATCTTGACCTCGATCCACATCGAGGAGCATGAGGTCGACGCACGCGACACCAAGCTCGGCCCTGAGGAGATCACCCGGGACATCCCGAACGTCTCCGAGGAGATGCTGGCCGACCTCGACGACCGCGGGATCATCCGCATCGGCGCCGAGGTCACGACCGGTGACATCCTCGTCGGCAAGGTCACACCTAAGGGCGAGACCGAGTTGACGCCGGAAGAGCGTTTGCTGCGTGCGATCTTCGGCGAGAAGGCGCGCGAAGTGCGCGACACCTCGATGAAGGTTCCCCACGGCGAGTCCGGCACGGTCATCGGCGTTCGCGTCTTCGATCGTGAAGAGGGCGACGAGTTGCCCCCGGGCGTCAACCAGCTGGTGCGGGTGTACGTCGCGCAGAAGCGGAAGATCTCGGTCGGCGACAAGCTGGCCGGTCGTCACGGCAACAAGGGTGTTATCGCCAAGATCCTCCCGATCGAGGACATGCCGTTCATGGAAGACGGCACGCCCGTCGACGTCGTGCTCAACCCGCTGGGTGTCCCGCGACGGATGAACATCGGTCAGATCCTCGAGCTCCACCTTGGCTGGTTGGCCAAGCAGGGCTGGGACCTGAAGTTGCACGACGACAAGGGCAAGGCGGACTGGAAGTCCCGCCTGATCGAGATCCATGCCGACAAGGCCGATCCCAACACGAAGGTCGCCACCCCGGTCTTCGACGGTGCTCGTGAAGACGAGATCACCGGGTTGCTCGGCTCGACGCTGCCCAACCGTGACGGCGTACGCATGATCGGCGACAACGGAAAGGCCAGCCTGTTCGACGGCCGTTCCGGTGAGCCGTTCCCGCAGCCGGTGTCGGTGGGCTACATGTACATCTTGAAGCTCCACCACCTCGTCGACGACAAGATCCACGCACGCTCGACCGGCCCCTACTCGATGATCACGCAGCAGCCCCTGGGCGGTAAGGCCCAGTTCGGCGGCCAGCGGTTCGGCGAGATGGAGGTCTGGGCCATGGAAGCCTACGGAGCGGCGTACGCCCTCCAAGAGCTGCTGACGATCAAGTCCGATGACGTTCCCGGCCGAGTGAAGGTCTACGAGGCGATCGTCAAGGGCGAGAACATCCCCGATTCGGGTATCCCCGAGTCGTTCAAGGTGCTCGTCAAGGAAATGCAGTCGCTCTGTCTCAACGTCGAGGTGCTGTCGCAAGACGGCTCGTCGATCGAGTTGAAGGACGCTGAGGAAGACGTCTTCCGTGCGGCCGAAGAGCTTGGCATTGACCTGTCCCGTCGCGAGCCCAGCTCCGTCGAAGAAGTTTGAGCGAAGAGATTTTAGGAAGAGGAGCCACACACAGTGCTTGACGTTAATTTCTTCGACCAGCTTCAGATCGGCCTGGCCAGCGCGGAGGACATCCGCGGCTGGAGCCATGGCGAGGTCAAGAAGCCCGAAACGATCAACTACCGCACGCTCAAGCCCGAGCGTGACGGCCTGTTCTGCGAGAAGATCTTCGGTCCCACCCGGGACTGGGAGTGCTACTGCGGAAAGTACAAGCGCGTCCGGTTCAAGGGCATCATCTGTGAGCGCTGCGGCGTTGAGGTGACGCGCTCGAAGGTACGCCGTGAGCGGATGGGCCATATCGAGCTCGCCGCGCCCGTGACCCACATCTGGTACTTCAAGGGTGTTCCGTCGCGACTCGGCTACCTGCTCGACCTGGCGCCGAAGGACCTCGAGAAGGTCATCTACTTCGCGGCGTACATGATCACGTCCGTCGACGAGGATGCGCGTCACCGCGACCTGTCCTCGCTCGAGGGCAAGGTCGGCCTGGAGCGCGAACGCTTGGAGAAGCGTCGCGACTCCGCGCTCGAGGATCGCACCAAGAAGCTCGAAGAGGACATGGGTGCTCTCGAGGCTGAAGGCGCCAAGGCGGATGCTCGCCGCAAGGTCCGCGATGCGGCCGAGCGCGAGATGAAGCAGTTGCGCGACCGCTCGCAGCGCGAACTCGACCGCCTCGAAGAGGTCTGGAACCAGTTCAAGAACCTGGCTGTCCAGGATCTGATGGGCGACGAGTTGCTCTACCGCGAGATGAAGGCGTGGTTCGGCAAGTACTTCGAGGGCTACATGGGCGCGACCGCGATCCAGAAGCGTCTCGAGGACTTCGACGTCGAGGCTGAGGTCGAGTCTCTGCGCGAGATCATCGCCACCGGCAAGGGCCAGCGCAAGGTTCGGGCGCTCAAGCGACTCAAGGTCGTTGACGCGTTCCGCAAGACCGGCAACCAGCCCGAGGGCATGGTGCTCGACGCCGTACCCGTGATCCCGCCGGACCTGCGCCCGATGGTGCAGCTCGACGGTGGTCGCTTCGCGACGTCCGACCTCAACGATCTCTACCGCCGCGTGATCAACCGGAACAACCGCCTCAAGCGACTGCTTGATCTCGGTGCGCCGGAGATCATCGTCAACAACGAGAAGCGGATGCTCCAGGAGGCCGTCGACTCACTGTTCGACAACGGTCGTCGTGGTCGTCCGGTGACCGGCCCGGGCAACCGGCCGTTGAAGTCGCTGTCGGACATGTTGAAGGGCAAGCAGGGCCGGTTCCGTCAGAACCTGCTCGGCAAGCGCGTCGACTACTCCGGCCGCTCGGTCATCGTCTCCGGTCCGCAGTTGAAGCTGCACCAGTGTGGTCTGCCCAAGCAGATGGCACTCGAGCTCTTCAAGCCGTTCGTGATGAAGCGCCTCGTCGACCTGTCGCACGCTCAGAACATCAAGTCCGCCAAGCGGATGGTGGAGCGTGCGCGTCCGGTCGTGTGGGACGTCCTCGAAGAGGTCATCACCGAGCACCCGGTGCTGCTGAACCGAGCACCTACCCTGCACCGTCTCGGCATCCAGGCCTTCGAACCGCAACTCATCGAAGGCAAGGCCATCCAGATCCACCCGCTCGTCTGTACGGCGTTCAACGCCGACTTCGACGGCGACCAGATGGCGGTGCACCTGCCGCTGTCGGCCGAGGCCCAGGCCGAGGCGCGGATCTTGATGCTCTCGACGAACAACATCTTGAAGCCGTCCGACGGTCGCCCGGTGACGATGCCGACCCAGGACATGATCATCGGCCTGTTCTTCATCACCACGGACCGTGAGGGTGAAGTCGGCGAGGGGCGTTCGTTCTCCTCGGTGGCCGAAGCGATCATGGCTTATGACCGTGCAGAGATTGCGGTCCAGAGCAAGATCAAGATCCGCTTCGAAGAAATCGTCATGCCGATGGAAGCGGACCTGATCCCCGCCGAGGATGCCGATCGTTCCGTCGTACTCGAAACCACGCTGGGTCGGGCGCTCTTCAACGAGACCCTGCCTGCCGACTACCCCTACGTGAACTACGAAGTGGGCAAGAAGGCGCTGGGCGTCATCGTCAACGATCTGGCCGAGCGCTACACCAAGGTTGAGGTTGCTGCATCGTTGGACCGGTTGAAGGATGCCGGTTTCTACTGGGCGACCCACTCCGGTGTGACCGTCTCGATCGACGACGTGGTGACGCCGGCCTCGAAGGCGACCATCCTCGCGGGTTACGAGAAGCAGGCTGCGAAGGTGCAGACCCACTTCGAGCGCGGTTTGGTCACCGATGACGAGCGTCGTCAGGAACTCATCGAGATCTGGACGCAGGCATCGGACGAAGTCGCCAAGGCGATGGAGGCCAACTTCGACCGGACCAACCCGATCTACATGATGGTCGACTCGGGCGCCTCCGGAAACATGATGCAGATCCGTCAGGTTGCGGCCATGCGTGGTCTGGTGGCCAACCCGAAGGGCGACATCATTCCGCGGCCCATCAAGGCCAACTTCCGCGAGGGTCTGTCCGTGCTGGAGTACTTCATCTCCACGCACGGTGCCCGCAAGGGTCTCGCCGACACCGCGCTGCGGACGGCCGACTCGGGTTACCTCACGCGTCGTCTGGTCGACGTGTCGCAGGACGTCATCATTCGTGAGGACGACTGTGGCACCGAGCGGGGACTTCCGAAGCGCATCGGTGATCGCCTGCCGGACGGGTCCGTCATCAAGAACGAGAACGCTGAGACCGCGGCGTACGCCCGTTCGGCGGCCGTCGAGGTCGTTCACCCGACCACGGGTGACGTGCTGGCCGGCGCCGGCGAAGATCTCGGCGACGTCAAGATCGGTGAGCTGATCGCAGCCGGCATCGAGGAGGTCAAGGTCCGCTCCGTGCTGACCTGTGACGCCAAGACCGGCACCTGCGCGAAGTGCTACGGCCGTTCGTTGGCCACCGGCAAGCTGGTGGACATCGGCGAGGCCGTCGGCATCATCGCGGCGCAGTCGATCGGTGAGCCCGGCACGCAGTTGACGATGCGTACGTTCCACACCGGTGGTGTGGCATCGGCCGACGACATCACACAGGGTCTGCCCCGTGTGGTCGAGTTGTTCGAGGCCCGCTCGCCCAAGGGTCGTTCGCCTATCGCCGAGGCCGCTGGTCGCGTCGAGATCGAGGACACCGACAAGGCACGCAAGGTGCTCATCACCCCGGACGATGGTTCCGAGGTGCAGGAGTACCCCGTGTCCAAGCGTTCGCGCTTGCTGGTCGCCGATGGCGATCATGTCGAGGTCGGCGAGCAGATCATCGTCGGTACGCCGGATCCGCAGGATGTGCTTCGCATCCTGGGTGTCCGCAAGGCGCAGGAGCACCTCGTGGACGAGGTCCAGGCGGTGTACCGCAGCCAGGGCGTGTCCATCCACGACAAGCACATCGAGATCATCGTGCGGCAGATGCTGCGCCGGATCACGGTGATCGAGTCGGGTGACACCAACCTGTTGCCGTCCGACCTGGTCGACCGCGTTCGCTTCGAGGTCGAGAACCGTCGCGTGGTGTCCGAGGGTGGCAAGCCTTCCTCGGGTCGTCCCGTGCTGATGGGGATCACCAAGGCGTCGCTTGCGACCGAGTCGTGGCTCTCGGCGGCCTCCTTCCAGGAGACCACCCGAGTGCTGACCGACGCCGCGATCCATGGTCGATCGGACTCGCTGCGTGGTCTCAAGGAGAACGTGATCATCGGCAAGTTGATCCCGGCCGGCACCGGCCTCGAGCGCTACCGCAACATCCGGGTAGAGCCCACCGAAGAAGCCCGTGCCGCGGCGTACTCCGTCGTCGGTTACGACTCGTATGACTACGAGTTCGGCAACACCGGTGGCGGCCAGGCCGTTGCGCTGGACGACTTCGACTTCGGGTCCTACCAGCACTGAGTTAGTTCAACGCTGAGGCGTCACTCCCAGTAGCTACTGGGAGTGACGCCTCAGCTGCATTTGTGGCACCACTAAGTAAGTGTGCACTTGGTCGGCGGTCGAAGACCCTGAGTCTGTCCGGATCAGACGCTTCGAAGCTGGCGGGATCGTGGATCGCACTCCCGGACATCAGCGCTGCGGGGGGCGGAGACGAGTCTGGCACGGAAGCGGGCCATCCCCGACGGAGTTTGCAGCGAGTCCCGCAAGAGTGAGTGCCACGCGCGGATGCGCTCCGGGTCGTGCATTGCGGCCCAAGCGCGGCATCGGCGGCGCGCAGGATGTTGATGCCTTGGTGCAGCACGTCCTCTTTGGTGAAGCCGCGGCGGCTCCAGTCGACATCATCGATCCGTCCGCTGCGTTGGAGATCTCGGCGCTGTTGCGGTCGGGTGAGGTGGTGAGCGCCGTCGTACTCGTGAAGCGTGCGAGTCCCGACGATCCAAAGATCTCCGCGCGCGACGAATTCGCCGGCTCGGGTCGAAGGACGTGCTGTGGTTCGACTGGCGATGCCGCAACTGACGTGAAGGATGCGAAGCATCGACTCCCAGGGGGACTCAGAGCGGCCGTCCACGAGGGTGAAGCGCTTCGCGCAAGTCTTGGCGCACCGCCGTCGATGTTGAGCATGATGAGGCTAAGTTCGGTCACGGTGCACGCCACGGCTGTGGAGGATGAGTCCATCAACACGAACGAGATCCAGGAGGCTGAGATCCCGAGCGCAGGCGAGCAGCGTCTCTGGCGCATTCGGCGAGGCGCAAGCCGTCTTCGACTTCGGCCGTGGCTCGGTGGGACTGACGCGAAGCGCACGAGGCCGGGGACGTCGAGCGGACTGATGCGCCGATGCTAGCACAGAGACAGGTGCTTCGGTCGGAAATGGAGGAAGTGGCCAGCCGCGGACGCCGCGCCGCGTCAGGTGAGTAAAGCAGAGACTGGTCGGTGAGGACGAGTTGCCAGGCAGCCAGGTCGTCTACCAATGCGGCCATCGCCAGTGCTGTTCGATGTGCGCCCCGTGAGACCTGCACCCACGCCGACTTGGCGTTGAGGGCCCCGCATGAAGATGACTTCAGGACGATCATGCCTCGGCAATCTTGGTCGAGAGGTCGCAGCAGACCCGTCTGTGGACGAGGCGCATCACGCCGAAAACTAAGAGTCGAATTGGTCCCGCCCTAGGCCAGGAGTGCAGGGCGACCGCGACCCATGGGTAGTCCGCTACTAAGTGATGGATCGGGACAGCGAACCGCCGTCGGATCTGTCCCAACTCATCTCTTACATGTGCGTCACGGGTCGGACGTAGGTGAAGTCCAGGGTGAGGGCGCGGTTGGTGTGGGCGGCGAGGAGTTCGGCTTGGGCCTCGATGTCCACTCGTCGACGCTCGCTCAATGACTTTGCGAGGGAGAGGGTGACGCGGGTGGTGCGACCGATGTCCTTGCGCTTCCACGAGCCGACGTCGCGAAGGTCGCTGATGACGACCCCGCCGCCGGCCTCCGCGAGCGAGAGCGGTTGGTCGGCGTAGGGATGGTCGGCGACGCGGGGGAAGTTGCTGCTGGGATAGGTCAGGTATGCCTCGTCGAACAGTTGGAAGAGGAATGCGCCGTCGCCGGTGCCTGGATCGAGCAGGTTCGGGTCGTGCCACAGTTCGTCGCCATCGAGCGCCGTCGAGTCGAGCCGATCGCCGAGGTGGGTGATTGCGGCTTTGATCTCCGTCTTCGTCAGGTTTGTCCACCTGGCGAGGTGGGCGACCGAGGCCGGTCCGTGGCCGACGAAGAATCGGTGGACCAACTCGACTACTGCCTCGTCGCGGCCCTTGGTCGCGGCGGCCGCAACCCACTCCTCGCACGAGCGCGTAGGAGTGTTGTCCGTTGACAAGAGGACCCGAGCAGACGAGACCTTCGAGTTCGGAGATCATGAGGAGGTGGCCCAGACGCTCGCCACGCATGTCCTCGCGGTCAAGAGTGGTCTGGATCTGGCGTCGGGTGAGGAAGTTCGATCCGCTGAGCAGGCGCGCGAGTCCTCGCTGCTCACGGCGTACGACGTCCGGCGTCGTCCAGCTCCATTTGGCGATGCCGGGCGGCCATCGATCGGAGCAGCTTCGGCGAGGTCAGTTCGAGCATCCAGCGCAGGTCTTCGGCTAACAGGTAGTGCCATGTCGGCCGCAGGATATGCGTCCGGATGATGCTCGCCCGAGTCGATAGCGGCGGCGATCGCGGCGTCGCCTGGATACCCGATCCGCATCGCCAGCGACCAGCGGGCTAGCGGTGCATCCTGAGACTGGACGCATACCAGCGAGCCGGTGACGTCGATCAGGTCCGTGCCCGATGACGTGAGACCTTGCTTGGACAGGCGCTGAGCCAACACCCGGTCGAGGTCCATCGGGTCAGGTTAGTGGTCGCGACAGGCTCGACCAACGGGGGAATTCAACCACCTGAGAGAATTGAGACGTGACCACCAATGCCCCCTTCACGACAGATGTGTTGGTCGTGGGAGCTGGCCCGGCAGGGGCGGCCGCTGCAGCTTGGGCGGCGAAGGCGGGGCTCGACGTGCTCCTGATCGACGCGGCCGTCTTCCCTCGCGACAAGACCTGCGGGGACGGGTTGACGCCGCGTGCCATCGGCGAGCTGAACAAGCTTGGTCTCGAGGACTGGTTGCGCGCTCACACGGTCAATCAGGGACTTCGGCTCCATGGTTTCGGCCAAACCCTGCAACTGCCGTGGCCCGGCGGCAGTCTGCCGGACTGGGGATCCGCAGTCGCCCGCACGGACCTCGATGATCATCTGCGAACAATTGCGATCAAGGCCGGCGCGACCGCGATCGATGGCGCTCGAGCGGTGGACGTCCGGATGGGTGCGAGCGGGGTGGAGGCGGTCATCTTCGAGCGAGAGTCTCGATCAGCCACAGGCGAGGCCGAGCACTTCGAGGTCGAATGCCAGCGATTGGTTGTCGCGGACGGCGTACGGTCGCCGCTCGGCAAGTTGCTCGGACGTGAGTGGCACAGAGACACGGTCTACGGCGTCGCGGGGCGTTGCTACATCGCGTCGGACCTCAGCGACGACCCGTGGATCAGTTCCCACCTCGAACTCCGTGACCGACAGGGCGATCTGCTGTCTGGCTACGGCTGGATCTTCCCGCTCGGCGATGGTCAGGTGAACCTGGGCGTCGGCACGTTGGCGACCTCCAAGCGACCAGCGAACATCGCGATCAAGCCCTTGATGTCGTTCTATGCCGACGAACGCCGTCGGGAGTTCGCGTTGACCGGCGACCTCAAGATGCCGACCTCCGCTCTGCTGCCGATGGGTGGTGCAGTCTCCGGCGTTGCCGGACCGAACTGGGCGCTGATCGGGGATGCGGCCGGCTGCGTGAATCCGCTCAACGGGGAGGGCATCGACTACGGACTCGAGGCCGGCCGTTTCGTCGCCGAGACACTGGTCGAGGACGCTCCCTTGGGAGAGGTGTGGCCTGCGCTGCTCAAGCACCACTACGGGGAGGCGTTCTCGATCGCGCGTCGACTTGCGGGACTGCTCACCGTGCCGAGGTTCCTGCCGACGTTCGGTCCGATCGGTATGCGCTCCGACTTCGTGATGACCCTCGCGGTTCGATGGATGGGAAATCTCGTCACGGAGGAGGACCACGATCGGGCTGCCAACGTCTGGCGTTGGGCTGGTCGACGATCGCTCACCCAGGATCATCGGCCGCCCTTCTCGTGAAGCGCCTCGGTGAGCGTTTCAGCTGGTACGGCGTCACGGTCGGAGCGGGGCGGCTGGCCATCGCAGCGTTGGGCGTGCGAATGCGGATCGAGGGTGAAGAACACATCCCGCTCAGCGGGCCGGTGATCCTGGCCAGCAACCATGCTGCCTACGTCGACTTCGTGCCGCTGGCGGCGGCGGTTGCGCAGCGTCGCCGTGAGGCTCGGTTCTTCGTCCGGTTCGACTTCTGGCATCCGCCGGGTCTGTCCCGTCCCCTCACGGCGATGAAACACATCCCAGTGGACCGACGGGCCCCGGCCGCGGCGTACCTCCAAGCCCGCGGACTCTTGCGCGCCGGTGAGGTAGTCAGCAACTTCCCGGAGGCAGGGATCTCCTATTCCTTCACGGTGCGTTCGTTGATGAAGGGTACGGCGGCGCTCGCCCAAGAGACGGGCGCGGTGGTGGTGCCGGTTGCGATCTGGGGCCAGCAGCGGATCTACAGCGTCGGTCGACCGCGCAAGGGCACAACCAACCGGCACGACCTCACCCGGGGAAGGACCGTCGATCTGCTCTGTGGACCGCCCATGAGGATCGGCCCCGACGAAGATCTGACGGAGTGGACGCGGCGACTCGGCGCCGTGATGACTGAACTGCTGGAGGAACTTCAGAAGCGTCCCGAACATCTCCCGCAACCCGGAGAGTACGCGCCGTGGTACCCCGCCCATCTCGGCGGGCACGCGCCGGATCGGGCTGAAGCGGAGCAGTGGGATGTGGTGCCGAACGCCGCGCTCCGACCGACGTGGGGTCCCGTTGCGGACCAATCAGATGGCCAACTTCCGTAGGCTGCCCGATCCCCGGATCATTTCGCCAGTAGGCGGTAGTAGTCCGCTTCGTGGCGCGTAATGTCCCACGTCGCGATGGCTTCCTCCGAGGCGGCGGCGCCGACTGCTCGCCAGCGCGTCACATCCTCGGTGGCCCAGAGGATCCGGTCGGCTGCCTCCTTCGGCGACTGAACAACCCAGTCGTGAGGGAACATGGTCTGCGGCCCCTCTTCGAGCGCCGCGAAGTACGGCCAGTCACGGACGACCGGCACGGCACCGCTCGCAGCGCCCTCCAGCAGCGCGATGTGCTGGCTCTCGCGCACAGAGGTGCTCAGGATCGTCCCGATCTCCGTCAGCACGGTCGGCAGGTCGTCGGTGTGGCCGATGCGGCGGACTGCGCCCGTGGGTTCCAACTCGTTCAGATCCCGCTGGAATTCTTCGGCATAGGCGCGTGCGGCGGCGGTGGGACCGGCGTACAGGTCGTGGCCTACGAGCAGGAGTCGGTAGCGGGAATCTGTGCCGCGCAGGTGGCGTAGCACTTCCACGGCCCATCGCGGATCCTTGGCGACCACGCTGTAGCCGACCATGGCGAGGTTGAAGCGCGCCTCATCCGACTTGGGGCGAAGGCAGCGGCGCAGGTCGACGGCGTTGGGAAGCACGTGCGTCGCGACGTCGGAGGCGGCGAGCCGCGGCACCGCCTGGAGTGTGAAGTCACGCAAGTGGTGACTCACGAAGACGATGTCGTCGAGGTGGGAGAAGTCCATCAGATGGGGCCACACGGTGAACGCCTCGAAGCTGTGGAGGCGAACGATCAGCCGCGTACTTCCAGGGTCGACGAGCGTGAAAGCGTAGGCCAGGGGGGTGCACCAGTCCACCAGCACCACGTCCGCCCAGTCGAGGAACGGCCGGAAGGTGTCTTCCGCTTGGCTGCGGACGTTTCCGTGGCGCAGTTCGGAGGCGAGCATCGCCGTCGGGTTGACCCAGAACCGGCGACTGTATTGCTTTTGGTCGACCACTCGCACCTCGAAGTGTTCGCTCCGTTCGAGCTGCGCGCGGATCTCGCTCAGAAAGTGGGCGTTGTCCATAGTTGCCAGCACGACACGCACCCGGCGTCCGCCGACCCGATGCGGGTCGGGGGAGCGCTGCCTTCGGCCGGCCTGCTCGGTCAGCCGGCGAAAGACTTGGCTCTGCTGCAACGGGGCCACGAACCCCGCCGGGTCCTGGGCAAGCGGGGACTCGACCGAATCCATGTGTGCAGCGCGGTGGAACGCGAGCCTGGCCGCCTGGAGGAAGGACGCCGCGGCTTGATCGTGCTCCCCGCCCGCCAACAGCTCATCGGCATAGTCGAGCTCGGCAGCGTACGCCTGGAAGAGGAGCGCGGGTTGCCTCCCCTCGTCGAGGTCGCGTGCCACCAGCTCGCCCAGGAAGTCGGCACGCTGCAACGCACTGCCCAACCCGGCTGCCACCTCGCACGCCGTTTCTGCGGCCCGGCCCCAGGCGCCGTCTTCGATCGCGTGCTCCATCACCGCGGTGCCGAGACCGATTCGGGTCCGCTCGGGAAGCCAGCGCCCGCGCAGCAGGCGACGCTCAGTCCTGGTAGGGCTCGACGAGGAGGCGAGACGGCGCGCCGCGAGCGCGAGGGTGGAACTCCGCCAGGTTTGCGGTCCCCCGTCGGTTGCCTGGTCCCCGGTCTGCTGTGACGGGGCTCTGGCCGGGCGAGGCCGCGGGTCGTGTGCCGCCAGTTCGTCGAGCACTCGGAGTGCTGGCCCCAGCCCAATCCTGGCCGCTGCTGTCTTGTTGCGTCTGGCTAGGTGCCAGACGCTGAGAAGCGACTGATTATCGAGGGCAACGAGCACGTCTGCGCGAGCAGCATGCTCCAGCGTCCACGTGTCGTGGCGCACGTGCAGCCAAGTGCGTACTGGCGGCGTCGAGGCGAATTGGGTGCGCCAGAACGTCGGACTGCGACCCTCGGCCTCAAGGTGCAAGGAACGTAGGCCGTCGAGCCCAATGTCGGCGTGCGTGCGACTCACTGGCGTCATTCCCACCAGGCGCACAACGGCTCCGCGCTGGTGGAACTTCTCCACGGCGTCGGCGAGAGTGGCGTGCAGCGGTGTAACGCTGGCCACCAGCAGGATCTCGATCACTAGGCCCCTCTGGCCGCGACAGATACTCGCTCGGCGAGCCGAGCGACGGCAGGCCTCATGATGGCGCGGCGGTCATAGCGCACCGCATGCTCGCGGGCCGCATTCCTGTCTTCGGGGGTCGCGGACCTCGCCATCCGGGCAGCTGTTGCGAATGACGCGACCAGGCGGTTGTGGTCGAGTCCGTGAGCACCAGTCCACAGCGGGTAGCCGGTGAGCAGCGTGGATGCGTCGTGCTCCTGCTCGTGAGCCGAGACGATGGGGAGCCCCGTGGCCATGTATTCGTACACCTTGCCCGACGTCACGTAGCTGCCGCCGATCAGCACGAGCAGCAGAGCGTCCCACGAGGCGTAGACCTCGCCGACGTCGGCCTTTGCTGCTGGTCCGCCGAAGGTGACTCCGTCTTTCCGGGCGTCACGGATGAGCTCGGCGGTCGGAGTGGCCTCCCGTGCCCAACTCGCACCGAGGTAGCCCCGAAACGTGAGGGTGGCGTCAAAGAGTGCGGGCTCGCTACTCCGAGCTTCACGCCATGCTTCGAGCACGGCCCGCAGCCTGTCCACTTGATAGTTGACGGTCCCGAGGTAGCCGAAGCGCAACGGACTGTCCCCGTGATCCCTTCCGACCACCGATGGCGGCACGCTGTCGAGGTCGAAGCCGTTGCGCACGACCTCGACCCGGTCGGCGAGGTGGGGGTAGCGAACTCGGTAGTGCTCGGCGATGGGGTCGTTGACCACCCACAGCGAAAGAGCCTTGTCCAGTGCTCGTTCCTCCCAACGGCCGGCGTCCGAGTCGAGCGCGAAAGCGACCTCACCCCCGACCACGTCGATCGACCAGCCATCACGGAAGTCGACAGCAAACGGGACTCCGAACTCCTCATGGAGTCGGAGCGCGGGAGCCAGGAATACGTACGGCGCGCAGCTGGCGAGGACCAGGTCGAATGGCTCTTCGCGGTGAAGCCTCACAGCGGCTTCCTCGAGCATGCGGAGCCAGCCACCGAACTTCAGCTCAGGGAAGATCTTGAGCGTCTTGCGGTCCAAGCGCCTGACCCACTTGGTCGGGTCTGTGACCCTTGCCCGCGTCATCTTCCTGACGTCGGTCTCGAAGTCGTGCCTCCGCAGGGGCAGCTCTTCGAGGACCAGGCGCGGATTGACGTGCTCGAGCATGGAGAGGTCAAGGCCGGAGTCGTCCTCGAAGCAGCGGTGGTCGCCGTTGACAACGGTGACGTCCCAGCCGAGGTCGATGAACTGGTTGGCTGTCTCACGGAGCCGGTACGCCGAACTCTTAGCGGCCGGCGGAAACCCATATGCGAAGAAAAGCAGCCTTCTGCGGCGGTCGATCACACGTCCTCCGAGGGTGCATCCGTTGTGAAAGCACTCACCTGTTGTCGACAGGCCGTCTGAACATCAGCACCTTTGACGTGGGCGCGTCATCGGTAACGCGCATGAGCACACCATCGGCGACGTACAGAATCGGACCGATGAAGACGCTTCGCCGCGGATGTTCCCGAGTGCTGGCCACCATTGCCCAGACCTTCTTGTAGCGCTGAAGCTTCTTGGGTGACGAGGCCTCGATGGGGTTCGACGCGATCACCCCGTGCGGCCCACCGCACGGAGCTTGAGCCCGTTCTCACGCAGCGGGCGTCGGTAGGAGCGGAGCAGCCTGGCCCGGGACGAGTGCTCGGGGTTGAACTTCAACTCGCTCTTCTTGTGCGTGAGGGCAGGCTCGAGCATCACGAGGCGCCCGCCCGGCCGGACTGCCGCGGCCACGTTGGCCAACGCGCGCGCGAACGCCTCGTCGTCGGTGACGTGCAGCAGCACGTGGGCAATGAAGACAAGGTCGTAGCCATCAGCAGCAGCAAGACCACCCGAGGGGGCCAAGACGCCTTCGGGTGCGCTGACGTCGGCGGCCCAGAACCCCGCATCAGGGTGCTTGTCGCTCAGCCGCTCGGCAGCCGCGGGAACCAGGTCGCAGCCGTCGACCTGCCAACCCAGGTCCTGCCAGAAGTCCACCCAGTAGCCCGTGCCGACACCGATCTCCAGCATCCGCTTCGATCCGGACGCCTTCAGATTGTGCTTCTGGGCGAAGTTGCGCATGTTGCGCCGGGTCGCGCGGTAGGTCCATTTGTTGATGCCTGGCGGCAGCGAGGACTGGCCGACGGTGCTGAGGTCGTCGCGCTGGTGCAGCTTCTCCCAGTAGTCCTGGTAGATGTAGTTCACGGCAGTGTCTCCGTAAGTTGGCAGCGGACTGCGCGAGACTAACACGCCACGCCCGAAGCGATCGATGAGCGCCGGGTCTGTTGATTTGAGGGTCTGGCTGATCTCGAGCGCCGCCGCCCGTGGCCGTACAGCTGGCGGATTTCGACAGCCGAAGTCGGGCGCGCAGCGACCGTAACCCAGTCGCTCCTGCTACGGGTGTTGGTGCCAGGACGTTCCACCTGCCCCGGCGCATCTCTCCCGATCCGAGGATGCTCGCCGATCCACTTCCGTAGGCTGTCCCGATGACAGAGGTCCCCGAAGTGTCCGAAAGCTCCTCGGACCTTCCGCAAGTGCAGCGAGTCGCGGCCTACGCCGTGATCGTGCGGGACGGGATGATCCTGCTGGCCCGGTTGGCACCGCGTGTCTCCACGACCGAGTTGTGGACGCTGCCCGGCGGGGGAATCGACCACGGAGAGTCGCCGCGAGACGCCGTCGTCCGTGAGGTTTGGGAGGAGACCGGCCTGCGGGTCCAGGTCGCCGAATCGGCACGGATCTATTCGGGCCACATGCCCGGAGTCTGGCGCGGCGGACGCCGGGTCGACGCCCATGCCGTGCGTATCGTGTACGCCGGTTGGGTGGCGCCCGATTCGCCCGCCCCCCGGGTCATCGAGGAGGACGGATCCACGATGGCTGCGGCCTGGGTCCCCATTGCCGACGTACTCGGGGGTGTGGTCCCAGTGGTCGCCATGGTCAGGGAGTCGCTCGCCGATGCGCATCCCTCACGACTGCAGCGCGTCGCGGCGTACGCCCTGATTCGGCGCGGCGACGAAGTGTTGCTGACGCGGCTGTCC
The DNA here is from genome assembly GCA_963763805.1 of uncultured Actinomycetota bacterium. Taxonomy (GTDB): domain Bacteria; phylum Actinomycetota; class Actinomycetes; order Propionibacteriales; family Nocardioidaceae; genus Nocardioides. The sequence continues at coordinate 352,576 of CAVXPQ010000003.1, forward strand.
CCGATCGCCCCTAATGCGGGGCGCTGGACACTGCCCGGAGGTGGCATCCAGCACGGTGAGACGCCCGGCCACGGCCGCAGTTCGCGAGGTCGCCGAAGAGTGCGGCGTCGAGTGTCGGATCGAGTCACTGCTGGGCGTGCACGACATCCACTTCACGGGAACCGGGCCGGATGGTCATACGGAGGACTATCACGGCATTCATGTCGTGTTCAGAGGCGAGGTCGAGCGCAGAAGTCGAGCCTCGGGTGGTGGAGACGGGCGGTACGACGGATGCCGTGGCGTGGGTCGCCGTGGCGGAGATCGAGAACAACACCATCGAGGTCCTGGAGGTGGTGCATTACGCCTTGGCGCAGGTGGCGGAGGTCGGGCTTCCCGCGGGGCGGGACGAGTCGGGCCCGTTCGGTTTCCGGGATCTAGATTGACCGACGTGAATCCCCAATCGCCGCCAACGCAGGGTTTGCTCTTGGACGTCGGCGTGGTGCTGTTGAAGTCGGCCTGGGAGATTGCCGATGAGTTCGAGCGGATCAATGGCCTGGCTCCGCGCACGATCCCGGGTCGCGGGCCGTTCGACGCCGGCGGCGATCCGCTGTGGGATCGGCACCTGGCGGGTGAGTTGACCGAGCGGGAGTACTGGCTGGGCAATGCGGATGTAGCCGTAGCCAACGGAGCTCCCCTCAATGGCCACCCCCAGTTGATGCGCGCCATCTTCCAGCAGCCAGGCATCGACCCAGCCCGTCCGGAGGCGGTGAGTCTGCTGCGCAGGGCCCGCTCCGCGGGAGTCGCCACGGCAGTCTTCAGCAACGAGTTGATGGACTTTCAGGGTCGCGATTGGGTCGAGTCGCAGGAGTGGTTCGACCTGTTCGACGTGATCGTGGACGCCTCGGAGATCGGAATTCGCAAGCCAGACCCGGCGGCGTACGAGTTCGTAACCAAGGTGGTCGCACTCCCGGTCGAGAGCCTGGTGTTCGTCGATGACAATCCGTCGTACGTCGAGGGTGGCCGCCTGGCCGGAATGCAGTCGGTGTTCCTAGATGTCCTCGATCCGGCGGCCGCGTTTGATGAGGCGGCCAAGCTGCTGGGGCTCTGACCGGAGGTAGTCTCGTCCGGGTGTCTTCCATCAGTCGGCTCCTTCGTCGGCTCCCCTATCGACGGGGCCAATACGTCTGGGTCATCCCCGTGGCGCTGATCGGTTTGCTGCTCATCGTTCTGGTCTCCGCAATGATGGGGTGATGGCGATGGCCTTCACCGTGGCAGAGGCCTGGACCATAGTGGGCGGGCATCTCCTGGACGATGAAAGCCTGGTGCGCGCCGTGGCCTCAGGACACCGGCGTGGGGCCGCCAGCACTCCACCCCAGTGGCGGCGCGTCGAGTTGAGGTACGTCGACATCAAGGCGGGTCGTCATCTCCAGGTCACGGCGTACGACGCGACGCAAGCGCATACGGCCAACCACCAGCTGGGCGAGTCGGCTCGGGGACGCAGTCGAATCCTTGCTCGCGGAACCCTTCAGCAACTGGCACATCGAGACCACCACGGGCGTCCATCAGGTGCGCGATCACGAAGAAGGGCCGCCCCCTCATCCACAGCACCTCGGCGATACTCGCGGAGCCGGAGCGGGGCCACGACAGGCCCAAGGCGCGGCTGTTGCCCGCAGATGATCCCGTGCTGATCGCGCTGGGGATCTCGACGGCCGAAGGCAACGTGAAGCCTTCAACGCAGGCGAAGTACCGACAGGTCGAGGAGTTCTTGCGGCTGTTGGATGCCTCGATCTCGGACTCGTTGGCCTCCGGGCACCTTCGGCATCCCACGTCTGAGGACCCGCTTCGGATCGTCGATCTGGGTTGTGGCAACGCCTACCTGACGTTTGCCGCCCATCGGTACCTCACCCATGTGCGCGAGCTTCCGGTGCGACTCATCGGTGTCGACGTCAAGGATCAGTCGTACGAGCACAACACCGAGCTGGCGCGGCAGTTGGGTGCCGACGCGCAGTTCATGGTTGCCAGCATCGCTGACGTGGATCTCGACGCCGCACCCGACGTGGTGCTGGCACTTCACGCCTGCGACACGGCCACAGACGAGGCGTTGTCCCGGGCGGCACATTGGCGGGCCCCCCTTGTATTGGCCGCACCCTGCTGCCACCACGACATTGCTGCCCAACTGCGTCACTCCGACCCGCCAGCGCCGTACTCCCTGCTGATCAAGGACGGCATCCTGCGTGAACGCTTCGCCGACACCATGACCGATGCGCTGCGCGCCGGGTTGATGCGGGGCCAGGGCTATCGCGTCGATGTGGTCGAGTTCGTCGAGAGCCGACACACGCCACGCAACACGCTGATCAGGGCAGTGCGCACCGGTCCGCCTACCTCCGGCCGCCATCTCAGATCGGAGTACGACGAGTTGGCCGAACTGTGGGGGATCCAGCCGAAACTTGCCCAACTGCTCGACTCGTGATGGTGGGTGGATTGTCGGCGGCCGGTGCCGTCTTGTTCGCGGGTGCGCTGCTGGCGTCGGTGCCCGGCACCGAAGTGACGCGATTCGCGGACCCTCAGATCGTCGAGTCGAGCGGGCTGGTCGCGCTTGAGGACACGTTCGTCACCACCAACGACTCCGGAGATTCGGGTCGACTCTTCGTTGTTGACAAGACATCCGGGAAGACCGTCGACGTGGTCGAGTGGTCGGACGAACCCGAGGACGTCGAAGCGCTCGCGCCCGGCCCAGACAACTCGATCTGGGTCGGTGACATCGGTGACAACGGCGCGGATCGGAACGACGTGACGGTTTCCTTGGTCGATCTGGCTGGCAGCGCCGCAACCCGGACGTACGCCGTCCGATACCCAGACGGCCCCGCCGATGCCGAAGCGTTGCTCAGTCACCCGATCACCGGGTGAATTGTTCATCGTGACGAAGTCCGTCTTCGGCGGTGCCGTCCTCGCCGCCCCGCTTGATCTCGACGGCGAGAAGCCCAACCTGCTTGACCGCTATCGGCAGCGCGGCGGGACTGATCACCGATGGTGCGTTCTTCCCGGACGGTCGCCACCTGATCCTGCGCAACTACACGGAAGCGTTCGTGTATGCGTATCCGACCCTTGATCCCGTGGGCGAGTTCGACCTGCCCGACCAAGAGCAGGGCGAAGGTCTCGCCATTGCTGGCCCGGGCAGCGTCTATCTGTCATCTGAAGGGATCGAGGCCCCGATCCTGAAGGTGCGATTGCCCGCCGACGTACGACGTGCGATGCAGCCTGTCGAGGCGACCCCGGAGCCAACCAAGGGCGCGGCCGTGCCAGAGCCGGATCCAGGACCGGTGTCCGCCGAGTCAGAAGGGCGCAGCTGGCTGTGGCAACTCCCGACGCTCGCCGCCCTCGCCGTTGGAGGATGGATCACCTGGTCCGCCGTACGACGAAGCTCCAGGCGACGCTAGCCGCCCTGCCGTTGGTGACTCCTCACCAGGATTGGGTGACTCCTCGGCGGGTTAGGAGTTGGCGACGATGTGGTCGATGCAGCGGGTGAGGGCTTCGACGTCGGACGGGTCGATCGCGGGGTACATCGCGATCCGCAACTGATTGCGACCCAACTTCCGATAGGGCTCGGTGTCGACGATGCCGTTAGCGCGCAGGGTCGCGGCGATGGCGCCGGCGTCGATGGAGTCTTCGAAGTCGATCGTGCCGATCACCAGCGAGCGGTGGCTCGGATCCGTGACATAGGGGGTCGTGTACGCCGTCCGCTCGGCCCAGCCGTAGAGCGCATCCGAGGACGCCGTGGTCCGGGCGACCATGCCCGGGAGTCCGCCCTCGGCCAGCATCCAGTCCAACTGCTCGGCCATGAGGAACAAGGTGGCGAGTGACGGGGTGTTGTAGGTCTGGTTCTTCTGCGAATTGTCGATCGCGGTCGGCAGGTCGAAGAACGGCGGGATGTAGCGACCCGAAGTGGCGATCTCAGCGGCTCGATCCAACGCAGCCGGCGACATCGCGGCGAACCACAGGCCGCCGTCCGAAGCGAAGCACTTCTGCGGGGCGAAGTAATAGACGTCGACGTCGGCCAGATCGACAGGAAGCCCACCTGCGCCGGAAGTGGCGTCAATCAGCACGAGCGCGCCCTCGTCGGCTCCGGCGACCCGATGAACGGGGGCCATGACGGCCGTCGACGTCTCGTTGTGGGCCCAGGCGTAGGCATCCACGCCCGACTCGGCGACGGCCTCGGGGCGCGAGCCAGGATCGGACTTGATGATCGACGGATTGCTGAGCCACGGGGCCGCCGTCACCGACGAACCGAACTTGGCGGAGAACTCACCGAAGGCCAGGTGCTGGCTCTTCTCGCGAATCAGACCGAACGCGGCGATGTCCCAGAACGCCGTTGCGCCACCGTTGCCCATGACGATCTCGTACCCCTCGGGCAGATCGAAGAACTCGAGAGGCCGTCCCGCACGCGGCCGACCAGGTTCTTCACGGGCGCCTGACGATGCGACGTACCCATCAGGCTTGAGCCCGTGGCCGCCAACGCATCCAGGTGGGAGACGGAGACCTTGGACGGACCAGCTCCGAATCGTCCATCAGCGGGAAGGAGGTCGGTTGGCAGGTGCAGCGCGCCGGTCACAGGAGAACCTTTCGGTGGATTGGATCGCCCTGACCACGCTGTCTTGGGCTGTCTCTGGGCTGTCTGTTGGGCCGTGTCAGGCCCCGGTTTCTGGGGGCCTATATTCTGGCACTCAGTCTCTGTGCTCACCTATTCGGGGACCCGCCTCTTCGGCACGACCAAGGAGCACCATCCATGACGCAAGGTGCATCACCAGCACCTCGGCCCGCCAAGACTGCGGCCGAGAAGGAAGCCATCCGGGCCAAACTTCGTCGCGCCGGTTTGGGGTGCATTCTCGTGGGCCTCGTTCTCATCGCGGTGGCGCTGGTGGACCTCCTCACGTCCGATGACAACTCGAGGTTCTGGATGATTCTCGCGGGTATCCCGCTAGCGGTTGTCGGTGCGCGCATGCTCCAGTTGTCTAACACCGGAGTGAAGGGTAGTAAGGCGTAGTGAGTTCACCGGAGGAAGAAGAGACCACGAAGCCTATTCAGAGCGCGGCCAACGCGCCGCTGAAGAACGAGGTTGCTCCGTGGGGCAAGCCGCTCAAGGAGAAGCGTCGCCCCGCTCAGGCGGAGATCTCGGATGGCCCCGCCCGCGACAAGCGGTGGTTCCTGCGCATCATCGCGTGGATAGTCCTTGCCTTCGGGACCGCCATCTTCATCCTCGGCGTACTCCCAAGTGACGCCTCGACCAACCCAGAAGCCATCATGACCGACAAGCAGATGATGGCGATGGCGGCGCTTCCGTTCATGGCCTTCGGCCTGTTCCTGGTCTGGTGGGGCTACAGCCGAGTCGGCGAACCGATGGTCGCCTGTGCGAACTGCTTCCACATCAATAAGCCCCGCAGCACCGTCTGCATCAAGTGTTCGGAAAAGCTTGGCTGACCCACATGAGCCCACCACCGGTGGATCGATCAGGGTCAAGCAGGTCGGTTTCGACCATCCGGATGTCCAGGTGCTCGTCGCCGGCGTCCAGGCCGAATACGTGGAGATCTATGGCGGCGGAGACGAGACGCCCATAGACCTGCATGAGTTTGATCCGCCGAACGGTGCGTTCCTCCTGGTTTACGACACGGGCCAACCCGTGGCTATGGGTGGTTGGCGGCTGCGGCCGGACATCGAGGCGCTGGGTGGCTTGCGAGCCGCCGAGGTGAAACGGATGTACGTCGTGCCGGCCCGTCGAAGGCAGGGTCTCGCCCTGCTCACGCTCACCAGTCTCGAAGATTCCGCCCGAGGACAGGGAGCCGACGTCATGGTCTTGGAGACCGGCCTCCCACAGCAGGGCGCAGTGGCGCTCTACGACAGCGCGGGTTATGTCGATGCCGGCACCAGGTTCGGTTTCTATGCCGACAGCGAGCACGCGATCTATTTGGGCAAGCGGCTCTAGTTTCCAGTCCGTCGGCCCTCGCCTGCGAAGTGGGCATCCAGATCTGCGAAGTCTGCGACCACGATGGCCTTGTCCTCGGCGTCCGCAATCTCCACGGCGCTCGCCGCCAGCCACTCCTGGCGTGCTTCCGGTTCGCGCGCAAGAGCGAGAAGTGCCCTGGTTCGCGCTTCGTATGCGTAGGCCAGGTCGAAGTCGCCGAGCCCATGTCTCTGGCACACGCTCAGACAATGATCGGCACTGACCATGGCTCGGGCCGGCTGATCGGTCGCGAGCAGCGCCTTGGCGATCATGTACGCCGCCCGGGCCTCGTTCTCAGGTTTGCGCGAGTCGGTCCGTTGCCAGTGGTACGCCGCGGCGTACGCACGTCGGAGAAGATCTTCATCCTCGGAGGGTGCGCGATCGGACCTGCCCAGCAATTCCCACGTCGCGTTGTTGGCCTCGACCCCTTGGGCCCGGTGCCAGTCCGAGGTGACGACTTCCGGAGTGGTCGACGCGGTGGAAACCTCCGGCAACGGGCGCCCGGTCTCGAGAGCGGTCTTCAGGGCGTCAAGCACCCAATTCCACCTCTCCTTGGCATACGCCCACGTGAGCGGGCTGAAGGCGAGATCGCCGTGCACCACCCTGACGCGGGTGAGCCCCGCGCCGGCGCGCTCGACGGTCCACTCGACCTCGCTGGGTTGCTCGGTCGCCAGTGCGGCGTCGCGGAGCACGTGCCACGTCTGCACGAGTCGGCCGGGTTGCGACTCGGTCGGGGGAGTGAACTCGACCACCGCGGTCGCGTCGAGGTGGCGGCGGGTCCATTCGGGATCGGTGATCGACGCCCACACCTGCTGGACGTCGCCCGAGATATAGACCTGAAAGATATGAGTCGTGATGGCCATCAGCGGCCCTCCTGTGCGGTGTGTTTGAGGTCGACGAGTGCGGAACTGAAGCGGGCGGCGTACTTGCTGATCCAGCGGTTGGCCACCTCTTCGATGGGGACCGGGTTGAGGAACAGGCGCTTGCTGCGCCCGACGCGCTGGGTGATCACCAGGTCGGCCTCCTCGAGCACTCTCAAGTGCTTCATCACCCCGAAGCGGCCCATCTGGTCCTCGAAACGCCGACTCACCTCGCCTACGGTCTGGCCGTCCTGAGCGAACAGGACATCGAGGATCTCGCGTCGCGTGGGATCGCTCAGGGCTTTGAAGATCAGGTCCACGCTGGCATTATATGTGACTAAACGGTCACATGTCACGGCCTGACGTCATACGTAACCTGAACCAATAGCCGCCGAGGCGTATGACGTTGCGCGCTGACGTCATTCGTACGTGAGCCAATAGCCGCCGAAGCGTATGACGTCCGCTATTTGCCCCAGGCGACGTTCCAGCCGGCCACCTCGCTGGCCGGCCGGGCGGCGGGACCTGTGTAGATCGCCGAGGGGCGGATCAGTCGTCCCGTGCGCTTCTGCTCGAGGATGTGCGCGGACCACCCGGCGCTGCGGGCACACGTGAACATCGAGGTGAACATGTGCGCGGGCACCTTGGCGAAGTCGAGGACGATGGCGGCCCAGAACTCGACGTTGGTCTCCAGGACTCGGTCGGGGCGGCGCTCACGAAGCTCTGCGAGGGCCGCCTGTTCGAGCGCCTCGGCCACCTCAAAGCGAGGGGCGGAGAGTTCGCGGGCGGTACGCCGAAGCACCCTGGCCCGGGGGTCCTCGGCGCGATAGACGCGATGGCCGAAGCCCATCAGTCGCTCCCCATCGTCGAGGAGTTGCTTCACGTAGGCGCGGGCATCGCCGCGCTTCTCGACCTCCTCGAGCATCCCCAACACCCGCGAGGGGGCGCCACCGTGAAGTGGTCCGCTCATGGCGCCGATCGCCCCCGAGAAAGCCGCAGCGGCATCGGCGCCGGTGGACGTGATGACACGCGCAGTGAAGGTCGAGGCATTCATGCCGTGTTCGGCGGCAGAGGACCAGTAGGCATCGACCGCCCGGACGTGGGCGGGATCAGGCTCTCCCTGCCAGCGGATCATGAATCGCTCGGCCAGAGTTCGGCCACGGTCCACCTGAGCCTGCGGAACCATCGGCCGGTTCAAGCCGCGAGCCGCTTGGGCGACGTACGACAACACCATCACCGCGACTCTGCTGAGGTCGGCGCGCATTTCATCGTCGGTGGAGTCGTAGGAAGCCTTCATGCCCCACACGGGGGCGAGCATCGCCACGGCAGCCTGAACGTCGACGCGAATATCGCCGGTATGCACAGGAATGGGGAAGGGCTCCGCCGGTGGGAGGCCGGGTTCGTAGTTGCCATCGATCAGGAGTCCCCAGACCTTCTCGTAGGGGACCCGCCCCACAATCTCTTCGATATCGACCCCGCGATAGCGCAGTGCGGAGCCTTCCTTGTCCGGCTCGGCGATCTCTGTCTCGAATGCGACGATCCCCTCGAGACCGTGGTGAACCTCAGTCATGCACGTATTGTGCCCGCCTCAAGCACAAAGGCGCCGCCCGGGGTCGAGGACCCCGGGCGGCGCCTTTATGAAGCCATAGCTCAGGCCGGTGCGATCACCAGACTCCAGGCAACGCCCTTGCTGCCAGCAATGGCGCTGTTGGCGGTGAGACCAGTGACCGTGCCGGCTGTCACACCTGCGTCGGCGACAACGGAGGTGATGTGACCTGCGCCGGTGCCGATCGAGTCTCCGCGAGAGGTGACGCCACCCGGGAGAGTCCAACCGGTGTTGTCCGTGGTCTTGTCGACCCAGTAGCTCACGACACGCGATCCCGCCGCCCCGGCCACCACATCCGGAGTCCGGAGTGCTGTGGTGTTGGCGCCCATGACTGCCGAAGCGAACGTCGTGATCGGCGCAGCACCTCGGTAGGCGACCAAGGTGCGTGACACCTTGAGCGACGTGCCCATGGTCGCGACCACGTTGCTCGAAGGCGTGTTGGCGTCCGCAGTGCGCGTGAACACCCACGACTGGACATCGGGACTGCCGTCAGTCTGCGTGCCGAGCAGCACCCAACCCGACGGTGTCGAAATGGTCGTGGCGCCGTTGGCGGTGACGAAGTACAGCAATTGATCGCCGACCTGAACGGTGTTGGGCACGATGAGCGCGGCCTGTGCAGCCGTGGTGTTGCCCGTGACGGACGCCCGGAAGTTCACCGTCGTGAGCGCAACGGTCACCGGTGCAGTCGCCACGGCGGTCGCCCCGTCGTCGTCGGTCACCGTGAGTGTGACCTGGTACGTCCCGTCGACGGCGTAGTTGTGGCTGGGCGACTGGCCCGTTCCCGAAGCGCCGTCACCGAAGTCCCACGAGTAGGACGCGATGGTGCCGTCCGTGTCCGCCGATGCGGCTGCGTTGAACGAGCAAGACAGCAGCGAGCAGGTCGGCGTGAACGCGGCGGTTGGCGCGAAGTTGCCCGTTGCCGGAGGCATCACAACCGTCCAACCGATGCCCTTGGTGCCGGCGACCGACGAGTTGGCCGTAGCGCCCGGCCAGGCACCTGCCGGTGCATTGGTCTCGGCCACTGCGGCCGTGACCTGACCGGTGCCGCTACCGAGCGACGAGGCCCGCGATGTCACGGTGGCCGGCAGCGTCCAGCCAGTGTTGCCCGCAGACTTGTCTGCCCAGGCGCTGACGACAGCGGCTCCGGTGTAGGTGACCGTGGTTGCCGGCGTGGCCAAGGAGGTCGAAGACGCTCCCATCACCGACGACAGAGCAGTGGTCGGAGGTGCCGCATTCGAGTAGGCCACGAGAACCCGAGCCGACTTGCCGGTGGCCCCGAGTGTGCCGGTGACAGTGCTGCCTGCCGTGTTGGCAGCGGCCGTGCGCGTGAACACCCAGGACGTCAGGTCTGGCGTGCCGTCTTGCCTTGTCCCCAGAAGCGTCCACCCGGCCGGTGTGGACACGGTCGTGTTGAGGTTGGCCGTGATGAACAGCAACAACTGATCCCCCGCTTGGACCGCCGCCGGGACGACGACCGAGGCGGCCGCGCTGTTGCTGTTGGCAGTGGCTGAGGCTCGGAAGAGTGCCGCCGCCGTCGGAGCGATGGCTTCGACCTGGATGGTCGCCTCATCGGTTGCCCCGTCGTCGTCGGTCACCGTCAAAGTCACGTCGTAGACACCACCTGCGGTGTAGCTGTGTGTCGGGACCGGGCCCGTGCCCGTGGTCCCGTCGTCGAAGTTCCACTCGTAGGACACGATGTCGCCATCGGAGTCGAACGAGGAGCCCCCGTCGAAGGTGCAGTCGAGCAAGGTGCAAGCTCCGCTCGCTGCCGCCGACGGAGCCACGTTCGGCGGGTCGGCGACGACAACATCATGGGAGATGGCGTGGGAGCCGACGCGATCGTCGGTCACGGTCAACGTCACGTTGAACGTGCCGCCCGATCGATACGTGTGCTCGGGAGATGACCCGGTGCCTGTTTCGCCATCCCCGAAGTCCCAGGCGTACGCCGCGACGGAGCCGTCACTGTCGGTGGAGGTGGCGCCGTCGAACGTGCAGACGTTGACCGTGCATGTCTGAGTGAACGCTGCGACCGGCGGCACGTTCGGCTGGGCGCCGTCGGACATGAACAATGCCCGAGCGCGCCAGTCGGTGGTGCTGTCCGCCAGAGTTGCAGTGCCGCTCGGCGCGCCCGCCGTGAAGGCCATCTTGAACAAGGCGCCGGCCGTCGAGTCACCGAAGTACAGAGTCCCTTCGGACACGAACATGCCACGCACTCGTGATGGGTTCAGCGCTGCGACTGCACCCGTTGCGGTGTACCGCTGCGAGCTGAACACTGCGCTCTCCGGGTTGAAGTAGCGCCAGAACAGCGAACTGCTGCCAGAGACCGTGTAGTAGACGCGTCGCAGGCCGGCGTCGAAGAAGACGCCGGTCATCGAGTTCATGTCGGCGCCGATGTCGTTGGACCACGTGTCCACCGCGGTGCCCGGCCCGAAGGTGCCACCGGAGAAGGTACGGCGCACCCAGGTTCCGTCACTGTGACCGGTGAAGAGGGTGCCGTTCGCCATGAAGGCGCCCCGGACCCGGCGCCACGGCGCCGTTCCCTGAATCACCGTGTTAGCACCGGGTGCTCCGGTGCCGGTGTAGTTGCGGCGCTGTACCTCGTCCTGTTGGCCCAGGGTGCCTTGCGCCGGGAGGTCCGTGCGAATGATCTCGATCGCATTGATCAGGGGGTTGCTCGTGGCGCCGTGGCGGAACAGGATGTTGACGGTGCCGTCGCTGACCTTGTCGAACGAGCGCATGGTGCCGACGTCGTGGCCGATCTCACCACTGAGGTCCATGTCGTTGAGGACGTTCTGACCGTCAAGGTCGACGTCGAAGATTCGCTCACCGAGGTCATCGGTGGCCACCTGCCGGTTCGCCATGTAGAGGCGCACCTGGATCGGCGTACCGGCTGGAACGTTGAAGTTCCACTGCATCTCGTTCTGGTTGGCGCCGGCCTCGCGTGGGTCATTGCGCTCGGTGGTGAAGATCTCGCGCGGTGGTCGATCGAAGTCTCCGCGCGGAACAGTCGCGTCGTTGTTCGGCGTCGCCAGCGCAGAGGGTGCAGTCGCGGTCGTGCTACCGCTGTTGCGGAAGGTCGAGGTGCTGCTGGTGTCCGCCGCCCAGTCGGGACCGTCATCGGCAGACGTCAGCAACGGACCACCGGCGTTGACCCGGTAGAGCACCGAGGGATCGGTGCCGGTCGTGCCGGCGCTGCGACCGAGGAGGTAGACATCGTTGGGGAGCTTGCCGGTGTTCCAGGTGGGGACGTTGACGCCACCGGGCCAGGGGAAGAAGGCCAATCTCTGGCGCAGTTCGTTGTTGAAGCGATCGGTGTCGCTGCCGGCCCAGATGCCCTGGTCGGTGACGAAGTAGTCGAACAGGCCCACGCCGCGCACGCGGGTGGGATTCCAGCTGAACGCCACGCCGGTCTGCGGATCGAGGGCTCCCATGCCGGTCCGCGTCACGCCACCTGAGCCGTGCCGGTCCGCCGAGTTGGGGTTGTCGAGCCAGCGCATGTGGCCACCGACGTACGCCACACCGTTATGGATCTCGACCGAGTACGTCGTGTCGCCACCAGTGAGATTGGACCACGTCGGGCCGACGGCCCCGCTGCCCGTGGTCTCGAACCTGGAGATGGAGTCACATGCCGATCCGACGCCGCCGTAGGCGCCGGTCGTGACGATGATCGCGTAGGTTCCATCTGGCGAGAAGTCGAGATCGCGGGTGTAGGAATCGAAGGCGCTGGCGCAGTTCGACGTATAGAAGGTCGTCGACCATGGGCTCACGGTGACCGGTGTTGCGGTCAGGTCCAACATGGCCACCTGAACCCGGGACTGTCCGCCGACCGTCAGGAAGTTGCCGGTCATCAGCAACTTGTCTCCGGCTGGAGTGACATCAATCTTGATGACCTTGCCGATGCCGCCATTCTTGAGCCCGGCGAGGGTGCAGGTTGAGCTTGGTGGTGACGGCACCCGTCGTCGGGTTGACGCTGCCGACGTAGGTGCGGGCCTGGCCGCCGAGGGTGGTGAAGTGGCCCGCGACGTACAGGGTTCCGTTGGAGAGTCGCAGGTCTCGGACCAAGCCATTGGCGCCACCGACGTTGAACGCCGTGACGAGGGAACCGTCTGCGACGTTGATCCGGGCCAACTTGCGTCGGTTGACACCGTTAACGGTGTTGAAGTCGCCGCCGACATAGACGCTGGTGCCGTCACCGGTGGGGATGACGACGTTGACGACGTTGTTCAGCACGGGGTTGAAGCTGGTGTCAACGACACCGGTCGTGGCATCGAACGCGGCGATGTAGCTGCGGTTGTAGATCGCGCCGCCGTTGCTGGTCGAGTTGGCGATCTGGGTGAAGGTGCCGCCGATGATCACGCGGTTGCCGACCTGCCAGATCGTGTCGACCTCGCCGTTGAGCACGTTGGGGGTCCAGTTCGCGGGGTTCTCCGTCGGGAGTACGGCGCTGGGCGTCGCGGCTTGCGCGGGAGCCGCACTCAGGGCGAGTCCGGTCGCGAGCAGGGCGATCGCCAAGAGCCGCGCGCCAGCGCGGTAAAGGCTGGATCGTCGCCCGGTACGGGTACTGCAGGTCATCGGTCCCCCTGGAACTGACGTCGGTGCGAAATATGGAAATGTCCAAAGGTTAAGTGTGCGCTGTCGATGGTCGACTCGTCGCGTAAATCCGGAGATTCTGCCCACTTGGTCTCGGGGGTTTCCAAAGGGGCTATGTGCCTATAGTCATCTCATGGATCTGGGAGACCTCTTTGGGCGAATTGATACCGACCAACTGGCCGATCTGATCGATTTGGTGACCAAGAACCGGGGCTCCCTCGAGGCGCTCAGCGAGATGCCGGCGTACCTCGAGAAGATTGCGACCGCGCTGGGCGGCGCGGGCGAACGCCTCGCCGATCTTGCCAAGGCGATGGATGCCATCGGTGACACCTTGGCGAAGGTCGGGGGAGCCCTGGCCAAGTTGGGCGATCACCTAGACGAGTCGGGCGTCCACGCTCGGACCTTCGCTGAGCTGGGCTGACATGGAAGCGCCTCTTGAATCGGTCGACGTGGCGGATCTGCGCCGGGAGTACGCACGCGGCGGCCTGCTCGAATCTGACCTACTCGCCGATCCGTTCGAGATGTTTCAGCGCTGGTTGGCCGAAGCGTCGGCCGCAAATCTCTACGAACCGAACGCCATGGTGGTGGCTACCGTGTCGGCTGATGGGCTCCCGTCCTGCCGAATGGTGTTGCTGAAGGGTTTCGACGCGCGCGGATTCGTGTTCTTCACCAATCTCAACTCACGCAAGGGTGTGGAGTTGGCGGTGGAATCGCAATGCTCCCTGCTCTTCCCCTGGCATCCGCTCGAGCGACAGGTGCGGGTCGACGGGGTCGCCTCCCTCGTCAGCCGTGAGGAGGTGGCTGACTACTTTGCTACCCGGCCGCGGGGATCTCGTTTGGGTGCGTGGGCATCGCACCAATCCCGTGAGATTGCCGGTCGGGATGATCTCGCCGAGGCGTACGCCGCGGCGGACGAGCGGTTTCCCGAAGAGGTGCCGGTCCCTGAGGAGTGGGGTGGGTTCCGCGTCGAACCCGAGGCCATCGAGTTCTGGCAGGGCCGTCCCGGCCGAATGCATGACCGACTGGTCTATCGGAGAGACGGGACAGGCTGGAACACGGTTCGGCTGGCCCCCTGAGGTTGGCGAACACGACGGAAGTTCTCCGTCTTCGGTTTCAAAACCGTTTGTGAGTGAGCGCTCACTCAGTTAGACTATCCGGATGACCCGCGCCCCCCGATTGGCCCCGGCACTTCGCCGTCAGGCGTTGATCGACGCCACCTTGCCATTGCTTCGAGAACACGGTCGAAGTGTCACAACCAGACAGATAGCCGAGGCGGCAGGCGTGGCCGAGGGCACCATCTTCGGTGTCTTCGAGGGCAAGGATGAACTGATTGAGGCTGCCCTCGATGCCGCCTTCGATCTGGCGCCCTTCGAGGCCGCCCTCGATGCGTTGCCGACAGATCTGGATCTGAGCGGCCGGCTCGTTGCCTACGTCGAACTGCTCCAGCAGCGGCTGATCTCGATCTTTGTGCTGATGCGATCGGTCGGCATGATCGCCCCGCGCGAGGCGGGACGCTATCTGTCTCCTGCTCGGAAGCGGATCGATGCCAAGGCTGCGGCGTACATCGCTCCGAGCGACGAAGTGAGCGTCTCAACCGAGCAACTACTGCACCTGATCCGGCTGCTGACGTTCTCCGGTAGCCATTACGAGATCGCCCACGGCGTACTCCTGAGTCCCGAAGAGATTGTTTCTACCGTGCTCGATGGAGTCCGCAAGGCAGAAAGTGATGCCAACTGATGCTGATCCGACTCATTCGTGAGTACCTCAAGCCGTATCGGCGTGCTCTCGCGATCATCGTGGCACTGCAATTCGTGAGCACGGTTGCCACGCTCTACTTGCCGAGCCTCAATGCGCAGATCATCGACCAAGGCGTCGCGGAGGGAGACACCGAGTACATCCTCCGCACCGGCGGGATCATGCTGGCGGTCTCAATCGTGCAGATCATCTGCGCGATAGCGGCGGTGTGGTTCTCGGCTCGGATGTCGATGAGCCTTGGTCGCGACCTTCGCTCCGCGATCTTCCATCGGGTCGGCACCTTCTCCACGCGAGAGGTCCAATTGTTCGGTGCACCGTCATTGATCACTCGACAGACCAACGACGTGCAGCAGGTGCAGATGTTGGTGCTGACCGCCTGCACGATGTTGGTCGCCGCGCCGATCATGATGGTCGGCGGCGTGATCATGGCGATGCGCGAGGACCTGGGGTTGTCCTGGCTGCTGATCGTCGCCATCCCGGCGCTTGTCCTCTCGGTGACTTTCGTGGTCACGCGGATGGTCCCGGCGTTCCGATCGATGCAGAAGCGGATCGACGATGTGAACCGCCTGCTGCGGGAGCAGATCACCGGCGTCCGAGTGGTGCGCGCGTTCGTGAGGGAACCACACGAGACTGAGCGATTCGCCGATGTCAACGCCGAGCTCACGAAGGTCGCCGTGCGGGCCGGTCGTTGGCAGGCGATCCTGTTTCCGACCGTGATGTTGATCCTCAACGTGTCGATGGTGGCCGTGATCTGGTTCGGTGGGCACCGCGTCGACAACGGGGAGATGCAGGTGGGTGCCCTGACGGCGTTCATGGCCTATCTCGTGCAGATCCTGATCTCGGTCATGATGGCCACGTTCACGCTGATGATGATTCCGCGCGCGTCCGTCTGTGCGGATCGGATCGGTGAGGTTCTGGCGACCGAGACCTCGGTGGTGGCGCCAGAGAATCCGGTCGTTCAGCTGCGTGCTCCAGGAGCGCTCACTCTGGAGGGAGTCGAGTTCTCGTACCCGGGTGCCGAAGCCCCGGTGCTCCAAGACATCTCATTCGTTGCTCGTCCTGGCCAAACCGTGGCCCTGATCGGCTCGACCGGCGCGGGCAAGAGCACTCTGCTCAACCTGATCCCCAGGCTCTTCGACGCCACCTCCGGTCGGGTCAGCGTTGGCGGGGAGGATGTCCGTGATCTCGAGCCCGACCTCCTGTGGTCCCAGATCGGACTGGTGCCGCAGAAGGCATATCTGTTCTCGGGGACCATCGCCAGCAATCTGCGGTACGGCAATCCTGAGGCCACGGACGAGGAACTCTGGACGGCTCTGGAAGTGGCCCAAGCCAAGGACTTCGTGTCCGCGATGACGGCTGGCCTCGAGGCGCCGATCGCACAAGGCGGCACCAACGTGAGTGGGGGTCAGCGGCAACGGTTGGCCATCGCCCGGGCAATCCTGCGAAAGCCGAAGATCTACCTCTTCGATGACTCCTTCTCGGCCCTTGACCTCGCGACGGACGCGCGTTTGCGGGCAGCCTTGGTCCCACTGACCCGGCAGGCGACCTCCGTCGTGGTCGCACAGCGGGTGTCGACCATTCGCGATGCCGATTTGATCCTCGTCCTCGAAGACGGTCAGATCGTGGGTCGCGGCACGCACGACGAACTGCTCGAGGACTGCCCGACGTACCAGGAAATCGTTTCTTCCCAGCTCAGCGCGGAGGAGGCGGCGTGACGGTCTCAACCGATCAGTTGACTTCTGGTGACAAGCCCGCCGAGGACCAGCCTGGTGAACTCAAGGTCACCGAACGCATCGAAGCTGGGCCGGGCCCGGGTCGCGGTCCGATGGGCGGCGGCATGGTGGGCCAGAAGGCGAACTCCTTCAAGGCCTCGGCGATGCGGTTCGTACGCCGGATGCGCCCGGAGCGGGCCAGCGCGTTGGCGGTCTTTGTGTTGGCCGTCGGATCCGTGGTGCTGTCGGCGTTCGGACCCAAGATCCTCGGCCGCGCCACAGACCTGGTCTTCTCGGGATTCATCGGCGCGCAGTTGCCCGCTGGCATCAGCAAGGCCGACGCGGTTGATGCAGCCCGAGCGCAGGGCAATGACGCGTTCGCGGACATGCTGTCGGCGATGGACGTGACGCCGGGGGTCGGAGTCGACTTCGGCGCCGTCGCGCAGATCCTGCTCTTCGTTCTGGGGATCTACCTGGTCGCGGCCGGGTTGGCGTGGGCGCAGGGCTACATCCTGAACGACGTCGTACAGAAGACCGTGTACCGCCTGCGATCCGATGTCGAGGACAAGGTCAACCGACTGCCATTGAGCTACTTCGATCGGCAGCCGCGTGGGGAACTCCTGAGCCGAGTCACCAACGACATCGACAACATCAGCACCACCCTGCAACAGACACTCAGCCAGATGTTGACCTCGCTCCTCACCGTGGTGGCCGTGCTCGGGATGATGGTGTGGATCTCGCCGCTGCTGGCTGTGGTGGCGTTCATCTCCGTGCCACTGTCGATGCTCGTGGCGAGCATGGTGATGAAGCGTTCCCAAGGGATGTTCATCGCCCAGTGGCGGCGTACGGGCACGTTGAACGCCCACGTCGAAGAAGCGTTCTCCGGACACGCACTCGTCAAGGTGTTCGGTCGCAGCAAGGAGGTCGAAGAGGTCTTCGAGGCCGAGAACGACAAGCTCTACGAGGCGTCGTTCAGCGCCCAGTTCGTGAGTGGCCTGATCATGCCGTTGATCAACCTCATCGGGAACCTCAACTATGTGGTGATCGCGGTGCTGGGCGGCCTTCGCGTGGCATCGGGTTCGATGTCCTTGGGTGACGTCCAGGCGTTCATCCAGTACTCCCGTCAGTTCACCCAACCGCTGATGCAGGTCGCCTCGATGGCCAACCTGCTCCAGTCGGGCGTGGCCTCGGTGGAGCGGGTATTCGAACTCCTCGACGCTCCGGAACAGAGCCTCGAGACCGACGCCGCACTGGCCTTGCCGCACGATCGACTCGGCGAGGTCGCCTTCGAGGACGTGAGTTTCGCGTATCAGGCCGACCGTCCGTTGATCCACAACCTCTCGCTGGTTGCCCACCCCGGCCAGACGGTCGCAATCGTCGGGCCGACGGGTGCCGGCAAGACCACCTTGGTCAACCTGATCATGCGGTTCTACGAGTTGGACGGCGGACGGATCACACTCGACGGCGTCGACATCTCATCGATGCCCAGGAGTGCGCTCCGGAGTCAGATCGGCATGGTGTTGCAGGACACCTGGCTGTTCGCCGGCACGATCCGCGAGAACATCGCCTACGGCCGACCGGATGCAACGGAAGAGGAGATTCTCGAGGCCGCGCAGGCGACATTCGTGGATAGGTTCGTCCACTCGTTGCCCGATGGCTACGACACGTTGATCGACGAAGACGGCTCGAACCTGTCCGCCGGTGAGCGCCAGCTCGTCACGATCGCGCGGGCCAGCTTGTCGGATCCGGCGTTGCTCATCCTCGATGAGGCGACCTCGTCCGTGGACACGCGCACTGAGTTGTTGCTCCAGCATGCGATGGCTGCGCTGCGAAGCGACCGGACCTCGTTCGTCATCGCCCACCGACTCTCCACGATCCGCGATGCTGACCTGATCCTGGTGATGGAGGATGGCGCGATCGTGGAGCAGGGCAACCACGAGTCGCTGCTGTCGGCTCACGGCGCCTATGCCCGGTTGTACGACGCCCAGTTCAATTCCGCCGAGATGAACTCGGTTGAGTCCGATGCGCCCGACCTAGGCGCCCCCGCCCTCACCTATGGTGAGCGCGGCTCAGCGGGTGGAAATGAGACGACCCGTAGGCGGTTGATGTTCCCCTCCGGTGGAGGGGCATCGCCCCCGGGGGACTAGCTCCGGGGCGCCTACGGGTCGGGTGACTGCGGTGGATTTGCCGGCAGCTGACAACGCTGCGCAGGTAAACCTGTCTGCAGTGGAGCTGCTAGCTAGCAGCCACCTCACAAGTCCCAAAAGAATTCATTCTTCGGACCACCTCCTTTCCGTGTGCCACCAAACTACGTGGTGCAAACGGCCGAAACAAATGATTTCTGGTGTGAATTTCTGTCGTGTCGCCGAGGCCTCAGGCACGCACCCAGACTGCCGTGTTAGGAAGCAGTTGCCGACCAACGATGCCGGCCGGGTCACTTGAAATGACCACGTCGCCCCCGGGCGCCGTGATCGCCGTGTCGCCGCAGTTCATCATGGCGAGGACCCCGTCGCGACGAAACGCGACCACACTGTCGCCGACGTCGACCATCTCGATCTCGGTCCCATGGAGGTCTCGTCGGTGGCGCAGAACGTCGCGATAGAAGTTCAGGGTTGAGTGAGGATCCGCCTCTTGAGCCTCGACCGTGAGGCTCGCCCAATTCGAGGGCTGTGGGATCCATGGTGCCTCTCCACTTTCCTGGCCGAAGCCGTACGGCGGTGAGTCACCGGACCAAGGAAGGGGAACGCGACAACCGTCGCGCCCGACGTGTCCGGTGCGGAACCAGACAGGATCCTGACGGAACTCCTCAGCGACCTCGACCTGCTCAAGGCCGAGCTCCTCGCCCTGATAGAGGTACGCCGAGCCGGGCAGGGCCAACATCGTCATCGTCGAGGCGCGAGCGCGATCAAGCCCGATCCTGCCGCCGCCGTACCTCGTGGTGTGGCGCACGGTGTCGTGATTGCTCAGCACCCAGGTCGGCGAAGCGCCGACCGCATCGAGGGCCGTCATCGAGTCGGCCAGCACACGGCGCAACGAAGCGGCGTTCCACGGGCTTTCAAGCCAGGCGAAGTTGAAGGACTGGCTGAGTTCGTCCGAGCGCACATAGCGCGCCATGGATTCGCGCGTGTGCGTCCAGGCCTCGGCAACGGTCATCCGATCGCCGTCGTACTCCGCTAGGACCTTGTGCCAGCGCCGGTAGACGTCGTGTACTTCGGGTTGATCCCACATCGGACCCGTGTCGAAGTGCTGATCCAAGAGCGCTCCATCCTCGGCGAAGGTCGTCGGAAGTCTTTCCTCCGCGGTCCGCTCGTCTTCGGGCAACCCTTCGGCCTTGAACAAGGAGTGCGCCACGTCGATGCGGAAGCCGTCGACACCACGGTCCAGCCAGAACCGCAATACCGACTCGAACATGTCTCCGATTTCGGGGTTGCGCCAGTTGAGGTCGGGCTGGCTGGAGTCGAAGAGGTGGAGGTACCACTGACCGGGAGTGCCGTCCGCTTCGGTGATCCGATCCCAGCCGCTGCCACCCATGACGGATTGGTAGTTGTTGGGAGGCAACTCCCCGTTCTCGCCCTTGCCGTCTCGGACGAGATAGCGATCCCGGGCGGCGCTGCCTGGGGGAGAGGCGAGCGCTTCCTTGAACCACGCGTGCTCCGAGGAGGTGTGGTTGGGCACGATGTCGATCAGGACTTTCAGCCCGTGCGCATGAGCTTCCTCGATCAGTGTGTCGGCGTCGGCGAGATTGCCGAATAGGGCGTCGACATCGAAGTAGTCCGCCACGTCGTACCCGTGATCGTGCTGCGGCGATGTGTAGAACGGCGTCAGCCAGAGCGAGTCGACGCCAAGGGCTTTGATGTACGGAACCCGGGACGTGACACCGGCCAGATCACCGATGCCGTCGCCGTTGCCATCGGCAAAGCTGCGGACATAGATCTGGTAGCAGACGGCGTCGCGCCACCAGGGTGTTTCGTGGGGCGTTTCGGTGGCCGTTTGATCGTTCAAATTCGACATTGCGACATCCTCTGTCCTGACTGGCTCACGGTCAATCTCCGGCGGTCAATTTAGTGCGCATTGACCAACCAGAGACGGCGTGTCGTCTAGCGGATCGACTGCCACCTGGCGAGGGCTACTTCGCGTTGGCGGGCGTGATCGACGATGGGCTTCGGATAGTCAGCAGAATCGGTCGGTTCGTGCGGGTCCGTGGCCTCGGCCAACTCCGGAATCCACGTGCGGACATACGCACCCTGAGGGTCGAACTTGCGGCCCTGGCTGGTCGGGTTGAACACCCGGAAGTACGGCGCTGCGTCGGTGCCGCTGCCGGCGACCCACTGCCAGTTCAACTGATTCGACGCGATGTCGCCGTCGATCAAGTGGTCCATGAAGTGCTGGGCGCCGAGCCGCCAATCGAGATGCAGGTCCTTGATGAGGAAACTCGCCACGATCATCCGGACCCGGTTGTGCATCAGGCCGGTGGCGAGGAGTTCACGCATGCCGGCATCCACGATCGGGAAGCCGGTCTCGCCGCGCTTCCAGGCCTCGAATGCAGGTCCGGCGTTCGTCAGTTTCGATGCGGTCGTACTCCGCCCGAAGGGGTTTCCATCTGGCGTCCGGGTTGGCGTGCAGCACCTCGGCGTGGAACTCGCGCCAGGCCAGTTCGGCACGGAACTTCTGGTCCGCGGCCGAGTCGCTGAGATCGGCAAGCAGGGTCCGCGGATGAATCTCGCCCCAACGCAATGCCGCCGACAGCCGTGAGGTGGCGTCGATGTCGGGTCGGTCCCGGTCGACGGGATAGGACTGAAGGTGCGGGCGGAACTCCTCCCAACGGGCCAGCGCGGCATACTCGCCGACGTCGAGGCAGATTGACGTCGGGATCTGGAGCTGGGAGATCGTCCCCATCGAGCTTGATCCAGGTCTGGTCGGCGTCGGGCGAGCCGGCTGGCGCGCGCCAACCGTGCGCCTGCCAGGCCTTGAAGAACGGCGTGAACACCTTGAAACGATCGCCGGCTTGCGTGAAGACGCGCCCCGGCGCGACGGCGTACGGCGAGCCGAGGGGTTCGAGCGGAGTGTCGCCCAGGGCTTCGGCAACGCGCGCGTCGCGGGCCATGCCGTACGGCGCGTAGTCGGCGCTGATGTGGACACTCGGTGCCTCCACGTCGCGAGCCACGCGGCGTACCTCCTCGGCAGGGTCTCCGAAGCGGACGGTGAGCCGACCATCCAACTGCTCATCCAACGATCGGAGCGACGCGGCGAGATAGGAGCGACGGGGGAGACCGGACCGCTTCCACAGAACCGGGTCGATGACATAGAGCGGGCACAACGCCTTCGTCGCTGGCGGAGATGGCGGCGAGCAGGGCCGGATGGTCGTGGACTCTCAGGTCACGTCGGAACCACATCACGGACGGCATCGACTTCACCCTAGGTGGTGTCACAATGGCTCGGTGAGCGACCTCATCGACACCACTGAGATGTACCTCCGGACCATCTATGAACTGGTCGAGGAGGACATCGTTCCTTTGCGGGCGAGAATCGCCGAGCGGCTGCATCAGAGTGGGCCGACGGTTTCCCAGACCGTGGCGCGGATGGAGCGCGACGGGCTGCTGACCGTCGAGGGCGATCGGCACCTGGAACTCACCGATGAAGGCATGCGATTGGCGACTCGAGTGATGCGCAAACACCGTCTCGCGGAGCGACTCCTGGTCGACGTGATCGGGCTCCAGTGGGAACTGGTCCACGCGGAGGCATGTCGCTGGGAACACGTGATGTCGGAGACGGTCGAGCGGCGTCTCCTGGAATTGCTGGACCACCCCACCGAGTCGCCGTACGGCAACCCGATCCCGGGGCTTGAGGAGTTGGGTCAGCCGCGAAGCGAAGAGTTCATGGAGGGCGTGCAGTCCCTGGCCGAGGTAGCCGGGCCCGAGCCGTCTCGAGTTCGAGTGCGCCGGATCTCCGAGGAGATGCAGAAGGACGAGCAGTTGATGGTGACGCTGCGACGAGTCGGCGCAGGTCCCGACAAGACGATCGTGGTCACTGCCTCGCGTGAGGGAGTCCTGATCGGATCCGGCGGCGAGTCGGCAGAGATCGACTTCGAGGCTAGCGAGCACATCTTCGTGAGGACGCTTTAGATCACGAGGTTGCTGCCAGCGGGTTGACCCAAACGACTTCCGGGAACCGCGCGAAGTCCGAGTCAGCGGAGACAATCGAAACCCCGTGTTCGATGGCTAGCGCCGCGAGTTGCGAATCCGTCGTCATCCCTGAGCCGAGATGGTGTCGGAGCATCAGGTCGCCCAAGATCCTCACGGTGCGCTGACTGGTTGCGGGCACCCAAACCGTGGGGGCTGCGAACCAACTATTCACCACGGCCCAGGCCTGATCGACGGTGAGAGGCTGACGGCTCGCCCGTGGATTGGTGGTGATCCGCACGAATGCGCCGACCGTCTGAAGCGGTATGGCGACCCTCAGATCGCCCTCCAGTGTTTGCGCCAGCCAGCTCGCACTGCGCACGTGGAACGGGGAGGTCCGATCGGTGGCGTAGATCAGAATGTTGGCGTCGAGGATCATGGGGCGACGGCAGTGGAGTGTGGGTTGAGGTCATCAGCAGCGTCCAGGTCATCGAGCAATTCCAAGGCTCTGCCCACATTGCTGACATCGACCGTGACGCCAAGGTCGAACACGATGGGCGTGAACACGAAATCTGTCCGTGCGCGCTGCATACCTCTGCGGGCCAGGCTGTTGATCGCCTCGGACAAGCCGAGACCTTCCCGCTGGAGTTCTTGCACGCGGGCCAGCACATCGGCGTCAAGGTTGACGGTAGTTCTCATTCAAACAGGCTAGAGCATCATGATGCGTGGTGTTGAGCACCTAGATGCATCACGCCACAAGGTCGGCCAAGAACTCGCTGCAGCCAGCATCCACCCGATGAGTCGCCAACTCGTCGCCACGGGTTGCTCCCCGGTTCACGATCACGATGGGCGTGCCCTGCTTGGCCGCCCGGCGCACGAATCTGAGACCGCTCATCACCGTCAGTGACGAACCCGCCACCAGCAAGGCGCCTCCCGTTTCGGCCAGCCGGTCGACCGACGCATAGCATCTTGCGACTCGTTCGGCCGGAACGTTCTCACCGAAGAACACGACGTCGGGTTTCATAACTCCGTCGCAGACCCGGCAGCCGGGCAACTCGAAACCCTCGGTCGAGTCGAGGTCGACATCGCCGTCGGGCAGCGACTGGGTGGATTCGAATCGCTCGAGGTAGCCCGGGTTGACGCCCGCCAACTGCCGTTGGAAGGCGTCGCGCGGCGTCGTACGCCGACACGATAGACAGATGACCTCGGCGATCCGTCCGTGCAGCGCAACGACCCGCTGCGATCCGGCACGTTCGTGAAGACCGTCGACGTTCTGGGTGATCAACAGTTGTGGATCAAGGGCGGCGAGCGCCTGATGGCCCGGGTTGGGCTCGGCGTGCGCCATCCGAGACCAGCCGACGTAGCTGCGCGCCCAATAGCGGCGCTGCGGAACTGGACCGCTCACGAACTCCTGGAAGGTCATGGGCGCCCGAGCCGCGGATGACGGCCCGCGGTAGTCGGGGATCCCAGAGTCGGTGCTCAGGCCGGCGCCGGTCAGGACTACGAGCTGGTGATCGGCTCGAAGGTCGCCGAGGAGGTCGATCGCCGCGTCGTACGACGTGACGGCTGGGGCATTCATCGAGCAAGTGGTGCGGTGCTCAACGGGCGTACCGCAGCGCGGACCGGGCTTTGGCCTTGGCGGCCTCTTCCTCGCGGTTCTTGGGCGGCGACATCGTGATCAGGTCGCGAAGCAACTGGTCGGTGATCCGGGCGATCTCCTCGACAGCGTTGTCGAAGACCGCCTTGTTCACCGCCGACGGCTTTGTCGAACCGCTGACCTTGCGGACGTACTGAAGGGCCGCGGAGGCCACCTCTTCGTGCGTCGCGCGCGGGGAGAAGTTATTGAGGGGACGGATGTTCCGGCACATGCGACGAGATTAACGCCGTGGCCCAACGCCCGCCGAGGAATCCCATCGAAGCGTCACAAATTCCCGGTGAGGAGTCACAAACGGCGGCCGAGGCGTCACTCCCAGTAGATCTTGTGGTCTCGACAGGGCTCGACCAACAAACGCCTACCACGCGAAGAAGGACACGTCGTCGCCTGTCACCAGCACGACCTTTCCTGCGGAAGCGCCATGCGTCAGGGGGACGAGCCTGACCTCGGACACCTCGTCTCCGTACTCCACCTCGACCAGGCGATTGACGAACTCACCGTCGACCACCTTCAGGACAGACACATAGCCGGTGCGTGATCCGTAGCCGCGAGAGACAACCGTCAGCGCCGTCCGTTGGTCCGGTAGCCAGGTGAACTGGCGGGGATCCTGGCCCGCCAACGCCTCGGTGTTCCGCCCATAGCTGACCTCGCTCACCCGTCGGGGTTGGGTCACGTCGGCCAGGTTGAAGAGACCGGCCTGCGCACCGAACCCTCCGCCCTCGCTCGGACCGGCACCCATCCCGATGATCCGCTCGGGTCCGAGCGGGTGGAGGTAGTCCGAGAAGCCGGGGATCTTCAGCTTGCCAAGGAGTCGGGGCTGCGACGGATTGCTCAGGTCGACGGCGTACAACGGATCGACCTGTCGGTAGGTCACCATCACCGCGAGCGAGTCGAACCACCTCATCGACTGGATCTCTTCATTGACTCCCAACTTGTCGACGCGGCCGACCTCGAGCAACTCATCGCCGTCCTCTCGAAACGTCACGATTGAGTTGAAGTTGCCGGTTGCGTTCGTCGGGCCGACAGCCACGCGAAGTACGCCGTCGGCTTCGTCCATCGACCAGCGGTCGGTGACGCGCCCCTCGACCTCGCCCGAGGCAAGGTAGGTCGCATCGATACCGTCTAGTTCGAACGAGTGGATGTGCGTGACGCCGTCATCGGCAACGCTTCCCCGACCCGACCAGTCCTCCCAGCAACACACGCCGCCCCAACCGGCACTGGTCGCGAGGTAGAGGCGATCGAGCGAGGTGTACGCCGTCTGGCTGTCGGTCGCGACCGCGTTGATGCTCCACACATCCGGTGCCGTCGCGTCGAAGCCGACGACTGAGAGGGTGCCGAGTCCGGAATCGTTGGCGGGGATGGCGACGCCGGCGCAGTCGACGAGCGGTTCGGCGTCCGCATCTGCTGAAGTCTGAGTCGGAAGCCAATCCTCCAGGGTGCTGCCCTCGACGACTTCCTGGTTGTGCTTCAGTGCGGATTTCTCGCTCCGCCAGCGCCGAGGCTGCGTGAAGTCGAGGGCCGGGAGCCCCTGGCTCAAGACCACATGGACGTCATCACCCTGCTGTGTCGCGCTCACGAGCGCCGAACTGAACACACGCTCATCGGTGATCTGAGGCGAAGCGGCGTCGGCCACATCGACGAGCAGCATCCGTGTGCGTGGTTCGGGATCGGCCGAACTGTCGTCGACGCCGAGTACGACCACGATGTCGTCGACCAGCAGGATCTCGCCGTCGGTGAGGTTGGGGATCGTGATGGCGGCCAGGCGTTCGGGCGAAGAACCACTCACGTCGTACGTCGTGAGTCGGTCGTCTTGGATCCGGACCAGGATGGTCCCGTCGGTCTTCACCACATCGGGTTCGTCGACGCCCGCTTCCTGCACGTTGGTGCCGGTGGCGCTGGAGGTGGCGGACTTGAGGCCCGAGGCGCGAGCCGGAGCGGCCTCACCGGCGGCCAGCGAGTCTTCGGCAGATCCCGAAGTCGAGCCCGCCGTACATAGAGGAGTCCCAGCCGTAGGGACCCACTCGCTTGAGCCCTTCAGCGACGTACCAATCAAGCAACTGATCGCACGACTCGGCCGAGGCAAGCTGTCCGGCCCGTGTCTGCGTGGACTTGAACACGATCGTCGGCTGACCGGCTGCCGTGATCGCGCCGCGCTCGGTCGTGGCTTTCCGGCGAGTTGCCCACTGCCGTACCCGCTGCAAACGATGCGCCCAGTGCGGCGAACGATGCGATGCCAATGGCAGTGGTGCGCAGTGCGTTGCTCATGGTCCTCAGACGCCACCGATGGCTTCGAGGTTCCCCGGCGTACGCGCCGTTTGTGACTCCTCACCGAGATTTAGTGACTCCTCGGCAATACAGGGGTGCCCCAGGCAAGAGTCGAACTTGCGACCTTTCGCTTAGGAGGCGGCTGCTCTATCCACTGAGCTACTGGGGCGGGACGTGCGGAGTTATCTGGAGAAACTCCGGCATGACCGCTAGGGAGTCTAGTGAGTTGCGGCACGTGTCCATGTGGGGCGTCCGCCCGGCTGTCGACCAGCCCTCGCAACTAGCATCGAAACATGGATGACGATTCAACCGATGAATTCATGGGCACCGATCAGTGAACGTCTCCATTCATCAACCTCCGCGTGTGCTGGGAATCTTCGCTCATCCCGATGACGAGACCCTCTGCGCCGGCGGCACCTTCGCCAAGTACGCGAGTGCCGGAGCCGAGGTCCGTGTGGTCTCGCTGACCAAGGGCGAAGCCGGCCAGATCAGGGATGCGAGCGCGGCGACCCGGGCGACCTTGAGAACAGTTCGGGAGAAGGAACTCGAGGCGGCCGGAATCGAGCTCGGGCTCACCGAAACGAGATGTCTCGACTATCCAGATGGCGGGCTCTCCGAAATCCACGATGAGACTCTGGTCAGGCTCGCTTCGGAGCTGCTCGGCGAGTTCGAGCCCGATGTGGTGATCACGTTCGGGCCCGACGGAATCTCCGGTCATCCAGACCACATAGCCGTAGGGGCAGCGGTCACCACTGCCTGCTATGAAATGCGATCCGCTAGATCGATCCGACTCTTCCATTGCCACCTGCCGCAGAGCAGGATGCTCTTGCGCGACCGCCTGGCTGAGTGGGTCGTCGAGCTGACAACCCGCTTCAAAGGCTCGAAGGACTTCGTCCGCGCGCTGTCGGTCTTCTCTCGCGAGACGAGCTCGCTGGGATATGCGGCTGATTTCGTCAATGTTGAGTGGTTCCCGTCCGGCTCTTACGTCATCGAACAGGGCGAGGCCGCGACGACGATGTACTTCCTGCTGTCCGGTCAGGTAGAGATTCGGCGAGAGGGCGAGGATGGTCGTGTGCGAGTGGTCGGCCAGTCGGGCCCCGGGGAGTTCATCGGAGAAATGGGTATCGCCACCGGCCAGCCCCGCAACGCTCACGTGGTTGCCGTTGATGACGTCACCAGCCTGACATTCCTGCCGTCTGAACCCGTCCCCATCGACGTACGTGGGGAACAGGCCCAACTTCTCCGGACCAGATCGCTTCCGTCAGGGGATCAGATCGACGCCAGAGTGACTACGTGCATCGACGTCTCCGACTTCGTCGGCCACAAGATTCGAGCCACGGCCGCGCATCGCTCGCAGTATCCGATCGATCCGAGAATGTTCCCCGATCCAATCCTTCGAGACATGTTCGGCGTCGAGTTCTTCATCCAGGTCTTGCCGGAGCCGGAGCTCGACACGTCGCTTCTCGACGAGTAAGGGCGAACGGTCGAGCTGGGGCACCGCACGACGCGGGTCTTCGAGCGCGCTACAGATCGGCTGTCACATCGTCGAACAGCGCAGTCGAGAAGTACCGCTCCATGCGATCCGGCAGGATAGTGGCCACGTGGTGCCCGGGGCCAAGGCGGACCGCAAGCCGCCGCGCGGCGGCGATGTTGAGCCCGCTGGACGGACCGATGCTCAAGCCGCGACGACCGAACTCGCGCGCGGTAGCGAGTGCTTCCGGCTCCGGAACCAACACAGGATCATCGAGTCCAACTGCGTCAGGGTCGAGGAGTTGGCTCATGCCGTCGACGACGCCCGGTATACCCCCAACGATCTCTGGGTCGCCCTCAGCCGTGAACGTCGCGGTCGGCATCGCTCGAGCAATGATCGTGTCGTAGCCGTGGTCCCGCAGCGCGTACGCCACGCCCATCAGGGTGCCACCGGTGCCGACACCGGCGACGAAGCCGTGAAGCCGTACGCCGATCTGTTGGATGAGCTCGGGCCCGGTCGAGTGCCGATGCGCGAACACATTGCGCGGATTCTCGAACTGGCGGGCGGCGTACAGATCCGCCTCTGTGCCTGAGTCGCGCAGCAATGCCGCGACGGCTCCGTTCATGCCCTCCTGAGCAGGTGTGAGAACCACGTCGCCACCGAGCCGGCGGATCATCAAGACCCGCTCTCCGCTCACCGATTTGGGCATGTACGCCCGAAACGGCACGCCGAGGGTTGCGCAGACCATGCTCAATGCGATCGAGGTCGACCCGCTCGACGCCTCCACCACGACGGTTGAGGGAGACACTTCGCCGGATGCGATCGCGTGCGCGACGATGTTTGTCGCCATCCGATCCTTGGTGCATCCGCTCGGCAGCAAATAGTCGAGCTTCAACCAGAGCGTGCATCCGCTCCGCTCATCCTCGAACGAGATGGTCGGAGTTTCGAGGGGGAGTCGCAACAGCCATGACGCACGCTCGATGAACCTCGACTGATCCGCACCCATCCATGCCTCCTGTCGGCCCATGATCCTAACCCGGGCCAGCCGCGGCAACGTTTGGGCTAGCGTGTTGCTTGGGGCTCACGGCCCGGAGTCCTAGGATCGTCCCTAGCCCATCGATACTCAGGGAGTTTGCGCTTGGATGCAGAGCTTCCAGCAGCGATCCGAGCCGTGTGCCCATTTCGACTCGTTGCTGACGAGGACATGGACCAGCTCAACCGGGAGATCACGGTGAGCGACACGGCAACGGGCTCAACTCTCTTCGAAGAGGGCGACTCGGCAGACGGCGTCGCAGCCATAGTCGAAGGAAGTGTCGAGGTCGTTAAACAAGGCCGGGTCCTCGCGACGCTCGGCCCTGGGTCGGTCCTCGGCGAGCTCTCGCTGTTCGTGCCCTCCGCCACTCGCACCGCCACAGCCAGAGCGAATTCTCCGGTGCGAACAATCAAATGGCGTGCAGACGATGTCCAGGGCCGCCTCGCCCGCCACGAACCCCTCGCAACGGCAATCGTGGCCGATCTGGCTTTCGTGCTCGCAGAACGACTCGACCGGCGCACGCAGGATGTCCTCTCACTGCTCAAGGCCGCCGGGTCGCGCCTACCCGTGTCAGAGCTAGAGCGTTTTCGCAGCAGTGCCGTGGAGTAGAGGCCAGCGACTCCGCACGACGGTTCCCGCGAACGGCGTATATGCGCGTCGTTTTTGTTGGAATGCTCAACACGCGAGACAATTGGAGAGACTAGGTAACTTTGAGCTACCGGCATGAGGGAACACTGCCGTCCTCTTCTGCAAAACAAGTCTCCGCGCCATCGACCTCAGAGGAATCCGCACGTGACCGACGCCGACTCGATCTCGATGCGAGTCGCGCGCCCCGAAGACGCGGAACCCGAGATCGTCCCGAGCGGCCCACGTCGACGGGCGCCAACCAAGAAGCGGCATACGGTCGCCAAGGTTCTGACCTCTACGACGCTCGTGATGGCCCTGGTTGTGGGCCTCGGAGTCGCGTTCTTCTATCGCCAGCTCAACTCGAACCTGACCGCTGGAGAGGGCTTCGTCGATGGCGTCAGCCACCCACCGGTCGTCGAGGTGGAAGGCCCCAAGCAACCGCTCAACGTCCTGATCATGGGAGACGATTCGCGACAAGGTGCCGGTAACCACATTGACGGTGAATCCGGCGGGGGTTCGGACACCACGATCTTGCTGCACGTGTCTGCCAATCGAAAGCGCGCCTACGGCATCAGCATCCCTCGCGACACGATGGTCAATCGCCCCGAGTGCAAGACCAAGAACGACACGATCCCAGCAGCCGACTACGTGCAGTGGAACGCCGCGTTCTCCGCTGGGCGGGCCGCGTGCACGATCCAACAGTTCGAAGCTCTCACCAACGTGAAGCTCCAGCACTACGTCGTGGTGGACTTCAACGGTTTCAAGGACATGGTCGACGCGATCGACGGCGTCAAGGTCTGCCTTCCCGAAGAGGTCAACGACGACGTCGGCAACATCCACTTCGAGGCCGGCAAGCAGGTCCTTCAAGGCCAAGCCGCCCTGAACTACGTGCGGGTGCGACACGGCATCGGTGACGGCTCCGACCTCAGCCGCGCCAAACGTCAACAGGAATTCATCGCCTCCATGGCGAGCAAGATCCTCTCGGCCGACACGCTGGCTCGCCCGGACCGGCTGTTGTTCTTCCTCAATGCCGCGACCAAGTCGTTGGAAGTTGATAAGAAGCTCAGCAGCGTGACCAAGTTGGCGAGTCTTGGCTCGGAGTTCAAGGACATCGGCCTGGACAAGGTCCAGTTCTTCACGATCCCGTTCGCCGGAGATCCTCAAGATCCCAATCGAGTGGTGTTTGCGCCCGAAGCGGCCGAAGTGTGGGAGCGAATTCGGAAAGACGAAACGATCCCCAACCGGCTCAAGGCGGGCCTCATCCGGGCATCGACGACGCCGGCAAGCGACGGCAACGGCGACACCAGTTCGCCTTCGCCGGACCCGAGTGCCTCACCCGCCGAAACTGAAGCCGAGGCAGACGAGCGGCTACGCGTTGGATTGTGCGCGTGACCTCGAAGCCGGAACCCGTCACGCACGAACCAGAATGGGTACGCCGCAAGCGTCTCGAGGCGGTCTTCGGAGATGTCCTCCCCGAGTCGACAACCGACGACCAGGCGGCGCCTTGGCCGGAGGCCACGGAGTCAGCCAGCGACGCGTGGCTGCGTGAACAGGTTCCGCCGCATCACAGCTGAACGGGGCCACCCTTGCCCTTGGCGAGCAGGTCCCTGATCTCGGTGAGCAGCGCGATGTCGGCTGGCTCGCCAGCAGGCTCGTCGGGGAAGAACTTCTCCTTCGCCTTGACATAGGGCGTCACGACGAGGAAATAGACCACGGCGGCCAGGATCAGGAACGAGATCACCGCGTTGAGGAACGCACCGAAACTGTTCGGTTCGTTGCTGAACAGGTTGTCGAGACTCTTGGGCAGCAACGAGGTCAGCCAGGCGGTAAAGGTGCTGACGACCGCGGCGAACGCCAAACCGACGATGACGGCGACGGCCAGGTCGACCAGGTTGCCCTTCAGAACAAAGGTCTTGAAGCCAGACATGGGATCTCCTCACTTTCCGCACCCCGAGCATCGGGAGTGGGTGTCTTGTAATCAGAACGCACCACACTAGGCGATGTTTATCGGTGCGAAAACTGGATGCTCAGGAACTCCAGGACTGCTGCGTTGGCGACGTCGGTCGCCTCTCCGGCCGACGTGCCGACGAGTATCAACGCGCCGGAGATTCCGATCGAAGCGGACTCAGCGGATGGCTCGGGAATGGCGAGTACGACCACGTCGTCGGCCACCACCCGGGTGCCGGTCCCTTCAGGATCGGTTGCGAGCAGATCAAAGGTGTCGCCGACCCTCACCAACTCAACCACTGCCGGATCGGGGATCCGGACCGGAACTGCAGTCAGCCCTGGATGCCCTTGGAGGAGTCCGGATCCGACCAGGCGCACGTCTGTGACGGCCTCGCCCTTGCGAAGGGGAGACGCAAGCACGCGGCCGATCGGGTTTGGATCCGAGCCACCGGGAGGAGCGCTGTTCGGGTCAACCTGGATCGAGACCACGTCCGCTGCCGAGAGCACCGTTCCCCCGGGCAAGTCGCGTGCGGCGGTGAGCAGGGTAGTCGTATCCGGCGGTGGCGCGGCAGTGGCCTGCAGGCCGGCGGCGACGGCCACCGTGGCGAAGAACGCCGCGAGCCAGCGGCGCCGTAGAAGAATGGATCGCCGGACGCCCTTGAGGATTCTGCGGGCTGCCGCCGTCGCGGAACTCAGGTGAGATGTCGTGGGCTGGCTCGGCATCCCACGACGCTAGTCAGGAACCGACCGTGTTGCTGACGCTCTCCACAGGCTTGGTTTCGCGGACGTCAACCTACGAGGTTGAGCTCGAAGAACTCTTCGATGACTTCGTGGAAGTAGACGACGCTGAGGTGCTCGCGCTGGCGGCCGCAGGTTCCTTGGTGGTGGAGCCGACCTTCTCGGAACCGGTCTTTTCGGAGCCGGCCTTCTCGGAACCCGACTTCTCGGCTGGCGCCCGAGATTCCTTCGCAGCGGCCGATTTCTCGGACGCGGAGCGCGAGTCGGTGCGGTAGAAACCGGACCCCTTGAACACGACTCCGACTGCGTTGAACACCTTGCGCAACTGGCCTTGGCACACAGGGCACTCAGTCAGGGCGTCATCGCTGAAGGCCTGCACCTGCTCGAAGGCATGCCCGCACTCCTTACACGCATATTGGTAGGTCGGCACCGGGCATCCTTCGTCATCGAGGTGTGATTAGCACTCGCACAGCTTGACTGCCAATCGTACCTGGGGAGTCAGAAGTGCGTCACACCGTCCGCGGTTGCGGCGGCGCTGACGGGCAGGTCATGGGCTTCGAACGGTACGTCGAGGCCGACCTCGTCGGCGTACAACAGGGCGAGCGTCAGCGTGCCCACCGGAACGCGAGCGAGGGCCCGGTCATAGCAACCGGCCCCGCGGCCCAGGCGCATCCCGGAAGTGGAAACGGCCAGCCCGGGGACCAGGACCACGTCGGCTGTGGCCACGGCATCGTTCCCGAGTGCCTCGCTCAAGGGCTCGAGCAAGCCATACCGTGCCGGTGCCAAGGAGGTCTGGCCGTGATAGACCGCCCAATCGAGATCCAGGCCGGGATGCCCGTCGTTGGCACGCACGACACGGGGGAGAAGCACCCGCTTGTTGGCGTCGGTCAGCGCATCCAAGAGCAGGCCTGTGCCGGGCTCGCCACCGACCGAGACGTACGCCGCAACGGTTGCTGCCCGGCGTACCTCTGGAAGCGCGAGGACCCGTTCGGCGAGCCTCGCACCCAGGTCGGCGACCTCAGCCAACGGCCTTCGGCCTCGTGCCGTCAACAACTGGTCCCGAAGCGCGAGTTTGGCTGCGTTTGCGGGTTCGGATTGGGGCAGTGTCACAGGACCAGCCTACGATCCTCCTATGACGGCTGGTGTGGACAGCAGGGGGCTGGTCAGGGCCCGCGACAAGATGAGATCCGATGGGGTCGACGAACTTGCGGTCGAAGTCTTCGCGCATTACTACCGCCTGCTCGAGCGCGGCGATACCGGGATGATCCCCGAGTCCTCCATCGAGCCACTCGCGACGGAGTCGTTGAGCGGCGTCGAAGTGTCCGAGGAGACGGCCGCAGAAGCCATCCGGACCACAGCGATCATCAAACTCAACGGCGGCCTCGGCACCTCGATGGGCATGGAGCGCGCCAAGTCGTTGCTCTGTGTGCGGAGCGGGTTGTCCTTCCTCGACATCATCGCCCGCCAGGTGCTCCACCTTCGCGAGGTGTACGACGCCAGGTTGCCGGTGATGTTCATGAATTCGTTCCGCACCTCGGCGGACACCATGGCCGCGCTGGCCCGCTACGGCGATCTGCCGGTGGAAGGCCTGCCGTTGGAGTTCCTGCAGAACAAGGAACCGAAACTGTTGGTCGACTCGCTCGAACCGGTGAGCTACCCCAGGGAACCCGCGCTGGAGTGGTGTCCACCAGGTCATGGCGACCTCTATACCGTCCTGCATGCCTCGGGGATGATCGATGAGTTGCTCTCCCAGGGATACGAGCGAGTGTTCGTCTCCAACGCCGACAACCTCGGTGCCACTCCGGATGCCCGCATCGCCGGGTGGATGGCCACCACGGGCGCGCCGTTCGCGATCGAGGCCGTCCGGCGCACTCCCTCGGACCGCAAGGGCGGCCACTTCGCTCGCCGCAAGGCCGACGGTCGGATCGTGCTGCGCGAGAGTGCCCAGACGTTGCCCGAGGACCAGGCGGCGCTGGCCGACCTGGGTCGCCATCAGTTCTGCTCGACCAACAATCTGTGGTTCGATCTCGCGGCGATGAAGCAGGTGCTGATCGAACGCGAAGGCGTCTTGGGCCTGCCGCTGATTCGCAACGTCAAACCCGTGGATCCGGCCAAACCATCCACGCCACTCGTCGTACAGATCGAAACGGCGATGGGTTCGGCTATCGAGATCTTCGAGGGAGCACGGACGATCGAGGTCGGCCGGGACCGGTTCGTCCCCGTCAAGACGACCAACGACCTGTTGGTGTTGCGCTCGGACGTCTACACGCTCGGCAAGGACTACGGACTCGATCTGGTCACGGACGAGGTGCCATTCGTGGATCTCGACAAGAAGTTCTACGCGCTCGTGACCGAGTTCGACCGCCGCTTCGGCCAGGGTGTGCCCTCCATGAAGGAAGCCACGTCCGTCCGAATCTCGGGGGACTGGACCTTCGAGGCCGGCGTACGACTGCAGGGCGATGTCGAACTGACGACGAAGCAGGACTCCGCTCGTCGCGTCCCAGCGGGCACCGTTCTGGGCGAAGATGACTGATCAGGCGTCGCCCGAACCGATCGCCGTCGAGGAACTGCAGGCTCGAGTAGCGGCCGCCGTCAGCCTGCTTCCTGCGGCAGATGTGCCCCTGGCGGAGGCTCGCGGTCTCGTCCTAGCCGACGATGTTGTGGCGGCCGTGGCGCTGCCACCCTTTGCGAACTCCGCCATGGACGGGTACGCCGTCCGCTGGGCCGACGTTTCCTCGGCAACCAAGGCGTCCCCCGTCCAACTGCCCGTCGTGGGTGAGATCGGCGCTGGCAACGCGGGCGTTCGATCGATCGCGGCGGGCGAAGCGGCGAAGATCATGACGGGTGGGCCGATCCCCGAAGGCTGCGACGCGATCGTTCCCTACGAATGGACCGATCGTGGCGTCTCCGTTGTCACGATCCGCGAAGCGCCCGAGCCCGGCCAACATGTCCGCTCGATCGGTGAGGACGTCCAGGTCGGTGCCCACATGCTGTCCGCGGGGACGCTTCTCGGCGCGCGCCAGTTGGGGCTGATCGCCGGACTGGGGAACGCCACGGCCCACGCATATCGCCGTCCACGCGTGGTGGTCATCTCGACCGGTTCCGAATTATGCGAACCCGGCACGCCGCTCGGTCCGGACTCCATCTACGACGCCAACTCTCATCTCATCGCGGCCTCAGCCGAGGCTGTCGGTGCAACCGCGCGACGGGTTGGGATCGTGCCTGACGACGCACCTGGTTTCCTCAAGGCGCTCCACGCCGAACTGGCCGAGGCCGACCTGGTCGTCACCTCTGGCGGCGTGAGCCAGGGCGACTTCGATGTCGTCAAGGAAGCCCTGATCGAGAACGGCTCGATGTGGTTCGGGCCGGTCGCCATGCAGCCGGGCAAGCCTCAGGGTTTCGGGCTGATCGATGGCGTCCCGATCTTTACGCTGCCGGGCAACCCGGTGTCGTCATACATCTCCTTCGAGGTGTTCGTCGTCCCAGCCATCCGCCAGATGATGGGTCGGGCAACGCACCATCGTCCGCAGGTCTCGGCAACGCTGACTCGGTCGGTGAAGTCTCCGGCCGAGCGTCGCCAATTCCTGCGCGCGGAGTACTCCGTGGACAACGGTGTCGCGACGGTGACTCCGGTGGGCGGCCATGGGTCTCACCTGCTTGGCAGCCTCGCCAATGCGAATGCCTTGGTCATCATTCCGGAGGACGTGACGTCCGTCGGTGAAGGCGAAACCGTCCAGGTGCTCGCTCTCGACATCGACTTCTGACACGCGGCCCTAGGATCGCGTTGTGAGTGGCTCAGCCGATCGACTAACGCACACCGATGAGTCCGGGTCAGCCCGGATGGTCGACGTGTCCGACAAGTCCGTGTCCACCCGAGTTGCCACGGCGTCCGGTCGCGTCATGGTCTCCGCGCGCGTGATCGAGTTGTTGCGGGGCGAGGGGATGCCCAAGGGGGACGCACTCGCCGTTGCCCGGATAGCCGGGATCATGGGGGCCAAGGCAACGCCCTCCCTGATCCCGCTGTGCCACCCGCTCTCGATCTCCGGCGTCACCGTCGACCTCACTCTCAGCGAGGATGCGGTCGAGATCGTCGCCACCGTTCGGACGAACGACCGCACCGGAGTCGAGATGGAGGCTCTCACCGCGGTCTCGGTGGCCGCGTTGGCAGTCGTCGACATGGTGAAGGCCGTCGACAAGTTGGCCGTGATCACAGACATCAGGGTCGAGTCGAAATCCGGCGGCAAGAGCGGGGACTGGGCTCGATGACTGCCGGCGAGCCGCTGAAGGCGGCCGTGGTGGTGGCATCCAACCGAGCCGCCGCGGGCGTCTATGAAGACACCACCGGGCCGCTGATCGTGGACAGCTTGCGTGGACTGGGCTTCGCGGTGGGCGATCCACATGTGGTCCCTGACGGTCACCCGGTGGCCGCCGCCCTTTCGATTGCCATTGCCAGCGGGCGCGCGATTGGTGCTGACGACCGGTGGCACGGGCCTCACCCCCACTGACCTCACTCCCGAGGTCACCCGTCCGATGCTCGACCGCGAGGTGCCGGGGATCGCCGAGGCGATCAGGGCGTACGGCGTCGCGAACGGCGTGCCGTCCGCCGTTCTGTCGCGCGGCGTCTGCGGGTGTGATCGGCGACTGCCTCGTCGTCAACCTGCCCGGTTCGCGGGGTGGAGTGAAGGACGCGCTTGCCGTCCTCGAACCGATCGTCGTACACGCCGTGGAGCAGATCGTGGGGAGTGACCATTGATCGGCTGGCCGGTGCGCCTGGCCGACGGTGAGTTGCTGCTGCGGCCGATCCACACACACGACGCCTCGGCTTGGCGTGAGGTGCGCGGTCGGAACAACGAGTGGCTGATCATGTGGGACGCCACCGTGCCCGCCAACTCCGAGCAGAAGCAGACCAGCTTTCCCCAACTCGTGCGGCGACTTCGCAAGATGGCTCGGCAAGGGACGGCCATGCCGTTCGCGATCGAAGTGTCCGGCGCCTTTGCCGGGCAGTTGACGGTGAACAACATCGTGCGCGGGCTCGGCGCAGTTCGCGTCGATCGGATACTGGATCGATCAGGAGTATGCCGGCCGAGGACTGATGCCTCGAGCCGTTGCGCTGGTCATCGATCACTGCTTCTTCACCGTCGGCCTCCACCGGATCGAGGTCGCGGTGCGACCCGAGAACACCAACTCACTGCGGGTCGTGGAGAAGTTGGGTCTGCGCGAGGTGGGCTACGCCCCCAAGTACCTCCACATCAATGGCGAATGGCGTGACCACCGGATCTTCGCGGTCACCGTCGAGGAGTGTCCCAACGGGATGATGGCCCGCGCTGCAGTCCTGAAATCACACCAGTCACACGAGTTCTTTTGCGACACACCTAGCGAAGTCCGGGCCGATCCGCTAAGGCGAACCTACGCTCGGTCCCGTGGAGAACATGAGTGCGCTCATCTTCGTGGCCCTGGCGGTTGCGTGGGCGGCGTACCTCATTCCCAAGGCATTGCGACATCACACCGAGGCCGACGAGTCGCGTTCCGTCGAGACCTTCTCAAGCCGAATGCGGGTGTTGGCCCACCGGGAGCCGGTTAGTCGCAAGGCGACTCGGTTGGTGGTGGCGAGCGAGGTGCGCGACTCTGACAGCACTCCCACCCCTGAGGATCTCCGCGCTCGAAGGTTGGCTACTCATCGGGCCACGCAACGCCGTCGGCGGGTGTTGGGTCTGATCCTCGTTGCGTTGGTGGTCGTCAGCGGGTTGGCGATCAACGGCACGATCGAGAAGTGGTACGCCGCCATTCCTGGTGGCTTGTTGCTCGCCTGGTTGATCGCCTGCCGACTGATGGTCAAGAACGAGCGTCGAGCTTCGAGTCCGTTGGTCGAGCCTGTCGAGACTGCTGCTGTTGACGCCAAGCCGACAACCGCCGATGCGGAGACCGAGACGATCCCGCGCGTCGGCGCGGACGTCACGCCGAGCGCCGATCCGAAGCTGTGGGACCCGGTGCCCGTCACCCTTCCGACGTACGTCACGAAGTCCGCCGCCCGTCGTACCGTCCGCTCCATCGACCTCGAGTCCAGCGGGGTCTGGACGTCCGGTCGCTCGGAGATCGACTCCCGCATCGCGCGGGAGGCCGAAGAGGTCGAGGCGGCGATGAAGAAGGCTGAGGCCGAAGAGGTCGCCCTAGCCAAGTTGGCCGACGAGAACGAGGCCGTCGGCTCCTAGCCGGGCGCTGTCCAGACGACCGGGTTGCTGCCGCTTGGCGGATTCGAGGCCTCCCCCGCCCCGGTGTTAACGTTCTCCCGCGCCGATCCGTCGGCGTGCCGGTAGAAGTTCCGGGGCTGTGGCGCAGTTGGTAGCGCGTCTCGTTCGCATCGAGAAGGTCAGGGGTTCGAATCCCCTCAGCTCCACCAGTGTGATGAGTCGCGACATGGGTGACATCTGAGTCGCGTCATAGGTGTCTCTTATTCAGGGGGCCTGGGCCATCGGCCCGGGGCTTTTTGTTGGTTTCGCCAGTACGTTTGGTGGGTTCGATGAGGTGGGTGGAGAGGATCTCGGCGGTCTCGAGTTCGATGACGGTGACGGTGGTTTCGTCGGCGATGGCGAGGACTCGTTTGCGGGCGTGGGCGTAGCCGATGCCGAGGTGATGCATGCGGCCGGCTCGGCGGAAGCTCATCTTGCCGAGCGGGTCGAGGCGGTCGTAGCGCAGCCGGTAGTGCCCTGGGCTCGGGCCGCCGGTGGGTTCGGCTTTCGGGAGCGCCGCGTAGGCCGCGGCCGGGGTACGCCGGTCGAGCTCGCGGTGAGGACGCCGCTGGTTGTAGAGGTCCCGGAAACGATCGAGCTGGGCCTGCAGGTCGGCCAGGGATGCAGCA
Organism: uncultured Actinomycetota bacterium; assembly: GCA_963763805.1. Lineage (GTDB taxonomy): Bacteria > Actinomycetota > Actinomycetes > Propionibacteriales > Nocardioidaceae > Nocardioides. The sequence goes on from CAVXPQ010000003.1 coordinate 391,780, forward strand.
GGCGGTTGCTGGGCCAGCCACTTCTTGAGGGTCTGGTGGAACCGTTCCACTTTGCCCTGGGTCTGCGGGTGGCCGGGGTGGCCGTTCTTCTGGATGATCCCGAGGACCGCCAGGAGGTATTCGAAGGCGTTCCTTCCGCCACCGAAGCGGGCGGTGTACACGCGGCCGTTGTCGGTCAACGTCGACGCGGGGAAACCGTGTTCGTCGGCGGTGGCCAGGAAACAACTGGTCACGATGTCGCCGGTGACCGGAGTGTGGGCGGTGCAGCCCAACAGGTATCGGGAGTGGTCATCGAGCCAGTTCAAGATCTCGACATCGGTGCCATCGGCCAGGCGCCAGTGGGTGAAGTCTGATTGCCAGCACTCGTTGGGTTGTGCTGCTTCGAAGCGTCGGTAGGAACTGCGGGGTCGTTTCCTGGGTTCGGGGGTGATCAACCCGGCGGTGTGCAGGATCCGTCGGATCGTGGAGGCCGCTGGTGGCCGGTGACCTTGTTGTTCTAGGTGCCAGGCGATCGTGACCGGGCCAGCGTCGAAACCGTCGCGGGTGAGTTGGAGACGCAACTCGATGATCCGGGCACGAACTAGTTCACTAGTGGTCCGCTGGGTTGGAGTGTGGTCGCCTCGATCGTGGCTCCACAGCATCGAGCCCATCAATGCGGTAGCGAGCAAGAAGGCGGTGAAGATGTCTGACGGGAGTAGCCGTACTCGGCGGCCGCCGCTGTAACCGAGAGCTGGTTAGTGACTACTTTCAACACTGCAACACGGGCTCGTGACATACCCCAGAACTGTGACCTATGACGCGACTCATCAACGACGCATCACCTGGGACCTATGTCATAAACTCAGACACCCTCAGCTCCACTGTTTGTGCAGGTCAGAGCGTTTTTTACGGTCCTGGCAGGCGGGTTAAGGTCACCACAAAGTCAACAGAAAGTCCACCTTATTCGATCGGGCGGGCGGTTGCTCGGCTAGTGTCGGCCGACATCTGACGAGTTTAGTCTGGCGCATGAGGTGCATCTTGCACTGGTGGAATGCCTCCCCCGCAGCCGCGCCGGAGCACACGTCGTTGCGAGTAACGCGCGCACCTGGGTCTGAGTTGAGATCGCTTGTGGATCTGCTCCATTCCGTGGTGGTCACCTGCGTGGACGCACACCAGCGCAGTTCGGCGTCAGGTCGCGGCGGGACGTAGCGCCTCCGCGAACGCAATGCGCTTCGAGACGACTCCGCTGAAGCTCCGAGCCAAGGCACGAGCCGCCTCGCACACCTGGTCGTCGAGCTCCTCGAACTGGGCGACCCCAGCGTGTATCCGCTCGGCGGTCTGCTGGTCCTCCTGGACGTACGCCGTCCACCGCCGGTAGAGCTCCGGTGACAGTTCCGGATGAAACTGCACGCCCCAGGCGCTGCTGCCGACGCGAAAGGCCTGGTGGGGATACGCTCGCGACTCGGCGAGCCAGATGGCTGTGGGAGGGAGGTCGGTGATGGCGTCCCTGTGCATGCTGCCCTGGAGGATCGGCCACGGCAGGTCTCGCATGAGTTCGTCCGCCAGCGCCTCCGTCCTGGCCGTCACCTCGATGACTCCCGACTCCATGCCGGCTGTTCCGCGGGCCACTGTTCCGCCCCTTGCTGTGGCTAGGATTTGTCCACCCAGGCAGATGCCCAGCGTCGGAACGTCGCGGTCGACGGAGGAGTTCATCAGCGTTCGCACGTCCGCCAGCCATGGGTGTCCCGCGTCGTCGTGGGCGCCCATGTCCCCGCCCAGTACGACAAGCCCGTCTGCGTCCACCGTGTCGGGCACCTGATCGCCCGCATATGGTCGTACGACGTGCAGCCTCGCGCCAGCTTCTTCGAGCCATGGGCCGAAGCGCTCAACAGGGCACTCGGCATCCGGCTGCACCAGAAGCAGGGAGAAAGTGGGGGATTTCGTCATCCGAGTCAGTCCTCTCTATCGTCGCCAGCCAGCGACAAGGCCCGCAGATGCCGGCCCTCGTTGGTCTTGGACGTCTCGCTCATTGTGAGGGAGGGCCGATGTCCCCCCCACGTGCACTGGACCATGAAACGAAGCCCAATGGGCTGCGGCTTGAGTCATGGCCTCCTGACTCAGCCTCGTGCTGCGGAGGCCCGGAGAAGCTCTTCGACAGTGACGAGCTTGACACGGGGCCGCTTGACGACCTTCCCCGCCGCGCGCTCGGCCTGGTCTATGGCCACCCATCCAGCGTTGTCCACCACCGCGTCGACGCGGTCGCGCACCAGAGTGTCGAGCTCGTCGGCACCCGCGGAAGGTGCCTGCAGTTGACCCGCCTCAAAGTCGTGGAGAAGCGACTCGACCGTCTCGGCGGAATCCACCTTGTTCGTCCCGATCATCCCGGTGGCACCGCGCTTGATCCAACCCGAGCAATAGAGGCCGATCAGGGACTCGCGAGAATCAGGATCCACAACGCGGCCTGCGCTGTGCGGCAGCGTTCCGGACGACTCGTCGAAGGGCAGGTCGGGCACCTCCATCCCTCGATAGCCAATGGCCTTCACGACCAGCGAGGTCTCTATCGTCTCGGTGTTGCCCGCGACGTCTCGAAAGACGACGCGTTCGACTGACCCTTCACCCTCGATCACTTCGGGCACGAGGCCGTAGCGCAGGACGATGCTCGAGTCGTGGTCCCGGAAGTCGGGCAGTGCCTCGATCAACTCCGCCGCACGACCGGACCTCGTCGCGTAGTGCTGCGTCTCGTCGGGGTTTGCCGCGACCTCGACGCCTGGCGTGTGGATCAACGAGGCCAGCTCACCGCGCGTGTACGCCGCGTGCTCGGGACCCCGGCGTGCTGTCACCCAGACGCGTGAAACGGCGCTGTCAGTCAGTGCGTCCAGTGCGTGCTGGGCGACGTCCGTCTTCTCCAAAGCTGCGATCGGCCGCGCCAAGACGCGGGCCACGTCCAGGGCGACGTTTCCGTTGCCGATTACGAGCGCTGTTTCACCGGAGAAGTCGAACTTCCGTCCCGAGTGTTCGGGATGGCCGTTGTACCAGGCCACGAACTCGCGCGCCGACACACAACCCTCGAGGTCTTCGCCGGGGATGTGCAGGGAGCGGTCGTTCGTCGCCCCGCCGGCCCAGATGAGGGCGTGGTGATGCTGGAGCAGTTCGTCGATAGTTACATCACGCCCGACATCGACGTTGAAGTAGCAGGAGACGTTCGAGCGCGCGAGTACTGAAGCGAATCTCTTGGTGATGAGCTTGGTGTTGGCGTGATCGGGTGCTACGCCGGCCCGCACCAAACCGAACGGCGTGGGCAGCCGGTCGAACATCGACACCTGGACACCCTTGATGTCACTCAGTTCCGAGGCCGCGTAGCAACCGGAGGGGCCGGTTCCGATGATGGCGACTCGCAGGTCGGACCCTTCGGCGAGGCGACGGCGCTTCCGGTCGGGAGGTGACGACTCCTCGATCGGATTGTTGTCGAAGTACTCCGCGTTGATGGCGAGGTAGTCATCCAACTCCTCCGGGAGGTCCCACTCGCCGTGGACCGCGCTGACGGGGCACTCGTCCTGGCAGGCACCGCAGTCGATGCAGGTGACGGGGTCGATGTACAGCTGCTCGGCCGTCGTGAAGTCCGGATCACCGGGACGTGGGCGGATGCATTGCACGGGACAAACGGCGACGCAAGAGGCATCGTTGCAGCATCCTCCGGTGATCACAAACGTCACTGCTGATTCCCTTCCGAGGCGATGTCCTCGACCGCGCCACGCAAGGCGAGCGGCCGCTTCCTCACTGTAGGCATCGGAGGCCGCGCTCTCGGTGGCAGCAGCGCACACGCCGGAGGTTAGTGCAGTGCGTGGCGCACGTTGTCGGGCTCCGCCGTCACACCCAAGATGGAGAAGCCGTACTCGACGGCCCGTCGGTCGTTCGACCGTCGCGCGAACCACCGAGAAGAGGACGAGTGGGCACCACCATCACCGCCGCCGTACTGACCAGGCAAGGGGAGCCCCTCGAGTTGCAGCAGGTTCTGGTCGACGACCCGCTCGATCACGAGGTGCTTGTGCGGGTGGAGCGTGTGGGTCTGTGCCACAGCGACCTGCATTACGTCCGCGGGTCGCTGGCTATCGACACGCCCACGATTCTGGGTCACGAGGTGGCCGGCATCGTCGAGCGCACGGGTTCCTCGGTGACTCGGCTCGCAGTCGGCGATCGTGTGGTCGTCACCATCACCCCGGGCTGTGGTGCGTGCGCCCAGTGCTTGCGCGGTCGACCCACCCAGTGCCTGCGGGTGGACGAGCTGCGCTACCGGCCGCGTCCGAAGCACACCACGCTCGACGGTAACCCGATCGGCTCGCTCGGCGGCATCGGTGCCTTTGCCGAGGCCGTGCTCGTCGACGAGACCGCCCTGGGCAAGGTGGACAAGTCCGTGCCGCCGGCCGTGGCCTGCCTGCTCGGTTGCTGCGTCAGCACCGGTGTGGGAGCAGTCGTGCACGGAGCCGGGGTGGCGCCCGACCAGACGGTGGCGGTCATCGGGTGCGGTGGCGTCGGTGTCTCGGCCATCCAGGGTGCCCGCCTCGCCGGGGCCCGCAAGATCATCGCCATCGACACCGTGGCGGACAAGCTCGAGCTCGCTCGCACTTTCGGCGCCACTGACGTCGTCCTGGCGGGCCCCGACATGACCGCGACGGTCCGTGAACTGCACAAGATCGTCCCCGGGGGTGTGGATCACGCCTTCGAGGCCGTCGGACGCACCATCACAGCCGAGCTGGCCTTTGAGTGCCTGGCCCCTGCGGGCCTCGCTACGATCCTCGGTCTCATGCCGGAGGGCACGCAGCTCTCCATCTCGGCCGACGCGCTCGTCTACGGCGACCGCGGCATCCGCGGTGCCTACATGGGTGCCAACCGATTCCTAAGCGACGTCGAGATGTTCACCGACCACTACAAGAGCGGCCGGTTGGACCTGGACGCCATGGTCACCAAGGTGCTGACCTTCGCCCAGATCAACGAGGGCTTCGAGGCGATGGCGGACCCGGACACCGTGCGCGTCGTCCTCGATATGTCGCGAGTGGATGCATGAGCCAGATCGTCTTCGCCGCTCTTCGCCGGCCGGCGGTCGGTCTGCGACTCGTGCACCGTCGCTACGTCGACCACAGCGAGGCGCACTACGCGGGGAACCTGGTCTCCGGCGGCTTCGTCGTGTCCTTGTTCAACGACATCGCCACAGACCTGTGCATCCAGATGGACCACGACGAGGGGTTGTTCGCCTCCTACTCGGAGGTCAGCTTCCACGACGCGCTGCGCGCCGGAGACGTCCTGGAGGTGAGCGCGCGGTTGGACCGGATGGGACGACGCAGCCGAACCGTCTGTTTCGAGGCCCACGTCGTCTCACGAGCGCGCCCCGACCTCGGCGAGAGCGCCTCCGCTGTCCTGAAGGGTCCGATGCTGATCGCCAGTGCCACCGGCACGGTCGTGGTGCCCACGGTTCACGACGACCCAGCCGACGTCGGTGCAGGAGCAAACGGTGACTAGTCCGGCCACTGCCCAAACGAGGATTCACGGGTTGTCGGGCCGCTTCGCAACACAGGCTGCCGCGCGGCCGACGAGAACCTTCCTCTGGACGCCGGATGAGACCGTCACCTACGGCGAAGCCAACGACCGCGTCGACGCGTATGCGGCTGGCCTGCAGCAACGGGGGATCGGTGTCGGCGACCGCGTGCTGCTCCTCATGTCGAACAGTGTCACGCAGGCACTCCTGTGGCTTGCCCTCGACCGCATCGGAGCGGTTGACGTCCCCGTCAACACGGCGCTCGGTCCCGACCTGCTCGCCCGAGCGGTGCGCACAGTCCGGCCGGCTCTGGTGGTCGTGGACGCCGACCTTGTTGGGGATCTGGCCCAGGCCTTCCGGCGCGGGCCTGACGCCTACGCCGCCACGTACGTCCATGGGGACCTGGCCGCCCGTCGGGCCCTCCCGCACGCGCGCCCACTGCCCGAGCTGAGCATCATCGGTGGCACGGTGACGCCACCTTTCCTCGGGGAGCTCGACCCTGCCGTCATGCTCTTCACCTCCGGATCCACCGGCGCACCCAAGGCGTGTGTCCTCTCTCGGCGCTATGTCGTCCGCGCCGGCGAACTACACGTGAAGTACCTCGGGCTCCGTGAGGGCGACGTCCTCTTCACGCCCTTCCCGCTCTTCCACATCGACGCAGCCACACTGACCCTTAGCGCGGCCATCGCGGCCGGAGCCACGGCGGCTTTCTCGAAGCGCTTCTCTGCGTCTCGCTTCTGGGAAGAGGTGCGAGCCAGCGGCGCCACCGTCTTCAACTTCATGGGTGCCACCGCCAACATCCTCTGGAAGCGACCTCCGAGCGAGCAGGACACCCGACACTCCGTGAGAATGGCTTGGGGCGTTCCCATGCCGGCCTGCGAGCCGGGGTGGCAGGACCGCTTCGGCTTCCCCCTGATCGAGGTCTACGGGCTTACCGATGCCGGTGTCCCCGCCTATCAGGACATCTCCCGGCCTCGCGTCCCCGATTCGTGCGGACGCGTCATCGAGGAGTACGACATTCGCATTGGTGACGAGTTCGGCCAGCCGGTGACCACTGGTCGGGTCGGCGAGATACTCCTGCGCAGCCGCGAGGCCGGGTTGCTGATGACGGAGTACTTCGGCATGCCGGACGAAACAGCGAAGGCGTTCCGCGGCGGTTGGTTCCACACGGGCGACTCCGCCCGCCTGGACTCATGACGGCAACCTGTTCTTCGCCAGCCGTGCCAAGGAGGTGATTCGCCGACGGGGCGAGAACATCGCAGCCACCGACGTCGAGGCGGCGATCGACGCTCACCCCGACGTGCAGGAGAGCGCCGCCGTCGGCGTGCCGAGCGAGCTCAGCGAAGACGACATTAAGGTCTTCGTCGTCCCACAGCCGACAAGCGCGCTGGGCGCCGCTGAGGTCCTCGACCACTGCCGCGCCGTGCTGCCGAAGTACATGGTGCCGCGTTACCTCGAAATCGTCGACGTGCTGCCCAAGACACCCACCGAGAAGATCGAGCGGGCGCGGCTGGCTGCGCTCCCTCTGACCGACTCGACCTGGGACGCCGACGCACAAACCATCCCCGTGTCGCCCACACGCCATCACCGGCCCCGAACGCCCACCACCACACGACAGGGACAGCCATGAGCACCGATATCACCCGTGAACCCGTCAAGCAGATCGACTTGATCGACGGCGAGTGGAGCGAGCCTGCTAAGTCGCTCGCCGGCACGTTGGACGATCCGAATACCGGCGAAGTACGGCAGCAGCAGATGGCCACCGCGGCCTCGATGTCGAGCGCGCGATCGCGGCAGCCGCTGCGCTGCACAGGGAGGGCACGTGGGAGTGCACTCCTGTCGTGAAGCGCATCCTGCTGCTCGCGAGGCTGGCTGAGGGACTGGACCGGCGTCACGAGGAGATCGGTTACGAGGACGCGATGGGCAATGGCAACCCGCTGCGGGTGGCCGTGCAGATGGCGAGTTACCTCGGGCCGCGCGTACGGTCCGCCGCAGCCCAGCTCCAAGAGGTCGGACAGGGGCGTGCCCTCGACGCCGGCGGGCGACCGGTGAGGCTGCTTCTCCGCCCGCTGGGTTCGGCCGTCGTGCTCGCCCCCTGGAACGCCCCGACCTTCGTGGGCGTGGCCAAGTTGGCGAGCGGGCTGGCCGCCGGGTGCCCGGTGATCCTCAAGCCGTCGGAGTGGGCGCCGGCCGGCAGCCAGATTGTGGCCGAGGTGCTCGCCGAGGCCGTGGCGGAGCTGGGTCTGCCGAGCGCGGTGTTCCAACTGGTCCACGGCGGGGCCGCCGTGGGAGCGCAACTCGTGTCGGACGCGCGCATCCGCGCCATCTCCTTCACCGGTGGCGGAGCCGGCGGACGAGCCGTGGCGACCGCAGCCGCACCACACTTCACGGCCCTCCAACTCGAACTGGGCGGCCACAACCCAGCCATCGTGCTGTCCGACGCAGATGTGGACCTCACCGCCAAGGCCTTGGTCGACGGCATGACCAAGCTCAATGGTCAGTGGTGCGAGGCGCCCGGCAAGGTGATCGTCCATCAGAACATCCATGACCAGCTCGTGGACGCGCTACTGGCCGAGCTGGCCACCTTGTCGCTCGGAGACTGCTTCGAGCCCGGCACGGATGTCGGTCCCCTCTCGCACGCGGCGCACCGTGATCACCTCGCTCGACGCGTGGACGACCTCGTCGGTCAGGGCGGAAAGGCTCTCACCGCCCACGAGCTTCCCGGCCAGGGTGGATGGTTCTTCCGCCCACAGTGGTGGTGGGGCTCGATGCCGACCAGTCCACCGCTGAGCTGTTCGGCCCTGCCATCTCCGTGCACTCCGTGCCCTCGGACGAGGCGGCTATCGAAGCCTCCGACGGTCCGGAGACCGGGCTGGCCGGCTTTGTCTTCTCCAGCGACGTGAACAAGGCGATGGTCGCCGCAGGACGCATGCGTGCCGGGGAGGTGCGCATCAACGGGTGCAAGCTCGCCGACCTCGCGGACGACTCCGAGCAGTCCTTCTGGAACAACGCCGGGATCGGTGGTCACGGGCCCACCGACATGGTGCGCTTCTTCCAGGGCAGCCAGGTCGTGGGGCTCGACGACGCAGAGCTCCCGATCTGAGCGCCGAGGCATCGGGCTGCGCACTGTGCTGCCCCGCCGGCGGGGGTTTTTGGGTGCACGCGAACTCGAGCACGATGGTTCGTGGTGATGGGCGGCCAGCTCATGGCCGACGCCTTGGGGATCGGGTAGTGGTGGGTGACCGCAGCATCGAGAGGGCTTGCCGCCTCCGTGAAGGGGCGCGGCGGCGCTGCTGCGAGCCGACTGTGGGTAGGCGGCGGACGTGCCAGGTGCCCTCCCGAGCGTCCAAGCGTGTGCACCCCGACCAAGTCGGCCCCCGTCACCAGACCTAGATTCCTCAGGACAGGGTGAGCGTCGGCTAACTCCGCGCCGGGCCTGTGACCACCACCGACCGGCGCTGCGCCGGAACGAACCGGAAGGCGAGCGATGACCAATCATCTCGGAACGCACGCACTCGTCACGGGCGCTGGTTCCGGCAATGGGAAGGCCATCGCCGAGTTGTTACTCGCCGAAGGCGCCTCGGTCGTGCTGCTTGACGTGATTGCTGAGGGCATCGACAGGTCCGCCGCGCAGCACCCCAAGGCGCACGCGGTGACCGCCGACGTCACCAACCCCGAGTCGGTCAGCGCCGCAATGCAGGTCGTCCAGAAGGAGTTCGGCAGCCTGGACCTCCTCGTCAACAACGCCGGCATCGTGCGCGGCACGAACTTCGAGGAACTCTGCCGTCGAGGAGTGGGACCAGGTCTTTGCCGTGAACTCCACCGGACCCATTCCTCATGAGCCAGGCGGCAATGCCGCTGCTCAAGGCGGGCGCCGAGGCAGGTGGCGCCAAAGCAACGTCGGCCGTCGTGAACATCACCTCGGTCGAGGCGCACATCGTCATCTCCAGCAGCGGCCACCCTCAGATCCACTACAACGCGTCCAAAGGCGCGCTCCTGCAGCTCACGCGTGCACTCGCCGTTGAGTGTGCTTCCAGTCGCGTCCGCGTCAACGCGGTCGCGCCGGGCTTCATCGAGACCCCGTTCACCCGGCCGGTTCTCGGCAACCCTGAGGTGCTGGCGTGGCTCCTCGAACGCACGCCTATGGGTCGCGTCGGCCAGCCGGAGGACGTGGCCAACGCCGTGTCCTTCTTGGGCAGCGAGAAGGCCAGTTGGGTCACCGGCAGCACCCTGTTCGTCGACGGTGGCTGGACGGTCTACTGACATGTCGCGTCCGTTGATCGCAGTCTCGGCCCCGATCGAGGTCATGCCCACCGCGTTCGGGGAGCAGGACTGCACCAAGCTCACGACGGCCTACACCGACGCCGTCTACGCCGCTGGGGGCCAGCCCGTGATCATGCCCGTGGTCGCGGACCCGCCCGGAGACCTCCTCGAGCGCTTCGACGCTCTCATCCTCACCGGGGGAGGTGACCTCGACCCGAGGCTGTACGGCGAGGTGCCCGACCTCAGCGTGTACGGCGTTCGTCCCGAGCGGGACGCGTTCGAGATCGCGCTTTACCTGGAGGCGTTCGAGCGCGGACTCCCGATCCTCGCCATCTGCCGAGGGATGCAGCTGGTCAACGTCCTCCGCGGGGGCACTCTCGTCCAGCACATCGAGGACGAGATCGATCACTGGCAGACCATCCCGGCGCACGTGCCAGTCACAAGATCGAGATGACCCCGGACTCGTGGCTCGCTCGCGCGTTCTCGCAGTCGCCGTCGAGCGTCAACAGCTATCACCACCAGGGAGTGCGCGCGCTTGGGTCACGGACTTCGGGTGACGGCCACCTGCGGTGCCGTCATCGAGGCGGTGGAGGCAGATGACGCTCGCCTCTTCGGCGTCCAGTGGCACCCCGAGCAGATGGCCGCCTCGGACGCCGAGCAGCACGCACTGTTCGCTGCCCTCGTCGCAGAGGCATCGAGCATCCAGAACGCATCAACGAGGAGATGAACCTGATGACCGACAAGATCACCGAGCCGAGCGAGTTCGACTTCCACGGGCCAGCACTCGACAACATCTTCGAGACATACGAGGAGCTCGCGGCCAAGGCCCGGTCGGGCGCAGCGAAAAGCACGGCGGGTTCTGGTACATCTTGAACAGCGAGGACATCTTCGCTGCCGAGCAGGACCCGGAGACCTTTGCGGTCGGCCCATCGATGCTGCTGCCCGCCTTCGGTACCGATGTGCCGATGATCCCGATCGACATCGACCCGCCGGAGCACGCGGATTACCGGCGAATCCTGCTGCCCGCTGTTCACCCCCAAGGCGATCGCGAAGCTCAACGACGGCATGCACCAGATCGCACGGGACCTCGCCGAGGAGGTCGCTGAGGAGGACGTCGCGGACGTTTCAGCCCATCTTCGCCAGGCCCATTCCCACCATCATCTTCAGCCGCCTTGCCGGATTCCCCGAGGAGGACTGGCCGAAGTTCGACCAGTGGATCGATGACATCATCTACGAGCGAACTGTTGACCCGGAGCGCGCCTACAAGGCACGGCGATGCCGTGATGGCGTACTTCGACGCGCTGCTCAAGTCGCGTGAGGGGCAGCCCCCCCAGGACGACCTGATCGGCGATCTGACTGCCGCCGAGATCAAGGGCCGCAATCTCACCCACGACGAACTCCTCTCCTACTGCTACCTGCTATTCGTCGCAGGGCTCGACACCACGCGCGTGGGCGATCCGCTCCAGCCTTTGGTATCTCGCGCAGGACCAGACGGCGCAGAAGCAGTTGCGCGAGGACCCGGATCTCATCCCCGAGGCGGTCGAGGAGTTCCTCCGCACACTGTCGCCGGTCCAGGCGATGGCGCGCACGTGCAGGAAGGACACGGTCGTGTCCGGCCAGGAGATCAAGGCGGGCGAGCGAGTGGCCCTCGTCTTTGGCGCTGGCAATCGTGATCCGGAGACCTACGAGATCCCAACAAGATCGTCATTGACCGCGAGAACAACCGGCACCTCGCCTTCGGCGGTGGAATCCACCGGTGCCTCGGCTCGAACCTCGGCCGCCAGGAGGTCATCATCGCGCTGGAGGAGTTCCTGGAGCTGTCGATAGTTTCTCCCTGGCCGAGCCGGACCAGGTATGGCACGGGGTCGGCCCGTTGATGCTCAAGATCGGAGGATGATCCATGTTCACCGTGACGGTTGATCTCGGAGCGCTGCCAAGGACACGCACGATGTCTTGCCTTCGCGCCCGACGTGTTCGACTTCGACGACGAGGGCTACGCCTTCGTCGTGGACGGCAAGGACCGGTACGACGACGAGGTGCCGGCCGACATGAAGCTGGCCATCGCCAACTGTCCTGAGCGCGCAATCGTGGTGACCGAGGACCCAGACGAATGACTCCGCGCGTCGAGGTCCTCGTCGTCGGCGCCTCCGTCGCCACTGGAGCGTTCGTGAGCCAGCTCCGCGACGACGACTTCGCCGGGTCGGTCCTGGTGGTCGAGCAGGATCCGGACGCGCCTTACGACCGCCCACCACTGTCAAAGGACTTCCTGGGCTCTGGTTCCATGAAACCCGAAGCGCCTTGGTGGACGGGCGGTGGTGAGCTGCTCCGCGGCCGAGCGGTCCATTTGGACGTGCGTGACCAGGCCCTGACCGTGCTGGTCAGTGGCGGTGACACCGAGCGGATCACAGCCGGGCATATCGTCTTGGCAACCGGTGCCACACCGGTCCGCCTGCCTGGACTTCCGGCCGGCGTGAACCACCTGCGCACGGCCGCCGACGCAAGAGAACTGAGGCAACGGCTAGAGAGTAACTCCCACGTCGTGGTCCTAGGCGCCGGCACGATCGGCACAGAGGTGGCCTCGACAGTGGTGGAGGCCGGGAGGAGGGCGACGCTCGTTGACCTTGCCGACCGGCCGCTTGACCGGTTCTTCGCTGGACACCTAGGTGAGGACGCTTCACGGTGGATCCGAGAAGGAGGCGCGCGGCTGCTGCTAGAGACCCGCGTCGAAGCGGTTGACCGTCACGGTGCAGGGTGGACCGTCATCACGGATGCACATGGCGCGATCGAGGCCGACTTCGTCGTCAGCGCCGTCGGCACGCGACCGTCCGTCGGATGGCTGAAGGACTCCGTCCTGGACCTGGTCGACGGCGTCCAGTGCGACGAGGGAGGCACAGCGTTGGCCACGACCGGCGAGCTCCTCCGGGGGGTCCATGCCATCGGCGACGTCGCCGCGTGGCGTACTGGGGAGGGCCGCTGGCGTCGCCGGGAGGATTGGACCTCGGCCCAGCGGCAGGGACGCCATGTAGCTCGACGTCTGCTCGACCTGCCACCACTCCAGGCTCTCGACGAGCCCGACTACTTCTGGACCCACCAGTTCGGACGCCGCATCCAGGTCCTCGGGACGCCGCGTCGCGACGCGCAGCTGGTGACCCGGTCCGAGGTGCCCGAGCGCCGTGCCGCGTTCCACGTGCTGGAGGTCGAGGGCCAACCGGTCGCATGGATCTCCGTCAACTCCCCACGCGACTTCGCGCTCGCCATGAGGGATTCGGCACGCCCTTTGCAACAACGTCCCGCGCTCCCTGAGCCCGACCCACCTACGGCCTCTCCCAACGCGGCACGTGCGCCAAGCACTGCAGGTCCGGCAAGCATGTGCTTCTGAGCCACCCTGCGGCTTTACGAACTTACTTAGCATTGGGCAATCGGCCTGCGACCAGAGCACATCGAAACCGAGGTATCCCTCGTCAACTTCAGAATCCGTTCCCACCACTGCGGCAGAGTTGCAGGAGTTCGTGGACCAGAACAGCATCAAGACCTTCAAGGTCGGGGCCGTCGATCTCGACGGGCTCTGGCGCGGAAAGCGGATCGCGGCGCAGTATTTCCTGGAGAGCGTCGCAGACCATGGCACGAACATCTGCAACATCCTGCTCGGTTGGGACATGCACGACGAACCGATTCCGGGCTTGGCGTTTACGGGGTGGCAGACCGGCTACCCTGACATGACGTTGATGCCGGACATGTCGACGTTGCGAACCGTGCCGTGGGAAGCGGGTACCGCCTCAGTCATCTGCGACATGCGCGAGGTGGACGGCAGTGCCGTGTCCCTCGCCCCGCGTGCACTGCTCCAATCGGTCGTCGACCGGGCCTCGGCGGCGGGCTACACGCCGAAGGTGGGCTACGAGCTGGAGTTCTACCTGCTGAAAGGCACCGCCGACGAACTGGCGAGCCGCCAGTTCCGTGACCTCGAACCCTTCACGCGAGGCAACCACACCTACAGCGTGCAACGTGACACTGCTTCCGAGTTCGTCATCGGCGAGATCCGAGAGCAACTGGCGGACTACGGCATCTATATCGAGGCTAGCAATAGCGAGCACGGACCTGGCCAGTTCGAGGTCAACATGCGCTTCTGTGACGCCGTCGCGGCTGCTGACGGCGCGATGATGCTCAAGAGCTCGGTCAAGGAGCTGGCCGCCCGGCACGGGCTCACCGCATCCTTCATCGCCAAGCTCCACCCGGTGTGGGCCGGCTCTTCCGGCCACATGCATCAGAGCCTGGTGGACGAGTCGGGCAACCCGGTCTTCGCCAACCCCGCCAACCCGACACAGCTCAGCGATCTCGGACTGTCCTATATGGCCGGAGTGGTGGAGCTGGCGAAGCCGATGACGGCGCTCTACCTGCCGACGATCAACTCGTTCAAGCGCACTGAGGGCGCGACCTGGGCGGGTTCGAGCTCCACCTGGGGCGCCGACAACCGCACCGTTGCGCTGCGTGCCATCCCGGGTGCCGGACGGTCTGCGCGCATCGAGAACCGCATCCCGGGGGCCGATGCGAATCCCTACCTCGTCATTGCTGCGAACATTGCTTCCGGCCTACACGGCATCGCCAAGGGACTACAGCCTCCCGCTCCCATGGTCGGCAATGCCTACGAGCAGCGCGACGAGTCAAACATGCTGCCTGGCAACCTGCTCTCGGCGGCCGAGTTATGTCGGGCAGCGACACGGTCCGGTCCATTTCGGCGACGACTTCGTCGACCACTTCGTGGCCACGCGGCGATGGGAGGTGCGTCTTTTCAACGCCCACGTCACGGAGTGGGAGACCGCCCGCTACCTCAGCACATCTGACCACCTCGACGGCCACAAGTATTCAGTGACATCGTGGTCCGCATGACGCCCGTGGACGGGCCGGAAGTTGTCGAGCAGCCCGCCGCAGATCTCGAGGAGCTGCGCGAACTCTGGCCGCGTCCGAGCGCCGGGCTGCGACCTTCGCAGAGCTCACGGCTCTGATGAACGAAGGTCGCGACCCGCTTGCTCTCGCCCAGCGCGGAGTCGAGGTCACTGCTCGCGCGACCCGCGCCGCAGGCGCATTCGTCTACCTGTGGGACCGCGACACAGACCAACTGGTGCTGCGCGCCGCGACCGCCGGGTTCCACCAGGGGCACATAGGCCGTGTTCGACGGCGCATGGGGGAGGGTGTCCTGGCTGGGACCCCCTCGATCGACAGTCGGTGACCATCCCTGACGCCCCCTACAAGGACCACGATTCCGCGCGTTTCCAGGGCTTCGCGAGAAGGCGTTCCAGTCGATGATCGCCGTCCCGATCGTCGCCCCGGGGGAGGAAGTGCTCGGAGTCTTCACGCTGTACGCGAATGACAAGCACTTCTTCCACCCCAGTGACGTCAGCCTCGCCACAGAGGTCGGTGCGCTGCTTGCGAGTGGCCTCGTACAGGCCGGGACAGTTGACCAGCTGAAGATCCAATCCGCGGCCGCTCAGTTCCTGCGTGAACTCCCTGACGACGCCTGGGGCTCGTTGGATCGCTGCCTCGTGGCGATGGCCATCCATTGCGTCAATGACCTCGACGCGGACATCTGCATCGTCGAAGTGACGACGGATCACTCGCAGCCTGGGATCGGCAATCACGGCCTGGCGCTCTCCGAGCACTTCGCCGAGGAACAGCGCAGTGTGCTGACTGGCAAGGGCATTGACCGTGCGTGCGTCATGTCCCTGGTCGCTGATCTGGACCTGAATCGACTGCGTATCCCGCTCGGGGACGCGGCTCCGATCGGAGCCGTCAAGTGCTACCGACAGCGTCGCTTCGGTGGCGGTGACGAGAGTCTGCTCGAGGGCATCGGCGCCCAGATCGCAGCCGGCGCGTTGTCCCTGTATGGGATGGAACCAGCCAGGCCGGTCCTGGACCAGCTTTCCGCCGCTCAGGATGCCGCGACGAGTGAAGCGATCCTAAAGCGTTTCGGATGGCGGTCACGTGCCAGTTGGGCCACCGCGATTCGCGTACAAGTGACGTCCGGGGACCTTCGGTCGCCGACCGACGATCGCGTCCGAAACCTCGTGGATGACATCGTCGGTGTGCACACGGACGATCATGTCCTGCTCGGGGGTGGCAACCAGTTCCTGGCCGTCACAGCGGGCGACGCGAAGGCACGCGACCTCATGGTGCGTCGCCTGAACGATGCAACTACCTGGACGGGAGTTCGCCTGGTGGCAGGAGTAGGGCCGCTCGCGCAGGACGGTGCGGAGCTCCACCGCTCGATCAAGCACGCATCGCACTGCGCCTACTGGGCGGAGCTGACACACCCGGGAGAGGGCGGTGCGGTCACGTACGAGGACGTGGCACGACTTCGCCTACTGCCGAAAGCCGCAGTCCAGGACGGCGTATCTCTGGGACGCCTGATCGACTCGCTCGTGCAGGTGGTCAGGTACGACCTCGAGAACGGTACGGAACTGGCTCGGACGCTCGATGTCTTCTTGGCCAACAGCGGTCACGCGGCCAAGTCTGCAGCCGAGTTGTTCATTCATCGCAACACGCTTCGGCAGCGAATCCAGAGGGTTGAAGAACTCATCGGACACTCCCCTGAAGAGTTCGACGGCTGGGTCACGGCGGGGCTGGCCGTCCGGGTGGTGCGGGAAAGCGAGCGCGAGATCAGCTCGGTCGGCCGACTTCCTCGATGCCCACACAACGTGCTGACGCTGGGTCGGTCGTGCTGCGGCGTGCCGTCCAACTGCGTGCTGACCTCGAAGAAGTAGCAGCGCATTTCCGATTGGGGCAGGACGCCGTGCCCACACCCGCTGTCCAGCCGGGGCGTATTGCACATACAAGCGAGGCGGTTCGGCATGGAGAATTTCCAGAGCGGCAAC
>CAVXPQ010000004.1:0-409640 GCA_963763805.1 uncultured Actinomycetota bacterium
ACGGTCAGGCTTCGCCCTGGCATATAGGTTTTTCCGATTCCAGCTTTGGTTGGGATTTCGCTCCATCGATGAATACGATCCGCAGAAGCCACCCCGGCCAAGGAGAAGTAAGGGGTCGCCGCACGCAGGGTCATATGACCACTGGCCAGAGCCCGAGAGGCGAGACCCGGTCGACTCGTCCTCGTAGACCTGGTCTCCACTCAGTTGAAGATGTTGGAAATTGTGATCGACTCTGCAGACGAACAGGCGAGCGTAATTTTCGAGACAATGAATAGTAAGAACACACCCCTCAGGCAATTCGACCATTTGCGAAATTCAATGTATGTATGCATGCCCAATAGACGTGAAGAATTCCATACAAGTCATTGGAAAGCCGTTGACGAAACGCTTGGCGGAGTAAGTTACCCCTCCCTTCGCTCAGCTCCCGAAGAGCAGTTCTTCTACGAGTACATGATTTCGCGAGGGTCGGGTGAACTTCAAGGATCTACACCGCGCGTTCATGGAACGTGTGTATCGTGATCTTGGCTATCCCCCGCGCGACGAGGGACAGTTCGAGAAGAAGTTTGTAGTCCCATTCGCCGAGACCGCGCTGCTATATCCCGTAGCCCTCGGGCAAGCTCGACAAACTAAGTTCATGCGGGCGGATTTTAGAGTTTCGAAGAAATGCCAACAATTGCTTGCCGAACTGTCTATCATGTCAGGCGGCCCTCCAGTTCCGCTCGTGCTACGACTCCTCAGAGCGCGGCACAAGAACGAAATCTCTGATACAGATCTCTTTGGATTGAGGGACGTTCAATCATTTCTCGTTCGCACGATGCTAGCGGGAACACAAACTTTCCCCCCTGCGTTCCAATTTTATGCAAGTCAGCAACAACATGGGCACTCCCTACTTCTCTTAGTTCGCTTCAATCATCCCTTCGCAAGGCCGACTGGCCGACCGACAACGAGGTACTCGAGAACGTCGAGAGGACGGAACTTTACAGCTACGGAGGCGCCGCAATGGTCCGAATTTGCGCGGAATTGAACGCCAACTAGCCTCCCGCGGCGCGCACAGCCTTCCCTACGGAAGCGACGAAGATGACTACTCGATTGAGCACATTTTCGCAGAGCGACTCGCCCGGCCAAGCATGGCTTGCAGACTTGGCGGCGTGGGGCCAGGAATCGATCCCTGCAGATATGCGTCAGCGTCGTCACATGCTAGGCAACCTAACCGCCGTAACAAAGTATGACAATTCCAAGAATGGCAGAAAGGCCTTTTCTAAAAGAAGTCCCTGATCCGGATGGTTGCACCCATAAAGTTGAATGCATCCGTTCTTCCGTGGAAGCGGTGGACGACCGTGACGATCGACGGACGCTCCAGACTGCTTGCCGAGGCCGCATTGCTTCAGTGGCCGCGGTCATAGGCGTCACCTGCTCCCCGGGAGACTTGTGACCGTGACTAGGCAGATATCCGTTGTTTGTCTTGAATCTCTGCCGATGGCGGCTCGGGCAGGGATATCGACACGTCGACCTACTAAGCCTCGGGCTTAAGCAGCAGCGGCATGAGGCTGTGGACTTGGGTCGAGAGGGTGTCGAGGGCGGTTTCGTTGCCGTCGGCGTAGCCGAGCAGCGCCTGTTGGAACAGGCCGTCGAGGAGGCCGTAGGCAGCGGCGGAGTCGGTGACGGGGTCGCGGCCGGCTAGTTCGGCGTACCGCGACACCACCCGCCAGATCATCTGCTCCAACGTCCGGTCGATCATCGTGACCGCCTCGCGCAGGGACTCCTCGAACATGGACTGTGAGCGGAGGTCGTACCAAAGGCGATGCATCGGCGCTTCCTCGCGCAACGTCTGCCGCAGCTTCGCAGCGAACCCGTCCAGGAGTTCCTCGGGCGTCGTGGCGTCCGCGACCACGCCGTCGTAGCGGCGTACGCACTGCGACTTGTAGTACTTCACGCAATAGACGATCAACTCGAACTTGTCGTGGAAGTAGTAGTGCACCACCCCGTGGGTGAACTCCGAGTTGTTCGCGATCTCACGCAGGCTGCTCTTCGCGTACCCGAGTTCGCCCAACGTCACCAACGCCGACTCGGCCAACTGGTTGCGGCGCTCGTCGTGCTTGTCGACCGGGCGTGTGCGCTCACGCGTCGTCGTCATCGCGCCACCTCCTGGGTCAGTTGAACGTTGGGCTACAGCCTAATTCAGACAAGTGTCCAACAAACCCTTGACAACTGTCTAGATAAGTCTTGACAGTTGGTCAGAGAAAGTGTGAGCGTGGTCACATCGAGGCTCGACCTGAGTGGTCTCGACAGAGCTCGACCAACACTCGACTGCTCGACCACACCCGACGGCTCGACCAGCGACCTACAAGGAGATACCCAATGAGCGTTTTCGAGTTGACCGGGCGCAAGGCGCTCGTGACCGGCGGAGCCCAGGGGCTCGGCGAAGGGATGGCGCAGGCGCTCGCCGCGGCCGGAGCCAAGGTCGTGGTCGCTGACCTTCAGGAGGACCTCGGCACCAAGGTCGCTGAGTCGCTCGGCGAGGGCCACGGCTTCGTCAAGCTCGACGTCACCGATGACGCCAACTGGGAGTCGGCCGTTGCCGACGCCACCGCTCAACTCGGCGGGCTCGACATCCTCGTCAACAACGCCGGCATCGAGATCACCAGCCTGTTCGTCGACCTCGACGCGGCCGCCGTACGCAAGCAGCTCGAGGTCAACCTGCTGGGTACGTCGCTCGGCATCAAGCATGGATTCCTTGCCATGCGGCCGGGCGGCGCTGCCGGCAACGGCGGCTCGATCATCAACATCGCTTCGGTCGCTGCGACCATCGCGTTCCCCGGCATCGGCGTCTACTCCGCCACCAAGTCCGGCGTCGAACGGCTCACCAAGGTCGGCGCGATGGAGGCCGGGAAGCTCGGGTACGGCGTACGCGTCAACTGCATCTTCCCCGGACTCGTCCCCACTGCCATGGGTGCTGGGCTTGGCCAACGACGTCGCTCAGATCGGGCTCTTTGGGTCGCCTGAGGAGGCCGTTGGCGCCGTTATCGAGCTCACGCCTTCTGGGCGGCTTGGTGAGGTCTCTGACATGGCTGACGCCGTTGTGTTCCTTGCTTCTGATGCTGCTCGGTTCATCACTGGCGTTGGGCTTCCTGTTGATGGCGGGATGGGGATGTGAGCGCGGCTCGGCCTTAGTGGTCTCGACAGAGCTCGACCAACACACCCCTAGGTCTCGACAGGGCTCGACCAACAACACCTCGAAAGGAGATCTCGATGTCTGACAAGCCGGTGATTGTTTATGGGGCGTCTGGGTATACCGGGCGGC
The DNA here is from genome assembly GCA_963763805.1 of uncultured Actinomycetota bacterium. Classification (GTDB taxonomy): domain Bacteria; phylum Actinomycetota; class Actinomycetes; order Propionibacteriales; family Nocardioidaceae; genus Nocardioides. The sequence goes on from CAVXPQ010000004.1 coordinate 3,302, forward strand.
TGATTTGTGAGTACCTCCGCGAATACAACCTGCCGTTCGTTGCGGCGGGGCGGGACAAGAACAAGGTGCAGGACATCGTCGATCGGATCCCGGGGGTTGGCGACGTACTCCATGACGTGGTCGAGGTCGAGCACACCGTCGAGGCGCTGACCGAGCTGTTCCAGGGCGCCTCGGTCGTCTGCAACACGGTCGGCCCGTTCAGCACCCACGGCCCCGAGGTCGTCGAGGCCTGCCTGGCCGCGGGCGTGCACTACATCGACACCACCGGCGAGCAGGACTGGCTGATCACGTGTGACGAGAAGTGGGGCGCGGACTTCGCCGCCAAGGGGCTGCTGCTCTCCCCCGGCATCGCGCAGATGTACACCACCGGCGAGATCGCCGCTCAACTCTGCCTCGAGAAGCCCGGCCTCGACACCCTCGACATCGCGGTGTTCTGGGGCGGCAGCCCGACCATCGCGTCGACGCTGACGATCCTCGTCAACGCGGCGCTGGCCGGCGCGTTCTACCTCGAGCAGAACCAGTACCAGCCCTGGGATCCGGAGGCCGGCCACTACCAGGTCGCCCTCCCCGGCCAGCACGAGATCGCGCTCGCCCTCCCCTGGGGCGGCACCTCCCACCCCGTCTGGTTCGCCAAGGATCCGCGCGTCGCCAACGTCAAGGCGCTCGGCGGCGTCTTCAACAAGGCGCTGATGCTCGGCGTACCCCAGATCGTCGGGGCCGCGCTCGAAGCCACCAAGGACATGGACCCCGATGAGCGGTACGCCGCGCTGATCGCCACCGCGTCCCAGGTGATGAGCCAGGACCCGCCGCGCGAGAACCCGCGCCTCAACAAGTCGATGGACTCGGTCCACGCCTCCGGTCCCCTCGGGCGCGCGCACTGCGTGATCCACGGCAACCAGAACTACAAGCAGACCGGGCTCCTGCAGGCGTACGCCGCGTACTCCCTCGTCCAGCAGCCACCGCTGCGGGTCGGGTTCGCGTCGGGTTGCCAGGCGTTCGGCCACCGCGAGCTGCTCGGCGTACTCCGCAGCTTCGGCCTGGTCTCCGAGCCGATCCTCACCGTGGAGGGCTGACTTGCCGCTGAACAGCGGTCGACTCGTCGACTATCTGGACAAGGGCGCGTCGCTCAACCCCGACGCGCCCTGCCTGACCGTGGGGGATCCGGCGAACGGCGTCGTCACCAGGACGTACGCCGAGGTGCAGGAACTCTCGACCCGGATCGCCGCCGCCCTGCTCCGGCACGGCATCGACCCCGGCGACAAGGTCGCCATCCTCTCCGCCAACGACCCGGTCGCCTTCACGACCGTCTTTGGCATCAGTCGCGCCGGCGCCGTGTGGTGCCCGATCAATCCGCGCAACGAAGCGGCCGAAAACCGTGAGTTGCTGGATCTGTTCGACTGCACGGCGCTGGTGTACCAATCCGCCTTCGCTCCCCTCGTCGACTCCATCCGGGATCGATCTGCCCAAGCTGGTGACGCTTGTCTGTCTCGATGCCGAGGTGGATGGGGCGTTGACGTGGGCTGAGTTCCTCGGCGATTCGCCGGTCGGAGGAGGTTGACGTCATCCCGGTCTGCGACGTGGCGATGATCGTCGGGACGGGTGGTACGACGGGCACGCCGAAGGGCGTGATGCTCACCGGCCGCAACCTGGAGACGATGACCGCGCTGACCCTGATCGGGTATCCGTTCGAGGGCCGACCGGTCTATCTCGCGCTGGCGCCGCTCACCCACGCGGCCGGCGTACTCTGCTTCCCGATCCTGGCCTGCGGCGGCGAGATCGTGGTGATGCGTACGCCGGATGTCGGGGGCTTCCTGCTTCACATTGAACGGCATCGCGTCACGCACACCTTCCTCCCGCCGACGCTGATCTACATGGTGCTGGCGCACGAGGAGTTGCCCGCGACGGACCTCTCGTCGCTGCAGTGCTTCTGGTACGGCGCGGCGCCGATGTCGGCGACCCGGCTCGAGGAGGCGCTGACCCGGATCGGCCCGATGGCGCAACTCTTCGGCCAGACCGAGGCGCCGATGATGATCTCGACGATGTCGCCTGCCGATCACTATCGGTCCGACGGCTCGATCGCGGTTGAGCGGTTGTCGTCGGCCGGACGACCCGCACCCCTGGTGACCGTGGCCGTGATGGGCGACGAAGGCGCGCTGCTCCCCAACGGCGAACGCGGCGAGATCGTCGTACGCTCCACGCTCGTGATGGCCGGCTACTACAAGAACAAGGAGGCCACCGCCGAGGCGTCGCGCTTCGGGTGGCACCACACGGGCGACATCGGGTACCTCGACGACGACGGCTTCCTCTACATCGTCGATCGCGCCAAGGACATGGTGATCACCGGCGGCTTCAACGTCTATTCGACCGAGGTCGAGCAGGCGTTGTTGGCCCACCCGGCCGTCCAGGACTGCGCGGTGATCGGGCTGCCGGACGAGAAGTGGGGCGAGCGGATCACCGCCGTACTCCAACTCCTGCCCGGCCAGTCCGTCGAGCCCGCCGAGGTGAAGGCGTTCGTGAAGGCGCGGATCGGCAGCGTCAAGGCGCCCAAGCAGATCGAGGTGTGGCCGGACCTGCCGCGCTCCAAGGTCGGCAAGGTCTTGAAGACGGAGATCAAGAAGCAGTTGAACTCACAGGAGACAATCCAGTCATGAGCGTCGACGTACGAGTCCTCGGGGTCGGGATGATCCCGTTCACCAAGCCGGGCCGCAGCGACCCGTACGACGTGATGGGCGCCGAGGCTGCTCGACGCGCGCTGGCCGACGCCGGCATCGGCTATGACCAGATCGAGCAGGCGTACGTCGGCTACGTCTACGGCGACTCGGTGTCCGGGCAGGCCGCGCTCTATCGGCTCGGCCAGACCGGCATCCCCGTCGTCAACGTCAACAACAACTGCGCCACCGGGTCGTCGGCGCTGTGGCTGGCGAGGCAGGCGGTGGCCAGCGGCACGTCCGACTGCGTGCTCGCGCTGGGCTTCGAGCAGATGAACCCCGGCGCCCTCTCGAGTGTCTTCACCGACCGGCCCGACGCCTTGGGACAGTTCAACGAAGCCCGTGATGAGGCGCTCGGACCCGGTTTGGAGCAGGTGCCGACCGCGGCGCGCTTCTTCGGCGGCGCCGGTCAGGCGTACATCGACGAGTACGGCATCGACCCGGCCACGCTGGCCCACATCTCGGTGAAGTCCCGGCGGCACGCCGCCAACAATCCGTACGCCGTGTTCACCGCACCCACAACCGTCGAGGAGGTGCTCGGCGTCGCCGCACATCTTCGGGCCGCTCACGCGTCTCCAGTGCTGCCCGCCCACGTGTGGCGCGGCCGCAGTCGTGGTCTGCAGCCCGGAGTTCGCCGAGCGGCACGGCCTCGAAGCCGGCGTACGCATCAAGGCGCAGGCGATGACGACCGACCGCCCGCCGACGTTCGAGTCAGGCGACATGCGCAAGTTGGTCGGCTACGACATCGCCCGCGAGGCCGCCGACCGCGTCTATGAGCAGGCCGGCATCGGTCCCGAAGACCTCGACGTGGTCGAACTCCACGACTGCTTCACGACCAACGAACTGCTGAGCTATGAGGCGCTGCGGCTCACGCCCGAGGGGACGGCCGAGAAGTTCATCCTGGAGGGCGACAACACGTACGGCGGCCGGATCGTCACCAACCCGTCCGGCGGGTTGCTGTCCAAGGGACACCCGCTCGGCGCCTCCGGGCTGGCTCAGGCCTCCGAACTCGTCTGGCAACTCCGCGGCCAAGCCGAGGCCCGCCAGGTCGACGGCGCCCGCCTCGCCCTCCAGCACAACCTCGGCCTCGGCAGCGCCTGCGTCGTCACGCTCTACGAGAAGGTCTAGCGCTCGCTAGCCCAACTCCTGATTGGGTGAGTCGCAGCAAGGTCTGATACCGGTTGATACCATTCTTGGATGGCGATGACTTTGAGACTCGATGAGGCTGACGATCGACTCCTCACCCAACGCGCACGCACTGAAAACCGGAGCAAGCAGGAGATCGCCCGGGACGCCATCCACCACTACTTGACCGATGAATCAGGACGGCTAGAGGACTTGCAAGACTCCCTGGCAGTGGCGCGCTACCAACTCCGCAAGGAACTCGGCGAGGTGACCTATGTCTCGCAAGCGGACGCGAGGGCCGCGCTGGGACTCGACGCCTAGGTGCAGTATTTAGTCGTCTGGGCTGACGAGGCACTTGCTGCGGCAGCGACGTACCTCGCTGAGGATCGCGACGGGCTGCTCCGCGTCTTCGATGCAACGGACGCTCTAGCCCGTCAACCGCGGCCGGCAAGTGCCTTCTCCTGGGGGGTGGACCGGTATCGGCTACGCATCGATCGCTATCGCGTGATCTACGAGGTCGCCGACAAAACCGTCACAGTCGAGGTCATTCATCTGGGCCGAGGCGAGATCTAGCGTTCTCAGCCTCGGCTGTGCGGGCGACCCTGATGCGCACTGGTACGCCGTTGACCGGGCGACAGGTTCACGCTCTTCTCAAGGACCAACACAGCCTTTGGTCGGTCCAGGAGGCACTCAAAACACTGACCCTGATCGGCGTCGTCGTTACGCAAACGGTTGGGCGTGCCGGCCTACACAGCGTGAACGAGAGCCACGCCGCTGCCGCGCCCCTGCGCTCTCTGCTGAGCCCGGTGGCTGCGCTGACCGACATAGTCGGGAATGCCGTCGGCAACGACACAGAAGCGGTGCTCTTGTTCGGGTCGATCGCCCGAGGCGAAGCCACCCTGACAAGCGACATCGACCTCGCGGCCCGGATCGTCCGCTTGGGGGCGTGAGCCGTTGCGGCCGGCTGCGCGGATCCCAGCGCTACGACGTCCACCATCGATCAGATCCGCCATGCGACCGAGGTCCTCGGCGAATAGGTATGTCGGCGACGCCTTATAGCGTGTTTCTCGTGAGCATCCAGTGCGTAGATGAGGTCCCGGTGGCCGGGATGTTGCGTGCTGTGCCGACCGCTGAGTCGGCCTCGTGGTCATCCGACGATCACGCGGGTCGAGGGTTCGTTGGACGGTGCTGGTGTGCTGGACGAGGCGATGAACCCGTCGGAGTACGCCGCGCTGCTGCACCGCCTCGATCGGGTGCAACGACGACTCGACGGGATGCGACTGGGCTTGATCTCCGCAGCCCAGAAGCGCGGCGTTGCCGGACATCACGGCTTCACCGACACCGGCGCCTGGGTCGCCGATGCGACCACATCAGCGCATCGCACCGCACGGAGCGACGTGAGACTCGCCGAGGTCCTAGCGCGACGCCTGCCAGCTACTGCTGCGGCCCTGACCGTCGGAGAGCTGTCGCGCGAACACGCCAATGTCATCGAACACGTCACCCGCACCCTGCCCCGCGGCCTCTCGACCGACCAGTTGGATCGCATCGAAGCCGACCTCATCGAGCAAGCTGCCACCGTCGATCCCGTGACCCTGCGTCGCCGAGCCCGCCGAGCGCTCAGCAGCATCGAGCCGGACGAGGCCGTCGTTGACGCACACGAAGATGAGCGTGCTGCGCAGTGAAGAGGAACGCGCCTACGACCGGGCACGGTTGTCGTTGCGCGACAACGGCGACGGCACGGCGACCGGTCACTTCACTATCCCCAGCCTCGCCGCCTCCATGCTCTCGCGGGTCCTGGACACGATGGCTTCACCACGGCGGGGCAAGTTCGGTGCCACCCACGCCCAAGCCGGCGACACCCGTGTGGTGGAGATCGACTCCTACGAACGCCGACTCGGACAAGCCTTCACCGAACTCCTCGAACACCTCCCCACCGACCACCTCACCGGGAAGACCGCCGCCAACCTCGTCATCACCTTGTCGTTCGAGCAACTCCAAGACAAGTTGAAGGCAGCCGGCGTTGACACCGGCGAGGCGATCTCAGCAGGCGCCGCACGCCGACTCGCCTGCCAAGCCGGGCTACTGCCCGCGGTCCTCGGCAAGCAGTCTCAGATCCTCGACCTCGGACGCGCCTCGCGGCTCTTCACCAAAGCCCAAGGCATCGCCCTCGCAACCCGTCACACGACTTGTGCAGCCGCGGGTTGTCAGAGGCCGTATGCCTGGACGGAGCTCCACCACAGAGATCTGTGGTCCCGTGGCGGCACCACCAATCTGAGAGACGCGATCCCGCTGTGCGGATTCCACCACCGGCGCATCCACGATCCCGACTTCGACCACCGCGAAACCCGCGACACCAACAACCTGCCCGTGATCATCTTCCATCGGCGCACGTAGATCGATGTGTGCGAGGCGTCGGCTACGGTCAATCAAAACGGACCAGTCGCAACGCGCGCGAAAGGAAATTGTGAGCACTACGCCGACCGTCGAGGCCTTCTTCCGCCCCGGCTGCCCGTTCTGCTGGCGGCTCAGACTCTCCTTAGCCGCACGCGGCATCTCGGCCACGTGGACGAACATCTGGAGGGACGACGAGGCTCGCAACACGGTGCGACTCGCGAACAACGGCGACGAGACGGTGCCGACCGTGCGGATCGGCGACTGGATGCGCACCAATCCGTCGGGTGGCAAGGTGGCGGCTCAACTGAAGAAGGTCGGCGGGGAGTCGGGCGGCTCCAGAGGCTGGCTGGCCCGACTTAGCGGTCGCTAGCCACCATTGTCTTCAATGGCCTATCGTCCGCGAATCGTTTCTCGCGACTGATGGCCCTCACGCCGTTCGAACGTCTTCGTGAGGACTGTCTCCATCTTGTCGGTGGCGCCTCGGACCGACTCGGTCAGGGTCGCGGCGTGATGCGTGACCACGATGGGCTCCATGCTGGCGGGACGCGCCTCGATCCGGCAACGAAAGTCGTCTCCCGTGCTGCGCCAGGCACTTTCGTTCCCCATATGGACCTCGACGCGCGTCAGCCGGTCGTCAAACCTCATCAACGCGTCCGCGACCTCGGTTTGTGTCCACTCGGTGTGCTTCGCACTGACCTCGATCACGTTGTCGTGGTGCACCTGGACCTTCATGTGACGTCTCCTTACTGACTCGTAGCGGTCTCTGGTGGCCGCCTCGCCCACCCCATGCCACCCCACGAGCCACCCGCCCCACAGAGTCAGAAGTCCTGACTCCACGAGGAAGGTCACAGCGCCTGGTTTTGAATCTGCGCAGCAGGGGACAATGCAGTCATGAGCTCCTCATTCGGCAACAAGGATTTCGACGTCTATCAAGTCCCCGACGACTACGAGGAGCTCCGCGCAGCCGTCCGTAGCGTGGCCACCGACAAGATCGCTCCGCACGCAGCCGAGGCGGACGAGAAGTCGGAGTTCCCGCAGGCGGCGTACGACGCACTGGTCGCGTCCGACTTCCACGCTCCGCACGTGCCGGAGGAGTACGACGGGGTGGGCGCCGATGCGCTGATGACCTGCATCGTCATCGAGGAGGTCTCTCGAGCCTGCGCGTCCTCGGGGCTGATCCCCGCGGTCAACAAGTTGGGCAGTCTGCCGGTGATCCTGGCTGGCTCGGACGAGTTGAAGCAGCGCTACTCTGCCCGCGCTCGCGTCCGGTGCGTCTCTGTTCGCCTATGGGCTCTCCGAGCGTGAGGCCGGCAGCGACACGGCGTCGATGAAGACTCGCGCGGTTGCCGACGGTGACTCGTTCGTGCTCAATGGCCAGAAGTCGTGGATCTCCAACGCAGGCGTCGCGGAGTACTACACCGTCCTCGCCGTCACCGATCCCGAAGCCGGGCGCGGCAAGGGCATCAGCGCGTTCGTCGTCGAGAAGTCCGACGAGGGCTTCACGTTCGGCGCGAAGGAGAAGAAGCTCGGCATCAAGGGCTCCCCTACCCGCGAACTCCTCTTCGAAAACGTCCGCATCCCTGCCGATCGGATGATCGGCGAGCCGGGGACCGGATTGCGACTGGCGCTACGAACCCTCGACCACACGCGGATCACCATCGGCGCACAGGCGGTCGGCATCGCCCAGGGTGCGCTCGACTTCGCGCTCGGCTACGTCCAGGAGCGCAAGCAGTTCGGCCGCGCGATCTCGGACAATCAGGGCGTCCAGTTCATGCTCGCCGACATGGCGATGCAGCTCGAGGCCGCGCGGCAGATGGTCTACGTCGCCGCCGCGAAGTCCGAGCGCGACGACCCCGACCTCTCGTTCTTCGGGGCGGCTGCGAAGTGCTTCGCCTCCGACGTCGCGATGGCCGTGACCACGGACGCCGTACAACTCCTCGGCGGCTACGGCTACACCACCGACTTCCCCGTCGAGCGGATGATGCGCGACGCCAAGATCACCCAGATCTACGAAGGCACCAACCAGATCCAGCGGGTCGTGATGGCCCGCCAACTGTTGAAGGCCAAGTGAAGGGCAAGAGCCAGATGACCGTCGAGCTCGACCAACAAAACGAGGTCTTGGCGGTTCCGACCAACTAATTCGGTGGTTTCGGTATGCTCGTATGGACGGATCGCGTCATGATGCGCGATTGCCACGTCTCATCCATGAGTGCTCGAGGGGGTCGAGCGCCCAACCCTTTGTGAAAGAGGATCAGTCCACCCATGAAGAAGTTCGTCGCCCTGACGATCGCAGCCCTGATCGGGCTCACGACCGTGGTTGCGGCGACGCCTGCCCAGGCTCAGCCACCGGCCCTCTCAGCGCAGGGTGGACAGTTCAACGACTCCTGCAGCTCCGTGTCGATCTCGTACTACTTCCAAGACGACAACTTCCCGCTCGACCAGTGGGACCTGACCGTTGACGTCTTCGCTCCCAACGGTTCATTCTCCGACACCGACTCCTTCGCGGGCACGGGAAGCGTTGCGAGCGGCACGATGGATGCCTTCATCTGCCAATTCGAGGGATTGGGCAACTACCGGGTCGAGGCCAATATCAACTGGCACGACGAGGAGTACGACACCACGCTGGCCACCTACTCCGCGAGTACGACGTTCCTCATGACCATGCCACCGAGCCCGCCGGTCAAGAGCCGGGCGCAAACGGCGACGACGATGACCGTGAGCGACACGACGCCACGACGTGGGCAGAAGGTGACCATCAAGGTCAGGTCCACTGTCAGGGCCACGACGACGTGGAAGCCGAACCGGTCCGCTTACGTGGTTCTCGAAAAGCGCACGAACCATGGCTGGGTCAAGTGGAGTGGCATGAAGAAGATGACGAGTGGCCAGGGCAAGGCCACCTGGAAGACCCGCTGGGTCGCAAAGAAGCCCGTCCAAGTTCGCGCGGTCACCCTTGGCACGTCGACCTACTTCACCTCGAACTCCCGGGCGAAGCGCATCAAATAGCCGCCTCGAGTGCCGGCGAGGTCTCGACAGGGCTCGACCGGCACTGCGTTCCCGGTGCGCGACGTACGTTGCGATCAGACGGTCGCGAGGTAGGCGTGCACCATTCCCACGCAGGCCGATCCCTCGCCGACCGCGGCCGCCACGCGCTTGCCGGAGCCCGCGCGGACATCGCCGACAGCGAAGATCCCAGGCACATTGGTTTCCAGCAAGTAGGGATCTCGGTCTTCCTTCCAGCCCCGTGGCCGGCCCGCGTGGCGGGGCAGGTCAGGACCCGTGAGAATGAAACCGCGGGAGTCGGTGTCCGCGAGTTCCGCGACGATCCCTGTGTGTGGTCGTGCCCCGATGAAGACGAACAGGGCCTTCACATCCAGCCTTCGGGTGCCGTCCTTGTCGTGAATGCAGACTCCTTCGACCGTGTCCTCCCCGAGTACTTCGTCCACTTCGGCGCCCGTGATCACGTGGATGGTGGGTTCGGCATTGATGCGATCGACGAGATAACTGGACATCGACTTCTCGAGGGAGTCGCCACGCACGAGCACCGTGACCGAACTGGCGTAACGCGCATAGAACAGCGCGCCCTGTCCCGCCGAGTTGCCTGCCCCGACGACGCAGACATCCTGGCCTCGGTACGCCGCAGCTTCGGTCATCGCCGCTCCGTAGTAGACGCCCGCGCCTGCGAAGCGGTCAGCGCCGGTGGCTTCCAGGCGGCGGACGGAGACGCCCATCGCAAGCACCAGCGCATTGCATGAGACCTCCGAGCCATCGGTCAGGGTCAGGATCCGGTAGGGGTCGTCGCGCTTGATCGCCAGGACCCCGGTCGCGCTGAGCAACTCCGCTCCGAATCGTCGTGCCTGCATGGTGGCGCGACCGGCCAGCTCGGCCCCGCTGAGACCCGATGGGAAGCCCAGGTAGTTCTCGATTCGCGACGAGGTGCCGGCCTGTCCACCGTGCGCACCCTCCTCGACCACGAGCGTGCGCAGTCCTTCTGAGGCGGCGTAAACCGCGGCGGCCAATCCACTCGGACCCGCCCCAACGATGACGAGGTCGTAGAAGGGCAGCGACGCCGTGGTCTGCAACCCGACCAGGTCGGCCAACTCGCGCGCCGTGGGCGCCGCGTGCATCGAACCATCCTCGAGAATCAGGACCGGCAAGGCGGTGAGCCCTGATGAGACCTCGTCCACGAGCAACCGGGTGGGTTCGTCCTCATCGAGGTCGATCCAGCGGTACGGCACCTGGTTGCGCGACAGGAAGTCCTTGGCCTCGAAGCAGGCCGGCGACCACCGCGAGCCGACAACGCGCAGCCCTCCCTGAGGTGGCTCCGAGCGGGCAGCCCAGTCCAACAACAGATCGTCGAGGATCGGGAACAGGTGGTCCTCCGGAGGATCCCAGGGCTTCATCAAGTAGTGGTCGAGCCCCACGCTGTTGATGCCGCGAATGGCGGCCTCGGTGTCGGCGTACGCCGTGAGGAGAACGCGTCGCGATGTCGGCACCAGAGAGCGGAGCTGGGCCAGAAGCTCGGTGCCCGACATGGACGGCATCCGCTCGTCGGCGACGACCAGGGCGACCTGGGTGCCCCGCGCGAGCAGCTGTCGAACGTTGTCGAGCGCTTCGAGGCCCGACGAGGCCGGGTAGATCCGATAGGTCTTGCCGAAGTGGCTTCGCAGGTCACGCTCGACGGCACTCAGCACCTCCGGGTCGTCATCAACAGCCACGATTGCGGGTCGACTCATGGCCCACCCCTCTCACTAGTCGCCGCGCGCGATACGGGAAGAATAACGGTGAAGACCGTTCTCTGCGGCTGCGAAGTGACGGCGAGGGAGCCGTGGTGCCGATCAACCACGATGGACCACGATGTGGCGAGCCCCAGACCGGTGCCCGAACCCGGCGCCTTCGTCGTGAAGAAGGGTTCGAACACCCGTGACTGCACTTCTTCGGGGACGCCCGGTCCGTCGTCCTCGACGTCGACTTGCACGCACATGCCGTCCAACCTCGGCACCGATCGCGTGCGAAGCACGAGACTTCCCTCCGGGCCGGCTGCATCGATGGCGTTGTCGATCAGATTCATCCACACCTGGTTCAGTTCGCTACCGATGCCCCAGACGGTCATGGGTTCGTCGGCATAGTCACGCCTGATGTGAGTCCCGGCCGCAAGTTTGTGGCCCAGGAGAAGCAGCGTGTCTTCGAGCCCTTGATGAATGTCGACGTCGAGAACCTCGGCCTGGCCGAGGTACGTGTAGCGCTTGAGAGCGAGCGCGATCTCGGACACTCGCTCGGTCGAACGCCCGACCTGCAGGACCAGGGAATCGACATCCGCGACCGCGGCGATCCGCTCGACCGCGGCTGGAAGGCTGTCCCCGACGCGCGCCGACAGCGACTTCAGGTCCTCGCAGCCGAAACCGAGGCGCACCCACTCCGCAGAGAAGTCCCCCTCCGTTCCGTCGGCGGGGCCGTGGGCGCTCATCCAATCGTCGATCTCGTCCTCAAGGTCGGCCCGCTCCATGGCCGTCAGCCGTTGGGTGCCCCGCGCCCCCGAATTCGCTGCCTGTTCAAACTCGACGATCGCCGTGCGCGCCGTCGTGGACAGGCCGAGAGCAATGAGCGTCTCGGCCGAGCGCCGCATTCGCGTCAGGGCTTCGGCAAGGTGCGCGGAGGCGCGTCGTGCCGCCGCGGCAGGGTTGTTCAACTCGTGCGTGACCCCAGCGGCCAGGGTCCCCAGCGTGGCCAACCGTTCGGAGTCTCGGGCCGCACTCTCGGCGGCCTTCTGGGCGGTGATGTCAGCGCCGTACACGAAGACATGGCGACCGGGATCAAGCCGATGGGTGAACTGGAAGTTGCGATCGCCGATCGTCGCCTCCATGGGGATAGGCACCTCCGTGTCCAGCACCTTCAACCAGAATCCGACGTCCACACCCGGACCCTGCTGCAGCCAATTGGACCCATCGATGACCTCGGGAAGCAGGTCCCTGGCAGCGGCGTTCGATAGCAGCACAGTCCCCTCGAGATCGAGCCGCAGAACGGGACCAGGATTCATGTCCGGGAAGCGAGCCATCTCGGCAAGCTGTTCCTCTTGGCGTCGCAACGTCGTGACGTCGGTGCCATAGACGAACACGACCTCGCGCACGGGGCGGAAGACGTGCGCGAAGGACATCCGATGATCGCCGACGGTCGTCTCGTGAGTGACCTGACCCTGAGTCCGAATCACCTCCGCCCAGACATCACCGGTCACCCCTTCGCACAGATCCGGCCAGAACTCGCCGTCCAGGGTCTCGCGCCCGAAGAGACGACCCGCGGCCTCGTTGGCGAGCTCGACCCGCCCCTCCCGGCTCAACCGAAGCACTGGGCCAGGGTTCGTCCGAGGGAACTCGGCCAGCTCATCGCGCATCCGTTCCAGACGGCGCGCTTGATCCGCTTCAACGACGACGAGCACGGCAGGCTCCCCATCGAAACGTACGTCGTGCACCGCGGTCTCGACACCCGCGGCGAACGGGTCGCCGACTCTCAAAACAACACCGGAGCGCGGATCAACGACCGCGAAAGCGCTTTGCTGGGCCGTCAGCAGCGCATCGCGCCAATCCGGTGCTCTGGTAGGCATCAGGTCACTCCCGGTCGCATGCTCGGCGGCCTCACGGGAAGTCGGGACGGATGGCGGGAGGCTGCCAGGTCCCGTCGAGGGCCTCGGGTCGGGGTTGATAGAGGCGGATCAAGAAGTTCCACCCCTCCATGATGGGCAGGAAGTTGGCCTTGCCCGATGCGCGGAGTCCGAAGCGCACGATCACGCTGCCGTCGTCTTCGGGTGTGGCCGTGACACTGTTGATGCTGTTGACACCGAGTTCGTTCGGCTCGAAATAGCCGTAGGAGTTGTAGAGCGAGATCGACCAGAAGGCATCGACGGGTACGTCGACCATGCGCAGCTGATACTCGCCCAAGGGCAGTAGGGGGTAGACGTTGATGTAGTGCGCCTCCGTCTCAGGCAACCCACCCCAGCCCGATGCGGTGGCGACCAGATGCCGGCGTGGGTCAACCACGTCGGCAGCACCGAAGGCGTGTCGGAAGTCCGGCAGGCCAGCGGCGAGCGTCAACAGCGCATTACGTGTCGTGCTCAGCGACACCTCGTCGTACGCCGCCGGCTCGTAGGGCCGCGCCGACACGAGGCTCAGGCCCAGTTGGTCCTGAAGTTGGTTGACCTGAGCAACATCGTCCGGGTCGCCTGGGTCGACGAGGATGCGGGCCGCCACCAGTGCGTAGTCGGTCCCGATCTCATCGCGATCGAGCACATGCGGGCCAGCCTCATGGAAGATCATCGGGATGTAGTGGTCCTCGTTGACCACCATCGCCGAGAGGTAGCGACCCTGACTGTCCGGCAAGGTCAGTGTGCCGCCCTGTGAGGCATCGACGACTGCAGCGCTGTAGAGCGTGTCGCGGTTCTGGCGAATGATCGGCTGATGATCCAGCGGAGTGGGTTCTCGAAAGTGGATCCACTGGTTCACAGCGCCGGCATCGGTCACCATGCGTTGGAACATGAGGGCGGTCTCGGCTCGCGCGAAGTTGTCGATGTTGACGTGGATCAAGGCAGTCTCCTTAGCGTGCCAACACTCTACGAGAAGTTGTGGCCACCGCCGGCCCGATCGGATGAGACGATCACTCTCTGAGTGATCCACCTAGATCGGAGACCGTCGTGACTGTCGAACGAGTCGCCCTCGTCACGGGTGCCGCACGAGGGATCGGCGCCGCGACGGTCCACGAGTTGTGCCGTCGTGGGTACGCCGTCACCGCGCTCGATGCGTGCACGGGCGGTGTGGTGCCGCCGGGAATCGGCTATCCGCTCGCCACCCCGGCCGACCTTGCCGCGGTGGCGGCCCGGCACTCCGAGCAGGTCCTGCCGATCCAGTCCGACGTCCGCGATCGTGAAGCCCTCGACCTGGCCGTCAACGCCACCATCGAGCGTTTCGGACGACTCGACGCAGTGGTCTGCGCTGCCGGCGTGGTCATCGGTGGACTCCCCCAGTGGGAGACGCCACCCGGCCACCTCGAGACGCTGATGTCGATCAACGTGATGGGTGTGTGGAACACCGCCGCCGCGACGGTCCCGACCCTGCTGGCGCAGCCGGATCCCACCGGTTGCCGCTTCGTCGCGGTCACCTCGGCGGCCGGCGAACGCGGATTGCCCAAGCTCACGGCGTACTCCGCGAGCAAGCACGCCGTCGTCGGCATCGTGCGCGGACTCGCTGCCGACCTGGTCGGCAGCGGCATCACCGCGGTGGCTGTGTCACCGGGATCGACCCGCACACCCATGCTGAGCGCCACCGCCGACCTCTACGACACGACCCCGGAGGACCTTGGCGCCAACCAAAGCCTTCGGCGGCTCCTGGAGCCGGAGGAGATCGCGGCAGCGATCGCCCTATGCTGTTCCCGCGAGGGCGCCGCGCTCAACGGTTCGGTAGTGCACGCCGATGGAGGTTTCCGCTCCTAGGGCTCGCTCAGACGCAACACACTCAATGTTCGATTCACCGGATTCTTGGAGGTACGACGTGACGACCAAAGCCGATTTCTCCGACGAGGAATGGACCCGTGTCGCACGGGCGCCATTCGTGGCTGGCCTTGCTATCACCCTCGCAGATCCTGGCGGCCCCATCGAGGTGGCCAAGGAGACCATGGCCACGATGAAGACGGCGATGAATCCCCCGAGCCGCGAGCAACTCCTGACCGAGGTGGCGTTGGAAGCCACGGCGATGTTCCAGGCCAAGCAGCACCCGTTGAAGGGATACAAGCCCGCAAAGGGGTCGCCGGCCGGAGAGACGGTTCTCGGCGAACTTCGCGAGGTGCGCGCGATCCTCGAGGCGAAGGCCACGCCCGAGGAGTCCGCTGCCTTCGGTGAATGGCTGGTCGTCGCCGCTCAGGCCTCAGCCGACGCGGCCAAGGACGGCGGCTTCATGGGGTTCGGCGCGCAACAAGTGAGCGAGGGCGAGCAGGCAATGCTCGACCAGGTGCGCCAGGTGGTCACGGACTGAGGAGCGCGTCGACGTTCGGCAAGCCTTCGAAGGCGGCGAACGTCCCGGTGTCGGCTATCTCCTGGGCGACCTGAAGCCATCCACCCCAGGCGGTGCGAGCGAGAGTGCCTCCGACGCTGATTCGCCGTACGCCCAACTTCGCGGCCTCGGCGACGGTCATGAATGGTGCGTTGATCAACAGGTTCACCGGCTTGGGTGACACTGCCGCAATAACCGCCGAGATGTCCTCGATCTTGTCGATCCGTGGTGCGTAGAGGCAGTCGGCGCCCGCCTCGGCGTAGGCAACCAGGCGTCGGATCGTCTCGTCGATATCGGGTCGACCGGCGACGAATCCCTCCGATCGACCGGTGAGCAGTACGCCGGTTCCGCTCTCATCGATGGCTTGTCGTGCCGCAGCAATCCGGTCCACGGCGAGGCCGAAGTCAAAGAGCGGACTCTCCGCGTCGCCGGATGAATCCTCGATCGAAAGGCCAGCGATCCCCGTCTCGGCCGCCAGTTTCACGTTCACTCCGACGTCGTCGGGCGTGATGGCATACCCGCCCTCGAAGTCTGCGTTCACGGGAACGTTCACCGCGCCGGCAACGACCCGCAGGTGCTCCAGCGCCTCGTTGAGAGTGACCTGGTTGTCGCTGCGGCCCAAGGTCCAGGCCAGTCCGGCACTCGTGGTGGCCAGCGCGGGGAAGCCCATGTGTTCCAGCGCCCGCGCGCTGCCTGCATCCCAGGGATTCGGCATCACGAAGCAACCCTCGGAATGCAAGTGGTGGAACGCGGCGATGCGATCGGCCGGCGAATTCATGTGCTGCCTCCTCCGGTGGGGTGGATTCGCACTGTAGCCCGATCAAGCGACCGCCGTCAGACACCGTGCGCACCCAGAGGCCTTCCGTCTCTTGCCACCAGCGCCGCCGAGGAGTTTTGTTGGCCTCATGGCGGACAAAGGTCGGAAGGTGATCACGCAGGATCTGGAAGCGCCCGGGCCCGACCGGATACGCAACGTCGTACTTGTCGGGCCGCACGGATCAGGAAAGACCACGTTGGTGGAGGCGCTCCTCGTTGCGACCGGAGCCATCCCGCGAGCCGGATCTGTGATCGATGGCACCACTGTCAGCGATTTCGAGGAGCCCGAGCACGCGCATCAACGATCGATCTCCGTCACCGTCTGCCCGGTCGTGCACAACGGGGTGAAGGTGAACCTCATCGACACTCCCGGGTACGCCGACTTCGTGGGCGAAGTGCGCGCCGGTCTGCGGGCCGCCGACGCGGCGCTCTTCGTGATCGCGGCCAACGGCTCCACTGATGAGCCGACCCGGCAACTCTGGCGCGAGTGTGTCGAAGTAGGCATGCCGCGGGCCGTGGTGGTGTCCAAGTTGGACCACCCACGGGCTGATCACGACACGGTGGTGAGGGCTGCCCAGGCATCGTTCGGGGGCAAGGTGCTTCCGGTGTTCGTGCCGATCCATGATGCGGGATTCGGTGACCCGGTTGGTGCATCTGCTCGACGAGGACTGCGAGGACGAGCGGCGCGCCGACTCTGATCGAGGGCATCATCGAGGAGTCCGAGGACGAGAACCTGATGGACGTCTACCTCAGCGGGGAGACGGTTCCCGAACAGTCACTGGTCGACGATGTCCACCGGGCGATGGCGCGAGGGACGTTCCACCCCGTGTTGCCGGTCTGTTCAACCACCCGCATCGGGTGTGCAGAACTTCTCGACATCATGGTTCGAGGGTTCCCGGCACCAACCGAGCACCCGTCGCCCGAGGTGTTCACGCCCGTCGGAAAGCCGGTCGGCGATCTCACCTGCGACCCCAGCGGAACGCTCGTCGCGGAGGTCGTCAAGACGTCCAGCGACCCGTACGTCGGTCGGCTCAACCTGATCCGGGTCTTCTCAGGCACCCTGCATCCCGACCAGCCACTGCACGTCTCCGGCCACTTCTCCTCATTCTTCGGCGAGGAGAGCAGCCATGCCGACCACGACGAGGACGAGCGCCTGGGCTCGCTCTCCTACGTCTGCGGACGCAGCCTGGTCCCGGCTTCCCGGCTGGTCGCGGGCGACATCGGAGCGATCGGTCGGCTCTCGATGGCCGAGACCGGCGACACCCTGTCGCATCCTGATAGTCCACGGTTGCTCAAGCCCTGGTCCCTGCCCGATCCGCTGCTGCCCGTGGCGATCGAGGCGAACTCGCGCTCGGACGAGGACAAGTTGTCGTCGGCGTTGACGCGGCTCGCCGCCGAGGATCCTTCATTGCGGATCGACCGCAATTCGGAGACCAAGCAGGTGGTCATGTGGGTGCTCGGTGAGGCGCATGCCGAGGTGGCGTTGGAACGGCTGAAAGCGCGGTACGGCGTCGCCGTCAGCACCCTCGATCTCGTCATACCGCTGCGTGAAACGTTCACCTCCTCCAGCAAAGGACACGGGCGGCACGTCAAGCAGTCCGGCGGGCACGGGCAGTACGCCATCTGCGACATCGAGGTCGAGCCGTTGCCCGCCGGCTCGGGCTTCGAGTTCCTCGACAAGGTCGTCGGCGGCGCCGTACCCCGACAGTTCATCCTGTCGGTGGAGAAGGGCGTCCGGGCTCAGATGGAGCGTGGCGTCAGCAAGGGTTATCCCGTCGTCGACATCCGGGTGACGCTGAACGACGGCAAGGCGCACAGTGTCGACAGTTCGGACATGGCGTTCCAGAGCGCCGGGTCGCTGGCGCTCCGTGAAGCAGCTGCGTCCGGCAACGTGTCGCTGATCGAGCCACACGACCACGTCGAGGTCCTGGTCCCCGACGGCCTGGTCGGTGAGGTGATGAGCGACCTCTCCGCGCGGCGAGGGCGACTTACCGGCACCGACAAGGTGGGCGAGGACCGCACCCTGGTCCGAGCGACCGTCCCCCAGACCGAACTGGTCAGGTACGCGATCGATCTCCGGGCACAATCCCATGGCGCCGGCACCTTCATCCGGCGCTTTGCGCACTACGAACCGATGCCGGAGGACCTCGCTCATCAGGTGCCACCCCGCAGCTAGCCGAACCCTGAATCAGCCGAAGCGCAGGCCGTACTTCTCGATGTACGGCACCGTCGCGTCAAAATCACCCTCGCACCCGTAGGGCTCGATCAGCGGACCTAGGTCGAGGTCGTCATCGGCGGTGTCGATGATCCGGAACGCCTCCTCAAGACCACCCGGCGAGATCAGCTCGAGCACCCGGGCCGGTTCATCAGCGGCGTTGAAGAACGTGTGCCACTCACCGCGGGGCTTGAACACCAGGTCGCCGACCTCCGCCACGTGCTCCTCACCCTCCGCGACGTACCAGACCCGACCCTCCAGGATCAGGCTGAACTCGTCCTCGCGGGTGTGCCGGTGCATCGGCGCCGCGATCGCGCGTGGAGCCAACAGGTGCTCGACCACGGCGAGATTGCCGCCCCAGTCCTTGGAGTCGACGAGGAAGCGATCCCGGCAGCCGTTGATCGCTCCGAGGATGTCGCCGGTCCCGGCTCGCATGATGTGTGTCCTCATGACGCAATACTTTCCGCGGCGCGGCCTGTCGGCCATTGCAGAAATCTGGTATTCCCGACACATGAGCCGTGAGCGCGCCGCCGAGCGATTGCAGACCCTGGGGCGCTCAGGCACGGATCTGGTCACT
This sequence comes from uncultured Actinomycetota bacterium, assembly GCA_963763805.1. Lineage (GTDB taxonomy): Bacteria > Actinomycetota > Actinomycetes > Propionibacteriales > Nocardioidaceae > Nocardioides. The sequence continues at coordinate 22,166 of CAVXPQ010000004.1, forward strand.
CTGTGGCGTGATGCCGGACCGTTGCTGGCCGAAGCGATCCCCCACTTCGAGGCGCCTTGCTTCTTCACGACCGATCCGACGTCGCTCCTGCTCACCAGTCACTTCCAGGAGGGACTGCCGGAGATCCCGGCGGAGTGGCTCGGTCGGGAGTACGTCGAGCCCGACTACAACACCTCCCTCGACGTACTCCGTTCAGCAACGGGTGTCGGCACGTTGTACGACGCGACTGCAGGGCAGCCGGAACTCTCACGCAAGTACCACGAAGAGATGCAGCCGTTCGGCTGCGAGCAGGAGTTGCTCTTCGCGCTCCGGACCAGGGATGGCCAGTCGTGGGGCATCGTCGGTCTGTACCGCGAGAATGGTCGCCCCGCCTTCGACGAGCGCGATCTGGCCCTGGTGCGCTCGATCGCACCGACCCTGGCCGAGGGCGCCCGACACGGATTGTTGCGCGGCCAGGCGTTGGAGCCGGACCTGCTCGACGCGCCCGGTCTGCTGGTACTCGACCCGAGCCTGGCGATAGAGACCGTCTCGCCAACCGCTGCCGCGTGGCTCGATGAGCTCGGCGGCAGCATCGAGACGCCGCCCGTGAGCGTGCTGTCTCTGGCCGGGAAGGTGATCGCGACGGAGGGTGCACCGACCGTTTCTCGCGTTCTCTCGTCGAGGTCACGCTGGCTGGTCGTTCACGGCGCGCGGCTCAGCGACGGTCGCGTGTCCGTCATCCTGGACGCTGCCCAGCCCTCACATCTGGAGCCATTGCTGATGCAGGCGTATGGGCTCACGGCGCGTGAACAGGAGATCACCCGCCTCGTCCTGCGGGGTCAGTCAACCGCCGAGATCTCGGGCGAACTGTTCATCACCGACGGCACCGTGCAGGCCCACCTGAAGAGCGTGTTCGACAAGACCGGTGTTCGGAGTCGACGCGAGTTGGTCGGGATGGTCTTTCAACGGCACTACGAGCCCCGCGTGCGCGACAACGAGCGGCGTACGACGTCCTCGCGCCCGTCCCGGGATGGCCCATTTCCTGGGGTCCCCCTGCACGGATGAGGTGACCGCTTCTCCCGGCGGGGCGGGACCTTCGGCCGTTGTGACCTGCCGTCTGCGGACGGAAACTCGAGGAACGAGGTCAACCAGGTGACCACCTGGAGTGGCACCAACAAGCAGGGAGAGGGTCATGGAGGATCGACTGGACGGCCGGGTTGCGCTGGTGACCGGAGCAGGCAGTGGTATCGGCAAGGCGACCGCGCATCGGCTGGCCGCAGAGGGAGCCTCCGTCGTCGTGACGGACGTGCAGGCAGCCGCGGGGCAAGCCGTCGCCGACGGCATCACAGCCAGCGGATCCCAAGCGAGATTCGTTGAGCTCGACGTGACCTCACCCGATCAATGGCAGAGCGCGATCGCCTCGACCCTGGCGGCGTACGGTCGACTCGACATTCTGGTGAACAACGCCGGGATGGGTGATCTGGCCACCATCGAGGACACCGAACTCGAAGACTGGAATCGCACCATTGCTGTCGACCAGACCGGTGTCTTCCTCGGGATGAAGTACGCCGCCCCCGCACTGTTGGACTCGGACCACGCGTCGATCATCAACATCAGTTCGATCTTCGGCACGAGCGGCGGATTCGGGACCTCCCCCGCCTACCACGCGGCCAAGGGAGCGGTGCGAACCCTGACGAAGAACGCTGCCCTGCATTGGGCCGACAAGGGGGTTCGAGTCAACTCCATCCACCCTGGCTTCATCCTCACCCCCATCCTCGAACCCACCAAGGGCACCCCCTTCGAAGACGCGATGATCGCCATGACCCCGATCGGCCGACTCGGCCAACCCGAGGAGATCGCCGCCGGTGTGGCCTACCTCGCCAGCGACGACGCGTCCTTCGTGACGGGGCTTGAGCTCTACATCGACGGGGGCTACATGGCTCGTTGAGCCAGCGGTTGTTGCGCCGCCGACATGATGCTGCCGATGTTCTCGGGTGAGAAGAACTCCACCGGCGAGATGGTTCCTGCCACCACGCTGACGAATCCGTCCATCGCCTCCTGGTTGCCGTAGACCGCTCCTAACAGATTGCTGCATCTCTGGAGGCGGCGGCTCCAAGCTGGCGAGTTGGCTGGTGAACTCGTAGATCGGCATCGCGCCATGATCGCGAGCTTGGTGCCACGCAGACATCGCGGCGTCGTACGTCGAAGCGCCCGTGAGCCACGCGTGGATGGCAGACGAGCACCGTTCGGCGTCCTTGAACGAGTCGCTGATGCCCTGTGCTGTGATCGGATCCTTGTTGTAGCCCGCGTCACCTACGAGCGCCCAACCCGGGCCGAACGGCGTACGGAAGAAGCCTGGAACCGCTCCGCCAAGGAATGGTTCGACGCGCGTCGCGCGGGAAACCCGCTCGGCGAACGCCGGAGCCAACTCCAAGGTCGTGAAGAAGTTCGCCTCGACATCGGCCTTGTAGGCCGCCGCCTCCGCGTAGGGCCAACCGGCAACGACCATGGTCAACCCGTCGTTGGTGGGCGCGGCGGCGAAGCCGCGGTCAGGGCGGATGTAGACCTCCATCCCATCGGTCGGGAGGTTCCGGAAGTAGGTGTAGTAGCTGTATTGGAGTCGCGGCTTGGTTTCGTACTCCGTGGCCTTGACCGCCTTGGCGAGGTGGCTGTTCTTCCCGTCAGCGCCGATCACGATCCGGCCCTTCGCGTCGACCCGCTCGCCATCGTCGCCGTGGCCGGTGATCCCCAGCACGGTGCCGTCCTCGATCAGGAACCCGTCGACATTGAATCCCACCAACACCTCGACACCCGACGCCCTGGCCGCTTCGACGAGGATCTTGTCCAGAACGGTCCGACGTGGTGCGTAGCCGGCTGCACGTCCCTCAACCGGCCGGGCGGCGCCTCGGATCGTGAACGGCCCGAAGTCGTATGAGTAGGTCTCGACGGGCGGGCACCCCGTGGCCACGACCTCGTCGAGCAGTCCCCATCGGGCCAGAGCGGCGATCCCCGGCGCATGGATCATGTGGGTGGAGATGGTGTCGCTGGGGAACGTGGCCCGGTCGACCAACAGCACGGTGTGCCCTTGACGAGCGAGCAGCATGGCAGTGGGTGCTCCGGCGCAACGTGCTCCGACGACGATGGCGTCATAGGTCTTGATCATGAGAACTCCTCGGTAGGTGTCCAGCCAGAGTTGCGGTCGGATGCCGAGGAGGGATCGGGGAACTCCCTCATTTCATGGCCTATATCGTGGCCTATTCGGTGGCGCTTTCCCCCGCACGGACGGCGTACGCCGCAGCCTCAGACCGGTTACGAAGCCCGAGTTTGTCCAAGACTTTCCCGACGTGATGCTCCACCGTCTTGCGGCTGATGAACAGCCGTTCAGCGATCTCGGGATTGCTGAGACCTTCACCGAGCAGGGTGAGCACATCCTTCTCACGTCGGGTGAGAGTGCTGCCGCCCGACCGCGCCGGGCTGACCGGGGAGCCAAGTCGGCGGAGCAACGACTGGGCCGCATCGACCTGCCGCGCAGCCGTGAGACGCTCGAACTCACGCAGCGCGATCCGCGCCTCAGCCACGGCCACGCCGGGTGATTCTTGCCCGAAGGCCCGGGCGAGGTCGAGACGGCACAACGCGGCCTCGAGTGGCAATTGAGCAGTGGTGAATCCGAGGAGGGCATCGCGCAACCACTCGCGCGGGTCGCCGCTCCCCGTGACAAGCGCCGCCCGACCCCGAGCCAGGGCGAGCACTGCCCCGGTGTAGGCGCTCGGATGGGCTTCTGCGCACGCCGCCAGAGCGCTCACCGCGTTCTCGCACTCTGCGAGATCACCTCGAGCAAGGTGGATGTCGGTGAGCAGCGCGAGCAACGGCACGCAACTGCTGCTACTCGGGTCGCAACTCTGCAGGGCACGTTCGAGCGTCTCGCGCGCGAGGTCCGTCTCGCCGCGAGCGAACTGCAATGATGCCCGCGGAAGCGAAGCCTCATGATCGTTGCCGAGTCCCTCCAAGAGGTTCTCCGCCGCCTCGAATTGCCCCTGCTTGACCCTCAAGTCCGCAAGGCGCACGAGCGCCCCAGCCTTGAGCGTGCGCCGGCCCAGGGCCCATAACCGGACCGCCCCCGTCAGGGCATCGTCGGCTTCGGGCCAGCGCCCCGCCGCCGTGAGGATCCCGCCGTAGTGGGTTCGACAGAAGGCCGAAACGGCGGGCAGATGTCGACGTTCGGCGATCGACTCCCCTACCCGGATCCACTGCTCGGCGCGACCGACGTCCTGAGCCCGCTCGCAGGCCGAGAACATCTGACAGAAGATCTCCTCCAGGATGACGAAGTCCTCGACCTCGCCACCGGCGGCCGCCGCCAAGGACTCATCAAGCAGCAGCATGCCCTCCTCGACCCGGTCGTCGTAGACGAGGCTCGCACCGAGGTAGGCCAATGTGCAGCACACGAGTTCAGGATCTGACTTGCTTCTGCCGACGTCGAGTGCGTGTGCGTAGTGGCGCTCCTTGAGCACCCGAACCTCCTCGAACATCCCTTCTGTCAACGCGATCCAGCCGCGTTCCGAGGAGTCGGGCTGATCGACAACCAGCGTCTTGGCCCGGGCGATCCAACCGCCGGCGACGGCCCAATCCCCGGACGTCGTTCCATGCAGATATCCGAGGGTGCGCGCGGCTCGTACCGCCCCAGGACCATCCTGTTCAGCCCGGAACGCGGCGTACGCGCGTTCCATCTCGTCGATGCAACGGGGGAAGTCCAGCAGGACGTACGACGCCGCCGACATCCCCTCGAACGCCGCACCGGAAGCTCCCGCGCTTAAGACTTCTTCACACACCGAGCGTGCTCCGAGCGGATCACCCGCTCGGAGTGCGTCGCGACCCAGCGCGACTCTGTCCCGCATCGAACCGGACATGCGCGCATCATCCCACCAAATCCGGGACTGAGAGGGACGGGACTGGGTTGTCGCGTGTGGTTATCTTTCCAGCATGGGAACTCTGGCCCCACTCGAAGGAACGGAAACCTTCAGTCGATGAGGGGCGCCTTGCCTTCTGCTTTGGCGTCGTTCGCTCTCATGCTCAGCGTGTACGCCGAGGGGTCGAAATCGGTGGCTTCGGACCCGGTCACGAAGGCCGCACCCACGGATGCGCCCGTCGACGAGCCACCCGCGGATCCGGCCCCGCAGGGAGAGGTCACCTTGGCGTTCGCTGGAGACGTGCACTTCGAACGTCACCTGGCCACGCTGCTTGACCAACCGCGAGCCGGCCTGGGCCCGATGGACCAGACCCTCGGCGACGCGGACATCACCATGGTCAACCTCGAGTCCTCGATCACAACTCGAGGAAGGCCCGAGGCGAAGGAACTCGAAGACCCGAGCAACCGCTACCACTTCCGCACCCGTCCGGCCGCCCTCGACGTACTCGATGCAGCAGGAGTCGATGTGGTCACCATGGCGAACAACCACGGCGCGGACTATGGGCCGGTCGGCCTCCAAGACACCCTCGCGGCGATCCGCACCAGTCCCATTCCCGTGCTCGGCGTCGGCGAAGACAAGGAGGCGGCGTTCACGCCGTACCGCGTCACGATCGGAAACACCGACCTTGCCTTCCTGGCCGCCGACGGCTCCATGCGGGAAGGGCGGAGCAACGTGTGGGCGGCCGGTCCGACGAGTCCGGGGCTCGCCTCGACGCATTCGGACCGAGCCCGCGCGCTCACCTCTGCCGTCCGGGCTTCCAGCCGGGAGGACGATGTCGTCGTTGTCTACCTGCATTGGGGCGCCGAGTTCCAAGGCTGCCCGACCCAGCGGCAGCGACTCACCGCGAAGGTGTTGACCAGGGCCGGGGCGGACGTGATCGTCGGGAGTCATGCGCACGTGCCGCTCGGGTCCGGATGGATGGGCGACAGCTATGTGAACTACGGCTTGGGGAACTTCGTCTGGTACCACAACGCGCGCCCCGACACCGGTGTCCTCAAGGTGCGCATCCGCGACGGCGCGGTGGTCGACGACGAGTGGAGTCCCGCTCGGATCCGGCCGGGCGGTCGACCCGCCCCGGTGAGCGGCCCCCAGCGCGCCGACGCGGTCGCAGACTGGCGGCAACTCCGAGGTTGTGCCGACCTCGCGCCGCAACCGCCCGCCTAAAGTAGGTGCTCGTGGCACGCCTCCTCATTCCCCTCGTGGCACTGCTGCTCTGTGCTTGCTCTATCGGTGCCGAGCCCGAAGCGGAACCCCAGGTGAAGGCCGGCAATACCTCCGCCTCCCCCTCTGCTTCCTCGGCCGAGTCGCCAAGGGCCGTGGACGAGGACCCGGCCTTCGTGGCCTCAATCCGACCGATCGGACAAGGCCTTCGTGAGCGGATGCGATTCAGCCATCGCGCGGGTTGCCCTGTTCAACTCGAAGATCTGCGCTACCTCCGCATGTCGTTCGTCGGCTTCGACGCAGAGGTTCACCTCGGCGAAATGGTGGTCCACAAGGATTTCGCGCAGGGCGTCGTCGCCGTGTTTGGCACGTTGTACGACGCGAAGTGGCCGATCCGGCGGATGCGACTGGTCGACGCCTACCGCGGGGACGACGACCGGTCGATGGCGGCGAACAACACCTCGGCGTACAACTGTCGGCCCGTTGCTGGGACCGACGAGTGGTCCGATCACGCGTACGGCGCGGCCATCGACATCAACCCCCTGCAGAACCCCTATGTCAACGGCGACTCGATCGACCCTCCCGCCGGTCGACAGTTCGCAAGCATCGACCGATCCGCCGACGCCGAGGTCCCGCCCGGAGTGATCCAAACGGGTGACGTCGTGACCCGCGCCTTCGACGACCTCGGCTGGGAGTGGGGCGGGGATTGGTTGGCGTCCAAGGACTACCAACACTTCTCTGCCCCGTGACAGATAGCGCCCTAGTAATAGCGCATTGAGCCGCAGTTCGACAGACTCTGCGGAGAACTCAAGGAGTTGCCATCACATCGACCAACGCGGCCACCGAGTCCGGCCCAGACTTCGACGTCGAGCGCGCGCGCCGGGACACCCCCGGTGTAACCAACGTTGCGCATCTGAACAACGCCGGGGCCGCCCTTCCCCCGACGCAGGTCACCGACGCCGTGATCGCCCACCTGCGGCGCGAAGCGGAGATGGGCGGGTACGAAGCCGCGGACGCCGCGTCCGACCAGGTCGAACACACGTACTCCGCGATCGCCCGACTGATCGGTGCCCGCATCGATGAGATCGCCGTCGTCGAGAATGCGACTCGGGCGTGGGACATGGCGTTCTATGGCCTGCCCTTCGGTCCGGGCGACCGGATCCTCACAGCCCGGGCGGAGTACGCCAGCAACGTCATTGCGTTTCTTCAGGTCGCCCGACGGACCGGCGCCGTCGTCGAGGTGATCGACAACGACGAGACCGGCCAGGTCTCGGTGAGCGACCTCCGCCGAAGGCTGGGCGATGGCAAGGGTGCCGTGAAACTCGTCGCGATCACCCACGTGCCGACTCAAGGCGGCTTGGTCAACCCTGCCGAGGAGATCGGGGTCGCCGCCCGCGAGGCCGGCGTTCCGTTCCTGCTCGATGCCTGTCAGTCGATCGGACAGATGCCGGTCGATGTCGAGCGGATCGGCTGCGACATTCTGTCGGCAACCGGACGGAAGTTCCTGCGCGGACCTCGTGGAACGGGCTTTCTCTACGTACGCCGCGATTTCATCGACCGGATCGAGCCGCCGTTTCTCGACCTGCACGCAGCGACCTGGACCGGCCCGGACACGTACGAGATTCGTGCGCGACGCACGCAGGTTCGAGAACTGGGAGACGAACTACGCAGCCAAGATCGGGCTCGGCGTCGCCATCGACTACGCCCTGACCTGGGGGTTGGCTGCGATCGAGAACCGCGTGACCGGCCTGGCCGCGCGCCTTCGAGAAATGTTGACCGGAGTGAACGGCGTACACGTGCACGACCTGGGTCAGCGCCAGTGCGGAATCGTCACGTTCACAGTCGATGGCGTGCCGGCCCAACAGATCCGGCAACGCCTGGCCGAACGGCACATCAACGTGAGTGTCTCCCTGGTGGACTATGCCCGGCTCGACCTGCTGGCTCGCAATCTCCCGGACCTGGTCCGCGCGTCGGTCCACTACTACAACACCGACGACGAACTGGACCAGATGGTCGACGCACTCACGGAAGGCGCCGAGATTGCGCGCTTCTCCACTTCAGGCGGCTGAGGACTGCAGCCCTTGCTCGGCACGCGGGGTCAGCAAGCCGGCGATGAGCAGGACCACTGCCCCGACAAGAGCGATCGTCCCGGGAACACTGGTGATGAGGAGTCCGAGGCTGCTGGCCGAGTCGTCCGAGATGACGAAGGCGTAGCCACCCACGCACACCAGGAACAGCAGCGCGCACAGGCCCGAGGCGCGCAGGCGGCGAGCACGTTGCGCCGGAGCGGCCGTCCGGATCGACCGAGCAATCCGACCACCGCCCACCAGCGCCAGCAGCACGCCGACGGCGATCATCACGAGGCCGACCCAGGGCAGTCCCGACAGCAGGGCGACCAGGCCAAGGGTGGGTAGGGCAAAAGCGATGAAGCTCAGGGTTCGGTCTGAGTTTGCAGTGGACATAACGGCCTCCAGTCGATAGCGCGGAACGGTGACGATCAGATCGACAGAGGTCCGCGTGGTCGCGGTGACCACGCCTCGATCGACCAGGAGCTCGTCGAAGACGAGCAGCAGATCCGGGCCGAACTCACGCCGAAACTGCGCTGGGTAGAGCCCGATCAGGATTCGATAGGTGCGGCGCACGATCGATGCGTACATGACCTCACGCCAATCCAGGATTGAGTCGCAGTCGCACGACGCTCACGAGCGACGCAAGCCGATCCGCCTCGGCTCTGCATACTCGCTCACCGAGCCCGGTGAGGCGGTAGTAGCGGCGTCGGGCATCGTCGTTGGAGCCCACGGGCGGGGCGACTTCCTCCGCCAACCCGGTGCTGACCAACTTCTTCAGGGTTCCGTAGAGCGTCGCCGGCCCCATCTTGACCGTGCCGGCGGACTCCGATTCGACCGACTGCATGATCGCGTAGCCGTGTCGCTCGCCGTCGGAGAGCGCGACGAGCACCTGGAACTGTGCCGGTGTCAGCGGGAGGAAGTCACGAGGTTTGGTGCTCATATTCCCAATCTATATCATGTTTCGATATAGTGTCAAGCGATAGAGTTGGTCCTGTCTTCACCGGCCGTCGTACACAATGAGCACACGATGAACGCGGCACAGGTAAGTCCCAAGAACCCCAAACAGATGGCCTGGGTGCCAGGTGGGGACTTCTTGATGGGGTCCGAGGATTTCTATCCCGAGGAGCGGCCGGTCCACGAAGTCCGCGTCGATAGCTTCTGGATGGATGAGCATCCGGTGACCGTGGCCGAGTTCAGACGCTTCGTGAGTGCAACCGGCCACGTCACGACGGCCGAGATCGCTCCGGATCCGGCCGACTTCCCGGACGCGGATCCATCGGACCTCGTCCCGGGATCTCTGGTGTTCACTCCCCCGGATCGACCCGTCAGTCTCGATGATTTCCGCGCCTGGTGGTGCTGGCAGCCCGGTGCCGACTGGCGTCATCCCACTGGTCCGGGTAGCACGACGAATGGCCTGGACAGGCATCCGGTGACTCACGTGGCGTATCTGGACGCGCTCGCGTACGCCGACTGGGCAGGCAAGCAGTTGCCGACCGAAGCGCAATGGGAGTTCGCCGCCCGGGGCGGACTGGAAGGAGCGGTCTTCGCGTGGGGTGATGAGTTCGCGCCTCGTGGCCGGATGATGGCGAACACCTGGCAGGGCGACTTCCCGGTGCACAACGACCTGCTCGACGGCTACGACCGCACCTCACCGGTCGGCAAGTTCCCGCCCAATGGCTACGGACTCTTCGATGTCACCGGCAACGTGTGGGAGTGGACGAGCGCGGACTTCACCGCGAATCACGCCCCTGGTCACGTAGATGGTCACGTCGATGCCAGGGTGACCGCCCCGTGCTGCGGACCCCAGTCAATGTCCGACCAACCGCAGACGAAGGTGATCAAGGGTGGTTCACACCTGTGCGCGCCGAACTACTGCCTTCGCTACCGACCGGCCGCTCGTCAGTCCCAGACCGTCGACACCTCGACGAGCCACCTCGGATTCCGCTGCATCATCCCGGCCTAGTCTGCCTGCGCCGACGCAGCTCTTCGGTGGCGTCTGACTGTGAAGAACACGACGGCGATCGCGACGGTCGACACCAGGCCCGAGATGACGAACGACGCCAACGGGTAGTCACCCATAGCGAGGCCGATCTGATAGGCCAAGATCGTCGTGTACGTGCTCCACAGGATCCCGCTGATGACCGACCACAAGAGGAATCGCCGATAGGCAATGTCGGAAAGCCCCATGGATGCGTTCACGACGAACCGCATTCCCGGCACATAGCGACCACCGATGATCAGCACGGGTGCGCTCGAATCCAACAGATCGAAAGCCTGGCGCACCTTGTCGTTCGCCTTCGCACGTTCGACCTGGCCCTGGATCCGGTGTGCCGACTTGCGGGCTATCCAGAACAAAGCCGAGTCGCCGACGATCGCTCCTAAGGCACCCATGACGATGATGGGCAGAACGTCGAGGTTGCCCTGTGCTGCCGCGGTGGCGGCGGCATTCAGGGTCGTCTCGCCCGGAAAGATCGGAATTACGGCGTCCAGCGCGATGAGGACAAACACCAGGACGTAGGACCGCTGCGGGTTTTCCGGGTCGACGATCTCCAGGCCGTCGCTGGTGGCCATGTAGTTGACGGCGGCGACCACACACACAACCGTGACGACGGCTGCCGCCACGATCCACGCCTTGGTGCGCCCCGACAGTTGGCGCCAACGAGCCGTGAGCGACTTCAGCATCTCGCTGTCAGACCGCGACACTGATCGGGAAGGTAGCGATCCATGCGATCGCCGTAATCAGGACGACGCAGCCGGCTCCGGTCAGGACCCAGCGCAACCGGCGATTGGCGAGCCTGGTGCTCACCCCGGCGAAGAACAGCACCACCGCATACAGCACGACGGTGAGCACGTAGTTGCTGGACCGCTGGATGTCGAGCCGCACCTCTGCGGCGGACACCTCGGCGGCCGCATCCAACTTCTTGGCGTCTTCGCGCGCTGCGATCTGATACTCGTCCATGGCGAACGGCGTCGGCGGCGCGTCCGGGTTGGTCAGCGGGTCAGTCGCGAGCCAGGCATCGAAGGCGGGCGTGAACTCATCGCGGAACCGGTCGACGTAGAACTCCGTCAACTCCTCATCACCAGCACCGTTCGCGTCGGCCCACGCGATGAACGTGGCGACATCGATCTGGCTCTGCGCCTCGGACGAGGCCCTGGGCTCGCGAGGCCTCGATCCGGATCGCATTGGTGCGGCTGGCGGCTTTCGCCTGCTCGCCGTTCCATCGGGTTGCCTGGTAACTGCTCCAGGAGGTCGCGAGCGCGGCCACCACCAGCAACACGGTCACCAGCAACTCCTGCCAGTCCCGCCCGCGATCTCGCGGCTCGTCAGCGCTTGACGCCATGCTCATCACACGGTGCGGTCACCGAAATCCCTGCCGCATCGGCCTGAATATCGATCAGTCGGATCGTCCGCTCCATCGCCGTCGGCTCGAAGCGGCCCACCCCATCGCCGTGCGGATGATCGAAGAACCGCAACAGCATCAGCATCAAGGTGATGACAATTGTCACGCTTCCCATCAGCATCGCCTGCGTCACCGTGCCCTCGGCGCTGTCGGCGAAGAACAACATGTAGGCGAAGATGACCGCCGAGATGACGAACAGGACCAGCCACAGTGGCGAGGGGATGATGCCCTCGGCACCGTGGACCCGGTCGATGCGGGCCTGTTCACGGTCCGCGGTCTGGTCCATCCATCGGTCGTACGCCGACTGCTCGGTCGCGGACTTCGGGTCGACGGTTGAAATGGTCCGGAACATCTCCAGGCCCCACGGGTTGATCGAGTCGCCGAGGGTGCCCTTCGTCATGGCGTCCCATTCGGTCCCAGCCACCGAACGTGCATAACAGGTCAGCTCTCCAGTGAGTTCTCCAGCCGCCTCGTCGGGAAGGAACTGGGCCGTCTGGATCTGCTGGGCGACGATCGTCGCCTCGGTCTCGGCACCCGACCGCGACGCGTCGTACGACGAGAAGGACAAGAAGATGATGAAACCGAGAAGCACCGAGAATCCTGTCGCGAGAACTCCGAAGACTCCTGATGCGCGATCGCCGTCGGTGAAATAGCTGCCCTCGGGCGCTCGCCTGCGGACGAGCAGCATGATTGTGACAGTGACCGCCGTGATGGCGGTAGCGATTATCACTCCCCAGACCAGGTTCATCTCTCCCTCTCGACGGCGAAGCATGTCAAACGTAGGGCATTCAGGGCTCGCCCTCACACCTCACCCCATGTGAATGACGAGAGCCCACGGCGATGGGTCTAACGTCTGAGTGACGTCAACCAGTCAGAAGGAGACACCATGTCGGAATCATCACTCGACGAACTAGGTCCCGTGGACTACTTGATCATCGAGTTTCCAGCGGGAGCTTCCAACTTCACGGGCGAGATGGCCACGGAGCTACTCGCGCTCAGCGATGCGGGCACCATCCGCGTGATCGACATCCTGATCCTCGTCAAGGCCGAGGACGGTTCGGTCGACGCGATGGAGCTGTCAGACCTCGATGACCTCGGCGAATTGACGAGGCTCGAGGCCGAGCTTGCCGAGATGCTCGCCGAGGAAGACGTCGCCCATCTGGCGGCGGCCATGGATCCCGGAAGCGTTGCCGGCGTACTCGTCTTCGAGAATCTCTGGGCGGCACCCTTCGCATCGGCCGCCCGCCGCGCTGGAGGTCAATTGATCGCCAACGGGCGCATCCCTACCCAAGCCATTCTCGCCGCCATCGAGGCGGACGAGCTATTGGAATCAGAAGGAGTCTGAGATGCCACTTCGACCAGGACGAGTGGGACGGCGCGGAGTCGTCGGCGCACCCGTCGCCAAGGCCGCCGTCGTAACCCGAGCAGTGACTCCCGGGCCGGCACCCGTGGCCAAGGCCGCGGTCGTTGACGGCAGCCGTCACGCCGGGGCGTCGCCGCCGTCGGATCTAACCGTCCTCGCGCCTCGGTCGCCTTTTCGACCGAGGCGCCTGGATCGAGGCGCCTCGGCGCGGTCCTCGTGACCTTGCTCCACGTTGGCATAGCGCGCCCCGAGTGGACCGGCGGAGACGCCATGGAATATGACGCTCAACAGCACGGTGAACGACACGGCTGCGATCGCTGGCGCGACCAGCGGCGTCTCGCCCAGTTCTTCGGCGGCCAGCAGCGCGAACACAACCGAGGCAAGTCCTCGCGGGCCGAACCAGCCGACGAAAAGCACGGTCGGTCGGTCCACGTCCGTGCCTAGCACTGAAAGCGCGACAGGAACCATCCGAACCACTGTCAGACTCAGCACTCCATAGACCACGATCGCCAGGTCGAAGTAGTCGAAGGCGACCGGCACGAGCACAGCCCCGAAGATGAACCAGACGACGAGAGCCATCAGTTCGCCCAGGAGTTCGGGCAGCTCACCGACCTCCTCGACGTCGATCGTCTCGGAATCCAAACCGACCCCGAAGGCGATGCCGGCGACGAAGGCCGCGATGAAACCGTTGCCGTCGAGCACGACCGCAAAGGCAAAGCTCCCGAGCGCGGCCCCTAGCGTTCCCAGGCGGCGACCACCGTGGACGATCCACCCTCGGCTCGACCCCAACGTGATCAAGATCGCGCCTACGAGACCGATGACGACGCCCACTGCGAGACCGACCGCAAGTTCCAGAAGTGCGCGCCCGCCCGAGGAGTCCCCATGCCCTGCAATGCCGAGCTGGCTGGCAGCTACGGCCAGAGTGAAGACAACGATGGGTGTGACGATGCCGTCATTGAGTCCGCTCTCGAGATTGAGAATGCGACGAACCCACATCGGGATCCGTTCGTCGTTGATCACCTGGGCACTCAACGCGGCATCGGTCGGCGCGAGTGAGGCTCCCACAAATCCGGCAAGCGCCCAGGACAGATCGTTGAACAGCCACGCGGCCAGCAGCGATCCCAGAATGACTGACAGCGGAAGACCGATTCCGAGCAACCGCACCGGGTATCGCAGATCTCGTTTGAGCCGGGAGAGGTTCAACCGTGAGGCGTCCGAGAACAGCAGCAGCGCCAGAGTGAGTTCCGCAATCAAGTGAATCGAGGGCGCCTTGAAGTTGACCGTCAGCGGACCCCAATCCGGGTTCGCAAGCACAAATCCGGCGAGTGAGAACACCAGGGGGCCATTGATGTTGAACCGAGCCAGCAGGTCAGAGGTGACAGCCCACGCGACGAGAAGCAGCGTGAGAACCGCGAATGTGCTCTCAGTCATGTGTTAACCCTAGGCTTCGGCCATGGCTGAGCAGGTCCAAGAGGTTTCACAACGAGTGGAGGTCGATCGGCTCCTTCTCGATGTGAAGCTCTCCGTGCCGAAGCCACGGCCCGGTTCCGTCAGTCGCGCCGCCCTGATCGCGGATGTTCGCGCGCGCGCCTCCCGCGTTGTCGGCATCACCGCTCCGGCGGGTTATGGCAAAACAACTCTGCTGGCCCAATGGGCCCGTGCCGAGGATCGACACGTCGCCTGGGTGTCTCTCAACCGATTCGACGATGACCCAGCGGCGCTGCTCGCCGCATTGGCGTCGGCGTTCGCGCGAGTCGCACCCGCCAGCGACGACTTGGTTGCGGATATGGGTGGATTGGGCGTGGCCACGTTGGGACGTGCAGCGCCGCGACTGGCCGCCGCACTCAACGCCACCCCGACCCCGTTCGTGCTGATGCTGGACGACTTGCACGAAATCCACTCGCCGGACTGTCACGACGTACTGGAGGTGGTGATCTCGGGTGTTCCTCATGGTTCGTCGATAGTGGTCGCGAGTCGCACAGAACAACCTCACCTTGCGCGCCTACGCGCCTCGGGCGATGCGGTTGAGATCGGGCCGAGCGACCTAGCCTTGGGTCCCGAAGGAGCGCAACAGATCTTCGCGCAGACGCACGTGGATCTGTCGCAGGAAGCGGCTGCAGAAGTCACGGAGCGGACCGAGGGCTGGCCCGCCGGCCTCTACCTCGCATCGATCATCGCTCGTGACAACTACGGGCAAGGTCTCACGGTCTCCGGAGATGATCGGTTCGTCGCGGACTACCTGTACCGCGAGTCCTTGAGCAAGCTGCCCGAGAGCACTCAGCGCTTCATGCGCCGGACGGCCTTGCTCGACCAACTCCACGCTCCGCTGTGCGACGCGATGCTGGGGGAGGCAGGCTCACAGGCGAGACTGCGTGACCTGGAACGCTCGAACTCATTCCTCGTCCCGCTGGACCGCCAGCGAGAGTGGTACCGGTACCACTCGTTGTTCCGTGAGTTCCTCCTGGCGGAGCTTCGTCGGGTCGAGCCCGAAGTCATCAACGATCTCCACGTGCGGGCGGCAGATTGGTATGAGACGAACGGGTCACCCGCACTTGCGCTTGAGCACTTGTTGAGTACGCCGACGCGTGAGCGTTGCGTGCAACTCGTGACTCGCCTGGCGCAACCGACCTACGCGCTCGGTCAGATGTCGACGGTGAAGCGATGGCTGTCAGATGTCGGCGACGAGGCGATCGAGAGTTTCCCACCGCTCGCCGTGCTGGCGGGCTGGATCGCGGCGATGACCGGCCAGACCGCCGAAGCTCAACGTTGGGCCGCCATCGTTGAGGGGGCGTCGTTCGAGATGGCCACCGGGGACGGCTCCGCGTCCTTCGAATCGGCACGGTGCATGCTGCGCGCGGCCATGTGCTCAGCCGGCCCCGAGCAGATGATGAACGACGCCGGCCTATCGGTGAAGCAGGAGCCGGCGTGGAGCCCCTGGCGCGACACGGCTTTGATCGTGCTCGCTGAAGCGCATCTGCTCACCGGACAGGCTGATCGGGCACGTGCCCTGTTCAAGGAGGCGGCCACCGTCGGAATGGAACTCGGCAACACCGACACGATCGTCGTCAGTGAGAGCGAGCTCGCTCTCGTGGCGATGGATCGCGGACGATGGGGCGAAGCGGCCGAACGGATAGAACATGCACTCGAGGTCATTCATGACCATCGGATGCAGGACTACGCCACCAGCATGCTGGGGTTCGCGATGGCCGCGCGACTCGCCGTGCACAACGGTGATCTGAAGGAAGCGGACGATCAAATCAGCCGAGCGATGCGTGCCCGGCCTTCGTGCACTTTTGTGCTGCCCTTCTTTGCGGTGCGCTCTCGCCTTGAGCTCGCCAAGGTGTGCTGGGCCAGGGGTGAGCAGGCGACGGCTCACCACCTGCTGCGCGAGATCGAGGACATTCTGCTGCGGCGACCCGCTTTGGGCACCCTGGTCGACGAGGTCGCGAAGTTCCGCGAACTTGCCACGGCGCAACGCGGCCGGGCGGTGGGTGAGTCGCCATTGACCCCGGCGGAGTTGAGACTTCTGCCGTATTTGCAGACGTACCTCACGATCGCCGAGGTCGCGCAACGACTGTTTCTCAGCCGCAACACTGTCAGAACCGAAGTCGCCGCGATCTACCGAAAGCTCGGAGTGTCCTCCCGCAGCGAAGCCGTCGAGCGGGCCACTGCGATCGGGCTGTTGGGCGAGTAGCTGACGTAGTCCTGCACTAGTCGTAGAGGCTGGCGTCTGTGTCGTACCCCAGTGCCAAGGCGAGATCCGGGGCGGCTGCAACCACGCTTGGGAGCCCGACAACCGGGACGACGGCGACCAGAACATCGACAATCTCGGCCGGCGTGGCCCCAGCCGAAACGGCAGCATCGGCCTGGGCGCCGTACGAGGGCACCGCTCCCCGGACCGCGACGAGTGCGGCAAGCCGGACGAGCGCCAAGGTCTTCGGGTCAAGCACGGGGTCCACCACCGAGCCGTCACCGCCTGCAATGTCTTCGCCGAGGCGTTCGTCGTTGATGGTCAGCCGGCGCAAGAGGTCCATGTAGTCCAAGGCCCTGCCTCCTTCTCGTCCTGACCTAATCCGGATGCAGCCCATTGAGCCACACACCTGTCAGCCGGGGCATCACGCAGAGGGGGTGAACCGGAAGGTCCGCATTCACGTTTTGTGCGTGACGACAGTCCCTATTCGGTCCATGATGATTCTCATGAGGGTCGCACCCGCGACCCCTAGAGGGAGGAGGTTCGGCCATGGCCGAACAAACAACATCGGATCACCAAGCGCCGGGAGCATGGGCCACGGGGCTCATCTTGTTCGCCGGGGTGATGATGCTCATGGCCGGGGGTTTCCAGGCCTTCGCCGGGGCGGTCGCAATATTCGAGGACGAGTTCTATGTCGCTACCCCCAACTACCTACTGGAGTTGGACGCGACGACGTGGGGTTGGGTCCACCTGTTGCTCGGCCTCGTGGTGCTGTTTGCCGGCATCGCTGTGATGTCGGGCCAGACCTGGGGTCGCGTTGTGGGAATCACGTTGGCGGTTCTCAGCGCGTTCGCGAACTTTGCCTTCATTCCGTACTACCCGTTCTGGTCGATAACGATCATCACCCTGAACATCTTCGTCATCTGGGCGTTGTCGGTTCACGGGGGCAAACTGAAGGCCTGACGGATGGGGATGTACGGCGAGCACGTGCTGCCGCGCATCATCAACCGTGCTTGCGGCATGGAGTCTCTTGGCCCGCTTCGGCAACGGGTGTGCGAGGGACTGACGGGTGACGTCGTTGAGCTCGGATTCGGGTCCGGGCTCAACGTGCCGTTCTATCCGTCAACGCTCACCAGCGTCGTCGGCCATCGAACCGTCCGACCTGGCTTGGGCGTTGGCGGGTGACCGCATCGCAGCAAGCCCCGTGCCAGTGCGGCGTGCGGGCCTCGATGGACAGTCACTACCGTTCCCGGCCGACTCTTTCGACTCCGCCGTCTCGACCTGGACGATGTGCTCGATCCCGGACCTGGACGCGGCACTCCTGGAACTGCGGCGAGTGCTGCGCCCGGGTGGGACCATCCACTACGTCGAGCACGGTCTCGCACCGGATGTCTCGGCGGCGCGCTGGCAACACCGACTCGAGCCGATCCAGAAACGGGTCGTCGGTGGCTGTCACCTGACCCGACAGATCGTCGTACGAATCCAGAATGCCGGATTCACGATCCGGGAGAACCAAGCCTTCTATCAAGCGGACACACCCAAGATCCTTGGTGCAGACAACCTCGGCGTTGCCGTGAACTAGCCACGCTGGTTCAGGACAAGGAACGCCGCGAGGCCAACCATGACGATCCCGATCCCGACGACCTGCGCATGACGAACCGTTTCGCCCAGCAGGAGAAATGACCACACCACCGCGAGTGCGGGCTGGATCACCTGCGCGATCCCGATCGTGCCTATCTGGATGGTCTTCTGTGCATAGACCAGCAGCCCGTGGGCTGCGACCCCCGTGAGGAAGGTGAGCAGCAGTGTGTAGGCCCAGCCCCTGCCGCTCATGCCGAAGACGTCTCCGTTGGCGAGCGCGAGCGGCAGCACGGACACGGCCGCGATGGGACTGACCGTTGCCATGAAGGTGGCGACGTCCATATCCCGCCGAAACTTACGGGTCGTCACGACGTACCCCACCCAGAGCAACATCGCCAGCACTCCCAAGACATTTCCGCGCATCGAGGCATCGCCGTTGGGTGGCGCATTCAGCAAGACCATTACGGTGCCTCCGAAGGCCATCAGTGCGAACAACAAAGCCCGTGGGTTGAAGTACTCCGCAAAGAGCCAGGCGCCAAACGGCACAATGAGAAACGGCGACAGCGAACCGATGAGCGCCGCGTTGGCGACGCTGTTGTGGGTGGCCCCCACGAAGAACACGGCGAGGTTCACACCGAAGAAGACGCCGGGTATGAACGCCTGCCGCACGTGTCGCATGGTGACTCGACGTCCGGTGCTCCACAGGTACGCGTTCCAGACGACGCTGACGGTGACCAACCTCCAAAACGCCACCAGGACTCCCGGAGACTCAGCGCTCTTCACGAGGGTGGAACTGAGGGAGAAGGAGACCACCACGCCGACTACTGCGAGCACCCCGAGGGTCAGGTTGCGATTGGCACTCGCCCCCGTCAGTCGCATGATCGGACCCATCGAGCGTCGACTCGGTCGAGGTCGGTGATGAGGTGCGCAGCATCGTCCGCACGACTGTCGGCCTGGTCGCAGAGGTCACGAGCGGCGTCCAGGTCACCCGCCAATGCGGCTATCCGGGCAAGCGCGTCGACGGACAGGACTTCAACCGCTACGTCACTCTGCTCCCGGGCCATGTCGAGGATCGTCAGCAGTCGAGCCTCGGCTCCCGGAACCTCATCCGCCGCGTCCATCGCGGCCAGCAGGCACTCGCCCAGCGCCGCCTGCTCGCCGCCACCAACCTCACGATGCCACGCGGTTGCAGCTTCCAGTGCGTCACGAGCCGCCTCGACATGTCCGAGCGCACGCAACACGCGCCCCAGATAGACGCGGGCCAGAGCCGCCAAACGCACGTCACCGGTCGCTTGAGCCTTCTCGACCGCGAGCTCGAGAGTCACGCGCCCCGAGCCGTAGTCACCCGCCTGAAGCTGGGCCCGACCCAGGCTCGTGACTTGGAAGGCTTCTGTTTGGAGGAAGCCGAGTTGCCTCGATCGCTCCGCTGCTCGGCCGATGTGGAGAACGGCGTCGTCGAACCGCCGCTGGAGCCGCGCCAACTCGCCGCGGATCGCCTCTCCCCTCACCTGAAGCCACGGGTCCTCGACAGCACCCAGGCAGTGCGTCACCCAATCGACAGCCTCCACGCTGCGTTCCTCGTCGCCGGCGGAAATCGCCGCCCTGGCGGCAAACAGCGCGTTGGCCGCCTGATCCCATGGCCGGTCCAGTGTGTCGTAGAGCGCCCTACTGCGATCGGTCAGAGTCATTGCTTCATAGAACTCGCCGTGATGCGATACGACGTAGGCCAGGTAGTAGAGGCATCGAGCCTGCAACTCGACGTCCCCGGATTCCGTGGCCAACTCGGATGCGGCACTGATGTGCTGGCGCGCAACGTCAAGACGACTCGTTGACGCTTCGATCCACGCGGCGAGCAAGAGTGCAGACGCCCGATCCTGGACTCGGGCCGCGTCACCGACGGCGTCAAGCGCCCTCAGTAGCCGCTGTGCGCCTCGACTGTCACCGAGCACAACCCAGGCCCAGCCGAATCCGTTCACAATGCGCAAGGCAAGCGCCGGGTCATGCGTCGCTGCCCAAGTGAGCGCTGTCTCGACATTGGGTCGCTCGGTGCGCGCGAACGAGAGGTACGCCGCCTGCTGCCCGCTGCGCACACCGTCCGTGGAAGACGCGGCCGCATCTCCGAACCAAGCGGCGTGGGCGGCCCCGGCAACGCCGGACAGCCCAGCTTCGCCCATCGATTCGAGGGCGAACGCCCGGATGCCGTCGAGAAGGCGGTATCGGATCGATGGCGACGTCAGACCCGGCTGGGCCCCTGGCTGGGCACCCACTCGCGCCACGTCCTCGACAACGACGAGCGAACGGCTCGCGAGCCTGCTCACCACGTCGATCGCCGTACCTGCTGGCACCTCCAAAGACTCCAACACGGACTCCACTGCGGCCAGAGGCGCTCCGCCGGAGAACGTGGCGAGTGCCCAGAGACCTCGCTGGTCGTCGGGGAACAACAACTCGTAGCTCCACTGGATGGTCGACTTCAGCGATCGCCTGCGTTCGGGCCGGCGGCTCGCCGGATCGTTCAAGATGGTGAATCGGTCCTCGAGGCGCCGAGTGATCTCCTCGATGGACAGCGTCTTGGTTCGTGCGGCGGCGAGTTCGATGGCCAGCGGGAGACCGTCCAGCGAGCGACATACCTCCAACACGGCGTCGACGTTGGCCCCCGACGCAGTGATCAGTCGTTGCTCGGTGGCTCGACTGGTGAACAACTCCACAGCGTCAGCCAACTCCAGCGGTGCGAGCTCAAAGACGGTTTCACCGTCCACGTCCAGTGGCACTTGGCTGGTGCACATGATCCGCAGGCCTGGGGAAGCATCCAGCAGACGAACAGCGAGGGCAGCTGCAGCGTCGAGAACGTGCTCGCAATTGTCGAGGATCACCAATCCGGAGCTGCCCTTGAGTCGTTCGACCAACTCCTTCTCTCCGCCCGGCAGGTCCATCGCATTGATGAGGACGTCGACAACCTGATCGGGAGTGAGAGCGGTCTCAAGCCTCGCTAACCAGATCCCGCCTGACCCCAGACCGGACGTCTGTGCCAGCTCGTCGGGCGACGGCGATGGCAATCGCCGTCTTTCCGATCCCTCCCGGCCCGACGATCTCGACGAGCCGCTGACTCGCGACCAGGTCCGCGAGAGCGGCCAACTCCTCCTCGCGACCGACGAGTTCGACCGACATGGACGGCAGGTTCCCGGCCGATCGCACTGATCCGATTCGCTCTTGCGGTCGGGGTGGGCCGTCAAGCGATGAGTCCTGGTTGAGGATCCGCTGCTCGAGTTCCTGCAGTTGCGGTCTCGGGTCGAGACCGAGTTCGGCAGCCAAGTGGCTCCTGACCCGCTGGTACGTCGCCAGCGCATCGGCCTGGCGGCCGGCTCGATAGAGCGCCGTGATCAGCAACTCCCAGAAGCTTTCCTGGAAGGGGTACGTCGCCACCGCGGTCTCGAGCTCACCGATCACGTCGGCGACGTCGCCGAGTCGCAGCCGTGCAGCAAACTGAATGTCCAGCAACTCGATACGTGCCTCTTCGAGGCGTGCGCGATAGGGGCCTGCCCATTCGCCGTCACCGGCAGCGCGGAGTACGTCGCCTCGGTACGTCTGCAGGGTCGAGGCACACAACTCGGCAGCGCCGCGCTCGTCTCCGGAGTCGAGCAAGCCGAGTCGCGATGGCTGGCGCGTCCAGCGCCGCCAGCGCATCAACGTCAGATTTCTCCACGGCGAGTGCATATCCCCCACCACGGCTCTCGATGGCCGTCGGATCTCCGAGGGCCCGACGCAGCATGGCAACCTTCGACTGCAGCGTGTTCTTGCGCGCCCCTGGCCCCTCGAACGCCCACAGATCCTGCAGTAGGCGACCGGCGCTCACGAACTCCCCTGCCTCAAGGGCGAGTCGCACGAACAGTTCTGATGACTTGCCGGCGGGCACCGCTATCGGATGACCCTCACTCGTGACCTCGAGAGCGCCGAGCACAGCCACGGTAAGCACGAACTGAAGCGTAATGCCCCGCTGCCGCCCGGCGTCAGGACAACGTCAGGGGATCGTCAGCGCGGCCCAACACAGTAAGCGGCAACTCCTCCCCCGAGGATTCAATCGAAAGGAACCCGACATGCTCGCGACCAGTTCTAAGGAACGCGACGGACAGCTCGTAACCGCACGCGACCCGTCCATGACTCAACGGCTCGCCCGCGCGGCCGCCGTACACCCGTGGCGAGTGCTCGCGGTTTGGGGTCTGGCGCTGATGGCGTCGGTCCTGGCGATTGGCGGGCTCCTCGGATCAGCCTTCACGTCCGACGCCAGCCTCACCACGGAAACCGACTCGATCCTGGCGGAACAGGTCATTGCGGACAACTACTCCCAGGACGATCGCGTCGACGAAGCCGTCGTCATCTATTCGGCCACGCTGACCGCCGACGCACCGGAGTTCAAGAGTTTCGTCGACGACGTTCGGTCCTCGATCGAAGACACCGATGCGACACGAGACTGTTCGAGATCCCTACGCCCTCAATCCGTCGGGCATCTCCCAGGACGGACACGCGGCCATCGTCACGCTCGTGCTCGGCGACGATCCGGAGACCGGAATCGTCGACGTACTTGACGCAGTCGAAGCGGCTGACGCTGCCAAGGACTTCGACGTCACCATCACCGGCGTGAACACCCTCGACCACGACTTCAACGAGCTCTCGGAGTCGGACCTCAAGAACGGCGAACTGAAGTTCGGTCTGCCTGCGGCCATGATCGTCTTGATTCTGGTCTTCGGTGCCTTGGTCGCTGCCCTGATCCCCATGAGCGTCGCCATCTTGTCCATCATCGTGACGGTCGCCATCTCTTCTGTGCTCGGTCAGTTCACCTCGCTGTCCTTCTTCATCGTCAACATGATCACCGCGATGGGTCTCGCCCTCGGCATCGACTACAGCCTGTTCGTGGTTTCTCGCTACCGAGAGGAGCGGCAGAAGGGCCTCGACAAGATCGAGGCGATCGTTGCCACCGGCGGCACCAGCGGCAAGGCCGTCCTCTTCTCCGGCACCTCGTTCGTGGTGGCCCTGATGGGACTACTGCTTGTGCCCAACACGATCCTTCGCAGCCTGGCGCTCGGGGCGATCATCGTCGGACTGGTCACCATGACGGCTGCCATCACGCTGCTGCCGGCCCTGCTTTCGTTGTTGGGCGACCGGGTGAATGCGCTGCGACTGCCGTTCGTGGGTCGAGACCACCCTGCCGAAAGCCCGTTCTGGACGCGGGCCGTTGGCGCCGTCGTACGTCGTCCGGCAACCGCCTTGGCCTTCGGGGTGCTGATCCTGATCGCGGCCGCGCTCCCGGTGCTCGGGCTCCACACCGGAACGTCCGGGGTGAATTCCCTGCCCGACGACACCTTCGCCAAGTCCGGAGCACTCGCACTTGAGCGGCACTTTCCGGGAGTCTCAACCACGGCCCCGGCACAGGTTGTGATCTCCGGAGATGTCACATCCGACGAAGTGACGGAGGCCATCTCGACGTTGCGGGCCTCGGTCGCCGACGATCCGGACTTCGGTCCGTCGCAGGTGCAGATCGCGCAGAACAATGAAGTCGCGTTGGTCAGCATTCCCCTGGTCGGCGACCCCGATCACAGCCAGGCCCGTCGCGGACTGGAACGGCTGCGCGCAGACCTCATCCCAGCCGCGTTCGGCGGGACGGACACCACCGTTGTGGTCGGTGGCACCACGGCCGAGAACACCGACTATTCGGACGTGATCAACTACTGGCTACCCATCGTGTTGGCCTTCGTCCTGGGGCTGAGTTTCATCCTGCTCACCCTGGTCTTTCGCTCGGTGGTCCTGTCCGCTACCGCCGTGGTTCTCAACCTGTTGTCGGTCGGAGCGGCGTACGGTCTGCTCGTCCTGGTCTTCCAACGCGGTGCCGGGGCGGATCTGTTGGGTTTCCAACAGGTCGAGAGGGTCGAAGCCTGGGTGCCGGTCTTCCTGTTCTCCGTGCTCTTCGCGCTGTCGATGGACTACCACGTGTTCCTGCTCAGCCGGATCCGCGAGCGGTATGCGTCGACCGGAGACACGGTGGATTCGGTCGTGCACGGCATCGCGGCCACCGGCCGCATCATCACCGGTGCAGCCCTGATCATCGTCGTGGTCTTCGCAGGCTTCGCCGCCGGAGAGCTGGTCATGTTCCAGCAGATGGGCTTCGGCGTCGCCGTCGCGCTGCTCCTGGACGCGACCCTGATCCGGATGGTCATCGTCCCGGCCGTCATGACGGTTCTTGGCCCGTGGAACTGGTACCTACCCACCTGGTTGCACTGGCTGCCCGAACTCCACGTGGAGGGAGATCCCACTCCTGAGTCAGCGCCAGCCGAGCTCCGGAGCCACGTACTTGAGCACTGACTCCATGACGTGCGCGCAGTAGTCGACGCCCAACTGGTTGGGGATGGTGAGCAGCAGAGTGTCAGCAGCGGCGATGGCTTCGTCGGCGGCGAGTTCCTTGATCAACTGGTCCGGCTCGCCGGCGTACGTCTTGCCGAAGCGCGCGAGTCCTCCGTCGATGTGGCCGACCTGGTCCTGGCTGTCGGTTTGAGTGCCGAAGTAGGCATTGTCGAGATCGCTCACGATCGGGAAGATGCTGCGGCTGACCGAGGTCCGCGGCGTACCAGTGTGGCCAGCGGCCGTCCAGGCGTCACGAAAGAGTTGGATCTGCTCGGCCTGGAGTTGATGGAACGGCACTCCGGTGTCCTCGGTGAGCAGGGTCGAACTCATCAGGTTCATGCCCTGCTCAGCGGTCCACTCGGCGGTCTTGCGCGTGCCGGCACCCCACCAGATCCGCTCCCGCAGCCCGGGCGAGTGCGGCTCGATCGGCAATAGGCCGGGCGGGTTGGGGAACATCGGACGGGGGTTGGGCTCGGCGAATCCTCGACCTTGGATGACTTCCAGGAACACGCGCGTGTGCTCCCGCGCCATGTCGGCGTGGTCCGTGCCCTCGGCAGGTGCATATCCGAAGTACTTGTAGCCCTCGATCACCTGTTCCGGTGATCCGCGGCTGATCCCGAGTTGGAGCCGGCCTCCGGAGATCAGGTCCGCCGCGGCCGCGTCCTCGGCCATGTAGAGCGGGTTCTCGTAGCGCATGTCGATCACGCCGGTGCCGATCTCGATCCGGCTCGTTCTGGCACCGACCGCGGCAAGCAGCGGGAAGGGTGAGGCGAGTTGACGGGCGAAGTGGTGCACTCGGAAGTACGCCCCGTCGACCCCGAGTTCCTCGGCGGCGACGGCAAGGTCGATCGACTGCAGCAGCGTGTCACCGGCCGACCGGGTCTGCGAGTGCGGCGAGGGCGACCAGTGGCCGAAGGACAGGAATCCGATCTTCTTCACGAGCGATCTAACAATCCGCAGCGCAAAATGCTTCCCGAGGACGGCGTACGGACTCGAACGAGACCTTCGACCTCGCGTTGCGCAGATCGGTCTCCAACGACCGGCGTACACCGGGCGACACCGCCGAAGCGCTGATCAAACTCAGTCGCAGGCGTTGACAACACACCGTCGCGGGAGCACATGAAACAGTTGGTGCATGCCATCCGTCATTGAGAACTTCTGCTTCGACTGTCGTGACGCCTACGCCCTGGCCGAGTTTTGGGGTCAGGTCTTGGGATTGCCCTTGGATCCCGACGACACTCCCGGCTCGCAGGAGACCGGTTTCGAGCTGCCGACCGGGCAGAGCCTGCTCTTCGAGCAGGTGCCGGAGCCCAAGACCGTCAAGAACCGGGCGCATGTCTGCCTGACTCCCGACGTACCCCGCGACGAAGAGGTGCGGCGACTCCTTGGCATCGGGGCGACGCTGAACGACGACCAACGCAATCCTGACGGAACCGGCTGGGTTGTGCTCGCCGATCCCGAAGGAAACGAGTTCTGCATTTTGAGAAGCGCCGCCGAACGGGACGCGCAAACCCTTTTCGTCAGCCCTGATGCGTGAGCGGCGAGCCGAACACGGGAGCCTGGGCTGCCGCGGCATGACCCAGACAGATGATCAACCTTGGCTCGAGACCCGGCCTCAGCCCTAGGACTCGGTGGACCGCAGCCCTGCTGAAGGAAGTCACGGGGCAGGAAGCAAGGCCAACGGCATGCGCGGCGAGCAGCAGTGTGGCGGCGACGGTGCCGACGTCGATGTACAACCCGGGAGTGTCCGGGCGGAAACCGAACTCTTGCGCGCGATCTAGGTCGATACAGATCAGCAGCGCCGCTTGCGGACGGGCGATCATGCCCGGTGAGACCGTTCGAAGGAGCCGAAGGGTGCTCGCGTCGGTGATCGGTTGAACCGGTTGTAGGTGTCGATTGCCGGCATTGGGCGCGAAGCGCGCAGCATCCAGAACCCGCTGGAAGTCTTCGGCGCTGACGGGATCGGACGTCATGTTCCGAGTGACACGGCGGGTCCGGATGGCGTCGTACGCCTCGAGTGGCTGCGCGCCTTGGGCACTCACTTCTCGGTGGCCTCGAGCGCGAGTAGGCAATCAGCGACAGCCTCACAGACGGCGTCAACGCGGGCGACGTAGGCATCTCGGTCGGCCCTAGGGACGGCCGTGCTCGGCATGGTCCCCACGGCCGCGATCAGTTGTCGCACAGGCTCAGAGGCATTTGACTCCATCGCCTCCGCCAGTCGGCCGGCGGCCGTCATCAGGCGCAGGGGTGCGTACTCCGCAGCCTCATCGATCTGCGTGCGAGCCGCCGTGACGAGATACGCAAGCACTTCAAGCGCTTGGGCTTCGGTAATGGCTGCGTCGTTGCTGGGCATGGCCGCCTCCTTTCCTGCTGGGTCCTGAGGTTACCGAGTGGGCTCGACACGCACCCTTGTCTCCCCATGGGAGACCGGCAGGGATGCCAGTCCGTAGACGATCGAGAGCGGGCGGTACTTCAACTCCTCCTCTGGTACGGCGAGCCGCAGGTCGGGCAGCCGGCGGAACAGCGCCGGGAGAGCCAGCCTGAGCTCGAGTCGGGCAAGCTCCGCACCAACGCACCGGTGGATGCCGTGGCCGAACGCGAGTTGCGAGCGACGGCTCACCTCTGGATCGATGCGCTCCGGGTGATCGCCGATGGATGGATCTCGCCCGGCCGCACTGAGAGAGCAGAGCACGATGTCGTCGCGTCGCACCCGATGTCCGGCGAGGTCGACCTCGCGACGCGCAAAGCGTGGGAACGCGACCTGGACGACGGTGAGGTAACGCAGCAACTCCTCAACGTACGGCGCCACATAAGACTCATCCTCCACCAGCCGCATCCGGTCGGCAGGGTTCCGAAGCAGGATCAGGGTCCCGAGGCCGAGCATGCTGGCCGTGGTCTCGAGCCCGCCGGTCAGTACGCCGTCCGCGACGCCGGCAAGCTCACGGTTCGTAAGATCTGAGCCGTGCTCTGCCACCATCCCCCCGAGAAGACCGGGACCGGGCTCTCGCCGGAAGCGGGCCACGAGCTCCTCGAGATAGTCCAATGACTCGGCCACCGCACCCAACGACGACGACGCCCCGCCCACCACATCAAATCGGGACGTGCCCAACGCCTGGAAGGCATCGCGTTCGGCATACGGAACACCGAGCAGTTCGCAGATGGTCAGGCTCGGAATCGGGAAGGCGAATTCGTCCACGATGTCGGCCCTGCCCTCGGCGCGAAGCCGATCCTCCAGCGAATCGATCGTGGTCTCGATGATCTGTTGGACCGGCGGCGGCCAGCGCCTTGAGTCGCTGCGCCGTGAAGTGAGGGGTGAGCATATGGCGCAACTGCGAGTGGTACGGCGGGTCGGTGAAGCCCAACCCGCCGGGGTCGAGCTCGGCGGACATCCCCGCGCGACCGACGAGGTTGCCGAAGTCATTGCTGTAGGAGTCGTGATCGGCCAACACCTGCCGGACCTCGTCGTACCCCGTGACCAACCAGCCGCGGAATCCCCACGGCAGCGAGACCCGTCGAACAGGACCCTCGGAGCGATCAAGGACCGGGTCGAGCCCGTCACGTCGCAATGCGATGAGAACGGATTCCGGGAGCGCGGCGAGCATCCCGGCGGGGTCGGATCGCCGCATTCGCATCGCCAGACGGGCAAGAGCCCGACGCACCATCTTTAGTCCGTCCTTAGCCAGTGATTGTGTAGCCGAATCCGCCATGGTTCCATAAGTCCCATCTCCTGTTCGGGTCAGGAAGGTCGCCACTCGGCGCCCGGCCACGT
Source organism: uncultured Actinomycetota bacterium (assembly GCA_963763805.1). Taxonomy (GTDB): domain Bacteria; phylum Actinomycetota; class Actinomycetes; order Propionibacteriales; family Nocardioidaceae; genus Nocardioides. The sequence continues at coordinate 50,534 of CAVXPQ010000004.1, forward strand.
CCTCGCGATGGACAGGAGTCATGTGGACCTAACTCCTGCCGACCTTCGCGTTGAAGGCCTCACAGTCGAGTACACCCTCGGGTCGCACGTATCTCGCAGGTGCTGGACGACATCACTTTCTCGGCCGATGAAGGTCAGGTCATCCTCGCCCTCGGGCCGAGTGGATGCGGCAAGACAACGCTGTTGTCGGTGCTGGCCGGCCTGCTCCGACCGACCCGCGGTCGAGCGAATTTCGCGGGAGTCGATGTCGGCTCCCTCCGCGGGCACGATCTGATGCAACTATCGCCGGCAAAGCGTTGGCGTGGTGTTCCAGTCCTTCAACCTCGTGCCTAGTCTCTCCGCACTTGAGAACGTGATGGCACCACTGATCCTGACCGGAGTTCGCACTTCGCGGGCCCGAGATGTCGCGGCCCGCATTGCTGGATGACGTGGCGATGACGCCCCACGCTCGCAAGCGTCCCGGGCAACTGTCCGGCGGCGAACAGCAGCGCGTCGCCTTCGCCCGGGCCATGGTGCACGATCCGCCGCTCCTCCTCGCGGACGAGCCGACCGCACACTTGGATCCGGAGCAGTTCGACGGCGTGCTGACCCTGATCAACCAACTGCGTGGGCCGGGGCGACTGATCGTGGTGGCGACGCATGATGCCCGGTTCCACGAAGTTGCCGACGATGTCGTGAATCTCGGACGGGCCCACGACAGCTCCCCTCGTGAGGATTCCGAGGTCGTTCGATGAGGATCGGTCTTGCGCAGGGCACCCCTCGGTTCGTGGGTGCTCTGTGGCTGGTCCCACTCATGGTCAGGGGTCCCTGGATACGGGTCGGCGCGACAGCACTTGCCGTCGGGACCACGTGGTTCTTCCGAGACCCAGAACGCGCTCCGGAGGGTGACGGGCTGCTGGCTCCTGCCGACGGCATCGTCCAATGGGTGCGGTCCGATGAAGAGGGTCGCATCTGCGTCTCGACGTACCTCAACCTGCTCGACGTACATGTCAGCCGGTCACCATGCGACGCCAACGTCGTGGAGCAGATCTATCGACGTGGCACCCACCGGCGTGCGTCGAGTCCGGACGCGAACCAGAACGAGAGCATGGAGTGGCGACTTGAGACGGCGTACGGCGAGTTGGTTCTGACGCAGTACTCCGGAGCAGTGGCTCGGCGACTCGTCCCCTATCGATCGAGGGGCGACGCGCTGCGCCGAGGTGAGCGAATCGGCCTGATCCGCTTCGGATCGAGGGTCGACCTGACGGTGCCGAGCGGGTTCGAGGTCCTGGTCACGGAAGGGCATGCGTTTGTTCGCAGGACGAACCGTTGTGGCGAGGCCGGAAAGCTCATGAGCGTCCTGTCAGCACGCAAGCCCGGCGTTGCCGACGTACTCACTCTCAGCAACGCCATGTGTGGCATGGCCGCGATGATGGCCGCCACCGCCATCGGGCCCTTCGAGTCGCTGACCCTCACCGAGCGGTATCGCACGGCGGCGTTGCTGTTGGTCGCCAGCACCTTCTTCGATGTGGTCGACGGTGGGGCGGCTCGACGCTGGGGCGGAACCCACCTCGGCGCCACGCTCGACTGCTTGGCGGATGCGATCAGTTTCGGGATCGCGCCGGTCGTGGTGGTGCTTGCTTGCGTCGAGCCTGGCGCGTCCACGGCGGAGCGCACCGGGCTGATGCTGGGCTGCCTTGCGTACGCCGTCGCCGCGCTGATCCGGTTGGCCGACTTCGCCGTTCACGGTCACGACGACCACGGGTTCGTCGGGTTGCCCACCACATCGGCGGCCATGGGGGTGATCGCCCTGGGCTTTCTGGCCCCACCACCGTGGGGAATCACAGCGGGGTTGATCGCACTGGCGGCGCTGATGGTTAGCGCCATCCCCTACCCGTCCGGCAAGCAGGTGATCGCCGTCCTGCTGGTCGGGTGGATCGGCGGCGCGATCGGGATCGTCGGCGTCTTGAACATCCAGGTGTGCTCGGCCATTGCGTTGCTTCTCATCTGGCCGATCATCCCGATGACTACCCGGTATCGAAGTGTCGTGGGCCTTGAGGCACTCGACATGATCCTGATCACGATTCGTGACATGCAATGGCGCGCCCGGCGCATCGTCATCGGACTGGCGGCGACCTCCCTCGTGCTGGCGATCGCCGCACTACTGGGTGCACTCCATGATGGATTCCTCGATGAGACCGACCGCGCGATCGACTTCTTCGGGGCTGACGCCTGGGTGATGCCGAGCGACACAACGGGACCGTTCACCTCGAACTCGCCCCTTGAGGTCGCCGCCGCCGACCCGCTGCGCGCCGAGTCCGGCATCGAAGTGACACCTGTCGCGATCTTCCGACACGTCGCCGAGGGCACCGACGCGGCGTACACCGATGTGAACGTGATCGCCTACGAACCAGGCGGCGTTGTCGAACCGGATCTCGTCCGAGGCAGCGCACCGACCGGCATCGGGGAGGCTGCCGTCGACGAACGCCTGGGGGTCGAGCGTGGGTGACACCATCGAGATCGCCGGTCGCGAACTTGAAGTCGTCGGCTTGGTGAGTGGGCTCACCTACAACGGGGGTACGCCGACCGTGTTGATGACGTTGGAGCAGGGTCAGCTCATCGCCTACGACGGTCGTGACCTGGCCAGTGCCTTCGTCGTCCGCGGAGCACCCGACACCCTGCCGGACGGTCTGACCTCGATGACGCCGACCGAGGTACGCGATGATCTTCGACGGCCGCTCGGAATCGCGACGACCGCCATCGGCCTTGTCGCCGGACTGCTCTGGGTCGTCGCCGCCGGCATCGTTGGCATGTTGGCCTTCCTGTCCGGGCTTGACCGACATCGCGACTACGCGCTCTACAAGGCGCTTGGCGTCCGGACCGGTCGGCTCATGGCGTCCGTGCTTCTGGAGGGCGCGATCGTCAGTCTGCTTGCGGGGGTGTTGGCGTTGGTGCTCGCCTTCGTGTTGGTTCCGCTGTTCCCGGTCACGATCAGCCTGACGCCCACCGACTGCGTCCAACTACTTGGCCTGGCACTGCTCGTCGGGATCGGCGCCGGCGCATTGAGCATCCGCGGGGTGGTCAAGGTCGATCCTGCGATCTCGTTCTCCAACACCTAGAGGACCGAGCGCTGGCGCTTTGCGAGCGCAACGACCGCCGCGACGGTGTCCGCGGAAGCGGAGTGCGTCGAGCCCGCCCGAATCTTGAACGTCCGATGATCACCCGGATCCGCCTTCTTCTTTCTGATCACCTTGACGGTGAGCATGACCGACGATCCGGCCGCCAGTGCCTTCGAGACATAGGTCCCCGCGGTGACCTGACTAGTCACATTCACGCCACCCGCCAGGTACTTCACCTTGAACTTCGAGTTCTTCGCCGTGCCGCGGATCGTCATCCGATCGGTCGCACTCACCCCGATTCCGCACCCGGATCTGGAACGTAGCCTTCTTGGCCTTCCCGACCAACCGCTTCGACACACGCTGACTCGACAGCGCATAGATCCCCGCACCAACGAAACTCCCCTTGGCTGCACGGATCTCTTCGTCCGGCCGGTAACTCAGCTTCGGAACTACTTGCCCAGTGGGCGTGATGGTCAGAGTTTCGTTGGCCGTCGACGTGTTCTGCGCATCGTCGGTGATGGACGCCACGACCTGGTGGGCTCCGGTCGGCATCTCTTCCGCGCTGACTTTCCAGGTGCCGCCGAACAACACGGTTGTCGTCAGAATCTGGCCACCGGTCGTGACTGTTGACAGTCGTACCAGCCTGCTCGGCCGTCGTTCCATATATCCAGGGAGACGTATCCGTCGTCGAGTCGGCGGCTCCGCCATTGATGGCGAGAACCGGGAAGGTCACGTCGATGGTGAGTACCTGATGCGCAGCACGCGTATTGTGCGCGGCATCTTCGATCACCGCGGACACGTCGTCGTGGGCCTCGTTGAGCGCGGTCGGCGCAACGCTCCAGTGACCAGCAAGAACCGTTGTCTCGAGGGTTTGACCACCCACGGCGACAGTCACCGGCGTGCCCGCAGGCTCGTCGCTGGTGCCCGAGATCGTCGGCGTGGTGTCGTTCGTGGCTCGCACCGCCTCCGCCGTCTATAGAGCACTGTTGGTGAAGTCAGATCCACGGTGAGAATTTGGCTGGCCGAACCGACGTTTTGGGAAGCGTCCGTGATTGACGCCACCACATCGTGTGGCCCAGACATCAGCGGGCCGGCGCTGACGTTCCAGGCGCCGCTTGCGCCAACTGTCGCAGTCAGAGTCTGACCACCCACGGTGACGGTCACGTGCCTTCCTACTGGTTCATCAGTGGTTCCCGAGATCGACGGGGTGGTGTCGTTGGTCGAGCGTGCGGCACCGCCATCAATGGTCACGAGGGGAGCGTCGAAGTCGTCGACGGGCTCGGTGAAGGGACTGTTCGTCACTGCGACGGTTCCCGGGGTCAGTGCGCGGCCCTTGATTGAGGCACCGTCGCCGAAGGTGATCGCGCCAGCACCGAGGAAGGTCCCGACCCACTCTGGGCACCTGCGCCCAGTGAGACGGCACCGACGACCTGCCAGAAGACGTTGTTGGCCAGGGCGCCGTCGGTCAGCACGACCTTCGTGCTCGCGGCGGAACTGAACGCGGCGCCGATCTGGAAGACGAAGACTGCGCTTTGGTCGCCGTTGGCGTCGAGCGTGATGGTGTCCGCGTGTTGGTGAACGCTGCCACGGTCGTGTGTACGCCGGGAAGGAAGGTCTGGCCCGCCTGATCACCGGCAAACGGAGTGCCGTTGAGCTGTCCCGCTGCATCCGCATAGGCCTCTGCGGTATCGGACTGTGCAGTTGCCGCGGCGACATCCTTGTCGTGGAACGCTTCCGTTCACGATGCCGGGTGGAGAAGCCGAAATCGCACCCGTGGAACCGAGCCCGAGGTTTCCTGAGAGCACCGTGCCGGCGCCGGTGTTGGCCACGCCGTGCCGCCCAGGATGGAGTACGACGCTGCGGTGGCGAGGTCCACGTACGTAGCGGCAGCCGCAGAGGCAGGCGCGGCAGGCACCAACAGCGCTGCGACGAGCAACGAGATCGTCCCCAGGGCCAGCCGCGCCCTCCCGGTCCGAAGTACGAATGTGTCGGGAGTGCGGGTACCGCTCATTGACTTGCCTTCAGTTGCGGCACCGAGACAGTCTTTTCCGAGACCTCGGATCAACAACTCTTAACGGTTGCCGTTCCTTTTACACTACACGTGGAATCTAAGGAGTGAGCCCTTATGGAATAGCGATGCCAAATGTGCTAGCGCCCGAGCACCTCGCGTTCGCCGGGATCGCGGGCCGGATCTTTGGCAGGCAGGGAATCGATCGCCCAGTCGTTGGTCTTCCACTCCGGGACCGGGGTCACTCGGTCGCTGCGCGGCACGAAGCGCGAGCGGCGTACGAGTTCGTAGCGATGGATGTAGCGCGGACAGTTGGGGTAGACCTTCTCCGCCCGCACCCGAATCACGAACTGCGCCTCGGGATAGTCCGCGATCAGCGGATCCTCGAGATCGATGCTCGCCGTCCCCTCGAGCCGGGTCCGGTGGCCCTTCGCGAAGTCGATGAAGAGCATGCCCACCGCCGGGTTCAGCAACACGTTGCCGGTCGACAGGTAGATGCCGTTGCCGTCGTAGTTCGGGAAGGCCAGCGTGTGCGGGTCCAGGACGCGGACGAACCCTGGCTCGCCGCCCTTGTAGGAACACGTCGGCTGTCCATCAGCGTCGGCGGTGGCCAGGAAGAACATGTCGCGAGCCTCGATGAAGGCGCGGTCCTCGTCACTGATCGTGTCGCTGACGAGCAGTTCGTCGATGCGGTCGGCCAGCGCGCGCGTGTCGAAGCGGTCCTGCAGTGACCTGCTGCCGCTGTGGAATCCGGAAGCCATGAGTCCCCCTCAGAAGCACCTGCGGTCGAGTCCGCACGGTGTTTCGGGACTCTACGACCAAGCCCGTTGAGTTGAACAGGGTTAGAGGCCCTGGGCCAACCGGTAGTAGGCCTGATTCCAGCGCAATTCGCGCTGAAATTCGCGAACGGAGGTCGACTCGTCGATCACCAGGAGTTCCGTGCCGCTCATCTCGGCGAAGTCATGAAAGACGTCACTCCCGACGGCGGTGGTCATCACAGTGTGGTGAGCCGCCCCAGCGGCCAGCCAGCAAGCCGCCGAGGTCGCGAAGTCCGGCGCCGGCCGCCAAACGGCATGGCCGATGGGAAGCTTCGGCAGGGCTGGGGCTTCCACGTTCTGTACGACGTTGGCAACCAGCCGAAAACGATCACGCATGTCCGAGAGTGCGACCACGAGTGCCGGACCCGGGTCCGCAGTGAACACGAGCCGGACCGGGTCCTGCTTTCCCCCGATGCCGAGTGGGTGGACCTCCAACCTCGGCTTCGCGGTCGTAAGTGAGGGCGACACCTCGAGCATGTGTGCTCCCAGGACCAACTCCTCGCCGGCAACCAGGTGGTATGTGTAGTCCTCCATGAGGCTTGCGCCGCCGGGGAGCCCGACACCCATCACGTTCGCCACGCGCACCAGAATCGCGGTCTTCCAGTCCCCCTCAGCCCCGAAGCCGTAGCCCTCGGCCATCAGCCGTTGAACGCCGAGTCCGGGCAACTGCTTGAGTTCGCCCAGGTCCTCGAAGCTCGTGGTGAACGCACCGAATCCGCCCGCTTCCAGGAACGAGCGCAGACCCTTCTCGATGGCGGCGCCATCGCGCAGTGACTGGTGCCGTCCACCGCCAGGTCGCAACTCGGGGGCCACCTCATAGCTGTCCAGGTATTCCGCCACCAGCGCATCGACATCGGCGTCGGCCACCGCGGCCACCGCCTCCGCGAGCTCAGTGACACCCCACGTATTGACCTCGACACCGAACCTCAACTCGGCTTCGGTCTTGTCGCCTTCCGTGACCGCGACGTAACGCATGTTGTCCCCGAAACGGGCGAGTTTGAGCGAACGCGCGGCAGCCCACCCGGCAGCCGCCCGCTGCCAGTTCTCAACCTCGCGCAGCACCACCGGGTTGGACACATGCCCGACGACCGTCTTGCGGGCGACGCCCAACCGGGTCTGGATGTAGCCGAACTCCCGGTCGCCGTGCGCCGCCTGGTTCAGGTTCATGAAGTCGAAGTCGATCTCGGCCCACGGGAGCGCGACGTTCGCTTGCGTATGAAGATGCAGCAGCGGCTTCCTCAGCGCGTCCATGCCGGCGATCCACATCTTCGCGGGACTGAAGGTGTGCATCCAGGCGATCAGCCCGATCACGTCGTCGCGTGCGTTGACCTCGAGGATGAGTCGGCGGATGCCGTCCGGATCGGTCAGCACGGGCTTCCAGACGACTCGCACCGGCAGCCCCTCCAACCCCGTCGCGACCTCCCGGGATTGCTCGGCGACCTGGCGCAACACGTCCTCGCCGTACAACGTCTGGCTGCCGGTGACGAACCAGATCTCATAGGGCTCGAGTGCGGTGACGAGCTTGGTTGGAGGCATGTCAGTTCTCTCGTTCGGGTCGGAGGGAATTTGTTGTGCGTTCTCGACGGTCGTCCGCGGCCTGCCCGTAGACGTTCTGGTAGCGGGCGTAGAGCCGGTCGATCATTTCCTGGGGGATCGGCTCCAGTGCCCCAGCCTGTTGGGCGATATGGACGGAGCGGGCGGCGTCCTCAACCAGTACGGCGGCCTTGACGGCGTCCTTGGCAGTGACGCCGATGGTGAATGGCCCGTGACTGCGCATCAACACCGCACGTGAGCGATGACCACGCAGGGTTTCGACGATCCCCCGACCGATCGAGTCGTCGCCGATGATGGCGAAGGGACCCAACGGGATCGGGCCCCCGAACTCATCTGCTATTCCGGTGATGACACAGGGGATCTCCTCGCCACGCGCTGCCCACGCGACGGCGTACGTCGAATGGGTGTGGACGACGCCGCCGACCTCGGGCATGTTCCGATAGACGTAGGCGTGGGCTGCCGTGTCGCTGGACGGCGCCCGATCGCTCCCGATCGTTCCTGGGATGACGTTCCCGTCGAGGTCGCAGAGAATCATGGACGCCGGCGTGAGGTCGTCGTACGAGACGCCCGAGGGCTTGATCACGAAGAGATCGGCACCCGGGACGCGACCCGAGACGTTCCCGGCCGTCCAGACGACCAGCCCAGATCGGACGAGCTCTGCGTGCAGGTGGGCGATGTCGACTCGGAGTTCTGCGATGGCGGTCTCGACCTCGGCGCCGAACACGGTCATGACCCGACCTCCTGAGTTCCCGCGAGTGCTCCACGCTGGACTGACCGAAGGCGTTTCATGACCTCGTTGCCGCCGCGTCCGAACCAGTCGTGGAGCAGTAGGTACTGCGCAAAGAGGCCGTCGTAGATTGCCGCAGCGCTCTCGTTCGGTGTGTAGACGGCGCGGTCGACCGCGCCCATCGCCTCGGCCGCCGCACGAACGTCGGGATAGACGCCGGCCGCCACGGCGGCGTGGATAGCGGAGCCGAGTGCCGGACCTTGCTCGCTGGCAATGGTAGAGATCGGCAGGCGCAGGACGTCGCAGTAGGTCTGCATGAGCTGCGGGTTCTTCAACAGACCGCCGGCCACGATGAATTCAGTGATGGGCACTCCGGCAGCGACAAAGGTCTCGACAATGACTCGGGTGCCGAACGCGGTGGCCTCGAGCAGCGCGCGGTAGCCCTGCTCCGGCCGGGTCGCCAGGGTGTTTCCGACGACGATCCCGGACAGTTCGTGGTCGACGAGAACGGAACGGTTGCCCGAATGCCAGTCCAGTGCCACGAGACCATGAGCACCGACCGGCTCCTGGTAGGCGAGATCCGTCAGGTGCTGGTGGACCGACAATCCGGCGGCCGCGGCATCCTCGACGTACTGACCTGGCACCTGGTTCTTCACGTACCACGCGAAGATGTCACCTACGCCCGACTGTCCTGCCTCGTAGCCGTACAGTCCCGCCACAATCCCGCCGTCCACAACGCCGCACATGCCAGGCACCTCGACCAGCCGGTCATGGCTGACCACGTGGCACGTCGACGTGCCCATGATCGCGACCATCTGGCCCGCTTGGGTTGCCTGCGCCGCCGGTGCCGTGACATGTGCATCGACATTGCCGACCGCGACGGCGATGCCCTCCGGCAGCCCGGTCCAGATCGCCGCCTCGGCCGTGAGCCCCCCTGCGACATCCCCCAACTGTCCGATCTCCTGGGCGAGCTTCTCCTCGGCAAACCCTGAAAACTCGGGATTCAATGCCGCCAGGAACTCGCGGTCTGGATAGCGTCCGTTCTGGTAGATGCCCTTGTAGCCGGCGGTGCACGCATTGCGCACATAGCGTCCCGTCAGTTGCCAGACGATCCAGTCGGCCGCCTCCACGAAGAAGTCCATGCGCTGGTAGATCTCGGGGTCCTCCTCGAGGAGTTGAAGCCCCTTGGCGAACTCCCATTCACTCGAGATCAGGCCGCCGTAGCGGGCGATCCAGGGTTCGCTGCGTTGGTGCGCGAGTTCGTTGATTCGATCAGCGTGAGCCTGCGCGGCATGGTGTTTCCAGAGCTTCACGTAGGCGTGCGGACGGTCGGCGTACTCGGGGAGTTCGCAGAGCGGCGTGCCATCAGCCAGCACCGGGAGGATGGTGCATGCCGTGAAGTCGGTGCCGATACCGATCACCTGCCCCGCCTCGATGCCAGCAGCGTTCACCGCCGCCGGGACGGCGTTCATGAGCACCCCGACGTAGTCACTGGGCACCTGCAAGGCCCAGTCCGGCGGCAACGTGCTGGGAGTGGGCGCCCCAGCCGTGAGGTGAGTGTCCATGACGGCGTGGGGGTATTCATAGACCGCCGAGCCAACCTCCGCGCCGTCGGCGACTCGAACGACGACGGCGCGTCCGGACAGGGTCCCGAAGTCGACACCGACGGTGAAGTTGTCGCGGGTCACGCCTGACCTCCCTTGGGTCGTATGAGTAGATGGCGAGATGGGGCCGGAGAAGTGCTATCGGGAAATGTTACCGGTAACACTATGCCAGACGAACGCGGTGAGCGACCTCAGAACGCGATGCTCACCGTGGCGGCGCCGTCGATGACCTCACCACAAGCTGCGCCTGCTCGGTCGGTACGGGCGTGCCTGAGTGGAAGACTTCAGCGACGCACCGGCGCGCCTCACCGGCGACGTCGAGGCGCACGCTCGTCAAGGCCGGGCGGTAGTACGCCGCGTCCGGATTGTCGTCGAAGCCGGCAACGCTCAACTCGCCTGGAACATCGACGCCGCACTCGATGAGACGGGCGATCAGCCCCAACGCCATCTGGTCGTTGGCAACCACGATCCCCGATGGTCCGTCCTTCGACCGCACCACTGAAGCGATGTCATCAGCCAGCGCAGCGCCCGACTTGGCCGACCAGTCCCCTGTCCAGCTGGGCCCGGGTTCAAGGCCGTGAAAAGCTATTGCGGTCTCGAAGCCTTTGCGGCGGGAGGCCTCTTCGATCCAGTCGGCGGGTCCGTTCACGCGACCGATGCGCCGATGGCCAAGCGCCTGGAGATGGTCGACCACCAGGGACGCGCCGTCGGCCTGACGATCGTCGGGTCCACCGTGCATGATCACGACCGGCACGCCCAATGAGCGGGCGAGGATCGCATCGCGAGTCCGGGTGTGCGGCGCCACCAGGACGATGCCGTCGACGCCCTGCCCCACCACATGCTGCACCGCAGCATCGACGGAGGCTTCGTCAGCAGCGTCGGCGTACCCAGCAGCGATCCAGCGGCCGGCATCGCGGGCTGCAGCGGCAAGGGCAGCGATCGCGACCGTCGGACCGTAGAGCGTGACGTCGGTGGCGAGTACGCCGAGCGTCCGCGTCGTCGAGGTGCCGAGAGCACGCGCCGCATTGTTGGGTCGGTAGTCGAGTTGGGCCATCGCGCCCAGCACCCGCTCGCGGGTCTCCTCACGCAGATTCGGAGAGTTGTTGAGCACCCGCGAAACGGTCTGAGTCGACACCCCGGCAAGGCGAGCGACGTCACGCACGCCCACGCGTCCGGCGCTTCGCGCGCTCGTTTCCAAGGGTTTCATCGCCTTCACTCTAAACTGCGCGGCTGGTGGTCACGAGGCACTTGGCGCGGACGCTGGCGCCGGATCCACGCAATGTGATCGTTAACTAGTGAAGCCCAGAGTGACACTCGAGACTCCTGGCGAACGGTCTGAGCGACGGTTGTGTTACCGGAATGTTACCGATAACATCTTGCGACACCTAGGGATGTTAGGGCTAACATTCCGAAGCAGTGGGGTTCGGGAGACCTGGTACCCACACCGAACCGGCTTCCCGGCCGGTCCATGTCGAGGAGGTTTAGAAGTGCACAAGAAATTTCTCACAGGCATTGCCATGGTGGGCGCCCTGGCGCTCGTCTCGGCGGGCTGCAGTGGTTCTTCGAGATGACTCCGCAAGCGATAGCGGCGGCGATAAGACAGTCAAGGTCGGGTTCGCTCAGACCGGTTCAGAGTCGGGCTGGCGCAGTGCGAACACCGAGTCCATGAAGACGGCCTTCTCGTCAGAGAACGGATACGACCTGGTGTTCAACGCCGCCGACAACGATCCGGCTGCACAGATCGCCGCGGTCCGCAGTTTCATCAGCCAGGGGGTCGATGCGATCGTTATCGCACCGATCGTCGAAGACGGCTGGGACGACGTTCTCCAAGAAGCGAAGGACGCCGATATCCCGGTCATCCTGGAGGACCGCACCGTGACCTCCTCTGACGAGCTCTACGCGAGTTGGGTCGGGCTGGACTTCAAGAAGGAAGGCACCACTGCAGGTGAATGGGCCGCTACCACGTTCGCCGACAAGCCGACCAAGATGGTGGTCCTTGAGGGCACGACCGGTTCCGCTCCCGCCAACGACCGGGCTGAGGGCTTCAACGCAGCCATCGAGGGCACCGGGATCGAGACGATCGACTCCCAGACAGGCGACTTCACGCGCGACGGTGGAAAGACCGTCATGGAGGGCTTCCTGCAGAAGTACGGCCTTGACGGCATCGATCTGCTCTACGCCCACAACGACGACATGGCCCTCGGTGCGATCGAAGCGATCGAAGCCGCTGGCGGCAAGCCAGGTGAGGACATCCAGATCGTGTCGATCGACGCGGTCAAGGACGGGATGCAAGCGCTGGTCGACGGAAAGATCAACTACATCGTCGAGTGCAACCCGCTGCTCGGCGAGTTGGCCGCAGGGTTGGTGAGCGATGTGCTCGCCGAAAAGGACGTCGAGAAGTCCTACTACGTAGAGGATGGCAGCTTCAACCAGGAGCAGGCCGCAGCAGTCATCGATTCACGTCTCTACTAATCAGTGATCCACCGAAAAGGTCAACACTGAATTGAGTGTGATCATCCGCCGGAGCCCGGTTCGCACCGTGCTCCGGCGGAACACACTCCCGACAACACGAGTGGGGTGAGCAACATGCGCGCGGAATCTGAGGTCTCACCGATTGTCGAGATGCGGGGAATCACGATCCGTTTTCCGGGGGTCTTGGCCCTCGACGATGTGGACTTCGTGCTCCGATCCGGCGAGGTGCACTCACTGTTGGGTGAGAACGGTGCTGGAAAGTCGACCCTTATCAAAGCACTCACGGGCGTCTATTCCGTTGACCATGGTTCCATCACCGTGGCTGGCGAGGTCCGAGTGTTCAGCAACACTGCCGACGCTCAGGGGGCTGGCGTCTCGACCGTCTATCAGGAAGTCAACCTCTGCGCGAACCTCTCGGTCGGCGAGAACGTCATGCTCGGTCACGAGCCGCGAAACCGTTGGGGAATCGACTGGAAGGCAACACATCTTCAGGCGGCGCAACACCTGGAGAATCTCGGTCTGCAGCTCGACACCCACTCTCTGTTGGCCAGCCACGCCATCGCAGTCCAACAACTGGTCGCGATCAGTCGGGCGATGGTTCTGGATTCCCGGGTGCTGATCCTGGACGAGCCGACCTCCAGCCTGGATCGCGACGAGGTGGACCGGCTCTTTGCCGTGATCCGGGAGCTGCGGGACCAGGGTGTTGCCATCTTGTTCGTCAGCCACTTTCTCGACCAGGTCTACGAAATCTCCGATCGCATCACCGTGCTCCGCAACGGCCTGCTCGTCGGTGAGTATCGTGCGGAGGACCTGCCGCGAGGAGAGTTGGTGACTCACATGATCGGCCGCGAGCTCGTCGAGCTGGAGGCCATCTCGTCCAGCGCCGCGCGCACGATCGATCGCTCCGATAGTCCCGTACTGCGCGCCACCGGGGTGGGCCGACGAGGGGTTCTGGCCCCGGCCGACCTCGATGTCTACGACGGTGAAGTCGTCGGCATAGCGGGGCTCCTCGGCTCGGGCCGGACCGAGCTCGCACGACTGATCTATGGCGCCGATCGTGCCGACGTCGGCAACTTCGAGGTCAACGGCGCGCCCGCCAAGTTGGCCTCCCCCCGTCATGCCATCGAGCACCGGATTGCCTTCTCCTCGGAGGATCGCCGGGCCGAGGGCCTCATCCCCGATCTCACGGTCGCGCAGAACATCGTGCTCGGTATCCAGGCACGCCGCGGTTGGCTCCGCAAGATGCGACGAACCGAACAGGACGCCGTCGTGTCGGAGTACATCGATGCGCTCGGGATCCGCCCCGCCGATCCAACGCTGCTGGTCGGCAACCTGTCCGGAGGAAACCAACAGAAGGTGCTGCTCGCGCGTTGGCTCGCAACCGCACCCGAGTTGATCATTCTCGATGAGCCGACGCGCGGGATTGACGTCGGCGCGAAGGCCGACATCCAGCAGAAGGTCGCGGAACTCTCAAGCCAAGGTCTGTCGGTCATCTTCATCTCCTCCGAACTCGAGGAGGTGCTTCGATTGGCGCAGCGGGTCGTGGTGATGCGCGACCGGCGCCAGATCGGTGAACTCAACTCGGTCGACGTCGATCTCGACGGTCTGATCGCCTACATGGCCAATGAGAGATGACAAGGGAGTGTGGCGTGACGCAGATAATGAAGCACCGGCTGTTCTGGCCGTCCTTCTCCCTGATTGCGCTCATCGCGCTCAATACGATCGTGCGCCCACAGTTCATGAAGATCAGCCGTGCGCGACGGAGAGTTGTACGGCGCACTGATCGACATCCTGCGCAATAGCGCACCCCTGATGCTGGTGGCCCTCGGCATGACGCTGGTCATCGCGACTCGTGGGATCGACCTATCGGTCGGCGCCATCATGGCCGTGTCTGGCGCGGTGACCCTGACGATCATCGACGGTTCCACCACCCCGGACGCCCTGGGAACAGTGCTGTCGGCGATCGGCATCGGCATCGCGGTGGGGCTCGTGCTCGGCGCCTGGAACGGCTTCTTGGTGGCGGTGTTACGAATACAACCGATCATCGCGACCCTCGTGCTCATGCTCGCGGGGCGCGGAGTGGCCCTGCTCATCACCGGTGGCTTCATCACCACTGTCACGAGTCCCCGGCTGAAGTTCGTGGCCAGCGGTTACGTGATGTGGCTCCCGTTCGCGTTCTTCATCTCCGTGGCTGTCATCGCAATAGTGGCTCTCGTCGAGCGGCGCACAGCGCTCGGAGTGCTGACCGAGGCTGTCGGAATCAATCCTGAGGCGAGCCGCCTGTCCGGCGTACGCTCCGGCGGGATCGTGTTCGGTGCGTACGTCGTCAGTGGCACGCTGGCCGGCATCGCAGGGATCATCTACAGCTCGAACATCATGGCCGCGGATGCCAACGCTGCCGGCGACATGATCGAGCTCTACGCGATCTTGGCAGTCGTGTTGGGCGGCACCTCGCTGATGGGCGGCAAGTTCAGCATCGCTGGCACGGTGATCGGCGTCCTCATCATCCAGACACTCGAGTCGACGATCCTGTTCCTGGGCGTGTCTTCAGCGGAGAGTCCCGTCTTCTTCGCCGTCGTCGTGATCATCGTGGTGCTGACTCAATCGCCCCGAGTGCACCGGTTCGCCAGAAGGAGCACTGCGGGTTTGCGTTCGAGCGCTCCCACCGAAGAAGCACGGACCGATGCCGAGGTCGCAGCATGAGCGTCGTCGGAACCGCCAAAGCCCCGCGCACGTCCAGCGCGATGAACGTGCGAACCTTCATGAGCAGGCATTCTTCACTGATGCCGACGCTCGCGGCGTTGTTGATTCTCATCGTGCTGCTGATCGGTGCGCAGGTGCACTTCGGCAATTTTGTGACGCCACGCAACATGTCCGCGTTGTTGCTCGACAATGCCTACCTGCTGATCCTGGCGGTGGGGATGACCTGCGTCATCCTCACTGGCGGAATCGACTTGTCCGTCGGGTCGGTCATGGCGTTCACCGGAATCCTGTGTGCAAAACTCCTCGGCGACGGGCAACCCCCGGCCGTGGTCATCCCGGTAGTCATTCTCAGCGGCGCCATGATCGGCCTACTCATCGGTGTGCTGGTGCAGTACTTCGACGTTCAACCCTTCATCGCGTCGCTCGCAGGACTCTTCCTAGCTCGTGGCCTGCGCCTTCGTTGTCAGCCTGTCCTCGATCAGGGTCGAGGAGACCAAAGTCCTGTGGTTGCAGACAACCCGGATCAGGCTCGGCGACTGGTACATCACGCCGACCGGCATCCTGGCGCTGACCGTGGTTGCGATCGGAGCGTTCGTGATGCAGTACACCCGGTTCGGACGGACCATCTATGCCGTCGGCGGAAACGAACAGTCTGCTCGCCTGATGGGTCTCAACGTCGCTCGCACCAAAGTCCTGGTCTACGTGATCAGCGGCGTGTGCGCCGGGCTCGCCGGACTCGTCCTGACGGCGTACTCCGGCGCCGGATATCCCCGCAACGGCATCGGCACCGAACTCGACGTCATCGCGGCGGTGGTCATCGGCGGCACCCTGCTGACGGGTGGCACCGGATACGTGCTCGGCTCGATGATCGGCGTACTGGTCTTCGGCACCATCAAGACGGTGATCTCCTTCATGGGGGCCGAACAGTCCTGGACACGAATCATCATCGGACTGTTGCTCCTCTTGTTCATCGTCGTACAACGCGTGATCGTCGTGAGATCGGAACGAAGACGCTAGGCCGAGCGCGGACCGACCATAATGGCCCGATGGAAGTACGGCCGCTCCTCGAGCTGACCGGAGCAACCGTGTACTTCGGCGCGGACGCCGTCCTCGACGGCGTGGACTTCCGGATGTTCCCCGGAGAGGTGCACTCTCTGATGGGCGAGAACGGCGCCGGGAAATCGACTCTGGTCAAAGCGGTCACCGGCGCACTTGCGCTGTCGGCGGGGGTGCTGCGCCTCGGTGGCGAAGAGGTGCGCTTCGACTCACCCCACGCAGCCCAAGAGCTCGGAGTCGGCGCGGTCTATCAGGAGATCGACCTGCTGCCCAACGTTTCGGTTGCCGAGAACATCGCACTGGGACGCGAGCCCCGACGGTTCGGTGTCATCGACTGGCCAGAGATGCGTCGCCAGGCCCGGGCCGCGCTCAGCGAACTCGGGGTCGATATCGATCCGGCATCCATCCTCGGCAGCCACTCGTTGGCGGTCCAGCAGCTCGTGTCGATCGCTCGAGCGATCTCGACAGATGTCCGGGTGCTCATCCTCGATGAGCCGACCTCAAGTCTGGACCTCGATGAGTGCGCGGAACTGTTCCGGGTGATTCGTGACCTGAAGCAACGTGGAGTAGCGATCCTGTTCGTCTCCCACTTCCTCGACCAGGTCTATGAGATCTGTGATCGTGTCACCGTCCTACGAGACGGGAAGCTCGTGGGTGAGTACCTCACCGAGGAGTTGCTGCGGATCGACCTGGTGCAGGCCATGTTGGGGCACAGCGTGGCCTCTCGACGGTCGAGGGGTCGTCTCCGCGTGGCGGAGGATGGCAAGCGGCCCTACTTGAGCGCCCGCGGCGTGACCGTCGGCTCCGGCATCCAAGGTGCCGACGTAGACATGATGGAGGGCGAGGTGCTGGGTGTTGCCGGACTCTTGGGGTCGGGTCGGACCGAACTCGCGCGCGCGATCACCGGCATCGACAAGCTGGAGGCGGGCATCATCCGCATCGAGGGGCAGGAGAAGAGTGTCGGCGGGCCACGATCGGCCATCTCACTCGGGGTCGTCTATTCCTCGGAGAACCGGCGTACCGAGGGAATCATCAGCGAGTTGAGCGTCGAGGCCAACATCACGTTGGCATTGCAGGCAGAGCTCGGGATCTGGCACCGGTTGCGGCCCTCTCGGCAACGGGAACTCGCGCTCAGCTGGGTCGATGCACTCGACATCCGACCGCCGGACATCGACCGTCCGGCCGGCACCCTGTCCGGTGGCAACCAACAGAAGGTCCTCCTGGCACGACTGCTGGCACTTTCACCGCGAGCCCTGGTGCTGGACGAGCCGACTCGCGGCATCGATGTCGGCGCGAAAGTGGAGGTGCAGAACCTCGTCGGAGAGCTGGCCGACAACGGACTTTCGGTGATGTTCATCTCTGCCGAGCTGGAGGAAGTGCTCCGCGTCGGCAACCGGGTCGCGATCGTGCTGGACGGTCGAATCGTTGACACGCTGCCGTCCGACGAACTGAGCGCAGACTCGCTGATGGCCTTGGTGGCACGACCGGGTGAGTTCGATGAGTGAAGCGAGCCGGCAAAACCCCCCGGTGGGACAGAGAACGTACGGCGAACATCTTTGACGTCGCACGACTGGCCGGCGTCTCCCATCAGACGGTCTCCCGAGTCATCAACGATCTGCCGAACGTTCGGCCGTCGACGCGAGCTCGCGTCGAGCAGGCGATCGCCCAACTGCACTACAGCCCCTCACCCGCGGCGCGAGCACTGGTCACCCGCCGGACCCGAACGATCGGGTTGGTCACACCGGGGATCTCGGACTACGGTCCGACCTCGATCGCGATGCACTTCAACTTCGCCGCGCGCGCCGCGCGCTACAACGTCGAATCCGTGAGCGTGCCCTCGGACGATCCGAAGGGCATCCGCGCCGTGGTCGACGGCTTGCTACGGCAGCGCGTGGACGCGCTCGTGCTGGTGGTTACCGATGTCGCCGTTCTGGAACTGGTGCGGAGCCTGGATCTCCGAATCCCGGTCGTTGCCGCCGCCTCAACGGCTCGACGCAGCCCGCTGATCGTGTCCATCGATCAGTACCGCGGAGCACGCCTCGCCGTCCGCCATCTCGCCGAGTTGGGACATAGCCGAATCCTGCATCTCGCCGGTCCCAACGTCGCGCTCGACGCGGTGGAGCGGGCGCGAGGCTGGCGCGACGAACTCGCGACGCACCGCCTCGAGATCGTCGAACCCAAGTCCGGTGACTGGTCGGCGGCCAGCGGCTATCGTCTCGGCCTGAAACTTGAGATCGAACCCGGAGACGCAGTATTCGTGGGCAACGATCACATGTCGATCGGGCTCCTGTCCGCGCTGCGAGAGCGTGGGCTCGGCGTCCCGGATGACGTCGGCGTCATCGGTTTCGATGACGTGCCCGAAGCGGGATATCTCTTCCCCCCACTCACGACCATCCGGCAGGACTTCGGAACCCTCGGCGAACTGATCATGCAGAAGGTGTTGCTCGCCGTGGAAGAGCCGGACACGGTCACTGCGGACACCCCGCTCCCGACCCATCTCGTGTTGCGGCAGTCCACGCGAGTTGCCGTGGATTAGCGGCACATCCTCGCCCAGTTTGCCGCCCGGCGCCGTTAGTCGCCCAGCGGCTCCCAGATCAGTTCGGCCACGTCGATCACCAGATCCGGACTGTCCTGGGCGGGATCGTCAGGGGCGCGGACTTCGCCCACGCAGGCGCACACAACATCATTGAGGCGGCGGTAACGCTCACTGTCGCTGAGGTGGAGGATCGAGCCGACGATCTGTCTGCGTCCGGGTGGGTAGGCACGCCCATAGCCATGCATCTCGACCATGATCGTCTCGTCATCGTCGGTCTCGATGACAGCTCGGAGATCCGCGGAGAACGGGCCTTCGTCGGTTCGTCGTCGCGGAAAGTTCGAGCCGCGGAAGCGACCGGTGATCGAGCCTTCGCAGCGGCCTTCGGCCAGGTAGAGGTGCTGCTCCCAACCACCCTCGAGTTCGACCGCCCAGCCTTCCGGATAGGCGAAACGGATGCGGTAGAGCGGCTCAAGCCTCATGGCTCACCCGCACGGTCAGCCGCGCCGGGCGGCTCGACGATCCTTGCGGCGCCGGTGGCGACGCAGTACGCCGAGGCCGAACCACACCAAGGCCCCGAACATGCCGACGACGATGGTGTACAGCCACAGCGGCCAGGTGAAGGTGAAGCTGAGGAAGCTGAACTCAACGTCCTGGGTGTTCTGGACGACGAAGATGAGCAGTACGCCGAGACCGGTGATCGAGGCGATTGCTCCGCCGCCGATTCGACGACTCTCGTTCGTGTTAACTACCCGCTCGCTCATCACGACCTCCTTGGCATCGAGTGGTCGTGACGCGACCACGTCCGACAAAACCACCTTAGGCCTGAGCTGAGAGCGCTGGTGGGATCCCGCTCCGCGAACTGCCGGTGCTGCCACTCCTCGTTGTGCCCGAATCAGGCGTCCACGAATTCTTCCGAAGATGTATCTGGCTTTCCACAAATGACTCCTCCACCCCAATGGGCCACGAAAAGGCGCCGATCCCAACAGAGTGGTCGGCCCGGATCTGGGAAGCAGGTGGGCGCTATGGCGCGAGAAACTCCGATCACTGTGCGGCTGGCGGCAAGTCGCGATCCACAAGAGCGAATCAGGCGTCGCTTCGATGACGCGACCGGGCGACCTCTTGAAGGCGATGGCGTTCCACGCGATGACTTTCCCCTCGAGGGAGCCGTCCTAGACCCTGTGCACACCCTGGATCTGGAAGACCTCGGTCTGGAGATCGAGGTCCAACCGGCCCAGATCGAGGCGCTGCTCGCCGAACGGCGCGGCACGGTCACCCAGGTCCTGAGCACCGTGAATCGCGTCGTCAAAGACCTCGAGCTGTTCAAACCGCTTGTTCCTTTGTCCCTTCCCACCACCATCACCGGGACCCTCCTGAATCCAGATGGAGGCCCCGGCAGTCTGTTGCGAGTGCGAGCCCTGGAGCCGACGGGCCCGGCCACGGCCAACGGCACCGCCTTTGCGCTCGTCCAGTCTTGGCCCAATCCGGAGACCACTACCGACCCGCGCGGGTCCTTCCGGTTAGCACTGCCGCAGCGGTTGCTGCCTGACGACGGGATCGTGCTGCGCATCACCGGCTCCAATCGGATCCTCGATGTCGCCATCAAGCGGCAGGATCTGATCACCGGTGGCGCCCTTGGCGTCGTACCCCTAGATCAGCCCGTCGACCCGTTGCCCCGCAGCGTCCTGGCACAACTAGGTGACGTGGTTCGACCCACGAGTGATGAGGACGTACTCGACAACCCCGACACCTTTGCCGAGCCCGCACCCGTGATCACGCTCGGCGACGAGGAGTGTGCGGTGAACTTCCGTTCCAACTCCGGGGTCATCGACAAGTTCGGCTTCTCGATGCTGGTGCGCCTGATCGCACCCGAACTCAGCAACCGCCGACTCGCCAACCGCGTCAAGGGCGATCGCTCGGGAAGCTATCGCCTGAGCGCAAGCTCGGCCGGGCTGACTCGATACATCCCCGTCGACAAGTTGATCGACGCGATGGGCAAGCTCGGCGAATGGGAGATCGTGAGTCGGATCCCTGTCGAGGCACCCATCGACGTGGAGAACTTCCTCGAAACCATCCAACGCAACCCCAAGGCCGTCCCCAAGGCGGCATCGCTCGGCATCGGGTACGTCGTCAAGATGCACCAGATCTGGATTCCGAGCGGACTGAGTTTGGGGGACTTGGTCTATTCGCTGCCGCTTGCCCCCGGTGAGCAGCAGCGGATCGCTGTGTCGGAGGACACCGAAACACTCTCCGTGCGCGAATTCGAGAGCCTCAGCGCGGCTGAGCAACAGGCCTATCAGGAGCGCGCGGACAGCTCGACGAATGCTGTGTTCCGCAGTGCGTTCGACGAGTCAGCTCGGGGCGGCTCCACGATGAAGACCAGCACCGAATCCGGAAGCATCGGCGGCGGCCTGGGCATCGGCGGCTTCTTCAGCGGCATCGTCGCGGGCCTCGGCATCGCGGGAGGGTATTCCGACTCGACAACCAACGGGTCAAGCTTCAAGTTGGCAGACCGCGAGCCGCGACTACGTGTCGAACGCCAGTCAGGACTTCCATTCGGCTCTGTCCCGCTCGGCCGCGGCCCGCCGCAACTCCTCACGTTCGAGCGTTCGCCTGGCTACCGCGTCGGAGCGCAAAGAGATCGTCACGAAGGTGATCACGAACCACAATCACAACCACGCGTTGACGATGCAGTACTGGCAGGTACTACGCCACTTCCAGGTCAGCAGCCAGGTCGACGACATCCAGTTGGTGTGCTTCGTGCCCCTCGAAGTCGTTCAATTCATCCCCAGCAGCGTGCCAAGGACACTTCCCACAGGTGCGTACTCGCGCAACCAACTCCTCGAGCGGTACGGCGCGTTGTTGAGGCACCACGATGTCTTGCACTCGCGGCTCTGGCACCACGGCGAGTACAGCCATGCGCTGCGCCTGCTGAAGACCTTCGCGGGCAATCCGACGATGACCGTCCAGGCCTCGGGCGGCAGCGCTCAGGATGTCGTCACGATCACCCACAAGGGCACCTTCCTGCCGTTCGAGGACATCTTCGTCACCGCGATCTCGAAGACGGGCGCCCGGATCGGGCCCATCCGGATGACAGGGACCAGCGCCGACGTGGCGGCCGGAGCCACCTCGCGCGAACAGCTTCTCGGCCAGCTCCGAGCACGCAGGGCCGGTGGGGCGCAGGAGACGAAGACCGCCGCCATCTCGTTGCCCGATCACATCTCGCGCAGCAACCTGGCGAGGTTTGAGTTCTCCCGCAGTTTCCGGCCCTTCAGCTATCAGCTGACCATGCCCTCGGGGTTGAGCTTCAGCGACATCATCGGGTATCTGCAGAATGCCTCGCGGCTGACGGCAACCCTCAGTCCGGACGAGGCGGAGCGGGAGCTCTCCGGCCCGCTGGTCACCGACCCGAGGGCGACCATCGGCGGAGTGATCGATCTGCTGGAGGACTACAACGGCGTCAATGGCGTCGACGTGATGCCCGGCGTCATGCCGGTCGCAGCCAAGCGGTTGCCACCCCAGTTGGCGTTCGAGGATCTGTTGAAGATCGAGTCACTGCTCGGTCATGTGGTGGAGAACACCGTGGAGTACTCCAAGGCGGTCTGGCAATCGCTCACCCCCGAGGAGCGGGCCATCATGTTGGAGCAGTACACCATCGGAGTCCCCACCGGAGGAGCGCCGGACAACACCGACGAGGTGCCCCTGCTCAATTGCGTGGCCAACCAGGTGCTCGGCTACTTCGGCAACGCGGCCCTGATGCCGTTCTTCATCCCGCCGGACGTGGCGGAGAAGGTCAAGTACACCTCTCGCGACGTGCAAGAGACCCTGTTGCGCTTCCATCGCCAGGCCTACCGACCCGCGCAGAGTTCGATCACCCTGCCGGCCCGCGGCGTACTCGGCGAGGCTGTCCTCGGTCATTGCGAGTCGAGCGAAAAGATCGATCTCACCCGCTTCTGGAACTGGCAGGATTCTCCGGCCGACACTGCGACCGATCCGGCGACTTTGGCCACCCTGTTCGCGGACGGCAACTCGTTGGTCGGCGCGGCTGGAGCCCAGGCAGCCGCTGTCTTGCAGCCGGGCGGTTCGTCGATGGTCACGGTCAACCAGGGCGCTGCGGCGATGTCGCCGGCCGATCTGGCGGCCGCTCTCATCAAGTCTCAGCCGGCTAGCAACCTTCCTCAGGACCTGACCGGAATAACTCAACTCGCAGCCCAGATGAAGGTGCAGACCGAAACCACAGCCGAGACGTTGAACAAGACGATCGGCGAGGCCTCCGGTCTCGCCAAGGAAGCCATGAAGGCGATCCCACAGGCGATCGAGGCCAAGAAGGCGGCGGAGCCCAAACCGGCAACGGGAACAGGGACCGGCACGGGAACAGGCAGCGGGACTGGGACTGGCACGGGAACAGGCACCGGCGGTACGACGGTCGCATCCGCAGACGGCGACGGCGGATCCGCGCCGGTCGTCTAGGGCCGAAGACTACGAAAGGGAGCAGGACGATGAGCGAGACCACCAGCACCGCCGAAGATCGGGCCATTGACGCGCTGACCAAGATCCTTGAATCGGCGATCTCGCCGGAGATGACCCAGGCGCAGCGGGTCATCCTGCAGCGTCTGGCCACCGCCGGAGATCTCTTCCCCAGTCGGGTGCCGGCGCCACTCAACATCACCCAGGTCGGTGGCTACCTCAACCTGATCGAGAAGGATCCGGTGTTGCGAGCCCAAGTGCTGGCTTCAGCGCTGGGCGTTGCCGGGCCGAACCCGACACCGGGTTTCGATCCCACGCTGCCGCCGCTGTACTTCGCCACGCGCGCCGGCGATCGGCCGACGGGAGTGGCCCAGGCAACCACCCCGGTTCAGTTTCGGGTGCGCAACGACTTCGCCGCTCCCTTCGACGCGGCGCTCAAAACGCTGCACGACCTGGGTGTTCAAGTGCCCGTTCTGGCCGTCGATGCACTCCTGCCACCGGTTGGAGGCCCGACGCCGACTGACCTGTTGCCGTACGTCGGCCGCACACTTCGGCTCGTGCCTGGCGCCGCGCTCGTTGACCCACCCACTGACCCACTAGCCCTCGGTCAGCTCGGAGGTGCCGGGGAGCAGTTGGTCCTCGCACGACAAGTCGACACCACGGCTCCGCAAGCCGGCACGGTCGTCGCGGCGGCGTACGCCGTGTGGACCTGCACGGCCGGAGCCTGCACCCAGACGACACTCAATGCCGCGTTTGTCGACCTCCGACCCGTGCTCGGGGCCGCCGGGTGGACTCGGCCGGCGACGGCCGCGCCCACCAGCACCGGCGCCACGGGTGACTGGCACACCTGGACCAACGTGACCGGGCTCGTGGCCGGGGTCTCCACGTTTGGCGAGGAGCTGCGGCTGATCTATTCACTGGGTCAGATCGGTGCCTCAGCGGTCCGCGAGTGCCTGGACTGGGTCTGGAACGGCACTGCTTTCGCAGCGCCGAGCTAGACGCGAAGGAGAGGTGACGGTGATGAGCGACACGGTGGACGAACCAGGGTCGGGAGAGGGCTTCGATGCCGGACCTCCCACTGGCGCGATGCCGCGCGAGGTACGCCGAATCCCGCAGGCATGGCGGCTCACGTTCACGTATGGCACCGCAGGGATCCAGTTGGTCTCCCAGCAGCGATTGGAGATGATCGCGCCGCCCGACGACTCCCCGGACACCTACGCGGCGCGGGCTGGCACCTGGGTCGAGATCCGCGACGCCGGCGGCCACGGGCTGTATCGGCAGATCCTGGAGGATCCGGTCCGCTCCGGCTATGAGAACCACTCCCCGGACCCCGAGCTGGGGTCGCGGCGTGCCCGACGGGTCAGCCCTCCGTCCGGAGCGTTCTCCGTCGTCGTTCCCGATCTGGCAACCGCCCATGATGTGGTCCTCCACCGCGTGCCCGACACGGCGTTCGCCCGAGGCGCCACTGGCGACACGGTGGTCGCAGAGCCGGTGCTCACCGAACTGTTGGTCGAAACCGGACCGTTCGAGGTGACCTGATGGGCACGACCGACGGTGCCGTGTTGAGCACCACCAAGATCGTCGATCACGGCCCAGACGCCGCACGCTGGAACCTGGTGATCCTGGCTGAAGGGTTCCGCCAGGCCGAGATGGACAAGTTCCACACCGCCGCCGAAGCCTTCGTCACCAAACTGCACGCCACCCATCCATTCCGGCAGATGTGGTGCGCGATCAACGTGCATCGGGTTGACATCCGCTCCGACCAAAGCGGAGCGGACGAACCCGCGACGTGCGCCGACGGCGAGGCGGGTGCCGGGACCACGAAGCGGACCTACTTCGACTCCTCCTTCTGCCGCAGCGGCACATCACGGCTTCTGCACGGCGACGAAGGGTTGGCGGTGGCCACGTCCCAGGCCGCGGTGCCCCAGGTTGCCGCGACCGCGGTGATCGTGAATTCGACGAGGTACGGCGGTGCCGGGGGGTCGGCGGCATGGTTCTCGCTGGCGGCGGCGGCCGATGAGATCGGCGTACACGAGTTGGGCCACTCGGCGTTCAAATTGGCCGATGAGTACGGCGACAACACACCGACCTGGGTGGGTGGCGAGCCGCCCGCACCCAACCTCACCACGATCAAGGACCGCGCCACGACCAAGTGGGCGACCAAAATCGCCGCTGCCACCAACGTGCCAACGCAGGAGAACCCCGGCTGTGCCGTGATGAACCCCCTCGCAAGCCCGGTGCCTGCCGGGACCGTCGGCCTATTCGCCGGAGGTCGCCGAGCGTTCTGCGGGGTCTATCACCCGACGCATCTGTGCCGGATGCGCATCCTGGGCAACGAGTTCTGCGTGGTGTGCGCCGAAGCGATCATCGCGCGGCTCAAGCCACACATGCCGAAGTTCTCCGGTCCCGTGACGGGGACGCAGTTCCACGGGACCGTGGCGGCTGGGAAGACACAGCGGTGGTTCACGTACAACTGGCCGGGGTGTTGGCATGTGTTGTGGAGCGTCGTGCCGACCACGCCCATCACACCCGGGCCGGGCGTCTCCTGGACCGTCTCGGTGGAGCGATCCAGCCGTGAGCGGGTCACCTATTGGATCGCGATCACCAACACCACCGGCCAGAGCGTCGAAGTCGATGCTCGTTACGAAATCGTCGCGCGCACCTAATGCGCACCCTGCAGGAGGAGTGAGTCATGCGAGTAGGAACCCAATTCACCGCGGCGGTGCCGGCCGGGTCGTCGAAGACCTGGTTCACGCACTCCTGGAACCCGGCCGAACACGTGATCTGGTCGGTCGTCCCGATCACGGCCGGCCCGGGCGCCGCCCAAATCACCTGGTCGGTCACCGTCCAACGGGCATCAGCGACAGCCCTCACCTACTTCATCAAGGTCACCAACGTGAGTGCGGCGCCCGTCGACATCGAGGCGCGGTTCGCGGTGCTGAACTGATCGTCGGGTGGGTCACCTCGGGCCTGGCTGCGAGCACCATGATCAGCTCAAGGCACCCGGCGATGCCCGACTTGTCGTCGGCCCCCAGAGTCGCGCGCGCCACCCACGAACTGCTCCAGCGCGCTGACCTGGCATCGGTAGCATGCGAACACACGACTCAATCCCAGCGAAGGGCATCGGTGTGACGATGATTTCCGTCGGAACAAAGTGGATCAGTGCGGCAGCGACACCCGTGGCCGGCCTGCTCCTGGTCATGCTGTTGACGTCGTGCGGGGAAGACGGGTCCATCGACCTGCCCTCGCCGAGCGGATCGATCACCGCATCAGTACCGAGCCCGACACGCTCCGCGGACCGGTCAGAGCCAGCCGGCGAGTCACCGAGTGATCCGACCTCGCGCCCGGCTTCGGAGTCGGAGAGTCGTGAGGAGACTTCCACCGCTCCCTCGGAGTCACCCGCGGAGAACTCGTCCTCTGGTGAGCCCGAGGACGCGGTGGAGGATGAAGCACGCCCGGCATGGGTCTGGTGGGTGTTCGCAGGCCTGTTGCTAGCTGCCGCGCTGGCCGCGATCCTGGTGCCGCGGGCCAAACGCCGCAGCAGATGGGATGCCGACCTCGCGGCCCAGGAAGCGGAGGTGACCTGGTTTGTCCGAGAGCTGGTTCCTGGCCTTCAGTTGGCGCGCTCACCGGACGCGGTCGCCGGCGGTTGGCAGGTCGCGGCGACCCGGGTCGTACACGCAGAGGACCAACTCACCGGACTGGAGTCCACGGCTCCCGACGATGCTCGTCGAAGCCGGGCGCGTTCCCTCCGAGACACCGTGCGTGCCGCTCGCCAGGGCATCGAGAGCCTAATCGTGCGGCGCGATCCGATTGCGCTGCCCCGGGAACTGGCGGCAATCAGGAATCAGTTGCAGGCGGCACTCGACCGGAGTGATCCGGCTGGCTGACGGAGTGGATCGAGCCACTGCTCGGAGCAGTATCGCGGCTCCAAGTCTGACAGGAGGGCGACTCACCAAGTCACCCTCGAGGAGTAATACGATGCTGCCCACCGGGGCGACAGAGGAGGACAGGCGTGACCATCAAGAGCGACCACTCCGAGGAACCCTGGATGACGGTCCTTCACGAGCTTCAGGTGCGCCAGGCGGTTGTGGAATGACGCCGATGGCAGGATCACGGTCGACGACGACGCTGTGGGGCGCATGCTTATTGGTGGTCTCGACGGTCCTGCTCTCAGGCTGTGGCGGCACGGAGGGCGACGGCACCGGGGACAGCGTTAGCCGGGCCGAGGCTAACGTGACGTCAAAGGAGCGTGCGCTGTCCGAGGCCGAGGCAGAACTGGTTTCTGCTTCCTCAGCGTTTTGTGATGCCAGTGCGGATTACATCGTCGCGCTTGATCGGTACGGCGACGTCCTCACCGCCACTGCGCCGACGGTTGGTGACGTGAACGATGCGGGCACCGACTTGGCTGACCCCCAGGAGGAGGCACTCGGCAAGGCTGAGGATGCGGTGCAGGCGCAAGAGCAAGTGGTCGCTGCAAAGCAGGAACTGAAGGATGCACGGGCCGAGCTGAAGGCAGCCAAGAACGGAACCGAGCCATCACCCGCAGCGACCCCGACGGAATCTGCCAAGCCATTGGCCCCCACTGCGACGGTCAACCGCGTGAAACAGGCGGAGACGGAGTTCGAGGCAGTTCAGAGTGGCACAGATGACCAGACACCCTTGGCACAGGCTTCGCAGGACTTCAATGCAGCCGCAGTCGCATTGCAGATGTCCTGGATGCAGCTCTTCGCCGACGCGGGATGCCTGACAGACGAGCAGCAGAAGCAGGCTGCGGAGGCGGTCCGCGAGTACACCTTGGCACTCCAGGATGCGCTCGCGACGGCCGGCTACTTCGACGGCGAGATCGACGGTGTCTACGGTCCCGAAACCGTGGATGCCGTCGAGTCGCTTCAGAAGGCAAACGACCTGCCGGTGACCGGAGTCGTGGACAAGGCGACAGGGGCTGCCTTGCAGAGCGACGTACTGGCGGCGGGAGGACAAGCTGCCCAACAGGAGCTGGCCGCAACGGCGGCGCTGCAACAGACCCTCAAACTTGCCGGGTTCTGGGACGGTCCGGTTGACGGGATATGGACCCCAGCACTGACCCAGGCACTGAAGGACTTCCAGACTGAGCTAGGCGTGAAGCCGACAGGCGCCGTGGACGCCGCCACGGTCAAGGCGTTCGAGAAGGCGATCTCCGAGGCCCAGCAGCCGACCGAATCGGAGAGTCCGGCGCCGACTGAGACACCGACGACCGACTCGCCATCAGAGACGCCGAGCGACTCCTGAAGGCCGTGACGGGTCGATTGGTCGGTCGCTCCTCGTTCGGTTGAGGTCTGACGCACTGAGCCTGTGGCAGCACTTGATCTCGAGGTGGACAACGCCAAGATCTGCTGCAGCGATCCGCCCGAAAACGCTAGCACCACGTCAACTGGCGGGTGATGCGAAGGCCGGAAGGTTTACGAGATACCAACTGCGCTGACATGCTGAGCGCCACGCTGACCGAAGGGTGTCACCATGCGTCGTCCGGCTGTCTTCTTTGTTGCTCTGTGTCTCCTCCTCTCCGTGGTCTCGGTTGCGCCGAACGCGACTGCGTCGAGGCCGAGCCGATGCCCGGACGTGGATGCGCGGAAGTGCTCGGTCCACCTGCGCACCGGCATCCGGATGGCGTACGTCGAGGTGGGGCCCAAGAAGGGTCCGGTTGTGATCCTGTTGCATGGGCTCACCGACAGCAGTCGGTCGTGGTCGCTTGCGATGAGGGAGCTGCACGCGCTGCGCCCCGACCTACACATCTACGCCCTCGACCAGCGCGGCCAGGGCGGTTCGTCTCTGCCGAAGGGTGCAGCCTGCCGGCGTACGCCCGAGCGTTGCTTCGAGATGAAGGACCTGGCCCGTGACGTCCGCGCGTTCATGGACGCAGAGGGCATCGACCGCGCCACGATCGCCGGGCACTCCATGGGGTCCTTCGTGGCTCAGGAGGTCGCGCTGCGCTATCCCAAGCGGGTGAACAGGATCGTGCTGCTGGCCTCGTCCACGACTGGCGTGGACAACCCGACCCTGCGCGACTACGTCCTCCCCCAGATTGAGGGCCCATGGCGTGATTCGCTGGTGGCTCAGGGCTACTCCTGGCCACGTGACGCCTATGCGCTGACGCCACTCGATGCAGACCCTGATGCGGTCGAGTGGATGAAGACCTTCTGGGATGCCGATCCGGTTGCTCCCTTGCCCCTCGTCGAGGCGATCGCGGCAGACACGGCCCTCGTTCCTCTGGGCACCTGGCTAGGCGAAACGAAGGCATTGCTGGCCACCGACAACACTCGGCGACTGACTCACCTCAAGGCGCGGACTCTCGTGCTGTGGGGCGCACAGGACCCGATCTTCTACAGTACGCCCGACCAAGACTCGCTCATCGCGGCGCTCAAGAAGGCTGCGAAGGGCCGGGGCTCGTTCGCGTTCAAGCAGTACGGCGCCATCGCACTCCCGCCGTCGGGCTTTCAGGAGAGCGATATCGGCCACAACGTCCAGTGGGAGGCGCCGGCTCAGGTGGCGCTGGATATCGATGCGTACTTGCGGACCGGGTTGCCGACCAGGGACCTCTACCGCTCTGACTTCCCGTCCGACGTACAACGGATCGTGACCGAGCCGGGCGCCGCGACGATCATCTCGCGCCGCTGAGGTCGCAGAACTGCCCTGGCACGGCAACCGGGATTCGTGCAGGCTAACTCCAGAATGCGTCGACGGCGTAGAGGTCCTCGTGGTTCTCCCACACCTCGGTGACTCGTCCGTCCTTGCAGTGAAAAGTCAGGACGTTGTGGTCGTCGAGGGTCTTGCCCTGGGCCTGAGCTCGGCCGGTATGCAAGGCCACCGTGTGTTCGTCACCGGCAACCACGTCGTGAAGGTCCGCGGTGAAGGTGCCCTCGCTCATCTCGCCCACTTTCCCGAAGAAGCCGAACACCGCACCCACGCCGCGATGATCGCCCGCGATTGCGCTTCGACCAGGCTGGTGCCACACCACCTCGGGGTCGAACA
Source organism: uncultured Actinomycetota bacterium (assembly GCA_963763805.1). Classification (GTDB taxonomy): domain Bacteria; phylum Actinomycetota; class Actinomycetes; order Propionibacteriales; family Nocardioidaceae; genus Nocardioides. The sequence goes on from CAVXPQ010000004.1 coordinate 80,585, forward strand.
GTTTCTGCATCGTGTCCCCGTCCTGTTCGGAAAAAGCCTGGTACAAATCGCGGACTAGCACTTCATTTGGGTGCGTCATGACGACCTCCGATAGTGGCAGAAATCCAACGTATGACCGCCCTTGTGGACTGTCAAGATCGCCGGACTCACGGGCTGCCATGGGTATCTGCGGGGATTCCGCCGCCTCCTTGATGGCGCAGGATCCCTGTCCGTCCTCGCTCCAGAGGGAGCCGTCATGTCGCACATCACCGGATCGGTCCAATCGCAATCGCCCGCGTTCGCCCTGGGTCCCGCCGCGGGCGCTGGCACCTCGGCGTACACGTTCAACCCACCCAACTCACCCCAGCCGGGCGGCACCAAGTTGCTGATCCTGCATTTCACAGGGGTCGCGCTGCCTGGGGGGAGCAGGCTTGAGGTGGACCTCGGCTACGGCACCGACGTGTTCACCGCGGCCGACGGCGCGAACTTCTGGACTCGCCCGATCAACATCTACGCGCTCGCCGGCGGCGTCACGATGCGACTCGTCGCGACTGCGGCCGGGGCGGGCGCCTCCATCGACCGCTACGGCCGCGGCGAGCGGCACGCAGGCGCCCAGGACCCGACCGCGCTGTCCAACTGCGACCCCTTCCTCGGCGACGCGACCTATACCGAACCGAAGTACGACCCTTTCTGGTTCTGCGCCGAGCCGCCGGACTGGGACAACATCCGCTGCGTCGCTGCAGGGGACATCCGCCGGGATGTTGCCGCGTCGGTCGGCATGATCATCCACGAGGACGCAGGCCATCTCTCGACCTGCTCGGTGACCCTCGTGGACGCCGACCTCGTCGTCACCGCCGGTCACTGCCTGACCGATCTCGTCGCAGACGCGGCATCGGGATCCATCGTGTTCGGCTACCAGACGGAGTGCGACGGCTCGCGACCGGCCGGCTATTCCCCGCTCGTCGCCAAGTGCCTCGAAGTGGTGGAACATCGCAACGACTTTGGCGGCGACTACGCCCTGATCCGCATCAAGGTGCCGCCCGGCGGCCTCGGAATCCCGTCCCGGCAACTGCGGCACGACCTGCCGGCCCTCGGAGAGCGGGTCTTCGGCGTGCATCATCCCAACGGGTCCGTGATGAAGCTGTCTCCGCCGCAGGCGGCTGGACTCTCCTCGGTGACGGCCAGTGGCTCCACGTCAGTCCGCGTCCCTATCGGCTTCGACGTCTCGGGAGGCAGCTCGGGCTCGGCGCTGTTCGACCAGGCAGGTCGCGTGGTCGGCGTGCTTTCAGCGGGCAATCCCTGCGGGCGGCTCGGGCAGACGCCGACCGAGCTGTCGTACTTTCCCGTCGCCACGATGCTTACGCAGGTGGCCACTCCACCACCCCTGCGGTGCAACGCGACGTGGTGCTCGTGGTCGATCGGTCCGGGAGCATGTCGCTGCTTGGGGCGTCGGGCCGGCCCAAGATCGTCGAGGCGCGTGACGCCGCCAGCCTGTTCGTCCAACTCGTCCGGGCGTCGACAGGCAACAAGGTGGGGCTCGCGTCCTTCAGTACGACGTCCACGGGTGACGTCGCGCTCAGCCCGGTCACGCCCGCGCTGAAGACCCAGCTGGTCGGCACTGCGCCGTACATCACCGGTGCCGTAGGAGCCTTGGTCCCCGGAGGAACGACCAGCATCGGTGCGGGCCTCGACCGCGCGCGGTCGATGCTCCGCAACCCGGCCGACGCCCAGCCGGACGCGATCCTGTTGCTCACCGACGGTCTGCAGAACACACCACCGATGATCGCCGACGTCGAGGGCGGGCTCGCTGGGATCGCCATCCATGCCGTGGGCTACGGCACAGCCGGCAGCCTCGACGGCCAGCTGCTCACGGCGCTGGCGGGCGGTCACAACGGCAGCTACGTGAGAGCCGACTCCTCCCTACGCCTGGAGAAGTTCTTCGCTCAAGCCTTCGGGGCGATCTTCGAGGCCGGGCTGTTGACCGACCCGGAGTTCGATCTCCCGGAGGACCAGCCCTCCGGGGACCCGATGCCGTTCGACGTATGCGGCGAGGAAGCGGTCACTGTCGTGCTCGGATGGGACAACGAGACGGTCGGCCTCGAGTTGGAGGTGACGACCCCCAGTGGGACGGTGGTGTCGGCAGCCACCACGGGCGTGGTGGCCGACGGCGGTCGCACCTGGCGCTTCATGCGGATCCCGCTGCCCTATCTGGGCGAGCGCGACGGCCAGTGGTCGACGAGGGCTTACCGACCCGGAGACATCGAGTTCACCCCCGAGGGGCCGGCCCTGCGCTACTTCCTGTCGGTCGTGGCCTCGGGTGGCCCGCAGTTGCTTCGAGAACAACAGCCGGTGCGCTACTACACCGGTGACGCGGTCAACCCGCTCGTCCGCCTGGCGTATGCCAGCGGAGGCAGCCCCGAGAATGCGTCAGTCCAGGTCACGGTCACCGGGCCCGATGCCTCGGCTGGCACCTTCTTGAGCGGACAAGGACTGGCCCCGCCGCTCACCGTGAACGGTGACGTGATCCCCGGACGTCAGGCCACTGTCTTGGCCGCCGAGGCGGCGGGCAGCCCGCCGGTGGGCGCCGTCGAACGGCTGGTCACGCCGTTGGGCCAGGAGCCAGGGGACCTCCGCGGTGCCTTCGAGGGCGGTGGTCGGTTCGGCAAGGAGGTCGTCGACCTGCTCACCGTGGATGGTGATTACACGGTGCACGCCGTGGCGACGTACGGCGACGACTGTGTCGCGCATCGCGAGCTGCTGTTCTCCTGGCACGTGGAGGTCGGCGTCGACGCCGCGGCCAGCGACGTCGTCGTCACCGCGTCGGGCACCTCGGGCGGCGACACCACGGGGACCGTCACGATCACGCCTAAGGACAGGTTCGGCAATCACGTGGGGCCGGGTCGCCTCGACGGGCTCGGCTTCTCAGGGGTTGCCGGCACGACCGTGACCGGACCGGCCGTCGACCTCGGCAACGGCTCGTACGACGTACCCGCCAGGTGGCCGGTCGGCGGCACGCCGGGTGTCGTCGTCGGGCAACCGGGCCGGACGCCAGTCGTGGTCACGCCTCCCGCGTCCTCGCCTGATGGATCCTGGCCCGGATGCCTCCCATGGCTGCTTCTAGCCCTCGCCGTCCTGGTGATCGTGGTCCTGCTGCTCCTGCTCTGATCAATGCCAACCACGTGGAGAGGAACGCCGCGGCGGAAACGGCCTTGGCAGTCCTTGGAATCCTCTGGTCGACCGGTGTTGGGCTGACTTCGCACGAGTCGGGCTCGCCTTAACGGTCGACCATTTTCTGCATGGCCGGTGGGTAGCGGTCGCCTTGGACCTGAACGCTGGCTGACGCGGTGTCCAACTCAGCAAGGTCCTGGGGCGTTAGGTCGAGGTCGGCCGCTCCCAGATTCTCATCAAGTCGGGTTAGTCGCCGGGTCCCCGGGATCGGCACGATCCATGGCTTCTGCGCGAGCAACCAGGCCAGAGCAACTTGTCCGACCGTGACGTTCTTGCGCTCGGCGACCCTCGTGACGAGGTCGACCAAGGCCAGGTTTGCCTCAAGCGCCTCACGCTCGAAGCGGGGCAGTGACGCACGGATGTCGCCTTCCCCGAACTCGGTCGAGGCGGTCACCTCACCAGTCAAGAACCCGCGGCCGAGCGGACTGAAGGGCACAAAGCCGATACCGAGTTCCTCCAGGGCAGGCAATATCTCCTCTTCGGGCTCTCGCCAGAACAGCGAGTACTCGCTCTGCAACGCAGTGACGGGATGCACCGCGTGAGCTCGACGAATTGTGCCTGCGCCTGCCTCGGACATGCCGAAGAAACGAACCTTGCCCGCCTCGATGAGTTCCTTGACGGTGCCGGCGACGTCCTCGATGGGGACGTCCGGATCGACGCGGTGCTGGTAGAGCAGGTCGATCGAATCGGTGCTCAGCCGACGCAGGGAGCCCTCGACGGCTGCGCGGATGTCGTCCGGCTTGCTCGTGACACCGATCTGCTTGCCATCTTCATCGAAGGCGAACCCGAACTTGGTGGCGATGACGACTTGCCCGCGGACCGGCTTCAACGCCTCTCCCACCAGTTCCTCGTTGTGGAACGGGCCATAGACCTCGGCGGTGTCGAAGAGGGTGACGCCGCGTTCGACCGCGGCGCGGAGGAAGGTGATCATCTCGTCTCGCGGTGGTCGCGGACCGAAGGACTGGCTCATCCCCATGCAACCGAGACCGAGCGGTGATACCGCAAGACCCTGCGTACCAAGTGTTCGTGTCTGCATGTGGTTCTCCTTTTCTGCACTCCACCGATTCGGGGATTAGAGGCACTCTTCAAATTCTCGTACGACGAGCAGGCTGTCGCCGTAGATGGGGTCGGGCTCTATGGTGCCCGTTTCGCTGAAGCCCAGCTTCTCCAGGACTCGTCGCGACGCAACATTCCATTCCCTGACGCTGGCCCACAACCGCGGGTAGCCGGCCTCGCTCGCCCACGTGACCACGGCCTGACCCGCCTCGGTGCCATAACCGTGACCGTGAACCGCGCGAAGCAACTCGAAGGCCACCTCAGGTTCGCCGGGAGATCCGTTCCCCTGAAAGATCAACCCGCAATATCCGATGACATCGGCAGTGTCTCTCCGTTCGACCCCCAGAATCCCGGGACGGGATTCGGCACGCTCTACGCGAATCTGGGCCGCAATGTCCTCGACCGTCGGTCGCCCCTCGGAGTCAATCCGCCGATGCGGTGGCACCGGCGGAACCCGCTCCGTCCACAGCCGGCGATAGATGGCTGCATCGTCCACCCTGCGTTTCCGCAGCAACAGTCGCCCGGTCTCCAGGGTGTCCAGAACAGAATCGTGCGACATGCCGTCATTGTCTCAGTGGCGGAGAACGGCGAGATCGAGAACCCGGCATTCACCGGGAGTCCGGTCGTACCGCTAACGCTCTAGAGCCAACTCGCGCAGGGTGTCGGGGACGGCGGCTTCGTCGTCGACCGGGATCCGCTGCCATGATGCCCCCGCGTCGAGGCTGACGTGGAGGAAAAGTCGGCCATCCCGGTCCTCGATCGCGGCCATCCGTCCGGGCCTTAACCAGCCGTCGGGGAACATGTTCTCGCGCAGGTAGGTGAAGTCGCCTGTGCCGAAGGCCCCATCGAAGCCTTCGCCGCAGTCAAGATCGTGCTCCTGGAACGAGCCTCCATCCCCGTAGAACTCGCCCGTTCCCCAGTGGACGGTGCAATCGTGGTAGACGAACCACAGGGACTCATCGGAGTTCGGGCCCCAACTGAGACCCGCCTCGGGCCACCAGGCTCCGAGATCGCGCAGCACACGATCGCGGTCCCCGGCGCTCCGCGCGAGTGCCATCGGCCGCAGTGTGCCTGCATCCTCGTCAAGGACGAACGGGTGCGTTGTGCCCTCCGAGCCCCCGGGCTCGAAGTTGACGGTGACCGCGCCCGGTCCGGCGACCGCAGGGACGGGGTCGTCAATCAGGGCGCGCAGCCGACGCTCGGTGCCGTCGGCGCGCAGTAGGCGGTAGCTGGCGGCATCGAGATTCGCGCGCACCCCCGGTGGCAGGTAGACGAGAACAGCGTCTTCACCGACCGCTGTGACCACGGGATACATGTCGTCCATGTCGATCGGGAAGAGAGCCGACCGTCCATCCTGGGCGACCTCGAGGGCGAAGTGGGAGTGTGACCTTCGGATCGGCGGGTCGATGCCGGGCGCACAGACCGACTTGACTGACTCGGGCACCTCTGGACCGCGCAGCGTCTCGTCGCACCTGCCGTACAAGCGGACGGTGATCCCGGACGCCGTCAGGTCCTCACTCTCGACGACTCCCTCGGCGCGGATCCGCTCAAGTGGCCAGTCGGCGTTCTCCGTGGGAGCCGGCCTGACCGGGTCGATGCGATCCCCGGCCTGCTGTCCGCTGGTCGTGACCACGGCGATTCCCAGCACAGCCATCACGGCGGCCGCGGCCGCCCCGATCCCCACCCCCCGGCGGCGACGCAGCAACCGCTTCCCGCGGGACACGTCTTCTTCAAGAGGCGTTGCGGGCGCCTTGATGTGGTCGTGAAGGTCCACCAGTCGGGTGATGACGTCGTCCTCGATCATCGCTCTTCTCCTTGCAGCGAAGCGGTGCCGAACTCGGGGGCCAAGGCCCGTCGCAGCGTCGCGAGGGCATCCCTGGTCTGGCTTTTGACCGTTCCCGGACTGATACCGAGATCCTCGGCGGTCTCCTCGACCGAGAGATCCCAGATGTGGCGCAGGATGACGACCTTGCGCTGCCCCGGCGGCAGGCAACGGATCGCCGTCCAGATCACATCGGCGTCCTCGGGAGACATACCCGGCTCAAGCGGCACGTCCATCGTTGTAGGGGAGGTCGACTCGCGGCGCCACGGGCGCCTGCGGTCGCTGTAGTCGCTGTTGACCAAGCATCCGGCGGACGTATCCCTCGACGTTGTCGGCCCGGATCACCCGTGGCCAGTTGGCGTAGAGCCTGGCCAGCGTGTCTTGGACGAGTCCTCGGCCGGTGTGGGTCACCGCACAGCAAGCACGCCGTACGGAAGAGCTTGGCACGGCGGGCCGCCGCATAGGCGCTGAAGTCCGGTTCGCGGTCCATCGAGCCTCCTCTCACCCCTATGACGCACGCACATGCCTCCCGGGTTGGGTCCCCTCAACATTCAAGGCGAGGAATGTGCGCCAGGTACACCGACATCTCACGGTTGCCGACCCCACATCTGGACCGCTGCCCACCGGTGGCTGTAGTAGTTCGGGACAGGGTCGATCGAGTCGACAAGCACTGTCGCGTCGCTGGGCGCGTCAGCGGGAACAGCAACCACTCCACCGGGCAACGTCTCTCCGCCGTCGGGCAGCGGCTCGCCGTCCTCATTCCAGCCGGCGTACAGCAGCGTCGTACCGTCCGGCGACCACGAGACGGTGAAGGGATACCACACATGCCCGTCCGCTGTCGGTGGCTCGATGACCGTCTCGGTCCCATCCGACAACGCTCACCAGGACGACCTCATGCCTTTCGCTGGTGCACCCGCCGTCCGGCCCGCCTACGCAGCGTTGATACGCGATCCGGTCACCGGTCGGGGACCACACCGGACCGATGTCCGTGTATCGGCCCGAACCGATGTCGGCGACGAGCAACGCTCGTTGGTGCCGTCGCTGTCGACAAGCCAGAGCTGCCGCTTGAGCGGGTCGCGTTCTCCGCCTGTGTAAGCCATAGAGCGTGCCGTCCGGCGACCACGTGATGTGTGCGGCTTCGAACGAGCCGAGTTGGCGCAGCTCACCGGTTGACACGGAATACATGGTGACCGGCGCGGACGACGTGGGCGCTCCCCGATTCGTGCCCAGGTCGCCTGCGATCGCGAGCTCGTCGGTGCCGGGGCGCCACTCGAGATCGCTGGGCCGGAAGTCTGGCAGACGGCGAATCGCCCCGGTCTGCGTGTCGACCACCCACACCTCACCGTTGCCCGCGACGGCGACCCATCGGCCATCCGGCGACCAGACTCCGCACGGATTGGCGTCGAAGTCGTCAGCGCCCTGAAGCCGTCGAGTCCGATCATCGGTCGGGGTGCCGGCGGTGCCGTTCCTGGCGACCGGGACGATCACGAGCTTGGGGTCGCCTGACCGTAGCTCCGACGAACCCGTCACACGGCCGAACATCAGCCGCGTTCCGTCCGGCGACCAGACCGGACATGCGTCGTTGGCCGTATCCGATCCGGCGACTTCGAGCCGACGGGCATCCTCGCCGGGCCGGGCCAGATAGATGTCGCCGCCTTGAAATGCGTCGCCTTCATACGCGTCGACCGCCACCCACCCGTTCGTGCCCGGCCCGAGGATCGGGACGTCGGGGCTTGCCGGGCGGCGGCTCGCGCACCACGCGTGCCGACCCCGGTCACGGCGAGCACCGCCGCCACCACCGCGACCGCCGCAACCGTCGCGAACGAGGCACGCACGCGATTGCGGCGTACCCGCTTGCGGCCGGCAGCGACGTACGACGGCACGTCGTACATCAGCGCGGCGGGGTGGTCATCGACAGCGGCGCGCAGCCGAGTCGTCCAGATGTCCTCCTGGATGCTCATGCCCACTCCTCGCTTCGGTAGTACGGACCCAGTGCTTCTTCGAGCTTGTGCAGGCCGATCGAGCACTGACTCTTGACCCCGCCCTCACTGATGCCCAGATCTGTCGCGGTCTCGGCCACCGACAACCCCCAGTAGTGACGCAGTACGACGACCCGGCGCTGCCCGGCCGGCAGCGCTTTCAGCGCCCGGATCAGGGCCGAGTGGTCGTCGTTCTTCATCTCGATGACGGGCTCGTGCCCCTCCAGCGGCTCGGTCTCCCGCCGCCACGGGCGGCGCAACTCGTCAATATGGGAGTTGACGATGATCCGGCGCGCGTAGCCGTCGATCCGGTCCCCACGCACCAGCCGCGGCCACGCCACGTACAACTTGAGTAGTGCGTTCTGGACCAGGTCATCGGCCTGAGCAACGTTGCCGCACAACAGGTACGCCGTGCGCCACAACGCGGGCCGGGACACCGCGACATAGTCCGCGAACTCCTCATCGTGCCTGGCCGAACTCATGGCGTCCTCCGTCCGTCATGATGTCAAACGGAACCGATCCGAGATCGGTTGTATCCGAGTGATCTTCTCGACCAGCCCTCCCAGCCTCGGCTGCTGGACTGTGGTCCCCGCGTGGTGGAGCCTGTGAACATGTCTTCTTCGGAGGGACTTCGTCGGCGGGAGGCCGAGCTCGCCCTGGCGGCGGCCGCAATGCGGACGCCCTCCGGCGAGGAAGACGAATCGGGTGTGTTGGGAGGACTGGATCGGCGTAGATCGGGCGCGAAGAGCGCGCGCCCGAGCTCGTTGGCAGCGAGGATCTCGCCGCGCCCGTTGAGTACGAACGCCGGCGAACCGACCATGGAGTCCAGCACGCGCTTCACCGTGGCCCGGACCTGCTGCTGGACGGGCGCGACGCCGCGGTCGGCGAGTCGTTCCGGCGGCATGGAGCAGGCGCACCAGGTGAGCCCGCTCGGCCTCATCGAGCTGTAAGGCTTGGGCAATGCCTTCGATGACACTCTCGGAGACTCCGGCCACGTTGCCGCGCTCGAGGCGGGTGTAGTACTCACTCGAGATTCCGGCCAGCAAGAGCGACCTCCTCGCGGCGCAGTCCCTTGACTCGGCGACGTTCGCCCCCGTACGCCGGCAGCCCAGCCTGACGCGGGGTGATCCTGGCGCGCCGTGTGCTAAGGAACTCGCGGATCTCCGAGCGTAGGTCCCCCGGACTGCGGGCAGATCGTTGCTATTGGTCATGCCCCACTCTACGAACGTTCGTGACTGCCTGGGGGTCCCTGCCAGTGACCCCCTCAGCAGGGACTCCCACATCCCTTCACACGATGGTTTCGTAGACGAGGAGGCCGTGACTACACGGTTGACATCGACCAGATCCGCCGGCAGAGGAGCGCAATCGCATGAGTGAGACGAAGGTCTATCTTATTACGGGTGCTGCGCGCGGCTTGGGCGCCGACATCGCAAGGGCCGCGCTTGCAGCCGGGCACGCGGTCGTCGCCACCGCCCGCAACGCCGACTCCATCGCTGCCACCTTGGGCGAGCACGACGACCTCCTGGCGGTGCGGCTCGACGTGACCAACGAAGCCGAAGCCGAGGAAGGCCGTCCAGTCCGCCGTGGACCGGTTCGGGCGCATCGACGTGCTAGTCAACAACGCCGGCAGCTTCAAAGCCGGATTCTTCGAGGAGATCACCCCCGCAGACTTCAGGTCCCAGATCGAGACCACCCTCTTCGGACCGGTCAACGTCACCCGCGCCGTACTCCCGCAGATGCGCGCTCAACGCTCCGGACTGGTCATGACGATCTCCTCCACCGCCGGCATCACTGCGGCGGGGGACTTCATGACGCCGTACGCCGCCTCAAAATTCGGGGTCGAAGGCTTCATTGAGAGCCTCACATCAGAGATCGCGCCCTTCGGCATCAAGCACCTTGGTCGTGGAGACCGGGCTTCTTCCGCACCGAACTCCTCAGCCCGCAGTCCACCCAATACGCGCTGCCCTCGATCGAGGACTACGCCGACCGCTCAACCGCGACGATGTCGGCGTGGCAAGGCATGGACGGCAAACAGGGCGGTGACCCCGCCAAGCTCGGCGTCGCATTGGTCCAACTCGCGGATCAGGCCGAGCCACCGTTGCGGTTCGTCGCCGGCACCGACGCGGTCGAAGCAGTCGAGGCCAAGGCCAGGCTCCTTCTCGCACAGGCGGACGCCCACCGCGCCCTGTCCGCGGCCCTTGGCTATTAGCCTTCTTCGGATGCGGGAAAGCCACCCCTCGATACGGTGCTCCACCGTGTCGGCGTGATCCGCAGGAGGGACTTCCCCTGATCGATCATCGCCTGACGGAACTCGTCCCAGTCGGAGTGCTCGCCGGCGATGTTGCGGAAGTACTCAACGAACCCATCGAGCGCCGCCTGTCCATCAACCGCATCCAGCACCTCGCATTCGCCGTCGATCTGAACCCAGGGGTCGTCCCAGTCATCGGAGAGCACCAGAACGCTGACGTCCGGATGGCGACGAGCATTGCGAGTCTTCGCGCGTGCGGGGTACGTCGCGATGACGATCCGCCCACTGTCATCAACTCCACCGCTCACAGGTGACGACTGAGGAGAACCGTCCGACCTGCGGGTGATCAACACCATCCGGTGCCGAGGGCGAACGAACTCCAGCAGTTCTTCGCGATCGACTTTGATGTTTGTCGCAATCGTTCGAGCCATGCGCTCATGTTAGTTAGACGCTCCGGCGCCTTTGCATTACCTAGGCACGTGCCGGGTTCAGTTGGGACGGTGCGCCACGACGCGGTACAGGACAGGATCCTCGTCCTTGTAGGGAGAAAGCCCGGTGCCTTCCTGCTCATGGACGATCCTCAAGCCGAGCCCCTGGGTGAGGCTCTGGCTGAAGGTCTCAGCGTTTTGGAAGCGCCGATAGTGCTTGGTGTGGATGTGGAGGTTGGTCTCGTCCTTGTCGGTGCGAAACTCAGCAGCGAAGAAGTCGCCAGGACGTAGGTGATCGTCGATCGCTGCCATCAAGCCCTGCTGAACTTCTTCGGTGATCGCGTGCAGGAAGAAGCGGAGATAGAACATCACCGGGCCGTCGACCGTGGCTAGCCCTTCGTCGAGAGCCCGGCCAAGATCTGCGGTGTTCGCGACATCACAGACGAGGAAGGTACACGTCTTGCTGAGGCCGAGTTGGTCGGCGTGAGCGGTCGCGTGGGCGATGCCGACGGGTGATTGATCCAACCCGAGCGAGGTTCGCCCTTCGCTCACAAAGGCACACGAATCACGGCCGTCGCCGCAGCCAATGTCGATGATCGTCGCTGGCGTGTCTGGCCGCGCGTTGATGAACTCAAAGAAGGTCGAGCCACTCGTGTAACTGTGTTGGCTATAGAAGTTGGCCCAATAGACCTTGGTTCGCAATGCCGGTGATAGGGCCGCCGCCTTGGCCGAGGCCGTTCGATCCTGGGACCAGTGGAAGCCCGGTTTAGGCAGGCGCCAGTCCTCGCCGTACAGATGCGCGACGAGCTTCTCGGCGGCTACCGGAACCAGACCGCGTCCGCCCGGGAAGTCGATCTCGCGGGTGCCGCGCCAGTCCGACTCCTCAAAGTGAGTGGTCCCGGCGACCCCAAATGGGAAGCGCAGCCGGCCACCCGGTCCGATGAAGGTGTGGAAGAGATCGATGCGGGTGTCGAGGTCGTCGGGGTTCGAAATGTGCAGAGCAAAGATGCGGCAGTCCACGTCCAGACCGTCGCCGATCAACAGCAAGGCGATGTCCGCCAACTCTGCGGCCGCTTGCTGGCCGGTGCGGTGCCGGGATATGTACGCCGCGTCAAAGTCCATGTCATGGCCGATATAGCCACCTTCGCGAACCGCGCCGAGCAGCGTCCCATAGGCGAAGAAGACGTCATAGCCATAGGCGCCTGAAACCAGCTTTCGCACCCGCGTATAGAGGTCCATCACGGCGACCTGCCACACAGTGTCGAGCCGCTTGGACAACAGGAAATAGCCCTTTTGAGTGAGCACGTATCCCTGCTTCAGCTTCTCCCCGAACGCCTCCACCGTGCTCGCACCTTGCTTGCGCGGGGTGAAGGCCGAGCCCACGTCGAGAATCTGCAGAGGCTCCCCGTCCACCCTGATCGTGATCGCGTTGTCCGGCCCGACGTACTCCCAAATATCGCGGATGCGAAACGCGAAGCGCCTCAACTCGTGCCCGTCGCTCGCCTCGAGTGTGGGGTCGCGATCTGCGGTGGAATAGGTCGCCGATGCCTCGAGGTCGTCAAGAAACAAGGCAACCCGGGTCGGTGCCGCCCCACGAGGCACGGTGACGTAGCCCGTGATGAGCCGCTTGGAGAACTCCTCAACGCAGCCGATGGGTTCAGGTGAGACGCCCTGGTTGCCCGCGAGGTCTGCCACGGCGGCACCCTACGCGAGCCGGTGTGCCCGCGCACCTTTGAGCTTGACTTTGAGCACCTGATCAGTGGCCGGGCTGCCCACGGAGAGAGCGGGCGGGAACCCTGTGTGGAGTTCTCCCGAGCCGCAAGAAAACCCCTGCGGCGGACCCGGCGACGGTATGGTTCGACCCACGGACCAGAATGGTAGGGCGCACAAAGCGCACGGAGCCGGGCGAACTCGCAAACTGCGCGCCCGTCTCACTCACATCGACGGAAAGAGCACCACGTGTTCAACGACAATGGATCGTTTCTGCTTGCACTGTTTGAGTTCTTCTTGTTCTTCGCCTGGTTCATGTGCCTGTTCTGGGTGATCGGCGACATCTTCCGCAGCCGGGACATGGGCGGCGTGGCGAAGACGTTCTGGGTGTTCTTCGTCATCATCCTCCCCTGGCTCGGCATCCTGGTGTATCTGATCGCGCGCGGCAATGGCATGCAGCAGCGACAGCTGGAGCAGGCGCAGGAGATGCATGCGGCGCAGGCTGAGTACATCAAATCCGTCGCCGGATCGTCGGGTGGCTCATCGACCGACCAGATCGCCTCGGCGAAGTCGCTGCTGGACTCCGGCGCCATCACCCAGGCCGAGTTTGAGGCCCTGAAGGCGAAGGCGCTCGCCTGATCCGGAGGGATTCCTACACCCTGAGGTGCCGTCACGACCAGATGTCGTGGCGGCACCTCAGCTGTTCTGGCCGGTATCGGGAACCGGCATCCCGGAGAGCTCACGTCCAATACGGGTGACCACTGCCTCAGCCCTCGGCTTCAGGCTTGCGCGGGGACAGGAACAGATTGGCAAGGTAGCCCGTGAAAGTGCCGAAGATACCTACCCCGACGACGATGATGAAGGACCCCACCACCCGTCCCGCGTTCGTCACCGGGAACTGGTCGCCGTAGCCCACCGTTGAAATCGTCACGATGGTGTACCACAACGCGTCGGAGGCGTCGGTGATGTTCGCGCCGGATGCGTCCTTCTCGAGGTAGAGGATCTGCAGACTGCCGAACTCCAGTACGAGGATCCCCATGAGCAACAGGGAGAGCAGCGCGCTGCCGGCGCGTTCCCGGATAAGGCTCCGTATGACCGTACGACCGCCGAGGTCGCTCATGAGTCGGTAGACCCGAAGGAGTCGGAAGATCCGCAGGAACTTGAGTTCCGCAAAGGGCAGGCTCGACAACAGGTCGGCCCACCCGAAGCCCCGGAATAGGTAGCCGGTCCGGGAGGGAGCCGTGGCGAACCGATAGCCGAAGTCGATGAGAAGAACGCCGCTCAAGACCCAGTTCATGACCATCAGGATGTCCTGGATGCCCGGGTCGCTGGCGACGTAGGCAAGCACCAGGTTGACGATCGACAGGATCGACAGGATCGCAATGAAGATCTCGTATCCGGTGTTCTTCAACTCACCGTGAGGAGCACCGTCGCGCACCCCCGAAGCGTGTCACACGGCGACGCCACGTAGGCGACAGCGCGCCGTGCCGGAACCTGCATCATCCTGCTCGTGCAGGACCGCGACATCATCTTGGTCACGGTCGAAGGGTGCTCTAAGAGCGAGGTCGCGTTCGAACCCAGATCGCGAAGCACCCCTCACCAACCCGCACGCGTTCAGCCTGGATCTCGAAGACCAAATCATCCGGTTGCGTAAGGACCTGACCGCTTGCAAGTTCATTTGGGGCACTTGCCCTGCTCGTCGCAGGAGGACACACTAAAGGGATCGAATCCAGGAGGCGTCAGTTGTCATGAACAACCTGAAGCGGTTCACCGTCTGCAAGTTGGCGGGCCACCACTACGTGAAGGTCGGCTATCCCCCGACCCCCGACGAGGAGACCAACACCGGTACCTTCCTGCGCTGTCTACGATGTGGCAAGGAGAACCACGAGGCAGGAACGCATGCCCGTGGCGGGAGCGGCATCATGGGATAGTTCAGGCTCAGCCGCCCGTCAGGTGAGCCAACTCGCATGAGATGCCCGAGCCGGGCGTCGCCGAGCCGAATATCCGAACATGCCGCGATCCGCTCTTAGGAACCAGCGTCTGACCACCGCGTGTGACTTTCAAGACCTCGCGTGGCATGGGGACACAGCCCCCCTGAACCGCGGCACCCCATTCCCTCGCCTCCCAGTGCGTCCCCACCGGGGCCCGCCAGCCCAACATGGGCAGCGTGCAAATTCACGCTTGGAGCGTGACGGGCACGAATCGCCCGACAACATGCGATAGGGAGCGTGCACCCGGCGTTTGCCCAACAGACGGCGCGGCCGTCCTAGATCCGCTGCTTGGACCTGCTGCTTACCGGTCCTGCGAGAAGTCTCTAGTAGCCCACAAAGACGCTGGCAGGGATTCCGACCCGGACCGCCGATAGTGCCTTCGATTCTTGTCTAGTCCCAGGACCCGTGAGAGCGCCCACCCCATGTCCCGTGCGCACCAGTGGTCTACCCCTCGAAGGGTGTTGGCGCGGGCACTGCGCCCAGGAGCTCTCGGGTCCGTTTCAGTCCCCAATCGTCGAGGGCGATGATCCGGTCAGAGGAGCCACGCAGTCCGCCGTGACGTGCGACCAGGTCTGCGCGGCGCTCCCGACCCTCGATCCCTGGTCGGAGCAGGACGCAGTCGGGATCGTTCACCCAATAGCGGCCATGCTGGTAGGAGCGCGCGATCACCGAAAGCTCCGCGGAGGCCCCACCGGCGAGGCTCATGTCGTTGTGCTCAGGCGCCCACTGCGGTGCGGTGTCCGCGCTGACACGCATGCCGTCCACCTTCCCCACCGAGGGAAGCAACGGGGCGCCGCACCCGAGCAGGTAGGCGTCAGAACCGATGGCTGCACGGACCTGGTCGAGCCCTTCACGGTAGGCCTGCTCGTCCGTCAGGTATACGTCGTAGCGTTGTCCGGCCAGCGCCGCGGCATACACGAAGTCGATCTTGAACCAGTCGATCCCGATCTCGGTGAACCAGCCGAAGACCGTGGCAAGGTGTTCCTGCACGTCAGGGTGGGTGACATCGAGGGGATGCGTGTCCTGTCCCCAGTTGCGCAATGCCTGCACCGGCCGGTCTTCGCCGTCTCGCACGAGCCAGTCCGGGTGCTCGGCGGCCAACCGAGACTGCGAACCCACCAAGAACGGCGCGATCCAAATACCGGCGCGCAAGCCTCCCGCGCGGATGCGCTCGACCATTCCAGGCAGGGAGCGAAACCGGTCGGAGAGCTCGAGCCAATCGCCGATCTCAGCCTGGTATCCATCATCGAGCTGCACGACATCGACGGGCACCTCACGCTCGACGATCGCGGCGAGATTCTCGTCCATGTCGGCCTCGGTGACCTCGTTGAAATACTGGTACCAGGACGACCAGATGCTCGGCGCCGGCCGCAGACCCTCGACCCCGCTGGCGCGGGCGAACGCCTCCGCGAAGTCGGTTTTCGCCCCTTCGATCCCTCTCGCTGACGAACTCTTCGTGACCGAGCAGGGTCCGGCGCTGTGCACGATGACCCGGTCAGCCTCGACCTTGGCGCATCGGATGACGGGGATGGGCTGGTCGGCCGCTCGCGCCCCGATCGTGACGACGTGGTCGCCGTTTCCGGGGTCCACGATCAGCAACCCGTCACCCTGGAAAACGCCGGGACCCGTCGGTAGGCGCGGCCGCGAGCCGCCGTACCCAGACACCCAGGTCTGCGGCTGCACCGGCGCCCACTGCACGTCGCCCAACGCGTAGGTCGTGCTCGGAGTCCACGACTGCCACCCCTCGGCGTACACCCTCGCCCGGACCGGGTCGACGACCACTTCGGCGACCGAGTCACCGAAAAAACGTGCGGCGGTGTCCACCGGGCCATGGTGTCAAGACGCTACGGCCTGAGCAAGCTCCGCCCACCAACGCCCTCGCACGTCGGCCACGGCATGCACGGCCGGCTGCGGCGCCGGCGCCCGCCGCTCGGCAAGAACCCAGCAGACAGCGCATCCGCAATCGCGTCTTTTCGCCGCCTCCTGTGGGGTGGCCCCGCACAGAAGAAGGTAGAACTGGTCGACCTGACGCGCCACCCAGCGCCGATCAAGGCTGCACATCCGAAAGCTCGGGCAAACGCGCGCAACCCGCTCGCTGGGTCGAGGCAGTTCACGACAGCCAGCATGCTCCTGGCCACCGCCGGCCGGGCGCCAGTGGACTGGTCACTTCTGGACCGGACTCCGCAAGCGGGGTGACACCCGCGGCGAGCCGTCAGTGTCCATCGCTCACCTGCCCTCCGCTGCGGCATGCCGAGCACCACCAGCGTCTTTCCGGCTCCATATGACTGTCAAGAACACGTGTCGTATGGGACACAGCACCACTCCTGGACGCCGGCACCCAACTCCCCCGTATCCAACTCGTCCCGCCGTGGATCTACTCGACCCGAACATGGGCAGCGTGCACTTTCACGCTTGGAGCGTGGGGGGTAGGAATCGCCCGACAACATGCGATAGGGAGCGCCCGCAGGTCGGTCAGCCCTCGACGTAGACCGCGAGCGTGTCCGGGTGTACGCCGTCGAACTTCATCGCGGCCGCGCCGGCCTCGCTCTCCATCACGGCCTGGAACGCCTCCATGTCGGCTACCTCCATGCTGAGACCGACGTGGTTGGGCCTGCTGGGGTCAACGAACGTGCTGATGTTGCTCGCGACCGAAGCGAAGACCTCCTCACGCTTCGGGGAGGACAGCCAGTGGGCGACGTCGTCGACTTCGTGGGTTGCGATCAGCCTGGGCATCGGGTTCCTTCACTGTCGGGTGATCCGCTCTCCCGAGCTGTCCTGGGGGCCATCCTGAGCGGGGTCGACTCCGCACGCTACTCAGGTCTCGTGGACGGCGCAATGCCCAACCGGGCCACCGTCATCACGACGACGCACGAGGTTGGACGGGGGCGCGAGGCTATCCGGTGGGTAGCGCCCGCCAGTGGGTGGTGATGCGCAGATCGTCATCGATCAGGTGGATGGCGAAACTCGGTGGGGCGGAGTACCAGAGCGTCTCGACTGGCTCGGCGGTGGAGGTGACGGTTGAGACGATGCCGCCTCCGATCAGCAGCGGCCGGCCGGCGAAGGTGGTGGCGCTCATGGTGTGGGCGTGCCCGACAAGGGTGGCGACGACGTGAGGGTGGCGGTCCAGAACTGTGGCCAACGCCTGTGCGTCGAGCAGGCCGATGGGGTCCATGAGCTCCAGCCCGATGGTGGTCGGCGGGTGATGGAGACCGACGAACGTCGGTGTGGCAGAAGCGGCAAGTTGCCCGTCGAGCCACGCCAGCTGATCAACGCCGATCCGGCCCTCGTCGACACGTACGCCGTCGACTGCATCGATCAGCGAGTCGAGCATGACGAACCGAAGATCGCCCGCCTCGACCACCGACCTCGACGAGACCCCTAGGCCCTCGACGAATGTCTGCCTGATGTCGTGGTTTCCAGGGCACACAGCGAGCGGACCGGGCCACAGGTCGAGCCAGGCTCGGGCGACGGCGTACTCCTCCGGCCGTCCGTGGTCGGCTACATCCCCGGTGACAACGAGCACGTCAGGGCGGGGTGACATCGCGAGCAGGTACTCCTGCACGGCGGCCGCCCGGTCGGCTGGATTCTGCACGTCGTTACCGAAGTGAGTGTCGCTGACATGTGCGATGACCCGCATGGGACCAGCCTGCCATGGCCAATGGGCATCAGCGTGCCTATACGGGGCCCCTCGACAAGAGACCCGTGAGGTCGGCGGGCTTCTCGGCCGGCGATACCCCGCGATCGGGCAATCGAGTACGCCGCCGGGCCGGCGTCCGCCGCGACACGCCGGCTGCCACCCCCGAGATCGGGTGATCGTCCACTGGTCACGCTCCGCATGACGATCCCTTTCGGGACGCGAGTCGAGTACTCCGAGCGATCGCTCGTGCCGCACCGACGGCCGTTGGTGCGGGGCTGAGGACCGATCGAGCATCCCGGCCCGGCCGTGGTCGCGGTAACCCTGTCGCGTCCCTTTTGATCGACGCCTACCCGCCAACGCGCTCACCTCGAGGCTTCGATTCGTGCGATCCTTGCGCAAGCACGCAGCGGAGCCGTTCGTGGTCACGGTCGCGTCTCCGGGATGGGGAGTTCGACGTGGTGGATCGGGTGGTGCTGCACATCGGGACCATGAAGTCGGGGACGACGTACCTCCAGCGCGCGCTGGACACGGGGATCCTCGAGAGCGTCGGAGGGTTCTACGCCGGCGGGTCGTTTAAGGCACAGGCCAACGCGGTGGACAGCCTTCCCAACTGGACGGAGCGTCGTACTCCGGGCGCGTGGCACGAGCTGGCCCAACGGGTGCAGCGGCGGGACGGGATCGCCTGCTACTCCCATGAGTTCCTGTCCTATGCCCTGGAGGACCGCGTCCGCCGGGTCGTCGAGTCGTTTGGCGGTGCACCGGTGGAGGTGGTCCTCACCGTCCGCGACCAGCAGGCAGCGATCCCCGCACAGTGGCAGACCTACGTACGCAACCGGGGGACCGACACCTGGGAGGAATACGTCCGGCGCCTCGACAGCATCCACCTCGGTGCGCGCGAGCAAGCGCATCCTGTCCACGCCGTTCGCAACTTCCGCCGAGCGCAGGACGTGCCGGACATGATCGCGCGATGGCGGAGCCACCCCGGCGTGTCGTCGGTCGGCGTCGTCGTGGTCCCGCCCGCCGGCTCACCGCCGCAGCTGCTGTGGCGGCGCTTCTGTGAGGCCGCTCGGATCGACGCGCCTGATCCGCCGCACGCCGCTGTCCGGCTCAACGAGTCGCTGGGCTATGCCTCGTGCGAGCTGGTGCGACGGCTCAACCCGACGCTGGAAGGCCTCAGTCGGGTCGAGCGCCAGCGCGCACGGAAGGCGGCGGTTCAGGCACTTCTCCCGCTGCGGGCCGAGGAGGGGCGCCCGGTGCTCGACGGGCAGGGCATCGCGTTGGCGTTCAAGCTCAACCGCAGGATCCTGCGCGCCGTCTCCCAGGATGACGTACGCCTCGTCGGCTCGGCGGACGAGCTGCCCGTGAAGGGTGGCGGGAGCGGACCAGCGTCGATCCCCCCACCCGACCCGGGGGAGCTGCGCCGCGCGCTGGAGTCGGCCTGGTCGAGCTGCGTCCCGGGTGTCACCGCTCCTTCCGACGACTTCGACGACCTGGTGGCAGAGCTGGGCCAGCGCCTGGCCCAGCGCTTCGGACCGTGACACGGTCGCGGCACTGGGCACACCGGTCGCGCGGGTGATGTCACGACGTGGGAGTCGGCCTACAGCGACTCGGTCAAAGTCGGATATAAGGTCAGGCGCAAGATCTGAACCCCGAAATTCGGGCTCCCGAACTTCGTGGAGCTCGGTGACGGATGTGCTCTCCGGCGGCGTCCGTGAGGCTCCTCGGTTCTTGATGATCTTGCATAGCTGTAGTAGTTCAGCGACTCGATCGAGTTCATGGTGTAGTGACTCGGCGTGGCTCGGGTGGCCAGCCGCGCTGCAGATGGCAGAGCGCATCGCCGCCGCGGCGACCTCGCCTGCGACGGCACAGGAGGCCCACGCATGAACAAGAAGCTGGACTGGTTCGGCGCTGGGGAGACCTTCGAGGCTGGCGAGTGGGCATTCGACTTCCGGGTCGGCGGAGTGGACGTCGCCGAGGGCACGTTTCACGACGGCCCGGTCTTGCGTTATAGGGCGACCTACACGGACAACGTCGAGCATGTCCGAATCGTGACGCCGAAAACCAGGGTCCAGACCGAGCGTCCGCGAGGTGAGCGACCATGGTCCCGAGTGGGTGTGCCGTTGGGCAGTGTCTGAGTAGGCCAGGATTCGCGACCATTAACCTATGAGCCGGTCGCTGGACCCCGTTAGTGTCCGCGGCAATGTCGTCGTTGCCGTCGACGGTTCGGACCACGCCGACCGCGCGGTCCGTTGGGCGGCTGAGCAGGCCTCGCTGGAGCGCCGCGGGCTAGCCGTTGTCTCGGTTGGTGACGGGACACACAGGTTGGCTGATGACGCCGCTGCCATGGCACGGAACCCGCATCCCGATCTCTACGTGGTGGCTTCAGCCGTGTCCGGGGATCCACGCCAGGTGCTGATCGACGCCTCCGCGCATGCACACATGCTGGTGCTCGGATCGAGAGGTCGCGGCGCCGTACGCAGCATGCTGCTCGGGTCCGTCAGCGCCGCGGTCAGCGCACACGCCGTCTGTCCTGTGGTCATCTGCCGGCCACCGAGCGAAGGCGCGCAAGCCGGGGTGGTGGTGGGCGCAGATGCAACGCCCGAGTCGCTGCCGGTGATCGAGTTCGCCTACCGTCAGGCGTCGCTGCATGACCTCCCGCTCACGGTCCTGCACACTTTTTGGGATGCGGCGGCAGCGGTAGCGCAGTACCACGAGGCCCGTGGCCAGGAGGCCGAGCAGCCCAGGGTCGAGGATCTGCGCGCGACCCTTTCCGAGTCGGTCGCCGGCCTCGCCGAGAACTACCCCGACGTGCCTGTCACGCTCACCCTCAAGCACGGCTTCGCCGACCAAGCACTCAGCCCACGCCACGGCGGATGGAACCTGATCGTCGTAGGACGGCACCCGATGACGTCCCTCGAACGATTGCTCACCGGCTCCATCGCGACGTCGGTCATCGAACGAGCCCACGCAACCGTTGCGGTAGTCCCCCAAGATCCACGCTCGACCTGACCGGGCGTGGCAGCCCCCACACAGCATCAACGCTCAGCCACCCGAAGGCTGCGACGAACCGGTCTCGCAGGTCTTGGAGCCTGACACTGGGCTCATTGGCGAGGACCAGCCGCCATGGGAGCGGATAACTGGGTAGTCGGCGAGTTCGCGGAGGATGATTTCGCAGCGCTCCTGCCAAGTCTGCGTTGCTTCGGCCACGTCGGCCGCCGCGTCCGGTTGGCCCCAATGCCAGGTATGTGTTGCAACCGGCTGACCATGCGCTACTCCCTATCGCTAAAGTAGAAATCCGTGCAGACGCTCCGTTACTCCTGCGGGATTGGTGGCATAGAGAATGAAGATCTTGGCTTGGATCATTGCCCTCCTCACAGGCGGGTACATGCTTCCCTGGGCGATCGCCGTACACAGATCCAAGAGCGATACCGGGAAGATTCTCCTGATCAACTTGCTGCTCGGGTGGACCATCATCGGCTGGATATGGGCTCTGCTGCTGTCGTTGAGAGACGAAGTCGCGTTCGCATAGGACCGCGGCCTCGTCGAGTGGGAATGATCAGGCGTCGAGCCTGCGGAATGCCTGCGTGACCAGCACCAGCTCGCCGAGTTCGTCTGAGGCCTCGACGTCGACGAGGGCCTCGATGATCCAGTCGTGGTGGCCGGACGGGTCGTGGAGAGTCTGCGTGACCCGCCAGGACCGCCCCGTCCGTTCGACCCGCAAGAGGTCAGGCCCGCGTGCATCGGCGTCCAGCAGCACTTCGTCGTGTTCGGCGTAGTAGTCCTCGATCGCTGCGTCCCAGACCGACCGGGTCACCACCACCTCACCCGGCGGATCCGTCCGGTCCGCGGCAGCGCGTTCGAGGGCCATCAGACCGTCGAGGTCATCGCGTGCCACCAGCTCCACCCGTCGGAACATCGTGTTCCGGATCATCACGGTGAACGCGCGCTCCTGCTTCGAGATCGGTCGCGGGTTGGGCGGTGGGCGGTGCTCGGCCAGCTCGAGGGCGTGTCGGTGGACCGCGTCGGGATCCGTCAGGGACTCCCACTCGTCGAGCAACGAGGAGTCGGTCTGGCGGATGGTCTCGCGCAGCCACTCCACGAGCTCCTCGAGCTCAGGGGTGCGGTGCTGGTCCGGGACGGTCTGTCGGAGCGTGCGGTAGGCGTCGGTGAGGTAGCGGAGCACCAACCCCTCGGACCGTGCCAGCTGGTAGCGGGAGACGAAGTCGGTGAAGCTCATGCCCTGCTCGTACATCTCCCGGACGACCGACTTCGGCGAGAGTGCATCCTCGGGCAACCACGGATGCCTCTGCCGGTAGATCGCGTACGTCGCCTCCAGCAGCTCGCGCAGCGGCATCGGCCACGTGACCTCGTCGAGGAGAGCCATCCGCTCCTCGTACTCGATCCCGTCGGCCTTCATCTCGGCAACTGCCAGGCCGCGGGCGATGTACTGCTGCTGGGCCAGGATCTGCCGCGGGCCCTCGAGCACGGACTCGACCACGGAAACCAGGTCCAGGGTGTAGTCGTCCGACTCCGGGTCCAGCAAATCGAACGCCGCGAGAGCGAAGTGCGCCAGCGGCTGGTTCAGCGCGAAGTCGACCGGTAGGTCGAGAGTCAGCACGTAGCGGCGTCCGTATTCGTCGAGCTCGTCGAGCCGGGTGAGCACGCCCGAGTGCACCAGGCTGCGCGCCAGCCTGAGCGCTCGCCGGGCGAGACGCAGCTGCTTGCCGCGGGGCTCGTGGTTGTCCATGAGCAGACGGCGCAGCACGGGGAAAGCATCCTCGTCGCGGGCGACGACGTTGAGCAGCATCGCGTTGTCGACCTTCATCCGCGAGACCAGCTGTTCAGGCAGTCTCGCCGACCAACTTCTCGAACGTCTCCTCGGACCAGACGACCTCGCCCTCGGGCGGCTTCTTGCGCCGTACGCTGCGCTGCTTCTTGGGGTCGTCGGCGAACTTCGCCAGTGCCTTGGCGTTGTCGATGACGTGCTCAGGGGCCTGTACGACGACGTACCCCGCGGTGTCGAAGCCAGCACGTCCCGCACGACCCGCGATCTGCAGGAACTCGCGCGAACGCAGTATCCGCTGCCGGGTCCCATCGAACTTCGCGAGCCCGGTGAACAGCACGGTCCGGATCGGGACGTTGATGCCCACCCCGAGCGTGTCGGTGCCGCAGATGACCACCAGCAACCCGGACTGGGCGAGCTGCTCCACAAGTCGGCGATAGCGCGGCAGCATCCCGGCGTGGTGGACCCCGATGCCGCGCCGGACGAGCTTGTGCAGGGTCTTGCCGAAGCCGGCACCGAAGCGAAAGCCGACCAGGCGTTCGTTGATCGCGTCGCGGGCCTCCCTGGTGGGCTCGATGCCACCGCGGGTAGCGAGGAGCGCGGTGGCGTGCTCGACCGCGGCCAGCTGGGTGAAGTGCACGACATACACCGGCGCCTGGCGGGTCTCCACGAGCTCAGTGAGCGTCTCGGAGAGGTGGGTCATCGCCCAGGACAACGTCAGCGGCACCGGTCGTTCGGCGTCGTCCACGACCGCCGTCTCCCGACCGTTGCGGCGGGTCAGGTCGGCAGCGAGCTCGCTGATGTCCCCGAGCGTGGCCGACATGAGTACGAACTGGGTCCGGGTCAGCTCCAGCAGCGGGACCTGCCACGCCCAACCACGGTCGGGCTCGGAGTAGAAGTGGAACTCGTCCATGACGACGACGCCGACGTCGGCTCCCACGCCCTCGCGGAGCGCGATGTTAGCCAGCACCTCGGCGGTGCAGCAGATGATGGGTGCATCGGGATTCACCGACGCGTCGCCGGTCAGCATGCCGACATTGGCCGCACCGAAGATCTCACAAAGCGCGAAGAACTTCTCGCTCACCAGCGCCTTGATCGGAGCCGTGTAGAAGCTGACCCGGTCGCCGGCCAGGGCAGCCGCGTGCGCGGCCACCGCTACCAACGACTTCCCAGATCCGGTCGGTGTGGCAAGGACGACGTTGCTGCCCCCGAGCAACTCGATGACGGCCTCGTCCTGGTGCGGGTAGAGGCTCAGCCCCTGCCCGCCGGCCCAGGTCACCACTGCCTCGTAGACAGCGTCCGGGTCGTCGGTCCGGGGAACCCAGTCCGCCCCGTCTGCCTGCACCGTGACCTCCCAGACCGCGCCGGCGCTCCACCGCGACGACGCAGCGACAGTACCGCCCGTGTTCCGTTCGCAACCGGACGGTTCTGACTGAACCTCTACGACGCCGCGCGGGGCCAGGTCCAGGCGGAGCGGAGGATGTAGGCCAGGACGAGCACTTCGACCACGGCGCCGAGGCCGTAGAAGTAGATCCAGGACTCGCCGACCACGTTGAACGCCGAGACGGGGATGTAGAGCGATGCCACGACGAGGTTGAGCGTGCGGTTCGCACGGGCGGGCAGTGCCATGGAGAGCAGGATCATGAGGGCCGGGATGCCCACGAGCGTGAGCGAAGTGACTACGAAGGTTTGGCTGATGTCGAACTCGAAGACGATGCCGGCCAGGATGTCGTCGATGGCGCCGGGCTTGTACAGGTGGAGGTAGTCGACGTAGATGTAGAAGAACATGAAGCTGGTCCAGGCTGCGGCGAGCTTCGCTCTGACCGGCGTGGGCGGATCGTAAAGGGCTGTCGTGGCAGTTGTGGTCTTGGTCGTGGTACTCAAGGTCTCTTCTTTCTCATCGGGATGTCCATCTCACGATGACTGAATCTCTGCCCGGCGCCATCGGTCTGCGGGCTCGATCTTCCTGGCCTCTGGTGCGGGTCATTTCTCATTCTTTCGGCTGATCCGCGACCGTCGGAATCAATGTCCGAGTCGCATCGTTGTCGCCGGAGGCTGCGCAGCCCGCGAGGGCTGCGGCGAGCGCGCCAGCCCTCGGCGCACGGCTTGTTGTCACCCGGCGCACAACCTCTCGCTCCCTGCCCGGAGGGCAGAGCCGGGTCCGGGGGCGAGGGCCCTGCCAGTCAGGGTCGGACGGGCCGGGCTCCGGGCCAGGACCTCCGACGACGTCCGCGTACGGCGGCGACATTGGGGCGAGCCACAGACTGGCCCAGGCCGCCGGCACCACGTAGAGCGTTACGTTGCGCGATCGGAGAACGTCCAAACCAGCGTCGGCACTACAGGGTGAGCACGCCCTGTTCGGCGTACCCGAGTGCTCGGGCGAGGTGCGTGAGGCTCAGGTCGGTGTCTCGCAGTTAGCGCTCTGCCGTTTCCCGCCGTACTCCCTATCATGACCTCATGTCAGTCGATCCCGCAGATCGGACTCGCGCCGCGAACGGTCCGGGCGCCACCACCGTCACGACGATGCCGCGCTCGATCATGCTGCTGGTCGGCCTCGTAGGTGTCGTCGCCCTGGGCGCCGGCATCAAGGCAGCCGCCGGGATCATCGCGCCGACCATGCTCGCCCTCGTGCTCACCATCGCGGTGCTTCCCATCGGTCGGTGGGTCCGCAAACACGGCCGGCCGAGCTGGTTGGCGACGCTGACCGCCCTCGCTGCGGCCTATTCCATCTTGCTGGTCATGGTCGTCGGCCTTGTCGTCTGTGCTGTCAAGTTCGCGGACCTGCTTCCGACGTACGCCACGGAGGTCGACAACCTCGTGAAGCAGGTGGAGCATGGCCTATCCCAGCTCGGTCTGAGCACTGGCGCGACGGGTGATGCGCTTTCGAAGTTGGACCCGACAAAGCTCGCCGAAGTGCTTCGCGACCTGGTCTCGGGGATCCTCGGAAGCCTCGGCTTCCTCTTCTTCCTCGTGACCTTGATGTTCTTCTTCGTCGTCGCCGTGCCTGGCTTCGCGCCGCGCGTCACCGCCCTGCAACGCTCCAAACCCGAGCTGACTGCCGCCCTGGGGAAGTTCCTTCGGGGTTCCCAGACCTACCTGCTCATGACCGCGCTCTTCGGCGCCATCGTCGGTGTACTCGATACGGGGGCGCTGTGGCTGCTAGGCGTCCCGCTCCCGCTGGTCTGGGGCTTCTTCTCGTTCCTCACGAACTTCATCCCCAACATCGGTTTCATCATCGGCGTCATCCCACCGGCCTTCCTGGCTCTGCTCGACGGCGGCTGGCACGGCTTGTTGTGGGTGGTCCTGGCCTACAGCGTCCTCAACGTCACGATCCAGACGTTCATCCAGCCGCGCATCGTTGGCAACTCGGTCGGGCTCAGCGCCGAGATCACTTTCATGTCACTTGTCGTCTGGACGTTTCTTCTCGGCGCGCTCGGCGCGCTCCTGGCCGTGCCGATGACACTGCTCATCCGAGCGATTTTCATCGACGCCGACAGTCGTGCATCCTGGGTGGCCCCGCTGATCGACGCAAAGGTCGAGAACGAAGCACTGCCCGCGGTCAATGACCCCGTTGCTGACCCATGATGCCCAGCAGGGTTCCAACAGATGGGCCCGAGACGAGGCTGATCCATGACCAGGCCAACACTGTTTTCGACCGTCGGACCGCCGGGCACTGGGAAGACGGCTGCCGCACGGCGCATCGAGGTCGAACAGAGTGCGCTTCGTCTGACAAGACGAATGGATGAAGGCTGTGTACGGCCACGGCAATCCGGCCCCAGCCTCAGAAGTGATCGAGGGTCCATTGATCCAGATAGGGATGCGCGCGCTCAAGCTCGGTGCCCATGTCATTGTCAATTTTGGCCTCTGGGGCCGAGACGAACAGTCTGCTCTGCGGCAGGCAGCAGCGGAGGGTGGCGCGGTCGTCGTGGATCTACCTCTTCGGGCTCTCTCCGGACGAGCGACAAAGGCGTCCTGATCAGCCTGCCGCGGAAACTCCACACGGGACCTGGCCCATGTCCACGAACGAGCTTGCCGAGTGGGGCTCCAAGATCGACGTCCCGACACCGGCTGAGCTCGACGGGAGTGAACCTGTCGGTGATCCACCATGTGGGGTCGCGACATGGCTGCGGATCTGGCGCTCGTGGCGGCACTCCTCGTCGCAGTGGCCAGCCCGATGTCGCTCGTCCGGCGATGACGGAATACAGCGGACGCGCGCACTGCGTGGGGCTGCTCACGAGGCGGGGCGACGCGTGATGTACGCCGGCGCCGAGGTTCTCTTCTACGCTCTCGCTGCGGCCGCCAGCGCCCTCGTGCTGGCCGCGACATTCGTCGTCATCCGCAGCGAGCGACCGCGCACGAACGGGATCGCGTTCCTGAGCGGATTCGTGTTCGGAACCGTGATCGCCTGCGGCCTCGGCCTGGCCATCGGTCAAGCCGCCGTCGCCCGGTTCGATTCACACGAGACGTTCAAGGCGGTGGCCGCGGTCGGCCTCGGCCTGGCCCTGCTTGCCGTCGGGCTCCAGGCCCGGCGGACGAGGCCGACCGGACCGGAGGCGCGGAGCAGTCGCGCGGCGGCGATCGTCGGCGGGCTCGGCAACGTGGGTCCCGCGGCGTCGTTCTCCATGGCCGGACTCCTCGGTTTCGGAGGGCCCAAGCGGCTCGTGCTCACGTTCCTCGCCATGGCTTCGGTCACCGACGCGGGTCAGCGCGACGTCGTCGACGTTTCCCTGGTCGCGGTCTATATCGCCGTGTCCACCGCGCTCGTCTCGCTGCCGGTCGGCATAGTGGTCATCGCGGGAGAGCGCGCGGACGCGATCCTGGCCCGCGGGCAGTCCTGGGTAAGCGAGCATGCGACGGGACTCCGCAAGTGGATTTCCATCCTGCTTGGAGGGGCACTCGTGGTGCACGGGCTGGTGCGGCTCCTGGTCTGAGGTTGGAGGAGGTGTTCATTCATTTCGTTAGGCGCCTCGGCCCGCGGTCGGTTGGTTTCGGAGCCGGACGTTCGTCCAGAGAGGATCGACGAAGAGACGACACCATGACGGAATCGGAGAAGCCGCCAAGGCTGCGATACTCCATCCCCGCCGCACGCTCATCGAGAAGCTCCTGCGGATCAACAACTTCGCCAGCGACCCGAAGTCCAAGCCAGCATCCACGGTTGGTCGCGAATCGGCTGCCAGTTCTACGACGTCTGGGCACCGCTCGGTCAACAGAACGTTCTCGACCTTCTCGCCGACGGGCCGACGACCGGCGAGGTCCTCGCCAGTTGCTTCGAGATCTCGCTCGCGTTTCCCCCCGACAACCACTGCCACACGGTGGCTTCGCCGCCTGCCCTCGTTCAACCCTGACGGGCCACTCGCTGGCCGCCTACGTGGCGGAGAACACCAAAGGCGGCCTCCGGATCTCTCCGGAAACCGCCTCTGACCTGCCTTCTACTTTGTAGCGGGGGCGGGATTTGAACCCGCGACCTCTGGACGTGATCGGAGGGCCTGATCCGACTACGTCAAACTTCGGATCCCTCTGGAGAACCTCGGGTTCTTGAGGAGACTTCCCAATGGACGCCTCCAACTGTATCGGAACGTGTTGGAGCATTTGCCTGTCATTTCCGATGACTTTTCGATGACGTGTCGAATCCAGCGTCTCGAGGCGGATTGGGCAACTAGGCGCGCTGCCACTCAACCTGTCACTGCACAACGGTCGGTACGGGCCTGCCTGCGGCAGATCCGCGCGCCACAGCGAACGCTATGCGGCTACTTGTAGCCGGCACGGGGATTCAGACCCTCCGCAGCACGAACCCCACAGGTTCCCACCGCCCACGACAACCATTGGGTGCTCTGCGCGACACCCTTGGAGGGGCTGGGTCCCAGCCATTGCTGCGGTGAGACTGGGCCGCCGCAGTTAGCCCTGACTTGGCGTAAGGGTGGCTTTCGCGGCGGCGAGATGGGCGGCTCCGCGGCCGAGCATGCGGCCGTTCATCCGGACCGCGACGCGGGCGGGGACCAGCCGGTTCAGCAGGCGCATCCGGCGGTCCGGTAGGTGGCTGACACGGCCGCGGCGCAGCGCCGCGAGGGTTTCGGCGACGGCGGCCATCGGGGTGATCGGGCGTAGTGGCAGGTCTTCACGGTCAAGGCCGAAGGAGTCGATAACCGCGGTGTCGACATTGCCTGGGCGCATCACCAGCACTTTGATGCCGGAGACGGCGAGCTCGTGATGCAAGGCTGTTCCGAGTGCGTCCACGTAGGCCTTCGAGCCTGCCTCGTGTCCCATGTTGGGAATTCCGGCGGAGGCGCCCAGGGCGCTGACCAGCACGATCCCGCCGCGGCTGCGAGCCACCAGTCGTCGACTGAAGGCGTGCGCAAGGTCCAAGTGGGATGTCGTGTTGAGCTGTAGCCGTTGGTGCAGATCGTCCAGTTCCTGATCTGCGAATCGCCCGGGGTGTCCGGCACCGGCGTTGGAAACCAGCAGTCCGACGTCCAGATCGCCGGTGGCTTCGACGATGGATGCGGCACCTCGCGGGTCTGACAGGTCGACCGTGAGGACTTGATGTTCGACTCCGTGAGTATGGCTGAGTTCGGTGCCCAGCGCCACAAGCCGGTCAGTGCGTCTGGCAGCGAGGAACACGTGCAGGCCTTCTGCGGCAAGAGCGCGGGCGAAGGCTTCTCCGATGCCCGACGAGGCACCGGTAATGACGGCCCAGGGACCGAATTCTGTCTTCATCATGGTTTAGATCATAATCCAAACCACGATTCAAAACAAGGTCGTTAAGATGCAGGAATGAAGGTCCCACCCCCGGCTCTGGCAAGTAGGTTGCTCGAGGTCGGCGAGGAGATCCTCATCGGCGATCCTCCGCCCCGACTTGAGGACGTCGCGCAACTGGTTGGTGCCTCTCGCGCTTCGCTCTACTACTACTTCGCCGGCCGCGACGACTTGGTCGCCTTCCTGCTTGTCGCGCATGCGCGAGAAGGTGCCACGTGGGCGACCGCGCGAATTCATGACGCAGATCCACCTCCGGCCAAATTGCGCTCAATGCTTGAAGGGCTGGCTGCCTATCTCGGCGCCCGCCCAGGAATCTGTGCCGGGATGCTGGCCGCGGCGGGCACAGGGGCCCGCATGGCCGAGGTCTTGGCGGTGAATGACACCTGGGTGGCAGCACCGCTGCGCGACGTCGTCGCCGAGGGCGCGGCCCATCGCCAGCTCCTCAGCGGCGACGACACCGACCCCGCAGCCGTTGGGGACACTGTCAATGCCATCCTCGGCGCACTGCTGTTCGGCGTCCTCGGCCGCGCCTCCTCCGGCGGCGACCCGGTCGACCCGCAGTTCCAGACCGACCTGATTGACCAGATCATGCGAGGCATTACGCCTGGGAGCTGACACCCCTTCGACTCGATCCGCAAAGCAGTGGAGTAGAGCAAAGGTGCGACTCCCTCGCTGATGCATGGCCCAGCACACAAAATTCCGGCCGCTGGCCTCGGGCCTTCCCAATAACTGACCCTAAGTGGACACTTGATCAAGTCCCAACAACCTTTCAGGCGCGGAACCCGTAGGTTTCGCGCCTGAAATTTGTAGCGGGGGCAGTGTGTTGGTTCAGGACATCGGAAATGGGGTGTCTCACGACATCGGAAACGTCGCAGGTCAGGATCGAGTGTCGACAGGCTTGGCCATGTCGAAAGCCCGTCGTCTGGTCATCACCGCTCGTCCTCGAGGGCCGCTCCCAATCCGAAGTCGCGCGCTACTTACGGCGTCTCCCAGGGCTGGATCAGTCCAGTCTCATGGCCCGCTACCAGGCCGAGGGCGAGGCTGCGTTCGAGCCCCGCTCCCGTCGCCCGAAGTACGAGCCCGGGCGCTACCGCACCGGACCTGTCGAACTGATCGTGCGAGCTACGCACACAACTCGAGGAGGCCGGCCTAGACGCCGGCGCCGACACCATCGCCTGGCATCTTCAACACCACCACCGGAGCACGCGTGTCGCGGGCCACGATCAGCCGCATACCTCCGCAGGGCCGGGCTGGTGACCCCGGAGCCGAAGAAGCGACCTAAGTCCTCCTACATCCGCTTCGAAGCCGCCAGCCGAACGAGACCTGGCAATCCGACTTCACCCACTACCGACTCACCCGCCCCGACGGCCGACCCGGCACCGACGTCGAGATCATCACCTGGCTCGACGACCACTCCCGCTACGCCCTGCACATCACCGCACACACCGGATCACCGGCCCCGATCGTGCTGTCCACCTTCCGCCAGGCCGCTGACCAGCACGGCATCCCCGCCTCGACCCTCACCGACAACGGCATGGTCTACACCGTCCGGCTCGCCGGCATCGGCCGCGCGGCGGCCGCAACGGCTTCGAGCACGAACTACGCCGACTCGGCATCACCCAGAAGAACTCCCGACCGAACCACCCGACAACCTGCGGCAAAGTCGAGCGGTTCCAGCAGACTATGAAGAAGTGGCTGCGCGCCCAACCCGACCAGCCGCAGACCATCAGCCGAGCTGCAGAGCACTACTCGACCCTTCGTCGACGAGTACAACGAGCACCGTCCCCACCGCTCCCTGCCACACCGGGCCACCCCGGCCACGGCCTACAACGCCCGACCCAAAGCCAGCCCCGGCGCCGACCGGACCACCGACACCCACGACCGCGTCCGCCACGACAAGATCGACAAAGCCGGCACCGTCACCCTGCGCGTCGCGCGGCCACCTGCGCCACATCGGCGTCGGCCGAACCCACGCCGGAACCTACGTCATCCTGCTCGTCCAGGACCTCGACGTCCGCGTCGTCCACGCCGCCACCGGCGAACTCCTCCGCGAGCTCACCATCGACCCCACGCCGCGACTACCAACCCACACGCCGACCACCCGGACCAGCCACAAAAACAAGTAGCCCGGACCTACAAACGTAGGTCCGGGCTATGCCGATGTCCTGAGACATCACATTTGTAGCGGGGGCAGGATTTGAACCTGCGACCTCTGGGTTATGAGCCCAGCGAGCTACCGAACTGCTCCACCCCGCGTCGCCTGAACGATCATAGATGAGGGGTGGTGAGCGGCCAAATCCGTTGATTGTGATCAGGAAGGTGCGATAGTCGGCGCATGGCTCCCCCCGGTAGCGACATCGACTTTGTAGGTTCGATCCCCGAGCTCTACGAGCGGTTCATGGTCCCGATGGTCTTTGAGCCGTACGCCGTGGACTTGGCCGCCCGAGTCGCTGCCCTCAATCCGACGCGAGTCCTCGAGACCGCCGCTGGCACCGGCGTACTGACTCGGGAACTCGTCAAGGCGCTCGGCCCGGACGTCGAGATCGTCGCGACCGACCTCAATCAGCCGATGCTCGATCAGGCCGCCGACATCGGCACCGATCGGCCCGGTGACCTGGCAGCATGCCGACGCGCTGCAACTGCCGTTCGACGACGCCAGTTTTGACGTCGTGGTGTGCCAGTTCGGCATGATGTTCTTTCCCGACAAAGCCAGCGGCCCATGCCGAGGCGCGGCGAGTTCTCCGTCCCGGCGGCACGCTCGTCTTCAACACCTGGGACCGGATCGAGGATCAGGAGTTCTGCTACACGACCCAGGTTGCCATCTGCGAACTCTTCCCCGACAACCCGCCACTGTTCATGCAGCGGGTTCCCCACGGCTACTTCGACCGAGAGCAGATTCTCGCCGACGTAGCCGCAGGCGGTTTCACGGCCGAGCCGACGTTCGAGACCATCACCGAGCAGCGCGAGGTCGCCTCGGCGCGGATTCCGGCCGTCGCTTTCTGCCAGGGCACCCCGTGGAACAACGAACTCCAAACCCGCTGGGTCGCCTCAGGCGTGTCCATCGCCGAGATGACCGATGTGGCCGAGGCGGCCATCGCCAAGCAGTTCGGCGACGGCCCCATCGTCGGCAAGATCCAGGGACATGTGGTGACGGTTCAGCGCTAGTGGTCTCGACGATCAGCAGGCTAAGGGGTGCTGTTCTTCTGCGAGATCGCCAGAGCCCTTTCGATCTTGAGGCGGGCGGCGTCGATCTTGGCGTCGTACCCCGCCAAGTCCCCAGCCTGCAGCGACTTGTCGGCCTCGAGGAACAGCGCGTCGGCCTGGGCCAGGAGCTTGCGAATCTGCTCCTCCGGCGTACCTGTCGGCTGGGCTGGAGGCTCTGCCCCTGGATCTGGCTCGTCGGTGACTGGCGGAGTGTTCGCGTCGATCTCGAGAAGACTGAAGACCGCCTCGCCGAGCGTCGTACCCACTCCGACCCGATCACCGAACGACACCGCGACGAATCGCAGCACCGGATAGTTGCCCTCGCCCGTGGTCCGCTGGGTGTAGAGCGGCTGGACGTAGAGCAGTCCGCCACCCACCGGCAGCGTGAGCAGGTTGCCGCTCAGCACCGTCGCGTTCGCGTTGTTGGTGAACGGCAACAGGACGCGTTTGACCTCTTCGTCCGAACCGATCTGGTTCGCGATCTGCCCGGGACCCGGGATCTGCGTGCTGGAGCCCAGCCGGAGCACCCGCATCGTGCCGTAGTCCTCCTGCGACGCGTCGGCATCGACCGACAGGAACGCCGCCAGGTTCTGCCGCTTCGACGGCACATAGACGGACGTCAGCGAGAAGGTCGGTATGTTGCCGCCGCTCGGGGTGTCCACCGTGAGTCGGTACGGCGGCTGCAGGCTCGCGCCCTGCGTTCGGGTCGTTGGGAACTTCCCACTGGTCGTTCTGCTTGTAGAAGTCGTCCGCGTCTGTGACGTGGTACTTCGCGAACATGAACCGCTGCACCTTGAACAGGTCCTCGGGGTACCGCATGTGTTCCAGCAACGCCGGCGGGATGTCCGACTTCGGCTGCACCGTCCCCGGGAACGCCTTCATCCACGTCTGCAGGATCGGATCTTCCTCGTCCCATGCGTACAGCGTCACCGTGCCGGTGTAGGCATCGACAGTCGCCTTGACCGCGTTGCGCATGTAGTTGATCTCGTCGGTCGGCAACGTCTGGAAGTTCGGGCTCGTCGGCGCCAGCGCGTCGCGAGTCATCGCCTCATACGAACCCCGCTGCGCCAACGGGTAGCGGTCCGTGGCGGTGAAGCCGTCCAGCATCCACACGACCCGGCCATCGACCACCGCCGGGAACGGATCCTCATCGACGGTCAGCCACGGCGCGACCTTCTCCACCATCGTCCGCGGGTTGCGGTCGTAGAGGATCTTCGAGTTCTCGTGCACACGCCCCGACAGGATCAGGTTGGTGTCGCCGAAGCGCATCGCATAGAGCACCTTGTTGAGCAGGTTGCCGACCGGGACCCCAGCCGGGCCGTCGTACGTCGTGGTCCGGTCGCCGCCCGCCTCGCCGTCAGCCCCACCGGGCAGGTCCAACTCGATGTCGCTGTCCGAGCCAGGCGCCTTGCCGACGATCGAGTAGTCGGGGCTGTTCTCGCCGAAGTAGATCCGGCCCTCATACCCGTCCGGGGCGTTGAGGTTCGTCAGGTCGCCCTGCGGCGGGATATCGGTCTCTGCCCACGCTGGCTCATCGCCAGTCACCTGGGGACCGTCGCCGGCCGGGCGCTGATTGCCGTACGCCGCGATCATGCCGTAGCCGTGGGTGTAAACCGTGTGGAGGTTCGCCCAGTTCTTGCTGTCGTCGGGCAGACCGTTCTGATCCAGCTCGCGTACGCCGAGAACGAGGTCGCGCTCCTGGCCGTCGATGTCGTAGCGATCGACGTCCAGCACCGCGCGCTGTCGAGTAGTAACCACGCACCTGCTGCTTCTGCTCGAACGTCGGCTGCACCAACTGCGGGTCGACCAGCCGGATGCCGGGGTTGTTGATGGCGGCTTCGGCGAGCTCCGGCACGGGCAGAGTCGGAGCTGCCGGCGTACGGCTCGACGACCGCGTCCTCCAAGTCGTACGCCGCTCGCGTGGCGGTGATGTTCTTCGCTATATACGGCGCTTCCTTGTCGGCCTCGGTGGGCTCGACCTGGAATCGCTGGACCAATGCCGGCCACACCATGCCGAGCAGGATGGAGGACAAGACCAGCAGGGCGAGCCCGACTGAAGGCAACAGCCAGGTGCGGAACCAGATGTTCAGGATGAACAGCACGGCGCAGATCAGCGCGATGCTCATCAGGATGTTTCGAGCAGGCAGCTCCGCGTTGTCTCGCGTGTAGGTCATGCCGGTGACCAGCCCACCCCCGGTGCTGACCAGGTCGAAGCGACCGAGGTAGTAGTCGACCGCCTTGAACAGGACGAACAGGCCGACCAGTGCGGAGAGTTGGATCTGCGCCGCGTCGGAGAACTTGTCATGCCGGGCCTGCAGCCGGATCCCGCCGTACAGGTAGTGCACGATGATCGACGCGATCAGGCAGATCACCGTGATCGCCATGAAGAAGTCGATCAGGAAGTGGTACCACTCCAGATCGAAGATGTAGAAGCTCAGGTCGCGATTGAAGTAGGGATCGGTCTGGTTGAACTCGGTGCTGTGCCGCCACAACTGGAAGTTGCGCCACTCCCCCGAGGCGGATGATCCCGCGAAAATGCCGATCAGGAGCGAGATGCCGATCAGGAGCGAGCGACGCATCGGAGTCAGGATGTCGCGATAGCGATCCAGCGAGTCGCGCTGCACCGTGGTCGGCACCACGAACGGGCGGAAGCGGTGCGCAAGCCACATCGTCAGGCCGAGGGACAGGCCCATCAGCGAGCCGAACGCGACGAACAACCCGACGCGGGTGAACAACTGGGTGGTGAAGACCTTGCTGTACCCGACCGAGGAGTACCACAACTTCTCGGTCCACAGCGAGGAGAACCCCGTGAAGATCAAGAACATGATGGCCACCACGAAGCCAGTGATGATCAGGGCTCTGGTGCGGCCCGAGGCAACAGGTTCGTCCACCTGGGTACGGCCGTTCTCGTCGTCAAACAACTCGCTCACAGCGGTGGTTCCTCCTCAAGGGTGGTGCGCAACAACTCAATCAGGCCAGGGACCAGGTCCGGTCCCGCGACCACGGACTGAGCCTCGTCATGGGCGCGCATTCTCAGCGCGCAGAAGGTCGACCCGGTCCGGGTGACCCCGGCGACCATGCGGACCTCTTGCCGCAGCGGATGACTCGCGGCGTACGCCGCCGCCTCACCGGGATCGTCGGGCAGTTCACCGTCCACCTCGGACGGGAGCACGACGCGCTCAACCGCGGCCACGCAACCCACGACCTCCTGTGGCCAGGACATGGTGGCGAGCAGGTCCTCGAGGCGCCCATGACTCTCCACGGATTCCTGCTCGATCGGCGTCAAGGAGTCCACGTCGGCGTGGGGGTCGAGACCGAGTGCGTCGGCGAGGTTCGGCTCGCGGGCGAGCAATTCGGCGGTCGGGACCAAGGCGTAGAGCCTGGCCGCCTGATCCCAGCCATCGGCGGCCACGTGGTTCTCGATCTCCTCGACGGTCGCCCGCAGGGTCAACTGATCCGTCATCAGGCGGCCGCACACGTGGGCAGGTCGGCGTTGGGGTCTTTGGTCCACGTCTCGATGGACTTGATCGCGTCGTCCAGAGTCGTGGCCTTGACCAACTTCATGTCGCCACGGGCTCCCCCGAGAGCTTCGACGCAGTTATCCGGAGGCACGAGGAAGATCTTGGCCTTCGCATCGCGGGCCGCCGCGATCTTCTGCTGGATGCCACCGATCGGGCCGACGTTGCCGTTCGGATCGATGGTTCCGGTGCCGGCGACGACCTTGCCGTCGGTCAACGAACCGGGAGTCAGGGTGTCGTAGATCCCCAGGGAGAAGAACAAGCCGGCGCTCGGACCGCCGATACCCTCGCCGATATCGACGTTGACCTTGAACGGGAAGGTGAAACCGGGACCCGGGATGATCCCGATGACCTGGACGCCGTCCTTGGTCTCCGGCTCGATCGTGACGTCCATCGACTTGTCGTCGCGAAGGATGCCGAACTTCACGGTGTCGCCCTTTTTGGTGCCTTGGACCGCCTTCACGACCTGATCGGCTGTCGTGATCGGCGTACCGTTGACGGACTCGAGGACGTCTCGCACCTTGAGTTTGCCGTCAGCCGGCGAGTCCCCCACCACGCTCAGGACTTCCAGCACTTCCTCAACGTCGAGATCGAGTTCGTTCATCGCCGCGGCGATGGCGACGTCTTGTGACGAGACCATCTGTACGGCGGACTGCTGCTCGGCGTCCTGGCGCGTCTCACCCTCGGCGTACACCGTGTCCCGGGGGACGACCGCGCGGTCAGGGTCGATCCACGCGCTCATCGCGTCGAAGAAGCTGACCCGTCCATCGGGAAACGTCACGTAGACGGTCGTCATGCGCAGTTCGCCATCGTCACGGTAGGCCTGATGCCCCTCGACGGAGATGAACTCCTCGCCCTTCTTGCCACCCAGCACATTCACCGTCGGCCCGGGCGAATAGGTCACGTAGGGCAATGGAAAGAAGAATGCCGCTGCCCAGAGCAAAAGCAA
The DNA here is from genome assembly GCA_963763805.1 of uncultured Actinomycetota bacterium. Classification (GTDB taxonomy): domain Bacteria; phylum Actinomycetota; class Actinomycetes; order Propionibacteriales; family Nocardioidaceae; genus Nocardioides. Next base: position 117,870 of record CAVXPQ010000004.1, read on the forward strand.
GATCGGGAGCGCCACGGCGGTGGCGCGGGTACGTCGACTCACAGACCCACCACATCGACAGGGGGTGTGGAAGGCCCGACTCCGGACACAGCCCTAGACACGATCGTCCGTAAGGCGGCGATCCGGCGCTGACTCATGCTCGCAAGCTCTCTCACCCAGACCCAAGGACAACCCAAACTAGACCTGAGGGTTGCCTGACGGTTGCCGGTCAGCTGGTCCGTCCGCTGGGGCCCGACTGGGGCCTCGACTGAGGCCTCGACTGGGGCGGACGGCCACGCCGGTGCCGGGCTGGTGGGTCTGACGGACCGACTTTGGCGGCGCACGCCGTGGAGCGGGCAGATCCTTTTCCAGGGCCTTGCCGAGTCGTTCGGCGGCAACTTCGGGATCGACCACGCCGTACCCCTTGCGGCTCACCCAGGACACCCACGCCATCGCCACCATCGTGACAATCGCTGCCGGGACGAGCCACCACAAGATCTCCACCCGCCCAGGCTAAAGCCATGGTGAGCCGTCGCTTGAGCAGGCAAAATCGCGGCGTGTCGGAGCGTATTCGCCGGGTCACCCGCCCAACTAGGCGAGCGCTGAGCCCTTGGCGTATTCGAGCGGGACTGAGGTTCCAGTCGCCGAAACCGTTGGTGAGGGTCATCGGGCGATCGGTGCCGGTGTACTCCACGACGTCACCGCGCTTGCTGATGTCGTAGATCCACTTGGCATTCTCCGTCGACATTCCGGTGCAGCCGTGGGAGACGTTCGCGTTTCCCTGAGAACTAACCGACCACGGTGCGGCATGGAGGAACTCACCCGAGTAGGTGACCCGCATGGCGTACTCAACATCGTTGATGTCGTAGCCGTCGGGCGCATCGTTGGCGATCCCGACGGTCTCGGAGTTCATCCGCTTCGAGCGAAACTTCTCCATGATGACCTTCGTGCCTGACCGCGTGGTGAAACCAGGCTTCCCGGTCGTGATGGGGGTCGTCTTGGCCAATTTGCCGTTGATGAAGGTGCGCATCCGGTGGGTCTGGGCGTTGACCTTGCTCACGACCGACTGCCCGATGTGGAAGTCGATGGTCCGGCTCTCCTGGCCGAACACGCCACCCCCGGCCGGGAGGCTGTTCACATCAATGTCGACCGTCACGTCAGTGCCCGCGCGCCAGTACTTGTCCGGACGCCAGTGGACCTCTTGATCGGAGAGCCAACGCCACGACCCGGCCTGCTTCGGGGTGCTGGACACGGTCATGTGCTTCTCGAACAGCGCCTGGTCCTGGACAGGCACATCGAAGGTCACGATGACGGGCATTCCGACACCCACCGTTTCGTCGGCCAGTGGAGCCACCGACGGGTAGGTCTGCGCGTCGAGTGCCAAGTCCTGGGTGTGGAAGGACGATCGCGTGCGACTCGGCTCCCCGTCTTCGCCGACCGCCACACTGATCACGGCGTACTGCATGCCCGGCTCGAGGCGGCCCGGTGGACGTCCACGAGGACTTGTCCGCCGACAGCTCTCCATCGAGTACGACGTCTCCGCTGCGCACCTTGACCGATCGGAGAACGCCGTCCTCCGCCGAGACGGTGAGGGGCGTTGTGATGGGCACGGACTTGGTCTTCGAGCCGAGACTCGTGGTGACCTCCACCGTTGGCGCCTCGCTGCTCGCCGGTGCGTCTGGGTCGGTGACCGAACCACCGGGAAGTGCGCCGTCATTGTCGCCTCCCGATTCCGCCTGACAGGAACTGGTGAACAGCGCGAGCACAGCCACGCCGATGACCACCGACGAGAGTCGGTTCCGTCGTGCGGAGCGTCGCGATAGTGCAGTGAACATGATGTGTGGGGTCCCCAGACTGACTCTGTGCTTGGTCCCCCAGCCTACCGAGGGGAGCCGAATCTTCGGTGAGCCGTCGTTGGCGGCACGGCGTACGGCGTGTTTGGCTGCATTTGCGACGGCTCGAGGGACTGGGTCGAGGGACTAGGGGGTGCCGACCCATTCTTCAGTGCCGTCGGCGAAGCGTTGGTGCTTCCAGATGGGGACCTCGGCCTTGAGCCGGTCGATCAGGGCACGGGACGCCTCGAAGGCCTGGCCACGATGCGCTGCGGCGGTCGCCACGATCACCGCAGCATCCCCGATTTCGAGGAAACCGACGCGGTGGACAGCGGCCACACCCGACACGTCGTACTCCTCCGCGATCGCTGCGCACACCTCCTGCATCCGACCCAGCGCGCTGGGGTGCGCGGAATAGTCCAGGCCCAAGACCGCCCGCCCACCGTCGTGATCACGCACCCGGCCGACAAACACGGTGACGCCACCGTCCGCGTCACCATCGAGGGCCGCCATCACCTCGGTCACATCGAGCGGTGCTTCGCGCAGATCGACCAACCGAACGTCACTCATGCTGGCCCCATATTCGCAGAGCATAGTCATGGGGCCGGTCGATGGGCCGGTCGTTATGCCGGTCAGCGGATTCGGCTCACAGCGTCACGACATTTAGGGACCGCCATTGCGGTGCGCGGTAATTTGGACAACATGACCGACGAGCCAGACAACACACCCGAGCTTCCCGATGAGCCTGCCGAAGAAACCCCGACGAAGGGGCAGACCCGTCAGGTGCCTCGGCCGGCGAGCCGGTAGAACCCCCCGTCGCTCCATTCGCGGGGAATCCTCTCGAAGAGATGCTCAAGATGTTCGGCGGCCAGATGCCGGGCTTGGGCTGCCCCGGGTGATTCAACTGATGGGCCGCTGGGCGGGAAGCTCCGCGGAGGCTTCGGCATGTCCGGCAACTTCAGCGGCCCGGCCGGCCCCACGGATGGACCGTCTGCCGGCGGATTCCCGGGCATGGGCGGCTTCGGTGCCGGAATGCCAGACCTGCAACAGCTCTTCGGACAGATGCAGGCGCTGATGCAGCCACACGACGGCCCGATCAATTGGCAGTACGCCATGGACGTGGCGCGCCAGGCTGCCGCCCAGGAGCCCGACCCGACCCCCACCTTGAGCCAGCAACAGGCGGTGGCAGACGCGATCCGCCTCGCCGACCACTGGCTCGACGAGACGACGAACTTCCCGTCGGGCGTGACGTCGACGGCAGCGTGGAGCCGCGCCGAGTGGATCGTCGGCACGACCGATGTCTGGAAGGTCCTCGTCGAGCCAGTTGCCGGCCAGGCGATGGGCGCCCTGACTGCGGCCCTTCCCGAGGAGGCCAAGCAACAGATGGGTCCCCTGCTCGGCATGTTGTCCAAGGCTGCCGGCGCGATGTTCGCTACCCAGGCCGGTGGCGCGCTCGGCGCGATGGCCGGTGAGGTGCTGAGCGCCTCCGACATCGGACTCCCTCTCGGCCCGGCGGGCAAGGCAGCGATCGTCCCTGCCAACGTGGCGGCGTTCAAGGAGGGTCTGGACCAGGTCACCGACGACGACGTACTCCTCTACCTCGCGCTCCGCGAAGCCGCACACCTGCGACTGTTCGCGGCCGCGCCGTGGCTGCGCGAACACCTGATCGGCGCCGTCACCGACTTCGCCCAGGGCATCCAGATCGACGCCGACGGCATCCAGGAGCAGATGAAGGGGCTCGGCGCGATCAACCCCGAGTCCATCCAGGAAGCCATGCAGAACGGCATGTTCGAGCCCAAGAAGTCGCCGGCACAGGAGGCCGCCCTCCAGCGGCTCGAGGTGGCCCTGGCCCTCGTCGAGGGCTGGGTCGACGAGATCGTCAGCCAGGCCACCGCGCAGAAGATGCCGTCCGCCACCAAGCTGCAGGAGGCCGTACGCCGTCGGCGGGCGGCCGGTGGACCGGCCGAACAGACCTTCGCCACCCTCGTCGGACTCGAGCTTCGGCCTCGTCGACTGCGCGACGCCTCAACGCTGTGGGGTTCGTTGCGGCAACGCCAGGGGACCGAGGCTCGCGACGGCGTCTGGATGCACCCCGATCTGTTGCCCACGGCAGCCGACCTCGACGACCCGTTGGGGTTCCGCGAAGGGGCCACCGCCCCTTCCGAACTCAGCGAGGACGACTTCGAGGCCGAACTGCGCAGCCTGCTCGAGCCCAAGGGTGACGGCACGCCCGACGCTCCCCCGAAATCCGACCCTGAAGAGTGACCCCCTGGGCCCTTTTGCACGCCGACGCACTGGGCACGCTCAGATCTTGGGCGGCACCCAACGAGCGGCAGCGCGCACTGAGGGATCGGTACGTCGAGCACCTCGAGCAGCACCCGGACGGGCTGTCCCGCGCTTGCTACCCCGATCACCTCACCGCGAGTTGCCTGGTGCTGTCGGCGGACCGAACCCATGCCCTGCTGACCCTCCACGCCAAGGCCCGCGAGTGGTTTCAGTTCGGCGGCCATTGCGAAGCAACCGATCTCACATTGGCTCGGCGCCGCGCTTCGCGAAGCCACCGAGGAGTCCGGCATCGCCGGCCTGATCCTGGACCCGACTCCGCTGAGGCTTGACGAGCATCTCGTCCCGTTCTGCGGCGACCGAGGCGGCGTACACCATCTCGACGTGTGGTTCCTTGCGACTGCGCCACCCGACGTCGAGGCCGTCGTCAGCGACGAGTCACTCGACGTGCGCTGGTGGCCGATCGAGGCACTCCCCGGCGAACCGGGCGCGTGGGCTGAGACGCGCGAGATCCTCGCAAACCGCTTAGTCGACCTCGTCGAACTCGTCCCCAGCCGCGCCATTGCGGGTGGCAGAAACCCAACCGCTCAGGAATCCCTTGGCACGCTCCGCCTCGGGATATCGCGCCACCCATGCCCAGAACGTCGCGTCATGACCGGACACCAACAGGTGCGCCAAGTTCGTGCACGAGCACGTAGTCCTGCACCCAGATCGGCATCGGGTCGCAGCCGATCGGAGAGACGGATCGACTTGTCACTGGGCGTGCACGAACCCCAGCGCGAGTTCTGATTGGTCGCCCAACGCACGGACGTGGGCACGGCGAGGCCCTCGAAGTACTCCGCGTTGAGCTGTTGTGCTCGACGCATCAGGTCGGCGTCCGAGCGTTTGGTTCGCCGTTCGTTTCGCTGCGCCTTCTTCTCCAGCCGGGCGACCATCGTGGCCACCCACTCGGCTTCTTGTGCGCGCGTCATGGAGGCCGGGATGAGCACGATGATCCGATCGCCTTCACGGTACGCCGAGACGGTGCGTCGGCGGCGAGCCGAGCGGCGTACCTCCACCTGAGGTGCCTCGGGCGGGTTCAACTCTTGTCCGCCCATGCCAACAGCCGGTCCTTGGCCCAGGTGTTGACGATCCGATCCGCCTCGATCCCGGCCAGTTCGGCCCGCTCGCAGCCGTAGTCCAACATGTCGAGCTGCCCCGGGGCATGTGAATCGCTGTCGATCGAGAACAAGCAACCGGCATCGCGCGCCTGTTCCAGCAGGGCGGTCGGTGGATCGCGGCGCTCGGGACGTGAGTTGATCTCGACCGCCACGTCGTGCTCGACGCACGCCGCGAAGACGGCGGCCGCATCGAAGCGGCTCCCCGGTCGCGTGCCCCGGTTGCCCGTGACGAGCCGGCCGGTGCAATGGCCCAGGACATTCATCCGCGGATTGCGGATCGCGCCGATCATCCGCCGGGTCATGGCATCAGGGTCCATCGCGAGCTTCGAGTGGACGCTGGCCACCCGGACGTCGAGTCGCCCCAGCAGTTCGTCGGTCTGATCGAGTCCGCCGTCATCGAGGATGTCGACCTCGATCCCCTTGAGGAGGGTGAAACCACTTCCGGCGAGGTGCTCGTTGACGGCGTCCACGACGCCCAGTTGTCTGGTCAGACGCTCGGCGCTCAGCCCATGGGCGATCGTCAGCCGCGGAGAGTGATCGGTCAGGACGAGGTATTCGTGGCCCAACTCCATCGCCGTCATCGCCATCTCCTCGATCGGCGAACCGCCATCGGACCAGTCCGAGTGCGAGTGCAGATCCCCGCGCAATCGCGCTCGCAGCTCGCGACCCCCGGGCGCCAACGGGCCGGCGTACTTGCTTCTCAAGCTCGGCAAGCCGCTGCGGCATCACGCCGTTGACCGCATCGACGATCACTGCGGCCGTGCTCGAGCCGACTCCGGTCAACGAGGTGAGCGTCCCTGCGGCGACATATTCGGCGACCTCGTCGGCTGACAGCGGCAAGATCGCGGCAGCAGCCGCGCGGAACGCCTTGATCTTGTAGGTGTCCTCGCGGGCCCGCTCCAGCAGGAACGCGATCCTGCGCAGGGCGGCAACCGGTCCACCGGTGTACGCCTCGGACCTATCGCGTGTCAGCCAACTCAACCCTCTCGTTTCGTCGACATGTGGTCGCCTATTTCTTGTCCACAGCCGGTGCACAACCATTCTCGCTGGTCAGCCTGCCGTACGTCGCCGACACGGGCTGGTTCGTCCACAGCTTCATCCCGTGATGTACGCAAGGATCTCCACCACTCTGGCGGCTCATCCACAGGTTTATCCACACGTTGTCCACAGGCAGATTCCCGGCTCGCATTGACCCCTACCCGACGTACTCCTAGCGTGGTCAGCAGATCGGGCCCCCGGCCACCGCCACGTAACGTTCGCAAGGGGAAGGCGAACGTTGCACCGGCTAGAGAATGGGGGCCCTTTCTGGTTCCCAGCCGACTCTGAACGGCTTCCCAGCGGATGATGAAAGCGCATTCGACTGGTCTTGACCTGTTCCGGGCTCCGCGACGCGCCGATGAGCGAGACGGTGCGCCTGCGTGGGACATGCCTGAGCGTGACGTAAGGTTTTCAGCGGTACGACAGCCCTCGGGTTGTTGCACTCCGACGGGCTTCCCTAATCCCCCCGTCGCGACGACCGAACACAAAAGGCAAGGAGGCCGTCATGGCGGAGAGCTGGAGCGGCGAGTTTTACTGCGTGAAGTGCAAGGCCAAGCGCGAGGCCACTGGTGAGATCAGGGTCAACGACAAGGGCACCAAGATGGCCAAGGCCGTCTGCCCCGTGTGCAGCACCAACCTGAACCGGATCCTCGGCAGGGCCTAACTTCTCTGCCCGCTTCTGGGCAACCAAGAACTCCCAGGCAGCGCCTCCCGACCATCCGGTCGGGCAGGCGCTTCCTGCATTTCCGGTTGCGTGATTGGTTTGGACACCCTGGCGTCGTGCAGCGGTTGAGCCTGTGGAGAGGCCCTGCAAGACACCCGGATGCTGTGTCAGGGTCCGGAGATGGATCCCGCCCTCGCCACCCGACACCACCTTTCGCCACCCGATGATGCGGCCAGGGGTCCGCGTCACGCGGCGAGACGAGGCACACCTTCAAGTCGGGCTGGAGCCTGGGACGGCACTCGTCGTACCCGACAACGCGGAGGTCCGCGCGCTGCTCAATGCTCTGCGTTCCGGCTGCCTGGTCGATCCACAGGTTGCGTCGAGCGACGTGTGGCGAGCGCTGGAACACCGGGACCAGATCGTCGACGCCGATGCCTATTTCCATCAGTTACCACGACCAACCGCAGCGCAGCGGTCCCGGGCCGCCCTCTTCGCACAGCATCCGAGAGATGCGGCCTGGCGGCTGATCGCCAGGGCGGGCGCACGCGTCACCGTCGATGCCGATCACCTCGGCGATGTAGTGCTCCAACTTCTTGGCAGTGCCGGAGTCGGGCGCCGGAGTCGGGGTGAGCGAAGAGCGGCCAACCGTCGCACTGGTGATCGCAGACGGCGAGATACGGCGTTCGCGACTCGATCGGCTCATGCAGTCGAGCACCCCGCATCTGCTTGTCTCCCATAGCGAAGGACGGTTGTGTGTTGGCCCGTTTGTTGAACCCGGTCGCACCGCCTGCCTTCGCTGCATGGACGCCCAGCTCGGTGAGCGGGATCCGCGACGTGGCCTGATCGTCGAGCAGTACGCCGACACGGCGATCGCGTCTGCCGTGGCAGAGCCCTACGACGAGACGTCGAGCTTGCTGGCGGTGTCCTTGGCAGTCGCTGATGTGATCGCCTTCGTAGACGGCGACCGGCCGGCCACGCTGGTCGACCACTATTGACATCGGCCCGGGTCTCGATCTTCCGCGGACGCTGTGGAAGCGGCATCCGCGATGCGGATGCTCCTGGGCGTGAGGACTCGACGGGCCAAAGCAGAGGATGGGTCAGGCACGAAGAGAGCCAGCGCCGGCGTACGCCTGCTTGCTGGTGCTCCACGTTCCTGACCCATCCCCGAGACTCGCCGAACGATCTTGCACATGGCCGTGTTGGACATGATGGGGATCGGCTTTACAGGGCTCGGGCGATGGACAGCCGCGCTTCGCGGGCAGCCTGCTCGGCCTTGCGACTCAACCGACGTGCACGCACGTCGTGTGATGCCGATCGTGGTGAAGACAGTGCTTGATTGAACTGGGATTCGTTCGCATGCGAGCGAATCACTGATTCGTACATGTTGTGAAACATTGCTTTTCTCCTGAAGTGTTGTCATCTGATGTTGGTCTTTCTACGGCTGCCCGGTTAGGCTGCCGCATCTTCTTCCTCGGGCCGACCGCGAGGACGTTTCCGGGGAATGACCGCTCCTTGCAGGAACAGTTCGCCTCCCCAGACTCCCCACGGTTCGCGACGATCGAGTGCGCCGGTGAGACATAGCGCCTGGACTGGGCAGTCAAGGCACAACTCTTTGGCGTACTCCACATCGCCTGGTGACTCTGCGAACCACAACTCGGGATCTAGGACCCGACATGGCAACGAAGACTCGACCACCCGTGCGGCTTTCGCGTGCAACCCCCCGAGGGTGGTTTCACGTTCAAGAACGCTGATGCTCATCTGCTCACCTTCTTGTTGTTGTTTCTTCTCTGGATTTCTGTTGAAGCGCCGGCCAAGAACAAAGGGTCCGGACAAACAAAGAGGCCGCGGATCCCTGGTCGGGTTCCGCGGCCTGAAGGCTGCCAATCTGGTCGAAATTCACCAGTCTGGTGGTCTCCAGGTGTCAGTTCCCGGGGTGGTGCCGAAGGGGGCCGTGCCCGCCGTCACAAGCGAGTGGACAGACTTGTCCCGCATTCCACGATCGATCGTGGGGCAGGTCGAGAGCACCGAGGTGTCGCCAACCGGCATGCCGAAGCCCGCAACTCCCATGTCTGTGACATTGGCCTTTGCGTTGATTTCGTAGCTATCCATTGGGTTCACCTCCTTCAGATCTCTTGGCGGATCAAGCCTGCCTAGGCAGGCCTGAACCGAACGTTGTGGACGGACTTTGAATAAGATAGCGGGCCGCCGATGTAATGAGCAACCGATTTTATGACTATTTCATTCCTCTTTTTTCAGGGCCAGGTCGGGACCCGAAATCCGAGGTCAATCACTGCTCAAGAGGGCCAACATGTCCGCCGAATACTTCTCCACCTTGGACTTTCCGATCCCGTTGATCCGGAGCAGTTCGGTCTCTGAGGTCGGCCGATGCTCGGCAACGAGTTGCAAGGTGGCGTCGGTGAAGATCACGAAGGCGGGGACCGACTCCTCGGCGGCGCGCTGCAATCGCCAGGCTCGCAGTCGCTCGAACAACTCCTCGTCGTACGACGCCGGGCATGACGAGCAACGCCCCACCTTCTTCTCGGCCGCTGTGCTCAGCGCGCTGCCGCACTGGCGACAGTGCGCGGCCCCACGTCGACGCTTTCCTCTGGACGTCCCCTCACCTGTCACCTCGGTCGCCGGGAGAAGTGGGCTGAGGAATCGGGACGGTTTGCGGGAGGCACGTCCGCCGGGCGTGCGGGCCAACGCCCAGGAAAGGCTGAGGTGTTGTCGCGCCCGGGTGACTCCGACGTACAAGAGTCGGCGCTCCTCCTCGATCTCGCCCAAGCTCTCGGCGTACGTGATCGGCAGGGTGCCGTCCTGCAGACCGCACAGGAAAACGGCATCCCACTCCAGGCCCTTCGCGGCGTGGAACGTGGCCAGGGTGACTCCGTCGGCCATCGGTGCATGCTGCTCGCTCGCTCGCCGCTCAAGCTCGGCGATGAAGTCACCGAGGCTCCCGGAGAACGAGGCGGCCTGGTCAACCAGCGCCTGCAGCGACTCCCAACGATCCCGCGCTTGGCCGCGGCTCTGGGGAGCCTCCGACGTCCAACCCATGCCGGCCAGGATCGCGATCACCTGATTGTTGAGCGTGTCATCGGTGGCGTCACCACGCGCGGCCCCGCGCAAGAGAGTGATCGCCTGGCGAATCTCGGGGCGATCGAAGAACCGCGCCGCTCCGCGCAGCACATAGGGGATCCCCCGGCTGGACAGCGCCTCCTCCAATGCCTCGGACTGGGCATTGATCCGAAACAGAATCGCCATTTCGCCGGGCGGGACGCCCTGAGAGCGCAGGGCCGCGATCGCGGTGGCCACACCGTTGGCCTCGGCCACCTCATCGGCGTACGACGTGTAGTCGACCTTCGGTCCGGATTCGCGCTGTGAGCGCAACTCGACGCCCTGGCTGGCGGACCCGCTCAACAAGGTGTTGGCGGCCGCGATGACTTCGGGAGTCGAGCGGTAGTTGCGGACCAGTTGAACCGACGTCGCATCGGGGTGGAGCTTGGGGAAGTCCTGGAGATAGGTCGAGCTGGCCCCGGCAAAGGAGTAGATCGTCTGGGCCGGATCGCCGACAACGCACAACTCATCGCGACCGCCGCGCCAGAGGTCGAGCAGCGCGGACTGGATCGGGTGAGACGTCCTGATACTCGTCGACGACGAACCACTTGTATTGGCGACGCACCTGCGCTGCCACCCGCTCGTCGTCGGCCAGCATGCCGGCGGTCAGCAGCAGGACATCCTCCATGTCCATCCGACCCTGACCGCGCTTGACGTCCTCGTAGGAGCCGAAGACACGGGCGACGGTCTCGTGGTCGACGCCACTGACGCTTCGGCCACGACCGGGTGCCACGGCCGGATAGCGCTCGGGGCTGACGTTGGACACCTTGGCCCATTCGATCTCCGAGGCGAGGTCGCGCAGCGTGGACTGGTCCGTGCTGAGTCGTTGTCGGCGAGCGGCGTTCGCCAGGATCCCCAATTTGGACTCGATCAACTCGGGAGGGTCGCTGCCGTGGACCCGGGGCCAGAAGTAGCGCAACTGCCGCAGCGCGGCTGAGTGAAAGGTGCGCGCCTGCACCCCGGACGCCCCCAACTGTCGGAGCCTGCCGCGCATCTCGCCGGCAGCCCGGGTCGTGAAGGTGACGGCCAGGACCTCGGTCGGCACGTAGACACCCGTAGCCACGCCGTACGCGATGCGGTGTGTGATCGCCCTCGTCTTGCCCGTGCCTGCGCCTGCCAGCACCCGCACCGGACCGCGCAGCGCTTCCGCGACCTGGCGCTGCTCAGGATCGAGCGCGTCCAGGAGTTCGTCGGGTGTGGGCATCCGGGAACAAGTGCCTCTCGTTCGGCGTTGAGTGCGTGATTGACCGGCGGTTTCGGCCGGCCAAGATCAGCCTAGACGCCGAAGGGGACACTGCTAGATGAGTTCCACAGAGACCGAAACCATGTCGACCGACATCGCCCGTTTCGTGATGTATTCCACGCCGTGGTGCGGCTACTGCCACCGGTTGAAGGGTCAGCTCGGTCGTGAAGGCATCGAGTTCGAGATGGTGGACATCGAGGAGTTCCCGGAGGCCGCGAAGATTGTCGAGGAAGCCAACCACGGCAACCAGACCGTCCCGACCCTCGTCTATTCGGACGGCTCGGCCCAGACCAACCCGTCCCTCATCCAGGTCAAAGCCAAACTCGCCGAACTCGCCTGATGACTCCTCACCAGGTTCCGGGGAGCGCGTCGCCGAACCAGTGTTGGACCAGCGATGACGAGATGGAGATGCCGCGCGGGATCAGCACCGAGCCGGCTTCCGACTCCGCGAGCAGCTCGGCACGGGTGAACCAGCGCGCCTCCTCGATCTCCACCCGATCCACGATGAGTTCCCGAGTCACGGCCCGCCCGATCAGACCCGAGCATCAGACTCGCCGGGAACGGCCAGGCCTGATTGCCGAAGTACTCGACCTCCCCGACCTGGACACCGACCTCCTCGAACACCTCACGGCGTACGGCATCCTCGAGCGACTCCCCGGCTCGACGAATCCGGCCAACGTCGAGAAGCGGCCGGGCGGCCAGGAGGCCTGTCGGCCGAGCAGGATCGCTTCGTCCGGACTCCCAGGCTCGCCATGAGTGATCGTCATGATGACGGCCGGATCGGTGCGTGGAAACTGAACCCGCCCGCAACTCGCGCACGCCAGTTCGTGACCGGCCGCCTTGGGTTCCAGTACGCCGCCGCAGCGCGGGCAGAACCGCGTCGCCAAACGCCACTCCGCCAGACCCACCGCGTGGAACACCAGCGGCGCGTCCGGGGTCAGGTCGGCCGCGGCGCTCATCAGCACGTCGCGCAGCCCCAACCACTCGCCGGCCGACCCGCTCGATCCGCGTCGCCATCGATCAAGCCATCCACCAGCAGCGCGAACCAGCGTGCGCCCGTCGCGTTCGCCCAGCAGAATCCGGCGGCTCTCCAGATCTGCTGCGGGCGAGTTCGCTCGTCAGGCGGGTCGGCACCTCTCGCTGGGCTGAGCCATTCCACCGCCCCATCGACCGGTCGAATCCGCGAGCCCGGAGATGAGCAACACCCGGCTCGTCCGGATCCTCCCACCGCGCCGTCGAGCCAGTCCGCATCCAGCCGACGTGCCGCACTCCGATCATGCGCGTTGGCGGCCAGGTTGAGGTGCGGAAAACTCACGACGCCGAGGCTAGCCCCCCACGAGCGCTGCCGTCCGCTACTAATGTGACCGATCCATGAGCACCCATATCGCTGCCAAGCCGGGCGAGATCGCCCCCGTCGTCCTCATGCCAGGCGATCCCCTGCGCGCACGCTGGATCGCGGAGACCTTCCTGACCGACGCGGAGTGTTACACCGAGGTCCGCGGCATGTACGGCTTCACCGGCACCTGGAAGGGGCGAGCGGGTCTCGGTTCAGGGCTCCGGGATGGGTCAGCCGTCGATGGCGATCTACGCCAACGAACTGCTGAAGGAGTACGACGTCGAGTCGATCATCCGGGTCGGCTCGTGCGGCTCCTTGACGGAGGATGTCGCGCTCCGCGACGTCGTGATCGCCTCCGGCGCGTGCACGGACTCCTCGATGAACCGGATCCGGTTCGAGGGCATGGACTACGCCCCTGTCGCTGACTTCGGCCTGCTCCGGGGGGCCTACGACGCGGCCCAGGCACTCACCCACGACACACACGGTGCACGTTGGCCTGATCTTCTCCAGCGACTCGTTCTACAGCCCTCGCCCCGAACTGGTGGACCGGATGACGGAGTACGGCGTGTTGGCGGTCGAGATGGAGGCGTCGGCGCTCTACACCCTGGCGGCGCAGCACGGCCGCCGCGCATTGGCGATCTGCACCGTCTCGGATCATCTGATCACCAAGGAGGAGACGACCGCGATGGAGCGTGAGCAGTCCTTCGGCACCATGATCGAGATCGCCCTAGGCGCTGCTCTCAGCCGTCTAACGCAACGATCAGGGCTTCCAGCTGCTCCCGGTCGGGCAGCCCTGGCGGCTCGATGAGGTCTCCGGTGCGGACGTAGTAGAACGCCGCTCGCACCTGATCGAGGCGACAGCCCATCAGCTCTGCCCAGGCGACGCGATAGATCGCCAGCTGCAGCGGATCGGACTCCTGCGTGCGCCCGGTCTTCCAATCGACGACAAGGAAGCCCTCACCGTCCGACGTCGTGGCCTCGGCATAGACCGCGTCGATCCGCCCACGCACCACCTGCCCGGCAAGGACGAGCCCGAACGGCGCCTCCACGGCGTGCGGCACACGGTCGGCGAAGGGTCCGGACTCGAACGCTTCGATGACCTGGCTCAGGTCCGCGTCGCTGTCGATGCCGGCATCGGCCTGGCCCGGCAACTCGTCGGGATCGAAGAGATCCTGCTGATCGAACCGGCTCTCGACCCAGGCGTGGAAGCGGGTCCCGAACCGAGCCGCCGGCCGACGGCGGCCGTGGCATCGGCCGGACGAGGTCGCGCGCGAAGGCATCCGGATCGTTGCGCAACCGCGCGAGGGAGGTCGCCGACAGACTGGCGGGCACCGGCACGTCGACAACACTCGGCCCGCTCCCGGTGTGGCCTGGGCGAGCAGCCGCGAGATCTCGGCATCCCACTCCTGCACGAGAGCCGCCTCGACGACATCGTCGAGGTCTTCGGTCGCCGCGAGATCGACTGCTCGAACCCGCTCGGCGGCGTCGATCCGCCGCAGCGCCTCGGCCGAGCGCTCGGTCACCGGCCACGGCACGTCTCGATCGAGGCCAGCATCGGATTGACCGCACCCTTCTCCGGCTTCTCCAGCCATGCCTCTGGGAGGCCACCCCACTCCGTCATCGCCTCGCGGACGGTCTGTTGGTACGGCGACGGCCCGACCGGGGTCTTCCGGGTCTCGTTCCAGAGGTACGACGAGGTCCACAGCAGATGCCTGGCCCGGGTCAGCGCGACGTAGCCCAGCCGCAGCTCCTCCATGGCCGCGTGACTGCGCACCTCGATCCATGAACTCCTGCAGCCCTGCCGACGCTGACGTCGGCAAGCGCGGGCAGATCGTCGCGGTCGCCCCGCAACGGGATGGGCAGCACGGCCGGCGACGTCGTCCACTGGCTGCGGCCGCGGGTGTTGGGGAACTTCTCCTCGCACATGCCCGGCAGGAACACCGCGTCGAACTCCAGGCCCTTCGCCCGGTGGACGGTGAGCAACTTGACCGAATCGGCCTCGGACGGAGTGGCCACGTCCAGGCCGGTGCCCATCTCGTCCTCTGCCGTCAGATAGGCCAGCAGGGCCGGCAAGGTGACGTCGCCGTCAACGGACTGGAACTCGGCGACCGCCTTGACGAACAGATCGAGGTTGTCCCGTCGGGCTCGCGCGGCCTCGGACACCGCGACGAGGCCAACTCGACATCGATCCCGCAGACGTCGATGATCCGGCGGACCAACTCGATCAGCGGCTCACCGACCTGGGAACGCAACGTGTCGGAGCTCGGCGGACAGCAGGGCGAATCGTTCGCGGGCGGCTGTCGAGTAGTTCGCCTCACCCGGGTCATCCAGCGCATCGCTCAGCGCGGTCACCTCGACCGGATCTGCGCCGGCCACGGCCGCGGCCAATTCATCCCCGAGCGACTCGTGGTCGCGCCTGCCCTGCCGAGATGCGGAGATCTCGCGCGCCCGCTGTCCCGAGCAGGGCCAGGTCACGTGGACCGATCGCCCACCGCGGCCCGCTGAGCAACTGGAGCAGTTCGGCGTTGGCCGTCAGGTCGAGCAGCAGTTGCAGAGTGGCCACGACCTCGGAGACCTCGGGCAGGGCCAGCAAGCCCTTGAGTCCGACGATCTCGACCGGGATCCCGGCTCTGGACAAGGTGTCGAACACGTCGGCGGCATGGGCGTTGTCCCGGGTGAGCACGCCGATCTCGCGCCAGGACGTGCCAGCTGTGGTGGACGCCGCAGCACTCGCTCGGCCAGCCACACCAACTCCTCGGCGTACGTCGTGTGGACGATGGTCTGCACGTCGCCAACCCCGGCGTCGGCGCCGAGCCGCCAGTCGTTGCACCTGGACGCGCTCCTGCATCAGCGGCGCCGCGAGCCGGTTGGCGACCTCGCAGGATCCGAACATCCGAGCGCTGGCTGATCGTCAGCGGGAAGGTCTCGACCTGGTCGCCATCGGTGGCCGGGAAGGTGTCGGCGAAGTTCATGATGTTGGACACCGACGCCCCTCGCCAGCCGTAGATCGCCTGGTTGGGGTCACCGACGGCGGTCACCGGAGTGACCACGGCCACCTGCGACGATCGCCCGAGAAGAGACGCGACAACATCTTCGCCTGGGCGACCGAGGTGTCTTGATATTCGTCCAGCACGACCAGCGGGAAGCGTTCACGCTCGACTCGTCCCACTTCGGGGTGCTCAACGGCCAGTCGGGCGGCCAGGGCGATCTGGTCCGAGAAGTCGATCAGGCCGAGCGTCGCCTTGAGCGCCCGATAGTCATCGACCAGGTTCAGGAGTTCAGCCCGGCGTTCGATGGCGCTGGTGAGCTTTTCCAGGTCGCCCTTGGGTCCGCCGGCCATCGCTTCGAGTGCCTGCGCGAGGACCCGCGCATCCAGGGTCCGCACGGCGTCGGGCTCGACGAGGTGTTCGCTCAACTGCCCGTCGAGAGCCAAGATGTTGCTGATCACCGTCTCCGGGTGATCCGAGAGCAGGCTGATCGGTCCACGATGCCGGGCGACTGCCTGGGCGGCGACCTGATAGCGGCCGGCGTCGGCCATCACCCGGTCATCGGGCTCGTGCCCGATCCGCAGGCCGTGTTCCTTCAGCAGCCCCGCGGCATACGCGTTGTACGTCGTCACGGTCGGCTCGAAGACCTCATCCTCGCCCTCATCCGAGCCACGCGGAACGGGGTCGGCGGAGCGGCCGAAGCCCGCCACTGTCAACGCCTTGGTCACCTTTGCGCGCAACTCCGCGGCGGCCTTGGTCGTGAAGGTGAGCCCCAGCACCTGGTCGGGGGTCGACCAGGTCATTGGCCACGAGGTAGATCACGCGGGCCGCCATCACGGAGGTCTTGCCCGAGCCGGCACCGGCGATCACCACGGCGGGGGCTAGCGGCGCGGACACGATGCTCCACTGCTGTGGTGTCAGCGTGAAGGACTCCTGCATCAGTTCTCGGAGTTGTTCGGGCGTCTCGATCCTCACGAGAGCACCGTTCCCGCGGTCTGTGCCGGGCAGAGCGAGGAGAAGTCGCAGCGATCGCAATACCCCCCGGGGCGAGCCGGGAACCGCTCGTCGCGAATGGCCGCGGCGGCCGACATCAGTTGCAGCTCGATCGGACGCGCGCCGCCGCTCGGCGACCTCCTGGACCTCCTGGCGTTGCACCTTGAGCTTTCCGTAACGCTCCTTGCGCAACTGCCACAACTCGGCACCGCCGGACGCGGCGTTCGGTGCCCTCAGGCAACAATGCGTCGACCCCACCGTGCTCGACGGCCAATTGATAGAGCCCGAGTTGGGGGTTCTTGGCGAGTTCTCCGTCGGGTGGGGGGTACTTTCCGGTCTTGAGGTCGATCACGACCACGCGGCCCTCCGCATCCAACTCCAACCGATCGGCGTACCCGTGCAAGGTGACGTCATTGCCGTCGGGAAGGCGCAATCCCACCCGAAACGACTTCTCCGTGGCGAGGAGTTCGCGAGCATCCGGCCGGGTGTGCCAGGCGAGGAATCGGCGCAGCGCCGCGATCACCTCGTCCCGCTCGCGACTGGCCGACCAGGGCGTTCGGAACGGCAGTTGGCCCCACACCCGATCGACGTGGGCCATCAGCTTGTCGAGCGCGACGGTCCGGATCTGAGACGTCGATCTCGCCCCGACCGATCCGATCGGCCAGGGCGTGAACCACGTTGCCGAAACCTGGGCCTGAGTGGCGATCTGTTCGCCGCCGGCCTCGCGCTCCAGGAACCAG
Source organism: uncultured Actinomycetota bacterium (assembly GCA_963763805.1). Lineage (GTDB taxonomy): Bacteria > Actinomycetota > Actinomycetes > Propionibacteriales > Nocardioidaceae > Nocardioides. The sequence continues at coordinate 135,239 of CAVXPQ010000004.1, forward strand.
CGAGCGGGGCACTCGTCGAGTGAGGTCAGCGCGCTCGCCGAGAGTGAGATCGGGACCTCGGGCGGCCGAATCGGCTCGGGGGACCGGGTCAGACTCACGAGTCCCCCACCAGGTTCGCCGGATCGGCCCCCGGCACCAGGTGGCGCCCGTCGACCGCCTCGGCTGCCGAGGTTGGCCAGGCGCCGCGCCGCGGCGTCTCGCAACGCCTCAGACTGGTGATCGTCGGCGACGGTACGTCGCAGTTCGGCCACCATTCCGGCCAACGACAACGGCCGAGCGGGACGACCCGCGATCGCTCGGTGGGGATCCCGAACTCCTCCAAGAACCGGCTCGGCTGCTCACCGTCATCGTCGGGTGACTTCACCGCTGTCACGACCAAGCGCTCGCGCGCTCGCGTGCACGCGACGTAGAACAGTCGGCGTTCCTCCGCGACCAATGCGCGGGCCGTCATCGGGGGCGTGATCCCCCGGTGGCCGATCTCGTCGGCCCGCAGCAGCGTCGTGCGCCGGGAATCTCCCGGCCAGCCGTCCTCCTGAACGTGCGTGACGACCACCAGCCGCCACTCCAGACCCTTCGCCCGATGGGCGGTCAGCAGGCGGACGGCATCACCTCGGATGCCTCGATCGGCCAAGGTGTCTGCCGGGATCTCCTGGGCACCCAGGGTGGCCAGGAAGGGGCGTACGCCGGTGTGCCCGCGTTGCGCCTCGGCCCTTGACGCGGTCTCGAACAGGGCGCAGATCGCGTCGAGATCGCGGTGTGCCCGCCGCGCCTGTGCTCCGCCACGATCGACCGCCGCCCGCAGCCGGGTCGGCCAGGCCGTGCCGGACCAGAGCGTCCACAGAACCTCTTCGACCGTTCCCCGTGCGTCCAAGCATGCTCCCGCCTCACTCAGCAGTCGGGCCAATGCCCCGATGCGGCGAGCGGCCGGAAGATCGATTCCCGTGGTGAGCCTCTCGTCGATCACCGCCAGCCTGAGCAGATCCGGAGACGACCGTGGGTCGCGGCCCGCTGCCTCAGCACCGACTCGCTCGCGTTCTCGCAACGCCCGGGCGACGGCTCGGATCTCGGCGGCGTCGAGCTCCCACCATCGGCGAGGCGAGCAGCCCATGGGCTCGCTCTGCGTCGAGCCAACCCTCTGGGTCGACAACAGCGCGCAGAGTGTCCAGCAACGGTTGAACGGCCGGCTCCCGCACCAGAGGCAACTCATCGGCAGCGACCTCGACCGGCACCCCTGCGGCCGCGAGAGTGCGGCGTACGCCGGGCGCGGTGGTCTTGCCGGAACGGACCAGCACGGCCATGTCGGACCAGGCGACGCCGTCCTCGAGGTGTGCCCGACGCAGCAGATCGGCCACATGCTCGCCCTCCGCACGTTCGGTGTCGAACGTCATCACGTCGACGCGGCCACGTGGTGTGCCGGGGGCGGCTCGGGGGGAAGCAAACGCCTCGCGTGCGGACATGGGGATGGTTCCAGGGAGGGTCAGCCGCGACGCCACCCGACCGGAGGCCAACAGGATGCGTTCGCCGAACCGGCGCGTCGTGCCGAGCGCCAGGACGTCGGCATTGTCTCCAGAGAACTTCGGGAAACTGTTGGGAAACTCCATGATCCCGCGCAGTTCGGCACCTCGGAACGCGTAGATCGACTGGTGCGGATCACCGACAGCCATCAGGTTGCGGCCGTCACCGGCGATGGCCCTGAGCAGAGCCACCTGGCTGGGGTCTGTGTCCTGGTACTCGTCGACGAACACGTGCTGGAACCGCGCCCTCAACTGGTCGCGCGACCGGACTGGCCGGGTCCTGCAGCAGGCTCACCGCCTGAGCGATCAGACCGGGGTAGTCGAGCAGATTCTGCTCACTCAGGACCAGGTCGTACTGCTCCATGAAGACAGCAGCCGCGGTCAGCTCTGCTCGCCCTTCGCTCACGCCCAGCTGGCGCAAGACGCTCGAACCCGAGCCCCTTCTCTTGCGTGCGAGCCAGCACGGCGGCCACCTCGGCGGCGAACCCCCGCGTGCCGACGGCGGCGGACAGCGCGGCCGGCCAGCGGATCGACTCGTCGAACCGGGCGAGCAGTTCGCGGACGATGACGTCCTGCTCCGGTGCCGAGAGCAGCCGCAACGGAGCGGCGTACTGCTCCGAGGGCATGTGCTGCCGCACGAGGCCGTAGGCGAACGAGTGAAAGGTCGCGCACAGCAGGGACTGGGTCGTGCGGGCCAGTCGAGCGGCGACGCTGTCGCGTAGGTGCTCAGCCGCCTTCCGCGAGAACGTCAACGCCAGCACGGACTCCGGTGCGGCGCCACGGGTCTCGATCCGGTCAACGATCGCTTCGACCAGCGTGGTGGTCTTGCCGGTTCCCGGCCCGGCGAGGACCAGCACCGGGCCGCCGGGATGGTCGACGACTGCGCGCTGCTCGGGATCGAGGGTGGGCGACTCCTGCACCGCCCGGCTGGCCCGCACAAGGCGGTGCCGGGTCGGCTCAGTTTCGGTCATGCCTCAACCTAATCAGGCGACCCCGACACCGAACCCGGACCGGCGCACTACCAGCTGGGTTGGCCGGTTCTCCTGTGCTTGGGCGGGTCAACTGTGCCCTTCTCGAACACGATGATGCTGTCGTAGAAGTGCATGGACTTGGTCGTACGAGTGAAGTCGTCGACCTCGAAGCCGTCCTCGCGGGAGTGCCAGGCATTCAGCTGATCGCTCAGGTTCTTGGCGTATTCGATGAAGGTGCCCTCGCGCTGATAGCCCCCGCCGTACCCGTTCCAGTAGCTGGTGTGGAGGTCCTCGATCAGGAACACCCCGTCGTCGGCAACCTGTGAGTAGAAGACCTCGAAGGTGGCGATCTGCTGGCCCATCGTGTGGCCGCCATCCTCGATCAAGACGTCAACGGTGCCGATCTCGGCTGCGATCTTGCGCAGAAAGTCGCGATCCTCCTGGTCGCCGATGAAGATCTTGATGCCCTCTTCTTCGAAGTCCTGGCAGCGCGGGTCGATATCGACCCCATAGATCTTGGCGTCGGGCCCGAAGTAGTTTCGCCACATCTGCAGCGATCCACCATGGCTGACACCGAACTCCAGGACGACGACCGGCTTGCCCCTGAAACGGCGGAAGTGGCGGTGGTAGATCTCGAAGTAGTGCATCCACTTGTGGATGAGCCGGCCCTGGTTGGTGCGGAAGTAGCGGCGCAGCGGATTGGGCCGCTTGCGCTCCATCGGCGCTATCTGGGTATCTCCGGTGGAAGTCATGGCGTGACGCTACCCGGTCACCTGCGTCAGCAGACGGCTAGCGTCCACCGGCCACACGAAGCGTCGTGCCGGTGATGTACGCCGCCGCGTCACTCATGAGCCACGCGATCGCCTCGGCCACCTCCGCCGGCTCTCCCGGCCGGCCCACGGGAATCGTCGGCGCGAGTCGCTCAACCCGTCCTGGGTCGCCCGCATCCGCGTGCACACGCGTGCGAATGTGTCCGGGAGCGACGCCGACGACACGAATCCCCTGGTCCGCCACCTCCTGCGCCAGGCCAAGGGTCATCGCATCGATCCCAGCTTTGGCCGCGGCGTAGTGGACGTACTCCCGGGGCGACCCAAGAGTCGCCGCCCCCGAACTCACGTTCACGAGGACTCCGCCACCTCCGGCGTACGACGTACTCATCGCATGGACCGCCGCCCGAGCGACGTGCAGGGGTGCGACCAGGTTCAGCGCGATGCTTCGTGAGATCACGTCTACCGGAGTTTCAGCCAGGGGTGCGATGTGCATGGTCGCGCCCGCGTTGTTGACCACTCCGGTCAACGGGCGCAATGCCGCGGCGAAGAGCGACTCCACGCCGTCGGGTTGAGTCAGGTCCGCCCGGACCGTCCGACATTGCACGCCGACGCTCGAGCAACTCCGCCTTCAACGCCTCCGCGGCGGCATCGTCGGTGGCATAACCGAGCAAGAGGTCGTGGCCGAGCGAGGCGAGTTTGCGAGCCGTGGCAGCGCCGATACCGCGGGTGCCCCCCGTGATCAGCGTGAACGGTCCGGACGAGTTGGCCATGGTGACCTAGGAATCTGGCGGGCGGTCGTTGTAGACGCCCGCTACCTCTTGGCCACTCAACTCCGCGATCGCCGCCATGATCTGATCGGTGGCCTCACGCCTGGCCCTCCCCGGCGGTACGCCGTTGAAGACACCCGCGAAGTCGATGGGCTCACCGAACTTCACGGTCACCTTCACGGGGCGGGGAAAGCGTGTCCCCACGGGTTGGAGGTTCTCCGTGCCGTGCAATCCCACGGGCACGACGGGTACGCCGGCGGTCAGGGCAAGGTGGGCGACGCCGGTGCGACCGCGATAGAGGCGTCCGTCCCTGGATCGCGTGCCCTCGGGATAGATCCCGAAGGCCTCACCGCGGTCGAGCACGTCGAGCGCCGTATCCAGGCTGTCCATGGCTGCGGACGCGTCGTCGCGGTCGATCGGCAGCATCCCGATGCCTTCGAACCACCAGCGAGTCAGCGTTCCCTTCACCCCGGTGCCGGTGAAGTAGCTCTGCTTCGCCAGGAAGACGACCTTGCGTGGCACCACCACGGGGATCACGACGCTGTCGGCGAAACTGCGGTGGTTGCTGGCCAGGATCACAGCGCCGGTCTTGGGGACATTTTCGAGACCAATGACCTCGGGGCGCATCACGGCCCTGAGCACCGGCGGAATGACGGTGTGCGCGATCCCGAAGATCTCTCTGCCCCCCGTCATGAGGGCAATTGTGTCCCACTGCTCCGGAAACGCGCCACGGGGACCAAATAGGTGAAGGGCCCCTGGAAGTATGAGTTCCACGGGCCCTTCGTTGACCAGATCTCGGTGACGCTTCCGGTCGACCTGCCGTCCCGTCCGATCCCAGCGGCTCCGTCACCCTGCCCCTGCGGCGAGTTGCCCCGCCGGATGGATCTTCTTCTTCGGCCGATCCCGCGCTTCCCGGAAGAAGCGCGTGTGCAAGTTCTATGCCCTATCCGGGGTGCCGCACAAGACACCCGAAAGACAAATCTTCGGCAATCCGCCGCTCGCGGCGTGTTCTCCACAGAACGGGCCGGTCCGTCCACAAGAAGAGCCCCCTTCTCCACAATTCAGCGCCTTGCCTGTGGACATCGGGTCTAGACCTACCGGTCGATCCGCAGGTGAACCTTCCTTCGTGCCGATCCGCTCGCCTGTCGCGGACACCCCAAGGAGCGTGTGGCTAGGTCTGATAGAAATCGGGTATGGCAATCACCCACCTCGGCGAAACCGTCGTCCACACCTCCGGCGACCTTCCAGCGATCGGCTCGACCAGATCCCCGACTTCACCCTCACCGGGGGCGACTTCACACCGGTGACGCGCGAAGCCGGGAAGCGCACGGTGCTGAACATCTTCCTGAGTGTCGACACCGGCGTGTGCTCGGCCAGCATCCACAAGTTCAACGAACTCGCCGCCGAGCCTCGACAACACACAGATCATCTGTGTATCGCCCGACCTTCCATTTGCGATCGGCCGTTTCTGTGGTGCCGAGGGCATCGAGAACGTCCAGGTCGGATCAACCTTCAAGTCGAGTTTCGCCACGGACTTCGGTGTGCAGTACGTCGACGGCAAGTTCGAAGGCCTGCTGGCCCGCTCCGTGATCGTGGTCGACACGGACGGCAAGGTCATCTACACCCAACTGGTGCCGACCGTTGGCATCGAACCGGACTACGACTCCGCCATCGCAGCGCTCGGCTGATCCACCGATCTACAGGAGGCCAGCAATGCGTGCTGTCGTGTATTCACAAACCGGTGATCCGGACGTCCTGAGGCTCACGGATCGACCGATCCCCGAACCGGGTGCCGGCCAGGTTCGCGTCCGACTGCACGTCGCCGGCGTCAACCCCACCGACTGGAAGTTCCGGCGGGGTGCAGGCCCGGGTCAACCGACTCCGTTCCCCGAGGTCTCCCCCGGCCAGGACGGCGCCGGCGTCGTGGACGCCGTCGGCGAAGGCGTCTCCGGCTTCGCCGTCGGCGATCGGGTGTGGGTGTGGCTGGCAGGCACCGATGAGGGCGGCGGGACGGCCCAGGAGTACGTCGTGCTGCCGACCGACAAGGTCGTCCGACTTCCCGACAACGCGTCGTACGACTTGGGTGCGAGCCTCGGCGTACCCGCCATCACCGCCCACCGAACCCTGACCCTCGTCGACGGCGGGCCGCGGGTGTTGGGACCGGGCGCACTCGACGGCAAGACGGTGCTCGTGGCCGGCGGCGCCGGCGCCGTCGGCAACGCGGCGATCCAGTTGGCCCGTTGGGCCGGTGCGACGGTGATCACGACGGTCAGCGGGGATGAGAAGGGTTCGCTGGCGCAGGCGGCGGGCGCGCAACACATCGTGAACTACCGCAGCGAGGATGCCGCAGCACGGATTCGGGCGGTCGCCCCCGACGGCGTCGACATCGTCGTCGAGGTGGCCCCGACCAGCAATGCCGAACTCAACGCGGCCGTGGTCGGCCACGGCGCCACGATCGCGGTCTACGCCAACGAACCCGATCCCCTGGTGCTCCAGGTCCGACCCCTGATGATGTTGAACATCCGCTACCAATTCGTCTTGTTGTACGTCGAACCCGACGGCGCCAAGAGCGATGCGGTCGAGTCGGTCAGCGCAGCGATCGCCGCTGGCGCCCTGCAGGTCGGCGAGGCCTCGGGAGTCCCCTTGCATCGATATCCGCTTGCGGAGACCGCCGCTGCCCACACCGCCGTCGAGTCCAATGTCGTCGGCAAGGTCCTCATCGACCTCGCTGACCGTAAGGTCACTCGCGAGTGACGCTCGTCTGAGTGACGCCTTAGTAGTGTCGGGCTGGCTGGGGTCGATCTGGTTGACCCAGGCGACCACGCCGCCGCCCACGTGCACCGCGTCGTCGTACCCCGCGCCCTTGAGCACCGCCAGCGCACTCTGCCGACCGGACGCCGGTCTTGCAGTGCAGGACCACCTGGGTGCCGCTGTCGACCGACGGCAACTGCGCCAGCGCGTGGCCGTTGAGGAATTCGCCCTTCGGGATCAGCACCGCGCTGGGGATCTGGTTGATCTCGAACTCGTTGGGCTCGCGCACGTCGATCAGCACGAAGTCGCGCTCGCCGTTGTCGCGTTCCTTGAGCATGTGATCGAGTTGCACCACCGAGATCGTCGAGCCGACGGCGGCGTCGGTGGCCGCTTCGGAGACGGCACCACAGAAGTACTCGTAGTCGATCAATTCCGTGACCGTGGCGTTCTCGCCGCAGAGCGCACAGTTCGGATCCTTGCGAACTCGAAGTTTGCGGTACTCCATCTCGAGGGCGTCGTAGATCATCAACTTGCCGACCAGCGGATCACCCATGCCGGTCAACAACTTCAGGGCCTCGTTGACCTGGATCGAACCGATCGAGGCACACAGGACGCCCAGGACGCCGCCCTCGGCGCAGGACGGCACCATGCCGGGCGGCGGTGGCTCGGGGTAGAGGCACCGGTAGCACGGCGCCTCAGCGCTGGTCCCGTCCTCGAGGACCGCGGTCGGCCAGAACACGCTTGCCTGCCCGTCGAAGCGGTAGATCGAACCCCAGACGTAGGGGATCTTCATGAAGTACGCCGCGTCGTTGACGAGGTAGCGAGTGGCGAAGTTGTCGGTGCCGTCGACGATCAGGTCGTAGCCGTCGAAGATCTCGTAGACGTTGTCGTTGTCGAGGCGCTCGTTGTGGACGATCACCTTCACCAGCGGATTGATCTCGGCCACCGAGTCGCGCGCAGAATCAGCCTTGGGGCGATTGATGTCGGACTGACCGTGGATGATCTGGCGCTGCAGGTTGGACTCATCGACGGTGTCGAACTCCACGATTCCCAAGGTGCCGACGCCGGCTGCGGCGAGATACATCAGCGCCGGACTGCCGAGTCCACCGGCACCGATGACGAGCACCTTGGCGTTCTTGAGCCGCTTCTGCCCGCTCATCCCGACGTCGGGAATGATCAGGTGACGGCTGTATCGACGTACTTCGTCGATCGTCAGCTCGGCGGCGGGTTCGACAAGCGCTGGGTATGACACGGGAAAGAACTCCTCAACAACACGGCGTGGGTACAGCATCAGATTCACACAAGATCGGGTGTGGCCAAATTTAGACCAGCTCTGAGAGAACCCACCCCAACGTCCAGATCTTCCCGGGTAGTCTGACTCGCGTGAGCATCGGTCAGTACGTCGGCGACCCGGGCGAGGGATTCGACGCTGGGGAGCGGCCGGCACGGCCGCGGATGCCGCGCCGCGAGCGGCGTCTGCAACTGCTCGACAGTGCTCTGGAAGTGTTCGTTGCTCAGGGCTATCACGCCGCCGCCATGGACGACATCGCCGAGCGTGCAGGCGTTTCCAAGCCCGTGCTCTACCAGCACTTCCCGAGCAAACTCGATCTCTACCTCGCACTGCTCGACGCCTCCTGCGACGCCCTGATCGACAAGTGTCGGGCCGCCCTGGCCTCGACCGATGACAACTTGCAGCGGGTGACCGCGACCGTCGAAGCGTTCTATGCGTACGTCGCCAGCGACACCGGCGCCTTCCGGCTCGTCTTCGAATCCGATCTCACGAGCGAGCCGGCAGTGCGCGACAGCGTGGAGCGGATGACGGTGGAAACCGCAGACATGGTGGCCCACGTGATCCATGACGACACCGGCCTCCCAGCTCCCGATTGTCGGCTGCTGGCGGTGTCACTGGTCGGCATGGCCCAAGTGAGCGCCCGCTTTTGGTTGGCAGACGCCGGCGGCATCAGCCAACCCGACGCGGCGGCCTTGGTTTCCGGGCTAGCCTGGCGGGGCATCCGGGGCTTTCCCAAGAACGACCCCACTGAGTAATCGCTGCATGCTGCGGGGCATGATGAGCCGAGCAGTGCGCAACCTCACCACCCGAGCGTCTTCCCGAGACACCGAGCACAAATCAACCAAGGAGTTCCACCGTGGAGGTCAAGATCGGCGTCCAGCACGCCCCTCGCGAACTAGTCGTTGAAGTCTCCGAAGACGCCGCGACCGTCGAGGCTGCGCTTGCTACAGCCGTGGACGCTGAAGGTGTCTTCGCCTTGACCGACGTCAAGGGTCGGCGCGTGCTCATTCCGGCCGATCGCATCTCCTTCGTCGAACTCGGTGGCGGGGTCGCCGGAATGGTCGGCTTTCGCTCATAATCTGCGTGACGTCATACGTTGTGGTCGCCCGAGCCGCCACGCCGTACGACGTTAGCCTCGGACTGGACTGGTGCGCAGACTCGCTGCGCTGAGGGAGGAGAGAAAGACCATGGGAATCATTAGCACCCTGATCGGTGGGCTCATCATCGGCCTGCTGGGGAAGTTCGTTGCTCCCGGAGACCGCGACAACATCCCGCTCTGGCTGGTCGTCATCTGCGGCATCGGCGGCAGCCTGCTCGGCTATGTCATCTACAGCGCCTTCGGCGGCGACGGTTCGCCCGGACTGGACTGGACGCGTTGGTTCGTCTCGATCCTTGTCGCTGCGGTGCTCGTCGTGATCGCCGCGGGCGTCAAGGGCAGGGCGAAGGCTTAGCCACTTCGGGCCATTCGGGCCATTCGGGCCGTTCGAGTCGGTCGATCTGCCACCGGCTCGGACGGCCCTTCCACTAGGGATGGCTTCGGGCGTTGGGCTCGTACGACAAGTAGCCGCGCTGCGTGGTGATGTGATCGGCGAGGTACTTCGCGTCGTGCCAGACACCCCAGATGAAGCTGGATCCACGCCGTGATAGCCATGGCAGACCCAAGAAGTAGATACCAGGTTCTGACGACACACCGCGGCGATGCTGGGGCTTTCCGGACTCGTCGAAAGCGTCAACGTCGAGCCAGCTGTAGTCACTGGCGAAGCCGGTCGCCCAGAGGATTGAAGTCACACCGGCAGCGGCAAGGTTGAGCTCTAGGCAGGGCGTGGTGATGCACTCCGGATCGGCTCCCAGGATGCGGGCCTCCGGCTCCTCTGGCAGATCGAGACCGTTGCGCTCGACATACGCGTCGGCCGCGTCGAGCAGCGACAGATAGTTTTCGTCGCCGTCGGCGATGTTGCCCTTAAGATCCGGCGCGAAACGCAGAACCCCATCATCGAACGACGCCGTCCGCCCGAGGAGTACGACGCCGCGTTCGGCGAGGGCACGGAAGTCGACCGTGTGTCCCCCGCGCGCACCGCTGACCGCGATCGTGACGTGCTCAGCGCCCACCGGTGGAGCCTCGGCATCCCACAAGTTCAAGACGCCGAGCCACCAGCAGAAGTCCCGCCCGCGATAGGCCCGCGGAGGCCGGTCGTGAGGTCCGACGGACAAGTAGACGCGCCGACCGGAACGCTGAAGTTCATCCGCGATCTGCACCCCCGAGGATCCGGCGCCGACAACGAGAACGGCGCCGTCGGGCAGCTGCTGTGGGTTGCGGTAGGAGCTTGAGTGGATCTGGAGCGGTCCGCCCTCGGTAGGAACGATTGGCGGTATGACGGGCTCCTGGAACGGACCTGTGGCGGCGACGACATACCGCGCATCGATGACGCCATCCGACGTCTGCACAGAAAAGCCGGCACGATCAACGTTCTTGGTCACCGCCGTCACATCGACCCCACAACGGATAGGCGCCGCTACCTTCTCGGCGTACGCGACGAGGTAGTCAGCGACCCGTTCCTTGGGGGCAAAGGCGTCCTGCTCAAGATCGAACTCAAGACCCGGGAAGCGATCGTGCCAGGCCGGCCCGTTCGCGACAAGAGAATCCCATCGCCCCGAACGCCACTTCTCGGCGATCCTGTGACGCTCAAGGACCAGGTGGGGCACCCCGCGCTTCGCTCAGGTGTCCGCTCATAGCCAGCCCCGCCTGACCTCCCCCGACAACGAGAACCTCAACCTCTTCTCGAGACATTCCAACCTCCAAATTCGTACGCAGCAAGGGACCTACAAGCGTGCTGATCTAGTCGCCGCCTTAGGTGTGGCAGTGGCCCTTCGGGGACGGAGTGTCCAGCGCCGGGTTGCGGTCGAAGAAGCCGACCGGCCGAAGCCGGAACCCGGTGTAGTCGACCGGCATGATCGGCCAGTCCTCGGGCCGTGGGAAGTGCGTCAGCCCGAAGGTGTGCCACACCACGATGTCGGTGCCATCGATATCGCGATCCGCACGCATCCAGGTGTCGATACCGGTGTTGCCCGGATTCTGATTGACGAACTGACCGGATGGAAACCGCTCGTCGTCCGCCTGCGCCGTGACGAACAGATGTTTGGTCGTGAACGCGGCACGCTTGGCGATGGAGGAGCCGGGATCGGCCATCAGCGTTGGGCGTCCCTCGGGCTCGAGGGCGTACGCCACCGGTTCCCCGACCGCATTGCGGACCTGGGGATTGGTGACATGCCAGACCCGGCCGACCGAACCGTCCGCGAGACGCTGTGCCTCTGACTCACGACGCAGCCGGGTGACCTTCTTGGTGAACCCGTTGCCGTACGGATTTTCCGGACCCATCGGCACTCGGGCGACTTCGACCTCGTCCACGGCGTTCCCGACTCCGTCGACCATCATGTCCATCCGCGCCGACAACAGATGCTGGTGGTACGGCGCCGCCACCCCTGGCGCGATCTGACTCGCCCACGGGTACGTCGCGCCGTCAGTCGACTCGGGGTAGACCGAGGCGAACACCACTCCAGTCGCCTTGCACTCGAACTCGATGGTCCCGTCGAGGTAGAGGTACCAGTAGAAGCCATAGTCGTAGTTGCCGACGGTGACGAAATACGAGACAACCAGCCGCCGCTGGCGGCGTACCGAACTGCTCTTGTTGTACGGATCGGTGTGCTTCCACAACAGCCCGAAGTCCTCTTCATGCATGCAGATGGCGTTATGGATCTGCCGTGGGTGGCCGTCGTCGTCCGCGACGAACGCATCAAAGTAGTGGATCTCGCCCAGGCAATCACAACCCAGTGCCAGCGAGTTGGCCTCCTTGCCCAACGAGTATTCGCCGGCGTCGAAGTAGTTCTGCCAGAAGCGTACGGGTGATGGGTCACCGTAGGGCACGACCATTTCGGCGATAGAAGCGCGATAGACGATCGGCCGCACTCGCCCCCCGTCCTCGAAGCCGATCTGGTGCAGGGTCAAGCCCTCGACCTGGTCGAAACCGACTCTGAACTCCCACTTCTCCCATGTCACCACATTGCCGTCCACGGTGAAACTGGGGCCTTCCGGCTGCGTGATCTCGATCGGGCGTTGGGTGGTGCGTGTGGGACGATCCGGGTCGTCAAGGTGGAACTTCTCAGGTGTGTTCGGCTGCGGGAAGTGTCCGACGTCGATCAGCGAGACCACCTCCTCGGTGATCAGGTCGACGTAGGCGACAACTCCGTCCACCGGGTGCGCCCACACGTTGTCGTCGTCGTCGAGTTCCAAGAAGGCCAGGCAGCGAACGAGGCGACGACCCTCCTCCCCGCCGATGTCGAACACGCCAGCGCTGAGCGCCGAGATGCGCAACCGCTCGGGGTTGCTCAGACCACGCTCAGCCATCGCGGCACACCAGGCATCGTCGTGCCAGAGGATCTTCTCGACGAGGTCGAACTCCTCCGCCATGATGGGGGGCTGCCCCTCGACGCGGACGTCGATCGTGCGTTGACTTACGACCGTGCCGGCGACCAGCGAGACGATGATCTCCCGCGCCTCGCCGGTGTCGCGCTCCAGGAGAACGGTGCGGACCTTCCGGTCGATTTCAACACCCGGACGCCACGCGAGGACATCGGACTTGGCGGGCTCGTCCAGCATCACGAGAGGGAATCGGGTCGCCCCGGTGAGCAGGCCGGCCGCTTCCAGGATGCGCCGACTCTCGACGATCTCGAGATCAGTCAACCGGTCCAGAGGATGCATCATGGAGCCACCTTAATTGGCTCTCTGCTGACGTCCACGGACCTCTGCTCACGCACCGGCTTGCCGAGGACATACCCGACGAGGCCCAAGACCAGCAGGACCCCGAGAGTTCCGAGCGTGAACGCCTGGAACTGCAGTCGGGTGACCCCCCAATACTCGACAAAGGGGTAATCCAGCCCGAAGAGACGTTCCAGAGTGCCGGGGAAGACCGCGACCCAGGAGCCGAGCAAGATCCAAGCGAAGCAGACAGCGCCGAGAGCTTTGAAGCCGGCATCGGAGACCGGAGCCCGATAAGGGCGTGGCACCTCGGCGTACATCCCCCTCAACTTCACGGCCGCCGGAACGACCAAGAGATAGCTCAAGAGGAACGTGGTGATCGAGATCAGCAGTACGACGACGAACAGATCGGCCGAGGACCCGGTGATCTGCATCGCCGCCAGCATGAAGACGGTGCCGACGACTCCGGACAGCATGTTGACGCGAGTGGGTGTGCCGAGCCGATCGGAGAATCGCCCGAAGAAGCCACCGAAGAACGAGCCGTCTGCGGCCGCCATGGCCTGCATCCGGTCGGAGATGATCATCCAGGCCGCGCCCTGCGCGACCAGGGCGAGCACGAAGAGAACGGCGGTCAGGGTCATCAGAGCGTCCGCCGCTGCGCCGTATACCGAGTAGACACGGTTCACGGCGTCAAGCAGGCCTCCGACCCCGGTGACCTCGTCGCGCGGTACCACCAGCAGAATCGCCAGGACGGGTATCAAGTAACAAGCGGCAGCGGTAAGCCCGGAGCGGGCAATGCTGACCGGTACGTCGCGGGCTGCATTCTTCATCTCGCCACCGGCGCTGTTCGCGGACTCGAATCCGACATAGGCGAACAACAACAGCGGGACCAGCCCGAACAGCCCGTACAGGTCCGGCTTGAAGTCCCCGAAACTGAGAGGAGAGAAACCGTTCTGCAGGCCATAGATCAGCGTGGTGAAGACGAAGAAACCGAGGATGAACACCTTCACGATCGCGCCGACGGTGGTGATCCACTTTCCGTAGCGCAGGCTCATCACCGCCGCCGTCACGGTCACCCAGATGAAGACCAGCTTGAACAAGTAGTCACCAACCGAACCTTCCCTGATCGGCGAGACCCAGGCGTTCCAGCTCTCCACGGCAAGGAACGCCATGGTGCCGCCCACCCAGATCGGTTGGGTCACCCAGGTCAGCAATGCGGCGATGGCGCCGGCAACCCTGCCGTAGGCATCGCGGACCCAGATGTACGCACCGCCCTCTGCGGCGAAGGCGGCTCCGGTCTCGGCGAAGATCAAGCCGTAGGGGATCAGGAACGCGATAGCCAGGACCAGCGTCCAGGTGAATGCCTGGCCGCCGTAGTTGGCTACCTGCCCGAGAGTTTCGAAGCTGATCACCGCAGCGATCAGTAGGAACACGATGTCGAACCTGCCCAGGGTCTTGTGCAGCTTGGCAGTCTCTTGCTCCGCAAGAACGGTTTGGGTGATGGTCATGGAACCTCCGGGGTTCAGTCCGCCGCAGCGACAGGCTTTGAGATTGATCTTCACCAATGTGCAGTCGCCGAGCCCTGCGGCGCTAGAGGTGATCCGCCCGCGCAAAACCAATCCACTACATCGATACCGTGAGTGCAGGGTCGTCTCGCCGTTGCCCCGCCCGGGGTATAGGTACACGATGACGACGTGGGCGAACCTAACTTCACTTTGGTCCAACTGCGTTACTTCGCCGCAGCGGCCCGACACGGATCCATGACCGGTGCGGCGCGGGAGCTCGTCGTCTCGCAATCGGCTATCTCATCCGCGATCGCGGCCCTGGAGAAGGAGCTCGACGTTCAACTGCTGCTGCGTCACCACGCGAAGGGACTGACCCTGACCGCGGCCGGTGAGGAGTTCCATCGGGAGTTGCGCAGCTTCTTGATACACAGCGATGAACTCGCTGAAATTGCTCGCAGCGCGGCCGTTGGCCTCGTCGGACAACTCTCCGTCGGTTGTTTCGCCACGTTGGCCCCATTCATGTTGCCGAGCCTGCTTTCGGAGTTCTCCAAAAGACACCCCCGAGTCGAGGTGAGCGTCGTCGAGGCCGAGTTAGCGGCTGTGCAGTCGGCACTGCGCTCCGGCGCATGCGAGGTCGCCTTGACCTACGGACTCGATCTGGACGACGAGTTCGACCATCTCGTCATCGGCCGAGCCGCGCCGTACGCCATCGTCAGTTCTGCTGATCCGCTCGCGTCCCAGGCGTCGGTCACGCTGGCGGAGTTGGCCGAGCGACCCATGATCCTGCTCGATCTGCCCCACAGTGGTCCCTACTTCCTCGGCCTGGCCGGTGCCTCTGGTCACGAGCCCATCGTCCGGCATCGCAGCAGCGGTTTCGAGACGGTGCGGAGCCTGGTCGGAGCCGGATTGGGATTTGCGCTGTTGAACCAGCATCCGAGCAGCTCAGACACCTACGCGGGAGGCAGCGTGCACGAACTCGCCATCGAGGACGAGATCGACCCCCTGCCCGTGGTGCTGGCCTGGATGGCGGGAACCCGGCTGACCGAGCGAGCCCGCCAGTTCGCGGGGGTCGCCCGATCCCTTGCGAAGAGGCAACGTTCCTGAACCTCAGCTGCACCGCGGCGGTCTGCATCGAGTGGGGCGATGCAGAGCTTCGATTAATTCTGCTTGTCTTCGCGAGACGCCCACATGGACACTGCGAGGAGTGGCCCATTCCGGGCGTCCCAGTTCGAGATGACAGGAGCAGCGATGACACGTTCGGCGCAGGAGTGGCGGGCCTTGGCCCATCAGGTCGAGCCCCGAACCCAGATGTTCATCGAAGGCACGGGTGTGATGGGTCGCGGGGAACCCGTCCCGGCCGTGAATCCGGCCACCGGACAACACCTCGCGGATGTCCACTCGGCGGATGCGCACGACGTCGACACGGCCGTCGCCAGTGCTCGCGAGGCATTTTCCGACGGGCGCTGGTCGCGTCTCTCCCCGGATCAACGCAAGGACACACTGCTGCGGGTGGCCGCCGCGGTGCTGGCCAATGCCGAGGAGTTAGCGCTGCTGGACAGTCTCGATGCGGGCAAGCTGATCGCTGACACCTCAACCATCGACGTCCCAGGCTCGGCGGCGATCTTGAGTTGGTACGCCGAGGCGTTGGACAAGTCCTACGGGGAGATCGCTCCAACCGGCGCCGGCGATCTCGCCCTGGTGACCCGAGAACCCTTGGGGGTAGTAGGCGCGGTGGTTCCCTGGAACTATCCGCTCGAAATGGCCATCTGGAAGCTCGCGCCAGCGCTCGCTGTCGGCAACTCGGTCGTATTGAAGCCGGCCGAGGACTCCCCGCTCTCAGCACTCAGGTTCGCCGAACTGGCTGTCGACGCCGGGCTGCCTCCGGGTGTCCTCAACGTCGTCCCCGGACCCGGCGCGGTCACTGGTCAGGCACTGGGTCGTCACCGCGATGTCGACGTCGTCACCTTCACCGGCTCCACTCAGGTCGGTATGGCCTTCCAGCGCTATGCGGGAGAGTCGAACATGAAGCAAGTGTGGCTCGAATGCGGCGGCAAGAGCGCCAACGTCGTCTTCGCGGATGCAACGGACCTCGACGCGGTCGCTGACGGCGTCGTCTTCGGCATCCTTACCAACCAGGGGCAGGTGTGCTCGGCCAACTCTCGGCTGTTGGTGGAGCGATCCATCAAGGATGGACTGCTCGAGCGGGTGATCGATCGGATCAAGGATCGGCGTCCCGGCGATCCGCTCGATCCCGCCACCACGTTCGGGCCGATGGTGAGCGCCCACCACGCAGATCGAGTACGCAACTTCGTCGAGATGGGTCGCACCGAGGCTGATCTGGTGCACAGCGGATCAGTCGTCGAGGCAACCAGCCCTGCGTACGTCGGGGCTGCGATCTTCGACAATGTCTCTCCGACAAGCCGGATCGCTACTGAAGAGGTCTTCGGACCGGTACTCACCGTGACGACGTTCGGAAGCGAGGACGAGGCCGTCGCCATCGCGAACGGGACGCCATACGCGCTCGCCGCGTCCCTGTGGACCGATAACCTGCGCCGCGCGCATCGGGTGGCTGGGCTGCTCCACGCCGGAACTGTCTCGGTCAACTGTGTTGATGCCTTGTCGGTGACCACGCCGTTCGGCGGCTTCGGCTTGTCCGGGTATGGCCGAGACCTGTCGCTGCACGCGGTGGACAAGTTCACCGGCTTGAAGACCACTTGGTTCAAGACCGACTGAAAGGCGCCATGAGTACACACATCCGCATCCGGCCGTTCAACACCAGGGACACGTATCCCGAGCAGAGTCTGGACAACGACCTGTGCCAGGCGGTGCGGGCTGGCAACACGGTCTACGTCCGCGGACAGATCGGCCAGAACCTCGACACCAGTGAGTCCGTGGGCATCGGCGATGCCGCCGCCCAGACGGAGCAGGCGATGGCCAACATCGACATGTTGTTGCGCGAGGCCGGAAGCGACATGAGCCACCTGGTCAAGCTCACGATCTACCTGATCGATCCGCGGTATCGCGAAGAGGTCTACCGCACCGTCGGGCGCTGGACCAAGGGTGTCTACCCGATCTCGACCGGACTCGTGGTGTCGGCGCTGGCCCGGCCCGAGTGGTTGGTCGAAGTGGATGCCATCGCCGTGATTCCCGACGATGCCGACGATTCCGGCGGCGACAGGTGACCTTCTCGGTGCTCGCACGAGACCAATCCGGGGCGTTTGGTGCCGCGATCAGTTCCTCGAGCCCGGCCGTGGCTGCGCGGTGCTTGCGGCTTCGCCCTGGAGTCGGAGGGGCCACCTCGCAGAACATCACCGATCCCAGACTCGGACTGGCGCTACTCGATGCTTTGGACGATGGAGGCGACGCGACCAAGGCTCTTGCACAGGTCGTCTCGGCCACCGAAGACATCGACTTTCGGCAGTTGACGCTGGTCGATGCGTCAGGTCGGACCGCGCACTTCACGGGCTCGGGCGGCCTAGGAGTATGCGCGGCCGCATCCGGGATCGGCGTCGTCGCGGCGGGGAACTTGCTGGCCGACGAGGCGGTGCCCTCAGCAATGGTGGCGGCCTTCGAGGCCGCTGCCGGGGAACTCGAGACCCGACTGCTCGCCGCGCTCACTGCCGGTCTCCAAGCGGGCGGTGAAGCCGGTCCCGTGCGGTCAGCCGGACTTGCGGTGGTGAGGTCGGTCTCCTGGCGCGAGACCGACCTGCGCGTGGACTGGCACGACGATCCGATCTCCGAACTCGGCCGGGTGCTGGACCTGTGGCTCCCGCAGCGAGATGACTACGTCGTCCGGGCTCTCACTCCCGGTGCGGCCCCAACTTATGGCGTGCCCGGCGATGACTGATCCCGCACTCAGCCGCGGCAAGGACCGGGTCGCGCAGGTGGTCTCCGATCGTGCCGACCAGTTGATCCGGGTGTCCGAGGAGTTGCATGCCAACCCCGAGACGGCTTGGGAGGAGCACCGGTCGGCACGTTGCGTTGCCGGACTGCTCTCCGACCACGGCTTCGACGTGACGCTTCCCTACCTCGGCCTCGAGACCGCCTTCCTGGCGACGGTCGGGACCGGTCCGTTCCGAGTTGGGCTATGCGCGGAGTACGACGCCCTACCGGGCCTGGGACACGCCTGCGGCCACAACCTGATCGCGGCGTCGAGCGCCGGAGCGGCCCTTGCCCTAGCCGAGGTGGCAGACGACTTCGGGCTCACCGTCGAGGTCTATGGCACTCCAGCCGAAGAGGGCGGTGGAGGGAAGATCGAGATGCTGGACCGCGGCGCTTTCATCGGCCTGGATCTGGTGATGTTGGCGCATCCGGCGCCGGTGGACGTGGCCGTCGCCGAGCCGTTCGCGGTGTCACATTCGCAGGTGAGGTTTCGTGGCAAGGCCGCCCACGCTGCCGCCTACCCCGAGCAGGGGGTGAATGCCGCCGACGCCATGACCATTGCACAGGTCGCCCTCGGTCTGTTGCGGCAACAGTTGCCATCGTCTGTCCGGGTGCACGGCATTGTGACAGAGGGCGGTCAAGCGCCGAACGCGATCCCCGAACGGGTGACCGGACGCTGGTATGTCCGGGCCGAGTCCCTGGCCGAACTCGCCGAGCTTGAGCCTCGGGTCTGGCGTTGCTTCGAGGCCGGCGCGCTGGCGAGCGGTTGCGATCTGGAGATCACCCCCGAGAGCAAGCCCTACGCAGAGTTCCGCACCGACGACGCGGCCTTGGCGGCGTACTGTCGCAACGTGCTGGCGCTCGGGCGGACGTTTGCGAGCGACGAAGTGGCAGGCCGGATGAACCGTGCTTCGACCGACCTGGGCAACGTCTCGCAGACCGTGCCAGCGATTCACCCGTACATCGGCATTGGATCTCTCCCGGCGCTTAACCATCAGCGCGAGTTCGCCGACCATTGTGTCGGAGATGCCGCCGAGCGTGCCCTGCTCGACGCGGCCACCGCGCTCGCCTGGACAGCACTGGACATGGCCGTCGACCGGGGAAAGAGACCGCCGTCGCGATGACTGACGGGCAGGAGTTCACTGCGTCGGAGATCACCGTGGAAGTTCCTATGAGGTTCCTCCTACGAGTCAAGGCCAAGCAGGGCCATGCGTTCGACATGCTTCTCGGTCAGCCGGTTGAACATCCTCCCGATCGCGGCCAGGTCCATCCCCGGCCTGTCCTCGGTCCCAGCGAGCAAGGAACTGAGCCCGTCGCGATCCGCCACCACCCGTTGCGCCTGCGACAGCGCCTCCCCCATGAGACGCCGACCCCACAACGCAAGCCGACCACCTACGCGAGGATCCTCCTCGATGGCGCTGCGGACCCGTTCAACCACGAAAGCCGCATGACCGCCATCGGTGAGCGACGCGTTGATCAGTTCCCGGGTGTCGTCATCGAGGAGCGCACCCACCTCGCGATAGAAGTCGGCCGCCAGACCCGTCCCCCACATAGGCCTTGATCAGGCCCTCCAGCCAGTTCCTGGGAGCCGTGTGTTGGTGGAAGTCATCGATCGCGATCCGAAACGGGGTCATGGCGGCGAACGGATCCGCCCCGAGTTCTCGCAGCCGATCGGTCAACTTGGCGAGGTGGACGATCTCTGCGCCCGCCAGGCCGGCCAGAGCCATCTTGTCCTCGAGGGTTGGCGCTAGCTTCGAGTCCTCGGCCAGTCGCTCGAACGCCGACAACTCGCCGTACGCAATCACTCCGAGGAGATCCACCACCGCGGCGCGGTACGACATGTCGTCGAACGGGTCGGACCCAGAAGTTGTTGAGGATGGCGACTCTGTCGGTGATTGGGGCGGCGGCAATGCAGGCATGGCCGCACCCTACCGATAGACTGAAGAGGATTCCGGGCCGCAGTTTCTTCTTCGTCGCGGCCTGATGCTCACCGTATGTGCGCGGTAGGTCTTGATCGACGTGCGATCGCTCCCACCGCATCGAATCGCTCCGATCTGACCTAACAAGACCCGAGAAGCATGAGTCTCTTGGGCGAAAGTGACTCCTCCAATGACAGCCACACCTACACCCGCTGCCACAACCTTCCGTGATCTCGGCGTACACCCCGACATCTGTGACGCCCTCGAACGCGGCGGCATCACCGTGCCGTTCGCGATCCAAGAAATGACCCTCTCGGTCGCCCTGATGGGCACCGACCTGATCGGCCAGGCCCGCACGGGCACGGGCAAGACCCTCGCCTTCGGCATCCCGGTGATCCAGCGCAGCATCTCCCCCAAGGACCCGGACTACTCCGAGATCCCCGAAGGGAAAGCCCCAGGCGCTGATCGTTGCGCCGACCCGCGAACTCGCGCTCCAGGTGTCGAGCGACCTGAACCTCGCCAGCAAGGACCGCGGCCTGCGCGTGCTGACGGTCTACGGCGGGGTCGGGTACGACGGCCAGTTGGACGCCCTCAAGTCCGGCGTCGACGTGGTTGTCGGTACGCCCGGTCGCTTGATCGACCTGATCAACCGCAAGGCTCTCGACATCTCCCATGTCCATGCCCTGGTGCTGGACGAGGCCGACGAGATGTTGGACCTCGGGTTCCTTCCCGACGTCGAGCGACTGCTGCGCAGCACCCCCGAGACGCGCCAGACGATGCTGTTCTCGGCAACGATGCCCGCCGCGATCGTGGCGTTGGCCCGCACCCACATGCGCCACCCGATGAACATCCGGGCCGAGTCGTCCTATGACACCCAGATGGTGCCGGCCACGGCCCAGTTCATCTACCTCGCCCATGATCTGGACAAGCCGGAGATCATCGCCCGCATCCTGCAGGCCGATGAGGCCGACAAGATCATCGTGTTCACCCGCACCAAGCGTCAGTCGCAGCGCATCGCCGAAGACTTGGCCGAGCGTGGCTTCACCAGCAGTCCACTGCACGGCGACATGGCGCAGGTGGCCCGCGAGAAGGCGCTCACGAAGTTCCGCGACGGCAAGCTGCGCGTGCTCGTGGCGACCGACGTGGCCGCCCGCGGCATCGACGTCCAAGGCGTCTCCCACGTCATCAACTACAGCTGTCCCGAGGACGACAAGACCTACGTCCACCGGATCGGACGCACGGGCCGCGCTGGTGCGACCGGCATCGCCGTGACGTTCGTCGACTGGGCCGATGCCACTCGCTGGAAGGTCATCAACAAGGCGCTGGACCTGCCCTTCGAGAATCCGCAAGAGACCTACTCCACCTCCGAGCACCTCTACCACGACATGGGAATCCCGCCGGGCACCAAGGGTCGGATCGTTCCTGCCGCTCCACCGGCGCCCAAGTCACAGGATTCGCGATCCGATCGATCACGCGGTGGCCGTGACGGTGGGCGTGACGGGGGCGTGACGCTGCTCGTGACGGGGATCGTCGCCAGGGCGGCAATCGGAACCGCAACCGCACCCGCAGCAGCATCGTCAACCGACCGTCAGGAGACGACACCGGAGGCCAAGGCTGCGGGTTCCAGCACCGGCGGCAGAACGCGCACCAGGAATCGTCGGCGTCGTTCAGGCGGGTCATCGGCCGGGACTTCCCAGTCCGGCACCTCAACTACTGAGTGACAACCACGGTGGTGCCGATGGGCGCGAAGTCCCACAAGGCTTGAGCGTCCTCGCGGGCCTGCCTGATGCAGCCGTGTGAGAGCGGCTGGCCGAGTTCATCCTCGGACTGGATCAGTTCGCCCGAGTTCAGCAACGGAATGTCGTGGAACCCGATCGCTGCACCGCTCGGTCCCTTCGTGAAGCGGACGAAGTAGTCCATCGTCGACGCGCCGTCGAAACTGGCCGCATGCTCGGACCTGGAGTAGACCTCGAAGGTGCCGGGGTCGAGGTTGTCGTAGGCACTGCCGGAGACGGCGTACGACGACTCGACCTGCTCGCCGTCGTCTACCAACCAGACGCGTTGAAGACCCTCGCTGTAGACCACCCTGCGACCGGAGCCCGAGTCTTGCGGCACCCCGGTGTCGGGTGCGATGGCCTCTTGGACCCGGCGGACCTTCGCGGGGATTCGGCCCGGGAGCTCGAACGCGGGCCACGGCGCTCCGGCCGCCGGCTCGATCCGGCTCATCCCGCCGGATCGATGGCCCGGGTGATGTTGTCGGATGCCCACGGCGACTTCGCGACAGCTGAGAGCGTCACGCCGAAGCACACCACAAGCAGCCCCATGACCAGACCCCAACGAGGCACACCAAGCAATGACCGAGGTGGCCGACGACTCCGATGGGTCGGCGCGGAACGGCCGGGAGTTTTGGGCCGGGCGTGGCTGGGCATCGGCACCATCATGCCGCACCGGAGGGGCGCGACGACAGTTCATCACGCCCTACCAGGGGGCCGCCGGGCCGCCGATCTCGAGTTCCACCAGGGCAAGTCCCTGCTCGGAAATGTCCTGCAACAACCAGTCGGCCTGAAGCAACAACATCGCCGATGCCGGCCACAGAATCATCCACAACCACCGGCCTTCGGCCTCGCCGACGAAGACGCACCTGTCGAAGAGTTCATCCTCACCCGTGGTCGCGCGTGCGGAACCGGTCATGGACAGCGCCCAGAGGGCCACCCCAAGACCTCCGACCCGAACCCGAGCCGACGATGGCACGTCTCCCAACTCGGGCCCGGGATCGGTGCGTGCCAGGCCGGCGCAGCGAGCTCCTAGCCCTGTGCCAGGCTCTTCGGTCACGATGACGATGTCGACCGGCCCATCGAGATCGGTACTGCCGGAGCAGCACGTGAGGGTCGCTCGGGCCTGCTCCGGTGTCTCGCCGACCACCGCGAAGTCCGTGACGGTCCAACCCATGGGAAGCGGCCACGGGAGGTAGGTCGGAAAGCCCGGTGACGCCAGCAGGTGATTGGCCAGCGCGTCGTACGACGCCTGACCTGGACGCCAGAGCGGCGGGACCTCCCCGTGGGCGTGACAACTCCACCGACGCTCCTTGAGTGCGACAGGGAGCGAGCAACGCGGGCATTCGGGCGGCATCGGCATCGCGTCAGCCGTTCCACTTCGACGATGACCGACTGGTCTCGTTCATAGCCCAGCACCGACACGGTCGCGGTGTCCAGCAGAAATAGCCTGCCGTCATCGATCGGGAGTCCCAACCAGCGAGCGGTGAGGGCGCGCAGTGCATGGCCGTGGCCAAACAGCAGGCTGTGCCCCGCAGTGGCGCGCACTCGCTCGATGACTCGGTCCACGCGCTCGGTGACCTGGGCCGGAGTCTCACCGCCCGGCGACGGATGGGTCCACACGGTCCACCCCGGAACCTGTTCGCGGATCTCGCTGGTGGTCACACCCTCATACGCGCCGTAGTTCCACTCCGCGAGGTCCTCGTCGACACGAGCGTCGGGGAAGCCCGCGAGTTCGGCGCTGTGCCGAGCCCGTTGCCGAGGGCTGCACAGCACCAGATCGAAGGGGACGCTGCCAAGCCGTGGGGCAAGGGACCGCGCCACATCCTCCCCGACTGGAGTCAACGCCAGGTCGGTTGTGGAGGTGTGACGATGGTCGCGACTCCACTCCGTCTCACCGTGGCGCACTAGCCACGCCTGAGACTCAGGAGCCACCACCGCCGGCCTTCCGGCGATGCAACTTGGGTGCGCCTCCGACGACCTCCGAGCCGTGCACCTTCTCGCGCGCCTCGACCTGATCCGCGGTGTGCTGTGTGCCCGTCTTCTTGCGGTCCAGTGCCAACCGCATCTTCGCCTTGAGATCGTCGTTTTGATTGTGGCTTGTCTGGCTTCTTCTTCGGCGCCTTCGCCATGGTTGCACCCTCAATTTGTCGGTCGGTCGTTGCTCCGTATGCCGGACTCCAGCCTTGCACACGCGCACGGTGAGCGTCGACGCAGTTGACTCACGCCCAGGTGCAGGGCAGCCCGTGTGCCGGCGCCGTGCCGATCATTCGCGGGCCGGTCCGGTCACCGGCGCCCGTCCAGGACTCAAGCAGGATCCCCCGCTCCTCCGGCAGCCGCCCGGTCGGCTCGAAGGACAGTCGGACCAAGGGCGACTGTGGGGTGGCCAGTGCCGCCAACCCAGCCATGCTGTCGTCGATGGATCGCTGCTCGTCCCGGCTCAGGTATTGCCACATCACGCTGTGCCAGACCACCGTCGTCGTGCCTGACCTCAGTGAGAGTCCGCCGACGAACTCGGCCGCCGACTGGCGGCGCACATCGACCGGGAGCCCGGAGGCGATCGCCAAGGCGGCCCGCAGATTCTCCTGGCGTTGACGCTGATCGGCCCAGACGTACGACGTCAGGGTGAGCCGCCCCTCCGTCGAGCGCGGATCCACCGGCGCCAGGTCGCACCCGGCCCGCTCGACGATCTCAAGATCCGGCCACGGTCTCAGCGATCGCCCGGTCCAGGCTGACGCAAGGACAAGGGTGTCATCGGTTGATCCGAATCGGGTGTTGAGCGCGTCTCGGTAGCAATACTGATCGGCCAGCAGATTCAACCCTGCCGACGCACCGATCTCGAAGAGCCGAACGGGCAGTCGCAGGGCATCGTCGAGGTGAAGCAATCCACCGATCAAGGCGGCCGATCGGCCGACTTCGTTGGTCTGCGGTGGACGTGTCAGACCGAGCGAAACCGCATCCGGTTGCTCGACGAGTTGCTCTCGAAACGCGGCCCAACCGGCCTCCGAGTCCCACCGCCCACCCACACTGGGGTAGAACATCGCCAGGGCGCCCGCGCGACGCTCCAGAACCAGCCGATGAACGCTGCCCATGAACCGCAACGGCACCGCGGCGGAGGCGGGCGCCTCCGAGTGGTCGGCAAGGATCTCCGCACACACGCCACCGGCCGCGATGTCGTTGGCCGCTCGGTGCAACACATCGGCGTACATCGGCGAGCCGAGTTCGGCGCACAGCAGCGATTGCGCCTCGAAAAGGTCACCGAGGTGGATCAAGGGCTGATCGGTCCCCACGCGGGTAGTCGCGCTCAGGGGAGGTTGATCGGATGCACCCCGACGGCGTGGCTGAACTTGTTCCAGATCAGTTGGAATTGTTTGAGGTACCTGTTGTACACGGAGGTCCCCGTCATGTGGATGATCAGTTCATCGTTGAGGAACGACGTCCCGGACCAGTTCTCTGAACCGGACCAGACCGTCTTGACGGACTTGCCCTGGTAGGTCCCGTTGACCATCAGCACCTTCAGGTGGGAGTAGAAGTTCACGGTCTCTTCCTCGGTCACCAGATTCGTCTGATAGTCATAGTCCGCGCTCTTCAGCGGAATACGGGCCCTGTTGATCTTCTTGACGACCGCGCCCCCGGCAACACTGGTGATGATGGCGATGTTGCAACCCTGACGTTTCATCAAGGCGATCCGATCCGCCAGGTAGTTGCCGCGCACCTTGTTCCAGCCGTACATGATGATCCGGATGGACGTCTTCCCACCAATGCCGAAGCCAGCCTTGGCAGTGCAGTTGACGGCCTTGAGTCGCTTGAGCACGGGGTCCTTCGACGGCCCGGGCACCCGAGGCTGCAGGGAACTGTTGACCGTGGACGTGCGGTTGGCCTTCTCCTTGTAGAAGAGGGCGTCAAAAGTAGGGTCACCGTTGTAGGTCAATCGACGCTTCTTGACCTTCTTGTCGAACTTCAACTGACCGAAGATCTTGAGAAACGCGTCGTACAACCCGGGCTGATTGAGCAGCGTGACCTGGTCGTTCCATTGCAACGAGACGGCCCGGTCGGTGAGGTTCGAGGACCCGGTCATGATCACCTTGTTGGCAGCCCCGGTCCGTTCGAAGGCGTAGACCTTCATGTGCAGGTTGCCCTTGCCGCCGCGGCAAGCGCCATGACAGATGACGTAGAAGTTCTTCTTCTTGGGCTTGGTGCCGAGCACCCGGCGCAGTTGCCTCGTCTGGGGAGAGGTCCAGTTGTCGTTCACGATCATCTGCACGTGAACTCCGCGCTTGCGTGCCTTCAGGATTGCCTGGGTCACGTCCTTGCGGTCGAAGGAGTACATCGCGAAGCGGATCGTCGAGCCCTTGGGCGCGTGGTTGATGCCGGCGATCACGCGGCGGATCAACTTGGTGCGAGCCTTGGCACCGCTTCGCGGGAGATTGAAAGCAACACCCGAGGGTGGGACCCAGCTATCGGCTCGACTGTCGGCAAGAGCCGTGGGCGGCGCGGGTGTCGCGGATCCTGCGGTCGGCACGACGGCCAAGCCACCCAGCAATAGCGCGATCATCGGGACCAGCAGCCATAGCCTTCGCATCATCCAAAACCCCGTTCGAAACACGCTGCCGAGACATTCTTCGAGCCAATCTACTGGGCATAGCAGACCACACAACCCGTCGAAATGCCGCAATCTTTACCATGTAGGGCTATCGAAAGTGTTGCTAGCGAGACCGTCTCAACCAACGCCGTGCCTGTCGAACCGGTGCCAACGCGGGTGCGAATGGCGCAGCCCTATCGCGTCGCTGGCGCTGGCGCTCCATCCGTTCGCCAAGGATCTGAGCCAACGCCCGTGCGGCGACATCAACCACCTCGGCGTCGCTGGGTGGCGCTGAGCCACGGGCAAAGACCTCGTCGATCGGGCTGAGGTCGGCCAGATCCCCCACCACGTGGAACTCGCCTGCCGCGATCCGGTCGACGTACTTCGCAGACACTTCTCGCACCCAGGTGCGATGACGCGCGGGGACCAGGATTCGGTCTCCGTGCTGAGCACCCAGCACCTTCACGGCGAAGTAGCGCTTGCCGACATCGCCGTACACATCCCGTCGCCGATCCTCCTTCGTCAGGTGTCCGTTAACCCGGCTGAGCAGCTCGGCCTGGGTGCGACCGACCGACTCGTTGAGCCGCCCCACCTTGCGATCCAGGAGAGCGGAATCTATGCCGAGGACCTCGCAGAACCTGCGCAGCAGAAGTTCCGGCTCACTGCCGGGCGGTGGCACGGTGACCACGTGAATGCGGTTCTCCGGGATGTGCGCCGACCAGCGATCGAGAATCTGGTTGACGTTCTTGTTCGCCCAGTGCTTCGAGCTCGGTCGGTCCTCGGTCTTCTTCAGCCTCCGTAGATACGCGTCGAACGGCATCGAGCCACCCGATTGGAGGAGTTGTTGCCAGGCCGATGGGATCTGACGACCCAAGTCCCTGATCGTGAGGATGAGGTGCACTTCCCTGCCGGCGCAGGCAGCCACGAGTGCCTCGATCTGATCGTCGTTGCATGGAGCCAGCGACTCTTCCGAGATCAGCGCTCGACTGCCTCGTGCGGCCGCCAAATGACCGGGCAACTGCTCCAGAGCCCGGCCGACTTCGGGTGGATCGAACTCGGGGTTGAAGCGTCCGCGGACGCTCAACATGAGATGGAAGGTGTCGCGCTTGGAGCCAGGCACCATGTCCAATCCCTGGCGCGTCAATTCCTGCTGGGACTGCCAAAAGATGCTCTGGAGGTACGACGTACCGGTCTTCTGCAGTCCGATGTGGATGTAGACCGGACGAGCGGGGGACATAGGCGAAACCCTAGGCCACGAACTAGGTGGTCGGCTTCGCGCGCACGAGGCGGCGGAGGCCGGGGATCACCCGACGGTGCAGCGGCACGGGTGCCGGGGCAGGAGGTGGCGCGTCGGCGAGCGAGTGTTCGGCCATCGATTGGGCGGCCTTGCGCAACGCGGTGTTGTGTTCGCGGAGTGCTCGGACGTCGACCAGCATCTCGGCAATCGTCTCGATCGAGGCCTGGAGCAACTCTAGGTCGGTCACCGACGATGGATGACGTCGCTCCGGCAGTTCCTCGGGCACCAGCAGGCGATCAAGGTCACCGATCACGTCGACCCCACTGGCCCTCAGGAATTCCACGCTGTCGAGCGCCCGGGCGCGAAGTTCGCCGATGCGGTTCTCGGAGGGTCGGAACCTCTCCCCCTCACGAGGCACCAACTTTCCTTGCGCGAGGTAACTGCGGATCCAGACACCACGATCCCGAGCCGGCGTGAACGAAGTGAGGTGCGGGCTGATCCTGCGCAGGAGTTCGGCCTCGACCACACCGAGGGATCGGTATTCCCGAGCCTGGTCGGTGATGAGATCCGTCGGATCGATCCCCACCAGGGAACAGAACTGGTGGAGCAGAGTTTCGCGCGGCGCGTCCGGCGCGGGCAGCACCAGGACATGGACCCGGTTCGGATCCAGACCGGAACCCCATCGCTCAACGACCGAACGCAGATCGATCGTTGCCCAGGACCATTCGTCGTAGGTCTCATGGGCGGGAGGAAAGTCGTCGAGACCAGTCAGGAACCCGTGCTTGATGAACTCCTGCCAATAGCTGGTCAGCACCGTCAACACGTCCCGCGCGGTCACGATCAGGTGCACCTCGGCACTGCCGAGCCTGCTGAGTGCCCGTTGCGCCTGCTCCGCGCTGGCGGAGCCGAAGAACTCGTGACTGATCAGAGCCGTTCCGGGCCACTGGTTGACCTCCTCCACCAGCCGATCCCAGGCCTCGCGCACGTCCGGGGCCCGGTTCGGGAGACCGGGATGCTCCCTCACCACGACGCTGGCCTGCATGTGTTGGCGAGATGACCCGCCGGGCAGGAGCACACCCTGCTCCATCAGGTGGGGCTTGTTCGCCCACAGCACGGACTGGAGGTACGTCGTACCGGTCTTCGGCAGTCCGATATGGAAGTAGACCTTCTCCGCCAACGCGTCAGAGCCTGTCGTGATACTTCGCGAGCAACTCGTCGAGTTTCGCCTGGTCACGTTGGGCGATCGGGACGAGCAACTCGGTGACCAGATCGGTGAGTTCGGCCAGGCGCAGGTTCAAGGCACGGCACTCTTGCACCTCGGCCTCGAGGTCGGCCACCCGCTGGTGAAGCTCAAGCGAGCGTCCGAGCCGGGTGCCGCGAAGCGCCTTGCCCTTCTCGGTGATTTGATTGGTTATCGATCCCATTGAGCCACCATTCGACAGAGTTGAGATTTTCTGGGCTGTGATGACCCGCCAGGCGAGGCTAACAGCCGTTCGCGGTGTACGACGGTGGCGCCTGCCGCCACCAATTCCTCGCGGACCCGACGCGGGAGAATCGGATGCAGATGCGGTCCGCCCGCGCGATCGTCGCCGCGTTCGACGAGGAACTCCAGATACAGACGCCCTCCGCCACGCAGCATCATGCCCGCGCTGCGGAAGAGGTTCTGGCGACCCTTCGCGTCGAGAGCGTCCACCAGGTGCCGACCCATCACCACCCGCTCGCCCGGGCGGTTCGCCAGCAAGGCGGCAGTGCCGAGCGCCGAGCGTAGCTCCAACAGGTTGACGGGAAGGTAGCGCACCGGGATGCCCTCACCCGCCGTTTCCTCGGCCAGATGTTCGTACGCCTTGGGCGCGTGATCGAGGCCGAAGGACGTCACCCCGCGCGTCGCCATCCAGCGGGCATCCACCCCCCATCCACAGCCGATGTCGATGAACTCCCCAGCCATGAGCGCACCGTCGGTCTGCTCGCGCTCCGCCACCCACTGCACCAGATCGGACGGCTCCAGATCGGGTGGAGTCGGGTGCGATGAATAGCGGGCGTCCCACGCTCCCCGGTGGACGCGGATTCCCCGAAACCACCCGTTCAGCCGGCGATGCGTCGTGTTGGGCGTCGCGAACTTGAATGCGGGATCCGGCGTACGCCAGTGCGGGCCGTAGGTCGCCACCAGGAACCGGTCGGTGTCGGCTGGCACCGGGAACTCGCGACCCTCCAGGTGCGAGGTCCCGAGAGGGAAGATCCATTCGCGCTCGAAGGGGGTTCGGATCTCACCCATCAGATGCAGATTCCCGTCCATCAGGAACCCGCCGAAGACGTCCAGCCCGCGAACCGATCCATCGCTCTCCGCGACGTCGACCTTGAACGCGGCACCGGAGTACCTCGTCGTGGCGTACCCCATGTCGCAGAGCGCCCGCTGAAGATCGAAGGACTCGCCCATGACATCGACCGGATGCTGGTGCTTGCTGACGTAGCCGAGATCCGCATCGCTGTCGTGACCGATCAGGCCACCGTTGCGGACGGCGCCCAGCAGGGTGCCGTAGGCCAGGAAGCCCTCGACCCCGGCGGTCGTCAGCGCGGCGAGCACTTCCTCGATCGCATTCAGTAGCGGCTCCACCTGGTCGGCAGTTCGGGTCTCGAACGTCTTGACCCGACGCATCGACTTGTCCAACGCCAGCGGACTCCCCTCGGAGTCGACGACCGCGATCCGGACGTCCTGGGTGCCCAACTGGACCTCCCCGTCAAAGACCATCCGGCCCGATCCGTGCTCGGTCAGGGTGACCCGGGTCTTGCCGTCGAGGAACTTCTTCAGGGCGGTCGGCCACTCGACCAGGTGGGAGGTGACCAGCGGCGCTCGGCCGATTCGTACGCCGTCACGGTGGAGCCAGAAGGACCAGATCCGTCGACCGTCGAACGCGACATCCAGGACGACTTCTCGTCTTGATTCGGCGCGGATGCCGCGGTCATCGATCTGGACTCCGGTCACCCGACGGGGGTTGCGACGGGGAAGGGAACTCACCGGGGAAGCCTATCCTCATCACATGCGCAAACCCCTTCTCACGATCCTGCTCACCACTTTGATCGCCCTCGGCGGTGTCGCGCCCCTGGCATTCCCGGAACTAACCTCCTCAGCCGTGGCCGCTGCTCCGCACAAACCGCGAGTTGGCAACTACACGCCGCCGGCGGGTGCGAAGTTCAACAACCCCCTGGGAACCGAGCGTCAACAGCGACGGCTTTTCAAACACGTCATCCGGAGCATCAAGAGCGTGCCCCCACGCGGGGTGATTCGAATAGCGGTCTTCTCGTTCGCCGACACCGAGACAGCCGAGGCACTGATTGCGGCGTACCGACGTGGGGTCAAGGTGCGACTCGTCTTCTCGGGCAACAACGTCTACCCGCCCATGAAGAGCGTCCGCAAGGTCATCGGCACCGACACCTCGAAGTCGTCGTACGTCGTGATGTGCGATCGCAGTTGCCGCGGGGCCAACGGACAGATGCACGCGAAGTACTTCTCGTTCAGTCGGGCGGGCAAGGCAAGACGGATCACCATGGTCGGCTCCAACAACCTCACCAACTTCAACGCCGAGCACCAGTGGAGTGACCTCTACACCGTCACCAATGATGAGGCGTACTTCAAGGCGTTCAAGCCGTGGTTCAGGCAACTCTCCGACGACCTACCCCTGGCCAGCACCTACATATCGAAGCTGGTGTCAGGGCGCCGGATCTCGATCACACCGATCGACCTCGCCGTCAACTCTGATCCGCTGCTCAACGCGATGGCGGGCGTTCGATGTGACGTGACCATGGGCGAGTTGGACCCGGCCAGCCCGACTCCGGACACCCCGGTCCCGACCCGGGTATTGATCTCCACCCACGCCTGGAACGGAGCACGCGGGGTGACGTTGGCCCAGCGGGTGGCCGAGCTCAAACTCGCGGGATGCGCCGTCCAGGTCATCTACGCCGCCGGTGACGGTTTCGGCAGCGGGGTGCGCACGATCCTGACCGACGCGGCCGTGCCGATGACCTCAGGAACCCACAAGCGGATCCAGACCCATCAGAAGCTGCTGATCCTGAAGGGCGCGGTCGACGGTGAGCTCAGCACGACCCGCGTCCTCACCGGGTCTCAGAACTGGAGCAGTCGTGCCCTGGCGCGCGACGACATTCTGGTCGAGATCAATGACGCTGCGACCGCCGCGGCCTACCTGGCTGCGTTCGATCGGCTTTGGCGTCTTGGCTAGGTCCGACGGGGCTGGGAGTGGCAACTTGACGACCGCGAGATCCCCCTGGGAGAGGTCATCATCGATCCTCGGGTTCGGGCAAAGTCGAGTATCCTGAGTGGGTGCGCCTGGGGACGCGGACATCGATCCGGCGATTCAACCTCGCCACGGTGGTTACGGCTGCCGTGGTGGCTCTTGGCGTGCTTGTTTCCCAGCCAAACTCCGTCGCGGGCGGCACGGCCGGAGACAATCCCGTGTCGACGGGTGCTTTCGACGGCGACAGCGCCAACATCGTTACGGCCTCGACGGGCATCCGACCGGCGGACGTCACCCGAGACTTGGAGCGGCCCACGGTTCCCCAGGTGTTGGCGCCCGTGGCCCCTCCCATCAAGCCAACGCCACCCCCGTCCTTCACCTTCGAGATCGCCACACACAACGTCTTGGGAGCCAGCCACACCTCCGGCAAGAAGGGCCGCAAGGGGTACGCCGGCGCGGCGACGCGGATGGGTTATACCGTCGGCCTTCTCAACGGTTATGGCGTTGACGTCGTCGGGCTCCAGGAGTTTCAGACGTCGCAGTTCGCCATGTTCCAATCCCGGATGCCCGGGTTCGGCGTCTATCCCGGGCTGAGCGCCGGTCGGCCGGGAGTCGACAACTCCATCGCGTGGCGCACCTCGATGTTCGACCTCGTCGACTCCTACACGATCAGCGTGCCGTACTTCGGCGGCCGTATTCGTCCGATGCCGGTCATCCGACTCCAGGAGCGCACGACCGGACGGGAGTTCTGGGTGGCCAACTTCCACAATCCGGCCGACACGCACGGCAACGCCGCCCGCTGGCGGGGCGCGGCCACCGCGATCGAGATCAACCTGATCAATCGACTCCGCCAGGAGACCGAACTCCCGGTCTTCATCACCGGCGATATGAACGAACGCGAGTCGTACTTCTGCCGCGTCACCGCGGCGACCGGCATCGCCGCGGCCAGTGGTGGCGGCACCGGATCGCCCTGCCAGCCACCGGCCGGCCCGAACCCCGTCGACTGGATCCTCGCCACCCCCGACGTCAAGATCACCGAATACCACGACGTCCGTAGCGGCATCATCACGCGCACCTCCGACCATCCGTTGCTGGTCGCCACCGCACTCATGGAGGATTAGGCCGCCCCAGCCGGTAGCGTTTGCCCGTGAGCACCGCACCGTCCCGCGTCTTCGCGGCCCGATTGGTCGGGCTGCCGATCCTGGACCCGCAGGGCGATCAGGTCGGAAAGGTGCGCGACGTCGTTGTCGCGATGAGATCGGGCGGTCTGCAACCCCGCGTCGTAGGTCTCGTGGCAGAAGTCTTGGGGCGCCGCCGAATCTTCGTGGCGATGACCAGGATCACCAGCATCGACAGCGCTCACGTGTACACCACCGGACTGCTGAACATGCGGCGGTTCGAGCAACGCGGCGCCGAGACCCTTGTCATGGGCGAGATGCTCGACCGGCAGGTCGTCATCCCCGAGTCCGGCATTCGCGGCGTGATCTATGACATCGGGATGGAGCAGGCCCGGACCCGCGACTGGGTGATTTCCCGGGTGGCGGTTCGAGAGCCGAGCAAGGGCTTTCGTCGGCACGGTCAGACCCACGTGGTCGAGTGGCGCGACGTCGAGGGACTGGCGCAGCACGAGAAGAACCAGGGGGCGACCCGCCTGCTGGAGGCTCTCAACGACATGCGGGTCGCCGACGCGGCCAGCACCATCCACGACCTCCCCCTAGAACGCCGTACGGCGGTCGTCGCGGCGCTGGATGACGAGCGTCTCGCCGACGTGCTCGAGGAACTGCCAGATGCCGATCAGGTGGAGATTCTGACCTATCTCGCCCCGGAACGGGCGGCGGACATCCTCGAGGAGATGTCGGCGGACGACGCGGCCGACCTGATCGCGGATCTTCCGCCTGAGACCGCCGCCAGACTGTTGGCGTTGATGGAGCCCGACGAGGCCGAGGACGTCCGACGATTGATGGTCTACGACGAGTCGACGGCCGGCGGCATGATGACCCCCGAGCCGGTCATCCTGCCCCCCGATGCAACCGTGGCCGAGGCGTTGGCCCACGTCCGTCGGCCCGAGATCGCCGTGTCCCTGGCCGCGCAGGTCTACGTCTGCCGTCCCCCGCTGGAGACGCCGACCGGGAAGTTGATCGGCATGGTCCACATCCAGCGACTGCTGCGCGAGCCGCCGTCTGCACTGGTCGCCGGCTTCGTCGACTCGGAGACGGCATCGATCCGCGCCGAGGATCCGATGCTGGACGTCGCGATCCACGTGGCGACCTACAACCTCACGGCCGCTCCCGTTGTTGACGAGGAGGGTCGCCTGCTCGGCGTCGTCACCGTCGATGACCTGCTCGACCACCTGCTGCCCGACGGCTGGCGAGATCGCTCCAGCGACGCCGGGTCCGCCGTATCGGAGATCTGGTCGTGAGCGAGCGCAGCCGGTTCGGCCGGCTTGACACCCCGAAGGACACCAGGCGTTCGTTGCTCAAGCGGCCGGCCGCCGACTCGGACACCTTCGGCATCTTCGCCGAGCAGTTCGCGCGCTTCATGGGGACCGCCCAGTTCCTGATCTACATGACCCTCTTCGTCCTGATCTGGGTCATCTGGAACGTGACGACGCCACACGGCCTCCACTGGGACTCCTACCCGTTCATCTTCCTGACCCTGATCCTGAGCCTCCAGGCGTCGTACGCCGCGCCGCTGATCCTGCTGGCGCAGAATCGCCAGGAGATGCGGGACCGGGTGACCGCCGAGCAGGACCGCCAGGCGAATGCCCGCGCACATGCCGATATGGAGTACCTCGCCCGCGAGATTGCCTCGCTGCGGATGGCGGTCGGTGAGATGGCAACCCGAGACTTCGTCCGCTCCGAACTACGTTCACTGCTGAGCGATCTGGACGAACGCGCACGCCTCGAGGGCGGGCCAGACTCCGACCCTGAGCGCTAAGACACCACGACTAGGCTGATCACCATGAGCATCCCCACTCTCGACCGCATCATGACTGCGCTCGCAGCCGTGAACGACCCCGAGATCAAGCGACCGATCACCGAGCTCAAAATGGTCGACTTCGTGGACATCAGCGCCTGCCGGGGAGGTCTCCCTGACCGTGTTGCTCACGGTCTCGGGCTGCCCCATGCGAGACACCATCACCCGAGACGTCACGGCAGCGGTGACACAGGTTCCCGGAGTGACCTCCGTGGATCTGACGCTCGGGGTGATGAGTGACGAGCAGCGCTCCGGTCTGCAGCAGACATTGCGCGGTGGCGTGGCCGCCAAGGAGATCCCCTTCGCCCAGCCCGGCTCGCTGACCAAGGTCTTCGCGATCGCCAGCGGCAAGGGCGGCGTCGGCAAGTCGACTGTGACCGTGAATCTGGCCGTGGCGCTGGCCGCGATGGGCCGTCGAGTCGGCCTGGTCGACGCCGACATCTATGGTCACTCGATTCCGGCGATGCTCGGCGTCGCCGACTCGAGGCCGACCCAGGTCGAGAGCATGATCATGCCGGTGCCGACTCCCTCGGGTGTCTCCGTGATCTCCATCGGGATGTTGAAACCGCGGCGCGACCAGGTCGTCGCGTGGCGTGGGCCGATGCTCGATCGGGCGCTCGTGCAGATGTTGGCCGACGTGTACTGGGGCGACCTCGACGTACTCCTGCTCGACCTGCCACCCGGGACCGGAGACATCCCGATGTCCCTGGGCCAGCATCTGCCCAATGCTGAGGTGGTCGTCGTGACTACCCCCCAATCAGCCGCGGCCGAGGTTGCGGAGCGCGCCGGCACGATGGCGTCGATGTTGCATCAGCGGGTGATCGGCGTGATCGAGAACATGAGCTACCTCGCCTGCCCCCATTGCGGGGCCGAGCACCGCCTCGAGATCTTCGGCAGCGGCGGTGGCCTGCGGGTGGCCGCCACGCTGAGCGAGCGTTTCGGGTACGACGTACCCCTGCTCGGCGAGATCCCGCTCGAGGTTTCCTTGCGCGAAGGCGGCGACGCAGGGGCACCGATCGTCGGCACCGCCGTCCACCAGTCCTGCTGCCGTCGGAACTGAACAAGATCGCGCGCACGATGGCGGGGCTCGGTCGCGGACTCGAGGGCCGACAGTTGGGTCTCACCTCGGTCCGGCACGGGTAGGTCGCGCGATGTTCGGCATGGGCCTGCAGGAGTTGGCGGTGATCGCCTTCGTGGCCGTCATCGTCTTCGGGCCTGACAAACTGCCGGACCTGGCCCGCCAGGCCGGTCGGTTCGTGCGTTCCATGCGGAACTTCGCCAACTCGGCCCGAGACGAATTGCGCAACGAACTCGGTCCGGAGTTCTCCGACCTGGAGATCAAGGACCTGGATCCCCGCACCATCGTCCGCAAGCACATCATCGAGGCGATGGAAGACGAGGATGAGGACAACCCGGCGAACAAGACAGCCCCAAAGAGATAAGGCGCTGAAGAAGGACCGCAGACGATCTTCGTCGAGGGCTCCGGCCCTCCCCCGTTCGACTCCGACGCGACCTGAGTCCCGGCCGACTATCTAGTCCCTGCTCTGCACGGCAGCGATGGCGCTGAAGGCCAGCAACATGGTCTTGCCTTCACCGGCGACCGTCTCCACGAAGTCCGCGCCGACCCGGCGCAACCGAACCTCGTGCTGAACGCCGTCCAGTTGATGCACGACGCAGCGCTCTCCCGCCTCGGCGATCCGACGTAGGGCGGAGCCGAAGCCCAGTCGGCAGACCGGAGACCAGGCCACCTCCGGAACCGAGCGCAGCGACGCATCGTGGACCACGGCAATCGCGGCGGCGCGAATCACCCAGTCCTGGGCGGGCCCTCGCAGCAGACACCACTCCGCGCCTACCCGTTCGAGCACTCCGTGCAAGGCGCCGACTCCGAGCACCTCGAGCGAGACGTCGCGCTCTGAGGAGGCCATCAAGCGACTGGCCAGGGTCACCTGGTTGTACTCGGCCCGACCCAGGTCGACTACCTCGAGGTCTCGTTCGGCTGCGAAGGCGCCTTGGGCCTGCTGTTCGAGGTCGTCCAAGACAGCGAACAACTGCTCCTCCCAAGCCATGGACTGAGCCTGTCACGATCCGGTGGGCTCACCACCAACTGTGGAGAAACGATTGACATCGTCGGTAAAAGTTTTGAAACTTAGTCAAACATAGTCAAACACATAGATCGAGGATTCCAATGTCGCCGTCGACCGTTCGCACCGCACGCTGCGCACTGGTGTGGCTGAGCGCCACGCGCCCTTCTACTTGGCGGCGCTTCCCTGCTCGCCGCGGACCTCGTTCAAGCCGTTGGACGCGACACGGAGCGGCGGCGCTGACCGATCAGTCCTTCGACACCCTGTTGGTGTGGCTGTGCTCGTTGCGTGGCAGCCGCGTTGCTGTCGTCTGGCTGTGGCTGACCAGCACCGCTCGTGATCCTCTCGGTCGCCGGTGGGTTGGGCAAAGCCGTCCACCGCACCGCGACTGCGCGGATGCCCCGACTTCTTCCGTCGGACCGTGCTCGGTGGCCTGCGGAGTTGCCGTGGTCGGCTCGATGGCCTTGCCCGCCAACGCGCAGCCGCTACGCAGGGATCACGGAGCCGGTTCGAACTCCGCGGGCACGCTCCATAGCCAGACCCTGGCCGGCCTGCCCGCTGCCCGAACGCGCGATTCGAGAAGCCCCCGTCGCGGAAGATCACCCCTGCGGGTCATCCCGGTCGTTCGATCGGAGACTGACCCGGCGCAGGTGCGAGTCCGAGCGGGCGACACGTTGTGGGCAATCGCGGCGCACACCCTTGCCCCAGATGCGGCCCCGGAGGCGATCAACGATCGATGCCACGAACTCTACGAGTTGAACCGATCCGTCATCGGCCCTGACCCCGACCTGATCATCCCCGGCCAACACCTGCGTCTCGACACGCTACGAGAGGAGACGACGATGACTGGGACGGCGATCCGGACCCTGCGGCCCGCCATTGCGATGGCGAGCGTTCAGGGCGCACTGCGCTCTGGAACTTGAACCGCGGGTGGATCCGCCGCTGACACTCGTGCGCCAGCCCACCATGCCCGGGATAGCCGGCTCGGATGTGGTTCCCGTTGCGTCGGCCACGCGACGCGAACTCGAGCGCTGGGCGAGACGGTACGGCCAGGCGGTCGCCGAGGTCGCCACGGGAGATCGGCCGGCCGCCCAGGTCATGCGGTGGTCGACGCCTCGCGTCTACGACGACTTGGTACGCCGGGCCTGCTGGTGGCCCGCGCCAACAACCAACCGGCCAGCGTCGGGCCGGCACCGTCGCGTGGTGTCCCGCCCGATCCTGCGCGGCTGCACACATCAGCTTCGTCGCCGGACACGTGGTCGAAGCGAGCTTCGTCGTGAGATACGGCGAGCGGTCCCGGGCCATCGCAGCCCGGTTCGAGGTCCTTGACGATCGGTGGCAGTGCAGCGCGCTTGAGTTCGCCTAGCCGTGATCACCGTGGCGGCGGTTTAGCCGCCGGCACGGGTGGTGAGACCCGTTGGGCCGCCCGGAGCCCCGTGACACTTCTTGTACTTCTTCCCGGAACCACAGGGGCACGCAGCGTTGCGGCCGATCCCGGCCCACTCGTCCTCGGCCTCTGCCTGGGCGGTGACGGCAACTTCGCCGTCCTCACTGGGGGCGGAGTACGACAACTTCTGTGGTCGCGAAGGCTGCTCGAGGCCCTTGGCCCGAATCAGCGGATGCGAGACCGGGGCGGCGACGGGTTCGGCAGCCGGCACAGGGTCGGCCTCGGCGTGCACGTGGTCAAGATGGACGTGGTCCGGATCTTCGAGTTCGAGTTCGCCGTCCTCGACCTCCTCGTCAACCTGAACATCCAGGTTGAACAGGAACCCGACGGCCTCTTCCTTGATGCCCTCCATCATGGCCGCGAACATGTCGAAGCCTTCGCGTTGGTATTCCACCAACGGGTCACGCTGGGAATAGGCACGCAGGTAGATGCCCTCGCGCAGGTAGTCCATCTCGTACAGGTGCTCGCGCCACTTGCGGTCGAGCACGGACAGCAGGATGCGACGCTCGACCTCGCGGGTCGTTTCTGGCTCCGAGGTCCGCTTCGCGTTTGTCGTAGGCCGCTTGGGCGTCCTGGCGAAGGGTGTCGGCCAGGTGCTCACGGGTGAGGTTCGCTCGGCCGCCGACTTCCTCCTCGAGCGTTTCGGTGTCGACGGAGACGGGGAAGAGCTGACGCATGGCCAGCATCAATTTGTCCATGTCCCACTCTTCGGCGAACTCCTCGGTCGCGCCGTTCACGTAACCGAGAACGACGTCGTCGATGAAGCCACGGATCTGCTGCTCGAGGTCGGCACCTTCGAGGACCTCGCGGCGCTCGCCGTAGATGACCTCGCGCTGTCGGCTCATCACGTCGTCGTACTTCAAGACGTTCTTGCGGGACTCGAAGTTCTGCGACTCGACCTGGCCCTGCGCCGACGCGATGGACTTGGTGACG
This sequence comes from uncultured Actinomycetota bacterium, assembly GCA_963763805.1. Classification (GTDB taxonomy): domain Bacteria; phylum Actinomycetota; class Actinomycetes; order Propionibacteriales; family Nocardioidaceae; genus Nocardioides. The sequence continues at coordinate 174,637 of CAVXPQ010000004.1, forward strand.
GACTTGTTCTCGATGGGGACGTCGTCGGGAACCTTCAGCGCCAGCAGCACCCGCTCGACCCAGTCGGACTTGAACAGGCGCATCAGTTCGTCTTCGAGCGAGAGGTAGAACCGCGACTCGCCCGGATCGCCCTGGCGGCCGGAACGACCTCGCAACTGGTTGTCGATCCGTCGTGACTCGTGGCGTTCGGTTCCGATGACATAGAGGCCACCGAGGTCGCGCACGGCATCGTGCTCGGCCGCGACCTGGCCCTTGATCTTCTCGACCATCGTCGGCCACGAGGCTTCGTACTCCTCGGCCGTCTCGATCGGATCGAGACCCTGCTTGCGCAACTCCTGGTCTGCCAGGAAGTCGACGGAACCACCCAGCATGATGTCCGTGCCTCGTCCGGCCATGTTGGTGGCGACCGTGACGGCGCCCTGGTGACCGGCCATCGCCACCACCTTTGCCTCATCGGCATGCTGCTTGGCGTTCAAGACGGTGTGCGGGACTCCGCGCTTGCGCAGCAAGTCGGACAGCAATTCGGACTTCTCGACCGACACCGTGCCGACCAGCATCGGTTGGCCAAGGCTGTGGCGCTCGGCGATGTCCTCGACCACAGCGGCGTACTTGGCCTCCTCGGTGCGATAGACCAGGTCAGGGGAATCGATGCGCATCATCGGCTTGTTCGTCGGGATGGGCACGACGCCCAGTTTGTAGATCTTGTCGAACTCCGACGCTTCGGTCATCGCCGTGCCGGTCATGCCGGACAGTTTGGTGTAGAGCCGGAAGTAGTTCTGCAGGGTGATCGTGGCGAGGGTTTGGTACTCCTCGCGGACCGTCACACCCTCCTTGGCCTCGATCGCCTGGTGCAGACCGTCGTTGTAGCGGCGCCCGGAAAGCATGCGCCCCGTGTGCTCATCGACGATCATCACCTCGCCGTCCATGACGACGTACTCCTTGTCGTTGCGGAACAACTCCTTGGCCTTGATGGAGTTGTTCATGAACGAGATCAGCGGGGTGTTGACCGAGTCGTAGAGGTTGTCGATGCCGAGGTGGTCCTCGACCTTGGTGATCCCCGGCTCGAGCACGGAGATCGTGCGCTTCTTCTCGTCGACCTCGTAGTCGACGTCCTTGACCAGGTTCGCAGCGACGCCGGCGAACTCGCCGTACCACTGGACCTCGTCCTGGGTCGGGCCGCTGATGATCAGCGGGGTCCGGGCCTCGTCGATGAGGATCGAGTCGACCTCGTCAACGACGGCGAAGTTGTGGCCACGCTGCACGCACTCATGGATCGACGACGCCATGTTGTCGCGCAGGTAGTCGAAGCCGAGTTCGTTGTTGGTGCCGTAGGTGACGTCGCAGGCGTAGGCCGCGCGTCGTTCGCCAGGCTTCATCGACGGCAGGATGACGCCCGTGGTCAGGCCGAGGAAGTGGTAGATCCGGCCCATCCAGTCGGCGTGGTACTTGGCCAGGTAGTCATTGACCGTGACCACGTGGACGCCGTCGCCTGACAGGGCATTGAGGTAGGCAGCGAGGGTGGCGACCAGGGTCTTGCCCTCACCGGTCTTCATCTCGGCGATGTTGCCGAGGTGGAGCGCGGCACCGCCCATGATCTGCACGTCGTAGTGGCGCTGACCGAGCACCCGCTTGGCGGCTTCACGCACGGTGGCGAAGGCCTCGGGCATCAGGTCATCGAGCGACTCACCGGCGGCGTAGCGCGACTTCAACTCCGGGGTCATCGCCTGAAGTTGCTCGTCGGTCATGCGCGACGAAGTCGTCCTCGATCGCATTGACTGCGTGAGCAATCCCTTCGAGCTGTCGCAGAATCTTTCCCTCGCCCATGCGAAGGAGTTTGTCGAGGATGGCCACGCGGGAGTCTCCTGAAAGTTGCCGATAAACTGTGCCGAAAAACTGAGCCTGAAAATTGCAGTTGCGGAAGAACAGCAGTGTGCGGTGTGCAGCAAAGATCAATGCTACCGAGCAAACCAATGCTACGGCAGAAACACCGACCAGGGCGGCAGCCAGGGGATCCGCGAGATCCCCGCGCCGAACCACCTCGATGTCAGTCAGATGCAACCAACCAGCCAACCGCGTCGAGCTCAAGGGCAAGTTCCTCGGCCGTTTCGCCGATCGGCCGAGCGGGGACCAACTCCTCGGCGTACGCCGCCTGCACGAGCAGCACACCTCGCGCTCGATCGGCCTTGAGGTCGACCCGGGCCACGAGACGATCACCGAGCAGGAAGGGCAGGACGTAGTAGCCGTAGCGGCGCTTCTCCGCCGGCACGTAGATCTCGATCCGGTAGTGAAAGCCGAACAGGGCCTCCGCCCGCGCGCGTTCCCAAATGACCGGGTCGAACGGGTTGAGCAGGGTCCGGGCTCGCACCCACACGAGGCAACTTCGCGTCGCGATGGAGGTAGGCCGGCTTGGCCCAGCCCTCGACGCTCACCGGCAAGAGCTCTCCGGTCTCGACCAACTCGTCGATCGCCCGACGAGTGTCGTCGAGCCGCATCCGGTAGTAGTCCCGGAGGCAGACCGCGGTGCCCACCCCATGCGAGCGAGCCGCCCGGCTGATCAACTCCCGCGACGGCGTCCGCCCTCGACAGCGCCGGACGGTTCATCACGTCGGCCGGCAACACCCGTTCAGGGAGGTCGTAGATCACCTCGAACTGACGGTTGCGGCCGGCGATGGCGAGATCGCCCACCAGCGTCAGGTAGTCCAGGGCTTGCGCGAGTCCGACCAGTTCCAGCCCCAATTGTCCTTGGACCTCGGCTGGCCGGCGGGGTTCTGAGCATCAAGGTCCCGCGCCGTCACGGCGCCCAGCGTGCTCGACGTCGGCCAAGACTTCGTCGTCCAGATCGGGCCGGGCCTCGAACATGCCCCACTTGTGCCGCTGGGCGCGGTAGCCCGTCCATCCGGTGCTGCATGGCCGGCCATAACTCCACCGGCATGAACGCCTGGACGTGAGCCCAGTACTCCACCAGCCGCCGTGGCGTTGCGTTCGGCGGCTTTGTGCAGCAGGTCCGTGTCGTAGGGACCCATCCGGGAGTACAACGGCAGGTAGTGCGCCCGCTTCAGCACGTTGACCGAGTCGACCTGGAGCACGCCGAGGCGACGCAGAGTCCGGTCGAAGGTCTGCTTGTTCGGCTTCGCGTGAGGGGGATCGCAGAAACCCTGTGAGGCCAAGCGCGACCCGGCGCGCCTGCGCGCGTGAGAGTGACTCCATGCGTCTGATCAAACCACCCGGCGCCGACAGGGCACGCCCGCAGGCTCACGGAATGTCGAGGAGCTTCTCGCGTACGGCGTACATCACTGCTTCCATCCGCGAGTGGAGTTGCAACTTCTCCAAGATGTTGCGCACGTGGTTCTTGACGGTGTTCTCGGAGATGAACAACTGCTTGGCCACCTCGCGGTTGTTCAGGCCCTTGGCCACCAGTCGGAGCACCTCGAGCTCACGTTCGGTCAGACGCAGACCTGGCACGGACTCACTGGCCGGCCGAGACATCTGCTTGAACTCGTCGATCAGCTTCACGGCCATTGACGGACTGATCAGCGATTGACCGTCGGCCACGACCCGGACCGCCTGGGCGACCTCATCGATGGACGAATCCTTGACGAGATAGCCCGAGGCGCCGCTCTTGACGGCTTCGTAGAGATCGGCCTCCTCCTCGGAGGAGGTCAACATGATGATCTTGGCGGACGGCACGGCCTCCTTGATGGCCAGGCAGGCTTCGATGCCGGAGCGCTTGGGCATCCGCACGTCGAGCAGCACGACATCGGGAACCGTGGTCGTCGCCAGTCGGGTGCCTTCGATGCCGTCGCCGGCCTCCCCAACGACGTCAACGCCGGGCTCCAAACCCAGGAGCATGATCAGTCCCCGGCGAAACAATTCCTGGTCGTCAACGACCAGCACGCGAATCGGTTCGGCCGCATCGTATCTGGGTCGCTCTCGCGGATCTTTGGGGTCCCGATCTGTTCCGTCATTCCCCCATGATGACAGACAGGCAGAGGCTCACTCTCCGATATCGAGAGAAATGACGCCGTAGTCGTAGCCCCGTCGGCGATACACCACCGATGGCCTCTCGGACTCCTTGTCGACATACAGATAGAAGTCGTGGCCGACCAGCTCCATCTCATAGAGAGCCTGGTCCAACGTCATCGGCGACGCGGGGTGGGACTTCTCTCGGACCACCAGCGGCCCGTCTCCGGTGACCTCGATCGGGCCGACCGAGTGATCCACGACCACTTCGTCCGAGGATCCCTGCGGCGCACCGGCCAGTTCCTTTGCGCGCAAGGCCTGCTCCACCGAGACCGGGTTGTGCCGTCCGTGGTGAACACGTCGTCGATCGGCCGCTCGGCGCATCTGGGCCGCCATCTTGTCGAGCGCCAGGTCCAGTGCACCCATCTTGTCGCTCGCCTTGGCCTCGGCGCGGATCACCGGACCCCTCGAGTGTGCGGTCAACTCAACCCGAACGGCACGATCGGCCTGCCGGGGGTTTCGTTCGGCCTCGACCTCGACGGCCACGCGAATGATGCGGTGGTCGTGTTTCTCGAGCTTGGCCAACTTCTCCGCAGCGTGACTGCGAAAACTGTCAGACAGTTCGCAGTGTCGACTCGTGATCACAACGTCCATGGCAACCTCCGGTACATAAGGGGATGGGATTGCTGGTTGGAGCCCGCCTGGCCGACCTGGTCTTCGACCCCACATCCGCCTGCGGAGGGGTTCGCAGCTTGTGCCACTACTGCCCTTCTCCCAGCGGTCGCCGTATCTGACGGCGGCACCGAGGCAGGACTTACTACTAAGCCGCACCGTGCTCCTCTAGCCGAGCGGGTTCGCACCCACCGGCATCGAGTTACGTGGACCGTTTCGCCTGCGACTGGCATCGGCTTGCCGAGCCAGACTTCCACACGAGGTGGATGCCTGAACGACGCAACCACGGACCCAGACGGACTCCATACAACGACGCTAGTCGCTGAATGGCGCTTGCGAAAGGAATGTGGGTAATTGCCCCGGAGAGACCACCCGACGGGTGGCCGCAACGGTCGCGATACCGACCACCGCCAGCCCGACGGCCTCCAGTGCGCGTTGGGCTTCGCGCGCCGTGGAGCCAGTCGTCAGGACGTCGTCGCACACGATCGCCGCGAACGGATCGTTCGCTTCTCGCCAGGGACCGACTCAGACGTTCGCTGGGCACGAACATGGAACCAGCCACGTTCGTGGCCCGGTCGGACGCGGTCAGTTCCGCCTGGTCAACAACCCCTGAACGTAGGGCAAGGAGTGGCGCGACGCTCAGGGCACCCAGTTCGACGCTCGCCTCGGCCGCCGCTCGACGGGTCAATGCGTACGTCGCGTCGTGGCCGCGCTGTCGAACCGTCGAAGCCCGCGATGGAACCGGCACCAGCACGATCCGCCGATCCGTCCCGTGGCCGACTGCCGCAGCAAGAACGGAGCGTGACAGCTGCCAACCCAAGGGGGCGGTCGCCGCGAAGCATCGACGCTCCTTCAGGGCCAAGATCAGGTCTCGCGTGGTTCCGCTGAACTCCGCCGTCGCCCACGGCGGCGCGAGTCCCGCCGGGGTGGGCGTCGGCCAGGCGATACGCGCCCGGCTCGGCAAGTCGTCGGAGCAGAACCGACACAATGCTCGGCCCGGCCGGCCGCACCCGACGCAGCGGCTGCCCAGGATCAGGTCGAGGAAGGCATCTCTCACGCCGACCATCCGACTGCCTCGGCCCGCGCCGTACAACGGGCGACTCAAGACCTGTGGACAGTGCCGGTACGTGGCCCGAAGCTGGTCACCCGACGTACGTCAAGGCCTTGATCTCCGGATTGATCGCCGAGGTGCGATCGAGATCGAACGGGTCTTGAACGCCGGATGCCGTGGTGACGAAGACTTCGGAGTTGGCAACCGGTGACGAGGTCAGGCGCAGCACTCGCTCGGGCAGCATCCGCCGGTTGGAGCCCAAGACGTCGAAGTTGTTGGGACCGCCGTCAATGGCAAGGAACCGGATCTCGTCGCGATCATCGGTGACTCTCACCACCAGCGTCAACACGGTCGGGGAACGCCACCCGAGGGCGCTAGATCCGCAACAGGTTGTCCGGGGTCCCGCGCGCGATCGCGTGGGCCTTGGTCAGCCGTACGACGTTGCCTTCGTCATCGCGCACGATTCTGGACACGACGTACCGCATCGGATGCCCCTTCACGCACAACGGCAACGAAGCGTGAGCCGTCCCTGGACACAAGGAACGACTTGACGTTCGCGCCGCTCACGCCGGGAACGGAGATCGAGGTACGGATGTCCTCCACCACCATCGAGACCGCCGCGCCCGTGCGCCGCCGATCCACCAGCCACAACCGATCCTGGAAGTCCCAGGCGGGCTTGAGCAGGTTCTCGGCCTGACTGATGACTTGACGGGTCGAGCTCGTCGGCTCGGTCAGATCGGCAACCAGAACTTCGCGCCTGGTCGCGGAGACCCCCGCAACCTGGTGTGCGAGGAGGTCCACCGATAGATCGGTGAGGCCGTACTCCGTCGGTGCTCAGCGGTCCGCCCAATTCACCCTCGGTCGTCGTGGTCGCAGGTGCTACGACACCATCAAGGAGTCCGAACAGGGCCGGACTCGCGTTCGCGACCGTTGGGTCGTACTCCGCCCCGAAGTCGACGCTGAACTGTGTCGTACCCTCCGGGAGACTGACGGGTTCCTCGTCGATGGTGAGTGTGAATGAGCGCACGTCCGGGTCCTGGCGCAAGGTCCACGCCAGCTGTGCCAGCGCCAAGGGCGCAGCCTCGGGAGCCAACACCCGGGGGTCTCCCTGCAAGGTGACGTCTGCGACACCGTCCTCGGAGATGGGCACGGACAATTCGAGTTGGGCACCCGAGGGCAGGAAGGTTCGCGAGACCTGCGCGATTCCGGTCTGGGGGCCGGCCAGGAGCCCACGGACCAGCGAGGACGCCAACTGCTCTCCCCTGGGCACGTAGACCGGCTCAGGAACCAGGATCTGCGCGGTGGGGTCGAAGAAGTACAGCGAAACCTGGCGGAACCGCAGTTCGAACCAGGCTTGCGGCACGATCAGCGCATCGGGTGCCTCCGCGATCCGCCATTCGCCGTCCTCCACCACCATCGGGAAGGTGAAGGACTCGATGTCCGTCGGACCGAGCCAGGCGCCGCCAGCGTCAAGCCGATTGACCCCGCTCACCGCTACGTCGACGGTCCCGGAGCCCTCGGGTTGGCCGGCGTCGGCGTAGGTCATCGTCGATTGCTCGGGATCCCAACTGGCCTGGGCATCCTGCGAGAGGAACTGACGGGCCACGCTGGTCTGCAGTGACGACGCCATCATGGCGTCGAGGAAGTGCTTGACGATGTCGGGTGGGGATTCACCGGTCTGAGGAGGTGCCGGATCGATGAAGGGGCCGACATCGCTCGCTCCCGGCCCGCCCTGACTGGTCGCGACCAGTGGTCCCGACTCCGGCATCCGCAGGCACCCGGCCGTCAGCGCGATGACCGTCAACATCAGCAACGATGCGGCGAGACGCGCCGGCGCAGGCTTTGCCGCCTGACGTTGCCGCGGGCGTGAGGTCCGGTTCGTCACTTCCCCACCCGCTCAGGTGCGACCGTTCGCTCTTGGGCATCAGCCGGGATCAGCGGCAGCGGGCTGCTGGTGAGTGCGCCGCCACGGCGTCGCGGCAAGGTCAGCAGGAAGAGCGCTCCGCCACCCGGGCGCCCCCATGCCTGCAACCAACCACCGTGCAGGTGGGTGTCCTCGCGCGCGATCGACAAACCCAGTCCGGTGCCGCCGCTCGTGCGCGCTCGCGCCGGATCGGCCCGCCAGAATCGGTTGAAGACCAGGGCGGAGGATCGCCAGGCTCGAGACCCACGCCGTAGTCGCGCACCGAGATCGCCGCGGCCTCTCGATTCGACGCCACCGTCACGACGATGTCCCCGGACTCCGCATGGTCGATCGCGTTGGCGATCAGGTTCCGCACGATCCGTTCGACCCGGCGTGGATCGGCTTCGGCGATGCACTGACCCACCGCCTTGACGAGGATCCGTGTCCCCCGCTGCTCCGCGAGCGGGCGGGTCATGTCGACGACCCGGAGCACGATGTCCACCAGATCCACATCGTCGAGATCGAGAACTGCGGCACCAGCATCGAAGCGACTGATCTCCAGCAGGTCGGCAAGCAGTGTCTCGAAGCGATCGAGTTCCATCTGCAGGAGTTCCGCGGCGCGCGCCGTTGCCGGATCGAAGTCCTCACGGGCGTCGTGCAGAACGTCGCTGGCCATCCGCACGGTGGTGAGCGGCGTACGCAACTCGTGGGAGACGTCGGAGACGAAACGTCGTTGGACCCGGCTCAACTCCTCCAATTGTCGGATCTGGCTTTGCAGGTTGGAGGCCATCTGGTTGAACGACGTGGCCAGTCGCGCAAGGTCGTCCTCGCCGCGGACCTTGAGCCGCTCCTGCAGCATTCCAGCGGCCAGTCGTTCGGCACCGCGGCGGGCCAGACGAATCGGCGTCACCACCTGCCGGGTCACCAACCAGGTCATCCCGGCCACGAGCACCAGCAGCAACGCGGCAGCCGTGGCCAGCGCGCGCGTCACCAACGCCAGAGTCTCGCGTTCTTCGTCGAGTGGGAAGAAGTAGTAGAGCGTGTACGTCGCGCCATCGGCCGGCAGTTTGACCTGGGAGCCGACCACGATCCCGGCACCCTCGGTGATCTCCCCTGACGGGGACGTGGTCTTGATGTTGGTGTAGGTCCACGTCGTGGCAGCTGACTCGCTGAACCGCTCGCGCATCGTGTCTGGAACACTCGCCAGGTCGAGTCCGGGCGTATAGATGTTGACGCCACTCGCCTTGCCCTCGCTCGAACCGATCGGGCCAGACAACAAGACACTGAAGCCGCTGGCGTTGCCCCGGGTGATCATGGGTGAGATCAGGTCCGTGCGCTGCCGTGACGCGTCGAGATCGTTGCCTTGAGCTCGGGCCAGGCGGTTCTCGGCATCCGTGGTCTCATTGCCCGCCTCCGCGAGCACGGCATCGATCCGATGGTCCAGGAGGCCCTCTCGCGTCTGCTGGATGAGCAACCAGCCCACGATGCTGATGACAACCGCCGCGAGTAGGACCGTGCTCACGACGACGCGCAACGCCAATGAGCGTCGCCATTGGATCGGCACTCGACCGAAGGCGGCGCTTGAGCGTTCCCTTGGACTGTGCGGAGTCGTCTCCTGATTCGTCGGGCATTTCGGTGGCTTCGTCTCCGGACCGAGATCCCGGTTTAGGAACTGCCCGCTTTGTATCCGACGCCGCGCACGGTCAGCACGATCTCTGGACTCTCCGGGTCATGCTCGACCTTGGACCGAAGTCGTTGGACGTGCACGTTGACCAGGCGGGTGTCTGCCGCATGGCGGTATCCCCAGACCTGCTCCAACAGGACCTCCCTCGTGAAGACCTGCCACGGCTTGCGGGCCAGGCACACCAGCAGGTCGAACTCCAGGGGTGTCAGATTGATCCGAACATTCTCGCGGGTGACGGAGTGGCCGGCCACATCGATGTCGAGATCGCCGATGGTGATCGACTCGGGTGTCGGACCGTCGAGTCGGCGCACGCGGGCGCGGATCCTCGCCACCAACTCCTTGGGTTTGAACGGCTTGACGACGTAGTCGTCGGCGCCCGACTCCAAGCCCAGAACGATGTCGATCGTGTCGCCCTTGGCCGTCAGCATCACGATCGGGATACCGGACTCGGCACGGATCTCGCGGCAGACATCGATGCCGTCCTTGCCAGGCAGCATCAGATCGAGAAGGAGTACGTCGGGCCGATAGTCCCGGAACTCCGCCAGCGCCAGATCGCCCCGTGCGCACACTCGACTGTCGAACCCCTCTTGGCGCAGCACGATGCTCAGCATCTCCGCAAGAGATGCATCGTCGTCAACGACCAGCACCCGCCCACGTGGGGACACGGAAGCCGACCCAAGTCCCTGAGACTGGCCATGTGGAGACTGGTGATGGGGCGACTGGCCGTTGGGTGGGTATTCAGGCGGCACGGTCATTGCTTCATCCTGCCACTTAGTGTCACAAACCGGTCACGACACGGTGTTGCAGAGCGCGCTGAGAGCCTGGACCAACACGGGTCGACCGACAGGTATGGACCAAGAAACGCGCTCAGTAGCGGTACTGATCGGTCTTGTATGGACCAGCCACGTCGATGCCGAGGTAGGAGGCCTGATCATCGGTCAGCGTCGTGAGCCGGACACCCAGCGAATCGAGGTGCAGGCGGGCGACCTCTTCATCGAGATGCTTCGGCAGGACATAGACCCCGACGGGGTACTCCTCGGGCTTGGTGAACAGTTCGATCTGCGCGAGCACCTGATTGGTGAAGGAGTTCGACATCACGAACGACGGGTGACCGGTCGCATTTCCGAGGTTCATCAGGCGACCCTCGGAGAGGATGATCACCGCATTGCCCGCCGGGAAGCTGAAGACATCAACCTGAGGCTTCACGTTCTTGCGGACGATGCCCGGCCACGACTCAAGTCCGGCCATGTCGATCTCGTTGTCGAAGTGACCGATGTTGCCGACGATGGCCTGGTGCTTCATCCGGCTCATCTGCTCGGCCGTGACCACGTCCTTGTTGCCCGTTGCCGTGATGATGATGTCGGCCACACCGAGCACGTCCTCCAAGCGTCGCGACCTGGTAGCCGTCCATGGCCGCCTGGAGAGCACAGATCGGATCGATCTCGGTCACGACAACGCGAGCACCCTGTCCACGCAGGGACTCCGCGCAACCCTTGCCGACGTCGCCGTACCCACAAACGACGGCAACCTTGCCGCCGATGAGCACGTCGGTGGCGCGGTTGATGCCGTCGATCAACGAGTGACGGCAGCCGTACTTGTTGTCGAACTTCGACTTGGTGACCGAGTCATTGACGTTGATGGCGGGGAAGAGCAGCGAGCCTTCCTTCATCATGTCGTAGAGGCGGTGGACGCCGGTCGTGGTCTCTTCGGTGACGCCCTTGAGTGCGTTGGCGACGGTGGTCCACCGATCGCCGCTCTCTTGGAGGGACTTGTTCAGGACACCGAAGACCACGGCCTGCTCGGCGCTTCCGGCCGTTGCCGGATCGGGCGCGATGCCGGTCTTCTCGGACTCAAGGCCGAGGTGAACCAGCATCGTGGCGTCGCCACCGTCGTCGAGGATCATGTTGGCCAGCTCGCCGTTCGGCCAGAGCAGGATCTCCTGGGTGCACTCCCAGTACTCCTCGAGCGTTTCGCCCTTCCAGGCGAACACCGGGACTCCCTGGGGGTCCTCCGGGGTGCCGTCGGGTCCGACAACGACAGCCGCGGCAGCGTGGTCCTGGGTCGAGAAGATGTTGCAGGAGGCCCAGCGGACCTCGGCGCCGAGGGCGGTCAGCGTCTCGATCAGGACTGCCGTCTGGATCGTCATGTGCAACGACCCGGCAATCTTCGCGCCAGCAAGCGGCTTGGTCTCGCCGAAGCGTGCTCGCATGGCCATGAGTCCGGGCATCTCATGCTCCGCCAACTCGATTTCGGTGCGGCCGTAGTCGGCCAGATTGATGTCCGCAACCTTGAATTCCATCAGCCCAGATTAGACCCGAGGCCGCCGACAGGCAGAATCCTCGACGACGCCCGCGCACGCAGCGGATCGGTGTCCGGATCGACGATTCGGTCAGTGGCCGGGTGCTCCAGGTGGCGCTGGTTTGTCGGCCGGCACGTAATCGGAACGGAAGAGATCCGGCTCAAGATAGATCGCCCGTGCCGTCGGCTCCGCCTCCCGGATGGCCGCTTCGGCCCGATCGATCGCACTCGCGATGTCCGCCGTGGTCGCGCCCGCGGGCGCGGCGAACTTCGCCGCCACCAACAGTTCCTCCGGACCCAGATGCAGGGTCTTCATGTGGATGAGCGAATCGATCCCGTCCGCACCTACCAGCGCATCTCGGATGCGGACTTGCGCCTCGGCACTAGCTGACTCCCCCAACAGCAGACTCTTGGTCTCGATCCCGAGCACGACGGCGACGAGAACCAACAAGATGCCGATCAGTGCCGTGCCGGCCACGTCGAAGTACTGATTGCCGGTGATGAGCATCATCCCGATACCGAACAGGGCGAACATCAATCCCAACAGGGCGGCGAAGTCCTCCAGCAAGATCACCGGCAGTTCGGGTTGCTTGGCCCGGCGAATGAACCTCGCGAAGGAGACGTTGTTGCGGACCTTGTTGGTCTCGACGATCGCCGTCCTGAACGACCACGACTCCAGGCAGATGGCGACGAGCAGCACGACCACCGGGACGAACCGGCGCCAGGTGTCGTCGATCTCCGCGTGACCGGACTGGATCTCATGGAACTTGTGATACGCCTCGTAGAGCGCGAACACGCCACCGACCGCGAACAACACGATCGAGACGATGAAGGCGTAGATGTAGCGCTCTCGCCCGTAACCGAACGGATGCTCTTCGGTGGCCTCCTTCTTGGACTTTCGGCCGCCGAGCAGGAGCAACAGCTGGTTGCCGCTGTCTGCGACGGAGTGGATCGCCTCGGCCAGCATCGACGAGAACCCCGTGAGGAAGAACGCAATGAACTTGGTGATCGCGATGCCGATGTTCGCCAGCAGTGCTGCAACGACTGCCTTGTTCCCGCCATCGGTTGCCATACGCGGAACCCTAGCGACGGAGAGCGGTCAGTCCGGAACGAGTCCCACGCGCAGATACTCAGCGGCGTACCGTCCGCTCAAGGCGAGCGAGGCATAGCGGGCCACCTCGTGCGACGCGTGTGTCGACACGGTCTCCAGTCGTACGCCGACCGCGGCGGCGGCGGCTTGCAACTGGCCACGCTGCTCCCGGACCAGGGCGTCCTCGGAACCATCGTCGAGAACCAGCAGGACCGGCCGGCGCGATGTCCCCGCCCCACCTGGCTCGAACGGATCGGCGAACATGTCGCGCGGCTTGGTCGCCTCGACGATGGGGAGCAGGTGTTCTGCGTCCCCGGCGATCGCCGAGAGCCCGGTCGCTCTCCGAATCGACTCAGCGACCCGACGTGCCGCCCGAGCCGCGAGGACCGAGCCACCCCAGACCAGCGGATTGGCGTCGGCGAGCGCGATCGCCAACATCTTGGCCGGGTTGGCCGACAGATCGACCAGAGGAGACGAGGCGATGGCAACCTCATCGAGAGCGTCCGCCACCTGATCCGGGTCGGCGCTGGGACCGAGTGAGATCCGATCGAGGAAATCGAGCATGACGACAGCGGTCGCGAGTTGATCCTTCGTCGTGGTCGGCAGCAACGTGGTCCAGCGCCCGGCCGCGTGCTCCGCCACCAGGGAGCCGGCAGGGCAGGCGACGACGATCTGGCATCCGCGGCGCACGGCCTCGGCGACGGCGCCGGCCGAACTGCGATCGGATCCTTCCGGGGCCAACATCACGACCAGGTCGAGGCTGCCGGCCCAGCCGGGCAACATCGGTGCCGGCCAGGCGACGAACGGCACGGGACACCATGGCTCCAGGACCGCCCGCAGTAGTCGCGAGTCGGGACCGGCAGCGATCACGGCCCGAGGGCGGTTGCTCTGGCTGAACGATGCCGCGGCCTCGGCCGTGACCGCGGCGGCCTCCGTCGCCTGCCTTCGGACCCTGGCTCCGGACTCCGCCAGATCTCGAAGTGCGGCGTCCCACTGGCCCAGCGCCTCGGCGTTGTCGAGACGCGATTCGTCGAACCACATGCCGCCCTCAGCCCGTCGGTCGGGCTTCGTCGAGCAACAGCACGGGGATGTCGTCGATCACGGGGAAACCCAGGGCACACATGGCGCACGTCAGTTCATCGCTCCCGTCGTCACGGGTCGCGTCCAGCAGCGGACCGTGACACTGGGGGCAGACGATGATCTCGCGCAAATGCGGATCCAGGTTCATGGGTCTCTCTCCGGCTTGGCTACTGCTAGATCTGAGGATTGTCGCCGAGATCATCGGACGTGAGCACCCGAAGGTGTCCTCGACGACTCGGCTCGCGGACTGAATTCTTGGCAGAATCTCGGGCCGCCTCTTGAGGATAATCCTGCACCGGCGGGTTTGAGACAGTGGACAGGCGTCCGGACGGGGGTCCGGACCGTGGTCTCGTCCTGGGTCCGGCCGGTCTCGCGTACGGCGTCGGCCAGCGCCAGCAAGTCATCCTCGCTCGGGCCGCGGCTGCTGTAATCCTGGGCCAGGCGCAGGACCTCCCAGCCTCGTGGTGCGGACAGGCGTTCACTGTGCTGCTCGCAGAGGTCATAGGCGTGTGGCTCGGCGTAGGTCGACAGCGGACCGAGGACGGCCGTCTGGTCGGCGTACACGTAGGTGAGGGTCGTTACGGCTGCCCGCCCGCACGCCGTCCGCGAACAACGGCGCGAGGTCTGCGGTCGTGTAGCTGTGTTGCCTGGGCCCACGATCACGTGGCCGACGCTACCGCGACAGACACCAAACCAGGATTAGGCTCGCCCTCGTGGCAACTGCAGGCCGTCGACGGCTCCGAGACCGGCACGGGCGCGGTGCCCGCGGCCCGGTGATCGGCCCGGTCCGATCGGCTCCGGCCACCGGTGCTGGGAGCGGCCCGATCAAGCGAGCGCCGGACCTGCGACTGCCGACCGAGCGCGAACGGTTCGATGCCCTGGTGCTGAGCAGCGTGACCCAGATCGAGGCTCAGATCGAGAAGCGGTGGCACGACCGGCTCGGCCTGGTGGAGTACGCCGTCGAGGACGCACCGCTGGTTCCCGACGACTGGGACGGGCAGCAGGTGCCGCTGTCGGCGCTGATCCGAGGCAGCGGGACCAGTGCCACCCGGCTGGTCATCTTCCGGCGACCCATCGAGCATCGCAGTGAGTCGCGCGAGGAGGTGGCTGCCGTCGTGCACCTCGTGCTGATCGAGCAACTCGCCGAACTCCTCGGCATCGGCGCCCGAGCAGATCGACCCCCGCTACGAACGCGAAGCTCAGGCTAGCGGATCGCGGGTTGTACGTCGGGCACCAGCAGCGTCGTGAGCAGTGGTCTGAGCGTCAGGACCACGTTGCCCTGGGGCCCGGTCACGAGCACGCGCCGCCGAGACGCCGGGCTCCGAGTCGACGCTGACTGACGCCGCCCCTGGCGGCACCTTGACCTCGACCGCCGCAAACTCCACGCCAGTCACGTCCTGCTCACTCAGGACAGCGCCCTTCGCGTCCAGGAACCGGACCGAGGCGGCGGTGGCGGTCGGTCCGTTGGAGAGGAGCGAGCGTGGCCGTGTCCTTGGAAGTCACCTGCGGCAGCACGATCCGACCCTGTTCGATCGGGGCAGCCGCGTCCGCTGAACGACAGGTCGCCGCCCACGACCGACCGCAGGGAGGACGCCACCGGCTGGGAGGACTCGATCAGAAGTCCCAGCGGTGCTTCTTGGGCAACCGCCTTCTCATCGGCCTTCTCGTCCAACTTGTCATCCTTCTTCGGCTTGTCCTTGGTGGCGTCCGATGCGGCGACCGCAAGCGCATCGGTGAGGGTGAACACCCCGACCGATTCCGGCGGGATCTGGAGTTCGGGCAAGCCGGCCGGGGTGAACGCCGACGTGGCGGTGAGGACCTTCAGCGAGACGACGGCTTCGTTGGGCCCGGGATTGGTCACGACGAGTTTGTGCTCCCCCCGCGCTGGAGGTCGGGACGCCGAGGAGCACGCTGGTGGACGCCGGCTCGGATTGGGCCGGAACCCAGTCCTGGCTCGACGTCACCGGCACCCAATTCGTCGTCCTGGTCGACGACGAAAACGCCCAGTCGACCGCGAGAAACGTCGACCTTCAAACCGAGTTGGCCGCGTTGGGGCAGCAGTTCGGCCAGGTCGAGTCGGACACTGGAACCCGCCGGAACGCCGACCCCGCGCAGATCGGGGACATCGACAATGCCCTCGTCGCTGTAGACCGTGACGTCCGCGACTGCATTCGCGTCGTCCGGATTGACCAACTCCAACTGGGATGAGTGGGTGGGCCCGGCACCAAGCCCCGTGAACCACTGTTCGGCAGCGGCCGCACTGCAGTCCGAGGCCGCTCGCGGCTTGGCCTCCGCCAGCGACCCGACCAACCCGGGGGCCATGCCTCCGGTGCCTGACGATCACCTCTGCCTCACTCGGGGCAGGCGCCACCGCGACTCCCGCCGACCGGGACATCGAGTGGGGTTCCGGGGTCGCCGGGTCCGACCCGGATCTCGCCGTCAGGCTGAGCTGGGTCCACCGACTCGGACTGACTCCTCGGCTCGGGCAACCGAGAGGGTCGGATCGCTCCCGAGCGGCGACGGACACAGCAGATCGATGGCATCCAGAGCGCTCGGCGTCGGAGGCGACGCCGCCTGCGCAGGTTCCGGGGCCGCCTTGAGAGTTCCAGAGTCCCCCTGCGACGAGAAGCGGCACGGCCACGACGGCGATCACAACCGGCGACCAACCCCGTCGAGCACCGCCCGCGAGCGGCGGCCGCGTGTCCTTGGTCGGATCCTCTTCCCGGCCGGCCGGGCACCTCGCTAGACATCTTGCGACCCCGTCCGTGGATCTCGACCGCGCCCGGGTCCGCACATGATGAGAACCACGATGATGGCGATGAACTGCACGGCCGAGCAGCACCGTGCGGTACGCCGGACCGGAGCCCGACACGGCATCCGGGTCGGGCGCCTGGTCCACCTGCCAGGCCCGGGTGGCCCGATCCTCGGCGCTGACCGGAGTGATCCCACTCACGGCATCCAGCCTGGCGGAGACCGACCCGTCAGCCGGCGCGGACAACACGACGTACTCGATGCCGTCCGCCGCCAGTTCGTCGACGAGTTCAGGGGTCGGTCGGGAGGCGAGTTGCTGAACGGTGTTCGTCAATTCCTCGTCTACCGGCGTCAGCGCGACGATCTCGTCCTCCCCGACGGTGAGCCCATCGCCACGGCGTACGACGTATTCGAGCCCGTCGCTCACGCTGCCGCGCACGACAAGCACCCCTCGTGCGGATGACTCCGCCGAGCTCTGAGTCATGTACGCCGGGATGTCGGCGACGGCACTCGGCGCGACCGAACTCGAAGCCGAGGTCACCGTCCAGACCAATCCGGCCAAGGGGATCACCGCAGCCGCAGCGGCCAGTGCGAATCCAGCGCGGCGAACGCCGCATCCGAGCCTGTCCGGCAGCGGACTGATCGTGGATCAGACCCTGCGCGGCCAGCGCGACGGCAATGATCGCGATGCCCTGAAGGAAGATGGCCAGGACCCCGATCGACGCAACGGTGGTCAGGGTCGGCAACGTCAGCGTCAATTGCCCAAGCGCAGCGGCGACCAGCGCCCCAGCGAGCGGCCACGATCCAACAGATCAGAACGGGCAACCGGGTGGCGCGCGGGATCAGGGCCAGTAGCGCCAACGACGGGTGCGATCGCGCCGATCCAGATCGGTGCGCCGGTCAGCCCGATCTGGCCGAGCGCGAGCTCCAGGCCGCTCATCGACGGGAAGGGGATCCGGCCCGACTCGAGGAGCGAGGCCGGCGCCGGCGCTCTGGGTGAGCAGCGGGATCCACCACGGCGACAACAGGACGGCCGGGATCGCGATGGCGATGGCAGGCGGCCCCCAGGCGGATCGGGTCGCGGACCGAGCGCGGGGCCAGGATCACGGCGATTCCGACGATCAATGCACGTCACGAGCGCGGCTAGCAGCCACATCGCCGGCGCGAAGCAGGTCACGAGCGTCAACAGCATCCCCGTGCGCCACCCCGCCCTCCAGCGCCGATGGGCGGCCGGCTCGGCGAAGCCAAGGGCAGCGTGGGCGAGCCAGGGCAGCAGGGCCGCGCTGGCGACGATTCCGAACCGGCCTGCGCTCCAGGCGCCGGAGGTGACACACGTCAGGGAGTACGCCGACGCGCCGATGGCGAGCATCCACGGCGGCATGCCGCGTTCGTCGAGGAGGTGCCCGACCACGCGCAGCAGTCGCCACGAACCCCAGAACGCCAGTGGCACGGACAGCACCATCAGCGCGGAGATCATCGTCTGCGGGCCACCCGGCAACAACGTCCCGGACAGCGCGAAGGGCAACACATAGGGAGGCGTGGGGAGGGCCGTTCCTTGAGCCAACGGGTGCCACCCCTGGAGGTAGAGCCCCCACCAATCCGCCGAGCGGTCGGGGGCGGGGCTCAGGGCTCCTGAGCCGTCGGCGAAGGCGCCGTTCAAGCCGGCTCTCAACCCCCAAGCCGTCACGAGAAGGAACCCGGTAACGCTCAATGCGAGCGGCGAGGAGCGAAACGTGCGAGCAGCCCCGATTCCAACTCGGGCAGTTCGTCGTCGGTCGTATCACTCTCGACATAGCGTCGCCGCCGGTCCTTCCGGCCGCCGACGTACTGCTGGTCGGCGGCGAGTTGCCGGTCGTAGGCCCGAACATGGGCCGGTCGAAGGCGGAACTGTCCGGTGACAGTCGGGCCAGGCGACGTCGCTCGGCGACATCCTGTGCCTGCATCGTGGCCGCCGAGGCCAGGTCGGCGATCGAGTCGAGCCCGTGTCGGTACGGCACCCACCAGGGCGGCAGCAGACGTCGTACGCGCTCTGGATCTCCGCTCGATAGCCCGCGCCGGGCCTCCCGGGCGTGGGCGATCTGCCGGGGGTGGGCATAGAGCGAGATCACGGCCGCAAGCTCGTCCAGCGCCTGCCCGACCGCCCTGATGCAGAGGAAGCCGACGGCCCGCAACAGGCTGCCGAACAGGATCCGAATGGTCTGGAACGGCAGGGAGCGCCCGGGAATGTTGGCGAGCAGGGTGAAGAGCGCAGCCCGGCGCTCGGCGTAGTGCGTGTGCCGGCCGGTGAGGGAGGTTCGGCGTACGCCGCGATGGGCGGCCTCGGCGTGGAAGACGATGGCCGAGGGCACAACCACGGTGCGGAAACCGGCCTGGGCGGCCCGCCAACCCAGGTCAAGGTCGTTGCCGAAGATGGGGAGTTGGGTGTCGAACCCGCCCAACTCGAGGAGCACCGTCCGTCGGATGAGCATGCCCGCCGAGTGGACGGCGAGCACCTCGCGGATCTGATCGTGTTGGCCCTGGTCGTACTCTCCGCGCTCCAGACCGGACTCGCGGCGCCCGGTCCCGGACATCGTCACGCCGACCTCTAGCAGTCGCCGCAACGATGGCCACTCGCGCAGCTTGGGGCCGACGATGTCGACGCGAGGGTCGTGTGCGACGTACTTCAGCAGCGCCTCGAGAGCACCCCGCTCGGGTGTCGAGTCGTCGTGCAGGATCCAGATCCAATCGGCGTCCCGCGGCCGCCTCGACCCCGAGAGCAACGGCAGCCGGGAAGGAGGTTGCCCCCGTGCGTGGTGATCAATGAATCGTCGCCCCAGGCCGACGCGATCTGGTCTCGGCTGGCGTCCTTGCTGCCGGTGTCCACGGCGATCACGCGCCGCGGTGATGACCGTCTGAGAGTTCAATCCATGGATGACTTGCGGCAGCCAACGCGCGCCGTCATGGCTCACAACGAGCGCAACGACGACGGGGGCTGAGTTCACGGCGGTCAACCCTAACCGCCAAGGTGTGTCAGCGCTGTTAGACGGCCCGCTTCTTCAACTTGCGCCGCTCGCGCTCGGACAAACCCCCCCAGATACCGAATCGCTCATCGTTCATCAACGCGGATTCGAGGCAGTCGGTGCGAACCTCACACGTGAGGCAGACCTTCTTCGCTTCGCGAGTCGATCCACCCTTTTCAGGGAAGAACGCCTCAGGGTCGGTTTGCGCGCACAGAGCGCGGTCCTGCCAACCCAATTCCTCGGCGTCTCCGTCGAGGAGAAACAGTTCTCTCACGGCACTCGCCCTTTCGACCCAGACCAAGCAAGAGGGGCTTTCCCTCCGAACAACACTAGTGGAATTACATGCCTGTCGTACACCGAAAGTCAAGAGTGAATCTGATATAAGCGACCATCTAGTGCACGCTTGCCCATATGAGCGAAGATTCGGCGCCATCGCTGCGCTCGATCGTGGTGCTTTCTGGGGGCTTCGGCGGGGCTCGATTCCTACGAGGTCTGCGGTACGCCGCGCAGAACGGATTGGTTCCCGCGCTGGCACCCGACGCGGAGATCACCACGATCGTCAACACCGCGGATGACCTGTGGTTGCACGGGCTCAAGATCTGCCCCGATCTCGACACGGTGATGTACACCCTCGGCGACGGGATCGACCCCGAACGTGGCTGGGGCCGGCGTCGACGAGACATGGAGCATCGCCGCCGAACTGGCGGCGTACGACGTCGACGGCACGTGGTTCGGACTCGGCGATCGCGACATCGCGACGCACCTGGTGCGGACCCAGATGTTGGAGGCCGGTTTCGGGCTGGCCCAGGTGACCGAGGCCCTGTGTCAACGCTGGCAACCCGGCGTACGCCTGCTGCCCATGACCGATGACCGGGTCGAGACGCACGTCGCGATCCCCGACGCCGACGCACCCAGTGGGCAACGCGCCGTCCACTTCCAGGAGTATTGGGTCCGACTCAGGGCCGAGGTCCCGGCCCTGGCCGTGGTGGCCGTGGGGATCGAGGCGGCACGTCCCGCGCCCGGGGTGCTCGAGGCGATCGCCGACGCCGATCTGATCATCGTGCCGCCCTCGAATCCCGTGGTCTCCGTCGGGCCGATCCTGGGCGTGCCGGGCATCCGCGCCGCGCTCGATGAGGCGTCAGCACCCATCGTCGGCATCTCCCCGATCATCGGCGGCGACCACGTCCGTGGCATGGCTCGACAACTGCTGACCGCGATCGACGTCGAGGTCAGCGCCGCCGGGGTCGGACTGCACTACGGCGCTCGAGGATCCGGAGGTCTGCTCGACGGCTGGCTGGTGGACACAGCCGACGCGGCCGCCGTCGCCGCGCTCTCCAGGGCTGGGATCACCGCCGCCGCCGTGCCCCTGCTGATGACCGACGACGAGGCGACCGCTGCGATCGCCCGTGCTGCCGATCGAGTTGGTCAGGTGATGCTGGAGGTATCAGCCCCGGACGGCATCGGTGAGATCGTGCCGGGCGACGATCTCGCCGCGGTTCTGCTTGAACACGCGGACCTCGCCGACGGAGACATCGTCGTGGTCACGAGCAAGGTCGTCAGCAAGGCCGAGGGCCGCGTGCGCGCCGGCGACTCGGCCATCTCGTTGCCGGAGGAGACGCAGCGAGTCGTAGCCCGGGCCGGATCCGTCACGATCGTTCGTAGTCGCCTTGGCATCACCCACGCGATGGCCGGCCTGGACGCCTCCAACGTGCCTCGCGGCAGCCACATTCTGCTTCCCGAGGACCCTGACGCCAGCGCGCGTGCACTCCGCGAGCGGGTGCGGGAGGAGACCGGCCTCAACATCGCGGTGCTGGTGTCGGACACCGCCGGGAGAGCCTGGCGGATGGGGCAGACCGAGATCGCGATCGGGGCCGCCGGTCTGGCGGTGCTGGAGGACTACGTCGGCGCCGAGGACGGCTACGGGAACGTGCTCAAGGTCACCCAGCCCTGCGTAGCCGATGAATTGTGCGACGCGGCCGAACTGGTATCAGGGAAGACCACGAGACGCCCGTTCGCGATCATCCGCGGGCGGGCCGATCTCGTCTGCGCTCCGGACGTGGTCGGTAGCGGCGCGGCGCACGCTGGTCCGGCCGATGGAACAGGATCTGTTCGGGTTCGGAGCCCGTGAGGCCGTCGCTGCGAGCCGTGATCGGCCGGCCGGAGGACGGCGCCGGCGTTCGGGGCGCCCTCATCGAGTGGCGAGTTGGCCCGCGCCTTGGTGGCGGCATTCATGGCCACGTCGGACCAGTCTGCGCAGGCAGACAGCGTCACGGCGTACGACGACGAAGTGGTGGTCGACGGACTGGAACCGAGCAGCGCGATGCACGCCGTCGCCTTCGCCAACGGCTGGGTCGTCGGTTCCGCGGCGCGAACCTCGGGAGGTCGCCGAATCCGTCTTGTTCGGATCAGTCCGTAGACTTCCTCTGCGCCAGACATTTCGACCAGAAGACCTGGGAGATGTCACATGCGCCTCAAGCAGTCCACCCAGCTCCGAAGAAAGTCCTGAATCTGTGGCCAAGACCGACAAGACCGACCGCCGCGCCGTCCTGGAGTCGATGCGCAGTCAGCAGAAGAGCGCCGACAAACGGCGCAACATGATGATCGTTGGCGTCTGTTGCGCGATCGCCTTGATGATCGTCGGGGCCGCGGCGTACACCCCGCTCAAGAACCGCTACGACCTGGCCAAGTTCAACGACACGAAGTTGGCCGACATCGGCGCCAAGGCCTCCGTCTGCGCCGACATCACGACCAAGCCCGCGACCGGCACCCAGGATCACGTTCAGGAGCCGACGCCGATCGTCTACGAGGACTCTCCGCCGGCCTTCGGGCAGCACTACGACGTCTGGGAAGGGCTCGAGCGCAAGCTCTACACCAAGGGCGACCGCCCGCCTCTCGGCCGACTCGTTCACAACCAGGAGCACGGCTTCACGATCCTTTGGTACGACGAGACGATCGCCGCACGATGCTGACGAGATGGACGACGCTGCGTGGCCTTGCCGGAAAGTTCGCGGGCACCGACAACTTCCGATTGAAGTTCAAGGCGGCTCCCTGGCTCCCCGACGACGGTGACGGCCAGCCCTTCCCGGAGGGCAAGCACGTCGCGTTCACCCACTGGTCCGCCGGCGGAGTCGGCGAGGCGGCCACGGGCGAGGCCGTCGGCGCCACCCAGTTCTGCTCGGCGATCAGTGGAGCCGCGCTGGAGCAGTTCATGCTCCAGTACCCCTACACCGACTCGCCGGAACCGGCCGTCGGCGACATGGGCAGCTAGAGCAGCACACTGACCGTGACACCCGCTGGCCCGCCGTTCGCCGCGACATCTCGCCGAACTGCTGGCAGCTTGGTCCGGGCGAACCGTTCGTCACGTTCTACGACCTCGACAGCGGGGAGCGCACCGAGTTGTCTCGGACGACCTACGCCAACTGGGTCGCCAAGACCTCGTCCTTCCTTGCCGAGGAGTGCGATCTCGAACGGGGCGGCCGCGTGCAGATCGACCTGCCCTGCCACTGGCTCGGTCCGGTGTTCCTCGGCGCCTGTTGGACGGTCGGCCTCACCGTCGTGACGACTGCTCCCGATGCCGTGATCACCGGACCCGGGACGCCTCGATCACTGGTCCGCGCAGGCTGGCGAGATCCCCGTCGTGGCCTGCGCACTGAAGCCCATGGGTGGGCGATTCGACGAGCCCGTTGCCACCCGGCGTACACGACTTCGGCGTGGAGATCTGGTCGCAGCCCGATGCCTTCGTGCCGTGGGATCCGCCGAGCGCCGATGATGCGGCGACCGACGCATGAGAGCCAGGCGACCCTGTTCGATCGGGCCGCTGGCACGTGGCCTACTGGGTGCAGGATCACGGCTGCTCACGACCCAGCAACCCGGTGACGGACGGGATGCTCAGCTTCGCCGAGGCGGTCGTACGCCGCGGCTCGTTGGTCCTGGTTGCACCTCCGCCGGATGCCAGCAGACCGATCCGGACCGTCTCGACGCGACCTTCGAAGGCCGAGCGCGCCGACCGTCCGGGATCAGCCGATCAGGTCGTAGCCCTCGAAGCCCTCGCCAAGGAACTTCGGCTTGCCGAACTTGGTGGAAGTCGCGGCGATCGTCCACAGGTCGCCCGTCGTCCGAGTGCGAACGATCAAGCGCCGGGTGCCCAGTGCCGCTGAGGTTCCGGATGCCTCCGACCCAGTCGTACTTGCTCAGGTTGATCGGCAGCAGCGTTCGGCCGCGGGTCAGTCCACCGGGGCCGTTGCCGGCGAAACATCTAGAGGATGTTGCCGACCTGATACAGGGTGTCCGGCGAGCCGTCGCTGTCCCATCGCCCGACCCCGAACTGAATTGACGATCCGATGGCTCCGTAGGCCGCGTAGCTCGATGCCGAGGCCCGAGCGACCGCGCCCAGGATAGATCCGCATCCCCTTGCCGCTCGGCTGGCCCATCAGATCGGGGTAGCCATCGCCGGTCATGTCGCCCACCGCCGCCAGCATGGACACGGAGCCGAAGCCGGAGCCCAGATGTGATCGGTTGGCGCGAACTGCCCCCGGCCGTTGCCGCGACGTAGTTCGAGGGAGCCGGTCGCGGTCTTGCGGGTGACGATGTCGCCATGGCCATCGCGATCCCAGTCGCCGACGTTCAAGAGCTTGTTGGCGGAGGCGAGGTTGAGTGCCGGTCGCGATCGGACTTGCCGGTGTGGAAGGTCCCACGACTGCGAACCACGACGAGTTTGTCCCCCGACCTGGCCACCAGGTCCGGAGTGCGGAATCCGGTGATCTGTCCACCACCGGTGATCCCCGTCAGCCCCTTGAGCGACTTCAGCGGCCCGATCAGGTGCCCGAAGGTGCCGTTGCCTCGCGAGGGCAGCACGTAGCCCTTGCCCTTCGTCGTCCGCATCACCAGATCGGCCCTGCCGTCGCGGTTGTAGTCGCCCAACCCGGCCAGCGTGTCGATGCTGGAGTAGTTGCCCGGGATCAGCGGTCCGCTTGGCGAGTTTTCCGCCCTTGTGAACGAAGAGCCGACCGGCCGAGTCCCTGCCGACGAGGTCGGGGCGACCATCGCCGGTGACATCGCCAGCGCCGGCGAGCAGGTTGTACTTGAACACCTGCGGTAGGACCCGCTTCTTGAAGGTTCCCTTGCCCGTGCCGAGGTAGGCGACCAGTCGGTTGTCTGTGGTGCGCAGGGCCACCAGGTCGTTGCGCTTGTCCCGATTGAGGTCACCGGCCGCGCGTGATGAGCTTGACCTGCTTGAACTTCTTCGTCGGCTTCTTCCCCGCTCGCGAAGCGACCGCCGCCCGTGCCGGCGTACGTCCGGGTGACGCCGTTCGCGTCTCGAGCGACGAGGTCGGCGCGTCCATCGCCGGTCAGATCCGGCGAGGCCACCACGGCGGTCATCTTGGCCCAGCCGGTGGCGCTGGTGGCCGGCTTGTAGAACCGGGTCAGACCACCGGTGGGGATGACGTAGGCCATCTTGTTGCTGGCCCGGCGTACGACGATGTCGGGGTAGGCCGTGCTGGCCAGATCGCCGTCGAGTTCCCGGCCGCTCCAATCCGCCTGGTCAGCGGCCGCCAACGCACGGATCGTGGGGATCTTGGCATAGAGGTACTTGCCGGGGCAGGCGGTCGGAGCAGCATCTCGGTGCCCGTTGATCGCGGCGAAGTTGCGCGAGCCGACACGTTGACTCGTCGACGCCGGGTCGACGCCATGAAGCGACAGCTTCCACGCGAACAGACTTGCCGTACGCCGCGAGCAGTGCTGCTGGTCGGCTTGGCGGTTTCGAAGTTCCCGATGGCGGCGGCCGCGAACGCATAGTCGTTGTAGTTCAGGGTGTGGGCGCCGACCACCGGGCGATCGACGCCGCCGTACCTGCCCTCCCAGGTCCGACCGAACCGGTCGATCAGGAAGTTGTAGCCGATGTCGCTCCAGCCGCGCGATCGGGTGTGATACGCGTAGATACTGCGGATGATGCCCGGCACCTCGGCCCGCGTGTAGTCGTTGGCATTGACCGTGTGATGGACGAAGCCGGCGTGGACCTCGTTGTAGTGCAGGGCCGACGCGTCCCGTTGGGATTCGTCGGCACCCCACTGGGCCCGTGAGTAGATCGTCGGCTTGGGCGTGACGCTCCCGGCCTGCAGGGCGATCTCGTCGGTTGTCGCCGTCCTCAGTCGGTGACGGCCAGGTCCGTGGGTTCGTCTGCGTCCAACTTGGCCGTGTCGATGGCCGGGGCCTCGAGCTCCTCGGCGTCGGACTCGCCTGGCGTGATCACGGCAAGCTTCATGTCTGCGGGGACCGCTTCGCCCTTGCCGTCCACATTCACCCTGACCTGGACTTCATCGACGTTGCCGACCAGGAGGGCATCGGTGCCTGGACGCGCGGCCCGTCCCTCGTCGCTGTCCGGATCGGGGCCGTGCTCGTCGTGGTACTCCATCTCGGTCCACTCTGACCAGGTGCCACCGGTCAGGGTGCGTGCCTGAAGCTCGATCGTTGGAGTCATCGACCTCTCCTGGTTGCTCCAGGTGATCCCGACGGCGCCGTATCCCTCCACGGCCTGCGGATCACTCACGACCGAATCGAAGTAGGTCCTGCCGACCCGGGCGTCCGGCTCGGCCGCCGTGGCGGTCGCGGGCGCCGTGAGTTCGACTTCGGTGACGTCCGCCTCAACCTGTTCGGTCTCGACCATCGACATGTTGCGCAGGGCCGGCTCGTCCTTCCCGGCGCTGGTCGCGGTGGGCCGAGCCGATGTCGCGGGGCCGGATACGACGTCCAGGGAGATCACGGACGAGGCGGGCGCGAGGACCGCAAACACCACGCCGAGCGCCAGGAGTTGCTGGCAGGCGGTGACGAATTGGGACTTGCCGGGATGCATGGACAGCGCTCCAAGTGCGGGGGAAGAACCACACGAGTCACAAGTTTCACATCAGTCACAGGGGTCACGGAAGGGTTCGTGAGTAACTACAAACGTGTAATTACCAGCCGACGCGCCGACGTAACCCGACTTTGTCAAGTTTTCAGGTCCAGCCCTCCCCGCGGACGTCAGGCGGAGGGTTAGATGTCGGCGCCGAGATCCTCGTCAACCTGCTCGTCGTCACCGGGTTCGGTGCCGGGCTCATCGTCGTACTTCAGGTAATGGATGCCCGGGCCGACGGCTCCGTCGTACCCGACCTTGCCCTGTTCGAGAACGATAAGTCGGTCGCACATCTTGCGCACCGAACCGGCGGCGTGGCTGACGTAGACAAGCGTGCGGCCGCTGTCCCGGATCTCCTGCATTCGCTCGAGGCATTTCTTCTTGAACGGTCGATCCCCCACGGCTAGCACCTCATCGGCCAGGAAGATGTCGGAGTCGACATGGATCGCGACCGCGAATCCAAGACGGGCGAACATGCCGGAGCTGTAGTGGCCGACCGGACTGTCGAGGTGCTTGCCGACATCGGCGAACTCAACGATCGCATCGAACTTGCGGTTGGTCTCCGCCTCGGTCATGCCGAGTACGGCGGCGTTCAGGTAGATGTTGTCGCGCCCGGTCAACTGAGGGTGGAAACCCGCACCGGTCGCGATCAGCCCGGCGATCCGGCCGCGGGTCCGAACCGTTCCTGAATCGGGGCGCATGATGCCGTTGATCAACTTGAGCAACGTGGACTTGCCCGAGCCGTTGAGCCCCATCAGGCCCAGAGACTCACCCTGGTGGACGGTGAAGGAAACGTCGTCAACGGCCAGAAAGCTGTCGCTGATGTCGCGGCCCTTGGCCCTGGCCACCGTCATCTGCTTGATGGTTCGGTGATAGCGCAGGGTGAAACTCTTCGAGGCGTTCTCGACAACGATCGATTCGCTCATCAGAGCCGCTCCGGCATCTTGTTCTCCAGGCGGGAGAAGATCACTTGAGCGATGACCATGGACACGATGCTGATCAGAAGTGCGATCAGACCCCGTTCCATGAGGTGATCGGGCATGTTCACCGCTTCCATGGCGGCCGGGTGCGCGGTTGTGCCGATCCAGAAGCAGCGCTGCATCAACAGGACGGCAATGGCGATCGGGTTGGCGAGGTAGATCTCGACCCAGACCGGAGGCAGGCTCAGCGCGACGTAGCTGAACGGGTACATCATGGGTACGCCGAAGCGGACGAAGTTCGTCAAGACGCTCACGGCGTTGCCGACATCGCGCATGAAGACATTGGCGGCACTGAAGATCAACGCTAGTGCGGTCCCGAGGATCATGCTGATGATGAGCCCCAACAGGCCGGCGGCGAGCCCATATGCATCCGGTGACCATCCGGTCGCGACACACGCAATCAGCAGAATGACCAACTGAGGTCCGATGTGGAACCCGGACACCATCATCGATGCGACCGGGAACATCTCCCGCGGCAGGGCCATCTTCTGCACCATCTGCCGGTTGCGCACGATCGAACGGGTGCCGGCGTTGAGGGTCTCGTTGAAGAAGTGCACGATGACCAAGCCGGTGAACAGGTGGATCGCGAAGTTCTCGAGTCCGCGGCCACGGCTCATGCACGATCCCGAAGATCACGTAGTAGATGAAGAACTGGGTGAGTGGGTTGATGTATGACCACACGAGCCCCAAGAAGGAACCCTGATAGCGGGCGCTGATCTCACGCTTCACCAACAACCTGAGTAGATACCGTCGACGAAACACCTCCAGCAGTCCACTTGTCGCTGCGGGTGAAACGAGGGCCGGGGCTTCGACCTCAGTCATGCTTGGCTTCGCCCTCACCGGTCCACGGCGCGAATGTCTTGTCCCAGGCTTCGGGAGAGGTGATCTCGCTCAGCTTGCCGCGATAGAGCTCCGACAACCGCGGCCAGTCGGTCCACATCCGACGATGCAGGCTGATCGTCTCGCGCATCAGTTCGCGGTACTTCGCGGGATCTCGACGAAGGAGCACGGCGGAGGTCCCGTCGGGCATCGACGCCACCACCGAGTCGTACGCCGCCAGCCGGAACCAACGCGCGTCCATGCCCGGAACGGTCGCCTCGGGGTACTCCTGGGCCAACGGCCGGGTCGCCCGTAGATGCCGGATCGGTGCCAGTCCGGCGGTGATCAGCATCGAGCGCTTCGACGGCACCTCGGCGATGTCCTTGCCCTTGCGCGGTGGCTTGGTGCGGCGTACGGGCGGGAAGTCCTCGAGATCGGCGTGCAACTGCGCGTCGGAGAACTGCTTGCGGAAGGCGTTGACCTCCGACAGTTTCACCGGCAGGTCGTCATGCAACCGGTCCGGCCCGTCCAGTACGTCGCGCATCGCCATCAGCCGCAGTTCCACCGTGGAGTACTGCATCGCGACCAGGTGGGCGATCGTGTTGTTGATGCTCTCGCGCACCATCCGGCCGCCGTGCTCATAGGGGCTGTGCAACAGCGCGGCCACGAAGCGGTTGCGCTGGTGGAAGTACGCCTGCCAGTCCAGGGCGTCGTTCTTGTCGGTCCACGGCACGTGCCAGACGGCCGCGCCCGGGAACACGACCGTCGGGAAGCCGGCCGCCTTGGCGCGCAGGCCGAACTCGCTGTCGTCCCACTTGATGAAGAGCGGAAGGGAGAGGCCGATCTGTTCCAGGACAACGCGCGGGATCAGGCACATGAACCAACCGTTGAAGTCCGCGTCGAGCCGCTTGTGGAGCCAGCGCGACGAACGCAGGTTGCGGGAGGCGAAGTCCCAGTCGACGTAGGTGTCTTCCGGCGAGCGCCACCAGAACCGCCAGGGCTGAATGATCTCGCCGAAGCTGTGCATCCGGGAGCGGGCGTAGAGCGAGAACATATGGCCGCCGACGATCGTGGGGCGTCGAGCCAGATCACCGAACGTGATCGCCCGGATGATCCCCTCAGGCTCACAGACGACGTCGTCGTCCATCATCATGGCGTACGTCGCCGTGCCCTTGCGCACGGATTCGAGCTGGCCGCGGGCGTACCCACCCGAGCCGCCGAGGTTGCCTTGCACGAGGACCTTGAGCTGATCGCCGAGGCTCTTCTCCACCGCAGGGAACAACTCGGACTCGGTGACGCGCTGCGTCCCCTGCTCCATCACGAAGACGGTGTCGAGATAGGGCCGCAGATCCTCGTCATCGGCGATCTGGCCGATCAGCTTGGCGCAGAAGTCCGGGCGGTTCATCGTGGTGATGGCCATATCGACCGTGCCGTGCCCGGCCCGATCCTCGGGCACCTCGGCGCTCCACACCGCCGAGACAAGGGTGTCCTCGTCACCTGCGGTGACGTCGTACCAGTACCAGCCGCCATCGACGAACGGCACGAGGGACAGTTCGAAATCGAAGGTCTCGGGTAGTCCCGCCTTCGGTGGCCGCCGAATCAACGCGTTGCGAACGCCCGTTGGCCATCGACTTGTAGACGGTCACCGAGGCGCCGGCGCCGACCAACGAGACGGACAACCGGACTGCGCCGATGATGCTCCAGCGACGCCAGTATCCGGCCGGGAAGCCGTTGAAGTAGGTGCCGAAGGACACGCGCTCGCCCTTGTCGATCCGCAGCGCCGTTCGACTGGTGATCTGGTCGGGGTGGATCGACAGGCCGGTCGACTTCTTCTGCCGGATGGAGGCGTTGTTCAATTCCTTGGCGGAACGAGAACCGCCGACGATGTACTTGTCCTCCTCCAGTTCGGCCCCTTCGAGGTCGATATAGAGCGACATCACGTCGAGGTCCTTGTCGATCGGCAGGATCTGCCGCTGCAACTGCTTGCGCACCATGGTGGTGGTCGAGCTTGTCGAGGCCACTACGCCAACTCCCCTGAACTAATTTGACCGGATGCCAGTGGCCGTCCGTCCGCGAAGTGCGGCGTCAACACGTTGTCGAACATCGACAGGGCCGACCCGATCGCCATATGCATGTCGAGGTATTGGTAGGTGCCCAGTCGGCCGCCGAACAACACCCCGAAACGCTCCGCTTCGGCCTTGGCCAACTCGCGATACTTCAACAACTTCTCACGATCCTCTGCGGTGTTGATCGGGTAGTAGGGCTCATCGCCCTCTTCGGCGAATCGGCTGTACTCATGCACGATGACCGTTTTACCCGGGAGGTGGGTGCGCTCGGGGTGAAAGTGCTTGAACTCATGAATCCGGGTGAACGGGATGTCGGCGTCGTTGTAGTTCATCACCGAGGTGCCTTGGAAGTCATCCACGTCAACAACGGACGGCTTGAGATCGACCGTCCGCCAGGACAAACGTCCCTCTGAGTTGCCGAAGTATTCGTCGATCGGGCCCGTGTAGACGATCGGCGCCCGCCCCTTGAACTCGTCGGCTACGTCGAGGAAGTCCGTGTTGAGCCGGACTTCGATGTTGGGGTGATCGGCCATCCGTTCGAGCCAGGCGGTGTACCCGTCGACGGGCAGACCTTCGTAGGTGTCGTTGAAGTAGCGGTTGTTGAAGGTGTACCGCACCGGGAGCCGAGTAATGATGTCGGCGCTGAGATCCTTGGGATCGGTCTGCCACTGCTTCGCGGTGTAGCCCTTGACGAAGGCTTCGTATAGCGGACGCCCGATCAGGGAAACCGCCTTCTCCTCGAGATTCGTGGCGTCCTGGGTCGCGATCTCCGACGCCTGCTCGGCAATCAGCGCGCGAGCCTCGTCAGGGGTGTAGTTCTTGCCGAAGAACTGGTTGATCAGGGCCAGGTTCATCGGGAACGAGTAGACCTCGCCCTGGTACGTCGCGAACACCCGGTGCTGGTAGTTGGTGAACTCGGTGAACCGACTGACGTAGTCCCACACCTTCTTGTTCGACGTATGGAACAGGTGCGCGCCGTAGACGTGCACCTCGATGCCGGTCTCTGGTTCCTTCTCGCTGTAGGCATTGCCACCGAGGTGATGGCGGCGCTCCAGGATCAGAACCTTGAGTCCCAATTCGGTGGCGCATCGCTCGGCGATGGTGAGGCCGAAGAATCCGGAGCCGACGACAACGAGGTCTGCGTCGAATTCGGGGCGAGCTGATGTCACGGGTGGAGGCTCCTAGGCGAACATGGAGGTTGGAAGAGCGGCGGCAAGTCTAGCGCCGGGAGGGGGTCAGAACTGTCATTCAGAAGTCGGCGAACCCATGGCTCGCGCCTCGCGAATGGCGGAAATCACATTGCGCGCCTCCGCGCGACCACCCTTCCGCGTCGGGCTGAGGACGACGACACCCGCCGCGATGAGATAGGGCTTGGCCCGAACCAGAACGTTCTCTCCGTGCCGAAAATGCACCACGAACAGATTGCGGTACATGTACTTGCCCTTCCACGAACCCAGATCATGTTGCTGATCGAAGTCGAGTTGACGAACCAGCACCGCGTCTCGCACGGCGTGGATGGTGAACCCGGCCTTCCGCGCTCGGATGGCGAAGTCCGCGTCGTCGTAGAAGATGAAGTACGACGGGTCGGGCAGGCCGATCGCCTCGATCACGCGGCGATGCACGAGGAATCCCTCGAACGCCACCACCTCGACCGGCACCAGTTCCGGCATCTCCTCCCGAGTGGCGTAGGTGCTGTCGATGCTGGCCCGTTTGGGCCGCAGCGGCAGCGGGTGCCGGAGGTCGAAGTGGATCGCAGACTTCTCCACGAGTCGGCCCTGGAGGTCTTCGCGCACCGCCATCAGACAGGGCAGGTCATGCCCCATCAGGATTTCGAGGCAGTCCGGCGCGGGCACGACGTCGTCGTCCATCAGCCAGATCCGGTCGAACCCCTGGGCATATGCCTCGCCGACGCCGCGATGGAATCCGCCCGCCCCACCGAGGTTCTCGTCGCTGTGGATCGCTTGGAGCGGAAGGTCCGAGCGCTCGTCGAGGACCTGACGCGTGTGGTCCTGACTGGCGTTGTTGACCACGATGACCGCATCCGGCGCACTGGCTCTGGGCGGCGAGGCCATCCAACATCCCCACCAGCAGATCGGCGCGGTTGTAGGTCACCACGACGACGGCAACGGTCTCGTTCAATTCAGACTCTGTCACTTCAGACTCCGTCACTTCAGAAACCGCCGATGCCCGGTGAAGTTGCCGCGCAGCCCGGCCCACATCGCGCGCGCGGACAGCGACTAGCCGGCCCGGCGTCGGGCGGGTGAAGGTGTAGAACCAGATCGTCTTGGCAACGAACGCCAGGGCGTGGCCGGTGCCGAAGTACTCCTTCAGGTTGACCAGGTTGTTTCGCGCCATGCAGTAGTGCTTCAGATCGCTCGGGCTGTGGTTGTACGTCGTTCGACCGAACAGCATCGGCGTACCCAGGTCGTCGGTCGCCGGATGCAGGAAGGTCGCATCGACCACCGTGGCCACGCGGGCACCGGCAGCCCGAGCCCGCCAGAGGTACTCAACATCGTCACCCCAGATGAAGAACTCTTCGCGGACGAGGCCGATGCGCTGAACGAGTTCTCGATTGAGGAGTACGCCGTTGAACGGGATGACGACATCGTGGATCAGCCCTTCGACGGCTGCCGCGCGGACCTCGCTCATCTGGTGGACGACCTTCGCGCCGCCGGGGAGCCGGATGGGGAAGCACAGTCGCGAGGGGTCCTGCTCGGCCAACACCGACGGGCCCCAGAAGTCGAACTGCCCGTCGTACGCCATCAGTCTCTCGAGGCAATCCGGCGCCGGGATCCCGTCGTCGTCCATCAGCCAGATCAGATCGGCGTCGCGGGCCATCGCCCACTCAAGACCGGCGTGGAAACCGCCGGCGCCTCCCGTGTTCGTCACGAGCGTGCGGTGCTGAATGATCGCCGGCGGTGGGCTGATCAGGATCGGAGGGCGACTCCAGCCATTCAGTGGAGCCGTCCGTCGATGCGTTGTTGATGATGAGGATCTCGGCCAGGCCGTCGATGGTCGACAAGCGGTCCAGGAGGCGTTGCAACAGGTCGAGTCGGTTGAAGGTGACGACGACCGCGATGACTCGCCGTATCGTCGGATGACCCACGGCAGTCAGACTACGTGCTCGGACGATCGGGCCGGGACCGGCCGACGCGAAGTCAGCAGGTGCTGCCCAGGTCGTCGGCCTCGTTGGCGGCGTACCCCGTATTCAAGGAGCCGAGGGACCCACCCGTGACGGGTTGCGCGCGCTTGTGCTTCTTCTTCTTGGCGGGGGCAGCCTCGGAGGCGGAAGCGTTGCCTTCGGCCTTGTCGATGGCCTCTGCCACCTTGTCCTGGATGAGGCCGAAGTCGGGATCGCCCGTGTCGATCATGGGTGGCACGAGGCTCACCGTCGAGATCGGCTGCTGCTTCGCCTCGAGCGCCAAGGACATGAAGCGATCGAGTTCTCGAGCAGGCAGGTTCGTTGAGATCATCTCCGAACCGGCCTTGGCGAGATCCTGAAAGTTCCGGACGGCCACCTGTGGGCTGATCTGGGTCACGATGGCGTTCATCACACACTTCTGTCGGGCCATCCGCGAGTAGTCGTCGGAGCCATCGCGGGCACGGGCGAACCAGAGGGTCTCCCGACCGTCCAACTTCCGCTTCCCTGGCTTGATGTATCCGGTGACGTCGCTACCGAGACCCCCGACCGGGATGGGTTGACGCACGTTGAGTTTGACCCCGCCCATGGCGTCGACGAGTTGGGCGAAGCCACGCAGGTTGACCATCGCCCAGTAGTTCACCTCGAGCCCTGTCACGCCCTCGACGGCGGAAACCGTCGCGTCGACACCCGGGTGCTTGGACTTTCCGAAGAGTTGCGTGTGATCACCGGCCCAGGTGCTCACGCCGTTGATGTAGCAATCGTCACAGCGGAACCCGCGCGGGAACTGCTCGTCCATCACGGAGCCTTCCGCGAACGGCACGTTGGCCATGTTCCGTGGCAGGCCGATCAGCACGGTGCGACCCGTCTCTGCGTCGACACTCGCCAGCGTGATCGAGTCCGGCCGCAGGCCCCAGCGGCCAACTCCTGAGTCGCCGCCGAGAAGCAGGATGTTGAAGCGGCCCTCGTGGGCTCCTTGAACCTCGTTGCCGGAGAAGGTGGTCAGGATGAAGTCGCGTTGTACGCCGACCAGATGAGCCCCGAAGAGGAGGGCGCCGGCGACGCTGAAGCACAACACTCCGCTGAACCCGATCGCAGCGACGCGCTGGCGCGGCTCCAAGGACAAGGGTTGGCCCAGGCGCCACGCATCGATGAACAGCGCCGCCCAGCCGATGGCGACCAGGATCAGAACGACGCGCGCGACCAACAGCAGCCCGGTGTTGGCCACCACCCAGATGGCGAAGCCGGTCCAGAAAAGTGCGGTCACGACGGTGCAGAGGCCCAGCACGATCGCGCACATCCATACGCGAAGTGCGATCCGTCCCACCCGCTTGTTGCCGGCGACCAGTTGTGCCGAACCCGGGACGAGCAGCGTCATCAACATCAAGGTCACGGCCCGGCGGAATCGGATTCGCGTCGCGCGTTGACCGGCAGGGCGACCTGACTGCCCGGCCAGCGGCGTCGAGGCGTCGAGGGGTCGACTGTGATCGGAGGTGGCCGCAGGGGAAGTTGCGGTCGGCATTTCTGGTGCCTCTCTGCCGGGGAAGCAGGTTGCGACAGCATTCGACGCAGCCTGAAGAGCGCACCCCCAGTATCACCAGTCACACAGGTCACAGGCGCGCACGACGCGCCGGACGTTTCGGCAGGACGGGTCTTTTGGGCAGGCATTTGTCCTGACCGATACGTTTCGCACATGAGTGGCAGCAAGCGCCCCGAGGAGGGCACCCCGGAGTACGACTGGCTCTACGGGTCGGATGCCTCTCAAGCGACTCCGGCCGATCGTCCGATCGCCGCGACGGATCCCGACGCGACCCAGGTCGTGACGAGTGCTGGCCTCGCCGGTTCGGATCGGCCCGATCCGACCCAAATGCTGCCCACCACTCCTCCCCCACCAACCGGCCCACCGACTGGCCCACCACCGACTGGTCGGCAGCCTTCAGAGCCTCCGGCGGGAAAGCCACCCAAGAAGCGTCGGCTCGGCCGCTGGGGGATCGTGAAAGTCGTGCTCCTCGTGTGGCTGGTCTTCCTGATCGCCGTACCCATCTGGGCGTGGACCAAGATCACCAAGGTGGATGCCGATCCAGGTGGCGATCGCCCCACGGACCAGGACGGCACGACGTACCTCCTCGTCGGCAGCGACTCCCGCGGTGGCCTGACGAAGAAGGAGCGGCGCGAACTCGGCACGGGCAACGCCTCTGGCCAGCGAACCGACACCATCATGTTGTTGCACATCGGCTCCGGTCCGAACCTCCTCATGTCGATCCCGCGCGACTCGTTGGTGGAGGTGCCTGGCTATGGCGTGACCAAGATCAACGCGGCCTACGCATACGGCGGACCGAAGCTGCTGGTCAAGACGATCGAGCAGAACACCGGAGTCGAGGTCGACAACTACGTAGAGATCGGCCTCGGCGGGCTGGTCAACGTCGTGGATGCCGTTGGTGGAGTCGAGATCTGTCCCAAGAAGGCGATGAAGGATCCACTCGCGAACCTCAACGTCAAGAAGGGGTGCCAGGATGCCGACGGGGCGACCGCTCTCGGTTACGCCCGATCGCGACACACGTCGAACCTCGGCGACATCGCCCGCGCCAGGCACCAACGCGAGGTGGTCTCGGCGGTCGGAGACAAGGTGGCCTCGCCCTGGTCGGTGCTCAATCCGGTGCGCTACGTGAGGTTGGCGAGCGCCAGCGCGGAGTCCTTCGCGATCAGCGAGGAGACCGGGCCGATCGACATGGCCAGATTCGGTTGGGCGATGACCCGCGTCAGCGGGGAGACCGGCCTCACGTGCGGAGTACCCATCTCCGACCTGGCCGTGCACTGGGATGCCGAGCGATCCAAGCAGCTGTTCGCACACATCATCGACGACGACACCTCGGGCATCTCGAAGAATCTGTGTACGCCGTCGGGTCTGGCCCGCTAGTTCTCGATCACGTGCACGGCGGCCTCTTCCGCAGAGGCTGCGCCACCGTCGATACCGACATCATCGGCGAACTGACTTGCCCCTTCGGCCTGTATCAAACGACCTGAGCGGTCCTCATCCGGATGGACAAAGCCCTCTTCGCCCACGTCGGGCTCCTCTTGTGCAAGTCGCTGATCCAGCGTTTCGCCGACCAACTCCTCGTAGGGCGTATTGCCGAAGCGCTCGCCCGCCGACCAGTTCTCCGGGGGCGAGTAACCCTCATCGAGTGGGTCCTCGACTCCCCGATCCACCAGCGACTCGGCCTCATCGGCGATGTCGAGTTGTTCGGAACCTTCGGGGACGTCCGGCGTGGATTCACTCATGGTCAATGAATACCCCTCTGACGCAAATCAAGACTGTTCTCGCCGTTTCATATCCACCTCAACATCGACGCATTGGCAACTCCATTGTGGGTACAGGGTCGACAAGGCCGGCTTCTCCAACTAGTCCACCAACCCCCGTTCCATCCAACCTCATCAATTGATCGGAGTTCCTATGTGGGTGTTTCTGACTTCCCGTCTGCGCATGTGGTTCATTCTGGCCGTCGCGGTTCCCGTGTTCGTCGGCACATTACGGTGTCGTACGCCGCCAAGTCGAGACTCGAAAGGGCCCCAACACGCTTACTCGAACTCTGGCCAAAGTCGAGAACTTCATCGGCGGAGTCCGCGGGCGCCAGGGAAGCAATCCTTCTTGAGCGCGCCTGCCCACCTTCGAGAGCGAGCCCGAGTGGGCGTGCGTGTGTAGACAGTGTGAAACCAGCGCCCGCTTGCCGGCCTTGGGTCGTACCGTGGCCGTGTGACCAACTCCTGGCAGGACCCCGCGGCCGTCTCCTTGATGCTCGACGACTGCGAGACCTGGGCCGTCGTCGGACTCTCGGGTGACCCCGCAGCGAACGGCGTACCGGATTGCCGCACTGCTGCAATCGCGCGGCAAGACCATCGTGCCAATCCATCCGGCAGCGCCCATGGTGCTCGGCGAGCAGGGGTACGCCGCGTTGAGCGACGTGCCGTTCCCCATCGACGTCGTCGATGTATTTCGTCGCTCTGAGGCCGCCGGGGAGTTCGCGGATCAGGCGGTTGCCGTTGGCGCTCGTGGGGTGTGGTTCCAACTCGGCGTGATCGATGAGGACGCTTTCGAGCGGACCCTCGCCGCCGGCGTACCCATGGTGATGGACACGTGTCCCGCCATCGAGTGGGCCAAGCGTTGAGGCTGGGCCCGTGAGGCGCCTGCTCATCGTGGGGGTGGCGCTCGCCCTCCTTGCCTGCTCGGTCTTGGTCGTTCGGACTGGCCTGAGCTATTTCGAACGGCATCGGACATTCGACCCCACGACCGCGCTGGACGACCAATGTGACGAGGTACCGGACGGTGCTGAGCGAATCACCTTGGAAGGCGCCGACGGTTTCACGCTCGGAGCGGCCCTCGTCGGACCCCGAGGACGCCCAGGTCGGCCTGGTCCTGCGTCAAGGTGCCTCCCAGAAGATCTGCGAGTGGCTGCCGTGGGCCGGTCAGGTGGCCGACGAGACCGGCACCCGCGTGCTGCTGTTCGACCGTCGGGGACGCGGCTCGAGTCCGGGCGAAGGCGACCTCAGCCAGGAACCCAGCGACACCAAGATCGCCGTCGCGTATCTGCGCTCCTCGGGTACGCCGAGGGTGGCGGTCGCGGCGTCATCCATGGGCAACTCGATCATGTTCAGCGCACTTCCGGATCTCTCACCGGATCCCTGTGCCGTGATCTCGATCTCGCCGGTGCTCGTTTCCGGAGACAGTCACGGCACCGTCGACGGCTCGGGCCTCGGTGACCTGCCCGACAACGTCTGGGTGACGTGGGAGACGGGGAATCCCGGTGTTGCCGACACCGCGGAGCGCATTGCCGATCGCGCCAGCACCGACGGGCGCGACGTACACACGCTTCCCGTTGACACCGATGACCACAGTCGCCAACTCGTCCTGAACCACCCCGACGTGCGCGACTTCCTCCTCGACGCCATCGACTCATGCCCCTCAGTCCGGTGAGGATGGGCCGATGAGTGATGACGGATGAGCGATCCGAGTGCTGATCTGCATGTTCGCCCTGGGCCGGGACTGGCCCAGGGTCTGGTCGTGCCTGCCGCCGAACTGAAGGAACGCTTCTCCCGCTCGTCCGGTCCGGGCGGGCAATCGGTGAATACGACCGATAGTCGGGTGGAACTGGAGTTCGACCTCCACAACTCCTCGGCCCTGACCGAGACTCAACGCTCCCGAGGTCGCCGAGCGCTCGCCGGGCGTCTGATCGACGGAGTGATCACGGTCTCCGCTTCCGAACACCGATCACAGTTGCGCAACCGGGTGGCCGCGCGTGAGCGCCTGGCCGATCTGTTGCGCGAGTCGTTGGCTCCGCCACCTCCGCCACGACGTGCTCGACGGCCTTCGGCGGCTGCTCGCCAGCGCCGACGAGATGACAAACGACATCGCTCGGAGACCAAGGCGCTGCGCCGCAGAGTTCGCGACCACTGAACCGAAGTTGGAGGGTTAGAAGCCGATCCGCCGATCGCCCGACGAGCCACGGCGTACGGCGTCACCCTTGTCCTGCGCGGTCCTCTTCAACTCTGCCTGGAACTCCACGATCCTGCTCTGCAGATCCGGGTCCGCCATCCCGAGCATGCGCACGGCCAGCAGCCCAGCGTTGCGGGCATTGCCGACCCCCACGGTCGCCACGGGAACGCCGGCCGGCATCTGCACGATCGAGAGGAGCGAGTCCATCCCGTCGAGGTATTTCAGCGGCACGGGCACCCCGATCACGGGAAGTGGCGTCACAGCGGCCAGCATGCCTGGGAGGTGTGCTGCGCCGCCGGCACCGGCGATGATCACCGACAGACCACGCCCTGCGGCACCACGACCGAAGGACACCATCTCCTCGGGCATTCGATGCGCTGACACCACGTCCGCCTCGAAGGCGACGTCGAACTCGGTCAGCGCATCGGCGGCCGCCTTCATGACCGGCCAATCCGAGTCGGAGCCCATCACGATGGCCACTCGTGGCGTGGTGCCCTCACCCATGTCTCACTCGCTTTCGTTGCCGAGGCTGCCATCGAACCACGCGGCGGCGTGTCTGGCGCGTTCGAGGCAGTCGTCGAGATCGTCGCCATAGGCGTTGACGTGGCCGACCTTCCGGCCGGGTCGCAACTCCTTGCCGTACAGATGGACCTTCAGGTTCGGGTCGCGCGCCAACGCGTGCGGGTACCCGTCATACAGGCGGCCCGTGGCCTCCGCACCACCCAGGATGTTGACCATCACCGTCCACGGTGCCCGCAGGGCGGGAGCACCGAGCGGCAGATCGAGTACGGCGCGGAGATGGTTCTCGAACTGTGATGTCACCGCCCCGTCTTGGGTCCAATGGCCGGTGTTGTGCGGTCGCATCGCCAACTCGTTGACCAGGATCCGGCCATCGACGGTCTCGAACAGTTCGACAGCCAGGATCCCGACCACCTCGAGCTCGCCGGCCAATCGCAGCGCGATCTGTTGCGCATGCGTAGCCAATTCGGGGGCGAGGTCCGGAGCCGGTGCAATCACCTCTCGACAGATGCCCTCCCGCTGTGTGGATTCCACGACGGCGTACGCCGCGGCCTGGCCACTCGGCGAGCGCGCCACCAGGGCCGACAACTCCCGCCGAAAGTCCACCTGTTCCTCGGCGAGCAGGGCGACCCCGGTGGTCCCAGCCAATTCGAATGCGTCATCACAGGCCGCCTCGGAGTCCACGAACCAGACGCCCTTGCCGTCGTACCCACCCCGGGCCGTCTTGAGGACGCACGGAAACCCGAAGTCGATGACGTCCGCGATGGTGCTGACGACCGCGTGCCGCGGACTCGGGATACCGAGTTCGTCGAGGCGCGTGCGCATCACAGCCTTGTCCTGCGCGTGCACGAGGGCCGCGGATCCCGGTCGAACCGCCAGACCGGTCGCCTCAAGTGCCGTCAGGTGTTGGGTCGGGACGTGCTCATGGTCGAAGGTGACCACGGCGCAGCCGCCGGTGACCTCAAGCAGCGTGTCCAGGTCGCGATAGTCCCCCACGGAGTGATCGACGATCACTTGGGCGGCCGACACCCCTTCGGCCTCAGCAAGCAGACGCAATCCGATGCCCAACTCGATGGCGGGGCCGGCCATCATCCGAGCCAATTGCCCGCCGCCGATCACGGCAACCCTGGGTGCGGCAGTCACCGGCCCCCCAGACACGGGATCTACTGACACAGGTGCAGCCTATGCGAGCCGGAACCTACGCACGAACGGGCGCCTGCTGTTCGAAGCGCAACCCCTGACCGCGCAGGGTCGTGATCAATGTCGGTCGCCGCGGGTCATCACCCAACTTGCGGCGGACCCAGCCAAGGTGGACATCAATGGTCTTGGACGATCTCCAGAACGTCGTGTGCCACACCTCTCGCATCAGCTCGGCGCGCGTGACCACCTCGCCGGGACGTGCGATGAGTGCGCAAAGCAAGTCGAACTCCTTGCGAGACAAGGTCAACTCATCATCTCCCCGCCAGACGCGGCGGGCTTCGGGGTCAACCCGGATATCTTGAACCGTATACACCTGAGAAGCGTAAATACTTCTGACAATTGGCGTCGTATTTTTCGTATATCCGGCCCAGATGGACTATGGCCACTGTCCCGATGACCTAGTC
The DNA here is from genome assembly GCA_963763805.1 of uncultured Actinomycetota bacterium. GTDB lineage: Bacteria > Actinomycetota > Actinomycetes > Propionibacteriales > Nocardioidaceae > Nocardioides. The sequence continues at coordinate 215,629 of CAVXPQ010000004.1, forward strand.
AGTGCCGCCGAACAGCTAACGGTTCCACGATGCCGAAACCTCTGACGGGGCGGCCGGGAAGGGGCTGGGTGTCGAAGACGTCTTTCGGCAACAGGCCCGCGGTCACCGCATCGACGATCACTCGGTTGCGTCGAGCCACCGCTGTCAATCGTGCGGCTAGATTGACGGGTGGGCCGAAGACGTCCCCCAGCCGCAGCACGACGGAACCTGTGGCTAGCCCGAGGCGAACATCCGGCATCCGTGGATCGCGCCCGATCATCGTGATGATTCCCTCGGCGGTCTCCACAGCCCGAACCGCGTCCTCATTCACGAACAGGACCGAGTCGCCCAGGCTCTTGATCACCCGGCCACCGTGGCTGGCGATAACGTCCGAGCACCGCGACTCGAACACCTCGACCAAGTCCCCGATCCGATCCTCGGCGAGGCTGTTGGACAGGGCGGTGAACGCAACCATGTCGGCGAATCCAACGCACAGACGGCCCGTCCGCCCCGTCGTCGCCGGGTCCTCGTCACCGCCGGGCAGCGCATTGAGGGCCGCCGTACGAGCAACGGCAGCAGCCAGGTGTCGACGCCAGGCGTAGGTCATCAGGTCCTCGAAAGGACCCTCGAGATCTTGTAGGAGATCCAACGCGGCTCCGATCCGACCTCGTTCTTCGACGTCATGCCGTGCCCGCTCCTCGACCCTCGTCAGCAGGGTGGCCACCTGCCAGTCGGCGAGCCTGGCCATCGTCTGACCCAATGCCCGCGACAGGTTGACGGCCGTGTCCATGTCGATCGAGCCGTCTTCGACGGTTCCCAGGATGGTGTCGAGCGCGACTACGTCGGACTGGTTGAAGACAACCGCGTCGCCGTACTCCGGGAAGCCGAAGGCCCGCCACAACCTGCGCGCGGTGGCCGGATCTACCCCGCTGACCTCAGCGACGTCAGCTGCCGTGAAGACCGGTTCGGCCCCGACAATGGCGCGATCGAGATCTCGTCCGTCGGGTCGATCAACTTCCGTCATTGCGGTGATGCAGGTTGTTGAGCAGCTCGACGAGTTTCCGGTGCGTCTCTTCGACGTCGGGGATGTCGTGGAGGACCACGCTTCCGTGGGTGCTGGCATCGCTGATGATCAGCGTGCCGCAGCCGAGCATCCGGTCGATCAGGCCGTGCTCGTAGGCAACATCATTGATCCGGATCAGCGGAATGTCGTGGCCACGGCGGGTGATCAGCCCGGTCCGAGTGATCAGCCGACGGTCGGTCACGGTGTAGTTCGACGTGAGCCAACTCAGGAACGGAAGTACGACCAGCCACAACACGAGGAGTAGGCCGATACCCCAAAGGATCCAACCCCCAACGCCGCCGCTGAAGGCACTCACGCTGACGGACCCGGTGACGACGACCGCAAGAATCACCACGAGCCAGAAGAGCGGGAAGAGCAAGGCCTTCACGTGGGTGCGGGTATCCAGCACCACGGACTCACCCTCGTTGAGGAGTTTCGGAGAAATGGGCACCTCGCGATCCTCTCACTCGTGCGCCCGAATGTGCACCACATCACCGGCCCCAATCGCCCGGCTGCCCGATGTGTTCGCGATCACCAGTCTGCCTGCCTCGTCGACACCGATTGCTTGCCCGGTCACCGCCTCGCCGCCGGGCAGGTCCGCGCGCACGGTCTGCTGCAGCGTGCTGCAGGCTGAGGTGTACGCCGCGCGCAGGGCAGGTGTTCTCGGCGTCCCCGCATCCGGTGCCCACTCGGCGTACGTCGTCAGGAGGGTCTGCAGCAAACCGGTGAGGAGATCGGTGCGATCCGGCGCGTGCCCGGTGGCCAGGAGAAGTGACGTTGCCGTCGGCACGGGTAGTTCGGCCTCCGTCATCGAGACGTTGAGACCTATTCCGACGATGGCTGCTGCGCCCGTGTCCGTCCCGATTCGCTCCACGAGGATGCCGGCCACCTTCCGATCGTCGATGAGGACGTCGTTCGGCCACTTGAGGGAGGCACGTTGGCCGATGCCGCCGTCTCGGAGGCACCGCAGCACGGCGTACCCCGTGAGCAGGGGGAGCCAGGGCCAGTGGTCCACCGACACCTGGGGATGCAGGACCACCGAGAACGTCAACGACGATCGCGGCGGCGCCTCCCAGCGGCGGTCCAGCCGACCCCGTCCTGCGGTCTGATGCTCGGCCACGACGACCGTGCCTTCTCGGACGCCTTCGCGGGCCAACCGGGACGCCTCGGCATTCGTCGACCCCAGCTCGTCGTACACGTGGACCTCGAGCCCCGGCAGACCACCCAGTCGGACCGGGTCCAATGCCGGACGCGCAGGCGAAGGCTGATCGCTCATGGCACTAGATTGGCGCACGCAGCCCCACGCGCAAACAACAGTGGCAAACAGCAGGGGCAAACAGCAGTCGCAACATTGGCAAGGAGGAACCCGTCGTGAGTGTCCGTCGATGAGTGAGCCCGCAGCGACGGGCTCCGGCCCGATCGATATCCACACCACGGCCGGGAAACTGGCCGACCTTGAGCATCGCCTCGACGAGGCCGTGCACGCGGCGTCGAAGGCTGCCGTCAAGAAGCAGCATGCCAAGGGAAGGCAGACCGCACGCGAACGGATTGAGAAGTTGTTCGACGAGGGTTCGTTCGTCGAACTCGACGAGTTGGCCCGTCACCGATCGACCGCCTTCGGTCTGGAGGCCCGTCGGCCCTACGGCGACGGCGTCGTCACCGGCTACGGCACGGTCGACGGCCGACAGGTCTGTGTGTTCTCCCAGGACTTCACGATCTTCGGTGGCTCTCTGGGCGAGGTGTACGGCGAGAAGATCACCAAGGTGATGGACCTCGCTGTGCGGACCGGGTGCCCCATCGTCGGCATCAACGAAGGGGCCGGCGCACGGATCCAGGAGGGCGTGGTCTCCCTTGCGTTGTACGCCGAGATCTTCAAGCGCAACGTGCACGCGTCCGGGGTGATCCCCCAGATCTCCATCATCATGGGTTCGTGCGCGGGCGGCCACGTCTACTCACCCGCTCTCACGGACTTCACGGTCATGGTCGACGGCGGTTCGCACATGTTCATCACCGGCCCTGAGGTGATCAAGACCGTCACCGGCGAGGACGTCACGATGGAGGAGTTGGGTGGCGCCCGCACGCACAACACCAAGTCGGGCAACGCGCACTACCTCGGCGCTGACGAGGACGACGCGATCGAGTACGTCAAGTCGTTGCTGTCGTTCCTGCCGTCCAACAACCTCGACCTCGCGCCTGCCGACGGAACGCCGGAGGCGGATCTCTCACCCAGCGAGGACGACCTGGCTCTCGACGTCGTCATCCCGGACTCCCCCAACCAGCCCTATGACATCCACGACGTCGTCCAGGCAGTCGTCGATGACGGCGAATTCCTCGAGGTCCAGGCCCTGTTCGCGCCCAACATCGTCGTCGGATTCGGTCGCGTCGAGGGCCAGTCCGTCGGTGTCGTGGCCAATCAACCGATGCACTTCGCGGGCACGCTCGACATCGACGCCTCGGAGAAGGCCGCGCGGTTCGTGCGCTTCTGCGATGCCTTCAACATTCCGGTGTTGACGTTCGTGGACGTGCCGGGATTCCTGCCCGGCACCGACCAGGAGTGGGACGGCATCATCCGCCGCGGTGCGAAATTGATCTACGCGTACGCCGAAGCGACGGTCCCGCTGGTCACCGTCATCACTCGCAAGGCGTACGGCGGCGCGTACGACGTGATGGGCTCGAAGCACCTCGGCGCAGACATCAATCTGGCCTGGCCGACGGCACAGATCGCGGTCATGGGTGCCCAGGGCGCGGTCAACATCCTCTATCGCAAAGAGTTGGCCGACGCCGAGGATTCGGCTGCGCTTCGGGCCGACTTGATCGACGACTACGAAACGACGCTGGCCAATCCCTATATCGCCGCCGAACGGGGTTACGTCGACGCGGTGATCACGCCGCACGAGACCCGCGCAGAGATCGTCAAGGCACTGCGACTGCTGCGGACCAAGCGAGCCGTGCTGCCGCCGAAGAAGCACGGCAACATCCCGCTATGAGCGAGCGCATCCGGATCATCAACGCCGACGCGACGGACGAGGAGGTCGCTGCGATCGTTATCGCACTGGCCTCGCTGGCACCTGCCGAGGCCCCACCATCCCGGCGTACGTCGACTTGGGCGGCGCCCGCCGCGGCCCTTCGCCGCCCGCATCGCCCCGGCGCAGACCAGTGGCGGTCCAGCGCACTACCTCGCTGATCGGCGGAACTAGGGTGGAGTGATGACTACAGAACGCCGGATTGATGCCCTCTGCGACAGCTTCGTCAGCGAGTACGCGGCTCTTGATCCGCCCATGGCGACGTACCTCGGGATCAGCGGACACGACCACCAGCTGAGCGACCTGTCACCCGACGGATTCGCCGCTCGCGAGGACTTTGCCAAGGCCGCTTTCACGGCGGTCGAGTCCGCCACCCCCGTCGACGCACGCGAGGCGGTGGCCCGTGATGCCTTCATGGAGAGGGTCGGCCTCGAGCTCGAGTTGGTCGAAGCGGGCTACAGCCGGGCCGATTTCTCGGTCATCGTCAGCGGGCTTCACAACCTCCGCTCGGTGTTCGACCTGATGCCAACCGCCACCGAGGAGGACTGGTCCAACATCGCCTCCCGCATGGGCGGCGTGCCAGAAGCCCTCCAGGGCTACCGGATCACCCTCGCCGAGGAGGCCGCCAAGGGGCACGTGTCGGCCAGCCGACAATACGCCGAGGTCGCGTCGCAGATCCGCAACTGGACTGGCCAGGAAGGCGACACGGGCGACCTCTTCGCGAAGCTGGTCGGGGGATCCGACGTGGACGGTTCGCTTCGCGCGGATCTGGATCGCAACGCAGCGGCGGCAAGCCGGGCCATCGCTGACTTCGGCATGTTCCTGGAAGACGAGATGGAGCCGAGGGGTCGGACCAACGAGGCCTGTGGGCGCGAGCAGTATGCCTTGGCCTCACGCGAGTTTCTCGGTGCGGCAGTAGATCTCGAGCAGACCTACGCCTGGGGCTGGGACGAGCTCAAACGTCTCGCCGACGACATGTCGGCGACGGCCGGGCGCATCGTTCCTGGCGCCACCCTTCCGGAGGCGGTGGCGGCGCTGGATGCCGATCCGGGCCGCACGATCTCTGGCAAGGACGCATTTCGAGGGTGGATGCAGGATTTGGCCGACCAGACGGTCGAGGAGATGGACGGCGTCCACTTCGACATTCCCGACGAGATCCGTCGCATCGAATGCTGCCTCGCCCCGACCAACGACGGGGGCATCTACTACACCGGCCCTTCGGAGGACTTCACGCGACCGGGGCGGATGTGGTGGGCCGTGCCGGACGGGATCACCGAGTTCTCGCCGTGGCGCGAGGTCACGACGGTCTATCACGAGGGAGTGCCCGGGCATCACCTGCAGGTGGGTCAAACAGCCGTGCACGCCGACGTACTCAACCGCTGGCAGCGACTGATGTGCTGGGTCAGCGGTCACGGCGAGGGCTGGGCGCTGTACGCCGAGAGGCTGATGGATGATCTCGGCTATCTCTCCGATCCCGCCGATCGGCTCGGCATGCTCGACGGTCAGTCACTCAGGGCGGCACGGGTGATCGTGGACATCGGGATGCATCTGGAACTGGAGATCCCCCAGGACAACCCATTCGGTTTCCATCCTGGCGAGACCTGGACTCCGGCACTCGGTTTCGACTTCATGCGCGAGCACTGCACGATCGAGGACGCGATGCTGCGCTTCGAGGTCAACCGCTACCTCGGCTGGCCCGGGCAGGCGCCGTCCTACAAGGTCGGAGAGCGGATCTGGCTCGAGGCTCGCGATGATGCCAAGGCTCGCAAGGGAGCCGCTTTCGACCTCAAGGACTTCCATCGCGCGGCACTGGACCTCGGCTCGATCGGCCTCGATCCGTTCAAGGACGCCCTCGCCAGGCTCTAGATGCCAGACCTTCGAGCCCCATCGTCGTCGGCGCCGGTTTACCCGGCCGTCACTCGAGAGCCCTAGGTTGAGCGCGTGAAAAGCAACCTTCAGGGTGGCGGGTCCAGATGGCGGCGAACTCCGGCGTACGCCGCCGGCATGGGTGCCCTGCCACGTCCCAAGGGCGTCTCGTTTCGCGTGTGGGCACCCAACGCCACCGCCGTCCACGTCATCGGCGACTGGAACAAGTGGAAGCCCACGGCGACACCGCTGACATCCGAGGGCAACGGCTACTGGTTCGGGCACGCGCCGAAGGCGCGCGTGGGGGACGAGTACCGCTTCTCCCTCACCACCGATGCGGGCACCCTGTCGAAGATCGATCCCTATGCGCGCCAGGTGACGAACTCGATCGGCAACGGCGTGATCTACGATCACGCGGCGTTCGACTGGGAGGAGGACGAGGCGGTCGCTCCCGACCACAACGACCTGGTGATCTATGAGTTGCATATCGGGTCGTTCTACCGGGAGAGCCCCGACCGGCCGGCACGCTCGAACTCGTCATGGACAAGTTCGACCACTTGGTCAATCTGGGTGTCAACGCCATCCAGGTGATGCCGTTGATGGAGTTCGCCGGAGATCTCTCCTGGGGCTACAACCCTTCGCACATCTTCGCGGTCGAATCGACCTACGGCGGGCCCAACGCATTCAAGACGTTCGTGCGGGAGGCACACCGACGCAATCTGGGAGTGATCCTTGACGTCGTCTACAACCACCTCGGGCCGAGCGACCTCGATCTGTGGCGCTTCGACGGGTGGAGCGCCAACGACAAGGGCGGTATCTACTTCTACAACGACGCCCGATCGAGTACGCCGTGGGGTGATACCCGACCCGACTACGGTCGCGAGGAGGTGCGCCGGTTCCTGCACGACAACGCGATGTCCTGGCTGCACGACTACCACTTGGACGGCCTGCGGTTCGACATGACGCCCTACATCCGCAGCGTCAACGGCAGCGGCCGCGACCTGCCCGAGGGCTGGGATCTGATGCGGTGGATCAACACCAGCCTGCGGACGGAGTTCCCGGACCGGATCTCGATTGCTGAGGACATGCAGTCCGACGCCGAGATCAGCAATGTGAGCAGCGGCGCCGCCTTTCACGCGCAGTGGGATGGGGCGTTCGTGCATCCCGTGCGCGACGCGGTGATCGCAGCCGACGACCACAGTCGGTCGATAGCCGCGTTGTGCGGAGCGCTCGAGGTGCGCTACAACGGCGACGCCTTCCAGCGCATCGTCTACACCGAATCGCACGACGAGGTCGCCAACGGGCGGGCACGGGTGCCCTACGAGGTGGATCCCGGCGATCCGACAGGCTGGTTCGCCCAGAAGCGTTCCACCTTGGGTGCCGCGATGGTCATGACCGCTCCCGGAATTCCGATGCTCTTCCAAGGACAGGAGTTCTTGCAGGGCGAATGGTTCCGCGACGACGTTCCACTCGATTGGCACCAGAACACAGAGTTTGCCGGCATCGTGCGGCTGTATCGGGACCTGATCCATCTCCGCCGCAACCAGGAGGGGACTTCTCGTGGCCTGACCGGCCAGGGACTCGACGTCCTCCACGCAAACGATCCCGACAACGTCATCGCCTACCACCGGTGGGCTCGCGAAGGTGGCGGGCCGCAGCCCGGGGACGATGTCGTGGTGGTGATCAACCTGTCCAATCGGGAACAGCTCGACTATGTCGTCGGCCTTCCTGATGCCGGTCGGTGGAACCTGCTGCTGAACAGCGATGCGAATGTCTACAGCCCCGACTTCGCTGACACCTCGAGCGGCGACCTCGATGCCGTCGCGGAACCGTATGACGGACAGCCGGCACGGGGTCGGTTGGTCATCGGGCCCTACACCGTTCTCATCTACGGCCGAGCCTAGGATCTGCTGCATGCGCCTGGTGCTGGCCTCCGCCTCCCCCGCCCGCCTCCAAACCCTCCGCAGCGCCGGCGTCGAACCACTGGTGATCGTGTCCGGAGTCGATGAGTCCCAGGTGGCCGATCTGGTCCCGGCCGAGCTCGCGCTGCAATTGGCCGAACTCAAATGCGCAGCGGTCGCCCACGGAGCCGGCATCCCCGATGCCGCGCTCGTCCTCGGGTGTGACTCGGTGCTGGAGTTGGACGGACAGGCGCTTGGCAAACCCGACGACGACCAGGATGCCGTACGCCGTTGGCAGGCGATGCGGGGTCGGTCGGGCGTCCTGCACACGGGTCACTGCCTCACCGACTCGCTCACCGGCAACGTCGCCGCCGCGACAGCGTCGACCACGGTTCTCTTCGCGGACATCAGTGATGCCGAGATCGCGGCGTACGTCGCAACGGGCGAGCCACTCCAGGTGGCCGGCGCCTTCACCGTCGACGGGTTGGGAGGCGCATTTGTCACGGCCATCGAGGGCGACTATCACAACGTCGTCGGGTTGAGCCTGCCGCTGTTGCGGGATCTGATGATCGAACTGGGCCACCAGTGGATCGACCTGTGGTCGTCGACCCCGAAGTAGCGTGTTGAGGGGTGATGATCCTTGTTCATGGTCGCCCTTAGATAAGGATAGTGCGTTATCCTTATCTAATGAGTGGGATCAGACAAGGATCGCCATGACGCAGACAGACGGGCTAAGGCTCTCCTGGGAAGACGTGACCTGGGAGCCGACGACGCCTGTCCCAGCGACGGATCGCGCGCCCTTTTCGGTCGTTGGAAGGCCCTACCGGGCGGCAGTGCCTGCGGCCATCGAGTCCATGCGGTTCGAGATCGACCAGGATGTGGCAGCTAGGGCGGAAGACGCACGGGCCGCGATCACACGGTTCGACGCTGAACTCTCCGCCATGTTCGACGGGGAGTTCGCTCCCCTGTCCGCGGTTCTGCTTCGGACCGAGTCCGCGTCGTCCTCACAGATCGAGAACATCACCGTCGGCGCACGGGCCCTGTCACTAGCGGACGTCGGCTTAGCCAAGTTCGGGTCGAACGCAAGGCTCGTTCACGCGAATGTGGAGGCGATGAACCGCGCTCTCGAACTCACCGGCGCGCTCACCCCAGGCCACATCTTGGACGTCCACGAGGCCCTCATGCAGGGCCAGAGCGGGGCCGAGCCGGGCCAGTTTCGCAACCAACAGGTCTGGATCGGCGGAACCGACTACTCACCGCATCGGGCGGACTTCGTCCCGCCGCTGGACTCGAGGATCAGCAGGTCGATCCTGGACCTTTGCGCGTTTTCCGCGCGGACGGACCTCCCACTTCTGGCACAGGCGGCCATCGCACACGCCCAGTTCGAGACGATTCATCCCTTCATCGATGGCAATGGCCGCGCAGGACGAGCCTTCGTCCACGTCATGCTCCGCAACGGTGGAGCGACCACCCGCACCACGGTTCCGGTGTCTGCCGGGCTGCTGTCCGACACCGGTGCGTACTACGACGCACTGACCGCCTACCGCAACGGCGACCCGCACCCGATCATCGAAGAGTTCAGCCGGGCGGCCTTCGCCGCGGTTGGCAACGGCCAGAAACTTGCCACCGACCTAAGGACCCTGCACGACGGCTGGGCGAACAACCTCCGAGCTCGCAGGGACGCGGTCGCCTGGCGGGTGCTGCCGTTCCTGCTCCGTCAGCCGTCAGTGACCTCCAAACTGGTCCAGGACACCTTCAATGTCACCCAGCCGGCAGCCGACAATGCACTGCGCCAACTCCAAGAAGCCGGAGCCCTCTCCAAGCCCAAGACCGTCCACGGTGAAGGTCCAGAAGAGGAACGTCGTCTGGCAGGCGATTGAAGTCCTCGAAGCTCTCGACCGATTCGGTGAGCGTGCGCGCCGAAGCTCCAGAACCGTGTGACCCGCCGACGACAGCGAAGACACACGAGCACGTGGCCCGTCGTGCTCGAGTTCAGGCGCCGCAGCTACGGTGGAGGCATGGAGTTCCGATACCTCGGCAACAGCGGGCTGAAGATCAGCGAGATCACCTATGGCAACTGGCTCACCCACGGGTCGCAGGTCGAGAACGAGGCTGCGGCGGCGTGCGTGCGGGCCGCGCTCGATCACGGCATCAGCACGTTCGACACCGCCGACGTGTACGCCAACACCATGGCCGAGAGCGTCCTCGGCGAGGCTCTGAAGGGTGAGCGCCGCGAGGGCCTGGAGATCTTCACCAAGGTGTACTGGCCGACCGGCCCGGGCGGGAAGAACGACACCGGCCTGTCACGCAAGCACATCATGGAGTCGATCAACGGATCGCTGACTCGGCTACAGACCGACTACGTCGACCTCTACCAGGCGCACCGGTACGACGTCGAGACCCCGCTCGAAGAGACGATGCAGGCCTTCGCCGACGTCGTACGCCAGGGCAAGGCGCTCTACATCGGGGTCAGCGAGTGGACCGCAGACCAGATCCGTGCCGGCCACGCCCTGGCGCGCGATCTCGGCATCCAACTGATCTCGAGCCAGCCGCAGTACTCCATGCTGTGGCGGGTCATCGAGGGCGAGGTCGTCCCAGCGTGCGAGGAACTCGGTGTCAGCCAGATCGTCTGGAGCCCCATCGCGCAAGGCGTCCTCACCGGCAAGTACCGGCCCGGGGAGGCCCCGCCCGCCGGCTCGCGCGCGACCGACGACAAGGGCGGCGCCAACATGATCAGCGGATTCATGCGCGACGACATCCTCGAGCGAGTGCAGCGGCTGCAGCCGATCGCGGACGAGGCGGGCCTGACGATGGCGCAGCTCGCCGTGGCATGGGTGCTCCAGAACGACAACGTCGCGGCCGCCCTGGTGGGGGCGTCGCGTCCGGAGCAGGTCGAGGAGAACGTCAAGGCAGCCGGAGTCCGGCTGGACGCCGACGCGATGGCGGCCATCGATGATGCCCTGGACGAGGTCGTGGTCCGGGACCCCTCGATGACCGCGGAGAACGCCCCGAAGTCGCGCGTCGCCTGACGTCGAGCGCGAGACCTCGCGACGGGCAGCGTACGCGTGCGTCCGCGCATGATGGTGCGACCGTCACCGGCGGACGTGCGCTTGCGATCGCGCGCCCGCTCCGCGGCAGATCCGGTAGTTAAGAGCGCCGAAGAACCAGACTCCCGATCCCAGCGGCGGAGGCGATGATTGTCACCCAGCGGAACGCCGGATCGAAGTCATGCGACAGGTCGCCAAAGACCGCGATCCCCAACGTGGTGATTGCGAACGTCGCGACGAACACGGCGAGAGCCGTCGCAATACCGAGCGTTTTCTCATCTCGGGTCGCCTGTTCCTGCATGCCCCGCATTATTGCGCGTTCAGCGCATCGCGGGTCTGCCATCGGCAGTTCCGCCCACCTTCTGCCGGCATGAGCGGACGTAGCCCGCAACGGCGCGGATCCGCCATCAGGCTCCGACCAGGCGTCTAGACTCCCCGCATGCCAGAACTGCAGATCAGGGTTCCGTACACCGCCTGGGGCGAGGGCGACGAGTGGCAGGAAGGCTACGAGGATCTGCTGGGAGACCTCGGTGAGGCGCTTGACGAGTCAGGTGATGGCGGCGATGACGACGCCGACCACCAAGAGAGTTACATCATCTTCTTCGCTATCGGTGACAACGTCGATGCCCTAGTCCGGGTCGTGCGACCCGGACTTGAGGCGCACGGGGTATTGAGCGACGCCAGCGGATTCCTGACAGACCCGGACGCCAATGACTTCCGGGTAGGCACACCCATCCTGCTGAGCACCTAGCCCCGTCGAGGCTGAACGATCATCGGCAGATCCGGTTGCCTCGAGTTCATCGGGGCTTCCTCGCGTTGCTGCCGAGTTGGCGCTGGCGGTCGACCGACTCGCGGCTACCGAACGACCCGGATGTTGAAGGTCGCCGTCCCGAGGGCGCCCATGGCGCGCAACCAGAGCGGCAGGTACATCTCGGCTCCGCGCGCCGTCTCGATTCCACCCAGGTCCAGGACGTCGGTGTGACCGAAACTCGTCAACAGTTCGCTCACGGTGGCCTTGGCCGATGCGTCGTTGCCGGACACGAACACCGTGGTGGACTCTGGCAACGTGTCGGGATGGATCATCACATCCGCGTTCATCGTGTTCAACGTCTTCACCACCAGCGCGTCCGGGAAGGCCCGCTGGATCTGCTCACCCAACGAGTCGGTGTCCTTGACCGAAAGAGTCGGCGGAAAACCCGCGCTGAAGTCCAGGGGATTCGAGAGGTCGATCAGGATCTTGCCGGACAATGCATCGGCACCGACCCGACCAAGGATGTCCAGAGCGGCCAGCCCATTGCTGGCATTGACCACTATCTCCGCATCCACGGCGACGTCTCCGAACGCGAGCAAGCCCACGTCGCCATGTTTCGCCAGCCAGGCGGACGTCTCGTCATCCCGCCCGCGTGTGACGTCCGGATCTCGGGTGCCCATCACCACCTGATGTCCGACCTCGACCAACCGCCCGGCGATGGCTCGCCCGACCATGCCCGTGCCCAGCACCGCAATCAACATCTGAACTCCTCAGCCGGTTATGCGGGGCTAATCCCTCCGGCAGTCGTGATATTCCCCGCTGCGACCTCCTCGGCGAAGTGACAGGCCACCCGATGGCCCCAGAAATGTCGCGCCGACCACTCGCAGCTCCGGTCTCTCGGTGCGGCATCGGGTGGGCTGCACGAACGGGCAGCGGGTGTGGAAGCGACAGCCGGTAGGCGGATCGGCAGGACTCGGCAGATCGCCCTGCAGCAGGATCCGCTCGCGTCGATCCTCGATCTCCGGGTCGGGAATCGGGATCGCGGACATCAGCGAGATCGTGTACGGATGCCGGGGCGCGACGTACAACATGTCGCTCGGCGCCTCCTCAACGAGGGCGCCGAGATACATCACCCCGATCGTGTCGCTGACATGTCGTACGACGGCCAGGTCATGCGCGATGAAGAGGTAGGTCAGCCCCAGTCGTTCCTGGAGTTCCTCCATCAGGTTGATGACCTGTGCCTGGACCGAGACATCGAGGGCCGAGACCGGCTCGTCGGCGATGACGAGGTCCGGGTTGAGCGAGATCGCCCTCGCAATCCCGATCCGCTGACGCTGACCACCGGAGAACTCATGGGGATACCGTCCGGCCGCGCTTCCAGGTAGACCGACCAGATCGAGCAGTTGCCGGATGTAGGGCTCACGGCCGCCTTCTGGGGTGACCCCGTGTGCGGCCAACGGCTCGAGCAAGAGGGATTCCACGGACTGTCGCGGATCCAGGCTCGCCATCGGGTCCTGGAAGACCATCTGCATCCGACTTCGCAACTGGCGCAGTTCCTCGCCCTGGATCTGGCTGACGTCGCGTCCGTCGAAGTCCACCCGGCCAGCAGTGGGCTTGACCAGGCGGAGCACGGCCCGCCCCAGAGTGCTCTTGCCGCATCCTGATTCCCCGACCAGGCCGTACGTCGTGCCGCGAGGCACTTCCAGGCTCACGCCGTCGACCGCCTTGACCTGACCGATGACCTTGTCGAAGAAGAGGCCGGAGATGATCGGAAAGTAGACCTCGAGATCGGTGAGCCTGAGGAGCGGTTCCCCGCCACGTGCGGGATTCGCCGTCTGGTCCGCCTGCGGGATGGTCATTGCGGCGCTCCCAGCGTCGGTACGTGCTCGGCGTACCCAGGCAGTGGGTGATGACAGCGCAGCGCCGACTGGCCGGCGCTCGTCAGTTCGGGAGCGATGGCGAAGCACTCGTCGCCTCGGTTGGTGCATCTGGGTGCGAAGGCGCAGCCCTGATCCCAACTGATCGTGTCGTTGGGCGATCCCGGGATCGGCTCCAGCGGCTGACCTCGCGGTACGTCGAGTCGCGGAATGGAGGCCAACAAGCCGCCAGTGTAGGGATGCCGGGGATGGGCGAAGAGTTCCCGACGCGGCGCCGACTCGACGATGCGCCCGGAGTACATCACGTGCACCTGATTGCACAGACCGGCGACCACGCCCAGGTCATGCGTGATCATCATCAGAGCCGTCCCGGTCTCTGACACCAGTTCCTTCAGCAGGTCCAGGATCTGAGCCTGGATCGTCACGTCGAGCGCGGTCGTCGGCTCGTCGCAGATCAATAACCTCGGTTGGCAGGCCAGCGCGATGGCGATGAGTGCGCGTTGCCGCATCCCGCCCGAGAGTTGGTGCGGATACTCCTTGAGTCGACGGTTGCCATCCGGGATGCCCACCCGAAGCAGCAGATCAGCCGCCTCGGCCCGAGCCGCGCGGGCGTCCATCTGGCGATGGCGTCGCAATACCTCGGTGACCTGCTCGCCTACGGTGATGACGGGATTGAGCGACGTCATCGGGTCCTGGAACACCATCGCCATCTCCCGACCGCGCAGATCGCGGATGGCGTTGTCGCTCATGCCCAGAAGTTCGACGCCGGCGAGTTTGATCGAGCCGGTCACGTCCACGCCGCGTTTCGGGAGCAGACCCAACACCGCCAACGCCGTGACCGACTTCCCGCTCCCGGACTCGCCGACGAGGCCGAGGGTCTCGGTGGCCGCTACGGAGAACGAAACGCCGTCGACGGCGCGTACGTCGCGTCGCCCCTTCCGCTTGAACGTCACCGAGAGATTCGACACCTCGAGCAACTGCCCTGAGGATGCTTGCGGCGTCGGAGCATCGCCCGGATGACTGGCGAGTACATCCGCGTTCAGGGGAGTGTCCGCGCTCATCGGCGGTACTTCGGATCGATTGCTTCGCGCAGGGCCTCACCGAGGAAGGTGAAGCCGAGGGCCGTGATCACGATGGCCATCCCCGGGAAGAAGGCCAAGTGGGGAGCGCTGGCCAGGAATCGTTGGGTACCGGCAAGCATCCGGCCCCACTCAGGAATGGCGGGATCCTCCCCCGACAGTCCCAGAAAGGCGAGTGCGGCCGCATCGATGATCGCGGTGGCCAGCGTCAGCGTGCCCTGGACGATCAGTGGAGAGATCGAGTTGGGCAACACGTGGCGACCGATGATCGCGGTCCTGCGGATCCCGAGCGATTCGATGGCAAGTGCATAGTCCTTCTGTCGTTCAGCAAGCATGGAACCGCGCAGCATCCGGGCGAAGATCGGCACGTTCACCACCGCAATGGCGATCATCACCGACTTGAGGCTCTGGCCCAGCAGGGCCGCTACGCCGATCGCAAACAGCAGGCTCGGCACGGACAGCATCATGTCCGTGATGCGCATGATCACGGTGTCGACCTTGCCGCCCAGTCCACCTGCCAGCACACCGAGGAACACACCGACCGCCATGCCGACGACGAGAGACACGACACCGATGATCAGGGACTGTCGAGCACCGTAGACGATCCGACTGAACTCATCGCGGCCGAGATTGTCCAACCCCATCCAGTGCTCGCGAGACGGACCCGGGATGTTGGTCGGCGTGACGTCACCCACCGTCTCGTTCGGGGGGTACGGCGCAATCCAGGGCGCGAAGATCGCGACCAGAACGAAGCCGATCACGAGGAGAGCCCCGATGATCGCCATCGGGTTGCTTCGCAGTCGCGTCCAGGCGTCGCGCCCGAGCGAGGTGCCGGCCTCCTCACCTTCCGCCGGGCGAGGCCCCGACGCGGGGATGGGGTCGGGGAGATTCTCACTCATTGGATCCTCACCCTCGGATCGATCAGGCCGTAGGAGATGTCCACGATCAAGTTCACGATCACGACGATGACGGCGATCATCAGGATGAATCCTTGGATGACGGCGTAGTCCCGCCCCTCAATACTCTCGACCAGGAACCGTCCGATCCCACCGAAACCGAAGACGGTCTCGGTCAGGACGGCACCGGCCAGGAGCAGTCCGACCTGAAGTCCGATGACTGTGGCGATGGGCAACATCGCGTTGCGCAGCACATGCCTCCGCGAGATCGTCTGCTGTGTAAGACCCTTGGCCTCCGCAGTGCGCACGTAGTCCTCGTTGACGACATCGAGCACCGAGGCTCTCGTGATTCGGGTGATCACGGCCAGCGGGATACTGGCCAGGGCGATCGCAGGCAGGATGAGATGCAAGAAGGAATCCCAGGCGGCATCCGGTCTGCCGGTGATCAGGCCGTCAAGGACGTAGAACCCCGTCGGGTGGTCGGAGAACAACCGCGGATCCTGTCGCCCGCTGGCGGGAAACCATCCCAGCTGGACCGCGAAGACGTACTTCAGCATGTAGGCCAGGAAGAAGACGGGGATGGCCACGCCGAGTAGGGAGCCCATGACGGCGAAGTTGTCGAACGCGCCGCCGTGCTTGCGCGCCGCCATGTAGCCCAACGGAACCCCGATCACGACGGCGATGAGGCCGGCCGTCACCGCGAGTTCGATTGTCGCGGGGAAGCGGTCCACCCACTCCTCCATGACCGGCCGCTGCGTCTTGACGGAGACACCGAGATCTCCGCGCAACGCCCGTCCCAGGAACTTGAGGTACTGCTGCCACACGGGGTCATCGAGCCCGTAGAGCTCGTTGATCTGAGCGATCCGCTCCGGAGTGGCCCGCTCTCCCAGGAGGGTCACTGCTGGCCCTCCCGGGAGCGCTCGAATCCATGCGAAGAGGATGATGCTGAGGCCCAGCAGGATCGGGATCAGCTGTAACAACCGCCGAACCGTGAACCTCAGCATCTACTCATCCGCCCGGACACCTCTGCGGTGACTCTGTCGGCTCTCACCGAACCATCATGAGGCAGGCAACGTCACCACATTGAAGTCCTCGTTGCCGATCGGGCTGGGAACGTACCCCGTGACGCCCGGCTTGAAGGCCAACGACGGCTCAGTGTGGACGTACGGCAGACCCGGCAGGAACTCCATGATCTTGTCGTTCGCCTGCACGTACAGTTCCGTGCGCGCCGCCAGATCGGTCTCGGCCTCGGCCTGATCCAGGAGTGTGAAGATCTCCTGGTTGGTGAATCCGAACGCCGGGGTCTTGGCCTGGAAGAAGGTGCCGATGAAGTTGTCCGGATCACCGAAGTCGCCGGTCCAACCGAGCAGATACATCATCGTCTTGCCCGCATCCACGGCGTCCAAGTAGTCCGGATCCCAGGGAGCCGACTTGGTCTCGACCTTGAAGCCGACGGCCTCCAGGTCAGCCTTCATCAACTGGTAGTTCGCAGACGGGTCCGGCATGTACGGCCGGGAGACGTCGCTCGGGTACCAGAATTCCAAGGTCGGATTCTTGACCCCGGACTCGGCGATCAACTGCTTGGCCAGGTCCGGGTCATAGTCGTAGGTCGGCACGGAGTCGCTATGACCGAAGACCATGGGTGGCTGGAACTGGGTGGCAACTTCACTACCCGGCGGGTAGTTGGTCGAGACGACCTTCTCACGGTCAATTGCGTGAGCAATCGCCTCTCGGATCTTCGGGTTGTCCATTGGCGCGATGGCCTGGTTGAACCCGATGTAGCCGACGTTGAAGGCCGGACGCTGGATTACGTCGAAGCCAGCCTCGACAAGTGCATCGAGATCGGCAGGATCGACCAGGTCGAATCCGTCGAGGTCGCCCGCTTCGAGCGCCTGACGACGGGCGGGCCCGTCAGCGATCGGCCTCAGCACCAGGTTGTCGATGGTGCTCGGCTCTCCCCAGTAGTCGGGGTTCGCGGTCAGGACCAGCGAGTTCTCGCGCTCCCATGACTTGAACACGAACGGCCCGGTGCCTACCGGGTGCTCTGTGCCGAAGGTGCCGGTGAACGTCGGGGCATCGGCACTGCCGCCGACCTCATCAGCGCCGTATTCCTCCAACGCGGCCGGGCTCGCAATCGCGAAGGACCCCAGCGAGAGCGCGGACAGGAACGTCGAGGATGGACGGCTCAGCGTGATCACGGCCGTTGACTCATCGGTCGCCGAGCACGACGAGTAGAGGCTCGGGGGAAGAGACTCGTCCTCGCTCGCGGCGTACCCACCGAAGACCGTCTGCCAGTAGTAGGACACCGAAGCGCTCTGCTGGAGACCGGTGAAGTTGTACCAGCGATCGAAGTTGAAGCACACGGCATCAGCGTTGAAGTCCGTGCCGTCTGAGAACTTCACATCCTGCTTGAGGGAGAACGTCCACTCCAAGCCGTCATCACTGGTCGTCCAGGACTCGGCCAGCCAGGGGATGATCTCGGTGGACCCAGGCTTCGTGTTGACCAGGCCCTCGAAGATCTGGCGTAGTGCGCGCAGCGATTCACCATCGCTGACATAGGCGCCGTCCAAGATCACAGGATCTGCTGACGCGCCGAACACGAAGGTGGTCTCGTCGCCACCTCCGCTGTCATCACTATCGGAGCCGCTGCCGCACGCGGTCAGTATCAGGGCCGCAACAGCGGCCACAGCTACGACGCGTGAGGTACGCCCAAGACTCTTTCGCCAGGGATTGAAACGCATTCCTCACCTCACAACTCGTGGAGGTCCACGGCCGGTCACAACAGTGCCGCAGACATTGGTTGCGACCTTAGACCCCTCCGGGCTTCCCGCAAGACCTTCGGCATGGTCACGGTTTCGCAACAAGTTCTCCAGGTTGCGGGCCGGAATGCGTTACTCCGACGTGACTAGGCGAGAAATCTCGTCAATCACCGGCCAGGCACCGTCGGCACTGTTCGCCAACACCGCTAGGTCGAGCCCAGCGTTCGTGTAGTGCATCAGGATGCCGCTAGCGCCCTCGCTGCAGCCTTCCTTCCACCAGCGATCCGCCTTGAACTCCAGGCCGAATCCTTGACGGAAGTTGGCGTCCTCGGGCGCGGGGATCTGAGGGACGAAGAATGCTTCGGTCAGCTCGGGCGGGAGGAGTACGCCGCCACGCAACGCGGCAAGGAACGTCAACAGGTCTCCCGTCGTACAGAACGCGCCGCCATCCGCATGTCCGACCGGCGGGTAGGCGTAGATGTTCTGTTCGAGTCGGCCCTGGTCATCGAGATCGAACCCTTCGGCCAGGTCAGGGATGGCATAACGCTTGTCGAAGTACGCCGACCGTGCCATGTTGGCCGGTCCTAAGACGTTGTCCTGCACGTAGTCGCGGAAGCCCATTCCTGAGGCGTGTTCGATCGCTAGTCCGGCCAGGATGTATCCCGCGTTGCAGTAACGGTGTTTGGTTCCGGGCGGGAAGTTTGCGGGTTTGTCGGCGAAGGTCTTGAGGAAATCCCGAGTCTCAACGATGAGGTGACACGGGAACTTGGCGAAGACGTCCGCGTAGTGCTCCCCGTCGTCTTCTTCGGCGACGTCGGCGATTCCGCTGCTGTGTGTGAGCAGCTGATGCAGCGTCACGTCCTGAGAGATCGCGGTGCCGGCGAGGTCGACGTACTCATAGATCGAGGTGTCGAGGTCAAGCAGACCTCGCCCGACCAGTTGCAGGGTGGCAACGCTCGTGAACAACTTGGAGATCGACGCGACATCGAACCGCGTATCCATGGTGTTTGGTGTCCCCCACCGTGGCGACGCCAAGCCGTGCGCCTCGGCGAAGAGGGTCTCATCGCCGCGCCGCAACTCCACAACACCGCCAAAACGCGCTTCCTCGAGGAAGCGCGTTAGGCCACTCAGTTCCATGTGCGTCAGGTTACGTGGACCTGAGGCTGACTGCGAGTGAGTTTTGAGGGCGGTCATCCCCGAGTCGTCTGGAGGTACAAGGTGCCCAGGTTGTAGTAGGCGCCGTTCTGGGGAAGCACGTAGTTGCTGGTGCCCAGGTAGTAGATGCGATTCTCCAGGTGGAAGACCCGGAAGCGCCAGTAGGAGCCGGTCGGGAGTGCTTGGGTCAAGCATCCGCTGGTGGTCGGAACGACGGTGCCCACTTGGACCCATCCGGTGTTCGTGTAGGCATCGATGATCACGGTCCGGTTGTAAATGCCGTAGCCACCCAGTCCGGTCGGGGCCTTGAAACAGATCTTGGCAGTGCCGTACGTCGCTGGCGCCGCCTCGGCGGGCGACGTCGTGGCTGTCAACGTGGCGAGTGTCGCGGTCGCGGCGAGAACGACTGCGGCTAGCTTTCGGGCGATCGATGTGGTGTTCATGGTCTGCTCCTTCATGTTGGGGCGGCTGGTGCCGCTGTCGATAGCCCAACCTTTGCCTTGAAGTCCGGAGTCGATGGTCGGCCCGGAAACGCGGGTTGCGTCGGGTGCACAACAGACGTGCGGAGCGACTGGGGAGCGACGACGCAGCCGGATTAGGCGGGCCAGGTGAAGACGAATTCCGCTCCGCCGATGCTCAGCGCGTCCCCGTCGGCGAGCAAGCGGGGTGACGTCACGCCGACACCGTTGATCCGCGTGCCATTGGTCGACCGCAGATCGGTCAGGACGAAGCCACCGTCGGTGGCCGTGATCGCACAGTGGTGACGGCTCACCTCGTGGTCGGCAACGATCAGGTCATTGTCGGGAGTACGACCGATTCGGAGTCCATACCCCGTGACGGCCAGGATCGTGCCATCGACCCCCGTGAGGGCAGCCGGTGGGATATCAACCGGGTTTCGCATGGTCGCCGGGAAGTCCATGGCAGCTGGCTCGGTCCCAGAACTCACACTCCGCGGCGCGGGGAATTCACGGGGCAACCCGGGCGCGATCACCTGGAACAGGGTCTCGAGTTCGGCGAGATCCTTCAATTGGTGCTCGCCGAGGTTGTCGACGTCCAGGCCTTGATCCCGTTCAGGCGTCCACTCCACGGTTCTCGAGATCAGCACCTGTCCACCGTGGGCGGCGCCCGCAATGCGGGCGGCCCGATGCACTTCATAGCCGATCCAGCTGCCGTCATATTCGGTCGCCGACCCCGTATGCAGGCCCATCCGCACTCGCACGCTTTCTTCGACAGGCCAGGAGAAGCCGAGGAGGTTGACCTGGGCATCGATCGCAGCGCGCACCGCATTGATCGTCGAGTCGAAGACGACGAAGAACCCGTCTCCGGCGGTATCCACCTCCTGGCCGCCCCAATAGGTCCAGGCGGCCCGACATATCTGTCGGTGCTCGTCCAGGATCTGCGGCCAGTGCTCCCCGCTTTGCCGAACCAGCAGCGTCGAGTTCTCAATGTCGGTGAACACCATGGTGACCGTGCGCGCAGGTCGGGGCATGGGTGTCATTAAAGGCCACGCCGCACGCGCTGTCATGTGTCGGACCTGCCATCGCGACCGGGTTTAGAAAGCGGCCCGTGCTTTCCGCCTTTGACCAGACGACAACAAAAGTTTGACCTTTTAGTCATTCCGGTTCGTGCGTTTGCCTGCATACGATGCAGCGAAATCCGTGAACGGGCGCGGCGGGGCTCAACAGGGGAGAGTGTCATGAGTGCAGTTGGCGGGTATGTGTTGTTGGGCCGCGTCGGCGTGGGTTCCACGGCGACCGTGTGGAAGGCGCGCGATGAGAAGTTGAGTCGCGATGTGGCCCTGAAGCAGGTCGGTTCTGGCACGCCGGACGAGGTCGATCGGTTGCGGGGCGAGGCCGCGGCGCTAGCCGCGTTGTCGGATGACCACATCGTGGAGGTCTACGGGTTCTTCGAGGAGGACGGGTCCGCATATCTGGTCGAGCAGTGGATCGACGGGGCCACGTTGGCTGCGACTCTCGCCGCGGGGGCGAAGTTCAACTCTCAGCAGTCCCTGGGCGTAAGCCGGGGAGCGTTGATGGGGCTCTCGCACGCACATAGTCGCGGTGTGATTCATGGTGATGTGTCGGCGGGCAACATCCTGATCGACACCGAGGGCGTCTCCCGACTGATCGACTTCGGTCGCGGTGAGTCCGGTACTCCGGCGTACCGAAGCCCGGAGGTTGCCACCGGCGAGGACCCCACGAAACAGAGCGACGTGTACGCCAGCGCCGCAGTCCTGGTGCATCTGCTCACCGGGGTGTCCGCTCAGCCGCCCGGCGTGGCGGGTGTCGAATCAGGTCTGCGATCGGTCCTCGAGAAGGCTCTCGCGACCGATCCCGCCGAACGGTATGCAGACGCCGCCGAGTTCCTGGCCGCCCTCGAGGAAGCCGCGATCACGAAGTACGGCGCTGCCTGGTGGACCCAGGCCGGGGTCGGCGCCCTCGTGGCTCCGGGGATCGCAGCGCTGACCGCTGTCGGTGGGGGCGGTGCGGCCGTCGCGACCGCCACCGCTGGTGCGGGTGCCGCTGCGGCTCCCGGCTCCATTGCGGCTGCCGAAGGCGCCGTACCGGTCGCTGCCGCGGCAACCGGATGCCTCTCCGGTTGCCGAAGTTGCTGCCACCGCCGCCAAGAGTGGCACCGAAGATGTGGCTCATCGGTGGCATCGCAGCCGCCGTAGTCCTCGTCGGCGGCGGCGTCGCGGTCGCCAACCGGGGCGGCGACGACAAAACCGAAGGCTCTGCGGCCGACAACACCTCGACCTCGACCACCGAGGAAACCGCTGAGGAAGAACCCAGCGAAGAGGCCGAGCCCGAACCGAACGCTCGAAGAACTGCAACCCACCGGGGTGTGGGATCTGGATCAGCAGGCCAAGGAGATCCATCGCGACGGGTCTCGCAAGAACGCAAGTTCGATCCCGCGACGTGGACGTTCACTCCCGCCGGATGCACCGACACCGAGTGCAGCGGCACGATCAAGAGCAGCGGCAGGCGCGGAGTACACCTACGTCTGGTCCGGCGCCACGATGGAGGTCAACCGGGCACCCAGTCATCGAGCCGAAGGCGGCTTGTGTCGACACCGAGACCGGCGAGCCCGTGCCGATCAGGAGTCGGCCGCGAGCGCAGCGAACGACGTACAAGTACCCGCCTTTCCTGGTCACCCTGGATGAGACCGGCGCGGCCGTCAAGATCGTCGGCAGCTCGAGGTCCACGACCAGGATCCGCTTCTTCGGCACGTGCGAACCCGGCCCGAAGGACATCGTCGGTTACGTCACGAAGTTCACGCTCACTCCGACCGCCTAGCGGTCGCCGCCAGGCTCGAACTAGCGACTCAGCAGAAACACTGCCGCCAGCACGAGCCCGGCGATGACTCCGACGATCGAGCGGGAGCAGTTCGACGACAGACCGAGGCTCGTGGCGCTTGGTAGACCGGCACCTCGACCCAGTTGTCGGGCAGGCGCGCGACGTTAGGGGCGCCGCGGGTGTGGTTGGCGCGACGCTGGCGAGCACGTCGTCCGGATCGTCGGTCGACTGCCCCGCAGCTCTGCGCGGTCGCCGCGTCTGCCGGTGCACTCTGTGCGGTCCCACCGGCCGTGTCCTGATCGAGGTCGGCTTGCGTGGACGAGATCTCCGGCCAGATGTCGAGCGGCAGGCCGCGCAACTGGACCATCAACCTGTCTGGGGCGATCCGCTCGGCCGGGTAGTGCGCCAGGGCCTGCCGGAAGATCGGCGCGGAAGCGGCGGCGGGGTCGTCGATCGGCGGCTCCACTCCGGGCAGTCGGTCCAACAACACCCGATGCGCGATGACGGCGAAGGAGTACCAGTCGAGCCGCTCGTCCTCTCGGTCCGGATCGGTGAGTTGCTCCGGAGCCGCGTAGTCCGGCGTGCCTGAAACCACGCCCATGATCGGTCCGATAGGCCGAGGCGTCCGCCGTCAGCCGCGCCAACCCGAAGTCCGCGATCTTCGGGGTCAGATCCTTGGTCAACACGATGTTCGCCGGCTTGAGGTCGCGGTGGATGATGCCGCGGGCATGAACCGCCTGCAGCGCCTCGGCCACCTTCTGAAGGATGTCCGAGACGAGTCTCGGCGCTGAGGTTTCCCGTGCGGACGGCGTGCTCCAGGTCGCCACCCTCGGCGTACTCCGTGATCAACGCGACGTCCGCACCGATGTTGGCGGCCTCGAACACCGGCAGGACCCCGGGATGCTTCAGCGCGGCCAGGGCTTGGCCCTCACGCAGCATGCGGGCAACCGCATCGCCGGCGTGCGCTCCGCCATACACACACTTCACGGCAACAAACCGAGAGACGTTGGGGTCGCGCGCCAGCACGACGTACCCGAATCCCCCGGCGCCGAGCAGACGAACGAACTCCAAACCCCGTGGAAGCCGCATGTCCGACATGGCGAGATTCAAGCACACCGACAGCAACGCCTTGGACTTTTGAACTCGCGAGACGAAACATCGGAAATCCCGCCGTGAATCGACGCCGAGGTGGGAGGATTAGCCATGGATTGGCCCCTGCTCTCAAGTCTTGCGGAACAAGAGCGGCGCGAGTTCCTGGCCCTTGGTCGACGCCGATCATTCGGGCGGAACGAAGTCGTGTGCCACGCGGGAGACCCGGCCGACTCCGTTCACCTCGTCACCTCTGGTCGCCTGTCCGTGCACGTGTCGTTGGCGTCGGGTGACGCAGCCATGGTCAACGTGCTTGACCCCAGGGGGGTACTTCGGCGAATTGGCCCTCCTTCGTGCCGAGGCGCACCGCACGGCCACGATCCGGGCTCTCGAGCCGTCCGAGACGATCTCCATCAACGCCTCGGCGTTCCACAAACTCTGCCGTGACCGCCCCGGTGTCGAACGCGTGGTGTCGGTGCTGCTTGGCCGACCGGGTCGACGAACTCAGCCAGCACCTGCTCGAAGTGATGTACGTCGGCTTCGATAGGCGGCTCAATCGGCGCCTCCTCGAACTCAGCACGACGTACGCCAACGGCACCGGTCCGATCGTGATCCCGTTCACGCAGACCCAACTGGCGGAGTTGACCGGTGGAACGCGCCCGACCGTGAACCAGTCGCTCCAGCGATTGGCTGAGCAGGGAAT
Organism: uncultured Actinomycetota bacterium; assembly: GCA_963763805.1. Classification (GTDB taxonomy): domain Bacteria; phylum Actinomycetota; class Actinomycetes; order Propionibacteriales; family Nocardioidaceae; genus Nocardioides. The sequence goes on from CAVXPQ010000004.1 coordinate 240,113, forward strand.
CGTCAGCGTGGCACGGGGCCGAGTCGAGGTTCTCGATGTGCCGCGGCTCCGGAGCCAAGTGCGGGTTTTGAGCACAGGCAGGAACGAGTCCGCCTTCTAGAGACAGCGGCCTGCAACCGCGAAACAGCGGGCGCTACCCTCCTGAACACACCTCCGCAGCACCCAGGAGTGCCCCTTTGTCTGAGAAACGATTGTCCGAGATTCGGCCGTTGTCCAAGGTCTTGATCGCCAACCGCGGTGAGATCGCCGTTCGCGTCGTTCGCGCCTGCAAGGACGCCGGACTCGGCTCCGTCGCGGTGTACGCCGACCCGGATCGCGATGCCTTGTTCGTTCGGCTCGCGGACGCGGCGTACGCCCTCGGTGGCGACACTCCGGCGGAGACCTATCTCGACATCGCCAAGATTCTGGAGATCGCGGAACGATCCGGTGCCGATGCCGTTCACCCGGGCTACGGGTTCTTGGCGGAGAATGCCGACTTCGCACAAGCGGTCATCGATGCCGGTCTGATCTGGATCGGACCCCCTCCCGGCGCCATCGAGAAACTGGGCGACAAGGTGCAGGCCCGCCACATCGCTCAGAAGGTCGGGTGCGCCCCAAGTCGTCGGCACGGCCGACCCGGTGACGGGCGCCGATGAGGTCGTCGCCTTCGCCACGGCCCACGGGCTGCCGATCGCCATCAAGGCGGCCTTCGGAGGTGGCGGCCGCGGGTTGAAGGTGGCTCGCACCCTCGAGGAGGTGCCCGAACTCTATGAGTCCGCGGTGCGCGAAGCGGTCACCGCGTTCGGCCGCGGGGAGTGCTTCGTCGAGCAGTACGTCGACCGCCCGCGGCACGTGGAAACCCAGTGCTTGGCGGATCAGCACGGAAACGTCGTGGTGGTGTCGACCCGCGACTGCTCACTGCAACGGCGGCATCAGAAGTTGGTCGAGGAGGCGCCGGCGCCGTACCTCTCCGACGCCCAGGTCAAGCAGTTGTACGCCTCCTCGAAGGCGATCCTGATCGAGGCCGGCTATGTGGGCGCCGGCACCTGCGAGTTTCTCGTCGGCGTGGACGGCACCATCTCCTTCCTGGAGGTCAACACGCGGCTTCAGGTCGAGCATCCGGTTTCGGAGGAGGTGACCGGCCTCGATCTGGTGCGCGAGATGTTCCGCATCGCCGCCGGGGAGGAGCTCGGCTATGACGACCCCGAGATCCGTGGGCACTCGATCGAGTTCCGGATCAACGCGGAGGACGGTGGCCGCAACTTCATGCCTGCGCCGGGCACCCTGCGAACGTGGCAGCCGCCCAGCGGGCCCGGCGTGCGAGTCGACGGCGGTTATGAAGCCGGCGAGACCATCCCTGGCGCCTTCGACTCGCTGGTCGCCAAACTCATCGTGACCGGTCGCGACCGCACCCAGGCCCTGGAGCGATCCCGTCGAGCACTGGAGGAGTTCGCCGTCGACGGCATGCCGACGGTGATTCCCTTCCATCGTGCGGTTGTCGCCGATCCGGCATTCGTCGGGGACGCCGACGGCTTCGGGGTCTACACGAACTGGATCGAGACGGAATTCGACAACCAGATCCCGCCGTACGACGGTGCCGTCGCGGATGCCGACGAACCGGCCGAGCGCCACAGCGTCACCGTCGAAGTGGGCGGCCGACGACTTGAGGTGGTGCTCCCGGCGGGAGTCGCCGTCGGTGGGAGTTCAAGTGGCGCACCGCCGAAGCGGCGGAAGGTCAGCACCAAGTAGGCGACGTCAGCTGCGAGCGGGGACTCCGTGACCAGTCCGATGCAGGGCACGATCGTCAAGGTTGCGGTGGCCGAAGGTGACGAGGTCAGCGGAGGGTGACGTGATCGTCGTCCTCGAAGCGATGAAGATGGAGCAACCGCTGAAGGCGCACAAGACCGGAACCGTCACGGGGCTGCACGCCGAGGTTGGCGCAACGGTGTCCAGCGGAGCCGTGATTTGCGAGCTCGTCTAACGCGGGGCAGGGTGAAGCGATGCGTTCTGAAGCCATTGCTCCTTCTGTCCATCACCCCACCGTCGCGATGTCCGTGCTGGTTGGTCCACCGGCCAGCGGCGCCACATGGACCGGCAGCCGGATGTGCACGCACACGAATCCGGAGATCATCCGAGACCAGCGGGCTCTCGCGGAGCACCTACAAGCGCAAGGTGTTGTTCCTGCACAACGACAGCGGCGACTCGGCCAGATTCTTCGCAGTGAGCCGAAACTGCAACACCCGCGCAGTCATCATCCGTGCGGGGCGTGACTGCCGTCGACTGGGAGGACATGGCCTCGGGGCCTGACCACACGCTGTGGTTCGGTGACATCGGCGACAACGGCGAATCGCGTGCGTCCATCAGCGTCACCCGAGTCAAAGAGCCGAAGAAGATCCGTTCCAAGAGCGTCAAGGGCACGACGTACGACTTGGCTTATCCCGACGGGCCACACAACGCCGAGGCGATGATGATCCGACCGAAGAGTGGTCGCCTCTACATCGTCACCAAGAACAAGGTTGCCGGCGCCATCTATCGCGCACCCGAGGTCTTGGATCCCAACAAGGTCAACGTCATGACCAAGATCGGCGATGCTCCCAACGGACTCAGCGGCGCAGACTTCGCCCGCACGGGCGGGCAGGTTCGTGATCCGGGGCTACACCCAAGTCTTCATCTATTCGAAGATGGGCGCCACGCCGATCGGGGTCGGCGTGCCCGAGGGCCATGGATTCGGCGAAGCCGTGACCTGGTCGCGCAACGGGCGAACATTGATCCTGGGCGGCGAAGGCGTCGGCACCTCCCTCTGGAAACTCACAGAGTCATGAGGAAGCGGCCCAGCACCATTCCTGAGGGTCTGCACGTCGAGCTCTCGCGGGGCAAGGTTCTGCCGGGCCAGTCGTCGGAGGCGGACCGTTGGATGCAGATGTTGGACGAGCGGTCAGACGAGTGCGTCGCCACCCTCGATCGGGAGCGGATGGCGATCGAGATCATCTTCCGTCTCAAGGAGGACGGCCAGGACTACCTCTATTGGGTGAGCATCTTCGGCCCTGGCGGGGCGGGGCTCGATCTCTCGCTTCCCATCGACCGAGACCACGACGCGATCGGGAGACGCGTGAAGGAGCCGGGCTGGGTCGAGGCAGAGCCGCAAGTGCTTCTCCTGCCGGAACCCATCCGCGATGCCGTGTTGGCCTGGGCGCTGCGCCCGGCCAAGGACTCTCCCGGTGTCTGAGGTTGATCCGCTCGAGTTCCGCGACGGCAGCGAATGGGAGTCGTGGCTGGAGGGGCGCCACTCCGAGAGCACGGAAGCCTGGTTGCGGATCGGCAAGAAGAACTCGGGGATGGCCCTCCTGTCGATCACGGATGCGCTGGACGGCGCGCTCTGCTTCGGCTGGATCGACGGTCATCGGCGCGGTCTGGACGATGTCTCCTTCCTTCAGCGCTATTCGCCGCGCCGAAAACGCAGTTCATGGTCACAGGTGAACGTGGCCAAGATCGAGGCATTGGTGGCCGCGGGGCGGATGCGGCCCGCTGGGCTGGCCGAGGTCGAACTTGCGCGGGCGGATGGCCGTTGGCAGTCGGCGTACCAATCCCAGCGAACCGCCGAGACACCATCCGATCTGGTCGCCGCGCTGGCCTCGAATCCGGTTGCTGCGGCGGCCTTCGACGGTCTGGGCAAGACCGAGAGGTACGCCGTGATCCTGCCGATCCTGAAGGCGCGCACCCCTGCCGCTCGCAGCAGGGTTCTCGCTCAGGCGATCGCCAGGCTTTCGACGTAACCCTTCTTGTCGAAGGACTGCACCCGGCGGAGGGCCTTGTTGTCTTCTAGGTCACGGCATCGAATGTATTCGCCGTAGTGCGGGCGTCTCCTCTTGAGCAACGACAACGCATGCTGGGGGAGGTACACCATGGAGCGACACGAACGCGCCAGGTCGGCGCGAATCAGAGTGGCCCCACTGCTCCTCGCCCTGGTCTGGATAGCGGCGGCCTGCGCTCCACCTGTCGGGGATCCGCAATCGGACTCCCCCAGCATCGATGCGACCCAGCCCGAACGGGAAAGAGGGAACGAGAAGGGGAACAGGGGCGAGGTGAAGCAGATCGGCGAGCTCCCGTTCGACCCTGAGGAACAAGATGAGTTCGAGAAAGCGTGCCTAGACGCCCAAGGGATCCCCCTAGAAGGGGCCGACGTCTGCCGCGGACTCATCGAGGGACCCCCTCACTGGCCGAGTTGCAATCCGACAGACGGCTGCGCCCAGGTGTTTGGCCGATACGACAACGAAGGGGTTCTGATCGGTGGCTTCGTCGTGGTGAGCGACGGCGACCCCGGCACGGACACCTGCGACGTCACTAGTGATTCCGGCTGTCAGAGATTCAAGGTGAGCACCGAATTTCTCACGCAGTTGATGGCCAAGACGCCCGTGGTGGAACCTAGCCAACACCCCTCGCCTAGCCCCAGTCATAGTGCTACTTCCAGCCCCTCCCCTAGCTCAACCGCGAGCCCAACGCCCAGTCCCGCTCCGACTCTGAACACCCAGCCCAGCCCGACTCCATCGCCCTAGGACGCAAACAATGGCTGAGGCGATGACGGAGAACGAGCCCGTCAAGAGCGCGCATGGAGTCGCGAGTCGGCTGCTGAACGACATCGGGCCACTCGTTGTTTCGACGGGAGCGATAACCGCGTTGTTGTACTACTTCGGGTACGTCCGGGAGCGCGCCCTGTTCTCCTACTTCGGCATCGACCTCGGTGTCCTGGAATTCACCAGCAACGACTATGTGTTGCGCAGTTCTCAGGCGATCTTCTTTCCGTTGGCAACCGGTCTCTTGCTCGGGGTACTTGCCTTATTCGGTCACCAAGCCTTCATGACCTGGACGCATCACCGCACGCCGAAGCATTGGCGAACCGGATGGATCCTGTTGGCCGCGCTCTCCGTATGCCTGCTGGCCGTGGGCGTCGCGGGACTCTACATTCGCTGGCAACACGTTGGTCCCAGAGCCTCGTCACTCGCCCTCGGGACGGGCGCGTGCCTCCTCTACTACGCCACTTGGATGGCGATGCAGGACGTGGAACTCCCGGACTCTCTCAGCCGCGCATTGACGGACTCCGTGTGGCCCCGGCGGATTCTGTTGGGTGCACTGGCCCTGACCGCAGCGTTCTGGTGGACCGCCAACGTTGCCGTCCAGAACGGGCAGGCGACAGCAGTGGCGATCCAGAAGAATCTTGGCGGTCGGCAAGAAGCCGTCGTGCTCAGCACAGAACCTCTGGGGGATCTGGGCACAGGGGTATACATCGAGGAGCTCACCGAAGAAGCGGGCTACCGGTTTCGATATACGGGCCTCAGAGTGTTGCTCCACACCGGCGATCAGTGGGTCCTTCTTGCCCGCGGATGGACGCCCGAGAACGGCGACACCATCACTCTGATACTCGACGACACAGCTGGGATACGGATCGATGTCAGGCCCTAGTCACGCCACTCTTCGCCCGTTCGCCAGTCCACCACAATTGACGTCTCACCATACGAAATGGGTCTTGGTTGTTCGAACACCTGTTCGATAGACTGAGCTATGCTCACGTCCGCCGACACCACCAGCGATGTCAGGTCGCCGGTGACGGTCGTCGGACATCCTGGCCGAGTCCCGCAGTCTGCGGGCGACCGCCGATGCGGCAGAGGCGTTGTTGTTGGTGAAGGCGTGTGAGTGGGCCGACTTCCACCCCGTCCTGGAGCCCGGTGAAGGCGCGTTCGAGGATGAGAACCTGCCCGGGGTGCATTACGACTGCACCGCAGCGTTCGCTTTGAACATTGGTCTCTCCGATGCGGCCGGGACCAACCTGATCCACGAAGCACTGGAACTGCGCCACCGGCTCCCCCGGACCTGGGCCAGGGTCAAGACGTGGTGAGGTCACTGCGTGGCGGGCCCGGCGGATCGCGCAGAAGACCATGTATCAACCCGACGACGTCACCCGCCTGCTCGACGCCACGGTGGCCCGTGTCGCGCACAAGGTCGGGGTGATCACATTGGACCGGCTGATCGAGGAAACCAAGATGCGGTTGCATCCGGTCGAGACCGAACAAGCCCAGATCGACCACCTCGAACGACGGGAGGTGTGGCTGGACCCCAACATGTCCCATGACGGTGTCGCGCACATGGAGATCCGGGCCGACTTCATCGACCTCTTCGCGTTCGACAAAACCGTCTCCGACATCGCCACCGTCCTCAGTGACCTCGGCAACACCGACGACCTCCACGTACGGCGCTCCCTAGCCATCGGGGTGCTGGCCGACCCCCAACAAGCAGCCGACCTCCTCGCCGGTGACGCCGACGCCCTCAAGAAACCCTCCAAGCGCAAGCGGATCCAACTCGTCGTGCACCTCACCGACGAATCCCTCACCGGTGGCAACCCCGTCGCCCGTCTCGGACAACAACGGCGGAATGCCGATCCTCGAACAACAAGTCCGCACCTGGTGCGGACGCGACGGACACCACCATCACCGTCCTGCCAGTGGTCGACCTGGCCGAGAACATCGCCGTTCCCCAATACGAAGTCCCCGACCGGATCAAGGCCCAAGTCGAGCACCGGGACATCACCTGCGTGTTCCCCCACTGCACCCGCCCAGCACTCGATCCGACAACGACCACATCGAACCCCACGAGGTCGACGACAACGGCAACAGCATCGGCGGCCAGACAGAAACATCCAATCTGGCGCGCGCTCTGCCGAAGACACCACCGGGTCAAAACCCACCGCGGCTGGACCTACCAACGCGTCGGACCACGAAGCTACCTCTGGACCAACCAACACGGACACCAATACCTCCGCGACCACGAAGGCACCACCACGAATCGAGCGACCCTGTCAGCTCAGCGAACCTCCCGCGCGCCGGGCAGCTCTCAGCTAGCCGAAACTGCCGCGGGGCATTCAACCTCGACGGCGAGGATCTGGCCGGTGGGTTCGCCTTGGAACATCGCTTCCGGACCGCGCCAGTCAGTGGCCGCGATGAACAGGGTCCTGCCATCCGGACCTCCTAGCGCGCACGAGAAGCACCCGCGGTCAACGTCGACGGTCTGGAGAACTTCGCCCGCCTTCGCGGACCCGAACGCACTTCTGGTTGGGTACGTCGGCGTACCAGACGGCACCTTCGGCATCGATGCAGATCCCGTCGGGCACATCCGGTGCCGAGATCGGCCCAGACTCGGCGCCTGGACAGCCCGCCGTCGGCGCCGATGTCGTACGCCGTGAGTCGGTTCCGATAGGACTCCGCCACGATCAGGGTCGAATCGTCGGCCGTCACGGCCATGCCGTTGGGGAACCACACGTCCTCAGCGACCTCACGACTCGCACCGTCCGCCGTCACCACCGCGATCGTGCCGCTCGTGGGCTCGGCGCCGCCATCAGGTCGAATCCGACCTGGTTGACGAAGATGTTTCCGCGACCGTCGACGGCGATCTCGTTCCAGCCTGCTGCGAGGTGGACTAGGTCGGCATACGTCGACCAGGTCGCCGTCCGGGTCCTCACGTTGCAGACGTTGATCCGAGACGATCGAGCAGTCGCCCGTCAGGCAGCCAGTCGAGCGAGAACGGGAAAGGTGTCCATCCGATGCACGACCTCGCGATTGCCGGCCAGGTCGACGGCAACCACCTCGCCGGCCCCCCAATCGGAGAACCACACGCGGCCGTCGTGCCAGCGCACGGACTCCCCGAAGCGAACGCCGTCGGTCAGGATTCGTTGCTCGTTCATCAAGCCTCCCATCGCAAGGTAACGGTAAGGGAGGGCTCGAGGGCTAGGGCAAGGTCGCCTGTACCGAAGCGTTGTTGTTGCTCGGATCGGGGTCGGGGACGTCGCTTGATACGAAGGCAGCGATGGGCGACTGCGCCCAGGACTCATGTACCCGAGTGACCAACTCGAGGGTCCTGGATTCGCCAACACCCATCGAACCCTGAAGATCGAAGAGCACATACCCGGTGGTTGCCTCGGACTGGATGAACTGGCTCGCCGGGCCGAGGGCGGGATACGTCGGCCCCACGACGGCCGGCGGACTGGTCGAAGCCACCCGAGAGGTCGGAGGCAGAGCAACGATGCATCGGACGTTCTGGGCATCGTCGTCGTTGTCGCTGTAGATCTCGATCGTCGTCGTGACCTCGACACGACCACCCTTGAGGCGCCGGGCGGTGGCATTCATCGAGTTGATACGTACGTCGGCAGCAGATACTGAAAAGTCCATGTCGGCTCTCCTGTTGGTCGCGGATTCTCGCGCTTGAGGAGACGTCTTCAGCCGCTGAGATACGCGCGGACGAGATTGGCGGCCACGGTTGGGAACCTGTCTCATACGTGACGGCCGCCACGCATTCACCGCACACCCCTACTAGCCTCGTTCCATGTTCTCGAAAGTCTTGGTGGCCAACCGCGGCGAGATCGCCATCCGCGCTTTTCGGGCGGCGTACGAAGTTGGCGCCAAGACGGTCGCGGTCTTCCCGCACGAGGACCGTTGGTCCGAGCATCGACTGAAGGCGGACGAGGCCTACCAGATCGGACTGATCGGCCACCCGGTCCGCGCCTACCTCGATCCGACCGCGATCGTCGACGTCGCCGTCCAGTCCGGTGCGGACGCCATCTATCCCGGCTACGGGTTCCTGTCGGAGAACCCCGCCTTGGCCGAGGCGTGTGCGGCAGCGGGCATCACCTTCGTCGGGCCGCCGGCCGAGGTCCTCACACTGACCGGCAACAAGGCCACCGCCATCGCGGCGGCCAAGGCTGCCGGCGTACCGACCCTGGCCAGCGTCGCACCCTCAACTGACGTCGACGCGCTTGGTGGCCGCGTCCGAGGCGCTGCCCTACCCCCTCTTCGTCAAGGCCGTCGCCGGTGGCGGCGGACGCGGCATGCGCCGGGTCGACGAGCCCAGCCAACTGCGCGAGGCCGTCGAGATCTGCATGCGCGAAGGCGAGGGCGCCTTCGGCGATCCCACCGTCTTCATCGAGCAGGCGGTCGTCGATCCGCGGCATATCGAGGTGCAGATCCTCGCCGACGCGCAGGGCAACGTGATCCACCTCTTCGAGCGCGACTGCTCGGTGCAGCGTCGCCACCAGAAGGTCGTCGAGATCGCCCCGGCGCCGAACCTCGACCCGGAGATCCGGGCCAGCATGTGTGCCGACGCGGTGCGCTTCGCCCAGGAGATCGGCTACGTCAACGCCGGCACGGTCGAGTTCCTGCTCGACCCCGCCGGCAACTACGTCTTCATCGAGATGAACCCCCGGATCCAGGTCGAGCACACGGTCACCGAGGAGGTCACCGATGTCGACCTCGTCCAGTCCCAACTCCGGATCGCCTCCGGCGAGACCCTGGCCGATCTCGGGCCTCAGCCAGGACACCGTCCAACTTCGCGGGGCCGCGCTGCAGTGCCGGATCACGACCGAGGATCCGGCCAACGGGTTCCGCCCGGACACCGGCAAGATCACGACGTACCGCTCCCCCGGTGGCGCAGGCGTGCGCCTTGACGGTGGTACGACGTACACCGGCGCCGAGGTCAGCGCGCACTTCGATTCGATGCTGGCCAAGCTCACCTGTCGTGGGCGAACCTTCGAAAAGGCCGTCGAACGTGCCCGCCGCGCAGTCGCGGAGTTCCGCATCCGCGGCGTCTCCACCAACATCGCGTTCCTCCAGGCGCTGCTCGACGATCCCGACTTCATCGCCGGCAACGTCACGACGTCGTTCATCGAGACCCACCCCGCACCTCCTGACCGCCCGCACGTCCGGCGACCGCGGCACCAAACTGCTGCACTACCTCGCCGATGTCACGGTCAATCAGCCGTACGGCGCCGCGCCCACGACGCTTGATCCCACAACCAAGTTGCCGCCGACCGACCTGTCCATCGCTCCCCCTCCAGGGACCCGTCAGGTGCTCCGGGGCGTCGGTCCCGAGGAGTTCGCTCGGCGACTTCGCGCCCAGAACCAGGTCGGCGTCACCGACACGACCTTCCGCGACGCACACCAGAGCCTGCTGGCGACCCGCGTCCGCACGCGCGACCTGGTCGCGGTCGCGGGTCATGTCGCTCGCACCACGCCTCAGCTGTGGTCCCTCGAGGCCTGGGGCGGCGCGACGTACGACGTGGGCTTGCGCTTCCTGACCGAGGATCCGTGGGAACGCCTCGGGGCGCTCCGCGAAGCGGTGCCGAACATCTGCCTGCAGATGCTGCTCCGCGGACGCAACACCGTTGGCTACACGCCGTACCCCGCCGAGGTCACCAACGCGTTCGTCAACGAAGCGGCCAGCGGTGGCATCGACGTGTTCCGGATCTTCGATGCCCTCAATGACGTGGAGCAGATGCGGCCGGCGATCGAGGCCGTGCGCGCCACCGACACGACCATTGCCGAGGTGGCGCTCTGCTACACCGGCGATCTGTCGAACCCGGGCGAGAAGCTGTACACGCTCGACTACTACCTCAAGTTGGCCGAGCGGATCGTCGCCGCCGGCGCACACATCATCGCGATCAAGGACATGGCCGGTCTGCTGCGGGCACCGGCCGCCCGCACCCTCGTCACCGCGCTGCGGCGAGAGTTCGAGTTGCCCGTGCACCTGCACACGCACGACACTCCGGGCGGCCAACTCGCGACGCTGCTCGCCGCCATCGACGTCGGCGTTGACGCCGTCGACGCCGCCACCGCAGCAATGGCGGGCTCGACATCGCAGCCGTCGCTGTCCGCGTTGGTGTCCGCAACCGATCACTCCGACCGCGAGACCGGGCTCGACCTGACGGCCGTCTGCGCACTCGAGCCCTACTGGGAAGCCACCCGACGGATCTACGCACCCTTCGAGTCGGGCCTGCCAGCGCCGACCGGCCGGGTCTATACCCACGAGATCCCGGGCGGGCAGTTGTCCAACCTTCGCCAGCAGGCGATCGCGTTGGGCCTCGGCGAGAAGTTCGAGCAGATCGAGGACATGTACGCCGCGGCCAACGCGATCCTCGGCAACATCGTCAAGGTCACGCCATCGTCCAAGGTCGTCGGCGACCTGGCCCTGCACCTGGTCGCCGTCGGAGCGGATCCGGCGGAGTTCGCCGAGAACCCTGGCTCCTTCGACATCCCCGATTCGGTGATCGGCTTCCTCAACGGCGAGTTGGGTGACCCACCGGGAGGGTGGCCCGAGCCGTTCCGGACCAAGGCTCTGGCCGGTCGGACGTGGAAGCCGCCCGTGGCCGAACTGACTCCCGAGCAAAGCAAGAAGTTGGCCGCCGAGCCCCGGCGTACGCTCAACGAACTGCTCTTCCCCGGCCCGACCCGCGAGTTCGCCGAGACCCGTGAGACCTACGGCGACGTGTCGGTGCTCGCGACCGTCGACTACCTCTACGGGCTACGATCCGGCGCCGAACACCAGGTCCAGTTGGGTGAGGGCAAGACGGTCTTCCTCGGCCTTGAGGCCATCAGCGAACCCGACGAGCGCGGCTACCGCAGCGTGATGACGACGATCAACGGCCAGCTTCGCCCGGTGAGCATTCGGGACCGCAGCATCGCCGCGGACCACACCGCGGCCGAGAAGGCCGACACCTCCAACCCGAAGCACATCGCGGCACCCTTCCAGGGTGCCGTCACGGTCGGAGTCTCGGAAGGTGACAGCGTCCGAGCCGGCGACACTGTCGCCACGATCGAGGCGATGAAGATGGAAGCCTCGATCACCGCACCGATCGACGGGGTGGTCGCTCGCGTCGCGCTCAGCGGGACTCAACCCGTCGAGGGTGGCGACCTGGTGGTCGTGCTCAGCTAACCGCGGGGACGCTCTTTGAGCTAGTCGGTCGCAGCGAGGGTCGCGCCGAGGCCGATCATCATCACGCCGCCTGCCACGCCCAGGTTGTCGAGCCGCTCCGGCTTGCGAGCGAACCACTGGCGGGCCTGGCTGGCCACCAACGCCCAGCAGGTGTCGGACAGGACCGCGAGGACGGCGAACACCAGGCCGAGCACCGCGATCTGCAGGCCACTCTGCCCGGCCGCCGAGTTGGTGAACTGGGGCAGGAAGGCCACGAAGAAGACGATGGTCTTCGGGTTCGTGAACCCCACGATGAAGCCGGTGCGCAACGCGCGACCATGTGCCTCAGGCAACCGTTCGGCGGCCTCCATGGAGACGCGCGCGTCAGCTCGATGCCGGATCGCCGAGATGCCCAGCCACACGACGTACGCCGCTCCGAACAGCTTCAGCACGGTGTACGCCGTGGCACTCGCGGCAATCACCGCACCGAGTCCGACGGCCACGGCCAGCACCTGCGCCAAGCAGTCCCAGCGCGTTGCCGAGCACCGATAGCAGCGCCTCACGGCGACCGACGGTCAGGGCTCGCCCGATGGTGAAAAGCAGGCTCGGGCCAGGGACCTGGATGAACAGGATCGACGCGATCAGGAACGCGATCCACTGACTCGACGAGGGCATGGTGCCATTCTCGCTCAGCCGGTGAGGGCGTCGCTACGCAATAACAACAGCAGCTCTTCATACGGGCCGATGAGGTAGGCAGAATCGCCGGCGGCGAACCGGGTATCTCGCCGTGGAGGGTGCTCGGCCGTGCCGTCGGCCCGCACCAACTGGACGACCCGGATACGGGCCGACAACTCAACCATCGCCCGGCCATCCAGGGCCCCGCCCTCGTGGACCGAGAGCCGGGCCAAGCAGCAGCGGCTGGTCGCCGACATAGAACGTGTCAAGGACGTCGAACCCGAGGGCCGCCCCGACGAACCACGGGGCCGCCAGAGCGGCAGGCGAGCGGACGTAGCGGAAGTCGAAACTGTTCTCGACGGTTCCGGCAAGACGGCGATCGAAGAGTCGGAGCACGACGGGCACCTCAGACCAGCGATCAGCCAAGCAGGTCGCGCACGGCAAGCCCGGTCTCGATGTTCGCCAGGTCGTCGCTGGTCAAGACGGCGACCGCTTTGGCGCGCTCCAACTGCACCCCTGTCAGGGTGTCCTGAACGGTCGCGTCGGCGATCACGATCTGCACGTTCCGCTCGCGCATCTGGCCCAGATATCGGTTGTTCTCGTCCGACTCGACAACGACCACCGGAACGTCGCGGCGCAGCAACTCGTCCACGACGACGACGCCGATCGAGCCCATTCCGACGACGATGACGTGGTCGGTGAGTCCGGTGATTCGGCGCTGCCCCAGCGTCGCCTCGATCCGCCGACTGATCAGCATGTTCGTCAGTAGAGCGAAGAAGACCGTGGCCAAGGTGGCGCCCACGACCATCAGACAGATGGCCCATACCCGCAGCCACGCCGGCTGGTCCCGGAAGTTGAAGTCGCCGTAGCCGACCGTGCCTATCGTCTCGATCGTGAAGTACAACGCGTCGAGTGGCGACATCCGCCGCCCGCTCGGCTCTTGATAGCCGATGAGGAGCAAGACCAACCGAGGTCGCCGCGAGTCCGGCAAGGCAGACCAACGCGATCTTGATCCGACGATCGAGGCTGCGCACGAGGTAGCCCAAGAGCGCAGCCGGGCGGTGCTGCGGCGGTCGAGGTGCTCGGGCACCGATGAACGCGAGCTCGGCAGGCTCGGCGGCGTCCTCATCCAGGATGAGGCTCTCGATGTCCGCGGGTGTGCCCGCGACGGCAACCGTGTCTCCCGCCGTCACGACGTAGTCCCGCCCCGGGGTGACCTCGACCCTGGCGCTGCCTGCGTGGACGACCGCGATGGGCGCCAGATCGCCATAAATTCGCGAAGCGATCCGGATGCCCGTGCTAGCGAGGCGGCAACCACGAATTCCTGGTATCGCCAAGACCTGATCGTCCTTCGTCGGCTGCCCAGGCAGCCCTCAACGATCGAGGGAGCCGAGAGTTGTGCGACGTCCAGAACGGCCACCCCGATGTCGGTCAGGGCTCGCCCGACCGCGGGGTTCCGCAACTGGACGACGACGCGTGCGTCCGGACGGATCTCGTGGGCCAGCAGTGCGGTTGCGAGTGTCTTCAGATCGTCGCTCTCAACGCAGATCAAGGCGGCCGCGCCCGCAAAGCCGGCGGCCGACAAGGTCTCCGGTACGCGAGCGTCAGCCGCAAGATAGGGCACGTTGAGGCTGTCGAGGCTCGAGACGAGCCGTGCTCCCGGCTCGTCGTCGACCACGATCGTCGGGATGCCGGCCAAAGTCAGTTGCTCGACGATCCGCAGGCCTTCGTCATGGAGTCCGCACACGATGACGTGGCCGGTCCACGTGGCAAGGTCGGTCGAGCGCAGCGGGCGCGGGTTGGACACTCACCAGAGGAGCGTGCCACAACCCGTGCCCGGTCGCGTTCCAGCGTTGTAAACGATTCTCGGCGATCGACCGCGCGTGTCGTCGCCCATCGGTGGCAAGGACATCTGCTTTGACGCTTCTCCTACTCTTGGAGCATGTTCGAATTCCTCCTGGTCGTCTTGCTGGTGCTCGGGGCAGCCGTGTTCATCTCCAACCAACGCCAAAAGCGTCAGATCGAGGCGCGCCGGGTGGACCGCCTCGAAGGTGTGCGCAAACTCGCCGAAGAGGACGTGACCGTGTTCGGCGAGGAGTTGCAGAGCCTCCACATCGAGACCATGACGACCGAACTCAACACCGCGATGCGGCAGGACTACCAACGCGCACTGAACAGTTATGAGACCGCCAAGGAGCGCCTCAATTCGGCGACCGAGCCGGATCACATCAAGGCCGTCACCACGGCCCTGGAGGACGGCCGCTACGCGATGGCCTGCGTGTTGGCCCGCGAGAACAACGAGCCACTCCCGATCCGTCGGCCACCCTGCTTCTTCAATCCGCAGCACGGGCCGTCCGTACTTGATGTCGACTGGGCACCCGCCGGTGGTGAACCTCGATCCGTTCCGGTCTGTCTCGCCGACGAGGATCGACTCCGCCAAGGCGCCGAGCCGGATATTCGGACCGTCCAAGACGGCTATGAGACCGTTCCCTATTGGCGCGGTGGAGTCGGCTATCAGCCGTACGCCATGGGCTACTTCGGCGCCTACGCCTCGATGATGCCGACCTTCTTCATGATGACGATGCTGAACTCCATGTGGATGGGCGGCGCGGTCAACGACTTCGGCATGGGTGACGCCGGTGGCGGTGACTCCGGTGGTGGAGACGGTGGCGGAGGGGACTCCGGTGGTGACGGCGGAGGAGACTCGGGCGGCGGCGACGCTGGCGGCGGAGATTCCGGCGGCGGCGACTTCGGTGGCGGCGACGGTGGCGGGTTCTTCGGTGGCGACGGTGGAGGCTTCGGCGACTTCGGCGGCTTCGACTTCTAGGTCGATCGAGCCGTCGATGCCGTCACGACACGCCGCGATTTTGCCAACTTAAGTGACGGGTCAGCGGTCAGACCTGGTGCAGGCGCCTCGCGGCTTCGGCGATGGAGCCACTCAGCGACGGGATACACCGTGAACGCGTGGGCGAGTTGGTCCGCGGTGAGCGATTCGGCCACCGCGATGGACACCGCGTGGATCAGTTCCGACGCCCGGGGCGCGACGACGACCCCGCCCACGATGGAGCCCGTCCCGGGACGGGCGAACAGTTTGATGAAGCCGTCCGTGATGCCCTGCATCTTGGCCCGCGCGTTGGTGGCCAGGGGCAGCATCACCACGTCCGCGGCAATCTCGCCAGCGTCGATCGCCCGCTGCGACCACCCCACAGTGGCGATCTCGGGCGAGGTGAACACATTGGAGGAGACCTTCTTCAGGTCCAGCGGCGAGACCGCGTCACCCATGTAGTGCCACATCGCGATCCGGCCCTGCATCGCTGCGACCGAGGCGAGCATGAGTACGCCGGTGCAGTCACCCGCGGCGTACACCCCGCCGATCGAAGTCCTGGAAACGCGGTCGACCTTGATGAAGCCACCTGTGTCGAGCCTGACCCCGGCGTCTTCGAGGCCAAGGCCGGCCGTGTTCGGGATCGAGCCGACGGCCAGGATGCAATGCGAGCCGGTCACGGTGCGCCCGTCCGTCAACGTCACGGTGACCACGTCGCCATCGCGGGTCACGCTCTGCATCCGGGACTCTGACAAGCAGGTTCATGCCGCGCCGGGTCAGCACCTGCTCGAGTACGCCGGCCGCGTCGGCATCCTCACCGGGCAGCACCCGCTCGCGCGAGGAGACCAGAGTGACCTCGATGCCGAGCGCGACGTACGCCGAAGCGAACTCCGCGCCGGTCACGCCCGAGCCGACCACGATCAGGTGATCGGGGATCTCCGTCAGGTCATAGACCTGCTCCCACGTCAGGATCCGCTCCCCGTCGGGCTGCGCCTCGGTCACCACCCGCGGCGAGGCTCCCGTGGCGATGAGCACCATGTCGGCGTGAATGCGTTCCTCGGCGCCGTCCACGGTGGTTGCGACGACCGTATTCGCGCCATCGAGACGGCCTCGTCCGGCGAATGATCCGGACGCCTTCGCGTTCGAGCCGGGACGTGATGTCGGCGGACTGATCGGCGGCCAACTTCTTGACCCGGGCGTTGAGCCGAGCCAGGTCGACGCGCAACGTCGTGGCGCCGTCGGCGGCCGACTCGTGCAGCTTGACGCCCAGCTCACTTGCGGCCGCCATATCCGTCATCACTTCGGCCGTCGCGATCAGCGTCTTGGAGGGCACACAGTCGGTCAGCACGGCAGAGCCACCGATGCCGTCGGAGTCGATGACCGTCACCCGGGCATGGAGTTGAGCGGCTACGAGCGCGGCTTCGTATCCACCGGGTCCGCCACCGATGATGACGACACGGTTCATCTGCAGCGTTTCTGTGGCATCAGAAGTTGATCATGTGGCCGGCGATGCCGTGCACGGCCTCTTTGACCGCTTCGGTCAGCGTCGGGTGCGCGAACACGTTGCGCGAGACCTCGTCAGCCGTCAGGTCCCACTGCTGCGCCAGCGTCAGGACAGGCAGCAACTCGGTCACGTCGGGGCCGATCATGTGCGCGCCCAGGATCTCGTTGTGCTCGGCGTCAGCAACGACCTTGACGAAACCGACTGCGTCACCGAGCCCCTGGGCCTTGCCGTTGGCCGCGAACGGGAAGGTCGCTGTCTTGACGTCGTATCCCTTGTCCTTGGCCTGCTGCTCGGAGTACCCGAACGAGCCGATCTGCGGTTGGCAGTACGTCGCCCGCGGGATCATGTCGAAGTTGATCTCCATGGTCTCGGCGCCGGCGATCGTCTCGGCGGCCACGATCCCCATCGCCTCGGCGACGTGGGCCAGCATCATCTTGCCGGTGACATCACCGATGGCGTAGACGTTGTCGACGTTGGTGCGTCCGCGACCATCGATCTCGATGGCGCCGCGCTCATTGGTGACGACACCGGTGCTTTCGAGGCCGTAGCCGGTCAGCCGAGGTGCGAATCCGATCGCCTGGAGCACCTTGTCGGCCTCCAGCACCTGCTGGTCGCCCCCGCCGGCCGGGCTGACCGTGACCTTGACCTTGTCGCCGGAGTCATCGATGCTCTCGACCTTGGTCGACAGCAGGACCTTCACGCCCAACTTCTTGTAGTGCTTGGCGAGTTCCTTGGAGACGTCGGCGTCCTCGGTCGGAACCATCCGGTCGAGGAACTCGACGATCGTCACGTCCACGCCAAAGTTCTTCATGACGTAGGCGAACTCGACGCCGATCGCGCCGGACCCGGCGATGATGATCGACTCGGGAAGTTCGTTGTCGAGGATCTGCTCTTCGTAGGTGACCACGCGATCGCTGAGCGACGTACCCGGGATCAGGCGGGTCGTGGCGCCGGTGGCGATGATCAGGTTGTCGCAGGTGAACGTCGTGGCGGTGCCGTCCGCCGCTTTGACCTCAACGGTCTGCTTGCCGTCTTTGGCGCCCTGGAGCGTGCCCCAGCCGTCGATCTCGGTGATCTTGTTCTTCTTCATCAAGAAGTGGACGCCCTTGACGATGCCGGCCGAGACCTGGCGGCTGCGGGCATGCGTCGGCCCGTAGGCCATGGTCGCGTCGCCCTCGATGCCGAACTTCGCCTTCTCGTGGGTGAGCACATGAGCGAGTTCGGCGTTCTTGAGGAGCGCCTTCGATGGGATGCAGCCCACGTTGAGGCAGACGCCGCCCCAGTACTTCTCTTCGATGAC
The DNA here is from genome assembly GCA_963763805.1 of uncultured Actinomycetota bacterium. Classification (GTDB taxonomy): domain Bacteria; phylum Actinomycetota; class Actinomycetes; order Propionibacteriales; family Nocardioidaceae; genus Nocardioides. The sequence continues at coordinate 258,122 of CAVXPQ010000004.1, forward strand.
CGCGGCGGACAGACCGAGCTGTGCGGCGCGGATTGCGGCGACGTACCCACCCGGGCCGGCACCAAGGACGAGGACATTGAAATGCGAGTCGGTCACGGCCCCAGCCTACGCACCGGCGATGCCGCTCGCGAACCCAGATCCGCGCATGAAGAAGAGAGGAACATCTTGGCCTAGGTCCGCCGGTGGAAGGTTATCGACCCGTTTGGTTCGCGTCGGTGGATGTAGTGGCTGTCGTGGATCCGTCGGTGGTGGAATCCACACAGGGGTGCGCCCTTGGCGAGGTCCGTTAGCCCGCCGAGCGCCCAGGGGTCGAGATGATGAATTTCGCACCAGGCGAAGGGTCTTTCGCAGCCGTCGGCCGCGCAGGTTTTGTGGGTCAGGCCAAGCGCGATCCCCTGGGTTTCGGTGAACAACGCTGGTGCTGCCGAGGTCGAGCGGCACGGACTTTCCGTTGAGTACGGCGGGGAGGATCCCTGCGTTGCAGGCGATCCGGCGTGCTTCACCGGCGCTGAGGCGTTCGCCGGTGTCGATCCCGCTGGCGACGAGCGGTTGTCGAGGTGAGCCTGCTCGATCGTGACCACCACGGTGCCGGCGACTTTGGAGTGCAGTCGGTCGGTGGGTAGGTGCTCGAGCAACTCCACGAAGGCGAGACCCGCACGGTGCGCCATTGCGTCGCGGTCGAACCCGACCGGTCCGCTCTGCGCCTTCGCTGCCCCGAGCGCGGCGCGCCTGAGGTGAGGTCATCGCCTCGATGGTCTTGCGGAGCACCGCACCGGCGAAGTGCGGGACCGTGAACCGGCCACTCAACGTGCCGTCTGGGTTGTCCCACATCGTCAACTCGGACCTAGCCAATGCGGCTGCTTCTTCGTCGACCAGGAGCGTGTTCTCGTGGGCATCGACGACGGCTTTGTCGGTGGCGATGGCCTCAAGACACCGTCTCGCGGCACGGCGCAGATCGCCGGGGTTCATCACCGCCGCCTTGTCGACCAAAGCGGCCTCGATCACCCGCCGTTCATCCGCGGTGACATGCGCCGGGAGTTTGGACGTGGCATCCGCGATCACGCCTGCGTGCGCGGTCGACAACATCGCCTTGACCAAGCGCGGTCGCCGTGACGTCGAGACCCTCGTCCAACGCCGCCGCCAACCGAACCTGCCCAGCGGCGTCACGTCGCCCACTCTTCGTGGCCCGGGCCAGCCACGCATCCGTTCCCGACATCCCCGTTGCTTTCGCCACCTCGGCAGCTTGTGCGTGCGCCAACACCCGAAGCTTCAGCGCCTCCACCCGGCGAACCGCCCGCTCCCAGCCAGCCACCTCGGCCGCAAACCCGGCCGGACCCAGACCCTCGAGATCGAGGTCGATGTCGATGTCGTCAAGCAACGCGTGCAGCGCAGCCAAACCGATCGGCCGGCGGCCGGTCAGGTTCGGTGTCTCGAGCACTGCTGTCATAAGAGAAGCCAATCAGGCGGCACCGACACCGAAACCCCGAAAAGCGGGGTTATCCCCAGGCCTAAGATAACGACCCGATAACGATGCCGGCGGGCCCGCTCGGCCGAGCAAATCAGGGTGGCCGTCCGATGGCCGACGGCTCCAATTCGGGCAGGATACGTCCATCGCGACTTCCGGGACGGCGCCCTTGAGGGATGTCCTCACGGCAGGCGGATGAAGGTGGTGACGACGGGCGTCATGCCGCGGGCCTCGTAGAACCTGTGCGCGCCATCGTTGCCGTTGATGGTCTTGATCCAGATGCTGGCGGCACCGAGTTCGAAGAGCCGAGCCTCGGCGCGGTCCAACAGTTCGGTGCCCAACCCGTGGCCACGTTCTGAGCGAAGCAGGCTGAGGGTCTCGATCTCACCGATCAGATCACCCGTCGGCCACGTGTCGTCCGGGCCGTCGATGACATGCGCGAGGACATAGCCGACTGCGACCTCGCCGCGATAAGCCACCATCACGAACGTGCGGGGATCAGCGAACAAGCGCTCATAGAGTTGCTTCCGCAGTGGCCACGACTCCTCGCGGGCGATGGCCGGCAGCCCGCCGTTTCCGACCGACAGATGATGGTCGAACAGCGACAACCACAACGGCTCCAGGTCATCGATGAGTTCTGCGCCACCGGTCACGATGTCCACCCGGCGATCCTTAGCACTCACGCCGACTAACCTAAGCCCCGTGACTTTGTACGCCGCCTACGGAGGCAACCTCGACCCGGCCCGGATGAGCGAGCGGTGTCCTCACTCCCCGCTTCACACGACCGGGTGGCTCACCGGTTGGCGGCTCACCTTCGGCGGTGAGGAACACGGATGGGATGGAGCGCTGCCGACAATCGTCGAGGACCCGCTCGAACAGGTCTTCGTCGCGGTGTACGACGTGAGTGACGACGACGAAGCATCCCTCGACGGTTGGGAGTCCGCGGACACCGGTCTCTACCGCAAGACCAACGTTCGCGTGGCAACGATGAATGGGGAGTTGTTGGTGTGGGCCTACGTCCTCGATGCCTACGAGGGCGGGCTGCCCTCGGCGGCGACGATCGGCGTCCTCGCCGACTCCGCCGACGCCGCCGACGCACCGAGCGACTACGTCGAGTCGGCTCCGCCTGAGGCCCTGCCGAGGCACTGACGGTTAGATCGGCACTACCCTGCTCGGGTGACCCGCGGCCTCTTCCTCGCCTCTCCCGAAGCGCGCACCGGCAAGTCCGCCATTGCCGTTGGCCTACTCGACATTCTCGTGCGCGAGATCGGCCCGGTGGGCATCTTCCGTCCGCTCGTGGACGGTCATGCCCGCGACGGACTGATCGACGTACTCCTTGCCCGTCCCGGCGTCGAGCAGACCTACGACGATGCGCGCGGCGTGACGTACGAAGCGGCGTACGCCGATCCCGACGAAGCTCTGTCCGAGATCCTCAACCGCTATGAGGACGTCGCCGCCAGGCACGACTTCGTCCTCGTCGTGGGGTCGGACCACACGGATGTTTCCAGTTCGGCGGAACACGCCCTCAACGCCCGGATCGCCGCCAACCTGTCGCTGCCGGTGTTGATGGTCGTCTCCGGGGTGGATCGGAGCCCGGATGATCTGGCCCGCGGCGCCGACACGACCGTGGCGGAGTTCCGGGCGAACCACACCAACGTCGTGGCAGTCATTGCGAACCGGGTCGATCCGGAGGCGCTCGCCACCACCAAGGTCGCGCTCAAGAGTCTGTCCGGATTGCATGCCTGGGTGATTCCCGAGGATCCACTGCTGACCGCACCAACGGTTCGCGAACAGATAGCCGCAGCCGACGCCAGCGTTCTGCAAGGCGACGACGATCGTCTTGACCGTGAGTCGCTCGGCGTACTCGTCGCCGCCATGAGCCTGCCCAACGTTCTCGACAGGCTCCTCCCCGACGTCACCGTGATCGTGCCGAGCGATCGGACCGGACTGTTCGCCGGCCTGCTGACGGCCCATCGCTCCGACGCCTTCCCGAGCCTGTCCGGCGTCATCCTGGTCGGCGGCTATGACATCCCCGACTCCATCACTCGCCTGTGCCAAGGCGTCGCCCGGGAATTGCCGGTCGCCCAGACCGATCTCGACACCTTCACGACCGCGCGACGCCTGCACGAACTCAAGGGACCGCTCGCCCAGGGTTCGCCCCGCAAACTCGACGCCGCCCGTCATCTCTTCGCCGACCATGTGGACACGGCTGCGCTCCTTGCGGCCATCGACACCCCTGCCAGCGACGTCCGCACCCCGCTGATGTTTCAACATCAACTGATGGAGCGGGCCAGATCGGCGCGCCGCAACATCGTGCTGCCGGAGTCCACCGACGACCGAGTCCTCACCGCGGCCGACGTCGTACTCCGTCGAGGCGTTGCCGATGTCACCCTCATCGGGGACCGCGCCGACATCGATTTGCGTGCCGCCGCCCTGGGACTGGATCTGAGCGCCGCCCAGTGTCGTCTCCAACCACGATCCAGCCCTGCTGGACAGGTTTGCCGCGGAGTACGCACGCGTCCGCGCTCACAAGGGCATCACCTACAGCCAGGCCCACGACCTGGTCAGTGATATCTCCTACTTCGGCACGATGATGGTCCATCTCGGCCTTGCCGACGGCATGGTCTCGGGCGCGATCAACACCACCGCCCACACGATCCGGCCGAGCCTGGAGTTCATCAAGACCAAGCCCGGCGTCACCGTCGTCTCGAGTGTGTTCCTGATGTGCCTGGCCGATCGGGTGTTGGCGTACGGCGACTGCGCGGTGATCCCCGATCCCACGGCCGATCAGTTGGCGGACATCGCGATCAGTTCCGCCGAGACGGCGGCCGCGTTCGACATCGAGCCTCGCGTGGCGATGTTGTCCTACTCCACCGGGGCCTCCGGCACGGGCGATGACGTCGAGAAGGTTCGCGCCGCTGTCGAGTTGGTCCGCAAGCGCGCCCCCGACCTCCTGTTGGACGGCCCGATCCAGTACGACGCGGCCATCGACCCGACCGTCGCCGCCGCCAAACTGCCCGATTCTCCGGTGGCGGGCCACGCCACCGTCTTCATCTTCCCGGACCTCAACACGGGCAACAACACCTACAAGGCGGTGCAGCGCTCCGCCGGCGCGATCGCGATCGGACCGATCCTCCAGGGACTCAACAAGCCGGTGAACGACCTCTCGCGTGGTGCGTTGGTCGACGACATCGTCAACACGATCGTGATCACGGCCATTCAGGCCCAGGGACAGGCCCAGACGCCGTGAGCACCATCCTCGTCATCAACTGCGGCTCGTCGTCGTTGAAGTACCAACTCGTCGACCCGGAAAGTCACGTCCCGCTCGCCTCCGGGCTCGTCGAGCGGATCGGGGAACCCGGCGGCGTACTCACTCATCGCCGGGGCGATCAGACCGATCGCGTCGAGGGGAACTTCGCCGACCACGAAGCGGCGTTGGCGGCCACCCAGGACGCCTTGGCAAGCTTCGGACCGTTGCCGGCTGACGTGGGACTCGCTGCCTTCGGACATCGCATCGTCCACGGTGGCAACCGCTTCTGGAAGCCGACCCTGCTCAATGACGACGTACTCGCGGAGTTGGCCGAGTTGAGTGTGTTGGCGCCGTTGCACAATCCGCCGGCGATCCTCGGGGTCCGGGCCGCGATGAAGATCCGGCCGGACCTGCCGCAGGTGGGTGTTTTCGACACCGCGTTCTTCGCGGGCCTCCCCGATGTGTCCGCCACCTATGCCATCGATCGCGACCTCGCCGAGCGGCATCACATCCGCCGCTACGGATTCCACGGCACGTCGCACGCCTTCGTCTCGGCAGCAGCCTCAAACTTCCTTGGAGCGCCAAGGGACGTCTGGAACCAGATCGTGCTTCACCTCGGCAACGGCGCCTCCGTCTCGGCCATATCCCACGGTCGAGCCATCGACACCTCGATGGGCATGACTCCTCTCGAGGGTCTGGTGATGGGCACCCGTTCGGGCGATATCGATGCGGGCATCGTCGGCTATCTCGCCACCTCGGCCGGAATGACCGCCCACGAGATCGACGAACTCCTGAACAAGCGCTCCGGTCTGTTGGGTCTGGCCGGCGTCAACGACTTTCGAGCCTTGCAGGGCCTTCGTGCGGCGGGCGACTGGCACGCCGAGTTGGCCTACCAGGTCTACGTGCGCCGCATCGTCAAGTACGTCGGCGCCTACCTCGCCGTCCTCGGCAAGGTCGACATCCTCAGCTTCACCGCCGGCATCGGGGAGAACAACCCGGGTCTTCGTCAGGACATCGCCGACGCGCTCCATCCGCTGGGTTTCGTCCTCGATCCGGAGCGGAACGCGACCGGAACCGGCACTCGCCGAATCTCGACGGATGACTCGCCGACCACGATGCTGGTCGTGCCAACCAACGAGGAACTGGCAATCGCGCGGGCGACCGCAGCCACCCTCGTCGACTGGCCGGGTAGCGTGCCTGCATGACGAGTTCGGCCCGGCCAGACCTCGAGCTACTGCTGGCATCGGCGCAACGATGGCTCGCCGAAGACCCGGATAAGGCAACGCGGGCCGAGTTGGAGCGGGTCATCTCCGCCGCAGAGTCGGGTGGCGACCCCGCCGATCTCGCAGACCGCTTCGATGGCACGTTGGAGTTCGGGACTGCAGGGCTTCGAGGTGCCCTGGGTGCCGGTCCGAATCGGATGAACCGTGTGGTGGTGATGCGAGCGGCGGCCGGGCTGGCGGCGTACCTCTCAGCCCAGGGGGCGGGTCGCGGCGGCTCGGTGGTCATCGGGTACGACGCACGCCACAACTCCGATGTGTTCGCACGCGACACGGCAGAAGTGATCACGGGGGCTGGGCTGACGGCCCTCTTGCTCCCCCGTCCGCTGCCAACGCCCGTTCTTGCCTTTGCGATTCGCGAGTTGGGGTGCCTGGCCGGCGTCATGGTCACAGCGAGCCACAACCCACCCCAGGACAACGGCTACAAGGTCTATCTCGGCGACGGCAGCCAGATCGTGCCACCGGCCGACGTCGACATCGCGGCCAAGATCGCCGCCGTCGGCGACCTCGCGGGCGTGCCGAGGTCGCGGCCGTACGTCGTGTTGTCCGAGGAGGTGGTTGATACCTATCTCGACACGGTCGCCGCCCTGGTTGCAGATGGTCCCCGCGATCTTCGAATCGTCTATACGCCGCTGCACGGAGTCGGCGCCGGGTGTGTGACTCAGGTGCTCGAGACGGCCGGCTTCGCTGAACCACACGTCGTACCCCAGCAGGAGGAGCCCGACCCTGACTTCCCCACGGTTGCGTTTCCGAACCCCGAGGAGCCGGGCGCCATGGACCTCACCCTGGCCCTGGCCACGGCGGATCACGCGGATATCGCGGTGGCCAATGACCCGGATGCCGATCGTTGTGCGGTCGCCATACCTATCCCGACTGGTCCGACCGAGGCTGGATGGCGAATGCTCACCGGTGATGAGGTCGGCGCGCTGTTGGCCTGGCATCTGATCGCCCGTGGCGCGAGGGGCACGCTCGCCGCCTCCATCGTGTCGTCGTCCCTGGTGGGACGCATCGCCGCGGCCGCCCATCAGCCCTACGTCGAGACGCTGACCGGATTCAAGTGGATCGGCCGGGTCGACGGCTTGGTGTTCGGCTATGAGGAGGCGCTGGGCTACTGCGTCGACCCCGAACACGTCCGCGACAAGGACGGTGTCTCGGCACTGACGCTGATCTGCGAACTGGCCGCGCAACTGAAGGCCGAAGGTCGCACACTTCAGGACGTCCTCGACGATCTTGCGCTGGCCCACGGCCTTCATGCCACGAGCCAGGTGTCGGTGCGGGTCACCGATCTGAGCGACATCGCGGCGGCGATGGCACGACTTCGTGCCTCGCCGCCCGTGTCCCTGGGTGGGTACGCCGTTGAGCGGGCGGACGATCTCTCGCTCGGTTCGGCGCAACTTCCACCCACCGACGGCCTGCGCTACACGCTCGCCGAGGGCGGTCGCGTCATCGTCCGCCCGAGCGGGACCGAGCCCAAACTCAAGTGTTATCTCGAGGTCGTCGTACCCGTTGCTCCCGGGCCGGGAACTGCTGGCCTCAGCTCGGCCCATGCGGTTGCGGCATCGCGTTTGGAGGCCCTGAAGATCGACGTCCGAGCCTGCCTCGGGCTCTGAGTCGGCAATTCGAGGCTCCGGATCTATGCTGGCTTGATGGCCCCAGCGACCGCAACGACACATCGAGGGGACTTCGCCGACGTCACCTCCTCGGACGCCACGCTGCGCCGCTTCCTGCACGGCTTGCCGGCGGTCGATCAGGTCGGGGCCGATGCTCGCGCAGCCCGGCTCGGCACTCGTTCGATCAAGACAACCGCCAAGGCCCACGCCATCGATCTGGCCATTCGGATGGTCGACCTCACGACTCTGGAAGGCCAGGACACTCCGGGCAAGGTGCGCGGGCTGGCCAGCAAGGCGATGCGCCCCGATCCGAGCGATCCCGACGTGTCCAGCCACCGCCGCCGTCTGTGTGTACGGCGACATGGTCGGCATCGCCAAGGCTGCACTGGCCGGCTCACAGGTCAACGTCGCCGCCGTCGCGACGGCGTTCCCCAGTGGTCGGGCGTCCCTGGCCGTCAAGCTCGCCGACACCCGCGATGCGGTCGCGGCCGGGGCAGATGAGATCGACATGGTCATCGACCGGGGAGCGTTCCTCACCGGCCGCTATCTCCAGGTGTTCGAGGAGATCGTCGCGGTCCGCCAGGCCTGCCAACGGCCCGACGGCAGCGCGGCCCACCTGAAGGTGATCTTCGAGACCGGCGAACTTCAGACCTATGACAACGTCCGCCGCGTCTCGTGGCTGGCGATGATGGCCGGCGCCCACTTCATCAAGACGTCGACCGGCAAGATCAGCTCCGGCGGCCACCCTCCCGGTCACGATGATCATGCTCGAAGCCGTGCGCGACTTCCGGGACAGCACCGGCCAGATGATCGGGGTCAAACCGGCTGGTGGCATCCGCACCAGCAAGGACGCGATCAAGTACCTCGTCACTGTCAACGAGATCGCCGGCCCGGACTGGCTCGATCCCGACTGGTTCCGCTTCGGCGCGTCCACCCTGCTCAACGATCTGCTGATGCAACGGACCAAGATGGCCACCGGCCGCTACGGCGGCCCCGACTACGTCACGCTGGACTGAGGACAAGTGGTCTCGACAAGCTCGACCAACAAGACCGGATCGACGGGAGCGGCGCTTCGAATACGCCCCCGCCCCTGAGTCTCCGGGCGATCGTTAACATCCGCCCGTCCTACGGGTTGTTCATCAACGGCACGTTCGTCGACGGCGGTGGCACGAGCTTCAAGACGATCAACCCGGCCACCGAGGAAGTGCTGGCCGAGGTGTCGGAGGCGGACGCCAACGACGTCGAGAAGGCGATCAAGGCCGCACGGACGGCGTACGACAAGGTGTGGTCGAAACTTCCCGGCAGCGAGCGCGCGAAGTACCTCTTCCGGATCGCCCGGATCATCCAGGAGCGCAGTCGCGAACTCGCGGTCCTCGAGTCGATCGACAACGGCAAGCCGATCCGCGAGTCCCGCGACGTGGATGTGCCGATCGCCGCGGCGTACTTCTTCTACTACGCCGGCTGGGCGGACAAGCTGGAGCACTCCGGATTCGGCACGACTCCGCTGGGAGTCGCAGCGCAGGTGATCCCCTGGAACTTCCCGCTGATGATGCTGGCGTGGAAGATCGCTCCGGCTCTGGCGTGCGGGAACACCGTCGTCCTGAAGCCCGCCGAGACCACCCCGCTGACCGCGCTGCTCTTCGCCGAGATCTGCCAGCAGGCGGACCTGCCTCCCGGCGTCGTCAACATCATCACCGGCGCCGGCGCGACCGGGCAGGCACTGGTTTCCCACCCAGGCGTCGACAAGGTCGCGTTCACGGGCTCGACCGGGGTCGGCAAGGCGATCGCCCGCTCGATCGCGGGGACCAACAAGCGCGTCACGCTCGAACTCGGCGGCAAGGCCGCCAACATCGTTTTTGACGATGCGCCGCTCGACCAGGCGGTCGAAGGCATCGTTGACGGCATCTTCTTCAATCAGGGTCACGTCTGCTGTGCGGGTTCGCGACTGCTCGTGCAGGAGAGCGTGTACGACGAGGTGTTGGAGCGGCTCAAACGGCGGATGACGACGCTCCGGCTCGGCGATCCGCTGGACAAGAACACCGACATCGGCGCCATCAACTCCGCCGAGCAGTTGCACCGGATCCAAGAACTCGTCGCCGTCGGAGACGAAGAAGGCTCCGATCGCTGGCAGGCGCCATGCGAGTTGCCGTCGAGTGGATTCTGGTTCGCGCCGACCTTCTTCACCGGCGTCACCCAGGCCCACCGGATCGCCCGCGAGGAGATCTTCGGACCCGGTTCTGTCTGTGCTGACCTTCCGAACGCCGAGCCGAGGCCGTCGAGAAGGCCAACAACACGCCGTACGGCCTCTCAGCCGGCGTCTGGACCGACAAGGGCTCGCGCATCCTCTGGATGGCGGACAAGCTCCGGGCCGGCGTCGTGTGGTCCAACACGTTCAACAAGTTCGATCCGGCCAGCCCGTTCGGCGGCTACAAGGAGTCGGGCTACGGCCGCGAAGGCGGACGACACGGCTTGGAGTCCTACTTGACTAAGGTTGGCCGCCAGTGACCGAGCGAATCGACGTACGCAAGACCTCCAAGCTGTTCATCGGAGGCGCCTTCCCGCGCTCCGAGTCGGGTCGCACCTTCGTCGTTAATGACGCCAAGGGCGACTTCCTGGCCAACGCTGCGAAGGCTTCACGCAAGGACGCCCGCGATGCGGTCGTTGCCGCTCGAAAGGCGTTCCCCGGCTGGTCCGGCCGCACGGCGTACAACCGCGGGCAGGTGATCTATCGGATCGCCGAGGTCCTCGAGGGTCGCCGCGACCAGTTCGAGTTGGAGTTGCGGTCGAGCGAAGGCGTCAGCGCGGCCAAGGCGCGGCAGTTCGTCGACGCGAGCATCGATCGGCTGGTTTGGTACGCCGGCTGGACCGACAAGTACGCCCAGGTGATCGGGGGCGCCAACTCGGTCGCCGGACCGTTCTTCAACCACTCGGCGCCCGAGCCGATGGGGGTTGTGGCCGTGGTCGCGCCGAAGGGTCCGCTGCTGGGGTTGATCAGCGTGGTTGCTCCGGCTGTCGCGACCGGCAACACCGTGGTCGTGATCGCGAGCGAGGCATATCCCCTGACCGCAATCTCGCTCAGTGAGGTGATGGCGACGTCGGATCTGCCCGGCGGAGTGGTCAACATCCTGACCGGTAGCGTCGCCGAAATCGGCACCCTGGTTGGCTTCACATATGGACGTCAACGGTATCGACCTGACGGGAGTCACAGACCCCGATCTGGCGACCAGCCTCGAGGTCGCGGCAGCCGACAATCTCAAGCGCGTCCGGCGCCCCGGCGTTGAGGATCTCCTGGCCTCACCCGCTCTGGACCGGATGACGGACTTCGTTGAACTCAAAACCGTGTGGCACCCGATGGGGATCTGACGTGACGACTACTTCTGACTCCGACGCCAACCTTCCCGAGGTTCGCCAGCCGAGCGCACGAGAGTGGTCCTCCCGTGCCTTGGCTCAGGGGCTCACCCAGCCGGACAATCGGTCCTGTGGCGCAGCGGCGCTGGTGTTCTCCCGGATGCTGCACGACGCGGCGTACGCCCAACTCATCGCGACCGGCGAGCACCCGATCACCCATTGGGAGATCCCCGGTGACACCCAACAGCGGTTCCAGTCCGAGGCCCTCGTCCATGCATCGTCGGGCGACTCGGGTGATCACGGTCAACGAACGACTGCAACTCCCCTGGCCTCGCGCGTTGGGCACGCCGCCCTGGGCGTTGGCTCATCAGATGTCCGGGAAGCACGGGTCGGGCCTTGGCGGCGAGTACGTCGTCCGCCCGGCACCTCTCTGGGATCGTGGAGACATCTTCGACGAGGTGCTCCTGGCGCTGTCCGAGGACCACACCGTCCCCGTCGTCGTTGGCGATCGCTGGTTGCCTCGCCACGTCGTACTCGCGATCGTCGGCACGACAGACTTCATGCGTGTCTATGACCCCGCGACCGGCGGCGTACGCACCATCACGCGTGGCGAGTTCACCGACGCGCAATTGCCGTTCGGCCGCTGGCACCGCTGCTGGGCGACGATCGTGCCCAAGGCCGGTTAGGCGGATCACTCAGGTCTGGTAGCCGGGCTTGATGATGTCCTCGATGATGCTGAGGCGTTCGTCGAAGGGCAGGAACGCAGACTTCATGGCGTTGATCGTGAACCAGCGCAGATCCTCGAGCCCGTAGTCGAACGCCTCCACCAGGGACCACATCTCGTCGGTCATGGAGGTCCGGCTCATCAGTCGGTTGTCGGTGTTGACCGTGACTCGGAACCGCAGTTTCGTGAGCAGCCCGATCGGATGTTCGGCGACCGATTCCGCGGCACCGGTCTGCACGTTGGAGGCCGGGCACATCTCGAGCGGGATCCGCTTGTCGCGGACGTACGCCGCCAACGGGCCGATCGTCACCGAGCCGTCCTCGTGGGCGGTGATGTCGTCGATGATGCGTACGCCGTGGCCCAGGCGATCCGCGCCGCAGTACTGGATGGCCTCCCAGATCGACGGCAGCCCGAAAGCCTCGCCCGCATGAATGGTGAAGTGGGCGTTCTCGCGTTGGAGGTATTCGAAGGCATCCAGGTGCCGGGTGGGTGGGTAGCCGGCCTCCGCGCCTGCGATGTCGAATCCCGCGACGCCCGCGTTGCGGTACTTCACGGCAAGTTCGGCGATCTCCATGGACCTCGCCTGGTGTCGCATCGCGGTCAGGATCTGCCGGACGACGATCTTGCCCTCGGTTGCCGCCACTCCCTCGGCGAAACCGTCGGCGACCGCCGCGATCACCTCGTCCAGGCTCAGCCCTGCCTCCAGGTGCTGCTCCGGGGCGTACCTGATCTCGGCGTACACCACCCCGTCGGCTGCAAGATCCTCCACGCATTCGCGAGCGACCCGCGTGATGCCGGCCGCAGTCTGCATCACCGCCAACCGTGTGCGCGAAGGTCTCGAGGTAGCGCTCCAACGAGCCCGAACTCGCCGAGTCGTGGAACCACGTCCCCAGCGCCGTCTGCCTCGGTCGCCGGCAACTCATGCCCGATCTCGGCTGCCAGGTCGATGATCGTCTGCGGTCGAAGTCCGCCGTCAAGGTGATCGTGCAACAGCACCTTGGGTGCCGCCCGGACCTGGTCACGCGTGAGGCTCGTCAACTGTTCACTCATGGGGCCATCCTGCCCGACCGCCACCCCCTAACGTCATACGCACTGCTCGCTATTGGCTCGGGTCCGTATGACGTTGCCCGGAGACGTCATACGGTCCGGTTGCCATACCTTCTCGACCGTATGACGTTAGGCCGGTCGGCTCGCGACCCGAGGATGTAGGTTCGGCCGCATGCGCTCACTCAGCACGTCCGACGAGATCGCCGCCGCGGTTGGCACCGACCTCGGATCCAGCAATTGGCTGGAGATCACCCAGGACCGGATCGACCAGTTCGCCGACGCCACCGGCGACCATCAATGGATCCATGTCGACCCGGCTCGTGCTGCCGAAGGTCCGTTCGGCGCGACCATCGCGCACGGTTACCTGACCCTGTCGTTGATCCCGCTGCTGAGTGGCGATGTCTACGCACTCGACACACCTGGCGCCAAGATCAACTACGGAGTCAACAAGGTCCGCTTCATCAACCCGGTCAAGGTCGGCTCCAAGATCCGAGCGCATGTACATCTTGCCGAGGCCAACGACGTGGCAGCGGGCACGCAACTCCTCTTCGACTACACAATCGAGATCGAAGGCGCCGAAAGCCGGCCTGCGTTGCCCAGACCGTCGTGCTTCTGCTGGGCTGATCTTCGGCGGCGAATGCCTCAAGAGATCCGGTCGATGAGCAGCGGCGTCGGCTCGTACGCCGTGCCTTCGGGTTCGATGTCGAAGCCGCCTTCGAGCGACGCCAGAGCATGTGCAAACCGGTCGGGCTCATCGGTCAGCAGGGTGAACAACGGTTCCCCGGCGCGTACGACGTCTCCGGGACGGGCGTGCCAGACGACACCGGCGCCTGCTTGGACGGGGTCCTCCTTGCGGGCGCGGCCGGCTCCGAGCCGCCAAGCGGCTAGCCCGACGGCCATCGCGTCGAGCCGGGTCAGCACGCCCGACGCGGGAGCCGCCACCACAAGTGACTCCTCAGCGGTGGGGAGCGGGGCGTCGGGATCGCCGCCCTGGGCGCGGATCATCGCCTTCCAGGCGTCCATGGCCGAACCGTCGGCCAACTTCGCGGCCGGGTCGGCGTCCACCCGGCCGCCGACAAGCATCTCCCGGGCCAGGGCCAACGTCAGTTCGACCACGTCGGCCGGCCCACCACCGGCTAACACCTCGACGGACTCGGCGACCTCGATCGCATTCCCGGCGGTCAGCCCCAATGGAGTCGACATGTCGGTCAGCAATGCCACGGTCCGCACGCCCGCGTCGGTCCCCAGCGCCACCATGGTCTCGGCCAGCTCACGGGCCTGAGCGAGGTCCTTCATGAAGGCGCCGGTCCCGACCTTCACGTCCAACACCAACGCGCCTGTGCCTTCGGCGATCTTCTTCGACATGATCGATGACGCAATCAGCGGGATCGCCTCGACCGTCCCCGTGACGTCCCGCAGCGCGTAGAGCTTCTTGTCGGCGGGTGCGAGGCCGTCGCCGGCAGCGCAGATCACGGCGCCAACGGACTCCAACTGCGCCATCATCTCGGCGTTGGACAACGCAGCCCGCCAACCCGGGATCGACTCCAGCTTGTCCAGCGTCCCGCCCGTGTGACCAAGTCCCCGGCCCGACAACTGCGGCACGGCCACGCCGCAGGCAGCAACCAAGGGCGCGAGCGGCAGCGTGATCTTGTCGCCTACCCCACCTGTCGAGTGTTTGTCAGCCGTCGGCCGGGACAAAGCAGAGAAGTCCATCCGCTCACCCGAGGCGATCATGGCGGCAGTCCATCGGGCGATCTCTCGACGGTTCATCCCGTTCAAGAGGATCGCCATCGCCAGGGCCGACATCTGCTCATCGGCCACGTCACCGCGGGTGTAGGCGTCGATCACCCAGTCGATCTGCGAATCCGTCAGTTCCGCACCGCCGCGCTTGGCGATGATGACGTCGACGGCGTGGTGCTGCTCAGCCATCACCGAACCCCACGAGATCCTCGCGGCCGAACGCATCGGGCAGCACCTCGGCCATTGTTCGCACCCCGGACACCGTCAGCAACAACAGAGACCCGCCCCCGTGCTCATACAAGAGTTGCCGACACCTCCCGCAGGGCATGATCACGTCCGCTGAGCCGTTGACACACACGAAGTGGGTCAGCCGGCCGCCACCCGACGCGTGCAACTGTGAAACGAGCCCACACTCGGCACACAGGCCGACGCCGTACGACGCGTTCTCAACATTGCAACCAACGACGAGACGCCCGTCATCAACCAGTGCGGCGGCACCAACGGGATAGTGGCTGTACGGCGCGTAGGCACGCTTCGCCGCCTCGATGGCCTGAGCCTTCAGCGCGGCCCAATCAAAGTCCGCGTCGCCGGATTCAGCTCTTGACATAGGGCACACCGTCGGCCGCTGGTGGCCGCACCCGACCGACGAATCCGGCCACGGCGATGATGGTCGCGAGATAGGGGCTCGCCCGCAGCAGTTCACCGGGAATCTTGTCCAGGAACGCCAGCTGGGATTGCAGGGTCCACATGAAGCCGAAGAAGAGCGCCGCCAACGACGCCCCGACCGGGTGCCAACGGCCCATGATGACGGCGGCCAGCGCGATGAAGCCGTTGCCGGCTGAAGCGCCCTCATCAAACGAGCCGGTGGAACCAACGGTGAAGTACGCCCCGCCGAGTCCCGCGAACACACCGCCCAGCAACACCGCCTGCCAACGGATCCGATTCACGTTGATACCCACCGTGTCGGCCGCCTTGGGGTGCTCGCCAACCGACCGCACTCGCAGCCCCCACTTGGTCTCGAACATGACGAGCGTCACAAAGGCCACGGAGAGGTACATCAGGTAGACGAGCAGGGTCTGATTGAACAGACCGGGCCCGATGATCGGGATGTCGGAGAGCCCCGGGATCGGGATGCGCTGCAGGATTAGGGGTTCGTTGAGGTACCCCTTGATCTCAGGATCATCCGGAATCTGACTCAACAGGAAACTCGTCAGGCCCGCCGCCAAAGCGATCAGAACGACGCCCAGGACCACTTGGTCGACGAGGTATCGGATAGAGAACACCGCGAGCAGGGCCGCCATTGCCACGCCCGCGAGGATCCCACCCACGAGCCCGAACTCTGCGGAGTAGGCAAGGCTCGCGGCCACGGAGGCAAAGAAGGCCCCCATCAAGAACTGGCCCTCGATGGCGATGTTGATGACTCCAGCGCGCTCACACAGACATCCAGCGAGTGCACCGAACACCAACGGCGTTGCCAATTTGATGGTGCCGGGGAGGGGATTGACGATGGCCAATGGCCGGATCAGCATCCTGGTCCGCGTAGTTCCAGATGATGAAACTGAGGAAGAACGCGACTCCGACCAGGAGATAGATCGCCATGGCCCGGGCACCCTTGCCGACCCGATTCGTTGCCGCCAGGACGAGCGCAATCACTGAGACCGCGAAGAGGACCCAGATCACCGCTTGGCCGTTGAACTCTTTCGGCGGATTGTCCTTGGAGAACTTCTCGGCCAGCGTGTAGGTCACCGTCGGGTCATCGATGTGGAGGGCGAAGAAACCCACGAAGACGCGCCACCAGCGCAAACACGGTGATGAGCTTGATCTGGTGGCGAATGTCGGCTTTGTCGCGTACGTCGACCAGGTCGGTCGGCGCGACGGTAGCTGCGCTCACGAGCCCCACCCCTTGGCCGTCACGGTCGATTCCCCACCTTTGTCCTTGATCCGCATGATGCTCTTGACCAACGTCGGCGCGGCGACAAAGAGCACGATCAACGCCTGGATGACCAGGGTCAGTTCCTTGGGCGTGCCGGCCGAGGCCTGCATCGCCACGCCACCCACGCTCAAGGCACCGAAGAGCAGTCCGGCCAGCACCGTCCCGATGGGCGTGGCACGGCCGAGTAGGGCCACCGTAATGGCATCAAAGCCGATGGCTCCGGCAACGTTGGGGCTCAACGCATCACGGTGACCGAGGACCTGCATCACTGCCGCCAAGCCGGCAAGGGCACCGGCGATCAGCATCGCCGACGTGTACACGTTGGGCACGTTCATCCCGGCGGTGCGCGATGCCGAGGCATTGGCCCCGACGGCGCGCTCCTCGAAGCCGAGCGTGCTTCGATCGAGAATCCACCACACAAGTGCGGCGGCCGCAAATGCGATGAGGACGCCTGAGTGAGTGCCGAAGAGGCTCGGGAAGACCGCCGAATCGTTGACCGAGGGCGACAGGCTGTTGTCGCTGCCGGGCCGTTGGAACGCGTTGTTGCTCAGGGCGTAAAGGAGGACCGAGACCGCGAGGTAGTTCAGCATGATGGTGGTGATCACCTCATGCGCGCCGGTCCTCGCCTTCAGGAAGCCGGCGATCCCTCCCCAAAGCGCCCCGCCGAGCAGTCCGGCCAGAGTCGCCGTGATCAGATGGATCCCCGGTGGAAGATCCCACGTGAAACCGACGTAGCCCGCGCAGATAGCCCCGATGACCAACTGCCCCTGAGCGCCGATGTTGAATAGCCCCGATCGAAAGGCGAGCGTGACGCCGAGCCCGGCGCAGATGAGGGGAGCGGCGCGCTCCAGCGTGGTGCTGATCGCGTTCCACGATCCCACCGAGCCGGTGACCAGCGCCCAATACGACGAGGAGATCGCGTCCCAGGCTGCGACGAAGAAGTCAGCCGGAGCCGTGAAGAAGTAGCCCGCCGCCTCGATGACGTCTTCGTCGCTGACGGCGATCAACACGGCGCCGATCACCAAGGCGATGAACACTGCTGCTGCCGTCACCTTGGCGGTGGGAATCCACGCCATCGGGTGTGACAGGTTCTCGACGGACTCCGGTTCTGGTGTCAGCGGCTTCGTCTCTGTGGTGCTCACGCGCCTACCTCCACCTGGTCCACAGCACCGGCCATCAGCAGGCCAATGTCTTCGCGGGCGATATCGGGCGAAACGGTGCCGACGATGCGGCCGTCGTACATCACGGCGATCCGATCCGAGAGAGCGAAGATCTCATCTAGCTCGGTCGAGACGATGACCACGGCGGTTCCTCGGTCGCGCTCACCGATGATCCGTTTGTGAATGAACTCGATCGACCCGACGTCGACGCCACGGGTCGGTTGAGACGCAATCAACACCTTCAGGGGTCGCGAGAACTCGCGTGCGACCACCACCTTCTGTTGGTTCCCACCGGACAACGACGCGACGGGGGTCTCAGGGCTCTCCGTCCGGATGTCGAACTCATCGATTCGGAAGACCGCGTTGTCTGCGATGGCACCCAGTTTGAGGGCTAAACCCGAGGAGAATTCGTCGTCTCGATAGAGATCCAGCACCAGGTTCTCGCGCACACTGAACGGGCCGACGTACCCATCGTGGGAGCGATCCTCGGGGATGTAGCCGATCCCGGCCTCGAGACTCTGCCGGGGACCGTAACTTGCCGATGTCTTTGCCGTCGAGGTAGACCTCTCCGGCATCCGGCTCGATCAGGCCGAGGAGGGACTTGATCAGTTCGGTCTGGCCGTTTCCTTGCACTCCGGCGATGCCGAGGACCTCGCCGGCGCGCGCCTCGAACGAGACATCCCTTGACGGCCTGGTGACCTCGTGGGTCAACCACCGTCACGCCGCGCACGTCGAGGACCGTAGCGCCGACATTCGGCGGATCCTTGTCCACCTTCAGTTTGACTGCCCGGCCGACCATCATCTCCGCAAGTTGGGCTTCGCTGGTGCTGGGCGGCGCCGTCCCGACCAGCTTCCCCCGACGAATCACGCTGATCTTGTCTCCCACGGCCTTGACCTCGCGCAGTTTGTGGGTGATGAAGATGATCGAGGTCCCCTGCGCCTTCAGCCCGCGCATGATGTCCATCAGTTCATCGATCTCCTGAGGGGTCAGCACCGCCGTGGGCTCATCCAGGATCAGCACCTTTGCGTCGTTGGAGAGTGCCTTCAGGATTTCCACCCGCTGCTGCACGCCAACGGGTAGGTCTTCGATGAGCGCGTCTGGATCAACCGCGAGGTTGAACCGCTCCGACAGGTCGCGCACCAGGTCGGCGGCAGCCTTGCGATTGAGTACGCCGAGGCCTCGGGTTCGCTCTCGTCCCAGCATGACGTTCTCGGCGACGGTGAACACCGGTACCAGCATGAAGTGCTGATGGACCATGCCGATCCCAGCGGCAATCGCATCCCGTGGTGACACAAATGCACTCGGCTGGCCGTCCACAAGAATCTCACCGGACGACGGGTCGAGCAGCCCATAGAGCATGTTCATCAGGGTGGACTTGCCCGCGCCGTTCTCCCCCAGGAGGCAGTGGATCTCTGCCTCTTCAAACGTGAGATCTATCCGATCATTTGCGGTGAAGGAGCCGAACGTCTTCGTGAGTTCCTTGATCTCAAGCTTCACGCAATCCTCCTGACGAAAACCACATCTGCACCCTAGGACGCAGAAGCCGGGGTGGGGAACATCCCCACCCCGGCTTCCGACATCAAATCACGTGACCGGGGTCACCGTTGGTGTCAGCCAACTTTGGTTTCGCCAGAAGCGATGGAAGCCTTGAGCTCTTCCAGTCGAGCCACGACGGCGTCATCCATCTCCGCCTCGAACGCGTTGAACGGCGCCAGCCCGACGCCGCCGTTCTCCAGCGTGCCGACGTACAACTCATTCGAGAAGGTGCCTTCGACACCAGACGTGATCGCGTCCTCCACGGCGGTGTCGAGCCCCTTCATCACCGAGGTCAACAGCATGTCGCAGTACTCAGCGGCCGAAACGCAGCCATCGGTGTCCACCCAGATGCCGTACCCGCCGGCATCCTTCATCGCCTGAAGGGCGCCCAGTCCGGAAGCTCCAGCCACCGGCATGATGACGTCGGCGCCCTGGTCGATCATGCCCTGAGCGATCGCCTGGCCCTTGGTCTTGTCCTCGAAGTCCTCGGTGAAGGAACCTTCCTTGCCGTTCCATCCGAGCACCTGGACATCAGCGTCGTTGTCCTTGTTGTAGAGCTCGACGCCCAACCTGAAGCCCGTCATGAACGCGGTCACGGTCGGAATGTTCAGACCACCCAGGGTGCCAACGACACCGGACTCGGACTTGGCAGCAGCGATGTAACCCGCCAGGAGGGACGGCTCGCCGGTGTTGAACACGAGACCCTTCAGGTTTGCGGGGGCAACGTTGTTGCCGGCGTCGTCGAAGTACGCGTAGTCAACGATGGAGAAGTCCACGTCAGGGGTCGCCTTGGCGGCTGCCAGGGTGGCATCTCCGAGGAGGAAGCCGACCGTGGTGATCTGGTTGCAACCCTCAGCGATAAGTGCATCGATGTTGTCGGCGTACTCCGCGTCGGAGGCCGATTCGACCTGGGCCGTCTGCACACCAAGGTTGGCGGCAGCGTTCGTCAGGCCGGCGAAGGAGGTCTGGTTGAACGACTTGTCGTCGAAGCCGCCCGAGTCGGAGACCATGCACGCCTTGTAGTCGACGGCTGCTGCGGTTTCCGACGCCGGGGCTGAACTCTCGGTATCGGTCGCCTCGTCGTCTGGCCGATCCCCGCAAGCGGTCAAAGTAAGTACAGCGGCACAAAAAACTGCCGCGATTCGGGCCGTCTTCTTCACGGCGCCCTCCTGATCATTGAGTGGTGCGCACCAAAAAGGGCGCAGGACAGGCCCCACCATAAACCGAAGACCTCTTCGCATCAGCCCTCGAGGGTGAACTGTTACCTGGCGGTGATCGGAGCGGGGCAATTGGCTCCAACGGGCCTAGTCCACCTGCGAGCCATGGGCCTCCAGTGCGACCTCAGCCAACAGTCGGGCACCGATGGGCAGGGCTCGTTCATCGACACGCAGATTGCCCTGGTGGAGGTCATACGTCGCACCACCCGGGGTGCGGATTCCCAACCGGGCCATCGCTCCGGGGATCCGGTCGACGTACCAACCGAAGTCCTCCCCACCCAGACTTTGGCCCGTTGGCACTCGCCCCTCAGGACCGACGACGCGAGTGGCGGCTTCTTCCCAATCGAGCGATCGCGGCAGCGTCATTGACGACCGTCGGCACCCCGCGGGTGTAGATCACATCAGCCACGACTTCGTACGGCGCCACGATCTGCGCGATCGCTCCCCTGACCAGCGACTCCGACGCCGCCCACGAGTGCGGATCAAGCATCCGCACGGTGCCGGCAATCATCCCCTCCTGTGGAATGACGTTCGCGGCGGTGCCCGAACGCGCCATCCCCCACACGACACTGAACCCCGAACGCGGGTCGAGCCGGCGCGAGACGACCGCAGGCAACTCGGTGATCACCTTGCCGAGGGCAAAGACCAGGTCCTCCGTCAGGTGAGGGCGCGACGTGTGGCCCCCGGCGCCGGAGAGGCGCACCTCCAGCCGGTCGGCTGCTCCAGTGATCGGGCCGACTCGCAGACCCACTTCACCGACATCCAAACTCGGATCGCAGTGCACGGCAAAGATCGTTCGCACGCCTTCGAGAGCGCCCTGCTCGATTGCCTGGAGGGCGCCTCCCGGCATCACTTCCTCGGCCGGCTGGAAGATCAGGCGCACCCGCCCGCGCAAGAGACCTGCCTCGGCAACCTCGTGAAGTGCTAGCCCTGCGCCGAGAAGGGCGGCTGCGTGCAGATCATGCCCGCAGGCGTGAGCCACACCCGGTGCGAGACTGGTCCACACGGCGCTGGTGTCGGGGACGGGGAGAGCGTCCAGGTCGGCCCGCAATGCCACAATCGGGCCTTCGTTGCCGAGGTCGGCCACCAATCCAGTGGGCTCGAGGCGGGAAATTCGCCAGCCCGTGCCTTCGAGATGGCGAACGATCAGTTCCGTTGTGGCGATCTCGTGCCAAGCCAACTCGGGGTGTGCGTGCAGGTAGCGGCGTACGCCCAGCAGGGTGTCCAGGTGATGCTCGACCGTCTTCTCGATCAGGCTCGAGGCGGAGACTTGGCTGGACACCGACGTAATCCTAGTGCCGGTTCTCTTCGGCGTCGTACGCAGCGAGGATCCGGTCAGCGGCTTCGGTGGCGGAGAGTACGCCGGCCAGGATGCCGCCTGGAGTAGGCCCTGAGCCCAGCAACGGCGGGGACACCTGCAGACGATGGTCCAGTTCATCGCGCACCAGGGCCCACATGAAGTCCAGTTGCTGGCGCGCACGTTTGTCGGCCAGTCCGTCCTCACCCATTATCTCGCGATGCGCGAGGACCTGGTCCCAGACCTCGGAGATGCCGGTCTCGTTGAGTGCCGAGCACGTGACCACCCGCGGAGCGGCTTCGCGACCGCGCACCAACCTCAGCGCTCCGGCCAGATCGCGGGCAGCCGCTTCGGACTCCTGTTCGCGCCCGCCGTCGGCCTTGTTCACCGCGATCACGTCGGCGATCTCGATGATCCCCTTCTTGATGCCCTGCAACTGGTCACCTGTCCTGGCCAAGGTCAGGAAGCAGAAGGTGTCGACCATGCCAGCGACCGTCACCTCGGACTGGCCGACTCCCACTGTCTCAACGAGCACGACGTCGTACGCCGCGACTTCCAGCAGTTGCATCGTCTGAGCGGTGGCCCGCGCGACTCCCCCGAGCGAGCCGGCGGTCGGCGTGGGGCGGATGAAGGCGTTCGGATCTACCGCGAGGCGGGCCATCCTGGTCTTGTCTCCGAGCACGGATCCACCGGTTCGCGTCGAAGACGGATCGACCGCGAGCACACCGACTCGGTGACCCTGGGCCGTCAGCATCGATCCCAGCGCGTCGATGAACGTGGACTTCCCGACGCCCGGGACGCCGGAGATCCCGACCCGGATGCTGAGTCCAGCTTGTCGATCGAGGCTGTCGAGACCACTCAGGAGGTGTCTGGCGGTAGCGCCGATGATCGGGCCGGCTCGACTCGACCAGCGTTATCGCCCGTGAGAGCGCGGCCCGATCTCCGGATCGAACGCCGTCAACGAGAGTCCATCAGGCGTCGAGCTGTTCGCGAAGGGTCTTCAGCAGGGTGAGCGCCGACTCGGCGATCACGGTGCCGGGCACGAACACCGCTGAAGCCCCCATCTCGAGCAGCGTCGGCACGTCATCGGGCGGGATCACCCCACCCACCACGATCATCAGATCGGGGCGACCGGCATCGGCCAGCGCCTGCTTGAGGGCCGGCACCAGGGTCAGGTGGCCGGCGGCCAACGAGGAGACCCCGACGATGTGTACGTCGGCATCGACGGCCTGCTGGGCGACCTCTTCGGGCGTCGAGAACAGCGGGCCGACATCGACGTCGAAGCCGAGATCGGCGAACGCGGTCACGACGACCTTCTGGCCGCGATCGTGGCCGTCCTGACCCATCTTGGCGACGAGGATCCGGGGACGACGACCTTCGGCCTTCTCGAAGGCAGCGGTCTCGGCCAGGACCTGAGCGACGGCCTCGTCCGTCGCTGTCGATCTCGGACCGGTACACCCCTGAGATCGTACGGATCACGGCCCGGTGCCGCCCGAACACGCTCTCCAGCGCGTCGGAGATCTCCCCGACGGTGGCGCCTACGCGGGCGGCGTCCACGGCGCGGGCGAGCAGGTTGTGCTCGAGCCCCGTCCACGATCCGAATCGACCCCGAGCCGAGCCGATTCGGCCAGCAGCTCCAAGGACCTTCGTACGGCGTCGTCATCTCGCTCGGCTTTGAGCCGCTCCAACTTTGCCAGTTGCTGACGGTAGACGTCGTCGCCCGAGACCTTCCGCACTTCCAGAGGAGCTTCCGCGTCGAGGCGGAAGGTGTTCACACCGATGACCGCCTGGGCGCCGGAGTCGATGCGTGCCTGGGTGCGGGCGGCGGCCTCCTCGATGCGCATCTTGGGGATGCCGGCCTCGATGGCCGCCGCCATGCCGCCGGCCTCTTCAACCTCATGGATGTGTTGCCACGCCCGCTCGGCCAGATCGTGGGTGAGCCGCTCGACGTAGTAGGAGCCGCCCCACGGATCGATGATGTCGGTGGTGCCGGTCTCCTGCTGGAGCAGGAGTTGGGTGTTGCGTGCGATCCGAGCAGAGAACTCGCTCGGCAGCGCGATCGCCTCGTCCAGGGCATTGGTGTGGAGGCTCTGGGTGTGTCCCTGAGTCGCTGCCATCGCCTCGATGCAGGTGCGCTGGACGTTGTTGAAGACGTCCTGGGCAGTGAGGGACCAGCCACTGGTCTGGCAGTGGGTTCGCAGGCTGGACGACCGCGGATTTTGCGGATCGAACGGCTCCAACAGCCGCGACCACAGCAGGCGGGCCGCACGGAGTTTGGCCACTTCCATGAAGAAGTTCATCCCGATGCCGAAGAAGAAGCTCAGCCGCGGCGCGAACTTGTCGACCTCCAGCCCCGCTGCGACACCGGCGCGGAGGTATTCGACGCCGTCCGCGAGCGTGTAGGCGAGTTCCAGATCGGCCGTCGCTCCGGCCTCCTGGATGTGATAGCCGGAGATGGAGATCGAGTTGAACTTGGGCATCTTGGCCGCCGTGTAGGCGAAGATGTCCGACACGATCCGCATGCTCGGCGTCGGCGGATAGATGTAGGTGTTGCGGACCATGAACTCCTTGAGGATGTCGTTCTGGATGGTCCCGGTGAGTTGCTCGGGAGCAACCCCCTGCTCCTCGGCCGCCACGATGTAGAGCGCCATGATCGGCAGCACCGCGCCGTTCATCGTCATCGAGACGCTCATCTGATCCAGCGGAATGCCTTCGAAGAGCGTGCGTGCGTCCAGGATCGAGTCGATCGCGACCCCGGCCATGCCCACGTCGCCGCGCACGCGTGGATGGTCGGAGTCGTAGCCGCGGTGGGTGGCCAGGTCGAAGGCGACGCTGAGGCCCTTCTGTCCGGCGGCCAGGTTGGCCCGGTAGAACGCGTTGGACTCCTCGGCGGTCGAGAACCCGGCGTACTGCCGGATCGTCCAGGGCTGGGTCGTGTACATCGTCGGATAGGGGCCGCGGACGTACGGCGCCTGACCGGGCCAACTGCCGAGGTGCGTCGACCGCATCGAGATCCTCCGGCGCCGTACGTCGGCTTGATCTCGATCCCTTCCGGCGACAGCCACGGATCTCCGCCGCTGGCTCTGCTGGTCGAGCCGGGTTCGTTGGTCGAGCCAGGCGAGACCACCAGCGGGAACTCGGCGAATGACTCCGGGATCGTCATCGCAGCGCCTCCCTCGTCCGAGCCAGGAACGCCAGCGCGTCATCACCGAGGGCGAAGGAGTCGTCGACGTCAAGATCACGCGGCTTGCCGGCCAGCGAGCACCCGGCTGCGCCCCAGCGTCTCGGAGCGCCGAGATGAGTTCGGCACCCCACTCGGCGTACGCCGCGTCCGATCCAACAAGCATGGCGACCTGCGCTCCGTCGTAGGCGGCGAGCACGTCAGCCACCCGTTGCGTCGCCCCTGCCGAGACCGAAATCGACCCCACCGGCCGCCAGCAGATTGCGGGCAAAACTCTGCCCGCGCGGTGTGCTCAGCCAAGGCACCCATGGTGGCCAGGAACACCGTCCCCAGCGGTTCGTCACGCATCCGTTCGAAGGGCGCGGCGTACGACTCGACCTGCCACTCCCCCGCGGTGTAGGCATCGCGAACAGGCAGGACCTCCCCCGAGTTCGGGAACTCCGAAACCCCGGTGATCGGCCGCCTCCGCGTCGCGATCTCCGCACTCCCTCCGCGCTGACACGTCACTCCCAGCAGGTGAGGCGTCACTCCCAGCAGCAGAAATCCCCCCAGCAGCCTCGATTCGTTGGAATTCTGCCCAGCCGGCAGCGGCCAGTTCGTCGGTCAACTGCTCGACGGCGTACGACCCACCAGCCGGATCGGAAACCTTCGCCACATGTGACTCCTCGATCAGCAGGGAGGAGGTGTTGCGGGCGATCCGTCGACCGAACTCATCCGGTACGCCGAGGGCCGAGTCGAACGGCAAGACCGTGATCGCGTCGCACCGCCGGCCCCGGCCGCGAAGGCGGCCACCGTCGTTCGAAGCATGTTCACCCACGGGTCGTAGCGGGTCATCATCGGTCGACTCGTCACCGCATGCTGGTGCTGGACGCGGCGGACCCGTTCGACGTCACAGATCTCGCCCACCCTCGCCCATAGCTGGCGGGCGGCGCGGAACTTGGCGATCGTCAGGAATTGTTCGTCAGTCGCGGCGTACCGGAACTCCACCAGGTCGAACGCCGCGTCGGCGCTGAAACCCGCATCCGCCAACAGTCGGAGGTACGCCGCGCCGGCGGCGATGCTGTAGCCCAACTCCTGGGCGTCACTCGCTCCGCGATCGTGGACGACCGTCGCGTCGACGACGAAACCGAGAGTGCCGGCGTCGAGCGCCAAGCGCCCGATCTCGGCAACCTCGCCCGGGCCAGTGAGCGGATCGACACCTAGGTTCGTGCCGGCAGCCGCGGTCATGCCACCGGCGGACAACCAGGCGCAGAAGGCCGTCGCCGCACCAACTGGATCGTCAGGGGCGTCCAGAACCACCGGGGCCAGATCGACGAGCACACCAGCCAGCGCGACGTCCAGGTCAGCGCTTGTCACTCCAGAGTCCAGGTCCAGCCACAGCGACGTGGCACCGGTCTCCAATTCGGCTAGCGCGGCCGGACCACCCGACGTACGCACTCGAATGTCCCAGCCCGAAGTGTGACCCACCGCACGACGGGAATCCGGAATCTCCAGGTCTCGCGGCACCCCCAGGGCAGGAACCTCGAGGTCGTCCAGGGTGCTCTTGGCCAGTCGCGCCCAGACAAGCGAGTCAGGTTCATCGGTCCCGAGCCGACGAGCCTTCCGCAGGACGACCGCGGCCGCCTGCTCCCACGCGCTTGCGGCCGCATCGGGGCTGAGGGTCGGTGGAGTCATGGTTCGCACAATAGGCAGCCGCGCGGCCACGGGCCACCTGATGTGGGATATCCAACTCCCGCTCCCACGCCCATGGGAGCAATGCGGCTGTTCTCAGCGGAAGAAGACGACCAGTTCGCTCCATGAGAATCTGTGCAGGATTCACTTCGCCGCCACCTGGAGTTCGCCACCGGGGCGCCAGCCGGTCGGGTGGCGACGGCAGCCTAAGGACGTGAAACCACTCAGGGTCAGCCTCGTCAGCGATACCTTCCTGCCCGATCGGGATGATCGCACTCTCACGGTTCGCCAGACCGCCGATCATCTCATCGATAGCGGGCATCCGGTCCAGATCCTGACCGCGTCGCCGGGGGTCACGACCTATCGCGGCGCACCCGTCCATCGGATCACCGGATATCGCAAGCGGGGCAGCCGACTGGACGAGGCCATGAGTTCCTTCCAGCCTGATCTGATGCACGCGATCAGTCCCGATGTGTTCGGGCGCAAGGCCCTGAAGCAGGCCCTGCGAGGCAACCTTCCGACGGTCGTCGTGGAGCAGGCTCCCTTGCCGAACTACCTGCCAGCGTCGTACGTCGAGCAGGTCATCGCCCGCGCAGATCGCTTCCTGGTCACGTCCGACTGGGCACGAGTCCGCCTGGCCGAGCGAGGCATTCAGGCCCACACCTGGGCTCCGGGGGTGGACGTCGATGCGTTCCACCCGCGCCTGCGAGATCGGCGGCTGCACGATCATTGGGCGCGCGCAGATCGGCCAGACGGTCACAAGCTGGTGGTCGGCTACGTGGGTGGACTGCACAAGCGCCACGGCGTACGCCGCCTGGAAGACCTTGCCGAGAATCCCGATGTGCGGCTCGTGGTGATCGGCGCGGGGCCTCAGTTGGCCTGGTTGCGTGAGCACGTGCCGGACGCGAAGTTCCTGGAACCGATGTCCACCGGCGATCTGGGCACCGCGATCGCCTCTCTCGACGTACTGATCCATCCCGGTCGGAAACTCACCTGCGGCCACTCCTTGCGAGCCGCGGCGGCGAGTGGAATTCCGGTCATCGGGACCCGCCGGGGTGCTGCCACGGAGATCGTCATCGACGAGGAGACCGGTCTGCTCTACGACTCCACCATGTCGACAGCCATCACCGACGCCATCAAGCGGCTTCACGACCCCGACCTTCGGGGAGTATTGGGGGCGGCCGCCCGGATCACGGCCGAACAGAGGGACTGGTCCGTCGCAGTGAACGAGTTGATCGAGCGGCACTACCCGTCCGTCGTACTCGGTCGGAAGCCGCTGTCCGCGCTCGCCAGCTGAATCTCGCCTGACCTCGGGTCAGTTGGTGATGCACAGTCGTTCTGCGATGCACAGGAACGTCGCGAACGAGGTACTGTCGAGGTAACAGTTCACCCTTAGTGGGACCTCTTGTTCATATCGGCCACCTTGACGGTTTGAGCCGACCGGATGCCACCTCTGAGCATTACCCAAAGGATCCGGCATGCCCCAAACAATTTCAGAGCCCACGTCACCATCGCGTCTTTCCGCCGGTCGCGCGCCGGCCGGCCTCGACAAGCGACCGACCGCGGTCGTCTACTGCGAAGGCAACTTCGCTGACATCGATGGCAAGACCGCCAATGGCCTGGTCCGAAGCAGCGAGCGCTACCGCATCGTCGCCGTCATCGACAGTCGCTCAAGCTGGTCGTGACGCCGGTCAGGTCTTGGACGGAATCGACGCTGACATCCCGATCGTCGACTCGCTGACCGACGCCATTCGCGTCGTCGGCGCTCGGCCCGACCTCTTCATCTTCGGCCTCGCACCGCTGTCCGGCCTGATGTCTCGGCCCGAGCGGGCTGCCGTCCTTGAGGCGATCATGGCTGGCCTCGACATCGTGTCGGGACTGCACGAGTTCCTCAACGACGACCCCGAGATCTCCGCGGCCGCTGCTACCCGCGGTGTGACCCTGCTCGACGTACGCCGTCCCCGTCCGACCAAGGATCTGCGGATGTTCGACGGAGCAATCGACTCGGTCAAGTGCGTGCGGATCGCCGTGCTCGGCACCGATGGCGCGATCGGCAAGCGCACGACGTCGACGATCCTCACCAAGGCTCTCAACGACGCCGGCATCCACGCCGTGATGGTCGGCACCGGGCAGACCGGCCTGATCCAGGGTGCGGCGTACGGCGTCGCACTGGACGCCATTCCCGCTCAGTTCGGCGTCGGCGAACTCGAAGGCGCTGTCGTCAAGGCATGGCAGAACGAGCATCCCGACGTGATCGTGGTCGAAGGCCAAGGCGCCCTGAGCCACCCGGCGTACCTCAGCTCGACCGTCGTGCTGCGCGCGAGCCGGCCGCACGCCGTGGTCATGCAGCACGCACCGGGGCGAGTGATGCTGAGCGACTACCCGACCGTCGGCGATGCCGTCGCCCGACAGCGAGCGCAACCTGATCGAGCAGTTCGGCAAGACTCGGGTGATCGGCATCACGATCAACCACGAGAACATGACCGACGACGACGTGACGGTCGCCGCCACGGAGTACGCCGACACGCTGAGCCTGCCTGCCACCGATCCGTTGTGGCGTGACGGCAGCGAACTCGTCGACATGGTGACCGGCGCCTTCCCGCACCTGCTCGCGCAGCAACGCCGCGTCGTCGCGTGATCAGCCCTCGAATCGAGATCGACCTCGCCAAGATCGAGCAGAACACCCGCCTCCTCGTGACACTGCTGTCTCACCAGGGCATCAGTGTCACCGGGATCACCAAGGCGACTCTCGGGTTGCCCGAGGTCGCCGAGGCGATGATCGCTGGCGGTGTCGCGCGGATCGGTGACTCGCGGATCGCCAACCTCGAACGCTTGCGCGAGGCCGGCATCACGACTCCGATGATGCTGATCCGCTCACCCACGCCGGACGAGTGTGAACGCGCGGTCGCCGCTGCGTCCGTCAGCCTCGTGAGCGAACTCGACGTGATCCATGCGCTGTCGCGTGGCCGCTCAGCGCGCAGCAGAAGACCCACGATGTCGTCCTGATGGTGGAGCTGGGCGACCTCCGCGAAGGCGTTCTCCCGCATCATGTCGTTGGAGATAGCCCGCCGGATTGCGTTGGCCCGGCACGTGGCGCTCGTCGGCATCGGGACCAACCTGGCCTGCCGCAATGGCGTCGTACCCACGTCCACCCAGATGTCTGCAACTAGGGCAACTCGCCGAGCCTGCTTGCGCACCGAACTCGGAATCGCGCTGCCGCTGATCTCGGGAGGGAACTCGGCCAACCTGGCCTGGGCGCTCGCCCAGGACAAGCCGTCGGCACGCCATCACGGATCTCCGGATCGGCGAGGCCATCCTGCTCGGCACCGATCCGGTGGAGTGCCGGCCGATCGGCGGTCCTGCACACCGATGCTTTCACCCTGGTGGCGTCCGTGATCGAGTCGTTGGAGAAGCCGACCATGCCGCTGGGGTGATCGGACCGTCGACAGCTTCGGCGGCACCCCGACGGCGCTGGACCGGGGAACGATCGTGCAGACGCTGGTCAGCCTGGGTCGTCAGGACGTCGAACTCGACGGCCTCGTGCCGCCGGTCGGCATCACGGTGCTCGGTGCAAGCAGTGATCACCTCGATCTTGGAAACGCCTCATCGACTTCGCCCTGGAACCGAGATCCGCTTCCAGGTCGGCTACTCCGGCCTCCTGCGCGCGATGACCTCGCCGTACGTCGCGAAGCAGACGTCGCTCCCGGTCCTCGCCAGCTTAGGCGAAGCGGTCAGCTCGGCGAGGAGGTCGTCGATCTGGTTGATCGCGCCGGTCGCACCTTCAACGACGCCCATGTCGAGCACCTTCTGAAGGGCCTCGGCGGTCTCGTAGCTGGAGACGTACGTCGCGCGTGTGCCGCCGTCGTACTCCTCGAACGCGAAGCGATTGCGCGAGACGGGCATCGGCTCGACCGGGCGTGAAGTCCTCATTCGCGAAGCCGTCCTCGAACTCGAAGGACTTGGGCTCGTCGACGGCGGTGACGTTCCAGAACCCGTAGTACTTCTCGCCCTCCGGACTCGTCATGAAGTAGGTGACGCGTCCTCCCGGCTTGAGTTCGTGATCGACGACCGTGGCCGGGTAGGTCGGCGGACCCCAGATCTGCTCCATCTGACGCGGATCGGCGTACACCTTCCAGACCCGGTCGATCGGGGCGGCGAAGTCGGCGGTGATGGTCAGGGTGCGGGTATCGATGTCGGACGTGACGTCTGTGACTGGCATGGCTACTTCTCCTTGCTAACTCGTTGGTTGGCTGATCAGTTCGTCGATGCGGGCGATCCGGCCACGCCAGACCGCCTCCAGTTCGATGAGCATCGAGCCCACCGACCGGACGGCTTCCACGTCGCCGGTCGCGAGTGCTTCGCGACCGACCCGACGCTTGGTGATCAGGCCGGCTCGTTCGAGTACGGCGACGTGCTTCTGCACCGCGGCGAAGCTCATGTCGTACTTCTCCGCGAGCGTGGACACCGAGTGCTCACCGGCCAGCACGCGGCGCATGATGTCGCGCCGGGTGCGATCGGCGAGAGCGTGGAACAGCGCATCTGCCCTGTCCTCGTTCTCGTCGTCCACAAGACCTAATATACAACCGATTGGTTGTACGTTGTCAAGGCTCCACGGGCTAGAGAACGGGCAAAGACAGCCGAACAGCCGATTCCTTGAGTCGTTTGTCCCGAGTCCAGAGTCGGATCCCGGGCGCCAAGCGCAGCGAAGCTAGGAGGTGGACATCGACAGCGCCGAGCCCGATCCCATGGAGAACGTGTCGATCCACAAGTTCGAGAACGTCTGCATGCCGCGCGGATGCCAACATGGGCAGTCCGTGGAGCTGCCTCCATGAAATAGGACCTACCCCTGATGTTGCCAACAGCGAGCTCGGCGACAACCAAAGGATGGGTCGCAACTTGGCCCGTTTCGAGTTCGGCTACCAGCCGAGCCTCGGCGGCACGGAGATGATCGATCCACACCGATGTATCAACCAGGATCAAGCCGCAGAGCCTCTACGCCGCGGAGGCGCCGAAGCGTCCGGATCGCTGCCGCCCAGCAATGCGAGATTCCGACCCGTCTCACGCGCGATCAAAGACCTCAGGGACTCCTCGAGAAGCGCCCTGGTCTTCGTCTCGCCTGTCAGTTCGACTGCCCTCGCGAGCAGTTCATCGTCCAGGGTTACTGTCGTTCTCATCGCGCCTCCTGCATCAAATCTAGCATCAAAGATGCGGATTCTGCCGCACAACAATTGCCACGTCCCCCGAGTCGTGCCATTGCCTGCTGGTGGATGTCCGGTTCAGGTGTCGTAATCGCCGCTATCCCAAGGCTCGTAGAAGGCCATGTAGTTGCCTGGATGCAGCTCGACATAGAGCGGTCCCTCGTCGTCATCCACATCACCGACCAAGAGTCCGAACTCCACATCGAAGCGTTTCACCGAGAACGGCGCTATCTCAATACGGCCATAGCTGAAAGGTCCGATCTTCGCGAGCCACGCATCACGAGTCGTTCGCCGAGCATGCGGTTTCATCGCAGGCCCAGACCACGGGCGCCACCACGGGACTGTCCGCAACCCAAAAGACTCGATGATCGCTTCTATCAGCTGCCCCTGCCCATCGAACAGGTACAGCGCCAGGAACTCCTCGCCACCCGGCACGAATGGTTCGGTCAAAAAGAACTGGCGGCCGTCGGCTGTCGTGCCAACATATTCAGCGTGGTAGTCATCGTGTTCGATGACAATCAGTTCTGGAGCATGACTAGGCATTGTCCCCATCTCACTCTCGCTCCAGAATTCGTTGATCCGCCGAGGCTAGCTCAAAGCAATTGCTCGACTTGGCCGAAGTCGCGGTCGTCGCCACCGACCGCCCACTGAGCCAGCAATCGGGTGGCTTGATCGATCGGTGCGCCGATGCCGACCGTGACGAGTTCGGTCTGAGCCAAGTCCCGCTGCCCCGGCTTCGACCTTGGTCGTCCACACTTCCGCGCCGAAGCCGGCCGTCTTCACCAGGTCGGTCAGTTCGCGCAGACCGTCCGCCCCGACGTTCGGCACGATCACGCCGAGAGTGGGGTACGCCGACGGCTCGAGCAGCATGATCTCGTTGAAGACGAGCATCGTCTGGCCGGCGTACGTCGCCCGCCCGACCGGCTCGCCGTCGTACAAGATGACGTCGCCGAACCGGTGTCCCGACTCCGGGACCGGCAGCGCCCTCGATTCGGGCGGTTGCCGGGCAGAGCCGGCGGGCAAGCACGACTTCGTCGGCATAACGTACGCCGTCCAGCAGGAGCTCCGGTTCATGGAAGCGTGGCGACGGATTGAGCCCGATCGCCGCTACCCCGAAGTCCGCCAGGATCGGACCTTCGCCGTCCGGAACGTCGACCCCGAACGCGTCCCATGCCTGCCGGGCCAACGCCCACTCCCCCAACGCCGTCGCCGCAATCCCGAGGTTCCAAGCCTCTGCCGTGCCGGTGGGATCTGGTGTTCGCGCCAACGCTTCAAGATTCGCATTGACGCTCTCCGGCCAAAGCCGTAGCCACTTGTGGCGGGTGCCGAGGTCGAACCATGGCCACGCCAACTCCGGGTGTTGGGAGGTCAGCGCCTCCAGAGCGGCCAGTTCGGCCTCGACATCATCGGCGTGAACAGCCTGGTGATAGGCCGCGATCAACTCATCCAGCATGGCTCTCCCGAGTGACCCGTCGATGGCGTCACGACACGCCGCAGTTTTGCCTGCATTTGCGACGGCTCACCGAAGTTGGGCGGGTTAGACCTCGACGCGGCCGTCGTTGTCCTTGTTGCGGAGGCCGATCTTGTTGCCGAGCCAGATCAGGGGGTCGTACTTCTTGTCGACGACACGTTCCTTCAACGGGATGATCGCGTTGTCGGTGATCTTGATGTGCTCGGGGCAGACCTCGGTGCAGCACTTGGTGATGTTGCACATGCCCAGTCCGGCCGCACCCTGAGCGAGTTCGCGGCGGTCGTTGGTGTCCAGCGGGTGCATGTCCAACTCGGCGTACCGCAGGAAGAAGCGCGGTCCGGCGAACGCATCCTTGTTGTCCTCGTGGTCGCGCACGACGTGGCAGGTGTCCTGGCACAGGAAGCACTCGATGCACTTGCGGAACTCCTGGCCGCGCTCGACGTCCATCTGCGCCATCCGGCGCTTGCCGTCGGCATCGCGCGGACCGGGCTTGAAGGACGGGAGTTGCTTGGCCTTCTCGTAGTTGAAGGACACGTCAGTCACCAGGTCGCGAATGATCGGGAAGGCACGCAGCGGCGTCACGACGATCGTGTCGGTGGGCTCGAAGTCCGAGAGTCGGGTCATGCACATCAGCCGCGGCTTGCCATTGATCTCGGCCGAGCACGATCCGCACTTGCCGGCCTTGCAGTTCCAGCGCACCGCGAGGTCGCCCGCTTCGGTCGCCTGGATCCGGTGGATCGCGTCGAGCACGACCTCACCGGTCTCGACCGAGACGCTGTAGTCCTGGAGGTCGCCGCCCGACTGATCGCCGCGCCAGATCTTCATCTTCAGGGCATAACTCATCAGGCTGCTCCTCCCGCTGGCGCCGCTGCTTCGAACAGTGGTTGCAGGTCCTCGGGCATCCCCGGCAGCGGCTGGTGCTCGAGATCGACACCCGTGCCCTCGGCGTTGAGCCGCAGCACGAGGTTCTTCTTGCCCCACTCTTCACGCGGCCCGGGGAAGTCGTTGCGGGTGTGCCCGCCGCGCGATTCCTCGCGCTCGAGCGCCGCCTTGGCGATGCACTCGGACACGATCAGCATGTTGCGCAGGTCGAGCGCGAGGTGCCAGCCCGGGTTGTACTGGCGGTGACCCTCCACCGACAAGCGCTTCGCCCGCTCCTTGAACGCCTCGATCGCATCGAGCGAAGCCTGCAGCTCCGACGCCTCGCGGATGATGCCGACCAGGTCGTTCATGTTCTGTTGCAGGTCGTGCTGGATCGTGTAGGGGTTCTCGCCGCCGTCCAGCTCGAACGGCGCCGAGCGCGAACTTCTCGGCCGCCTTGACCTCCGATTCGACCAGCGTCGGACGGCCCTCACCGAGTTCGGAGGCGTACGCCGCGGCGTACTCACCGGCACGCTTGCCGAAGACCAACAGGTCGGACAGCGAGTTGCCACCGAGCCGGTTGGAGCCGTGCATGCCGCCGGACACCTCGCCCGCGGCGTACAGACCGGGCACGACCGGCGATGCCTGGGTGTCCGCGTCGACCTCGACGCCACCCATCACGTAGTGACACGTCGGGCCGATCTCCATCGGCTCGGCGGTGATGTCGACATCGGCGAGTTCCTTGAACTGGTGGTACATCGACGGCAGCCGCTTGCGGATGAATTCCGGCGTACGCCGCGAAGCGATGTCGAGGTAGATGCCGCCATGCTCGGAGCCACGGCCGGCCTTGATCTCGGAGTTGATCGCGCGAGCGACCTCGTCGCGGGGCAGCAACTCGGGTGGCCGACGGTTGTTGATCTTGTCGTCGTACCAACGATCGGCTTCCGCCTCGGAGTCCGCGGTCTCGGCCTTGAAGAACTCCGGGATGTAGTCGAACATGAAGCGCTTGCCTTCGGAGTTCTTCAAGATCCCGCCGTCGCCACGGACCGATTCGGTGACCAGGATGCCCTTCACCGAGGGCGGCCAGACCATGCCGGTCGGGTGGAACTGGACGAACTCCATGTTGAGCAACGAAGCCCCCGCGCGCAGGGCGAGCGCGTGCCCGTCACCGGTGTACTCCCAGGAGTTCGAGGTGACCTTGAAGGACTTGCCGATGCCGCCCGTGGCCAAGATGATGCTCGGCGCCTCGAAGGTGACGAACCGGCCGGTCTCCCGCCAGTAGCCGAACGCACCCGACACCGCGTGTCGCCGTCTTTGAAGAGTTCCGTGATCGTGCATTCCATGTAGACGTCGATGCCGAGTTCGACGACCCGCTGCTGCAGGGTGCGGATCATCTCCAGGCCGGTGCGGTCACCCACGTGGGCCAACCGGGCATAGCGGTGGCCGCCGAAGTCGCGCTGTGAGATCAGGCCGTCCTCGGTGCGGTCGAACAGAGCGCCCCAGTCCTCAAGTTCGAGCACCCGCTCGGGGGCTTCCTGGGCGTGCAACTGGGCCATCCGCCAGTTGTTGAGCATCTTGCCGCCGCGCATGGTGTCGCGGAAGTGGACCTTCCAGTTGTCCTCTTTCCAGCGGTTGCCCATGGCCGCGGCGATGCCGCCCTCGGCCATCACGGTGTGGGCCTTGCCGAGCAGCGACTTGGTGATGATCGCGGTCTTGGCGCCGGCGTCGTGCGCGGCGATGGCGGCGCGGAGTCCGGCCCCGCCGGCACCGATGACGATCACGTCGTACTGGTGCTGCTCGATGCCGTGCACACCGCCGGACTCTTCACTCGACATCCGGTTGCCGGTCATCGGGTGCCGGTCCTCAGGCGCTGAATCTCGGCCGAATTTTCTGGGGTGGAGCTCATGTCAGAAGAACCTCGGGTCGGTGATGGTGCCGGTCGCCAGGAGGTAGATGTAGAAGTCGACGATGGCAATGGAGAAGAGGGAGTACCACGCGAACCTGGCGTGGTGCGGGTTCAGGATCGAGACCCACGTCCACAACTTGTAGCGGACCGGGTGCTTGGAGAAGTGCCGCAACCGACCGCCGACGATGTTGCGACAGGAGTGGCACGACAGTGTGTAGGCCCAGATCAGGATCACGTTGATCCACATCAGCACGGTGCCGAGGCCCATGTGGCCCCAGTTCTCATGCTCGTCCTGGAAGGCCAAGACAGCGTCGAACGTCAAGATGCAGCGCGATCACGACGGCGGCGTACCAGAAGTAGCGGTGGATGTTCTGAAGTATCAGCGGGAACTTCGTCTCGCCGGAGTAGGACTTGTGCGGCTCCGCGACGGCGCAGGCCGGGGGCGACAGCCAGAACGCGCGGTAGTAGGCCTTGCGGTAGTAGTAGCAGGTGAAGCGGAAACCCAGCGGGAAGATCAAGATGATCAGTGCGGGCGACAGTTGCCACCAGCTGAACGGCTGGCCGAAGTCGGAGGACCCCTCGACGCAGGTGTCGGTCAGGCACGGGGAGTAGAACGGCGAGAGGTACGGCGCCGAGTAGTAGTTGTCGCCGGAGAAGGCTCGCCAACTCGAGTAGATGATGAAGGCCGTGAAGACGACGAACGTTGCCAGCGGGGCTAACCACCACCGGTCGGTGCGAAGTGTCTTGTCCTCGATCGCGGCCCTGGTCGGGCCGTTGACTCCCCGGACTCCTGCGTCAGTCGACGCCATTCCTACCTCCGCGCTGTGATTATGAGGCACCCGACGGTTGGGAACGCCCCGCCCGATTCTGGCCCCTCGCGGCGTGAATTAATAGTTGCAGCGGCCTGAGGCGACATTTGTCACACCTGTGTTACGAGTGGGAAGTCACGGGTCGGGCGCCATCCTTCGGCACTTTCGTGGCAGTAGAGATGGAACCGATCCACGGTGAATGCGCAATCGAACAGCGCCAGCTCGTCGAAAGCCCGGTCGAGAGTCTCCTCCTCGAGATGGTGCGCGATCGTGACGTGCGGGTGGAACGGGAACGCCAGGTCCAGGGTCAGCGGGCCACGGCGTACGGCGTCGGCTAGTTCCTCGCAAGCGGAGATTCCCTCGGCCAGCGCCACGAAGATGACCGGGGAGATCGGCCGGAAGGAGCCCGTGCCGCGCAGGTGAACGGGGAACGGAGGAAACTTCGCGGCCACTTCATCGAGATGGTCCTCGATCACGGCCAGGTCGTCCATTTCGACCCAGGTGGGTGGCACGAGGGTGATGTGCGTCGGGATCTGAGCGGCTGTGACGTCGCCGATGGAGGTGCGGTAGTCCTGCAGTTGGCTCGCCCAGGGTTCGGGGATCGCCAGCGCAACGCCAATCGTGGGCACGACAGGAGCCTACTGTGCCGTACTTATTTCTGGGGGCGTTCGGCGGAGCAGGGAGAAACCCAACCCGATCCAGGACGTCGCTCAAGGTGGCGCTGGCGACCGCACCCGCCCGCTCGGCGCCGTCGCGGAGCACCCCATCGAGATGGGTCCGGTCCGCGATCAGTTCCATGGTGCGGTCGCGGAAGGGCGTGACGAACTCCACGACCCGGTTGGCGAGATCGCCCTTGAAGTCGCCGTACCCCAAGCCGCTGTACGCCGTCACCAGTTCCTCGATCGAGCGGCCACTGATCGCGGAGTAGATCGTCAGCAGGTTGCTGATGCCCGGCTTCTCGTCGGGATCGAAGCGCACGACCGTGTCGGAGTCGGTGACGGCTGACCGGATCTTCTTGGCGCTGACTTTCGGGTCGTCCAGCATCTCGATGATGCCGTTGGGTGATGACGACGACTTCGACATCTTGGCGGTCGGCACCTGGAGATCGGTGATCTTGGCGGTGGCCTTCAGGATGTAGGGCTCGGGCAGCCTGAACGTCTTCTTGTAGCGGTGATTGAAGCGCTGCGCGAGGTCCCTGGTGAGCTCCAAGTGTTGGCGCTGGTCCTCGCCGACCGGCACGTAGGCCGGACGGTAGAGCAGGATGTCGGCGGCCTGAAGAATCGGATAGGTGAACAGCCCGACGCTGGCCGCACCCTCGCCGCCCTTGGCGGACTTGTCCTTGAACTGGGTCATCCGGCGGGCCTCACCCATGCTGGTCAGGCATTGCAGCACCCAGGCAAGTTGGGCATGTTGCGGCATCTGGCTCTGCACGAAGATCGCCGAGCGCGCGGGATCGATGCCCATCGCCAGCAGTTGCGCGACCGCTCTCAGCGTGCGCTCGCGGAGGACCTTCGGATCCTGCTCGAACGTGATCGCGTGCAGGTCCGCGATGAAGAAGAAGGGCTCATATTCGTTCTGGAGATCCACCCACTGCCGCACCGCGCCCAAGTAGTTGCCGAAGTGGAAGGAGTCCGCCGTCGGCTGGATGCCGGACAGGACTCGGGGCAGCGCAACAGGAGCGTCGGATGGCATGGCGCTGATTGTTCCATCCGAGAGGAGTGGAGTCCGTGGCGGGAGCGCCCGACACCTCGAAACGATCTGCGGAGGTGCTAAACGCTCCCGTCAGCGCATTGAGCCGCCCGACTGCGGAGGCGACGACTCGCACGGCTCCTAGCCCAGCGAGCTCAGGGCCGCGTTGAGCGTTGGCGACGGGCGCATGATGGCGGAGGTCAAGGCTTCGTCGGGGCGGTAGTAGCCGCCGATGTCGACGGGCGAGCCCTGAACGGCAATGAGTTCGGCGGCAATGGTTTCCTCGTTGGTGGCCAGGGTTTCGGCCAGGTCTGAGAAGGCGGCCGCGAGACCGGCATCGTCGGTTTGAGCGGCCAACTCCTGCGCCCAGTACATCGCGAGGTAGAAGTGCGATCCCCGGTTGTCGATCTGCCCGACCCGGCGCGCCGGCGACTTGTTCTCGTTCAAGAACGTTCCGGTCGCACGATCAAGGGTGTCCGCGAGGACCTGTGCCTGCTTGTTGCCCGTGACCTGGGCCAGGTGCTCGAAGCTGACCGCGAGCGCCAAGAACTCACCCAGCGAGTCCCAACGCAGGTAGTTCTCCTTGACCAACTGCTGCACGTGCTTGGGAGCGGAACCGCCGGCACCGGTCTCGAAGAGGCCGCCACCGTTGATCAGGGGTACGACGGACAGCATCTTGGCCGACGTACCCAACTCCAGGATCGGGAACAGGTCGGTCAGGTAGTCGCGCAACACGTTGCCGGTCACCGAGATCGTGTCTTCGCCGCGACGGATCCGCTCCATCGAGAGTTTGATGGCGTCGACCGGGCTGAGGATCCGGACGTCGAGGCCGGCGGTGTCGTGATCAGCGAGGTACTCGTTGACCTTGGCAACCAGTCTTCGATCATGGGCGCGGGTCTCGTCGAGCCAGAAGATGGCTGGAGAGCCCGACGCCCGAGCGCGTGTGACCGCCAACTTCACCCAGTCCTGGATCGGCACATCCTTGGTCTGGCACGCGCGCCAGATGTCGCCGCTCGACACCGCGTGCTCCATCAGGACCGTGCCGGATCCGTCGACGACGCGGACAACTCCGTCGGCGGCGATCTCGAAGGTCTTGTCGTGAGATCCGTACTCCTCCGCGGCCTGCGCCATCAGGCCGACATTGGGCACCGACCCCATCGTGGCGGGATCGAACGCTCCGTTGGTGCGGCAGTCGTCGATCGTGGCCTGGTAGATGCCGGCGTACGACGAGTCGGGGATGACTGCGAGGGTGTCGGCCTCCGCGCCGTCTGGACCCCACATATGACCCGATGTCCGGATCATCGCCGGCATGGACGCATCCACGATCACGTCTGACGGCACGTGCAGGTTGGTGATGCCGCGATCCGAGTCGACCATCGCCAGGGCCGGGCCTTCAGCGAAGCGGGCTTGGACTGCCGCCGCCATCGCCGCCCCCTCGGGAAGTTCGGCGGATGCGTTCAAGAGCGCACCGAGTCCGTCATTCGCGCTGAGACCGGCGGCGCTCAAGGCCGCGCCGTACTCCGCGAACACTTCCGGCAGGAACGTTTCCACGACGTGACCGAAGATGATCGGGTCGGACACCTTCATCATCGTCGCCTTCAGGTGCACCGAGAACAACACGTCCTCGGCCTTCGCGCGGGCGATCTGTTCGGTCAGGAAGGTTCGCAGAGCGGCGACCCTCATCACGGTGGCGTCGACGACTTCGCCAGCTAGGACGGGCATTTCATCCTTGAGAACTGTCACCGTGCCGGAGCCGTCTACGTGCTCGATCCGGAGGTCCGTGGCTTCACCAATCACCACTGACTGCTCATTGGCACGGAAATCATCGGCCGACATGGTCGCGACATTGGTCTTTGAGTCGGGTGACCAGGCCCCCATCCGGTGCGGATGCTGGCGGGCGAAGTTCTTGACCGAAGCCGGCGCCCGCCGGTCGGAGTTGCCTTCGCGGAGGACCGGGTTGACGGCACTGCCTTTGACCCTGTCGTAGCGCGATCTGACGTCGCGATCCGCGTCGGTGCTGGGGCTCTCGGGGTAGTCAGGGATGGGGAAGCCCTGGCCCTGCAGTTCCGTGATGGCGGCCTTCAACTGGGGGATCGAGGCCGAGACGTTGGGGAGTTTGATGATGTTCGCGGCCGGGGTCTTCGCCAATTCACCCAGTTCGGCGAGTGCGTTGTCGATCCGCTGCTCGGGCGCAAGCCACTCTGGAAACAGGGCCAGAATCCTTCCGGCGAGCGAGATGTCGCGGGTCTGCACGTCCACGCCTGCCTGGGCGGCGTACGCCTCGACGATCGGCAAGAAGGAGTACGTCGCAAGCAGCGGCGCCTCATCCGTGTGCGTGTAGATGATCGTGTTGGCAGAAGTCCCTGGGGTTTCAACCTCTGTCGTCTCAGTTGGGGTCACGCTTGGGACGCTAACGGCGCCACCGCGACGAGAGCAAACCCAACCCGCTGAGCCGTCACTTATGTAGGCAAATCTGCGGCGTGTCGAAGCGGAATCGACGCGTCGGCGACTGGGAGGAAGGTGTCAGGGGGGTTAGCGGGCGGAGAAGATGATGAGTTCGGTGCGTTGGCGCTGATTCGAGCCGGTGGCGGTGACCTCATTGGTCTCTTCGAGGACGAGGCCCACTCCACGGGCGTAATACTTCCGCTTGGTGAGGCCCGGCTCGAGCGGCGTCGTCTCCTCGATCACGACGAGTTCGTCGAAGTCACCCTGGGGGACCGCTGCCTCGCCGTCCAGCGCCAGGACCGTCGCTCGGTCCTCCGCGATCGTGGGGAGGTAAACCTGTTGATACCCGTCTCCGACTCGCGGGACGGCAGCCATCATCAAGCCCGCCTGCGCGCCCCCGATCCCCGCCTCCCACGAGCCTTCGGTCGATGTGGTCCCAGCATCCAAGTCGTACGCCGAGGTGTCCTTGCCGAAGTACCACACGTTGCCGCGCTGATCCTGCGCGAACCAGCCGTACGTGTCCTCGACGACCTCGCCGGCAGCATTGCGAACCACGTCCCGAACGACCGTGGTCCGCACTCCCTGGACGCGTCTGGTCTGGTCGGTCACCGTCACCGTGGTCGTCTCGCCGTTCTCGGCACCGACCGTCTCGTAGACCCATTCGCTTCCGGGCCGCAACGGCAGGAACGGGTTGTCGATCTCGTCAACGAAGTCCGCAACCTTCGGCGTCGGAGTGGGCACGACCAATTCATCGACGCCCGACGGCCCGATCTGCTCCGGCGCCGCGGCCGCGCAACCAGTCAGAAGCAGGGCGGCGAGAATGATCCAACAACTCATCACCCACACGCTCGCGCGCCGCGAACGCCCTGGGATTGCCACGGCACCAGCATGCCAGCCGGGTAGGTCGCTCCGGCCCGCACCCGCGCTCCCCTGGGCGCTGCGTCGCTGCTAACGTCGGCTGCAATCCACCAGCCACGAAGGAGCAATAAGTTGAGTACGCCAGTCAAGATCGCCGTCACCGGGGCGGCCGGTCAGATCGGATACAGCCTGTTGTTCCGGCTCGCCAGTGGCTCGTTGCTCGGCCCCGATCAACCCATCGAACTCCGGCTTCTCGAGATCACCCCGGCCCTGAAGGCGCTTGAAGGCGTTGTCATGGAACTGGACGACTGCGCGTTCCCAACGCTGGCGGGCGTCGAAATCGGGGACGATCCCAATGCGATCTTCGACGGCGTCAACCTCGCGCTGCTGGTCGGCGCGCGTCCCCGCTCGGCCGGGATGGAGCGTGGAGATCTCCTTTCAGCCAACGGGGCCATCTTCACCGCCCAGGGCAAGGCCCTCAACCAGGTCGCTGCGTCCGACGTCCGGATCGGTGTCACCGGCAACCCGGCCAACACCAACGCGCTGATCGCGATGACCAACGCACCCGACATCCCGAGAGAGCGCTTCTCCGCCCTGACCCGCCTCGATCACAACCGTGCGATCTCCCAGTTGGCGGCCAAGACCGGCAGCGCCGTGACCGAGATCAAGAAGATGACGATCTGGGGCAATCACTCCGCGACGCAGTATCCCGACGTCTTCCACGCAGAGATCGGCGGCCGCAATGCC
Organism: uncultured Actinomycetota bacterium; assembly: GCA_963763805.1. Classification (GTDB taxonomy): domain Bacteria; phylum Actinomycetota; class Actinomycetes; order Propionibacteriales; family Nocardioidaceae; genus Nocardioides. The sequence continues at coordinate 300,566 of CAVXPQ010000004.1, forward strand.
GCTGAGGTGGTCAACGACCAGGCCTGGATCGAGAGCACGTTCATCCCGACTGTCGCCAAGCGCGGCGCGGCCATCATCGAGGCGCGCGGGTCCTCGTCAGCCGCTTCAGCGGCGTCCGCAACGATCGACGCCGCTCACGATTGGCTGCGCGGCTCGGCTGCCGACGACTGGGTGTCGATGGCGGTCGTCTCCGACGGTTCGTATGGAGTGCCCGAAGGTCTGATCTCGTCATTCCCCGTCACGACCTCCGGCGGCAATTGGGAGATCGTCCAAGGACTCGAGATCGACGACTTCTCACGCGCCCGGATCGACGCCTCGACAGCCGAGTTGGCCGAAGAGCGCGAGGCAGTTAAAGAACTCGGGCTGATCTGACGAAGTCAGGCAGGCCGAGTTCAACGGCCGGGCTGATCTGACGAAGTCAGGCAGGCCGAGTTCAACGGCCGGGCTGATCGAACTAGAGCGGCGGCTGGTTGGGGATCGATGAGGCGAGGAACGCGATGGCCGCGCCCAAGCTCGCCATCAGTCCGGCATCGAACCACCGATTGCGTACGGCGAGCATGCCGGCTTGCGCCTCGGGAAGCACCACTCGGAGGGCCGCGGCAGCAAACAGCGACGCAGCGATCAGTCGTACGCCGTTGCGCCAGGCTCCGCTGGCCACAATGCCGAGGCCAACGATCATCGCCGCCATGATCACCAGGTAGAAGATTCCTCCGACGCGGGCCGGAAACCAACGCCGAGTGTGTGAGAACTCCTCCTCGAGCGGGTCCTCAGCCGAGTCCGGGTCTGACGCCTCGGAATCCTGACTTTCGGTCATCACGACCGTCTGTCGCTGCTTGCGGCCCGCTCCTCGGCGATGGACACGATGTTGGACAGCAACATCGCTCGCGTCATCGGGCCAACTCCGCCCGGGTTGGGCGACACCCAGCCGGCCACCTCCCACACCTCATCCGCGACGTCTCCGGCGAGCTTTCCATCAACGCGAGAGACTCCGACATCGAGGACCGCAGCACCGGGTTTGACCATGTCGGCGGTGATGATCCCGGGTACTCCCGCAGCGGCGACGACGATGTCCGCGGTGCGAACGTGCGCCGCAAGGTCGACGGTGCCGGTGTGGCACAACGTGACGGTCGCGTTCTCGGAACGGCGGGTGAGCAGTAGCCCGAGCGGCCTGCCGACCGTCACCCCTCGGCCGACGACCACGACATCCGCACCAGCAATCGCGACGTTGTGTCGTCGCAGCAACTCAACGATGCCGAACGGCGTACACGGCAAGGGAGCCGGGTTTCCCAGCACCAGCCAGCCAAGGTTCGTCGGGTGCAGGCCGTCGGCATCCTTGGCGGGATCGATCAGGCCCAGCACCCGGTTCTCGTCGCGACCGCGTGGCAGCGGCAGTTGCACGATGTACCCCGTGCACGTCGGGTCGTCATTGAGAGCTTTCACCGCCGCTTCGATCTCGGCCTGGCTGGCAACCTCTGGGAGATCGACGCGAATCGACTCGATGCCGACCTCGGCACAGTCCTTGTGCTTACCGGCGACGTACCACCTCGAACCGGGATCATCACCCACCAGCACGGTGCCCAGACCAGGCACGATCCCCTTCTCGCGAAGGGCGCTGACGCGCTCCACTAGTTCGGCTTTGATTGCGGCAGCGGTAGCCGTTCCATCCAGGGTCTTGGCGGTCACGCGCACATCTTGCCACCCGGCCTAACGTCATACGAAGTGGTGGCTATACACAGCAAGGCGTATGACGCTGCTAGCTGGCGTCATACAACGTGGTGGCTATAGGCAGCGAACCGGATGACGTCAGCCGACGGTTAGTGGAAGAAGTGCCGGGTGCCCGTGAAGTACGTCGTGACACCGGCCTCCTGTGCCGCCGCAATCACCTCGGCGTCCCGGATCGAACCGCCGGGAGCGACGATCGCCTTCACTCCCGCCTCGAGGAGTATCGCCGGACCGTCTGCGAACGGGAAGAACGCGTCGGAGGCCGCGACGGATCCACGCGCTCGCTCCGCTCCGGCTCGTGACACGGCCAAGTGGCAGGAATCGACCCGGTTGACCTGGCCCATTCCAACGCCGACGGAGGCGCCACCGCGCGCCAGCAGGATCGCGTTGGACTTCACTGCCCGGATAGCCCGCCACGCGAACTCCAGATCAGCCATCGTCTCGGCGTCGGCCGGTTCCCCGGACACCAACTGCCAGCGGGACGGGTCGTCACCGGTGGGATGACCGTCAACTTCTCCCGATGCGTCGATCACGTCGCGCTGCTGCATGAGAAGACCACCGGAGATCGGTCGCATCTCGACGCCGCCTCGCGCCGGAGCCGCGGCGACCAACAGTCGAACGTTCTTCTTGGCGGTCAGCACTTCCAGTGCATCCGGATCGAACCCCGGCGCCACGATCACCTCGGTGAAGATCTCCGCGACCGCCTCGGCCATCTCAAGTGTGACAACAGCGTTGGTGGCAATGACGCCGCCAAACGCGGACACCGGATCGCAGGCGTGCGCTTTCCGGTGCGCTTCCGCAACGTCGGCTCCCACCGCGATCCCGCACGGGTTGGCGTGCTTGATGATGGCGACTGTGGGCTGGTCACTATGGTCGTACGCCGCCCGGTGGGCCGCGTCGGCATCGACATAGTTGTTGTAGGACATCTCCTTGCCGTGCAACTGCTCGGCCTGGGCGAGTCCTCGACCGAAACCGTTGAAATACAGCGCGGCTGACTGGTGCGGATTCTCGCCATAGCGGAGCAGTGCGGCGCGATCCCACGTGCCTCCGACCCAGGCGGGATAGCCCGCACCGTCAGAGGTATCGGTCAGAACGTTGCCCATCCAGGACGCCACATGCACGTCGTACGTCGCGGTGTGGACGAATGCCTCGGCTGCCAACCGTTTGCGTTCGGCCAAGGTGAATCCGCCCTCACCCAGCGCCGACAGCACGTCGCCATAGCGCTCGGGCGACGTCACGATCGCCACCGACGGATGATTCTTGGCGGCTGCGCGGACCATGGAAGGGCCACCGATGTCGATCTGTTCGACGCACTCGTCGGGGGATGCCCCAGAGACAACCGTCTGGGTGAACGGATAGAGATTCGACACCACCAGGTCGAACGGTTCGATCCCCAGGTCGGCCAATTGTGCGACGTGGGAGTCCAGACGCCGGTCGGCCAAGATGCCCGCGTGCACCGTGGGGTGCAGCGTCTTGACTCGTCCGTCCAGGCACTCCGGGAAGCCAGTCAGGTCCTCGACGCGGGTGACCGGGAGCCCCAGATCGGCGATCAGGGCCGCCGATCCTCCGGTTGAAACGAGTTCGACCCCCGCACCCACCAGCCCGCGGACCAGTTCATCGAGCCCCGACTTGTCATAGACCGAGACCAACGCGCGCTTGATCGGCCTGCGTCCATCGTCTGGGCGCCCATCGTCTGCCGCACTGGTCATCTTCCGAACCGCACTTTCCTATTGGTCACGGTGAATCCTTCTCGGGCCATCCGCCCCACGCTGTCCACAAGCATCGTTCGCTCCACCAGCTTGATCCGTTCATGCAGCGTTTCGGCGTCGTCGTCGTCGGCGACCTCGACGGCACGTTGAGCAACGATCGGGCCGGTGTCGACTCCCCCGTCCACGACGAACAGCGTGCAGCCGCTGACCTTCACGCCGTACGCGATCGCCTCCCGCGGGCCGTGCATCCCGGGGAACGAGGGCGAAAGGGCCGGATGGGTGTTGACGACGCGGCCGGCAAAGGCCTCCAGGAACGCCGGCCCGACGAGTTTCATGAAGCCGGCCAGCACGATCAGATCTGGATCGAATCTCGAAACGATGTCCCGAACTGCCCGATCCCAACCATCGCGGGTCTCGAACTGGCTGACCTTGCGAACGAACGTCGGGATTCCGGCGCGCTCTGCCCGTCGAAGACCCTCGATGTCGTCACGATCAGCTCCCACGGCAACCACGCTGGCGCCGTACGTCGGGTCCGCGCACGCGTCCAGCAAGGCCTGAAGGTTGGTGCCGGAGCCTGAGACCATCACCACGAGACGCCGCTGCGTGCGGTGTGGTGGAGAGTCCGGCGACACGTCGGGCAGTGTAACGAGCGCTAGCGGTCCGCCGAGCCGCCGTGCGGCAGTGTGGACGCCAGGCTGCGGCGGGTCCACCAGGTCATGGCCACTCCCGCCAACAACCCACCGATGCCGAAGTAGGCAATGGCGTGGACCAGCACGTCGAAGACGAATGGCGACACGTGTCGCATCCGGCCCGGGCCGATCGCCCCGCCGGCCAGTGAAGCCAAGACTGCGAACGCGATACCGGCGAAGACCCCAGCCACACCACCACGAACGATCCCGTCCAACCACACGACAGTCGGGTAGCGACGGTGGTTCTGCGCGACCGCCCAAGCCGCGACCACGATGGGAACCGCGACGAGTGACTTGGTCAGGGCAGAGCCACTACCCGGTGCGGGCACTGCGGCAAGCAGCGGAAACAGGGGCAGGGGACCTAGCACCACGAGCGCCGGGGAGACGACGGTCTTCGCACCGAGGGCAAATCCAGGACCGAGCAGATACGCACCGCCGAAGATGACAGCGTTCGGCAACACGAACACGGACGCCAGAACGAACAACGCGGTGTCGCCTGCGTCGGCTTGAAGTCGAGAGGCGATCGTCGCGGCGGTGCTGAAGTTCAGGATCAAGGACGCAGACACGACGACCAAGGAAGCCACCAGATACGCAATCGTGATCCGGCGACCGCCCGCCAATGAGACCCGGAGCAGCAACGGCACCCGAGCGGCCCAGATCGCCGCTCGACCGGAACCCACCGCGATGCCGGCTCCGCCGAAGACGATCGCCAACAACGCGGCTCCTGTGATCGCCGCTGGGATCGACGGCGCGGTCGCCTCGGACGCGGCAAGGACACCCGTGACCGCGACCAACACGACGTACGCCGCCGTGAAGAGGGCGACCGCAGTCGGCACCGTCCAGTCGCGCTCACCATTGCTGATGTCCTCGGCGTCGGGTCCGTGACCGGAGACGGAATCTCCCACGCGGTAGCCCAATCGCCACGTCACCCACGCACACACAGCCGTAATGCCCAGAGGGAGCAACGTGATCGCACTCCCCTGGACGTGAACGCCGGAACCGTGTGCGGCCAACCAGGCCAAGCCGGCCACGCGCAATCCGTCTCGAGGGGCACCATGCATGCCGGCGTCGGTGACGAACCAGCCGATGACTCCCAGGGCACACAGCACCACCAGGGTGGTGCCGGCGGCGGTCAGCCCGCCGAGGGACGCCACGAGTACCAACGGTCGCCGATGTCTCGGATCGCTAGGAGTCGGCGGGCGGGCGGCGGATGAGGTGCTGGGGAGCCCGGTCAAGGTAGTCATGACCCGACCATCATGGCTGGGCTTCGCCATCGAATCGGGTCTGGCGCGCCGTTGAGTGCCATGTTGACCGCCCATGGTCAGTGCCTCAGTTGAGTGGCTGTTCCTGATTGGCCCGCGTTGTGCTGCTCGCGTACCGTTGGGGGGTCATGGAGGAGCCATCTTGAACGACACTGATGCGTTCGATGCGTTCTACAAGGAGGCCCGCACCCGGCTGTTGGTGCAGACGTTGGCGCTCACCGGAGACCTGACCGCCGCACGAGGCGCCGTCCGCGATGCCTTCGTGATGGCCTGGCACCACTGGCGCAAGGTCAGCCAAGTCGGCAATCCCGAGGCTTGGGCGCGCACCCACGCATGGAACCACGCACAACGTCGGGCAACGGCGCGAATCTGGCACCGCAACAAGTACGGGCCGGATCTCACCAAGACACTCCAGTCGCTTGGCAAGTTGCCCGTCCAACAGCGCAAGGTGCTGTTGCTCGTGGAACTCACCACCCTCTCCATGCCAGCTGTTGCTCGCGAGGTCGGGATCACCTACCAGCGGGCTGAGAGTGACCTGCAGGTCGCTCGAACCCAGTTCGCCGTGCATCGTGGCTCCACTCGGCCACCCCTTCAGGAGTTGCTGCTTCCGCTCAATGACCTCGCCGATGAGGTCCGGTGGCCCCGGCCGTCGATCTTGCGCCGCGCCGGCGCCGCTCGACGACGCACCCACACCACCTTCGGCATCGTTGCCACCATCGCCGCGCTCGTCGTCGCTGGGGTGATCGTGAACGACGGCGGGACGGCTCGCCCGAAGCTGAATCAGGAACAGGTCAGTGCCCGCCCCGAAGTGATCCAGGTCGTCGAACCTCCGGCGCCGGAGGCGCGGCTGGCCCCAGTCGACCTGCTCAGTGCGGAACAGGTTAGTCGGCTGGCTCCGAACGCCACCTGGGATCCCGCAAAGACGAATGACAACACCGCCGGCGATGGTCTGGTCTTGCCGTGCCAACAGGCGCGGTTCGCGGATCCGGCCGGCCTTGGTGCCCTGGTGCGAAGCTTCACGTCCACCCCGGGCCGTCCGGGGGATGCGCCGGCGTCTGCGATCCAGTTCACCGAACTGTCAGCGGATGACGAGGCTGCGGCCACGACGTACACGACGACCGTCGGCTGGTACGCCGGATGCGTCACACCCAGGGTCCAGTTGTTGACCACCGAGAAGGTTGTCGGAGTCGGAGAAGTGGCCAATCTGTTGACTCTGCGAGACTGGTCGGATCCGGTCACGACGTACACCGTCGGCGTCGCGCAGACCGGTCAGTTGACCACGACGACCATCGCGCGTGTGGGTGGCCAGCGCCGCGATGTGCGCAACGCGATGACCTCGTTGCTGGCCGCCTCCGTGAACGAAATGTGCGGAACGCCCGGGGCTGGAACCTGTGCCGCCCCACCCGAACGCCGCACGACGACACCGATCCCCGTTGGAGACGTGCCGGGCATGATCAGCGAGGTCGACCTGCCCCCCGTGAGCACCGTGGATGTTCCGTGGGTCGGGACCGGGGCTGAGCCCACCACGGTGAACACCGCGGCGACTCGATGCGACCAGACATCGTTCGTACCTCCCCCAGTGACGGCAAACCTGTCCCGCACCTTCCTGATCCCTGAAGCCCAACTCCCCGCGCAGTTCGGACTCACCCAGACGGTTGGAGTGGTCAAGGGTCAGGAGCGCGCTGCGACGTTCATCGAAGGCGTCAAAGAGAAGATGTCCGGCTGCGAGAAGGACGACCTCGGAACAACGGTCACGAAGGTCGACCACATCGAGACCGTCACCACAGAGCTGGATGTCTGGGAGGTTCGGACCGAAGTCTCGGACGAACAGACGATCCGCTTCAACATGGCGATCATGCGATACCGCAATCGAGTGGCTCAACTCGGCTTCGTCCCGGCCGAGGGAGTGGACATGGCCCCCGGCGCCTTCGTGGCGCTTTCGGAGCGGGCCCTCGCGCGTCTGCCCGACCTGCCACGCCGCTTGACCGCCGCCGGCTGACCGACCTGCAGCGTGGCCTACCCGGCGAGGATCTCCCGCATCAACCTCGCCGCCTCGGACGGGGTCTTGCCGACCTTCACGCCAACGGCTTCCAACGCCTCCTGCTTCGCAGCGGCAGTGCCGGATGAGCCGGACACGATGGCACCCGCGTGGCCCATCGTCTTGCCCTCCGGCGCGGTGAAGCCCGCGACATAGCCAACGACCGGCTTGGTGACGTGATCCTTGATGTACGCCGCCGCACGCTCTTCTGCGTCGCCACCGATCTCGCCGATCATCATGATCGCATCGGTGTCGGGATCGTTCTCGAACGCCTCGAGGCAGTCGATGTGCGTCGTACCGATGATCGGGTCGCCACCGATGCCGACTGCGGTCGAGAAGCCGAAGTCCGCCAACTCATACATCATCTGGTAGGTCAGCGTGCCCGACTTCGAGACCAGGCCGACCCGGCCAGGACCGGTGATGTTGGCCGGGATGATGCCAGCATTGGACTTGCCGGGGCTGATCAGTCCGGGACAGTTCGGCCCGACGATGCGGGTTCCCTTGGATTGGGCGTAGGCGAAGAAGTGCGCGGTGTCGTGCACCGGGACGCCCTCGGTGATGACAACCACCAAGGCCATGCCCGCGTCGGTGGCCTCGTTGACAGCGGCCTTCGTGAAGGCAGGCGGCACGAACACCACCGAGACGTCTGCTCCGGTCGCTTCCATCGCATCGGCCACGGAGCCGAAGACCGGGATCTTCTGGCCCGCGATCTCGACGGTCTCGCCCGCCTTGCGCGGGTTGACGCCGCCCACGATATTGGTGCCCGAGGCGAGCATCCGGGTCGTGTGCTTCATGCCCTCGGAGCCGGTCATGCCCTGGACGACGACCTTGCTGGATTCGGTCAAAAAGATTGCCATTGCTTCGTCTTCCTGTCTCAGGCGCCGGTCGCGGCGTGCGCTAGTTCGGCGGCCCGGTCGGCCGCACCGTCCATGGTGTCGACCACGGTCACGAGTGGATGGTTGGCCTCGGCGAGGATCCGGTGACCCTCATCGACATTGTTGCCATCGAGTCGTACGACGAGTGGCTTGTTCGCGCTCTCGCCCAGGAACTCCAAGGCCTGAACGATCCCGTCGGCGACCGCGTCGCAGGCGGTGATGCCGCCGAAGACGTTCACGAACACGCTCTTGACCTGCTCGTCGCCAAGGATGATCGCCAAGCCGTCCGACATCACCTGAGCCGATGCGCCACCACCGATATCCAGGAAGTTGGCCGGCTTCACGCCACCGTGCCGCTCGCCGGCGTACGCAACGACATCGAGCGTCGACATGACGAGGCCCGCACCGTTGCCGATGATCCCGACCGAACCATCGAGCTTGACGTAGTTCAGTCCCTTTTCTGCGGCTTCCAATTCACGCGGGTCGGCGTCCTCGGTGATCTCGAACGCGGCATGGTCCGGATGGCGGAAGTCGGCATTGGCGTCGAGGGTGACCTTCCCGTCGAGTGCCTCCAGATGCCCATCACCCAGGCGGACCAACGGGTTGACCTCGACCAGGGTCGCATCCTCGGCGATGAACGCCTCCCACAACGACTTGATGACTCCAGCTGCTTCATCGGCGACCTCGGCCGGGAATCGTGTGGCCGCGACGATCTCGGCGGCCTTGGCGTCGTCAACGCCCACGAGCGGATCGATGGAGATCTTGGCGACTGCCTCCGGGTTCTCCACGGCGGTCACCTCGATCTCGACACCGCCCTCGATCGAGGCGATGCACAAGTAGTTTCGGTTCGCCCGATCGACAAGGAAAGAGAAGTAGTACTCCTCCGCGATGTCTGCTGCAGGTGCCAACAGCACCCGGTGGACCGTGTGACCTTTGATGTCCATGCCGAGGATCTCTGTGGCTTTCGTCACAGCATCGGCGGAATCAACGGCCAGTTTCACGCCGCCGGCCTTGCCACGACCACCGACCTTCACCTGCGCCTTGACCACGACTCGCCCGCCCAGGGCCGCCGCGGCGGCGGCTGCATCGGCGGCATCCATGACGACGGTGCCCAACGTGGCTGGCACTCCATGCTTGGCGAACAGTTCTTTGGCTTGGTACTCCATCAAGTCCACGGGTTCAGTCCTTTGGGAGGCGGAAAGCGGCTGAATCAGCCTGGGTACAGGTGATTGAGCGCGAGGATTGTGTTGCTGGCACCTTAGTGGGCCGAGCGGATCCCGACGGACGGGCGTGTTGCGGTGGACGTCAAGCCACCCGGACCGTGCCCGACGTGTGTGGAAAACGTAACCGAAGGGGAATCCTTTGAACCGAGAAGTCTGGTAGGACTTGTGCCTACGCGTTACAGCCCACATCGGGGGATGGCATGGGTGTGTGGTTTGAGATTGACGAGACAGCACCAACGTTTCACTGCTTGGATCAATGATTACGTTGTCAAGACTGTCCACAAGCGTGGTCAGAGGATTTCAGACTCCGTGATCTTTCCGTTACAGTCGAGTTTCGCTGTCTCATCCCCGAAAGACAGGTTTTTCGCTTTATGGGCAATCACCGAGCATCTCGTCGCGCCACGCGCGATGACCTCTCGGAGACGCCGTACGTCGGCACCCGCAGGCGAAGCGACCCCTCTCCCGTCGAAATGCCCAGCGGGATCTCCACGTCCTCGTCCGCGGGCGGCAAGCGTCGCGCGGTCAAGCACGCCGGCCACCGTGGCTCGCTGTTTCGCGTTCTCCCCTCTGCTCCCGTGCTGATGGGCATCGCGGCACTGGCGGTATCGACGGGCGGCGTCGTGTCGGCAGCACACCCCGGCCTGGTCGGGAACACGAGCCAACAGTCGGTTCAGGTTGTTGCCGCCAACGCCCTCAACGGCGTGAGTGGCACCTCGCGCAACAGCCAACTCGCCGAACGCAAGGAGGCCGTCAGCCGCGACTCCAGTCGCAAGGAAGCCGCGGCGGCCGCCGATGAATCCGCCGTCAACAAGGCCGAAGCCAAGGCCGAGGAGCGCACCGCAGCGCTCCAAAAGGTGGACACCCGCGCCGATCAGCAAGAGAAGAAGATCGAGCTCAACCAGTGGACCCTTCCGGTTCTGACCTATCACCTCACCGCACGGTTCGGTGACTACGGCCTGTGGTCCAGCATGCACACCGGCCTCGACTTCGCCACAGCGTCTGGCACTCCGATCTATGCCGTGGCCAACGGCACGGTCACCGAAACCGGATATGACGGCGCCTACGGCAACAAGACGGTCATCACCCTCGAGGACGGCACTGACATGTGGTTCTGCCACCAGACGTCCTACACGGTCAGCGTGGGTGACGTGGTTCGATCGGGCGATCTCATCGGCTACGTCGGGTCCACCGGACACACGACGGGTGCGCACCTTCACCTCGAGGTCCGCCCGGGCGGCGGCGACCCGGTCGATCCGTACGCCGCCCTGCTCGCGAACCACGTCCAGCCGTAGCTACAACTTCTCCACCGGCGCATACCTCAGCAGCAGTCGCTTGACTCCCTGGGAGCCGAAGTCCACCGATGCCACCGTCTTGTCATCGCGCCCCTCAACGGTGACCACCGTGCCCATGCCGAACGAATCGTGACTCACCCGATCTCCTGGCTCCAGACTCGGCACCTCTCGAGCCGGCTTGGCCTTCGCCGCCGCGTCAGCGCGCAGCGCAGCCGACGAGAAGTTGCGACGCCCGGAAGCGGTGGGCGCGCCCATGGGCACCCGCCCTCGCCCGTTTGATGATGCGTCCGACCCGCTGAGATCGGGCCTGTTCCATCTGGTCTGCGAGGCCTCGGTGCGTCGCCACTCGACAAGATCGACCGGCATCTCGTCGAGGAACCTCGAAGCCGGGTTATGCATCGGCGCCCCCCACGCGGACCGGACGACCGCCCGGGAAAGGTAGAGCCGCTGCCGCGCTCGCGTCACCCCGACGTACGCCAGGCGCCGCTCCTCCTCGAGCTCGGTCTGATCACCCAGCGCGCGTGAGTGCGGGAAGATGCCGTCCTCGAGGCCGGTGAGGAACACGACCGGGAACTCCAGGCCCTTGGCCGTGTGCAGCGTCATCAAGGTGACGACCCCGACCTCCTGACCGTCCGGTCCCTCCGGGATCTGGTCGGCATCGGCCACCAACGCGACCCGCTCCAAGAAGTCCGCCAACGTCGGCGTGGCCAGGCCGGCCTCGACGTCGGCCGGATCGGCCGAGGGTCCGGCGACCGGATCATCCGAGAACTCGCGAGCCACGGCCACCAACTCGGCCAGGTTCTCCACGCGGGTGGCATCCTGCGGGTCGGTCGATGCCTCTAGTTCGGCTAAGTACCCCGACCGGTCGAGCACGGACTCGACGATCACGTCGGCGCGCTCTCCGCCGTCGACCATGGACTGCAACTCCTCAGCGAGCTCCACGAACCCGTTGATGGCCCGCAGCGACCTGGTGGCGAGACCCGGCGCGTGCTCTGCCTTGAGCAGGGCCTCCCAGAAGGTGATCCGATCCCGCTCGGCGAGCGAGGCGATGCACGCTTCGGCCCGCTCACCGATGCCGCGCTTGGGTGTGTTGAGAACGCGGCGCAGGGAGATCTCGTCTGCCGGATTGACCAACATCCTGAGGTAGGCCAACACGTCGCGAACCTCGCGGCGTTCGTAGAAGCGGACCCCGCCGACGACCTTGTAGGCCATGCCGGTTCGGATGAACGTCTCCTCGAACACTCGCGACTGGGCGTTGGTGCGATAGAAGACCGCCACGTCGCCGGGCCGAGCCGCCTGCTGATCGGTCAACTTGTCGATCTCATCGGAGACGAACCTGGCCTCGTCGCGCTCGTCATCCCCGACGTACCCCACGATGCGCGCACCTTCGCCAGCATCGGACCAGAGCCGCTTCGGGGTGCGGCCCGGATTGTGACCGATCACCGAATTGGCGGCGTTGAGGATGGTCTGGGTGGAGCGATAGTTCTGCTCCAGCAGGATCGTCGATGCGTTCGGGAAGTCCTGTTCGAAGTCGAGGATGTTGCGGATGTTGGCTCCGCGGAAGGCATAGATCGACTGATCTGCGTCGCCCACGACCATCAACTCTGCCGGCGCGACTCGCTCGGCATCCTCCTCGGCGCCAAGATCCTCGACAAAGGTCTCCTCGGGGTTGTCCGCACACAACTGGTGGATCAGGGCGTACTGAGCGTGGTTGGTGTCTTGGTATTCGTCCACCAGCACATGTCGGAATCGCCGTCGGTAGCTCTCCTTGACCTCGGGGAAGGTCTGGAACAGGTGGACGGTCATCATGATCAGGTCGTCGAAATCGAGGGCGTTTGCCTCACGAAGCCGGCGTTGATAGAGCGTGTACGCCGCGGCGTACGACTCCTCGGTGCCGTTGCGGGTGTCCTTGGCGGCATCCTCGGGGTCGCGGAGTTCGTTCTTGTGATTGGAGATCCAGTTGAGGATTGCCCTCGGCTGGTGCTGGCGTGGATCCAGGTCGAGATCGCGTGACACCAGTGTCATCAGTCGCTTCGAGTCTGCGGAGTCATAGATCGAGAAGTTGGACTTGAAGCCGAACTTGTCGATCTCCTTGCGGAGGATCCGCACGCAGGCAGAGTGGAACGTCGAGACCCACATCACCCGAGCCCGTCTGCCGACGAGGTCCTCGACCCGTTCCTTCATCTCACCGGCGGCCTTGTTGGTGAAGGTGATGGCCAGAATCGAGCCGGGATGGGCATGGCGCTCGGTGATCAGCCAGGCGATCCGGCGGGTCAGCACTCGCGTCTTCCCCGAGCCGGCACCGGCCACCACCAGGAGGGGTGCCCCCGCGTGCACGACGGCCGCACGCTGCGGCTCGTTGAGCCCTTCGAGGAGCTCATCGCGGGTCGGACTCATCGGGCACTCATTTCGGCTCAACCCTACGCGGGAGCGGGGACGTATCTGGCGCCAGTTCGCCTCCCTCTTGATCGACGCTGGGGTCGTGACCTAGCCGGCGCAACAGCCGGGGGATGGAAATGACCTAGCGCGGCGGCAAGCCGCCGTGGTCGTGACTTAGCCCGGCGGCAAGCCGCCGGGCTAAGTTTCCCCACGCATCGAGAATGACCGCAGGCGAGAGCCGGTGAACCACACCCCACCGATGACGACGACGATGCAGGCGATCACGGCGTACGACGTGCCGACACCGACCGGCAGATCGATCGTGTCATCGATACTGGCGGCGAGTTGGCGGCTCCAGGCGCCGACGCTGACCCAGCGGATGCCCACCAGCAGGTTGCCCAGCAGGCCCTCCCAGAAGAACACGAAGAGCAGTCCGGCCACGACGGCATGTCGGGTCACCGCGGAGAGCGCCAGGAACAGTCCGGTGTACGCCGCCGCGGCGAGCACGCCGGCCGCGAACCACGCGATGGTGAGTTCAGGATCATCCGGAGCGATGATCAAGCCGATGGCGAGCAGCGGCAGCGCACCGAAGGTCACGGATGCAGCGCACGCCACGACGTACTTGCTCAAGGCCACGACTCGACGGCTGACGGGCTTGGCGAGGAGATAGACGATCGAGCCGTCATCGATCTCGGGGCCGAGCACCGACGAGGTGGCCAGCAGGGCCACCAGCGGGAGTGCGGCGCCCAGCCCGAGGCCGACGACGATCTCCTCATAGCCGACGTCGACGCCGGCGAGAGCCCGCACCGTGATCGCCAGAGCGATGAGGGCCACCGGCAGGATGAGGAGCAGCAGGAACCGCTTGCGACCCAGCAGCGACTGGGCGGAGAGGCGAACGATGGTCGCGTTCATGCCGACACCAGGTAGGAGAAGACGCTTTCGAGGGATTCGTCAGTGGGCGCGACTTCCGTGAGTCGAATCGCGCCGTCGCGTGCGACCAGTGGCAACCGCACGGCGAAGGTGCCGAAGTCATTGACCTCGACGTCGACGCCACCCTGAGGTCGCATGGCGACGCCCTGGACCGATGGTTCAATCATCAAGGCCGCCGCAAGCGCCCGGTCGTCACTGCTGACGACTACGAAGCGATCTGGGCGGTCTGTCATCAGCCGCCTGATCGCGCCGAAGTCGCCGGACGCCGCGTGCCGGCCAGACACCATCACCTCGATGTGTCGGGCGACCTGTTCGACCTCCTCGAGGATGTGCGAGCTGAACAGCACCGTGCGTCCCTCGGCCCCCATCCGCTGAAGCAGGGACATCAATTGGACCCGTTGACGCGGATCGACGCCGTTGAAGGGTTCGTCGAGGAGCAGCACTTGCGGATCGTGGACCAGCGCCGAGGCGATTTTGATCCGCTGGCGCATGCCCTTGGAGTAGGTGCCGATGCGGCGGTCCGCCGCGTCCTCGAGTTCCACGACATTGATCGCACGGTCCGCGGCGGCCTTGGGGTCGGGCAGTTTGTGCAGGGTGGCGTTTGCCCTCACGAACTGGCGTCCCGTGAGATATCCGAAGCTGACTTCGCGTTCCGGCACGAGGCCGATCTGCTTGTAGATGTCGGTGTTCTGCCAGATCGTGACGCCGTCGAGCGTGGCCGTGCCCGCCGATGGGGCGAGGAAGCCGGACATCATCGCGATCAGGGTCGACTTGCCGGCGCCGTTCGGGCCCAAGAGTCCGGTCACGCCCGGCCCGATCTGCATCGTGATGTCGTTGACGGCGACGACGTTGCCATACCAACGCGAGGCGTTGGCCAGTTCGAGAGTGCTCACTGCGCCGCCGCCCTTCGATAGCGCCAGATCAGCATGGCGATGCCGCCGAGGACGATCAGGAGCGAGACCGCGACGTACGCCGTCTCCATCAGCGCGCCCTGCGGTGGAGTGATCGCATCCACCGACGTGTCGAGGATCGACGCGGAAATGCCTCGATAGAGGGCGTACGGCGCCAACAGGCCGGCGTACTCTCCAACGCGATCGGAAGCCTGTTCGTAGGCGATGCCCTGCACGGCGGCGATCACGCCATATCCGAAGAGCAGCACGGCCATGCTCGCGACAACCCCGAAGCCGCGGCGCGTCGAGAAGGCGCTGATCACGCCGGTGACACTCGCCAACATGCCGGCCAGCAGCAGCGCGACGAGGACTGCCCAACCGGCCTCGGTGAGTTGTTCGCTGAGATCAGCGCCCGAGAGCACGGCGCCGAGGAACAGCAGGACGATCGGGGTCATCAAGAAGACGAGCACGGCTGCGGTCAACGCGCTCCACCGCATGAGGGCGTACGTCGACGAGCGCAGGGGGCGGGCCAGGTAGAGCACGATCGAGCCGTGGCGGAGATCGCGCGAGAACAGGATCGGCGCCTGGGCCGCCGCGAAGACGCTGAGCAGGATCTGCGTCTGGCCGGCGTACGCCGCGTAGCTGATCGGCAGTTCGTCGATCTTGGTGAACACCATGATTGCGACGATGATGACGGCCGGCAGCAGGTTCAGGGCGAGCAGGATGAACGGCAGCAACTTGGACTTGCCCGACCGGCCGATGCCAAAGGCGTTGCGAAGCCCGGTGAGGAACAGCGCGGTCGCGATCTGTCCCTCGCCCAGACGGGGACCGTCGTAGGGGCGGTAGCCGAGATCGTGGATGACGCCCGTTGCACCGTTGGGGCGGCCGTTAGGCGGTGTCGACATGATCACCTCCCGGATGCGGTTGATCGACGGCGAAGACGTCTTCGATCCGATGATGATCGGCTTGGATTCGCACGATGCCGACGCCGACGTCGCAGGCTGTGTCCCGGACGACGTCGTAGACGCGGTCCCTCGCGCCGGGCTGGGGTTCGATCGCGATCAGATGCCCGCGCGGAGCACACGCGAAGCCGGCCGCGACGAGGGCGCGACCCATCGTCGTCTGGGCGTCGCCTTCCCCGATGACCTCGACCAGCAGCGTGCCGGTGTCGCCCATGAAGTCCGTGGTCGCCGATGACCGCAGCAGTTTGCCGCCGTCGAGTACCACGACGTGGTCGCTGACGCGTTCGAGTTCACCCAGCAGGTGGGAGGTGACCAGGACGGCGATGCCGAAGTCGTGGCCGATGCGGCGTACGAGCGCCAACATGTCGTCGCGGGCGGCCGGATCGAGACCGTTGGTCGGCTCGTCCAGGAGCACCAGTCTGGGATCGTGGACCAACGACTGGGCCAACTTCGCCCGTTGCTTCATGCCGGTCGAGTAGCCGCCCATCGGGCGGTACCGCTCTTCGGCGAGGCCAACGTGTCGGAGTACGTCGGCAGCACGTTCGCGTGCGGCAATGCGGGGTAGCCCGGACATCTGCGCCAGGTGGACGATGAAATCGCCGGCGCTGACATCAGGCGGGAGGCAGTCGTGTTCGGGCATGTAGCCGACCGCGCGGCGGATCTGCGCGCCCTCGGTGGTCGGGTCGAAGCCGAGCACCTTGGCCGATCCACTCGTGGGGCGCAGCAGTCCGAGCAGGATCTTGATCAGTGTCGACTTGCCCGCTCCGTTGGCTCCGACGAGACCGGTGACTCCGTCGGTCAGAGTGATGGTGAGGTCGTCGAGCGCGACCACGGCGCCGTACCTCTTGGCCAGACCCTTGGTGGTGACGACGTCGGGCGCATCAACGCCGGAGCCTGGTGTCGCCATGTCACGACTGTAGATGCTGACCCCCAGTCCTGCGCTTCAGGTAGAGCCCTGAACCAACCCCGAGTGCGCCGCCCTACGCTGTGCGCATGGACATCGCACAGAACGTCGTACTGCTGGTGCACTTCATGGGCTGGGCCGCCCTCTTCGGAGGACTGCTGATCCAAGCCCGGGAGAGCGAGAAGAAGGTCAACTCCCTGATGCGCGACGGCATCGGTACGGCGTTCCTGGCCGGCATCGCTCTGGTCGGCTTTCTGGAGGCTGGCGACGAGACGGTCAACCACGCCAAGGTCGGGGTGAAGTTCACGATCGGCCTGATCATCTTGATCCTGGTGATGATGAACGTCCGGAAGCCGAAGATCTCAGACAACCTCTTCTGGGCCATCCTCGGCCTCACCGTCGTCAACATGGCCGTCGCCGTCCTCTGGTGACAACCTGGTGAGCCGTCGCTTATGCAGGCAGACACGCCGTTCCGGAGAACACAATTGACGGTTCGGTCACCACAAGTGACTCCTCACCGGGATTTGGTGACTCCTCGGCGGATCTAGAGGAGGCGGCGGTCCGAGGCCCAACGGGTGAGTTCGTGGCGCGAGGACAACTGAAGTTTGCGAAGCACGCTGGACATGTGGGTCTCGACGGTCTTGATCGAGATGAAGAGTTCCTTGGCTACCTCCTTGTAGGCGTACCCGCGCGCGATCAGACGCATGACTTCGCGCTCGCGTTCGGTGAGCCGGTCCAGATCTTCATCGACCGCCGCGACCTCGATCGAGCCGGCGAAGGCGTCCAGCACGAACCCCGCAAGTCGAGGCGAGAAGACCGCATCCCCTTCGCTGACTCGGATGACCGCTGCGATCAACTCTTCGCCGGTGATCGTCTTGGTGACATACCCACGGGCGCCGCCACGAATCGTGCCGATGACGTCCTCAGCGGCGTCGCTCACACTCAGCGCCAGGAATCGCGTGTCCGGCGACTGGGACTGACGCATCACCTCGACGCCTCCACCGCCGGGCAGATGCACATCGAGGAGTACGACGTCCGGTCGATACCGATTGACGGCGGCAACTGCCTCGGGCACGTCCGCGGCTTCCGCCAGGACGTTGACTGCACTGGCATTCGGTGCGGTCGTCAGCTCGGCGCGCACGCCGCTACGGAACATCGCGTGGTCGTCGACCAGGACGATGCTGATCGGGGAGTCGGCGGGCGAGTCACTCATCGGTTTCCTCAGTTCTGTGTTCGGGCTCGGTAGGTTCCGCAGGTTTCGCCACAAGGCTCCGGGGCATCCGAAGTCTGACCTCTGTGCCCTCACCTACCGTGGAGATCACTTCGGCAGACCCGCCGTGTCGCGCCATCCGGTCGATGATGCTGTTGCGAACGCCCAGGCGGTCCTCGGCGACCTGCTCGAGCTCGAACCCGGCACCACGATCCCGGACGAAGACGTCAACAGAGGCCTCCGAGACCTCGGCGTACACATCGACCTTGCCGGTTCCCGCGTGTTTGGCACTGTTGGTCACCGCCTCGCGCACGGCGTAGATCAGCGGCTGCAACCTCTCATCGAGCGGGCAGTCACCCACGTTCACCACTTCGACGGCCACGCCGTGGACGTCTTCGATCTCCGCCGACACCCCGCGCAGCGACGACGCTACGGTGCCCTCGCCGATCTGCTCACCGGCGTACAACCACGACCGCAGGTCGCGCTCCTGCGAGCGTGCGAGCCGGGCGACCATGACGGCATCCTGGGAGTTCTTCTGGATCAGGGCCAGCGTTTGAAGCACCGAATCATGCAGATGTGCGGCGACGTCGGCGCGCTCCTGGGTGCGAACGCGTTCGGCCCGCTCTGCCGCGAAGTCAGAGGCGAGGCGGCCGACCCAGGGCCCGACGACGATGCTGAGGCCCAGGACTCCCAACAGGCCGGCCACGACCATGTCTCGCGCAGTGGTCAGCGAGCCCTCCTGGAGGGTGAACAGGACGAAGGCGACCGCAATGAAGATGGCGCCCGCGGCCACCCGGGTGTACGACGCCCAGCCGCCTTGGCCGAACACCGCCCGCACCGGGTTCACGCCAGCGCCGTCTCGCCACCGCTCCCGCTGGGCCTCGTCGGCCTGACGCCAGAACAGCGCGACGCCGATGACAACCAGGACCAGGGGCCAGAAGGATCCGCCGCCAAACAGCAGGTTGAGAAGCAAGACGGCGCCGAACCCGACGGACGCAATGGCGATTGCCGGGCCGGCATCGGCCAACCGGCGAACCCGCCCGGGCCGCTTGCCCGTTCGACTGGCGCTTTCCAGCCCCGGAGCTTCGTGGTGGAAGCGTTCGTCGGACGGCAGCACGAGCCAGAACGCGCCGTACAGCAAGATTCCGAAGCCCGTAAAGGCGGTGACCACGAATCCGGCGCGCACCCAGGTGGCCGACCAGCCGAGATGATTGGCCAAACCCGCGGCAACGCCGCCCAGGATGGGTGCGTTCGTATCACGCGTCGCCCTGCGCGGGGCAGGCGGCGCGTGGAGGTTGCTGACAGGAACATCTGTGGGGGCACTCATCGCACCGTCCATCGTCCCAGAGCGGACCGCGCCACACCATGAGGCGGATCCCCGACCGGCCCCTGAGTCTCGCTACCGTGGTTGATGCCCCGGAACTCGGGAGTCACTCAGGGTGGTCCCCGATGGTTTGCAACGTCGCTAGCGAGCAGGCTTGAGCCATGACATCAACACCCGAAGAACCAACAGCCGCCGATCCAGGCGCCACCGGTGCACCCGGTGCCACCGGCCCCTCACCGGGCCCATCACTTGGCGCAAGCGCATCCGCAGCCACCGGCGCAGGCACCGGCGCAGGCACCGGGGCCCCGCGCGACACGACGTACGCCGACCGCCCGCGAGTGAGCCGCGACGAGATGCTCGACTTCGGTCGACTTCGCCGGACCACGGGCGACGCGGCGAAGGCTGGCGGTGTCGCCGGCGGTTTGGCCCGTCACTTCGACATCGATCCGGTGATCGTGCGCGTGCTCTTCGTCGTCACGAGCCTGTTCGGCATCGGCATCCTGGCGTACGGCGCCCTGTGGCTGCTCGTGCCCGGCGACACGGACGACAAGGCCACGATCGGACTCGACGACAGCACGCGATCGATCGTCGTGATCATCATCGGCGTCCTGGCGCTCGCAGGTCTCATCGGCATCTTCGGGGGCGGTCCTGACTTCGGCGGTCTCGTCTTCTTCGGCATCGTGGCCATCGGAGCAGTCATCTTCATCAAGGGCCGCGAGCAACGAGCTGCCCGCAGGGCCACGGGGGTGCCTGCCGGCACGGCGTACGCGGTGGGAGGCCAGCCGACCTACGACCCCGCTACCGGGGCGACGTACGACGCGACCTATGGCGCTCCCGCCGCCACGTCCGGTCAGGAGATCCCCCCGGAGATGCGTCAGCAGGTCCCGCCGGGCGGCTACGGTCCTCCCCCGCAGGGATACCGGCCGCCTCCCCCGCGGGCACCCAACCCGCGAAAGCGTGGACCACTGCTCTTCGGCTTCACCGCCGCACTGTTGCTCCTGCTGCTCGGACTGCTGGGTGTCGCGGACGTGGCCGGAATGGACGTCCCGAACTCGGCGTATCCAGCCCTCGCCGTCGCGGTCATCGGAATCATGCTGATTGTCGGCGCGTGGTACGGCCGGGCGGGTGGCTTGATCGCCCTCGGTCTGCTGGCTTCGCTCGGCCTGGCCGGCGCAACTGGGGCCGACAACTATGAGGGCGAGCGAACTGCTGCCCCCACCACGGCAACCGCCGTCCAGGATGACTACGAGATGGGTATCGGAGAACTGGTGCTCGACCTGTCGCAGGTCAGCGATCCCGAGAACCTGGACGGGCGCGACATCTCGATCGACGCCGGCGTGGGCCATGTCGTGATCGTGTTGCCCAGCGACATCGACTCACGGGTCAACGCAAGCGTCGACGGGCCGGGCAACATCCGGGTGAACGGCGTCGACTTCGGCGGAGTCGAAACTTCAAAGTCATGGTTCAACAACACCCCAGGTGAGGGCACCGTCACCATCGATGCCGAACTCGGCGTCGGCGAAATCGAAGTGAGGACCTCATGAGCAACGTCAACTACCACCAGCCCGTCGCCCACACCGGCGGCAAGCACCCCGTCAACATCCTGCACCTGGTCATGGGGGTCGTGTTCCTCGGCATCGTGAGCATCTGGGCGCTGATCGAGGGCCAGGTCGCCACCACGGAGGACCTGCGTTGGCTGGTCCCGCTGCCGTGGGTCATCGCCGGAGCAGCGGGCCTCTTCGTCATCATGATGTCCCGAGGGAATGAACCCGCGGCGCCCGCGGTGGTCTATGAGTACGCCGCGCAACCGGAGCCGGTGTCCGCACCCGACTACACCTCGGATCTCGACGCCAAGCTCGAAGCCGAAACTGCGGCTGCTCCCGAGGTCCAGCCCGAGGCAGATCCGGCAACAGAGTCCGACGCGGAGGAAACACCCGAGTCCTAGGCGGGAGTCGAAGCGGGGGCATGCGCCAAGATGGGCGCATGCCCCTTCCTTCATTGGGTGGACTCACCTCCCTGTCAGCCATTGACCATCCGGAGTTGCTCGCTCCCAGCGTCGCTTTGGCCCTCGCCTCGTGGTCTGACGGCGACCGAATCGCCGTTGTCGAGATCGATCCCGACCATGCGGACACCGCGGCGATGGTGGCGGCGTACGACGTGCCGCTCGATGCCGGCGCCAACTGCGTTGTCGTGGCCGGGCGTCGTGACGGAGAGGAGCGCGTGGCGGCATGCCTGGTGCGCGCAGACACTCGGGCCGACGTCAACAACCTCGTCAAACGCACGCTCGATGTCCGCAAATGTTCGTTCCTCTCGATGGATCGAGCCGTGGAGGAATCGGCCATGGAGTACGGCGGGATCACGCCGATCGGTCTGCCCGCCGGCTGGAGGGTCCTGGTCGACAGCCGGTGCTTGGACATCGACGTCACGATCATCGGTTCCGGCGTACGACGCTCGAAGTTGCTCGTCCCCGGCCACCTGCTCGGCCAACTCCCAGGAGCCGAGGTCCTGGTCGATCTGGCACATTAGTTCCATGACTGATCAATCCAGTGAAACCGCCTACGGCCTCCAGATCGTGATCGACTGTCGCGAGCCGCACGTGCTCGCCGACTGGTGGGCCGACACTCTCAACTGGGTGGTCGAACCGCAGGACGCGGACTTCATCCGCTCCATGATCGACCAGGGCTTCGCCAAGGACGAGGACACCATCGAGCACCACGGCAACCTTGTCTGGCGCGAAGGAGCGGCGATCAATCCACCCCCCGGAAATCCTCCAGCCGAGAGTCCCGGGCCACGGATCCTCTTCCAGCAAGTGCCCGAGGCGAAGCAGACGAAGAACCGCGTGCATCTGGACCTTCGCACCAAGGGAGGCGACGTCGAGGCGATCCGCGAACGCCTGATCAACCGCGGTGCAACGAAGCTGTCCGAGGGGCAACAGGGCCCCCACAAGTGGTTCGTGCTGGCCGACCCGGAAGGCAACGAGTTCTGCGTTTAGCCAGCCTGAATTCACCCGCCCGACGCGGGCGCTGGACTAGTCCGGAATGCAAAGAATCGTTATTTAATCGCGACCTCGGGGACCCCCGAAATTCATGCTCCGTCGGGGTTGGTGGCAGTTCGGTGCGTTACGTTCGCGAGAGCAGCGGCCCTTCGCTGCTCAGTGCGGGTCGCCCTCGGCCCTCGGCGAAAGGTGCACCATGAAACGAACGCGTCTCACGACGTCGCTTGCGCTCCTCGCGGCGTCTGCCCTCATTCTGACTGCTTGTGCACCGCCCGAAGACGAAAAGGACGATGCAACCACCGACTCGGGCGTGAAGGCCAGTGAGGCCACCTCCGCGGAGGACTTCGGCGGGCTCGATGCCCTGGTCGAGGCCGCGCAG
Organism: uncultured Actinomycetota bacterium; assembly: GCA_963763805.1. Classification (GTDB taxonomy): domain Bacteria; phylum Actinomycetota; class Actinomycetes; order Propionibacteriales; family Nocardioidaceae; genus Nocardioides. The sequence goes on from CAVXPQ010000004.1 coordinate 323,349, forward strand.
GAGGAAGGCCAACTCAACGTCATCGCCCTCCCACCCGACTGGGCCAACTACGGCGAGATGATCTCTACCTTCTCCGAGAAGTACGACATCGAGGTCGAGTCGGCTCAGCCGGACGTGGGCAGCCAGGACGAGATCAACGCGGCCGAGCAGCTGAAGGGCACCGACCGCGCGCCCGACGTCTTCGATCTGGGCCAGGCCGTGGCCGTGGCGAACACCGCCATCTTCGCTCCGTACAAGGTCGAGACCTGGGACACCATCCCGGAGGGCTTCAAGGAGGACACCGGCCTCTGGACCAACGACTACGGCGGCTTCATGGCGATCGGCTACGACTCAGCGGTGGTTCCCGACATCACGTCGGTCGCCGATCTGATGAAGCCCGCATACAAGGGCAAGGTTGCCCTCAACGGTGATCCGACCGTCGATGGTGCTGCCTTCACCGGAGTACTGATGACCGCTGTTGCCAATGGCGGGTCGGCCGACGACATCGCCCCCGGCGTGGAGTTCTTCAAGGACCTCAAGAAGGCGGGCAACTATCTGCCCGTCGATCCGGACTCGCCACCATCGAGTCGGGCCAGACGCCCGTCGTCATCGACTGGGACTACCTCGGCGGAGCGGCAGCAGCCAACGTCGACACCTGGAAGATCATCGTTCCGGAGGAAGCGGTCATTGCCGGCTACTACCACCAGGCGATCAATGCCGACGCGCCTCATCCGGCGGCCGCCAGGCTGTGGCAGGAGTTCATCTTCAGCGATGAGGGTCAGAACATCTGGCTCAAGGGTGGTGCCCGCCCCGTGCGAGCACCGGCGATGGCTGAAGCCGGCACGATCGATCAAGCACTGTTCGACGCCCTGCCCCCGGTCACCGGCACCCCGGTGGTCCCGACGGCCGAGCAGAGCACGGCGCTGTCGGAGTACCTGGTCGAGAACTGGCCCGACGCGGTCGGATGACCCACCCGCAAGCGGGTACGGCGCGGTCGGGCTGGCGGAATTCCGTCGGCCCGATCGTGCCGCTCATCCCCTTCTTCACCTTTGCTCTCATCTTCTTGTTCGTGCCGACCTGACCGTGATCATCGGTGCCTTACAGAGTGAGGGCGGCGGCGTCACGCTCAGCAACGTTCGTGCCATCGGCTCGGAATCGGCAGTGCGTGCGCTGCGTGGATCGTATCTTCGTCTCATCCGTGAGTGCCCTCATCGGTGCTTCGGCGGGGGCGGTGCTTGCCTACTACATCGAGCTACGCTCACCACCAGCCTGATGCGTCGGATCACGATGGCGGTCAGCGGTGTGCTGGCCCAGTTCGGCGGGGTGACGCTCGCCTTCAGTTTCATCGCGGCGTACTCTTATCAGGGTGTCGTGACCGTTGCCCTCCGCGACAATCTCGGGATCGACATCTTCGGCTCGGGGTGGATGTACGGGCAGTGGGGCATCACCCTCGTCTACACCTTCTTCCAGATCCCGCTCATGGTGATCGTTTTCCTTCCGGCCATGGAGGGAGTCCGTCCCCAGTGGCGTGAGGCCGCCGTCAGTCTCGGTGCCACCACTCGGCAGTACTGGCTTCAAGTGGCCGTTCCCCTGCTTCGTCCGGCCTTCCTGGGCTGCGCCCTGCTGCTGTTCGCCAATGCCTTCGCGGCGTACGCACCGCAGCCGCCTGGTCACCCAAGGTTCATTCATCACGCCCCTGCTCATTCGCTCGGCGCTCATCAGTGAAACCGCACTTGGCCAAGAGCGACTAGCCAATGCGCTGGCCCTCGAGATGGTGATCGTCGTGGTCATCGTCATGTCGGGCTATACGTGGCTGCTGCGACGCACGTCGAGGTGGCTCGGATGACGCGCACCTGGCCCGGGCGCCTCGCCAAGGCGCTCTTCCTGGTCGTCATCGCCGTCTACTTCGCGGTTCCGCTGCTCTCGATGCTGGACTTCAGCACCCAGACCGTGGGCAGTGAGACCGGGCGGACCTGGGAACCGTGGGCCCAACTGATCACCGACGACACCCTGCTCGAGGCCATCATCACGTCGCTGATCCTCGCGATTGTGACCGTGGTCATCATGCTGGCGCTCCTGCTCCCGACGATGATCTGGGTCCGGTTGCGAGTGCCCCGGGCGAGTCGACTCCTGGAGATCACCTGCCTCCTGCCGATCGCCGTACCCGCCCTGGTGATCCTGGTGGGGATCAAGAACGTGATGCTGTGGGTCACCTATCTGTTCGGCGACACGCCGTACGCCCTGGCGCTGCCGTACGTCGCCCTCGTCCTGCCCTACGCATACCGCGCGCTTGACTCGGCGCTGTCCGCGATCGACGCCCCGACCCTGTCCGAGGCCGCCCGCTCACTAGGCGCCGGGTGGGGCACCGTGATGCTGCGGATCATCTTCCCCAACATCCTCAGCGGCATCCTGTCGGCGGCCTTCATCTCGATCGCTCTCGTGCTCGGTGAATACACGTTCGCATCGCTACTGAACTATCCGACGCTGCCGACGCAGATCGTGCAGATCAGTCAGTCAGAGGCGCGAACCTCGGTCGCGGCGTCGCTGGCCTCCATCATCTTTGTGTCCGCCCTACTGGTGAGTCTGTCGTTCGTCGGCCGCCAGCGACGTGTCACGGAAGGACACTGACCATGCCTGAAGAGATGGCGAACAACGGGGCCAACGACAGGGCTGACGACAGGGCTGACGACCGGGCCGACATCAGGGCTGACAACAGGGCCGAGACCCCGGACTTGCCGTCGACCTCACAGGGCTCACGAGGGTCTTCGGATCCGTTCGCGCCCTCGATGGACTGGATCTTCACATGAAGGCCGGCGAGCTAGTGGCGCTGCTCGGACCGTCGGGTTGTGGCAAGACGACTGCGCTGAGGATCCTGGCCGGGCTCGATCAGGCGACCTCCGGCACGGTCGAGGTGGGAGGCAGGGACCTCACTCACGTCCCTGCCAACAAGCGCGACATGGGAATGGTGTTCCAGGCGTACAGCCTGTTCCCCCACATGACGGTCCTGGAGAATGTCGCCTTCGGATTGAAGCTGCGCGGCAAGGACGGAGCGACCCGCACGAAGCGAGCGAAGGACATGCTCGAGTTGGTGAGCCTGGGCGTGCATGCCGATCGCTACGCGCATCAACTGTCGGGTGGCCAACAGCAGCGCGTGGCCTTGGCAAGGGCTCTCGCCATCGAGCCGTCCGTCCTGTTGCTGGATGAACCCTTGTCGGCTCTCGATGCGAAGGTCCGCAGCCAACTCCGCGACGAGATCCGGCGAGTGCAACTGGAGGTTGGGACGACGACCCTGTTCGTCACCCACGACCAGGAAGAGGCGCTGGCGATCGCCGACCGGGTGGGCGTGATGAACCAGGGTCGGCTCGACCAACTCGCCGCACCGGCGGATCTCTACGAGCGGCCTTCGACGCGCTTCGTGGCCGAGTTCGTCGGCCTCACAAACAGGTTAGCCGCCGTCGTCACGGACGGCACGGCCGTGGTGCTCGGGACGCGCGTCCCCACGATCGAGGGATCGCTGACCTCAGGATCGGGCATGGCGTTGGTCCGGCCCGAGTCGCTGGGGGTCACTGGTGATGGCCCGGCCAACGCAACCGTGGAGTCGGTGAACTACTTAGGCCCGATCTCCCGCGTGTACGCCGACGCCGACGGTCACGGCACAGTGATGGCGGCCGTCCCGAGCCGCACTGCCGCGGCTTTCAGGCCCGGCCAGCGAGTGAGTCTCAGCGTCGATCCGGCTCCGCTGTTGGTCATCGCAGCGGACTAGCTGTGTGCCGCTTAGGTGAGGCTGGCGGCCGGCAGTTCGAACCAGAGCAATTCGTCGAACGCCGGTGACAGGTGCGCCTGGTCGGCACAGTCAGGGGGCGTCGCGGCGTCGAGGATCCGGCGTGCTTCGTCGAGGTACTCCGCCAGCACCGTGACCGGCGCCGTGGTGTCGTGCCGCGGGAAGACCATCTCACCGTCGTCGGCGTACGACACCTGGGAGAGTCGCAGCGGCGGCTCGGCGGGGCCGTTGCGATGACGCCAGAGCCCGCTGCTCGGGTCGAACTGATAGTCGGGCAGCAGCCGCCAGCCCTCGCGAGCCACGAGTCGGACCGCCTCGACGATGTAGTCGAAGACGCCCTCGTCGATGAAGTAGTTGAAGTTCACCCGCACCCAGCCAGGCTTGATGCCTTCGCAGCCGGTGGCGATCTCGGCCTCGAACTGGTGCGACCGCTCCAGGTCGATGCCGAGCAGTCGGTGCCCATAGGGACCGGCGCACGAGCAACCGCCGCGGGTTTGGATCCCGAACAGATCGTTGAGCACGGCGACCACGAAGTTGTGGTGGAGATAGGCGCCGCTCGGCGCCTTGACGACGAACGACAGGATCGACAGGCGCTTCGCGTCGAGGTTCCCCAGGATCTGGATCGTCGGCTCCTGCTTCCACGCTTCGACAGCACGGCGCAGCAGGTTGCCCTCGCGAGCCTCGATGGTCTCGACCCCGACGGCCTGCTTGAGGCCGAAGACCAAACCGGCCCGGATCGACTCCACGATCGCCGGCGTGCCGCCCTCCTCGCGGTGAGCAGGGTCGTCGAGGTAGCGATGCTCGGTCGGATTGACGTACATCACCGTGCCGCCGCCGGGCATAGCCGGAACCCGATTGGTCATGAGCTCGCGGCGCATCACTAACAGCCCGGGCGTGCCGGGGCCACCGATGAACTTGTGCGGCGAAAGAAAGATCACGTCCTTGTACGCCGACTCCGGGACACCCTCGGGGGCGTACATCTCGATGTCGACGTACGGCGCGCACGCCGCGAAGTCCCAGAAGGAGAGTGCGCCGTGCTCGTGCAGGAGCGAGGCGATCCCGTAGGTGTCCGACACGATTCCGGTGACGTTGGAGGCGGCTGAGAAGCAGCCGATCTTGAGTTTGCGCTCGGCGTACTTCTGAAGTTCAACGGCGAGTTGGGTTTGGTCGATGTGCCCGTCGGCATCCTCGTGGATGGTCACGACGTCGGCGATCGACTCGCGCCACGGCAGTTCGTTGGAGTGGTGCTCGAACGGCCCGATGAACACGACCGGGCGCTCCTCTGCCGGGATCTGCGCGGTGAAGTGGTAGCGGTCATCGAGTGCGGCGGGGATCCGCAGACCCATGATCCCGATGAGTTTGTCCACAGCACTCGTGGTCCCGGAACCGGCGAAGATCACGATCGTCTCGTCGTCGCCGCCGACGGCATCGCGGATGAGGGACCGCGCATCCTCGCGAAGTCGGGTCGTCTGCAGTCCCGTGCCGCTGGCTTCGGTGTGAGTGTTGGCATAACGCGGGAGCACCTCGTCGCGGATGAACTCCTCGATGAAGGTCAGGCTCCGACCGGACGCTGTGTAGTCGGCGTACGTCACTCGTCGTGGACCGTATGGACCCGGCATCACCTGGTCGTCCCCGATCACGGCCGCGCGGATCCGCTCGACGAGCGCGGCTGAATCGGTCATCTATCCACTGTAATCCCGACTCGTGGGTGCTGGAGGACCCGGCCTGAGCGGATATCGTCGGGCTCGTGAACAACACACCCACGTACGAGCAACTCGTCGGACTGCCGGCGTACTCCCAACAGCCCGTGCCGATGCCCTTCGAGGACATCAATGGCCACTTGAACGTGCGGCACTATCTCGGCATCGCCAGTGAGGGCCTCGACGAATCCCTGGCGCCGCTCGGCATCCCGCAGAACTGGCCGACGAGCGCCGGTCACGCGTGCTTCTCCGCCGAGCACCACTGCACCTACCTAGTGGAGTTGCGCACCGGTGATCAGATGTCGTCGCGAGTCCGCCTTCTCGGCAGGTCCGAGCGTGCCGCGCACGCGCTGGTCTATCTCCTGGACGACACGCACCAGTGGGTGAGTTACGTGATGGAGGAGATCTTCCTGCACATCGACATGAGCACCCGCCGTACGGCGCCATGGCCCGCCGACGTCGCGGCCAACCTCGACCGGCAGATCGCCGCCGATGCGACCTTGCCCTTCGAATCTCACCTGTCTGGTTGCCTCAACCTGCGCTGACGACCCCCGATAGTCCGCCCTTGAAACATCATCTTGGGGCCACAAATGATGATTTCAAGGGCGGATTATCGGGGTGAGAGGGTGCCGTAAAAGGATTGGCCCGGAGGCAGGGTCGCCACGTACCTTGGAGAGTGTGCGCACGCTCCCTCTCGAACACCCCGGAATAGCCGATCATCGGTCTCCGGGGCGATTCATCTGGTGGCTCGCGATGGGCCAGCGCAGGACGCTGCTCGGGGGCATGTTCTTCGGCATCGTGTGGATGAGTTGCCAGGCGATCCTGCCGGCCGTGTTGGGTCAGGCGATCGACAAGGGTGTGGCCGCCAAGGACACCTCTGAGTTGGTGAAATGGGCGGGCATCATGTTCGCGATCGGGATCGTCCAGGCCATCAGCGGCATCATCCGGCACCGGTTCGCGGTCTCCAACTGGCTGACCGCCGCCTACCGCACCGTCCAACTGGTGGGTCGCCAGGCCGTCCACCTCGGCGGCGCTCTCCCGCGCAAGGTCTCGACCGGCGAGGTCGTCGCGATCGGCAACAGCGACATCTCCAACCTGGGGCACGTGATGGATGTCAGCGCGCGCTTCGCCGGCGCGATCGTGTCGTTCCTCCTCGTCTCGTTCATCTTGCTGAGTACGTCGTTGACGCTCGGCCTGGTGGTGCTCATCGGCGTACCCCTGCTGATGCTGATGATCGGCCCACTATTGGCGCCGCTTCAGCGTCGTACGGCGCACGCCCGCCATCTCAGCGGGCAGTTGGCCAACACCGCGAGCGACATCGTCGGTGGGCTTCGGGTGCTGCGCGGCATCGGCGGCGAAGAGGTCTTTTCCGGCAAGTACCGCCGTCAATCCCAAGTTCTTCGAGGGGCCGGCGTCCGGGTCGCGCGCCTTCAGTCGGTGCTGGACGCCCTGCAGATCCTGCTCCCGGGCATCTTCGTCGTGTTCGTCGTCTGGTTAGGCGCGAGGTACGCCGCGACCGGAGTGATTTCGCCGGGTGAACTCGTGGCCTTCTACGGGTACTCCGCGTTCCTGATGATCCCGCTGCGGACCGCGACCGAGTTCGCGAACAACTTCATCAAGGCTCGGGTGTCTGCCGCGCGGGTGTGCACCGTCCTGGCGCTCGTTCCCGATGTGACCGGTCCGGACGTTGCCGCCGAGTCGCCGGCCGAGTGGGCCGAACTCGCCGACGCTCGCTCGGGCCTGAGGGTGCCGTCGCGGCGGATGCTGGCGATCGTCACCGAGCGGACCGACGAGGCTGCCCATCTGGCTGACCGGCTGGGACTGTCCGCGGGCGAGATCGACGATGACGTGACCCTGGGCGGTCTCCCCCTGACCGCGCTGAGCCGCGACGAACTGCGTCGCCGGATCGTTGTCTCGGATACAGCCTCGTTGCTGTTCTCCGGGCGTCTTGCGGACGGCCTCGACATCCAGGGCGGCGGCGAGATCGCCCATGCGCTCGACATCGCGTCCGCCCAGGACATCCTGGACGCCCTCCCTGACGGCCTGGACACCACCGTCACCGAGCGCGGCCGCGCCTTCTCCGGCGGTCAGCGTCAACGTCTGGTGCTGGCCCGCGCGTTGGTTACGGATCCCGAGATCCTCATCCTGGTCGAGCCCACTTCAGCAGTGGACGCTCACACGGAGGCCCGGATTGCCGCCAAGTTGCGCAACCACCGAGCCGGTCGGACGACGGTGATCACCACCTCCAGCCCGCTGATGCTCGACGAGGTCGACGAAGTCGCGTTCCTGGAGGACGGGCGGATCACGGCCGTCGGCACCCACGCGGACCTGCTCGCCAACAACCCGGCGTACCGGATGACGGTGACCCGGGAGTCCGACGAGCCCGTTGACTTGGTGGACCAACTACCGGTTGGGAGCAGCGCATGAGCACCGCGCTTCCCGTAGCCAACCCCAAGGACGTACGCCGCTACGTCGGGCAGATCATCCGCCATAACCCGCGCCTGGTGTGGGGCGGATTGACACTGCACGCCCTGGCCGCCTTGGCAGGACTGGCAGCGCCGAGACTCATCGGCGACCTTGTGGAAGCCACGACGGATGGAACGACGCTCGCGTACATCAACAAGATCGCACTCATCCTGGCCGGCTTCCTCGTCCTGCAGACCGTGCTGACCCGCTATGCGCGGTATGTCAGCGGGGTTCTGGGAGAGCAGATCCTCGCCGAACTGCGCGAGGACTTTGTCGACAGCTCGCTCGGACTTCCGGTAGGCGTGGTCGAATCGGCCGGATCGGGTGATCTGCTGACCCGCTCGGGTCGCGACGTCGAGCAACTCGGCTGGTCGGTGCGTTGGGCCCTTCCCGAGTGGACCATCGCCCTGATCACCGCCGTCCTCACGTTTGCCGCCGCGCTGAGCGTCGGATGGTGGGTCGCACTGCCATGCCTCCTGGCGCTGCCGCCGCTGACCATCGGGTTGCGTTGGTATCTCGCGCGCGCCAAGAACGGCTACCTGCGCGAGTCCGCGTCGTACACGCAGATCACCAACACCCTCACCGAGACGGTCGAGGGTGCCCGGACGGTCGAGGCGCTCGGGCTCGGGCCGAAGCGCATCGCGGCGCTGGATGACGATGTGACGGCGTCGTACGCCGCGGAGCGCTACACGCTGTTCCTTCGCACGGTCTTCTTCCCGAGCATGGAGATCTCCTACCTGCTGCCGACGGTGAGCACGCTGCTGTTGGGTGGCTACCTCTACACCCAGGGCAGCGTCTCTTTGGGCGACGTCACCGCGGCCACGCTTTATGTGCAGATGTTGATCGACCCGGTCGACCGGATCGTGAGCATCCTCGACGAGTTGCAGATGGGTGCTGCCTCGATGGCCCGCCTGCTGGGTGTGGCGCAGGTGCCCGACGACCGAACGGTGAGCGGCCAGGAGCCGAGCAACGAGAAGTTGGATGCCGATGACGTTCGGTTTGCGTACGTCGAGGGGCGCGACGTCCTGCACGGAATCTCGATGGATGTCGGGGTCGGCGAACGGATCGCGATGGTCGGCCCGTCCGGCGCGGGCAAGTCCACGCTTGGGCGTCTGCTCGCAGGCATCCACCCGCCGCGCAGTGGGTCCGTGACCGTCGGTGGCGTCGGCCTGGTCGAGTTGCCGTTGGACGACCTACGCGGCCACGTCGCACTGGTCACCCAGGAACACCACGTCTTCGCCGGCTCGGTTCGCGAAAACCTCGCGTTGGCTGCGCCGCCCGGAGCCGACGAGGAGGCGATCCGCTCTTCGCTGGCTGCTGTCGACGCACTGGATTGGGTCGACGCCCTTCCTCAAGGCCTCGACACCGAGGTCGGCTCGGGCGGTCGCGCACTGACGGCTGCTCAGGCGCAACAGATCGCTCTGGCACGCCTGGTGCTGGCCGACCCGCACACCCTCGTGCTTGATGAGGCGACCTCCCTGATCGATCCGCGCGCTGCTCGCCACCTCGAGCGCAGCCTGGCCGCCGTACTCGAAGGGCGCACGGTCATCGCCATCGCCCACCGATTGTTCTCGGCCCACGACGCCGACCGCGTCGCGGTCGTCGAGGACGGCGTCATCTCCGAGTTCGGCTCCCACGACGAACTTGTCGCCGCCGGCGGCTCCTACGCCGCACTCTGGGACTCCTGGAACGGTCACCAGCGCGAGTCATAGGACCGACTAGACTAGACTTAGTCTGTTAGTCTCAAACCATGGCCACCGTCAATATCCATGAGGCAAAGACCCATCTGTCGCGCTTGCTCGAGCGCGCGCAGGCGGGTGAGCAGATCATCATCGCCAAGGCCGGCGTTCCGCTAGTCGAACTCACTCCGGTGCGCCGCATGGATATCGTGTTCGGGGCGCTCGAGGGTCAGTTCTCGATCAGCGATGAGGAATGGGCGGCATCGGATGTTGCCCTGACTGAACTGTGGGACAAGGACTTGGGCATCAATGCTCCTTCTTGACACCCACGTCGCACTCTGGCTCGTGGGCGATCACCACCGCATTGGCCCGAAGTCGCGAAACAGGATTCGCACCTCGCCGGCGACGTACTTCTCGGCCATCTCGATAGCCGAGGTGACCATCAAGCGCCTGCAGGGGAGGCTCAAGACGCCCCCCACGATTCATCAGACGTTGCTTGACAGTGGGCTCCACAGCCTGGCCTTAACGTCCGAGCACGCCGTCACCATCGAGCGATTCCCCACCCTGTTTGACCACGATCCGTTCGACCGACTCATCCTTGCGCAGGCAGCCGGAATGGGCTGGGACCTCCTTTCCGCGGACCAGACGCTGCTCAATCTCGGCTTTGACTGGGTTCTCGACGCGCGCCTCTAGCCCCCTTGTTACCTTTCCGCTCCGCCGCGCGTCATGCAGACAGAAGATGACCACGAGAGGTAGGGCAATGAAGAATGCAATGGTGGACGACGCATCGGTGAGCGACTTCGAGGCGCAGCGACCGCGGCTGAATGCGATCGCGCACCGGATCCTCGGGTCGGCAAGCGAGGCCGACGATGCGGTTCAGGAGACCTGGCTGCGGCTCGAGCGCTCGGATGCCGAGTCGATCGAGAATCTGGGCGCCTGGCTGACCACCGTCGTGTCGCGAGTTTCGTTGGACATGCTTCGCAGCCGAGGGGTACGCCGCGAAGTGCCGGCCGACTTGGGCAGCGAACCGGTCTCGCCAACCGACCTGGAAGCCGATGCCATCCTCGCCGATTCCGTGAGCCAGGCGTTGCTGGTGGTACTCAACAACCTGAGCCCGACCGAGCGGGTCGCGTTCGTCCTCCATGACGCCTTCGCAGTGCCGTTTACGGAGATCGGGCTGATCCTCGGTCGGTCACCCAATGCCGCCAAGCAACTCGCCAGTCGCGCCCGACAGAAGGTCCACGGGACCGGACCGTCGCCCGAGTTCGACGTAGCCGAGCAACGCAAGGTCGTCGACGCCTTCCTCGACCGCGGCACGCGAGGGCGCCTTCGAGACGCTGGTGGCCTTGCTCGCCCCGAGTGGACCTGGACGCCGACGCGATCGCGGTCTCGATGGGCTCACCGGCCGCCCTGCACGGCAGCGACCAGGTGGCCGGCATGTTCTCCGGACGCGCGCTCGGCGCTGAAGTGGCCGTCCTGGACGGTGCCGCCGGTCTGCTCTGGCAGGTCGGCGGTCAACCCAAGGTCGCCTGGGAGTTCACCGTGCGCGACGGCCTCGTCACGCATATCGACATGGTGGCCGACCCGGCCACACTCGGCTCGCTCGACCCAGTTCGGCTGAGCTAACCTGACGAACCAGAGACCCGAAAGAAGGCAGAACCCATGCTGGGACGCAAGACCTACACCGCAGAAGAGATCAACCAGAATCGAGCCGCGATCGAGCAGCAACTCGCGGCGTACGACAAGTTGGCTGCAGCCGCGGACCCAGGTGACCGCAGCGCGTTCGACACCCTCTTCTTCAACAATCTGCTGCTGGTGCTGGACCGGCCCTTCGTGCATCGCATCCGACCGGTCACCGGCAAGGACTGCAACCCGCTCAACGAGGTCGAGTTGTTGGTCGAATCGATCCTGACGAACCAGGGTCAGCTCTTGTCGAGCAAGGTGATCAAGTGGATCCCCGAGAACACGGTCACCGGACTCACCCCCGGCGACAAGGTCCAGCTGGGCGAGGACGGGTTCAAAGACCTCGCGGCTGCGTTCTTCGCGACATTGGAGAGCAAGTTCCAAGAAGCCTGACTCGGTATGTCGCGCCCGATCTGAGCGCCCGGCCGCCTTACGGTGGAGGTGGCTATGAGCACGTCTGTGGAGACCCCGAAAACTCGGACGAGTCTGCCCAGTCGACACCCGTTGCGAGGCGACATCCAGGGCCTCCGCGCGGTCGCCGTACTCATCGTGATCGGCGCTCACGCCGGCCTCTCTCCGCTCACCGGGGGCTTCGTCGGGGTTGACGTCTTCTTCGTCATCTCGGGCTACCTGATCTCCCGCCTGCTGTTCCTCGAAGCCGCTCGAACCGGCACGATCAGCCTTCGCCGTTTCTACGCCAGACGAGCCCGACGGATCCTTCCGGCGGCGACCGTGGTCAGCCTGGTCACGATGGTCGGCGCCTTGATCTGGCTCAGCGCCCAGCAGGCTCTCGAAGTCGTGTACGACGTGCTCTGGTCGACCTTCTTCCTAGCCAACTTCCGCTTCAGTCAACGTGGCATCGACTACTTCGCCCAGGACCAGAGCCCGTCCCCGATGCAGCACTACTGGTCGCTGTCGGTGGAGGAGCAGTTCTATGTCGTCTGGCCGCTGCTTCTGCTGGGTTGCCTTGCCTGGACCGCCCGTCGTCGCGGGGCCAACAAGGCGCCCGAAGGAAGTTCATTGGGTCGTCTTCCTCGGGTCCCGCTGCTGACCGCTCTGACGGTGATGACGCTCGTCTCCTTCGGGTACGCCGCGATCCTGACCCACACGTCGCCGATCACGGCGTACTTCTCGACAGCCGCCCGAGCCTGGGAACTCGGCGTTGGCGCGATCCTGGCCCTGATCGCTCCCGCCATCGCGTCGATGATGGGCAGCCACCTGCGCAGCCTGATCGCCGCGACCGGGCTGAGCATGATCGCCGTCTCATGCATCGAGTTCGGCGTCGAGACTCCGTTCCCGGGCTCGGCTGCGCTGCTTCCGGTCCTGGGCTCCGCACTGGTGCTGCTGGCCGGCGCCCACCCGGACGGTTCGCGTCCCCTGGTCTCTCGGATGCTCGGTTGGGCTCCGATGCGCACCATCGGCGACTGGTCCTACTCGCTGTACCTCTGGCACTGGCCCGTGCTGATCCTGGCCACCGAAGCCCTCGGCCGCGCGCTCCTACCAGCGGAAACCGCCCTGGCCCTGGTCGCGATCTTCGGACTTTCGGCCGCAACCTTCTGGTGGATCGAATCGCCATTCCGTGATCGCCGGCCGCGAAGCCCTGGCCGTTCGCTGGCGCTCTACCCGGTTGTCGTTGCCCTCGTCGCGACCGCCTGCGTCGGCGTCGGGTCGCTCGCCTCGTGGCAGGCCGGCGAGCACGGCAAGAATCCAGCGGTGACGCTGGCCGACTATGCGGATTCCAGCCGAGGACCTCACGCCACCGCCTGGCACACCGACCAGCGCACCGCGCGAAACAGATCCAGCACTCGACCTGGTTGATGCGTCGGTGACTGCGGCACAAGAAGGCCGCCCGATCCCGAGCAACCTCACCCCTGACCTGCTCAAGCTCCGCGATGACGTCGCCGACGTCGGAGCCTGCGACTACCTCGAGGACGTTCGGTCCCTGTGCCCTCATGGAGCCGTCGACTCCGACAACGTGCTGGTGGTGCTGGGCGACTCCCACGCGCGGGCCTGGATCCCCGCCTTCGACGTCATCGGCGAAAGGCCGGCTGGACGACGTACTATCTGGTCCGCCCGCAATGCACCGCCGCGCGCGTAAAGACCGCACTCATCCCGGGCGGGCGCGAGGACGTCGACTGCGAGGCCTTCCATGACTGGTCGCTCAGGGCGATCGACAAGCTCAAACCCGACCTCGTGGTCGTGTCCACCGCCCCGGCGATGAACGGCGTCTACGTCGATGGTGAGCGCACCATCGACCCCAAGGAAGTCGCCGCGGAGATGACGAAGGGGTACGCCGACCTGTTCGCCAAGCTTGCCCCGCTGACGCCGAAGACCGTCCTGATCCGCGACGTCCCCCGCTCCCTCGAAGACACCGGTGAGTGCCTCGGAAAGCGTCGGAACGATCTCGGCGACTGCATCCTCAAGCGAGACACCCGATCCGCTGCCATGGCTGACGTCTCGGTCGCTTCCGCGCAGAAGGCCGCGGTGCCGGTGATCGACTCGACACCCTGGTTCTGCCTGGAGAACGTCTGCCCGCCGGTGATCGGATCGACCATCCCGTTGCGGGATCTGCAACACATCACCGTGTCCTACAGCCGCCAGTTGGCCGAGCCGCTCGGAAAGGCGCTGGGCCAAATGTGGGCCGTGGCCGGACGACCCCACGTCCTGACGCCTTCCCTGCAAAACTGGCCACATGAAGCTATCGATGCCGCTGGCGTACGCCGGCAACCCACGCGCCGCTGCCGACGAGGTCGCCCTGCTGGAGAAGGCCGGGCTCGACACCATCTGGGTGGCCGAGCCGTATGGCTTCGATGCCCCGACGCTGATGGGGTACCTCGCCGCCAAGACCGAGACGGTCGAGATCGCTGCCGGCATCCTCAACATCTTCTCCCGCACTCCCGGCGCCCTCCTTCAGACGGCCGCCGGTCTCGACAACGTCTCGGGTGGCCGCGCAGTCCTCGGACTCGGTGCCTCTGGGCCGCAGGTGATCGAGGGCTTCCACGGGGTGCCGTTCGATCGGCCCGTCGGCCGAACCCGCGAGATCGTCGACCTGATCCGGCGCGGGCTGCGCCGCGAAACGCTCACCAGCGACGGCATCTACAAGCTTCCCCTGCCACCCGATCAAGGACTCGGCCTCGGGAAGCCGCTGAAATTGCTCACCAAGCCCGAGCGGCCCTCGATACCGATCTTCGTGGCCGCGCTGAGCCCGAAGAGTGTCGAGTCCGCGGCGGAGTACGCCGATGGCTGGCTGCCGTTCCTGTTCCACCCGGAGAAGGCTGCATCGGTTTGGGGCGACTCGCTGGCCCGAGCCGCTGGGAAACGACCCGAGGGGATGGCGCCGTTGGAGATCGCGGCCGGCGGCATGGTGGCGATCGGAGAGGACGTGAAGTCCGCTCTCGACCTGATGCGGCCGACGTACGCCCTGTATGTCGGCGGGATGGGTGCTCGCGGGAAGAACTTCTACAACAACCTGGCCGTTGCCTATGGGTATGAGGATGCCGCACGGGAGATCCAGGATCTCTTCCTCGACGGCAAGCATCGTGAGGCGGCGGCTCGCGTTCCGCTCGAATGGCTGGAGGCCGGCAACCTCGTCGGCCCGGCGTCGTACGTGCGAGAACGAATTGCCGCCTTTGCGGAGGCCGGCGTGACGAACCTCCAGGTCACTCCCGTGCCGCGCGAGGCCGGGGGTGACCCCGCGGCGGTGATCGCACAGGTCAAGGAGTGGCTTTCTTGAGGGGCCACACCCTCCCGGCCGCTTTGGCCGCTACCGTGGCCGAGCTCGGAGACGCCCCTGCGTACTCCGACAAGGTGGGGGTTTCGACGGGATGGCGGACCACCTCCTGGAACCAATTGCGCGCCGATGTCTTGGATCTCGCTGCCGCACTGATCTCCATCGGCGTTGAGCCTGGCGATCGGGTAGCGATCATGGCCACCAATCGGACCGAGCACGTCATTGCGGATTTCGCCGCTGTGCACGCCGGCGCGGTCCCGATGTCGATCTACTCGACCTTCTCCCCCCGGCAGATCGGCTTCATTGCTGCTCATGCCGAGCCGACGGTTTTGGTGGTCGAGGGCACGGATGAGTTGATTCGCTGGGGTGACGCGCTGGCAATGGCCCCCGGCATCCGCCGCGTCGTGGTGCTCGATCCGGACGCCCGGCCCGAGGGCGATCGCTTCTTGGGTTGGTCCGAACTCCTGGCCACTGGCCGCACGTTCCGCGCCGCCCACCCCGAGCGATGCCAAGCCCGGATCGACGCGCATCAAGCCGAGTGATCCGGTCACGATCCTCTATACCTCGGGCAGCACCGGCGATCCCAAGGGAGTGCTGATCAGCCACACGAACATGTGGTTCGCGGCCGTCGGGATCGGCGAAGCGGAGATCGACGCCGGACCCGACTCGGTCTCATATCTGCCCTACGCCCACATCAGCGAACGCGTGCTGGGGATGTACATCCCCCTGACCAGCGGCGGTCACGTCCACCAGGTGGCAGGGAGCTCCGAGGTCGAGTCGGCCCTGCGCGAGGTGCGACCGATGATGTTCTTCGGGGTGCCGCGGGTGTGGGAGAAGTTGGTGGCCACGATCCGGGCCAGGATCGCCGAGGAGCCCGAGGCTCGGCAAGCCGAGATCGAGCAGGCGATGAGCGGCCGGGTTTGCGTACGTCGAAGCGCAGCAGTTCGGTCGCTCCCTGACACCGGAGATCAAGGAGGCATACGCCGCAGCCGAGGCCGAGCTCCGCGAGTTGCGGGCCACCGTCGGGCTCGACCGTGTCCTATGGGCCGGGGTCGGGGGAGCGCCCATGCCACTCGACGTCACGCTGTTCATGGCGAGCCTCGGCGTGGCCGTGTTCGACATCTACGGCATGACCGAGACGACCGCGTCGATCTCCTCCTCCGGCACCGGAAACTTCCGGTTGGGCTCAGTGGGGCGACCGCCTGAAGGCAACGAGGTCCGCGTCGCCGACGACAGCGAACTCCTGGTCAAAGGACCGGCCGTGAGCGCCGGCTACTTCCGCCAGGACGCAGCAACCAGCGCTCTGTTCGACGACGACGGGTGGCTGCGCACCGGGGATATCGGGCGGATCGACGAGGACGGATTCGTCTTCGTGACCGATCGCAAGAAGGAACTGATCATCACCTCGGCGGGCAAGAACATCGCTCCCTCCAACGTCGAGAGCCTGCTGAAGCGCCACCCCGTCATCGACCACGCGCTGGTGTTCGGCGATGCCCAGCCCTACCTCGTCGCGCTGCTGACCCTGAACTCCGAGACGGTCGTTGACGAGGACCTGGACGCTGTGGTGGCCGAGGCTGTCGCCGCAGCGAACGCCGAGCTGTCGCGCCCCGAGCAGGTCAAGAACTACGCCGTTCTGCCGCGTGCCTGGTCTCCGCAGACCGGCGAACTCACGGCGACGTTGAAGTTGCGGCGGCGGCATCTGTACTCGGCGTACGCCAAGGAGATCGCGGGCCTGTACGCAGACGACCAACGCGCCTAACGTCATCCAGCCGCGAGGCAATTGCCATCGAAACGGATGACGTCATCGGCGGGCGTCATACGGCTCGAGCGCAATAGCCACCGAAACGTATGACGTTACGAGTGGGTGTCGCCTGGCCAGGGTCAGAGCCAAGCCGAGGATCGCGAGACCCATCAGACCCAAGACAGCGCCAACCAGGGCGGGCGCGGCGTACCCGAAGCCGGCGGCGATCACGAGCCCACCGAGCCAGGCACCGAGCGCGTTCGCGACATTGAGGGCGGAGTGGTTGAGCGCAGCCCCTAGCATCTCCGACTCTTTGGCCTCGTGCATGAGCCGCATCTGGAGCGCCACCACCATCACCGATGCCGTAAAGTGCCAAGGCGAAGCACGCCACGATGAGCGACCAGGGGTTTCGCGCGGCCAGGCCGAAGACCGTCAAGATCGCCGTCATCGCGGTCATCCCGAGAACGAGCGTCCGAGTGATGTTCCAGTCCGCCAGCCGGCCACCCGCGAAGATACGCCAACACGCTGCCGATCCCGAGCGCCAACAACGCCCATGGGACGAAACTCTCGGGCTGTCCGGTGACTTCGGTGACGAGTCGGGGCGATATAGCTGTTGACGGCGAAGATCCCGCCGAACCCGATCGTGCCGACGAGCAGGGTCAAGATCACCTGCGGACGACTCAGCGCGGAGAGTTCCTGACGCATGCTCGCCCCTTCGGCGGCGTGGACGCGCGGGACGAACAGCAACACCGCGACCAAGCAGACGACCGACAGGATCGCCGCCGTGAGGTAGGCACTGCGCCAGCCGAGATGCTGACCCATCCAGGTGACGCTGGGCACGCCGAAGACCTGCGCCACCGACGAGGCCCAGCATGACCGAGGCGACGGCTCGGCCCTTGCGCTCGGCGGCACCATGGCCGCGGCGACCAGCGCCGAGACTCCGAAGTAGGCCCCGTGTGGCAGCCCAGCGACGAACCTCCAGATCAGCAGCGATGGAGTAGTCCGTGGCCACGGCGCTCAGCGCATTGCCGAGCGGCGTAGGCGCCCATCAAGGCAATGAGCAGACCTCGCCGTGGCAGTTTCGCCGAGGCTGCGGCGATCAACGGAGCGCCGATGACGACGCCGAGGGCGTACGCCGAGATGATGTGCCCCGTCGCCGGGATGGACTCATCGATGCCGTCTGCGATCTGTGGGAGCAGACCCATGGTCACGAACTCACTGGTGCCGATCGCGAAGCCACCCAGGGCCAGCGCCGTCAGCGCAGCAGCCAGTCGCGCGCCGGAGTAGGACGCGGCCGGCAAGGGGGCAGGAGGTGCGAATGTCGAGAGCCATGAGAGGTCAAGCGTCGACAGTGGAGGCCCCCACAACTCGAATCCCGACGGTCCGGTTTCGCCCGCTGTGAGCGAACTCATATCGCGTCTGTTCAGAGAGCTAGTGAATCCCCAGCTTCACGCAACGAGCCGAGGTCTCCTCGTCGCAGATCTCAGCAGTCGTATACAACCCGTCCCTGACCACGGTGTTCGTCAGGTTCTCGACGGTGACCGCCCGCGGATCGAAGATGAATGAAGCAACACCCTCGTAGTCCGTCGTACCCGTCACCGTGCCACCGGTGACGAGTGTGACGGCGATGTCGGCGGCCTTCTGGGCCTGGGCGGTGATCGGCTTGTAGACCGTCATCGCCTGCTCACCGCGAACGATCCGTCGCAAAGCGGTCAGTTCGGCATCCTGCCCGGTGATGAAGGGCAACTGCCGTGGCTTTACGCCTTCCGCGGTCAAGGCGGTCACGATGCCCTCGGCCTGGCCGTCGTTCGCGGCGACGATGGCGTCGATCTGCTTGATGGGGTGGTGCTTCAACTGCTGGGTCACCCAGGCCCCGGCTTCCTCGCCGGACCAGGTGAGCGGATCCAACTCGGCCAGGATCCGGAGCCTGGTCGCCGAGAAGACCTCATCGCGGGCTTGTTTGATCGCGACCCCATTCGCATCCGTCTGGGCACCGTTGACGACCAGGATCGCACCCTTGCCCTCGAGCGCGGCCACGGTCGCATTCGCCTGGAGTTGACCGGTGACGGTGGCGTCGTACGACACGTAGTAGTCGGCTCCCGGGACAAACCGGTCGTAGGCGATCACGGGGACTGAGCCGGCGGCCTCGACCAGTGCCTCGGCCTGCTCGGAGTCAACGGCATTGAGCACGATCGCGTCGGCGCCGTCGTCGAGCGCCTGTTGGAACTGTTCGGCCTGGGTCTCGAAGTCGCCGTCCGCGTTGTAGGTGACGTACTCACAACCCTTGCACGTGCGATTGACCTGTTTCCGAAACGTCGGTTCGTCCGCGTTCAGCCACCGGTCGGCCTCGTTGCTGGCCAGGATCAGCGCGATCAGGGTCGACTCGTCCTCCTGCTGACACGCCGTCAAACCAGAAGTGACAAAGCCGATAGTCAGCAGCGCACCCACCAGTCGACGGGTGGTTGTCAGCCGCGAACGAGTCACCCCACTACTCCCACTCAATCGTCCCGGCGGTTTAGAGGTCACGTCCAGCGTGACCCGGTTGACCTCGGCCACCTCGTTGGTGATGCGGGTAGAGATGCGTTCGAGTACGTCGTACGGCAGGCGGGCCCAGTCGGCTGTCATGGCGTCCTCCGACGTGACTGGCCGGATGACAACCGGGTGGCCGTAAGTGCGGCCATCCCCTTGCACCCCGACCGAGCGCACGTCTGCGAGCAGTACGACGGGCATCTGCCAGATGTCACGATCGAGGCCTGCCCTGGTGAGTTCCTCACGCGCGATGGCATCGGCCTCGCGAAGGGTGTCGAGTCGGTCGCGAGTGACCTCGCCGATGATGCGGATGCCCAGTCCGGGACCGGGGAACGGCTGACGCCAGACGATCTCGCTCGGTAGGCCCAATTGCTCCCCGACGAGTCGGACCTCGTCCTTGAACAGGGTCCGAAGCGGTTCGACCAGCTCGAACTCGAGGTCGTCGGGCAGGCCGCCGACGTTGTGGTGCGACTTGATGTTGGAGGTGCCCGCTCCCCCACCCGACTCGACGACGTCGGGGTAGAGGGTTCCCTGCACCAGAAAGCCGACCTTTTCTCCCGATTCGGCCAACTCGCCGAGAACGGCTTCTTCCGCAGCCTCGAACACCCGGATGAATTCGCGCCCGATGATCTTGCGCTTCTGCTCTGGTTCGCTGACCCCGGCCAGCGCAGTCGAGGAAACGATCCTGCACATTCTCGACGTGAAGTGAGACACCGGTCGCGGCCACGAAGTCGCGCTCGACCTGTTCCGCCTCGCCCTTGCGGAGGAGTCCGTGATCCACGAAGACACAGGTCAGTCGGTCGCCGATCGCCTTCTGCACAATGGCCGCCGCGACTGCGGAGTCGACGCCACCCGATAGCCCGCAGATCGCCCGTCCGGTCGGGCCGATCTGCGCCCGAACCCGTTCGATCTGTTCCTCGGCGATGTTGGCCATCGTCCAGGTCTGCCGACAACCCGCGATGTCGTGAAGGAAGTGGTTGAGCACGCGCTGGCCATGCTCGGTGTGCAGGACCTCGGGATGCCACTGCACCCCGGCGAGGCGAGCGGAGAGGTTCTCGAACGCGGCAACCGGCGTACCGACGGTCTTGGCAAGTACGTCGAACCCGTCCGGCGCGGCCACCACGGAGTCGCCATGCGACATCCAGACGTTGTGCGGGGTGGGTAGGTCGGCGAGGAGGGTGCCGGACTCGACGACGTCGACGGGGGTGCGGCCGTATTCCCGCGAACCTGTCGCAGCGACCTCGCCGCCCAGACCCTTGGCCATCAACTGGAATCCGTAACACATGCCGAACACCGGGATCCCGGCGGAGAAGACCGCGTCTTCGATGGTGGGGGCGCCCGGTTCGTAGACCGAGGACGGGCCGCCGGAGAGGATGATCGCCGCCGGCTTCCTCGCCGCCATCTCGGCCACCGACATGGTGTGCGGCACGATCTCGGAGTAGACCCGCGCCTCGCGCACCCGGCGCGCGATCAGTTGGGCATATTGAGCACCGAAGTCGACGACGAGCACCAGGTCGTGCTCGCCCATCGTTGGTTCCAACTCGGCCTGATCGGCGGTCACTAGCGCTCTCTTTCCACGTCGTACGGCGAAGGGGTGAGTCTATTGGAGCGGTGACGCGTCGATTCCATCCTGGGGCACGGCGTGTTTGGCTGCTTAAGCGACGGCTCACCGAAATGGGGGGTGGTCAGGTGGCTTGGAGGAAGGAGAAGACGGCGCGGTTGAACTCGTCGGGGGCTGAGGTGTTGAGGGCATGCCCGCCGTTGAGGGTCTCCATCCGTGCTCCGCGTATCCCTTGGCTCAGTGCCTTGGCAACGGCTCCGTTGGCCTGGTCACGTGAGCCGGTCAACACCAGGGTCGGCGCCTTCACCTTGCCGAGATCCGCGCGCAGATCCAGCGCCGCAATGGACTCGAACGCCGCGATGGCCTTGTCCTTGGTCATCCCCTGGGCCAGGAACTTCGCCTCCGGGGTACGCCGCATGATCGCGAGTTGCAGTTTCATCAGCGAACGCCGCGGGAGTGACCTGACCGCTGGCCAGCACCAAGCGATCCACGAGATCGGGGTAGTCAGCCGCGAGTCGGAGCGCGACGACGGAACCGATCGACAGTCCGCAGACGTGGGCGCGCTTGACGCCCTGGGTCTCCATGAGGGTGACGACGCCGCCGACCGCTCGGTTGAGTTCGAAGCCTGACTTGTCCGTCGGCTTCATCCCGGCCAGCCAGGGCACGAAACCGCGCCAGCCCGAGGGCAAGGCCGTGACCTGGTCCTGCCAATCGGTCGGCATCTGACCGAATCCGGGCAGGAAGATCACCGCCGGGGGCGGTGGCCCCGATGCGGCCAGCGCGTCGTCAAACTGCGGCTCGCTCATGTCACGATCTCCGGTGCCTCGACCCGAGCCTCATCGGCTTCAGAGTCCGTGAGCATCTGCTGGCTACGCCGCTCGGCGACCACCCGGCGCAGGTAGTGATCGACCTCGTTGGCCTTGGCGGCCACGTCCCAACCGAGTTCCTCGGCCATCAGGGCGGCGGTCGGTTCGGCAGCCTCGATCCCCCGGTCGAAGGTCTCGATGGAGATTCGGGTCCGACGGGCCAGCACGTCATCAAGATGCCTCGCGCCCTCGTGCGTCACGGCGTACACCACCTCGGCAGCCAGGTAGTCATCCGCACCGACCAGGGGAAGACCGAGTTCGGGACGCTCGGCGATCAGGTCCAGGATCTCGTCGATCAAACCGCCGTACCGGCCCAGCAGATGGTCGATCCGCGACACATGCAGGCCCGCCTTGCGCGCCAGGGAGACGCGCTGATTGGTGCGGGTTTCGAAACCCGTTCGCGCCGACCAAGGGCACCCGGTCCGTGATCGAGTCCCGCACCTGACCGCCGATGGACGGCACCGCCGCGTCGACGGCGTCGCGCGCCATGATCCGGTACGTCGTGAGTTTGCCGCCGGCGATCATGACCAGCCCGGGCACGGGTGTGACGACCGTGTGCTCACGGGAGATCTTGCTCGTGGACTCGGATTCGCCGACCAGCAACGGCCGCAGCCCGGCGTACACACCCTCGACGTCGTCGTGGTCGAGTGGATCCTTCAACAGCGTGTTCACGTGGCCCAGGATGTAGTCGATGTCGGCCTTCGATGCCGCCGGATGGGCCTTGTCGAGATCCCACGGGGTGTCCGTGGTGCCGATCAGCCAGTGCCGTCCCCATGGGATGACGAAGAGGACCGACTTCTCGGTCTTGGTGATGAACCCCGCCTCGGATCTGATCCGGTCGCGGGGAACGACGAGGTGCACGCCCTTGGAGGCCTGCACGTTCATCGAACCGCGGCCGCCCACCATCGCCTGGATCTCGTCGGTCCACACTCCGGCAGCGTTCACCACCGCCTTCGCGCGCACCTCGAACTCGCGATCGGTCTCGAGGTCGATGGCGCGTACGCCGACCACACGGTCTGCCTCGCGGATGAAACCCGTGACGCGCGTGCGGGTCGCGATCTGGGCGCCGTACGACGCGGCCGTGCGCGCCACGGTGCTCACCCAGCGTGCGTCATCGACCTGGGCGTCGTAGTAGCGGATCGCTCCGGCCAGTCGATCCGTGTTGAGATCGGGCGCGATCCTCGCCACCTGCTTGCGGAACAGGTGCTTGTGCTTGGGCACGCCGACGTCGTACTTGCCGAGCATCGCCAAGGCGTCGTACAGGACGAGCCCGGCGCCGACGTACGGCCGCTCGACCGACCTGAGCAAGGGGTACAGGAACGGGACCGGCTTCACGAGGTGCGGAGACAGCCGCGTGAGGTGCAGTCCACGCTCCTCGAGGGCCTCGCGCACGAGGGCGAAGTCGAACATCTCGAGGTACCGCAATCCGCCGTGCACCAACTTGCTGCTGCGAGAACTCGTTCCCGATGCGAGATCCCGCTGCTCGATCAGCCCGGTGGAGAGTCCGCGTGAGACAGCATCGAGCGCGGTGCCGACCCCGACGATGCCGCCACCGACCACCAGCACGTCGAGTTCGGCCCGATCATCACCAGCAGTGGCGGCCAGGGTGGCCAAGGCATCGGTTCGCGCCCGAGGGCTCAGTGCGCTGGACGAACTCATGCCTGTAGTCAATCACGGGCAAATAGGCGGCGGGACGTCATCCGGATCGATCGCTATTGCGACCAGACCGGATGACGTCCCGCCTGTGGATCTACTGCTGGGTGAACTACGGGGCCAGGATGAAGGTACCCCGCGCCCGCCAGTCATTGCCGTCCACGGCCGGTCCGCTGATGACGCTGGCGGTTCCGCTCATGGCGCCACCCGACCAAGCCACTCGCCGAAGCTGACCGGTGGTCGAGTCGCCCACGAACAGGCGACCCGCGTCGATGAACATGCCCGATGCATTGGCGAAGTTGATGCCATTGCCGCTGGCCGGCCCATCGAAACGAACGGCTCCGAGGACCCGGCTCTCCGGAAGGAAGTAGCGGTAGAACATCCGGGTGCCGCCGGCCACGGTGTAGTACAGGCGAGCGGTGGACTTGTCGTAGAACATGCCCGTCCAGTTGTTGATGGCAGTCTGCGCGGTCGTCAGGCCGTAGAGATTCACGTTCGTCGCGGCACCGAACGTTGACCCGTTGTAGGTCCGCGCCTTCAGCGTTCCGTCCGACCAACCGGTGTAGAGAACGCCGTCGATCATCGTGGCACCGCGAGCGTTGCCCCAAGTCTGGCCACCACTGGACGCGGTCACCTGGCTCGCAACGGTCGTGCCGTTGAAGTTGCGGTCGATGACCTGGTCCACGGCGCCGGAGGCGCGACCGACGGAGAACACGTGTGCCGGCAGGGTGCCGGTGTTCTCGGCCGGAAGCAGCTTGCCACCCAGCACCGGGAACAACGCGAGCCGCTTGCGAGGTTCGCCGCCCGTGCGGTTGGTGTCGTGACCGACCCAGAGTCCAGCAGCCGTGGTCATGAACTCCCACACGCCAACGCCGCGGTCGCGAGTCGGGTTCCAGCTCATCGGGAGACCATTGCGCGGGATCGACCGCCACCAGACCCGGGCGAGGAACGGCGCCGCCACCCGCCGCGTCACCGCGGAACGGGTTGTTGGCCCAACGCATGTGGCCGCCGATGTAGATCACGTTGCCGGTCACGCGGACCTGGGTCACGGTGTCGCCACCGGTGTAGTCGATCCAGGTCGGATTCTGATTGGCGGTGGTGGGCGCGAGCTCGAAGCGGGCCCAGGTGTCGCACAGGGTGTTGTTGTTGACGCCACCGGAGTAGGCGCCGGTGGTTCCGACAACGAAGTACTGCCCGTTGGGAGCGATGTCGACATCGCGCATGTAGGTGTCGAAGTTCAGACTGCAGCCCTTCGCGTAGCCCGTGGTCGCCCAGGGACTCAGCGACGAAGCATTGTTGGGGCCGGTCAGGTTGATCTTGACGATCTGGGGGCGGCTCTGGCCGTCGACGTTGCGGAAGTTTCCAATCGCCACCAAGGTCTGCCCGTTGTCAGAGATGTCGAAGTGCTTGATGGTGATGGATCCACCGTTCCACGTGTTGGCGAAGGTCCGCGCCAGGGTGCCTGTGTCGGCGCCGGTCACCGGATCCAGCGCGGCCAGGAGGCTACGCGGTTGACCGTTGACAGCGGTGAAGCTTCCGCCGATGTAGAGCTTGTTGTTGATCAACTGCATGTCCGTGATAGCCGCGTTGGGGGCAGGCGACCTGAAGGTCGGGACGACCGCTCCCGTGGTCGCGTTGATCCGCGCCACGCGCGTGGTGTTGGCTGCGCCGTTCACATTGGCGAAGCGTCCCCCGATGAAAACGGTCCCGTCGCCCGCGTCCACGATGTCGGAGACTTCCGAGGTCCCCACGTTTGGAACGAAGGCAGTATCGATCACGCCGGTGGTCGCGTTGTAGGCGAAGATCCCGCGGCGGGTCACCGTGGCACCGGTGGTGGGGGTCACGGTGGTGAAACTGCCGACCGCGATGATGCGGGAGCCGATCTGGACGAGCCCGTTGACTTGGCCCTCGTTCACATTCGGCGTGAAGTTCTCTGGGTTGGCCGACACGATGCGGTCAAGGTTGGGTTCAGCATGCGCAGTGGTGCTGTAGGCACCAGCGATGCTCGTGGTCAGGACGGCGGCACAAACGGCTCGCGTCACGAAGGTCTTCAAGTGGATGTCCTTTAGATCTCGGTTCAGTCAGAAATGAGCGCTGTGACGACGAACCACCGTGTTCGCCACCAACAACCAGCATTATCACGACTTCTGGGCCACCGCGAGGGATAACGGCGCCTTAATTCAAAGAGATGACTAGATCGGACTAGGTAAAATCGAGCGAGATGGCAAACGGGGCGCCTCCCGGCGGCAGTTCACGAAGAGTTGCCGCGTCGGAACAGTTTGCGGTTCGCCCTGGTGCCAAGCACCTTGATCAGATCAACGCCACCCAGGGCAATCATGTCCTCCTGCTGGCGCGCCTCTTCTTGGCGACGCGCAGCAGCAATCGCCTCGGATCGGGCATCGTGGTTCAGCGCTTCAGCGTCCCTCAGAACACGCGCATAGCTGACTGACAGTTCGTCCAGAGCCAGACTCGCGGCAGCGTTGTCACCATGAGAATCCGCCAGACGATTGACCTGCTCCCACACTCCCTCCGCTACCTCTTGAAGGTCGCGTGGCATGTCCAACTCCTCCCACGTCATCGCGTGCCGTCGGAGACCAGGTTCGATGAAGTCATCGACCTCGTGGTGCTCGGGTCCGAGAACCGTGTTGAGAGATAAGCCCAGATCGTCCCTCAGCGTCGCGGCCACGGACCGCCAGTCCTCGAGTAGATCGGTGTATCGCACGAATGCCCTGCGCTGCCCCCGCGTCTCCCGCTCGCTGATCAGCGATGTGTTGATCCAACGCGCGAGATTCAAGATCGCGTGATACCTGGCCTTGGGTTCGTCGTCGGTCGCCTGCGAGTAGTACGTCGTTCTGCTCCCGAGGACTTCGGCCGGGTGTCGCAGCATGGTGATGAAGCGGATGTCGAGACCGGCGTTCGCCGCTGCGTCTCGCCACAGGCCCTGTGTCCACACCGATCGCGGATCCTTGACGACGATCTGGTCGCTCACCGCAGCGTGCTTGAGCAAGAACTTCTCGAGTCGCTGGAGTTCGCGAGGCGTGACCACGCTCTGGATGAGTTCGGGGGCATTCGGGCGACTATCGGAGATGGCGACGCCAGCGCGTTGGGTGAGGCGATTGTGGAACTTCACCGACCACGAGGATTCGAAGAAGCCCTTGGGATTTGATTTGTTGGCGCCCAGGTGAGGGCCCGGGACGAAGAGCCCCAAGTGGTGGAAGGTTCCGGACATGGTGCTGGTGCCACTGCGTCCGGTGCCGGTGATGAGCACAAGTAGGCCTGGCACATGTCGCAGCGTATACGTGAGAGATGATGCCCACCCGCCGCGCGACATACCTAGCCAGAACGGGACGCCAACCAGATCGGCTGACGTCCCGTTGTGAGCAACGTGTAGTACCTGCCCGCTACTGGGCGAGGATGAAGGTTCCCCGCGCCCGCCAGTCGTTGCCGTCCGTGCCGGGTCCGCTGACCACGCTGGCGGAACCGCTCAGCTGGCCGCCGGCCCAATCGACCTTGAGCAGGTCTCCCGTCGTGGAGTCACCGACGTACAGGTGGCCGTTCTCGATGAACATGCCCGCTGCCTTGGCGAAGTTGATTCCGCTGCCGCTATCCGGGCCGTCGAAGCGAACCGCGCCAACGGTCTGGCTCTCCGGCAGGAAGTAGCGGTAGTAGAGCTTCGACTGACCGGACTGTGAGTAGTACAGGCGGGCGGTGGACTTGTCGTAGAACATCCCCGTTGATGTTGGAGAGTTCGTTGGCGAAGTCCGTCAGACCGTTGAGGTTGACGTTGGTCGCCGCACCGAAGGTGGTGCCGTTGTAGGTGCGAGCCTTGAAGGTGCCGTCGGCCCAGCCGGTGTAGAGCGTGCCGTCGATCATGAAGGCGCCACGAGCGTTGCTCCAGGTCTGACCGCCGTTGGCAGCCGACTGCGAGCTGGCAACGTGCGTGCCGTTGAAGTCGCGGTCGATGACCGTGTCGTTGGCGCCGACACCCGGAGCGGCGACGTCGTTGTCGATGATCTCGATGCCGTTGATCAGCGGGTTGTCAGCGCCGGCGTGGGCGAAGTCGATGTCGACGTTGCCGTCACTGGTGATGGTGAACTCCTTCATCGTGCCGACCTGGTCGCCTGCGTCAGCGACGATGTCGTAGTTGTCGAGGACCAACGAGTCGTCGACGTTGACGTCGAACACCCGCTGGCCGACCTGCTCGGTGCCGCCGTACCCGTTGGAGAAGTACAGACGGACCGTGAGGTTGTGCCCGGCGGGCGCAGCGAAGTTCCACTGCATCTTCGGGCTGTCGCTGGGCGACCAACGCTCGGTCGAGAAGATCCCGGTCGGTGTGGAGGCCGGCAGGTTCGCGCCGCGGGTGATGGGCAGGTCGCCCCAGCCGGCGGCGTTGGTGTTCGACTCGTGGTTGGTCGAGGGGGAGGCAGTCGGTGTCGGCCGCCCAGTCGGGACCGTTGTCGTTGGCGAGCAGCGCAGGGCCGGCGGCGTTGACGCGAGCAACCCAGTGACCGCTGGTCACGCCGGCCGGCTGGCCGACCAGGTAGACGTCGTTCGGGCAGGGAGCCGGTGTTCTCGGCGGGAAGCGCCTTGCCACCCGCGATCGGGAAGAGTGCGATCCGCTTGCGGGCTTCATTGCCGGTGCGGTTGGTGTCGTGACCGACCCAGAGGCCGGCGCTTGGTGGTCATGAAGTCCCAGACGCCGACGCCGCGGTCACGGGTGGGGTTCCAGGTGGTGCGGAAGACCGTTGCGCGGGTCGACAGCAGCCAGACCGGTGCGCTCGACGGCGCCCGGGCCGACGGCGTCGGACGGCGTACGGGTTGTTGACCCAGCGGAAGTGCCCGCCGACGTAGATCACCTCGCCGGTGACCTTGATCTGGGTCACGGTGTCGCCACCGCTGTAGTCGACCCAGGTCGGGTTCTGTCCGGCACCGGCAGCGTTGAGCTCCCAGCGGGAGAACGAGTCACACAGGGTGCCGGAGTAGACGCCACCGGCGTAGGCGCCGGTGGCTGCGACGACGAAGTACTGCCCGTTGGGGGCGATGTCGATGTCACGGAGGTAGGTGTCGAAGACCG
This sequence comes from uncultured Actinomycetota bacterium, assembly GCA_963763805.1. Taxonomy (GTDB): domain Bacteria; phylum Actinomycetota; class Actinomycetes; order Propionibacteriales; family Nocardioidaceae; genus Nocardioides. The sequence goes on from CAVXPQ010000004.1 coordinate 351,791, forward strand.
ATGGCGCAGTCCGTCGTGAACCGCTGGGTCGCCCAATCGCTGAGCGTCGCGTTGGCGCCGCTGAGGTCGGCCTTGACGATCTGCGGGCGGCTCTGGCCGTTGACGTTGCGCCAGTTGCCGATCGCGACCAGGCTCTTGCCGTCATCGGAGATGTCGAAGTGCTTGAGGCCGAGCGAGCCGCCGTTCCAGGTGTCGGAGAACGTCAGGCCGAGGGTGCCCGTGTCGGCGCCGGTGGTCGGGTTCAGCGCGGCCAGGAGGGTGCGGGGCAGACCCGCGACGGTGGTGAAGCGAACCGCCGACGTACAACTTGTTGTTGATCAACTGCATGTCGGCGATTCCGGCGTTGAACTTCGGCGACTTGAAGGTCGTGACGACGGCGCCGGTGGTGGCGTTGATCCGAGCTACGTTGCCGGTCTTGGCGGCGCCGTTCACGTTCGCGAAGAGGCCACCGATGAAGACCGTGCCGTCGCCCGCGTCAACTACCTCGGTGACCTCCTTGGTGCCCACGTTGGGTACGAAGGTGGGATCGATCACTCCGGTGGTGGCGTTGTAGGCGAAGATGCCGTTGCGCGTCACGGTGGCGCCGCCGGCCGAGGCGGCGGCAGTGACGGTGGTGAACTTGCCACCCACGATGATCCGGTTGCCGATCTGGACCATGGAGTTGACCTGCACCCTGATTGACGTTGGGGGTGAAGTTCTCGGGATTGGCCGAGACGATCCGATCGAGGTTGGGTTCTGCGTGGGCAGGCGCCACGAAGGCGCTGGTGATGAGGCCGGTGACAATGGCGGCGAGAGATGCTCGCGCAACGAGGGTCTTCATGCTTGGGAAACGTCCGAAGCGGCCCAGCTCTTACGCACCTTTTGGGCAGTACGGACCGAAAGGACCCTGAGATGGCCCATTCGGACTATCCGGACCTGATCCGAAGGACTACGAAAACCGCCCGTAAGTGCGGATTCAGTCGAATCAGCTGCCTATTCGACGACGACCTCGACACGCTGGAACTCCTTCAGGTCCGTATAGCCCGGTTGTGGCCATCGAGCGACGGAGTGCGCCGATCAGGTTCATCGTGCCGTCAGCCATGCAGGACGGACCGAACAGGATCTCCTTGAGTCCGCCGATCGTGCCGAACTCGACCCTCTCCCCGCGCGGCAACTGCACGTGGTGTGCCTCGGTGCCCCAGTGGAAGCCTTTGCCGGGCGCCTCGGCGGCCCGGGCGAACGGGGATCCGACCATGACCGCATCGGCGCCACAGGCGATCGCCTTGGCGATGTCGCCGGATTTGCCGATCGAGCCGTCCGCGATCACGTGGGCGTAGCGACCACCGGACTCGTCGAGGTAGTCGCGCCTGGCGGCCGCGACATCGGCAACGGCCGAGGCCATGGGTACGGCGATGCCGAGGACGGTCCGCGTGGTGTGTGCGGCGCCACCCCCGAAGCCGACCAGGACACCCGCCGCGCCGGTGCGCATCAGGTGCAGAGCGGCTTGGTACGTCGCACAGCCGCCGACGATCACCGGAACATCGAGTTCGTAGATGAACTCCTTGAGGTTGAGCGGCTCGGCGTTAGACGACACGTGCTCGGCCGAGACGGTGGTGCCACGGATCACGAACATGTCGACACCGGCGTCGACGACGCACTTGGCGAACTCCTGGGTTCGCTGAGGTGACAGGGATCCCGCGACGGTCACCCCCGAGTCGCGGATCTGGCGCAGCCGCTCGGTGATGAGTTCGCCCTTCACCGGCTCTGCGTAGATCTCCTGCATCCGCCGCGTGGCCTCAATCCCCCGCAACTCGGCTACCTCGTCGAGCAGTGGTGCCGGATCGTCGTACCTGGTCCAGATGCCTTCGAGGTTGAGTACGCCCAGCCCGCCGAACTGACCAAGGGCGATGGCGGTTTCCGGCGACATCACCGAGTCCATCGGTGCGGCCAGGATCGGAAGTTCGAAGCGGTAGGCGTCGATCTGCCACGCGACACTGACCTCTTCGGGGTCGCGCGTGCGCCGCGAGGGAACGATCGCAATGTCGTCGAAGCCGTACGCGCGACGGGCGCGCTTGGCCCGGCCGATCTCGAATTCCGTCATGGCGTCAGGTTAACGAACTCCTCGCTCGTGACTGGGAGTGACGTCTCACGGGTATTTGCCGCCCACCATCCCAGGGAAGGGCCCGGGTGAATCCCGAGGGCGGCAGGACGGAGTCAATGGAACTCTTGTCAACGTGACTCGTTCCGTGAGAGGAAGCCCGGCTGACAGCGTTGACCCCACCCTCCCCGGAAGACCGGTGCTGTACTTCTGGCTCTTGGCGGTCGCCCTCGAGGTGGTTCTGGGAGTGGCGTTCATCGTCTCCGGCGCCGAGGATGCGATCGAGGAGGGACTACAGCGGGCCGGCATCGAGTTCGGCTCGGATCTGCTGACGGCAGCTCGCGTTGTCATCGCCTATCCAGCCGCGATCCTCGGGGTCGGGCTGGCCTGGGCCAGGTCGCCGCTCCCGACCTGGCCGTCTGGCTGTCGTCCAAACGTCGCAACGGTGGCCGGATTGCCGGCGCCGTGTTGAGTCGTCTTCGGCCCTGGTCCGCCGCGGTCGGTTGGCGACGCGGGCTGCGAGTGTGGCTGATCGTTCTAGTAGTGTTCAGCCTCTGCAATCTGGCCAGCGGGCTGTTGCACGCGATCTTGCTGCCCGACCACCTGACGTGGACGTTCTCCTGGTCGATGCTGGCGTTGCTCCCAGTGGCGATGTTCCTCGACGCCGGCGCCGTTCTGGAAGAGAACGGTTGGCGCGGCTTCGCACTGCCCGTCCTGCTCCGGACGCACGGTCCAGTCGTCGCGTCGATCATCGTGGGTCTGGCGTGGGCGTCGTGGCACTACCCAGTGAAGTTCGATGCGTTCATGGAGTACGGCATCGGTGGCGCATTGGCCTATCTGGCGGCGTTCACGGTCAAGATCGTGGCCATCTCGGTGGTGATGACCTATTTCTGGGCTCAGGCGGGCCAAGCGACCCTGCTGGCGATCGCCATGCATGGGCTGTCCAACGACGTGGCTCGGGTCGGCGGTCTCGTCGACGGCACGACTTGGCAGGTGGCGGCCATCAGCGAACTCAATCTTGGCGGTGCCGTACGTGGTGTCTAGTCGCGATCCTGGTGCCGTTGGCTTCAAGGCGGGGCTGGGGCGACCTGCGTCCTCTCTGGTGTCTCTTTAGGCGTCCTCTCTAGGCGCCCGCTCTAGCGGCCGGTGTAGTTGGGCGCCTCAACCGTCATCTGCACGCCGTGTGGGTGCGATTCGGTGAGCGAGGCGGACGTGATCCGGATGAACTTGCCCTTCTCCTGAAGCTCCGGGATGTCGCGCGCACCGACGTAGAACATCGACTGCGTCAGGCCACCGACAAGTTGGTGTGCCACGGCGCCCAAGGGCCCACGGAAGGCGACCTGGCCCTCGATGCCCTTCGGGGACCAACTTGTCGTCGCTGGTGACCTCGGCCTGGAAGTAGCGGTCCTTGGAGTAGGACTTCTTGCCGCGCGACGACAGCGCACCCAGCGAGCCCATGCCGCGGTAGGACTTGTACTGCTTGCCGTTGACGAAGACCAGTTCGCCCGGGCTCTCCTCGCAGCCGGCCAGCAGCGAACCCAACATGACCGTGTCGGCTCCGGCAACGATCGCCTTGGCGATCTCACCGGAATGGCGCATCCCGCCGTCGGCAATGACGGGCACCCCGGCGGGCTTGCAGGCCAGGGAGGCTTCATAGACGGCGGTGACCTGGGGTACGCCGACGCCGGTGACGATGCGCGTCGTACAGATGGAGCCCGGTCCGGTGCCGACCTTGACCGCGTCCGCGCCGGCATCGATGAACGCCTGCGCTCCGGCTCGGGTAGCGACGTTGCCGCCGATCACCTGAACGTTGCGGGTGGCCGGATCCTTCTTCAGCCGCTCGACCATCTCCAGGAGCATCCGGACGTGGCCGTGGGCCGTGTCGGCAACGAGTACGTCGACTCCGGCGTCGATCAGCGTGGTCGCTCGCTCCCAGGCATCCCCGAAGTAGCCGATGGCCGCGCCGACCATCAGCCGACCCTGGCCGTCGTTGGAGGCATGAGGGAACTGTTCGGACTTCACGAAGTCCTTGACGGTGATCAGTCCCGCGAGGCGACCCTGGTCGTCGACCAGCGGGAGCCGCTCACGCTTGTGCTTGCGCAGGATCGCGGTGGCGTCGTCGCGGGAGATGTTGACCGGCGCGGTGACCAGCGGCATCGGCGTCATCACTTCGTCGACCTTGGTGGTGGCCCACTCGGCGACCGGCGTGAACCGCAGGTCACGGTTGGTGATCATGCCGATCAGGTGATCGTCGGCGTCGACGACAGGAAGCCCGGAGATGCGGTATTGACCGCACAAGTCGTCGAGTTCTTCCAGCGTCGCATCGCGACCGATCGTGACCGGGTTGGTGATCCGGCCGGTCTGGGTCCGCTTGACGAGGTCGACCTGGTAGGCCTGATCCTCGGTCGAGAGGTTGCGATGGAGTACGCCGATGCCGCCCTGGCGTGCCATCGCGATGGCCATCCGGGACTCGGTGACGGTGTCCATGGCGGCGCTGATCAGCGGCACTTTGATCGAGATCTCACGAGTCAGCCGCGTGGTGGTGTCGATGTCGGTCGGCGCCAGGTCGGACTCTCCCGGCAGCAGCAACACATCGTCGTACGTCAGGCCGAGGGCGGCGAACTTCTCCGGTACGCCGTCGTTGTTCAATCCGGCCGATTCGCTGGCAGAGCCGTCTCGTTCGTTGGTCGAGTCTGTCGAGACCACTGGCCACCCTTCGCCGCAATGTGAAACCACATCCTAACCGGGGACGGGTGGCGGCCCCAGTCGGCGGCGCGGTCGTGAACTAGCGGTCTAGCGGCTTGAGCTCGCGCACCGGAACGCGGACGGTCAGGACGTCGGCAGCCATCCGGATCCGGCCCCTCAGACCTGCCGACAGCACCATCGGCAGCACGGCCTGATTGTCGGCACTGGTGGTGATCAGGATCTCCTGTGCCGAGCGGCCGCTAGCGAGACGAGCGATGTCGACCAGCAGGCGGGTGCCGATGCCGCGACGCTGCCAGGCGGGGTCGACGTGCAGACGCACTTCGCGTACGCCGGGTTCGACGGCCTCGAGCAGCAACACGGCAGATCCGACGACCGCGCCGTCCACCATCGCCGCGACGGCGTCACCATCAACCACGAAGTCGGGCATCACGCCCGCCCCAAGTCGGCGTCCCCAGATAACTGACCCGGGATCGGGCTGACTGGGTGCCGAGTCAGTGTGCTTGGCGGCCGACGCCGAGCGGCCCAGGACGTCGGACACCAGGCCCGCCATCGCCGTGGCTCGCGCATGTTCGGTGGCGGTGAACGGGGTGGCTCGGTGCACCTGAACGGCAACGTCGCCGACCGTCATCTCGAGTGCATCGTGGACAGTTTCGTCACCGGGCGGGGGATCCGCCTCGGCGTCGAACAGACCGGCCACCACCTCGGGGAAACTGGCCGGCTGACCCAGAATCGCCCGAGCAGCCTGCACGAAGCGGGTCGATTGATCAACGAGCGCCGCCTCGGTGCACGGCATCGAACTCACCGCCACACAGCCCGCGCTCTCGATCAGAGCCGTGAGATCGCCGATCTTCCAGTCTTCGGGAGTCTGCAGGACGAGTTCGTCGGTGACCGACTCGACCCCCGGGTAGACGTGCAGCGCAAGGATGTTCACATCCGCTTCGCCGCACGCCGTCGCAAGCGCTGCCAGTGCCCCAGGGCGGTCCGGCAAGGCGGTGCGAACTCTCCACAACATGCGGGTCTCCTAGCGCTTTCGGAGCACTCAGCGTCTCTCGAGACGGTTGCGGTTTGGCGTCAGGATTGTTTCGGGCGTGCAAACAGTCGGTGCCGAGCGGTGGCAGACTGTGCCATGACTGGGCCAGAGGTTGACCCCCGGGACCCTCTTGGTCTGGCATCCGGGGCTCCCCTCCTGGCCGCCTGGTTGAAGGTCAGCCGCGCTGACCGAACACCCTTCCTGACCCCCGGTCACAAGCAGCGGACCGATCTCACGGGCACCGTCACCGCCGGTGACTTCGCGATGTACGGCGAGCATCGCACCGATCCGTGGCGCCGATGCCGCCCTCGCCGAGGCAGAAGCGCTGGCGGCTGACCTCTGGAAGGCCGATTGGTGCCGGTTCGGTGTGGGTGGCTCCACCCAGGGCAACCAGGCGCTCGCCATGGCAGTCGGTCGCCCCGGCCAGAAGGTGATCATCTCCCGCACGCTGCACCGGTCGATGCTCCTCGGTCTGGTGATGGCCGGGCTCGTTCCCGTGTGGATCTCGCCTCCGGTGGATCCCGAGTTCGGACTTCCTCAGGGCGTCCAGGCCGCCGACGTCGGCCGCGCGCTCGCCGAGAATCCCGATGCTTGCGCCGTGTTCATCGGCGACCCGGCGTACGTCGGAACCTTCGGCGACATTGCCGCCATCGCCACCGTCGCCCACGCATTCGAAGTACCGCTGATCGTGGACGCGGCCTGGGCGGCGTACTTCGGCTTCCACCCGGATCTCCCGCCCCACGCTCTGGCGGCCGGCGCCGACGCGTTGGTGACCAGCGCCCACAAGTCGCTCCCGGCCATCAATCAGACCGCGATCGTGCTTGCGCAGGGTGAACGACTCGACCTGAGCCGGCTGACGCGGTGCTTCGAGGCTGCGCACACGACCAGCCCGTCCGGGACGCTGCTGGCCAGCATCGATGCCAGCCGTGAACTCATGGCGCGCTATGGCCAGCGGCTCTGCGACGGGGTCATCTCCGCCGTCTTCAACGCGCGAGCCGCCCTTTCGCGAGTGCCCGGCGTTCGAGTGCTTGAAGGGCCGGGAGTCGATCCGATGAAGTTCGTGGTCCTGCTGGCGGGCACCGGGGCCAATGGGTACGACGTCGAGACGGATCTCATCAAGGCCGGGATCCCGGTCGAGATGTCCGACCAGGACACCATCGGCGTCGCCACGTCGGTAGCCGATCGGGCCGAGGACTTCGATCTCCTCGTGATCGCCTTGATCATCGCGATCGAGCGCCATCGCGGGACTCCGCGCGACATCGGGACAGGCTTGGCCTGGTCGGTCAAACCCGAGGTCGTTGTCTCCCCGCATGATGCGTTCTTCGGTGAGCAGGAAGTCGTATCGGCCGCGGCTGCCGGTGGCCGGGTCAGCGCCGAACTGATCGCGCCGTACCCTCCCGGCATCCCTGTCCTGGCTCCCGGCGAACGCATCAAGCCCGAAACGGTGGCGACCCTGCAGGCGATGCATCGGGCCGGCGGCCGGATCGCGTACGCCGCCGACCCGACCCTCGAGACCTTCCAGGTCCTCAGTCAACGCCTGAAACCGACCCGACCTAACTAATGTCGGAGTTGGGAGTGGCTTTGAGGCAGCTCAAACAGGCCCCAACTCTGACATTGGTTGGCGGCCAGCATCCGTCCGCCCTGAAATGCCAGCGACCCGGCCCGATCACGCACGTGAGTGCGCAGTCGGGCCGGGTCGGCTGAGTTCAGGTGGGTCTAGTGACCGTGGCCGTGGCCGGCAGCGGCCGGAGCGGCTCTTCCTCTTCAGGCTTCTCGACGATCAGCGTCTCGGTCGTGAGCAGCATGCCCGCGATCGAGGTGGCGTTGATCAGCGCCGAGCGGGTGACCTTGACCGGGTCGAGGACGCCCTGGGCAACCAGGTCGCCGTACTCGCCAGTCGCAGCGTTGTAGCCCGTGCCGGGACCGGCGTCGCGAACGCGCGTCGTGATGACGTACCCGTTCTCGCCACCGTTCTCGGCGATCCAGCGCAGCGGCTCGACCGTGGACTTCTTGACGATGCGAACTCCGAGTGCTTCGTCGCCGGTCAGGCCGAGGTCGCCCTCGAGCACGGACGCGGCGTGGATCAGTGCCGAGCCACCGCCGGGGACGATGCCCTCTTCGATCGCGGCGCGAGTCGCGGAGACGGCATCTTCGATGCGGTGCTTCTTCTCCTTGAGCTCGACCTCGGTCGCAGCGCCGACCTTGATCACGCACACGCCGCCGGCCAGCTTCGCGAGACGCTCCTGGAGCTTCTCCCGATCCCAGTCGGAGTCGGTGTTCTCGATCTCGGCCTTGATCTGGTTGACCCGACCGGTCACCTCAGCGTGATCGCCACCGCCATCGACGATGGTGGTGTTGTCCTTGGTGATGACGACGCGGCGGGCGGTGCCGAGCACGTCGATGCCGACCTGGTCGAGCTTGAGCCCGACCTCGGGAGCGATGACCTGTGCACCGGTCAGCGTCGCGATGTCCTGCATCATCGCCTTGCGGCGATCACCGAACGCGGGCGACTTGACCGCGGCGGCGTTGAAGGTGCCACGGATCTTGTTGACGACCAGCGTCGAAAGCGCTTCGCCTTCGACGTCCTCGGCGAGGATGAACAGCGGCTTGCCGGCGGCGATGACCTTCTCCAGCAACGGGAGGAGTTCGTTGATCGCGCCGATCTTGCCCTGGTGAAGCAGGATCAGCGGATCGTCGAGGACCGCTTCCATGCTCTCGGGATCGGAGACGAAGTACGGCGAGAGGTAGCCCTTGTCGAACTGCATGCCCTCGGTGAACTCCAACTCGGTGCCCATGGTGTTGGACTCCTCGACGGTGATCACGCCGTCCTTGCCGACCTTGTCGAACGCCTCGGCCAGCAGTGAGCCGATCTGCTCGTCACGCGAGGAGACGGTGGCAACCGCCGCCATGTCTTCGCGGGACTCGACCTCGCGAGCCGCTTCGCGCAGCGCATCGCTGACGGCTTCGGCAGCCGCATCCATGCCGCGCTTGAGGCTCATCGGGTTGGCGCCAGCGGCGACCGAACGGAGGCCCTCGTGGACCATCGCCTGGGCGAGAACCGTCGCGGTCGTCGTACCGTCACCGGCGACGTCGTTGGTCTTGGTGGCGACCTCTTTGGTCAACTGCGCGCCGAGGTTCTCGAACGGGTCGTCCAACTCCACCTCACGCGCGACGGTCACACCGTCGTTGGTGATGGTGGGGGCGCCCCACTTCTTGTCGAGCACGACGTAGCGGCCCTTGGGGCCGAGCGTCACCTTCACAGCATTGGCGAGCGCATCGACACCGCGCTCGAGCGAGCGACGAGCGTTCTCGTCAAACTCTAGGATCTTGGGCATTTCTAGTCCTTAGAAAAGTTCGGCCAAGAATTCGGCCTGGGAAAGAATTAGGTCGTGTGTTGAAGGGTCACCGTGTGGCAACCGTCTTCAACACACGACCCTGGTGTTAATTTGGGATGAATCAGGAAACGACTGCGAGCACGTCGCGGGCCGAGAGGATGAGGTACTCCTCGCCGGCGTACTTGACCTCGGTGCCGCCGTACTTGCTGTAGATCACCTTGTCGCCGACGGCAACGTCCAACGGGACGCGATTGCCTTTGTCGTCGATGCGGCCCGGACCGATAGCCATGACTTCGCCCTCCTGGGGCTTTTCCTTGGCGGTGTCCGGAATGACCAATCCCGAGGCCGTGGTCTGCTCAGCCTCAAGCGGCTGAACAACGATGCGGTCCTCGAGGGGCTTGATGTTGACCGACACGATGTCGACCTCCACTTTCTCCACTTGTCTCTGACATTTCCCGGCCCGCCTAAGTGGCGGACCGGCACGTTTGAGCTTGCTCGTGACGTACGCCGTCGCGGGGGTCGTACGTCGTCGCAAGCGCTGGCACACTCGGGTCGAGAGTGCCAGGTACGACGTTAGCACTCACGGCCAGCGAGTGCCAGAACGGGGTCAAATAGTGGCTGGTGGCCGGCCCCAGGTCACGAGGCGGGCGGCGTCTCGGCCGGCCTTGCGCCACTGGCCAGGAAGCTCGATGACGGCGACCGCCGACGTGGGCATCGGCGTCCACTCACCGGTCAACGTTGAGACCAGATCCTCCAGAGCCGGGTTGTGTCCGACCAGCGCTACGCACGTGAGGGCGTCGTCCAGTCGACGTACGACGTCGACCAGCTCGCCGGCGGAGAAGGTGTAGGCCCGTTCGTCGACCTCGGTCGGCACGTCATAGTCGAGCTCGGCCGCAACCAGGTCCCACGTGCTGCGGGCTCGATTGGCCGGCGAGACGACGGCCGTTTCGATGACAGGCCGGACGAGGCCAGCCATCTGCCTGACTCCGGCGCCTGTCGGATCCCGCGTGGCGCCAGCGGTCGGTCCTCGTCGGCATGATTGCCCGACCAGTCGGACTTGGCGTGTCTGATCAGAATCAGGGTTCGGCCCGAGATCGGGTTTGGATTGGCCACTCCCCTATTGTGCCCGGGTGGAGCTTGAGACGTTTCAGTGGTTGTTGACCGAGGACGGTCAGCGGCTCTTGGAGCGAGCCACGCATGCGTACGTCGACGCCGAAGGCGACCCCGTTCGCTCGGCCGTCGCGGTCCGGAAGATCGAGCCCGACGCCGATCGGGCGGCCGTCGCCCTGACCCAGGTGGGACTGCGAGCGAGGGCCGTGGCCAAGTTCGGCGACGACGCGGTGCGGATGTACTTCACGCCCGACGGTCTCGAACAGTCCACGCGCCAACGCGTCGCCGAGCATCGAGCCGCCCGGCTCTCCGCCGCTGAGGTCCCCTCGGTCATCGACCTGGGCTGTGGCATCGGCGGCGACCTGATCGCCTTCTCGCGGGCTGGGCTGACCACCGCAGGGATCGACCTCGACCCGGTGCGGGTCGCGATCGCTCAGGCCAACCTGGATGCGCTGGGTCTCGCCGGTGCAACCCAGGTCGTCGACGCCAGCACGTGAAGGTCGACGGCTTCGGCGCGGCCTTCGTCGACCCGGCGCGTCGCTACGTCGAGTGGTCGGATCTTCGATGCCGACGGCTGGACGCCGCCATGGTCCTTCGTCGAGAAACTCCTCACCGGCCGCGCCGTGGCCAAGGTGGCGCCCGGGATCCCCCACGACCTGGTGCCCGACGGCGTCGAGGCCGAATGGGTGAGCGAACGCGGCGAGGTCAAGGAGGCGGCCCTCTGGTCGCCGTACTTCGCGACTGCCCGGCGACGCGCCACCGTGATCGGGTCCGGCGGATTGGCGACGCTGACCGAGGAGGACGATCCGTACGACGGCGAAGCGAACGCCCGGTGCGCGCGCTCGGCAAGTGCATCTACGAACCCGACGGCGCCGTGATTCGGGCCGGCCTCGTCACCGCCGTTGCCTCCGGGGTGAACGGCGGGCTTCTCGACGAGCACATCGCGTACGTGACCTCGGACGACGCCTTCCACTCCCCCTTCTCGACCAGTTATCGAGGTGCTCGAGACGCTGCCCTATCGCGAGAAGCAGCTGAAGCTCGCGCTGAAGCAGCGGGGTATCGGCCGCCTCACGATCAAGAAGCGCGGCGTGGACGTCGTACCCGATCAACTGCGCAAACGGCTGTCCCTCGCCGGCGAGAACGAAGGCACCCTCATCCTCACCCGCGTCGCCGGCGTCGGCACTGCCCTCCTCGTCCGGCCGTTCTAGCGCCTCAGCACGGGTTGGAGGTTTCATCGAGCAGTCAGTCGCGGCCGATCCGGTCGGGGAGGCGCCGGTTCAGGGAGAAGAGCCGACCCAGCATCGGCATCAGCACGATGTTGATGCCGTGCAGGGCTCCGATGATCAGCAGGATGCCGCCGATGCGCACCAACGACTCCTTGAGTTGTTCGGCATTGGCCTCGCCGAACCACTTCAACTGCGGTTCCAGGCGCACCGTGAACAGGATGTACGCCGTGAACAGCAGGTAGTAGACGACATCGGTCAACACGATGTAGCTCTTGCCGGTCATCGGATTGTCATGGAACACATCGGCGGCGTACGCCCGACCGAACCGCTTGATGAACGGCCCCAGCCACATCGCAATCCCGATCAGCACCACATTCGTGCCGACCTCAAGAACCCACCACGGCATGGACACTCCTCCTTCTTTCATCGACGCCCAATAGAGCAAAACCACCAAGCAGCGGCAGCAGCAACGAGCCATCCCGCGATCACTATCCGGAGCCGGCGACGGCGAGCCCGGTCATCCTCAATGCTGCCCGCGACGCGCGCGAACAGGTCCGGTGAGGGAGCGTTGATCGCCGCCTCTCCGACGAGCGCATCGTGCAACTGCTTCTCAAGAGCACTCATCGTTCTCCCTCCTGGCCTTCGGATTCCACGGGCTGTGCCAACGATTGGGCCATCGCACCCAGGCCCCTCTTCACGTGCGTCTTCACCGAGTTCGCCGAGATCCCGAGGGTCGCGGCTGTCTCATCGATGGTGAGTTCCAAGTAGTAGCGCAGCGCCAAGCACTCGCGCTGTCGTCGGGGCAACGCCCGCAACGCCTCGATCACTTCACGACGGGCGGCCCGGTCGCCGGCGCGTTCCTCCGCCGAAGGTTCATCCCCGACGGCGGGCGGGCGATGCCGATAGGACACGAGGCCGCGTCGGTTGTGGTCGCGGGCCAGATTGATGACGATCGAGCGGAGGTACGCCGCCGCCTTGGCCCGGTCTCGAATCCGACCGGTATTTCGAGCCAACCTGATGAAGGCTTCCTGCACCAGATCCTCGGCGGCGGTGCGGTCGTCGGTGAAGAACCTGGCAAGCGAGACCAACCGGTTGGCCTCGGCCTCAAACAGCGCCGCAACGAGCGTGTCCACATCGGCGGTCGCCCCGCTCAGGGTGCCGCCAAAAGTGCCTACTGAGACAGCCTCCATCACCCTCACAGACGAACGAAACGGCTCGCCGGGTGACACGAGGCGAGACCTGATTTCAGACTTCTCATCGTGTCACCCATGGGCTCGGTTGGCACGTCCGTCGAGGTAAGTCACCACGATCCGAAAGGACCACTCCCATGTTGAAGATCACCACCCATGCTCTGGTCGCCGTGATTGCGTGCGCCAGCGTCGCCACGGTCATTGCGGGCGGCACCGCAGCCGCCACCGGCAGCAATGTGCACCGATTCCACGGCCAACTGTCGGACTTGTCACCGACGACCCAGGACCCCATGGACGGTGCTCGTGCCCGCGTCGTCATGCGGGCCAAGAGCGACGGCACCAAGTTTCGCCTCGTCGTACGAGGCATCGACCGCGCCGCCGTAGGCATGGAGTACGGCGCTCATCTGCACGCCGGACCATGCGTGGCCGGAGACGGGGCCGCGGCGTTGGGGCACTACAACGTGTCCACCTCGGTGCCGCCGGTGGCGTCACCCGAAACAGAGGTCTGGTTGGACTTCACCGTGAATCGGCACCGAGTCGGTCGGTCAACCACGACGGTTCCCTTCACCCCGGTTCCAGGGGCCCGTTCGGTTGTGATTCATGCCGAGCCGACCAGCGAGACCGGAGCGGCCGGCCCCCGCATGGCTTGCTTGCCAGTGGTCTGGCAGTGACTACCTCCATCGCCCGGTCGGCCGGGATCGGCGCCGCAGCAGGATTGGCCTGGGGGATCGCCGCCAGGATCTGGATGCGGCTCATCTCGACCCAACCGGAGTTCAGTTGGACGGGGACGCTGATGATCGTCGCGTTCTCCGCATGGCTCGGCCTGTTGGTGGGGCTGATCTATGGCACCCGAATGGCAGGGCGGCGACGCTGGCTGGTCGTCCTCGGGGTCCCCGGCATCCTGCTGTTCCTGTCCCCCGGGATGCTGTTCGCTCCCGCGTTCGTCCTCGGCAGTGCGATCTGGAACCGTGCACAGCAGGCGTCCGTACGCCGACTCGGCGTCGCACTCGGCTGGCTCGCGGTCCTCGGCCCGACGCTGTGGCTGTGGAACGACGCCCGCTTCGATGAGGACTGGGGCGTGACCACACCGCTGCTCGAGCAGGCACAGTTGGCGCATCGGTTTCGGAGTGCTGTCGCTGGCGCTGGCGTACGGCGCAGTCGTTCATGTGGCGTCCTCGGCCAAGGATGGCAATCCCCGAGTCCTGGCTCACCGACAGCCAGGGCGTGCATGATGGTGGCATCCCTCTCGCTACGGCCGACGTCGGAAAGGGGAAGGCTGTGATCATCCGCTCCGCTGGATTGGGCTTCATCCTGGGCGTTGCCTGGGGAATCGCTGCCCGCTTCTGGATGCGAATGATCTCCACCGACCCGGAGTTCAGTTGGAGCGGAACGCTGATGATCGTCGGTTTGGCAGGTCTCCTCGGGATGGGCGTAGGTCTGATCTACGCCACTCGCAGGGTGGGGCGCCACCAGTGGTTGGGAACTCTGCTGATCCCTGGCCTCATCTTGTTCATGGGGCCGGGGATGTTGTTCGCCCCCTCCTTCGCTCTCGGTGGCTTCGCGTGGCGGAGGGGGGCCGGGCGCCGCGGCGACCGACTCCTTCAGCTGGTGGGTGCCGCCGTGCTGATCGGAATTCCGCTGGCTGCGTTGTGGCAAGTACGCGCAGAAGTGGAGGCGGGCCTGGCACCAGCCTCCGACTAGCTTGGGCAGGGCTCGGCTTCTTCGCCTTGTCGCTGGCCCTCGCTGCCGGTGGTTCCCTGATGTGGAAGGCGCCCCCCAAGTCAGCTTCCAGCGAGGTTGGCCCTCTCGGCGCCGATGGTGGTGTCGTCACCATGGCCGGTGTGGACGACGGTGTCGTCGGGCAACGCGAAGAGTGAGGCATTGATCGACGCCACGATCGTGTCGTAGTCACTGAAACTCCGCCCCGTGGCCCCGGGGCCGCCATTGAACAACGTGTCGCCGGTGAAGACACACCCCAACTCCTCGGCGTACAAGCAGACGGCGCCGGGCGCATGCCCAGGCGTGTGCAGCACCTTCAAGCGTGGTGCCGCCGACCGTGATCGCCAGGCCGTCCGACAGGTCCAGGTCCCAGAGCTCGTCGGGATGGGTCAGCTCCCACACGGGCTTGTCGTCGGGGTGCAGCATGATCGGCGCACCTGTGGCCACCCGCAGGTCCGGTGCGACCCGGACATGGTCGTCGTGGGCGTGGGTGCAGATGATCGCCTTCACCCGGCGGCCGGCCACTACCCCGAGGATCTCCTCGACACTGTGCGGTGCATCGATGACGACGCACTCGGTGTCGTCGCCGATCACCCAGACGTTGTTGTCGACGTCGAAGGTCTGGCCGTCCAGGCTGAACGTGCCCGAGGTCACCGCGTGGGCGACGGTCGCCGAACTCACCGGGTCCGCAGCATCAGAAGATCACGACCGAGCGGAGTACGTCGCCGTGGTGCATCTTCTCGAACGACGCCTCGACCTCGTCCAGCGCGATCTCCTCGGAGACGAACGCATCCAGATCGAGCCGACCCTGCTGGTAGAGGTCCACCAGCATCGGGAAGTCGCGGGTCGGCAGGCAGTCGCCGTACCAACTCGACTTCAGCGTCCCGCCACGGCCGAACACGTCGATCAGCGGGATCTCGGGAATCATCATGTCGGGAGTGGGTACGCCGACCAGCACGACCGTGCCGGCCAGGTCGCGGGCATAGAACGCCTGCTTCCAGGTCTCCGGGCGGCCGACAGCGTCGATCACGACATCGGCACCGTTGCCGTCGGTCGCCGCCTGGATTGCCGCGACCGGCTCGGTCTCCTTGGAGTTCACGGTGTGCGTGGCGCCCATGCCCTTGGCCCATTCGAGCTTCCGGTCGTCGATGTCGACGGCGATGATCTTGCTGGCACCGGCCAGCGCCGACCCGGCGATCGCGGCCATGCCGACGCCACCGCAGCCGATGACGGCCACGGACTTGCCGCGCGACACGTTGCCGGTGTTGATGGCGGCACCCAGGCCGGCCATCACGCCACAGCCGAGCAGGCCGACTGCGGCAGCTCGTGCAGAGGCATCCACCTTGGTGCACTGGCCGGCAGCGACCAGCGTCTTCTCGGCGAACGCCCCGATCCCCAGCGCGGGCGACAGTTCAGTGCCGTCCTCGAGGGTCATCTTCTGCTTGGCGTTGTGGGTGGAGAAGCAGTACCACGGCTCGCCGCGGTTGCAGGAACGACAGTTGCCGCACACGGCGCGCCAGTTGAGGATCACGAAGTCACCGGGCTCGAGCCCGCTGACGCCTTCGCCGATCGACTCCACGATGCCCGCGGCCTCGTGGCCGAGCAGGAACGGGAAGTCATCGTTGATGCCGCCCTCGCGGTAGTGCAGGTCCGTATGGCAAACGCCGCAGGCCGAGATCTTGACGACGGCCTCGCCCGGTCCGGGGTCCGGCACGTTGATCGTCTCGACGGTGACGGGCTGTCCTTTGCCGCGGGCGATGACGCCCCGAACCTGCTGCATCGTTCCTCCAAGTGCGGCCTCGCGGCTCATTTGTTGGTCGAGCCTGTCGAGACCACTAGTCGTGATGGTCCGGGCACACGTTAGCCAGCCGAGCCTGCCGGGACTAGCCCGGGACCAGACCAACCCCAAGAAAATGCAACCCGCTGCGGGGCTATTTGCGTCTTGTGGGCAAAAGGAAGGATTCAATGGAGATGACAAACCCAACGCCAATCGAGGTGGTCGCCGTGTCACGCAGCACAACGCGAGCGACCAAACATCTGCGTGGCGCGCCCACGACGCGGACTTCGCGTCGTACCTCGAAGCGCGACAGCCGGCGCTGCTGCGGACGGCGTACCTCTTGACCGGCAGCCGCCACGGAGCCGAGGACCTCGTCCAGGAGACGATGGCCAAGCTCTACCTCTCGTGGGACAAGGTACGGCGGGCGGATTCGCTCGATGCGTACGTTCGCCGGGCGATGATCAACGAGCACAACTCGTTGTGGCGCACGGGCGTGGAAGCGCAACGAGGTCACCACGGATCACGTGCCCGAGCGGATGCCGATCACGGATGCGTCACGACGACGGCACCGGAGCGGCGTTGTGGACCTTCGTCCAGACGTTGCCGCGCAAACAACGGGCCGTCGTCGTACTCCGCTACTACGAGGAGATGTCCGAGGCGGAGACCGCCGAAGCGCTCGGCATCTCGGTCGGCACCGTGAAGTCCCAGGCCAGCCGCGCGCTCGCGGCACTGCGAGCGCGCGCACCGCAATCACTGAACCAGCAGTCCGGACCAGCATCATCGGAGGAACGATGAACACCCAGGAAGAGCGGGATCTGACCCGCTCACTTCAGAATCAGGCCGACCAGTTCCATGGCGCGGCCATCACCTTCGACGGCGTCACGAGCCGCTCGCGCTCGATCACTCGTCGCCGGCGGATCGTTGCCGGAGCTGGAGTGCTCGCTGCGGCGGCGATCCTCGTGCCGGCCGCCACTTTCATGACCGGTCAGACGCCGACGAACCCCGACGTGCCTCCTGCGTCCGAGGTGCCCAGTAAGACGCCCAGCAACGCCGTGCCTGCCGAGGTCCAGGAACTGACGGTGGATGTAGCAGCAGGCGATCCGCCCCGCGTCGACTACCTGGTCGGCTCCACTCTGCACCGTCCTGACGGGTCTACTTTGCAGCTACCCGAGCGTCAGTACTGGGCTTTCGCGACCTTGGGCGACGGCATCTACACCGTCAACTATGACGAGGCTGCCGACCAGCAGAGCAGGGTCACGGAGTTCGATGCCGCCGGCAGCGTGGTCGCAACCAGCCCAGGTGTTGAGGCACTAGCGGTCTCGCCCGACGGGTCTGCGGTTGCGTGGGTCGGCGGCAACGGGGTTGTTGAAGTGCACACCGAGCAAGGCGTGCGGACCTTGGGATCGGTGCCGGTGGGAAGTTTCGCCGAGTCGGTACTGGGCAGCTGTGTCGGCGACGAGCCGTGCTCGGTGTTCTTCGAGCCGCCGGCTCAAGGCAAGCCCCGGGTCATCGCGTCCGACGGCACGATCACCCGGCTCGACGACGCGATGTCCATCAGTGATGTCTCGGCGGACGCTTGGGTAGCCGCCATGACTTCCGTCACGAACGATTCTTCATGTCACCGAGTCGCGCCTAACGACAGGGACCGAGGGTTTCGAGACCTGCGACTACAACATCCACACCTTCTCGCCGAGCGGGCAGCTGCTGGCCGCGGATCCGACCAGCTATGGCGATGGCATGGGAGCCTCGGGACTGGTGATCCTCGACCGTGCAGGCATCTTGGTCGCGGGGTGGGAGTGGACCGGCACTGAGCCGGCTGAGCAATTGACCGTAGTTGGTCACGTCTGGGAGGACGACGATCACGTGCTTGCCCAGGTGTACGGCGCCGGCACGTGGACGATGTTGCGCCTCGGCGTCGATGGCTCGGCGGAGCGGATCTTGGAACCGATTCAGGACGACGACTTCAACCCGCCGTACATCTTTGCTCAGCAGTGACTCACGCCACCACGGTCGTGATCGGCATCGAGGAATCGGCTGGGAGGTCGAGCGCTGACGGCGCTCGGCCTCTCGCCACTAGTTCCGCTCCGAGGGCGGCCACCATGGCGCCGTTGTCGGTGCAGAGGCCCGGCCTCGGGATGCGAACGCGGATGCCCTGAGCCTCGGCGCGCTCGGTGGCCATGGCGCGGAGGCGGGAGTTGGCCGCGACTCCCCCGCCGATCAGGATGTCGTCGACACCTCGGCTGGTGGCGGCGTCGAGGGCCTTGCGCACGAGTACGTCGCACACGGCCTCCTGGAAGGACGCCGCCACATCTGGGACCGAGACCGGCTCGCCAAGTCGCTCCTTCGCCTCAACCCAGCGGGCGACCGCGGTCTTGAGACCTGAGAACGAGAAGTCGAACCGATGCCGTTCCAGGTCGCGGCGAGATGTGAGTCCCCGCGGGAAGTCGATCGTGATCTCACCGTCGCGAGCGGCGCGATCGATGTGCGGTCCGCCCGGAAACGGCAAGCCGAGGAGGCGGGCCACCTTGTCGAAGGCCTCGCCGGCCGCATCGTCGATGGTGGCGCCGAGGGGTTCGACGCCGATCGTCACGTCCTCGACCAGCAGCAGGCTCGAGTGCCCGCCGGAGACCAACATCGCCAGGCAGGGTTCGGGAAGTGGGCCGTGCTCGAGTTGATCCACCGCTACGTGGGCGGCGAGGTGATTGACGCCATAGATCGGCTTGCCGAGTCCGATGGCTAGCGCCTTTGCGGCAGCAACACCGACCAGTAAGGCTCCAATGAGACCCGGGCCGCTCGTGACGGCGATGGCATCAACGTCGTCGAGGCGTACGCCGGCCGTCGTACACGCTCGTTCGATGGTCGGCACCATGGCTTCGAGGTGGGCGCGAGACGCGACTTCGGGTACGACGCCGCCGAACCGTGCGTGCTCTTCAACGCTCGAGGCGATCGCGTCGGCGAGGAGGGTGTGGCCACGGACGATCCCCACCCCGGTCTCATCGCACGAGGTCTCGATGCCAAGAATCAGCGGGGCGTCCACAGCGGACCAGCCTACGTGGGGGTCAGTCGGACTGCGGCTCGGACTGGACCGCGATCTGATCGATGCCCAAGGCGGTCAACAACTCGCCGGCGAGGTCCGCCAACTGCGAGACCTGCTCAGGGCTCAGCTGGTCGATTGGCGCCTGGTGAGAAAGCCCCGAGTCTCGAGCCGGTCGAGCACATGGGAGAGCCGAGACAGCGAACCGTTGGTCAGTCGGGCCAGTTCGTCATCACGTGCAACGCGTGACAAGCCAAAACCCACCCGCTGACCCGTCACTAATGCAGGCAAATTCGCGGCGTGTCGCGACGAAATTGACGGCTCACGCCTGCGCGGTGAGAAGTCGCTCCATGACCAACGCGTCGGAGCCGTCGCGGTAGTAGGACGTACGACGATCGATGGTGACGAACTGGTGGACCCGATAGAACTCCACGGCCGCAACGTTCCAGGCACTGACTTCCAGCAGCATGCGGCCGGCACCGTCGGCTCGCACCGCGCGCACGACTTCGTCCAGAAGATCCGATGCGATCCCCTGCCGCTGGTGCTCGCGAGCCACACCGATGCGCAACAGGTCAGCCACCTCACCGACGACCATCGTCGCGGCATACCCAACAACTGCACCGATGTCGTCGTTGGCGACCAACATCAGGTGGCCCTCCGCGACGAGCTCCGACGCGAGGGACTCCTCACTCCAAGAGTCCGCCCCAAAAAGGGACTGCTCGATCCGCAGGACCGCTGACAGATCCTCCTCAGCGGCCTGAAGGATCACGAGACCCGCTTGGGGGCACCGGGAGCAACAGCGTCGGGACGTCGGAGGTACAACGGCTCGGGAGTCGTGACCTCGGCGAGCCCCTCCGCCACGATCCGGGTCAGCCAGCCAGCGCTCGGTCGCGTTGGGGACGTGCGATTCGGGAATGCATTGGGATAGAGGCCAGCCCCCTCCCCTGCAACCGGAAGATCCGTGGCGACAAGATCGGCCTTCCCGACCACGGGTCCGCTCAGGCGCCGCCCTTTCGAGTCGTACGCCGCGGAGTACACCTCCTTGCGCCGGGCATCCGTGGCGACGACAAATCCCGCCGCTAGGTCGACGACGCCCAACGGCAACGAGCTCGGCCGCGATCACATCCAAGGTGCAGACTCCCCGCACGGGCACACCCAGTGCGAGTCCGAGCGTGCGAGCGGTGACAAGTCCGACGCGCAAGCCTGTGAAGGGTCCGGGACCCGTTCCCACGGCTATCTCGGTCACATCCGAGCGCGGGCAGCCGACGTCAGCGAGTACGGCCTCGATCAATGGCGCCAACTGCTCGCCATGCTTCATCGGGGCATCGGATCGCCGCTCGGCGACCACATTCCGACCGTCATGGAGGGCGACGGTCACCAAGGGTGTCGCGGTATCGAAGGCCAGCAGCACATTGCCAGCATAAGTTCACCCAAGTTGAGTTCACAGGGTCGCACCGCGTCAGTCGAAGGCGGACCAATCGGTGTGGCGCCAACGAGGACCCACGGGTCGAAGGATCACCAGCCGCGGATCACGATGATCCCCGTCGAGTGCCTCCTGCTCAGCATCACCGGTGGCCCGTTCGATTTCGATCTCCAACCGTGCGTCCGCCAGCCCCTCGGCAATCCCGCCGCCCCATTCGACGACCGTGACCGCATCGTCCAACGACATGTCGAGATCGAGGTCGTCCAGTTCGGCGATCCCACCCAGGCGATACGCATCGACATGGACCAGGTCCGGCCCAGAGCCCAGCGACGGATGCACTCGCGAGATCACGAAGGTCGGCGAGGTCGCCTGCCCCCGGACCCCCAAACCCGCCGCCAAACCTTGGGTGAAGGTCGTCTTGCCGGCTCCCAGCTGTCCATTGAGAACGACCACATCACCCGGTGCAACAACCTCAGCGACTCGGCCACCCAGCACCCGCATCGCGATGGCGTCGGGTACGTCGACCACCACGCGCACCCTGCGCTCAAGTTCCAGGTACGGCCCGTGCGACGAGATCTGCTTGAAGCCATTGCTGTGCCAGAACCCGACGCTGTCGGGGAGTTCCTGCCGGGCGATGACCGCAACCCGGTCGCAGCCATCGGCCCCCTCGATGGCGGCCTCAACCAGCAGACCCGCGACCCCCGTTCCTTGCGCCGACGGGAGGACTCCGAACCGACGGAGAAACAGCCGCGATCCGGACGCGGTCGAGGATCAAGGCACCCACCGGTTCGCCGTCCTGCTCGGCCAGAAGCCCGCCGTACGGCGCCAAGGCAGCCGCGATCGAACGGGGTGTCTCTCGGTCGGCGTCGGCTGGAGGATCGAGTTTCGGCCGAGCACCGAACGCTGCCTGGACGACCGCGTGCACGGCCTCCGCGTCCTCGGGGCCGGCCGGCCGAATCTCCACGCCTGACTTTGGGTTCACCGGACGACGGTGGTGCAGGCGGCGAGCAGTTGATCGAGAGCGCTGTTGACCTGGTCGTGGCGCTCGACGGTGACCATGTGGCCGGCGCCGACGCACTCGACGAGCACAGACTCGGGCAATCGAGAATGCAGTTCACGGCTGTGACTGATCGTGGTGATCTGGTCATCGGTTCCGCAGACGATGGTCGTCGGAACCTTGGCCAACGTGCCCAAGGAGGCGAACTTGTCGTGCGAAGCGAGGTTCGGATAGAAGGCGGCGACGACCTCGAACGAGGTCTCGCTCAGCATCGCGTCGACGAACTCGACGTACTCCTCGGGCACTCCCTCACCGAAGCCCAACTGGTCGGTGGCCACCAGAGCCACCGGACGGCTCGCCCTCCGGACCGAGTCGATGGCTCGGTGCCCGTGGGAGAGGACGCTGACCGTCCGACGGACCAGCCCGGCCGACAACATTGACGGCACGAACGGCAGGAACATCTTGTGTACGTCGAGTCCGCCCGCGCTGGTCGAAATCAACCCGACACCCACGACGCGAGTACCGAAGAGTTCGGGCTCCTGCTCGGCCAGCGCGAGCACCGACATGCCGCCCATGGAGTGTCCGACCAGGATGACCGGACCCGGAGCCGCCGCCTCGATCACCCGACGTAGGTCGCGGCCGAGTTGGTCGATGGTTGCTTTTCGATGGGTCGATCGACCTGAGCGCCCGTGCGAGCGCTGGTCGTAGAAGACCGTCCGAACGAGCCCGCGGTACGCCAGCCGTTGGAAGTGCCAGCAATCCAGGTTCAGCGCGAACCCATGGGCAAAGACGAACGTGATGTTGGAGGCGCCGGCTTTGGGCTCATCGACCTCGACGTGGAGGGCTACCCCGTCGTCCGCGATCACGATCAACGGGTCGGAGCGCAGGGTGCCTAGGGGGATCTCGGGGACGTGTGCGCGCAGGGCCAGCGCACGGCGTTGTGCGGCAACCCGACTGACGGCCCCGGCAGCGGCGACGCCAACAGCACCGGCGGCGACACTGACGATCGTGCCCGCCTTCATTGCGACTTCATCCTGTTGAGTCCCCGTCTAGGTCAATCTCTGGGTCAGCGTTCGAGTCTGGGTGATCCACATAGCGCCGGTGCAATCGCCCACCCAAGCGCGTGACGATCTCATAGTTGATCGTGTCGCACGCTTCGGCCCAATCCTGGGCGGTGGGCTCACCGTGTGTGCCCGGCCCCATGATGACGACTTCTTCACCTGGAGACACCTCGGACCCGCCGAGATCGACGACAAATTGATCCATGCAGATGCGTCCCCTCACCGGGCGGCGTACCCCTGCCACCAGAACCTCGGCACGCGAACTGGCATGCCGCGGCACCCCTTCGCCGTACCCGATCGGCACCAGGCCGACCGTCGTCGGCTCAGCGTGCGATCCAGGTGTGGCCATAGGAAACGCCCGCTCCCGCATCGATGTGTTTGGTCGAGCGCCAATCTGGCTCGCACAGTCATCGCCGGGAGGAGGCCCCACACGTCCGCCGGCGAGACCTTGGGCGCTGGGTCCAGCCCATACGCCGAGATGCCGCAGCGCACCAGGTCGAACCGCGCAGACGGGCGCAGCAGTGCCGCCGCCGAGTTCGAGAGATGGCGGACCTCCGGTGTGAGCCCGGCACGCTCTGCTACTAGCAGAGCGGCCCGGAAGGCAGCTTCCTGTCGCGTCGTTCGCGGGATGCGACGGTTCGTCGCTGGCCGCGAAGTGCGACCAGATCCCGGTGACCCGAATCTCGCTGGCTTCCTCGGCCGCACGGGCCGCAACGGCAAGGCTCTGCCAGAGCGGCAACGGGCATCCACCGCGCGACAGCCCGGTGTCCACCTTCAGTTGCACCCGCGCCACCTGACCTGCAGCCCGACTCGCCGCACGAATCTCCTCGAGTTCCTCCAGGGAGTACGCCGTGACGTCGATGTCGTGCTTGATCGCCTGGACGTAGTTCTCTCCTGGAACGGCCAGCCAACTCAGGATCCGGCCCTCATCGCCTGACCCCCGCAAGGCGAGCGCCTCGTCCAACAGCGCGACCCCGAGCCAGGTGGCTCCGGCTTCCCGAGCGGCCCTGGCGCACGGCAACATCCCATGGCCATAAGCGTCGGCCTTGACGACGACCATGACCTCGCAAGGTGCGTCGGTCGAGCCTGTCGAGACCACTTCCCGCAGCACCCGGACGTTGTGTCGGATCGCCGCCAGGTCCACCACGATCTCGGCGTGGACGCCGGGCGGAATGGACATCTGCCCATTGTCTCAGGCGCCGTTCTCAGGTCGGCAGTTGGCGCACGACCTCTGGGATCACGTCCGCAATCTGGCGGGCCGAGATCGGGCCGCCGCCGGACGCGAGAGTCCCGGCTGCGCCGTGGAGCCAGGCGCCGACCGACGCGGCGTCGAACTCCCGCAATCCGCTCGCCAACAGCGCTCCTATCAGCCCGGCCAGGACGTCCCCCGATCCGGCCGTGGCCAACCAAGGCGTGCCGGTTGTGTTGACCACGACTCGGCTCGATCCGGGCTCGGCGATGACGCTTCGCCGACCCTTCAACAGCACTACGGCGCCGAATCGCTCAGCGGCCTCGTGCGCGTAGTGGAGCGACCGCGCCTCGACCTCGGACCTCTCCACGGCCAGCATCTTTGCCAGCTCGCCGGCGTGCGGTGTGAGTACGACAGGTGACGAGACCTTCGAGCGGGCTCGCGTTCGGACGAAGGGCGTCAACGCGTCTGCGTCGACGACGACCGGCACGCCGTCGGTCAAGCTCGCCTTCAGTGCAGCCTGTGCGTCACTCCAGCCTCCCGAGCCAACCACCCAGGACTGAACCCGGCCTGGGCCGACGACAACCTCCGGATGCGCAGCCTGTACGACGTCCGCAGCAGCACCGACGTACCGCACCATGCCCGCCAGACCGCAGGACGCACCCGCCACCGACAGCACCGCAGCACCCGGAAACGCTGCCGAGCCGGTCCGCAGTCCGACTACCCCACGACTGTATTTGTGCCCGGTCGGATCCACCTTCGGCATCATTCGTGCGACATCCGCAGCCTGAAGGCTCACGGCCAGCGGCGCCGGAATGGACAACCCAAGGTCGACCAGTTCGACGACCCCGCATGCCTGCGCGGCCGGATCCACCAGATGTGCAACCTTGTAGGTCCCAAAACTCACCGTGAGAGCGGCCCGAACGTGCGCTCCGTGCACCTCGCCGGTGTCGACATCAACACCGCTCGGCACATCCACGGCCACGATCGGTGCGCCCTGACAGTCCTTCAGCGCCTGCTGGGCCTCGGCGCGCAGTTCTCCGCGTCCCCCGATTCCGACAATCCCGTCGATCACGACATCGATGGCGGGACTGCGCTCGTTGCGCAGACCGGAGCCCGGCGAATCATCGGCCTTCCAGACCCGGCCACCGGCGGCCAGCAAAGCAGCCAACCCGGTCTTGTGCACGCCCTCCGGCGAGATCAGCACGGCCTCAACCTGTGCACCGCGGCGCGCGAGGACGGCTCCGGCGTACAACGCATCACCGCCGTTGTTCCCCGATCCGACCAGCAGTCTCACTCGACGGCCATAGACAGTGCCCAGAAAGTCAGCCACGGCATACGCCAGTCCACTCGCCGCCTGCTGCATCAACGTGTCCGGCGGCAAACCCTGGTGGGCCAGCCGACCCAACACCTCGTCCTCGGCCGCCCGGACCTGGACAACGCCGTGCGCCAACCTCATGTGTGCCTCACTGCTCCAGAACAACCACGGCGGAGGCGATACCCGCGTCGTGCGAAAGGGATAGATGTACGCCGGTCACGCCAAGACCGTCCGCAGCGGCCAAGACGGTGCCCCGCAACGTGAAGACGGGACGACCGGACTCCTCCGAGACCACCTCGGCGTCATGCCAGGCCAAGCCAGCTGGCCCTCCGAGGGCCTTCACCAGGGCTTCCTTGGCGGCAAAGCGAGCAGCCAAAGAGGGCAGCAGACGGGTCGCCTCATCAGCGGTGAAGAGCCGATCGCGAAGGCCAGGAGTCCGCTCCATCGACAGACCGAATCGCTCGATGTCCACCACGTCGATACCCACTCCAACGATGCCCACCTGCCGACCGCTATTCGACCGTGACGGATTTGGCGAGGTTGCGCGGTTGATCGACGTCATGGCCCAACAGGGTGGCCAACTCGCACGCGAACAACTGCAACGGCACTGCCGCCACGAGCGGCTGCAACAACACCGGGACCCGCGGTAGCCGGATCAGCACATCGGCGTACGCCGCGATCTCGTCGTCGCCCTCCTCGGCCAGACAGATGGTCAACGCACCACGGGCGCGGACCTCTTGGATGCCGCTGATCATCTTGTCGCGGAGTTGATCCCGGCTCTGGGGCGGAATCACACACAGCACGGGAAGTCCAGGCTCGATCAGCGCGATCGGTCCGTGCTTGAGTTCCCCGGCAGCAAACCCTTCGGCGTGCAGATACGCGATCTCCTTGAGCTTCAGCGCGCCTTCGAGCGCTATCGGGTAGCCGGCATGACGGCCAAGGAAAAGCACCGTCTTGGCTTCGGCATGCTCGCGCGCGAGTTCGTAGACCTGCTCCGCATCGCGCAAGACGGTCTGGATGTGGCGGGGCATCTGCTCCAGTTGATCGAGGACCTGAGTGATCTCGTCGCCGTACCTGGTCCCTTTCACCTGCGCGAGATACAGCGCCAGCAGGTAGCAAGCCACGAGTTGCGTCAAAAAGCCCTTGGTCGAGGCAACGCCGATCTCGGGGCCGGCGTGGGTGTACATCACCGCGTCGGACTCCCGCGGAATGGTCGAGCCGTTGGTGTTGCAGATCGCGAGCACCCGGGACCGCTGCCCGCGGGCGTGACGTAGCGCCTGCAGCGTGTCCGCCGTCTCACCGGATTGGCTGATCGCGACCACCAGGGTGTCGCTGGTCAGGATCGGATCGCGGTAGCGGAACTCCGAGGCGAGTTCGACCTCGACCGGGATCCGGGTCCAGTGCTCGATGGCGTACTTTGCGACCATTCCGGCATAGAACGCCGTGCCGCACGCCACGATGATGATCTTGTCGATGTCGCGCAGTTCCTGCTCCGAGAGCCGCATCTCGTCGAGTTGCAACGCACCTGACGCCGTACGCCGACCCAGCAGCGAGTCGGCAACCGCCCGAGGTTGCTCGAAGATCTCCTTGCGCATGAACCAGTCGAAGCCGTCCTTCTCGGCGGCCGAGAGGTCCCAATCCACATGGAAACGCCGCCCCTCGCTCGGCGTACCGTCAAAGTCCGTGACGTCTACCGCATCCCGGGTGATCGTCACGACCTGGTCCTGACCGAGTTCAAGCGCCTCATGAGTGTGCTCGATGAAGGCCGCCACATCCGAGCCGAGGAAGTTCTCGCCGTCGCCGAGGCCGACCACCAGCGGGCTATTGCGCCGAGCGGCGACCACCCTCGACGGATCCTGCGCGTCCACCGCAACGAGGGTGAACGCCCCCTCAAGTCGGCGGCAGGCACGCTGCATGGCGGTCGTCAGATCGGCTCCTGCCACGAGTTCGCGCTCGACCAAGTGCGCAGCAACCTCGGTGTCGGTGTCCGAAATCAGGTCGTGTCCGTCCCGCTCCAGCTCGGCCCGCAGCGTCGCGAAGTTCTCAAGGATGCCGTTGTGCACCAGCGCGATGCGGCCGGTGGCGCCGAGATGCGGGTGGGCGTTGCGATCGTTGGGTGCGCCATGGGTCGCCCACCGCGTGTGCCCGACGCCTGTGTTCGAGGCCTCAAGCGGATTGTCGGCCATCGACTTCTCGAGATTGGCCAACTTGCCAGCGCGCTTGTCGCTGGAGATGACTCCGTCATGGACCAACGCAATGCCAGCAGAGTCGTACCCGCGATATTCCAGCCTCCGCAGGCCCTCGATGATGACGTCCTGGGCCCGCTGAGGCCCGACGTAACCCACGATTCCGCACATGCACCGGAGTCTATCGATGCGGTTTGCCTGCAACAATGCCGCCCATGGTCGACGACGGGGCATCCTCGCCGTACGTCGAGTTGAGTCGGGCCGACTGGGCGGCCCTGGCCCCCGAAACCCACGACCCGCTCAGTGCCGACGAGATCGCACAACTCCGCGGGCTCGGCGACGCTCTGGACCTCGACGAGGTCCGACAGGTCTACCTCCCGCTATCCCGACTGCTGAGCTTGTACGTCGAGGCGGCCGGAGGCCTGAACCGTGCTCAATGGGACTTCCTGGACAAGCCGACCCAGGAACGGACGCCCTTCGTCATCGGGCTGGCCGGGTCGGTAGCCGTCGGCAAGTCAACGACGGCGAGAGTGCTCCGACAGATGCTCGCCCACTGGCCCGAACACCCCAACGTCGCGCTGATCACGACCGACGGTTTCCTGCTCCCCAACGCGGAGTTGGAACGGCGCGGGATTCTCCAACGCAAGGGGTTCCCTGAGAGCTACGACCGGCGGGCATTGCTCAAGTTCGTGGTCGACATCAAATCCGGCAAGGAGGAGGTCGAAGCACCGAGCTACTCACACCTCGCCTACGACGTCCGCCCTGGCGTGCGGATCCCGATCCGACGACCAGACATCGTCATCGTCGAGGGTCTCAACGTGCTGCAACCGGCGCGGGCGATGTTGGACGGGCGGTCGGGGCTCGCGGTCAGCGACTTCTTCGACTTCACGGTGTACGTCGACGCGGCGACCGGTCACATTCGCGAGTGGTACATCGATCGGTTCCTTCGGTTGCGGGAAACCGCCTTCCGCAACCCCGAGTCGTATTTCGCGAAATACGCCACCCTCACCGAGAAGGAAGCCGTCGCCGAGGCCAGCCGGATCTGGGACAGCATCAACGGTCCCAACCTGGCCCAGAACATCGCGCCGACCCGCTCCCGAGCCACCCTGGTGCTGCGCAAGGACAGGGACCACTCCGTGAACTACGTCCGGCTCCGCAAGCTGTAGATTCCCTCGCATGGCAGCCGGGGCAGCGACGACGACCGACAGCTCGAACTACCGGTACGCCGGAGGGCTGGCTCTGGCCGGCGCCTCCATGATGATGATTCATGCGGTATATGCGACGGTCAAGGACTCCACACTTCCAGCCCTGCTTCCGCTCGCCACGGCTCTCCTGTGTGCGGCCGTCGTCCTGATCGCGGTCACCATTTCCGCCGTACGCGGACGCAACGTATCCATCGCTTTCGGCATGGTCGGTGCCATGACCGGCATCGGCGGCGTCCTGAACGATCTGGTGTCCGGAGAACCCGGCCTCCTCGGCACCGCCTCAGCCGTGTGCGCCTTCGCCGGAGCACTGATCGTGGGCCTCAGCTTCCCCAAGCCGCGCAAGGGCTACCCACAAGCGGCCGTCTATGCGGCTCTCTCGGGCGCCGCCCTCCTCGCGTTGGTCGGAGTGCTCGGGATCCTCACCGACGATCGTCTGAATGATCTTGCCTATGTGGTGCCCGCTCTCGCCTGGGCATGGCTGGGGCGGGTGCTCATCGGTCCCAACCCCTTGCCCGCACGACCCACACCGACCCCCGCCGGCAGCGAGCCCACGCGAACCCGCCCACCAAGCCAAGCGGGAGTAGCCGGACAAGCCGGGTCAACCAAGAAGAAGCGCAAACCCCGCAAGAAGCGCTGACCGACATTGGTGACGCGTCGCTTGTGCAGCCAAATTCGCGGCGTGTCGCGACGCAATTGACGGCTCGGCTAGAGCGACAGCCTGGTTCGTACGACGTCGGCCAGGCGTTCCGCGACTGCCTGTGCCTCTTCGGCCGAGACCGCCTCGACCATCACGCGCACCAACGGCTCGGTGCCGGATGGCCGCAGCAGGACGCGCCCCGAGTCCCCCAGCAAGGCCTCTTCCTCGGCCACCGCCGCGGCGATGATGCCGTCCTGGTCGGTACGTTCCTTGTCGACGTTCGGAACGTTGATCAAGACCTGGGGGTGTCGCGTCATCACGGACGCCAACTCCTGCAGGGACTGACCCGTCGTCGCCATCCGCTCCAACACGTGGAGCGCGGTCAGGGTCCCGTCGCCGGTTGTCGCGTGCTCGCTGAGGATGACATGGCCGGACTGTTCTCCGCCGAGCGAGTAGCCCGAGACGTTCATCGCCTCAAGCACATAGCGGTCGCCGACCTTGGTCTGGCGAACCCCGATGCCCGCCGCCTTCATCGCATGCCGAAAGCCCAGGTTGCTCATGACCGTCGCCACCACGGTGTCACGCACCAGGTGGCCGTTCTCATGCATCGCCAGCGCCAGAATCGCCAGGATCTGATCACCGTCCACGACGTTGCCCTCGTGATCGACTGCGAGGCAGCGATCCGCATCGCCATCCATCGCGAACCCGACATGCGCGCCGCGCTCCAGGACCGCAGCCCTCAGCGACTCCAGATGGGTCGAGCCACAGTTGTCGTTGATGTTGAGGCCGTCGGGACTGGCATGGATCGCCCACACGGTCGCGCCGGCATCCTCCAGTGAGCGAGGCCCGGACTCGAAAGCCGCACCGTTGGCGCAGTCGAGCACGACTTTGAGGCCCGCGAGCGGGTGATCGATCGCCCGCACCAGGTGCGCGGCGTAGTCATCCAGCGCTTCGACGTACGGCGTAACTCGACCGACGTCGCCACCAACCGGTCGGTCCCAGTGCTCGTGCATCCGCTTCTCGATGGCAATCTCGATCGAGTCATCGATCTTCTTGCCGCCGCGGGCAAGGAACTTGATCCCGTTGTCCGGCATAGCGTTGTGCGAGGCCGACAGCACGACACCCAGGTCGGCACCAAGGCGGTCGGTCAGAAAAGCCACGCCAGGAGTGGGGAGTACGCCGAGCAGGAGAACGTCGACGCCCGCCGAGGCAAGTCCGGCGACGACCGCAGCTTCAAGAAACTGGCCGGAAATTCTGGTGTCGCGTCCGACGACGGCAACCGGCCGATGACCTTCGAACTCGCCGAGATCGGCCAGCACGTGGGCAGCCGCAACGGAGAGATCCAGTGCCAGTTCGGCGGTCAGATGGCCGTTGGCCAGACCGCGGACACCGTCCGTGCCGAACAAGCTCTTGCCGGTAACGACTACCGCTTGCTGAACTGAGGCGCCTTGCGGGCCTTCTTCAGACCGGCCTTCTTGCGCTCGATAACGCGAGCGTCGCGGGTCAACAGGCCGGCCTTCTTCAAGGAAGCGCGGTTGGCGTCGATGTCGATCGCGTTCAACGCGCGGGCCACGCCGAGGCGCAGGGCGCCGGCCTGACCGGTGATGCCGCCGCCGTGGATGCGGGCGATGACGTCGAAACGATCAACCAGGTCGGTGGTGACGAAGGGCTCGTTGACGACCTGCTGGTGCAACTTGTTCGGGAAGTAGGAATCCAGCGTGCGGCCGTTGACCCGCCACTTGCCGGTGCCGGGCACCAGACGAACGCGAGCGACGGCTTCCTTGCGGCGGCCGGTGGCGCCAGCGGGCGCGATCGTGGCCGGGCGCAGCGGCGCGTCAGCGGCCGGGGCGCTCTCGGAGCTGTAGGCAAGGCCAGCCTCGTCGACCTCGAAGGTCTCTTCGACGTCGACGCCTGCGTCTTCGGTCACATCGGTGGTGGTGTCAGCCACGGTTTTCCTTACTTCAAACTCGTGAGAGCGGGGAGAGATTCGGGGAAGGACTATTGAGAAATTTGGGCGATCTCGAACGGCACGGCCTGCTGTGCCTGGTGCGGGTGCTCGGGACCGGAGTAGATCTTGAGCTTCTTGAGTTGGGCGCGACCCAGCTTGTTCTTGGGCAGCATGCCCCAGACAGCCTTCTCGACCGCCTTGCGAGCGTCCTTGTCGAGAAGCTTGCCGATGGGCGTGGCAGTGAGGCCGCCCGGGAAACCGGAGTGGCGGTAGGCCATCTTCGTCTCTCGCTTGTTGCCGGACAGCGCGACCTTCTCGGCGTTGACGATGATCACGAAGTCACCCGTGTCCATGTGCGGGGCGTACATCGCCTTGTGCTTGCCGCGCAGCAGACCGGCGGCCTGGACGGCGAGCCGACCGAGCACCACGTCGGTGGCGTCGATGACGTGCCAGGTGCGGTGGATGTCACCGGGCTTGGGGCTGTACGTGCGCACGACGGTTTCCTCTTCGTAATCAGGCTGTGTTTGTCTCGAGGTTCATCTCGAGGTTTAACTCAAGACGGTTCAAGGGCGCGATCCGAACTTGCGCCAGCGACCAAGAATACGCAGCGCCCCGATGACTGGTCAAAACGAGATCGATTCGCACCTGGGTCGGAGCCAGTCTAAGTTTGGGCTAGACCGGAGGCGCCTACTCTCTCAGCCGTCCTAGTGTGCGTGACGCAGTGGAATACTGAGAAGTAACCAGCCCACGGATCGAACCCAGAATATCGAGCCCCACAGATCTACAAGGAGCCGCAGTGACCGACGACCTGGCCCAAGAAACACCCACCCTCAGCGTGAGGGACAACCGGACCGGCCAGTCGTACGAGATCCCGATCACGGACGGCACGATCAGAGCGGCCGACCTGGGCCAGATCCGCACCGACGACGACGACCCCGGCCTCGCGACGTACGACCCCGGCTTCGTCAACACCGCTTCCTGTCGCAGTTCGATCACCTACATCGACGGCGACAAGGGCATCCTGGAATACCGCGGCTACCCGATCGAACAATTGGCCGAACACTCGAACTTCCTTGAAGTCGCTTATCTGTTGATCCACGGATCCTTGCCTTCCGAGGCGGAGTACTCCGGATGGACGCACGAGATCACCTATCACACGTTCGTTCACGAGAACATCAAGCGCTTCATGCAGGGCTTCACGCTACGACGCGCACCCGATGGGGATGCTGATGGCCTCGGTCGGCGCGATGTCGACCTTCTATCCCGACGCCCGCAATATCCAGGACGCCGACAACAGGCACCTCCAGATGGTCCGGATGATCGCCAAGATGCCGACGCTCGGTGCGTGGGCGTTCAGGCACGCGCAGGGCAAGCCCTATGTCTACCCCGACAACGACCTGGGCTACACCGCCAACTTCCTTTCGATGCTCTTCAAGATGAGCGAGAGCAAGTTCGAGGCGGATCCGCGGCTGGTCAAGGCACTCGACGTCCTCCTGATCCTGCATGCCGATCACGAGCAGAACTGCTCGACGAACGCCGTACGCTCCGTGGGCTCCTCTCAGGTGGACCCCTATTCGGCGGTCGCCGCCGGCATCGCGGCGCTCTATGGCCCGCTGCATGGTGGCGCCAATGAGGCAGTGCTGCGGATGCTGCGCCGGATCGGCACGAAGGAGAACATCCCCGCCTTCATCGAGGGCGTGAAGAACGGCAACGAGAAGTTGATGGGCTTCGGCCACCGGGTCTACAAGAACTTCGATCCACGCGCAACCATCATCAAGAAGGCCTGCGACGACGTCTTCGAGGTCACCGGCGTCAATCCGCTGCTCGGGATCGCGCAGGAGCTGGAGAAGATCGCGCTCAACGATGAGTACTTCATCAAGCGTCGGCTCTATCCCAACGTCGACTTCTACTCCGGTTTGATCTACGAAGCGTTCCAATTCCCGCCTGAGATGTTCACGGTGCTGTTCGCCATCGGGCGTACGCCGGGCTGGCTCGCCCAGTGGCTGGAACTCGTGCAGGACAAGGATCAGAAGATCGCCCGCCCCAAGCAGATCTACACCGGCGACCGGACCCTCGTCTTCCCGCCCGCCCCCGCCCGCTGGGCCTAACCAACCAGGTGACACGTCACTCCCAGTCGGTGACACGTCACTCCCAGTAGGTATCTGGCCAGTGAGACCCCCCTCCTAGGGGCCATGATCGCACCGCACCCCCTCGCTGCCTGGGTCCAGTCGCAGCAAACGCCACAGTCACCCGTCTGGCAGTCGACGGTCTCACCCCAGCGCTACGCCGTACGCCGGCGCAAGAGGCTGCGTGCTGCCGCACTGATGCGCAGTCGGATGACCGCGCAAGCCGCCAGCACGCCCACCACAGCTGCGATTCCGCGCCCCCGAGTAGCCTCCGATCCACGGG
The DNA here is from genome assembly GCA_963763805.1 of uncultured Actinomycetota bacterium. Taxonomy (GTDB): domain Bacteria; phylum Actinomycetota; class Actinomycetes; order Propionibacteriales; family Nocardioidaceae; genus Nocardioides. The sequence goes on from CAVXPQ010000004.1 coordinate 385,368, forward strand.
CCCGACTCGTCTCAGAAATCTAGATTCGCCACAGGGTCATCTCAGCCACTTCACAGACAAGCGCTTCATGCTTGGAGCATGACTGAAACGCAGGTTTTCCCACCGAACTCCTTCCCCACCCCCGGCCCGGCCAGTGACCCGACCTACGGCCCCACCAACGAATCCGTGATCCCCCCGGGTCCCCCTATGCCTCCTCCCGCACCCCCGGCCTTGCCGCCTGCCCGCCGTACACGTGGCTTCTCCGCTGCTGTCATCACGATGGCCCTTGTCGCCGGAGTCGGTGGCGGCATTGCCGGCGCCGCAGCGTGGGACACGTGGGGAGCCGAAGATGCCACCGGCACCACCAACGGGAACGCGACCTCAGTCAACGCCCCGCTCTCTGCCGCACCCGAGCGCGCGGCTGACGGTTCGGTCGAAGAGGTAGCCGCCGACGTGCTGCCGTCGGTGGTGCAGATCAACGTGACCACCGCCGATGGAGGTGGATCCGGATCCGGTGTGATCCTCACCGCGGACGGTCGGATCCTGACCAACAACCACGTCGTCGAGTTGGCGGCCGGCGGCGGCACGCTCAGCGTGTCGTTCAACGACGGCACGAAGGCGGACGCCGAAATCGTCGGCACTGATCCGCTCACGGACTCGGCCGTCATTCAGGCCAAGGGCGTCAGCGGCTTGACGCCCGCCGAGATCGGTCAGTCCTCAGATGTTCGCGTAGGCCAGGATGTCGTCGCCATCGGCTCGCCGTACGGCCTGGACGCCAGCGTCACCAGCGGCATCGTGAGCGCGCTGAACCGTCCCGTCACGGTCGGCGAGGATGCCCAGGGCAGCATCACCTACCCGGCCATCCAGACCGATGCGGCCATCAACCCTGGCAACAGCGGGGGCCCGCTTGTCGACATGTCCGGCCGCGTCATCGGCATCAATTCATCGATCCGCAGCACGGACTCGGGTACCGGACAGGCCGGCTCGATCGGGCTCGGATTCGCGATCCCGATCGACGAGCTGATGCCCATCGTGGACCAGGTCGTTGCGGGAGAGACCCCGACGCACGCCCGCCTCGGCATCGGTCTCGCAGAGACTGCCCAAGACTCGAACGCCGCTGGTGCGGTTGTCGGCGAGGTGAATGCCGGCTCGGCCGCCGAGAGCGCCGGTTTGACCGCTGGCGACGTGATCACCAAGGTCAACGACAGCCGGATCACTGGCAACGAATCCCTCATCGCAACGGTCAGGTCCTTCCGACCGGGCGACTCGGTGACGGTCACATTCATCCGTGACGGCAGCGAGAAGACCGCCACATTGACGTTGGACTCCGACGCCAGCTGATCCATCCGGATCCACCCCGACCGTCCGCCGCGACTGCATCTTCCCAACCGTCATTGGGGTGCAGATCGCGGCGGACTTCATTTCCCAGATGACCGATTTCCGGGCAATTCGTGCGGATCAGCGAGCCCGGACGCACTCGGCCCTCGTCCCAGACCGGTCCGTCGGATTCGTAGACCTCACCGCTTGCGCCGTACACCAGAAATCTGTCGAATCCACGCGCGAACCAGCGGTCGTGGGTGACGGCGAAGACGGTGCCCTCGAAAGCTTCCAGCCCCGCCTCGAGCGCCTCGGCTGACTGCACGTCGAGGTTGTCGGTCGGTTCGTCGAGGAGTAGGAGCGTAGCGCCGGAAAGCTCCAGCAGCAGGATTTGGAAACGCGCCTGCTGGCCGCCCGACAAGGTCTCGAAGCGTTGCTCGCCGGCGTACGCCAACTCGTAGCGATCCAGCACCCGGGCCGCCGCTTCGCGTCCCATGCCATCACGCCGCTCGTCGCCTCGATGGAGGATCTCCAACAGCGTCCTCCCGATCAACTCCGGGTGCTCATGGGTCTGCACGAACCAGCCGGGACGAACGCGTGCACCCAGCTTGGCCCGTCCGCGATGTCTGACACTCTGGATCGGGGTGTCACCGACCGGCTGATGCTCGATGTCCGGATCCGAACCGCCAGCGGCGAGCAGTCGCAAGAAGTGTGACTTGCCCGAGCCGTTGCTGCCCAGCACCGCAACCCGCTCGCCGTACCAAACCTCGAGGTCGAACGGGTTCATCAGCCCGGTGAGTTCGAGGCTCGTGCAGACGACCGCACGTTTGCCGGTCCGCCCGCCCTTCAGGCGCATCTTCACCTGCTGCTCGCGAGGTTGCTCGATCGGCGGGCCGGCCTCCTCGAACTTGCGGAGCCGCGTCTTGGCCGCCTGATATCGGCTGGCCAGCCCATCGTTGTACGCCGCCTTCTGCTTGTACATCAACACCAGGGCCTTCAGCTTGGCGTGCTCCTCGTCCCAGCGTCGGCGCATCTCCTCCAGGCGGGCGAACCGATCCTTGCGGGCGTCGTGGTACGACGTGAAGCCGCCCGGGTGCGTCCACACGAGATTGCCGGCCGCCCCCAACTCCACCGTCACCACTCGGGTGGCGGTGTTGTTGAGCAGCTCGCGATCATGCGAGATGAACAAGATCGTCTTGTCGCTCTCGCGGATGCGTTCCTCGAGCCAGATCTTGCCTGGCACGTCGAGGAAGTTGTCTGGCTCATCGAGGAGTAACACCTCGTTGTTGCTGCGGAGCAGGTATTCCAGGATGAGCCGCTTCTGCTCACCGCCGGACAGCGTGCGCAGGTCGCGGTGTTTGGCGTGGTCGAAAGACAGTCCCAACCCTGCCGTCGTACACACATCCCAGAGGACTTCGAGCTCATAGCCGCCGGCGTCGGCGTACTCCGAGAGCGCCGTCGCATAACTCATCTGCGTCGATTCGTCGTCGGTCTCCATCATGGCGACCTCGTAGGCACCCACCTCGATGGCTGCCGTTCGCACCCGCTCGGGAGCAACGGAGAGCAACAGGTCGGCGACCGTGTCGGCCTCCCGCGCGATGAACTGCCGCATCACCCCGAGCCCACCCGACTTGGTCACCACACCTGCGTGCGGAGTCAGTTCACCCGTAATGATGCGGAGCAGGGTTGTCTTGCCCGCACCGTTGGCTCCGACGAGCGCAACCTTGGCCCCGTCCCCGACCCGGAACGACACATCGTCTAGCAGGATGCGGCCATCGGGGAGCTCATATCGGACGTTTGCTACTTCGATATGACCCACGCGACCATTGTCGCCTGCCACGACCGGTGTCGCACGTGGTTTGCCTAGTGGGCACCCGACAGGTTGAGGCCGATCACGCCGGCGACGATCATGCCGAGGAAGAACGTCTTGGCGACGCCGAGGGATTCACCGAGGAAGAAGTAGGCCACCACGGCCACGAGGGCCGTGCCGACGCCCGACCAGACGGCGTACGCAATGGAGATGGGCACGTGACGCACCACCATGGCCAGCAGCCAGATCGACGCGGCGTACCCACTGAACACCGCCAGCGACCACCCAAGGTTGGTGAAGCCCTCCGCGCGCGGCAGGAACGCCGTCGCCACGACCTCGATCACAATCGCAACGCCCAACAAGACGACTGCCCACAACACGACTCTTCCCTCCCAAGTTTTGTGTAGCACTCGCTACATGAATCCAGAGTGTAGCACCTGCTACATTAATCAGGTGAGTCGGCGCGATGAACTCCTGGAGTTGGCCACGGATCACGTCCTCACCCATGGCTTGATCGGCCTCAGCCTTCGCCCGTTGGCCGCGGCGATCGGCACCAGCGACCGGATGCTCATCTACCACTTCGCGAGTCGCGATGCCCTCGTGACGGCCATCATCGCGCGGGTCAACGACCGGTCCGTTGAGGCGATCCGCTCGATGACTCCGGCCAAGACGGTGCGCGACGGCGTACTCGTCCTGTGGGAGGCCTATCAGCGCGAGCCGATGCTTTCGTGCGAACAGGTCTACGTCCAGGCAACGGCGAGCGGGCTCCTGGGCGAAGAGCCCTACCGTTCCGGCGTACGCCGCGCCAACGATCGCTGGGGCCAGGCGCTCAGCGACTGGTTGGGCGCCTGCGGGGCTCATCCCGATCGGCTGGCCCGGGTCACCAACCTGGTCGATTCCGCACTGCTTGGCTGCCACGTCGATCTGGCGATCGATACCCCAGAGGAACTCCAAGGAGCGGTGCGCGACCTCGCTGATGCAGCACAAGCACTGTCAGTGCCCTGAGCTACTCCCGAGCGGACTCTTCCCACAGGTTGACGCCGGAATCCACCGCGTGAGCGTCGATGGCCTTGATCTCGTCGTCGGTCAACGCTGGGAATGCGAGAGCATCGAGGTTGGTGTCCAACTGCTCCACGGACGACGCGCCGATAACGGCTGAGGTCACGCGGGGATCTCGTAGTGCCCACTGCAGCGCCAGCTGGGCCAACTTCTGTCCACGGCCGACGGCTATGTCGTTCAGCGCGCGCACCCGATCGAGGACAGCCTCATCCAAACCTGCGATCGTCGAGTCATCCCTGGCGGCGCGCGAATCCTCCGGCACGCCCTTCAGGTAGCGATCGGTCAGCAACCCCTGGGCCAGAGCGGTGAACACGATGCAGCCCATCCCTTGACGCTCCAACTCATCGAGCAGGTCTGGCTCGATCCAGCGGTTGAGCATGGAGTACGACGGCTGGTGGATCAGCAGCGGTGTCCCGAGCGATCGGGCGATCTCGGCTGCCTCACGCGTCTTGTTCGCGGAGTACGACGAGATCCCGACGTACAACGCCCGACCGGACCTGACAGCCGTGTCGAGCGCCATCATGGTCTCTTCGATGGGCGTCTCAGCATCGAAGCGGTGGCTGTAGAAGATGTCGACGTAGTCCGTCCTCATTCGTTTCAGTGACTGATCCAGCGAAGCCAGGACATACTTCCGCGAACCCCCACCCTGCCCATACGGCCCGGGCCACATGTCATAACCGGCCTTGGTAGAGATGATCAGTTCATCGCGGTACGCCGCGAAGTCCCTGTTCAGGAACTTGCCGAAGTTCTCCTCGGCGCGGCCGTAGGGCGGGCCGTAGTTATTGGCGAGGTCGAAGTGGGTGATGCCGCGATCGAAGGCCCGTCGCAGGATCGCCCTCTGCGTCTCCTTGGGCCGGTCGGTGCCGAAGTTCTGCCACAGCCCGAGTGAGAGCGCCGGCAACTTCAGCCCGCTCTTGCCGGTGTAGCGATAGTCCATCGAGTCATAACGGTCGTCGGCCGCGTGGTAAGTCATGCATCCATTGTGCAGGTCTCCCGCCTTTAGTGACTCCTCGGCGTCCTCTTGTGACTCCTCACCGCGGTTTGGTGACGCGTCACCGAATCGGAGTGAGTCTCACCCATGCTGGGGGCGGGACTCGAGAACGCGGAACCCCTTGGCGCTGGCGAGGCGGGTGGTGGGATAGCCCTGGTCGCCCAACCAGCGCTGCAGCGAATCGGCGCCGAGGTTCTTGCCGACCACCATCACGACGCGGCCGCCGGGCCGCAGTCGGGGCAGCCAGAGGAGGAGCAACTCGTGCAGAGCTTCCTTGCCGATTCGGATCGGCGGATTGGACCAGATCTCGTCGTACGCCGCATCAGGAGCGTTCCCCACTACGTACGCGTCATACCGCTCAGCCAAGCCCAGCGATGCGGCGTTCTCGTTGGCCAACACCACGGCACGTTCGTTCACGTCGACGGCCGTCACGATCACGTCGGGGGAGGCCGCAGCCATCGCCAGGCCGATGACGCCGTACCCGCACCCGAGGTCAAGGATGTGTCCGGACACGGGCGGCGACGTCTCGCGAAACAGGACCGAAGTGCCGATGTCGACCCGACCCTGGGCAAAGACTCCCGATCCGCTCGTCAGGTCGAGTTCCAGCCCCCACACCTGCGCGCGCACGGGCAGACGCTTGAACGCGACTGAAGGGTCAGCCGAGAAGTAGTGGTCCTCACTCAAGACTGCGCACCCGCCTGGTCGCCTCGGCCTGGGCGGCGAGTTCGGAGTCGGCCGGATAAGCGACCTCCTCGAGAGTGAGCCCATGAGCCGCCAGCACCAGCATCTCGGGTCCCCGAACCTTCTCGCTCAACACCCGGGCGATCCACTCAGGATCTCGATACCCCTCGCCGACCCGGACCAGGCAGCCGACGATCGACCGGACCATGCGATGACAGAAGGCATCGGCGCGCAGCGTCCCGACCAGTAGTCCGGACGGTTCGCGAATCCAGTCGATCTCGAGCATCCGGCGGATCGTCGTCGCCCCAGCCTTGCGCTGACAGAACGCCGCAAAGTCATGCTGACCGAGCAACACGGTCGACGCCTCGTTCATCCGTGCCTCATCGATCCGGTGCGACCAGTTGAGGACGTGGCCGCGGGTGAGTGGGTCCACAAGCCTCAGATCGTCGCGGATCCGGTACACATAGCGGCGCCACACCGCCGAGAAGCGGGCGTCGAATCCATCCGGCGCCTCGGCGACCGACCGCACGGTCACGTCGGATGACAACAAGCCACGCAGGCGACGCATCAGGGCCGCATAAGGCGACGAGGACCGGGCGGGTGCCGCGGCAAGGAGAGCGGCCTCGTCGACGTCGACATGGACCACCTGAGAGCGGGCGTGCACGCCGGCGTCGGTGCGTCCGGCGCAGACCGTGGTGATGCCGGGCTGACGCAAGACCAGCGACAACGCCGACTCCAGATCCCCCTGCACGGTGCGTAGCCCGGGCTGGATCGCCCAGCCGGAGAAATCGGTGCCGTCGTAGGCCAGATCAATACGCAATCGCACGATCGCCAACCTTAACTGTGTCTACCCGCGTAACGTCATACGATCCGCGGGCGATAGGCACCGATGCGGATGACGTTGCAGCGCGACGTCATCCGATGCGTGCGCAATAGCCGCCGATGCGTATGACGTTGCTAAAGCTCGTGCTTGTACGGCGGGTCGGCGCCAGGTCGCGACACGGTGATGGCGGCGACCTTGGCGGCGTACGCACAGAGGTCGTGCCAATCCGCCTCGCCCAACGACGCCAAGGCGCTGCGCCCGCCGGAACCGACCAATCCCCGAGTCCACAGCGCATCGATGAAGGCGGCTCCGAACGTGTCGCCAGCGCCGATCGTGTCCGCCACGACCACAGGGACAGAGGCAATCTCTCCTCGTCCGCTCTCACTCACCCACAGCGCGCCCTCGCCGCCTCGCGTCACGACCACGGCAATCGGGCCCAGCGCTCGCAGCGCCTGCGCCGACTCCTCGATCGACCGATCGGGGTAGAGCGCCTCCAGGTCCTCATCGGACGCCTTCAGAATGTCAGCGAGTGCCGCGATCCTTTCCACGGCAGCGACTACGTCCGGCCCGGTGCCGGTGATGCTGGGCCGGGCGTTGACGTCGTAGCTGATCACGGCGCTTTGTCGAAGTTCGGTCAGCAGCCGGACCACGTCCTCGCATCCGGGAGTCATCACCGCGGCCAGCGAAGACGTGTGGACGGCGACGGGCTGGTCGTTGCCCAGCGTGATCTCGCCGAGTCGCCAATCGATATCGAAGACGTACGTCGCGGAACCGTCCTCACCGATCGTCGCGACCGCAGACGAGGAGTGGTCGATCGAGTTCTTCTCGCCGGCCAGGCGCACTCCAGCGGCGTCGAGGTGTTCGCTCAGGATCGTCCCATAGCGATCGTCCGCAATCGCCGTCGCAAAGAGCACGCGGCGATCCAGACGGGACAGGGCCACCGCAACGTTGGCCGCGCTCCCCCCGGCGTACTCAACGAGAGAGCCATCCGGTTGCTTCACGACATCGACGAGGGCCTCACCGACGACCAAGGCAACGGGCTGCATGCGGCGATCCTTCCCGATTGCGACGTACTACGCCATTACCGGGTCCATTGCTGGTCTATATCGCTGACCGGAGCCATCGCCAAATGTCGAAAGCCCGCCCCAACGGGACGGGCTTCACGACAACAGCGTGTGTTTCAGTCGGCCTTGGTTGCTTCCGTGGCCCCGTCGGCCTCGTCGACAACCGGTGCCTCGTCAGCAACGGGAGCCTCGTCAGCAGCCTCGACCTCAGGGGCTTCCTCGATCTCAGCCTCGGGGGCCTCGCGAGCCTCGACGACCTCGTCCGCGGGAGCTTCCTCGACAACAGGAGCCGCAGCCGACTCCGTCGTCTTCTGGACCTTCTGCTTCGCGCGCGAAGGCTTCGGCTTGTAGGCCTCCGTCACCAGTTCGATCACGGCCATCGGAGCGTTGTCGCCCTTGCGGGGGCCGATCTTCGTGATCCGGGTGTAGCCACCCGGACGATCCGCGAACTTCGGGCCGATCTCGGTGAAGAGTTCGTGCACAACACCCTTGTCACGGATGGTCTTGAGGACCTCGCGACGGTTGTGCAGGCTCTCGACCGTGCCGAGTTCGGCCTTCTTCGACTTGGTGATCAGCTTCTCCGCGAACGGACGCAGGAACCGCGCCTTCGCCTCGGTCGTGGTGATCCGGCCGTGCTCGAACAGAGCGGTGGCCAGGTTCGCCATGATCAGGCGCTGGTGGGCGGGACTGCCGCCGAAGCGGGGACCCTTCTTCGGGGTAGGCATCGTTCTCTCTCATTTCTTCCCGGCCGTATGAGGTACCGGGATAGATGTAACTAGCTGTGGGTGATCGAGGTTTAGTACTGCTCGTCCTCGACGAAGGCGTCGTCGTCATCGTCGTACGCCGACAGAACAGAGCGCGGATCGAACCCGGGAGCGCTGTCCTTGAGGTTCAGACCCATCTCGATGAGCTTGAGCTTGACCTCGTCGATGGACTTCGCACCGAAGTTGCGGATGTCCAACAGGTCCTGCTCCGAGCGCGAGATGAGCTCACCCACGGTGTGGATGCCCTCACGCTTGAGGCAGTTGTAGGACCGAACCGTGAGCTGCAGGTCTTCGACCGGCAACGCGAGATCGGCGGCCAACTGCTCATCGACCGGAGAGGGGCCGATGTCGACACCCTCGGCCTCGACGTTGAGCTCGCGGGCCAGACCGAACAACTCGACCAACGTCTTGCCCGCGGAGGCGATCGCGTCACGGGGACGGATCGACTGCTTGGTCTCGACGTCGATGACCAGACGATCGAAGTCGGTGCGCTGCTCGACACGTGTCGCCTCGACCTTGTAGGTCACCTTCAGCACGGGGCTGTAGATCGAGTCGACCGGCATCCGGCCGATCTCGTTGTCCGCACCCTTGTTCTGAACCGCAGAGACGTAGCCACGGCCACGCTCGACGACGAGCTCCATCTCCAACTTGCCCTTGTCGGACAGCGTGGCGATGCGGAGCTCGGGGTTGTGCACCTCGACACCGGCCGGAGGCGCGATGTCAGCCGCGGTGACGTCACCGGCACCGGACTTGCGGAGGTACATCGTGACCGGCTCGTCGTGCTCGGAGGAGACGACGAGGCCCTTGAGGTTCAAGATCACCTCGGTGATGTCCTCGCGGACACCCTCGATGGTGGAGAACTCGTGCAGAACGGAATCGATCTTGATGCTGGTGACCGAGGCGCCCGGAATCGAGGACAGGAGAGTACGGCGAAGCGAGTTGCCGAGGGTGTAGCCGAATCCCGGCTCCAAAGGCTCGATGACGAACCGCGAACGGAAATCATCAACGATGTCTTCGGACAATGTGGGGCGCTGAGCAATAAGCACAGGTTGTTCCTTCCCGAACCCTTCCGCTATTTGAAGGGATCGAACGATGAAGCGTGGACAGATGCTGCAGCCCCTTGCGGGGCGATGTGCGGGAGCAAGCCCCCGCTTGAGCTACTTCTTGGAGTAGTACTCCACGATCAGCTGTTCTTGGACCGGTAGGTCGATCTGGGCCCGAATCGGCAACTGGTGCACAAGCACGCGCATCCGGTTGGGGATGACTTCGAGCCAAGGCGGAACGATGCGCTCGCCGTGGGTCTCACGAGCCACAATGAACGGCGTCGTCTCGAGCGACTTCTCGCGGACATCGATGATGTCGTGCGCAGTCACCTGGAACGAAGGAATGTCGACCTTCTTGCCATTGACCTTGAAGTGTCCGTGGACCACCAACTGGCGGGCGTGACGACGGGTCCGGGCAAAGCCGGCACGATAGACGACGTTGTCGAGGCGGCATTCCAGCAACTGCAACAGGTTGTCACCGGTCTTGCCTGCGCGACGAGACGCCTCGGTGTAGTAGTTGTGGAACTGCTTCTCCAACACGCCGTACGTCAAGCGAGCCTTCTGCTTCTCGCGAAGCTGGAGGAGGTACTCGCTCTCCTTGATGCGTCCACGGCCGTGCTGGCCGGGGGGGTACGGGCGACGCTCGAAAGCCTGATCGCCACCAACGAGGTCGACACCGAGACGGCGCGACTTCTTGGTCATGGGTCCGGTGTAACGGGCCATTGTTAAGTCTCCTTAGGTCTCGTAGTCGATCAGACCCGGCGCCGCTTGGGCGGCCGGCATCCGTTGTGCGGGGCGGGCGTAACGTCCTGGATCGTGCCGACCTCGAGGCCGATGGCACCCAAGGAACGGATGGCGGTCTCGCGACCGGAACCCGGGCCCTTGACGAAGACGTCGATCTTCTTCATGCCGTGGTCCATCGCGCGGCGACCGGCTGCTTCAGCGGCCATCTGCGCGGCGTACGGCGTGGACTTGCGCGAGCCCTTGAAACCGACGGTGCCGGCGGAGGCCCACGAAATCACTGCCCCAGTGGGGTCGGTGATGGTGACGATGGTGTTGTTGAACGTGCTCTTGATATGGGCTTCGCCCTGAGCAATGTTCTTCTTCTCTTTGCGGCGGACCTTCTTGGCTCCAGCCGCCTGGCGTGACTTGGGGGGCATCTGTTAACTCCTGATGAGATTTGATCGAGTGAATGAAAGCGTTGTTTGGTGAGCTCGCAGCTCGAGTCGCGCAACGCTTGTGACTCTCACGCTTCGCTCGCCAATTGTCTGGTTCGCTCGCAGCTCGAGTCGCGCAACGCTTGTGACTCTCACGCTTCGCTCACTTAGCCTTCTTCTTGCCGGCAACCGTCCGCTTCGGACCCTTGCGGGTGCGAGCGTTGGTCTTGGTGCGCTGGCCACGGACAGGGAGACCCTGACGGTGACGGCGACCCTGGTAGCTGCCGATCTCGATCTTGCGGCGGATGTCGGCCTGAACTTCGCGTCGGAGGTCGCCCTCGATCTTGAAGTTGGCTTCGATCGCGTCGCGGAGTGCGACCAGCTCATCGTCCCCAAGTTGATGCACGCGCAGGTCGGGGCTGACCCCGGTGGCGGCGAGCAACTGGTGAGCGCGGGTACGGCCAATGCCGTAGATATAGGTGAGTGCGATCTCGATGCGCTTGTCGCGCGGAAGATCGACACCAACGAGGCGTGCCATGTGGTGGCGTCCCTTTCGGTAGTTCGCGGCGGTTTCTGGTCGTGATGCGTCCTGACGCCTCTCGTTTCCCAAAACTCAGGGCTACGAAATCAGGCTCCGGCCGCTGCTCCGGAGGTGTTTTCAGCCGACTTGAATCGGCCTAGCGATCACGTTGTAGGTGTATTCAGTTATCTAGGCTGTGCTTTTGAGGCTTCGCAGTTCGAGCCGCGCTTCGCTGGCGGCCCTCACGCTTCAGCCTTGGCGCTGCTTGTGACGCGGGTTTTCGCAGATCACCATGACGCGGCCATGGCGACGAATCACCTTGCACTTGTCACAGATCGGCTTGACGCTGGGATTGACCTTCATTGCAAAGGTCCTCTCTTAGTTCGCGGCTTTGATGAGATGGTGGTTATTTGTAGCGGTAGACGATCCGGCCCCTAGTGAGGTCGTACGGCGACAGCTCAACCACCACGCGGTCCTCAGGGAGGATACGGATGTAGTGCTGACGCATCTTGCCGCTGATGTGAGCAAGGACCTTGTGTCCATTGCTCAACTCGACGCGAAACATCGCGTTCGGCAAAGCCTCAGTGATCGTGCCCTCGAGCTCGATCACGCCTTCTTTTTTCGGCATGTACTCCACTATCTGTTGCTGTTTCGGTTACCGTTCGACCCGGGAACCTCTCGCTGAACGGCGAGTGGACCTCGTGAACCGTTCGTGGAACCTCCATCCCCGGGCGCACGCACAACCACCTCTTACGAGTTGGTCGAGTTGTGATCCGGGCAGCCGCGAGGCACCACGAAACAAGCCCACGTTGGGCCGACACCCCAGTCTAATGCGCGCGCTGGGAAACCCCTAATCCGATCCGACCCAGATAGTCCGCCCTTGAAATCACCTTTCCCCGGTGCCAAATGATGATTTGAAGGGCGGACTATCTGGGTTGGGTTAGTTGATCGTGGTGCCGAGGGTCAGCCGCGGCGGGCGCTTCCCGAGGAAGAAGATGCCGGGGAAGCCGTCGGTCTCGAAACTCTCGCTGACGTTGTGGGTGAGCGTCGATTTGGCAAGGGTGGCAGTTCCGGTTCGGTTGTTGCTGACGAAGAAGATCGCACCGCCACCTTCACGAGCGGAGTTGTTGGCCATCGTCGTACGACGAACCATCAGCCGGATGCGGTTGCCATCCATATAGATGGCTCCCCCGCTCCCACCACCCGGCGTCCCGGACTGCGCAGGGTTCGCGCCGTTGCCGATCGCCCGGTTGCGTTCGAAGACGCTGTCCAGGATGCGCCACGAGACGCCGATGCTGCTGATCGCAGCGCCGTTCGAGCAGCGGCCCTTGAGGAAGGTGCTCCCGTCGATCAGAACCCGCTTCTTGGTCCAGTGGCTCAGGACCCGGATCGCGGCACCGCCGAGGTCAGGGCCGGTTCGATCACAACGGTTCTTGACGAACGTGGAGTCGTGAACCTGCAGTTGGCCCCCGCGAACGAGGATGGCGCCGCCTCCCCCACCCTCTGTGAATTCACCCGTGGAATTGCCCTCGCGGAGCTTCAGATTGCGTACGACGAGCAATGGAAACCGCTGGTTGTCACAGTGGTTCGTTGTCCACATCTGGGCAGCGTCGCAGGTGTTCTGATAGAGGATCCGGCGCTTGCCCGCACCGCTGAGCGTGACCGTGCCGCCGCCATTGATCCCCTGGCCGTTGATCACCGTCTTGCGATTGGTGTTAACCACCTTGGCGGTCTCGAGCATCCGGATCGTCACCGGATTCGGCCCACAATTGAAACGGACCTTGCCGCCCGCCGCCACCGCTTTGACGACTTTGTCGGACGTACAACTCTCCGGGGTGCCAGAGCCCACGAGTCGCACGATCATGGCTCGCTTGCCAGTGGCTGGCGACGGTAGAGGTTCAGCGCTCGCGGGACCACCCAGCGCGACAACAACGAAACCTAAGGTCAGCAGAGCGGCAAGAGGGCGCGCGACAGCGCTGGTGGGGTGCATCCAGCGACGCTATCCGCCCTGCGATCAAGAGCAACTCAAGCCGCCGCTAAATCGACTGGACCGGTGCTGACCCTCGAAATGTGAAGGTCTCGAGCAGACGACACTCCGAGACGGATCTCAGTGTTTGACTCGGCGCAGATCGACCGATCCCATCGAAGGGTTTTCGCATGTTCGTCTCGCTGCAGTCTGTCTTGGCTCTACTCGTGTTCGGTATGACCTCCGCGATTGCCCTGGGAGTCACCTCGATCGGGTACTCGCGACTTCTGCGTGCCCGGGCGGCTGGCGAGGCGGACTCGCCGGCGACGATGGCATGGTTGGTGTGCGGTATCTGGGCACTCTTCGTGCTCGGATTCGCCGTCGCCATCGCACTCGGGATCGCGGGGTACGGCGTCCTGGAGACCGCAACGCGCGGGGGTGGCGGAGGCGACTAACCCCGGCAACGCTGTCGTCCAAGCAACCAGCGGGCTACTTGGCCGAGTTCTGGTCGGCCCGGTCCTTTGCCAGGCTGGCGACGGCGGTGATCACCAAGGTGCCGATGATGACGCACAGCGACACCCAGATCGGGATGTCGGGTGCCCACTCGACGGGCTCACCACCATTGATGAAGGGCAGTTCGTTCTCGTGCATGGCGTGGAGGATCAACTTCACGCCGATGAAGAGCAACAGAAACGACAAGCCGTACGACAGGTAGATCAGGCGCTGGAGAAGTCCGCCGATGAGGAAGTAAAGCTGGCGCAGTCCCATCAGTGCGAACACGTTCGCCGTGAACACCAGGTAGGGCTCACTGGTGAGTCCATAGATGGCGGGAATGGAGTCGAGCGCGAACAGCAGATCTGTCACGCCGAGCGCCATGATCACCAAGAACATCGGCGTGAGCATCCGCTTGCCGTTCTCGACAACGAACAACTTCACGCCGTTCCACTCCTCCGAGATCGGGAAGTGTCTGCGCATGAACGTGACGAGGCGTGGCTCGTCGTACTGCGCATCCTCCTCATTGGCCTCCATCGCCAGATGGATCGCGGTGTAGACCAGGAAGAGTCCGAAGAGGTAGAACACCCAGGAGAACTGCTCGATCGCGGCCGCACCGAGCGCGATGAAGATGCCCCGCAGGATCAGGGCGAGCACGATGCCGATGAGCAGCGCCGTCTGTTGGTACTGCCGTGGGACGGCGAACTTGCCCATGATGATGATGAAGATGAACAGGTTGTCGATGGACAGGGAGTACTCCGTGAGCCAGCCGGCGAAGAACTCTCCGCCGTACTGCGCCCCGGCGAAGTACCAGACCCCGATGCCGAACAGGACTGCTGCGGCGATGTACGCCGTCAGGTAGACCGCGCACTCCCTCATCGACGGCTCGTGCGGTCGTCGTCCGATGATCAGGACATCGACCAACAAGAACCCGACGGTCAGCAGACCGGTGACCCACCACACGGTCGAGGAGACATCCATGGTCACTCGCCCCCGAAAGGCACGCCCAGTTCCGCCAGTTTCGCCTTGCCGCCATCAAGCGCAGTCAGCACCCACGCGCCGCCAGGCATCAGGGTGAACGTGTGCTCGTAGTGTGCCGACATGCTGCCGTCGGCAGTGATGACCGTCCACTCGTCTTCATCAAGTTCGGTCTCGTTCGTTCCCATCGTCACCATCGGCTCCACCGCCAGCGCCATGCCGCGAACCAACTTCGGTCCTCGACCAGGACGCCCATAGTTCGGCACGTTCGGCGGCTGGTGCATCGCGGAACCGATGCCATGGCCGACGTACTCCTCGAGGATCCCGTAGTCACCGCAGGATCGGATGTGGGACTCGACAGCATGCGAAATGTCGCGTGACTCGACCGCCGAGCTTTGCGGCGCCGATGCCTCGCCACAGCGATTCCTCGGTGGTCCGCATCAGCGCTAGGACCTGGTCGGGCACGTCACCGACGGCCACCGTGATCGCGGCATCTCCGTGCCAGCCCTCGACGATGGCGCCACAATCGATGGAGATCACGTCACCTTCAACGAGCAACCGGTCTCCAGGGATCCCGTGAACGACGGCATCATTGACCGAGGCACAGATGGAAGCAGGAAAGGGTGGCACGCCGTAGCCCAAGAAGGACGGGATCCCGTTATGGGCGCGAATGTTCTCCTCGGCCAGCGCATCCAATTCGCCTGTCGTGATCCCGGGCCGGACGGCGTCGCGAAGGAGTTCCAGCGTCTCGCCGACCAACAGACCGGCGACCCTCATCTTGCGGATCTGATCTGGAGTCTTGATTTCGATGCCGCGGTCTCCGAACACCACGCCGGCCTCAGCTCTCGCTGACCGGCCCGAGCGCCTCGGCGATGCGCTGGGTGACCTCGTCGACCTCACCCATGCCGTCGACCTCGATCAACAACCCGCGGTCGCGATAGACCCCGATCAGCGGCTCGGTCTGCTCGGCGTACACCTCTTGGCGTCGGCGAATGACGTCTTCGGTGTCATCCGCACGACCCTCGACCTGAGCGCGAGCGAGCAGTCGCTGGACGATCTCTTCGCTGTCCACGGTGAGCACGACCACGGCGTCGAGGCTGTGCCCGGTGTGGGCGATCATTCCGTCGAGTTCAGCGACTTGGGCCACGGTCCGGGGGTATCCATCGAGCAGGAATCCGGTGGCGGCATCCGGCTTCGTCGATCCGGTTGCGGACCATCAGATTGGTGACCTCGTCGGGGACGTACTCCCCGGCGTTCATGTAACGCTGAGCCTCGAGCCCCAGACGGCGTACCTGCCGACACGTTCGCCCGGAAGATGTCACCGGTCGAGATCGCAGGGATCGCGATACTTGGTGGCGATGAACTGGGCTTGCGTGCCCTTGCCGGCCCCCGGCGGGCCCATGATGATGAGGCGCATGCTTATTCGGGGTCCCCGACGAAGCGCGAGCGCAGCGAGTGGCCCAGGAAGGTGTGATTGGGGTGATCATTAGCGAAGGAACCCTTCGTAGTTTCGCTGCTGGAGTTGGCTCTCGATCTGCTTCACGGTGTCGAGCGCGACGCCCACCATGATCAGGATCGACGTGCCGCCGAACGGGAAGTTCTGATCCGCATTGACCAAAACGAAGGCGATCAACGGCGTCAGACGAGATGGAGGCGAGATACAACGCACCCGGCAAACGTGATGCGCGACAAGACGTAGGACAGGTAGTCCTCGGTCGGCTTGCCTGCGCGGATGCCCGGAATGAAGCCGCCGTACTTCTTCATGTTGTCGGCCACCTCTTGGGGATTGAAGGTGATCGAGACGTAGAAGTACGTGAAGAAGATGATCAGCGCGAAGTACGTCACCATGTAGACCGGGTGCGCACCGCTGCCGAAGTAGCGACTGATGAAATTGATCACCTCGTTGTTGCCGCTCTGGTTGAACTGCACGGCCATCGCGGGGAGATAGAGCAGCGACGAGGCGAAGATGACGGGGATGATGCCGGCCTGGTTGACCTTCAACGGGATGTACGTCGAGGAGCCACCGAACATCTTGCGGCCCACCATCCGCCGGGCGTACTGCACCGGGATCCGGCGTTGCGCCTGCTCGATGAAGATGACGGCCGCAATGGTCGCGAGGCCGATCAGCATCACGATGGAGAACGTCCACCAACCCTTGGCCGTCTTCACCGCCCACAGGGACGACGGGAAGCTCGATACGACGGTCGTGAAGATCAGGATCGACATACCGTTGCCGATGCCGCGCTCGGTGATGAGTTCACCGAACCACATGATCACGGCGGTACCAGCGGTCATCGTGATCACCATGACGAGGAAGGTGAGGGTGCCGTCGGAGTACAGCAGGTCCTCGTTGCAGTTCTGGAGCAGCGCACCGCTGCGAGCCAAAGCCACGATGCCCGTCGCCTGAAGAACGGCCAGGGCCAAGGTGAGGTAGCGGGTGTACTGCGTGATCTTGGTCTGACCCGCCTGGCCCTCCTTCTTCAAGGCTTCCAGGCGAGGGATGACCACGACCAGCAACTGCAAGATGATGCTGGCGGTGATGTAGGGCATGATGCCCAGCGCGAAGATGGTCAGCTGCAGCAGCGCGCCGCCCGAGAACAGGTTGATCAGGCTGTAGAGCCCACCGTCATCAGTCTGGCTGATGCACTTTTGGACGTTGCCGGTGTTGACGCCCGGAGCTGGGCACCTGCGAGCCCAGCCGGAAGAGCACGATGATGAACAACACGAACAGCAATTTGCGCCGCAGGTCCGGTGTGCGGAAAGCATTGGCGAAGGCGCTTAGCACGACATCCTCTTCCTGAAGTGACCCTGCTCTGAACTGAACCGGCCGGTGGGTGTGGCGGTCAGAGGACCGTCACACTCCCGCCGGCCGCCACGATCTTGTCCTTGGCTGAGCCGGAGAACGCGTGAGCACTCACCTGAGCAGCGACTGCGATGTCACCTTGACCGAGCACCTTCACGGGTTGGTTCTTGCGAACCGCACCATGTGAAACGAGTTCGGCGACGCCGATGGTTCCACCGTCGGGGAACAGTTCGCTGATCCGGTCCAGATTGACGACCTGGAACTCCACCTTGAACGGGTTCTTGAACCCCTTCAACTTGGGCAGGCGCATGTGGATCGGCATCTGGCCACCTTCGAAGGCAACCGGAACCTGGTAGCGCGCCTTGGTGCCCTTGGTGCCACGACCAGCGGTCTTACCCTTGGAGCCCTCGCCGCGGCCAACCCGGTTCTTCGCCGTCTTGGCACCCGGGGCGGGACGCAAGTGGTGCAATTTGAGCGTCATTTACTTACTCTCTCCATCAATCGCTCCGTCAATGACCTGGACCGTCACCAGGTGACGGACCGTGTGGACCATGCCGCGGATCTCCGGGCGGTCCTCTTTAACGACAACGTCGCCGATGCGCTTGAGACCCAGCGAACGCAGGGTGTCGCGCTGATTGGCCTTGCGACCGATCCCGGACTTCGTTTGCTGAACCTTCAGTCGTGCCATTACGCAGGCACCTCCGCCGCAACCTTCTCGGCCAGACCCTCGGCGCGAGCCCGCAGCAAGGCTGCGGGGGTGACGTCTTCGACCCGACGACCACGGCGTGCCGCAACCGCTTCGGGCTCTTCGAGCAACTGCAGCGCAGCAACCGTGGCGTGCACGATGTTGATCTGGTTGGACGAGCCGAGCGACTTGCTGAGTACGTCGTGGATTCCGGCGCACTCGAGTACGGCGCGCACCGGGCCACCGGCGATGACGCCAGTACCGGGAGCGGCCGGACGCAGCAGGACAACGCCAGCGGCCTTCTCGCCCTGGACCGGGTGCGGAATCGTGCCCTGGATCCTCGGGACCTTGAAGAAGGCCTTCTTGGCCTCTTCAACGCCCTTGGCGATGGCGGCCGGAACTTCCTTGGCCTTGCCGTAGCCGACGCCGACCAAACCTTCGCCGTCACCGACGACGACGAGGGCGGTGAAGCTGAAGCGACGACCACCCTTGACGACCTTGGCGACGCGGTTGATCGCGACTACTCGCTCGATGTAGGCGCTCTTCTCGGCCTGGCCACGCCCGCCGTCGCGACCTCGACGGTCACCACCACTGCGTTCGCCACCCGAGCGCTGTCCGCCCGAGTTTGAACCTGTTCGGGCTCCACTCATGAGACTTTCCTCTTCCTGTTACTGACTGATCGCATTAGAAGGACAGGCCCCCGCTTCGGGCGCCATCGGCAAGGGCCGCAACGCGACCGTGGTACTTGTTGCCGGCGCGGTCGAAGACGACCGCGTCGATGCCGTTGGCCTTGGCACGCTCGGCCACGAGTTCGCCGACCTTCTTCGCCTTGGCGGTCTTGTCACCGTCGAGCGCTCGCAGATCGGCTTCCATGGTGGAGGCGTACGCCAGCGTGTGACCGACGAGATCGTCGACGACCTGCACGGTGATGTGCTTGGGCGAACGGGTCACCACGAGACGCGGACGCTCCGCCGTGCCGGAGATCTTCTTGCGACCTCGGACCTGGCGACGCAGCCGCGACTTGGTGCGCGCAGCGGTGTGCTTGTTGTTTGAGAGTGAGATGGCCATGGTTACTTGCCAGCCTTTCCGACCTTGCGGCGGATGTGTTCGCCGGCGTACCGAACGCCCTTGCCCTTGTAGGGCTCAGGCTTGCGCAGCTTGCGAATGTTCGCAGCCGTTTCGCCGACGAGTTGCTTGTCGATGCCCTGGACGCCGAGTTTGGTCGGACTTTCCACGGCGAATGTGATGCCCTCAGGCGCCTTGAACGTGATCGAGTGGCTGTAGCCGAGCTGGAATTCCAGCTCCTTCGGGCCCTTCGACAACACGCGATAACCAACACCGACGATCTCGAGCTTCTTCTCGTAACCGTCCGTCACACCTACGACCATGTTGTTGATCAGGGTGCGGGTCAGACCGTGCATCGCCTTGCTGATGCGGTGGTCGTCCGGACGCTTGACCTCGAGCACGCCGTCGGTGCGCTCGACCGTGATCGGCGCCACGACGGTGTGCGACAGGGTGCCCTTGGGACCCTTGACGGTGACGGTCGGGTTGACCTCGTTGTCGTCAATTGCGATATCGACCCCGGACGGGACCGTGATCGGGAGCTTGCCAATACGCGACATTGCTTCTTCTCTCCTTCGGTCTCGTTCTTTACCAGACGTAGGCGAGGACTTCCCCACCTACGCCCTTCTTGTGTGCCTGGCGGTCAGTGAGCAGACCCTGGCTGGTCGAGATGATCGCGACGCCAAGTCCACCGAGCACCTTGGGCAGGCCGGTGTGCTTTGCGTACACCCGCAGACCGGGCTTGCTGATCCGGCGTACGCCGGCAATCGAGCGCTCGCGGTTGCGGCCGTACTTCAGCGTGATGTGCAGCGTCTTGCCGACCTCGCCCTCGGCGGGCTCGGCGACGGAGAACGACGTGATGTAGCCCTCCGCCTTGAGGATGCCGGCGAGGCCTTCCTTCATCTTGCTGTACGGCATCGCCACATCGTCGTGAAACGCCTGGTTGGCGTTGCGCAGACGAGTCAGCATGTCTGCGATCGGGTCAGTCATTGTCATGGCCGAACGGCCCTTTCTCGTGGTGGTTTCCGCCACCATCTTTCGGTGGACCTTCCTCGAATTCGTATTTGTTGGTCTATTTTGTGAGAGTGGATTACCAGGAGGACTTGGTGACGCCGGGAAGCTCGCCCCGGTGGGCCATCTCGCGCAAGCAGATCCGGCACAGGCCGAACTTGCGGTAGACCGCCTTGGGGCGGCCACAGCGCTGGCAGCGGGTATAGCCGCGAACCTTGAACTTCGGCTTGCGGGCCTGCTTGACCTTGAGTGCGGTCTTCGCCATGTCAGTTGCTCTCCTTGAACGGGAATCCAAGCTGCTTGAGGAACGCGCGTCCCTCATCGTCGGTGGTCGCCGTGGTCACGATGGTGATGTCCATGCCGCGGGTGCGGTCAAGACGGTCCTGGTCGATCTCGTGGAACATGACCTGCTCGGTCAGCCCGAACGTGTAGTTGCCGCGCCCGTCGAACTGCTTGGGAGACAAACCACGGAAGTCGCGGATCCGAGGCAGGGCCAACGACAGAAGTCGGTCGAGGAACTCCCACATCCGGTCGCCACGCAAGGTGACGTGAGCGCCGATCGGCATGCCCTCGCGGAGCTTGAACTGGGCGATCGACTTGCGGGCCTTGGTCACCATCGGCTTCTGCCCGGTGATGACCGTGAGGTCCTTGATGGCGCCTTCGATCAGCTTCGAGTCACGAGCTGCCTCGCCGACGCCCATGTTGACGACGATCTTGGTCAACTTCGGGACCATCATGACGTTCGGGTAGCTGAATTCCTCCAGCAACGCTGGCACGATCTCGGCGCGGTAGCGCTCTTTGAGCCTGGGCGAGGGAGCCTGAACTTCGGCTGTCTCAGTCTCGGTAACGGTGTCGGTCATGCTCAGATCTCTTTTCCGGTCTTGCGGGAGATACGGACGCTGCGCGTCGTGGTGTACGTCGATCCGTCGGCGCGACGCTTGGTGACCTCGTCGCGGCGGAAGCCGATCCGAGTCACGCCGTCGCCCTCGATCAGCATCACGTTGGACACGTGGATGGGAGCCTCGGTGGTGATGATGCCGCCGGTGTTGCCGGCGCGACCGCCTGTGTTCACAACCTTGGTGTGCTTCTTGACCCGGTTGACGCCCTCGACGATGACACGGTCCTCGTCACGGAGAACGACGATGATCTTGCCCTCGGCGCCCTTGTCGGTGCCGGCGATCACCTTGACGGTGTCGCCCTTCTTCAGGTTGATCACGTTCTTGGGTGCTGCCTTCTTCTTCTGGCTCATCACAAAACCTCCGGCGCGAGCGAGATGATCTTCATGAACTTCTTCTCGCGCAACTCGCGACCGACCGGCCCGAAGATGCGGGTGCCTCGCGGCTCGCCGTCGCTCTTCAAGATCACTGCGGCGTTCTCGTCAAAACGGATGTAGGAACCGTCCGCACGACGGCGCTCCTTCACGGTGCGAACGACGACGGCCTTGACGACGTCGCCCTTCTTCACGTTGCCACCGGGGATGGCGTCCTTGACGGTCGCCACGATGACATCGCCGATGCCGGCGTACCGGCGGCCGGACCACCGAGCACGCGGATGCACAAGATCTCCTTGGCACCCGTGTTGTCGGCCACCTTGAGCCGTGATTCCTGCTGAATCATTTCGCCTTCTCCAGAATTTCCACAACGCGCCAACGCTTGGTGGCGGACAGCGGACGGGTCTCCATGATCAGGACCCGGTCGCCGATGCCACATTCGTTCTGCTCGTCGTGCGCCTTGAACTTGGTGTTGCGTCGCAGCACCTTGCCGTAGAGACCGTGCTTGACCCGGTCTTCAACGGAGACCACAACGGTCTTGTCCATCTTGTCGCTGAGCACGAGGCCCTCGCGGACCTTGCGCTGGTTGCGTGCAGCCCCAGTCGAACTGTCAGTCTGATTGCTGGCTGCGTTGGTTGCCTGCTCGCTCACGCGGCACCGTCCTTTTCAGTTTCTGCATCCGGGTTGCTCCGAATGCCGAGCTCGCGCTCACGCACCACGGTGTAGATCCGGGCGATTTCCTTCTTCACGGTGCGCAGGCGGCCGTGGCTTTCGAGTTGCCCCGTCGCTGCCTGGAAGCGCAGGTTGAAGAGCTCTTCCTTGGCTTCACGGAGCTTGGATTCGAGGTCGACACTGGTCATCTCGTCGAGCTGGTGGGCCAAACTTGTCTTGATCTGTGCCATTTAGAACTCACCTGCTTCGCGGGAGATGAAGCGTGCCTTCATCGGGAGCTTGTGAATGGCGCGACGCATGGCCTCGCGGGCGACGTCCTCGGTAACTCCGGAGAGCTCGAACATCACCCGACCCGGCTTCACGTTTGCAATCCACCACTCGGGGGAACCCTTGCCGGAACCCATCCGGGTCTCAGCAGGCTTCTTGGTCAACGGGCGGTCGGGGTAGATGTTGATCCACACCTTGCCGCCGCGCTTGATGTGGCGGGTCATTGCGATACGGGCCGACTCGATCTGCCGGTTCGTAACGTAGGCACCCTCCAGCGCCTGGATGCCGAAGTCACCGAACGCAAGCTTGGTGCCACCCTTGGCGGCACCGGTCCGCTTGGGGTGGTGCTGCTTGCGGTGCTTGACACGACGGGGCATCAACATGGATCAGCCCTCCGTTCCGGGAGCCGATGCTGCTGCCGCGGGGGCAGCTGCTGCGGCAGCAACGGGTGTCTCGGCCGGAGCCGAGGCGGGTGCATCAGCGGCCGGACGGTCGGCCCGGGTGCCACGGCTGGGACGCTCGCCGCCACGGGTGGGGCGACCGCGACCAGGCGCACCGGCGCGTGCTGCGGCTTGCGCCTCACGCTCGGCCCGGGTTGCGGCAACTTCACCCTTGTAGATCCAGACCTTGACGCCGATCCGACCGAAGGTGGTCTTGGCCTCGTAGAAGCCGTAGTCGATGTCGGCGCGCAGGGTGTGCAAGGGCACGCGGCCTTCGCGGTAGAACTCCGTACGCGACATTTCCGCGCCATTGAGTCGACCGGAGCACTGGATCCGGATGCCCTGGGCACCGGAGCGCATCGAGGTCTGGATCGCCTTGCGCATGGCGCGACGGAACTGAACACGGCCGGAGAGCTGCTCGGCAACACCCTGGGCAACCAATTGGGCATCGATCTCGGGGTTCTTGACCTCGAGGATGTTCAGCTGGACCTGCTTGTTGGTGAGCTTCTCCAACTCGCCACGGATGCGGTCGGCTTCGGCGCCGCGGCGACCGATGACGATGCCCGGACGAGCGGTGTGGATGTCCACACGCACGCGGTCACGCGTGCGCTCGATCTCGACCTTGGAGATGCCGGCGCGTTCCATGCCCTTGGCGAGCAACTTGCGGATCGCGACGTCTTCACCGACGTACGCGCGGTACAGCTTGTCGGCGTACCAGCGGCTCTTGTGATCCGTGGAGATGCCGAGGCGGAAGCCGTTCGGGTTGATCTTTTGCCCCATCAGGCTCGTCCTTTCTTCTTGGCCGAAGTGTTATTGGTGGAAGCGCCGGCTGATTTACTTGGAGCCGGCTGCACCACGAGGGTGATGTGGCTGGTGCGCTTGTTGATTCGGGTGGCGCGGCCCTGGGCACGCGGGCGCCAGCGCTTCATGGTCGGGCCTTCGTCGACATGGGCGACTGAAATGATCAGGTCGCTCGAGTCAAGGCCTTCGGTGGTCTCGGCGTTCGCGATCGCCGATCCCAAGACCTTGTAGACGGTCTCGGACGCGGCGTGCGGCGCGAACTTGAGCAGCGACAACGCATCTCCGACAGGCATGCCGCGAACCATGTCGACGAACAGGCGACCCTTCATCGGGGTGATGCGGACGTAGCGCGCGCTGGCATCGGCACCGGCTGGTCGCCCAGCAGGGACTCACGGCGGGCGCTGGTGCGCCGGCGTTCAGTCGTGCTCATCTCCTGCGTCCCTTCCGGTCTTCCTTCACGTGCCCGCGGTAGGTGCGGGTCGGAGCAAACTCGCCGAGCTTGTGGCCGACCATGGAGTCGGTCACGAACGCGGGGACATGCTTGCGTCCGTCGTGCACCGCGATCGTGTGGCCGATCGTGGCCGGCACGATCATCGAGCGGCGCGACCACGTCTTGAT
>CAVXPQ010000005.1:0-1047633 GCA_963763805.1 uncultured Actinomycetota bacterium
CGTGGATCGCGTCACGGTCCGCAACCTGAAGGTGCTGAAGATCGACGCCGAGAACCACTTGCTCCTCGTCAAGGGCAACGTGCCCGGATCGAACGGCGGTTACGTGGTGATTCGCAAGGCCGTAGCCGCCAAGCCCGAGCCGCGGCCGCAGCTGCAAGAGAAGCCGAAGAAGGGCAAGAAATAAGCATTTGGGATCGCGGATTTCAAGTGCTGATTGATTGCAGAGTGCAGATATGAAGATTGATGTCGTCAACGCGGAAAACAAGAAGGTCGGCAGCGTCGAGCTGAAAGACGAAGTCTTCGGCGGACGCGTGAAGACCGACCTGATCCACGAGTCGGTCGTGCGCCAGAACGCCGCCGAGCGTCGCGGCACGCACGCGACCAAGACTCGCGCGATGGTCAGCGGCAGCCGCAAGAAGCCCTGGCGCCAGAAAGGCACCGGCCGCGCGCGCGTCGGTGAAACGCGCAACCCGTTGTGGCGCCATGGCGGCACCTCGTTCGGGCCGCAGCCTCGCAGCTACGAATACTCGATCCCGAAGAAGGTCGAGAAGGGCGCGCTGCGCGCGGCCCTGATGCAGAAGCTGCAGGAAGGCTCGCTCATCATCATCGACGCGCTGACCGCGTCGGAAGTGAAGACCAAGGCGGCGGTCGGCGTGCTGAAGACGATTGGCATCACCGGCAAGGCCGTGCTGGTCGACGCGCAGCTCGACGAAAAATTCGCGATGTCGGTGCGCAACGTCGCCGGCGTGTCGCTCGTGCAGAGCAACCGCGTCACCGCGCGCGACGTCGCCAACACCCGCCAGGTCGTACTGACGAAGGCGGCGGTCGAAAAGCTGGAGGCGGCGCTCGGCGCATCGTCATGAAACTGACTGAAGTCATCCGCCGTCCGCTGGTCACCGAAAAGACCACGACGCTTCGCGACGACGGCAAGACCGTCGTGTTCGAGGTGGCGAAGGACGCCAACAAGATCGACGTCAAGCGTGCGGTTGAAAAGCTGCTCGGCGCCAAGGTGGCGGACGTTCGCACGTCCATCACCCGCGGCAAGCTGAAGCGCCAGGGCCGTTTCGTCGGTCGCCGGTCGGACTGGAAGAAGGCCTACGTCACGCTGCGCGCGGGCGAGAAATTGCCGGACTTCCTCGAGGGGGCGTAACCAATCATGCCTATCCGCAAATACAAACCGGTCACACCGGGCCGCCGCCAGATGACGGTCCTGACCTTCGACGAGATCACGACGGACAAGCCGCACGGGCCGCTGACCGAGAAGCTGCAGCCCTCGGGCGGCCGCAGCAGCACCGGCGAGCAGACGATCTGGTGGCGCGGCGGCGGTCACAAGCGCCTCTATCGCATCATCGACTTCAAGCGCGACAAGGCCGGCATCCCCGGCAAGGTCTCGACGATCGAGTACGACCCGAACCGTTCGGCGCGCATCGCGCTCGTCACGTACGCCGACGGCGAGAAGCGCTACATCCTGCAGCCGGTCGGGCTCAAGGTGGGCGACACGATTATCGCCGGCGACAACGTCGACATCCTCACGGGCAACTGCCTGCCGCTGAAGAACATTCCGCAGGGCACGATGGTCCACAACGTCGAGCTCAAGCCCGGCAAGGGCGGGCAGATGGCGCGCAGCGCCGGGGCCAGCGTGCAGGTCGTCGCCAAGGAAGGCGACTACGTCTCGGTGAAGATGCCGTCGGGCGAAATCCGCAAGATCTACCAGGACTGCCTGGCGACGATCGGGCAGGTCGGCAACATCGATCACGAGAACGTGTCGATCGGCAAGGCCGGCCGCAGCCGCTGGCTGGGCAAGCGTCCGCACGTGCGTGGCGTCGCCATGAATCCGGTCGATCACCCGCTCGGTGGTGGTGAAGGCAAGACCTCGGGCGGCCGTCACCCGGTGACGCCGTGGGGCGTCCCGACCAAGGGCTACAAGACCCGTCGTCCGCAGCCCAGCGACAAGTTCATCGTTCAACGGCGTTCGAAGTAATTAGCGATCGACTGATGGTGAAGATAAAAGTATAAGCCGCTCACTAAAAAAGGTCCGTTCGTCGACACGCATCTCCTCGAAAAGGTCGAGGCGATGAACCGCGCGAACGAAAAGAAGGTCGTCAAGACCTGGTCGCGCCGCTCGACCGTGATTCCCGAAATGGTCGGACACACGCTCGCCGTGCACAACGGCAAGAAGTTCGTCCCCGTGTATCTCACCGAGAACATGGTGGGCCACAAGCTCGGCGAGTTCTCGCCGACGCGGCAGTTCAAAGGCCACTCGGCTCGCTCCGACAAGGCGGCGTCGGCCGCTCCGCCGGGCGCGCCGGCGGCACCGGCCGGCGGAAAGGGCTAAGCCATGGTTCACGCAGAGGCGACAGCCAAGTACCGTGCGCACCTCCGCCCAGAAGGCGTTCGTGCCAGTGCCCGCGCCGGGAACGAAGAGTTCCCACACACCGGACACGCCCATCTGGCGCATGGGGTGCTCGCGTCCGTCCCAGTTGTTGAAGTCACCCTTGATGCGTACGCCGCGTGCCGAAGGGGCCCACACGGCGAACGCGGTGCCCGTGACGACCTCGCCGGGCTTCCCGCCGAGCACGGGGAAGTGATGGACCCGAGCCCCGAGCACCCTCCAGAGTTGCTCGTGGCGGCCCTCGTTGATCAGGTGCAGGTCGGTCTCGCCGAGCGTCGGCAGGAAGCGATAGGGGTCATCAACAGTGATCGGGGCCCCGTCATAGGACACGTTGACCCGATAGTCGGGGACGGTCGAACGCCCGAGTTGGCCGACCCAGATGCCGTCGTACTCATGCTCAAGGACGGACTCGCCACCGCCGTGTGCGATCGCGACGCGGGCGGCCAGCGGTTTGAACACCCGCACCGTGACGTCGCCATCATGCGGGTGAGCCCCGAGCAGACTGTGGGGGCTGCCGTGCTCCCCGCGAACAATCTGATCGAGCTCCTCAAAGCTCGCCGGCGAGATGGTGCTCATGGCGCTCCGATCTTTGCCAAGGCCTCAAGTGGGATAGGAACCCACGTCGGCCGGTTGCGGGTTTCATACACCGTTTCATAGACAGCCTTGTCTGCCACGTAGGCCGCAAGCAAGGTGTTCTCGTCGCGAGTGAGGTCGCGCCCGGCATATGCCGACAGAAACGCTTCCTGGTTTCGGGCGGCCCACTGAGCCGCTCGTGTCGCGCGAACCTCTGCATCCGCGGGATCACCTTCACCCACGGAACGCTCCACGGCACGTGGCGCATAGTCGAACGAACGCAGCATGCCGGCGACGTCGCGCCACCGCGAGTCCGGGTGACGGCGCTCGACCACGGGTTTGGCAGGTTCGCCTTCGAAATCGACGATCTTCCACCCTCGGACCGTCCGAAGCGTCTGGCCGAGATGAAGATCTCCGTGGATGCGCTGGATCTCCACCTCGGAAAGGCTGCTCAGCGCGTCGTACGCCGTGCGCAGGCGGGTCGCGAACGGCACGAGTCCCGGAGCCACTTTGATGGCTTCATCGAGTCGGCGATTCATCGCGGCCGTGAGATCGGCCATGGCCGCAGCGTCACGTGTCTCGCTGGGGAAGTGCGCAGCCAGGCTCTGGTGCGTCTCGGCCAGCGCCACCCCGAGGCGAGCGGCCTCGCCGGAAAAGTCGCCGCCCGAGTCCTCAACGGCCAGATCCTCCGCGGCGAACAGGTTACGAACACTGGCCTGCGCCAGGTCCCACCCATCCGTGGCGGTGCGGAGGAACTGCTGCAGCATGGCCAGGTGCAGCGTCGTTGAGGCACCGGCCAGTTCGGAGTTGAACTCCACCCATCCGTAGAGGGCGGCAATGTGGTCGGACTCCGCCCGCGTCAGTTCGATATGGATCTCGACGTCGGGATTCACTCCAGGAGTGACCTTGCGGAAGATCTTGAGCAACGCATCCTCGCCGAACGCAACCGACGAGTTCGACTGCTCCCCGGTGAAGAGCGTGGAGTGCACGTCAAGGTCGAGCTCGTGCCCGGCCAGTCTGCTGAAGGCCAGACCATCCACGGCCTGCTCGGTCTCGAAAGCCTCGAGCCACGAGTGCATGACAACGCGATCATGGGTCGCGTCGTAGGCATGGGCAAGACCGAAGTCGTCGTCCTCCCACGTGCCGATGTGGGCATGGCTGAGGTGTCCTTGCGGCTCGAGATAGAAGGACATCGGCACCTGGTAGAACTCCGTGTCCTCGCTGTCGTCGAACCTGAGCTCTGCCAGATCGATCGCCCCGAACTCACCGATCCGACCCAGGCGAGTAGTCCCCACCACGTGAAACTCGCGACCTTTGCCGCCGAACCAGCGTGCCGAGCGGATGAACGCGGCCAATGAATCATTTCGAGTGATTCCATTTCGAGTGATTCCGGGGTCGTTCATCGCAGTGCACCGTCTTCCGGTCCGGGTGTGTCGACGATCCGGAACCAATAGAAGCCATAACCGCCGAGCGTGAGCAGGTAGGGGAGTTCGCCGATGGTCGGGAACGGAACGCCACCTAAGAGTTCCACCGGCCGCATACCTTCCCACCTACGCAGGTCCAGCTCGACCGGCTGGGGGGAGCGAGAGAGGTTGTTGACGCACAGGATCCGGTCAGGTTCACCCTGACTGGTGTCCTCTCGCGCATAGGACAACACGCTCGGGTTGGTCCCTCCGAGGTCGAAGAACGAACCTAGCCCGAATGCCGGATGGCGGCGGCGTGCTTGGATCATCCGCCGGGTCCAGTGAAGCAACGATGACGTGTTTTCGAGATCGGCTTCCACATTGACACTTTGGTACCCGAAAACAGGATCCTGAATCAGTGGCAGGTGCAGTTTGCCCGGGTTGGCCGACGAGAAACCGGCATTGCGATCGGGAGTCCACTGCATCGGAGTTCGTACGCCGTCACGGTCGCCGAGCCAGATGTTGTCGCCCATCCCGATCTCGTCCCCGTAGTACAGGCACGGTGACCCGGGCAGCGACAGCAGCAGCGCCGTGAACAACTCGATCTGGTTGGTGTCGTTGTCCAGCAACGGAGCCAGCCGACGGCGGATGCCGATGTTGGCCTTCATCCGTGGGTCCTGGGCGTATTCACCCCACATGTAGTCGCGATCCTCGTCGGTCACCATCTCGAGGGTCAGTTCGTCGTGGTTGCGCAAGAAGATGCCCCACTGACACCCGTCCGGGATCTGCGGCGTCTGTTCCAGGATCTCGGAGATCGGATAGCGGGACTCGCGGCGTACGGCCATGAAGATGCGGGGCATCACCGGGAAGTGGAAGCACATGTGGCATTCGTCGCCGCCGTTCTCGACATTGCCGAAGTAGTCCACGACATCCGAGGGCCATTGGTTCGCCTCGGCGAGCAGCACCCGGCCGGGGTAGTTCTCGTCGATGTAGGCCCGGATCTTGCGGAGGAACTCGTGCGTCTCGGGGAGGTTCTCCCCGTTCGTGCCGGGACGTTCGTAGAGGTAGGGCACCGCGTCGAGCCGGAATCCGTCCAGCCCCATGTCGAGCCAGAAACTCAGTGCCTCGATGATCGCTTCGTGCACCCGCGGATTGTCGAAGTTCAGGTCGGGTTGGTGGGAGAAGAAGCGATGCCAGAAGTACTGCTGGCGGATCGGATCCCAGGTCCAGTTCGAAGGCTCGGTGTCCACGAAGATGATCCGGGCCTCGGGATAGAGATCGTCGTTGTCCGACCAGACGTAGAAGTCGCCATAGGGTCCTTCTGGATCAGACCGACTGGCCTGGAACCACGGGTGCGCATCGCTCGTGTGGTTCATGACGAAGTCGATGATCACCCTCATGCCGCGTTTGTGGGACTCCTCGATCAGCAGTCGGAAGTCCTCAACCGTGCCGACCTCGGGCAGGATGTTGGTGTAGTCGGCAACGTCGTAGCCTCCGTCTCGCAAGGGTGAGGTGAAGAACGGCGGGACCCAGAGGCAGTCGATTCCCAGCCAACTCAGATAGTCGAGTTTCTCGATCAGACCCTGGAAGTCGCCCGTGCCGTCGCCATCGGAATCCCGGAAGGATCGGACCAGCACCTCATAGAAGACCGCCGTCTTGAACCACTCCCGATCAGTTCGCTTGTCGTCGCTGATCATGCGCAACATCATTGAGCCAAATCTCATGATGAACGCACCGACAAGATGTGCGCCGGCTCGTGGCCCGGATTGAGGCTCACGTAGTTGTGCTCTCGCCAGGTCCAACTCTGACCGGTGAGCTCGTCGGTCACCACGAACGTCTGGTGCCAGTCCATGCCAAGGGCAGCCATATTCAGGTGCACCATGGTTTCGCGAGTGGCGTGTGAGTCGAGGTTGATCACCACGATCACCGTGTCGCGAGTCCCTGATGCATCGATTGCGGTCTTGCTGAACACCAGGATCTGGTCGTCGTCACTGGGGTGGATGACGACGTTGCGCAGCAGTTGCAGAGCTCGGATGATTGCGCCGGATCTCGTTGAGCTTGGTGATGTACGGCGCCAAGGTGCGGCCCTCGTCCTCCGCAGCCGCCCAGTCTCGAACCCGGATCTGATACTTCTCCGAGTCCAGGTACTCCTCGCTGCCCGGCTTGACGGCGACGTGTTCGTACAGTTCGTAGCCGGCGTACACCCCCCAACTCGGGGATCCCGTGGCGGCCAGGGCTGCGCGAATCTTGAACATTGCCGGGCCGCCGTACTGCAGTGACGAATGCAGGATGTCGGGGGTGTTCACGAAGAAGTTCGGCCGCATCAGATGGGCGGACTCGGTGGCCAATTCGACAAGATAGGCCTCGATCTCCCACTTCGCGGTCCGCCACGTGAAGTAGGTGTACGACTGGTGGAATCCGATCGAACCCAGACCGTGCATGACCGCCGGCCGGGTGAACGCCTCCGAGAGGAACAGCACGTCCGGATCGGTCTTGCGGACCTCGCCGAGCAGCCACTCCCAGAAGACCAGGGGCTTCGTGTGTGGGTTGTCGACACGGAAGATGCGCACGCCGTACGACATCCACAACTTCACGATGCGCAGGATCTCGGCATCCAAACCCTCGGGATCGTTGTCGAAGTTGATGGGGTAGATGTCTTGGTACTTCTTCGGGGGGTTCTCGGCGTAGGCGATGGTGCCGTCGGCTCGGGTGGTGAACCATTCGGGATTCGTCGCGACCCAAGGATGATCCGGCGCGGCCTGGAGGGCCAGGTCGAGCGCGACTTCGAGGCCGAGCGCGTTGGCGCTCCGCACAAAGGCGGTGAAGTCCCGGAAGGTGCCGAGCTCTGGATGGATGGCGTCGTGGCCACCGTGCTTCGAGCCGATGGCCCACGGTGAACCGGGATCGTCCGGGCCGGGCGTGAGGGTGTTGTTGGGGCCTTTGCGGTTGACCTCGCCGATGGGGTGGATCGGCGGCAGGTAGATCACGTCGAAGCCCATCGCCGCCACCGCGTCGAGGCGTTTGGCCGCGGTCTTGAAGTTCCCGGTCTTCACCTTGCCCGTGCGCTTGTTGCGGGTCGCGCCCTCGGATCGTGGGAAGAACTCGTACCAACTGCCGAACAGCGCGAGGCTTCGGTCGGCGAACACCGGAAACGGTCCGGCCGTGGTCAGGAGTTCCCGGATCGGATTGGCGGTGAGTACGGCGATCACGTCAGGCGCCTGCAGAGCCGCGAGGCGGGCAGCCGCAGGACGCGTCGTGTCGGCGGCCGCCTCCATCGCGGCCGACACGATGGCGACCTGCTTGCGGATGGCGGCCGTGCGTCCGGTGAGGCCGGCCCGCACCTGCTCCAGCAGTAGTTGGCCTTCGGTGAACATCAGTTCGACATCAACCTGGGCCGGGATCTTCAACCCGGCCGCATGCTGCCAGGTGGCGATCGGATCCGACCAGGCTTGGACCTCGAAGGCCCACTCCCCGGGAGCGTCCGGCGTGACCCACGCGACGTACTGATCCGGCTCGATTCCATAGGTCTGCATTCGCACGGGGGATCGTCGCAGCCCTTCAGGATCGATCAGGACGATCTCGGCACCCAACCGGTCGTGCCCTTCGCGATAGACGCACGCCGTCACGGGAAACGGCTCGCGCTCGGTAGCCTTGGCTGGGAGTCGGGTGTCCACCCCCGACAAATCGATCACGGGTGCGACGTTGACGATGGGGATACGACCGACCATGCCGCAAGCCAATCGGAGACGGGGGTCACAAGCAAGCGCAGGCTGGGGAGCGCTGCCAAGAATGGGCCTGCACGATCGCTGAGAACTTGGATCGATAAAAGTTTGCCGCTAGCGTGCGGCAATGCGCGCAATCAGACGATTCACGGTTCGGCCCGTACTCCCGATGGCTCTTGAGGCCTTGGGCGACCTGGCCGACAACTTGCGATGGTCCTGGCACCCGCCGACCCAAGACGTCTTCGCGGCCGCCGACCCGGAGGTCTGGGAATCGGTCAGCCATGACCCCGTGCGCCTGTTGGGTGCGCTGAGTCGCTCCAGGCTGGAAGAACTCGCCGGCGACAAGACCTTCCTCTCGCAACTGGCTGCGGCAAAGGCCGACCTGGACTCCTACCTCACCGAGGACCGGTGGTACCAGCGCAAGGCCGGTGCCGATGCGCCGAAGGCGATCGCCTACTTCTCCCCGGAGTACGGCATCTCGGCCGTGCTTCCGCAGTACTCCGGCGGCTTGGGCATCCTGGCCGGCGATCACCTGAAGGCGGCGTCGGACCTCGGGGCGCCAGTCATCGGTGTCGGCCTGCTCTACCGCCATGGCTACTTCAAGCAGGCGCTCTCTCGTGACGCGTGGCAGGAGGAGGAGTACCCGATCCTCGATCCCGACGAACTGCCGCTCACCGTGTTGCGCGAAGCCGACGGGTCGCGGGCCAAGATCGCCATCTCGCTGCCGGGCGGACCCGACCTGATGGCGCGGATCTGGGTGGCCAACGTCGGCCGGGTTCCCTTGCTGCTGTTGGACTCGGACATGGAGGAGAACCCCGGGCACTACCGGGACGTCACCGACCGGTTGTACGGCGGCACGAGCGAGCACCGACTGCGTCAAGAACTACTCCTCGGCGTCGGCGGTGTGCGTGCGCTGCGGGTGTTCTCCCGGCTGACCGGTGCTCCCGAGCCCGAGGTCTTCCACACCAACGAGGGCCACGCCGGCTTCCTCGGCCTCGAGCGGATCCGCGAGCTCACCGTCGACAAGGCCGGCCCGAAGCTCGACTTCGACACGGCGCTCGAGGTGTCCCGCGCCGGCACCGTCTTCACGACCCATACGCCGGTGCCGGCAGGCATCGACCGCTTCCCGCGGGAGCTCATCGAGCAGTACTTCTCCGGTGCCAGCGCGGTTCCGGGTGTTCCCACCGCACGGATCGTCGCGCTCGGTGCGGAGGATTACGCCGGCGGCGACGCCGGAGTCTTCAACATGGCGGTCATGGGCTTCCGTCTGGCCCAACGAGCCAACGGCGTGTCCCTGCTCCATGGCGAGGTCAGCCGCGGCATGTTCAACGGCCTGTGGTCGGCCTTCGACGAGTCCGAGGTGCCGATCGGCTCTGTCACCAACGGCGTACACGGCCCGACGTGGATCGCTCGTGAGGTCTTCGAGGCTGCCGCCGAACAGGGCGCAGATCTCGATTCCGACGACACCGACTCGCTCTGGCCACTGGTCGACCGGATCCCCGGCAAGCAGATGTGGGACCTCAAGCGGACGCTCCGTGAGCGTCTGGTCGTCGACGCCCGCAAGCGGATGGCCAAGTCGTGGGCGCACCGCGGCTCGGCTCCGGCTGAACTCGGCTGGATCGACTCCGCCCTGGATCCGGACATCCTGACGATCGGATTCGCGCGACGCGTGGCGTCGTACAAGCGCCTGACGCTCATGCTCAGCGATCCCGAGCGACTGAAGGCGCTGCTCCTGCACCCCGAACGCCCGATCCAGTTGGTGATCGCCGGCAAGGCGCACCCAGCCGACGACGGTGGGAAGAAGTTGCTTCAGGAGATGGTGAAGTTCGCGGACGATCCCGAGGTTCGCCACCGGATCGCCTACCTGCCCAACTACGACATCGCCATGGCCCAACCGCTCTACCCCGGCTGCGACGTCTGGCTCAACAACCCGCTCCGGCCCTACGAGGCCTGTGGCACGTCGGGCATGAAGGCGGCGCTGAACGGCGGACTGAACCTGTCGGTGCTCGATGGTTGGTGGGACGAGTGGTACGACGGCAAGAACGGCTGGGCGATCCCATCGGCCGATGGTGTCGAGGATCCCGACAAGCGCGACGACATCGAGGCGCGAGCCCTCTACGACCTCATCGAGAACGAGGTCGCACCGCGGTTCTACGACGTGGACGAGGACGGTGTGCCCACCCGCTGGTTGGAGATGGTTCGTCACACGCTGAAGTCCCTCGGGCCCAAGGTCCTGGCGACACGGCAGGTGCGCGACTACATCCGGGACCTTTACGCCCCGGCGGCGCGAACCGCGCGTGAACTCAACGACGACTTCGCCGGCGCGCTGGCGTTGGCCGTCTGGAAGAAGAAGGTCAGGACCGACTGGTCCGGCGTTCGCGTCGAGCACGTCGAGAGCGAGGGCGTCAGCGACATGCCCGAGGTGGGCTCGAGCTTCGAGCTGCGTGCGTTCGTCGCGCTCGGTGAGCTCACGCCCGACGACGTGGATGTGCAGTTGGTCCACGGCCGCCTCAACTCGGCCGATGAACTGACTGAGACCGGCACTGAATCGCTGTCGCTGGCGGAGTCATACAAGGGTGGCCGTTACCGCTTCGAAGGCATGGTCAAACTCGATCACGCAGGCGGTTTCGGTTACACCGTGCGGGTGCTCCCGAAGAACGCCATGTTGGCCTCACCGGCCGAACTCGGCGTCGTCGCCTTCCCGTCCTGATCCGAGGACAGGGCTTCACGCCCTGCGGAGTACGACGATCGAACGGCCCTCGATGGCCACGACAGCGCCCGTTTCGAGGGGGGAGCCCACGTCGAGGCTGTCCGAGGTGGACAGAACGACTTCGTATGCCGTCGGCGCGGGATCCGGCGGCAGGGTGACGTCGACGTCGTCGCCTCCGTTGAGCCAGATGAGGAACGACGTGTCGTGCTGTTGCTCTCCGTGCCCGCCCGGTGAGCGCAGTGGATTCCCGGAGACCAGCATGCCGATGGCGTGCACGCTGTTGTCGAACCAATCCTGATCGGTCATCTCTCGCCCACTCGGATGGATCCAGGCCAGGTCCTTGGGGCCACCCGCGATGTTCGGCGTGCCGGAGAAGTGGTGCCGCTGACGCAATACCGGGTGCTCACGCCGCAACCGCAGCGCCGCCTTGGTGATGTCGTAGACATCGAGCCAGGCGTCGTCCGGCCGCCAATCGAGCCACGAGATCTCATTGTCCTGGCAGTAGGCGTTGTTGTTGCCCCGCTGGGTCCGGCCGCGTTCGTCTCCCGCAGTGATCATCGGCGAACCGCTGGAC
Source organism: uncultured Actinomycetota bacterium (assembly GCA_963763805.1). Classification (GTDB taxonomy): domain Bacteria; phylum Actinomycetota; class Actinomycetes; order Propionibacteriales; family Nocardioidaceae; genus Nocardioides. The sequence goes on from CAVXPQ010000005.1 coordinate 11,375, forward strand.
AGGCAAAGGGACGCCATCATGTTGGCCGCCTGGCGACGGCGCAGCGCCAGGATCTCGAGGTCATCGGTTTCGCCTTCGACGCCGTAGTTGGCTGATCGATTGTTGTCCGTGCCGTCGCGGTTGGACTCGCCGTTGGCCTCGTTGTGCTTGCTCTCGTACGAGACGAGATCGCGAACGGTGAAACCGTCGTGGGCGGTGATGAAGTTGACCGAGGCATATGGCGAGCGCCCATCGTCGGCGTACAAATCCGAGGACCCCGCCATCCGGGAGGCCACGCCGCGCAGGTCGCCGTCGTGGCGCCAGTAGTCGCGCATCGTGTCTCGATAGCGGTCGTTCCACTCGGTCCACGGCGGTGGGAACGAGCCGACCTGATAGCCGTCCATGGACGCGTCCCACGGCTCGGCGATCAACTTCACGTTCCGAAGCACCGGGTCCTGAATGATCGTGGTCAGGAAGGCGCTGCGCATATCGAGGTTGTGCCCGGTGCGAGCCAGCGCCGACGTCAGATCGAACCGGAAGCCGTCGATGTGCATCTCGGTGACCCAGTAGCGCAGTGAGTCCAGGATCATCCGGAGCGCGGGCATGTTGGTGGTGTCCACGGTGTTCCCACATCCGGTGACGTCCCAGTAGGAGTCGCCAACCGTGCCCGACCGCTTGTAGAAACCGATGTCGTCCAGCCCTCGGAAGGAGTACGTCGGCCCATCGGGGCCGCCTTCGGCGGTGTGGTTGTAGACGACGTCCATGAAGACCTCGATGCCAGCGTCATGGAAGTTCTTCACCATCTGTTTGAACTCGGTGACCTGCTGTCCCTCTTCGCCACTCGAGGAGTACGCCGCGTGCGGGGCGAAGAAGCCGATCGAGTTGTAGCCCCAATAGTTGACGAGCCCACGATCCGCGACGCCCGGCTCGCTGTAGAACTGTTGGACGGGCAACAACTCGACTGCCGTCACCCCCAGGTCGCGCAGATAATCGGTGACCGCGGGCCTGCCAAGGCCGGCGTACGTCCCACGCTCATGCTCCGGGATCTCCTCGTGAAGTTTGGTGAAGCCCTTGACGTGGAGTTCATAGATGACGGTGTCGCGCCAGCGCGTGCGCAGACGTCGGTCATCGCCCCAGTCGAACTCGTCGTGCACGACGACCGACCGAGGCATGAACGGGGCGGAGTCGACATGCGATCGGACCGCGGACGATCCTTCATAGGCCAGCACCTCGGTGCCGTGTGCCACCGAGCCGCTGACTGCCCTGGCATAGGGGTCGAGCAGCAGTTTGGCTGGATTGAACCTCCGGCCGTGGCCGGGATCCCAAGGTCCGTCAGCGCGGAAGCCGTACTTTTGGCCGACCGGAATTCCGGGAATGGCTCCGTGCCACACGCCGAGGGTGTATTCCGTCAACCGGTGCCGCGTCTCTCGCCCTTGCTCGTCGAACAAGCAGACCCAGACTGCTGTGGCCTCGGGGGAGGAAACGGCGAAGTTGGTCGACTCGGGCGACCAGACGGCGCCACGCTGCTGGTGGTGCCCGGGCCACACGGGAAGCGTCTCGTCGGGGTTGGACCAGCTCCAGGCGTTCGGGCTCACCGGACATAGTCTGGACCACGGCACCGACTCCCAAGTGGTCGGTGGTGGCCAATTGGCCGACTGTTGACACCAGCGCGGGAATGAGGGCGGTTTCATGGGCGAGTTTGTGCGGCTTGAGTTTGCCGATGGCGTGGGGACCATCCGGCTCGATCGGCCCAAGATGAATGCCTTGAACGCCCAGATGCAGGACGAGATCCGAGCCGTGGCGCTGGAGGCGAGTGAGCGCGATGACGTGAAGGCCGTCGTTCTCTACGGCGGGGAACGGGTCTTCGCGGCCGGAGCCGACATCAAGGAGATGGTCGACCTGTCGTATACGGACATGGTCAGGCGTTCGAGCGCTCTCCAGGCGTCGTTCAGCGCCGTCGCGCGTATTCCGAAGCCGGTCGTGGCGGCCGTGAACGGCTACGCCCTCGGAGGTGGTTGCGAGTTGGCGCTCTGTGCCGACGTCCGCTTTGCCTCGTCCGACGCGGTCCTGGGGCAGCCCGAAGTCCTGCTGGGAATCATTCCCGGGGCCGGTGGCACGCAACGGCTGACCCGCCTGATCGGCCCGAGCCGGGCCAAGGACCTGATCTTTACCGGACGATTCGTGGCGTCCGAGGAAGCCTTGGCGATGGGTTTGGTCGACCGTGTCGTCGCACCCGACGAGGTGTACGCCGAGGCGCTGGCGTGGGCCGGCCGCTTCGCGGGTGCCGCGACGTACGCCCTGCGGGCGGCCAAGGAGGCCATCGATCGGGGCGGCGAGGTCGATCTCGAGACCGGCCTCGAGATCGAGCGCCAGCAGTTCGCCGCGCTGTTCGCGACCCAGGATCGCACCATCGGGATGCGATCCTTCATCGACAACGGGCCGGGCAAGGCCGACTTCACCGGTGCCTAGTCTCGGCTTCCTGCAGCCTTAGGCTCTGCCCGACCTGGAAAAGGTAGCCTTCGGACCCATGAACATCATCGTGTGCATCAAGCACGTCCCCGACGCGACAGGGAACCGTCATTTCACCGACGACTTCACCGTCGATCGCATCGGCGTGGACGGTTTGTTGTCGGAACTCGACGAGTACGCCATGGAGCAGGCTCTCAAGATCAAGGAGTCGCGCGCGGAGGGAGAAGTCACTGTGATCGCGTTGACTGTCGGCCCGGAGAAGGCCGCCGACGCCCTGCGCAAGGCACTCCAGATGGGCGCCGACCAGGGCGTGCACGTGCTCGACGATGCGATCGCGGGATCCGACGCCATCGCCACCTCGCTGGTCCTCAGCAAGGCCATCGCGAGGGTGTCAGAAACCGACGGTGCGGTCGACCTCGTGATGTGCGGCATGGCATCCACGGATGCGTCGATGAGCGTCGTACCAGCCATGTTGGCCGAGCGACTCGGCTGGCCGCAGGTGACCCTGGCCGCCGTGGTCGAGACGCAGGGTGCCGAAGTCCGGATCAAGCGGGACGGCGATTCGGCGACCGAGGTGATCGGGGCAACGATGCCGCTGGTGGCGTCGGTGACCGATCAGTCCGGCGAGGCTCGCTACCCGTCGTTCAAGGGCATCATGGCGGCCAAGAAGAAGCCGGTCGCCACCCTCGCGCTGGCCGATCTGGGTTTGACGCCCGATCAGGTCGGCGCCGCGGCGGCGTGGACCACGGTCGTCGACATGTCACAACGTCCGCCTCGGACCGCCGGTGAGGTCGTCGCTGATCAAGACGGTTCCGGAGCCATCGCCCTGACCGAGTTCCTTGCCGCCGGCAAGTTCATCTAGGGAGCCCAGAGAATGACGGAGAAGATGACTGAGGTATTGGTCGTAGTCGACCACGTCGACGGCGCCGTCAAGAAGCCGACGTTGGAGATGTTGACGCTCGCGCAGCGGATCGGCACGCCCTCGGCGGTCTACATCGGGCCGGCCAGCAGCGCCTCCGCGGTCGCCGAGGCACTCAAGGGTTACGGCGCCGAGAAGGTGTACGCCGTGGACGACTCGGTCCTCGGTGGGTTCCTCGTCGCACCCAAGGCTGAGGTGCTCGAACAACTTGTGGCCCAGGTGTCTCCGTCCGCCGTCCTGATCACCTCCTCCGCGGAGGGCAAGGAGGTCGCGGCACGACTCGCCATCAAGATCGAATCTGGTCTGATCACGGACGCGGTGGACGTGGTTGCGGACGACGATGGCGCCCCGTTGACCACGCAGAGCGTCTTTGCCGGCAGTTTCTCTGTGCGTGCACGCGTCAACCATGGAACGCCGATCATCACGGTCAAGCCGAACGCCGCGGAGCCGGTTGAGTCCGCTGCAGCCGGCGAGCTCGTCGAGTGCTCGCCCGTGATCTCCGACGGCGCCAAGTCTGCGCGAATTCTTGCGTCCGAGGCGCGGAAAGCGACTGGTCGTCCGGAACTCACCGAAGCGGCCATCGTGGTCTCGGGCGGGCGGGGGACCGGCGGCGACTTTGAACCGGTCGAGGCCTTGGCCGATGTTCTGGGTGCTGCCGTGGGCGCATCGCGGGCCGCGGTTGACGCGGGCTGGAAGCCACACTCCTTCCAAGTGGGGCAGACCGGCAAGACGGTTTCGCCACAGTTGTACGTCGCCAACGGGATCTCCGGCGCGATCCAGCATCGGGCCGGCATGCAGACCTCCAAGACGATCGTCGCGGTGAATCGGGATGAGGAGGCGCCGATCTTCGAGCTCGTGGACTTCGGTGTGGTCGGGGACCTCCACAAAGTGCTGCCCGCCGCCGTGGAGCAGATCAAGGCCCGCAAGGCCTAAACCGCGGGCTAACGTCATACGAAGTGGTTGCCCGAACAGCCAGAGCGTATGACGTTGCGCGCCAGCGTCATACGGGCCGGTCGCGATAGCCGCCAGTGCGTATGACGTCAGGCGGGGTTGAAACTAGGCTGGGTGCATGAGTAGCGAGCCTATGAGCGGTGATGTGGACGTCCTCGACACGGCGCGACGGGCGCGCACGGCGAGTTATGGTCTCGCGCTCGCAACTCGGGCCGCCAAGGATCTCGCGCTCCATGCGATGGCGGATGCGCTGCTGGCGCACGCCACCACAATTCTGATCGCCAACGCGGAAGATATTGCCCGTGCTGAAGCGGCCGGCACACCGTCCAACATCATCGATCGACTGCGGCTGACCGAGGACCGGTTGGCCGCGATGGCGCAGGGTCTGCGCGAGGTTGCCGGACTACCCGATCCCGTCGGCGAGGTCGTGCGTGGCGGCGTACTCGCCAACGGTCTGGAGATGCGTCAGGTCCGGGTGCCCTTCGGTGTGGTGGGCATGATCTACGAAGCACGCCCGAACGTGACCGCGGATGCCGCGGGGATCTGCCTCAAGTCGGGGAACGCTGTCCTGCTGCGAGGGAGTTCCAGCGCTCGCTCCAGCAACCAGGCGATCGTTGCCGTGCTTCGGGACGCTGTCGAATTGACGGGGCTGGACCCGGATGTCATTCAACTGGTCCCTGGTGACACCCACGACAGCGTCAAGGCGTTGATGCGGGCACGCGGGCTGGTCGACGTACTCATTCCACGCGGCGGAGCGGGCTTGATCAGGAGTGTTGTCGAGGAATCCACGGTGCCCGTCATCGAGACCGGCGTTGGCAACTGTCATGTGTACGTCGATCGCGCGGCCGACCTCGATCAGGCGCTCGCGATCGTGATGAACTCCAAGACTCATCGCACCAGCGTGTGCAACGCAGCCGAATCGCTTCTGGTGCACGCCGACGTTGCTGAGACCTTCGTGCCGATGGTCGTGGGTGCGCTGCAGGCGCAGGGCGTCCAGATCCACGGTGATCCCGCCTTCACGGCGTACGACGGAGTGCTTGCGGCGACTGATGAGGACTATGCCGCCGAATATCTGGCGATGGAGATCTCGGCCAAGGTCGTGCCCGACATCGGCGCGGCCATCGATCACATCCGGCGGTTCTCGAGCGCGCACACCGACGCGATCGTCACAGCCGATCAGGGTGCCGCTCGCCGCTTCGTCGCAGAAGTGGACTCGGCTGCCGTCCTGGTGAACGCCTCCACCCGATTCACGGATGGGGGAGAGTTCGGCTTCGGTGCGGAGATCGGGATCAGCACCCAGAAGCTGCATGCACGCGGGCCGATGGGCCTGCCCGAGATGACGTCGACGAAGTACATCGTCATCGGCGACGGGCATGTGCGTTGAGTCGGCCCAGGAAGGTTCGATCGTCGCTGGTGGCCGGTAGTCTGTCGGCATGTCGTTGACTGACTTGCTCCTCGCTGCAGAGGGGACCTCCGAGAACGTAGATCCGCTGATCCACCCCTATGTGGTGGGAGGGCTGGCTCTGGGCGTCTTGTTGCTGGCTCTGGTCGCACTACTGGCGTTTGGTCGCGGACGCGAGCACAGCTAAGTGCGCCGACGCGTCGGTGTCATGGGTGGCACGTTCGATCCGATCCACCACGGGCACCTGGTCGCGGCCTCGGAAGTGCAGGCGTGGTTCGACCTCGACGAGGTGGTCTTCGTCCCGACGGGTGATCCGTGGCAGAAGTCCGATCGCGATGTATCCCCCGCCGAGCATCGCTACTTGATGTCCGTCATCGCCACGGCAGCCAACCCCGTCTTCACCGTGTCTCGAGCTGATATCGACCGCGACGGGCCGACCTACACGGTTGACACGCTGCGCGACCTGCGTGGCCAGATGCCCGAGGCCGAGCTCTACTTCATCACCGGCGCAGACGCGCTGGCAGAGATCTTCACGTGGCGCGAACCGGAAGAACTGTTCGAGTTGGCCAACTTCGTCGGGTGCACACGGCCCGGGTACTCCCTCGACCCGACCACTCTCGGGTCCATCCCGGCCGATCGCGTGACCTTGATCGAGATTCCTGCCCTCGCCATCTCCTCGACCGACTGCCGCGAACGAACACGACGCGGAGAACCGGTCTGGTACCTCGTGCCCGATGGCGTCGTGCAGTACATCGCCAAACACAATCTCTATTCAGATTCGGAGAATGAATGACCGCCACCGACCACGCCATCGAGTTGGTGCACGCCGCCGCGCGTGCGGCGTCCGACAAACTGGCCAGCAATCTCATTGCCTTTGACGTGAGCGAACAACTCGCGATCACCGACGCCTTCCTGATCGCCTCTGCCGGGAACGAACGACAGGTCAAGTCGATCGTTGACGAGGTTGAGGACAAGCTCCGTGAGATCGGAGCGAAGCCGGTGCGTCGCGAGGGCGAGCGGGACGGTCGTTGGGTACTCATCGACTACGGCGAGATCGTCGTCCACGTGCAGCACGAAGAGGAGCGACAGTTCTACGCGCTCGAGCGACTGTGGCGCGACTGCCCGACGATTCCACTGCCGGCCGACGTTGTGCCACATGGCCGCTGAGCCGCTGGCGCATTCCCCGGGGAGGCGCCTGATCCTGCTGCGTCATGGCCAGACCGCTTGGAACGCCGAACACCGAGCCCAGGGCCATGCCGACGTGGATCTCGACGACTTCGGGCACGCGCAGGCTCAATCGGCAGCGGCTGCGTTGGCCCGGTTGAAACCGGCCCGGCTATGGTCATCCGATCTGGCTCGGGCGGCGAGCACGGCGAGACTGGTCGGACTGGCGAGCCGACTCGAGATCACCTATGACGCCAGGTTGCGCGAGTTCGATCTGGGGGAGCGCACCGGCATCACGATGGCGGACTACGCCGAGACGCACGCCGACGAATACGCACTGTTCCGGGCCGGACAGTACGACGTGGTGCCCGGTGGGGAGCCGGCGCCGGAAGTGATCGCCCGCATGCAGGCGGGCATCAAGGATGCCCTCGCCTCGGTTGAGCCCGGCGAGACTGTCGTCGTAGTCAGCCACGGAGCCGCCCTCAAACTGACCGTCCTCGCGCTTCTCGATCTCCCGCAGTCCGGCGCTGCCGTCCTGCGGGCGATGGACAACTGCGGCTGGGCGATCCTCGAGGAGACGCCCCCCGCAGGACGCCTCCGGCTCACGGCGTACAACGTGCGGGCGCCGGGTGCGCCCGATTTCGTTGCCCCGGGTGGCGTTGGTTAGGATTCGTGAGCCCTCGCGGAAGTCTGCAGGGCAAAGAGGGGCTGTGGCGCAGCTGGTAGCGCACCTGCATGGCATGCAGGGGGTCAGGGGTTCGAATCCCCTCAGCTCCACCATGTGATGAGTCGCGACATGGGTCTCATCTGAGTCGCGTCATGTGTCTCTTTTTCAGAGGGCTCTGGGCCATCGGCCCGGGGCTCTTTGTTGGTTTCGCCAGTAGGTCTTGGTGGGTTCGATGAGGTGGGTGGAGAGGATCTCGGCGGTTTCGAGTTCGATGACGGTGACGGTGGTTTCGTCGGCGATGGCGAGGACTCGTTTGCGGGCGTGGGCGTAGCCGATGCCGAGGTGGTGCATGCGGCCGGCGCGGCGGAAGCTCATCTTGCCGAGTGGGTCGAGTCGGTCGTAGCGCAGCCGGTAGTGCCCTGGGCGCGGGTCGCCGGTGGGTTCGGCTTTCGGGAGGGCCGCGTAGGCCGTGGCGGGGGTGCGCCGGTCGAGCTCGCGGTGGGGACGCTGGTGGTTGTAGAGGTCCCGGAATCGGTCGAGCTGGGCCTGCAGGTCGGCCAGGGATGCGGCCGGCGGTTGCTGGGCCAGCCATCTCTTGAGGGTCTGGTGGAACCGTTCCACTTTGCCCTGGGTCTGCGGGTGGCCGGGGTGGCCGTTCTTCTGGATGATCCCGAGGACCGCCAGGAGGTATTCGAAGGCGTTCTTTCCGCCGCCGAAGCGGGCGGTGTACACGCGGCCGTTGTCGGTCAGCGTCGAGGCGGGGAAGCCGTGTTCGTCGGCGGTGGCCAGGAAACTGGTGGTGACGAGGTCGCCGGTGACCGGGGTGTGGGCGGTGCAGCCCAACAGGTATCGGGAGTGGTCATCGAGCCAGTTCAAGATCTCGACATCGGTGCCATCGGCCAGGCGCCAGTGGGTGAAGTCTGATTGCCAGCACTCGTTGGGTTGTGCTGCTTCGAAGCGTCGGTAGGAACTGCGGGGTCGTTTCCTGGGTTCGGGGGTGATCAACCCGGCGGTGTGCAGGATCCGTCGGATCGTCGAGGTCGATGGTGGCCGGTGGCCTTGCTGTTCGAGGTGCCAGGCGATCGTGACCGGGCCAGCGTCGAGACCGTCGCTGGTCAGTTGGAGGCGCAACTCGATGATCCGGGCACGAACTAGTTCACTAGTGGTCTGCGGGTTGGAGTGTGGTCGCCTCGATCGTGGGTCGACGGCATCGAGTCCATCCATTGCGGTAGCGAGCAAGAAGCCGGTGCAGATGTCTGACGGGAGTAGCCATACTCGGCGGCCGCAGCGGTAACCGAGAGCTGGTTGGTGACGACTTTCAACACTGCAACACGGGCTCGTGACATAGCCAAGGACTGTGACCTATGTCGCGACTCATCAGAGACGCATCAATGTGACCTATGTCATAAACTCAGACACCCTCAGCTCCACCGAAGAGCCCTCAATGGTTGACTTACTGACCGTGACGGACCACGACGTACCAGTGCTCTATTCGGACTTCGCGCAGTTGGAGACGATCTGGGGCGAGGGGTTCATGTCGCCCGGAGGGGCCGAGGAGGTCGGTCGAATCGTTGGTGACGCCGACCTTGACGGAGCCAGAGTGCTCGATGTGGGGTGTGGAGCGGGCGGCGCGACCATCGTGCTTGTCGAACGGCATCGCGCAGCGAGGGTGACGGGTGTCGATCCGATGGCCCACCTCGTGGAGTACTGCCGCGACCGGGCCGCGCGGCTTGGCCTCGGTGGCCAACTGAGCTACGAAGAACTGCCGACGGACGGATCGCTGCCGTTCCAAGACGCGTCGTTCGACGCCGTGTTCAGCAAGGACTCACTCCTCCATGTAGCCGACAAGGCAGCGGCACTCAGCGAGTTTCACCGCGTGCTGCGACCGGGAGGTCGACTACTGGTGGGTGACTGGCTGCGTGGACCCGGTGCTCACCTCGACGCCGAGGTAGAGGCGATGAGCCAGGGCCAGTGGAGCATGGTCACACTGGACGAGTCGGTCCGCCTGTTCGAGGCCGGCGGATTTGTGGTGGACGCGTTCGAGGATCGGCGCGCCTGGTACGCCGACCAAGCTTCGGCCGAGCTTGCCCGGTTCGACTCTGAGTGGGGCCGGAAGTATGCAGAGCGCTTCGGTCAAGAAGACTTCGACGGCATGCGTGGTGAGTGGGAAGCTTTCGCGGCCGCTGCCCGGAGCGGAGCGCTCAGCCCTGGTCACATCAGGGCGACCAAGATCGTGTGAGGCACCCACCGTGAGCCCTGAACTAGGATGACTCAGATAATGAGTTCGACAGAGGATCCCAGACCGCCTAAAGCTTTTGACGCGGCCAAGGCAGCTGCGCGCGCGGGGTCGGCACCCTGGGGAAAGCTGCCGCCGGGGCGCCCGCCAGGGCCGGCGTCCGGATCGGGTGAAGCTCGCGACAAACGATTCTTCATACGACTCTGCGGCCAGGTGCTGATGCTGATGGCGATTGCCGTGTTCATCTTCGGCGTGCTTCCAGATGAGTCATCGCCTGACGGTCGTGAGCTTGTCTCGGCCCAGACCATGCTGCTGATCGCGTCGATACCGCTGATGCTGGTCGCGGGTCTCTTGCTCTGGTGGGGGTACGGCAAGATCGGGGAACCTCTTGTCGTGTGCGTGAACTGTCATCACATCAACAAGGCGCGGACGGTTCGCTGCGCCAAGTGCAACACGTGGATCATCGATGACCCGGAGTTCCCCGTCCGACGCTGAGCCGAAGCGACTCGGTCTCACCTGAGTCGCGGCTCGGGCTAGGGGTTGCCCTGTGGCTACATGGACCCGAACATTCACGCCAAAGCCCATCCACCTGAGGGCGGATGGGCCTTGGGTGGGTTCCACGAGACCGTCAGGCGTTGATCGCCGCAGGCTGGCTGTCTGCGCCATCGGTGTGGATCTGGATCTTGCGCGGCTTGGCCCGCTCCGCCACGGGGACACGCAGTCGGAGCACACCGTCCTGGTAGTGAGCTTCGATGGCGTCCAGATCGAGGTTGTCCCCGAGCACGAGCTGACGGCTGAACATGCCGCGCGGTCGTTCCGAGGCGAGCATCTCCCAGTCGCCGTTGCCGGGGGTCCGCTCGGCTCGGACGGTCAGCACATTGCGCTCGACGTCGAGGTCGATGCTTTCGCGGGACACGCCGGGGAGGTCGAACTCGATGACGAACGTGTCTCCTTCGCGCCAAGCGTCCATCGCCATCACGGCGGGTCGGTTCGTCGTACCCAGCACCTGCTGGGTCAGGCGGTCAAGATCGCGAAATGGGTCGGTGTTACGCAACAACATGAGAGGTCCTTTCCCTAGTGCTTCGTTTGTGTTGTGTCCTGTGACTGCTGAACCTATATCAGCAGGTATAGGTTTTATATACTCAAGTAGGGGCAGTGAAATCAAGTACTCAGATCGAAAAATTTGGAGCTTCCATGGCTGTTGACGCGAAGGGTGTGTTCGCGATCTCTGTGGCCGCGGAGATGGTCTCGATGAACATCCAGAACCTTCGCGTCTACGAGAGACGCGGCATCGTCAGTCCATCTCGTACGCCGGGTGGCACGAGGCTCTACAGCGCGAACGACATCGCTCGACTGCATCGCATCCGGATCCTCTTGGCTGACGGATTGAACCTCGCCGGGATCAGCCGCGTCATGGACCTGGAGGACGAGATCCATCGACTCAACAGCTAAGGATGGGCCGGTTGGACCCTACTGCTGGAGAAGGCCGGCGATACCGTCGAGTACCACCGTCAGTCCGGAGTCGAATTCCTCGCCGTAGTCGTAGCCCGGTCGAAGGACGTGCTCGACCGTCAGTCTCGAAAAGGTAGGGGTAACTCCGAGGCCGGAAAGGTCTCCATGATGGCCGCGGTCATGGCGGCGAGTTCAGACTCGTTGCGGAAGGGCAGGTTGACCTCCTGCAACACGAATCCGTGCACGTAACTGTCGACCGTCGAGATCGCGTGGGCAGCCAAGAGGACCGAGAACCCGCCCTCGCGGAAGCATCGGATCCCGGCTTCGAGCAGCCCCAAGGTCGCCGGCCCCGGGCTCGTCCTCGAAGCCATCAGGCTCACGGCCCAGGGGTGGCGGCGCAGGACGGAACGCGTGTTGTGCGCCCGCTGGCTGACGGCCTCACGCCAGTCAGCGGACGACTGCGGAAGCGCGATCTCGGCGGCGACGACGTCGACCAGCCCGTCGAGGATCTGATCCTTGCCGTTGACATGGTGATACAGCGAAGCGGCTTCCACGCCCAGCTCGCGCGCGATGCGTCGCATGGTGACGGCCTGGATCCCCTCGCTGTCCGCCAAGGCCAAGGCGACCTCCAGTGTTCGTTCCCGGTTCACGGGCGCCCTGTTCGCTGCCTCTGCTGACCTACGGCCCACGATGCCCCTCCCTCTCGGTCTCGCACATGCGATCGACAATCTAACAATGTTAGGGTACAGTCATGACTTCAATCTAACAGTGTTAGATACATGCCCGTGTTGCCACCCGAAGGGAAAGAACATGACCACCCTCAGTACCACGAGAGATCAGATGTCCGGCACGGACGGCCGGATCTCCAGAAGGACGAGCGCGACCATCGTCGGCGTTCTGTTCTTCGTTCAGATGATCACCGCGATGTTCGGCACGTCCTTGATACAAGCGTTCGTTGACGGCGACACCGACCGCGGCCCGTTGACCGTCGGCGTCCTCCTCATGATGTGTTCGGGCCTTGCGGTCGTCGCCATCGGCCTGCTGATGTATCCGGTCCTCAAGGAGGTCAACCCGCGCCTTGCCTGGTGGTACCCGACGCTCACGGATCACCGAGTGCGTCGTCTCCGCAGTCTGCGGTGTCTACCTGCTGGCTCGAGTCGCAGGTCGTCCCGAACCACCTCCTGTGGGTCTATGTGCCCACCGGTATCGGCGGCATCATCCTGACCTACTTACTCTTCGTCTCGCGGCTCGTCCCGCGGGCCATCGCGCTGCTGGGCCTCGTCGGGTACAGCCTGCTCACCATCGGCGTACCGCTCGACCTCCTCGGCGTTCTCGACATGAGCGAGGGTGCCGGACTCCTCCTGCTGGTCCCCGGTGGACTGTTCGAGTTCGTGTTCTTCCCGGTCTGGCTGATCGCGAAGGGATTCAGTGCTCGCGCCAGTCAGCAAGTGCTGACCGGCGCCAGGGTGAGCGAGTGCCGCCCGGCCCGCTTAGGCTACGGTCCGATCCCGCACCAGATACGCCGTGATCAACGCGGCAGGGAAGAACACCAAGCTGAACAAGAAGTACAGAATGAAGCTGTGACCCTTGCGCCCGGCGACCCTTGCCGGCCAGAAGGCGATCGCCACCCAGATGACAAACCACACGAACCAAAAGAACCAGTTGTCCATATTCCAAGTCTCCTTCGTCTAAATCGCTCAGGCGAGCGCTTTGGCCTTGAGGGCTTCGTACTCCGCCTGCGTGATCGCACCGGACTCCAGCAACGATTTGGCGCTAGCGATCTGATCAGCCGGAGTCGAGGAGCCGCCGGCGACGTTCTGGATGTACTCCGCCTGCGCGGCCTGCTGCCGCTCCATGGCGGCCAGTTGCCGCTCACCCATGCTCTTGCCACGAGCGATGAGGTAGATGAGTGCACCGAACCACGGCACGAGTGTCAGCAGGATCGCCCACCCAGCCTTGCCCCAACCGCTCAGGGTCGAGTCGCCGAACATGTCGAAGAGACAGCGGAACCAGATCATGATTGCGGAAATCCAGATGAATAACCAGAAGCTCCAGACGAGCACGTCCCAGAAGCTGTTCGAGTCGTATGACATGGTGAAAGTGCCTTTCCGATGTGTGTGCGCCACGGTCACCGCGACGCATGTCGAGCATGCTCCGTGGAGTCGCCGGGGGCATCACCTAAAAGGGATGATTGGATCAGGCCACCGAGTTGGAGGTTTGGATGAATCCTATCGTCGCGTTCGTCGTGGTCATGCTGGTGTGGACCGTGAGCGACTTCGTCGCCAAAAAGACCCAGTCCCTCTTGTCGTCGCTGTTCGTCGCGTCGATCATCTTCCTCGTTGGGTTCTTGAGTGGGATCTTCCCTGAGGACCTCCTCGCCAGCTCTTCGCTCTTGGCTCTCGCGGGAGTAGTCGTCGGCTTCGTCATCGTGCACCTCGGGACGATGATCAGCCTCGACGACTTCAAGAAGCAGTGGAGGACGCTGCTCGTCGGCATCGCGACGGTCTTCGGCATCGGCATCACCCTCTGGATAGCCGGCCTGATCTTCGGGTCGCGGATCAGCGGCAGCGCGGCCGACGGCTACGCCCAGGTGATCGACTTTGTTGTCGCCGGGACCGGCGCCCTGAGCGGCGGCACCATCTCGGTCCTCATCGTCCAAGAAGCTGCACTGGGGGTCGGCCTGACGAGCATCGCGGTGTTCCCGGTCCTGATCGCGGCGCTACAAGGGCTGGTCGGTTTTCCGCTGACGTCACTCATCCTTCGCAAGGAGGCAGCTCGCCTTCGTGACGAATACCGTGCCGGCAATCTGGAGCCCGTGGCGGTCGAGGCCGAGGAGTCCGCCGCGACGTCCAAGCTTCCCGATGCTTTGCGCACGACGGCAGGAACTCTCTTCGCCGTCGGGATCGTCGTCCTGCTCAGCCTCTGGATCAACAACATCACCAACGGCGTACTCAACACGTTCGTCGTGGCTCTGATCTTCGGCATCACCCTGCGGACCACCGGGATCTTCAAGCCTTCCGTGTTGGCCGGCATCGATGCCTTCGGACTGATGATGATCGCCATCATGATCCTTGTCTTCGGGCCACTCGCAACGGTCGAACCATCCGACGTACGAGCCCTCGCCTTCCCGCTCCTGATCGCCTTCGTCTTCGGCGTGGCCGGTATCGCGGGATTCTCGGCGCTGGTCGGCAAGATGTTGGGCTACAGCATCCCCATGTCCGTCGCCATCGGCCTCACGTCGCTCTACGGCTTTCCCGGGACGATGATCTTGTCCCAAGAGGCGGCCAAGGGGGCTGGCGAGACACCCGAGGAGGTCGCCGCCATCGAGGGCCAGATCCTGCCCAAGATGATCGTCGCCGGGTTCTCCACCGTGACCATCACGTCAGTCATCGTGACCAGCATCATCGCCGGTCGCATCGGCACCGGCTGAGCCACCTCAAACCCGTTGAGCTTCCGCCCGTCCTTCGGCCACGGCGGCAGCCAGTGCGCCATGGTCGAGTTCGGTCTGGTCGGCGTACAACTCGGAGAAGTCTGCGATCGCCTCCTCGAACCGATCGGACTTGCCGAGGTATGACGCGATGGCGATGCGGTCTCCAGTTCGGGCATGCGCCCGAGCCAAAGTCCATCCGCACAGGCGTGCATAGACGGCCATGCCGTTGGGGACCATATGCTCGATGGGGAGGGAGAACTTCCAATCACGCAGTTGCCTGATGTAGAAGTCGCGCTCGATGCCATCGATACCAGCATTGCGCTGCCAGCCGAGGAAGATGTCACTGGAGGCCTGCATCAGGTGCTGGCCCGCGACGACCCGACGACCCTGATTGGGGTACTGGGTGGGCCCGGCATAGTTCGACAACACCGAGACCTGGGCCTCCTTGGCCTGAAGGAACAACGGCTCCTGTCCGTCGCCCGCCTCCAGCAGCAGAATCCAGACCCGCGTGCCGACACTTCCGACGCCGACGACCTTGCGGGCAGCGTGCGTCAGGGTGAACTGGGATAGCAGGTGACGGCGGTCGGACTGCAGGGTTCGCGTGTACGACGTCAGGAGTTTGCGCATTCCCTCGTTGAGGGCGTCGGCCCCGACGTTGTCCATGAGCTCTTCGACGGGCACGATCAACGGAGGATCGCTGACGATCCGATTCCGTCCATCGACGACGGTGGTCAACTTGCGTAGGGCTTGCCTGCTGTCGCGGCTTCGTGCTTTTGCCAACGCTTTTCGCGTCATCTTTGCGCGACCCTTGTCCAACTGGGCGCTGACTCGTTTCATTTCGTCCTCGACGTCCAGTCGGGCATACCAGACCGCGAGTTCCGGGCTCTGAGCAAAGGTGCGCATCGCAAGGCGGTACGCGCCGACCCCGGCGACGACGGCCCGTCGCCGCTCCTTGGCCGTGTAGCCATTGTCACGCCCGGCCACTGCGAGGCTGGCCGCCAACCGCTTGACGTCCCACTCGAACGGTCCAGGCAACGTCTCGTCGAAGTCGTTGAGATCGAAGACCAACCGTCGCTCAGGAGAGGCGAAAGCTCCGAAGTTCGCCAGATGGGCGTCGCCGCACAGCTGGACCCGGAGTCCCGGGCTCGCAGCGCCGGCGAGGTCTGCCGCCATCGGGAGTGCCGCGCCCCGGAAGAAGGTGAAGGGTGAGACCAACATCCGGCCATGGCGGATCGGGACCAGTTCCGGGACGCGACTCTTCGCCTGGTTCAGAATCAGCCCGACCGGATCCCGGCCGGGCATCGGCTCGAAGAAGCGGTGGGAGTCCAGGGGAGCGGCCTCTCGTGCCGCCTTGCCCGCGGCTCGCCGTTCGGGCACGGACGTGAACTTTGCCGCGGTGTTTCGTCTGGGGTTCATCGGGTCACCACCTCAGGTGTTGTTTCTGCATCCTCCAACCGCACGGTGCGGCTGGTGAGCATCTCGTCAATGACCATGGCGGCCACTGCGGCAAGGATGACCACCGGCATCTGGCTCGTGGCCGCGTCGCCCAACAGCAGCACCGTCAACAAGATGCTGGTGATCGGCATTCGGGTGACGGCGACGCCGGCAGCCATGCCGATGGACACGCCCGTGACCGTTCCGATACTTGGCACGATGGTGCTCGCCAGGACCCCGAAGGTCGCTCCGATCATCAGTGCCGGGAAGACCGGACCTCCGCGGAACGCCCCCAAACACACGGCGTACGCAAGGCCCTTGCAGATCAACAACATCGCCAGAGCAGCGGTGGTCCAGTCCTGCGGATCGGTTGCCAGCGTGACCAAAGTTGCCTGTCCGGACATCGCAACCTCAGCAGGCGAGTGACCGGTCACAATCGTGTAGACGGCGGCACAGCAGCCCGCGAACAAGCCCGCGCCGATCGTGGTGACCATGAGGCGTGATTCGGCGAGTCTGGCTACTCGTTGACCGATATCGAAGGCCGCCCACGTCGTTGCGGCGATGATGAGCGCCAGGGGAATTGCCCAGACGACATCGCCGACGGTCAACGCGGCGGGCTCCAGTCCGGGGATTGCCAAAGCCCCGATCGGGAGGCCCGTCCAATTGCCGAGTCCGGTGAACACGAGGTCACCGACCCCGCTGGCCACGAGGCATGGCAATAGGACCAACAGTGTCTTGCGTCGTCCGAGCCCGAGGATCTCGAGGAACAGGATCGCTGCAACGAGCGGATTGCCGAAGATCGTGGAGATGGCGGCTGCCGAGCCGGTGGCCGCGATCATGGCACTCACGTTGGCGTCCGGTGTTGCTTTGGCTCTCGAGAGAGCCAGCAATGCCAGACCGCTGCCCAGAGCTATCAAGGGCGCTTCGGGACCCACGACCGCACCGAGGGAAAGACTCGCGGCGGCGGCCAGCACCACGCCCGGCAGGTAGCTGGGAGGCGTCGTTCCGCCACCCATGCCGGCTGCGGGCACGTGGCCCCCTCGTCCAGGAAAGTGTTTGATCGCCAACGCGCACAGCAGACCGGAAAGTCCGATCATCACGACCGGCCACCAGGCCGGGGGATCGGCATAGCCCATCTGTTCCGGCCACGTGTCCCACACCAGATTCTGGAGTGCGTGTACGGCGGCTAGGAAGGCGAAGGCAATAACCGAAATCGGAATGCCGATCAGACCGGCGATGAGCAGTAGCTTGAGATATCCCGCACTGTGAAGCACGACCACAAGCGAACGATCGCTCTGTGCTGCTGGCTCGACTGGTGACTGTTCGTCGCTCACTGGGGGAGCGTATCGAATGACCGACCTCTGTCCGACGGGCGAACCATCCTTTCAAATGTCTAGTAAGTCACTATACTTACAGCCATGACCAAGCAAAGTCTCAGACCACCAGACTTCTTCGTCCTGGGTGCGCCGAAGGCGGGGACGAGTGCCCTGCACGCAGCGCTGGCCCAGCACCCCTCTCTGTACCTGAGTCCGGTCAAGGAGCCCAAGTACTACATGTGCGGCGACTCCCCGCCGCCGGCGTACAAAGGTCCGGGTGACGCACACAGCAATCAGGAGTGGGTCTGGCAGCGTGAGCGTTACCTTCGCTTGTTCGAGGGAGCCCCTGAAGGCACCCTCCGTGGCGAAAGCACCCCGTTCTATCTCTACAACCGGGATGCCCGTCGGCGGATCGCAACCGATAACTCGTCAGCAAAGTTGATCGCGGTGCTCCGCGACCCCGTGGATCGGGCCTATTCGAACTGGATGCACCTGAGGATGGACGGCCTGGAGCCGGTTGACGACATCGTCGAGGCGGCTCGTCGGGAGCAGTATCGAATCGATGCAGGCTGGGCACCCTTCTGGCACTATCGCGGGCTCGGGATGTATGGCCGTCAGGTCGCCGACCTCCTCGACCACTACTTCCCCCGCGAGCAATTGTTGCTGCTTCGCTACAAGGAATTGGTCGAGCAGCCCGGCGCGACCCTGGATCGGGTCAGTGAATTTCTGGGAGTCCAGAAAGCGGCGGTCACCTCGGTGCCGAGGGACAACTCGCGACCGTTTGTTCGGCAGGGACCCCGAGCAAAGACGCTTGGCGCAGTGATCCGCACTGGTGCCGCCGCCGGGCAGTTCTTCCCGCCTGAAGTGTGGCGACGGGCGAGCCGACCGCTGATCCGTCAACTACACCGAGGAGGGGAGTCCTCGCGTCCGGCCCTCACTCCGGAAGAGCGGAGCGAACTTCTCGCGCCACATCTGCCGGACATCGAACTGCTCGAGCGTGTGACCGGTGAGTCCTTCGAGGACTGGAAGGGTTATCGCGAAGGCGATTCCTTCGAGAGTCGTCGACGGGCCGCCGCCCGCGGAGGTGCTTCGACCCGGGCGGAGCTTCGAAGACGACAGGGCCGATCAGGACAGGGCCGATCAGGACGTCACGACGAGGTCGTGGGCACCATCTGGGCGCGCCATCTCGGCGTAGTAGCGAACCGTTCCGTCCGCAAGTTCCACCATGCTGGCGTACCGATAGGCGCCGTCCGAGTGTGGCGAACCGATCACTTCGGTCGTCGGGTCGACCGTGAGTTGACCACCGAGTACGCCGCGGGCGATGCCCGTGCGCTCGTGCCAGTTCTGTTCGGCGGTGGCGCGGCCGTCGTACAACACCACCAAGGGCTCGAGTGAGACCACAGTCGTCACACGGGCTCCGCGGGCATCCCACTCGCCGGCGCGGGGGCTGAGTGCGGTGCCCTGTCGCTGCCAGGCCAGGCCGTCGGTGCTCGTCCAGTACGCCGTGGACATCCGGTCCTCGTGGCCGGGGATATCGAGGGGATGCTCGCAGATCCAGGCGTGCCATTGACCTTCGTCGTCGACGACGATGACGGGATCTTTCACCGCGACGAGGTCGCTGCCCGGCAGCACGACGGTCCGTCGGCCGGTCGGCAGATCCTCGGGCCGATCAGCGTCGAGGGCCTCGATCCACCAGTGCTTGGAGTCGGGCGTTGCGCACGAGAGGTACAGACGCCACCCGCCTTCCGGGGTCCTGACGACCACCGGTCGCTCGAAGGACTCGGCGCCGAAAGGATCGCGGAAGACCTCACACACCTGCTCGAAGTTCACGCCGTCGTGGCTACGTGCCACCACCGTTGAGACGCCGCGTCCTTCGCCCAGCGGACGGCGTACCCGATAGGCCAGATAGGTCACCCCGTCGACCAGACAGGCGCTCGCCGCGCCGGACCAGTTGCCCGGGCCCGGGGCAGGGGCCGCGACCACCACTTGGGCGCCATCGACGTAGGGAAGGGGAAGTGTTTGCGTCGTCACAGGAGAAAGTCTACCAACCTAGTGTTGTTTCGCGAGGATCTCGTGAGGATTGCCGGTGACCCTCGGCACCATTGTCGCTGACGAGGGTCCCGCCGTCCGGCAAACGAATCGGCGGGCCTAGTTCTGGGGGGCCGGCCGATACTTGAAGGAGACCTTGACGATTCCGTGGTCGCCGGTGCCCTTGGCCCGGTGGGCGTCGGCATCCTCGTCGTTGAGATGGTCGTTGTTGATGATCAGGCCCTCGAAGAGCCAGAGTCGGCGATAACTGTTGTCGTAGAACTGCTCGCTGACCAAGACGTGGTCGAGGGATTCGCGCAGATCGTCGTGCACGTGGGTGTAGTAGACGTCCCTCGTGTCGCGATACTCCTGCAGGGTCTGGCCGGTGTAGAGCACGATGTCGCCACCGCCCCGGGAGTCGCCGACGAGGTATCGCGGCTGTTCGGTCAGGATGTTGACGGTGTTGCTGTGCTGCCCGTCGTTGAGGTCGCCCAGCACGATCACCGGCGTGACGGTGCCCTTCATGACTCCAGTGAGAATCACGCGCAGTGCCGTCGCTTCCGCCGTACGTCGAATCGTCGAGAGGGCCGATCCGATCGCCGTTCGGTGGTTCTTGTAGCGATCCACGTCGGCTTTGAACCAGGGTTCGTTGCCCAGTTCCGCCGGCAGTTTGGACTTGAGGTGCGTGACGAAGACTCGAGTCAGCGGCGGAGCCTCACGCAGGGCCACATCGAACGACAGAACGGGGCGCGAGAACCCGGCGACGCGAACGAGCATGTCCGGTGCCTGTGGATCATCCGTCGTGGACTCCAGGTGCATGCCTTCGGGGAAGTTCGGGATCCACTCCGGATTGCCACGAAGCAATCCTTTGCGCACGAGCGCTCCGCACGTGATGTTGCCGCCCGTTGCCGGCGTCGCCAGCAGGTCGTAGTCGTCGTCGAGGTTCGCGCGCTCCAGCGCAGCCGCCATCGCGTCGGCATGCCACAACTCTTGGAGACCGATGATGTCGGCGTTCAGTTCGCGGATCTGATTGCCGACCCAGGTGATCTTGCGACGGTAATCGTCGTCGCTCCACTGTCTTTGTCCCGGATTCATCGGCTTGTTCGGAAGTTGCAGGTTGTAGAGATTGAACGTCGCCACACTGAATCGATCGAGGTCCATCGGCTGTCCCTTCGAGAGGTCCCTACCCTACGAGGAGATCCGGTCGATAGGTCTGATACCCGTTTCGCACTACTGTGCCCTCATGTTTGGAGTAGTTGAACTTCTCGTGTTTCCGATCATCATGTTCGTCATCTCCTATTGGGTGATCCGACTTGGCGTTCGTCACGGCGTGATGGACGCACACCAGCGTCTCCCGTCAGGCGACCGTGAGATCGGGTGACGCCGAGCTCGGACGTCGTTGAGCACGGTGATGATGTCGTCGACCTGGTCGTCGGTGAAGAACGTCTCGGGCCGCCGGGAGCGTCGTCGGTGAACGGGCGACTCGTAGAGCCGCGCGCGCCTCCATCACCCCGTTCGCGGTCAGGTGCTCGAACGATCATGTTGCACGAAGCGCAGCTGGGTGGCGGTGAACGTCGTGTCGGTGAGGTACCGGTAGAACATGGCCTCGGTGGCGGCGGCTCGGTCCAGCCCGACGAGGGAGCGCACGAAGAGGCCGAGACCGTTGGACTCCTCCTTGGCTCGATCGATGTCGGTCTGCAGTGCCGGCGCCGGACTCGCAACCAGCATCCGCTCCAAGTGCGGTGAGGTCATCGGGGGTGAACTGGAAGGTTTCGGCGCAGCCGCTGCAGAGCCAGGTCGTCCTGGTGGTCACGAAGGTAGGCGCGGGCCTTGGCGACGGAATCGTTCCCAGTTCGTGCCGAGGCTGACGCCCGGGCAGTTCGACCATCGGTGGCCTCGCCGAGCGCGTCCTCGAAGTCCGTGTAGACGATGCCGCGCTTGATCTTGTCGATGAACCGCACCAGCCCGCGGATCCGGCGGCGGGCCAACTCCAGCATCGGCAGGGTGACGTCGACCCACCACTCATCGCCGGCGACTGCGTCGAGGAGGAAGTCCTGGGCCTCGACCGACGGGATGGCGGTCTGGCCAAGCAGGGCGTGGGCGATGCTCCTGCACCTGCTTCGCGCAGTCGCTCGAAGGTGACCGCGTCACCGTCCAGTTGAGCCAGCTGCAGGCGCAGCAGCGATCAGGTCGAATCGCTTGGCGTCCTCGTCGTCGTCGCGGACCGATGAGGGAAGTCCGGCCAGGTGTCTCGGCGATCTCGCCGGCCTTCCGGGCGTGAGGTCTCCCAGGCATCCCAGTGGGCGTAGCGTCTCGACGCGCACCGGCGGTGCGGGCGGACGACGAAGTTGTCGAGGTTCATGCCGGCCACGATCTCGTGCAGCGTCCAGGCGGTCGTCGATGCCCGCAGCTTCGGCTCGACTCGGACTTCATCGAGCGGCGGTCGAACCAGGCCCGAGCCGAGCCTCGAAGATGCGCTCGGACAGTGACTTCTGGAGCTGGCCCTCGGAGCCAGGCAGGTCCTGGCTGAAGAACTCGAGGTTTCCGCAGAAGTCGAAGACGTAGAAGTTCGTCTTGTCCTGCCCCGGCCCGAACAGGTCCGGACACAGCCGGGTGCCGCGGCCGATCATCTGCCAGAACTTGCGTCTTCGACGCGGACCATCTTGAAGAAGACGAGGTTCACGACCTCAGGCACGTCGATGCCGGTGTCGAGCATGTCGACCGAGATCGCGATGTGCGGCGCTTTGTCCTTGATCGAGAAGTCGTCGATCAGTGACTGGGCGTAGGTCCGTGTCGTGGGTGATCACCCGCGCGAAGTGGCCCGGCGTAGCTCCGGATAGGAGAGGTCAAAGCGCTGCTCGATGAACTCCGCGTGCTCGCTGGTTCTTCGCGAAGATGATCGTCTTGCCGAGCCGGTCGCCGCCGGCGACCTTGTGGCCCTTGCGTCATCAGGGTCTCGATCACCTTGTCGACGGTGTCGGCGTTGAACAGGAACCGGTTCAGCTCCTCGGCGTCGACCGCGTCCGGGACCTCGCCGTCCTCGCCCCACTCCAGCGAGTCCCAGTCGTCCTTCTCCTCCTCGGACAGGTCGGCGTAGCTGGATGCCCTGCGCGCAGGAACTTGGTGCCGGCACCGACACCGCTCGCGGCGGCACGAGGTAACCCTCGGCGACCGCCTCGTCGAGGCTGTAGGCATCGGTCGGCACGCCGTCCTCGAGGTGGAACAGGCCGTAGGTGTTGCGGTCGACCTCGTCCTTCGGGGTCGCGGTCAGGCCGACCAGGAGGGAGTCGAAGTAGTCGAAGATCGCGCGGTACTTCTGGTAGACCGACCGATGTGCCTCGTCGATGACCACCAGGTCGAAGTAGCCCGGCCCGAACCGCCGGCTGCCGTCGTCGATCTCGTCGATCAGGTCCATCATGGTCGGGTAGGTCGAGACGTACACGCGGCCGTCGGTGACCTTCTCGTTGACCAGATTCACCGTGGTCGACGGTGGGCAGGTGGGTCTTGAAGGCGTTGGCCGCCTGGTTGACCAGCGCGACCCGGTCGGCGAGGAACAGCACCCGCTTGACCCAGCCGGCCTTCATCAACTGATCGACCAGGGCGATCACCGTGCGGGTCTTGCCCGAGCCCGTCGCCATGACCAGCAGGGCTTCGCGTTGGCTGGCGTTCGAACGCGTCGTCCACCGCCGGATCGCTCGCATGTTGGTAGTGCCGCTCGACGATGTCTTTGTCGATCACGCGTGTTGGCAAGCGGCAGCCGAGTCGTGCGCCGCTGGATCGGCAGCTCGAGTTCGTCGCGCGGTGTAGAACCCCTGCGACCTCGCGCGGCGGGTAGCCGGCCGGCGTCGTCCCAGAGCCAGTGCTCGTAGCCGTTGGTGTAGAAGATCACCGGCCGCTGGCCGATCATCTGCTCCAGGCAGTCGGCGTACAGCTTGGCTTGGTGCTGAGCCCACCTCGGGTCGACTTCGTGGTCCGCTTGGCCTCGACCACCGCGAGCGGCAGCCCGTCGTCGCCCCACAGCACGTAGTCGACGAAGCCCGTGGCCGCTCGAGCTCGGCATGCCGGTGACTTCGAACTCGCGGTCCCGCTCCTCGGTCGAGTGGCCAGCCGGCCTCGTTGAGGAGGACGTCGATGAAGAGGTCGCGAGTCGTGCGCCTCGTCGTAGTCGTGCTGATCCGCGGTGGTGCTCTTGGCCGCCTGCGCGGCCTTGACCTGTTCGCGAAGGTCAGCGACCTCCGCCTCGAGCGCTGCGTTGTCGCGTTTGGCCTCCTCGATGGCCGCGTCCTTGGCCTCGAAGGTCTTCAGCAGTTGGTTGAGCTCGGCCTGGGTGAGGGCCGGCTGGCTCGTGGTTGGCCGGGGCTGGGATCAGGGAGGGGTTGTACGTCGCCGTCGTCGGGACGAGGTCGGGCTGGGTCGAATAGCGAAACGCCGCCCAAACGACGAAGTGGTGAAGTTGCGCAGGACGTTGAGAGCGGTCTGATCGTTGATCGGCCGGGACTCGTGACGGCGACGTTCCCGACCTTGCGGATGACGGTGGCCTTCGTTGAGATGTCATTGCCGACGAGGTTGCGGAACGGCGGGTGGGCGAGGCGGGCGGCCAGATCCGATTGGTACGGCGTGGTCAGCGCGGCCAGTTCGTAGATGTGGGCCACGATCTGTTCGACGACTCGGCGGGCGTAGAACGCGCAGGAGCGTGGATCCGTGCGGCCATAGCCTTCGGCCCGCACGCAGTCGGCGTACGTCTCGGGCCACTCGGCCCGGATGAAGTCGAAGTTGCTCGGCACGCTCACCTCCCGGATGTGGGCCAATAATGCCGGTTGATCGCGCGCGATTGGCTCAGGTTCGGTAGATGTCGCGCCTGTGCCCGATGGCAATGACGAGTACGACGAGCACCTGGTCGTGGATCTCGTAGACGATGCGGTAGTCGCCGGTGCGGACCCGCCACTCGCCGTCACCGCCCACCAACTTCTTGGCGCCAGGCGGACGGGGTTGGTCGGCCAGGAGTTCGACGGCCGCTTGGACTCGGCGGCGGGCGGTGTGATCCAGCTTGCGGAGTTGTCGTGCCGCCGAGGGAGCGAATTCGAGGCGGAAGGTGCTCACTCGATGCCGAGGTCGCTCTTGACCTGCTCCCAGGGGATCGGGCCTCACCGGTCTCGGCCATCTCCGCGCGGGCTTGCCGCGCTGAGGAGATGTCTGCCCAATCCTCTGCGGCTTCGATGAGGCGCTGGAGGTCTTCTGCGTCGATCACGGCGGCGACTCGTCGCCCGCGGCGAGTGAGGTAGACGGGATCGTGGCCCACGCGTGCCTCGTCTACGACATCGGCCAGACGCGCACGAGCTTCGGAAACGGTGATCTCACTCATGGAGTCAGTCTAGGCGGAATGCGCTGAAACGTACATCTTCGCTGAAACCGCTATCCAGCGCGGGGGAGGTTGGTGCGTTTGTTCGTTGGCTCGATGGCGACGTGCCTTCGTGGTCGCGGAGGTATTGCTGGCCGTATTGGTTGGTCCAGAGGTAGCTTCTCGGTCCGACTCGTTGGTAGGACCAGCCGCCGTGGGTTTTGACTCGGTGGTGTCTTCGGCAGAGCGCGCCCAGATTGATGTTCCGTCTGGCCGCCGATGCTGTTGCCGTTGTCGTCGACCTCGTGGGGATCGATGTGATCCTTGTCGGATCGCAGTGCTGGGCGGGTGCAATGCGGGAAGACGCACGTGATGTCTCGATGCTCGACTTGGGCCTTGATCCGGTCGGGGACTTCGTATTGGGGGACGGCGATGCTCTCGGCCAGGTCGATGAGCGGGGTGATCGTGACGCCGGTGTCGGTGCGTCCGCACCAGGCGCGGACCTGTTGTTCGAGGATCGGCATGCCGCCGTTGCGCTCGAGACGGCCAACGGGGTTCTCGCGGTTCAGGGATTCGTCGGTGAGGTGCACGACGAGTTGGATCTGCTTGCGCTTGGACGGCTTCTTCAACGCGTCAGCGTCACCGGCGAGGAGGTCGGCTGCTTGTTGTGGGTCGGCCAGGACCCCGATCGCGAGGGAGCGGCGGACGTCGAGATCGTCGGTGTTGCCGAGGTCTCCGAGTGCGGTGGCGATGTCGGAGACGGTCTTGTCGAACGCGAAGAGGTCGACGAAGTCGGCCCGGATCTCCATGTGCGCGACACCCTCATGGGACATGTTGGGGTCGAGCCACACTTCGCGTCGTTCGAGACGGTCGATCTGGGCTTGCTCGGTCTCGATCGGGTGAAGCCGCATCTTGGCTTCCTCGATCAGCCGATCCAGGGTGATCGACACCGACTTTGTGAGCGATCCGGGCCACGGTGGTGTCGAGCAGGTCGGGTGACGTCGCCGGGTTGATACATGGTCTTCTGCCGCGATCCGCCGTGCCCGCCACGCGGTGACTTCGCCGCGCTTGACCCGTGCCCAGGTGCGGGGGAGCCGGTGGCGGAGTTCGAGGGCTTCGTGGATCAGGTTGGTGCCGGCCGCGTCGGAGAGGCCGATGTTCAGAGCGAAGGTTGCGGTGCAGTCGAAGTGCACGCCGGGAGGTTCTCATCCTCGAACGCCACCATGCCGTCCTCCAGTGCGGGGTGGAAGTCGGCCCACTCACACGCCTTCACCAAGAGCAGCGCTTCTGCCGCATCGGCGGTCGCGCGCAGACTGCGGGATCGCTCCAGGATGTCCGACGCACTCACGGGCAGCCTGACGGCTGTGGTGGTGTCGGGGGAGTTGAGCATAGCTCAGTCTATCGAACAAGTGTTCGAACAGTCAAGAGGCATTTCATATGGTGAGACGTCAATTGTGGTGGCTACAAGAGCCCCGAGAAGGCACGCGCCTGCATGGGACTCGAAGAGAGTCATCGCACATTGGCGATGGACGCTTCGCGAGCTGATCGCAGCGTCACATCGGCTCGGAGACGCCCGCGAACGTCCGTCCCTAGCAGTTCAACTGGCTGGCGACCTGCAGTTGGCCGAATCAGACGCCAGGCCGAGTGTTCGATTCCGACCTTGCGGTCCGCTGTCGTCTGACGACGCACGTATCCGCTGCTAGCAGCGGCCTGACGTGAGCCGCACCAGGAAACGCATGGAGATCGGTCGAGTCATCCAGACAGTGGCCTGCGACCACGTGTCCGGAAGATTGAGATCTGCGGCGTCCTTGAACCGGCTGCCCACCGACGCAGGTTCCGACCGATCCCGACGCGATGGAGGATCATCAGGTCCGTTCGACTCGGTGCTGTGTCGGGCTGCGAGTGACTCGATGTGCGGGCCAGATGATGACATGTCCTCGATGTGGATCGGACTGTACCATGCGCAGGTTCGCGGGCGCGTAAGAGTGGCACGCGCACGGATCAGTTCATTGCGCCGAGACGAAACGCTAGTCGCGGTCGTGCCCTTCGTGATCACGCCGGCGCGAAGCCTCGAGGATGTTCTCCCGCAGGTGGCCGATCGGCGCGGGAACATGTCGTAGAAAGATGGACTCGGTGAGATCGTCGAGGTGGGCGAGGGCTTGGCGGCGCTTGGCGCGGAGGGCGTCGGCCTGATCCAAGATCCCCGCGATCTTCCGCTGCTCGTCTAGCTCGAAGGTGATCGGGAGTGTCGGCGATGCTCATGCTGCTGCCTGTGCCTAGAGGGTGTGCTCCCTGACGCCGCGCTAAGTCCCTCAAGCTCGGGCGCGAACGCCCGATAGCGAATAAGTGCAGCAAGTAGTTGCGATCCGTCGACATCTGCGATGGTCGCAACGCCGATTCAGGTCTGACAAGGCACCCTGCCATCTCGCCAGGCCAGAGCCCGCTTACCGAACCTCTATGGCGTCGATGCGCGGCATTCCTACAAGCGACGATGGCCTGGTCGAGTCCGGTAGATGCTCACTTCGGCGTCTGTGAAGTTCACTTGACTTCGACGTCATCGAGTTTGAGGCCGTGGCAAACCTCGAGATGTCGCAGCGCGAAGGTAGCGGACGCATCAGTGCTCCGGGTCGACCGCAGAACTCTGCGTGCCCAGCCTTACCTCAGGCGTCACCGTTGCCGACTGGCGAATCAGTGCTCACGACAGCATCGCCTTCAACTCAGCCAACCGGTCTGAATCTCCACCTTCAAGCTGCTCCAGATCGGCAATGATCTCCAGCGGCGGGCGGTGTTCGACCTCGTCGTGGACGACCTCCTTGTAGCGGTTCAGGGAGAGGTCGTAGCCCTGGGCGACGATGTCGGCCTTGGGCACGCAGAAGCTCTGGTCGGTGCGGGCCCGCGTCGAGTTCGGTCGCGCGTCGCGTTCTGCCCAGCGGTCGAGCACGTCGGGGAGGTCGTTGGCCGGCGATCGGGTTCCGCTTGTCGTCGAGGCTGAAGCCCGTCGGCTTGCACGTCGTAGAACCAGACGTTGTCGGTGCCGCCGGAGTCGGTGCTGGTGAAGAACAGGATCGCGGTCGAGACCCCGGCGTACGGCCGGAAGACACCGGAGGGCAGCTTCACGATCCCGTCGAGCTTCTGATCCTCGACCAGCATCTTGCGCAGGTCCTTGTGAGCCGTCGACGAGCCGAAGAGCACGCCGTCGGGCACGATCACCGCCGCGCGGCCGCCGGGCTTGAGCAGCTTCAGGAACAGCGCCATGAAGAGCAACTCGGTCTTCTTGGTCTTGACGACCCGCTGCAGATCCTTCGACGGTGGCCTCGTAGTCGAGGCTGCCGCGAAGGGCGGGTTCGCCAGGATCAGCGAGTACCGCCCCTCCTCGCCGTCGCGCCTTCGGAGAGGGAGTCGCGGTAGCGGATGTCGGGGGACTCGAGCCGTGCAGCAGCATGTTCATGCTGCCGATCCGCAGCATGGTGGAGTCGAAGTCGTAGCCGTGGAACATGCTGTGGTGGAAGTGCTTCGCGCTGCCGCGTCGTTGGTCAGCACCGGCGTGGGTGCTCGCGGCGCACGTATTCACCGGCGGCGACCAGGAACCCGGCAGGTGCCGCGGCCGGGTCGCAGATCTCGTCCGTCGGCTGAGGCGCCGTCATGTCGACCATCAGGTCGATGATGTGGCGCGGCGTGCGGAACTGACCGTTCTGACGCCCGCGATGGCGATCTTGGAGAGCATGTATTCGTAGAGGTCGCCGTTGGTGTCGCGGTCGTCCATCGGGATGTCGTCGAGCATGTCGACGACCTCGCGACAGCAGCGCCGGGGTCGGGATGGTGAAGCGGGCGTCCTTCATGTGCTCGGCGTAGGTCGACCCGTCCCCACCGAGATCGCGAAGGAACGGGAAGACATGCTCGCCGACGATCTGTGTGCATCACGCTCGGGCTGCAAGCGTTCTTGAACCGGCGACCAGCGCAGCGTCGGCCTGGCCTTCGGAAGGAAGAAGGGGTTCTCGATCGGCTCACCGGTGCGGTGCGCCTTCTTCTCGGCGAGGGTCTGCAGGTCATCAAGGCGGCGGATGAACAGCAGGTAGGTGATCTGCTCGATCACCTCGAGCGGATTGGAGATCCCGCCGGACCAGAACGCATCCCAGACGCGATCGACCTTGCTCTTGAGTTCACCCGTGATCACAAGAGTGAACCCTAATGCGCCTCTCCGACACCGTGAGGTGAACCGTCGGTTGCAGCCCTAGACGATTCGGCCTCGGCTGTCGGAGGTGATCACTACTCTCCAACCAGGAGGTCAACAGGTGACGATCGAGAACGAAAGCGCTCGCCAGGCCGTGGTGCGAGCACTGGGTGCGGATCCTTGGTACCAACTGTCGACGGCAGGGCAAGAGCTGTTCCACACGAACATGCTCTATTGGCTGGCCGTGCATCGGCCCGAGGAGTCACGACCGGTCTGGGATCTGCTCGGCGTTGACGCGCCGACCGAAGGTGGGGTCGATCCGAGAGGGCCGATCCTTCGTGAATGGCAGCACATCGATTTCTTCGTTGATTCGGGCATGCCGGGACGCAAACTCGTTCTTGAGAACAAGGTCCTTGCCATCCCGACCGCCGCCCAGTTGGTCGGCTATCGAACAAAGCTCCTGAGCATGAAGCACCTCGACGACTTCGCGACGTCATGGGTTCTGTTGTCGCTGATGCCACCGGCCTTCTCGTTGCCGGCGCCCTGGCGTTATGTCGGCTATCACGATCTACTGCCAGCGCTCGAAGCAACGGCCACCAACATGAGCGGGGAAGAGCCAGCACCTGATCATGGGCTACGCACGATTGGTCCGACGGCTGATTGACCTCAGCAATGCCTACGACCCGCGCGCCGGGTTGGACGCTGCCATGTTCCTGTCAGACGACGATGCTGCCGCGCTGCGCGACGGACGATTGCTGTCGCTGATTCGCAAGATGCAGATGAGCCGCTGTGGTGAACTGATCGCCTCGAAACTGGTGGAGAGGCTGCCCGGGCCACTTCCGGCCGTGGGGGCAGGTTTGACCAACACCCAGGGACTCGTCGAATGGTTTGTCGAGGCACCGAACGGGCGCTCCTTCGGCTGGCAGGCCCAAGGCTCTCAATTCCGGCTCGTGGCCATTACCAGCAAGCGCGATCCCAAGAGTCGACCCCGCCGCGAGGAATTGGTCGAGGAACACCACGTCGACTTCTTCGACTTCTCCCTGCCGGATGAGTTGCGCGGGTTGCTTGCCGCATACGCCGGAAGCAAGTCATGGCTTGGCTACGAACCTGACTTTGTCTACCGCTACGAGACGCTTGCGCTGACATCACCTGGACCCAGTTCGTTGGATTGGCTGTTTGGTTTTCTGAGAAGGCGCACGCTTACGCCAACCGTAGGGGGTGCGAACGCGCGTTGGCGGCATGATGGCTGTGTGACCGACGACCTTGAAATCAAGCCGCCGGGCGACACGAAGGGCTCGACCAACAATCAGACGGGAACCTTGACGTCCTTGCCGCCTTCATGAGTCAACCGCTCGCCCATCTGCACGAAACTCGGAGCGGGGACGAAGCCACCGGCCAGCAAGACCTCACCTTGCGCGAACGAGGGCGCGGCACGAAGCATGGCGGGCGGGGTGAAGCCGAACAGTTCGGCAAGTTCCGCGACGTCGGCCGGTGAGTTCATCCGCATTAGGGCCAGGTTGTCGCACTGCGACAGGACCTGCGGATGCAACTTGGAGGGCCGCTGCGTCGACAGCAAGAGCCAAAGACCGAACTTGCGCCCCTCGGCAGCGATCTGGATCAGCCGATTCACCACTGCGGATGCGAGAGCATTGCCCGGTTCGGCGGGGCAGACGTTGTGGGCCTCATCGATCACGATGAGCGTCGGCGTACGCGACTGACGGTTCTCCCACAGCGAGTCCAGCATCTCCAAGGAGACCGCCAACGGCTCGGCCGGATCCTCGAAACCACCGAGGTCCATCACAGTGATCCGGGCGCCGCTGTTCATGACCTCAACTGCTGACGGACGGTCACGGGCCCACACGTCCCACTCGAGGATGCCGAGGTTCTCGATCCGTTCGGCCAGCGCGATGCCGTCAGCGCCAGCTTTCACGAGGCTTTCGATCAGGGTGCCAAGGCCGGCGTTTGTGGCCCCGTCCATCATCTTTATGAACTCGTGATATTCCCCGCGGTCGACAAGGGGATCCAAGCGCATGACCGCAGCCTTGCTTCGTGGCGACATATTCACGAAGCGAGCCCGCAGCGAGTCCTCGCCGGGCCCTGGCCGCAACACCCGGATGTCGGTTGCCGCGATCGCAGCGGCCTCCGCCTCGGGCGCGTTCGGCAACGTGTCGCCCAATCGGGCGAAGTCGGCATTCGGATCGAGAATCACCATGCGCAGGCTGGTGTTGAGGACGAGTTGCTCCAGGATGACGCCCAGCGCATACGTCTTGCCCGACCCGCTCTGTCCGCACAGGAACGTATGCCGGTTGAAACCCTGCGCCCTGAGGAGCGCGGGTGTTTCGACCTGGCCCGAGCGCCAGGTGCCGATCGGGATACCGGCACCGGAGCTCGCCTGGAGGGACTGCAGAAGTTCGACACTGGCCGCTTGCGCACTCGCCTTGGCAAACGGTCGACGTACTGCGCGGATGGGCTCATTCGACGCATTGAGCGCGCTGAGAACCGACCCGATCCCGACATGGTCCCCGCTAGCGGTCGTCTCCCGATCCAGGACCTGACCCAGATAACGCCCATCGATTCCGGCGTCAATCAGGGTCAGGTCCCCAGGGACCAAGGGAGACGCGCCTTCAGCATGGAAGGTGAATCGCCTTCCATCGAAGGACGCGGCATCACTCATGATTAGGCGAGAGCCTTGGCCTTGAGCGCTTCGTACTCGTCATTCGAGATCGTCCCGGCATCGAGCAGCGACTTGGCGGAGGCGATCTCATCGGCAGCGGACTTGCCGCCTCCAGCGACTGACTGGATGTAGGCGTCTTGCTGCTTCTGAGCCGACGCGTACGCCGACATCTGACGCTCGGCCATGCCCTGGCCACGCGCGATGAGATACACCAAAGCGGTGATCAGCGGGAAGAACAACAGGCAGAAGATCCACACTGCCTTCATGCCGCCACCGAGGTCGCGGTCACGGAAGAGGTCACTGACGATCTGGATCAGCACAACGATGTAGCCGAAGAACAGGAACGTCATAATCATCAGCCAGAAAAAGTCCCAGAAATCATTCATTTGGGGGTCTCCTTGATCGGGGGTATCGGAGCAATGCGCCGAGGGACGCGGAAATGCGCCCGCGTAAGACTGCTTGACAACCCGACTTTTGTCCAGACTGCCACGCGTGCTTGAGGCCGGCAATCGAAGGTGGTCCGTGGTTGAACCGGGCTAGATTCGCCCAGTTTCGTAGGCCCACATGGCGATCTCCACACGATTGCGGGCTCCCAGTTTGGCCATCACGCTGGCTAGGTGGGTCTTGACGGTGCTGAGGCTCACATGCAGTTCCTCGGCGATCTCTGAGTTTGTCTTGCCCTGAGCGACCGTCAGGACGACTTCCTCTTCGCGCTGAGTCAGGGTGTCGATCGGCTCGGCCGCCTTGCGACCTGTCGCCGCTGAACTGAAGGTGCTCAGTAGTCGAGCAGTGACGCTCGGCGCAATGAGTGCCTCACCGTTCGCAGCGGCGTGGATCGCCTGGAAGAGCAGTTGCGGTCCGGCATCCTTCAGCAGGAATCCTCGCGCGCCCGCCTTGAGCGCACCATGCACGTACTCATCAAGGTCGAACGTAGTGATGACGACGACGGCGAGTGGCTCGGCACAATCGGGGCCGGCTAGCTGTCGAGTCGCCTCAATGCCGTCCAACTCGGGCATCCTGATGTCGAACAGGCACACGTCCGGTCGAAGTGCCCTAGCCATCGCGACGGCCTCGAGGCCGTCCGCCGCTTGACCGACGACCTCGATGTCCGGGTGGGTATTGAGAATCATCGTGAGCCCGGTGCGGATCAACTCCTGGTCATCGGCTACCAACACCCGAATGCTCACCGTGCGCCGACCTTGCGTGGCAGGACCGCGTTGACCGTCCAGCCTCCGGCCGCACTCGGCCCCGCCTCCAGTGTCCCGCCGAGGAGTGAAGCCCTCTCGGTCATCCCGACCAACCCGTATCCGTCCGGGTCTCGAGAGCCGCTGGTCATGCCGTCATCGTGGACCGTCAGACGCACATAGTCCTTGTCGCCCGCTACCGAAACGCTCACCCGGGTGGCCTCCCGCGCATGCCTCCGCGCGTTCGTGATCGACTCCTGAGCGATTCTAAAGAGCGCAGCGTCGACTGATGCGCTGAGATCGTCGAGGTCGCCAGCCAGTTGTACGACGACGCGAGGTCCGTCGACGCCGTGCGGTGCTTCCTCGTGGTCGGCCAGCCGATCCAAGTCGGCGATACCCCGTTGCGGAGACAGTTCGGCCGGGCCCTCCTGCCGTAGCCCACCAATCATCAGGCGCATCTCGGCGAGGGTGCGCGACGCCTCGATTTCGATGACCCGAAGCGCGTCTTGGGCCGCGTCCGGATCTGTTGTCGACACGAGTCGACCGGCCTGAGCGCGAATCGCGATGGCAGATACGTGATGAGCAACCGTGTCGTGTAGTTCTCGGGCAAGTTCGGCCCGCTCGGTGAGTTTGATCTGATCGAGTTGCCGAGCCCTCGCCGATGACCAGTAGCGAACCGTGGCGCCAAGGGTCGCTGGGAACAGAAGGAAGACCATCCCGGCTACTGCCTCACCCAAGGTCGTGTAATCGGCAGAAATCCCCAGCACGCCCGCCGCCACGATGATCAGCAGCCCGATGCTCGCCTCGCGACCGGATCCCCAACGCAGCAGCGAATACGGAAGCAGCACGACGTACACCGAGATGTAGAGCCCGATGGAGCCAGCGTCCGCCAGCAGAGCCCACAGGTTGAACGCGATCAACGCGCCGAACACGCCGGCCGTCACAACGAAGGGATGTGTACGCCGCCACAGGAGCGGGAAGGCGAGTCCCACGGCGAGGGCCAGGGCTAAGGGACGTGCCAGCACATCCTCACGAAAGGTCGCTTCGAGGATCGCCGTCGCGATCACCGCCAGCAGAAGCGCCCAATCCCGCCAGACCCGTGCCGGGGGCTCGGGAGCTCTGGGCTCGGTCCAGCACAAGCGCAATGCGTTTATCACCGGCTGATCACCACTCGACCAGCCTAGAGAGTCGCAAACCTCCGCGTATCGGCCCAAAGTACGGTCCCGCCATCGACCACCTGGCCGGGGGAATTCGGACCCATATCCCGAGGCGCCCATCCATCCGAGACGAACACGATGACTGGGCAGGTGAAATGTCTGGTCGGCTCGTCGAAGGAGAACAAGAATGTCGTCTCAAAGTCTGTATCGGCTAGGTCGGTTCGCGGCCATCCGGCCGTGGCGAGTCATAGGAGTGTGGCTCGTCGCGTCCATCCTCGTGGTCGGGGCGTCGGCGATGTTCGGCCAGAAACTGGAGGATTCGTTCGGTGCCCCCGGCTTGGAGTCACAAACGGCCACCGACCTCTTGGCGGGAGCCGGTGACGACCAGGCCGGGCTGACCGCCCAGGTGGTCGCGACACCCCTCTCTCGCGGGGTGACGTTCACCAACTCAGCGGAAGCCGATGCTGCTCTGGGCGAGCTGCGGTCGGAGGTGGACGCGCTCCCCAAAGTGCTCAACACGACAGAAACCGTGTCTCCCGATGGACGGGTGGCCCTGATTCGCGTCCAATACCCGATCCTGGCCGAATTGGAGCCGGCCGATTTGGAGCGACTCAAGGCGCTCCGCGTTCAGGACGAATCAGAATCCAGCCTCCAGGTTGAGATGGACGGCGACCTGTTCTTCGCCTTCGAGGAGGCTGAAACGGGCATCGGTGAGGTCACCGGATTGATCGCCGCCGTCATCATCTTGCTCGTCGCGTTCGGTTCGGTCATTGCGATGGGACTTCCGATCGGAATGGCCCTGTTCGGGCTCGCGATCGGTGTCAGTTCCCTCTCACTGATCGCCTACTTCGTCGAAATTCCCAGTTGGGCTCCCGTCATCGGCAGCATGGTCGGACTCGGCGTGGGCATTGACTACGCGCTGTTCCTGGTCACGCGACACCGCGAGTACCTGGCACGCGGTCTGACCGTGGAAGACGCCGCAGGGAGGTCTGTGGCCACGGCTGGCCAGTCAGTCCTCTTCGCGGGCGGCATTGTGGTGATCGCGATCCTCGGACTGGGTGTCGCCGGAATTCCGTTCGTGACCGCCGGGGGCATCGCGATAGCGGTCATCGTGCTGATCATGGTGTCGGCGTCCGTGACGCTCCTTCCGGCTGCCCTTGGCTTGGCTGGCCCGCGGATCAATGGGTGGCGTCTGTCTAGCCGACGTACGCCGTCCCTCATCACCACCGCGGCTGGGTGGTCGCGATGGGGTGGGCACGTCTCGCGAAACGCCACGGCGTACGCCATCGGCGGCACTGTCTTCCTGCTTGCGCTCGCAGCCCCAGTGCTCGCACTTCGGGTCGGCATGCCCGACGACGGCACGTTGCCCGTCGATAGAACCGAGCGCCGTGCGTACGACCTGGTCGCCGAGGGATTCGGGCCCGGCGCCAACGGGCCGTTCGTGATCGCGGTCGAGATGAACGATGACTCCGAAGTTGTCACGGGGCTGCGAGCGGCGATCCAGGAGGACCCCGGCATTGCTTCCGTGGCTGCAGCATCGGTGAACACCGCGACGGGTGTTTCCACGGTCGTCGCCGTCCCCGCGACCGGCCCCCAGGACGAGGCCACGGTCGCCACACTCGATCGGCTGCGAGCCTCGGTCCTGCCTTCCGCCTTGGACGGAAGTCGCGCGCGTGCCTACATCGGCGGACAGACCGCGACCCTCGCGGACGTGGGCGGGAAGGTCGCCGACAGGTTGCCCTGGTTCATCGGCACCGTGATCGGGCTGTCGGTGCTCCTGTTGATGGTGGTCTTCCGATCTGTGGTCGTGCCCCTGAAAGCCGCCGTACTGAACCTGTTGAGTATCGGCGCATCCTTCGGCGTCCTTGTCATGGTCTTCCAGTGGGGATGGGCGGCGGACCTGATCGGCCTGGAGTCGACGGTCCCGATCGTCTCGTTCATTCCGCTGTTCATGTTCGCCATCCTTTTCGGATTGTCGATGGACTACGAGGTCTTCCTCCTGTCGCGGATTCGTGAGGAGTACCTCGCCTCCGGGGACAACACGGCCTCCGTGATCGCCGGCATCGCGAAGACCGGGCGGGTGATCACCGCCGCAGCGGCGATCATGACGTCGGTCTTCCTCGGCTTCGTGGCCGGCAACGACCCGACTACCAAGATGTTCGGCTTGGGCCTTGCGGTCGCGATCCTGATCGACGCCACCATCGTTCGGCTGGTTCTGGTGCCTGCGCTGATGACATTGCTCGGACGAGCCAACTGGTGGATGCCCGAGTGGCTCGATCGGCAATTGGATTATGTGTTCACACGCCCGAAACAGTCACGTCATCCAGAGTGCATCGGGCTCGCTAATTTCGACTAGTCCGTTCTGCCATTAGTCGCAGGAACCGTTCCGTGCGCGACATCAAATTTCAGGGGATGACCTCAGTGAGTGGAAACAACGTGCGCCTCCAGGCGCTCAAGAATGTCGAAGCGTATGTGCCTCCGGCAGTCAGCTTTGAGATCAGCGAGACTCCGGGCGACATCTTCGGCGAGAACGTCTTCAGCACCAGCGTGATGCAGAAGCGTCTCCCGAAGTCCGTCTACAAGTCGGTCCTGGCCACCATCGAGCACTCGGCTCCGCTGGATCCGCTGGTTGCTGACGCGGTTGCCTCCGCCATGAAGGACTGGGCGCTGGAAAAGGGTGCGACGCACTACGCCCACGTCTTCTATCCGTTGACCGGCCTGACCGCGGAGAAGCACGACAGCTTCCTTGATCCGGTCGGCGACGGTACGGCGCTCGCGTCGTTCTCCGGCAAGACCCTCGTCCAGGGCGAGCCGGATGCCTCGAGCTTCCCCAACGGTGGTTTGCGCAACACGTTCGAGGCTCGCGGATACACCGGCTGGGACGTCATGAGCCCGGCGTACGTCCTCGAGAACCCCAACGGGAACACGCTCTGCATCCCGACCGTGTTCGTGTCGATGACCGGTGAAGCACTGGACCACAAGACCCCGCTGCTGCGTTCGCAGCAGGCGATGGCCGAGCACGCCGAGCGCATCCTCACCCTGTTCGGTCACGCCAGCGAGGACCACGTCGTGTCCTACTGCGGCGCCGAGCAGGAGTACTTCCTGATCGATCGCCACTTCTTCCTGGCGCGACCCGACCTGCTGAACGCCGGTCGGACACTGTTCGGCGCCAAGCCGCCCAAGGGCCAGGAATTCGACGACCACTACTTCGGGGCCATCCCCGAGCGGGTTCTCGGCTTCATGATGGACACCGAGCGTGAGCTCTTCAAGCTCGGGATCCCGGCGAAGACGCGTCACAACGAGGTGGCCCCCGGCCAGTTCGAGATCGCGCCGATGTTCGAGCGGGCCAACGTGGCCGCCGATCACCAGCAGTTGCTGATGACGACCTTCAAGACGGTCGCCAAGAAGCACGGCATGGAGTGCCTGTTCCACGAGAAGCCGTTCGAGGGCGTGAACGGATCCGGCAAGCACGTGAACTTCTCGCTGGGCAGCGGCTCGGCCGGAAACCTGCTCGATCCCGGTGACAACCCGCACGACAACGCTCAGTTCCTCGTGTTCTGTGCCGGCGTCATCCGCGCCGTTCACAAGTACGGCGGACTGTTGCGCGCGTCTGTCGCGTCCGCGAGCAACGATCACCGTCTCGGCGCCAACGAAGCCCCGCCGGCGATCATCTCGATCTTCCTGGGCGAGCAGCTGGCCGACGTCTTCGACCAGATCGCCGCCGGTGGCGCGAACTCGTCGAAGGACAAGGGCCAGATGTTCATCGGCGTGGAGACGCTGCCCGTGCTTCCGACCGATCCGGGCGATCGCAACCGGACCAGCCCGTTCGCCTTCACCGGCAACCGGTTCGAGTTCCGCGCGCCCGGCTCGATGCAGTCGGTGGCGGGGCCGATGACCACGATCAACACGATCATGGCCGAGGCGCTCGACTACCTCGCCACGTCCCTCGAGGAGGCCCTGGCCGCTGGTACTGACTTCAACGCCGCCGTGCAGAACGTGCTCGCCGAGGTCATGCTGAACCACGGCGCGGTCGTCTTCAATGGCGATGGGTACTCCGAGAAGTGGCAGGTCGAGGCCGCCGAGCGTGGTCTGCCCAACCTGCGCACCACGATGGACGCATTGCCCGAGCTCGTCTCGGAGCCGTCGATGGAGTTGTTCGAGAAGTACAAGGTGTTCAACCACCGCGAAATGCACTCTCGATACGAGATCGGCCTCGAGCAGTACACCCTGAGCATCGGTGTCGAGGCCCGGTTGACCTACGAGATCGGCATGACCGTCGTACTCCCGGCAGCCATTCGCTACCAGACCGAGGTCGCCACCAACCTGGCGGCGCTCAAGGGTGCCGGCGTCAAGCCGGACACCTCCGCACTGGACGGCGTCTCGAATCCGCTGACCGACCTTCGCGCCGGACTGGCCGCGCTCGGTGCCGGCTTGGCGGACGAGGGTGCGGTCACGGCGTACGACGAGGCAGAGCACGCTCAGCAGGTGCTGCTGCCGGCCATGGCCGCGGTTCGTTCGGCCGCCGACCTCCTCGAGGGTGTCGTCGCCGACGACCTGTGGCCGCTCCCGACGTACCAGGAGATGCTCTACGTCCTCTGATTGAAAGTCCCGCTCATCAATCCGGTGGATCCGACGTACCTGGTACGTCGGATCCACCGGATTGTTTGTTAACACGGAAGTAACAAATCATCTTGATCCGTTGCTTGCGCGCAACATGTCGCGGCGTACCGCGAAACACCCAGACCAGAGGGTTGTCATCAATGGGGCGGGTCACTTTCGCCAACGCTGTCGGATCCCGGTGACCCCCTAATGCTCGATCCCTCGCTCTGTTCAATCAATACGGAGGTTTCATGGACGGCTACTACACGTGGATGCTGGTCTCATCCTCGCTCGTCCTCCTAATGACTGCACCTGGACTTGCGCTGTTCTACGGCGGGATGAGCCGCTCCAAGTCGGTGCTCAACATGATGATGATGTCCTTCAGCGCGGTCGGCGTCGTTGGCATCGTCTACGCCCTGTGGGGCTGGTCGATGACCTACAGCTCGCTGTCATGGGCAGCGGCCGACGCCGAGAATCCCGGCTGGGAATTCGCGCAAACTCTTCTCCGACCCGTTCGATCAGTTCGGGCTCAGCGACACCCTCCCCGGCAACTACGTCTTCGTGGCCTTCCAGATGACCTTCGCGGTCATCACGGTGGCGCTGATCAGCGGCGCGATCGCCGACCGGGTGAAGTTCTCCTCCTGGTTGGTCTTCATGCCGATCTGGGTCACGCTGTCCTACTTCCCGCTCGCCCACCAGGTGTGGGGCGGCGGCTTCCTCAGCAACGTCGACGGCGGTTTGGCATCGATGGTGTACGGCGTCGCCGACGGTGTTGCCAAGGTGGCGCCGATCGACTACGCAGGCGGCACGGTCGTGCACATCAACGCCGGTGTGGCCGGCCTGGTGCTGGCGATCATCACCGGTCGTCGTCACTTCTTCGGCAAGGAGCCGATGCGTCCGCACAACCTGACGCTCACCATGATCGGTGCCGGGCTGCTGTGGTTCGGCTGGTTCGGCTTCAACGTCGGCTCGATCGTCTTCGCTCTCCACTGACGAGACCGAGATGATCGCCCAGTTCACCACCGAGACCGGTCTGGTCTGGTTGAACACCACGCTCGCAACGTGCGCGGCGATGATGGGCTGGCTCATCGTGGAGAAGTTCCGCGACGGCAAGGCCACCTCCTTGGGTGCCGCTTCGGGTGTCGTGGCAGGTCTTGTGGCCATCACTCCTGCTTGTGGAGCGGTCTCTCCGCTGGGCGCCATGGCGCTCGGCGTGGTTGCCGGTGGCGCGTGTGCGCTGGCGGTCGGCCTGAAGTACAAGTACAACTACGACGACTCGCTCGACGTCGTGGGTGTCCACTTGGTCGGCGGCCTGATCGGCACGATCGGCATCGGGTTCCTTGCCACCGGCACGGGCCTGCTCTATGGCAACGGGATCGACCAGTTGGTCATTCAGTTCCTGGTCGCCCTGTACGCCGTCATCTGGTCCGGAATCGTCACGCTCATCATCGGCTACGGCATCAAGGTCACCATGGGGTGGCGCATCGATGAGGATCACGAACTGGAGGGCATCGACTTCGTCGAGCATGGCGAGAACGCCTACGACCTGGCCGGCACCCCCGGCACGCGTCGGCTGACCGGCAGCACGTCCGGTTCGAGTTCCTCGATCGGCACCACCAGCGATGCGGAGGTTTCGGCATGAAGCTCATCACCGCGGTGATCAAGCCGCACAAGTGGGAAGACGTTCGCGAAGCGCTCGAGACCTTCGGCGTCACGGGAATGACCGTCAGCGAAGTCAGCGGTTATGGCCGGCAGAAGGGCCACACCGAGGTCTACCGCGGTGCGGAGTACGACATCGCCCTCGTGCCCAAGATCCGGGTCGAGATCGTCGTGGATTCCGAAGACGTGGAGGACATCGTCGGCATCGTCGCCAAGTCGGCCCACACGGGTCGGATCGGTGACGGCAAGGTGTGGGTCAGTTCGGTCGACTCCGTCGTGCGGGTTCGCACTGGCGACCGCGACTCAGCGGCGATCTAGGTCACACAGCGCAACCCATAGCAAGTCAGCATCACATCTTCGGGTGTCCGGTTCGTCCTTCGTAGGAACCGGGCACCCGAAGACCATTTAGGGTGGAAGACCCTGGACACCGTCCGACAGATGAGGAAGACGCATGAAGCTTGTCACCGCGGTCATCAAGCCGCACAAGTGGGAAGACGTTCGCGCCGCCCTCGAAACCGTCGGTGTGACGGGAATGACGGTCAGCGAGGTCAGTGGTTATGGCCGGCAGAAGGGTCACACCGAGGTCTACCGGGGCGCGGAGTACGACATCGCCCTCGTGCCCAAGGTGCGCGTCGAGATCCTCGTGGACATCGCTGGACGCTGACGAAGTCGTCAACACCATCGTCAGTGCCGCGCAGACCGGCCGGATCGGTGACGGCAAGGTCTGGGTCAGCGCCGTCGACTCCGTCGTTCGGGTGCGCACCGGCGAGCGCGACGCGGCCGCCATCTGAACGCGCCAACGTCATACGATCCGGTTGCTATGAGAACCCTTTCCGTATGACGCTGACGC
This sequence comes from uncultured Actinomycetota bacterium, assembly GCA_963763805.1. Taxonomy (GTDB): domain Bacteria; phylum Actinomycetota; class Actinomycetes; order Propionibacteriales; family Nocardioidaceae; genus Nocardioides. The sequence continues at coordinate 52,454 of CAVXPQ010000005.1, forward strand.
CGTACGTCATCCGATTCGATCGCTATTGGACTCACTTCGTATGACGTTGCGCAGGCGATGACCGCGGCCGAACGCGCCGAGCGGACCGCCACTGCGGACGAGTTGTGTCAGAGCGCGTACCGAGTCGCTGCAGCGGTCCGGATGTCGGCGCCGCGCTGATTGCCGTCGGCGGTTACGGGCGTGGCGAGCTGGCGCCGTACTCCGATCTGGACGTCGTCCTGGTCCACGACGACGGCTTCGGTGGCGACGACGGCCTGGGTGAGCTGGCCGAAGAAGTTGTGGTACCCGATCTGGGACGCCGGCCAGAAGTTGGACTACTCGGTTCGATCGGTCAGCGAGATGACCGACGGCGGCCGAGGCAGACCTGAGGGTCGCCCTCGGCCTGCTCGACATCCGGCATGTCGCCGGTGACCCCAACCTCACCCTGCGCCTGCGCACGATGATGCTCGCCCACTGGCGACGCGATGCTCGCGCTCGGCTGCCGCAACTCCGTGCGCTGGTTCGCCAGCGGCACGAGATGGTGGGCGAGCTGGCCCACGCCTCGATCCCGGACATCAAGGAGGCCGAAGGTGGGCTCCGTGATGCCGTCGTTCTCAAGGCGCTCGTCGCGACCTGGCTGGTCGACGTTCCGCATGCGGACCTGGAGCGATCGTCGCCTGGAACTGCTTGACGTTCGAGACGTGGTGCACGATCTGGCCGGGCGAGCCACCGACCGGATCGGGCCCGAGGTGTGGGGAGACCTGGCCGTGGCCATGGGGTACGGCGATGCGTTGGGCGCCCAGTTCAGGGTGCGCGAACTGGGCCGGCGGCTGACCCACCTGTCCCGCCTCGCCTGGCGCGGGCACGCAGCGCCGTTGAACGACCCGGTTCGGCCGTCGCGGCCGCGACGCCCGAGCCTCGAGTCCGTCGCCCCGGGCATCGCGATCTCCTCCGACGAGATCGTGCTGGATGCCAAGGCCCGACCCGTCGGAGGACCCGCTGTTGCTGTCTGCGTGCGGCCGCCGAGGCGGCGGAGCGCGACATCGTGTTGGCACCAGCCACGGCTGCCCGACTGGTTCGTGAGGGCGCGGCCCTTCCCGAGCCATGGCCGGTGGAAGCACGCGACCTGATGGTGCGACTGCTGGCTGCCGGCCGGGGCTTGCTGTCGGTCTGGGAGACGCTGGAGGAGACCGGCGCCCTGGACCGGATCCTTCCCGAGTGGGAGCGGATCCGACTGCTGCCGCACGCCTCGGCCATCCATCGCTACACCGTCGACCGGCACGTGGTGGAGACCTGCATCGAAGCCGCCGCAATGATTCGACACGCCTCTCGGCCCGACGTACTCGTGATGGCCGCGCTGCTGCACGACATCGGCAAGGGCGGCTCCGGCTCCCACAGCGTTGAGGGTGAGCCGATCGCGCGCAAGGTCGCGGAGCGGATGGGCTTCGAGCAGGAGTCCGTCGACGTCATTGCCGCCCTCGTCCGCTGGCACCTGCTGCTCTCCGAGACGGCCGCGACGCGGGACCCGGACGACCCGGCGACCGTCGGGCTGGTGACGGCGCACATCCGGTCAGTCGAGACGGTGATGTTGCTGCGGACGTTGACCGAGGCCGATGCGCGGGCCGCATCCCCGCAGGCGTGGACTGCCTGGCGGGCCGGGCTCGTCGACCAGCTGACCCGGCGGGTCGTCCGGGCGATCGACGAACCGGATGTGGTGCCGAGCCACGCGGACCGACCGAACAGTGGAGATCCCACGCGAACTCCGTCGAGGCAAGGCGAACCTTTCGTTCCAGGTGGACCCGGTCGGTGAGGGCGCCCGGGTGACCGTGATTGCTCCGGATCGGGTGGGCTTGCTCGCCGACGTCGCCGCCGTGCTGGCCTTTCAGCGGTGTTCGGTCCGCGCCGCCCGCGTTCGAAGCCAGGATTCATGGAACATCTCGGAGTGGGAGGTTGCCGACGCGACATCTCGAGGCTGCCGTCCTGCGCCAGCGGTTCGAACACATCGTGTCCGGTGGCCTCAACCTCGACCGGCTGCGTCGAGCGGACGCATCAAGAATTGCCCCGGTGGTCCTGGTGCGTCCTGAGGCCTCGCTGGACGCGACCGTGCTCGAGGTGCGCGCCACTGATCGTCCGGGTCTGCTCTACCTCGTGTGCGAGGCGCTGGCCGAGTTGAACCTCAGCGTCCGATCCGCTCACGTCGCCACCGTCGGGCCGCAGGCCGTTGATGTCTTCTACGTCCAGGAGCCAGGCGTTGGGGCGCTGCGCAGCGAGCGGGCGGACGTGGCTGCCAGAGCCGTCCGCGAGCCTCAGCCCTCCAAGTCCCTCAGGACCGTGCCGGTTAGAGCGCCTGTGTCAGGTCGTCGAACGCTGGCGACGAACGCGTACGGCGGTCGGTCGGCCGTCGGGGCCCGTTTCGAATGACGACGGGACGATCGAAGTCGTCGTCGGGACTCGGTGTCACCGGGCCTTTGTGTTCCTCGGCCTTGAGATCGCGCTTGGCCCGATCCGCTGCCTGGATCCAACACCTCGATCATGTTGCCGAAGGCGTCGCCGATCGAGCCGAGGCCATCGCGCCCGCCCGGCTGATCCAGGCGCCGTTGCATGCGCACCAAGCGCGATGATCAGCACGCCGAGAATCAACACGATCAACGCGGTCGTGGTGAGGGCTTCCATCCGACCAGTATGACGCATGCGGCTACCCTTATGACCCTGAGCGGAGCGCGACTCCGCTCGTCGCTTTCAAGGTCACACGACTCCAAGGACTGACTTGTTCGCCACACTCTCCGACCGGCTTGCCGACACCTTCAAGAACCTGCGCGGCAAGGGCAAGCTCTCCGATGCCGACATCGACGCCACCGCGCGCGAGATTCGCATCGCGCTGCTCGAGGCCGACGTCGCCCTGCCGGTGGTCAAGGACTTCGTCGCAGCGGTCAAGGAGCGCGCTCGCAGCGAGGAAGTCAGCGGCGCGCTCAACCCGGCGCAACAGATCATCAAGATCGTCAACGAGGAACTCGTCGGCATTCTCGGCGGCGAGACCCGGCGGATGCGCTTCGCCAAGACCGGGCCGACCGTCATCATGCTGGCCGGCCTGCAGGGTGCCGGCAAGACCACGCTGGCCGCCAAGCTCGCGCTATGGCTCAAGGATCAGGGCCGGGCGCCGGTGCTGGTCGCCGCCGACCTGCAGCGCCCGAACGCCGTCACCCAGTTGCAGGTCAACGGCGAGCGGGTCGGCGTACCCGTGTTCGCTCCTGTCGCCCGGCAACGGCGTAGGCAATCCGGTCGATGTTGCGCGCGACTCGCTGGCTCACGCCAAGCAGAAGTTGTACGACGTCGTGATCATCGACACTGCGGGGCGTCTCGGTGTCGACGCGGAGATGATGCAGCAGGCCAAGGACATTCGCGACGCGGTCAATCCGGACGAGATCCTCTTCGTCGTCGACGCGATGATCGGCCAGGACGCCGTCACCACGGCCCTGGCGTTCCAGGACGGCGTGGGGTACGACGCGGTCGTGCTGACCAAGCTCGACGGCGATGCGCGCGGTGGTGCTGCGTTGTCGATCGCCTCCATCACGGGCAAGCCGGTCATGTTCGCCTCCAACGGCGAGAAGATGACCGACTTCGATCTCTTCCATCCGGATCGGATGGCGTCGCGCATTCTCGACATGGGCGACATGATGACCCTGATCGAGCAGGCCGAGAAGACCTTCGACACCGAGCAGACGCTCAAGGCCGCGGAGAAGCTCACCGGCAAGGGCGGCGAGTTCACCCTCGACGACTTCCTCGCCCAGATGCAGCAACTCCGCAAACTCGGATCGATGTCGAAGATCATGGGGATGCTGCCCGGGATGGGCCAGTTCCGCGATCAGTTGGACAACTTCGACGAACGCGAGGTCGATCGCCTGCAGGCGATCATCCAGTCGATGACACCCGCCGAGCGGGCCAATCCGAAGATGATCGACGGCTCGCGTCGCTCGCGCATCGCTCGCGGCGCCGGCCGCACGGTCAACGACGTCAATCAACTCGTCGACCGGTTCTTCGAAGCCCGCAAGATGATGGAGTCGATGGCTCGCGGGGGAGGGATGCCCGGGATGCCCGGGCATGCCGGGTGTCGGTGGCGGCAAGCGCTCGAAGGGCCGCCAGCCACCAGCGAAGGGCAAGAGCAAGCGGGTCTCCGGCAATCCGGCGAAGGCGGCTCAACAGCGTGCCATCGCGGCTCAGGCCGCGAAGGACAAGCCCAGCGGAAGCCCGTTCGGTCAACCCGGCGGCGAAGAAGTCGACTACGAGAAGGCCGCCGCCGCGCTCGACCTGCCGAAGGACTTCTCGAAGTACCTGAAGTAGGCGGCGGGCTGGCGCGTGCGGCTGCTCTACCGCAGGTTGGCCTGGAAATCAGGGCCGAGCAGCAGCAACCAGTCGGCTAGTCCGATCAGGCCCGCCGCAGAGGACCAGAGTTACGAGGACCTCCGCGGTTCGCGCGGTGTGCACTCCCGATGGCCGACGTATTCGCAGCGAATCCGCGCCGGCCCATGCACCATGGCGCTTCAGCCCATGACGATAGAGAGCGACCACTGCAGCGCGACGACGGCGACTGGATCCAGGTTTCCAATCATGTCGTCCTCACGGGTGGAAGAGGTCCGATTACCGTTCGGGCAGTCCGATGAAGGAGACACTGTCTCGGTTGCACTCGAGGAGCTCCGTAGTGGTGGCATGAGGACGAATTAGGCGAGGCCGATCAGAGTGAGCGCGGTGGCGAGATAGACCGCAACGGCGACGCCGGCGTACAGGTAGCGGGCCCGATGCTGCAGCTTCCACAACTTGATCGCACCGAAGGTGCAGAGGACGGCGCCAAGAATCTGCAGCGCGACCGCAGCGACGCCCAGGAAGCCGGCCATGACCCCGGCGGCACCAAGGGCAGGGGCTAGGACATAAGTGATCAGGCAACGGATCGCGCTGACGTAGATGCCCATCCGGACCTGCTCCTGAGCAGCGTCGGCCTCCAAGTCGAGGTCTTCGGCGGTCTCCACCTCGACGAGTTCGTCGTCGGTCAACTCAGGGGTCATTTCGGGCTGGTCCACGCCCAGAGTCTACCGACCCGCTTACAGATACGGTTCGGGTGTGAGCGTGCTTCGTTTCTCCGGGCCAGTCCTGCCTGATGGTGAGTGGCGCGACGTCTATGTGGTGAACGGGTCGGTCAGCTACGAACCGGCTGCCGAGGCGGAGGGCGGCGCTGAGGGTTGGATCGTGCCCGGGTTGGTCGATGCGCACTGCCACATCGGACTCGATGAGCACGGTGCGGTCTCCGAGGCCGAGGCCGAGGCTCAGGCGATGGAGGACCGCGACGGGGGAGCGTTGCTGATTCGCGACGCGGGTTCGCCCTTGGATACTCGGTGGATCCAGGAGCGTGATGACCTCCCGCATCTGATCCGGTGCGGACGACACATCGCTCGGACTGCCCGCTATCTCCGGAACTACGCCCACGAGGTCGAGCCCGCCGATCTTGCCGCGCAGGTCGCCGTCGAGGCGCAGTCCGGGGACGGCTGGGTGAAGCTCGTCGGCGACTGGATCTCGCGTGATGCCGGGGATCTGATGCCGAGTTTCTCCGACGCCGACTTCGCCGAGGCCATTGCGGTGGCACACGCGAACGGCGCGAAAGTCACGGCCCACTGCTTCGGAGAAGAGGTGCTCTCGGGGCTGATCGACGCCGGCATCGACTGCATCGAGCACGGCACCGGCCTGACTCCGGACCTGATAGCGGGGATGGTCTCGCACGGAACCGCGTTGGTGCCGACGGTGATGCAGTTGGCGAAGTTTCCGGAGTACGCCGCGGCCGGGGCCGCCAGGTTCCCGGCGTACGCCTCGCATATCGAGCGACTCCACGCCACCACGCGGGAGACGTTGATGGCGGCGTACGACGCGGGGGTGCCGTTGTTTGCCGGATCCGACGGTGGCGGGATCTCAAAGCATGGAAACCTGGCCGGCGAGGTCCAGGCGATGGCCGATCTGGGGATGCCGGCCGAGTATGCGCTCGGCGGTGCGTCCTGGCGGGCGCGCGAGTGGCTCGGATGGAACGCGACGCTGGCCGAGGGTGCGCCGGCGGACTTCGTGGTCTACCCGTCGAATCCGCTGGAGGATCTGCGAGTGCTTCGGACCCCCACCTGCGTCGTACTCCGCGGAAAGTCGTGCATCGTGCCTCGAGCCGCTCCTATCATGTACGCCGTGAGCACACGTCAGCGATCTTCTGCCGATGTTGGGGTTGCGTATTCGTCAGGGACCGCTGGAGTTGCGCGGCATCACCGACGAGGACCTCGTCGAGATGTGCGAGCTTGCCGAGCGCGGCATTCACCCGCCCGACCAGATGCCCTTCAATATGCCCGTGGACCGACGTGCCGACCGAGGATCTGGCCGGAACACCGCTCAGTTTCATTGGGCCTCGCGCGCCAACTTCGCCCCTGCGTCGTGGGATCTGCAGTTCGGCGTGTGGCGCAATGGCGTGTTGGTCGGTTGCCAGGGGTTTGCGACCAAGGACTATCTGGTCACCAAGACCGGGGAGACCGGGTCGTGGTTGGGCCAGGAGTTCCAAGGTCAAGGAATCGGTACGGCGATGCGCCAGGCAGTGTGCGCGTTCGCGTTCGACTATCTCGACGCCGAGCAGATCACGTCGGGAGCCTTCCTCGACAACCCTGCTTCGGCGGCCGTCAGCCGCAAGGTGGGGTACCGCGAAAACGGAGGACGTCGGATGCAGCGTCGGCCGGGCGAGATGGCTGAACACGTGGACTTCCTGCTGACCTCGGACCGGCTGGTCAGGTCCGAGCATCCCTTGGCAGTGGAGGGCGTCGAGGCCTTCCGAAGTTCGATCGGGCTCTGAACGCGGCTGAATTTCGTGGGGGTCGGGATGTCTGGCACAATCGGGCGCTGAGTCCTATGCGTCTGGACCCTCTCATCCAGATGCTCAAGGCCCCTCGAGGAACCCGAACCGGTGCCCCACCTGGTGACGTGCCCTCAACCACCACCACATTCAAGGAGACACCACAAACGTGGCCGTCAAGATTCGTTTGAAGCGCATGGGCAAGATCCGTGTGCCCCAGTACCGCATTGTCGTCGTCGACTCCCGCAAGAAGCGCGATGGTCGCGTGATCGAGGAGATCGGCAAGTACCACCCCAAGGAGGATCCCTCCTACATCTCCCTCGTGAGCGAGCGCGCGCAGTACTGGCTCGGAGTCGGCGCACAGCCGTCCGAAGCCGTCGCGAAGTTGCTCAAGATCACCGGTGATTGGCAGACGTTCAAGGGTCTCCCCGGCACCGAGGGCACGCTGAAGGTCAAGGACGCCAAGGCGACCAAGCTCGACGTCTTCAACGAGGCGTTGAAGGAAGCCGCCAGCGAGCCCAAGGCCGAGGCCGTCACCAAGAAGGCTTCAGCCAAGAAGGCCCCGGAAAAGGCCCCAGAGAAGGCAGAAAAGGTAGAGAAGGCGGAGAAGGCCGAGAAAGCCCCCAAGGCAGAGAAGGCTGAGGCCGAAGCGCCAGCCGAGGAAACCGCCGTCGCCGCAGCACCCGTGGTCGAAGAGCCAGCCGCCGAAGTTGTTGCCGAGGCTCCCGCCGATGAGGCCGCCCCAGAGGCGACAGAGACGGATGCCCCTGTTGACGAGGCTGCCGCTGACGCTGCTGCCGACACCGACAAGGCCTGAGCGTGCTCATCGAAGCCCTCGAGCATCTGGTTCGTGGAGTGGTGGACAACCCCGACGATGTGACGGTGCGCGACAAGCAGTTGCGTCGGGGGTCGATCCTCGAGGTGCGCGTGCATCCCGACGACCTCGGCAAGGTGATCGGCCGCAACGGTCGCACCGCCACGGCCTTCCGCACCGTGATTTCGGCATTGGCTGGCCGCGGAGGCGCAAGGATCGACTTCGTCGACGTGGATCGGCGCCGTTAGCCTGATCCGGTGAATCGGATCGAGGTCCTCGTCGGGAGGATCGGTAAGCCTCATGGCCTGCGAGGCGACGTCACGATCGATGTTCGCACCGACGAACCCGATCGACGCTTCCGGGCCGGCGTACGACTGCAAGCGGAGCGCTCCACAGGGCCAGGCTCTGGCGGCTCGCGAACCGAACTCACGATGACCGAGGCTCGGTGGCACAGTTCGGTCCTGCTGGCCCGGTTCGCCGAGATTCCGGATCGGACCGCGGCTGAGGCCGCGCGGGGGCTGCTCCTCTATGTCGCTGCTTGAACCGGACGAGAAGCCAGAGGATCCCGAGGAGTACTACGACCATCAGCTGATCGGGTTGGCGGCGTACGACGTGAGCGGGGCCGAGTTGGGCCACATCATCGCCGTGCGGCACGGATCGGCCCAGGACCTGCTGGTGATTGCGACGCTGGATGGGCGCGAGGCGCTGGTGCCGTTCGTGTCAGCGCTGGTGCCGGAAGTCGATCTGGCTAACGGTCGCCTGACTGGTCGCGGACCGCCCGGGTCTCGTGACACCGTTCCCGGACGACCCGGCGACGAGGAACGACTCCGACTGATGCGCATCGACATCGTCTCGATCTTCCCGGACTACCTCGCGCCCCTGGACCTGTCGCTGGTCGGGAAGGCGCGCGAGTGCGGGCTTGATCGATCTCCATGTTCACAATCTGCGGGATTGGACCCACGATCCGCACAACACGGTGGACGATTCTCCCGCCGGTGGCGGCGCCGGCATGGTGATGAGAGCCCGAGCCGTGGGGCGAGGCGTTCGACGACCTGGACCTGGCCGATTCGACTGTCGTCGTGCCAAGCCCGGCCGGTCAGCCCTTCACGCAAGGTCTCGCTCGTGAGCTCGCAACGAAACCGCGGCTGATCATCGCCTGCGGTCGCTACGAAGGCATCGACCAGCGGGTCATCGACTACGCGGCCGCCCGCGCGGAGGTTGTCGAGGTTTCTCTCGGGGACTACGTGCTCAACGGGGGAGAGGCTGCCGCCCTGGTGATCGTCGAAGCCGTGGCTCGGCTGCTGCCGGGTTTCGTCGGCAATCCGGAGTCGCTTGCCGAGGAGTCGCACGAGGACGGCCTGCTGGAGTACCCCGTCTACACCAAGCCACGCGAATGGCGCGGCCTTGAGATCCCAGCGGTGTTGCTGTCGGGTGATCACGGGGCCATCGCCCGTTGGCGCCGCGATCAGGCGGTGCCCGCACGGTCACCCGCCGCCCGGACCTGATGCACGCCAGTTCCATCAACGAGGTGGGCGAACTGCGCTTGGCACAACCTGCGGACGCCGGCGAGATACTCACTCTTCAGAAGGCCTGCTGGGTGCAGGAGCAGCAGGCGAACCCCGGCGTCGAGATACCTCCGCTGTACGAGACCTTGGACGACGTCGTTGCCTGGATGCAGGAGTGGACCGTTCTGGTGCTCAGGCGTGGCGGCCGACTGATCGGCGCAGCTCGCGGTCGACCCCATGGCGATCTGTGGGACGTCGGTCGTCTGATGGTGGCTCCCGATCTGCAAGGTCAGGGGCTGGGCCGGTTCATGCTCACGGCCATCGAGGAGGCGGCGCCGCCCGACGTGACGACGTACGAACTGTTCACCGGCGCTCAGAGCGTCGACAACATCCGGATGTACAAGAAGGCGGGCTACCGAATCTTCGCGTGGAAGCCCGGTGATGAGATTCCGGGCGCTGTGCGACTCACCAAGGTCCGCAGGCGCTAGCCCGGTTCGTCGATCGCCTGGCCGACGTCGATCCGGTTGCCGTCCGGATCGGCCATCACGAAGGCACGCAGGCCGTAGTCCTGGTCCTTGAGACCCTTGACGATGCGTACGCCGGCAGCCGTGACGTGGTCGTAAAGAGCGGTGGCGTCATCGACGATCAAGTGAGCCACGTTCGTCGTCGATGCTTGATGGTCGGGGACCAGCGCAAGGTGCAACTCCGCTGCGCCCGACTCGACAATGACGAATCCCACGGGAGAGCCGTTCTCGAAGGTCTTCGTCATGCCCAGGACGCCGACATAGAACGCCAAGGCGGTCTCGAGATCACGCACGAAGATGCCCGGTGCGGCTCGGCCGTAAATCACTGGTGGGGTGCCCATGAGGTCTCCGTTCGTCACGATATTGAACGGGGCGGTGCCCGTGGGTTGAGCAGAGTCTAGGCCAACCCAAGTTGGCACTGGAGGAAACCAATTAGTCAATTAAGTTGACTAATCAGTCGGAAGGCGGTTGACTCTCTCCATGCCTGTTATCGCTGCACCCGACCAGCCCACGCACGAACTTGGGACCACTCGATTCACGTCCTTGGCCACACCGAGTCGCGGCTCCGCCGAAACTTCGGTCTGGCAGGTGGAGATCGCTCCAGCGACGCCTGCGACGCCGCACACGCTGAGCCGTGAAGAGATCTTCGTCGTTCTGGACGGCACGGCCACAGTTCTGCTGGACGGCGTCGAGGAGACCGCGAAGGTCGGCGACGCGATCGTCTTGCCCGTCGGAGTCGAGATCGAACTGCACAATCGCGGCGACATCGATGTGCGGATGCTGTGCCTGCTCCCGGTGGGCGGCCAGGCGAAACTCCGTGACGGCGCGACCTTCCCGCCTCCCTGGTCACTGTGAGTCCACCACGCCCGCAGGATGAGGTTCCACCGCTGGCTCGTCTCTTCGCCATGGCGTTCCGACAGTTGATCGATGATCTGCACGAGCGCCTGGCCGCCGAGGGCTGGGTCGATATGAAGCGGTCCTACGGATTCGTTCTGGTGGCCGCGCGGGAACACCCCACCAGCGGGAAGGACATCGCCGCACTGATGGGCATGACCAAGCAAGCCGCTTCCAAGTTGATCGACGCGATGGTGGAGGCGGGGTACGTCGTGCGCGTGGTCGATCCCGGCGATCAGAGGCAGCGGGCTGTGTCGCTCACCCCTCGTGGCCGGGAGTTGCTCGTGGTGGTGGAGCGGATCTACGGCGACCTGGAGGCGGACTGGGCTGCCGAGATCGGGGCCGACGACCTTTCTGGCCTTCGCCGACAGATCGCCCGAGTGCTGATGGCTCGCAACGATGGAGTGTTCCCACCTGTTCGACCCACCTGGTAGCCGACTCGGTGGCCAGAGCCGCACGCTTCGACCACAATTTCTCCGATGCCTCGCTGCTGTGGCAGACTCATCCCTCGGTCCATTCGGCCACAATCACTTCGAGCAGTCATCGCAGTGATTGGTGTGCGCACCTGCCACAGGGGGCGCCATACGGCGGCCAGGAATGGGCTCTTGAATCCAGCAACACCGATTCCGTGGTTGACCTGTGGCAGTCGCGAGGAGCACATCATGGGCCGCAAACTAGGCACCGCCGTAGAAGATCTCGGAAACGCGCAGAAGCGCGACGACGTACCCCCCTTCCGCGCCGGTGACACCATCAAGGTGCACGTCAAGGTCGTCGAGGGCAACCGGTCCCGGATCCAGATCTTCCAGGGCGTCGTCATCCGCGTTGCCGGGTCGGGCGTTGGTCGCACCTTCACCGTCCGCAAGGTTTCCTTCGGCATCGGCGTCGAGCGGACCTTTCCGCTGCACTCTCCGATCTTCGAGACGATCGAGATCGTGACGCGCGGCGACGTACGCCGGGCGAAGCTCTACTACCTCCGCGATCTGCGAGGCAAGGCAGCCAAGATCAAGGAACGTCGCGAAGCCTGAGTCGGCGTTGAGTAGGCTCTGCTGGTGACCTCCGATCTTGGCGACACCGCTTCGGCTCAAGAGCCGACCGAGTCATCGGGGACGGCCAAGAAGAAGAAGCAACTGCCGCTGTGGCAGGAGACGATCCTGCTCCTGGCGATCGCCCTCGGGTCTGTCGATCCTGATCAAGGCGCTGTTGTTGCAGGCCTTCTACATCCCGTCGCCCTCGATGGAACCTGGGCTGATCAAGAACGACCGGATTCTGGTCCAGAAGGTGTCCTATTGGGGCGGAGGCACCCCCCAGCGCGGGGACGTAGTCGTGTTCAAGGACCCGGGTGACTGGCTGGGTGGCGCTGAGTCGGCTGGGCCGACGAATCCCGTGGCAAAGGTGATGGCCAAGATCGGCCTCTACCCCTCCGGGGGCCATCTCGTGAAGCGCGTCGTCGGCGTCGAAGGCGACACGATCGTCTGTTGCGACAAACAGGGTCGGATCAGCGTCAATGGCGAACCCTTGGATGAGGAGGCCTACGTCAAGGACATCGAGAACCTTCAGTGCAATGGCCCGATGACGGGCACGTGCAAGTGGACGGCCGGCCCGGTGCCTGAGGGGCACATCTTCGTCATGGGGGACAACCGAGCAAACTCGGCCGACTCGAGCATGCACATGTGCCGCGAGAACCAGACCGATTGCGTGCCAGGGGACGAGTACATCGCAACGGATCTGGTTGTCGGGAAGGTCTTTGCACTGGTTTGGCCTCGTGACCGAATGAGTTGGGTGCACCGCGCGGATTCATTCGCCGACGTACCAAACGCCAAATAGCCGAACCGTGACATCTCTTGGGCGTGTGCGATGAGTGATCTGCCCCGGGGGTTGACCGTACGCCGCGACGCCGGGCTCTATGGCTACGAACGTGCGTTGAGACGGGTCGGAATCGAACCCATAGCCGGTGTCGATGAAGCCGGTCGGGGTGCCTGTGCCGGGCCTCTCGTCGCCGGCGCCGCCATCCTTCCGGACGGTGCGCGAGGGATCATTCCCGGATTGCGCGACTCGAAGTTGCTCACGGAGCAGGCTCGCGAACGTTGCTACTCACACATCATCAAGCGCGCGTCATCCTGGGCCGTCGTTGCGATCGAAGCCGAAGAGTGCGACCGCCTCGGCATGCACGTCGCCAATGTAGAAGCACTTCGTCGTGCCGTGGCCCTGTTGGATCAACGGCCCGCGTATGTGCTCACCGATGGCTTCCCGGTTGACGGACTCGAGGTACCCGGTCTTGCGGTGTGGAAGGGTGATCGGGTTGCGGCCTGCATCGCCGCCGCTTCGGTGCTGGCCAAGGTCACTCGGGACCGCATCATGCGCTCGATGGACGCCGATTGGCCGGCGTACGACTTCAAGACGCACAAGGGATACGTCACCGAGACCCACAACGCAGCCTTGCTCGAGCACGGTCCCGCTCCGGTACACAGGATGCGGTTTGTGAACGTACGTCGGGCCGCTGGCCTCGAACCGCTCGATGATGGCCACAATGACGAAGGGCAGCTGGCCGTTGCCCAGGCAGGAGAGGAGTCACGGTGAGCGCTGAGGATCTGGAGAAGTACGAAACCGAGATGGAGCTGACGCTCTATCGCGAGTATCGCGACGTCGTTTCGATCTTCAAGTTCGTCGTCGAGACCGATCGGCGGTTCTACCTGTGCAATCAGGTCGATGTGAAGGCGCGCACCGAGGCCGATGACGTGTTCTTCGAGGTGTCCATGAGCGACGCCTGGGTCTGGGACATGTACCGTCCCGCCCGCTTCGCGAAAAACGTCAAGGTGCTCACCTTCAAGGACGTCAACGTCGAGGAGTTGGCCGCTCCGGAGATTGATCCTCCCGAGGCCTAAGCCGAGATTCTGGCCACCGTCTTCTGGGCTCCGTGTACTCCTCCACAGACTCTGCCTGGTTCCGGGCACACAGCTGACGGAGCCGCTTCGCTGATCGCATGGTGATCAGCAAATGAAGTCAACCGCTGCGCAACGCAATGCGTTGGGCGCGCACGGTGAGGAATTGGCGGCACGGCACCTGACCCAGCAGGGTCTGGTGGTTCTCGAGCGCAACTGGCGCTGCGATGCGGGCGAGATCGATCTTGTTCTGCGCGACGGTGATGTGCTCGTGATCTGCGAGGTCAAGACGCGCACGTCCACGGCGTACGGCGAGCCGCTCGAGGCCGTTAACGACATCAAGGTGGCCCGACTTCGACGTCTGGCCGTGCGGTGGATTCGGGAACGACGAGTGCATCCCAGGGACATCCGCATCGACGTTGTCGGTGTGCTGCAGCCACGTCACGGACCTGCCCAGATCGAGCACGTGGCGGGGGTTGGCTGATGCCCGTCGCGACCGCCCATGCCGTGTCCCTCCAAGGGGCACTCGGCCATCTGATCGACGTGCAGGTCGACGTGTCGCCGGGGACGATCAAGACGATCCTGGTCGGACGACCGGATTCCTCCCTGAACGAGTCGCGCGATCGCTGTCGGATGGCGATCGCCAACAGTCGCCTCGGCAAACCCTTGTTGTGGCCGACCACTCGACGGGTCACGATCCTGCTCTCGCCCGCAGATCTGCCCAAACGCGGCACACATTTCGATCTGGCGATTGCCGTAGCCGTCCTCGGCGCATCCGATCAACTGCCGATCAGGGCCTTGGCCGGCACGGGATTCGTCGGCGAACTCACCCTGGACGGAGGACTGCGCTCGGTGCCAGGAGTCCTGCCGATGGTCCTGACAGCCTCGGCACACGGCCTGCGGCGCGTGTTCGTTCCGGAGCCACAAGCCGCCGAGGCGGCGATGGTGCCGGGCATGGAGGTCTTCGGGGTTCGGTCTCTGGCTCAGGTGGTCGCCGAACTGCGGGGAATCGAGGTGCCCGATGCTCCGGAGGTCTCCGCGATGTCCGGCAGTCGACTCCTGTCGTGGCGCGGCCAGGACCGAGCAGACGAGTTGGATCTGGTCGACGTCCTCGGGGTCCATGATGCGCGGTACGCACTGGAGGTCGCAGCGGCGGGTGGCCATCCGTTGCAGTTGTCCGGTCCGAAGGGTGCCGGAAAGACCACGCTGGCCGAACGGATTCCTTCGATCATGCCGGATCTGACTCCCGAGGAATCCATGGAGCTGACCGCGATCCACTCCTTGGCCGGCGCTCTCGAACCGGGGGACACGATGCCGACCCGACCGCCGTTCTTCGCGCCACACCACAGCGCCAGCCGAACCAGTCTGCTGGGTGGAGGCTCCGGTCGCGTCCGACCGGGTGAGATCAGTCGGTCGCACTGCGGTGTGCTCTTCCTGGACGAGTTCCCCCTGTTCAATGCCGACGTTATCGACGCGCTGCGGCAGCCCTTGGAGAGCGGCGAGGTGACGATTGCGCGGGGCGACGAGACGGCGACCTTCCCCGCGCGCGGGTTGGTCGTGTTGGCATCGAACCCGTGTCCGTGCGGGGACTTCCATCCATACGCAACGCAGAACCGCTGCGTCTGCCCCGAGGTGAAGCGCCGCGACTATCGCCGCAAGATCACCGGTCCCCTCGCGGACCGGATCGACATTCTTCGCCACGTCCTGCCGGTCCAACCGCACGAGATCGCCGACCCGATGGCCGTCTCCGAGACCTCGGCCTCGGTTCGCGCCCGTGTAGTCGAGGCCCGGGCCAGGCAGGCCGCCCGGTTCTCCGGCCGATCCTGGCGCCTGAACGCTCATGCCCCCGGGCCGGACCTACGCACCACCTGGCCGTTGACGGAGAAGGCCAGTGAACTGCTGGACGCGGAGATCTACGCTGGACGACTCACTCGGCGTGGTGCCACTCGAGTCCACCGACTGGCCTGGACGGTCGCTGACCTGGCGGCCATCCACCAGCCCGGAGTGGACGAGTTCGACACAGCATTGCGGCTGCGGACCGGGGAACCACTCACGGCTCTGTCTCTGCGGAACCGAACTCTAGGGCGAGCCGGATGAGCGCGGACTTGGAACAGGATCGTTTGGCACGAGCGGCGCTGTGTCGCCTTGCCGAGCCCGGTGACCCTCGACTCGCGAGTCTGGTCGGCGAACTCGGTGCCGCCAGGGTGCACGCTCACCTCGCCGCCGAACGTGACCTCAACGGAGTGTTCACCGATGTGGCTGCGCGCCTGGGCGACGTGAACGCCGAACGGGATCTGGAGAACGCGAGTCGCTTGGGAGTCCGGTTCGTGATTCCCGGCGACGACGAATGGCCGACGTGGATAGACGACCTGCAGTCGGCACCTCTGCTCCAGGGACGAGGTGGGGTGCCGCTCGGTCTGTGGGTCCGCGGCCCGCTGCGACTCTGCGATGTCGGGCGCGCTGTCGCTGTCGTCGGTTCTCGTTCTGCGACCACCTATGGCATGACCGCCGCGGCCGATGTGGCGGCGGGGGTGGCTCGGGCCGACTACTGCGTCGTTTCGGGCGCGGCCTTCGGTATCGACCAGGCGGCCCACCGGGGTGCGTTGGGAGGAGGTGGCCACACCATTGCTGTGTTGGCATGCGGGGTGGACCGCGCCTATCCGGCTGCGCACAAACAACTGCTGGAACACATCGGACAAGTTGGCGCGGTGGCGTCGGAAGCGGCCCCGGGTTGTTCGCCCACCAAACTGCGATTCTTGGCCCGCAATCGACTGATCGCTGCCCTCGCGCAGGGGACCGTCGTGGTGGAGGCCGCCATTCGTAGTGGAGCCTTGAACACCGCGAATTGGACCCAAGGGCTGACCCGACCGCTGATGGGCGTTCCAGGCCCGATCACCAGTGCCCCGTCGGAGGGGGTGCATCAACTCATCCGGTCCGGTGCAGCCGCGCTGGTGACGACCAGCGCCGAGGTTCTCGAAGTGGTCGGCGCAGCCGGAGAGCATCTGATCGAACCTCCGCGTGGCGCAGAACGATTGCCGGATCGCCTCACTCTCCGACAACGCCAGGTGTTAGATGCGGTGCCGGTCTCACGGGGTGCAGCCGCAGACTCCATCGCCCGCACGGCAGGCATCGGCCTGGTCGAAGTGCGCGCGGCGTTGTCCAAGCTCGCCACGATCGGACTGGCGGAGTTCTCCGAGTCGGGCTGGCGACTCACGAGCGAGGTTCGGTCGGCCTGACGATCGGCGTCGTACGGTGGGCGGGTGGCAGATCCAACAGTCAGCGACGTGGGCATCTCCTTGGAGATGCAACGCCAACTCGCGGACTATGAACTCCACCTGATCGCCGAGCGTGATCTCGCTCCGCACACCGTCAAGGCCTACTTGTCCGACATCGGGGGGCTGCTTGACCACGCGAGTCGCATGGGGCAGACCTCGGCAGGTGAGCTCGACCTCCGGACCCTGCGCAGCTGGCTGGCGAAGCAGCAGGCGATGGGAAAGTCACGAAGCACGCTGGCTCGGCGTGCCACGGCGGCTCGCATGTTCACACACTGGCTCCTGCGAACGGGGCGAGCGCCCCACGACGCCGGTGTGCAATTGGGTTCGCCTGTCGCCCATCGAACCCTTCCGGCGGTACTGCGTGTCGATGAAGCCCGCGACCTGGTGAGGGCCGCAGTTGAGAGCGCAAAGACAACGGCCGGGGGTGACGACCAGTGGGCACCCAATCCGGTGGGATTGCGAGATGCCGCCATGCTGGAGTTGCTCTACGCCACGGGGATCCGCGTGGGGGAGCTCGCCGGACTCGACGTGGATGACGTCGATCGCGAGCGCAACGTTCTCCGGGTGTTCGGCAAGGGACGCAAGGAGCGGACAGTCCCGTTCGGTATCCCTGCGGCGAAAGCACTGGAGAACTGGATGTCTGCAGGGCGGCCCATCCTCTGGGTCGTCCAGGGCGGAGACGCCTTATTTGTCGGCGTCCGTGGCGGTCGGATCGACCAGCGGGCAGTTCGCACGATGGTGCACCAGCGGATCGCTGCGGTGCCGGGCGCACCGGACATCGGACCACACGGATTGCGGCACACGGCCGCGACCCACCTCCTAGAAGGCGGTGCGGATCTGCGGACGGTGCAGGAGTTGCTGGGGCACGCCTCCCTCACCACGACCCAGTTGTATACGCACATCTCGACGGATCGGCTGCGACGGGCCTATCAGCAGGCCCACCCTCGGGCGTAAAGACATCGGACCGGAGCCTCCACGGCCCGAGATTGGCGAGCCGGTGAGGGGCAGCAGCCGGACACGGCGTACGCCGACCAAGAGCAGTGGGTCCAGGTAGACGTCACCCCGAAGCCAGCCCCAATGAAGACACGCCCGCGGGAAGCAGTGCGACCCGATGAGCTGCAACACCCCGATGGACTGCCCGGACGTGACACGATCGCCAACCTCGACACTCGCCGCCACAGGTTCATAAGTCGTGCGAGTGTCTCCGTGATTGACGACCACCACGCCGCGACCAGCGATCACTCCGGCGAAGGTCACCTGCCCCGGAAGAGCCGACAGCACCGCTTGCCCGCCAGACCCGCCCAGATCAACACCCCGATGCCCTGAGCCGAACGCCGAGTCCGGTGGGTCGAAACCAGTCACCACCTCGGGGATGGGCCGCAATGGCCAGGTGCCCACCGGATCGGTCCGCTGCGCCGCGTGGGCGGGCGGGACAACGACGCCGATCAGGACGCAGAGCAGGAGGACACGAAAGGCACGTTGGCACATGTCGACACCCTGTCGAAGCGATGAGGGCGTGGGATGCCCGTGAGATCAAGCTGTGAACGGCTCACTCGTCGCGAAGTTTGTGGAACAGAAGTGGGTCGCTAACATGAGTGCAGCAAGTCCTTCGGGGCTTGACTTCGCACGCTTGCAGACCGCGACGGTCGATCCAGTTTCGCTGGCCGACCACCACCCGTGGGCGACGATCCTCAGTCTCGACGAAAGTCGGGTCGGATCGCGCGCAGGCGTCAGGGTGAGCGACAGCTGTCGTTCGCATCAACTGAAACCAGGAGATTCACCATGGCAGTCGTCACCATGCGCCAGCTTCTTGAAAGCGGCGTCCACTTCGGGCACCAGACCCGTCGTTGGAACCCCAAGATGAAGCGCTTCATCATGACTGAGCGCAACGGCATCTACATCATCGACCTGCAGCAGTCGCTGTCCTACATCGACCGCTCGTACGCCTTCATCAAGGACACCGTCGCCAAGGGCGGCACCGTGATGTTCGTCGGCACCAAGAAGCAGGCCCAGGGCGCCATCGCCGAACAGGCCACGCGCGTCGGGATGCCCTACGTCAACCAGCGTTGGCTCGGGGGCATGCTCACCAACTTCCAGACCGTTCACCAGCGGATCAACCGGCTCAAGGAACTCGACGAGGTCGACTTCGATGCCGTTGCCGGTTCGGGCCGCACCAAGAAGGAACTCCTGCAGATGAAGCGGGAGCGCGACAAGCTCGACCGAACCCTCGGCGGCATCCGCGAGATGACGCGTACGCCGTCCGCGGTGTGGATCGTCGACACCAACAAGGAGCACCTCGCCGTTGAAGAGGCCCGCAAGCTCCGCATTCCGATCATCGGCATCCTGGACACCAACTGTGATCCGGACGAAGTCGACTTCGCGATCCCGGGCAACGACGACGCCATCCGCGCCGTCGGTCTGCTGACCCGCGTTGTCGCCGATGCCGTGGCCGAGGGGCTGAAGGCTCGAGCCGGAATCAAGGCCGCCGACGGCGACGCGCCGGCTATCGGTGCCGAAGAGCCGCTGGCCGAGTGGGAAGCCGAGTTGCTGTCGACCGCCAACGACTCCGAGGAAGCTGTCGTCGGTGAGGCGACTGCTGAAGCAGCCGAGGCTGCTGAAGAAGCTCCCGCAGCCGCTGAGGCGTCACTCCCAGTCGCTGATGAGTCAGCCCCAGTCATCGAGGACGCGGCTCCGGTCGCCGAAACGGTCGAGGCTCCTGTCGCCTTAGTCGACGTGCCCGAGACGCCGGTCGTCGAGGAGGCTCCGGCTGCTGCTGACGGCGGACACGGTCCGGATTCAGCAGCCCCGCTCGAAGATGGCTCGGCGCCCGAAGGATTCGACATCAAGGGCAACGCGGACTCGATGAAGTTCCATGCTCCGACCAGCCCGTGGTACGGCCGCACCAAGGCCGAGGTTTGGTTCAAGACCGAAGCGGCTGCCGAGGCGGCCGGGTTCGTCAACGCAGAGCAGAAGGGCTAAGCACACAGATGTCTAACTTCACCGCAGCCGATGTCAAGAAGCTTCGTGACATGACCGGTTCCGGCATGATGGATTGCAAGAAGGCCTTGGAAGAAGCCGAAGGTGACTTCGACAAGGCCACCGACATCTTGCGCACCAAGGGCCGGGCGAAAGCAGATCAGCGCGCTGGCGAGCGAGAGGCGACTGCTGGACTCGTCGCCCACTCGGGCGGTTCGTTGGTCGAGCTCAATTGCGAGACGGACTTCGTCGCCAAGGGCGACGACTTCATCGCGATCGCTCAGGAGATTGCCGACGCCGCCAACGCGGCGAAGGCAGGCGATCTCGAGTCGGTCCGCACGCTGTCGTTGGGTGAGCAGACCGTCGGCGAGGTCGTCGACAATCTCGCCATCAAGATCGGTGAGAAGATCCACCTGGGCCGGATTGCCTACTTCGACGGTTCTGTCGTGTCCTACATGCACAAGCGCGCCGCGGATCTACCGCCCGCCATCGGCGTACTCGTCGAGTACACCGGCGACAACGCAGACGCCGCACGAGGTGCCGCGAAGCAGGTGGCGGCGATGCGTCCGCAGTACCTCACCCGCGACGAGGTTCCGGCCGATGTCGTCGCTCACGAGCGTGAGATTGCGGAAGCGACCTCTCGCGAAGAGGGCAAGCCAGAACAAGCGATCGCCAAGATCACCGAAGGTCGCTTGAATGGATTCTTCAAGGACGTCGTGCTGCTCGAACAGCCATCCGTGACCGAGAACAAGCGGACGGTGAAGGCTCTGCTCGATGACGCCGGCGTGGCCCTGACCCGCTTTGCGCGGTTCGAGGTCGGTTCTTAAGTAAGGTTTGTCACCATTCATGTGATTTGGTCACTTCATCTGGGAGTCCGATGACCGGCTACAAAAGGGTTCTACTGAAGCTCTCTGGTGAGGTCTTCGGCGGTGGCCATGTCGGGATCGACCCGGACGTCGTCCAGAAGATCGCCCACGAGATTGCCACGGTCGTCGAGGCCGGAGTGCAGGTGGCGGTCGTGACCGGCGGAGGCAACTTCTTCCGCGGCGCGGAGCTGCAGCAACGGGGTATGGACCGGGTTCGAGCGGACTACATGGGCATGCTCGGCATCGTCATGAACTGCCTGGCCCTGCAGGACTTCCTGGAGAAGATGGGCGTCGAGACCCGCGTGCAGACCGCCATCACCATGGGCCAGGTGGCCGAACCCTACGTGCCGCGCAGGGCGATCCGGCACATGGAGAAGGGGCGCGTAGTCATCTTCGGTGCCGGGATGGGGATGCCGTTCTTCTCGACCGATACCGTCGCCGTCCAGCGGGCGTTGGAGAGCAAGTGTGACGTCGTGCTGGTCGCCAAGAGCGGTGTCGACGGCGTGTACTCCGCGGACCCCCGCGTGGACCCGACGGCCACCAAGTTCGACACCCTTTCATACGACGAGGCGATCTCCCGAGGACTTCGAATCATGGATCAAACGGCGTTCGCCCTGTGCGGCGAGAACAAACTCCCCATGGTGGTTTTCGGGATGGAGCCGCAGGGCAACATCCTGCGCGTCGTACAAGGTGAGAAGATTGGCACGCTTGTGAGCGCGGACGGCTGACCTTCTCAGGTCACCCCTTCCGCCCGACAGGCCAGCGCCACCCCCCGAACAGGAGAATCCCGTGATCAATGCAATCCTCAAAGAGGCCGACGAGAAGATGGACAAGTCGGTCGCTTCGACCAGGGAGGATTTCGCGACGATTCGGGCCGGCCGGGTCAACCCGTCCATGTTCAACAAGATCGTCGTGGACTACTACGGCTCCCCGACGCCACTGCAACAGTTGGCGTCCTTCACTGCGCCCGAGGCCAGGATCATCCTGATCTCGCCCTACGACCTGGGCGCGATGGCGGGCATCGAGAAGGCCATCCGCGACTCCGATCTCGGGGTGAACCCCGCGAATGACGGACGAGTACTGCGCTGCGTCTTCCCGGAACTGACCGAGGACCGACGCAAGGAGTACTTCAAGATCGCGAAGGCGAAGGCCGAGGATGGACGCGTCGCCGTCCGCAACGTCCGCCGCCACACGAAGCAACAACTCGACAAGCTGGAGAAGGACGGCGAGGTCGGGCAGGACGACGTGACCGGCGCCGAGAAGCGACTCGATGGGCTGACCAAGAAGCACACCGACCTGATCGAAGACATGCTGAAGTCCAAGGAAGCCGAACTGCTGGAGGTCTGACCATGACCTCGGATGCACCCACAATGCCGCCGGAGAAGGCCTCCGGTGAGAAGTCCCACGGCCGTGCTGGACGTGACCTGCCGGCCGCCATCGCCTCTGCCGTCGTACTCCTCGGCGCCATCGCCGCGTCCCTGTACTTCTGGAAGACCGCCTTCATGTTCATCGTGGCGGCGGCCGTCGTAGTTGCCGTGTGGGAGTTGCACCGCGGATTTACGGCGAAGGGCATCGACCTGCCGGAGCAGCCGCTGATGGTCGGCGGTGTGGTGATGGTGGTCGTCGCCTACTTCTTCGGCCCTCCGGCGTTGGTCACCGCGACCGCGGTCACGGCTCTCGTCATCATGTTGTGGCTGCTCAGGCGTGGTGTCGAAGGTTATGTCCAGAACGCCACGGCGTCGGTGTTCACCCTCATCTACGTGCCCTTTCTGGGATCATTCGTTGCGCTCTTGCTTGCCGAAGGCGGATCCGTCGACTTCGAGCCGCTCGATGACGGAGTGCGCGGCGTCGTCACTTTCATTTTGGTCACCGTCGCTTCAGACATTGGCGGGTACGTCGCCGGGGTGACGTTCGGGAAACATCCGATGGCCCCGGTCATCTCGCCCAAGAAGTCCTGGGAGGGATTCGCCGGGTCGTTGGTGGCCTGCGTGGCGGCTGGTGTGGCGCTGGTGGTCTATCTGCTCGAAGGTCCCTGGTGGGTGGGTGTCGTCCTCGGCATCATCGGCGCAACGATGGCCACCCTCGGGGATCTGTGTGAGTCGGTGATCAAGCGCGATCTTGGAATCAAGGACATGTCCCACGTGATCCCCGGACACGGTGGACTCATGGACCGACTGGACTCATTGCTGGCCACGATCGCGCCCATTTGGCTTCTCCTGCACTATGCGGTCTTCTAGATGTTGTTGACGACGTGAGAGGGGGCACCATGGGCGCGGAAACACCGACAGAGCAGGTCGAACGCCAACCGGACTGGTGGCACCGTGATCACCCGGTCTTCACTCCTATCACCGGATTCTTCACCGGGCTGCTGTTTGTGGCGCTGGTCCCGGCCGCGTTCCTAGGCGGGTTGGACTACTTCTTCGACGACGACGTGGCCAGTGGTCTGTCGCCCTTGCTCGCGACCACGCTGGTCGTGCCGCTGGGTCTGCTTTGCTGGCGTCCCACCCGGAGATTCGGCCGTTACATGGTGCTTGGGATGGTGATGACCGCGCTCGTGGTGATCGGCGTGACCACGCTCGTCCTGTGGCTGCTCGCCAGTAGTGAACTGTGACGTCTCGGTGACCGATCGCGAACCTCGGGTCGAACTACCCCTCGTCTTCGACGAACCGCGAGGGCGGCGCAAACCGCCCAGGCATCTCGCCGATCTTGATGTCGATCAACGCGCCGAACTCCTCACCGAGCGTGGGCTCCCGGCCTTCCGCGCCAAGCAGTTGTCGACGCACTACTTCGCTCGACTGGTCGATGATCCCGCCGAGATGACGGACCTGCCGGCGGAGCAGCGCGACGAGTTGGTGGCCTCGTTGCTACCGACCCTGATGACTGCACTCAGGACGCTTGAGGCCGACAAGGGGACCACCCGCAAGACCCTGTGGAAGTTGTTCGACGGCGCACTCGTGGAGTCCGTCCTGATGCGCTATCCCGATCGCACCACGATCTGCGTGTCATCACAGGCCGGGTGCGGGATGGCTTGCCCCTTCTGTGCCACCGGTCAAGGCGGACTCCAGCGCAACATGTCGACCGCGGAGATCGTCGAACAGGTCGTCGCAGGTGCCCGATCCCTGGCTCGTGGAGAAGTCCCCGGTGGCCCTTCTCGGGTGAGCAATGTGGTGTTCATGGGGATGGGTGAACCCCTTGCCAACTACAACGCAGTCGTCGGCGCCGTACGCCGCCTGACCGATCCCAGTCCCGCGGGGCTCGGGATGTCAGCGCGTGGCGTGACCGTTTCCACCGTAGGCCTGGTCCCGAGGATGTATCAGCTGGCCGAGTTGGGGATCCCGGTGACTTTGGCGCTGTCCCTACACGCGCCGGATGACGAGTTGCGCAGCGAATTGGTGCCGGTCAACAACCGGTGGAACGTCGCGGAGACGGTTGAGGCCGCATGGAATTACGCGCGCGTCACCAAGCGCCGGGTGTCCATCGAATACGCCATGATGCGGCAGATCAACGATCAGGCCTGGCGCGCCGACCTCCTGGGGGAGGTGTTGCGGTCGTACGGCGACTGGGGTTGGGTGCACGTCAACCTGATCCCTCTCAATCCGACCCCGGGGTCCAAGTGGACGGCGTCAGATCCTGCCGATGAGCGGGAGTTCGTCAGGCGACTGGAGGCCGCCGGGATACCGACGACGGTGCGAGACACCCGAGGCAGTGACATCGACGGTGCCTGCGGACAACTGGCCGCGTTGGAATAGGACCTACTGGTGCTTCGCTTCGAGTGATGCGTAGACCGAATCCAGCACTTCTGCGGCGGCATCCCAACTCCACGCGCGAAGCAGCCCGGGACGATTGAGGCGCCAGCGATATGTCTGCTTGTCACTGAGTACCAGTGAGACGGCCTGGGCGAACGATTCGTGGTCCCCAGCCACGAAGACTTCGCCGATGCCGTACCTGCGCACGATCTCGGACACTGTCTTGACGTCGCTGACCACGAGGGCGAGTCGCGCATGCGCATATTCACGAAACTTTGTCGGCAACGAGATCTCGTTGTTGGTCAGATGGTGAGCCGCGACAACGCCAATGTCGGCCCCGGAGAGATAGGGCACGATGTGATCGACCGGCACATAGGTGACAACGTGCAGCCGATCCTCAACTCCCAGTTGTTCGGCCAGCGTGACCATCTCGACGACGAACTCCATGTGGGGATTCGAGACCACAAAAGCAGCGTGGACGCCGGGGAGAAGCTCGAGGCCGCGGACGATCGTCTCGAGCCCCCGCTCGGCGACCGCGACCCCGCAATAGACGAGGAGCGGCTCGTCTTGGCCAAGCCCACAATCCTGGCGAAGATCTCGCGCGTCCCTGTCGGGTGCCTGCGCCCATCGTGGATCCCCGAGGGAGGTCACTACCGGAGCGTTCTCCACGATGTAGGGACGATTCGTCAGCCCGTGATCATGGACCAACATGTCTGCCAACGTCTCAGACACGGTGATGACACGATCTGCGAACGGGATGTGTTCTCGTTCGTAGGCGTACAGGGCCAGATCGCTACGACCGGGATTCTCTTTCAGCCCGGGCAGGTACTCGTGTGCGTCCCACACCAGTGAGACCGTCCGCCCGGCTTGCCGGGCCCTGACCTTGGCACGCGCCCCAACACCCAACATTCGAAAGTCGTTGGCATGGATGATGTCGGGCTTGAGCCGGTCGATCGTGTCACCGAACACGAGGTCCCACTCGGCCAGTGAGGGATCCAGTTCGCGCCAGGAACGATCACCGAGCGCGCGTTGCCACGTCAGGCTAGCGAGAGATGTCGAGGCTGATCCGTCCTGCGTCAGGCGTACGAGGCGTTCGGTGGCGCCGCTGCGAATGTCAACGGCCTTGCGCCTGACCAAGAAGCCCGCTCTCCGAAATACCAAGACAGCGGGGTTTCCGGACAGACCGGGCGCGCGTGGCAGCTCTTTGTGTTGGCGCAAGGCCCGGTCGTGCTGCAGTGAACGGCGGGCGGCCTCGACTTGAAGTTCGTCGTAGATCTCGGCTGACCGCGTCCTGTACGCGAGAAGTGAGGTGAGTGGCGCCGGCGTGCGCCGGCGACGCGGCTGCTTGAGACCTGTCGATTTGTACAACAGTCGCACTCGCGCATCGCCAATTCGCCAGCGAAACCGCTGGTTCATCGTCTTCTTCCGGGTGATGCCCAGCAGGACGACATCCCAGCCGCTCTCAGCCGCGCTTCGCGCCTGCTTCTGGACGCGTGAGTCACGGACCACGTCGTTGTCGACCAGCATCACAATTCGACCGCGCGCGGTCTCAGGATGCTGCGTGGCTTCATCGATCGCTGTTGCTTGGCCTGCCGGATGAATCCGCTCACCCGTGAGAAATTCTGACAACGCAGCGGCCGACATTGACCCACTATGGACCTGCTCGACATACGTCCTGCCAGCTGCAGTGATGGCGGCAATATCGCTGGGGCTCCCCACTAACCGAAGCAAGGTAGGGCCGAGACTTTCGGGAGAAACTTCCACTATGGGCACATCGAGACCAGTTGATTCCGCAATCGTGTCTCGGGTCTGGGCCGAGACGCTACCCAACACGACCCGCCCTTGCGCCATCGCTTCGGTGGCGACGAAACCGTAGTCACCGTCGTGACCCACTTCGACCACGAAGTGGGACTCTTTGATTGCCGCACTCAAGTCAGATGGGGACGTGTAATCGCCTCGACGAAGAGTGATCTGGCCGCCCTTCTCCAAGCCACTCAAAGCCTCATCTACGGTATTGCCCTCAACTACGGTCCTGCTGAGGCGGGTGGCAACGCCCGATGTGATCGAGGCGAGCAGCACGGCGGGTGCCTCGGTCGTCGGCGGTCGCGACGGACTGCCCGGAGGAAGATCGTGAATGACCGGACACCAGGTCGCGCCGGGGAACCGGGCGACGATCGAGGGCTCCGTGGCATAGACATTGTCCACGTGGGCAAGACCGTCGGGCAGGATGCCTGCCGATGCCGATTCACCGGACAGATCGGATGAGTGGACGAAGACGGCCACTGCCGCGCCCGCTTCATCGCGCAGGAGACGATCGCGGCACGGGAGCACTACGTGGGTGTAGCGGTCCCGGATGATGATCGAAGGTGAACCGACCGACGCGCCGTCACCAAGCGTGGGGTCCAGCAACACGTCGCACCGCGAATCATCTGATTCGACAGCCGAATCTGTGTAGTCGAAGGTGTGTGCCGAGACGTTCGGTAGGTGTTGACCGAGCACGCGAGACCACAGGTCTCCCTGCCACGGATGGGCGATCGGGCCGATGAGGGCGCGACACGAGGTCCACAGGGGCTCGAGGTCGTGAAAGTCCGCTGCCGAGGACGTTTGGACCATATTTGGAGTCTATGGGAGTCGAGCCTGCAGGGCCTCAACGACGCGTGCCGCGGCCCGGCCATCGCCGTACGGTGATGAACGCTCGTGTTGGGGCGCTTCCCGATAGGCAACTGCGTGGACGCGGTCAAGGTGCGGATCGAGAATGTTCCACTCGTCCGCCAAAGTCTCGGGCCACTCTGTTTCGGTGCGCAAAGTGGTGCAGGGCACGCCCAAAAGGTAGGCCTCCTTTTGGAGGCCGCCCGAGTCGGTGACGATGCCAACCGAACCCATGAGCGAACGCACCATCTCTGGGTAGGTGAAGGGAGGGCAGACGTGCAACGACCCTCCGGGGATCGTGATGCCGAACTCGTCGGCGCGAGCGACCAATCGGGGGTGTGCGACCAGGAGGATGGGGATCGACAGTCCACGTAGGGCGTCAAGGATGGCCGTGAGTCTGTCTCGGTCGTCGGTGTTGTCGGCTCGATGGACCGTGGCCACGAGGAAGGGTTCTGTGGGGTCCACGCCTTCTGGAAGGGAAAGGGTGCGATCGCGAACCAGGTCCCGAGTCCGGTAGCAGACATCTGTCATCACATCGCCGACGTTCACCGCCCTTTCGGCGAGGCCCTCACGACGCAGGTGCTGCATTGCGACTTCGGTTGGTGCCAGAAGCAGATCGGCGGCGTGATCAGTCAGGACTCGGTTGTGCTCCTCGGGCATACGACGGTTGAAGCTGCGTAGGCCAGCCTCAAGATGGGCAACAGGGAAGTGCAGCTTTGCCGCGGCTACGGCCCCGGCAAGTGTCGAGTTGGTATCCCCGTAGACGAGCACCCAGTCAGGTCGATGACTGAGGATCACCTCATCGAGGGCGGCGAGCATGGCGCCGGTCTGCACCCCGTGACTCCCAGAACCGATGCCTAGGTGGACGTCGGGATTCGGAATCTGCAAGTCATCGAAGAAGACGTCAGACATGGCCTCGTCATAGTGCTGACCCGTGTGCACGATCACATGGTCTACCGCGTGTGCTGAGAATTCGCTCGCGATCGGGCCGAGCTTGACGAACTGGGGGCGAGCACCGACGACGCTGAGAACTCTCACAGTGGGGGACTCGTGTTGCTGGACATGTGTTGAGTCTAGTTCCCGGGGTACGGTATTCCGGCTGTCACGGGGTCTACCGCAGGATGGGATGTCTAGCGTGCCGGATGTGAGTGTGATCGTTCCCGTCTACAACACGATGCCCTATCTCGAACAGGGCCTGGAGTCATTGGCGCAGCAGACGATCGGAATGGGACGGCTTCAGGTTGTCCTGGTCGATGACGGGTCGACCGATGGGAGCGCTGCCGAGGTGGACGGGTTCGCGGCCCGCTTTCCGGCAGACACGGTCGTACGTCATCAAAGCAATTCTGGGGGCCCAGCCAATCCGTGCAACGAGGGTCTCGCGTTGGCGACCGGTCGCTATGTGTTCTTCATGGGCTCGGACGACTATTTGGCCACTGATGCCATGGAGCGGCTCGTCACCAGGGCCGACGAGTGGGGCAGCGACGTCATTTTCGGCACCATGGTCGGGGTCAATGACCGCTTCGTCGATCAGCGGATGTTCCAGGGCGACGAGCGTGACGTCGACTTCGTGTCGCATCCGCTGGCCTACTCGCTGTCGCAGACGAAGCTCTTCCGACGCACCCTGATCGATCGACTGTCCCTCCAGTTCCCCGAAGAACTCACCGTTGGCGAAGATCAACTGTTCGTCATCAAAGCGATGCTCGAAGCGGGACGGGTCTCGGTTCTCAGTGGGACGCCGGTGTACTACGCGGTCAAGCGCGATGACGGTTCGAATATCACCTATACCGTGCCCTGGCGCCCCAGGCTGGAGGACGTGACGGCGATCATGAAGGGTGTTGCTGACTTGGCACCCGAGGGTGAACTTCGCGACGCCATCCTCCGACGCCACTTCCACTTCGAACTCGGCTCCCTGTTGAAGCGCGACTTCCCCCAGGTGACCGAGGCGGAGCAGATCGAAATCGCGGCGGCGTACGCCGCTCTTGCCGACAGCTATCTGACTGAGCGCATTTCCGAACGTCTCAGCGTGGAACATCGAGTCCGAGCACGATTGGCCCAATCGGGCGATCTGGGGCGGTTGAGGGAATGTGCTGCCTTCGATGAGGAGACAACGCCGACACTTCTGCTGCGAGACGGGCGGGCCTATTCACGGTGGCCCGGATTCGATCACCACCCCTCGGAGTGGTATCGCCACAATCCCAAACTCCTCAAGGATCGCATCTCCACGAATGTCGCCGTGACCAACTTGCAGTTGTCTGGAGACTCGCTGCTCGTCGAGGGCTCAACGCTCATTGATGTCGATTCGTCCAGCAAGATGTACATCGCTCTGGTCAAGCCCGACGCGAACTCAGCTCGGTTCCCCGCCCGGCGGTTGACCACGACGACCCTGAAGTCGCGACGTCGCTACCCGGTAGAGATGAACCACCCCGACAACGGCGGCCCATCAAGATGGCAGGTCCGGGTCCCATTCCCGATTGCGGCCGTTGATGATGGCCCCATCACGTGGGAAGCGCGACTGCGTGTGGCAGTGGAGGAGTGGACGTACGACCTTCCGATCACCTTCGTCGGATCACCGAGTCGCACGCGATCACGACATGACCTCAGCTGGCAGGAGCTCTCGCTTGAGCAGACCGCTGAAGGCTATGTGACCGTCCATCAAGAGGTGGTCAGGAAGATCACGGCGCCAACGATCGGATCATGGGGAAAAGGAAGAACGAAGCGTTAAGCGGAGCGCCCAACCGTGACGACCTGACCCGGCAGGAACTTGTCCTTGTTGAGGTGATTGCGGCCGTCAATGATCGTCTTCGCTCCGGGCAGATCGACGGCGCTCAGTTCCGCGTACTCTCGGTGGTCGGCCTGAAGGATTGCGATGTCAACCTCGTCGCCGAGCTGGTGTGGAGTAAAGCCCAATGCGATGAGCTCCGCATCGGTGAACATCGGATCGTGCACCGTCACGACAGCCCCCTCTGCGACCAGCGCCGCCACCGTGGGAAAGACGCCAGAGAATGCGGATTCCTTCACGGCACCTCGATATGCAGCTCCGAGAACCACTGCGCGCGCCCCCGTCAGATCTCCGTAGGCACCGCGAGCCAACCCGACGCAATACGCAGGCATGGCCGCATTCGCCTCGCGAGCGGCTCGGACCACAGTCGCCTCAGGGTCGTTCCACAGATACAGACGCGGATAGACCGGTATGCAGTGCCCACCGACAGCGATACCGGGCCGATGAATATGGCTATAGGGCTGTGAATTGCTGGCCTCGATCACCTGGTAGACGTCGATGCCGTTCGCCGCGGCGTACCGGCCGAACTGATTCGCCAGGCCGATATTGACGTCGCGATAGGTGGTTTCGGCCAGTTTGGCCATCTCGGAGGCCTCGGTAGAACCGAGGTCCCAAACACCGTTACCTCGCTCAAGGTCGGGTCGATCGTCGAACTGAAGCACGGCTTGGTAGAACTCCACGGCGCGTTCGGCCCCGGCGGGACTCAATGCACCGATCAGCTTGGGGTACTTGCGGAGGTCAGCAAATATTCGTCCCGTCAGCACTCGCTCCGGAGAGAAGACCAAGTGGAAGTCTTCGCCTTCTCTGAGACCCGAGACTTCTTCGAGCAGGGGCTTCCACCTCGTTCGGGTGGTCCCGACAGGAAGGGTCGTCTCGAACGAAACCAGGGTGCCCGGTTTGAGACCGCGCCCGATGTCGGCTGTCGCCGAATCCATCCAACCGAAGTCGGGCAGGCTGTCTTCGTCCACAAACAGCGGGACCACGACGACAACCGCTTCTGACTCCCTGACGGCTGCCGTCGTATCGGTCGTCGCACGGAGAGACCCGTTAGCGACGGCGACCGCGAGTTTCTCCGCCAGGTCGGCTTCGCCGGGGAACGGTTCGACGCCCCGGTTGACCAGATCAACGACGACGGGATTGACGTCGGTCCCAATCACTTGGTGGCCGGATGCCGCAAATTGAACAGCCAGGGGCAAGCCGATCTTGCCCATGGCAACGACGGTGATTCTCACTCGACGATCCCGTCTGGATCGATTCCGGCCTGGAAGGAGTCGATAGTGACCGTTGTCCCGGTGTTGGCTGAAGCGATCATGGCCTCGGCGACGAGGACGGTTGTCAGCCCCTGAGTGAGGGTCACGATGTCCGCATCCTTGCCAAGAACCGCATCGCGGAAGTTTTCGTGCTCAACCCGAAGCGGTTCTGGCTTCGCGACTGCGTAGCGAATCATGTCGCCCTCCGAGACACCCCGGAACTGGGCTACGTCGTCCCAGGTCGTCGGCACAGAACCATTGGCGTAGTGGGTCAGATCAGCCGTCAGGGTGTCGGCAACGAAGGTGCCGCGTTCGCCGGTGATGATCGTGACGCGCTCCTTCATCGGCGACAACCAGTTCACCAGGTGCGAAGTAACCGTGCCGTCGGCAAGCGAGCCGACCACCGCGATCAGGTCTTCGTGCTCGCGGCCGCTCTTGTGCGCCGTACGAGCGGATACCGACGCATAGGGCTGTTGCGTGACCCATGCCGTCAGATCAATGTCATGGGTGGCCAGGTCCTTCACGACGCCGACATCGGCAATCCGGCCCGGAAACGGGCCTTGGCGTCGAGTGACCACTTGGAAGATGTGTCCCAGATCGCCATTCGCCAAGCGTGATCTCGCAGATTGGAGTGCAGGGTTGTAACGCTCGATGTGGCCGACGGCCCCGACCAGGCCCGCAGTGTCGAAAGCGTCCGCAATCCTCTTCGCCGACGCCGTATCGGGTGCCAGTGGCTTCTCGATCAGCATGTGTACGCCGGCGGCAGCGAGAGCGAGAGCGACATCTTCGTGGTACGCCGTCGGGACGGCCACCATGCAGTAGTCCAGATCGGCAGCGATCAGGTCTTCAATCGTTGGCAGAACCGTTAGTTGTCCGGAGACACCATGCGGGTCCCCACCGGCATCGGCGACCGCGACCAGTTCAACACCATCGAGCGACTTCAGTACCCGAGCGTGGTGGCGACCCATCATGCCCAAGCCGATCAGACCTGCTCTGAGATCAGCCATGACTCAGGCCCCCGCCGTCGATAGGGCGTTCACAGCGGTCACGATGCGCTCCAGGTCAGGCTGACTCACCGATGGGTGCACGGGGAGGGAAAGGCACTCCCGGGCTGCTTGCTCGGTCGTCGGCAGATCCTGATCGACCCGGAAGGGTTCCAGCCGGTGGTTGGGAATCGGATAGAACATCCCCGAACCGATCTGATACTCATCACGAAGCGCGGCAGCCAGACCATCCCGGTCCTCGGCGACTCTGACGGTGTATTGGTGATAGACGTGCACGGCGCCTTCTGCGACCGGAGGAGGGGTCACACCCTCGAGGTGTTCGCTCAAGAACGCCGCGTTGCGTTGCCGCTGTTCGGTCCACGCCCCGACCTTGGTGAGCTGGACGCGCCCGATGGCGGCGTGGATATCGGTCATCCGGTTGTTGAATCCAACGACCTCGTTCTCGTACTGCTTCAGCATCCCCTGATTGCGATATAGGCGCATCGCGTGTTCGATCTCGGCGCTCGCGGTCGAAACCATCCCGCCTTCACCGGATGTCATGTTCTTGGTCGGGTAGAGCGAGAACATCGCGAAGGACCCGAACGCGCCGACCGGCGTGCCCGCGAACGAGGCGCCGTGGGCTTGGGCAGCGTCCTCGAAGATCTGGAGGCCGTGTCTGTTCGCGATGTCTGTGAGGGCGGCCATGTTGGCGGGGTGGCCGTACAGATGAACCGGCATGATTCCGACGGTCCGTTCGGTGATGGCCGCTTCGACCGAGGCCGGATCAAGGCAGAAGGAACTCAATTCAATGTCGGCGAACACCGGCGTGGCCCCGGTGAGTGCGACGGAGTTTGCGGTCGCGGCAAAGGTGAATGAGGGGACGATCACCTCATCACCGCGCGTGACCCCGGCGGAGAGCAGACCGAGATGGAGTCCCGAGGTGCCCGAGTTGACCGCCACACATGCCCGGTTCAATCCGAAGTGAGTCGAGAACTCCCGTTCGAACGCGGCGACCTCAGGACCTTGGGCCAACATCCCGCTGCGCATGACGCGATCCACGGCCTCGCGTTCCTCGTCTCCGATCAACGGTTTGGCCGGTGGAATGAACTCGTTCATGTGTGGTGTGGCTCCGATGGTTCGCCTAGGTCAGGTCAGCGGCGGGTCTGGCGTGAGACTCTCGCCGTGCTGACGGTAATTCTCGCCTGTCACGGGGCACTCCCACAAACCGTCGCCGCGATCCACCAGTGGATGACCCGCACGACCAACCCAGCCGAGGCGGCGCGCGGGGACTCCGGCCACGAGCGCATAGGCGGGCACGTCCCTCACCACCGTTGAGCCCGCTGCGACGAGGGCCCAGGCGCCGATCTCGACGGGCGCGACGCACACGGAGCGAGCCCCGATCGATGCGCCGACGCGCACGGTCACTCCGACCGGCTCCCAATCGTCGGCGCTCTTGAGTTCGCCGTCGGGCGTGATTGCGCGCGGGTAGTGATCATTGGTGAATACCACGGCCGGGCCGACGAACACGCCGGCCTCCAGGATCGCCGGCTCATAGACCAGCGCGTAGTTCTGGACTTTGCAATTGTCACCCAGGGTGACGCCCGTGCCGATGTAGGCACCACGTCCGATCACGCAGTTGCGGCCCAGGACTGCACGTTCGCGGACTTGGGCCAGATGCCATACCGACGATCCCTCGCCCAACTCCGCGTCGGTCGCAACATCGGCGCTCTCGTGCACTCGTACCATCACTTCTCCGTCATTCACGCAGAGCACGGTTGCCCAGCATTGGGGCGAATACTATTCCCGGGCTTACAGGGCCGAGGCGAGCAGATCGGCGAAGAGTTCCTGTTCGTCGACGGCGAGGCCGCGGGACCTGAACCAGGTGCATACGTTGGTGCAGTCGCGAAGCAAGAAGTCGAGGCCCTTCGGGTTGCCTGCCACGTCGATCATCTGTGGCAGATCGATGATCACCAGGCGATCGCCCGCGGCGAGCAAGTTGAAGGCGGAGAGATCTCCGTGGACCTGGCCATGTGTTGCCATGGTCACCATCGCCTCACGGATCTGCTCGAAGTAGATCGCCAGGAGGTCCCGGTTGGGTCGAGTCTGGGAGAGGCGCGGAGCCGGTTGGCCGTCATACTCGATCAGTTCCATCAGGATCTCCGTGCCATCGATCTGCACGGGGTAGGGCACCGGCAGACCCCAGAGCCACAGCTGGCGGAGGGCGTTCCATTCTGCCGCCACCCATTCGGTCGAGGCGACCACCTGACCCCAGCTGCTTCTGCGTTTGATGGCGCGCTGGTCCCGGGAGCGCTTCGTGGTCCGTCCTTCGGTGTACGTCGCGGATCGGTGGAAGTTCCGGTGCTCCGACCCTCGGTAGCGTTTCGCCGCCAGCACGACGGAGGGTCCATCGGGTATCGCGCGCTCCAAGAGGAAGACCTCCGCCTCCTTGCCGGACTTGAGGATGCCGAGTTCGGTGTCGATGGCCCCCTGGGCGGTGATGACCCAGCCGGGCCTCGGCTCGGGCCCACGACAAAGGGGCTCAACATCTAGCCAGGTCGACCACCGTTGAGTGGACTCGTCGAGCTCGTCGTACGCCGTGAAATCAATCACGAACCTGGGGTCGATCTTCTCGTGCGCTGAGGTCAAGGTGGCTCTCCGTCGGGGAACTCAAGCCTCTCGCGCGGGTGCGCCACTGCACAAACGATTTTCCGCACGTTGGCATGATGGGGTGATGTTCCGCGTTCGAGGTGTCGCAGTGGCGGCCTCGGGGGCGCTCGTGGTGGCGTCGTTGGCCGGGCCAGCCGTCACCGCCGCACCAACGCAATCCTCACTTGCCCGCACCGCCGAGCAGGGTTCGTCAGGGATCGGCGATCCGTACTTTCCCTTGGACGGCAACGGTGGTTACGACGTCATTCGCTACGACATCCATGACCAGTATCGGTTGAAGTCAGGCCGGTTGGCGGGGTGGACGCGGATCACCGCGCGGGCGAAGACCAATCTCACGCGTTTCAATCTCGACCTCCTTCTGCCAGTGAGCAGGGTTCAGGTCAATGGCGCCAGGGCACGGTTCGCCAAGTCGAACAAGCACGAACTCACAGTGTGGCCTCGCCACAGGATCCGCGGAGGTCACAAGTTCACCGTGCGGGTGACGTACGCCGGTGAGCCGGGATCCATCGGTTATCTCGGTGAGAAGAACTGGTTGGCGACGAAGAAGGAGGTCGTCGCCATGAATCAACCGCACATGTCGCCGTGGTGGTTCCCGGCCAACGATCACCCCCGAGACCGGGCCAAGATGCGGATCCACGTGACCGTCCCGACGGGGAAGCAGGCAATCGCCAACGGGCGGCTGGTCCGAAAGTCCAGGAGTGCCGGAACGACCACCTGGCATTGGCGGGCCGACGAGCCGATGGTCCCCTATCTCGCGTTCTTCGCGGCGGGGGACTTCGCGATCAGGCAGGGCTCAACGCTCGGCCTGCCATGGCTCAATGCGGTGTCGGAACGACTGACCGCCAACCAGCAGGCGCGTCTCCTTCGCGTTGCTTCGACGGACCGCGGACGTCGATCAGTGGCTCGCCGGCGAGATCGGTGCTTATCCCTTCAGTGTGACCGGAGGATTGGTGACCAGCCTCGACCCGGGATTCGCTCTTGAGAATCAGACCCGTCCCACCTATCCGTATCTGGGAGACGCCGGCCAGGCCACCTTGGTGCACGAGCAGGCGCACCAATGGTTCGGGAACGACCTGGCGATCGATCGGTGGCGAGATATCTGGCTCAACGAAGGATTCGCGACGTACATGGAGATTCGGTACGCCGAGACGCACGGCGGAGTGTCGACCGACTCCTGGCTCACCTCGTCCTATTCGCTGCGCTCAACGCAGGACTCCTTCTGGAGAGTGCCAGTGGCTCGGCCGGGAGTGAACAAGATTTTCAGCGGCCCGGTCTACGTTCGCGGCGCCATGACCCTGGCCGCACTGCGGAACCGGGTCGGCGACGACGCCTTCAACAATGTGTTGCGAAAGTGGTTGGTCCAGCGATCAGGCACCACCGGATCGACCGAGGAGTTCATGGAACTCGCCGAACGAGTGAGCGGCGCAGATCTCGGGAGTTTCTTTGCCGCATGGTTGTTCTCGGGGAGCAAGCCGCCGAAGACCGCCCAAAACGGTTTCTAGACCCGCAACCGGACCGACAGACACGTCACGCAACCCTCGAGTTTCTCGAATTCGCTGATGTCGACCGTGACCACATCGAGTCCGCGTTCGGCCAGCAGCGCAGCGGTTCGGGGTGCGCTGGATGACATCAGCACCGTGTTCTGGCCGAGAATCACCACATGAGAGCCCGGCTCCTCCGGAACCGCCAGGAACGACGACCACACCGAGGGATCGTCAACGAGTGGCTCGTAGCCGATGATCGTGCCGTCCGGCAGCGCCGTCACCGCCGACTTGAGATGCAGCACCAGAGTCAGCGGCACACCGACCACCTCGGCGCCCAGGGGACCTAGGAGAGCGGCGAGTTGGGCAACGCCGGCCGGGTTCGTGCGTCCGCCGATTCCCACCCACACCTGGTTGCCGTGCTTGAGAACATCACCACCGTCGAGGGTCCCCGGTGCCACGATCCTGTCGATCCGGTAGCCCAGATCGGCGAGTGCCTGCTCCGTCCCGAACACCTCGGGTTTGCGCTCGTCCGCGCCGGGTCGCGAGAGCACCGCCAGGTCGCCGAACATCAAGACCGTGTCCTCAACGAACGCGCTATCCGGGCAGTCGTCTGCCGGTGGGACCTCGATGGTCTCCCAACCGGCCGCGTTCAAGGCTCCGACGTACGACTCCCACTGCTGGAGCGCCAAGGCGGTGTCGACGCTGGACCGGGTGATGTGAGTGATCAGACCCTCGGCCAGTCGCGGGCTCGGACGTCGAACGAGGGCACGTGGTGACATGTGCCCTATCCAATCAGGCCAGGGGCAGCCTCTCAGGCCGCGGGACCGTCAGCGTCGTGGATGGTCACGGTGGTCTCACCACGGAACACCCACGCGTTCTCGACGTCTGTGAGGGTCAGTGCGAACCTCTCGTCGCCCTCCACCTGGCGGTCCGCCCGAACGGGTACAGCGATCGTGATCGAAGTTCGACCGGCGGGGATAGTGATGTCAGCAGGCGGCGCCGTGAAGTCTCTGAGATCGGCGCTGGCAGGCGTTGTCGTCAGGGTCAGGTGTACGTCGCGGCCGCTGGCACGACCGAGTCGGATCGTCACCTCGGCGCTCGACTTCCCGCGCTCGGGTTCGTCGACCTGCGACTTGTCGATCGCGATCGCCGGCGGCTTCCGCGTGTCGAGGATCGCAACCTCGACCGTCGCACTCGTCAAGGACACGCCCATCGGGGAGGACAGGTTCACGAGGAAGGATTCGTCCGGCTCGGCGACCTCGTCCGGCGTGATGTCGAAGTGGACAACTCTGAGCGTCTGACCGGCCGGGAATTCGACCCGCTCGAATCGCTGCTCGTAGTCGATGCCTCGGGTGGCGGACGCGTGTGCCCGGTTGGTCGGAGGCGTCCTGAGTCGAGAGGAACACGCTGGTCGGGTAAGGCATCGGATGGCTCAGGCGCACCCCGACTGCGGACTGTTGTCCCTCTCGGCCCTCGAACGAGCGAAGCGAGACCGTCGGCTTCGGAACGATCAGGTTCCCCTTGGCATTCAGTTCTGTGAAGCAGAAGCCGCGCTGCCTGGCTCCGTGCACGATGCGCGGCACGGCATCGACGGAGTTGGGTGAGTTCGTGATGCCGTCGTGCTGCAAGACGATGTTGCTCGTGCCCTTGTCGAGTCTCCGCAGAACGCGCCGAGCAATCGCTGCGGGACCACCCCCGGACCAGTCGAGAGAATCCACGGTCCACAGCACGGGAACGTAGTGCGCTCGATGGATCGCGCGGGCCACGCGTCGGTTGATCGCGCCGTACGGCGGCCGCATCAGTCGGCTCGGACTCTTGATTCCCGCCCGCTGCAACTCGCGTTGGGTGTCGCGCAGCGTTCGTTGGATGCCAGTCATGGATTGTTGGGTCATGTTGCGGTGACGGTAGGAGTGATTGGCGATCCGGAAGCCGCTCTTCGCCACCAGTTTGGCGGCGGCTGGCGCACTAGCGACTCGCTCGCCGACCATGAAGAAGGTCGCCGGCACCTCCAAGCGAGTCAGGATCTGAACCAGTTTGGGCGTGACCTTGGCGGCGGGGCCATCGTCAAAGGTCAGGGCCACCCAACCGGCGCGGCACTTGTGTGGTTTGGCAGCGGAATCACCAGCAGCCCCGGCGGCTCCGGAAGTGAGCAGCCCGGAAGGGAACATGGTTGCGCCAAGGATCACGAGCACCCCAAGTGCGGAGCAGATTCTTGGGCGCATAGACGTGCCAGGACGGCGTGATCCGATCACAGGTTCAGCATGTGTGGTCGTGCCCAGCCAAGCGTGGACGAAACGCCGAGTCACCCCGGGTTTCGCGTTAGCTGACGAAGGGCTCCACGATGTTGGCCAGGATGCTGGGACGGCCCGTCAATCTCTCTTCCGCATCTCCCAGGCTGACCGCCCGGAGCCCACCGTTGATGAGGCACCATCGCAGAGGCTCGGGCTCCCATCTGCGCGAGCGATGATTGACCCACGGCAGCCGGGTCAGCTCGGTCTCTCGCCCAAGGATCAGGTCGCGCAGGGTGCGTCCGGCCAGATTCGTCGTTGTGACCCCATCGCCGACGTAGCCACCCGCCCACCCGATCCCGGTGTCACGATCGAGGCCCACGGAGGCCCACCAGTCGCGAGCAATCCCGATCGGACCACCCCAAGCATGCGTCACCGCGGTGCCGGCCAGAACCGGGAAGAGATCCGTCAGGGTGTGCAGGAGGCGACCGAACACCCGCTGGTCATGGTCGAACTGCGGTCGGATCCGCGAACCGAAGTGGTACGGCGCGCCGCGACCACCGAAGACCATCCGACCATCAGCGGTTCGTTGTCCGTAGATGATCAGGTGCCGGTGATCACTGAATGTCTCGCGTTCGGCCAGGCCGATCTCGAGACCACACGTCGTCGGTCAGCGGCTCGGTGGCGATGATCATCGAATAGACCGGCACCACCGCGTGACGGTGTCCCGCCAACTCGGGGGTGTAACCCTCGGTAGCGCGAATGATGTGATCGGCACGGACAACCCCCGCAGCCGTCTCGGCGACGCCCGGTCGCAGCGCTGTGACTCGGGTCGACTCGAAGATCTTCGCACCCTTCCGCTCGACCGCGTCCGCGAGCCCTCGAGCGAGCTTGGCGGGCTGGATCGCCGCACAGTCCGGGGTGTACGTCGCGCCATTGACCCGGGTGGCATTCAATCGCTCTCGCGCCTCGTCCGGATCCAACCACGACAGCTTCTCGGGACCGAGACCCCAACTCCGCGCCTCCTCGACCTCCGCGAGGGCTCGGACCCGTTGGGCCGCGTTTCGCGTCAGCGCAATGGTTCCGCCGCGCTGGATATCCGCATCGATGCCTTCAGCGTCGGGCGATTCGTTCGATCTCCCGCAGGCTCGCCCGCATCTCGGTGTCGAGGGACAGGGCCGATCCACGGTCGGACTTCCTGGCCAGGTTGTGGAGTGACTTGGGGAAGAGGGCCGAGGCCCACCCGCCGTTTCGTCCCGAGGCACCGAATCCGGCGTACTCCGCCTCGATGATCGCGACTCGTCGCGTCGGGTCCGCCTCAAGCAGGTAGTACGCCGTCCACAATCCGGTGAAGCCGGCCCCGACGATCGCGACATCCACGTCGAGATCGCCCGGCAAGCCGGGGCGCCGTGAGCCTGGGCCGCATCTGATCCAGCCACAGCGAGACACCGTGCCGGACGCTCAGCGCACACCCCAGGAGTAGCTCTGCTTGCGCAATTTGAGGTAGACGAACGTCTCGGTCGACTGCACACCTTCGATGGAGCGGATCCGGCGGCTCAGGATATGGAGGAGTTGCTCATCGCTCTCGCACACGACCTCGACGATGAGATCGAAGGATCCGGCGGTGATGACGACGTAGTCGACCTCGTCCATCTCGGCGAGTTCGTCTGCGACACTCTCGACGTCGCCGCGAACCTTGAGCCCGATCATCGCCTGGCGGGCGAAGCCGAGTTGCAGGGGATCGGTGACGCCGACGATCTGGATCACGCCGGTCTCGGTCAGGCGTTGGACCCGCTGGCGCACCGCGGCCTCGGACAAGCCGACCACTTGACCGATGGCCGCATATGACTTCCTGCCATCGGATTGAAGTTCCTCAATGATGGCCTTGGACGTGTCATCGATCACGGGGTGGCCGCCATTGCGCGGTGGCTTGTTCATGGAGTGATGGTGTCAATGCTCACAGCATTGGTCAACGTCGCTCAAGGTATCGATCATCAATCGAAATCGTTGCAGTTTGACTTCTTGACGACGAGATTGCTTGTTTGGCGGGTGGTGGATCGGTGGCGAGCCTCCGGTACGACGTGATCGAAATCCCGCGGAAAGGCAATAGGCTCGATCCATGAGTACCCCACTCGACGTACGGAAAGATGCGGCGCAGGCGTCGCTGGTGGATGCCAAGCCCGAGGTGATGTGGCTCGACAACCCTCTTCGTCCGATCCCGACCGAACCGCTGAGGGGCACGATCACTGCCGACCTAGCGGTGGTCGGGGGCGGATACACCGGGTTGTGGACGGCTTTGCTGGCCAAGGAGCGAGATCCGGGTCTTGACGTGGTCGTCCTCGAGGCGGGTGATTGCGGCTGGCAGGCGAGCGGTCGCAACGGGGGCTTCGTTGCCGCCAGCCTGACCCACGGCTTCAGCAACGGGCTGGAACGTTGGCCCGACGAGTTGGCCCAGATGGATCGGATGGGGGCCGAGAACCTCGACGCGATCGAGGCATCGATCGCGAAGTACGACATCGACTGCAACTGGGAGCGCACCGGCGAACTCGATGTCGCGACCCGCACCCACGAGGTGGACGGCCTTCGCGAGTACTACGAAGCGATGCTGCGCGGCCGGCCACGAGGTGGAGTGGCTCGACCAGGCGGCGGTGCAGGCCAAGGTCGCCTCACCGACGTACCTCGCCGGTCTGCTCGATTCCGCGCGGCGTCGCGATGGTAGAGCCGGCCCGGCTTGCCTGGGGACTGCGACGGGCCTGCCTGGACCTCGGCGTCCGCATCTTCGAGAAGACGCGGGTCCGGTCTCTCGACGCCGACGGCGCAACGATGACCCTGGCCACCGAGGCCGGGTTGGTGTTGGCCCGGCAGGTCGCCCTGGCCACGAGTGCATTCCCGGCGTTGCTCTCGCGGCTGAAGATGATGACCGTGCCGGTCTACGACTACGTGCTGGCCACCGAACCGCTTTCCGAACGAGCAGCGAGCCGACATCGGGTGGGAGGGCCGGCACGGGATCGGGGACAGCGGCAACATGTTCCACTACTACCGACTGACCCAGGACAATCGGATCCTCTTCGGTGGGTACGACGCGGTCTACCACTACGGCAGCAGGATCGACCCGGCCCTGGAACAGGCGGGGACGACGCACGAGATCCTGGCTGGACACTTCTTCGACACCTTCCCCCAACTCGAAGGGCTGAAGTTCTCCCACAAGTGGGCAGGGGTGATCGACACGTGCACCCGGTTCACGGCCTTCTGGGGCACGGCGTACGCCGGTCGCGTGGGGTACTCGCTGGGGTACACCGGTCTCGGCGTCGGCGCGACCCGGTTCGGCGCCGAGGTGATGCTCGATCAACTGGCCGGAGTGGATACCGAACGAACCCGGCTGAGGATGGTTCGCGAGAAGCCGCTGCCGTTCCCACCCGAGCCCGCGCGATATGCCGGGATCACGATGACCCGCTGGTCTCTCAACCGCGCCGATCGGGACGGCGAGCGGAACCTCTGGCTGCGATCGCTCGACAAACTGGGTCTCGGCTTCGACTCCTGAGTGATCGTCCCGAATGAGCCTCGCTGGCTGGTTCTGGTTGGATTCCCCACATGAGTGACGTCGGTTATCTGATTGTCGGCCTGCTGGTCGTAGGGCTCCTTGTTGTCGTCGGGTTCGTCGCGCGTCGGCCGCCGGACACCGCTCGCGCCGCCCCCGACGAAACCGAGCGTCGAGGCCGCACCGACGGTCGAAGCCCCGACCGCTCGGCAACGACCGAGGCGCCACCTGCCGGGTCGGTTCTGGAGCGGCCCGAGGGTACGGCGTCGCGGCTGGCTCGCCTGCGCGCCCGGTTGGCAGGCTCTCAGAGCGGGCTCGGCCGTGGTCTGCTGGCTTTGCTCTCGCGCGATCGGCTCGATGAAGACACCTGGGAGAGCATCGAGGACACCCTGCTCGGCGCGGACATCGGCGTCGCGCCGACCCAGCAGGTGGTCGAGAATCTCCGCACCCGACTGCGAGTCGAGGGTGGCGAGCGGCCCGACGCCCGCGCCGTGCTGCGCGATGAACTCATCACGCTGGTCGATCCGACCATGGATCGGCGACTTCAGATCAGCGGTGCGGACGGCCTTCCGGGCGTCGTACTCGTCGTCGGAGTCAACGGCTCAGGCAAGACGACGACCGTCGGCAAACTGGCGCGGATCCTGGTCGCCGAGGACAAGACGGTCGTGCTCGGTGCGGCCGACACCTTCCGTGCCGCAGC
Organism: uncultured Actinomycetota bacterium; assembly: GCA_963763805.1. Lineage (GTDB taxonomy): Bacteria > Actinomycetota > Actinomycetes > Propionibacteriales > Nocardioidaceae > Nocardioides. The sequence goes on from CAVXPQ010000005.1 coordinate 95,052, forward strand.
CGTTCAGCAACTCGCCACCTGGGGCGAACGGGTCGGGGTCGAGGTCGTGCGCGGGCCGGAGGGCGGTGACCCGGCGAGCGTCGCCTTCGAAGCGGTCAAGGCGGGCGTCGATCGCGGCGTCGACACGGTGGTCGTCGACACGGCCGGCCGACTCCAGAACAAGGCCGGACTGATGGACGAGCTGGGCAAGGTCAAGCGGGTCATCGAGAAGCAGGCGCCGGTGACCGAGGTGCTGCTGGTGCTGGATGCGACCACCGGCCAGAACGGTCTCGTGCAGGCGCGGGTGTTCAGCGAGGTCGTCGACGTGACCGGCATCGTGCTCACGAAACTCGATGGTTCTGCGAAGGGCGGCATCGTCGTCGCCGTGCAGCGGGAGTTGGGCGTGCCCGTGAAGTTGGTCGGGCTGGGCGAGGGTGCCGATGACTTGGCGCCGTTCGATGCCGCTGCCTTCGTGGACGCTCTGCTCGGTTGAGGCCATGACTCGATCGAGCATCCCTGAGGGACGCCCTCGCCGTCGGACCGGTCGTGCTCGACGGTGGATTCGCGACGCAACTCGAGGCCCGCGGTCAGGATCTTCCGGGCGATCTCTGGTCGGCCCGATTGCTGGCCGAGGACCCTGATGAGGTCGTCGGCGCACATCGAGACTTCTTCGATGCTGGCGCGCAGGTGGCCACGACCGCGTCGTACCAAGTGTCGTTCGAGGGCATGGCCGGGATCGGCATCGATCGGGCGGAAACGGCCCGACTGCTCGGCTTGAGCGTTCGACTGGCTCGAGAGGCAGCCGCCGAGACTGCTGACGAGGGGCCGACGTTGGGTCGCTGCCTCGGTCGGGCCCGTACGGTGCGAGCCTCGCCGACGGCTCGGAGTACGTCGGTGACTATGGGTTGTCGGTCGACGAGCTGCGGGAGTGGCATCGGCCGCGCTTGGCGGCCTTGATCGAGGCCGAGCCGGATGTGCTGGCCCTGGAGACCATTCCGTGCCTGGCCGAGGTCGAAGCACTGCTGGCAGAGGTGTCGGGATCTGGAGTCCCGTGCTGGTTGTCGCTCACGAATTCCGGGGCGATGACGCGGCTTCGGCGAACCGCTGGCGGAGGCCTTCGCCCTTGCCACGCGACGTTCCCGAAGTGATCGCGGTGGGCGTCAACTGCTGTTCCACGGTCGGGCTCGACGAGCACCCTGCACGCTGGCCGTGACGGCATCCGGAAAGCCGGCGGTCGTGTATCCCAATTCGGGCGAGGGCTGGGATGCCGATCGACGCGACTGGACGGGCGACCCGAGGTTCGATCCGGCAGAGGCACCTGGCTGGGTGAATGCCGGCGCCGTGCTGGTGGGTGGCTGCTGCCGGGTAACTCCGGCCGACATCTCGGCCGTTCGACGCCGTCCGTAGGCCGACCCGGTCTAGGTGATCGTCAGGCCGCCGTCGACCGGCAGCGTTTGTCCGGTGATGTAGCCCGCCGCATCGGACGCGAGGAAGACCACCGTCGCAGCGAGTTCTGCGGGATCGCCACGACGCCCGGCGGGGATCCGGTCGTTCCATCGATTCGAGGTACTCCGGCGGGTACTGCGCGGTCATCTCCGAGTCGAAGAAGCCGGGCGCGATGGCGTTGACTCGGATCCCCTTGCGCCCGGTCCACTGCTGGGCCAGATCGCGGGTCAGGCCGAGGAGGCCAGCCTTGCTGGCGGAGTACGCCGCCTGCGGAAGCCCTGCGGTGGTGAGCGCCAGGACCGACGAGATGTTGATGATCGAGGAGCCCGGTTGCATCACCCGGCCGCAGGCTTGGGCCATCCAATAGCTGCCGTTCAGGTTGAGATCGATGACGGCCCGGAATTCGTCCGCGGTTTCGCGGGTGGCCGGGACCGCCGTGCCGACGCCCGCGTTGTTGACCAGGATGTCGACTCGCCCGAACTCGGCCATCCCAGCGTCGACGACGCGCTGGCAGTCGTCCGGATCGGCAACGTCGGCCTCCACCACCAGGGCGCGCCGTCCGCAGTCGCGGACCATGCCGGCGGTCTTCTTCCAGTCGCTCGACCCGGCGAGCAGCCAGGACGACGTCGGCGCCCGCCTGGCGAGCGCCTGCGCGAAGGCCACCCCGAGACCGCTCGAGGCGCCGGTCACGATCGCGGTCCTTCCATCCAGACGGAAGAGTTCGCCAACAGTCATGACGCCACTCTAGGGCCGCCGATCCACGGGCCCCTGAACGCTTCCCTTGCCCGACCCTGGTGTGCCCCCGAAGACCGCCGAAAACGCGAAATTCCCGCAGGTATGGTCATCAACATGAAGTCGCAAACTGGAGGAATCATGACCCAAGATCCGTACCCCGTCGATCAGCCCCAATACGGTGCCCGACAGTCACCGGCACGCCTCAGATCAGCCCGCAGCAGGAGCGCACGTGGGGCACGATCGCGCACATCGCGCCGCTTGCGGCGATGGTGCTGAGTGCGGGGACCCTCGGCTTCGTCGCCTCCGCTGATCATCTACGTGATGTACAAGGACAAGGGCCCCTTCGTTCGCGCCCACGCGGCGAACTCGCTCAACATCCAGATCATCACGGGGATCGCGCTGCTGATCTCCATCCCGCTGATGCTCGTGCTCATCGGGTTCTTCACCTTCGGCCTGGCGCTCTTGTTCGCCTTCGTCATGCACATCATCGGTGCCATGAAGGCCAACAGCGGCGAGTGGTGGGACCCGCCGTTGACGCCGAAGTTCGTTCGCTGATGCCGACATGCTGGCCTCGCCCGCCGGCCGGCCAGCTCTCGCCGGGGTCGGCCGGCGCGACGCGGTAAGATGGCTGTCTGTGATGACCAAGACGACGGGGCAGGTTCTGCTCCTTAGCCAGCCGCACTGACCTAACGGTCGTGCGGCTACCCCTCCATGTGAGGGGTTTTTTCATGCCCAATGGAGTCACGAGCAACGCCAACCGAGAGAGCGAAACAATGAGTACGTCCCCTGACGAGTCCACCCACGAGGCGGAGAAGTACGACATCCTCGCCACCCAGGACAAGTGGCTGCCCGTCTGGGAAGCGCTCGACTCCTTTCGCGCAGACGACAACTCCCCGAAGGAGAAGCGCTACGCGCTGACGATGTTCCCGTACCCCTCGGGGGACCTGCACATGGGGCACGCGGAAGTCACCGCACTGCACGACGTCATCGCGCGCTACTGGTGGCAGCAGGGCTTCGAGGTGATGAACCCGATCGGCTGGGACTCCTTCGGGCTGCCCGCCGAGAACGCCGCGATCAAGAACAACGAGCACCCCGCGACGTACACCTATGCCAACATCGAAACCCAGGCCGCGTCGTTCAAGAAGTACGCCGTCAGCTTCGACTGGTCGCGGCGCTTGCACACCTCCGATCCGGAGTACTACCGCTGGACGCAGTGGCTGTTCCTGAAGTTCCGCGAGCGCGGGCTGGCCTATCGCAAGAACTCGCCGGTCAACTGGTGCCCTAACGATCAGACCGTGCTGGCCAACGAGCAGGTCGTGGACGGCTTTTGTGAGCGCTGTGGTGCCGAGGTCACCAAGCGTGAGCTGACGCAGTGGTACTTCAAGGTCACCGACTACGCCCAGCGGCTGCTGGACGACATGGACGATCTGGAGGGCCGTTGGCCCAACAAGGTGCTGACGCTGCAGAAGAACTGGATCGGTCGATCGACCGGTGCACACGTCGACTTCGCGTTGGAGTTGTCCGACGGAACGAGTCGGACGGTTCCGGTCTACACGACTCGCCCGGACACGCTGTTCGGCACGACGTTCATGGTGGTCGCCGCCGACGCGAAGTTGGCCGCGGAGATCTGCTCGCCCGTCGCAGCGCGCGGCGTACGACGCGTATGTCGACTCGGTGCGCAAGGCGTCCGACATCGAGCGAATGGCGACCGACCGCGTCAAGACCGGCGTCGATCTGGGGGTCACGGCGACGAACCCCGTCAATGGCGAACGGATCCCGGTGTGGGCGGCCGACTATGTGCTGGCCGACTACGGGACCGGCGCCATCATGGCCGTGCCCGGCCAGGACCAACGGGACTGGGACTTCGCCGAGGCGTATGACCTGCCGATAGTCCGGACGGTCCAGCCGCCCGCGGACTTCGAGGGGAAGGCCTATACGGGTCAGGGCGAGGCGATCAACTCGGCAAATGCGGAGATATCGCTGAACGGACTGGAGATCGCCGAGGCGAAGTCCTCGATCATCTCGTGGCTGGAGGAACAAGGCGCCGGGCGTGGCGCGGTCAACTTCCGGCTGCGTGACTGGCTGCTGAGTCGGCAGCGTTTCTGGGGTGCCCCGATCCCGATCATCCACTGCCCGGACTGTGGAGAGGTCGCCGTACCGGAGGATCAACTGCCGGTGGTGCTGCCCGAACTGAAGGGCGCGGACCTGAAGCCCAAGGGCGTCTCGCCGTTGGCGGCGGCCGAGGAGTGGGTCAACGTGCCCTGCCCGTCGTGTGGCGGACCTGCGAAGCGGGACAGCGACACGATGGACACGTTCGTCGACTCGTCGTGGTACTTCCTGCGCTATTGCTCACCGCATGACGACACCCAGGCCTTCGATCCCGAGTTGGTGCGTGCGTGGATGCCGGCCGCAGCAGTACGTCGGTGGCGTCGAGCATGCCGTGTTGCACCTGTTGTACTCACGCTTCTTCACCAAGGCGCTGTTCGACATGGGGATGATCGACTTCGAGGAGCCGTTCACGGCGCTGCTGAACCAGGGCGTGGTCATCAACAAGGGCAAGAAGATGAGCAAGTCGCTGGGCAACGGCGTCAGTCTGGGGGACCAACTCAGTGAGTTCGGAGTCGACGCGGTTCGGCTGACGCTGGTGTTCGCGGGACCGCCCGAGGACAACATCGACTGGGCCGACATGTCCCCGGCGGGTTCGTTGCGCTTCCTGCAGCGGGCCTGGCGGCTGAGTGGCGACGTGACTTCCGAGGCTGGCGTTGACGTCACGTCGGGTGACCTGGCGATGCGCAAGATCACTCACGGACGATTGCGGATGCGGCCTCGTTGATCGAGTCGCAACGCTTCAACGTGATGGTCGCGCGGACCATGGAACTGGTGAATGCGACGCGCAAGGCCATCGACTCGGGTGTTGGCGGCGCCGATCCAGCGGTCCGCGAAGCCGTGGAGACGGTCGCGATCCTGCTGTCGCTGGTGGCGCCGTACACCGCCGAGGACATGTGGGAGCGGTTGGGTCACCAGCCCACGGTCGCGCGATGGCGGCTGGCCCGTCGTCGATCCGGCACTTCTTGGTCGAGGACGCCGTGACGGCCGTCGTACAGATTCAGGGCAAGGTCCGTGCCCGCCTGGAGGTCTCGCCCGACATCACCGAGGCCGACCTGGAGGCCGCCGCGATGGCCGACGAGACGGTTCAGCGTTCCCTGGAGGGACTGACCGTCCGCCGGGTCATCGTCCGCGCACCCAAGTTGGTCAACATCGTCGCCGACTAGCGGCTGGCGCCTTCCGTCAGTTTCATCAAGGTATGTCGGTCGAAACTGCGCTGAGCACGATGAGTTCATCGTGCACATGGGCAGTGTAGGTCTCTGCTACATACCATGATGAAACGACCGCACCCTGCAGCTCAGGCGGTGGGGCCTTGGTCGCGTACGACGGCGACGTTCTCCATCGCTGAACGCAACTCGGCCAGCCAGTCCTCGGTGTGCTGGCCGACCAGGCGGACGCACCACTGCAAGGGCATCGGCGCGCGAGCGGGCGACGCCGGCCTCGACGAGCGTGTCGAGCACCTGACGTTGCGGTTGGCGCAGGCGCGTCATCACCGGCAGCGACACGTGAGTGAACAAGGCCCTGGTGTCACCGATGGCGGCACCCCACGACACCTTGCGCTCGAAGCGGCGCTGGGCTTCGCTGGCGATCGCGATCCGGGACTCCCGGGTGTCCTCGCGCCAGGCGGAGATTCGCCCGGCGGCGGCTTCGGCGCGGACTTCGTCGGTTGCGTCGTCGGCTGTGGCGGGGGCTTCGACGTTGATGATCACGGTGATCTCTTCGCGATCGATCGTGATCGTAGGGGCAGTGCTTTCGGTCCACGCCCCGGGCAGGCGGCCGGAGAACCAGGCCGCGATCTCTTCGTTTGTAATCATGTAATTCAGATTACAACGGCATCCAAATCGCGGCTGGCCCAGGGTTGCCAGAGTTGCGAAAAGGCGGCACCGCGAATGCTCGCTCCGGCGGCACAACTCATATCGCTGCCGTCCAGCGAGCTATAGCCAAGCTCTTGCCAAGGCCCGTCGTGGAGTACGTCGTCGTGCTGATTCACATAGGGCCGACGAAATTCGCGACAGCCTCCTGTCGCTGCATTGACGAGTCTGTTGGCCATCTCGATCAGGGATTCAGAGTCCTCATCGCACGCATCGCAGAAGCACACCGGAATCACGTCGGCCATGGCTCTGCCGAAGGCGAGCACCGCCATCGTTCCGCCCTCATAGGTGTGGCTACTGAGAAGAACCGTCGCGCTGTCCTTCGAGGCCGGCTCGACGGCCCATGCCTCGCTGATGCCGAGCGTCGAGCGCACGTCGGCCAACCGCTGGAGTTCTGTGGGTGTGACGGGCCGGGCCGCACACTCAAACTCGGCCTCGAGGCGTGCCGGGAGCGTGTCCACGAACGATCGAAACCCAGCCGTGACCTCCGCAAGGTCGCGCGTGACCCTCGAATACGCCTCATCAGGCGGAAGTTGTCCTGACCAGCGATCGCCCATCGCACGAGAGTAGGGGCCGTTCAGACTGGCGCGCGACCCGATTTGTTCTACATGCGCTCGAGACTGTCCGCGATCGATACGACGAGCCCGCCGATCATGAAGGCGCCCAAGGCGACCGCGAGTGTGACGGCGTTGATGCTGAATCCTCGCCTTGACGGGTGCTCGGAGTGCTCGGAGTGCGCGTCGTGCCCGGCGTGGTACTCATGGGTCAATGCGTGACCCTTGCCGCGAGCGAGTAGGTAACGATTGACGGGATACGCGGCGGCGTACGCCACGGCCAGCGCGAGCATGAGACTCAACCAGAAGATCGGGTTGACCAGTCCGGCACCCATGGCCCCAGGAATCAGCGCCATCACCGCGTTGTCGACCAGCTCCATGACGGCAATCGACAGCGCATCGGCCGCGAAGACGATCCGCAGAGCCGCCCCCAGCGAAACTCCGGCACCCAGCAGCGGCAGGGCGGAGAGCGCGAACCCGAAGAAGAACGCAAGGGATACCGACAAGGCGATCGTCCACCCGTTCGAGAATCCCGCCGCCGTCCCGATCATCAGACCCAGGATCTCCCCGACCGCACAACCCGTCAGGCAGTGCAGCGTGGCGCTAGCCGCCAGCGCGTTGATTCCTAGAGCCAACTGCGCTCCCACGTGTCCGAAAAGGCAAAGTCACCCACATTCTTGCGTACTCGGGGACGTGCCTCGCGGGCACTCTGTTCGGCATCAGACAGCGGTTGGTGGACACCAACAGCGATGCCGACCATGACCTTGAAGTTCGCTGGGACATTGAAGGCGGTAGCAACGCCTTCGTGATCAAAGCCGGCGAACTGGCGGGTCTCGAGGCCCAGTGCCCGCGCCTGAATCGTCACGTGTGCCGCGGCCTGTCCGAGGTCGTACTCCGCGTAGTCCGAGAAGTCTGGTGCGTCCTCTGCTAGGCCGGTGCTCACCTGCGTGATCGCGAGCAGGATGGCACTCGCCTGCGGTGCCCAACCGGCATTGCCCCGAGCCAATTGGTCGACCAGGAGGGTGTGCGCGTAGTCGCCGCGGCGAGCCACGATGAACGACCAGGGTTGAGAGTTGCCGGCACTCGGAGCCCACTGTGCGGCCTGGAGCAAGGTCAACAGATCGCCGTCCGAGATCACGTGATCGGGATCAAAGCTTCGAGGACTCCAGCGATCGCGAAGCAACTCCGTGAGTCGGCTGTCGTCGGCTGTCGCGGAATCGAATCGGGTGGACGGGGAGTCGAGGATTGAAGTAGTCACGCGAAGTGAACAAGTTGAAAGTTCAAATAATTCCGGCAAGGTTTCCCATGGTTGCTACGCCTGGCCCGCCGGCAGAGCGAGGTGCCGCGCCACCGCACCGGGCCTTTCCACGAGCGCGAAGTGCCCGACTCCCGGAAGGATCTCGATCCGCGCCTCTGGCAGGAGTCGCGCCAGGCGCGCGGCGTCCGCGGGCGGCACCAGATGATCGGCGGCGCCGAAGATGCCTAGCGTCGGCACGGACACGCGTCGCCACTGCTCGTCCGCGTCGTAGCCGACACCATTTCGCGCCGCGAGATTGAACGACTTCGGCCGCAGGTTGGTCAGGATGTCTCGACGTACGCCGGGTAGTAGTTGCTTCGGGGACGCGATCAGTCGCGAAAGCAGCGGGTCGGCCAGCCGACTCGCCGAGACGCTGTTCATCAGGCTGGTGCCGACCGGGCCAAGCGCGGCCAACAGTTTCATTGAGGCGTAGACCGCCGCAATGTCGGGGTTGGTCCTCACCGAGTGAACGGGTTTGTTGACGACGTCAATGACACCGAAGTAGGCGCCCGAGATGATCGACAGACGGACAAGGCTCGAGCGGCCGTCGTTCGGAGTCCTGGCTGGCCATGTCAAGGCCCAGGAAGCCCCCCATCGAGTGCCCGATCAGGTGCACCCTCGTCCAGCCATGCCGGGCCACCAGGTCCATCAGATATTCCCCAACCGTCGCGGCATCCAGGCGCGAGGTCACATTCCTGGACTCTCCGAAGCCGGGCAGGTCCGGGATGATCAGATCTGGGAGGCGACCGTTCTGGGCATTCAGTTCGGTCAGCAGCGGCGTCCAGGAGACACGACTCCCACCGACCCCGTGAAGTAGCAGGCAGACCGTCTCAGCGGTCGGCTGCACGGTCTTGAACCCCGCCTGTCGTCCGAACGGCGAGTCTTCGGCGTAGGCGACCAGACCGAAGGCCTGCGGATCGGTCACGATTTCGTGTGGACAGTATCGGTCAGACAATTGCCGAACCCTCGCGGATGTTGATGTTGGGAGTTGACACCCGTGGGGCAAGGTTACTGGCGGAGAGGGCGCTAATCTCGACCCATGCCCCCCGTCGCGATCGTGACCGATTCGACCGCGGGCATTTCACCTGAACTCGCTGCCAAGCACGACATCACCGTCGTGCCTCTTCACGTCATCGTGGGTGAGGAAATCCTCCAAGAGGGCGCAGGGGGAGCGACCCCGGAACTCGTCGCCGACGCGCTGCGGGCACGAAAGTCAGTCAGTACGTCGCGACCTACGCCGGCTGCGTTCCTGGAGGCGTACGACGCGGCTGCGGCCGCCGGTGCGACGGAGCTCGTCTCGATCCACCTGTCGTCGAAGATGAGCGGCACGTTGGAGTCGGCTGGGATGGCTGCGCGAGAAGCCTCGATCCCGGTGTTCGCGGTGGACAGCCGTCAGGTCGGAATAGCGACCGGATTCGCAGTGCTGACCGCGACAGGATTGCGTAACTCGGGGTTGGGCGGCGCGGAGATAGCGAAGGCGGCCGAGAAACGAGCGGTGTCGACGAAGTCGCTCTTCTACGTTGACACCCTTGAATATCTCCGCAGGGGCGGCCGGATCGGAGCCGCAGCCGCCATCGTTGGCGGAGCTCTTTCGGTGAAGCCGATCCTCTGGATTCGCGACGGCGAAGTGGCGAGCCTCGAGCGCGTGCGTACGTCGTCCCGGGCTCTGAGCAGGCTGGCCGATCTCGCCGGGGAGGCCGCACGGGACGGGCAGGTCGACATCGGGGTCGCCCATCTTGCCAACCAGTCCGCAGCGGACGAGCTGGCGGAGCAATTGGGGACCAGGCTCGCAGCCAATTTGTCGGGTCGCGAGGTGCTGTGCGGAGAGGTCGGTGCCGCCCTCGGAGCCCATGTGGGACCGGGAATGGTCGCCGTGTGCGTCGCGCCATGGCGAGAGGTGTGAGCGCACAGGCTGGCGTGGCCCTGAGTTATCCACAGATGGCAAATCGGTTCTTTCGATAACGGTCATCGCTTCCTAGGGTCATTCCCATGCGATCGCGTCGGCAGACCCCGCAGCAACAAGAGGCCATCTCGCGTCGCTTGGCGTTGCTCAGCGCCGAGCTTGCGAGCGTCCGCGCCGAACCCGCTCGCGAAGCGCCCGAGCCAGAGCCGTGGCGGCCCGCGGATCCAGAGCTAGCAGCGGCGTTTCGGCCCTGGGAAACGGTCGCGGTTTCAACCGAGCCCGTCGGCGAGCTCGACATTCAGCCGCCAACGATCGGCCCAGGATTCCCGGGACGCCATGCCGCGCGTCGGCGCGGACCATCTCTATCGAGTGCGCTGCCTGAGGCTGTGCGACATCGCTGGGCGTTGGGTCCGGCGCAGGTGGCTGTGTTGGCGGTGATCGTCGCGGTCGGCCTCGGGCTGACCGCGTGGTGGGCGGTTCGCTCCAGGCCGCAGGAGGTGGCGACGGGTGATCTAGTGGCCCAGAGCCTATCGGCACAGAGTCTTCCCACGGAGTCACCGCTGCTGGACGTCGCACCGGACTCGTCCACGCCGGAGGAACCTACCGAACTCGTCGTGGACGTTTCGGGGAAAGTACGCCGGCCCGGGATCGCCGTTCTCGAGCCCGGTGCGCGTGTGGTCGACGCCCTCAAGGCGGCAGGGGGAGCCCGGCCAGGTGTCGACCTGGGTGCGCTGAACCTCGCCCGCCCGGTCGTTGACGGGGAACAGATCCTGGTGGGATTGCCGCAACCGACCGGCGTGGGGGCCGCCGCGGCCGCCCCATCGAACTCCGACTCGGGGACCATGGTCAACATCAATATCGCCGGCCAACCCGAACTGGAGACCTTGCCCGGCGTCGGACCGGTGACGGCGCAGGCGATCATGGCTTGGCGCACGGAGCACAACGGCTTCGGCGCCATTGAGGAACTGCTCGACGTCCAGGGCATCGGCGAGGCCACGCTGGCACAACTCGCCCCTCACATCACGGTTTGAGGTGCTCCCCGAGCACTCACTGACGCCGCGTGAGGTCGGGTCTGAAACCGGCACGAAGTCGGAGCGAGAACCGCTCGACCTCAGAATGCCCGTGATCGGTGCTGCCGGCTGGTTGGGAGGTCTCTGCGGCATCTACCTCGGTGTGGTGGGGATGGTGTGCGCGGTCTCGGTGCTGTGCGTCGGGGTGGCGGCCATGACGTGGTTACGCATCGGAAGGCACGGATCAGCGCGCGTGGCCTGCGCACTGGTGTTCGTGGCGGTCGGATGGGTGGCCGTGGTGCGGCACGACTCCCGCGAGGTCTCGCCCGTTGCGGACCTCGCCCGCGCAACGGGCGTTCGGGTACATCGAGGGCGTCGTCACATCAGATCCGAAGACATCAGCAGGTCGGTACGCCGAATTCGTGACCGTGCGTCTCAGCGCGCGAGAGGTGACAGGTCGAGGGCACACCTACGTCGTCTCGTCTCCGGTCTTGGTCATCGCGGATCCGTCCTGGTCGAGTGTTCGCCTGGGAGCCAGGGTCCGGTTCTCGGGTCAGTTGAGCGTCGCGGAGGGAGACGATCTCTCCGCGGTCGTGCACGCGCGCGGCAGCCCTGACATCCGCGCCGAGCCGCGAATCTGGTGGCGTGCAGCCGATCGGGTGCGCGCGGGCCTCCGGGAGTCCGTGGCCCATCGTCCACCGGACCAGCGTGCGCTGGTGCCGGCCCTGGTCGTCGGTGACGACGTGGGCATCGACGATTCACTGTCGGCCGCGTTCCAGAGCACGGGGTTGACCCACCTGTTGGCGGTGTCCGGAACGAACCTCACGCTGCTGGTGGGCTTCCTCCTCCTCGCCGCCCGATGGTGCGGCGTTCGCGGACGAGGACTCTATGCGGTCGGAGCATTCGGCATTGTTGGGTTCATCCTGTTGGCCAGGTTCGAGCCCAGTGTCGTGCGGGCAGCTGCTATGGGCACGGTCGGCTTGATCGGGATGGGCATCAACGGACGACAACGGGGTGGCCGAGCCTTGGGCGTTGCCGCCCTCGTCGTGCTCCTCGTCAGTCCGGACCTAGCCGCCTCAGCCGGCTTTGGGCTTTCCGTGCTGGCTACCGCGGGCATCGTCTTCCTCGCTCCGGTCTGGCGAGACGCTCTGGCCGTGTGGATGCCGCGATGGCTGGCCGAGTCGCTTGCGGTGCCTGCGGCCGCGCAACTTGCATGCACGCCGCTCGTGGCCTCGATATCGGGTCAGGTGAGTCTGGTCGCGGTCGTCGCCAATCTGCTGGCCGCCCCCGCAGTCGGACCAGCCACCGTCCTGGGGCTGGTCGGTGGATTCCTGGGGCTGGTCTGGTCGCCGTTGGGCCGGATCGCGGGCACCCTGGCGGCCTGGTGCGCTGGCTGGATCGTGCTGATCGCCCGACGGGGGGCAGACCTACCGACGCCGAGCATCGCGTGGGCGTCAGGTCCGTGGGGATTGGTCACGCTCACGACCCTGTGTTTGGCTGGCGGCCGGGATCGCGCCGTACCTCTTGCGCCGGCGGCTGCCTACCTTGGCCGCGGTCGCCGCAGTGGTCGTCATCGTCCTCGTCCGATTGCCGATCCCGGGGTGGCCGCCGCCCGGGTGGCTCATGGTCGTCTGCGATATCGGTCAGGGTGATGGACTGGTGCTCAACGCCGGTAGCGGTGCCGCGGTGGTCGTCGATGCCGGGCCCGATCCGGACCTGATGGACCGCTGTCTTGATCGGCTGCGCGTCGACCGAGTACCGCTGGTCATCCTGAGCCACTTCCATGCCGACCACGTCGATGGTCTGGCTGGGGTGTTCCGGGGACGTGCGGTCGGTCTCATCGAGACGACCTCGCTGATGGTTCCTCACGATCGAGTTGCGGCAGTGACGGGATTGGCCGAGCAGGCAGGCGGCTCAAGTCGGCTTGGCTCCTCTGGGACGGACCCAGCGGGTGGGAGCGCTGAGGCTTGAGGCGATCTGGCCGGCCGGCGCCACGATGGCCTCCGAGGACGGAGGCAGCGGTCCGAACAATGCCAGTGTGGTCCTGCTGGCGGAGCTAGACGGCGTGCGTCTACTGCTGACCGGAGACGTAGAACCGGCCGCTCAAGCGGGTCTTGCCCGAGTGTTGGTCGATCAGCAGGTCGATGTGCTCAAGGTGCCCCACCACGGCAGCCGATTCCAGGACTTCGGGTTCCTGACTGGCCTGGGCGCAGGGGTGGCCCTGGTGTCGTCCGGAGCCGACAATGACTACGGTCACCCCGCACCGGAGACGCTGACAGCGCTGAAAGGGGCGGGCATCGAGGTGTGGCGGACCGACGAATCCGGCGACCTGGCTGTGGTCATTGAGTCCGGCGAACTCGCCGTTCATACGCACGACTTCTCGCCGAGTTAGCCGCCTGCCCACGCGGCCACTCGGCGGAGGAGCACGGCCGGTCGGACTGTCCGTCCGGTGTGGCAGGCTTGGAGCATGGCTGGCCCTCGCGCGTCCGATGTCCTGGGCCGCGTCACGCTCGTCACCGGCAAGGAGGAATTCCTGGGGGAGCGCACCGTGCAACTCGTCCGGGCGGCCGTCAGTCGGCACGATCCGGAAGCGGAGTTCTCCGAGACCGAGGGATCCCAACTGTCATTGGCAACGCTGGGCGAACTGTCCGCGCCGTCCCTGTTCTCCAGCACCCGATGCGTGGTTGTCAGGGCGATCGAGAATCTCCCCGAGGAGTCCGTCGAAGGCTTGCTCACCTACGCTGCCGACCCTGTCGACGATGTTGCCATCGTGCTGGTCCACACCGGTGGGGTTCGCGGAAGCGGCACCCTGAACAAGTTGCGCAAGCTCGATACCGTCACCGAGGCCAAGTCCGCTGAGCTCCGTGCCTCGGAGTTCCCGGGCTTCGTCGCGGCTGAGGTAAGGCAGTTGGGTGGCTCGATCGAACAGGATGCTGCCGGATTCTTGGTCCAGGCCGTGGGCCAGGACTTGCGTTCACTGTCTGCAGCCGCCCATCAGCTCACCAACGACTTTCCCGATGAGACGCTGACCGTTGACAAGGTCAAGCGATACTTCGGTGGACGCGCAGAGGCGAAGTCCTTCGCGGTCGCGGACGCGGCCTTCTTCGGTCGACGATCCGTGGCGCTGGAGGAACTCCGATGGGCTCTCGAAGGCGGCACTCCGCCGGTGTTGGTGACCTCCGCATGCGCCGGGAGTGCCCGAGGAATCGCCCGCTACCAGGGCGCTCCGAGGTCGATGCGCGAAGCAGATCTCGCGCGTGAAGTGGGCGTGCCACCGTGGAAGTTGCGAACGATCCGTGATCAGTCGCGAGGGTGGGATGAAACGTCGGTCGGTGAGGCCATTCGGGCGATTGCTCGCGCCGACGCGGACATCAAAGGCGCCGCCAGCGACGCGGCGTACACGCTGGAAAGGCTGGTGCTGACGATCACGGGCCTGCGAACGGCCTAAAGAGCCTCGGAGACCTTGGCGATCGAGGACTTGCGATTGGCGGCCTGGTTCTTGTGGATAACGCCCTTGGAGGCAGCCTTGTCCAACTTGCGGGACGCATCGCGGCCGAGGGTCAGTGCGGAGTCCTTGTCGCCACCAGCAACCGCTTCGCGGAACTTGCGTACGGCGGTCTTGAGGTCGCTCTTGACGGCCTTGTTGCGCTCGTGACGCTTTTCGTTCTGCTTGTTGCGCTTGATCTGGCTCTTAATGTTCGCCACTGAGAAGGACCTTCGTGTTCGAGGATGTGTGCGTGATTTAAGTCGATGTGCGGTCGACAGGAGTCGATTAACCGCAAGGGCTAACGCTACCAGCGGCCCGGGTGACGGCCCAAATCGCTTCGGCCAAATCGCTTCGGCCAAATCGCTTCGGCCTACGCCCAGCCGCGCCGCTCGCAGAGCCAACCCCATGCAGCCTCGCCCATCCAACTCTGATGTGCCCTCACCCAGGGGGAACTGGTGGGTGCTGGCTGGTCGCCGTGCTTGAAGTAGTACCCGGTCAACAGGGCCAGGAGGATGTCGATGTGTTCTGGAGGTACGTCTCGGGTTGCCGCTCGCTCGGCCACGATGGCCTCGGCGTCGATCCCGTCACCGTAGGCCTGGATGAGCAACATGACGAGGTCCAGCCACTGCGCCCCTCTGAAGGGCCAGTTCCAATCGCAGATCCACACCTGATCGGTCGCATCGATCAGGAGATTGTCTTCGCGGATGTCGGCATGGACCACGGTGTTCCCCGGCACCGCCTCGGCCAGGCGTCCCGCCAGTGCGGCGGCCTCCTGCCAATGCGGCAGATCGGGGGTGGTCGCTCCGACGTGGCTCCAACAGCCGACGAAGTCGGCTA
The DNA here is from genome assembly GCA_963763805.1 of uncultured Actinomycetota bacterium. GTDB lineage: Bacteria > Actinomycetota > Actinomycetes > Propionibacteriales > Nocardioidaceae > Nocardioides. The sequence continues at coordinate 110,277 of CAVXPQ010000005.1, forward strand.
GCTCGTCCAAGGCGGTGCCGAGGTCTAGTTCGGGGGGTGCCGGAGTCAAGGTTGTTCCCATTGCCTCGACGGCATCGAGACTCAATCCCAATTGGTGTTCGGTCCACGGTCTTGCGGGCAATTCGGCCTCGACGTACTCGATGCCGAGGACGATCCAGTCCTCCTCGATCGTCCAGAGCAACCGCGGAGCGGCAACGGCCGCTGGCAGGACGGCCAACTTGCGGGCCTCCTCGCGGTATGACTCCGCGAAGATGCGTTGTGCCACGCACGACGCGGCCTTGACGAACGCACGTCGTCCATCGAGACCGGTGAGGACCGAGGCGAACCCGGGGGTGAAGCCGCCACCCTGACTGACGACGTCAACCACGGCGGACCCCAACCGCTGCTCGACGGCGAAGCGAATGTGAGGTGGCAGGAAATGCCACTCGATGCGCCGCGCCGTGTGGCCGTGCGGAATCGCAATCACGGCCCAATCCTGTCCGACCATCGAGTATCCGGCGATGCCGCCGCGCGCCCGAGCGCGTGAAAGAATGAGCGACATCAATCGCCTCGGGGCCTCACCCACGAAAGTTGCTCGTGACCACTAACTCGCAGTCTGCGGCCGGTCTGTCCTCGACAGCACGCGCGGCCGCTGCGAGGCGACCCGGCAACACGGATCCGGCGATCATCCGCAACTTCTGCATCATCGCTCACATCGATCACGGCAAGTCGACGTTGGCCGACCGGATGCTCCAGTTGACGGGTGTGGTCGATGAGCGGAGTGCGCGGGCGCAGTACCTCGACCGGATGGACATCGAGCGCGAGCGTGGGATCACGATCAAAAGCCAAGCGGTGCGGTTGCCGTGGACCGTGCCCGCCGACAACGAGCAGGGCGCCGAGCCGGGCGACTACGTGCTCAACATGATCGACACACCCGGACACGTGGACTTCACCTATGAGGTATCCCGCTCGCTCGAGGCGTGCGAGGCGGCAGTGTTGCTCGTTGACGCGGCACAGGGGATCGAGGCGCAGACCCTGGCGAACCTGTATCTGGCGCTGGGCGCCGATCTCCACATCATTCCGGTCCTGAACAAGATCGACCTGCCCTCCGCCAATCCGGAGAAGTACGCCGCGGAGTTGGCGGGGATCATCGGCTGTGACCCGTCCGATGTGCTGCGGACCTCCGCCAAGACCGGCCTCGGCGTCGCGGCGCTGCTCAACGAGATCGTCAAGCAGACCCCGGCTCCGATAGGCAACGCTGACGCACCTCCGCGTGCGCTGATCTTCGACTCGGTTTATGACACCTACCGGGGCGTCGTCACCTATGTGCGCGTCATCGACGGCAAGCTCTCGCACCGAGACCGGATCAAGATGATGTCCAACGGTGTCGTCCACGAGATGCTCGAGGTCGGCGTGATCAGCCCCGAGCCGATGAAGTCCAGTGACCTGGGCGTCGGCGAGGTCGGCTACCTGATCACCGGAGTGAAGGATGTGCGCCAGTCCCGCGTCGGTGACACCGTGACCAGCCAGCACCACGGCGCGACCGAGCCGCTGAGCGGCTACAAGCACCCGAACCCGATGGTTTACTCCGGCCTGTATCCGATCGATGGTGACGACTATCCGTCGTTGCGGGACGCGCTCGAGCGGCTGCAGTTGAACGACGCCGCGCTGGCATATGAGCCTGAGACGTCAGGGGCGCTCGGGTTCGGCTTCCGTTGCGGCTTCCTCGGCCTGTTGCACATGGAGATCGTGCGAGAGCGCCTCGAGCGAGAGTTCAATCTCGATCTGATCTCGACGGCCCCCAACGTGGTCTACGAGGTGCGGATGGAGGACGGGTCGGTCATCGAGGTGACCAACCCGAGCGAATATCCCGAGGGCAAGATCGCCGAAGTTCGCGAACCCGTCGTCCGCGCCACCATCTTGTCGCCGGCCGAATACATCGGCACGATCATGGAGTTGTGCCAGACCAAGCGCGGGAACCTGCAGGGCATGGACTATCTGTCCGAGGACCGCGTCGAGATGCGCTACACCCTGCCGATGGGCGAGATCGTGTTCGACTTCTTCGACGCTCTCAAGTCGCGCACCAAGGGCTACGCGTCTCTCGACTACGAACGCTCAGGTGACCAGGCTGCGGACCTGGTCAAGGTCGACATCCTGCTGCACGGAGATCCAGTCGACGCCTTCTCGGCCATCGTGCACCGCGACGCGGCGTACTCCTATGGCGTGATGCTGGCCAGCAAGCTCAAGGAACTCATCCCCAGGCAGCAGTTCGAGGTGCCGATCCAGGCCGCAGTCGGTGCCCGAGTCATCGCCCGCGAGACGATCCGAGCGATTCGCAAGGACGTGCTGGCCAAGTGCTACGGCGGCGACATCACCCGAAAGCGCAAGCTGCTGGAGAAGCAGAAGGAGGGCAAGAAGCGGATGAAGATGGTGGGCCGCGTCGAGGTCCCTCAGGAGGCGTTCATCGCCGCCCTCTCCACCAGCGGGCCGGGCGAGAAGTCGGGCAAGAAGTAGCGCGACCGACCGTGGCGTCCTCTGTCAGCTCTCGGCCAGCAGCGCTCGAAGGGCGGCCCGATGTCTGGTGTAGGCCTTGTTCCCAGCCCGGGTGATCCGAAAGCTGGTGACCCCACCTCGACCTTGGCCGGACTTGCTCACCGCGACATAGCCCGCCTCGGCGAGTGCGGCCATCTGCTTCGACAGGTCGGAATCGCTGATGCCGAGATGATCCCGAATGAATTTGAAGTCCGCGCTCGTCGAACTCGACAGCAGCGCCATGGCGGCCAGCCGTTTGGGGGCGTGGATCACCGGATCCAGTTCGGCGAGGACCGGAGCGCTCACGCCAGTCTCTTCCTTGCGGCATCCGCAGCCGCGGTGTACGTCCGCTCGTACCACCACAGCAGAGCCGTGACGCTCAGGAAGCTCGCCACCATGGCGCCCGGTGTACCCCCCAACTCGAAAGCGAGCCACGTGGAGCCGAAGACCCCGATCACCGCGAAGACGTATTGGGTGACGGCCGGTTTGAACTCGGCCGGCAGGTTCTTGAAGGAAGGCATGACGCCGCGATAGCGGCGATATCCGCTGATGAATGCCATCTCGACGACGATCAGAACGATCAGGCCGATGATGGCGGGGACCGGATGCGTGTCACGGGTGGTCGCCGCGAGAACGAGCAGCGCCGCCCAAACACCGGTGAGCGGTGGAAACCAGGCCGGGGTCGGCGGGTAGTCCGTCCACGGGGCGGCCTCGGCACGCTCCGCCTCGCGCAGTTCTCTTTCCAGCTCGTGTTTGTTTTCCATGTTGGAAACCTTAGTCATAAGTTTCCAACATGGCAAGTATTAACGCTTGGTCAGGACTACGTGGGTGACGCCGCCCGAGCCCTGGAAGTGCGAAGGCGCATAGGTGTCTGACACGTCCAGCCCGGCAAACACCGACTCGCCACCACCGAGAAGGGTGGGGACGACGGCAACGTGGGCTTCATCGATCTGCCCGGCCGATAGGCCTTGGCGCACGGTCGATGTGCCCCCGCCGATCAATACGTCGAGGTCACCGGCGGCGGCGCGGGCACGCGTGAGCGCCGCCTCGAGCCCATCGGTGACGAAGTGGAATGTGGTCCCGCCAGCCATCTCCAGGTCCGGCTTGGCGTGGTGGGTCAAGACGAACACGCGATGGCCGTACGGCGGCTCGGGGCCCCACCACCCGGTCCAATCGCTCAACTCGCCGGAGTCCGGCCACTCGCCTCGGACGGGTCCGAACATGTTGCGACCCATGACCGTCGCACCGATGCCAGCGCGGCCCTTGGCCGCGAACTCCTCATCGATTCCGTTCGATCCACCGTCCTGCCCGAACATCTCCCGGAACGTTCGAGTGGTGAACGCCCATTCGTGGAGCCGCTCACCGCCCACGCCCATCGGGCGCTCGAGCGACTGATCGGGCCCGGCTGCGTAGCCGTCGAGAGACATCGAGAAGTTGCTGACTCGGACGCGTGTCATGACGATCACCGTATCCTCAGGGGCGGCTCACCCGAGCTGCCCCTGAAACACGACGGCCCTCCGAGGAGCCCGCTTGTCCGCCGAGACCCGCCACCTGATTCCCGAGCCGGACGCGTCCGAGAGTCGGTTCCTCGGGACGCTGTTCCGTCGTGAATCGCTGGGTGGGCTCTTGGCCTTGGCGGCCGCGGCCGTTGCGTTGATCTGGGCCAACTGGCCCGGCGGCTCGTCGTACGACGAGTTCGGACATATCGACGTCGGGCCGATGGATCTGCATCATTGGGCTGCGGACGGTGCCCTGGCCGTCTTCTTCCTCGTTGCGGGGCTTGAGCTCAAACGTGAGTTCGTGGTCGGGTCGCTGCGCAACCCAGCCGATGCACTGGTTCCGGTTGCCGCGGCCATCGCGGGTGTGATCGTGCCCAGCCTGATCTTCCTCGCCGCCAACCTCGGTTCGCCCGAAGCACGCGGTTGGGCCATTCCGGCGGCCACCGACATCGCCTTCGCCCTCGCGGTGTTGGCGGTCGTCGGATCCAATCTGCCGGCCTCGCTGCGCGCGTTCCTGCTGACCCTCGCGGTCGTCGACGATCTGATCGTGATCGTGATCATTGCCGTCGTCTACACCGAAGACGTCGACGTTGTGTCGCTGCTGATCTCGGTGGCGTTGATGGCTGTCTACGGCATTGCCCAGCACAGACGCGTCCCCTGGCTGCTCTTCTACATTCCGGTCGCCGTCGGTGCGTGGTGGTTCCTGTACCTCAGTGGAGTGCACGCGACGATCGCGGGGGTCGCGCTGGGGTTGCTCACCCGAGTGGTCGTCGATCCAGGCGAGGAACACAGTCCGGCAGAGGCACTCGAGCATCGGTTGTCGCCGGTCTCGGCGTACTTCGCCGTCCCGGCCTTTGCGCTGATGTCCGCCGGCGTGCAGCTGAGCAGCCTCGGCGACCTGGTCGCCTCACCCGTCGCCATCGGTGTCTTCTTCGGTCTCGTGGTGGGGAAGCCGATCGGTGTCCTCAGCGGGGCCTGGCTCGCGGCTCGGTTCACCCACGCAGAACTCAATGAGGATCTCTCGTGGCGCGACGTCATCGGTGTCGCCTTGCTTGCGGGGGTCGGATTCACCGTGTCCTTGCTGGTGTCAGACCTGGCCCTGGTCGGCGAGGAGCGAGACCTCGCCAAAGCGGCCGTTCTCCTGGCCTCCGTGACCGCAGCCGTGCTCGGTGCCGTGATGCTGTCGCACCGCGATCGGTTTCACGCTTCGGTCTGACGGTGTTCGTCGGCCTCGACGGCGCGGCGTACGACCTTCATCACCGTGAGGCCTTGCACGGCGATCGTGAACAAGACGATGACGAAGGTGGGAGTCAGGAGTACGTCGCGATTGGGACCTGCCGGCAGGCTCAGCACGAGGCCGATGGCGATGCCGCCACGGAGCCCTGCCCACGTCAGCAATCGGGTGGTCCACGGGCCGTACCCCTCCCGGCGTCCGATCCAGGCGAACGGTATCGCCACGCTGATGAACCGCGCAGCAAGTGCGATGGGCACCAACAAGATGCTGGCCAAGATCACCTTCGGATCGGTCTCAGCGAGAAGGACGGTGAGGCCGATGAAGGCAAAGAGGATGACGTTGAGAAGTTCGTCCAGTAGTTCCCAGAAGTCCTCGGCCAGCTCGCGGGTGTTCTCCGCAAACACCTCCTCCTTGTAATACGAGATCACCAGACCGGCCACCACCATCGCGAGTGGACCGCTGACATCCAACGCAAACGCTGCGGCGTAGCCCCCGACGACCAGAGCCAACGTGATCAGTACCTCGATCTCGTGGGCGTCGATGGTCTTGGTGAGGTAGTAGCCGATAGCGCCCAGGACGAGCCCGAACAGAACACCGCCTCCCGCTTCCTGGGCGAATAGCAGGAGTGCCCCACCGACCGTGGGGTCCACCTCACCATGCCCCCCGACTCCCGCAAGGGCAGCCAGCACCAGGAACACGACGATTCCGATGCCGTCGTTGAACAGGCTCTCCCCGGCGATAAGCGTCTCGATCCGCTTGGGAACCTTTGCCCGCTTCAGCAGATCCAGGACCGCCACCGGGTCCGTGGGGCTGATCAGGGCTCCGAACAGGAAGGCCCAGATCAGGGGTTCCTCGATTCCGATCAGTCGAAACACGCCGTACGCCGCGCTCCCGATCAACGCTGTACTGATGAGCGTGCTGCCGAACGCCAACGTCAAGATGCTGGTGCGCTGCTTCAACACCTGGCGAGTGTCGAGGCTCAGCGCCCCCGCAAAGAGCAGGGCGCTCAAGATCCCGCCGAGCACGAACTCGGAGAAGTTCAGTTCCTCCACGAGTCGCTCGGCAGAGCCACGAATGCCAGCCACGCCGAGTGCGTCGAGCGCGATGAGGAGCAAGGATGCCGTGGCACCGGCCAGTGCGACACCGACCGTGGCCGGCAGTTGAAGAGTGCGTTCGTTGACCCAGGCGAAGAAGGCTGTGAGCACGAGCAACACAGCCAGCGCTTCAAGCACACGCCCACTCTAGGAGAAGATAGGAGCATGGCTCTTCTGCGCTCCGTCAATGTTGGTCTGCCGAGGGACGCCGAGTGGTCGGGTATCGGGCGTACGTCGATCGACAAGACCTCGCTCACCGGCCCGGTCGGCGTGCACACCTTGGGTGTGGAGGGCGACCAGGTAAGCGATACCAAGCACCACGGGGGGATCGACCAGGCGGTCTATGCGTTTGCGCGCGAGGACCTCGATCGCTGGGCCGAGATCCTCGGGGTGCCGATCCGTGACGGACAGTTCGGCGAGAACCTCACGACCAGCGGGATCGACGTGAATGAGGCGTTGATGGGGGAGCGGTGGCGCATCGGGTCCGTGTTGTTCGAGATCGCCGACGTCCGGATCCCGTGCAACGACTTCAAGAACTGGATGGGCCAGTCCGGGTACGACACGAGGGCATGGGTCAAGCGATTCACCGCCGACGGACGCCCGGGTCCCTATCTCAGGGTGCTCGAGGAAGGCGTCCTCCAGGCGGGCGACGAACTCGTTGTGGAGCACCGTCCGGCGCACGGCATCACGGTCACGACGTACTTCTTGGCCAATACGACGAACAAGTCGGCACTCCCGGACGTGGAAGCCGCGTTACGGTAAGCCATGGCCAAAGAGTTCGACACCTCCTTTCTCGAGACGATGCCGGCCAACGTGGCCCAACAGTTCTGGGAGCGCGTGGTCAAGACGCCGGATCGAGAGGCGTTCAGCTACCCCATCGATGACGACCTGCCCTGGGAGTCGGTCACCTGGCAGGAAACCGGTGACCAGGTCGCCCAGACCGCCGCCGGATTGTTGGCCCTGGGCATCGAGTCGGAGCAGCGGGTCGGGATCGCGGCCGGGACGAGCTACGACTGGATCGTCGCTGACCTCGGCGTGATGTGTGCTGGCGCGGCCACCACCACGGTGTATCCCTCCCAGATGGCCGAGGACGTCGCCTTCATCCTGGGCGACGCCGAGTGTCGGGTCGTTTTCGTCGAGGACGACGAGCAGTTGGGCAAATTGGTCGCGCATCGAGCGGAGTTGCCGAACATCGGCACCGTCGTGACGTTCGGCAGCGGCGCCGAGTGGGCCAGTGGTGAATTTAATTGGGTCATCACGCTCGACGAGTTGAAGGAACGGGGCCGGGCATACCTGGCGGACCATCCTGACGCCATGCAGGAAATTGCGGACAGCATTCCGGCTGAGCAATTGGCCACGCTGATCTACACGTCTGGTACGACGGGTCGCCCGAAGGGCGTGCGCCTCACCCATCGCGCCTGGGTCTACGAGGGCGAGGCGGTCAAGGCTCTCGGCTTCCTCGATGAGGACGACCTGCAATTCCTTTGGCTCCCGTTGGCTCACTCCTTCGGCAAGGTGCTGATCTCGGCCCAGATCTCCTGTGGCTTCCCGACTGCAGTCGATGGTCGAGTGGACCGAATCGTCGACAATCTCGCGATCGTCAAGCCGACCTTCATGGGGGCGGCACCGCGGATCTTCGAGAAGGCGTACGCCCGGATCGTGACCATGGCTGCGGCCGAAGGTGGCGCGAAGTCGGCCATCTTCAATCGGGCCATGACGGTAGGTGCCAAGGTCAGCGGGTATCGGCGCAACTACAAGCGCGTCCCGACGCTGTTGCAGGTGCAGTACGGCTTCTTCGACAAGTTGATCTACTCCCAGATCCGCAATCGTTTCGGTGGCCGTCTGCGCTTCTTCGTGTCCGGTGCCGCAGCGATGAACCAGGAGATCTCCGAGTGGTTCCACGCGACCGGGGTGATCATTCTCGAGGGCTACGGCCTGACCGAGACCGCTGCTGGTTCGTTCGTCAATCATCCTGACCAGAACAAGATCGGCACTGTTGGTCCTCCGCTCCCAGGCACCGAAGTGATGATCGGCAAGGGCGACGAGGTCCTGGTCCGCGGCCCGGGCGTGATGGACGGCTATCACAACCTTCCGCTCGAGACGTCCCGTGCGTTCTCCAAGGGCGGCTGGCTGCGCACGGGTGATCGGGGAAGCCTCGATGAGGACGGCTTCCTCACCATCACCGGTCGGATGAAGGAACTGTTCAAGACTTCTGGCGGCAAGTACATCGCTCCCCCGGCTATCGAAGCGAAGTTCAAGTCGGTCTGCCCCTACGCCAGCCAGTTCGTCGTGTTCGGCGACCAGCGCAACTACTGCGTCGCGTTGATCACTCTCGATCCCGACGCGATCATTCCGTGGGCGAAGTCCAACGGCATGGAGGACGCGTCGTACGCCGAGATCGTTGGTTCGACGCAGGTGCAGAGCATGGTGGGCGGCGTACGTCGACGAGCTCAACGCCGGACTGAATCGTTGGGAGACCATCAAGAAGTGGGTAGTGCTCCCCGAGGATCTGAGCATCGAGTCAGGTGAATTGACGCCGTCCCTCAAGGTCAAACGCAACGTCGTCGAGGAAACGCACAAGGCCAAGATCGACGCTCTCTACGCCTGATCGCTGACTGAATCGTCTTGCTCCGCCTTGTCCCAACTCATGGGCGGCACACAGCGAGTGCACAGACGTCCCTGTTGAGATAGCTGAAATCAAGCGGGTTGCCCGCCTTCAATCTTGAGGGAGTTCGATGAGTCACGATCACAGCCACGTCGGGCAGGACGAGCAGGAGGATCACGATCTGGGCCTCCAGCACGACCTGCCCAAGATCGCGCGCACGGGCCGTAGAGAAGTGGCACTGGGGCGTCGCGGGATGCTCAGTGTGCTGGGCGGAGTCGGTCTGGTCGGGGTCGCGGGGACGCTGGCGGCGTGCTCGTCGGACACCACCACCTCCGCAGGGAGCGCGTCGTCGGCGGCGTCAACTGGTCGACCGGATGGCGCCCCGCCGGACGGCGGACCGGGCGGGGCGATTGGTGGCGACTCGGGTGTCGACGTTGCGGACGGTGAGATCCCCGAAGAGACTGCCGGTCCTTTCCCGGGTGACGGCACCAACGGGCCGAACGTGCTGACCGAGTCGGGCGTCGTGCGCAGCGACATCACGTCGAGCTTCGGGAGCGCCAGCGGTGTGGCCGAGGGTGTGCCACTCACGATCCAACTCAAGGTCTATGACCTGACTGGTGACTCCGTCACGGCCATGCCGGGGGCGGCCGTGTACCTCTGGCACTGTGACCGCGAAGGCAACTACTCGCTGTACTCCGATGCGGCGGCCGACGAGAACTATCTCCGCGGCGTACAAGTTGCGGACGCCGACGGGAATATCGAGTTCACCAGCATCTTCCCGGCCTGCTACCCGGGCCGTTGGCCGCATGCGCACTTCGAGATCTACGAGTCACTCGACAAGGCGACCAGTGCGTCGAACAAGTTGCGGACGTCGCAGTTGGCTCTTCCGCAGGACATCTGCGAGACGGTGTACGCCGAGAGCGGCTACGAAGCGAGCATCAGCAGCCTGGCCGACGTATCCCTCGACAGTGACGGCATCTTCTCGGACGGTTATTCGCTGCAGATGGCGAAGGTCACCGGGTCGGTCGCTGAGGGTTACGTGGCCACGTTGAACGTCCCCGTCTAGCCCTGACGCGCGCGTCGGCGCCCAACTGGCGCGCCTGCGCGCCGCGTCAACGGGCCCGATGGCCCCTACCAGTGGTTTGATTGAGGGGTGCCGTCTGCCCTCCCACCAGGCGAGCCCGCACCAACGGATGGCGCGCTACCCGAGCGCGTCCGTGCAGGTCTCGGATCTCGACCCCTCGGGATATACGTGCACGTCCCGTTCTGTGCCGCGCGATGTGGCTACTGCGACTTCAACACCTACACCCCGAGCGAACTCGGCCAGGCGAACGGCGCCGCGCGGGCGACCTACGTCGAAGCGGCCGTGAACGAGATCCGGATGGCCCGCCGGGTGCTGGGCGACGAGGCGCCGGTCGTGCAGACCGTGTTCTTTGGCGGGGGTACGCCGACCCTCTTGCACACCGCGCATCTGAGCGCGATCGTGGCGGCAATCTCGGCGGAGTTCGGCCTGGCTGACGATGCGGAGATCACCACCGAGGCGAATCCCGACAGCGTCGCCTCCTGGGATCTCGAAGAACTTCGGCTGGCCGGCATCAATCGGATCTCGTTCGGCATGCAGTCGGCGGTGGATCGGGTGCTGGCCACCCTGGACCGCACCCACGATCCGCTCCGCATTCCCGCGGTCGTGTCGTGGGCTCGATCAGCTGGGTTCGATCAGGTCAGCCTCGATCTCATCTACGGCACACCGGGGGAGACGCTGACCGATTGGCGGATCAGCCTCGAAGCAGCCCTCGCCTGTCGACCTGACCACATCTCGGCGTACGCATTGATCGTCGAGCGGGGTACGGCGCTCTACCGCAAGGTCAGGTCGGGCGAGTTGCCGCGGCCGGATGACGACGATCAGGCCGACAAATACCTGCTGGCGGACGAGCGTCTCGCGCTCGAGGGTTTCGAGTGGTACGAGATCTCGAACTGGGCGCGCACCGTCAACAGTCGGTCGCGGCACAACATGCTCTATTGGACGGGCGGCAACTGGTGGGGCATCGGCGCCGGCGCCCATTCGCACGCCGGTGGAGTCCGCTGGTGGAACGTGCGCCACCCCACGGCGTACGCCGCCCGCATGAGTGAGGGCGTCAGCCCCGCCGCGGCGCGGGAGGTCCTCAACCGAGAGAGTCGGCGGATGGAGCGCGTGATGTTGGAGGTGCGACTTCGCAACGGGCTGCCGGCGGTGGCGTTGGACCACAAGGGACTCGACGCGGTGCCAGCCCTGGTCGATCAGAATCTCGTCACGGCCGTCGGCGAACGGTTGGTGTTGACGCGTCAGGGACGGCTTCTCGCCGACGCTGTGGTGCGCGACCTGCTGCCCTAGCTTCGGTCACGAAGTCGATGAGTTCCTCGACGCGACCCAACAGTGCGGGGTCGAGGTCGGCGTACGAATCCACCCGACCCAGGATCACCTGCCAAGCGCGAGCGGTATCGGTCTGGGTCTCGGCCGGCCAGCCGAGTCGCATGCAGGTGCCCTTCTTCCAGTCCTCGTCCCGGGGGATGTCGGGCCAACGGTCGATGCCGAGGCGTTCGGGTTTGACCGCTGCCCAGATGTCGACGAACGGATGCCCGACGACGAGGACGTGCTTGCCGATGGTCGAGCGGCCGATCTCGGCCGCGATGCGCTGCTCCTTGGAGCCGGGCACGAGGTGATCAACGAGTACGCCGACCCGGCGGCCCTCCTGCGGCCCGAAGTCGCGAAGGTGTCCGGCGAGGTCGTCGATGCCGCCGAGGTATTCCACGACTACGCCCTCGAGTCGCAGATCATCGCCCCAGACCTTCTCGACCAACTCGGCGTCGTGTCGACCCTCCACGAAGATCCTGCTTGCCCTTGCCACACGTGCTTCCGCGCCATGCACGGCGACGGAGCCCGATGCGGTTCGTGCCTTGGGAACCTGCGCCGTTCGGGTGATCGGAGGGGTCAGGATGACCGGTCTTGCCCTCAAGCAGGAAGCCCGGGCCGAGCGGGAAGGAGCGACGTCGGTTGCGGCGATCCTCGAGTGTCAGAGTGTGGAGATCGCGATCGATCAGCACGATCTCGCCGCACCAATCGGTCTCGACCTCTTCGACGACCATCCCGATGGCTGCCGCGACTTCGACGGCACGGCCGTTCGGCGGCCGTCTCCAGTCGCCAGCGAGCGGATCACTCGCGTATCGGTCGTCGTTCCCCCGAGAATCGTGCAAAGTCACGATTCAAGGCTAGGTGGGCGGTGGTCGAACCATGCGCTCGCGCCGCGCCGCCCGTTCCGCCTCTGGCGGGAGTGATTAACACCTCAAATTCGCCGGACGAGGTGTCTAGCGCTCCCGCCACGGCGCTTTAGATGAGGGGCAGGCGCTTCTGGCTGTTGGGGAGGTGCTCGTAGCCACGGCGTACGGCGTTGGCGAGGTCGTCGCGGGGGAAGGGCCATTCGGCCGCGTCGACGGCGCCAGCAAGGGGGATGCCACGAAGGGCGAGGTCGCGGATCGTCTCGGCCACGATGCCGATCTGGTTGCGTTGGTCCTCGACGAAGTCACGGTCCACGAGAGCACCATGGCCCGGAACGACGACGGTTCGTGGCGGTCGCGAGGCCCAGCACGATGTCCAGGCTGATCGGCCATTCCATCGGCCAACTGTCGACTCCATAGACGGGAGGCCCGGACTCCTCGACCAAGTCGCCGGCGAGCAGCACGTCCGCATCCGGGATCTTGACGATCAGGTCGCCGCCACTGTGTCCTCGGCCGGGATAGATCAACTCGACCTGACGATCCCCGAGTTCGAGCACCCGCGCAGAGGAGAAGGTCTGGTCGGCCGGAAGGATCGTGGAAGCCAGCACCTCGTCGCGATAGTTGTCACCCGGCTCATCGACGTACGTCGCCTTGAAGTACTCACCCGAACTGATGGTGTTCGCGGCGGCGATCTCGTGGGCGTACATCGCGATCTCGCCGTACGCCGCCCGGAAGGCGGCGTTGCCGAAGGTGTGATCGAAGTGTTCGTGGGTGTTGATCAGCGCCGTCACATCGCCGACGCCGAGTCGGCGAATGTCGTCGACGACGCGATGCCCCTCAGCCTCGGACCCATGGGTGTCCACCACCAGCAGTCCGTCAGAGCCACCGATCAGCGTGATGTTGAGCTCGTACCAAGGTGAACGCGCCACCCAGACGCGATCGGCTACTTCAACGAACTCGGGACGGGGCACTCTCTGACAGTACTGCGGACCAGGCAGGCACTAACCCGCCCTATGACTCGCAGCAACGCCGATCAGACGCAGTTGCTCGATGAGCAGGCCGGCCAACTCATCGGGAGTTCGAGCGGGGCGACCGAAGCGCAGGATCAGCCGCGTTGCCCCGGAATCATCGAGCCAGTCGACGGACGCGCACTCATCGTCGATGTGATGGATCTCCACGCCGCCGATCTCCTCGATGTCGACGACCAAGACTCTGTGCCACGGTTCGACGCAGGTCCTCCTGGTGGCACGCGTTGGCGTGCTCGGCGGCTCGTTGCAGGTAACCCGCGTTGAGTTCGTGCCGGCGGCTGCGGAAGTCGTCGAGCGGGACTTCGACCTCGGCCCGACGATGGGCCATGGTCATCGGCTCGCCCTGGCTCGGTCCAAGCAGCATCACGCGCGTCGGCACGAGGTCGACGACGAAGTACGGCTCATCCGCGCGGTCGTTCTCGTGGACCTCCCCGATGTAGTCGAGCTCCCCGACGATGGCCAAGGCCGAGTCCGGATGAGAGGCCAAGGCGCTGTCGACATACAACAGCCCGGGCATCGCGCGGCGGGCGACCGACGCCAATTCGGAGTCCGGGCGGGTCAGGAAGCGGATGATGCCGGTGCTGCTGATGCCGTGAAGGATCCCAGGATCGTGCAGTGGTACGCCGTCCGCGACGACCTCGAAACCCTGCGGGCACGACATGATGCTCCGGGCAGTCGCCCCGAGATCGCGCATGCTCGAGATCGGCTGGATCATGCTGGCGCGGGTTGCCGCTCATGTGACCATCCTTCGTTTAGGTAAGCCTACCCTAACTATCTCGGAGGTGCGGGCAAGAGGTCGGGTTGAGCGAAGCGATTCCCGTTCGGTGAGTACGATTGGCACTCGGCACACCGGAGTGCCAGCGCAGTGAGAACAGACGAGCACTCGGAGGAGGAGCAGATGGTCGAAGACCGCAAACTGGCCGTCCTCCGAGCGATCGTCGAGGACTACGTCGCCACCGAGGAACCGGTCGGGTCCAAGGCACTGGTCGAGCGGCATGGCCTCGGCGTCTCCCCGGCCACCGTCCGCAACGACATGGCGGCGCTCGAGGACGAGGGCTTCATCACGCAGCCCCACACCAGCGCCGGTCGAGTGCCCACCGACAAGGGCTACCGGCTGTTCGTGGATCGCCTGACCGGCGTCAAGCCGATGAGCGCGGCGGAGAAGCGGGCCATCTCCACGTTCTTGGAAGGCGCCGTCGACCTCGATGACGTGGTCCAGCGCAGCGTCAGGTTGCTCGCACAGTTGACCCGGCAGGTCGCGGTGGTGCAATACCCGACCCTCTCGGGCTCAACCGTCCGGCACATCGAGGTCGTTGCCCTCGCGCCGACCCGCCTGCTCGTCGTGCTCATCTTGTCCACGGGGAGGGTCGAGCAGCGGCTCGTCGATCTGAGCGCGGAGATCGACGACGACCAACTGAGTCTCCTGCGAGGCCGGGTCAATCAGGTCGCGTCCGGCGCGCGGATCGCGGACGCTTCGCTCGCCCTCAACGCCCTCCCAGGTGAAGTCGCCCCAGACGATCGAGATGCGGCTATCGCGATCGTCGCAACGCTCCAGGAGGCGATGTCCGACCATCGCTCCGATGAGCGGGTCGCCGTCGGTGGCACCGCAAACCTGGCCCGCTTCGGAGACAACTTCGACATCGCCGTACGCCCGCTGCTCGAAGCGCTGGAGGAACACGTCGTACTCCTCAAACTGCTAGGCGAAGCCAACCCCGGTGGCCTCGTCACCGTGCGGATCGGCCACGAAGGTCCCTACCAGGAACTCGCCGCAACCAGTGTCGTCGCAACCGGCTACGGTCCCCGAGACGAGGCGCTTGCGACTCTCGGCATCGTCGGTCCGACGCGGATGGACTATCCCGGCACGCATGGCGGCGGTCCGCGCTGTCGCCCGCTATGTCTCCCGAATTCTCGACGAGGCCTAGAGCCGCCCGAACCTTTAGAACAGGACGTTGCTTTGAGTCAGGACCTTTACGAGCTCCTCGGTGTGCCTCATGACGCCGATGAGACCGCGATCAAGAAGGCGTATCGCCGACTCGCTCGTCAACTCCACCCCGACGTCAACCCGGATCCGGCCAGCCAGGAGAAGTTCAAGGAGGTCAGCCTCGCCTACGAGGTGCTCTCAGACCCCCAGAAACGCTCGGCCTATGACCGCGGCGGTGATCCGTTCGCAGGTGCTGGTGGGTTCGGCCAGGGTGCCGGATTCTCGTTCACCGACATCATGGATGCCTTCTTCGGCGGAAACGCGGCGGGACAGGGTCGAGGTCCTCGTCCGCGAGTACGCCGTGGCCAGGACGCGTTGGTTCGCCTGGAACTCGACCTCGCCGAAGCCGCCTTCGGGGTCACTCGCGAGCTCAAGGTCGACACCGCCGTCGTCTGTGGCACCTGCAGCGGCCGTGGTGCCGCGCCGGGTACGTCGGCCCAGACGTGCGACACCTGTCGGGGAGCCGGCGAGGTGGCCCACGTGCAGCGATCCTTCCTTGGCGAGGTCCGAACCCTGCGTCCCTGCGCGGCCTGCCGCGGGTTCGGTTCGATCATCGCCGACCCGTGCCGCGAGTGCTCCGGGGAGGGCCGAGTCCGTTCGCGGCGCACCTTGACGGTCAAGATCCCCGCCGGTGTGGACACCGGCACCCGGGTTCAACTTGCCGAGCAGGGCGAGGTCGGTCCTGGTGGTGGTCCGCCCGGAGACCTGTACGTCGAAGTGCACGTGGCGCCGCATCCCACCTTCATCCGCAACGGTGGCGACCTGCACTGCACGGTGTCGGTGCCGATGACGGCGGCCGCGTTGGGCACGACGCTGCGGCTTCCGACGCTGGAAGCCGACGTTGCCAAGCCCGAGTCCGAAGTGGAGACCGCCTTCGATCTGGTGGTGCCTCCTGGCACCCAATCGGGTGCCGAACAGGTCTTGCGCGGACGCGGGGTGCCGGGGCTGCGAGGCGGAGGTCGGGGCAGTCTGATCGTGTCCATCACCGTCGAAACTCCCACCCGTCTCGACGCCAGACAGACCGAACTCCTGAGCGAACTCGCTGCACTCCGCGACGAACAGTCCCCGACCGGCAACGTCCAGCGCTTCCCACAAGTCGGTCTTCGGCCGGCTCCGCGACGCCTTCAACCAGCACTAGGCCACCGAGTCGCATGTCGCTGCCCGTGTACCTCGTGCCGTCGCTCGTCGGCGTTGGTCACGGCGCGACGTCGTCGATGTCACGGGCGACGAGGCGCACCACGCCGTCGCCGTACGCCGGGCCAGGGTGGGGGAGTCGGTCGTCCTGACCGACGGTCGTGGCCGCCAGGCAACGGGCCCGATCGTGGCGACGGGCAAACGGCTGATGCAGGTCCGGATCGACGACTTCGCGCAGATCCGAGCAGCCGACTCCCGCCATCTGGGTGGTGCAGGCGCTGCCCAAGGGTGACCGTGGGGAACGCGCGGTCGAAGTCCTCACCGAGATCGGCGTGGCCCGCATCATTCCGTGGGCCGCCGAACGCTCGGTCGGTCAGTGGCGGGGCGAGCGGGCGGACAAGTCCCTCGCCAAGTGGCGATCGACGGCCCGTGAGTCAGGCAAACAGGCCCGGCGCAGCTGGGCCGTCGAGGTGGCGCCCCTCCTTCAGACCGCGCGAACTGCTCTCGTTGGTCGCAGAGGCGGACCTCGCGATCGTGCTGCACGAGGAGGCGACGAATGCGCTCGGCGACATCTCGATTCCAAGCGACGGCACGATCATGTTGATCGTCGGACCGGAAGGCGGCCTGACCCAGGCCGAGGTCGAGTCGCTGACACAGGCCGGTGCCGTATCAGTCAGGTTGGGCGCCGAAATTCTGCGTACGTCGACAGCTGGCGTCGTTGCGTCCGCTGCGGTGTTGAGCCGGACTCGCCCGTTGGCGGGCTCGCTAACCGACGACCCGTATTCTGGCCGCATGCCCGAAGCCCAGTCAGATGTTCGGCCCGATTGTGTGTTCTGCCGCATCGTCAGCGGCGAGATCCCGGCTGAGCTGGTGCACGAGACCGACCACGCGGTCGCCTTCAATGATGCGAATCCGCAGGCGCCGACGCACGTCCTGATCGTGCCGAGGGCACATCACCACAACGCGGTGGACCAAGTGGCAACCGATCCAGGTGGTGTCAACGAACTAGTTGCTGTGGCGGGGAAAATTGCGGCAAGGGCGGGGCTCGACGGGTACCGCATGGTCTTCAACACCGGCGCCGACGGTGGCCAGACCGTCTTCCACACCCACCTGCACCTTCTCGGTGGCCGAGCGATGACCTGGCCACCGGGATGAGGGCCACCGGGATGAGGGCCACCGGATGACGGCCCGGATGAGGGTCAGGAGAGTGATCCGCCCCGCCGCGACCGTCGCCATGGCGGGGATGCTGGTTCTCGCCCTCGCGGCTTGTGGACCGCCGAAAGGCGGCGAAACCGCCGCCTCCGACACCAGACGAGACCTCGGCGGCTCACACGGGTCATGACGACGGTCGCCGAACCCGCAACGGCGCCGCTCCGCTCGGGTGAGTCGTGGCAGAAGTTGACGATGACGGAGCCCTATACGCCCGCTCCGCCGACCGGCGTCGGCACCGACGACTACCGCTGCTTCCTCCTTGATCCGGAGTTGGACCAGGACTCCTACCTCACCGGCACCCAGGTGCTTCCGGGCAACCCGAACGTCGTACACCACGTGATCCTGTTCCGCGTCCCACCCTCCGACGTGAGCATCGCCAAGGAGGTCGACGCCAGCGAAGAGGGTCCGGGCTGGACGTGCTTCGGCGACACTCGCGTGGGCGGTCAGCAGGTCGACGACGCTCCCTGGCTGGGCGCGTGGGCACCGGGTAGCGGCGAGGCGGTCTACGGCAAGGGCCTCGGCGTGCCCCTGGCCAAGGGCTCGCAGATCATCATGCAGGTCCACTACAACCTGCTGGCCGGGCAGGAGCCCGACACTTCCTCGACCCAGCTGCGTCTCACCTCGGGTGACGCAGACCTGACGCCCGTCACGACGGTTCTGATTCCGGCTCCGGTCGAGTTGCCCTGCCGCCCCGGCCACACCGACAACCCGCTCTGCGACCGCGCGAAGGCCCTCGAAGACGTCAAGGCGCGCTTCGGCCAAGGTCCTGGCGCCACTGCGGACTACCTGCACTTCCTCTGTGGCACCCCAACCGTCGCCGGCCCGACCCAGAGTTGCACGCGCACGATCGAGGCAGAAGGAGACCATCCACGGGGTCGCCGGACACATGCATCTGCTGGGGCAATCGATCAAGATCGAAGTGAACCCCGGAACCGCCAAGGCGCGCACGGTCCTCGAAATCCCCGCTGTGGGACTTCGACAATCAGACCGCCAAACCGGTCAAGCCGGTGCACCTGCGCAAGGGCGACACCGTCAAGGTCACCTGCGAGCACTCCCAGGATCTCCGCGACAACCTGCCCGCCTTTGAAGGACAGCCGGATCGGTACGTCGTCTGGGGCGAGGGCAGCACCGACGAGATGTGCCTCGGCATATTGCAAGTGTCTCGTCCGTGAGTTGCCAGTACGCTGGGGACCTGATCCCTCTCACCGTAGGAAGGGGCCGGCCCACCGGGGCTAGACCTGATACCGCATGACCGAAATTCATCCCAGCCGAGCGGCGTTGACCGGTTCCGCCATCCCTGCCCCCGAGACGTCCTCCAGCGGTCATCAGTCGACGCGACACACGGTCGTCATCCCGTCCTCGGTCAACATGGTGGCGCTGCTCGGTGCCGGTGACGAACACCTCTCGATCATCGAAGACGCACTCGACGCCGAGATCCACATCCGCGGGAACCGCATCACCCTGCGTGGTGCGCCCGCCGAGGTGGCCCTGGCCGAGCGACTTCTCGATGAATTGGTCGCGATCATCCGGACCGGTCAACCGGTCGCCTGCCGAGACCGTCGAGCGTGTCATCGGGATGCTTCGCAGCGAATCGACCGAGCGTCCGGTCGACGTACTGTCCCTCAACATCTTGTCCAACCGCGGCCGCACGATCCGCCCGAAGACGCTGAACCAGAAGCGGTACGTCGATTCGATCGACAAGCACACGATCACGTTCGGCATCGGCCCGGCCGGAACCGGCAAGACCTATCTCGCGATGGCCAAGGCGGTCCAGGCGCTGCAGTCGAAGCAGGTCAACCGGATCATCCTGACCCGTCCCGCCGTCGAGGCAGGTGAGCGCTTGGGCTTCCTGCCCGGCACGCTGAGCGAGAAGATCGACCCCTATCTGCGCCCGTTGTACGACGCGTTGCACGACATGCTCGATCCCGAACTCGTGCCCAAGTTGCTTGCCGCCGGCACGATCGAGGTGGCGCCGTTGGCCTACATGCGAGGTCGCACGCTCAACGATGCGTTCATCATTCTCGACGAGGCGCAGAACACCTCGCCCGAGCAGATGAAGATGTTCCTGACCCGGCTCGGTTTCGGTTCCAAGATCGTCGTCACCGGCGACGTGACCCAGGTCGATCTGCCGAGCGGGATGAAGTCCGGCCTGCGCATCGTCGAGGGCATCCTCGGCGAGGTTGATGACGTGATGTTCAACCGACTCACCGCGCATGACGTCGTACGCCACCGGCTGGTCGGAAAGATCGTCGCCGCCTATGAGGAGTTCGACGCCCGCGAGGCTGATCCGGTGTCGGGTTCGGGTGACCCGGGGCATCGACGTTGACGATCGAGGTCCTGGACGAGTCCGGTCGCAGCGTGGATGTGGCCCGGCTCGCGGCCCTGTCGCGCTTCGTGTTGGAGCAGTTGCGGGTGCACCCGCTCGCCGAGTTGTGCATCAAGGCCGTCGACGAGGCCACGATCGCTGAGTTGAACACGCGGTGGATGGACAAGGACGGTCCGACGGACGTCCTGGCCTTTCCCGATGGATGAACTTCGACCGGGGTTGGTCAACGTCGAGCCAGAAGACGGGGTGTTGGGCGACCTCGTGCTCTGCCCCGAGATCGCCGAACGTCAAGGTGAGGCCGCCGGACACGGTGCCGAGGCCGAATTGGATCTCCTGACCGTTCACGGGATCCTCCATCTCCTCGGCTACGACCACGCGGAGCCGGCGGAGCACAAAGAGATGTTCGGCCTCCAGGACGAGTTGCTCGTGGCCTGGCGCACTCAGCCCGTCGCATGAACGGGAACGACTTCTGGCAATTGTTGTCGGTGGCCGTGCTCGTCGTGCTTGCCGGGCTGTTCTCGGCCGCCGATGCCGCGATCGCGCCGTTCTCGCGTGCCCGAGCCGACGAACTCTTCGAGGAGGGCAAGACCGGTTCGCGGCGACTGAAACATCTGCTGCTCGATCCGCCGCGCTACATCAACAGCATCCTGCTGCTCCGGTTGCTGTGCGAGATCGCCGCGATCGTGATCGTGACGCTGCTCTTCTATGACTCCTACGACGGCAACTGGTGGCCGGTCCTGTTGAGTTCGATCTTCTCGATGTTGGTGGTGTCCTTCGTCGTGATCGGCGTGGCACCCCGAACGCTGGGCCGAATCCACGCCGAGACGTTCGCCCTCGCCGCGGCCGGTCCCGTCGTGGCGCTGACGTCGTTCCTGGGTCCGATCCCCAGCATGCTGATCGCGGTCGGCAACATGATCACCCCCGGCCGAGGCTTCCGTGAGGGCCCCTTCTCGACCGAGACCGAACTCCGCGAGATGGTCGACATGGCCGAGGCTTCCTCTCTCATCGAGGAGGGCGAGCGGCGGATGATCCACTCGGTCTTCGAATTGGGCGACACCGTCGCCCGTGAGGTGATGGTGCCGCGCAACGACGTGGTCTACATCGAGCACTACAAGAACCTGCGCCAGACCATGTCGTTGTTCCTGCGCAGCGGCTACTCGCGGTTGCCGATCGTCGATGAGAACCTCGATGAGGTGATGGGCTTCGCCTATCTCAAGGACGTGGCCAAGGCCGACTTCGATGATCCCGAGGTGGAGACCACCCAGCGGATCGAGACGGTCATGCGGCCGGCGTACTTCGTGCCGGAGTCCAAACCGGTCGACGTACTCCTCTCCGAGATGCAGGCTCGACGCCAACACATCGCGATCGTGGTTGACGAGTACGGCGGCACGGCCGGCCTGATCACCATCGAGGACATCCTCGAGGAGATCGTGGGCGAGATCACCGATGAATACGACAACGAGGAAGAGGTCGTCGTCCTCGAGGACGGCCTCGCGCGGGTGCCTTCGCGCTATCCCGTTGACGAACTCGATGAGGTCTTTGGCGGCGTCACCATCTCCGACGACGAGGTCGATAGCGTCGGCGGGCTGATGGCCAAACTCCTCGGCAAGGTCCCCATCCCCGGATCCTCGGTCGAGGCACACGGATTGAAGTTCACCGCCGAGGAGCCCACGGGTCGGCGCAACCGGATCGGCACGGTCCTGATTCGCGTCGTCGAACCCCAGCCTGAGATCGTGGCTGACGATGGATGAGAACAAGATGGATGAGAACGATGGATAACGCACTCTCAGCCGAGGACAGCGAAACTCGTCACCCTGGCGCGCGGCACCCGCGCGCGGATCGGCGCGCCCGAGGGTGCTGCCGTGCGCGATACCGACGGTCGGACCTACGCCGCGGCCACGGTTGATCTGCCCTCCTTTCAGGCGTCGGCGATCCAGGCGTGCATCGCGATGGCGGTGGCGTCGGGCTCTCGCGGTCTGGAGGCCGCCGTGGTGCTGGGCACGGCCAGCGAGCCGACGCCGGATGACCTGGCGGTTCTCGGAGACCTCGCCGCCGACGGTTTCGTGCTTCACCTGGCCGACCCGCAAGGCAACATCGTCACCTCGCAGATCGTGACTTCTGGGAGTCGCTCCGAGTGAGCACGCCAGCGCAGCAGTACGCCGTCGAGGTCGTGGCGCTTGAGCAGATCTCCGAGCATCTGGTCCGCCTGACCCTCGGCGGAACCGGTCTCGCGGAATTCAGAAGCACCGGAGTTCCCGACGAGTGGGTTGGTCTGGTTGTGCCGGGCCAGTTCCAGATCCGCTACTACACAGTGCGACGTTTCGACGACGCCGATGACCGGGAAGATGGCCGGGAACTCGTGATCGACGTGGTGGTCCACGAGGTGGGCCTGGTGACCGAATGGGCCTCGCGCGACTGCGTCGGAGAGCAGGTCACGATCACGGAGCCGAAGGCATCCTATGCGCCGCCTGACGACGCCGAATGGATCACTCCTGGTCGGTGATCTGACCGCGATGCCGGCGATGGCCAGGATCGCGGAATCCACCGCCCTCCCGACCCGGATCTGGGCCGAAGTGCCCGACGACCTGTCCGGCTACCTGCCGGAGACAGCGGAAGTTACCTGGCTTGCCACTCCCGACCAAGGCAGCCGACTGGCCGCAGTCGTGGAGTCGATGACGTGGCCCGACGGGCCCGGATACTTCTGGATGGCCGGCGAATCCGCCCAGATGCGGGCGATTCGCAAATATCTGATGCGCGAGCGCCGCGGCACGGCGTACGACGTGATGGGCTATTGGCGGGCGGCGGCGCAGCGGCAGCCTCGCGCGGTCGATCCCGAACCGATCTGGCGGGCGGGCAAGGCGTCGGGCAAGAGCGATCAAGAGATCTGGGCGGCGTACGACGCTGCACGCGAGACGACAGGAGACCGCTCATGAGCGACGTCGCCGCCAATCCCGACGGGACCTTCGTCAGCGGGTTCGCCTGTTTCGTGGGCCGTCCGAACGCCGGCAAATCCACACTCACGAATGCGATCATCGGCTCCAAGATCGTGATCACCAGTTCGCGGCCGCAGACGACCCGCACCGTGGTGCGCGGCATCCTGCATCGCCCGGACGGACAACTCATCCTCGTGGACACGCCGGGACTCCACCGCCCGCGCACCCTGCTCGGCGAACGGCTCAACGACCTCGTGAAGTCCACCTGGTCCGAGGTCGACGTCGTGGCCGTGTGCTTCCCGGCCAACGAGAAGATCGGTCCCGGCGATCGCTTCATCGTGAACGAACTCAGCAAGGTCCGCCGCACCATCAAGATCGCGATCGCCACCAAGACCGATCTCGCGACCCCCGAACAGATCGGCGAACACCTGATGTCGATCCAAGAACTGGGTGTCGAGACGAACACCGAGTGGGCCGAGATCATCCCGGTGTCGGCGGTTTCGGGCGATCAGGTGTCGTTGCTCGCCGATCTGCTGCTGGCCCAGATGCCCGAAGGCCCGCCGCTCTATCCCGACGGGGACATCAGTGATGCGCCGGAGGAGGCGATCGCTGCGGATCTGATCCGGGAGGCTGCGCTTGAGGGTGTTCGCGATGAGCTTCCTCACTCGATCGCCGTCGTCGTAGACGAGATGGAG
Source organism: uncultured Actinomycetota bacterium (assembly GCA_963763805.1). GTDB lineage: Bacteria > Actinomycetota > Actinomycetes > Propionibacteriales > Nocardioidaceae > Nocardioides. Next base: position 133,781 of record CAVXPQ010000005.1, read on the forward strand.
TTGCGATCGGGTCGCTCGAAGGACAAGCCGCTGCTCGACATTCACGCGGTGGTCTACGTCGAGCGGGACTCGCAAAAGGGCATCATCATCGGCCATCAGGGGAGTCGCTTGCGCGACATCGGCACGACTGCGCGCAAGCAGATCGAAGCCCTCCTCGGCACGCCGGTCTTTCTACAGATCCACGTCAAGGTGGCCAAGGATTGGCAACGAGATCCGCGGCAATTCCGCAAACTGGGTTTCTAGAAACCGTTCTCAAGGCCGGGGCCAGGAGCCCGTCCTGCCGTCAACTCCCGTCGGCGGGCGCCCAGCACACGCCGTACTTCTGCCCGGGTTGACCGTTGCTCCCCACCCATTGGCTGCGGGTCGGCCATTCGTACCCCCACTGGAAGTCCAACGCGTCCTCCGCCTCGGCCCGCGCGGCTTCGGTGCACGGCTCCACACCGCGCTCCTGCACCGCGTTTCGGCCCGGATAGGTCCGGCCGGCCAGGTCGACCGTCTCGAGTGCTCGCCACGAGTGCTCCTCTGCGCACATCACCCGCTCGAAGTCCGGATCGTCCGGTGCGGCGGTTCCGCACAGGCCGAACGTCGTACTCACATCGCCATCGAGCGCGCCACGCACGTTGCCGGTCAGCTTGGCCAACGTGTCGGGTCGGGCAAGAGCCACGACGTCGCAGCGGAGCCAATCGGCACCGGCATCGGACTCCTCCACCGTCGGGGTGAACCACACTGAGCGAAACACGCTGAGGCGCAGCGCGTCGGGAGTGCCGCCGAGGTACTGGCTCAGGCGCCGGGGGCACCGCTCGGCAGCCTGCTGCTGGATGGCGGCCGAATCCACCGTTAGCAGGTGGCCGTCGACGACGGGGTCGAGCGTGCCGACGTAGAAGGTTCGCGTGGTCCATTTGCGCTTGCAGGGCACGCCGGGCTCCGAACTGGTAGGCGCCGTGGCTTCCGTCAGAGACAGCCGGTAACACGCGGACTCGGGCGGCCGAGGCGCCTCGACGGCCGGCGTCGCGGACGGTACCGACACGGTTGGTGACGCCGATGGCGACGTACCTGATCCTGAGTCACCAGTGCATCCGGCGCCCATCAGACCGACCAGGACGGCGCAGGCGATTGACAGTGAGCGGCCGGACCTCAGCGGCGTCACTTGTTGGTTCTTGCCCAGCACACGGACCGCCGGTTTCCCGCCTTCCAAGCGGCATCGCCGAACCAGGTGTAGCCGAAGTCGAAGTCGGGGGGATAGCCGAGCCAGGCGCTCACGGACCCTGAGCAGAACTCCTTGGTGCGCTCGAGGACGGCCTTGTCGCCGGGATATTCGGCGTCGGCCTCGCCCAACTTGATCGTGGTCACCGCACGCCATAGATGCGGCTGATCGCAGGGGATGCGGGGTGCCTCCGAAACCGAGGGGGCATCCACGCAGGCCATCCACTCATCGATGGGCCCGTTGGCGAGCAGTCCCTTGGTCGTCGTCGGCAGATTGATCAGTTGAGGACTCACGTCGCTACCGCCCACGACGTCGCATCTGAACCATCGGGCGCCGTCGTCCCACGCCTCCTTGGAGGGTCGGAACCACACCCAGCCGATGACGGTGCGCATGCTGGTGCTCTCATCCGTGCTGAGGAAGTTCGTGTAGGCAGGGGCACAGGTCTGGGTGGCGATGGTCCCGAGCGAATCGGAATCGTACGACGTGTCGTCGAACTTCGCGGGCAGCGTCTGGACGTGAAAGGTTTCGGCCGTATGCGCCTCCTCGCAGTCGACGATCTTGGAAGCGTTGGACGGATTGAGCAGATCCTCCGGCGTCACCTTGCGACACGCGTTGATCAGGGGCAGTTCGGTCGAGTCCACCTGGGCCGGATCGACGTTCGCGCCCTGGGGCTCCTCACCGCAGCCGGTCAGCAGGACCGCCACCACGGCAGTCACTGCAATCAAACGAGGAAGGGCCCGTGGCACCGCCCGAGCGTACCTGCCTGGGTGGCGTGCCTCCGTGGGCGCGTATGGTGCAAATTGGATCTGACGTCGCCTGGCGACGGAGGCTGCGCTACTCTGAGGTTGTCATGATGCGCCAGTTGCTCCTTCGCTGCCGCAGCGAGGTCTGAGAGCCGGACCCCTCGCTGCGGAGTTTGCGTTGCGCCCGGTCGGCCCGAGAAACTTCGCAATCGAAGAGGAATCATGACAAATCTGAAGAACACCCAGTTAAGCAATTCCACCAATTTCCAGAAGCCCAGCCGGATGCCGGTTGCGCGCTATAGCGCCTTCACGCCGATCGACCTTCCCGATCGCACCTGGCCGGCCGGCGCGGTCACGAAGACCCCACGTTGGCTCTCAACGGATCTCCGCGACGGCAACCAGGCGCTGATCGACCCGATGACGCCCGCCCGCAAGATGAAGATGTTCGAACTCCTGGTCCGGATGGGCTACAAGGAGATCGAGGTCGGCTTCCCGAGCGCGAGCCAGACCGACTTCGACTTCGTGCGCCAGCTCATCGAGGGCGACATGATCCCCGACGACGTACAGATCTCGGTCCTGACCCAGGCCCGCGAGGATCTGATTTCGCGCACCGTCGAGTCGCTGGTGGGGGCCGATCGGGCCAACGTCCACATGTACAACGCGACCGCCCCGATGTTCCGGCGGGTGGTTTTCGGAGTGGACAAGCACGAGTGTCGAGCGATCGCGACTCGTGGCACCGAGATCGTGATGAAGTACGCCGACGAAATGCTGAGCGGCACCGAGTTCGGCTACCAGTACTCCCCGGAGATCTTCACCGGCACCGAACTCGAGTTCGCCGTCGACATCTGCGAAGCGGTGTCCGATGTCTGGCAGCCCGAGGCCGGCCGAGAGATCATCCTCAACCTGCCTGCGACCGTCGAGATGTCCACGCCCAACGTGTACGCCGACCAGATCGAGTGGTTCTCGCGGAACCTGACCCGTCGTGAGTTCTCGGCGATCAGCCTGCACCCGCACAACGACCGCGGCACCGCCGTGGCCGCAACGGAACTGGCGATGATGGCCGGCGCGGATCGAGTTGAAGGCTGCCTGTTCGGCCATGGCGAGCGCACCGGCAACGTCTGTCTGGTGACCCTCGGGTATGAACCTGTTCAGCCAGGGCATCGACCCGCAGATCGACTTCTCCGACATCGACGAGATCCGGCGAACGGTGGAGTACTGCACTCAACTTCCGGTCCACCCGCGCCATCCCTATGCAGGGGATCTGGTCTACACGGCGTTCTCCGGCTCTCACCAGGACGCGATCAAGAAGGGTCTGGAGGACCTCGAGCGCCGGGCGGCCGAGCAGGGCATCCCCGTCTCCGAGATCACCTGGGAGGCGCCGTACCTGCCGATCGATCCGCACGACGTCGGCCGCACCTACGAGGCCGTGATCCGGGTGAACAGCCAATCCGGCAAGGGCGGAGTCGCCTACATCCTCAAGGCGGACCACAAGTTGGACCTGCCGCGTCGGGCTCAGATCGAGTTCAGCCGAGTGATCCAGCAACACACCGATGCCGAGGGCGGCGAAGTAACGCCCGAACAGATCTGGTCGATCTTCCAAACGGAGTACCTTCGGCGGGAGTCCCCGCTCAAGCTGAACGCCGTGCACACCTCGTCCGCCGCGGGGGAGAAGGACGTGCTCTCGGTCAACGTCTACGTCGATGGTGAGATGCGGACGCTCGACGGCACCGGCAACGGCCCGATCGCGGCTTTCGTCGGAGCGTTGAACGGGCTGCTCGCGGACATGCAGGCGGCCGGGGATCCGCGGTGGGCCAATCGTGATGAGGTGCGGGTGCTCGACTACGCCGAGCACGCACTCTCGTCGGGAGGTGACGCCATCGCGGCGGCGTACGTCGAATGCGCCATCGGCGACCAGATCCTCTGGGGCGTCGGCCTGGATGCCAACATCGTCACCGCGTCCCTCAAGGCCGTCGTCTCCGCGATCAACCGCGCCTAACCCGGCCCTGGCCCCCCGCCCGGCTCCGCGCCGGCTGTCGTTTCATCACGTTAGGCGGTCGAAACCGCACTTAGCACGATGAATTCATCGTGCTAAGTGCGGGTTTCCCTGCTTAACGTGATGAAACTGTGGCACGGGAGACAGCCCCACGCGGGCGAGCGCCGCGCGGGAGCGGGCGGGCCAGCCGGGGACAAGACACAATGGGGGAGTGCCTCTCTATCGTGACGAAGCCGTCGTGCTCCGCACCCACAAGTTGGGTGAAGCCGACCGCATCATCACGCTCCTGACGCGGCAGAACGGTCGGGTGAGGGCGGTCGCCAAGGGCGTTCGGCGTACGACGTCACGGTGGGGCTCGCGGTTGGAGCCGTTCACCCATGTCGACCTGCAACTGGCCGAGGGCCGCAGTCTCGACGTGATCACGCAGGCTGAGACATTGGACCCGTTCTCGAAGGGTCTGGGCCTGGACTACGACCGCTACACCTGCGGCACTGTCATGTTGGAGACGGCCGAGAAGTTGATCGTCGAGGACAAGCAACCGGCGCTGCAGCAGTTCCTCCTCCTCGTCGGTGGGCTTCGGGCACTGGTCGGCGGGGAGCATCAACCGAGTCAGGTCTTGGACTCCTTCATGCTGCGCTCCCTCTCGGTGGCTGGCTACGCCCCATCCTTCGAACTCTGCGCACGGTGCGGCGATCCTGGCCCGCACCGGTGGTTCAGCCCTTCAGCCGGTGGCGTGCTCTGCAGCAACTGCCGCGTGCCCGGCTCGGCAAGCCCTGCCCCAGACACCGTGGCCGTGCTCGCTGCCCTCTTGACCGGGGACTGGGCGGTCGTCGATACCGCCGATGCGCGCACACTCAAGGAGGCCAACGGCCTGGTGTCCGCCTTCGTCGCATGGCATCTTGAGCGCGGTTTGCGCTCGCTGGCGTACGTCGAGCGGTGACGCGCGCCCGGCCATCGAGCCCGAAGTGGGCCGATATGGTCGCCCTGTGAAGCGATCCGTCCGGACACCGGAGCCCCACCCTTCGGGTGCCGCGACCACCCGACGTACCTCCCGATCTGGTGCCCCGACACGTTGCGGTCGTGATGGACGGCAACGGTCGTTGGGCCAAGGAACGGGGCCTTCCGCGCACGGCCGGCCATGAGCGTGGCGAACACGCGTTGTTCGACGTGGTCAACGGCGCGATCGAGATCGGCGTCAAGGCGATCTCCGCCTACGCCTTCTCGACAGAGAACTGGTCTCGGTCCCCGATGAGGTGCGCTTCCTGATGGGCTTCAACCGTGACGTCATCCGCAGGCGACGCGACGAGATGCACGACCTAGGCGTCCGAGTGCGGTGGGCCGGGCGCACCCCCCGGCTGTGGAAGTCCGTGATCCGGGAGTTGCGGATTGCCGAGGAACTCACCCAGCGACAACGACGTACTCACCCTGACGATGTGCGTGAACTACGGCGGGCGTGCCGAATTGGCCGATGCCGCCAAGTCCATCGCCCGCGAGGTCGCGGCCGGCCGTCTCTCACCGGAGAAGGTCAACGAGCGGACCTTCGCCAAGCACCTCTACGTGCCGGAGGTGTCCGATGCCGACCTCGTCTGGCGAACATCGGGGGAGCAACGCCTGTCGAACTTCATGCTGTGGCAGGCGGCGTACAGCGAATTCGTGTTCAGCGATGTGCTCTGGCCGGACGTGGATCGTAGACACCTTTGGGCTGCGGTGGAAACCTACGCCGCACGTACGCGGAGATACGGCTCCGCCTGATTCACTTCCCTCGGGCCTCGTTACAGTTGGCCCTCACCTTGAATCCCAAACACCCGGAGGGCACGTGGATCCGCAGGCTGATCCTGCCAACGGCGCACAGAGGGTCGAGTACGTAACTCGTTGGGGCTATCGCTATCCCGGCCCGCTGTGGCTGATCGGGCTGCTGGTGGTTCCGATTCTCTTCGCCGCCGGGGCGACCGTGGTCGACCGCGGCAAGATGGAGAAGAGCCTGACCGATCAGTCCCTCGCGGTGCTCGACGACGCGGGTCTGGGCGATATCCACGTGGTCTTCGAGGCGCGCGACGCGACGCTGCAGGTCCCCTTCGGTTTCGAGGTAACTCAAGCCGAACTCGATCGGGCCGCGACACTGGTCGAAGGCGTCGAAGGTGTGCGGATCGTGCAGACGGGGGCGATCTCACCATGACGTCATATGCCACGCAGATGTGGTGGCTGATGATGATCGGCTTCGCGCTGGGGTCCTTCATCAGTCTGTTTGCCGCCCGTGTCCTGTTGCCGAAACTCAAGAACCTTCAGGCGTACGACGCGACACGAGCGGCAGGAGACGATTCGTGATCTATCTACTGCAGGAAAATGCCATCTGGTTCCTCGGCTCGGTCGTGGCCGGCGCGGCGATCACCTGGTTCATGTCAGTTCGCAAGGTCGACGTCATGGTCGCTGGTTCCAGCTGACGAAGCGAGAGAGCGACGTCCGACTAGCTTCGGCACGCTTCGAACTAGTGCTCGTCGTAGTGCTCGCCGTGGGGTGCGTGCCGATGGCCGTCGTGAACGTAGTCGACGTGGTCGTCGTGGGGCACGGCCAGGTGACCGCAGTCCGGACCGTGTAGGTGGGCGTGTTCGGGTTCGCTGGGCGTGTGTTCGTCGATACCGGGTACGGCAGGGAACGGCGCGGTCAGTCTGGCTCGACGCCTCAGCAGTGAACCCAGTGGCCAGGTGAACGCGAATCCAGCCAGGGCCAACAACACGATGGCCGGGCCGGTCGACACCTGCAGGTCGTAGTCGAAGGACAACCACGCCGAGATCCACAGGCCACCGAGGGCGGCGGCCGCGCCTAGGACCATGGCTGCGCCCAAGGTTGTGCGGAAACTCCTGGTCACCTGCTGGGCCGTCGCCACGGGAACGACCATCAAGGCCGACACGAGCAGGAGCCCGACCGTGTGCATGGCAATCGTGACGGTTACGGCGGCCAGCACGGCAACAAGTTGGTTGTAGAAGCGGACGTTCAGGCCAGCGACCCTGGCGAACTCCGGATCCAGCGCGACGGCGTACATCTGCGGGCCGAGCCCGATCGCGATGACCAGGGTGAGGATCGACAGGACGACCGTGAACCACACATCGGCCGATGACATGGTCAGCAGCGACCCGAACAGGAACTGCTGGAGCCGAGCGGCGCTTTGACCGGCAATGCCGGTGATGAGTACGCCGCCCGCGATGCCGCCATAGAACAGCAGGGCGAGGGCCACATCACCGTTGGCGTGCCCGCGCTCGCGCACCACCTCGATCAGGATCGCGCCGAGGATCGCCACGATCACCGCTGTCCAGGTCGGCGAGAGGCCGGTCAGGAGGCCGAGCGCGACACCGGTGACGGCCACGTGTCCGATGCCATCGCCCATGAGGGCCAGGCGCCGCTGCACTAGATAGGTCCCGACAGCAGGCGCTGCCAGTCCGGTCGCCAGGGCCGCGATCAGCGCCCGCTGCATGAACTCCAGCGAGAAGATGTCGATCATCCGGGACCACCCGTGGTCCGATCGAGCGGCGAGCCCACGTGCGGGACGTGGTCCTCGTGTGCTGCTTCGCCGTGGTGGTGGGTGTGCCCCTCGTGCAGACCGCTCGCGAAGTATCTCGCCGTACGTCGGGTGGTGCAGTTCGGCGTCGCTGGGGAGTGCGCCGTCGTGGACCACGCGACCATCGCGCATGATGATGGCTCGATCCACGAGCGGCGCCAGAGCACCCAACTCATGAGCCACGAGGACGATCGTGGAGCCGTCTCGCCTTGAGTCCGCTCGAGCAGATCAGCCAGGGATTGCTGCGACTCGCAGGTCGACCCCGGCCGTGGGTTCGTCGAGGAAGAAGAGATCGGGCTCGCCGGCCAGCGCACGGGCGATCAGCACTCGCTGCTGCTGGCCGCCCGGAGAGGGTGGCAGATGCCATCACGCTCACGCCCGGACAGGCCGACTGCGGCGATCGCTTCGGAGATCGGCTCGACGATCGTCAGTTCCGGAGGGTCGAAACGGCTTGCGCCGAGAGAGTCGGCCCGAAGAGACGACCTCCCACACTGATGCGGGCACCCCGCCCGACGGCGTTCGTGCGCTGCGGAACGAATCCGATCCGGCTCCAGTCGTCGAACTTGCGCAGCGGCGTACCGAAGAGCGACACGCTTCCACTGCTGAGTGGTCGCAGACCGGTGAAGGCACGCACGAGCGTCGACTTTCCGGAGCCGTTGGCGCCCAGCAGTGCAACGAACTGGCCTGCCGGCACCGAGACGCATTGATCTGGCGCAGGATCGGGCGGCCGTCGATGGCCACGCTGCCGTCGCGGATCTCGGCGACAGCGTTCCCGGCGTGTGCTCGTGGGTGGCTAACAACCGTTGGCCTCACGTAGGGCCGCCAAGTTAGCTCGCATGATGGAAAGGTAGTCCTCGCTCGCGGTCTCGTCGCTGAGTCCTTCGATCGGGTCGAGTACGGCGGTAGTCACGCCCGCCTCCGATGCCAACGTCTCGGCCAGGGCCGGGCTCACCAGCGTCTCTGAGAAGACGGTGGTGACGCCGTCGCTGTGCGATCAGAGTCGCGCAAGCGGGACGAGGTCGCCGGGCGTAGGTTCGGCTCCCGGGGACAGAGCCCACGATCGACTCGATCTGCAGTCCGTACTTCGCGAGGTACTCGAAGGCGTCGTGGCTGACCACGATCGTGTTGCGTTCGCAGTTGGCGAGTCCGGTCGCGAACTCCGCATCCAGGGACTCCAGGTCGCTGCGTAGCGCCGCTGCATTCGCCAGGTAGTCCGAGGAGTTGTCCGGGTCCAGTTCGCGAGTTGCTTCGCCACCGCATCGGCCAGGACTCGCCATCCGTTCCGGGTCCTGCCAGAAGTGAGGGTCGACTTGGCCGTCCTCCTCGATCAGGTCGACGACTTCCGCAGCATCCATGCACCTCGCCCGTCTGCGTTCTGTTCGGCGGCGTCGTCGATCGGCGGCTGGAATCCCTTCTCGATGATCACCAGATCGGCCCCGGCAATGGCAGCCACGTCTCGCGGCGTCGCCTCCAGGTCATGTGGTTCGACCCCAGGCGAGGTCAGGTTCCGCACCTCGCATGTGTGATCCAGCGACCCGCTCGGCGACGTACGCCAAGGGGTAGAAGGCGGCAACGACCTGGGTCTTGCCTCCTGCGTCAGCCCCCGACGATCCGCACCCGCCAGCGTGGCGAGCGAGACGACGAGCAGCGCCAAGCGAGGCGAGCCGCCCGACGAAGTACATGAGAATCAGTCTCACTTAGTTTGAGAACCATTGTCAACATGATTACGGACTGTCGATCCGCCAATCCGACCAGCTCAGCGCAGCGAATCCCGGATATCACGCACGCCGAATCGCGAACCCCTCGAGCCTGCGGTCGTGACTCCAGAAGTGCTCAGCGAAGTGCAATCGAGAGGACAGTTCAATGACCGAACTCGCCCAACACCCGGCCCCAGAATCAGCACGCCAGGAGGCCGACGGACCGCAGGCATCACGGCGGGGATTTCTAGCCGCCACTGGCGGCGGAGCGGCTGCTCTGGCCGCCGTATCCCTGCTCGGCTCGGCGGAAGCGGCCGGTGCCGCCATTCCGACCACCGACAAGCTCGCCGTCGGTGACGGCCCGTTCGTCGCGTACGTCGACAGCGTCAAGACCGGCAAGATCACCGTCTTCGCCGGCACGTCCGCAACCACTTTCACCGACAAGGCGCTCGTGAACTCGATCGTCAAAAAGGCAGGGGAGTAACACATGTCTTCACACCGCGAAGCGCCGGAGATCTCGAAGGATCCCGCCGCCGACAACACCGACGTGTACGCGTTTGTCAGTCCTGACAAGCCCGACACCGTCACCTTGATCGCGAACTACCTTCCGTTCCAGAGTCCTCAGGGAGGCCCGAACTTCTACGAGTTCTCCGACGACGTGCTCTACGAGATCCACATCTCCAACGGCGGCGACGCCAAGCCCGACGTGACCTACCAGTTCCGGTTCAAGACCACGATCCGGAATCCGAACACGTTCCTCTACAACACCGGACCGATCGCGAACATCTCCGATCCGGCGTGGAACCGTCCCCAGACCTACTCGGTGTCGCGGATGGTCTGGAACCAGAAGCCGGTCGTACTGGCCAGCAACCTGCCGGTTCCTCCGGTCAATGTCGGCGTGCGCAGCACACCCAACTACAAGCAGTTGGCCGACCAGGCGATCCACCAGATCAAGGGTGGCCGCAAGGTGTTCGCAGGTCAGCGTGCCGAGGGATTCTTCGTGGATCTGGGCAGCATCTTCGACCTCGGTGCCCTGCGCCCGTTCAACCCGGCGCACCTGATTCCGCTGGCGGCCGCCAACGGTGTCAACGGCACGCAAGGGCTCAACGTGCACTCCATCGCCATCCAGGTGCCGATCACCGACCTGACCAAGGGTGGGATCACGCCGACCGACGTGGCCGACGCCAAGTCGACCATCGGCGTGTGGGCGTCGGCCAGCCGCAAGGCCGCGTCGATCCGTGACGGCAAGGGCAAGACCACCTCGGTTGGTCCCTACGTCCAGGTCTCGCGGCTCGGGAACCCGTTGTTCAACGAGGTCATCGTGCCGATGGCTCAGAAGGACGCGTGGAACTCGTCGGATCCGAATGGCGACTCGGCGTACACCGTCGCGTGTCAACAAGCCCGAGTTGGCCGGGCTGTTGCCGGTCCTCTACCCGGGGGTGTTCCCCAACCTGGCGGCGTACACGAAGCCTCGTGCGGACCTCAATGCGATTCTGATGACCGGAATCCCGGCGGGGGTGGTTCCTGGCTTCCAGAACTACACGGGACCGACCCAGGCGGACATGCTGCGACTCAACGTGGCGGTGCCTCCCTCGTCGAGCCCGAACCCGCTGGGTTTGGTCGCTGGCGATGCGGCTGGGTTCCCCAACGGTCGGCGGGTCTTCGACGACGTCGTCACCGTGGAGTTGCGGGCCATCGCCGGCCTGACGATTCCGTTGGTGGACCCGACGTTCACACCCGATGGGGCGACCTCGGCCATCAAGGATGGGACGATCAAACACAAACGGGGACTACCTCAACAAGTTCCCGTACCTCGCGACGCCATTGGGTGGGTACCAAGCCGTAGCCGGGAACGGGCGCAGCGTGAGCTCAACATCAGTCAACCAGTCACAGCCAGCCGCGCCGGCGTACCTCGCGGAGAACCCGCATGCCGGTCAGGGCCCGGTCATGCTGGAGATCGGTGTCGACACGGGGGCGCTCATTCTGAGCGCTCCCGTGGAGCTGGTCGGACGCGAGATCGAGATCCATGCCTTCGGGCGGGCCGTCACCGTGCCGCACAGTCACAGCGCGGGGGAGTCGCACCACGACCATCATCACCACGCTCCGCACGTGGCCGTCATCCCGCGGCCGTTGCCGAACGGGCGCGTCGCGAACTGCGCGGTCTTCCCCGACGTCGATCCGGGTGTCTACACGCTGTGGTTGTTGCCGGAGGGTCCTTCCATGCCGGTGCACGTCCGCGCCGGCGAAGTCACCACCGCCGACTGGCTGCCCGGTCCCGGCTCCGTAGTTTCATCACGGTAGGTAGGGAAACGCGCACTTAGCACGATGAATTCATCGTGCTAAGTGCATGCTCGACAACTCAGCATGATGAAACTGCGGCTAGCGTGGCCGGGTGATCGTGGTGACGAGGTTCCGGGTGGCAGGCGGGTGACGCGGGTGCGTTTCGGGAGGATGCCGAGCGGGCGCACGCGGCGCTGGCCGAGCGGCCGGGGTACGTCGACGGGACGCTCGGGCGCAACGTCGACGACCCGACCCTCTGGACGATCGTCACCCGTTGGGAGAACGTCGGGAGCTATCGCCGCGCGCTGTCGGCGTACGACGTGAAGCTGAATGCGGTGCCGCTGCTGAGCCGGGCCGTCGACGAGCCGAGCGCCTACGAGGTCGTCGTTCCCGGAGCCGACCTCAATATCGCGCAGACCCGCTCGTTAGACTGATCTCTTCACCCAACTATTGGCCCGGTCAGTTCAGCTCAGCCGTCCTAGGCCTTGTCATCCAGGAGTTCCACCCGTGGCCAAGAAGCCTCCGTCCGCGCTCGACAGTGTCGTTTCCCTCTGCAAGAGGCGGGGTTTCGTCTACCCCTGCGGCGACATCTACGGCGGCACGCGCTCGGCTTGGGACTACGGCCCGCTCGGGCGTGGAGCTCAAGGAGAACATCAAGCGGCAGTGGTGGAAGGCCATGGTCACCGCCCGCGAGGACGTCGTTGGCCTCGACTCCAGCGTCATCCTGCCCAAGCGCACCTGGGAGGCCAGCGGCCACGTCGGGACCTTCTCCGACCCGTTGACCGAGTGCCTGTCCTGCCACAAGCGCTTCCGCGCGGACCACATGCAGGAGGAGTACGCCGCCAAGAAGGGCATCGACGATCCCGACGATGTCGAGCTCGACGCTCGCTGGCCTGCCCGAACTGCGGCACCCGCGGCCAGTGGACCGAGCCCAAGGCGTTCAACATGATGTTGAAGACCTACCTCGGCGTCATCGAGGACGAGGGCGGGCTGCACTACCTGCGCCCCGAGACCGCCCAGGGCATCTTCTTGAACTTCCAGAACGTGCTCGTCTCGAGCCGCAAGAAGCCGCCGTTCGGCATCGCCCAGGTCGGCAAGTCCTTCCGCAACGAGATCACGCCGGGCAACTTCATCTTCCGGACGCGCGAGTTCGAGCAGATGGAGATGGAGTTCTTCGTCAAGCCGGGGGAGGACGACGAGTGGTACCGCTACTGGATCGAGGAGCGCACCAAGTGGTACGTCGACCTCGGCATCAATCCCGACAACCTGCGCCACTATGACCACCCGAAGGAGAAGTTGAGCCACTACTCCAAGGGCACCACGGACATCGAATACCGCTTCGGGTTCTCCGGACGCGACTTCGAGGAACTCGAGGGGATCGCGAACCGCACGGACTTCGACCTGACTCAACACAGCGAGTTCTCCGGCCAGGACCTGTCCTACTTCGAGCAGGCGACCGGCGAGCGGTACATGCCCTACGTCATCGAGCCCGCGGCGGGTCTCACGCGCAGTTTCATGGCGTTCCTGGTCGATTCCTATACCGAGGACGAGGCGCCCAACACGAAGGGTGGCGTCGACAAGCGCGTCGTACTCCGTCTCGACAAGCGACTGGCGCCCGATCAAGGTGGCCGTGCTGCCGCTCTCGCGGAACGCCGACCTGTCGCCGAAGGCGAAGGAGCTGGCCGCCGAGCTGCGCCGGAACTGGAACGTCGAGTTCGACGATGCCGGCGCCATCGGTCGTCGCTACCGTCGCCAGGACGAGATCGGTACGCCGTACTGCGTCACGGTCGACTTCGACACCCTCGACGACCTCGCGGTCACGGTTCGCGAGCGGGACTCGATGCAGCAGGAGCGGATCAGCCTCGACAAGATTTCGACGTATTTCGCCGAGCGACTTCTTGGTTCCTAACAAGCAGGCAACACAAGTCCGGCACAATAACCGCATGATCCCCGGCAGTTCGCGCAACCGTGCGCTCACGGTGCCGTTGATCAGCGCCCTCGCGGCCGTCCTCACGATTTCGGCGTGTTCCAGCCCGTCGAAGTCGGAGTCCACCTCGACTCCTGGCGCGACCGCCGCAGTCAGTGGCTCGCCTTCGTCGAGCCCAAGCGCCACGGAGCCCCCCGCGCCCTATCTCAAAGTCCCGGCGGGCGTCGTCCTCACCCAACCGGGCTTGGAGTTGCAGATCGGCGAGCAGGCGACGGTCGCCTGGGAACTGCCCGTCATCAAGGCGGAGGATGGCGCAAGGGGGGCAAGGCGGGCAAGAAGAAGCCCAAGGTCGCCGCCGTCGATATCAAGGTCAAGAAGGTCGAGGCGGCAACATTGAAGGCGTTCGCCGGCTGGGAACTGAACAAGGCCGCCCGGAATTCGAACCCGTTCTTCGTGCATGCAGATGTCACGAACGTCGGAAAGAGCGATCTCAGCGACGTTCGGATGCCGCTCTACATGCTCGACGGCACCAACACCCTGATCCAGGCGTCCAGGTTCGAGGGTGACTTCAAGCCTTGCGGCAGCACTGCCGTTCCCCGCGAAGTTCAAGACCGGGGAAAAGTTCAAGATGTGCAACGTCTACCTCTCGCCCAAGCAACGGCAATCTCACGGCCGTCAGTTTCCGACCGACCACGAAGTTCGACCCGATCACCTGGACCGGTGCGACGGTGCCTTACCAGGAGAAGAAGAAGGGCAAGGGCAAAGGCAAGGACCAGTCCGAGAACCAGTGAGACTCGGTCCGCTGCTGATCGATCCACCCGTCGTGCTCGCACCGATGGCTGGGATCACCAACGCCGCGTATCGCCGGCTGTGCGCCGAGCAGGGAGCCGGGCTCTACGTCTGCGAGATGATCACCTCGCGTGGGCTCGTCGAACGGGACTCAACCACCTTGAAGATGCTCGTCTTCGACTCACTGGAGACCGTCCGTTCGGTCCAGCTCTACGGCACCGACCCGACGTACGTCGGTCGGGCGACGGAGATCCTGTGCGCGGAGTACGGCGTCCAGCATGTCGACCTGAACTTCGGTTGCCCCGTCCCGAAGGTCACCCGGAAGGGCGGCGGCGGCGCGCTGCCCTGGAAGCGAGGGCTGTTGGCCAAGATCCTCGAGGCGGCTGTCGGTTCCGCTTCGCCGTACGACGTGCCGGTCACGATGAAGACTCGAAAGGGTCTCGACGACGATCACGAGACCTACCTCGACGCCGGTCGGATCGCCCAGGAGACCGGTTGTGCGGCCATCGCACTGCACGGGCGGACGGTCGCCCAGGCGTACTCCGGCCAGGCCGACTGGGACGCGATAGCCAGCGTTGGTGGAGCACGTCGACATCCCGGTCCTGGGCAACGGGGACATCTGGGAGGCCAGCGACGCCCTGGCCATGATCGAGCACACCGGGGCGGCCGGAGTGGTCGTCGGACGCGGCTGCCTGGGTCGCCCGTGGCTCTTCCGGGACCTCGCCGCCGCCTTCCGCGGCGAACAGGTCGCGACTTTGCCGGCCCTGGGTGAGGTGCGGGCCATGATGCGCCGACATGCCGAGTTGCTGTCTGAGCACATGGGGGAGGAGCGCGGCTGCAAGGAGTTCCGCAAGCACGTGACGTGGTACCTCAAGGGCTTCCGTGCCGGGGGCGAATTGCGGCGCTCGCTCGGCTTGGTGGACAGTCTGGCTGCGCTTGACCGACTGCTGGAGGAACTTGACCCCGATGAGCCGTTCCCGGTCGGTGAGTTGGGGCTGCCACGAGGACGTCAAGGTGCTCCGCGAAGCCGCGTCGTACTCCCCGAGGGTTGGCTCGATGACCAGGACGGCTCGGATTGGCACATTTTCGAGGAGACCTCCGAGACGACCGGCGGCTGAGCGTCACTTGAGGCCGATCGTCAGCGCTCGTTGTGACACATTCGTGACCTTTGTGATTCACTCGTGTCTCAGACGCAGGTTGAACGGTGTGCTTTCGGGGCGCACAGCAGTTAAGTTCGGCTTGACCAAAACAGGATCCATCGTCCCCCGTCCGCAACAGCAAAGGATCAGCGCCGTGGCAGAGCATCGCCACAAGCGGGAAACCAATGCCCGCCGCATTCCCAGGGCCAGCCTCCTGGCTGCCCCAGTTGCGGTTCTGGTGACCCTCGGTGCCGTTTCCTTGGGAGTTGCCACCGGCGAGGTCCCGGTCCCGGATGCCGCCGATTCGATGCTCGCCTCGGGTGTCGATCTCGCAATCCCTGCCCGAGCGTGCCGAAGAGGCGTTGTCCCGATCCTTCGATAGATCCGTGGCGACCGGCTCGGCCTCGCAGTCCGGGCAGCTGGTGTCGGAGGGATATCGAGGAGAAACTCCTCGATCGGGTTCACGAAGTAGAGACTCGACGTGCCGTACGCCGTGCAGACGAGAAGCTCTGGGCCAGTGAGGACCTGAACCTCTGGACGGCCGCCGGCAAGAAGGCGAAGAAGGCTGGCGAAGTCGATGCCGGCGACAAGATTCTCGTGACCGGCCGCACCAAGCGGGACCGCGCCGAGATCGTCATCAAGGGCGACGCCTTCTGGGTGACGGCGGAGTACCTCTCTGACGAGGAACCGATCCCAGGGATCGGTGGCAAGTGCACGAACGGCACGTCGGTCAGCGGCGCTGGCGCAAACATCGTGAAGGTTCATGCTGCCGTGTGTGCTGCCTTCCCGGACATCTCCTACTACGGAGCCGCACGCGGCGGCGGCGGAGACCACGCCACTGGTCACGCCGTGGACATCATGATCAGTGGTGCCCGAGGCCAGCAGGTCGCCGACTTCGTCCGGTCCAACGCGGGGGCCCTGGGGGTCAGCTACGTGATCTTCGCCCAGCACATCTGGTCGGTCGAGCGAGGCGGGGAAGGCTGGCGGGCGATGCCCAGTCGCGGATCCGTGACCGCCAACCACTACGACCACGTCCACGTCTCCACCTTCTGACGCTGACCCGTCGCTTGTGCAGGCAAATCGCGGCGTGTCGAACAGCCATCGACGGCTCGCCGCACGGTTGGGCCAAGACACGCCACCCCAGACGACCCGAACGTGTGGAGAGTCGCCGCACAACTCGTGAATCGGACCGTCGACCGAGGCCGCGGCTAGACCGCAAGTGCGAAACTGCGCCACTCTGGGAACCTGGCAAGCCGTTCGCGCCTCTTAGGGGTGTAGTTGTCGAGCGGACGGAGGTCGAGTATGCGAGATGCCTGCGACCTCAACGAGCTCTACTCGGCGTCGTACGGACGGCTCGTCATGCAGGTTTTCGCGATGTGCGGCGATATGGCCCAGGCCGAGGACGCGGTTCAGGACGCGTTCGTGACGGCCATCCGTAAGCGGCACCACCTCAACTGGATGACGAACCCGGAGGCTTGGGTTCGGACAGTAGCGCTGAACCAGGTCCGCGGCAGTTGGCGTCACGCGGCCGTCGTACGACGCTACGGCGCGAAGGTGCCGGGACCGCAGCCCGCGGTCGATGTCGGCCCTGACCATGTCGCGCTGGTCAATGCGCTTGCTCAGCTCGACGGGGATCAGCGTGTGGTCGTGGTGCTTCACCACCTCGCTGACCTTGGCGTCGACGACATCGCTGCGGAGCTCGGTGTTCCGGTCGGCACCGTGAAGTCACGCCTCTCGCGAGGGCGTAGCCGGTTGGCCGACCTGCTCGACGACCGCATCGAAGGTCCGATCAGAGGACAGGGAGAGCCCCGAAATGCCTGATCTTGAGCAACTGCGCCGCCTGAGCAGCGAGGTGCGTCCGCCTACCTTCGAGTCCCTTGAGCAGGTCGCGCGTCGCCGGGACCGGCGGGCGACCGTTTCCATCGCTCTCGCGTCTGTCGCCGCGGTGGTCGCCGTCATGGCTGGCGGATTGCTGGTGGTAGATCCCGGCGCGGACCGCTCTGAGCCGGCGCCGGCCGCCCCGACCCAGAGCCCCACGAAGCCGGACGAAACCAGGAAGCCGAGCGAGAAGCCGACTCACGCGTCGAAGACCTCGATGACCCCGAAGGAGGTCGTACTCGCCGACGACGCGACGCTCGAGATGACCGGCATCTCCGCCGACGACCCCGACTTCCGCGTCTCGAAGTGGAGGGCGACCTGCCACTGGTGCCCCAAGTCTGAGGTGGGCAGGCCCAGCTTCACCGCCCTGGCGATCACCACAGACGGCTACGCCACAACGACGTACCGCAGCGCCGCCCAGTTCTGGACAGGAGGAGAGTACGTATTGTCGCCCGGACCGGGTCTCCTGCTGATTGTGGACCGGATCAATGGTTACGAGTGGCTGGTGCGCGAGGACGGCACCTTCACCTTGCTGGATCACGACTTTGACGAGGTCACTACCGCCGACCCGCGGTTCTGGTTTAAGTGCATGAGTGGCACCAGCCACACGAATGCCGCCCTGCTGGGTGAAGCCCTCCCGGATGACGCCCAATACACCTGGTGCGTCCTGGACCCGGACGCCAACGCGGTCCACGTCCGGAGGGGCCCGTGGGAGGGGACGGACTTCGCCGTCGGGATCTGGCCGTCGCTCGTCAGCCCGGCATCGGCGGATCCTGTGTGGGGTTTCCAGGACCAGATCGACGATCGTCTCATCGCATGGTGGCTGGTCGACGGCACGCGCCACTTCCAGGAGCTCGGTGCGTCCACGGAGAATGGTGCCGTGCTCAACTCGCCGCCCGGCACGATGTCGTACTGGTCGTGGCTCAAGGGATCTCACACGCTGAGAGTGTTCGCCAGCGACGACCAGGGCTCGACGTGGCGGACGACCGACCTGGCCGTCTCGTTCCGCCCCGATCAGTACTACTTCGGACTCGCGTATACGCCCGGGGGCGACCTGGTCGGACGACAAGACGACGCCTTCTACCACCCCCGGGACTCGACCGAGCCCGCCGAGCCCGGCGTGGGTCTCCGGCTCTGGCGGGCCGACTTCGTCAAAGGCGGCAGCTTCGAGATGGTCTACGAAGCGAGGTCTGGCAACGAAGCCTCAAATGGATACCCGACATTCACCATGCACGATGACAGGATCTGGGCCACACGGCTCTGGTCGGACGACGACGGCGAGACCTGGGTCAAAGAGTCCACCTGGCGCTGACGCACTGGTTCGCCCCCGTCACTCAGTGCCGGAGCCCGAGTGGCTACGCGCTAGGGTCCACAGCGATGGATGAGATGTACGACGAGCGCGCGCGTGAGCGCCTCGTTCCTGAGCCACCGAAGCGAGTCCCTGCCCCGGAACGCACCGCCTTCGAACGGGATCGGGCCAGGGTCGTCCATGCCGCCGCCAGCCGGCGACTGGCCGCGAAGACCCAGGTGGTCGGACCCGAGACGGACGACTTCGTCCGTAATCGCCTCACCCACAGCCTCGAGGTGGCGCAGATCGCCCGCGACCTGGCGCGAGCGCTCGGCTGCGAACCCGACATCACGGAGACCGCGGCGCTGGCCCACGATCTGGGCCACCCACCCTTCGGGCACAACGGTGAGCGCGCCTTGGCCGAACTCAGCGAGGAGTGTGGCGGATTCGAGGGAAACGCCCAGACGCTTCGCCTGCTGACCAGGCTGGAGGCCAAGACCTTCGACTCCCAGGGCGCGTCAGTGGGGCTCAACCTCACTCGGGCAACCCTGGATGCCTGCACGAAGTACCCCTGGTCCCGATCCGAGAGCAGTCCCAAGTTCGGGGTCTACGACGACGATCGCCCGGTCTTTGACTGGATGCGCGAGCAAGGCACGGGACGTCGGCAGTGCCTCGAAGCACAGGTGATGGACCTGGCCGACGACGTCGCCTACTCCGTCCATGACGTGGAGGATGGGATTGCTGCGGGCAAGATCGATCTCGCCCTGGCCGACTATCAACGGCGCGACGTCTGGGAGACGGTTCGCGACTGGTATCTCCCCGAGGCCGACGACGCCGCACTGGACGACGTACTCCTGGACCTGCAACAGATCGAGGGCTGGCCCCACGCGTCGTACGACGGAACTCGGCGTGCCCTCGCCACGCTCAAGAACCTGACCAGCGACCTGATCGGACGATTCTGCGGCGCTGCTCAGGCGGCGACCTTCGCCCGGTCGGACGGGCCCTTCGTGCGCTATCAGGCGGACCTGATCGTCCCCGAGCGGACGCGCCTGGAGATCGCCGTCCTGAAGGGGATCGCCGCGCACTACGTGATGAGGACCGATGATCGCGTGGCTCTGATGGAACGGCAACGAGAGTTGGTGATGGGTCTCGTGGAAGCGTTGTTCAAATTGGGTCCGAGTGGTCTGCAACGCCCGTTCGCCGACGACTGGTCGCGGGCTGCTGACGACGCTGGTCGGCGGCGTGTCGTCATCGACCAGGTCGCGTCCTTGACCGATGTCAGCGCCGTGGTGTGGCATCGAAAGTTGGGACTCGCATGAACGATGAGAGCACGGAGCCGATGGTCTGGTTGCCTTTCGAGTCGGACCTACTCGGCGAGATTCCAGCCGGCTTGAGGTACGACGTGGTGGTGCCGACAGCGGGCGAACCCATGCCGGCCAGTGCCGCCGAGGTCGAGTTCTACGTCCCTCCCTATCGCTTTGCCGATGTCGACTCCGAGGTGATGGCGCACCTGCCGCGATTGCGCGTCGTGCAGACGATGACGGCCGGTGTCGATCACGTGCGCGCTCATCTGCCCGAAGGCGTGACGCTCTGCAACGGTCGGGGAATCCACGACGCGTCGACGGCCGAGCTAGCCCTCGCGTTGATCTTGGCTTCCCTCCGAGGCATTCCGGATTTCGTGCGAGCCCAGACGGTGGGCGAGTGGGTGCCCGGGACTCGGCCCGCGTTGGCGGACAAGACGGTGCTCATCGTGGGCTACGGCCAGATCGGTGCCGCGATCGAGGCCCGCTTGGCACCGTTCGAGGTCGACGTACGCCGTGTGGCACGGTCCGCTAGAGAAGGGATCCACAGCCTTGACGCGCTGCCGGATCTGTTGCCGGAAGCCGACGTCGTCGTACTGATCGTCCCGGGCACTCCCTCCACCCGCCACCTTGTCAACGCCGACTTCCTGGCGAAGATGAAGGATGGCGCGCTGCTCGTGAACGTAGCCAGGGGACCGGTGGTCGACACCGCTGCCCTGCTCGCGGAGTTGCAGTCCGGCCGCCTCAGAGCAGCGTTGGACGTCACCGATCCCGAGCCGTTGCCGCCGGACCACCCGCTGTGGCACGCGCCCAACTGCCTGATCTCACCCCACGTCGGGGGAGACAGCAGCGCGATGGAGCCGCGTGCCTATCGGCTGATCCGCGAGCAACTGACCCGCTTCGCTCGGGGGGAACCGTTGGCGAACGTGATGGACGGCGACTACTAGGAGTCGCCGGTCGCCTTGTGAGACGTGGGGACGGGTTCGGGATCCGCCTCGGCGCGCTGGCGGATCTGCGCGACCCTCAGCCCGGAACTCCTCCTGCTTGCGTTGCAACTTCTTCAGGCCACGATCGCTCCGCGGTGGCAATTGCACCTCGTCCTCGGCCGGCAGCCCCCGTTGCAGTTGGCGAGCGCGCGTCAGTTCTGCGTCGATCTCGGCCCCGATCAGAAGTGCCATGTTCGCGAGCCACAGCGACAGCAGACCGCCGATCACCCCGGCGAGTGAGCCGTAGGTCTTGCTGAAGTTCGCGATCTCGTTCAGGTAGTACGCGCAGCCCCACGAGACGATGACCCAGAGCACGATCGCGACCACGGCGCCTCCGGACAAGAACCGAAACTTGGCCTTCTTGACGTTCGGCGTCGCGTAGTACAACACCGCGACGATCAAGACGGCGATCAAGCCGACCAGCGGCCACTTCGCGATCTCCCAGAAGCGAAGCACCTCATCGCCCAGCCCGACCTCGGCGGCGACGGACGCGGCGATGTCACCGGACAGCACGAGGGTGAGGATGAGCAGACCGACCAACGCCAGACAGACCATCGTGATGGCCAACATCATCGGCCGCAGGATCCAGAACGGCCGGCCCTCCCGCACGCCGTAGATCCTGATTCATCGCTCGAGAGAAGGCGCCGACGTACCCCGAGGCTGACCACAGCGGCGCCGACGTACGCCGATCAACAGGGCCGTTCCCGCGGCGGTGGACTGGGTGATGTCCTCGAGGATGGGCTTGATCGTTGCGAGGAGATCCTCGCTGATCAGCGGGGCGAGCACGTTGAGAGCGGCGTCGAGAGTCGCTTCGGGATCACCGACGACGCCCAACAGCGAGACCACCGCGATCGCGGCGGGGAAGATCGCCAGCACCGAGTAGTAGGTCAGTGACGCGGCTATGTCCATGCACTGGTCGCGGTGGAACTCACTCCAACCGCGTTTGAGCAGGTACCTCCAGGGCAGATGTTCTCGCGATTGGGGCGCGCTCTCGCCGGTGTCAACGCTCATGTGCACAACCTTCCCACTCGCGCCTTTGCGCACCCGTGATGCCCCGTAGACTCCGCCAAGTGGCAGGACGGATCCGTGACGAGGACATCGCAGAGGTGCGCGAGAAGGCTCGGATCGACGATGTCGTCTCCTCCTACGTCACTCTTCGCAAGGCCGGCGGCGGTTCGCTGAAGGGTCTGTGTCCCTTCCACGATGAGAAATCCCCGTCCTTCAACGTCACCCCTGCGCGCAACTTCTGGCACTGCTTCGGCTGCGGTGAGGGCGGCGACGTCATCGCCTTCGTGATGAAGATCGACGGGCTCGGCTTCTCCGAAACGGTGGAGACGACTCGCCGACAAGTACGGCGTGCAGTTGCGGCGCGAGGAAGGTGACGCGCCGGCATTGCGACCCAAGGGTCCGCAGCGGAGTCGGCTCATCGAGGCGCACAAGGCTGCCCAGGAGTTCTACGCGGAGGCGTTGGGCACGCCCGATGCGCTGGTGGCTCGTCAGTTCCTGCACGAGCGCGGCTTCGACCAGGAGGCCTGTGCACGATTCGGGGTTGGCTTCGCACCCCAGGGCAACGACGTACTCCTCAAGCACCTGCGTGGCCGCGGGTTCCGCGACGAGGAGTTGATGGTCGGCGGTCTGGTGGCCGAGGGACAGCGCGGCTTCTACGACCGGTTCCGCGGGCGCCTGCTCTGGCCGATCCGCGACGCGACTGGCGACACCATCGGATTCGGCGCGCGGCGGATCTTCGACGACGACCGGATCGAGGCGAAGTACCTCAACACTCCGGAGACGCCGATCTACAAGAAGAGCCAGGTGCTCTACGGCATCGATCTGGCCCGTCGAGACATCGCGCGCACCTCTCAGGCGGTGGTGGTCGAGGGCTACACCGACGTGATGGCCTGCCACCTGGCCGGCGTACCCACCGCGGTGGCGACCTGCGGCACCGCCTTCGGAGATGACCATGCCCGGATCCTTCGCCGCTTCCTCCATGACCACGAGGAGTTCCGCGGCGAGGTGATCTTCACCTTCGACGGCGACGCCGCGGGCCAGAAGGCCGCCCTGAGGGCCTTCGCGGGTGACCAGAACTTCGTTTCCCAGACCTACGTCGCCGTCGAACCGACCGGCATGGACCCGTGCGACCTGCGCTTGAAACAAGGCGACGCGGCGGTTCGGGAGTTGGTGGCCCGCCGCGTGCCGCTCTATCGCTTCGTGTTGGCCAATGTCGCCTCCCGCTACGACCTTGATCGCGCTGACGGTCGCATCGATGCGCTCCGGGAGGCCGCCCAATTGGTGTCGAGCATCAGGGATCGCTCCAAGGTCGAAGCCTTCTCCCGCGAACTGGCGCAGATGCTGGGTGTTGACGTCGAAGAGGCCCGAGCAGAAGTACGCCGCGCCACCGGCCGGCCACGCCCGGACGCCCGCACGCAGCAACGAGGACTCGCCGGCGGGCAGACGGCGCCCGATCCGTCGGAGCCACCGGCTCCACCGACTGCCCGACCTACGCGATCCGCGCTTCTCGATCGAGCGCGAGACGCTCAAACTCGTCGTGCAGTTTCCCGAATCCGTCGGCGCCGGGATCCGCGAGGTCGGCGTCAACGACTTCACCCACCCGACCTACCGTGCGGTCTGGGAGGTCATCGTTGCGGCTGGGGGCGCTGCTCACGGGGTTGGCGATCCGTCGTGGGCAGCCCGCTTGCAGGACGCTGCCCCGGATCAGGCTGCTTCCTCGGCGATCAGCGCGCTCGGCGTCGAGGGCTTGCTGACCGCGAAGGAGCCTGACGCGGCGTACGTCGCGGCGCACGTCTACCGGCTCCAGGAACTGACGGCGATGCGGCGGATCGCCGAGGTCAAGTCCAAGCTCCAGCGCACCAACCCTGTCGAACACGCGACGGAATACAACCGGATGTTCGGCGAACTCGTGGCGCTCGAGCAGCATCGCCGCACATTGCGCGAACTGGCTGTGGGCGGCGGCTCGTGAGCCGGCTCACCGCTCGAAAGACGCCACGACCCAACATCGCCGTCGGACCGGGTGAGCGCTTGCTTGCCTGGGCGGTGGTCGAAGGCGGGCACGTCGGCGGCACTCGCGACGCGCTCTACGTGGCGACCTCGTTGGTTGAGACTCCTCTGTTGGTCGAGCCTGTCGAGACACCCCGCATCCCTTGGGAGCAGGTCCAAGCCGCCGAATGGGACCCCGAGTCGTCGACCTTCCGCGTTTCTGAAGTGGGCACGTGGGGTCAGTTGCGGCCGGCGTACAAGGTCGTGATCACGGAGCCGGGACGCCTCCTCGAGTTGGTTCGCGAGCGGGTGACGGCAAGCGTGTTGCTCCAACGCAGAGTCCCGGTATCGGCCAAACACAGCTTCCGCGTGATCGCTCGTCGAGCACCGCGCGGCGATCAACCGATCAGTTGGCTCATCGAGTACGACGAGGGGCTCGACCCCGACGACCCCATCGTGCGACTCGCGGTCAGAATCTGCCCTCGCCGCTGCCCGGGCCGAGGTCGGGCTCGATCTCGATCCCATTTCGTGAGGATCGTCCCGACCTTGCTAACCTGTGCCCGCTGCTTTCGAGTGCGCAACTATCCCCTGTAGCTCAACTGGCAGAGCATTCGGCTGTTAACCGGAGGGTTGTTGGTTCGAGTCCAACCGGGGGAGCAACGAGAACCCGCCTGACCTGCACAACGGTCAGGCGGGTTTTCTCGTCACCGGCGGTGGATCACGACTTTGAGAGCCTTCGTCTCGGCAGCCCGGCCGAACGTGTCGTAGGCATCGAGCATCTGGTCCAGGTCGAAGTGATGGGTAGCGAACTTCGCGGCCGCGAGCTTGTTCTGGGCGACCAACTTGAGCAGCATCGGCGTTGTCGAGGTGCTGACCAGGCCCATGGTGATGGCGATGTCCATGATCCACAGGTCCTGGAGGGCCAGATCGACCGACGTGCCGTGCACGCCCACATTGGCAACCGAACCGCCGGGGCGCACGATCTTGGTGCACGCCTGGAAGGTGTCGGGGATGCCAACGGCCTCGATGGCGACGTCCACTCCGAGCCCATCGGTCATGGCGCGGACCTGCTCTTGCCAGTCGGCATCGCCACTGTTGACGCTGTCGGTGGCACCGAAAGACTTGGCCATTTCAAGCCGGCTCTCGTCGAGGTCGAGCGCGATGACCCGCGCTGCGCCGTACAGTCCGGCGGTCATGATCGCGGCCAGACCGACCGGGCCGGCACCGACCACGGCAACCACATCGCCCGGCTTGACCCTCCCGTAGCGGACACCGATCTCGAAACCGGTCGGAAGGATGTCGGAAAGCATCACCGCAGCCTCGTCGCTGACCCCATCGGGCAACTTGTAGACCGAATTGTCCGCGAACGGAACTCGGACGTACTCGGCCTGGGTGCCGTCGATGAGGTGACCGAAGATCCAGCCGATGCCGCTGGCACCTTCGTCTGCCAGGCAGTGAGCGTAGAGGCCCTGGTGGCAGTAGGAGCAGGAGCCGCAGGCGCTGATGCAGGAGATGATCACCCGGTCACCGATCGCAACGCTGGATACACTCGAGCCGATCTCGATGATCGTGCCGACGCCTTCGTGGCCGAGGATTCTGCCGTCAGTAACGGCGGGGACATCTCCCTTGAGGATGTGCAGGTCAGTGCCGCAGATCGTGGTGGTGTCTATCTGCACGATGACATCGGTCGGGTCAATGATGACCGGGTCCGGCACCTCCTCCCAAGCCTTCTGACCGGGTCCGTGGTAGACGAGCGCCTTCATGACAAATTCCCTCCGTCGAGACGTGCCCGGGCCGCCCGGGCACCTGGTCTCCATGCTTGATCGAGGTCAGGCAGGCTGACAGGGTCCAAAGTCCCTGGCACTCAGGATTTGTCCATATGTGCCGTTGGCGCGGGACGTCGTTGATTTGACCAGATCGTCACCGGGAATTCGCAAAGTGTCCTAAGTTGGATCCACTACATACAAGGCGGGAGCCTGTGATCTCGGTGAAGGCGTTCGTCGTGTCCCAAGCACTCCGATTCCGCGCCCGCCGTTTTGCCCTCCTCGTCGTCGTGGCGCTGGGCGCGGTGGCCATCGAACCGATGGAGTTGGACAGTGCGACGGCCGCCGGGCCACCCGGGCTGAGTGTCTCGGGCAATCAACTCCTCAAGGACGGGGATCCCTATATCCCGCAAGGGTTCAACATGGTCGCGCTCCTGACGCCTTCTTGGTGCACACGCACCCAGACGGCCCCCGCGACCGCGAACTTCAATCAGGCCGAGATGGACCTGGCCAAGACCTGGAAGGTCACCGCTCTTCGTTTCCAGATCAGCCAAGAGGGACTGACCGGCCCGGCTGTGTCGCAGTCCTCGCGGGACGCCTACCTGGAGCGGGTGCGAGCAGGCGTCGCGTTGGCTCGGAGCAATGGTTTCGACGTCATCGTGTCGATGCAGGATCAGTACTTCAGTTGCGGGCTGGTTCATCCGCTACCCAGCAGCCAGACCGTTGAGGCGTGGAACCTGCTCGCTCCGATGTTCCAGGCCGACCCCTATGTCATGTTCGAACTGTTCAACGAGCCGGACGTCGACAATGACGCGGCGGGTTGGCAGCAGTGGAAACACGGGGGTACGACGCCGAGCGCCAACCTGGGAACTCCGGCGGTGGGCCAGCAAGAACTCCTCGACCAGATACGTGCCCTCGGAATCACGAATGTCGTCATCGCTGACGCGGCCGACAAGGCGGCGAAGACCGCGGGGATGCCGCTGCTGAATGATCCGGCGGGCAACCTGATGTACGGCATCCACCCCTACAACTTCTCCGGCGGCGTGAGTTGGTGGGATGCGCAGTACGGCGCCTACTCCGGCAGCGTGCCGCTGATTGCGACCGAGTGGAACTACAAGGCCGACAAGTGCGGAACCGCTAGCGAAGCCCTGGCCCCGGCACTTCTCCAATACTTGTACGCGCACCGGATCGGACTCTTCGGGCACGCCTTCGACATGACGGGAACGATCGTTGCCGACCTGGCGGGCACGCCCACCGAGTGTGGCAGCGCCGTAGGCGGCTCAGGTCGGGTCCTCAAGGACTTCTTCGTCGGCGAGAAGGGGCCGGACACGACTCCGCCGGGCGTCCCTGGCAATCTGCGTGCCAGTGCGACGAGCGTGACGCAGCGTGAGCGTCGGATGGGACCCCAGCTCGGACAACCGAGGCGTGGCGGGCTACATCCTGCGTCGCAACGGACAGGACTTGCCCCAAGTGTCAACGACCTCGGTTGCGGATGCCGGACTGCAGGCGAACACGACGTACGTCTATGCGGTGCGTGCTGTCGACGCGGCGGGAAACCTGGGCGAATGGAGTCCGTCGGTCACGGTCACGACACCTCGGCCCGCAGACACGATCAATCCGAGCACTCCGACGGGGCTCTCGACGCGGATCGTGAGTCCGTCGAATGTCCTTCTCAAGTGGCAACCGAGCACCGACGATGTCGGCGTGGTGGGATACGCAATCACCCGCAACGGTGCATCACTCGGGACCGTGGTCGGCCCGACATTCAGTGACACGACGCTCACCCCGGGGGCCACGCACACCTATACGGTGCGAGCGCTGGACGCGGCGGGGAATCGTTCGACGACCGCCACCACCAGCGCCGTCGTCCCGGCGGTCGCGGCAACCGGCCTGACCGGCACGTACTTCGACACCGCCACCCTGACGACCCAAAAGTTGGTCCGCACGGACAAGACGATCGAGTTCAACTGGGGCGCCGGATCGCCGGCCACCAGCATCGGACGCGACACTTTCAGTGTCCGCTGGACGGGCAAGATCCTGCCTGTCGCCAATGAGACCTACACGTTCTACACACAATCCGACAACGGTGCGCGGCTATGGGTCAATGGCACACGGATCATCAACAACTGGTCACCCTCGGTCGGAACAGAAGTGAAGGGCACGATCGCCCTGCAGAGCAATCAGGCGTATGCGATCAAGCTGGAGTACTTCGAACAGACCTCCAACGCGAGTGCCTATCTGCGTTGGAGCAGTCCGAGCGTCGCCAAGCAAGTGGTTCCGGCGGCCCAACTGCTCGCGAAGTAGCTAGTCACCCCAGCCCATCGGGAACACCTCGAACGCGGCGCCGAAGGCAACACCGAGTCGCGCACCGGCCGGACGACTTCCGCCCTCCAGGAACTCGCGTGGGTCGAAGAACTCCCAGCCCAGCCCTTCGATGTACGCCGAATGCGCCTCCAGGGAGGCCACGCCAGCATCGAAGGTGTCCGTGGTGTCCACGCCGTGTTCAGACCGCGGCGAGCTTGCGGCCCACACCTCGCGTACGCCGCCCCATGGCTCCAGGCCGTCAACCAGTTGCTCGGTGAAGATCCAGCGGTTTCCGGCGTCGCGGACGGCATCCAGCACGGCCTTGCCGGTCGCGATGTGATCGGCCTGGTTGAGATTCGCACCGCCCCACGTGTCGTGGAAGTTGCCGGTGATGACGATCTCGGGCCGGTGTCGACGTACGACTTCGGCGATCGCGGCGCGCAAGGGCACGCCGTACTCCAGAACGCCATCCTTCAGGCCGAGGAAGTCGACGACATCGACGCCCACGACCCGCGCCGATTCGATCTGCTCGGCTTCGCGGACGACGCGGCACTCTTCGGGGCTGAGACTGTCGATGCCGGCCTCGCCGCTGGTCACCATGCAATAGACGACCTTCTTGCCCTGACCGGTCCACCGCGCGATGGCGGCAGCGGCGCCGAACTCGAGGTCATCGGGATGTGCGACCACACATAATGCGGTCTCCCATTCCTCGGACAGGGGTTGCAAGGGCGGCGGGGGCTGGGGTTTCGAGTCCATGGGATGAGCATGCCAGCCAAAACCGTTTGCGCGGGAGCCAGTCCGGGGGATTGAGTAGAAGTGTGCTCACCATTGAAGAGATCGACCCGCAGGACGATGTCGCGCTACGCCGATTCTGGGAGACCGAAGCCGTCGCGATGATGGCCGATCGACCCTTTGGAGTGACTCGCTCCTGGCACGCCTTCCGCGGGCCGGCCCAGACGGAGTCGCCGTACTACCGCCACACCTACCTCGTCGCCCGGCTCGATGGGCAGGTCGTCGGAGTGTGTGACATCGGGTTCGGCACCAAGGACAACCTGCAGCTTGCCGTTCTGGGGATTAGCGTGCCGCCGGAGTGTCGGCGACAGGGCATCGGGACTCATTTGTACGCCGAGGCTGAGGCTCGTTGTCGCGACGACGGCCGGACCAGCCTCGTGGGTGGGTGCTACGAGAACGAGTTGGGTCGATCGGGGGTCGACTTCGCGCACGCTCTGGGGTTCGAGACCGCCAATCAGGAGGATCACTTCCGGTGCCCCCTGCCGATGCCGGAGGCCTCGAAAGCGCGGCTTCACGCGCTGATCGAGCGGGGCTCGGATGAGTACGACGTCGTCACCTGGGCGAAGGCGTGTCCCGATGAGTACGTCGAGGCCTACTGCGCCATGAACACTCAGATGTCCAATGACGTACCGATCGGCGAGGTGGACCACACCCCCGTGGTCCACGACGAGGCCAGGCTCCGATCCCAAGAGGCCCGGATGGCCTTGGGGTACACACAGCTGGTAGCCGCCGCTCGGCGTCGTACGGATGGTGTCTTCGGCGGATACTCGATCGTCCTGATCGACCCCACCACCGACTATGCGCTGCAGGACGACACGTTGGTGATGCCCGAACATCGCGGTCATCGGCTCGGCCTGCGCCTCAAACTGGCGAACCTGCAGATCGTTGAGTCGGAGTACCCCGGACGCACCGCCATCCACACCTGGTCGGCCACCGACAACGCCGCGATGCAACGCACCAACCGCACCTTCGGCTACGTCCCCGTCGAACTCGAGCACGTCCTGCAGAAGCGACTGACCTCCGACGGGTAGGCTCCCCGCGGGGCGGTAGCTCAGTCGGTTAGAGCAAAGGACTCATAATCCTTGGGTCGTGGGTTCGAGCCCCACCCGCCCTACTCAGTCCGTGCTATTGGTCCGGCTGATGGGTGACACCCACTTCGGTTGATACCGGACACTCCCGATCTGCGTGAGGACGAGTGAGGACACCTTGTTCTGGGTACCAACCAAGCGGAGCCATTCGGCACACCCCTCCGTCAGGCGTTCAACGCCGCTCGCGAGTCGGCTGATCTGTCGGGGCGCGCGACCTAGAGAACTGAGCAGTCAACATGTTTGAAGTCATGGGAGACACCCCCGGGAACGTCAAGAGCAGCTCGGAGTCAATGGGCGAGCGTGCGGCGAACAGTCAGTGGCTGGATCTTGCGATCCGCGCGGGACTGGTTGCGTACGGCGTCGTACACCTGCTGATTGCGTGGCTGGCGTTGCAACTGGCCATGGGTGACAACGAGGGTGAAGCGTCCAACAAGGGCGCTATGCGGCAATTGGCCGAGCAGTCGTTCGGCGAAGTGCTGATCTGGGCCATCGCTATCGGGATGTTCCTTCTGGTGATCTGGCGGCTCCTGGAGGCCGCGTTCGGCCATCAGGACGAAGAGGGCAAGAAGCGCTGGCTCAAACGTGGCGCTATCTCTTGGAAAGGCGATTCTGTACGGCGTCGTCGGCTACACGGCCGCTGCCGTCGCGCTTGGTGCTGGCTCGGACAGCAAGGGACGTTCTCCCACCGCCAAGTTGATGGACCTGCCCGCAGGGCAGTGGCTGGTCGGCCTGGTGGGAGTGGGCATCATCGCGTACGGCGGCGTACTCATTCGCAATGGCCTTGCCGAGAAGTTCAAGGAACATCTGACCGCCGAGGGCAGGAGCGGCGAGGCGGGCACGGCGTACATCTGGTTAGGCAGGGTTGGCTACGTGGCTAAGGGCATCGCGATCGGGATCGTTGGCGTTCTCTTCGTGTACGCCGCAGTCAGCCACGAGCCCAAGAAGTCGGGCGGGCTCGACGATGCGCTCCACACCGTCCTCCAGCAGCCGTTCGGCCCGTTCCTGCTCGGCGCCATCGCACTGGGCATCGGCTGCTACGGACTGTTCTGCTTCGCGCGCGCCCGACACCTATCGAAGTAACAACTGAGGTCCCTTCTTGCGACCGGTGTGGAAGTTGTTGGTCCCAAGCGTCCGACGATGGATAGGTTTCAGGGACCACCTCGGGATGACACGGGGACAGCGAGAGGAACGCCAGATGCGCACCATCAAGTTAGCTGACGACAAGGTCGAACCCGCGGTCTACCAGGAGGACCTGGTGGGTTACGTGTTCATGTTCTTCCTGGTTGGCTCGGTGATCACGGCGTGGTTCTTCTGGTACTTCTTCGCTCGGGACACCTACCCCGGGACCTCAACGCCTGAGAAGTCCAAGGGCGAGCCGCAAGCGTCTGCTGGATCGGACGCCGCAACGGATCGGGACGGCACCACCTGAGTTTCCTCGCCTCGGGCACCAGCCATCCAACCTTTGACGCGCTCGGGTGCGTCTTATAGGTAGATGATGATGCAGGAGCCCGAGGAGAGAGCATGGCCATCCGCAGGCAGGGGGAAATCGAGGCCTTTGCCGAGTTAGTCGAAGCCCGCTCGCCGGCCTTGCTGCGGCTGGCCTACCTCGTGGTCGGTGATCGTCAATTGGCGCAGGATCTGCTCCAGGAATCGCTAGTCAAGACGTACGTCGCCTGGCCGAAGTTGCGGGACGTCGCCAATGCCGAGGCCTACGTCCGCCGCACGATTGTCACCACGAATGTCTCGTGGAGGCGACGCCGTTCCTTCCACGAACGCCCGGTCGACACCGTTCCAGAGATCGAGGTCCTCCGACGAGGCCGAACGGCTCGCTACCCAAGACGTGCTGTGGGAGCAGGTGTGCACGCTGCCGCCCAAGCAACGTGCGGCGCTGGTCCTGCGCTACTACGAGGACCTCTCTGAAGCGGAGACTGCAGAGCTCCTGGAGTGCTCGGTAGGCACGATCAAGAGTCAGGTGTCGGCCGCGCTCAGCAAGTTGAGGGAGCGTGTCGGCACCGATTCCGGGGTGCTCATTCCTAATCGATCAGGCGGTGACGCGATGAGTACGACGCTGCGCGATGCGCTTGCCCGTCAGGCCGACAACGCCGGCCAACCCACCGTGGGGGTCGAGCGAGCTGATCGCTTTCGGCGAGGCTCGGCTGCGTCGGCGTCGGGTGACCACCATCCTGGGAAGCGTCGCTACCGCCATGGTCGTCATCGCGCTCGCCCTCGGGGCCGCACTGAACTCCCCCTCGGAACGAAGCCAGGAACCACTGAAGGATCCGAGCAAACCTCCGAGCGAAGCACCAGCCCACATCGTCCGAGAGATCGTCTACAGCGAGGCCGCCCTGTTTTCGCACAACAACGGGGTCATCCACGTCGGTGCCCGAGTCGTCGACACAGATGACGGGTTTGTGCACATGGATGTGACCGATGACGGGGTTGTCTACACACACGACGGTGGAGCGTGGTTCAGCTCCGGGGGCGCCACCGTGGAGATCGGCTCGCACGTCTGTGGCGCCTCGCGCAACGGCGAGTTCAGCAATTTCGCCAACCGAGCAGTGGTGTCAGCCAACGCCGGTTCCCTGGTTGCGTGGTTCGACTGCACGGATGCCACACGACCGACCCTCGTCGTCTTTGATACTTCTTCGGGTGGCGAGGTACTCCGTCAACCGGTTGCTTCCTGCCGCGAACTCCAGGGTTTCGCGGCACAGTCGTGTGGTCTGGAGGCCTTAGTCGGTGAACACTTGTACCTCAACCGAAGCTTCAGCCGCGACGGCGCCAAGAACCCCGTACCCCGAACCGAAAGCCTCTTCAGGTTCGACATCGCTACTGGTCGCAAGAGCGCGGCGACTCGCCAGTCATACGAAGCTGACATACGGAGCCACTCACGCGGTCTGATAGTTGGCGACACTGCACAGAGCGGCTCTCCCGTGGACGGCATCGGTGTGGAGTTTCGTCCTGTCGGTTCGCGTGCTCGTTCTGTTCTGGCGGTTGCCGAACGGAGAGCAGGTTCTCACGAAGACCGCCTTCGAGACCGGAACGGGACAAGCTGTACGTCTCCGCCTCCCCGTGGGCTACGACGCTCAACCCACCGAATCCTTCGCCCTGTTCGAGTGGCTCGACGACGACACCGTGGTCCTCGCGGCCGGTGGACTTGGCAATGGGCCCGGAAACATCCTGGCTTGCGACCTGCCGGATGGGCGGTGTTCCATCGCGGTTGACGATCGCCGCAGCAGCCAGAGCAGCGAGGAAGTGCCGCGTCGCATCCTCCCGCACCTCCCGCTCCCCGGCTGAGGTCAGTCCAACAGGACCTTCGGCTTCGCACCCTTGGGCACCGCTTGCGCGGGCACTGCGGGGGGAACGTCCCAAGCGCCGTTGGCGACCCAAGACCGCACGTCGCTGATCGTCTTCTTGTACGCCGCATTGCGAAGATCGACGGAAATGTCCATCGGCTGCGCGTTGAAGAACTTGATGTCCGTAATGCCCACAAGACCGAAGATCGTTCGCAGGTAGTTCTCGACGAAGTCCAAGGACGCGAGATAACCCTGTGAATAGTCGGCCCCACGGGATGTCACGACCACCATCCTGCGGTCGTGTACCAACCCCTCTGGCTGCCCGACCTGGTTGTACTGGAAGAGATACCCCGGCTGCACGATGGCGTCGATGTAGTACTTCAGGGCGTACGGAATCCCAAAGTTCCACATCGGCACGGTCAGCAGATAGATGTCTGCCTCCAGGAACTCTTCGATGGTCTTCTCGATCTCACTCCAGGAGGTTCGGGCGGCATCATCGAGGGGTTGCCCGGTCATCAGGGCGTACTTCGTCTTGATGTTGACGCCGGCGACGGCTGGCAGATCGGCGCTGAACAAGTCCAGAGTACGTAGATCCAGGTCGTCGTACTTCTCATGCAGTGCCTCAAGGAGACAACTGGATATCCGCCCCGTGTTCGACGCGAGACCGCGTGGAGTGGCAATGATGTGCAGGAGTTTGTTGCTCATGATGGGTACCTCCACAGGAAGATAAACTTCCTCACTCTAGCGCGGTCTAGACCTTTCGGCGCCACATATTTTCGGGGGTTGGTGAGGGCTTCGGGAAGACGCCGGGCAGCAGTGTCGGCGGTGTCTGTTTGGGTAGTACTTGTGAGCATTCAGCAGCTTCATCCGCCGGCCATGGTCGACGCGATCTATGCTGCCCAGTCTTCGCTTCGGGCGGGTGCGGGGGTTCCGCCCGAAGCGTTGGGAACCAAGGAACTGGCCGATGTGCTTGTGCTGTTGGCCGAGGTCGAATCCCAGGCCCAATCGCTGCGGATGTCGTTGATGGTCGAGGCAGACAGTCGTCGGGTGGCCGATTCGACCGCCGACACCGGCACCGATGCATGGTTGGCCCAATTGACGGGCGATCGACGTGAGGTGCTCCGGGGCGGGCTCTGGATCGCACAACGTCTTCAGGAGAAGTACGACGCCACCCGTGTCGCGTTCGCCCGTGGGGATCTTCGCCTGGATCAGGTCAGGGTGATCGTCCAAGCCGCCGAGGCCGCGCCGTCAGGTGCAACTCCCGAACAGATCCGGTACGCCGAGGAAGACCTTGTCGCGAAAGCCACGGGAGAAGGTCAACGATCCGGGCGACCTCTCGACGCCCGCCGGTTGCGGCAGGTCGCTCGGCGGATGTTCGACTCCATCGACGTGACGTCTCGCCGATCAGCAAGAGACCGAAATGCTGGAGCGGGAGGAACGCCGTGCCGAGGTCGAGACCTGGTTCATGCTCAGTGACAACGGCGACGGCACCCATACCGGTCGGTTCGTGATCCCGGAGTTGCACGGCAACATCTTGCGCGCTGCGCTCGAACGTCTCACCGCACCGCGGAGGCTCTCCCGGGACAAGTCCGGTGCCAGCGTGATCGACCCAAGCGCGCAACCCGCCCTCGGCAGGGCCGAACACTTCGGAATCGGGCTGTGCGAACTCATCGAGCACCTTCCCACCCGGGGACACGCAGCCAATGGCACCGAAGTCATCGTCACGTTGAGTTTGTGATCGTTGATGACCGGGTTGGGCGGAGCTTCGTTAGACACCGGGGTTCGGATCTCCGCCGGCGAGGCCCGTCGCCTGGCCTGCGAGGCGTCGATCATCCCCATGGTCCTCGATGGCAAATCAGTCGTCCTCGATCAAGGGCGCCGCAAGCGCCTCCATACGCGCAACCAGCGCCGTGCACTCGCGGTGCAATACGACTCATGCGCGGTCGGCGGCTGCGAACGGCCCTTCGCCTGGTGCGAGATCCATCATCACGAGTTGTCCTGGGCCAAGGGCGGCCGAACCGATCTCCCCAACGCCTTGCCGCTCTGTGGGCACCACCATCGCCGAGCCCACGACAACCGATGGGACCTTCGCCAACACGCGAGTGGCGACTACCGCTTCCACCCACGTAGATAGACGCAAGTCTTGGCGGGCGAGGGCGCCGAGGTCGGCCCATGCGGCACACTGGGCGCGTTCTGCTGCGGCATCCGGCCGCTGATCAACGTGAAGGGTTTGACGTGTCCGATCTGGTCGACGACCTCGAATGGCGTGGGCTCATTGCTCACTCCACCGACCTAGACGCGCTGCGCGCGGCTTTCGCCGAGGGAAGCGTCAAGTTCTATGTCGGCTTCGATCCGACGGCGCCGAGCCTGCACATGGGCAACCTGGTGCAGATCGTGACGGCCAAGCGGCTCCAGGATGCCGGCCACACGCCGTACGCCCTGGTCGGTGGCGCCACCGGGCATGATCGGTGACCCCAAGGACTCCGCCGAGCGAACTCTGAACACGCCCGAGACGGTCCAGGACTGGGTCACGCGAGTACGCCGCCAGATCGAGCCGTTCTTGTCCTTCGACGGTGCCAACGCCGCGACCATGGTCAACAACTACGACTGGACCGCTTCGCTCTCCACGATCGACTTCCTCCGCGACATCGGCAAGCACTTCCCGGTCAATCGGATGCTTGCGCGAGATGTGGTCAAGTCGCGGCTCGAGGCCGGCATCTCCTACACGGAGTTCAGTTACATCCTGCTGCAATCGATGGACTTCCTGACGCTCTACCGCGATCACGGGGTCACGCTCCAGTTCGGCGGCTCCGACCAATGGGGCAACCTCACCGGCGGTGTCGAGTTGATCCGGCGCGCGGACGCGGGCAAGGCACACGCGTTCGCCACACCATTGGTCACCCGAGCGGACGGCACGAAGTACGGCAAGACGGAAGGCGGTGCGCTCTGGCTCGATCCAGACATGATGTCGCCGTACGCCTTCTACCAATTCTGGCTCAACGTAGAGGACGAGAAGGTTGGCGAGTTGCTCCGCATCTTCACCTTCCTGACCCGTGCTGAGATCGAGGATCTCGAAGCGCAGACGGCCGAGAAGCCCTACCTGAGAGCCGGCCAGAAGGCGCTTGCGGAGCATGTGACCTCGCTCGTCCACGGTTCTGCCGAGACGGCCGAGCATTCAAGCGGCCTCGGCGGCCCTATTTGGAGGTGGGGATCTCGCAGCCGGCCCCGCGCTTGCCTCGGCACTGCGCGAGGCGGGTGCTGTGACGCTCGATCGCGGCGAACAACTTCCGGCTCTGGTTGACCTCCTGGTCGAAACCGGTCTAGCGAAGAGCAAGGGTGAAGCACGCCGGACGATTGCCGAGGGCGGGGCCTACGTCAACAACGAACGCATCAACGATGTCGACCACGTCCCGACCGCGTCCGACTTCATTGAGGGAACCTGGCTCGTTTTGCGGCGTGGGAAGAAGACCGTCGCCGGCGTCGAATTGAGATAACGAACCTGGGAACCTGTGTGTATGACGTGGAGTGGTGACCTGGAGCAGCGTGCTCGAGCCCTGCTTCCGCCTGAGATCTTCGACTACATCGCCACCGGTGCCGGGACTGGTGTGAGCGCAAGCGAGGCCCCCGAAGCGTGGACTCGGTCCCGATTCATGCCACGAGTCTCTGACCGACGTCACCTCCGTCGACCTGCGCACCACCCTGCTAGGACACGAGTACGCCGTTCCGTGGGGCGTCGCGCCAACGACGCTTCAACGGGCCGTCCATCACGACGGGGAACTGGCCATGGCCCGCGCCTGCGCGGGCGCTGGGGCACTGTTCGTCGTCTCGAGCAACGCGGGCACCTCCTTCGCCGACATCGCCGCCACCGGCGTGGACTGGTGGCTCCAGCTCTACCTCCCCAGCGATCGAAGCTTGTCCGCTGGACTACTGGTCCGGGCCGTGGAGGGCGGGGCAAAGGCGATCGTCCTGACCGTTGACGCGCCGGTGGTGTCCACCAAGCCAACAGACGTGAACATCCTCGAGGTCGTCTCCCCGGCCCTGCTGCGGGTCAACTTCGACACCGACTTCGGCCAATCGTCGGGATCACAGAAGGCGACCGATCTCGGCACGGCAGACATCGAGTGGCTGACTGAGATCACCGGGCTGCCCGTCGTCGTCAAAGGGGTCCTGCGGAAGGACGATGCCTTGAGGTGCGTCGCGGCGGGAGCCCGTGGCGTGTGGGTCTCCAACCACGGGGGTCGACAGTTGGATCGCGCATCGGCAACGGCACGGTGCCTGAGCGGCGTCGCCAAGGCGGTCGGGGCGTCCGCAGAGGTGTACGTCGACGGGGGAGTGCGCACGGGGCTGGACGTACTCTCCGCGATGAGCCTGGGCGCGACTGCGGTGTTCGCCGGCCGCGACCCCCTATTCGCCCTCGCTGAGGGTGAGGCCGGTGTCTCCAACTGGCACGAGGCGATGCGCTCGGACCTCACGGAGGCCCTTCGATTGGGTGGCATCTGTCGGCCGTCCGACGCACCCTCCATCCGCACGCCGGACCGCCTGCTGTGACCTGTCCGGGCCCGCCCAGCGGCCGCTCAGAACTGTGGTGCGGATCACGGCGTGTTCGATTTGACCCACCCGTCGCCCTCGCATACTGTTTCCCTTCGTCGCCTGGACGCGGCGGAGGGCAAGACCAAGCTGGGAAACCACCAAGCTCGGGCCCTCGGCGTAGGTGACAAAACCACTGACTTAGCCCTGATGGGTGATGCTGTGGTGTGTGGTGTTTGAGAACTCAACAGTGTGTGATAGTCGATGAATTAGTTTGTTTTGCCCTGTCAAGGTGACCTTTTGGGTTGTTTTGGTTTGGTTTTGATGATTCTGGCTTTTTTTGAAGTTGTGGTTTGTTTTTGGTTTAGGTTTGATGATTTTTCGATGGAGAGTTTGATCCTGGCTCAGGACGAACGCTGGCGGCGTGCTTAACACATGCAAGTCGAGCGGAAAGGCCCCTTTGGGGGTACTCGAGCGGCGAACGGGTGAGTATCACGTGAGTAATCTGCCCTTCACTTTTGGATAACCCTCGGAAACGGGGGCTAATACGGAATATTCAGTGCTGCCTGCATGGGTGGTGTTGGAAAGATTTGTTGGTGGGGGATGAGCTCGCGGCCTATCAGCTTGATGGTGGGGTAATGGCCTACCATGGCTTTGACGGGTAGCCGGCCTGAGAGGGTGTCCGGCCACACTGGGACTGAGACACGGCCCAGACTCCTACGGGAGGCAGCAGTGGGGAATATTGGACAATGGGCGGAAGCCTGATCCAGCAACGCCGCGTGAGGGATGACGGCCTTCGGGTTGTAAACCTCTTTCGCCTGTGACGAAGCTCCTGGTTTTTTGGTGGGGGTGACGGTAGTGGGTAAAGAAGCACCGGCCAACTACGTGCCAGCAGCCGCGGTAATACGTAGGGTGCGAGCGTTGTCCGGAATTATTGGGCGTAAAGGGCTCGTAGGCGGTTTGTCGCGTCGGGAGTGAAAGCCCAGGGCTTAACCCTGGGTCTGCTTCTGATACGGGCAGACTAGAGGTATGTAGGGGAGAACGGAATTCCTGGTGTAGCGGTGAAATGCGCAGATATCAGGAGGAACACCGGTGGCGAAGGCGGTTCTCTGGGCATTACCTGACGCTGAGGAGCGAAAGTGTGGGGAGCGAACAGGATTAG
The DNA here is from genome assembly GCA_963763805.1 of uncultured Actinomycetota bacterium. Taxonomy (GTDB): domain Bacteria; phylum Actinomycetota; class Actinomycetes; order Propionibacteriales; family Nocardioidaceae; genus Nocardioides. Next base: position 172,482 of record CAVXPQ010000005.1, read on the forward strand.
ATACCCTGGTAGTCCACACCGTAAACGTTGGGCGCTAGGTGTGGGATCCATTCCACGGGTTCCGTGCCGCAGCTAACGCATTAAGCGCCCCGCCTGGGGAGTACGGCCGCAAGGCTAAAACTCAAAGGAATTGACGGGGGCCCGCACAAGCGGCGGAGCATGCGGATTAATTCGATGCAACGCGAAGAACCTTACCTGGGTTTGACATACACCGGAAGCCCCCAGAGATGGGGGTCTCTTTGATACTGGTGTACAGGTGGTGCATGGCTGTCGTCAGCTCGTGTCGTGAGATGTTGGGTTAAGTCCCGCAACGAGCGCAACCCTCGTTCTATGTTGCCAGCATGCCCCTTTGGGGGTGGTGGGGACTCATAGGAGACTGCCGGGGTCAACTCGGAGGAAGGTGGGGATGACGTCAAGTCATCATGCCCCTTATGTCCAGGGCTTCACGCATGCTACAATGGCCGGTACAAAGGGCTGCGATCCTGTAAGGGGGAGCGAATCCCAAAAAGCCGGTCTCAGTTCGGATTGGGGTCTGCAACTCGACCCCATGAAGTCGGAGTCGCTAGTAATCGCAGATCAGCAACGCTGCGGTGAATACGTTCCCGGGCCTTGTACACACCGCCCGTCACGTCACGAAAGTCGGCAACACCCGAAGCCCATGGCCTAACCCACTTGTGGGAGGGAGTGGTCGAAGGTGGGGTTGGCGATTGGGACGAAGTCGTAACAAGGTAGCCGTACCGGAAGGTGCGGCTGGATCACCTCCTTTCTAAGGAGAATTTCTTTTTAGAAACACCTGCCCCTGGTGGGCTGCCTCAACCGTTCGCGTTGGGGAGTCATGCCATGGTGGGTTGTGGAACATCGACTCTTCCCCACCTCGTGTGGGCGTGCATCTGTGTGTCGGCATGTGCCGGGCACGGTGGTGGATGTCTGCTGGTGGGGGGTTACACACTGTTGGGTGTCTGAGACACCACACCGGCCGGGTCCGACACCTGTGAGGGTGTCTGGTTCAGGTGTGTGGTGTTTTTTCCACGCCAGGTTGATGCGTCGTGAGGCGTGTTGGGTGGTGGTGGGTTGTTGGTTGAGAACTGGATAGTGGACGCGAGCATCTTTGTGGCTGTGTCGTCACACACTGTTGTATGACACCCGGGCCGGTGCTGCTCCTGTTTGGGGGTGTGGGGGTGGTGGGTGTGTGTGGTGTGTGTGGTGGCAAGTTATGAAGGGCACATGGTGGATGCCTTGGCATCAAGAGCCGATGAAGGACGTGGGAGCCTGCGATAAGCCCTGGGGAGTTGGCAACCGAGCTGTGATCCGGGGGTGTCCGAATGGGGAAACCTGGCTGGAGTCATGTCCAGTTACCTGCATCTGAATGAAATAGGGTGTTGGAGGGAACGTGGGGAAGTGAAACATCTCAGTACCCATAGGAAGAGAAAACAAAAGTGATTCCGAGAGTAGTGGCGAGCGAAATCGGAGGAGGCTAAACCGTTTCTGTGTGATACCCGGCAGGGGTTGCAGGGGCGGGGTTGTGGGACGCATTTTTATCTGGTCTGCCGGCTGGGTGCGAAGTGAGAAAACAATGTGGAAGTTGAAGTCTGCTGGAAAGCGGCGCCGTAGAGGGTGATAGCCCCGTATGCGTAAGATGTTGTCTTCGTGGATGTGTTCCCAAGTAACACGGAACTCCTGTAATTCCGTGTGAATCTGGCGGGACCACCCGTTAAGCCTAAATACTTCTTGATGACCGATAGCGGACTAGTACCGTGAGGGAAAGGTGAAAAGTACCCCTGGCGGGGAGTGAAATAGTACCTGAAACCGTGTGCCTACAAACCGTCAGAGCGGTCCCACTTGTTGGGGTTGTGATGGCGTGCCTTTTGAAGAATGAGCCTGCGAGTTTGCGTTGTGTTGCGAGGTTAACCCGTGTGGGGTAGCCGTAGCGAAAGCGAGTCTGAATAGGGCGTTTTAGTAGCATGATCAAGACCCGAAGCGAAGTGATCTATCCATGGGCAGGTTGAAGCGTCGGTAAGACGACGTGGAGGACCGAACCCACTTCAGTTGAAAATGGAGGGGATGACCTGTGGATAGGGGTGAAAGGCCAATCAAACTTCGTGATAGCTGGTTCTCCCCGAAATGCATTTAGGTGCAGCGTTGCGTGTTTCTTGCCGGAGGTAGAGCACTGGATAGCTAATGGGCCCTACCAGGTTACTGACGTTAGCCAAACTCCGAATGCCGGTAAGTGAGAGCGCAGCAGTGAGACAGTGGGGGATAAGCTCCATTGTCGAGAGGGAAACAGCCCAGACCATCAGCTAAGGCCCCTAAGCGGTGACTAAGTGGAAAAGGATGTGGAGTCGCAGTGACAACCAGGAGGTTGGCTTGGAAGCAGCCACCCTTGAAAGAGTGCGTAATAGCTCACTGGTCAAGTGATTCCGCGCCGACAATGTAGCGGGGCTCAAGTCATCCGCCGAAGCTATGGCATTCACACATATACCCAAGCCGCCTGTAAGCGGGTTGGTTCAGGGGTGTGGATGGGTAGGGGAGCGTCGTGTCGCCAGGGAAGCAGCAGAGTGATCTAGTTGTGGAGGCGACACGAGTGAGAATGCAGGCATGAGTAGCGAATGAGGAGTGAGAAACTCCTCCGCCGAATGATCAAGGGTTCCAGGGTCAAGCTAATCTGCCCTGGGTAAGTCGGGACCTAAGGCGAGGCCGACAGGCGTAGTCGATGGACAACGGGTTGATATTCCCGTACCGGCAAAGTAGCGCCCATGACGAAACCAGTGATGCTAACCACCCAAAACCATCACCACCGGAGTCCTCTTCGAGGGCCGAGGGGTGGTGGTGGAGCGTGGGACCCGAACTGGTCAGTAGTCAAGCGATGGGGTGACACAGGAAGGTAGCCCAACCGTGGCGATGGTAGACCACGGGCAAGGACGTAGGACGTATCCTAGGCAAATCCGGGATACAGCCCTTTGGTGGGTGAGTCTGAGATCCGACGCGGAACCGTTTATGGTGAAGTGGGTGATCCTATGCTGTCGAGAAAAACCTCTAGCGAGCTACGCGCCGCCCGTACCCCAAACCGACTCAGGTGATCAGGTAGAGAATACCAAGGCGATCGAGTGAACCATGGTTAAGGAACTCGGCAAAATGCCCCCGTAACTTCGGGAGAAGGGGGGCCCGAACCGTGAGTACCTTCACGGTACAAAGCGGTGAGGGCCGCAGAGACCAGGCCCAAGCGACTGTTTACTAAAAACACAGGTCCGTGCGAAGTTGTAAGACGATGTATACGGACTGACTCCTGCCCGGTGCTGGAAGGTTAAGAGGAACTGTCAAAACACCTTCAGGTGTTTGAAGCGGTGAATTTAAGCCCCAGTAAACGGCGGTGGTAACTATAACCATCCTAAGGTAGCGAAATTCCTTGTCGGGTAAGTTCCGACCTGCACGAATGGAGTAACGACTTGGGCGCTGTCTCAACCATGGACTCGGCGAAATTGCAGTACGAGTAAAGATGCTCGTTACGCGCGGCAGGACGGAAAGACCCCGGGACCTTTACTATAGTTTGGTATTGGTGTTTGGTTCGGTTTGTGTAGGATAGGTGGGAGACTGTGAAGCTCAGACGCCAGTTTGGGTGGAGTCAACGTTGAAATACCACTCTAATCGTATTAGATATCTAACCTAGGTCCATGATCTGGATCAGGGACAGTGCCTGATGGGTAGTTTAACTGGGGCGGTTGCCTCCTAAAAAGTAACGGAGGCGCTCAAAGGTTCCCTCAGCCTGGTTGGCAATCAGGTAGCGAGTGTAAGTGCACAAGGGAGCTTGACTGTAAGACAGACATGTCGAGCAGGGACGAAAGTCGGAACTAGTGATCCGGCACCACCATGTGGAAGGGGTGTCGCTCAACGGATAAAAGGTACCCCGGGGATAACAGGCTGATCTTCCCCAAGAGTCCATATCGACGGGATGGTTTGGCACCTCGATGTCGGCTCGTCGCATCCTGGGGCCGGAGTAGGTCCCAAGGGTTGGGCTGTTCGCCCATTAAAGCGGCACGCGAGCTGGGTTTAGAACGTCGTGAGACAGTTCGGTCCCTATCCGCCGCGCGCGCAGGAAACTTGAGAAAAGCTGTCCCTAGTACGAGAGGACCGGGATGGACGAACCTCTGGTGTGCCAGTTGTCCCGCCAGGGGCACCGCTGGTTAGCTACGTCCGGACGTGATAACCGCTGAACGCATCTAAGCGGGAAGCACATTTCAAGATAAAGTTTCCCACCCAGAAATGGGGTAAGGCCCCCCACAGACCATGGGGTAGATAGGCCGGAGGTATACAGCAGCAATGCCCAGCCGACCGGTACTAATAGGCCGAGGACTTACCACCCAACACACCACAAACACCCACCCACAACCGGGTGCAATGTTTGATGGTCACTGTGAACACGGTACAAAAACAATGAATGCCCGCGTCCACTACCCAGGTTCTGAACCAACAAACCACACACAAAACACACACACCCAGTGTGTGTGCAATAGTGAATAGAGTTACGGCGGCCATAGCGACAGGGAAACACCCGGCACCATCCCGAACCCGGAAGTTAAGCCTGCCAGCGCCAATGGTACTGCAACCGCCAGGCTGTGGGAGAGTAGGACGCCGCCGAACAAACACACACAGAGGCCACCCCCGGCCGATAAGGCCGGGCGGTGGCCCCTGTCATTTCAGGGGTTCTGTTACACCACCTGCATAATGAGACATCACATCAACAGAGGAGTTGGCCGATATGGCCGAAGATCGTCGTCAGGGAGGGCCGCGCAAGCCGTCCTCCCAAGGTTCATCGTCGAGTTCGCGTGGTTCCTATGACCGTCGCGACAGTTCGGATCGCCGGGGTGGCTCCGGGAGCCAGAATCGTCCGACCTCAGGTGGATCGGGCCGTTCTGGAGATCGCCCAGGTCGCAAGGGTGACTGGAAGCGGCCGGCCGACGACACGCGACCACGGACCACGGAGCAGGCGGTCTATGACGGACCGCCGATTCCCGAGGAGATCACCGGCGCGGAACTGGATCGCTCGGTCGCGGCCCAACTCAAGGGTCTGCCGGAGAAGTTGGCCAATCGAGTTGCCCGACATCTCGCGGCCGCCGGGGCGATCATCGATGAGGATCCAGAGACTGCTTATCAGCACACGCTCGCAGCCCGGTCCCGCGCTGCCCGCCTGGCCGTCGTTCGTGAGGCTGCCGGCGAGGCGGCATACGCGTCCGGACACTACGCGGAAGCACTCTCTGAGTTGCGAGCCGCGAAGCGCATGAACGGCGTGACCGCCTACGTCCCGATGATGGCGGACTGCCACCGTGCCCTCGGACATCCCGAACAGGCTCTCAAGCTCGCCAAGAGCCCCTCGGTCAAGAACTTCGCGTCCGACGCCAGGGCGGAGATGACGCTGGTTGAGGCCGGCGCACGCCGCGACATGGGTCAATTGGATGCCGCCCTACGCGTGCTCGAGCAGGCGCCGATCAACTCGGCTTCCCGTGAGCCGTGGGTGACCCGACTGCGTTACGCGTACGCCGACACTCTCGAGGCCGCCGGCCGACTCAATGACGCTCTGACCTGGTTCCATCGCACCGATGCCATCGACAGCGACGAGCAGACCGATGCCTCGGACCGGGCCGACGATCTCGAGCGACGCATCGAAGGCCAGTCCAGTTCCTAGGTCGAGTTCCTAGTCACCACTGGCTTTCACGCGACACATGGGCAACAATGGTCTTCATAACTACACAATTGTGACTTGCTCCGAAATGTCGCCCCTTTTCATGTGGTGACCCTCCTGATGAGACCGCTGGGGAAGGCGTATCTCAACGCCGGAGGATGAGGAGGTCACGATGACAACGGGAACCGCAACGCGCACCACAACCAGGGGCGTGCTCTACGTTCACTCTGCGCCCTCAGCGCTGTGCCCGCATGTGGAATGGGCCGTTGGGGGTGTTCTTGGCGTCCAAGTGAGCCTGGACTGGACCCCGCAACCGGCGCAACCGGGCACCTACCGAGCCGAGTTCTCTTGGAGCGGCGACGTCGGCGCCGCCGCGGGCGTGACCTCCGCCCTGCGCGGGTGGAACCACTTGCGCTTCGAGATCACCGAAGAACCAACCCCCGGGACCGAAGGCGCACGGTTCTCATTCACTCCCGAACTGGGTGTCTTCCACGCCATGACCGGGCTGCACGGCGACATCTTGATCCCCGAGGACCGACTCAAGGCCGCCGTGGTCAAGTCTGCACTCGGCGACAGCAGCATCATGGGCGAGATCGACAAACTCCTCGGCAAGCCCTGGGACGACGAACTCGAGACCTTCCGGCACGCGGGCGACGGTGCACCCGTGCGCTGGCTTCACCAGGTCGTTTAGCCAGGTCGTTCAGCCCAGGTCGTTTAGCCCGGTGCTCTCAGACGCTACGGAACACGAGCGCCACGTTGTGGCCCCCGAAGCCGAACGAGTTGTTCAGCGCGGCAATATCACCGCTCGGCAGGGCGCGCTTCGTCCGAGCTAGATCAAGGCCGACATCCTCGGGGTCATCCAGATTGATCGTGGGCGGAACCATCCGATCGCGCATCGCCAGAATCGTGGCCACCGACTCGAGTGCTCCGGCGGCACCAAGCAGGTGACCGGTCATCGACTTGGTCGACGTCACGATGGCATCGTCGGACGCAGATCCCAAGGCAGTGCGGATCGCCAGCGCCTCAGCCACGTCACCTTGCGGCGTCGACGTCGCGTGGGCGTTGATGTGCGCGATGTCCTTGGCCTCGAGTCCCGCCGACCGCAACGCCATCTTGATGGCACGTGTCGCACCCGCCCCAGCCGGATCGGGTTGGGCAATGTCATGAGCGTCGGCCGTGATCCCGTTGCCTGCAGCCTCGGCGTACACATAGGCACCCCGGGCGGCAGCATGCTCTTCGGATTCGAGCACCAGTGCCGCCCCACCTTCGCCGAGGACGAAGCCGTCGCGACCGAGATCCCACGGCCGTGAAGCGGCCGCGGGGTCGTCGTTGCGCTTGGAGAGCGCCATCATCTGCCCGAACGCCGCCATCGGCAGCGGGTGGATGGCGGCTTCGGTGCCGCCACACATCACCACGTCCGCGCGGCCCAGTCGGATCAGGTCGATGCCCATGGCGATCGCCTCGTTGCCGGACGCACAGGCAGATACCGGAGTGTGGACGCCGGCCTTGGCGCCGATGCTCAGGCCCACCGCCGCCGCCGGCCCGTTGGGCATCAACATCGGAATCGACAAGGGCGAAACTCGGCGCGGGCCCTTCTCCTTGAGCACGTCGTAGTTGGACAGGAGCGTTGTCACTCCGCCGATTCCAGAGGCCATGGCGACAGCCAGTCGTTCCGGATCGACGTCGCCACTCTCGGCCAGCCCGGAGTCGGCCCAGGCCTCGAGTGCGGCGATGAGCGCGAACTGGCCGGAGCGATCGAGGCGTCGCGCCTTGACGCGATCGAGGACCTCGAGTGGTTCGACGGCGACTCGGGCGGCGATCTGAGCGCCGAGTTGCTCGGCCCATTCTTCCTTGAGCAGATCGACCCCTGACGTGCCGGCGAGCATGGCCGCCCACGTGGTGGGCACATCACCCCCGACCGGAGAAGTGGCACCCAGGCCAGTGACGACAACCTTGACGGAATTCGGTCGTTCCAATGACATGGGGATGATCCTACGGTCGGGGGAGACGGATCGCTCAACCCGGAGTGGTTTTTAGCCCAGAGCTGATTAGCCCTGCGCGTTCTCGATGAAGGCGACAGCGTCGCCGACAGTCTTCAGGTTCTTCACTTCGTCATCGGGAATCGAGACGCTGAACTTCTCTTCGGCGGCGACGACCACCTCAACCATGGAGAGCGAGTCAACATCGAGGTCGTCGACGAACGACTTGTCGAGTTGTACGTCGTCGGCGGGGATGCCGGCGACCTCGTTCACGATCTCGGCAAGATCGGCGCGGATTTCTTCGGTTGTTGCCATCGGGCTGTGTTCTCCTTCGTTGATGTGTGCGTGCGGAACATTCGGGGTGATTCTGCTTACGGGACGGTGACGACCTGGGCGGCGTACGCCAGATCCGGCCCCGAAGGCGATGAAGAGTGCGAGGTCGCCACTCTTGGCTTCTCCGTCGGCAATCATCCGGGCCAGCGCGAGCGGAATGGATGCCGCGGAGGTGTTGCCCTGCTCGGCGATGTCTCGTGCGATGTGGACGTGCTCGGGGAGCTTCATGGAGCGGGCCATGGCGTCGGTGATCCGCATATTGGCCTGGTGAGGCACGAAGATGTCGAGGTCGTCCGCGGTCACACCCGCCCGGTCCAAGGCTTCCAAAGCGACCTTGGCCATGGCAAAGGAGGCCCAGCGGAATACGGGGTTTCCCTGCATGATCATGTGCGGGAATCGCCCGCTGCCCGGGTTCTCGGGAGTGCCGATGACATCGCGCCAGTCCTCACGCTGCCGGATCAGGTCGAACTGCTCGCCATCGGAGCCCCAGACGACGGGGCCGATTCCAGGCGTTTCGCTCGGACCGACCACCACGGCACCGGCACCGTCGGCGAAGATGAATGCCGATCCGCGGTCGTAGGGGTCGACGATGTCGGACAGGCGCTCGACGCCGATCACCAGCGCGAATCGTGCGCTGCCGCCTCGAACGACGTCCGAGGCGAGCGCCAGGCCGTAGCAGAACCCCGCGCAGGCTGCCGAGATATCGAACGCCGGCGCCTGATTGGTGCCGAGTTCGTGGGCGATCATGGTGGCGACGGCCGGCGTTTGAAGCAGATGGCTGATCGTTGCCACGATCACGCAGTCGATCTGCTCCGCGCTGACGCCAGCCTGGTCCATGGCCTCGCTGGGCGGCGGCGACGCTCATCATCGGGATGGTTTCCTCTGGCGCGGCGAAGCGGCGTTCCTTGATTCCGGACCGCTGACGGATCCACTCGTCGCTGGAGTCGATCCTGTCGACGATCTCCGAGTTGGGAACGATCCGGCCGGGTCGATAGGCGCCGAGGCCCAGGATCGCCGTGTGCCGGGCGTCGAGGGGGTGTTGGATTCCGGTCATGACGTGCTCCTCGTCGTGCCGTGCTCTGCACAGAAGGCCAGCGCCTCATCGAGTTGATCAGGGGTCTTGAGGGCGAAGGTCGCAACGCCCTTCATTGCCCGGCGGGCGATTCCGGTCAACGTGCCGGCCGGGGAGACCTCGAGCAATCCCGTCACACCCTGATCCAGCAGGGTCTTCATGCACAGGTCCCAACGCACGGGGTTCGCCACCTGGCCAACGATACGCGCCAGCACGTCGTCGCCGGCCTCGACCAGATGGCCGTCCCGGTTGGATACGAGGGGTGCGGTGGGCGGTGGAAGGTGTCACCGTCTTGGCCGCAACGGTGAGGCGTTCGATGGCGGGTGCCATGTGTTGCGTGTGGAAGGCGCCGGCCACGCTCAGCGGGATGATCCGCGCCTTGGCGGGCGGGTTGTCTGACAGGGCCGCCAACTCGTCCATCGTGCCAGCCGCAACGATCTGTCCGGGGCCGTTGTCATTGGCCGGGGTCAGCCCGAATGCCGGCGAGTGCCGCCAACACCTCGTCGCGATCGCCACCTAGGACGGCGGTCATGCCGGTCTGGGTGACCGCCGAGGCATCTGCCATGGCTCGCCCGCGCTCGGCGACCAGCACCATCGCTTCCTCATCGGTGAGTACGCCGGCCAGACCGGCCGCGGTGATTTCACCAACGCTGTGTCCGACCCACAGATCCGGGGCAGCACCACCGCTCAGGAGGGCCCGGCCGGTCAGCAGTCCGGCGGCCACCAGCAGCGGTTGGGCGACCTCCGTGTCCCGAATCGCATCCGCATCGGCCTCGGTGCCGAAGTGCACCAGATCCAACCCGGCCGCCTTGGAGAACGACGCCAGGGCTGCGGCGCGATCGGAATCGTCGAGCCAACTCGGTGAGGAAGCCGGGGGTTTGGGCACCTTGTCCAGGCGCAGCAATGACGAGCACGGTCCTACTGTGCCGTAATCGAGGCGGGAATCTCGCGTCGGGCTCGCACGAATCTGACAAGCTCTCTTTGTGGGAATCCCACAAACGTCAGCGAATCGTCTGGCCGACCGAGCACCAGGGCAATGCGATACGTGAACCCGTGCCGTGGATCTGCAGGGTTCAGACCGGTCACTTCGGTGGCCTGGCGCAGGCGGTACCGCACCGTGTTCGGGTGGACGAACAGCGCACGAGCAGTGGCCTCGATCGACGTCCCTTGTTGGTAGTACATCGTCAAGGTGTCGATCAGAGTGTTCCGACTGCCCGTCAAGGGCCCGTAGACCGCATCGACGAGGTGTCGACGCGCATGACCGTCGCCGGCGAGGGCACGTTCGGGGAGTAGTTCGTCCGAGGGGACGGGCCGAGGAGCATCGGGCCAGCCAACGGCCGCCCGAAAACCAGCCACGGCGGCTCGGGCGGAGAGGTGTCCCGCGCTGAGGTCTTCGGTGACCGGGCCGACGACCACCGGGCCGTCGCCGAACTGACCCGCGATCACCTCGGCCGCCTTCACCGCTTCACTCACGCCGCCGAGGACAACGATCAACCGATCACCCTGGGTGCCGCAGAGGGCGTCCATGCCGGCACCCCGAGCGGCTCGGCGTACCTCTTCGAACAGGTCGGTTTCCGAGCGTTTCGTGGGCACCGAGCCCATCACCACGACCACTCCGTCCCGCTCGCCCCAACCCAAGGCACTCGCCCGGGAGAGCACCGCCTCATCGCCGTCGGCACGAAGCACGGAATCGACGACCAGCGCCTCGAGACGCGCATCCCAGGCACCACGCACCTCGGCCGCCCGGGCATAGACCTGGGCCGTCGCGAACGCGATCTCGCGCGCGTATCTCATCAGTGCGGCGTGCACCTCGGGCGCATCGCACCGGGTCGACGGTCTGATCGATGTTCTGCTCGACCACATCGATGCCCAGTCGCACCAGATCCACCGTCTGTTGCAGGCTGATGGTGCTGGTGAGCGCTCGCGGCGCCACCCCGAAGACCGCCGCCGCCACCGCCTGATCGCCCGTCACAGGATTTCGCGCGCTGCGGCGATACCAACTGACGAATCCGCGGATCCCGGCTTGGACGATGAGCCCGACCCAGGAGCGTTCGTCGGGACCCAGATCGCGGAACCACGGCATCTCCTGCTGCATCCGCTCGGTGGCGTTGGTGCTCAATCGCCCAACCGCACGCTGCAGCGCATCTGCCGCGGTATCCTCGCTCACACAGCGACGCTAACCGATCTGTCGGGTTTCCACATCAATCGGGTGCCAACGCGGTGCTGGAGCGGCTAGGCGGCGCCGCCCTCTTGGATGACGCCTCGAACCGAGGTCGGATCGTCGATACGGTACTGCGCGAGCGCCTTGCCAACGGACTCCCGATCGATCGTCCCTGCGTCAGCGAGGGCCAGCAGCGCCTGGACGACGACCGACTCGGCGTCGACGTGGAAGTAGCGGCGCGCGGCCGGGCGAGTGTCGGCGAAACCGAAGCCATCGGTGCCGAGCACCCGATAGTCGCGTGGCACCCAGCGAGCGATCTGGAGAGGGACGGCCGACATGTAGTCGGAGACGGCTACCACCGGACCGGCGACGTCCTTGAGTTTGTCCGTGACGTACGCCGTGCGCGGAGCCTCGATCGGGATTGAGGAGGTTCCACTGCTCGGTGTCGATGGCGTCGCGGGCCAACTCGTTCCACGAGGTGACCGACCAGATATCCGCGGCCACTCCCCACTCGTCGGCGAGCAACTTCTGGGCCTTCTGGATCCAGGCGAACCCAACTCCGCTCGCAAGCAACTGCACGCGCGGAGCATCGTCGGGAAGCGACTCCGATGGCGGAGACACGTGGTGGATGCCGCGCAGCAAGCCTTCGACATCGACGTTCTCAGGCTCGGCCGGATGCACGATCGGCTCGTTGTAGACGGTGATGTAGAAGACGACGTCCTCGCCGTTGCGGGTGCTCGTCGGATGAGCCGTACATGCGACGCAGGCCGTCTTGCATGATGTGCGCGATCTCGTAGGACAGCGCCGGGTCGTAGTGCACGACCGCAGGGTTCGTCGCCGCGATCAGCGGTGAGTGTCCGTCAGCGTGCTGCAGGCCCTCGCCGGTGAGCGTCGTACGACCTGCGGTGGCGCCGATCAGGAAGCCGCGCGCCAATTGGTCGGTCATCGCCCAGATCGAGTCGGCGGTCCGTTGGAAGCCGAACATCGAATAGAAGATGTACATCGGGATCATCGGCTCGCCGTGGGTGGAGTACGCCGACCCGGCCGCCGTGGCCGAGGCCAAGGAGCCGGCCTCGGAGATGCCTTCGTGCAGCATCTGGCCCTGGGCAGACTCCTTGTAGGCCATCAGTTGAGCGCGGTCGACGGCTTCGTAGTTCTGGCCGTGCGGGTTGTAGATCTTCGCGGTCGAGAACATCGAGTCCATACCGAAGGTGCGGTACTCATCCGGAGCGATCGGGACGATCCGGTGGCCGATCTCGGGATCGCGCATCAGGTCCTTGAGGAGCCGCACGAACGCCATCGTCGTGGCGATCGCCTGCTTCCCGGAGCCCTGCTTCAGCTCGGCGTACGCCGAGTCGTCCGGCAGCGCCAGCGGCTTGGCACGCAGCACGCGGCGCGGTGCCGGGCCACCGAGCTGGCGACGGCGATCGACCATGTACTGGATGACCCTGTCGTCCATGCCGGGGTGATACAGCGGGACGACCTCGGAATCGATGTACTCGTCGGTGATCGGGAGGCGAAGCCGATCGCGGAACTGCTTGAGGTTGGTCTTGGTGAGCTTCTTCATCTGGTGCGTGGCGTTCTTGCCCTCCAGCGCCTCGATGGTCCAGCCCTTGACCGTGTGGGCCAGGATCACGGTCGGTTGGCCGGTGTGGTCGACCGCAGACTTGAAGGCGGAATAGACCTTGCGATAGTCGTGCCCGCCGCGAGGCAGCCGCTCGATCTGCTCGTCGGTCAGGTCGGCGACCATCGCCTGCAACTTCGGATCCGTGCCGAAGAAGTGCTCGCGGATGTAGGCGCCGCTCTCGACGGAGAAGGTCTGGAAGTTGCCGTCTGGTGTGCGGTTCATCTGGTTCACCAGCGCACCGTCGACGTCCTTGGCGAGCAGGGCGTCCCACTCCTTGCCCCACACGACCTTGATGACGTTCCAGCCGGCACCGCGGAAGATCGATTCGAGCTCTTGCATGATCTTGCCGTTGCCGCGGACCGGTCCATCGAGTTGTTGCAGGTTGCAGTTGATGACGAACGTGAGGTTGTCCAGCTCTTCACGAGCGGCCAGCGCGATCGCGCCCAGCGACTCCGGCTCACCCATCTCGCCGTCACCGAGGAACGTCCAGACGTGCTGCTGCGAGGTGTCCTTGATGCCGCGGTGGTGGAGGTAGCGGTTGAAGCGGGCCTGGTAGATCGAGTTGATCGCGGCCAGGCCCATCGACACCGTGGGGTACTCCCAGAAGTCCGGCATCAGCCGGGGGTGGGGGTACGACGACAGTCCGTTGCCCGGGCCGTGTGAGACCTCCTGGCGGAAGGCGCCCAGCTGTTCAGGCGTGAGCCGGCCCATCAGGAATGCGCGGGAGTAGATGCCCGGCGCGGCGTGGCCCTGGATGTAGATCTGGTCGCCGCCACCGGGGTGATCGTGGCCGCGGAAGAAGTAGTTGTAGCCGACCTCATACAGCGTCGCCGCGGATTGGTACGACGCGATGTGCCCGCCGACTTCGAGGCCCTTGCGGTTGGCTGCCGACACCATCACGGCCGCGTTCCAGCGCACGAGCCGGCGGATCTCCCGCTCCATGTCCTCATCGCCGGGGAAGAACGGCTCCCGCTCCGGCGGGATCGTGTTGATGTAGTCGGTGCTCAGCAGCGGAGGGACACCGATGCCGCGCTCGCGCGCGCGTTCGAGGATGCGCAAGCAGGACGTAGCGCGCTCGGTCTCGACCGCGTTCGTCGGCGATGGCATCGAGTGAATCAAGCCACTCCGCTGTCTCGTCGGGGTCGATGTCGGGTAGTTGCGTAGGCATTCCCTCATGGATCACGTGGTCATCGTTTCACCTTCGGCGCCAACGCAAAACATTCCCCCCGAAATTCCACGAGATGACGATTCGGTGACCAGTTGGCCGGCTGGCGGCGGGAGCAGGGTTGCGTCGCGGGGGGAAGTCCGCTGGACTACTGCCCAACTGGTTGGACTCGATAAGGAGGAATTGGGTTGACGTCGTCTGCGGGTGACTTGTCACCGGCAAGCCGTCTGGGCTTCGCCCGCGGCATGGTCATCCAAGAACTCAACTGGGACAACGATGTCGACGACGAGCTTCGGCTCGCCATCGAAGACAGCATCGATGCCGACATGGTCGATAGCGACTACGGCAACGTGGTCGATGCCGTCGTGTTGTGGTGGCGATCCGAGGATGGCGACCTGGTCGACGGTCTGGTCGATTCCCTGACCGATCTCGTCGGCGGTGGAGCGATCTGGTTGCTCACCCCCAAGATCGGGCGACCGAACGCGCTTGGGAGCCGCCGACATCGCGGAGGCGGCGCCAGTGGCGGGACTGGCCCAGACGACCACCGCGGCCGTGAGCAAGGAATGGACTGCCACGCGTCTGATGGCACCCAAAACTCCCCACTGACTGACCCGGCCCGACATCGAGATGCGAGGATGCCGCCATGACGGCCATCCAGATCGGGGACGTTGCGCCCGACTTCGACCTTCGCGACCAGTTCGGACAGGACGTCTCGCTGTCCGCATTCCGCGGCAGAAGGCGGTGGCCATCTTGTTCTACCCGTTCGCCTTCTCCGGAGTGTGCACCAGCGAGATGTCGGGCATTCGCGATCGGCTGGCCGAGTTCTTGACCTTCGACACCGAGGTGCTCGGCATCTCCTGCGACCCGACGTACTCCCTGCGGGTGTTCGCGGACACGGACGGGCTCAACTTCCCGCTGCTTTCCGACTTCTGGCCGCACGGGGCGGTCTCTCGGGCGTACGGCGCGTTCGACGAGGCAACGAGGGTCCCCACGCCGATCATCCTTCATCGTCGACAAGGGCGGCGTCGTGCGGTGGGTGGTGCACAACGCGTCGTCGGATAAGCGCGATCTGAGCGAACACGTACGGCAGCTCTCGGCACTGGCCTAGACCGGAGCCGAAATTTCTGACCAGACTTCGGGATTTCGCCTGACTTTTGCAGTCCAAATCTGATTACTCTTGGCTGTCGCGCTGCTGGTGACCCGAGACGCCAGCAGCGCGACCTTTATTTCGTCCAGATCCACTTTGTCCAGATCCCGTTGTCCACGTTGGGGCGTATAGCTCAGCGGTAGAGCTCTGGTCTTACAAACCAGCGGTCGGGGGTTCGATCCCCTCTGCGCCCACCAGCGGATGTTCGGCTCACACGCCGTCAGGGTGCGAGTTCATAGCCCGTCGTCGGTCGCGACGATGTCGCCGCGCTCCAGGAGTTCGGCCAGATAGGCCTTGTGCCCGGATTCTCCCTTGCCCTCGAAGAACGGGAGCAACACGAACAACAGGTTGGGAAAGGCCATCGTGGCTCTCACGAGACGTGCCTCGGCCGGTCGCGGGTAGGCCTCGAGTCGTGGGCGATCCAGCAGCGACATCATCGTGTCGACCACCTGGCCGGCCGATTGCGGTGGGTTCTGGAACTGCAACAGATTGCCACCCTCGATCGCTTCACGGCGCAGCATCCGGGTGTCGGTGGCGGACGGCAGCACCGAACTCACCTTGATGCCGCCCTTGACCACGTCATCGGACTTGAAGTCCATCGCGATGGAGAGCATCGCGCCACGCAACGCGAACTTCGACGCGCAATAGATCGGTGTCTCCGCCTCCGGGAACATGCCGGCCAGGGACACCGTGTTGATCACCCGGGGATCCGGGGACTTGCGGAGCAGGTCGAGGGCCAGCCTGGTCACGAAGAGGGGCGACAGGGTGTTGAGCCGGATCTCCTCCTCCATCGAATCCAACGACCGATCGCCGAAGCGTTCCGCGCTGGTCATGCCCGCGTTGTTCACGAGCACGTCGATCCGGCCGGCGTGCGCATCCACTCGGCGGACCAGTTCGGCGATCTGCTCACGATCCGTCAGATCAAGGGGTACGCCGAGGTGCCCCGCTGTCCCCGAGCGGCTGGGTGGAGGGCGTCGACGACGTCCCGGCAGCGGTCCTCGTCCAGGTCGACGACGATGACGCTCGATCCACCCGCAGCGCAGCGTCTGGCCATCTCGGACCCGATTCCGCCGGCACCACCGGTGATCACGATGACCTTCCCCGACAGTTGATACGGCCGGCGCTTCACCAGGGCACGGATCTCGCCGGCGGATCGGGTCAGTGCGGTCGTGATCATGTGCGCGCCTCGCGTTGTTGGGATTCGATGTGGCTGTCGGTGACGAGCGCGTCGGCGGGTGCGGTGCGGAGCCCGTCGAAGGCGTGCTCGTCGAGGTCCGGCCAGCCGAAACGGTCGCGCAACTCGGCGAGATACGACCGGTAGGTGGTGACCTCGACGTAGTTGGCGTGGCGCGGGCTGTCGACGTAGGCCATTCCGCCGCGCAGGTCGGGATGATCGGTGCTCTTGAGCATCTTGAGTTCCTCGCGGTTGACGCCGGTCTCCCTTGCCCTGATGTCCATCGTGATCAGTTGAGCCATCTCGTCGAACCGGCGGTACGCCGCGTCCGCGAACTCGGCGAATCCGAGCACGGCCAGTGAGTCGTGCTCGCGCGAGAAGACGTTCAGGTAGAGCTGCGGATGACCCTCGCGCCAGGCTCAGCAGGCTCGGGTCCAGGAACGGCAGCCGGTATTCATAACCCGTCGCCAGGATGATCTCGTCGATGCGCTCGGTGCTGCCGTCGGCGAAGACCACGCCGTCCTGCGGTGAGGTGGTCGACGTCGCCCTTGGCGATCACGTCGCCGTGCGCCAGGTGATGGAGCACCTGGGTGTTCATGATCGGATGTGAGGCGAGCGCGTCATGGTCGGGCTTCGGGCAGACCGAGCCGGGTCAGATCTCCGACAAGAGCGTCGATCGCCTCGCTCAGGTTGCCCGACAGGCTGATCCCGCGGGGCGGTTCGAGCACGCCGGACACCACGGCGTCGGTGGGCAGACCGCCGATGTGCTTGGGGAAGAAGCGGTAGCCACGGCGGACGGACAGGAAGGCCTGGTCGGCGTGCCGTGCGGCGTCGCAGGCGATGTCGACGCCGGAGTTGCCGGCGCCGACGATCAGCACGCGCTTCCCGCGGAACTCCAGCCCGTCCTTGAAGGTCACCGAGTGGCGCACGGTCGCCCGGAACACGTCCTCGCCCGGCGAGGGTCGGCCGGGTTGGGGTGCCAGGTCACTCCGGGCGCGCAGATCAGCCCGTCGTACTCCCGCTGCGTCGCCGTCGGAGAGCCGAACCCGCCAGCGCTCATCCGGCGAGCGGTTCGGCGCGACAGGACATCGGTGTTGAACGTGACCCGGTCGTAGAGCCCGAACTCGCGCGCGAAGCCGCGGATGTAGTCGCGGATCTGCTGCCAGCTCGGGTAGTCCGGGAAGTGATCTGGCATCGGGTAGCCGTAGAAGCCGCTGGTGTACTTCGAACTGATGAAGTGGGCGCTCGCGTACATCGGGGTGCCGGCGTTGTTCATGTCCCAGATGCCGCCGAAGTCCGCGTTGCGCTCGAACCAGTCGAACGGCACGCCCTCGGCGATCAGTTGCGCGGGCCATCACCATCGAGGCCGGACCGCCGCCGACGAGGCAGTAGCGACGCGTGTAGTCAACGGGTGGGTGGTCGAGCGCCGAGACCTTGTGCCCGCGCAAAGTCGAACTGGCCAAGCACGGCGTAGGCCGCCGGCCGGGTGCGCTTCAGGCGAAGCGCCACCCAGGCGCCGACCGCCGCGGCAACGATGAGCAGAAGCGGCACCGCGTTGACCAGGCCGATCGTCGAGCCGGTCAGGGCGTCGTAGTTGGCGGCCGAGAGCACGAAGCCCGATGCCCAAGTCCGATGGTCGCGATCACCGGACAGACGACGCACTTCCACAGATCCCGATCCGGTCGCCGCCAGAAGAACACCAGCACGGCCAGCGCCGTCGCTGCCTGGACCAGGATGATGCCGAGCGTGCCCAGGCCGACCAGGCTGGCGGCGACGACGGTGTAGGGGTCGGCGCCGAGCGCCGCCATCGTGCCGAGTACGACGACGGTCAGCGCGGTGATGCCGAGGCTGGCGCGGTGGGGGCTCAGGTGGCGCGGGTGGTAGACCGAGAAGGCGCCGGGCGCAACGCCCTCGCGGGCCGAGGGCGAAGAGGTAGCGACTGGCGGCGTTGTGCACGGCGAGGCTGGCGGCCAGCAGGCTGGTGCCCATCAGCACGGCGGAGAGGTTGTACATCGTCTCGCCGCCGTAGGTCTGCATCAGGGTGAACACGAGGTCGCCCAACTCGCGTTCGGCCAGGTCCGGGGCGGCGGTGCCGCCGGCCGAGCCGATGATGATCCAGGCCGTGATCACGTAGAAGATCGCGATGGTCGTCACCGAGATGTAGATGGCCCGCGGGATGCGTGCGCTCCGGGTTGACCGCCTCCTCGCCGTAGATCGCGGCGGACTCGAAGCCGATGAAACTCGTCAGGGCGAACATCAGCGAGATGCCGAGCGTGCCGGAGGCGACCTCGGTCGTGCTGAAGGACTCGACCGGGAAGGCGTCGGCCCCGATCTGGAGGACGACCAGGAGATTGAAGACGAGCAGGATCCCGAACTCCAGGACCATCAAGGTGCCGAGCACCTTCGCCGACAGGTCGACGTTGCGATAGCCGAGTAGGCCGACGACGACGACGCAGAACGCCGCGAAGACCACCACGGCACGTCGGCGCCGAGCGATTCCGCGACCAGGTGCATGAAGTAGCCGAACGCGCCGGCAACGCCCATGGCGAGCGAGGCGTAGCCGATCAGCGCGACGTAGGCCCCGGCTACTCCGGCCGGCTTGCCCAGCGCGCGGGCAATGTAGGTGTAGAACGCTCCGGAGTTGACCACGCGCCGGTTCATCGCGGCGTACCCGACGGAGAAGCAGAGCAGGATCACCGCGGCGAGCACGAAGGCCGCGGGCAGCGCCGACGCCGTTGCCGCGGATCAGGGCCAGGGGCACGTTGCCGACCATCGCGCTCATCGGCGCGGCGGCGGCGATCACGAGGAAGACCACCTTGCGGGTGGACAGCACCCGCCGCGACGTCCGTGTCTGGTCCGGTGACTTCTCTGCGCTCACGCTGCCTCCTGTTCGCTGGTGGACTGAACATAATCGTTCGGCGCCGCCCACTGCGCTTGCGGGTCGAGCCTGTCGAGACCACCTGCTACAAACAGACCTGTGGCCCCCGCCAGCGAATTCGTCGACAACATCCGTTCGACGCTGGCCGACGCAGGAAACCGTGAGCGCGCGATCGGCCAACAGGCCTACATGAAGTCGGACATGCCGTACTACGGCATCACTTCGCCCGAACTGACGGCGCTGCTGCGCCCCTTCGTCAAGCAGTTCCAGCCGACCAGCAGAGCCGAATGGCAAGCAATCGTCCTCGAACTCTGGGACGACGCCACCCATCGCGAGGAGAGGTACTCCGCCATCGCCCTGGCCCGGGCCAAGGTCGCGCACCAGTGGTACGACCCCGACGTGCTCCCGCTCTTCCGGCACCTCGTCGTGACGGGAGCGTGGTGGGACTTCGTGGATGTCATTGCTGCACACCTGGTCGGGGAGGTGCTCGCTCGTCATCGGGAGGCCGTCACTCCGGTGATGCGCGAGTGGTCGGTCGCCAATGAGCGGGTCGAGGACCTGTGGGTGCGGCGTACCGCCGTGCTGTGTCAGTTGCGGCACAAGGAATCGACCGATCGTGAACTCCTCCGCGACGTCATCGAAGCCAACCTCGATGATGGTTCGTTCTGGCTTCGCAAGGCCATCGGTTGGGCGCTCCGGGAGTTCGCTCGCACCGATCCCGGTTGGGTGGTGGCCGAGGTTGACGGCTGGGGTTCAAGCCTTTCCGGCCTGTCACGCCGCGAGGCTCTCAAGCATCTCCGATGAGGGCGCTCTCATGTTCGCCTCATTCGGGCCTCACATTCGCACCTCACAGTGAACTCACAAGTTTCGGATCAGACGCCGAAACATTCGAAGGGTGAGAGGAAGACCCATGAGAAGGCTTCTGACGGGGAGCACCATTGGCCTCGCAAGTTTGGTGACCATCGGCGTGCTGTCACTGCAAGGTGGCGCTGCTTGGGCCAACGACGACAACGCTCAGAACGACCCGCAGAACAACCTGGTCAAGCGGGACGAAGACACCCCCGATGTGGTGTTGGACGACCACAACGATGACGATGACGACGACACCGACCTGAACACGTCGGGACAGACCAACACCAACACCAACACCGATGGCCTCGACACGTCCGGGAACACCCATGAGGGTGGGATCGACAACACCGGAGACGACACGAACAGCCGGGTCACGTCCATGACACGGGATCGGGACCGCAGCCGCGGTGACCTGACCACTGACATGACCAATGACGGCCGTGGCCGCAACAACGTGGACAACTCGAAGAACCACACGAACGATCGCTCCCGCCACGACACCCGTCGCTGACGGATAACAGGCGGGGGGTGAGCGTGATGAGTGAACTGAAGACCTGGGGACTGGGTGAGGGCGACGCCCTGACCACAGACCTCACGGCGATCAAGTTGTTGGGCGGAGGCAATGCCTATGAGGCGTACCTCTGTTTCGACGACATCACCTACGCGCCCGTGGTGGTCAAGGTGGTTCGCCCCGATCAGGTCACCGATTCGTCGACTCTGCGAGGCCTGCGCCGTGAGGTGCAGGCCTTGGCAGACGTCAACCACCCCGTCGTCGTTCGCGGGCTGCGCCACGATCTTGAATGCGAGCGCCCGTACGTCGTACTCGAGCAGATAGACGGACCTCGGTTGTCATCACTCATCCGTCGTCACGGGGTGTTGCATGCGCAGCAGTACCTACCCCTGGCGATCGAGGTGGCTTCCGCGCTGCACTACCTGGGCAACATCGGCTACGTGCATCTGGACATCAAGCCGAGCAACATCATCATGGGTGCTCCGGTACGCCTGATCGATCTGTCGGTGGCCCAACCGGCCGATCGGGCCGCGGGCCTCACCGTGCCGATCGGAACCGATGCCTATATGTCGCCCGAGCAGTGCGACCCACAACGATCCGGCATTCCGGGACCAGCCAGCGATGTCTGGGGCCTGGGTGCCACGCTGTTCCATGCCGTCGCGGGTTATCGGCCGTTCGACGACGGGGACTCCTCCGCGGAATCGCTCGTCGACCGGTTCCCGCAACTCGACTGTTTGCCCCACGAGCTTCCACTCGGCGTACCCGACGAGGTGGAGAAGATCATCCTGGCAGCACTCGACCAAAAGCCCGGCGAGCGACCAACCCCCCGGGAGTTCGCCGAGAACCTTGAGCCCGTCCTGGCTCGCCAGCCCAGGCCACGCCTGGGCGGGCTCAAGGTAATTCGTTAACGCGCTAGTCGCACCGGTGTTCCCCCCAACGCCGGTGCGACTAGGTGTTGAACCGGTAGCCCATGCCACGAACCGTGGTGATGCGTGTCCGCGCCGAGTTTCTTGCGCAGGTAGCCGACGTACACGTCCACCACGTTGGATCCCGGATCGAAGTCATAACCCCACGCGTGATCCAGGAGTTGCTCTCGAGAGAGGACATGGCCGGCGTTGATCATGAAGATCTCGGCCAGGACGAACTCTCGCGCGGACAGATCCCAGTCCTTGCCACCGACGACCGCCCTCCTGGTGCGACGATCCAGTTCGACCCCACCCACCGAATCACTCGTCGGGCGCGGCGGCGGTGGTCGTCTGGCGCAGACGCAAGCGGACCCGAGCCAGCAGTTCCGCGAACGAGAACGGCTTCGGACATGTAGTCATCGGCCCCACCCTCCAAGCACCGAGACGGCAACCGAGTCGCGGGCGGTCAGCACGATGACGGGGATGGTCACGCCGGCCTGCACGCATTCGGTTCAGGACTTCGAAACCATCCATGGTCGGCAGGCCGATGTCAAGGATCACCAGATCGAAGGACCCACTGAGTGCGAGGTGCAGGCCCGAGCGCGCCGTCGTCGGCAATGGTTGTCTGGTGCCCTTCAGCGGTGAGGCCCTTCGCCAGGAACGAGGCGATGCGTTGTTCGTCCTCGACGATCAGGAGTCTGGCCATTTGTCCTCCCGTGAGAACTCCGTGAGTGGATGTCGAGGGGCAGCGTGAGGGCGAATTCGGCGCCATGCGGAACGGACATTGTGCACGGTCACGTCGCCGCCGTGCGCCACCGCGATGGCCTTGACGATCGAGAGGCCAAGGCCGAAACCCTCGTCTCCGGGGCGAACGTGGTCCGCGTCCGAAACGCTCGAAGATCGGTGTCTGCTCGGCCTCGGGGACGCCGTCGCCGCTGTCGCGAACCCAGATCCTGACTCCGCCCGCCTGAACGGCGGAGCCGATCGAGATCTCGTCGCCGGGATCCGTGTGCTTCACCGCATTGTCGGCCAACTGCAAGATGGCCTGGGTGACCGCTGCGGATCCAATCGCGCGGTCGACTTCGGCCGTCCCGATCCAGGAGCCACGTGCGCTCGCCCAGGGCCATGGCCTTTGAATAGCGCGGCCCTGGTGAGTTGGTCGAGGTCGACGGGCGCGAGATTGAGAAAGTCAGGCCGGTTGCTCTTCGCCAGCAGGGTCATGTCCTCGACCAGACGAGACATCCGGTCGAGCTCATCGAGTAGCAGGGCCTGGGTTTCGGCCACCTCCTGTGGGATTGCCGGCGTCGAGCAAGCTCCAGATGACCTCTCGAGCACAGTGAGGGGGGTGCGCAGCTCATGGCCGGCGTCATCAAGGAAGCGGCGTTGTTCGGCGAACGACGAGCTCCAAGCGACTCGAGCATCTGGTTCAGGGTGCGCGTCAGGTCCGTAATGTCGTCGTTGCCGGTCTCGGGGATCCGGCTGGACAGGTCGCTGCTGCTGATCTCCTGGGCGGTGTCGTTGAGCCGACGAAGGGGTGCGAGCAGTCGGCCCGCCTGCCAGGCAGCCAACGCGGTGATAGATGCCGAGGGAGAGCAGGCCGACGATGGCGTAGGTCCTCATCAGGCTGGTCAACTCACCGCGCGTGTCGTCGAGGAAGGTCACGACAACGAGCGCGCCCTGATCGGCGGGGCGCTGGGGTTGCGGTCGTGGCCACGGGCTGGACCGTCAGCAGCAGGTCGCCGTAGGGCGAGTCGACGATGTGGGACTCGTTCGTGCCCGACATCGCGGCGGTCACATCGGCTCGGAACTGGGGGTCGTCGGTCAACGTGGGGTGATGCTGACCGGAGCGATAGCGCGGCGAACCGTCGATCCAGCCGACAAGCATTTCGTAGTCGTTGGGCACGTTGCGCGTGAGGAAGGTGTTGAGCAGGGGATCGATGTCGGTGAAGTTCTCGCTGCGCTGCAACTCGGCGAACTCGGCGAGTTCCTGATCGGCCTGGCTCACTGCGGCAGCTTTGAGCCGTGCGCTCTCAAGTGCGTAGATGATCAGGCCCGCCGAGGTCAGAGCAATGGTGACGAGGACCGCGAGTGCGACGATGATGCGTGTACGAACCGACAACCCCGGCCGATCTGATCGGCGGGGGTTGTCGGCGTTTGCCTCTGGTGCGTCGTTGTCAGAGCTAGTCGTCCTGACTGCCGCCGAGCGCGCCTGAATCGTCTGATCCGCCGCCGCCGTGACCGCTACCGCTACCGCTGTTGTCGTCGCCCGAGTCGTCGTCGTCCCCGTGTGTCGTCGCCAGAACCTGAGCCGTGGTGTCGGCCTTGTCGTCATCATCGTTGCGTTGCCCGGGCCGGAGTTGTCGTTGTCGTCCGCGTCCTTGCCGCGCTGGTGATGGCCACCGTCGTCGTCAGCATCGTCCGCATCGTCGGAATCGTCGTCACCGTTCTGGTGATGTCCCGAGTCATCGTCGCGGCCGGAGTTGTCGGTATCGTCATCGAGATCATCAGGAGTCGGGGTGACCTCTTGGACCGGGTCGACATCGTCGCTACTGGGCGACGGGTCCGGGGTGGAGCTCGGCCCGTCTGATGGGCTGGCGCTGTCCGGAGTCAGCACGAGGGTCTCGTGGCTGCTAGGCGCGGCTTCGACGGCTACGAGCGCGCCGACCACGTAGGCCACCATCGGCAACGCAACGCCGAGCGCGATCAAGGTCTTCCAGGGAGTCTTCATGCTCCTAAGATTGTGCCTCAAAGTGGGTTGTGGATGAGAGCACGATGAGAAACATCTCATCTCCAGGAGCCCAATCATGCGTGAGTGATGCTGAGTCAATGCCGGGGTCAGCCTGGAGGGCTTCTCGGATACGCTCCCTGGCATGCCGAATCCAGGGCCGAAACTGCGGGACGTTGTCGCGCTGTTGGACAGTTGGTTTCCACCCGCGACGGCCGCCGATTGGGACGCAGTTGGTTTGGTGTGGGGCGACCCCGAGACGTCCGTAGCCAGGGTGATGTTCGCCGTGGATCCGACGATGGCCGTCGCCAGGGAAGCAGTCACCTGGGGAGCCGATCTCCTGGTGGTGCATCACCCGCTGTTCCTCTCCCCGGTCCACGGCATGGCCGAGATCAATCCCAAGGGTCGGGTGGTCGCCACCCTGGCCGGAGGTAGCTGCGCGCTGTTGACGGCGCACACGAACGCGGACTCGGCCATCGGTGGAGTCTCAGAATCGCTGGCACTGGCGGTCGGACTGACGGATCTTGAGCCGATCGTCGCCTCGCCAGGGACTTCCGATCCACCGCTCACAGGCATCGGGAGGATCGGTCACGTTTCCGACACCACCCTCGGGCAGTTCGCTTCAACGGTGGCCGCGGCACTCCCGGAGACAGCGACCGGAGTGCGTGTCTCGGGCGATCCGGATCGCGTCGTACGACGAGTCGCTGTGTGTGGCGGCTCGGGGGACTTCCTTCTCGACGAGCTCGTAGGTGGAGATGTCGACGTCTACCTGACCGGCGATCTGCGTCACCATCGGGCGAGCGAGTTCCTTGAGCACGACGGTCCTGCGCTGATCGATGTCGCGCATTGGGCCGCGGAGTGGACCTGGCTCCCGGTCGTGGCCAGACGGCTTGAAGAGTCGTTCCACGTGGCGGGCATGGAGGATACGGTGACGACTCGCGTTAGCCTGACGCCGACAGACCCTTGGACCTTCCGGATCTCGTAGGAGCAGACACTGAAAGCCGATCCGTTCGCTCAATTGAAGTTGCTCGATGTCCAGACCGTTGACTCCCGAGCGCTTCAGGCGCGCCATCAGCGGGCGAACCTGCCCGAGCATGCCGAACTGAGCGCGCTCTCCCAGACAAGGAACGACCTCGACAACCAGGTGCGCGACGCTCGGGTGGTGGTCGAGGATCTGACCGCGGACCAACTCAAGGCCGATCAGGATGTCGAGCAGGTCAAGTCCCGCCGCAAGCGCGACCAGGACCGCATCGATCAGGGTCTGATCTCCAACCCCAAGGACCTGGAACGGATGCAGCACGAACTGGAGTCCCTTGAGCGACGGATCGGGGTGCTCGAGGACGAGGAGCTCGAGGTGATGGAGCGTTTGGAGGAAGCCCAGAACGCCCTCACCTCCTTGGAGGCGCAACTGTCGGCGGTAGATGAGCGCGGTCGGGCTCTGGTCGCGTCGCGAGACGAGCAGATCGCGGTGATTGACGAGCAACTTGCCGATGCTGCCTCGGAGCGATCGACGTTGGTGGCCGATCTGCCGGCCGATCTGGTCGCGCTCTATGACCGGTTGCGAGAGCAGAAGGACGGCGTGGGCGCAGCGGAGTTGCGCCAGCGTCAGTGCGCGGGATGTCGGCTCGCCGTGGACAATCTCGAATTGGCGAAGATCAAGACGCTGCCCAGCGACGAAGTAGTCCGCTGTGAAGAGTGCCAGCGCATCTTGGTCCGCACGGCCGAGTCGGGACTGTGACAGCGAGTTCTACGCACAGGGCCGTCCTGATCCAGGCCGACGGTGGGTCCCGTGGAAACCCCGGCAAGGCGGCGTACGGCGCGGTGCTCTCAGATGCGGACACTGGCGAAGTGATCGCTGAAGACGGCTCCACCATCGGCATCGCAACCAACAATGTGGCGGAGTACTCCGGCCTGATCGCCGGCCTCAAACTGGCTGCCGAGTTCACACCTGATGCGGACATCGAGGTGCGGATGGACTCGAAGCTTGTCGTGGAGCAGATGTCCGGCAATTGGAAGATCAAGCATCCGGACATGAAACCGCTGGCAATGGAGGCTCATGCGACTGGCGCCGTTTGGGACGAGGTACACCTGGGTTCCTCGCGAGCGGAACAAGCACGCCGACCGATTGGCCAACGAGGCTCTCGACGGGCTTCGCTCCGGCGTGAGCGTTCCCTCGTCCGAGCCGAGCGATCCTGAGTGGTTCCGAGAGGCCTCGACAGGCGCGACCAGCAGGAGGTTCGGCAGGACGGCTGGTCGGCCAATCGCGGTCCGGCCACAACCCTCTTGCTGGTGCGCCACGGCGCGACCGATCACACGAACGACAAACGCTTCTCCGGTGGGCTGGCCAGCGCCAACCCGGGACTCAACGATGAGGGTCGGGCGCAGGTCCGGGCCACAGCCGACTGGCTGGGACCACTCGGAGCGGAGATCGCCGCGGTCGTGTCATCGCCGGTGCGACGAACGGCCGAATCTGCCGAGATTCTCGCCGAGCGTTGGCGGCTGCCGGTGGTCGAGGAGCCACGATTCGCCGAGATGGAGTTCGGGCGTTGGGACGGCCTGACCTTTGCGGAGGCCGCCGAACGCCATCCCGAGGAGGTGGCGCGGTGGCGTGAGTCTCTCGATGCGAAGGCTGGAGGCGGCGAGTCCTTTCGTACGGTACGACGCCGGGTGCGCGCCGGACTCGATGCACTGCTGGCAGCGCGGCCAGGGGAGACCGTTGCGGTGGTGAGCCACGTGACGCCGATCAAGATCCTGGTCGCGGACGCGTTGGGAGCACCTCTGGATGCTGTGTATCGGATGGAGTTGTCGCCGGCCTCGGTGACCGTGCTGGCGTACTACGCGCCGATGGACGACGAGCCTCGCCGAACCTCTCTCCGATTGTTCAACGCGCGCCCCTTGGATGCGGCCATTCGGCTCGATTGACTCACAAATTGGTGACGACGACGTCAAGAACCGTGCCACCGCGCTGAGGCTCGCCCACCTCGACCGTCCAACCGAGCCGAGTCATGGTGTGCGCCAGGGCGACCGGCGTCCGGGGGTTTGCCCCGTCCTCGAGGAGGGCTCGGACGATGCGGCCCTTCGTGGCCTTGTTGAAGTGGCTGACGATGCTGCGCTTCCCGTTGGTCTCCTGCAGCACCCGAACGGTGGCGACCCGTCGAGCCAGTTCGGGACCGGGCCTCCAGAAGGCGGCGTACGTCGACGACCGGAGGTCGACCAGGAGTCCGCTTCCGACCATCTTGGGAATCACCGGGTTCGAGCGCCTCGCGCCAGAG
The DNA here is from genome assembly GCA_963763805.1 of uncultured Actinomycetota bacterium. Taxonomy (GTDB): domain Bacteria; phylum Actinomycetota; class Actinomycetes; order Propionibacteriales; family Nocardioidaceae; genus Nocardioides. Next base: position 199,957 of record CAVXPQ010000005.1, read on the forward strand.
TGCCGCCACCGGCCCGACGCCGGCGAGGTTGACCCCACCGGCCAGGCGATAGGCGGGGATCCGGTCGGTGGGGCTCAGGACTCCGAACAACGAGGAGGTGATCGCAACCCGGCTACTGGATCGGCGGCGAGCGGCCGGAGACAGCGTCTCGAATCCCAATGCTTCGTAGAGGACGCCGGTGTAGACCTTGTCCGCTCGTGCGGTTGCCGCCGAGCGCAGATGAAGGTTGGCCTCGAGTTGATCGGCCAGACCGGGACTGAGTCCGAGTTGTGTCAGTCCGTCGGAGCAGCCGGAGACTCTGATCAGGCTGTCGAGGACCGCCTCACGTGAAGCCGTCAACTCAGGAGCGCTCAATCGTCCGAGATCCAGTGGAAGGCCGCGCCTCGGTGGTTTCTTGCCTTCCGACGGAGGCAACAAGATGAGCACGCGACAACCCTAGGGGGCGGCCTGGGACTCGCGGCTACAGTGACCGACGTGCCGCCGACCAGCAATGTGCGTTTCGGCACGAACCTCAGGGGCTCGCCCCAGGCGGCACTGATGCGCCAGGGCATCGAGCAGATCCAAGCTGAGATCCCGGTGAGCCCTGAGTTCTCCGCCGAAGTTGAGAGTGAGGCCTCGGGCGCCGCTGCACGACCCCGGCTGCCCTCGACTGATCGCACGGATATCGAACTGGTCACTATCGACCCTTCGACCGCACGCGATCTCGACCAGGCACTGCATATCGAGGCCACCGAGACCGGCTTCGCGGTCCATTACGCCATCGCCGATGTTGCCGCGTTCGTGACCCCGGGCGGTGCGGTGGACGTGGAGGCACATCGGCGCGGGGAGACCCTCTATGGAGCGGACTCCAAAGTGCCACTGCATCCCCGGGTGATCTCCGAGGATGCGGGGTCGCTGTTGCCCGACCAGGTCCGGCCGGCGCTGCTCTGGACGATGGAGCTGGACCACACGGGTGAGGGCGTCACTGTCCAGGTCGAGCGCGCGCTCGTGAAGTCGCGGTCGAAGTTGGACTACATCGGACGTTCAACGGCTGATCGATGCTGGCGAGGCCGGCGAATCCTTAGGTCTGCTCAAAGTGGTCGGACAGTTGCGGGAAGCCAAGGAGTTGGCACGTGGTGGCGCGTCCCTGCCTCTTCCCGACCAGGAGATCTCCGTCGAGGGCGATCGATGGGGTTTGGACTTTCGCTCACCGCTACCGGTCGAGGGATGGAATGCGCAGATCTCCCTGCTCACCGGTTTCGGTGCCGCCACGCTGATGCTGCAAGCGCACGTGGGAGTGCTCAGGACGCTCCCTCCTGCCGCCGACCACGATCTCGCGCGACTGCGCCGTACCGCTCGTGCTCTTGAGATCCCGTGGCCCAAGGCCATGCCGTACGCCGATTTCGTGCGCACCCTGAACGCGGGCGTCGCACGTCAGGCGGCGATGATCAGCGCGTGCACCCGGGTCTTGCGGGGATCGGGGTACGCCGCGTTCAACGGTGAACTTCCGCCACAGATCATGCACTCAGCCCTAGCGGCGCCGTACGCCCATGTGACCGCCCCGCTGCGGCGCCTGATCGACCGATACGCCGGCGAGATCTGTCTGGCAATCTGTGCCAAAGAACCGGTGCCCGGTTGGGTCCTGTCCGAACTCGAGGCGCTGCCAGAGGTGATGCATGAGTCGAGTCGTCGGGCCAACCGCTACGAGCGGGCGGTGGTTGACCTCGTGGAGACGGGACTGCTGCGTGATCGAGTGGGACAGTCCTTCCGCGGGGTGGTTGTGTCGGTCGATGAACGCGACGATGCACCGAGGCACCGTGATGATCCCGGATCCGGCGATCGAAGCTCCCATCACCTCGTCTGCGTCGCTGCCCTTGGGTGAGGAAGTGTCAGCCACGTTGGTGACTGCCGATCTGACGACCCGGAAGGTCGTCTTCTCCTGCTAGCGGCGGGGGAGCAGGCTGGGCAAGGCGCGGATTGCGCTCACGGCACACAGGGCCGCCGCAACCAGAATCGGCAACCCGATCGACAGAATGGCAACCAGGCCGAGAATCCCCAATAAGGAGGTGGCCATCCACAATGCCGTCAGACTTCCCCTTCCGCCCCTCGCGCCGAACGCCGCACATGCCGCGCCGAGCAGCAACATCACGACGACCCAGCCCGCAGCCGTTTCGCCCTGGCTGTTGACGAGGACGACGTACATCACCGCCATCACAACGGCGATCCCTGCACCGGCCAGGGCCAACTTGTCGACTGACTTGGGCTTTGCGGCGTCGGTGGTGCTCATCTCCCCATTCCACCACTCCCACCCCGGATATCAAGGCCGACCCTCCTTGTCCTCCCCTACCCGGTCGGGACGATCGTGAGGCAGGTGACTTCGATCGGCGCGTGCCGAAAGTGGACGGGCGGCTTGCCTAAGGGAGATGCTGAGCACGTCATACAACGACCCAGTGCGATCAGGTGGCTTCTCAGTCATCATCGGCGCCGAGACCCGCTATGGAGGCACTGATGGCTGCCGACGCCACACCCGACATCAACGATCCCCGCGGTGCCACCGCACGGGCTCCCCGCAGTTGACGTGGTTGCGCGCCTGAACTCCGATGCCGCCTCCGGGATATCGGAGTCCGAGGCACAGAGCCGACTGGCCACGTCGGGCCGCAATGAGATCACCGGGGAGAAGCCCCCCTCGCCGTTCAGAATCGCGCTCGACCTGATGCGCGACCCGATGAACCTCATGCTGGTGGCGGTCACGGTCGTCAGTGTCCTGATCGATCAGGTCTCGACGGCCATCTTCGTGGGGTTGCTGATTCTGCTCAACATCACGCTGGGCACGCGCCAAGAGCTGACCGCAAGGGCCAGTGTTGATGCCTTGTCGAAGATGCAGGTCCCGCAGGCCAGAGTGGTTCGCGGGGGCGGGGTTGCGTTGGTGCCCGCCTCCGAGGTCGTCCCCGGAGACATCATCGAGGTGGAGGCCGGCGACATCGTGCCGGCGGATGGCCGAATCATCCGATCGGCGACCTTGGAGGTCCAGGAAGCCGCTTTGACCGGGGAGAGTGCACCGGTGAGCAAGGACGCCAAGACCCTGGACTCGGTGGACGTTCAGGTCGGGGACCGCACAAACATGGTGTTTCAGAACACCTCGGTGACCCGAGGGACGGCAACGATGGTCGTCACTGCAACCGGCATGGACACCCAGATGGGGCAGATCGCCACGATGCTCACCTCCGTGACACGCACGCGGTCCCCGCTGCAGCGAGAGCTCGACTCGCTCACCAAGGTGTTGGGTGTGATCGCGTGGACCGCCGTGGCCGTCATCGTGGTGGTCGGTCTGCTTCGTGGTATGCCTGCCAAGGAACTGCTGCTGCTGGGGACGGCCATGGCCGTCTCGGCCATACCCACCGGCATGCCCGCCTTCGTTTCCGGACTGCTTTCGCTCGGTGCCCGTCAGCTTGCGGACGCCAAGGCTGTGGTCAAGAACCTCACTGACGTGGAGACGCTTGGTGCCACCAGTGCCATCAACACCGACAAGACCGGCACGCTCACGCTGAACGAGATGATGGTTTCAACGCTGTACGCCGATGGGTCCTGGTTCAACGTGGAGGGGGAGGGGTATCGCAAGACAGGATCGATCACGGCGGTTGCCGGCGTACCGGTCCCCGACTTCACCAGGCTTGCCTTGGGGCTCGCCCTGGACACCGACGCGGTCGTCGGTGACGACGGCTCGGTGATCGGTGATCCGACGGAGGCCGCCCTGGTCGTCCTGGCCGCCAAGCTGGGGGTCGACGTCGAGGAGACGCGCCGGGCCTACCCACGTCTTGCGGAGATCCCGTTCGACTCCGAGTACAAGTTCATGGCCACCTTCCATCGCGTGCCAGGCGACCAGCAGCAACTGATAGAGCTGGTCAAGGGGGCTCCCGACGTCGTCCTGGCCAGATGCAGCCACGCGGGCGGGCCGTTGAGTGGATCCCAGGTCCCGATCGAGACAGCCAGAGACGCGATCAACGCCGCGAACGAGCGGATGGGTCAGAAGGGGTTGCGCGTGTTGGCCTTCGCGGCCCGTCTCATCACGGACGGCGACGAGGCGACGATGACCTCGGACCCGATGTCACTGGCGACCGAACTGGCCTTCGTCGGGATGGCAGGGATCATCGACCCACTGCGGGCCGAAGCCAAGAACGCTGTGGAAGTCGCCTTGGCCGCGGGGATCGACGTGCGAATGATCACCGGCGACCACGCCGTCACTGCCCAGGCTATCGGCGAAACGCTCGGCCTGGGGCCGGGCGCGATCTCGGGGAGCGAGCTCCAGGCGCTCTCCGACGACGAGCTGAGCCGACGGCTGCCCGAACTCCATGTCTTCGGCCGGGTCACCCCCGAAGACAAGCTCCGCCTCGCCCGGATAATGCAGCGCGATGGTCTGATCGTGGCTATGACCGGCGATGCGGTCAACGACGCGGCCGCCCTGAAACAGGCGGACATCGGCGTCGCGATGGGTTCGGGCAGCGAGGTCACCAAGCAGGCGGCCCGGATGATTCTGACCGACGACAACTTCGGGACTCTGGTGCACGCCGTCGAGATCGGCCGCCGAGTCTACGACAAGGTCGTCTCCTACGTGCGCTACCAGATGACCCAGCTGCTGTCCCTGGTTCTGCTCTTCCTGGCGGCGACGGCGTTCAACGTCAACCAGGGTGTCGCAATGACCCCGACCATGGTGCTGTATCTACTCCTGTTCGCGACGGCGGCGGGTGTCGTGATCATCGCCTTGGACCCAGGCGATCCCGACGTAATGCATCGGCCGCCACGAGACGCAGGGCTCCCGATCACCAATCGGGGCGCCGTCGTTGCTTGGGTCGGCTATGCGTTCGTGCTGTTCGCTGCCGCCTACGCTCCGCTAGTGCTCGGCCCGGACGAGCCGAGTCTCGACCAGGCCAGCGTGTCGATGACGATGACCTTCGCGGTGATGGGCGTCGGCACCATCTTCAACGCGCTGGTCAATCGCCGCGATCCCGGTCCCGGACTGTCACCACCTCTCCTGAGTGCCTTGGGCATCGGACTGGTCTCGTTCGTGCTGATCTTCCTGGCTACAGAGCTGCCCAGCCTGCAGCGAGGGCTCATGACGACACCGCTCACTGGACCGCAGTGGCTCATCTGCGCCGGGCTCGCCGCCCTCTTGGCGCTCGCCGTCGAGGTTGCCAAGGCGGTACGCCGTCGACGGCACCACGCGCCACCTCCTGTGGACGCCCCGCATGCAGTCGCGCCCGCACGGGCGCTGGCAAAGTAGTGGCTGCATGATGGCGACGGGGAATCCGCCTCGTTGGGAATGGCGGACGTTCGGCGATCACTTCGGTGGGGCCGAGTCGCGGTTTGCTGCATTGTCCCCCACCGCGGTGGTGGAGAGCAGCGAGTTCTACGTGGTCTCGGCAGCTGGGGTCGGATCGGTGAAGCTTCGCGATCAGATGGTGGACGTCAAACACCTGGTGATGGTCGATAACGAAGGGCTGGAGCAGTGGATACCCACGATGAAGGCGGCGTTCCCGCTTTCGAGCGCGGAGGTCACCGCGGTGCTGGACGCGCTAGGTGTGGACCCTCCCAGGCCGCTCTCTCGGGCGGAGTACTCGCTCGATGCCGTGCGTGAGGAGGTCGTCGCTCCTCACCCCGACCTTCGGGTCGTCCCCGTGCGCAAGCGGCGGCACCGCTACACGCTCGGTGGTTGCCTCGCGGAACTCACCGATGTGCACACCGACGGGGCGTCGACGCGCACGATCGCGATCGAGTCCGAGGATCCCGCACGCGTGATCGCGACCGTGCGTGAGCTGGGGTTGGCCACTCGGCCGAACGTGAGCTTCATGCGAGGCCTCAGGGCACTTGTCCGGTTCGGTATCGAACGGTTTGCGGTCATCGATGTCGGCACGAACTCGGTGAAGTTCCACATCGCCGAGCGAGTTCCGGACGGGGGCTGGCGGACGGTCGTCGACTACGCGCAGGTCACCAGGCTTGGCGACGGACTGGAGCAGACCGGCCGGCTCAATCCGGAGCCGATCGCGCGCACGCTCGAGGCGATCGCCCGCATGGCAGACGAGGCTAGGCACCACCGGGTGGCGGCGATCGTTGCGGTGGGGACGGCGGGACTGCGAATCGCTCCCAACGGGGGGGACTTCGTCGACGCTGTGCAAACGCGCTGCGGTGTCTTCATCGAGATCATTTCCGGTGAGGACGAGGCTCGGTTCGCGTACCGCGCGGCCGTAGCGGACCTCGTCGCTCAGGGGTCGCGGGTGGTGTTTGACACCGGCGGTGGTAGTTCGCAGTTCACATTCGGGCAGGGTGACCGCATCGATGAGCGGTTCAGCGTGGAGGTCGGCGCAGTTCGTTTCACGGAGCAGTACAGCCTCGATGGAGTCGTGACACGCGACGTACTCGCCGCGGCGCTAGCCGCGATTTCAGCAGACCTCGAGCGCCTGGACGGCCGAGGGGTTCCCGACACGCTTGTCGGCATGGGTGGGGCGGTCACGAACCTGTCGGCGGTCAAGCATGGTCTGGTGGAGTACGACCCGGACATCGTCCACGGGACAGTGCTCGAGCGGGCGGAGATCGACCGGCAGATCGAGCTCTACCGCACGCGCAACGCTGCCCAGCGTCGTATGATCATCGGCCTCCAACCCCAGCGAGCCGACATCATCCTCGCCGGTGCCTGCATCGTGCGCACCGTGCTCGACAAGCTCGGCAGCGAGTCGCTCAGGGTGAGCGACCGCGGCCTGCGCCACGGCATTTTGGTCGAGAAGTTCGGCTGACTCTCCCGACACCCGCCGCCGGACACGTCTCGTCCCGGATCGAGGGAGCTACTGGCGCTAGATTGCTGACATGACTGACATTCTTCTCGGCATCCTCGCGATCTTCGCCGGGAGTGCCATGCTCTTCGCTGGACAGTTCGTGCTGCGGCTCGTGATCCCCATCTGGGGTTTCTTCGCCGGGTTCGCCTTCGGTGCCGGACTCGTCGCCGAGTTCGCCGACGAGCGGTTCCTCGGGACCGTGCTCGGCTGGGTGCTGGGCCTGGTCTTCGCCCTGCTCTTCGCCGTTCTCGCGTACCTCTACTACTACGTCGCCGTCATTCTCGCGATGGGGGCGTTCGGTTTCGCGATCGGCTCGGGCTTGGTCGTCGCCCTCGGGATCGACTGGAACTGGGTGGCCGTGCTGGTGGGCCTGGTCGTCGGCGTGATCTTCGGCGCTGGTGTCGATCTTCGGCAACATGCCGATGATCGTGCTGGTCGTCATCAGCTCGTTTGCCGGCGCCGTCGGCGTGGTGGGCGGCCTGATGCTGCTGTTCGGCTCGCTGAACTCCGCCGACTTCACCAGGGGCGACTTCACCGACACTGTCGAGAACGGCTGGGCGTGGTCCCTGCTCCTGCTGGTGCTCGCCATAGCGGGGATCATCAACCAGGCCAGGCAGCGGGCCATCCTGCAGGCCACCGTCCAGGAAACCTGGTATGCCGAGAGCCCCTGACTAACACCACCACGCGCAAGTTCTCGTCCGCAGACGCCGATCGGCCCGGCCGAATTCGGGCGTTCGCTGACCTGTGATTCTGCTAAGTGCGGATGGGCTGGCTCATAGGCCGGGTTCTGTTCGCCGACCGGCCTCACGACCGGTCGGTTGGCGACCATCCATCTAGGACGACCGTTGCCGGCCGCCTCTGGCGGTCTACCCGCAGACTCGGGCGGGCCGCCCTCAAACGTCTGCGCATCGGCGATCCGAAGACCTCCGACTTCTTGACCTTGCTCCTGGTGGGGTTTACCTAGCCGCGCCGGTTGCCCGGTGCGCTGGTGGTCTCTTGCACCACCGTTTCACCCTTACCTCCCAAGCCCCGGTTGCCCGGCACTCGGGTGGCGGTCTGTTTTCTGTGGCACTGTCCCGCGGGTTACCCCGGGTGGGTGTTACCCACCACCTTGCCCTGTGGAGCCCGGACCTTCCTCGACGTACATCTCAAGAGGTGTACGGCGCGGTCGCCCGGCCAGCCCATCCGCGGCCTAAGACTAGGCCAACGCACGAAGGGGGTGGTATCTCAACGCAACCAGGAGCATCCTGAAGTGCATGGTTACTAATTCGGAAGTGCCAGATCCCACACCTCGTCACGGACGCGAACACTTCTTCATCGAAGGAGAAGGACTGGTCGGTTCGGACCCGCCGACAGCGGCGACTGCGAGACGGTCCCGCACTGCCGCGCGGGCGGCAGCGCCAGAGTTCCGCTTCTCGCGAATCGGGCCGAGCAACCGCGGGCTGCCCGAGCCCATTCGACGCAAGGTGGCTAAGGCGATGACGGCCGGGGCCGCCGTGACCGACGGAAAGATCCCCGCGGGTTACACCTATCTCGGGCAGTTCATCGATCACGATCTGACCTTCGACAAGACAGTCGTCACCTTGGGTGACGCGGTCTCTCCGGCGGACATGTTGCAGGGTCGATCACCAACCCTGGACCTCGACTCCTTGTACGGCGCAGGGCCCGCAGATCCGGTGTCGGCGAAGTTCTATTCGGACGACCGACACCTGATCATGGGGAAGACCGTCCGGGTGGGCAATCTGCAGGCGAGGGTCGGCTTCGACCTGAAGCGAAAGGGCAACGATGGCGACGGCAACCGACGCGCGTTGATTCCCGACCGACGCAATGACGAGAACCTGGCCGTTGCGCAGACCCACCTGGCCATGATCCGCTTCCACAACCGAGTGCTCGACACCATGCAGAACGTGCCACCGGCACAACGATTCTCGTTCGCCCGCCGCCGAGTCGTCATGCATTACCAATGGATGCTGCGCACCGACTTCCTGACTCGAATCTGCGAGAAGTCAGTGGTCACCGATGTGTTCAAGAACGGCCGCAAGATCCACGAGGCCGGCGCCGACCCGATGACCATGCCGACGATGCCGATCGAGTTCTCCGTCGCGGCGTACCGCTTCGGGCACTCGATGGTGCGCGCGGCGTACGACTGGAACGCGGTCTTCAACGCCGGTGGGGGGACCCTGGATCTGTTGTTCGCCTTCTCGGGCACGTCCGGCTTCCTCGGGGGAGGACGCAATGCGTTGCCCAGCAACTGGATCGCGGATTGGCGACGGCTCTACCCGTTCGCCAGCATCGGGCGTCCCGATCTCAAACCGCCGCCAGGCGAGTTCAACCGCGCGCAGCGCATCGACACGAAACTCACCAACCCACTGCGCGAACTTCCGCCGGGCGCCTTCGGTGGCTCGGACGCCGACCTCGGCACCCTGGCGGCCAACCTCGCCTTCCGGAACCTCACCCGGGCCGGCATGGTTCAGCTCGCAACGGGCCAGCAGATGGCGGCGTTCATGCGGAGCAAGGGCGTCGCGGTGCAGACCCTGACGGCCAACCAGATCGCCGGTGCCGGCAATGGTGCGGTCCTTGATGACCTGTCGCCGAATCAAAAGGCGCGTTTCGTCAGCGAGACACCGCTCTGGTTCTACGCCCTTCGCGAGGCGGAGCTCAACGACGGTCGACTGACCGGGGTCGGTGCACGCATCGTGGTCGAAACCTTCCACCGTGCGATGGAGGGCTCGCGCAACTCGATCGTGCGGGAACCCGACTGGCGACCGATGTTGTCGGGCACGGCCAATCGCTTCACGATGATGGATCTGTTGATCTTCGCGTTCGAGAACAACGAGGCGCTGCTGGCCCCCCTGGGTGACTAGCGGACCGGCAGGTCCCTAGGCGATCTTGCGGTGGTACTTCGTCACGGCGATGGAGTACGCCACGACAAGAATGCCGACGCACCAGGCGAGGGCGATCCAGATGTCGGTGCTGACCGGCTGTTGTGCGAACAGGTCGCGGATCGTATTGACGATGGACGTCACCGGCTGATTCTCGGCGAAGGCGCGGACCGGGCCGGGCATGGTGTCGGTGGGCACGAAGGCCGAACTGATGAATGGCAGGAAGATGATCGGATAGGCGAACACGCCGGCGCCGTCCACGGTCTTCGCGGTGAGCCCGGCTATCACCGCGATCCAGGTCAGGGCGAGGGTGAAGAGGGCAAGGATCCCGGCGATCGCGAGCCAGGCGAGCACGCCTGCGGACGAGCGGAATCCCATCAGGAGGGCGACTATCACGACGATCACGAGCGAGAGCAGACAGGAGACCATGGAGGTCAGCACGTGCGCCCAAAGCGCGCTCGAGCGTGCTATCGGCATGGACTGGAATCGCTCGAAGATTCCACTCTTCAAATCTGTGAAGAGCCGATACGACGTATAGGAGATGCCGGTAGCGATCGTGATCAGCAGGATTCCGGGCAACAGGTAGTTCACATACTCACCGGTGCCGGTGTCGATCGCGCCGCCGAACACATAGACGAAGAGAAGCATCATGGCGATCGGCATGATCGTGACCGTGATGATGGTGTCCATGCTGCGAACGATGTGCCGCATCGATCGGCCCGTGAGGGCCGCCGTGTCGTCCAAGAAGTGGCCGGAAGTGTAGGCAGCCATCATCAATCCTTTCCAACGATGGCGAGGAAGATCTCCTCGAGGCTCGGCTGCTTCTCGACGTATTGAACTTCGGCCGGCGGCAGCAACTCCTTCAGCTCGGCGAGGGTGCCGTTCGCGATGATCCGTCCTTCGTGCAGGATCGCGATCCGGTCGGCGAGTTGTTCGGCCTCGTCCAGGTACTGCGTCGTGAGCAGCACCGTCGTGCCCCCTTCGGCGAGTTCCTTGATGCTGCTCCACACTTCGAGGCGAGACTGCGGATCCAGGCCGGTGGTGGGTTCGTCAAGGAAGATCACCGGCGGATTCCCGATCAGGCTCATGGCGATGTCGAGGCGGCGGCGCATGCCTCCCGAGTACGTCGAAACGCTCCGGTCCGCCGCCTCGGTGAGTTGAAAGCGCGTCAACAAGTCGGCGGCGATCCGGCTGGTGTCCCGCAAGTGCCTCAACCGGGCGACCAGCACCAAATTCTCCCGGCCGGTGAGGATCTCGTCCACGGCTGCGAACTGCCCGGTGAGACTGAAGGCTCCCCGCACCTCGGCCGCTTGCGTCGCGACATCGAAGCCATCGACCATGGCCGTCCCCGAGTCCGCCTTGAGCAGCGTCGACAGGATCTTCACGACCGTTGTCTTGCCTGCGCCGTTGGATCCCAGCAGGGCGAAGATACTGCCCCGCGTTACGTCGAAGTCCACGCCGCGTAGCACGAGCAGGTCGTCGTACGACTTCGACAGATCCCGCACTTGAATGGCGTCAATCATGGACGTCGTCATCGAGCGCTTCCTTCCGCCTGCTCCGCACGCTCAATCGCCGTGATCAGGCGTTCCCGCTCCTTGTTGATCCATCGACCCTCCTCGTAGTTCTGAAGAAAGTTCTCAACGAACTCGACCGGGTCTTCCCCGACGATCTTGCGGATGGGTGTGCCGTCGGCCACGCTCTGCTCGAACAGGTCGGCAAGATCCTCGAGCATCCGCATGATCACGTCACCCTTGGTGATCCCACCAAGGACGTTGAGGTAGCGCTCGATCCCGTCGATCGCCGTCCGATAGCTCTCGGGAAGTTCCTTCTTGCGCTCCTTGTACGCCCACCAGCGCTTCTTGTCCCCGATGACCTTTTCGGTAAGGTCCGAAAACTTCATGGTTATCGCTCTCCTTCGCGGAGCTGTTCGAGCCGTTCTGCGAGGAAGCTCCAGTTCCTCCAGAATTCATTGAGGTAGTCCTGTCCCTGTGCGTTGAGGGAGTAGACCTTGCGAGGCGGCCCCTTCTCGGAGGGCACCTTCTCCACATCGACGAGGCCACGCTGCTCAATCCTGATGAGGAGCGCGTAGACCGTGCCTTCCGCGATGTCGGTGAAGCCCTTCTCCCGCAGCCAAGCGGTTATCTCGTAGCCGTAGGCGGGTCGTCCGGCCAGGATGGCGAGCACGATGCCCTCGAGCGTCCCCTTGAGCATCTCTGTTATCTGCTTGCCCATCGGACACCTCCCTACTTGCTGCTACTCAGTGTTAGTGACTACCAGTACATAGTAACAGTGAATAGCGAACGCGCAAGTCCACACTGTGGATGCCTCGTCGGAGAGCCACCGGGGTGTCGGACGCGTGAAACTAGCGCGGCTGGGCTAGCCATTCCTCGCGGGTGATGGCGTATTCCACGTCGCCTTCCTCATCGCCGGGGATGCGTACGGGCCACTCGGCGTGGAACGTGCGGACCAACCGCATGCCCGCCTTCTCCATGACTCGCCTGGAGGCTGTGTGTACGCCCATCGTCTGCGCCACGACCCGCTCCACCTGCGGATGGGCGAACCCATGGTCGATCAACGCGCGCGAGCCTTCAGTGCCGAATCCCTTGCCCCAGGCTGACGACACGAGGCGATAACCCAATTCCGGTTCGGCAACGTTGCTGCGATCCTCCGGGCGGAAGTGGAACCAGCCCAGGAAGTCTCCCGACTCACGTTCGATGGCCGCCCAGAAACCGAAGACGTCACCGCGTTCGTAGTACGCCAGGAAGTGCTCGATCGTGATCAGTGCTTCCTCGCGGGTGACCGGCACGCCATCTTCGACGTACGTGCGGACGAGCGGATCCTGGTCGAGCGCCAGGAGGGCGTCAACATCATCGTTGGTGAACTGCCGCAGAGTGAGCCGATCGGTTTCGAGGAAGACGGTCATGGCTGGTGGTGCCCTACGGATTCGTGAGGATCTCGGCGCCATCGTTGGTCACGAGCAGGGTGTGCTCGAACTGGGCGCTGCGTCGCAGATCACGCGTCACGACGGTCCAGTCGTCGTTCCACATCCGCCATTCGTGTGTGCCCAGGTTGAGCATCGGTTCGATGGTGAAAGTCATCCCGGGCAGGATCACCTCGTCGTAGAGCGGCTCGTCGTAGTGCGGGATGACGAGGCCGCTGTGGAACGAGGTGCCGATTCCGTGACCGGTGAAGTCCCGGACTACGCCGTACCCGAACCGCTTGGCATAGGACTCGATGACCCGGCCGATGACACTGATCGTGCGCCCCGGCTTCACCGCGCGAATCGCGCGATCGAGAGCCTCCCTGGTTCGTTCGACCAGCAGCCTCGACTCTTCGTCGACATCGCCGGCGAAGAAGGTGGCATTGGTGTCGCCGTGCACGCCGCCGATGTAGGCCGTGACGTCAATGTTGACGATGTCGCCGTCCTCGACCACCCGGCTATCCGGGATGCCGTGGCAGATCACCTCGTTGACGCTGGTGCAGAGAGACTTGGGGAATCCGCGATAGCCAAGGGTCGACGGGTAGGCGCCGTTGTCGCACAGGAACTCGTGCCCGATCCGGTCCAACTCGTCGGTCGTGATCCCCGGCACGATGTGCGACCCGACGAGTTCACGTGCCTGGGCTCCGAGGCGCCCGGCAATGCGCATCTTGGCGATGGTCTCGGCATCCTTGACCTCACTGCCGGTGAACTTTGCCGGTGCCGGTCGGTCGACGTACTCCGGTCGGACGATGTGCGCGGGCACGGCGCGGCGAGGAGAGATCGTGCCTGGGTGAACGGAGGCGGTCGCGGTTGCGCTCATGGTGCCTAGTTTAGGCGGCGCGACTGCCACACATTGACGTGGCGGCGAATCTAGCGCGACGAAACTCGCAGCACCCTGTCGTTAGAACCGTTGGATGTGGTCACCAGCAGATCGCCGATGTCCAATGCTGTGACGGTTCGAAGTCGACCGAACTGACGGAGCGCGGGAGGAGTCTTGGTCCACTTGAGGCGCCCCTTCTTCGTGAACTTCATGAAGACCACGCGTTCACCTTTGAGAGCCGCCACGGCCAGGGTTCCCTCGAGCTTGCCCCAGTCGAATCCGTCGACCCAGACCGCACCCGACGTGGCGATCGTAGGCAGGCCCGAGCGCCACTTGGCGCGGTATTGCTTTCCCGGCAGCGACTGGTCCGTCATCGGTCGCGACTCGTCGTACCCCGGTCCTGGGTTCCAGCCGTAGTTCCGACCTCCGCGCAGTTTGTTCACCTCGTCATCGCGATCGGAACCGTGTTCGACCGACCACAGCGATCCGTTCCCACGCTGCGCGAGGCCCTGCACGTTGCGGTGTCCGTAGGTGTAGACGAAGCGCTTGTTCTTGTTCACCGCGTTCACCCAAGGGTTGGTCGGCCACGGCTCTCCCGTTCGTGGATCCAGGCGCAGCACCTTGCCGCCCAGCGACTTGAGATTCTGAGTATTCGTCTCATCCGCCGCGTCACCAGTGCCGACGAGCAGGGCGCCATTGAAGGTCTCCAATAGGCGGCAGCCCCCATGTCGGCCACTGGTGGCCGGGATGCCCTTCACCAACCACCGTGTGCGAGTCGCCTTCGTGAAGGATGCGTTGAAGTGCCACGAACCGACGCGTACGTCGTGGGCTCCGGACTTCTTCGTGAATCCCTGGCAGAGGAAGAAGTTGCGGTTGCCGTCGAACTCGTTGTCCAACTCGAACGACATCAGACCGGTCTCCCCGGAGACCCACACGTTCTCGCTCGGGAAGTCGACGGTGGTGAGAGTGCCACCCTTGGCGATCAGCAGGCGCGCGCTGTCGCGCTCGGTGATGAGCAGTCGCCCGCCACCGATGGGCTTGACGTCCCATGGGTTGGTCAGCCCGGAGACGACGGTCTTCACCTTGATGGTTGGCATCGGCTTTCGGGAATCGGTGACGACACTCGGTGCCGCAGAGGTTCGCAGCACACTCACATCAGCACTCGCAGTGAGCGGTGCCGAGAGCGTTGCGGACACGACGATGAGGGCGCACAGGATGGCTCGCATGGTTCCAACGTAGGCCGTCTCCCTCGGGAAGCGCCAAGCCTTGTGCTGCCGGTGGGACCTAAAACGTGTGTTCGGGACCTGGGAATTCGCCGGTGCGGACCTCGTCGCCGTACGCCTTCGCCGCATCCAGCAGTACGCCGTGCAAATCGGCGTACTGCTTGACGAATGTCGGCAATCTGCCGGTCCGCAAGCCGAACGCGTCCTGCCACACCAGCACCTGGGCATCGCAATGCACGCCCGCGCCGATGCCGATGGTGGGGATCGTCAACGCGGCCGTTGCCTTGGCCGCTACGTCGCCGGGCACCATCTCCATCACGACGGAGAAGGCGCCGGCCTCCTCGAGTGCCAGTGCCTCGTCGATCAGCCGCTGAGCATCGTCGCCGCGGCCCTGGATCCGGTAGCCACCAAGTTGATGCTCCGATTGAGGGGTGAATCCGATGTGCGCCATCACTGGGATTCCCGCGTCGGTGAGCAACTTCACCTGGCCCAGCATCGCGATGCCTCCCTCGAGCTTGACCGCGTGCGCGCCGGCCTCCTTCATGAATCTGACCGCACTGTGGAAGGCCTGTTCAGGGGAGGCTTGGTAGGAACCGAACGGCAGGTCCGCCACCACCAAGGCACGTTTCACGCTTCGGCTCACCGCCCGGGTGAGCGGGATGAGTTCGTCGAGGGTGACTGGGAGTGACGTCTCGTTGCCCAGAACGTTGTTGGAGGCGCTGTCGCCGACCAGGAGGACCTCGATCCCGGCCTCGTCGAACGTCTGCGCGGCGTACTGCTCGTAGGCGGTCAGCATTGCGAACTTCTCGCCCCGCGCCTTCATCTCGCGCAGGTGGTGAGTTCGAATCCGCTTGATGGTCGGGCCGCTTTTCGCCGGGCCGGTGCCGTAGGGGGCGGCAGTCTCGCCGGTGGTCGATGACTCACTCATAGTGATTCAGGTTAGTCCTGTTTTGCCGGGCTCGTTGGTCGAGCTTGTCGAGACCTATCACTTGACACGAATATAAGCAGCAACCAATATTAGCCGCATGACGAACATCGATATCGCAGACCAGATCGGGGCCATCCAGCGAAGCATCCGCCACGGACAGCGAGATGGCCGCCCGCTGCGGACCGTCGTCGCCGAACGGACCTACCGCGGAACCCTCGAGGACGTGTGGGACGCCGTCACGTCAGCGGAGCGCATCCCGCGTTGGCTGGCGCCCGTCAGCGGCGACCTGCGACTGGGCGGTCGCTATCAGATCGAGGGCAATGCGGGTGGTGACATCACGGACTGTGAACCACCGAATCGACTCGGTGTCACCTGGGAGTACCAAGGCGACGTGTCGTGGGTCGAGGCCACCCTGGCGACGGTCGATGACGGCGTACATCTGACCGTCGAACACAGTGCTCATCCCAATCCCGAGTGGGAGGCGATGGGGTTCGGTCCGGGTGCCGTCGGGATCGGGTGGGATCTCATGTTGTTGGGGCTCGCCCTGCACGTCGAGGACCACGGCGATCGGACCCATCCCACGGTTGATCCCGAAGCATGGTTCAAGTCGCCCGAGGCCAAGACCTTCATGACGGGAAGCGGCAACGGTTGGGGCGAGGCCGATCTCGCAAGTGGCACTTCTCCCGAGGAGGCCCGGGCCGCGGCGGCCAAGACGATCCAGGCCTACGCGGGTTCCTGATGCATGCCTTCGACGTCATCGGTGATCCGGTACGTCGCCGGATCATCGAGTTGCTGGCCGAGGGAGAGCAGGCGTCCGGCGCCGTCGTCGAGGTGATCGGCCGAGAGTTCGGGCTGTCGCAGCCGGCCGTCTCCCAGCACCTGAAGGTCCTGCGCGAAAACGGATTCGCCCATGTCCAGAGCGTGGGAACGCGGCGGCTCTACTCCATCGACACGACACCCCTCCAGCAGGTGGATGCCTGGCTCGAGCACTTCAGAGGGTTCTGGACCCAGCGTCTCGATGCCCTCGGCACGGAGATCGCCCGGGGCCGACGAGAAGGCTGACTCCTGATGCTCGCCGATCTGCTTGTCTGGTCCAGAGTGTCAGCATATGCTGACACGATGGAGACGTTGCAAGGTGCCGATGACGGGGGTGTGATCGCCGAACTCGCGGCCATCGCCGAGGCGAAAAGCGAACTATCGCGCCGCGAGGACACCGCCGTCCGTCGGGCTCGTCACTCCGGTTTGAGCTGGGCGGAGATCGGCGTGCTGCTGGGAGTGACGCGTCAGACGATGCACCGCAAGTACCGCAAGGTCGGCTAACTGGATCCCGGAACCGTGCGGTCCGTTCCATAGTCGCGGGTCACGATCGCGACGCGAACCCGGTACTCGGCGTACCACTCGTCGACCCCGCGGCGTTGCGCGATCAGATGCTCGGCCACCTGCTTCCACGCTCGGGCCGCGGTCTCATCGATCCAGTAGGACACGCTGATGCCCAGCCCGGCTGGGTCGCGGGCCGACTCGAACCCGAGATATCCCGGCTGCTCAGCGGCGAGATCTTCCATCCGTACGGCGGTCCGGCTGTAGCCGTCGTCGGCTCCGTCTGCCCCGGCGGATCGGAGCGAACTGAAGATCACGGCGGTGTACGGCGGCTCGGGAGTGGCCGCTATCGGAGTGTCCACGGGCATGGTCTATCACGGCACACCTTTGACCTCGAACCGCTTTGCGGTTCAAGGTCAGTTGGCGTGAAGTGTGAAGGAACCGAGCGACGTGACAAGCCAGGCTCGACCATGGGGCCCGTGCCACTCGAAGGTGCCATCGGGTCGCCGGTGGTATCGCCAGCTGGAGAGCGTCTTGGCCCGATGGTGTCTTCGACACAGCGGAGCCAGGTTATCCGGGTTGGTTTGGCCTGGTGGGCCATGCTCGTCGTAGGCCAAGATGTGGTCGAGATCGCAGCGTCGCGCATCGCGTTCGCAATGTGGATAGATGCAGTGTCGATCGCGCAGGATCACCAATTCGCGCATCCAAGCAGGCGGATCGTGAGTGTCCACGCCCTGAGTCCTGGCCATGTCGAGGACGGGAACAACGGTTGCTCGCGAATGTCCAACCCATTCCCGAATTTTGGCGATCGTCGCCGGGCCAAGACGTTCCACAGAGCCGGTCGGGCATCCGTCTCCCAACGCAAGGAGGTCCGTTAGGGATAGGTGGAGGTACAACTTTGTCTTGGATGCTGTCCGCGGTCCCCCGTGGGACGCGACCCTGGTGTCGTCGCCCAGAGGAGAGGAGATCAAGGATCGCCTGACGGTCTGCGATGACCCCCAGTGCCCTGGCCTTGCGCTGGCCCAGGTCGTCGGTGTCGCCCAAGGCGGCCAGCGCCGCAGCTTCGTCGCACACCAGGTCGTAGAACTTGGTCAGATCAAGTGTGTCGCCAACCGCGTGCAACGTTGAGGTCCCAGCCCAATCGAGACCGTGGTGATGATCGACAGTTACATCCCAAGCTCGCTTGCCGACCTGCTCGCGCATAGCTGCTAACTCGGGGTGGAACTTGGCCTCGGCGTAGTCGATAGCCGACTCAATGGTGCGCCAGCCACATGAGCCGAGCCGATCGGCAAGTGCCTGATCGACGTACGCGCCGCGGCTTGGGAGAGTTTGTGAGTGGCCTGAGCGAGTTTTCGTGCCTGCCAGGGCGCTACGTCGAGCGCCTGAACCTTGGCCCACGCCAGGGGCAGCCGATGGACCAGATCTAGGGCGTCCGCGAGCAACTGCATCCCGCTCATGGTGCTGACGCCGAGCGCCGCCGCGAAAGGCTCCGGCGCGAAGGCAGCGACCAGAGGAGTGCCGTCGCCGCCGAGAACCTCGTCGTACCCCGTCGTTCCTGGCAGTCCAGCATCGCCCCACACGGCCACGCCGGAGTCCCCAGTGGGCGGATGAAGGACGCACCACTGGTGGGCCAATCGGAGCTTGCCTCGCCCGGCCTGTCGCTCCTGCACCTCCTTGTCAGCGAGCACCGCGAGCAGCGTTGACGCATCGAGGTCCAGCACCTCAACGGGGTATCCGCGCTCGTCGGTTTCGATCATTCAACTATTGAAACAGCAGGCACCGACATAGCTAGACAGTGCGGAACGGCCTTTCCGGCCGAGGGGTGAGAGGATCGGGCCGTGGATTTCTACTCCGCTTATGCGCAGGGATTTGCGCGGGTTGCCGCCTGCACGGTGCCCGTGGCTATTGCCGATCCCGCGGCCAATGCCGAGACGATCCTGACCGAAGCCCGTGCCTGTCACGACGAGGGCGTCGCCGTCGCCGTCTTCCCCGAGCTGTCGCTGTGCGGGTACGCCGTGGACGACCTGCTGCTGCAGGACACGCTGCTGGAGGCGGTCGAGGCGGGACTCGCGCGGATCGTCGCCGGGTCGGCGGACCTGATTCCGGTTCTCGTGGTGGGGGCACCCGTCACTCAAGGGACCCGAGTCCTCAACTGTGCGGTGATCATCCACCGCGGCGAGATCCTGGGCGTTTCACCCAAGTCCTACCTCCCGAACTACCGCGAGTTCTACGAGCGCCGTCACTTCGCCCCGGGGGATGACCGACGCTGGGAGTCCGTCGTCGTGGCCGGCGCAGAGGTGCCGTTCGGTCCGGACCTGATCTTCGAGGCGCGAGACGTGCCGGGACTGAAACTGCATGTCGAGATCTGCGAAGACATGTGGGTCCCGATCCCGCCCAGTGCGGAAGCCGCCCTCGCCGGTGCGACCGTGCTTGCGAACCTGTCCGGCAGCCCGATCACCGTCGCCCGCGCCGAGGATCGACGACTCCTCGTTCGCTCCGCGAGTGCGCGCTGCAGCGCGGCGTACCTCTATGCCGCCGCCGGTCCGGGGGAGTCGACCACGGATCTCTCGTGGGACGGCCAGACGATGATCTACGAGTGCGGCGACCTGCTGGCCGAGTCCGAGCGCTTCCCCGAGAGTCGGCACAGCACAGCGTGGCCGACGTCGACCTCGACCGGATCCGGCAGGAGCGACTTCGCCAGGGCACGTTCGACGACAACCGCCGAACACACGCCGACCGAATCGAGGCCTTCCGGACGGTCGAATTCGATCTGGAGCCGCCCACCGGTGACATCGGACTGCGACGGAAGGTCGACCGGTTTCCCGTTCGTGCCGGACGACCCCGAGCGGCTCGCCCTGGACTGCTTCGAGGCCTACAACATCCAGGTCTCCGGGCTGGAGCAGAGGCTGCGCGCGATCGGGCAGCCCAAGATCGTGATCGGCGTCTCGGGCGGCTTGGATTCGACCCATGCCCTGATCGTCGCCGCGAAGGCGATGGATCGGCTTGATCGCCCGCGCAGCGACATCCACGCCTTCACGATGCCGGGCTTCGCCACCGGCGAGGAGACGAAGTCCCGCGCCACCCGGCTTTCGAAGTCGCTGGGCGTGACCTTCGAGGAGCTCGACATCAAGCCGGCGGCCCAACAGATGCTGAGCGATCTGGATCACCCGGCAGCGAACGGCGAGCCCGTCTATGACGTCACCTACGAGAACGTCCAGGCAGGCCTGCGCACGGACTACCTCTTCCGGCTGGCCAACCATCGCGGTGGAATCGTGCTTGGCACCGGCGACCTGTCCGAACTCGCTCTCGGCTGGTGCACGTACGGCGTCGGCGATCAGATGTCGCACTACAACGTCAATGCGGGGGTTCCTAAGACTCTGATCCAGCACTTGATCCGGTGGGTGATCGACAGTGTGCAGTTTGATCGCGCCACCAACGACGTGCTCGCCGAGATCCTCGGCCAGGAGATCACCCCTGAACTCATTCCCGCGCGGGACGGCGTGAAGCCGCAGGCGACGGAGGACTCGGTCGGCCCGTACTCCCTCCAGGACTTCACCCTCTTCCACGTGCTCCGCCGCGGCTATCGCCCGAGCAAGATCGCCTTCCTCGCCTGGCACGCCTGGAGAGACGCCAGCGTGGGGGATTGGCCCCCCGGATTCCGCGAGGATCAGCACACGGCGTACGACGTGGCGACGGTGCGCACGTGGATGATCGTGTTCGTGCGACGATTCTTCGCCAGCCAGTTCAAGCGTTCGGCGCTGCCGAATGGCCCCAAGGTGAGCGCGGGCGGCACGATGAGTCCACGCGGCGACTGGCGGATGCCCTCCGACGCGAGCGCTGCGGCTTGGCTGGCCGAGATCGAGAACATCCCAGAGAAGTGACGAGAAAGTAGATACATGGGTAAGCAAGAGGACTTTGTACTCAGGGCGCTTGAAGAGCGTGACGTGCGATTCGTGCGGCTGTGGTTCACCGATGTGCTCGGCTTCTTGAAGTCGGTCGCTGTCGCGCCGGCCGAACTCGACGGAGCCTTCGAGGAGGGCATCGGCTTCGACGGCTCGGCGATCGAGGGCTTCGCCCGGGTCTACGAATCCGACATGTTGGCCAAGCCCGACCCGTCCACGTTTCAGATCCTGCCCTGGCGCAGCGAAGGACCCGCGACGGCACGGATGTTCTGCGACATCGTGATGCCAGACGGCTCCCCGTCGTACGCCGATCCCCGCTATGTCCTCAAGCGCACCCTGACCAAGGCCGCCGAGAAGGGGTTCACCTTCTATACCCACCCCGAGATCGAGTTCTACCTGTTCAAGGGTGAGCCCGCCCCCGGCGATGCGCCGGTCCCGGTCGATCGCAGCGGCTACTTCGACCACACCGCTCAGTCGATGGGCACGGACTTCCGACGCCACGCCATCACCATGCTCGAGGCGATGGGGATCTCGGTCGAGTACAGCCATCACGAGGGTGGGCCGGGTCAGAACGAGATCGACCTGAGGTACGCCGATGCGTTGACCACCGCAGACAACGTCATGACCTTCCGAACGGTCGTCCGCGAGGTCGCACTCAGTCAGGGCAGCTGGGCGAGTTTCATGCCGAAGCCGTTCACCGATCAGCCCGGATCGGGCATGCACACCCACGTCAGTCTGTTCGAAGGCGATCAGAACGCGTTCTTCGAGGGCGGCGCCGAGTATCACCTCAGCAAGACAGGTCGTTCGTTCATCGCAGGGATACTCCGGCATGCCGCGGAGATCACCGCGGTCACGAACCAGTGGGTGAACTCCTACAAGCGATTGATCGGTGGGGGAGAGGCACCGCCCTTCATCTGCTGGGGTCACAACAACAGGTCGGCCATGGTCCGCGTGCCGATGTACAAGCCCAACAAGGGCCAATCGACCCGCATCGAGTTGCGCACCATCGACGCGGCGTGCAATCCCTACCTCGCCTTCGCCGTGACCCTGGCGGCCGGCATGAAGGGCATCGAAGAGGGCTACGAGTTGCCTCGCGAGGCGGAGGACGACGTCTGGTCGCTCACTGATCGTGAGCGACGTGCGCTAGGTATCGACCCGTTGCCGCGCAGTCTGGACGACGCGATCGCCATTGCCGAGGGTTCGGAGTTGCTCGCTGAGACTCTCGGTGAGCACGTGTTCGACTTCTTCCTGCGCAATAAGCGGGCTGAGTGGAACGACTACAGCCGTCAAGTGTCAGTGTTCGAACGAGACACTATGCTCCCGGTCTTGTGAGGCCAATCCTGTGAGAAGTTCGATCCGTCCAACCGTCCCGAAATCGTCATCGGCACCAAGCGCCTCAAGTGGGTCCGCATCGTCTTGCTGTTGATGCTGGTCGCCGGGAGTTTCCTGGTCATCACCGGTCTGCTGGTCTGGTTGAACCATCGAGGCGTCGACACCGATGCTGCCCGGACGACTACGTCGTTCGCGTTCTACTTCGTGTTGCTCCCCTCGTGTGTTCTGTTCTTCCTGACGGTGCTCGCCTTGGGATTCTCGGCACGACGGAACGCGACGTTCCGGATGATCAGCACCCTGTCGGGCGGTGCGATGGTGATGTGCATGGTGCCGTTCCAGCAGTCACCGTTCGGGATTTTCGGCACGGTGCTCGGGTTGGCCGTCATCGGCATGGTCTTCTGGCCGGACAAGCAACTGAAGGCGGAGCGGGCTGCCGACAATGAGCCGGTCTGAGAATCTCACCGGAAAGGGAAACCTGATCCGACTGGGCTTCACCGATATCGGCACGGCCCAGGAGCTTCTCGGCCGGTTGGGTGATGCCGCCGAACCGCTCGTCACACTGTTGGGGCGCACGGCGGATCCCGATCAGGCACTCGCGGGCCTGGTTGGCCTCGCTGAGGTTGTTCCAGAGCGGCGGCGCTTGCTGAGCGCCCTGGTCGACGATGAAGGTACGGCGATGCGCACGCTGCGCGTCCTGGGAGCCAGCGAGGCACTGACAGAACACCTGCTTCGCCATCCGGAGCACTGGCAGGAGTTGACCGATCCTCTGCTCGGCTCAACGCGCCCCGCGGCGTACGCCTTGCGAGCGGGGATGCTAGAAGCCGTGGGGGCAAACGCCCAGGCCAGTGAACCCGTGTCCACGCTTCCCGACCTGGTCGCGGTGAATGCCCTCCGCGTGGAATACCGCCGCGTCCTGCTCCGCCTCGCCGCCCGCGACCTGGCTCATCACGTCGGCCTCGACAACGTTGCCGCCGAACTATCCGACCTGGCTGCGGGTGCGCTGGAGGCCGGGCTGGCCATCGCGCGCGCACGACTTGGTCGGGAGGCCGAGACGACCCGGCTGTCGGTGATCGCGATGGGCAAGTGCGGAGGACACGAGTTGAACTACGTGTCCGATGTGGACGTCATCTTCGTCTACGAACCCGCAGAAGGCGCCGACCAGTCCCGGGCACTGCGGGCGGCAACCCAACTCGCAATCCACTTGATCCAGGTGTGCTCGGACAACACTTCCGAGGGAACGCTCTGGCCGGTCGACGCCGGACTACGCCCCGAGGGCAAGGCCGGCCCGCTGGTGCGGACAGTGCAGAGCCACCTGAGCTACTACGAGCGGTGGGCCAAGACGTGGGAGTTCCAGGCCCTCCTCAAGGCTCGGCCGGTCGCCGGCGACCTGGCGCTCGGGCGGGACTACATCGACACGCTCGCGCCGTTGGTGTGGTCGGCGGCTGAGCGGGATGATTTCGTCGAGGACGTGCAAGCGATGCGACGCCGAGTCCTGGACCATATCCCCAGTGACGACGCCGAGCGACAGTTGAAACTCGGCTCGGGAGGACTCCGCGACGTGGAGTTTGCCGTCCAACTGTTGCAGTTGGTCCATGGCCGAGCGGACGAATCCGTGCGGGCACCGACCACCCTGAGCGCCCTGGCTGAGTTGACGACGGGCGGATACGTCGGCCGACGGGACGGCGAGGCGCTGCATCGTGCCTACGTGTTTCTTCGCTCGCTCGAGCACCGGATCCAGTTGTACCGGCTTCAGCGCACCCACGTCGTACCCGAAGACGAAGCGGACCTCCGGCGACTCGGTCGCTCGATGGGGCACATCAAGGATCCGGTCGACGGGCTGGCCAAGGAGTGGAAGCACCACCGCCGGGAGGTTCGGCGACTGCACGAGAAGCTGTTCTATCGACCGTTGTTGGCTGCCGTTGCGCGAATTCCGACTGACGAGGTGCGGTTGACGCCTGACGCGGCCAAGGCGCGGATGGCGGCCCTCGGCTATCAGGACCCGGCCGCGGCACTGCGTCACCTCGAGGCGCTCACCGGTGGGGTGTCACGTACGGCGGCCATCCAGCGTGCCTTGCTGCCCGCGATGCTGTCCTGGTGCGCCGACGCACCGGATCCCGACGCCGGGTTGTTGGGCTTTCGGCAACTCAGCGATTCCATGGGCAATACCGCGTGGTACCTCCGACTGTTGCGTGACGAGGGTGAGGTGGCCCAGCGGTTGGCGATCGTGCTCTCGAGTTCGCGCTATGCCTCAGACCTGCTGCAACGCGAACCGCAGGGCGTCAAGATGCTGGGGGAGTCCCTCCAACCGCTGTCGGCCGGGACCGTGCTGAGCGAGATGCTGGCTTCGGTAGGGCGACAAACCGACGCCGATTGCCGCGATCCGCCAGGTCCGAGGCATCCGGCGGCGTGAACTGCTGCGCACGGCGTCGGGTGACCTTCTCGATGAGCTTGACGTGGCACAGGTGGGTGAGGCGCTCTCCCGGCTGACCGATGCCACCTTGGAAGCAACGCTGGAGATTGCCGGTGGGCAGGTTCGCAGCGAACGGGGGCTCGAGAGCGCACCCACCTCGATCGCCGTGGTCGCGTTGGGCCGATACGGCGGCTTCGAGTTGTCCTACGGCAGCGATGCGGACGTGATGTTCGTCCACGATCCGGTCCCCGACGCGGACCAGCAGCAGGCGTCGTCGTACGCCCACGCCGTTGCTCTTGAATTGCGCCGCCTGCTCTCGTTGCCGGCCACCGATCCGGCGCTGGAGGTGGACGCAGATCTTCGTCCGGAGGGCAGGCAGGGGCCGTTGGTCCGCACGCTTGCGTCGTACGCCGCGTACTACGCCAAGTGGTCGAACCTTTGGGAGGCTCAGGCTCTGCTCCGGGCCGATGCCGTCGTTGGGGATCGAGAGTTGCGAGCTCGTTTCCACGAACTGATCGATCCACTTCGGTATCCCGCCGGCGGCATCACCGAAGACGATGTGGCCGAGATCCGACGCATCAAAGCTCGGGTCGACGTGGAGCGACTGCCCAGGGATGCCGATCGGTTGACTCACCTCAAGTTGGGCCGCGGCGGGCTGGCCGACGTGGAGTGGACAGCCCAGCTGTTGCAGATGCGGCACGCGGGCCGGTTGCCGAGTCTGCGCACGCCACGAACCATCGAAGCGCTGACCGCGGCAACGGCGTCAGGGCTCATCGACGCCGAGGACGCGGATGCCCTGATCCAGGCCTGGCGGTTGGCCAGCCGGCTGCGAAATGCCGTCACTCTCGTGCGCGGCAAACCGTCGGACCAGCTTCCCCATGACGCCCGTGAGCGGGCTGCCGTCGCGAGTCTGCTGGGGTATCCGCCAGCGGATTCCGAGCACATGGTGAACGACTATTTGCGAACCACCCGGCTGGCACACCAGGTCGTCGAACGAGTCTTCTGGGGCGACCCCCAATGACGATCGTCGATCTGACCGGGCCCCATAGTCGGTTGCTGATTCCCGACGGAGTAGGAACGCGGACGGCGCGCGCCGCGAAAAGTCGTGTATTTCCGCCCATCCTGGGTGATAATTCGCCTATGGAGGTGTCGGCAGCATTCGGCCCGGTTTCGGGCACGCTTCGCCTGCTCCGCGCCGGCATGATCGGCATCGTGATGATGCTGACCGGCGTCATCGGCCACGTATCCGCGGGTGGGCTTCTCCCTAGCCTGACGGTCCTCGTGGCCCTCTTGGCGGTGAACGTCCTCGCGGCCTCAGTGTTCACGGGTCGGCCGATGCCGATCCGCTACATCGTTCTGCTGGTTGTGTGCGGCCAAACGGCGGTCCACCTCGGGCTCAGCCTGACGGCTGGCCACGTCGGTGAATCCGCTCTGGCGAGCGTGCAGGTCGTCAACGGCAACCTGATGGTGTCCGTGGCCTGGCAACACCTGATGACCGACATGTCAGTCCATGCCCCGATGATGTTTGCTCACCTGATGGGTGCTGCGGCCGTGGGCATGTGGCTCGGCATCGGTGAGCGTGCCTTGTGGGCACTGGTCGCCGATGCCAATACCCGCCTGATCCGACCGCTCCTGAAGCTTTGCGCGGCACTGGCTGCCGTGCGCATTCCGGCACTCGGCGTGATGCCCACGCTGCCGGAGGTTCCCTCCCTGCGACCGAAGGTCGCCGTTTTGGCGCGTAGCGTCGCACGCCGAGGGCCACCGATTCTCCTCGCCGCCTGATCCCAGGGCGGACTCCGCAGACATCGCACGCTGGTCGCTATTTCGCGACCAACTTCGTCGTGCATTTCGATCGTGCCCAGGTCCCCTTCGGGGATATGCCTCGGCACTCCGCGAGGAGAACAAACTCAATGACCGATGTACGCACCCCGGCGCCGAGTGCGCCACCAGAAAGGACGTCAAAGGCCAGTTCCGGGCTGTTTCGGGCCTTCTGGAGATGGCATTTCTACGCCAGCTTCCTGGTGTTACCGATCCTGTTGCTGTTGGCCACGACCGGCCTGATCTACCTATTGCGTTTCCAACTCGAACCACTGATGCACGGCGATGTGATGAAGGTCGAACAGTCGTCCGGTGAGTTCAAGTCGTTCGACGTTCAGCAGGCCGCCGTACAACGCGACTATCCCGACGCCGGCATCTTGTCGATGACCGAACCCCTGGAATCGGATGACGCGACACGCTTCTCGATCGCTGATCCCGCTGCGGGCGACGCGGCCACCGATGTCTACGTCAATCCGTGGACTGCTGAGGTGCAGGGCTCGCTCAATCCGGACACCACGCTGTCGGGGTATGCGGTTCGGCTCCATGGCGACCTGATGAGCGGTAAGAAGGGCGACGCACTCATCGAGTTGGGCGCCTGTTGGGCGATCGTGATGGCGATTACGGGCTACTACATGTTTGCCCGGGGTTGGAAGGCGCGCAAGCGACGTCTGGCCTCGAACGCCCCCGGTGCCAAGTTGCGTTCGCGGCACGCCATGGTTGGCGCGATCACCGGGGCGGGGCTGTTGCTCCTGCTGGTGTCGGGTCTGCCCTGGACCGGCTTCTGGGGTGAGAAGGTCGCAGACGCTGTCGACCGATCGAGGGAGTTCGCTGTGGAGCCTGGACCCCGGCGCCGCCTCGGACTCGAGTTCCACGCTCGACAAGTCGCTCCCGCATAGCCACGCGCACGAGGTGCCGTGGGGCGCCGGCAAGTCGGAGGTGCCCGAGTCCACCGATCAGGCTGGGACCAGCGTGGCGAACCTTGACACGGCGGTCGTCGTTGCCGAGCGCGAAGGACTCCAACACCCGATGACGGTGGCGCTGCCCGCGGACGAATCGGGGGTGTACTCGGTGATGGGCTACGCCTTCAACGACCCCTCCAGGGAGAAGACGGTGCACGTCGACCAGTACGGCGGCCAGGTCGTCTCGGCGTACGGCTTCGACGACTATCCGACGTTGGCCAAGGTCGTCTCTCAGGGCATCGGTCTGCATGAGGGTCGAAGCCTGGGCCTGGTCTCTTTCTGGGCTGCCATCTTGATGTGTTCCGCGGTCATCTTCTCGTGCATCAGCGGGCCGTTGATGTGGTGGCGTCGTCGACCGAAGAACGCCTCGTCGATGGGCGCACCGCGTGGGCGGATGCCGATCAAGGGCTCCCCGATGTTGGTCGTCGGGTTGGTCGCTCTGGCGTTCTTCCTCCCGCTATTCGGCATCTCGTTGGTCTTGGTGCTCCTCTTCGACCAGTTGGTGCTGCGGCAGATCCCGCAGTTGACCAACTGGTTCGACGCGGTCTAGCGCCCCTGTGCTTCGGCTCCCCGGTCATGGGTTTCCGGGGAGCCGAGGGTAGGCCGTTCTGCGGCGGTCGACTCATGGAAAAGCTATGGTCCCTGGGGTGCTACTGCACCCCAGGGACCATGGTGATTTCCTGAACAAGTAGGTGTTTGCGCCGTCACGCCGTGGCCCGAACCGCGTCTAGAGATTGACCGATCGGTCGGAGACCTCCGCCGAACGGTCGCGCGAGAGCAATCCTGTGACAGGGGTCTCTCGACGCCGAGAGACTTTACTTTGGCCGGACCGACAGTCCGACTCGCACGATCTCGAGGAGCCCTTCATGCATGAACCACGACGCACTCGGGTGCGCCGCATCGTCCTGTCGATTCTCTGTGCGAGCATGGTGCTCGGGGTGAGCGCGGTGGCAGTGACGAGCCATGCCGCGCAGGTGGTTTCGGATTCCTTGCCCTACTTCGCTGACAGCGCGGTCTCCGCCAAGACGACGACGGTCGCGCCGTTGAGTCGTCAAGACGGTCGTCGCCACGTCTGGCGGTTCGATCGTGGCTGTGCCTTCGTACCCCGGCGCTGGCATGGCGGCCGACTACCCGTCCTACGGGGGTGCCAGTACGGCGCCTCGCGCGGTAGCGGCCATGACCAACACGAGTTCGACCGACGTGCTCACCCCGCTTGCGGCAGGTTTCGCGTTCGGCGCCGATATCAAGAGCGATCCGGTCAGTACGGGAACGGCGTACGACAACGGGAACAATATCCTTCAGCGGGGACTCTTCGGCGATGTGGCGCAGTACAAGATCCAGATCGATCACGGCTATGCGATGTGCCGCGTCAAGGGCGACAAGGGCATCCTCGCCGTCACCTCAACGCAACTGATGCCGACCGAGGCATGGTTCCGCGTGTCTTGCGCCCGCAAGCTGATGGATAACGGTGACAAGTTGTTGTTGGACGTCACGCCTATCCATGCTGACGGAAGCCTGGGTGCGGTCGCGCGAACGAAGTCGGGCGTGCAGAAGGTCGGTCGACTCAGCTTCGCGCTATCGACACCCGTGTCGATCGGCGGCAAGCTCGTCTCCGCCGCAACGATTCACTCGGAGTCGGACCAGTTCAACGGTCTGATCGACAATCCCGTCCTGGACATCGGCTAAGCGAGCGCCAACGGTCAACTGGTGACGACCAGGGTGGCGCTGGCATCACCGGTGGACACGATTTCCCGGCCCAGCGGCACCAGCGAGACCGGGATCATCTTGAAACTCGCTATCCCTAGCGGAATGCCGATGATCGTCAGGCACATCGCTATGCCGGCCACGAGGTGCCCGATCGCGAGCCAGATCCCGGCCACCACGAACCAGATCACGTTGCCGATGACCGACATGGCGCCAGCGGTTGGCTTGCTGACCAGCGTTCTCCCGAACGGCCACAATGCGTAGTTGGCGATCCGGAACGACGCGATGCCGAACGGGATCGTGATGATCAGGATGCAACAGATGACGCCTGCGACGGCGTACCCGATGGCCATCCAGAAACCACAGAAGACGAGCCAGATGATGTTGAGAAGGATCTTCATGGCTTCAAGTTAACTCGCCGCCGGTTTCGTGGTTCCGGCGGGAGCATCTATGAGAGACCGCCGATGGCCTTGCCGATCAGGTCCACGCCGATGACGAGCATCAGCACGGCCATGACGGTCGCGTTGTTGTGCGTGAGCCACTGCCGGAGGGAATCGAGCGGAGCCTGCATCCTCTCCTTCGCCGCAAGGTAGGCGATGACGGGAGTGGCCACGGTCGCTGAGCCAATCACAACGAAGATGGCAATCGCGATTGCCCTGTCCGCGCCCGACAGATCACCGGACGCGATACTGACTCCACCCGCGATGCCGAGGATGGGGTTCTTGGGGTTGACAGCCGACAGCAGGAGACCCAGTCCGAGCGCGGTCACGGCTGTCATGGAATTTATGGCGCTCAACGTGGCGACGGAAGCGGAGGTCGAGGTCCCACCAGAGGAAGAGGCGACCGGACCGCGATAATCGGCACCGGAGAGATGGCGACTCCCAGTACCAGCGGGAGCAATTCGCCGACCACATCACCCATGAGTCGGCCAGCCCTTCGCGGTCAGGTACCAGGCGACAGAGGTGAGGAGTGTCAACGCGAACAAGGTGACGAGGAGACCGCCGGCCACGGGCAGGAACCATCCGGGCGCTCGCCTTGAACGCACTGCCACGATCTTCACGACGATCGCGCCCATGAGAGCGCAGCCGAGGACGCCGTGGGCAACCGTGCGCAGGGGCACCTGGGTGCCGTCCTCGAACGTGCCACTCTCGAGTCCCAGCGCCCACAAGCAGTGGTACGCGACGACCAGCGCTAGCACCAGCGTGACGGTTCCAGAGGCTCGGTGTGCTGGGCCCAGCCATGACGGCGCCCGGAGCCCGAGCTTGCCGTAGATCACGAGTGCGCCGAGAAGTTGGAGTACGACGAGCACCCCGATCAGGCAGGAGACAGCGGTCTTCATCTCGAGGACGGTGTCGAAGCCGAGTGTCGTCGTGCCGTCGAGGGTCGGGTCGTGCGCCTTCCCGATGACGCCGACCAGAAGTGCGATGAGGGTGCCGGCCGCGAACGCCTTCAACGGGACCGTGCTGCCCTTTGCTGCCACGGTCTCTGCCATCTCGTCAGCATCCCGCGGATCGCGTTCCATCCGCTAGTTTCGACGACATGGATATTGACCCGGAGTACTGGTTCTGCCTCACGCATCGTGCCGTCGAGATTCGCGGCGAGTTCTGCCCCAACAATGATCGCCTGGGGCCCTACGCGACCCGCGCCGACGCCGAGCGGGCCCTTGAGAAGGTCAAGGAACGAAACGAGGCCTGGGACAAGGATTCGTAGCAGGAAGGTGCCCAGGTTGAGCGATGCCGGCCCGGGGGATGCCGAGAAGTCGCCGTTCCGCTATCTTCTGAGCGATCGGATGCCTACCTGGCAAGACGACATTCTCGGTCTGAAAGTTCCCGAAGGCGAGTCCTAAAGCATCGGACAGGCGGCAATGTGAGCGTGCTCAGAGATTACAAAGGGTCCTGGCTGCGCGGTGACATCGTCGCCGGCATCACGGTGGCGGCTATCGCGATTCCCGAGAGCCTCGGGTACGCCAAGATCGCCGGTCTCCCCATCCAAACCGGCTTGTACTGCGCGCTGCTGCCCGCTCTCATGTTCGCCCTGCTCGGTTCCTCAAGGCAGTTGGTCGTCGGTGCCGACTCGGCCACTGCGGCGCTCGTCGCGGCGGGGGCCGGCGCAGTCGCCACCCAGGGGACCTCCGCCTACGCCTCAGCGGTGGGGGTGCTCGCGATCTTGACGGCGCTCTTCTTGCTGTTCTTTGCCGTAGCCAGACTTGAGTTCCTGGCCGACCTGATCTCCCAGCCGGTGCTTGCCGGGTTCCTCTCCGGGGTGGGGGTATCCCTCATCATCGGCAACTTGTCGGGGATGCTGGGGGTGTCGGCCAGTGGCAGCACTTGGGACAAGCTCGTGCAGACCCTGGAAGAGTTCGACAAGGTCAACTGGACCACTGCGGGCCTGGCATTCGGCACCGTCCTCGTCATGCTGGTGCTCGAGGAGAGAATGCCGAAGCTGCCGGCCGCTCTGGTGTCGCTGACGCTCTTCAGCGTCGTGGCGGTGCTGATCGATGCCACGTCCAACGGGGTCGAGAGCGTCGGTTCGATCCCAGCCGGTCTGCCGGGGTTCACCATCCCTGACTTCGCCACCGGAGAACTGGCCACCCTGGCGGCGGCCGCCTTCTCGATCGCCGTGGTGATCTTGGCTCAGAGCGCGGCAGTGGCCCGCAGTTTCGCGCAGAAGAACGGCTACGAGGACAGCGTCAAAGGTGACCTCGTGGGTTTGTCGGCGGCGAACCTCGCCAGCGCGTTCACCTCGGGCTTCGCGATCAACGGCTCGCCGCCTCGGACTGCCGCGGGTGACTCCTCGGGAAGCAAGGGGCAGGTGGTCAACATCGCCATGGCCGTGACGGTCGGTGCCGTCTTGCTGTTTCTGACCGGGTTGTTCGAGTACATCCCGGCCGGCGTCCTCGACGCGGTGGTCTTCACGATCGGCATCAAACTGGTGAAGGTCGGCACCCTGCGTGCTGTCGGGCGCACGAGTCGGCCCGAGTTCGTCGTTGCGATTGTGACGCTCCTTGCGGTCGCATTCCTGGGGGTGGAACAGGGCATCTTCCTCGCCATCATCTTGTCGCTGATCGACCGACTGCGCCGCCAATACCACCCGACCGAGGTTGTCTTGCTTTCCGACGGCAAGGTGATCCCTCGCCTGGAAAGCCGGGTCAAGATCCCGGCCGGGCGGCTGGACGACGTGCTCGTCTACCGCTTTGGCGCTTCGTTGTTCTTCGAGAACGCGACCTTCTTCAGCCAGCGTATCCGCGCCGAGATGGCCGCGACTCAGACGCCGGTCAAGGTATTGGTCATTGACGCGGCGGCCATGGCGGATATCGACTACACAGGCGCGCAGACCCTGGCCGAGATCGGCAGGGAGATGCGGGCGAGCGGGGGAGACCTGGTCCTCACGGAGGTCTCCGATGCCATCCTGCACCGGATCGCCACCACGGGAATCGACCGGGATCTCAGCGTCGTACCCCGCCTTGAGGACGCGGTGTTCGCACGCCCCCCAGAGCCCGCCGAAGCCACCGAGGGAGCGACCGACGACTGAGTTAGCATGCGATCGTGCTGGCCGCGAACGACGACTTCATCGATCGGGTAGTGAGAAGGTCGCGTGGTGATGGAGTTTGTCGAGGCGGGCGGGCTCACGATCGCCTACGAGCGGGTCGGTGAGGGCGCTGCCCTTGGTCTTCGTCCACGGTGCGGCCGAGGACGGCCGCATCTGGGAACCGCAGCTGGCCGGTCTGGCCGACGAATTCACCGTCGTCGCGTGGGACGAGCCAGGCGCCGGTCAGTCCTCCGACGTGCCGGAGGGCTTCGACTTGGCGGACTTATGCGGACGCGCTTGCGGTGCTGCTCGAAGCGCTGGGACTCGGGCCTGCGCACGTCGCTGGCCTTTCCTGGGGTGGCACCGTGGCGCTCGAGCTCTACCGTCGCCATCCTGCGCTCGTCGCGACCCTGATCATGATCGACACCTACGCCGGCTGGAAAGGGTCGCTGCCCGCGGACGAGGTGCGAGCGCGAGTTGCCGGCGCGCACAAGATGCTCGCTGCGCCGCATGCGGAATTCGACCCGACGCTTCCCGGACTGTTCGCTGACGATCCGCCGGCTCAGTTCGTGCCTCTGCTCACTGCCATCGCCGCCGACGTCCGCCCCGCCACGCTTGGGCGGGAGCTGGCCATCATGGCGGAGGCCGACTTGAGCGACCTGCTGCCTCGCATCGCCGTCCCCACTCTGCTGATCTGGGGACAACACGATGCCCGCTCGCCGCTGGACGTCGCGCGACAGTTCGAGGAGGCGATCCCGGACTCGACACTCGTCGTGATCGAGGACGCGGGCCACATGAGCAATCTCGAGCGCCCCGAGTCGGTCAACGACGCCATCCGTGAGTTCTGCCGCGCACATCCACCCGCCTGGCCGGGTTGATGTGATCAGGAACTGCTGGCCCGGGTGAGGAGATAGGAGCGCTCGGCCTCGTTCGACGTCAGCTCGGCGGCGCGCTCGAACTCGGCCTGAGCCTCCGCGGAGCGGCCGAGCCTGGCCAGCAGGTCACCCCGCACACTCGGTAGCAAGTGGTACTTGCGCAACGCGGCGACGTCGACCAATCCATCGGTGATGGCGAGCCCGGCGGCCGGTCCGTCTGCCATCGACACGGCAACCGCACGGTTGAGTTCGACGATCGGCGAGTTCGTCAGCGCGACGAGGTCGCCGTACAGGGAGGCGATGGTCACCCAGTCGGTGTCCTCGGCTCGCGGTGCCCTGGCGTGGCATGCCGCGATCTTCGCCTGGATCGCATAGCAGCCCGCGGTGCCGACTTGTTCGGCCCGATCGAGCGCCGCGAGACCGTGAGTGATCAGCAGCCGGTCCCAACGGGCGCGGTCCTGCTTGTCGAGGGTGACGATTCCGCCATCGGGGCCTGTGCGTGAACGCAGGCGGGACGCCTGGATCTCCATCAGCGCCACGAGTGCATGTGCCTCCGACTCGCCGGGTGCCAACGCGGCGAGCATGCGGCCCAGGCGCATCGCCTCCTGACACAACTCGGCGCGTGCCCACTGGTCGCCGGTGGTGGCCGTGTAGCCCTCGTTGAAGATCAGGTAGACGGTTTCGAGTACCGAATCCAGGCGGTTAGCGAGTTCGTCACCGACGGGAACCTCGAAGGGCACGTTGGCTTCGGTGAGCGCCTTCTTCGCCCGGGTGATCCGTGCCGCCATCGTGGTCGTTTGCACCAGGAACGCCCGCGCGATCTCCTCGGTGGATAGGCCGGTGACCATCCTTAGGGTGAGAGCTACGCGGGCGTCGACCGACAACACCGGGTGGCAAGCGCGTGAACATCAGCCGTAGCACGTCGTCCTCGACGTGGCTGTCGAACTCGATCTCGTCCATCGGTGTCTCGTGGTCGGTGAGGTCGCGACCGAGCAGATCGAGCTTGCTCTGCAGATTCACGGCGCGACGAATGGTGTCGACGCCGCGGCGGCGCGCCACGGCCATGAGCCAGGCGCCCGGGTTATCTGGCACCCCTGAGTCCGGCCACTGCTCGAGCGCAGCGACCAGCGCGTCCTGAGCAAGGTCCTCGGCCAACCCGACGTCGCCAACCACGCGGGCCAAGCCGCCGATAAGCCTGGCGGACTCGATCCGCCAGACAGCTTCGATTGCCTGCTGAGTCGCTGAGCCCACTAGGGATTTCGGAGCCGGTTCCGCGCGCATCCGCTCCTCGGCCGCGGCCATCTCCGCGGGGAAGGACTCTGCAAAGTCATCAACGTCGAGGATCTTTCGAAGTTCGACCTCGCCGCGACGGAACGGCGCACGCTTGACCCACTCCAGAGCCTCGTCCATCGACGTGACCTCCCAGATGGCGAAGCCGGCGATCAGCTCCTTGGTCTCGGCGAAGGGGCCGTCGATCACCGTCATGCTGCCTTCGGCGTCGAAGGCGATCCGCTTGCCCTTCTTGCTCGGCTGAAGTCCATCTCCAGCCAACACGACGCCCGCCTCGACGAGCTGCTCGTTGAACCGGTCCATCGCCACGAACTCTTCGGCGGGACCGAACTCTCCGGCCTCGGACTGCTCCGTGGCTTTAACCAGAACCATGACCCTCATCGCTGTGCTCCTTCGCGTCTGCCCGGCATCGGCCCCTGTGGCCTATTCAACCCCGGCTCACCCATGCGTCGAACGGGGAGGTGTGGATTCGACAACCGAGCCCAGGTGGCGCACTGGCTGGCTCCTTCTGGCTCAACGCAGAAGAGCGAGATCGCGTCGGATGTAGCGCAGGTGCGCCCATTCCTCCTCGAGGATCACGCGAATGCAGTCACCGACACTGGGATGCCAGTCACCGCCGCCCCACGGGTTCTCACGTTCCTCCGCGAGCAGCTCCGCCGTGGCCGTGGCCAGGAAGTCTGTCACCAGTTGCTGTCGCTCGGCACGCACGGCGAGGATCTCCTCGAAGGTCGGCGAGTCCACGCGGAAGATCGACATGTCGAAGCCCATCTCGCCGGCACCGGTGAAGATCTGGCCGATCTCGTGGAACGGCTGCTCCATCCCCAAGATCCCGCCGCGGAGCCAGGCGTCGGTCGCCAGGATGAGGTGACGCAGGGTCTCGGCCAAGGACCACTCGTCCTCCACGTGGGCGTCCACCAGGTCCGGCGGAGTATCCGCCACAGTGGTCTGCCACGCGGACTGCACAGCGACCCAACCCTCGCGCAGCCCTTCGGGCGTCTGCGCCTTCTGCATTTCGCGACCCGGGAACTGACGGTTGAGCTCAGCATCCACGAGCGGCACCACGTCGATCCCATTGACGAGGAGGCTGCCGAAGAACAGGTCGTGGCTGTCGATGTCGAGTCCGTCCACATCGACGCTGCGCATCGTGACACCGCTGACATCGGAGTTTCGCAGCGTGGCGCCCTTGAAGCTCGCCTTGACGAACGTCGCGCCTTCGAACTCTTTCGTGCCGGAATAGGTCGTCATCGCTCCATCATGACAGTCCCCGGGGACAGTCCTCAGCGACTTCTGACGGCCTCTCGCGGGTCATTGCTACCGGCGATGCCGCAACCTCATTGCCTAACGGCGTCTCGCAGCGAGACGCCAAGGGCTCCTTCGGCGTACGAGGCGAGGTCTGCTCTGGCCAAGGCGCCGTCCTTCAAGACACCCAGCACGATGTACATGTCGTAGGCGTCCTCGAGTGCGAGGAGGTTGCGGGCAACGGCCTCGAGGTTGACGACTGGGTAAAGACTCCTGCGAACGTGCCGGCATCGAGCACCGACCGGTACAGGCTGACTTGTCGCTCGACGAATGACTTGGTGACGGGTGCGACCTCCGGGCGCGAGCGCAGGAGCCCAATGCCTTCGTACACCATCGCTTGCTCCGGGCTTGAGCAGTCGGCGATGCCCAGCTCGATGAGGGTGAGCACCCCCACGCTGATCTTGGGACTGGCGGGCGGCAGCGTCCTGCCTGATCCTGGCGATCATCGCGGTGGGGCTGACCAGCTTCCCCCCGGGTCCTCTCCACGTCCCTGACCAGCCCGTGCGGCCGCGATCGCGTCCGCGGGGTCAGACATGCCCGTCTTGCGTCGAGCACCCCGATCGGGTTGTTCGACCTCGATGACCAGCAGACCTTGCCGGCGCAGGTATTCAAAGAGTCCGGCAGCGTTGGACCCGGTACCTTCCATTCCGATCGCCAAAACCTGGCCGAGGCCAACAATCCAACTCCCGATGTAGGCGCAACCAGTCGTCGTCGCTAGGAAGATCTGGTGTCCGAGCAGGCAGCCTAGTTCGTCGAGGGCCACGGCGAGCGGGGTCGAGAAATAGGTGCGCAGGTGGTCCCGACGCCCGGTGTCAGTGGCATCCCGTACCGGCCGGGCGAGCCTGAATCACCCGGGTGGTCAAGCGCATCGGGTGGTGCCCCAACGCACGCTCGAGGCAATGGTGGTGCGATGCCACCTGTCAGTTGCACCATCGTTGTCTCAGGAGAGTTGTCCGACCGCTTTGACGTTGTCTTCGACAATCTGTCGCTGGTGCGCGTGGCCGGAACCACTCAGCTGAGTGGAGATGTTCTCGACCAGTCAGCGCTTCAGGGTGTCTTGCGTCAGGTGGCGGACCTTGGCCTCGACATCGTCTCGGTCTCTGCTCGCTCGGAATAGGTGCAGAGTTCGAGAGGTCGGCGGCACTGGCGCAGCGTCTCGGCCGCGCGCCGAGACGCTCGGACGACGTTCTCGGACGAAGGTCGCGAGTCTTGCCCCGGTCTTGTTGGCTAAAGGTTGGTAGTCCGGCCGCGCCCGCAGGCGGCTAACATGCTGGGAGGCGACAAGCGAGAGGATTGGCGACTGTGAATGATCCGGGCGCCGGAGGGCCTTTCGCGCCCCTCCCTCCATTTGTTGGCCTCATCCGCAGCAAGATCCAGCCGAGGCGGCTGCCGACCGGTGCTGTCAGTCGTCCACTGCTGGTCGAGCGGCTGCGATCCGGCAAGGCGTGCGGCGCTCACGCTGCTGTCGGCACCGGCGGGTTACGGCAAGACGACCCTGCTGACCGCATGGCTGGCTTCCCTGACGCCGCCCCGCTGTGCGTGGGTGTCGTTGGACCGAAGGGATACCGACCCGGTTCGACTGTGGACCCACCTGATCGTTGCTCTCAATGAGGTGGAGCCACGCGCCGGCACAGGCTCGTTGGCCGCCCTGCGTGCACGACCCGACCAGATCGAGGAGCACGTGTTGCCGGTGCTGCTGGAGGAGTTGACGGGTGACGGACCCGACCTGGTGGTCGTTCTTGATGACTACCACCTGGCCGAGAACCGCCATGTCGACAACACCATGGAGGCGTTCATGCGCTATCGGCCAGACCGCGTCCAGCTCGTCATCTCGACCAGATCGGACCCGGCCCTGGGGATCGCGCGGTTGAGGGCAGCCGGTGACTTGCTGGAGATCCGCGCCGCACGACCTGCGGTTCGACCAACACGAGGTCGCGCAGTTCCTAGCCGGGCTCGGCGTGGTGGGGCTGTCCGACGAGGAGGCCTCGCGCCTGGCGGAGGGCACCGGTGGCTGGCCGGCGCCGCTGCGACTGCTGGCCCTCCTCATCCAGGACCACGAGCCGAGCGCGTTCATCGACGCCTTCGCCGGCGCGCGCCGACCGGTCGTGGAGTACCTGACCACCGATGTGCTCGAGCTGTTGGAGCCCGATGTTCAGGACTTCGTGCTCAAGGTCTCGATCCTGACCCGGATGTCCGGAGCGCTGTGCGACGCAGTCGTGGGCCGGTCCGGGTCGGGAAGCGATGCTGGCCGAGCTCGAGCGAGCAAACCTGTTCATCTCGGTCGACCGCGCGGGCGACTGGTACAGCCAACACCACCTATTCGCCGAGGCCATGCGCCTGGAGCTGGCCCGAACCCAGCCATGAGCTGCTCCCCACACTTCATCGTCGAGCGGCCAGATGGTTCGAGGAGACCGGCGACCTGGAGTCGGCCGCGGACCACGCGATCGAGTCTCGAGACGTGGCCCTCGCCGCCCGCCTGGTTGCCGCGCAGGTCGAGTCGCTGGCAGCGCGTAGGCCGCTGGGCGACCGTCCGCGGCTGGTTGGCGGAGCTTTCGTGGCCGGCCGCGCTCGCAGATCCCGAGCTCGCCTGGGTTCGGGCCACGTCCGACGCGTTCGGCCACGACCTGGACGGCGCAGAGCGGTGGCTCGACGTGGCCAGCAGCGGCGCCCCCGAAGCGATGGGGTCACTGGGCCTGCCACTCGGGTTTCGCGTCGAGATGCTCCGTGCCCTGGTGGGAGTCAACGACGTCGCGCGCGGTGAGGAGGCCGCCTACCGGGCTCTGGAGATCGCCCCCGGGCCGATGTGGCAGGGTGCCGCGCTGGCGGCGCTCGGGCAGGCGCAGTATCTGCGGGGAGCGACCACCGAGGCACGAGACACGCTCGGCAAAGCGGTCGCTCTGATCCCGGACTGTACATCCGAACCTCCTGGTCCTCGCGATCGGCAACTACGCGCTTGCCGAGTACGCCGACGGCGACGCCTCCCACGCGAGCCCGATGCTGGATCGCGCGATCGAGATGATGGCCACCCAGCCACAGACAGTCACCAGCGCCATCCTGCACATGGCGCTCGGTGAGCGCGCCCGTCAAGGGGGCGATCCGAGAGGTGCCGTGGGATGGTTCGAGTCGGCGATCCACGATCTTCGGTGACGGCACAGCGCAGTGCCTGGCTTGCGAACGCCTACCTGCTCAACGCGTGCGCCTTTCAGGCGCTCGGAGATGCCACCGGCGAGGTCTCGGTGCCTCGACGCGGCCGACGCCATCCTCGACACGCTCCCGAATCCTGGTGACCTGGTGAGCCGCTCGGCCGGCCTGCGCCAGCGGGCCGGCTCGGTCGATGCGGACCTGGACGGAGTTCGGCGAGGAGCTCTCCGACCGCGAGATCGCGGTGCTGCAGCTTGCCGGTCAGGGACTCACTCAGCGCGAGATCGCCGATCAGCTCTTCATCTCCTACAACACCGTCAAGTCGCACCTGAGGTCGACCTACCGCAAGCTCGGGGCGACCTCTCGGACGACGCCCTGGTCCGGCTTGGCAGACCTCCGCCCCGGCATCGGAACACCAGAGGAAGCCGGCGCCACTGACGCCACGAGCAGCTGACGACGTAAGCCCGACCACGCGTCAACGTCTCGGCCCAGATGCGTCCTCGGTCGTGGATCGACTTGAACCGTGTCCTCACCCGGGTGAATCCCTCGCGGGGTGAGGACAACACGCACGGCGTCGCGCCACGATTGAACACGTCATCGACCAGTGCGCGACACCGCGACGGTCACAGATAACAGATCATCTGAGGAGCTTCCGTGATCACCCTGACCTCGAGCTTCGGAACCGGCGACGTGTTCTGGTCCATGCTCTGGTTCTTCTTGTTCTTCATCTGGATCTGGCTACTGATCGCGGTCTTCGCCGACATCTTCCGCAGCCAGGACCTCTCGGGCTGGGCCAAGGCGCTGTGGACGGTCTTCGTCATCGTCCTGCCCTACCTCGGTGTCCTCGTGTACCTGATCGCACGCGGCCACAAGATGAGTGAGCACGCGGTCCAGGCCGCGCAGGCACAGGACGCCGCCACTCGCGAGCTACATCCAGAGCGTCGCCGGCTCAAGTCCGAGCGCCGCCGACGAGATCGCCAAACTGGCCGATCTTCGCGACAAGGGCGTCATCAGTGACGACGAGTTCACGCAGGGCAAGGCGAAGCTGCTGGCGTGAGGCCAGCGTGCACATCCATATCCACCATGAAAACGAACTGAAGGGAAGATCGACATGACTGAACAAACACCGCTGCTCGACACACTTGCGGAGATGACCGCCGCATCCGTCGCGCATGTTGACCTCGCCGACCGGGAGCTGATGTTGGTGCGCCTTGCCGGGCTGGTCGCCGTCGACGCACCGCCCGCCTCCTACCTGCTGAACCTCGGCCCGGCCGTCGACAGCGGCCTGAGCCTGGAGGACACCCGGAGCATCCTCGTCGCGCTGGCCCCGATCGTCGGCGGCCCCCGGGTCGTCGACGCCGCCGCCACGATCGCCGTAGCACTCGGATACGCCCTCGCCATCGAGGACGCCCTGGACGACGAAGAGGCCTGAGCATCCGCTCAACCTCAGACGCACGAGACCACAAGGAGCTGTGATGGAAGGACTGGACACGTTCGCCGCGTTCGCCGCAACGTACGGATCGTTGGACGACGCAGAGGCCGACTACGAGGCGATCAAGTGCCTGTACTACGACGAGCACCTGGTCGACACCTTCGACGCCGCCGTCATCTCCAAGGACGACAAGGGCAAGGTCAAGATCGTCAAGAAGCACGAGCAGCCGCTGCGACAGGGCGCCTGGGTCGGCGGCGGGCTGGGTCTGGCGACCGGCCTGTGCGTCGCCCTGTTCCCCGCCGTCGCAGTCGGAGCCGGCATCGTGTGGGGCACCGGCATCGGCGCAGGGCTGGGGGCGCTGGCCGGGCATGCGGCCGCCGGGATGAGCCGCTCAGATCTCAAGGACCTGGGCGAGACCCTCGACGCCGGCCAGAGTGCGGTCGTCGCGGTCGCGGCGGCGGCCATCGCCGACCGTGTCGCGGAGACCTTCAAGGACGCGGAGAAGGTCGACCGCAAAGAGCTCAAGGCAGACCCCAGCGCGGTGCAGGCCGACGTGGCGGCTGCCGGCGACGCCAGCTGACGCCTCCCCGGTGCGGGCGGACGGTCCCCATCACGAAGTCCAACCCGATCCCAGCACGTCCCAACCCCCACACCGACGACGGCCGTCCGGCCCACATCGCTACTCACTAAACCTGGCATGCGGCCGAAGGGCCTCCAAGAAAGTGTGATCCCATGCTGCTACCCCCCTCGGGTCGAAAGTTCTGGACAGTCGTAGGCGTTGCCCCGTTGCTGTGGGTGCTCGTGGGTTGCGGAGGCGGCTCGTCGTCGACCACGGAATCTTCGACGCCCACGCCCACGCCGACGACAGCGACGGCCAGTTGTGCGGACGCCGCAGAGTTGCAGAGCTCGCTCGACACGCTCAAGAACGTCGACGTTCGGCAAGACGGGGTAGAGGCC
Organism: uncultured Actinomycetota bacterium; assembly: GCA_963763805.1. Taxonomy (GTDB): domain Bacteria; phylum Actinomycetota; class Actinomycetes; order Propionibacteriales; family Nocardioidaceae; genus Nocardioides. The sequence goes on from CAVXPQ010000005.1 coordinate 241,557, forward strand.
CTGACCAGCGCGCTTGCCGATGTGAAGAGCGCAGCTCGGTGCCGCTACCGCGTCGGCATCGAGTGCCCTAGAACCCGAAGTGGAGAAGGTTCAGTCAGCGGTCGACGCGCTCGAGACCGCGACGAACGGGCTGACCACGAGCAACCTCACCCAGAAGGCACCGGCCATCGCCACCGCAACAAGTCAGGTCAAGGCCGCGACGTCCGCACTGGCGACCACGCTCTCGCAGAGCTGCCCCGGCGGCTAATGGTGGACCGGTCAGCGATCAGACCCCCTGTGTCGCAACACACGGAACGGTACGAGGACGAAGATTGCGATCGCCAGGTATCCGAACACCGCGAGAATCGGCACGAACAGTCCGACGAGAATCATCACCACGTAGACCCACAGCGTGGGCGTGAGCCGCTGGGTGAGTGTCTTCACGTCCTCGTCGGCCAGATCGGGCCGCACAAGGTGGGCGCGGACGGCGTACCGCCAGGTCACCGACACCATGACCATAGTCAGGAGCAGGTTGATCCCGTACACGGTCGCCGCGATCCGCTCGGGGCCGGGTTCCTGGGCGTACTCGGCCAGCAGCCGCGTGGGGAAGGGCAGGAACGAGACCACCAGGAGCAGCAGGAGGTTCAATCGGACCAGCGCCGAGTCGGCATGGTCGAGGTACTCGGTGATCACGGTGTGCGCGAACCACACCGCGCCGATGGTCGCGAAACTCACGGTGTACGCGAGATAGGAGGGCCACTGGCTGCCCAAGGCGCCCAAGAGGTCGTCCTCGGAACCAGGTGGAACGGCGATGTCGAGGATCAACAGGGTGATCGCGATCGCGAACACGCCATCGCTGAAGGCCTCCATGCGACCCGTCCGATAGCCGCTTGGAGTGTGCGGTTGCGACTCGTCAGGCACGGCGGCTCCCTCGGGTGCGTGAGCCGTATTCAGGATCACTCGAGCCCGAATTTTACCGGCTCCGAGCCCCTCGCTCGTGCCCGCCGCGCGGGTACAGCCCACACCGATCAGGATCCTGCAAGACCTCAGCATGTCCACCGGCCGTCATGGTCGGCTGGCGGCTCGCCGCCGCGTCGCAGGAGTGAGGTGGGATGATGGCGGACGAGGCGCCGAGGACCGCGACCAAGGCAGGATGGGGCGTGGTTGGCCTGCTGGCCTCCGCGCAGTTCATCATGGTGCTCGACACCACCGTGATGAACGTGTCCATCTCCCAGGTCGTTGCGGATCTGGACACCACCGTCGTGGGCCTCCAGACCGCGATCACGCTGTACACCCTGGTGATGGCCTCCCTGATGTTGATCGGCGGGAAGTTCGGCGAGCGCTGGGGAGCGAAGCGCACCTTCGCCATCGGGCTCCTCGTCTACGGCACGGGGTCCCTCATCACGTCCGTGTCGCCGAACTTGACCGTCCTCCTCGTCGGCTGGTCGCTGATCGAGGGCCTGGGGGCGGTCCTGGTCATCCCGGCCATCGCAGCGTTGACGGCAGCCACTTACGAAGGCAAACAGCGCGCGGTCGCCTACGGGATCCTCGGCGGCGTGAGCGGCGCGTCGATGGCGGCAGGCCCCCTGATCGGGGGCTGGGTGTCGGCCGAGTACTCATGGCGTTACGTCTTCGCCGCAGAGTCGGTCGTCGTCGTCGTCATCCTGCTGTTCCGGCGGATGATTCCCGGCGGTGAAGGGCCACATGACCAAGCTCGACACCACCGGGGCCGCGCTCTCGGCGGTCGGGCTGGGTTCCATCGTGCTGGGCATCCTGCGTTCCAGCCAGTGGGGCTGGATCACTCCCAAAGGTGGCGTCCCGGAGGTCAACGGTCACCCCGTGACCCCGCTGGGGCTGTCTCCGACCCTGTGGCTGATCGTGCTCGGCGCGGTGGTCTTGGTCGTGTTCGGGCGCCGCGAACGAAAGGTCAAGGACCGCGGCGACGAACCCCTGCTCGACCTGGACCTCCTCAAGATCCCCAGGATGCGTGCGGGGCTCGTTGTGCAGTGGTGTCAGGCCTTCATCATCCAGGCCACCTTCTTCGTGCTGCCGCTGTACCTGCAGACCGTCCTAGGTTTCGACTCGCTCAAGACGGGAGTGACGATCCTCCCGATGTCCGCTGGGATGTTCGTGTTCGCTATCGGAGGGTCAGCGCTGACCGGTCGCTACACCCCGAAACAGATCGTGCAGCCTGGCATCGCGGCCATGCTGCTCGGCGAGCTGGTCCTGCTGTACTTCCTGGACCCGCAACTCAACGGGTGGGGCTTTGGCATCGGGCTCGCGCTGCTCGGCGCCGGTCTCGGGCTACTGGCCTCCCAGGTCGGCAACGTGATCATGTCGTCGGTCGACCCGAAGCGCGGCGGAGAGGCCGGGGGGCTCCAGGGCACATCGCTCAACCTCGGCGCCTCACTCGGCGTCGCACTCGTCGGCTCGATCCTCCTGGCCAGTCTCGCGACCAACTTCACCAACGAGGTCGAAGCCAGCGCGACGCTTCCCGCTTCGGTCAAGCAGCAGGTATCGACGCTAGCCCAGGAGAATGCCAACTTCGTGTCCACCACCCAAGTGGAGCAGGCCGCCGAACAAGCGGGCCTTCCCCAGGCCCAGATCGATGAGCTCGTGGCCAGCTACTCCGACGCCCAACTCACAGCACTGCGTGCTGCCCTGGCCTTCCTGGCCCTGTTTGCACTGCTGTCCCTGGCCTGGGTGCGTCGCCTGCGCGCATCGCCGCCCGCCGAGGGCACCGCAACCCCGGCCGCCGCTCCCCAAGGTCCCGGTCTTGCTGAATAGCCCCGCCGACCGTATCGGGGACTATAGGGAGCCAGAAGGTAGGCACTAATCACCCGGGTGAGCCCGCCCCTGGGTGAGCAAGGCGGCCGGTCCGCGGCTCTACGCTAACGAAGGCGTACTACTTCGACCTCGGGAATTTTGGTAGACCCTGACGCCATCAGCGAAGGAGAGAGATCGCATGCCCAGGATGTTGAGACGCGCGGCGGTATTGGGAGCGACCGCCAACGTCGCCTCCAAGCGAGGTCAGGCCAAGGGCGCAGCAGCCGCCGAGCAGCAGGCAGCAGCCGCACCCCCACCCGCGCCGGAGACTGCACCTGCGGCGCCGCCGACATCGAACGAAAACAGCTACGACGACCTGATGAGGCTCAAAGGGCTCTTGGATGCCGGAGTTCTCACGCAGGCCGAGTTCGACAAGCAGAAGCAGCAGATCCTCGGCGCCTGACTCTGCGATGAGTCGAGTGCCCGAACAAGCCACGCATACCTAGGAGTTGAGAATGACCATCGGTCCCGTGCAACTGCTCGTCGTGAGTTTTGACGAGCCGAACTTCAGCGGCGAGATCCTCGACGAACTGACGCGTCTTCGGGATGGCAACGTCATCCGGCTCATCGACGCTCTCGCCGTGCAGAAGAGCCAAGATGGCGAGCTGACTGCACTCCAGTGGAGCGACCTCTCGGTCGACGAGGCTGAGGATCTCGGCGCGACCCTTGGCGCCCTGCTGGGGCTTGGGTTCGCGGGTGATGAAGGCATGGCGGCGGGAGCCATCGCGGGAGCCGAGGCCGGGGCCGACGGACACCTCATCGACGAGGACGAGATCTGGGACGTTGCGGACACAATCGAGCCCGGCAGTGCGGCCGCGATCGCGCTGATCGAGCATGTGTGGGCAATCCCGCTTCGCGGTGCGATCGCGCGCGCCGGTGGGATACCGGTCAGTGACGCTTGGGTGCATCCCCTCGACCTGGTCGAGATCGGTCTGCTCGCGGCCGACGAGGTCGAGTCAGCGTAGGTGGGTCGAGCTCAGCGGCGACCACACATCGACCTCGACGCAAGACCATTGCGATGAAGTCCTGCGAGTCGCCACCCGGGGAGACCTATGACAAGAATCGTCACGGACTGTGGAGGAGGACCTTGTGAATAATGAGCGAAAGCCGGCGGCTGCGCGGAAGGTTGCGCATTTCAGTGTCGGGGAGCGTGTCGCGAGGGGGAAGGCGGCGCGCAAGGAGGTTCCGCGTTCGGCTCACGGACGCTGGCAGCCAGCCGCCGACCGGCCCGACCCTGTATCGCTGCTCGAAGAACAGGGAACGAGCCGTGTCCCGGAGTTGGTCCCGATCCGGTACGGCCGGATGTTGGTTTCGCCCTTCACGTTCTACCGAGGAGCGGCCCTGATCATGGCGGCCGACCTTGCCGCCACCCCGCGATCGGGTTTGACCGCCCAGATCTGCGGTGATGCCCACCTGTCGAACTTCGGGGTGTTCGCGTCACCCGAACGCCAGCTGATGTTCGACCTCAACGACTTCGACGAGACATTGCCTGGGCCGTGGGAGTGGGACGTCAAGCGACTCGCCGCGAGCTTCGAGATCGCTGGCCGCGATCGCCGCTTCTCCCCGATCGACCGCCGCGCGATTGTTGCCGCCGGGGTGGCCGAGTACCGGATCCGGATGCAGCAGATGGCAGGCATGCGCAACCTCGACGTCTGGTATGCACACATCGAGGTCGAGAAGTTGTTCGAGCAGATGAAGACGACCACGACGAAGAAACAGCGGTCCAAGTCCAAGGCCAACCTGGCCAAGGCGAGGACGCGCGACAGCATGCAAGCGTTCTCCAAGCTCACCCATGAGGTCGACGGCCGGCGTCGGATCATCGCCGACCCCCCTCTGATCGTCCCGATCGAAGACGATGCCTGGGTGACACATCGGCACGACTTCGAAAGCGACTTGCGCGGGCTGCTCAGGTCTTACCGGCGGACGCTGGAGACCGACCGTCGCCTGCTGCTGGAGGACTTCGAATACGTTCACGCGGCGCGCAAGGTCGTCGGTGTCGGCAGCGTCGGCACCCGCGCCTGGATCCTGCTCTTGCTCGGCCGCGATGGCAAGGACCCGTTGTTCCTGCAGGCGAAGGAAGCCCAGGACTCGGTGTTGGAGCGATTCGTCGGCAAGAGCAAATACGCCAATCATGGGCAACGGGTCGTGGCCGGCCAACGCCTGATGCAGGCGGCCAGCGATATCTTCCTCGGCTGGCAGCGCGTCACCGGGGCGGACGGGCAGGTTCGCGACTATTACCTGCGTCAGTTGCGGGACTGGAAGGGGTCGGCCGACGTCGACAACATGTCAGTCGCCGCGATGACGTTCTACTCGAGGATCTGCGGAGCGACTCTCGCCCGGGCCCACGCCCGATCTGGAGATCGGATCGCCATCGCGTCGTACTTGGGCAAGGGCGACACCTTCGACTCTGCCATCGCGGCATTCGCGCACGCCTACGCCGATCAGAACGAACTCGACTATCAGGCTCTTGTCGACGCCGTGAAGTCCGGCCGCCTCGATGCAGAGACCGGCGTTTAGCGCCCCCGGGGCTTTGAGCGCGGTCGATTCTGGACACCCCTCACGACGCCCCACGGGGACTGCGACGAACGCTGCATCCGTATGTCGGGCCGGATGTGCAAGATCTACCGCGCGACGGCACGACCGTGAGCGATTCTCGGAGCGTGACCGACGTGAACTTTGACGATGCTATGGAACTGGTCGTGCACGGCTTCGAGATCGGTGGCGTCACGATCCTCGTTGTGAGTTCGCTGGTCGCCTTCGTGACCGCGGCGTTCTCCTACCGGCGGATCGGAGCCCTGCGGACTTATGAGGAGCTGCGTCGAAACGTCGGGCGGGCCATCCTGCTCGGCCTCGAGTTCCTCATCATCGCTGACATCGTGCTCACGATCACCGTCGACCCGACGCTCGAGAGTGCCCTGGCTCTCGGTCTCATCGTGCTGGTGCGGACCTTCCTCAGCTTCTCCCTCGAGATCGAGCTGGAGGGTGCGCTGCCCTGGCGCCGGGCAGAAGCGCGCAAGAAATCGGATGCCACGCTTGGCCCGGATACACCCTCGTAGAGGCGGGGTGGACCACCCGCTCACGGGCAGGAGAGTCAGGGGATGCGGCAGACACTTTCACCTTGGGCGTCCTCAGTTGGTCAACGACGCGATCCGAGCGTTTGCCGCGCCCACCTACCAGCCCAGAAGTCCCCAATACCGCGGGGTTAGGGCGTCCGAGTGCCCGGCCCCCGGCTCACTCGGACGCCTCAACTCCGCGGCAGTCGGTGGCTAGATGTCGTAATAGAGCTCGAACAGCACAAGCCGTGTTGGCGGGTGCTGGTCAACTCGGAAAACACGGTCTGACCTGCGCAAACGTCGATTTTGGCGGTTGGGCGAAGTTGGCCGATTTTGGCCTCGAACGGATCTCCTGCGGAATCCCTGCGGAATTTCGGAGGCCGTTCCATCAGGCTGTGAGGGCCTTTCGCCGGACCTCGATGAGGTCCCGTTCGAGCTTGTCGAGGGCGCTGCGGAGGTCCCCGCCTTCGCGAGCGGCGAGTCCGTCGAGGATGAACCCGCGGATCAGAGCCGACACTGGGACGTCGAGCTCGTCAGCGACCTCGTTGAGTTGGGCGATGATCGCCTCGGGAAGACGCAGCGAGTAGACCGAAGATGCCTCGCGGTTCTTCCGGACTCCGCGTCCAGAGGGAATAGCGTCGCGGGTCCGCTCGGACTGCTCGATCTCCTCGCGGATGAGCTGGGTGTGATCAGTCATCGTCCTGAGCCTCTCGGTAGATGCGTCGGTAGGTGGAGTTGGCCGGCCAGGCGTTGATGCCCTCGTAGCCGTCGTCGATGGGGAGGACGATCACGCACAGGACCCGGACTCGGGAGTGGCTGTAGCCGACCACTCTGCTGGTGAATCCGGACTTGCTCGCCGGGTCCGGCTCGTACCAGACCGCGCCGATGTCCTCGATCGCCTCGGTTGCTTCTGCGGGTGTGACCTCGTGCGCCTTCCACATGTGGCTTTGCGCTTCGGGTGACCACACGATGTTCACAGGCAGAGTGTATTACGTCGGTAATACGCAGGCAACCGCAGTTCCGCAGGATCGTGGCACTCCGAGGGTCAGTGACGGCGTCGAGCCCGGTCGGCGAAGTCGTCCAGTGCGTTGGTGACGTCGGTGGCGACCCAGACGACGTACCGCTGGGCACCGGCGGCCTTGGTGAGGATGCCAGCCTCACGGAGCTGGCCGATGACGTTGTCAGCTGCGGGCTGGGAGAGCCCTGTCGCCTGTTGGACGAGTGCGGAGGTGACGGCAGGCTGGCTGAGTAGCAGGGACAGGACTTGCCAGACCGAGGCGGTTCGTCGGACGGTGATCGACTCTGACCAGCGCTCATAGACGTCGAGGAGGTCCCGGGCGAGTTGTCGGCCGTTGCCGATCGCGGCTAAGGAAGCATCGGCGAACTTCGCCACGATGGGGCTGGGGTTGCCCTCGCGGTAGGCGGTGAGGGCTGCGAAGTAGGAGTCGGTGTCGACCAGCAGCCCGGCTGAGACCGGGACGGTGGTGCGCGTGGTGGCGCCGCCCTGCTTCAGCATGGCGTGGACGAGTGCGCGCCCAGTGCGGCCGTTGCCGTCGTTGAACGGGTGGATCGTCTCGAACTGCGCGTGCGCGATCGCAGACTGGGCCAGCAGCGGCACGTCGGTGCGGGCTATGAACGTGCAGAGGTCGTCGATTGCTGCTGCGACCCGGGAGTGGTGGGGCGGCACGAATGCGGCGCTGTGCGGCGAGACACTCGATCCGCCGATCCACACCTGCTGGCTGCGGAATCGGCCAGGGTCGGCGTGTTCCTGGCCCCGCATGAGGGCGTCGTGGATGGCGAGGATCGCTGTCGGGGTGACGCTGTCGGCCAACTGGAGGGCGCGGTTCATCGCGTCCACGTTGGCGGCGACGAGCTTGGCGTTGCTGCCGAATTTCGCTACGCCGAGCTCGGCCAGCACCAAGGCCTTGGCACGTGCGGTGATGTTCTCGATCTGGGATGACGAAGCTGACTCGGTGCGCAGGAGCACCGCAGCAAGGGGAGCGATCTCAGTCCCGGGCAGCATGGTTGACAGCTCGGCATCGAATCGCGAGATCTCGGCTCGGGCGTCGTCGGCGGCCGCCAGCGCCTCAGCGTCGATGGTGACGTCGATCGATGCAATGGCTGTCGGGATGGCAGCCTCGTAGGTCGCGCGGATCGCGGAGCGCTGGGCGCGAGACAGGGAGAGCGCGCTACCGTCGGAGTCCCATGGCAACGTCTCCCAGGCCACTGCCCACGGGGAGCCCGGAACTGTCATCATCGCTTCTTTCGTGGTGTTGTGAAGACTCTAACATAGATGAACAAGGCTACAATTATGTTAGAGGCGGCGAAGATAAGCGTGTTGAACGCTCTCCCTCGTACGTACGCGCCAGTCGACGCTTGGCATACAGGAACCGCCGTGCGAAACGTCGAGGGGCAACGGCCGGAGGGCAGTGGCAGGGTCGGCGCTGACGTGGTTCGAGGGCGCTACATTGGATCTCAAGGATCCTTTAGATCTCAAGAATCGAGTAGGCATGAACCTCGCCAAGCTTTCGGCCAACGGTCAGATCACCGTCCCCGCCGAGGTGCGCCGCCAGCTGCACCTTGTGCCGGGCGACAAGGTGCTCTTCGTTGAGGGGCCGAACGGAGAGGTCGTGCTGGCAAAGGCTGGACTGACCGCCCTGGCACGGGTCCAGGCAGCGTTCGCAGGTGCCGCTGACGAGGCGGGCTTGAAGGATGACGACGAGGTCCAGGCACTCGTCGACGAGATGCGGGATCGCAGTTCTTGAGTCGTGTCCTCGTCGGAATTTGACCTCGAACGGATCTCCTGCGGAATCGGCGGCTCAGTAGCCCAGCTCGATCCGCTTCGCCAGCTTGGCTGGATCGGGTGGCTTGACAGTCGGCTTGGCAAGTTCGACATCGTCGATCTTAGTGAGCTCCAACTTGAGGATGGGGTCGTCCTCGACCTTCTGCCACCGGATGGATGTCCTACCTTCCGTGGTGATCGCCAGGAAGCCCGCGTCGAAGGCACGATCAACGAAGGTGGAAAGGCAGATGCCATTGCTCGGGTCGAGACGCATCTCCTTGTCCTCGCTCCACGGGACGATGTGCGACGCCACCAGGAACGCCTTGGTCCTGATGCCAGTGACAGCGCATTCCCAGCCGTAGTTGCCCTTGACTGCCTTGGCGAAGACGGCTTGCGCGCTACCGCGCGACTTCGATGTGCCGACCTGGTCATCGACGCGGTACGAACCAGTGTCGAGTTGCTCTTGGTACTCGGCGACCAGCTTCGGGTCCTCGTCGGCGGCCTCTGCCGCTTGGTCGTCCTGCACGGGACGTGAGCGCACAGGGACGAAAGTGAAGTCACCGTGACCGTCGAAGTGGACCGTGTCGGCAACGCGCTGATGAACCCACTTGGTGTTATCGGAGAGGTGCGGTGCGCCCTCAAAGACGCCGAGGAACATGTAGTAGCGCGGCCCGGTCGCCGGCTTGATGTGACCGAATGTGATGACGTACTCGCGGATCGGTTTCGTTTCCATGACGGCGCCGTACTTTCCGCCGGGCTGGTGGCGCATCGTGATCACTGCGCCGTCCGACGACAGGGAGTTGGTCCAGTCGTCGTTCGCGTACATCTTCGGGAACCAGACCTCCGTGAACTCGTCGAGCCGGATCGTCGCGCTCTGGTGTCCCTTGTATGAGCGTCCGAAGAGCCTTCCGACTTCCAGATGATCGTGGAAGGGGACGCGGTTTCCGACCGAGAGGGTGCCGACTTCGATGAGCCTGTCGAGCCAGGCGGTGGTGTCTCCACTCGAGTCGCTCTTGCGCCGTTGAAGCTCAACTTCTGGCGTGAGCGTGGGCGTCCCGCCGTCTGCTGGCAGATCAGTCGCGAATCGTCGATAGCAAAGCAGGCGGTCCTCGGCGGCACGGCGTTCGATGTCTACTGCGGTACTCGCCTTCTCGAACTTCGGGGCGTCGATCGTACCCGTCACCGATCGTGCCATCCGCATGTAAGCAAAGCGATGTGAGCGGTGGTTCCTCGACGTCGGCCGACTTCTGCGCCGCGATCTCAAGGACTTGGCCGATCCAGTTCGGCACGAGCATGTTCGTCCAGAGGTCTGTGTCGGATTGGACGATCTGCGACAGCTCCGCATAGCCGATCACCTGGTTGTAGTTGTGGGCAACATTCTTCAGGGTCTCGTACGCCACGGATGCCCACTGGACGAGCGCTTCCGCGTGGGGGACCTCGGTTCCGTCGTTTCGGTTTAGCCATGGGGCATTCTCTCCTGTTTGGCGATGGACTGCAGGGCTCTCGGGCGCGGGTGGCGCGGGGGTCACGAGTTGGCGTGCCTCGACGACTTCCAGCGGTGTGCGCCGAGTGTCATCGTCGCGGCGGTACTGCTCGGAGCCGGCGGCGATCGGGGCGCGGAGCGTGGCCTCGATGACCGCGGCCCAGTGGGTGCGCATGGGCTCGGGTACCTCCATCTCGTTCCAGAGGTCGATGAGGAGCGCACCGTCGAGGTGGAGGACCAGAATCGCCTCGGACCCGTAGGTGACGAGCCGCTCATAGACGAGCTTCCTGTCGGCGCGGATGGAGAGGTCCCACCAGAACTTCTCGTTGTCGTCGTCAATCAGGTCGAAGAACTTGATCGTGCGGAAGCATGCGGGGGCTTCGAGGCGCCACAGCCGGTCGGGGACGGTGAACGGGAACCGGAATCCCGGCGGCGCTGGGTGTTCGGTGAAGCTGACCCGCGGTTGGAGGGCGATGTTCCAACCGGCGGCGTTCACGATTCGTTCCGCGACGGCGAGGCCCGGGCTCTTCCTGCCCCGCTCGTAGGCCGACAGCGTTGGTTGCGAGGTGCCAGCGAGGGCCGCGAGTTCGGCCTGGCCAAGTCCGCTCGCAAGACGCGCTTCCTCGACACCCGCGGACGATGCGGTGGGCCGCTGGGAGATGCTGGCTGATCTACTGCAGCGCGGGATCGACTCGGGCAGGCTGTCTGAGAGTGATCGTGACCTCCTGCTCGACCTCGCGCACGCCGCGAAGCTGATCGACGCACTGGGCCGTCGCGGTCGGGGTGGGCTGATGGCGCCCTCGGTCACGCAACTGGTTGAGGAATCCTGCACGTTGTCATCGCGCTCGATACGCCGCCACGCGGCCGCAGCGGTCAAGGCGCTTCAAGAGGAGGCGGCGAGCGGGTGCCTCGCGATCTGAAGGGTCAGTGCCACGCAAGAGATTCGTGGGACCACGTCTTGCCATCGGCATCGCCCGACAGTGCCGGGTCGATGAGACGAGTGACGAGGTCGCTGGCGAGCTCGACAGTACGGTAGTCAGCGCAGTAGGGCACGGGTTTGCTGAGTTTGGCGTAGCCGACTCCCCACCTCGATGGCACGGCGAAGTGGTCGAACGGCTCCATCTTGCGGCGGTGCGCTTCGGTGGTGATTGCGACGTAAAGGGCGGTGCCGCCGATGTCTTGCGTGGTTGACAACACCACGAGATCGACAAGGTCCTTCTCGCGACTGGAGGCGCGGACGCCGTAGGCGGTCATAGTGGCGCAGACCTTGTCTGCGATCTGGTCGACGACCGGGTAGAGGCGGTACGGGTTGCTGACCAAGCGCAGCAGCCCGAGTGCGTTCGCGGGTTCGGCGGTGGTTACATCTCCCGTAACGCCTGCCCCGATCGCGAGGTCCACCTTCAACGTCCCCTTCGAGGCGCCGCCGATGTAGATGTTGAACTTCACTTCGTAGCCATCGGTGTAGGGCTGGTTGTCGGTGCCGATTGAGTCGGAATGACTGGCGTACTCGAAGTTGAAGTGGTCGTCGAGGTCGACCCGTGACAGGCGAACAAGATCATCGAGTGCTTGGTCCAGAGTGAAGCCGCGACGTGCGAGGTCGATGTCCTGAGTCGCCCGAGACGACGGCACCCTGGCGAGCATGCCGGTTCCGCCCTTCAGCAACCACTCTGATCCTTCGCGGTCAGAGAACACCCGACTGAGGAAGCGGTTGAAGTACTCCAATTGGATCCGGCGGTTGACGTCGAGGGACGGGTCTGACTTTGCCGCCTTCTTGGCAGCGTCCTTGATGGCGGCTTCGACTCCGGCAGGCGTGGGGTACGGCTCAGGCACGCTTCATCGCCTGCTGTGCGTTCTCCACCATTCGCATCATCTCGGGGGTGAGCGCGGAGTTGATCTGGGGCAGCCTCGTCCGTGCCGCCGTCGCCTTCCGGACAGCGTCTGTGGCCCCGGAATCAAGCAGGATGCGTTGCATGGCCTCTTGCGCGTTTCTTATCGCGGGAGGGCTGATTGAGGACAGTAGTTGCGATCTGGCCGCCTCATCGAGCGTTGGGAAGGACTCGTGCAGCACCTTCATTGCCTCCTGAGCAGCACGGACGTCCTGCAGTTTCAGATCGCCGAATTGGTCGAGGTATTTGGCGACGACGCGCGATCCGATCTCCTGGGTGGAGGCAATTCGGCCAGACAGAGTGTCGGCGTCGATGCCCGAAATCTCCATCAGGTGATCGAGCAGTGCCGCGCCGTCGCCCTTGCGGAAGCCTGCGCGCTTCGCATGGGGAGCGAGAAGTTCCCGTAGCCGGTCGATATCGAGTCTGTGCTTTTGGGACGCATCGCGAAGCGCATCAGCAATGTGGCTGTTGTCGGCCTCGGCATTGAAGAGGTCCGCGATGGTGCACTCGATCGACATGGCTGGCAGGCCCTCGACCGTTGAGACATCTCGCGGCTCGAGCTGGCGTTGCCGATAGCGAATCTCGTTGCGCTGACTCTGGCGGCGAGCGGGGCTGACGAAGTCGTGCCGGCGGTCCCAGAGGTCACCGATGCCGTGGAGGCGGGCGGCAGAGATGCCCGCGACAACGACTCCATTTGTGCGGTCTTTCAGCCGTACGTCGGCCGCGTGTTTGGGGTCGGTGCTGAGCCAGGCGGCACGCAGATCGTCGAACTGGTCGCCAGGGGCACCAGCGTCCTTGTACACGCCGTGGGCAAGGCGCTCTAGGTGCCCAGCCTCCGCGAGTCGGGAGAGGTCCAGGCGGGTGATTCCGTGCACGCTGGCTTGAGCCGAGGTGACCATGCCCCATTGATAGGCAGTTACGTCAGCCAGTATGCGGAGTGCGTCCGTGGACTTCATGCTTGAATAGTATCGTACTGACGGATACATTCCAAGATGGTCGCGCGAGTTGTTGCTACATTCCAAGCGAGGGGTCAGACTGTCGCTGGCTTGGGCGCGAATGAGAAGTCTGTCGATGGTGCGGGTCGACGTGTTCTCCGGGGCGTGGAGAGGTCCTTGACGCGGTAGGCAAGAGCCGCGGTGGAATGGTCGATGGGCAGGGGCCTGCGGCGTGCGGCGAGGTCGAGGATTCGTTCGGCATCGACCCCGCGCCGCTGAAGCTTGTCGAGGTGCTTGGCCAGGTCGACCGTCTGCTCGTCGCGTTGGCCGACGTACTCGACGATGCGCTCCTCCCAGAGCTTGATGGCTTCGCCGTAGCGCGCGTTGATCGTCCGCGTGAGGTGGCGGTGGTACGCCGCCTCGTCGTCGTTCGTCGGAGGCAGGCCCGGCGATCGTGCGATCGTTGGCCCTGACACCTCGGGCCGCTCGCCAGACGGCGAGGTCACGTCCAGGCTGAGAATCTGGAACCGGTCACCAGAGAACGGTTCAGGGGTCGGACCAGTCGAGGAGTACCGCTCGCTCATCAATGGGCTCCTCGCTGGTCGGTGCTCTCACCGTAGGGTGCAGCACCGACAGTCCCGGAGGGCGTGGAGCCTCCCGAGCGCGTCTCGTACGGTGTGTCTGCGCGGCACCAGCCCATAAGGTGGCTAGCGTGCGGTGCACCGCCGAGGTGGCGGTGTCCGGGTGTTCCGGGCATGCGGGCTCCCCAAGGCCGTAGGCGTGGGGAAGAGACGCCTGTCTGGTGCGGCGCGGTTGCGCCGTACCTTCAAGCGGACCATTTGAGGGTGACTCGTCTTCGCAAGACACGCCGAACGGGGCCGCGTTTGTTTATGCGGACGCGCGGTTACGCGCTGTCGTGAGGCGTCTTGCGTAGCCCTGATGAGGTCCTCACAATCGCCGACAGCGCGATCACCGGTCGCGTCGCTCGGTAGCTGCAACCGCGTCTCCAGCCGCAAGTGCGCCTGCCCTCCGGGTCTTGAGAACTGTGTGACGGGAGTGCGGCCGTCGGCGCGCCTGGCTCGAACACCGCTTAGAGCGAATCTCCTGCGGAATCCCTGCGGAATTTCGGCCCATTTCGAGCCAACGAAAACGGCCCCCGATCCTGCATAACCGCAGGTCAGGGGCCGTTTCGCGATCTACGAGATCTTAGATGTCGTAGTAGAGCTCGAACTCGTGCGGGTGCGGGCGCATCTGCACGGGGAGGATCTCGTTGGTGCGCTTGTAGTCGATCCAGGTCTCGATCAGGTCGGGGGTGAAGACGTTCCCGACCGTCAGGAACTCGTGATCGGCCTCGAGCGAGTCGAGCACCTGGTTGAGCGACGTCGGCACCTGGGCGATGTCGGCCATCTCGTCCGGCGGCAACTCGTAGATGTCCTTGTCGACCGGGGCGGGCGGCTCGATCTTGTTCTTGATGCCGTCGATGCCGGCGAGCAGCAGCGCCGAGAAGGCGAGGTACGGGTTCGCCGACGGGTCGGGGCAACGGAACTCGATCCGCTTGGCCTTCGGGTTGGAGCCCGTGATCGGGATCCGCACGCAGGCCGAGCGGTTGCGCGAGCTGTAGACCAGGCTGATCGGCGCCTCGAAGCCCGGCACCAGCCGGTGGTAGGAGTTCACCGTCGGGTTGGTGAACGCCAGCAGCGACGGGGCGTGGGTGAGGATGCCGCCGATGTAGTGGCGAGCCAGGTCGGACAGGCCGGCGTACCCGGTCTCGTCGTAGAACAGCGGCTTGCCTTCGTTCCAGATCGACTGGTGGCAGTGCATGCCCGAGCCGTTGTCGCCGAAGATCGGCTTCGGCATGAAGGTCGCGGTCTTGTTGTTGCGCCAGGCGACGTTCTTGACGATGTACTTGAACTTCATCACGTCGTCGGCGGCCTTGAGCAGCTCGTCGAACTTGTAGTTGATCTCGGCCTGGCCGGCGGTGCCGACCTCGTGGTGGGCGCGCTCGACGTGCAGGCCGGACTTCTCCATCTCGATGACCATCTCGTCGCGGAGTTCGCCGAAGTGGTCGTACGGCGCGACGGGGAAGTAGCCGCCCTTGTAGCGCACCTTGTAGCCGCGGTTGTTGTCCTCGGAGCCGGAGTTCCAGGCGCCGGCCTCGGAGTCGATGTGGTAGAAGCCGTGGTTGACGCGACGTCTCGAAGCGGACCGAGTCGAAGACGTAGAACTCGGCCTCGGGAGCGAAGTACGCCGTGTCGCCGATGCCGGTGCTGGCGAGGTAGGCCATCGCCTTGCGGGCGATGTTGCGCGGGTCGCGGGAGTACGCCTCACCGGTCAGCGGGTCGTGGATGAAGAAGTTGACGACCAGGGTCTTGGCGATGCGGAACGGGTCGATGTACGCCGTGGTCGGGTCCGGGAACAGCGACATGTCGGACTCGTGAATCGCCTGGAAGCCGCGGATCGAGGAGCCGTCGAACGCCAGTCCGTCGTCGAAGACCGACTGGTCGAACGAGGAAATGGGCACCGTGAAGTGCTGCATCACGCCGGGCAGATCGCAGAAGCGGACGTCGACCATCTCGACGTCCTCATCCTTGATGTACTTCAGCAACTCTTCGCTGTTTGCGAACATTCGTCCTCCTTGGCCGCGACGTGCGACGCCGCAGATGCTCAGACGCTGTGACGCTAGCGGCGGTTTCGACGTATCCGGTTTGTTTCTGGTTTGTAACGCGTGCTCACTGATCGAGCGTCCCAGCGGTGGCCTACCCTGCCCACGTGGAATCTTCCCCCCCAGCGCCGAACGGCCGTGATGGGGAACCGAGCGACACCGCTTCGTGGCCGAGGCGGTCGCTGGCGCTCCTCATCGACTGGCTCGCAAGCACTCTGGTGGTGATTGCCCTGGTGGGTCGAAGCGAGTGGAGTGGGAACGCCGCCGGGGGCTTCTGGACGACCGGGGTGTTCCTGCTGGAGACCACTGTCCTGACCGCCATCGCCGGCGGGTCGTTCGGCAAACTGATCACGGGCATCCGCGTCGTGCGACTGCAGGACGGGCGTCCGCCGAACCTGCTGCAATCGCTCCTGCGTAGCGGCCTGGTGTGCCTGGTGGTGCCACCGCTCATCTTCAAGCCCGATGGCCGCGGACTACACGACATCTGGACCCGTACGCGCACCGTCGTTCCGCGTCGGCGGGTTGGCGAGGACACGTAGTCTGTTCCGCATGACTCGCACTCCCTGGAACCGCAGAATTCGCAACAAGATCGCCCTCGGCGCGCTGGCCCCGCTGGCACTTGCCACGCTGGTGGCCTGCGGAGGCGACGATTCGAAGTCCGAAGACAAAGTCGTCAAGCGACTCCGCTTCCGAAGCTGCCAGTGCAGAGCCGAGCGAAGCCGCAGGGGACACCGTCGACCCTGCGGAGTTCATGGCCTCGTTGGTGTCGGCTTTGAAGGACGGGAGTTCCGCGCACATCGCGCTCTCGGTCGAAGGCGCCGGAACCAATGTCAGCGCCGAGGGTGACCTGAACTACGAGACCGACCCGCCTGAGATGAAGCTCGTCATGAACATCCCTCAGGTCGGCGAAGGCGTCGAGGTGCTGCTGGTGGATGACTCGATGTACATGCAGATCCCGGGCCTGGGTGACGGAAAGTACGTCAAGATGGCCCTCGATGACCCGACGAACCCGCTCGGGGACCAGCTGACCGGTCAGTTGGATCTGCGCTCGCAGGTGAAGAACGTCGAGGGTGCGGTGAAGTCGGTCATCTTTGTCGGGGCCGAGGATGTCGATGGTGAGGAACTCCAGCACTACACGCTGGTGATGGATGGCTCCAAGCTCCCCAACCAGCAGGGCGTCACGATGCCGGACGAGATCAACTACGAAGTCTGGGTGGACGACGACAACCTGATGCGCAAGCTCTCGTTCGAAACGGCAGGGGCGACCATTTCGTCAACCGTCTCCGACTGGGGCAAGAAGGTCGTGATCCGAGCGCCACGTCCGGGTCAGATCATGGAGTTGCCGAAGGCGCCCTAGTTCCGACGGCGGCTGGTTACCGGCTCCTCGATTTTGCCGGTTTCACCGGCCGCGCATATTGCCGCGCATGCCCTTCATGCTGGTCGGCACCGGCCCCTTGGGCATCGGCACGTTCGAGTGTGTGGCATCCATCGCCTTGAGCCGCGCCATCACAGCGGTGATCTCGGCCGGCTTGATCAGGCGACCGAGTTTGCCGACGTACTTGACGAGTTTCGAGATGGGTACTTCGCCCTCGCCGCTGCCGGCGAACACCTCATGGATGGGTGTCTCGCTGGCCACGCGCTCGTGACGTCGCCTTTCGGCGGTCATCAGCGCACGTAGACGAGTGGAAGAGCCGCCCGACTTGGATTCGCCAACGAGCACGATTCCCGGCGGGCCAACCGCACGGTGGATCACGTCCTGTTGCTTGTTGAATCCGATCGCGGGAGTGACCTTCCAGGTCTTGCCGAGGACTTGTAGCGCGCCGGCCGCGGCACCGACCTGGCCCTCCATCTGCTTGTACATGGCGGCCTGAGCACGGCGTCCGAACACGATGAGGGCGGCCATGATGCCGATGAGGATCGCGCCAAGAACCATCGAGAGCCACTTGAAGATGCCGCTGCCCGGAAGCAACCAGAAGACCAATGCTCCAGCCGCGCCGGCCAACAAGAAGGAGCCGAGGGTCCACAGCCCGATGAACCTGTCGGTTCGGCTCGCCATCCGATAGGTCTCACGGAACTGTTGCAGCCGGCTCATCTTCTTCTCCGGAGTGGCATTGGACATCTACGAGACCTACTTCGTGTGAGTGAGGAGGCGGGCTTGGCTTGCCTGACGGTACAACCGACCGGCCCGGTACGACGAACGCACGAGAGGCCCGGACAGTACGCCGGAGAAGCCGATCGCCTCAGCCTCGACTGCCATCTCGTCGAACTCCTCCGGTGGGACCCAACGCTCCACGGGATGGTGGCGCGGGGACGGACGAAGGTACTGCGTGATCGTGATCAATTCACAACCGGCGGCATGCAGGTCTACCAGCGCCTGCGAGATCTCGGCTCGGGTTTCGCCCATGCCGAGGATCAGGTTGGACTTGGTGACCAGCCCGAAGCGCCGGGCCTGAGTGAGCACGTCGAGTGAGCGGTCATAGCGGAACGCCGGCCGGATCCGCTTGAAGATGCGCGGCACCGTCTCGACGTTGTGGGCCAGGACCTCCGGGCGCGACTCGAAGACCTCGCTCAGCAGGTCGGGATCTCCGTTGAAATCGGGGATCAGGTTCTCGACGCCGGTGTCGGGGTTGAGTTCATGGATCGCTCGCACGGTCTCGGCGTACAGCCAAGCGCCTCCGTCGGGGAGGTCGTCGCGCGCCACTCCGGTGATCGTGGCGTACCGAAGGCCCATCTTCTGGACCGATTCGGCGACCCGGCGAGGTTCGTCGCGGTCGAGTGGCTCGGGTTTGCCGGTGTCGATCTGGCAGAAGTCGCAGCGGCGTGTGCACTGATCGCCGCCGATCAGGAAGGTGGCCTCGCGGTCCTCCCAACATTCGTAGATGTTGGGGCAGCCCGCCTCCTGGCAAACGGTGTGGAGGCCCTCCTCCTTCACCAGGTTCTGGAGGGCGACGTACTCCGGTCCCATCTTCGCCCGGGTCTTGATCCAGGCGGGCTTGCGCTCGATGGGGGTTTGGGCGTTACGGACTTCCAGTCTCAGTAAGCGGCGGCCTTCGGGCGCGGGAGCAGTTGTCACGGCTTGATTCTACGGGGCGGCGGTGAGCCCCCGACGCGACCTCGGACTTGGGCCTAGTAATTGGGAGTGAGTAGTGAGATCCGGGGCGACGAGTGTTGCGGTTGAGCCGGGATCAGGTTCGGTGTCCGGTCGTACGGCGCCCAGTCAAGGTAGGTCCGAAGATGACGTTGGACCGACTCCAGGGTCTCGTCAACCGGGACGTCGCGGCCCAGTTCCGCGCTCAGAGAAGTGACCCCGGCGTCGGCGATGCCGCAGGGCACGAATCGGTCGTACCAGTCCAGGTCGACGTTGCAGTTGAGGGCGAAGCCATGCATGGTGACGCCCCGACTGACTCGGATTCCGAGAGCCGCGATCTTGCGTTCAGGACGCGCGACCGGGTCCAACGGATCCTCAGCAAGCCACACGCCACTTCGGCCGGCGACCCGTGCCGGTGTCCAGCCCGAAGTCCCTGCACACCGCGATCAAGGCCTCTTCAACGCGGCGTACGTAGTCGACGACGAAGACGTGATCGGGCAGTCGCACGATCGGGTAGCCGACGAGTTGGCCGGGACCGTGGAAGGTGATCTTCCCCCCGCGATCGACGTCGATGACCTCGGCGCCACCCGGGTCAAGCGGGCGTTCATGCGGTTCGGTGCGCCTCCCCGCCGTGAACACTGGCGGATGCTCGAGCAAGCAGGACCGTGGGTGAGGCCGTCCCCGCAACAACCGCGGTGTGAATGTCGCGTTGCAGCGCCCAGCCCGCCTGATAGTCGACGGCATCGGGGCCAAGTCCCACGGTTCGAAAGTCGATTGGCCGAAAGTCGATCTCCACCCGCTCAGCGTACGGGCCTGTGGATAACTATCTCCGGCCGGTGTCGATCTGCGGCATGGTCTTCCAGTGATCTCGCGACGGACCCAGATTGTGCTGTTGGTACTCATGGTGTGCTCGGTCCTGCTCTTGACCGGCCTCTGGAAGAATTCGATCGGCCCATCGAGATCTGCAACTGTCGAATTGGCGCAACCGCGCGAAGAGACAACTCGTGCTCGGGCGTTGGCGATCTTGGGAGCTTGGGACGAGCGCCGAGCAAAGGCGTACGCCCAGGGCGATGCGGATGCCCTCGTCGAGCTCTACCTGGCCGGCTCCGACTCGGGCGAGAACGACCGACAGCTGCTGACGACGTACCTCGCCCGAGGTCTGCGCGTGCAGGGAATGCGCACCCAGATTCTGGACCTGGAGATCAGACCAGCATGATGCCGGCTCGATGTCCCTACGTGTGACAGACCGGCTGTCGAGCGCAGTGGCGGTCGGCCCGGGAGTGCGGTTGCGTCTCCCACGCGACCAGGCCACGACCCGGGAGATCGAGCTTCATCGGGTGGGGCTGCATTGGCTCGTGGGCGAGGTGAGGGGAGCGGAGCCACCGCCCGGTGAACAGCCCGGCGATCCGGCCGGTGAACGTGCCGGTGATCAGCCCGCAACCGGTCGGTCGAGCGCCGAGGAGAGTACGTCGACCACGCCGCTGTCACGGAAGTCGTAGCCCGCGTCCAACAACGCCTGAGGCCGAACGTTGAGCGAGCCGAGCAGTTCAGGGCCAAGGTCTCCGGCCCCGATTCGGAGGATCGCGCTCGGCGCCGCAAGCCGCGCCTTGCGCCCGACCAAGGACGCCAACGCGTCGGTGAACTCGGCGTTGGTCGGCGTCTCGACACAGCACAGATTGAACGGGACCGGAAGCGACTTCGGACTCGGCGAGGAAACTCACCGCACCGACCCAGTCCTGAAGGGAGATCATCGCCATGCGTTGCTTGCCGGAGCCCAATCGCGCGCCGAGCCCAAGCTTGAAGAGCGGCAGCAACTGCTTCAGTGGCGAACTGCGTCGGTCCATGACCGGTGCCGTGCGCAGAATGCACACCCGGGCACCGGCAGAAACTGCGGGATCGGCGGCCGACTGCCACTCCTGAGTGACTTCGGTGAGCAACGCATCGCCGGTGCTGGAGGAACGTCTCGGTGAGGATCGCGTCACCGTGGTCGCCGTAGTAGGAGATGCCGTTGCCGGCCAGGAAGGCTGGCTTCCTGGTGGAGGCCGCGATCGCCTCGGAGAGCACCCTGGTCGTCTCGACGCGGCTGCTCCGCAGTTCGGTTGCCCACTTCTTGGAGTGCGGATTGCCGGCCGTAGGAGAGCCGGCGAGGTTGATGACGACATCCGCCGCTTCGATCTCTTCGGCGTCGAGTTTCCCGGCGTACGCATCCCAGGTCGAGGAGTCAGCGCTCGCCTGGCCGCGCACCAGTCGCCGTACGTCGTGCCCGTCGGTGCGCAGCCGCGCCGTCAGGTTGCGCCCGAGAAATCCCGAGGAACCGGCGATGAGAACTCTCACGTCACGTCGAAGGCGCCAGCTTCGAGCCGCTTCTTGACGTCGACGAGGAAACGGGCTCCGTCGGCGCCGTCTACCAGGCGGTGGTCGTAGGTCAGCGATAGGTAGACCATCTGTCGGATCGCGATCGTTTCACCCAGATTGGCGTCGTCGATGACGACCGGTCGCTTGACGATGCCGCCGGTGCCCAGGATCGCGACCTGTGGCTGGTTCAGGATCGGCGTGTCGAACAGGGCGCCTCGACTGCCGGTATTGGTCAGCGTGAACGTGCCACCGGACAGTTCATCAGGGGTGATCTTGTTGGTGCGCGTCCGCTCGGCGACGTCCGCGATCTTGCGAGCCAGTCCGGCGATGGAGAGGTCACCGGCCTCCTTGATCACCGGCGTGAGCAGGCCTCGCTCCGTGTCGACCGCGATGGCGAGATTCTCGCGGTCGTAGTACGTCACCTCGCCCTTCTCGGTGTCGATCGAGGCGTTCAGGGTGGGGTGCTGCTTGAGCGCGTCGACCGCCGCCTTGGCGAAGAAGGGCAGGAACGACAACTTGACGCCCTCCCGCGTGGCGAACTCGGCCTTCACCGAGTCGCGCAGCCGGGCCACGGTGGTCATGTCGACCTCGACCACGGACGTGAGCTGCGCCGACACATGCAAGGACTCGACCATCCGTGAGGCGATGACCTTGCGAAGCCTCGTGAGCGGTGCGGTGGTGCCGCGAAGCGGCGACACGGTTGATGCGGCGGCGGGTGCTGACGGGGTGGCCGCCGCTGGGGCTGAGGGTGCCTCCGGGGCGGGAGCCGCGGCTTCTTCCGCGGCCTTCGCCGCGTCGAGCACGTCCTGCTTCCGAATTCGGCCGCCGACGCCACTGCCCGACACGGTCGCCAGGTCGACGCCGTGTTGTGCTGCCATCTTCCGCACCAGTGGGGTGACGTACGCCGCTCCACCATCGCCTGAAGGGGCATCGGCGGCTGCGGGTGCTTGGGCAACTGGGGCGGCCGGTGCGGCCGGTGCGGCTGGAGAAGGGGGTGCTGCGGGGGCGGATTCCGGCGTCGCTTCCGGAGTGGGTTCCGGCGTCGCGACGGGGGCTGGAGGTGCAGTTGGTTCCGGGGCGGCTGCGGGGGTGGGTGCAGGCGCGGTGGCGGGCGCGGCCGCGCCGGCCTCTGTGCCGATGACGGCGAGTTCTGCGCCGACTTCGACCGTCTCATCCTCGGATGCAGAGATGCTGAGCAGGACGCCGGCAACCGGCGACGGGATCTCGGTGTCAACCTTGTCGGTCGACACTTCCAGGAGTGGCTCGTCGACGGCCACCGCATCGCCGACCTGCTTGAGCCAACGCGTCACCGTGCCTTCGGTGATCGATTCGCCAAGAGCCGGAAGGGTGACGGAGACCCCGCCCGCTGATCCGGAGGTTTCCGCAGTTGGTTCGGGGGTCGGCGTGGTCTCGGCGACGGGTTCGGCGACCGCGACGGGTTCGGCAGCGGGCGGCTCAGGAGCAGCCTCAGGCTCAGGAGCGGCCTCTGCGGCAGGCGCAGCCACAGCAGCGGGGGCAGCCTCGGGCGCGGGAGCAGCCTCAGCAGGGGCGGGCGGGGTCGCGTCGTCGTCGCTGCCGAGCACGCACAGGACGGCGCCGACCTCGACGGTGTCGTCTTCGTTGGCCCGAATCTCCAGCAGGGTCCCAGCAACGGGGGAGGGGATCTCGGTATCGACCTTGTCGGTGGAGACCTCGAGAAGAGGCTCGTCCACGGCTACTTGATCGCCGACCTGCTTGAGCCAACGGGTGACGGTGCCTTCCGTGATCGATTCGCCGAGGGCGGGGAGGGTGACTTCGGTGCTCATGCCGTGTCCTTTGTGTCAGTTATGGCGGTTCGGGTGCAGGTCAAGCGGTCTTGCCTTGGGGAGCATCCCCGTCACGGGTCAGGCTCCCCATTTCCTCGGCCGGTCTCCTCGGCCCTTATCCTCGCATTCTTTGTCGGCTGCACAACACCGGCCTCGGTTGCTGTGCGTCTGCTAAGACATCCCGGATGTCGTTGGGTGCCGGCCACCGATCGTGCAGACTAGTCGCATGGGGTTGTTTGATCGGTTCACGAACAGTTCGGGCGGTCGCATGCGGCGCCCGGCGAAGAACGCCGAACGCACGGGCTCCACACGGGTGAGGGCATCCAATGACGCCGACGAGATGCACCTGTTGGAGTTCGTGGAATCCCGAAAGGGTGTCGAGGGTTTCGTCGAGCCGCGCACCGCGGTGAGCGATGTCACCTTGCTACTGGTCGCCAAAGACGGTGAGTGGACCCGCCGTCGGGTCCCGTCGGTGAAGTGGGCGCATCGTTTTGCCAACGACAACCAGGTCCCGTCCTACGACGCCGCCGTGGTCGGCGTTCCGCAGCGGATGCGCGACTACAACTCTCGAGTTCGCGCCGAGGAGCGGGCCCGCGAGCAAGCCTGGCGAGATCGCTCCAACTAGCTCGCTACTTCGCTGCCGGCTGTTCGTCGGCGTAACGCTGCGCCAGGTCGACCAGGGTCGAAACCGCGAATCCCGTCCCGCCGGGTGCCATGTGACCCCACGCTGCGCCAGTGTTGAAGCCCGGTCCGGCGATGTCCAGATGGCCCCAAGGGACCTCAGCCACGAACTCGCGGAGGAAGGCCGCGGCGAAGAGCCCTCCGCCCCACCGCACCCAGTCGTGCTGAATCAGGTCGGCCACCTTGCTGCTCGCGACTCGCTCGGCCATCTCTTCGGGAATGGGCATCGGCCAGATCGCCTCACCACCCGCCGATCCGGCTTCGACGAGTTGGGCCACGATCGAGTCGCTGCCCAAGGCGCCAGCGACGCGGTCCCCGAGCGCCAGCATCATGGCGCCGGTCAGAGTCGCGACGTCGACGATGAGGTCCGGCTCGGCCTCCACGGCCCGCACCAGAGCGTCGCCAAGAATCATCCGTCCTTCGGCGTCGGTGTTGGTCACCTCGACGGTGCGGCCGCCGTACATCGTGATGATGTCGCCGGGGCGCGTCGCCGAGCCGTTGATCATGTTCTCAGCCATCGGTGCGAACGTTGAGATCTGCACGGGCAGGCCGAGTTCCGCGATGGCGATGGTTGCCTGGATGACCGCGGCGGCCCCGGACATGTCGTACTTCATCGTGGCCATGCTGGATCCGGGCTTGATGGATAGGCCGCCCGAGTCGTAGGTGATGCCCTTGCCGACGAACGCCAGGTGGGCCTTCGCGTCCTTGGGGCGATAACTCAACTCGACCAGTTGTGCCGGCGCGTTGGAGCCGGCTCCGACAGACAGGATGCCGCCGCAGCCGAGTTCGACGAGTGCGTCCTGGTCGTGCACGGTGCAGGTGACCTTGGGTTTGCCCCGTCCGCGTTTGCGGGTGCGAACCTCTTCGACGGCAGCGGCCGCGAAGGCCGGGGGTGTGAGTTTGCCGGGTGGCTCGTTGATCCAATCGCGCGCGCGAATCACCGACGCCGCCAGGATCTGCGCGCGCTCGAAGGCCGCGCCGATCTCCTGTTTGCGGGCGCCCGCGCTGAGCACGCTGACCGAACCTGGCTCCGAGGATTCCGATGCCGTGTCCCGCTTGTACGTCGTAAAGCGGTACGCGCCGAGGATCCAGCCCTCGGTGATCGCGCGAACCTCTTCAGCCGTGACTGCGGGCAACGCCAACGCGACGGACGAGGCATTCGGGATGGATCGTGCGACAACACCACTGGCCCGGCGGAGGACAGCCGGCGCCGGAGCGGTGTTCCCCGACTCGATTTTGCCCAATCCCACGAAGACCAATAGCGGGGACTTGATGCGCCCGGATGTCGGCACCTTGATGACCTCGCCGAACTTGCCGGTAGCGCCAAGTGTGGCGAGAAGTGGACGCAACGCACGACCATAGGCATCCGTGACATCGTCCGCCCCGGCCGCGAGGGTCGGACCGTCCTTGGTCTGCAGGAGACCCACCACCACAGCATCGGTGCGGGTTTTGGCGGGGCTGGCGTTGCGCAGCGTGTACGACGTCACCGGGGCAGGATATGGCACGCCTGCGGTAAGTTTCGGCGCATGTCAGACACGTCCACGGCAACTGGCTCCCTCCTTCAATCACCTCTGCACGAGCGACACGTCGCTCTCGGGGCCAAGTTCGCTGAATTTGGGGGCTGGGCGATGCCGGTTGAATACGAGGCCGGGGTGATCAAGGAGCACCACGCCGTGCGCGAAACGGTGGGTGTCTTCGACGTCTCCCATCTAGGCAAGTTGATGGTCAAGGGACCCGGCGCGGCGGCGTACGTCAATCGCGTTTTCACCAACGATCTCGACCGCATCGATGCAGGGCAGGCGCAGTACACCTTGTGTTGCGACGACCAGACCGGCGGGATCATCGACGACCTGATCGCCTATCGGCACGGAGACGATCGTGTGCTCCTCATGCCGAATGCGGCCAATGCCGAGACGATTCACGGACTGCTGGTGGCCTACGCACCGGCCGGCGTTTCCGTGGTCGATCACCACCAGTCGTACGCCGTACTGGCAGTGCAGGGAACTGACTCCGACGAACTTCTCGCCGCACTGGGCCTGCCCGCCGGGCACGACTACATGTCGTTCGAGGTGGGGGACTTCGACGGCAGTGGCGTGGTCGTGTGTCGCACGGGATACTCCGGGGAACGCGGATATGAACTGATCGTCAAGAACGAAACCGCCGGTCCGCTGTGGGATGACCTGTTGGCGGCGGGCGCATCGCTCGGCGTCCTTCCGTGCGGACTTGGCTCGCGGGACACGCTCCGGACTGAGATGGGCTATCCCCTGCACGGTCAGGACATCTCGTTGGACACCACGCCCAACCAGGGTGGCCTCGGCTGGGCCGTGGGCTGGAACAAGGAGACCTTCTGGGGCAAAGAGGTGATCGCGGCTGAGAAGGAGGCCGGCGTCACCCGCGTGCTGCGCGGACTGGTCGCCGTAGGCAAAGGCATTCCACGTCCGGGCATGGGCGTGAGCCTCGTGGCCGACGTACCTCTGTGCGATGTGACCTCCGGGACCTTCTCGCCCACGTTGAAGAAGGGCATCGGCCTCGCCCTGGTGCCGACGCTCGTGAACGCCGAGGCCGAGGTCGGGGTCGATGTTCGGGGCCGACGCGAGATCTTCCAGTTGACCAAACCGCCGTTCGTGCCGTCCCACGTCCGCGAGACGTGATCGCTTGATGGTCAACGTGCCGGATATCCCGAACACATCCTTCTCCCACGCCACCGGTGAGCGCACCTGGTGGTGGCGCTTGCTCGACCCTGCCGGGGGATTCGTCGAGGTGGACGCGGAGTACGCCGACAAACGGTTCTCGAGTCAGGCGGATGCGGAGTCGTGGGTCGGCGAATTCTGGTCCGATCTGGCCGCCCTGGGCGTCGACTCCGTGATCCTGGTCGACGTCGAGCGCGACGTTTACGGCCCGATGTCGCTGCAGGCCTAGCGCGGCTACGCGGGGAAGGGTTGATCCTTCGCGAGGATCGTCAAGCCGTCCTCGACCACGAATCCACGGGCCGCGTCGGCAGCCAGATCAACCCCCACCTGGGCACCGGCCGGGATCACGACGTGCTTGTCGATGATGGCGTTCCGGACGATCGCGCCAGGGCCGACACGCACGCCGTTGAGCAGCACCGAGTTTGAAACCTCGGCGGCCGCCTCGACGAAGCAGCGCGGGGACAGGATGGAGTTGTTGACGGTCCCGCCGGACACGACCACGCCGGGCGACAAGATCGAGTTGTACGTCGCCACGATGGAACCGCCCGCACCCTCGACGAGCTTCGCCGGAGGCTCGGGACCGTAGTTCGTGTAGATCGGCCACTCCATGTTGTAGAGGTTGAACTCCGGCAGCGGGGCCACGAGATCCATATGGGCCGCGTAGTAGGAACGCATCGTCCCGACATCTCGCCAGTAGCCGCGATCGCGATCCGTCGAGCCGGGAACGTCGTTGTCCTTGTAGTCGTAGACACCCGCCTCGTCACGGCGTACGAACGCGGGCACGATGTCTCCGCCCATGTCGTGGCGCGAGCCGTCCATTTCCGCATCACGATGCAGCGCTTCGACCAACGCCTCGGCATCGAAGACGTAGTTGCCCATCGACGCCAGCACCTCGTTGGGACTGTCGGGCAGGCCCGACCGGGTCCTTCGGCTTCTCGAGGAACTCGCGGATCTGCCCCGTCTGCGTGGGCTTGACGTCGATGACGCCGAACTGGTCGGCCAACTCGATCGGCTGTCGGATCGCCGCCACCGTGCACGCCGCCCCGGAGTCGATGTGGGAGTTGCACCATCTGGGAGAAGTCCATCCGGTAGACGTGGTCGGCGCCGACCACCACCACGATGTCGGGCTCTTCGTCCCGGATCAGGTTCAGGGATTGGAAGATGGCGTCGCCGCTGCCGAGATACCAGTGCTTGCCGACGCGTTGCTGAGCCGGCATCGGCGCGACGTAGTTGCCGAGCATCGTCGACATCCGCCAGGTCTGTGTGACGTGCTTGTCGAGGCTGTGGGACTTGTACTGCGTGAGCACGACGACCTTGAGGTAGCCGGAGTTGACCACGTTGGACAACGCGTAGTCGATCAGCCGATAGTGCCCGCCGAACGGCACCGCCGGCTTGGCTCTGTCGGCGGTCAGGGGCATCAGACGTTTGCCCTCACCACCCGCCAGAACGATTGCCAACACCTTGCGCCTGCCGGTCGTTGCACCTGAATTTGTGGCCATGCGGTGAATCTAGTGTGCT
This sequence comes from uncultured Actinomycetota bacterium, assembly GCA_963763805.1. Lineage (GTDB taxonomy): Bacteria > Actinomycetota > Actinomycetes > Propionibacteriales > Nocardioidaceae > Nocardioides. The sequence goes on from CAVXPQ010000005.1 coordinate 269,300, forward strand.
CGACCTGCCGCCGGGAGGTGCGCGTCGACGTTTTTGGGCAGTAGTTTCACTTCATGCGCGTCGACGTGATCACGAAGGAATACCCGCCGGAGATCTATGGCGGGGCCGGAGTCCATGCCACGGAATTGGTGCGCGCCCTGCGCGGGCTGCCCGACATGGAGGCGCGCGTGCACTGTTTCGGCGCGCCCCGAAGTGAGTCCGGGACTCGTGCATACGACGACCTCGCGGAGTTGGCGAAGCTCAACGGCGCGTTGAAGACGCTCGGAGTCGATCTGGCGATCGCCGGAGGCACGTCGGGGACGGACATCGTGCATTCGCACACGTGGTACGCCAACATGGCCGGGCACCTGGCCTCGCTGCTGCACGGCGTACCCCATGTGTTGACGGCTCACAGCCTGGAGCCGATGCGGCCCTGGAAGGCCGAACAGTTGGGTGGTGGGTACGCCATCTCGAGCTGGGTGGAGAAGACGGCGTACGAAGCGGCCGCGGGGATCATCGCCGTGAGTGCCGCGATGCGAGAGGACGTCCTGCGGAGCTATCCGGGAGTCGATCCGGCCAAGGTGCATGTCGTTCACAACGGCATCGATGTGGACGATTGGGCGCCGACGGACGATCTCACCCTGGTGCGCAAACTGGGCGTGAATCCAGACCAGCGGAGCGTGATCTTCGTGGGTCGGATCACTCGCCAGAAGGGGTTGCCACTGTTCTTGCGCGCAGCCGCGCAATTGCCACCCGACGTACAACTCGTGCTGTGTGCGGGTGCGCCCGACACCCCCGAGATCATGGCCGAGGTCAGCGGTCTGGTGGACGAACTCTCGAAGACCCGCGAGGGCGTGGTGTGGATCGATCGGATGTTGCCTCGGCGGGACGTGGTCGCACTGTTGAGCAATGCCACGGTCTTTGCCTGTCCTTCGATCTACGAGCCGTTGGGCATCGTCAACCTGGAGGCGATGGCCTGTCAGACCGCCGTCGTTGCCACGGCCACGGGTGGAATCCCGGAGGTTGTCGTGCATGGTGAGACGGGGTGGTTGGTGCCGATCGAGCAGGCGACTGACGGCACGGGCACACCGCTCAACCCAGAGCAGTACATCGCTGACCTGGCCTCGGCGATGAACGACGCCGTGTCCGACACCGCACGGGCTGCGGCGATGGGGCGGGCCGGTCGGCAGCGCGCCAGGGACTCCTTCAGTTGGGGAGCGATCGCCGGGCGGACCGTTGAGATCTACCGGGCTGCCGGGGCCGGCTGAGTGGAGCATCGCCTCACCGAGGTCGACGTGTTCGGTGCGCGGCCGCTCACCGGGAACCCGCTCGCCGTTGTGCACGACGCGGAGCAGCTGACTTCAGCGGAGATGGCCGCCTTCGCGAATTGGACGAACCTCTCTGAGACCACGTATCTGTTGCCGCCGACCGTGCCCGGTGCTGACTACCGCGTGCGGATCTTCACGCCTCAGGCGGAGTTGCCATTTGCCGGGCATCCGACGTTGGGTTCGGCGCATTCCTGGCTGGAAGCCGGGGGAGTGCCAGCCGTGGATGGCGTTGTCGTCCAGGAATGCGGGGCCGGGCTGGTTCGCGTGCGCGTGGATGGCCCCCGGCTCGCGTTCGCCGCGCCGCCGCTGATCCGCTCCGGCCCGTTGGACGGCCCGACGATGGACCAGGTGTTGGTCGCGCTGGGGATCTCGTCGGCTGTGGTTCTCGGTGCCGAATGGGTCGACAACGGCGCCGGCTTCCTCGGCGTACACCTGCAGGATGCGGACACTGTGCTCGGGCTCGAACCCGACTTCGATGCCTTCGGAGAACTCGAGATCGGAGTGATTGGGACGTACGCCGACGAATCGCGTGCCCAGGTCGGAGCCGACGTCGAAGTGCGGGCCTTCGTGCCGTCCTTCAGCGTGCCCGAGGATCCCGTCACGGGCAGCTTGAACGCCGGGCTTGCCCAGTGGCTGATCGGCTGCGGCGCCCTGCCCACGGCGTACGTCGCATCGCAAGGCACCCGCCTCGGCCGCTCCGGCCGCGTCCACATCACCAGTGAGTCCGGGGACATCTGGGTCGGCGGCGCGGTGACCACCGTCATCTCCGGCACCGTCCGCATCTGACCCCGCCCTGGTGAGAGGTCACTCCCAGCAGGTGAGAGGTCACTCCCAGCAGTCGAAGAGTCACAAACGGTGGCGCGTGCGTACGCCGAGAACCGGGCTGGGCGAGTAACCTCGCAGGGTGCAGGCTTACCTCGATCTCGTTCAGCGGATCCTCGACGAAGGTGCCGAAAAGTCGGACCGCACGGGCACGGGAACTCTGAGTGTTTTCGGTCATCAGATGCGGTTCGACCTCAACGACGGCTTCCCACTCGTCACGACCAAGCGGATCCACACCCGCTCGGTCTTCGGTGAACTCCTGTGGTTCCTGCGCGGCGACACCAACGTCAAATGGCTACAGGACCGTGGCATCACCATTTGGGACGAGTGGGCGGACTCTAATGGCGATCTGGGGCCGGTCTACGGCTACCAGTGGAGGAGTTGGCCGACTCCCAGTGGTGCACACGTTGATCAGATTGCGCAGGTAGTCGAACAGATCCGGGCTGACCCGGACTCCCGGCGACACATCGTGTCTGCTTGGAACGTCGCCGACATTCCGCAGATGGCGCTAGCGCCGTGCCATGCGCTGTTTCAGTTCTACGTCGCCGATGGCCGGCTGTCATGCCAGCTGTATCAACGCTCCGCTGATGTGTTCCTCGGCGTCCCGTTCAACGTCGCGTCGTACGCCCTGCTCACCCACATGGTCGCGCAGGCGACCGGACTGGGAGTCGGCGATTTCGTCCATACCCTCGGCGACGCGCACCTCTACACGAATCACCTTGACCAGGCGCGGCTGCAACTGACTCGCGAACCTCGCCCGCTCCCGGTGCTACGTCTCAATCCAGCGGTGACCGAGCTCGATGCGTTCGAGCTGGAGGACATCGACGTCGAGGGCTATGACCCGCATCCGGGGATCAGGGCCCCCATCGCTGTATGAGCGACCCTTCGGCTACTGGGAGTGACGTCTCACGTGCTGGGAGTGACGTCTCACCGGTTGGGGGGAAGCGGGTGGTGATCGTGGCGGCGTACGCCGAGAACCGGGGGATCGGTTGCGCCGGGGGGATTCCGTGGCACATCCCCGAAGACTTCGCGCACTTCAAGGCCGACGACGCTGGGCCACACACTGGTGATGGGGCGTGCGACGTATGACTCGATCGGGCGCCCGCTTCCGGGACGTACGACGATCGTGATCACCCGCGATCCGGAGTGGTCGGCCGACGGTGTCGTCGTAGCGCATTCGCTGGAGGAGGCCTTCGCCCTCGCGGCCGAACTTCCCGGCGATGTGATGGTCTCCGGAGGCTCGCAGATCTATGAGTTGGCGTTGCCGTTCGCAACTCACCAGGTCCTGACCGAGGTGCATCTCGGCCCAGAGGCCGACACATTCTTCCCCGAGTTCGACATCGCAGACTGGTCCGAGACCAAGCGCGTGGACCGGGAGGACCTGTCGTGGGTGTGGCTGGAGCGGCTCAGTCGATGAACGACCCGCTGGACGAACTGACCATCGAGGCGACGTCTGCGGATGCGCCGTACGACCAGATCCGGACTCAGATCGCACACCTCGTTCGTTCGGGTTCGCTTGTCCCCGGGCACCAAGCTGCCGACCGTCCGGGCCCTGGCAACGACGCTGGGAGTCGCCGCCAACACCGTCGCACGGGCTTATCGCGAACTCGAGCACCGCGGCGTCATCGTCACACGTGGGCGACTCGGCACCTTCGTTGCAGGAGATGCGGTCGACAGTGCCGCCAAGCAGGCAGCAGCGGACTTCGTCGACCGGATGCGCGCACTCGGGCTGGACGACGAGCAGATTCTTGATCGGCGTACGACGAGGACTGAAGCCGCCGAAGTCATCGTAGAGTCTCGACAGGGCTCGATCACCGCGAAGCAGGCTCGACCAAGTAAGGGGATAGCCTTAGCCCATGACTTCACGCGCTCCGTTCGGCACCGTGCTGACGGCGATGGCGACGGCATTCCACGCCGACGGATCGGTCGATCTCGAGGGCACGGCCCGGATCGCGGAGCACCTGATCAACAACGGCCATGACGGAGTCGTCGTGTCCGGCACGACGGGTGAGGCGCCCACCACGACGGTCCCCGAGGACGGGCTGATCCTGCAGGCCGTGATGGAGGCAGTCGGCGATCGGGCCAGCGTCGTCGCCGGCGTCGGCACCAACTCGACCGCCCACTCCGTTGAACTGACCGAACAGGCCGCCAAGGTCGGAGCACACGGCGTACTAGTGGTGACGCCGTACTACAACAAGCCGTCGCAAGCAGGCGTGCTGCATCACTTCCGCGCCGTGGCCGAAGCCAGCGACCTGCCGGTCATGTTGTACGACGTGCCGGGGCGCACCGGGATGGCGATCGCGCCAGAGACCTACGCGGCCGCGTCCGAATGGGAAACCGTTGTCGCCGTCAAGGACGCCGTCGGCGACTTCGCTCGGGGCGTCCGCATCATGCGGGAGACCGGGCTTGCGTTCTACTCCGGTGACGATGCCGCCAACCTCGGGTGGCTCGCCCACGGCGCCGTCGGATTCGTGTCCGTCGCCGGGCACGCCTGCGGCCCGCAGTTGAAGGCCATGGCGGACCAATTCGCCGCCGGTGATGCCGCGGCCGCGCTCAGCAACGTTCCAGGGCATGCTGCCGGCGATCGACGCCATCATGAACGTGCCGAACTACGGGGCCACGACAGCAAAGGCGGCTCTCCAACTGTTGGGCGTGCTCGATAACCGCAACGTCCGGGGCCCGCTCGTTCCGCTCGACGAAGACGAGTACGCCGCGCTGCGTGCCGGGTCTGGTCGCGGCTTCTGTTCTTTAGATCCACCCACTCTCGCGCGTCACTTTAGGAGCCACAACTTGAGCTTTCCGCAACTCGACCTGCCCGCCCCGCCGCCATTGGTCACGGGAGGGCTGCGAGTCATCCCACTCGGAGGAATTGGCGAGATTGGCCGCAACATGACCGTCTTCGAGTACGACGGCCAGTTGCTCATCGTTGACTGCGGGGTGCTGTTTCCGGAGGAGAACCATCCGGGCGTCGACCTGATCCTTCCCGACTTCTCGGCGATTCGAGATCGATTGGACGATGTCGTCGGGCTGGTGCTGACGCACGGCCATGAAGACCACATCGGTGCGGCGCCGTACCTCCTGAGGGAGCGTGGCAACATCCCGCTCGTCGGATCCGAGCTCACCTTGGCGCTACTCGGAGCCAAGCTCCGCGAGCACCGACTGCGGGAGACCGTCAACCACAAGGTGCGCGAGGGTGATCGGCTCACGTTGGGCCCGTTCGACCTCGAGTTCGTCGCCGTCAATCACTCGATTCCCGATGCCCTGGCTGTCGCCATCCGCACGGGCGCCGGTCTCGTCCTGCACACCGGTGACTTCAAGATGGACCAACTGCCATTGGATGGCCGGATCACCGATCTCCGCGCCTTTTCGCGGCTGGGCGAAGAGGGGGTAGATCTCTTCCTGACGGATTCGACGAACGCCGAGGTCCCGGGTTTCACGACGTCAGAGAAGGACATCTCGCCCGTCCTCGATCGGGTCTTCCACACGAGCCAGCAGCGGATCATCGTCGCCTGCTTCGCCTCGCATGTCCATCGGGTGCAGCAAGTCTTGGTGGCGGCCGCGGCGCATGGCCGCAAAGTCGGGTACGTCGGCCGGTCGATGGTGCGCAACATGGCGATCGCCCAGGAACTCGGCTATCTCGAGGTCCCGCCCGGAGTCATGGTGGATGCGAAGGAACTGGCCGATCTTCCGCCGGAGAAGCAGGTCCTGATCTCGACCGGCTCCCAGGGTGAGCCGCTTTCCGCGCTGAGCCGGATCGCCCAGCGCAGCCACAACTTCGTCCACATCGAGGAGGGCGACACCGTCGTCCTCGCGAGTTCCCTGATCCCCGGCAACGAGAATGCCGTCTACCGAGTCATCAACGGCCTCTCCCGATGGGGAGCCAACGTCGTACACAAGGGCAATGCCCTCGTCCACGTGAGCGGTCACGCCAGCGCAGGGGAGTTGTTGTACTGCTACAACATCGTCAAGCCCGCCAACGTGATGCCGGTGCATGGCGAGGTGCGTCACCTCCTGGCGAATGGTGCTCTGGCGGTGGCAACCGGCGTGCCCAAGGAGCGGATCATCCTCGGCGAGGACGGCGTCGTCGTTGACCTCGTTGACGGGGTGGCCACGATCGTGGGCAAGGTCGACTGTGGCTACGTGTTCGTTGACGGGTCCTCGGTCGGTGAGATCACGGAAGAGAGCCTGCATGAGCGCCGCGTGCTCGGTGAGGAGGGATTCGTGTCCGTGATCCTGGTGCTGGATGCGGCCCAAGGAAGGATCACCGCCGGCCCGATCATCCAAGCCCGAGGCTTTGCGGCGGACGACGTCACCTTCGACGCGATCAAGCCGCCCATCGTCGAGGCGGTCAATGCGCTGCTTCGCGAGGGTGTCACCGATAGCCACCAGGTGCAGCAGGCGATTCGACGGGTGATCGGGCGTTGGGTGAACAACACTCACCGCCGTCGGCCGATGATCTTGCCGGTGGTGCTGCAGACGACTAGCGCACCACCCGGATCTTGACGGTCGCCTTGCTCGGGGCCACGGTCGACGAACCCAGATAGACCATCGTGAACTTGTGCTTGCCCGGTTTGAGGTGCTTCTTGACCTTCAGGACTTTCACGCCGCCGTTGAGTTTGCGTTGGGCGATCAACTTCTTGTCCACAAACAATCGGACGTAACCCTCGACGAACCACGTCTTGGTTCGCGTCTGCATGGATACCTTGATGGGTTGATTGACGTGGGGTGGCCGATCGAACATCCCCATGATGCGTGACTCGGACGGGACCTTCGCGACGGTGGCGATCACGGATGCGGTCTGAGAAGCAAAGGTGCCGTTGCCCTCGTAGGTCACATAGAACCTGTGGGTGCCAACCGGCAATGATTCATACAACGGCGCCGTGGCCGTTCCGTTGGTCATCGTGACCACGTTCTCTGCACCGTTCAGGCCTTCGCGGAAGGTGATGCTTCCGGACGGCAGTGAACCGGTGCTGCCATCTCGTGTCACGGTGAACTTGAGGGCGGAGGCGGTGAAGAAGGTGGACGGTTCCTTGACGTGAACAGCAGTCAATTTGACCTTGTTGCGGCACGCCGAGATCGAGACGTTGTCGACGTACCAACCGTCCACGCCGGCGCACGTGTCGCGACCCAGGATGAAGCGAACACGAACCGAATCGCCGGTCGAGGCGCCGGCGAGAGCCAGATCTATCTGGGAGGTGCCCCACGAGCCGTTCTTGCCGCCGTCCAGGCCGGTGAAGGCCGGCTGTCCCGCCAGCGGGTTGTCGCTGGTAGCGGACGAGCGGAGGGTTCTGCTGGGTGCATTGAAGAGATAGGCGCTGGCCGGAACTGTGCCCCAGCCCCCTCCATTCAGCGAGAGTTGGACCAGCCCGCCGTCCCAGCCGGTCTCCGTGGCCACATAGTGATCGAAGGTCAGCTTCGGAGTCCCCGTGGTGGGGAGTTCGATCGACGGGCTCTCGATCCAGTCCGTACTCGTCTGGCTGCCGTTCGGTCCGGCGCAATTGCCGGTGTCCGGGTCAGGTGCGAAGGCGACCGTGCCGGCGCGACCGCCGGGGGCCTTGGTCGAGGACTCCCAAAGCGTGTGCACTCCACCGCTCCACCGGGCACTCCCGCCGAGAGTCCACGCTTCCAGGCCGTCCTCGAAGTCTTCGGAGAAGACCGGGCTGGAAATGGTGCCGGGACCGCAATCGTCGACCGGCGGCGTACCAGGAGTGAGCTGGGGGGTCCAGTTGCATTGGGTCGGCTCGGCTCGCAACTCGACCGCGGCGATCATGGCTGCCACTGATTGGCAGTTCGTCACGGAGATCGTTCCCGCGGGCGTGGGAGCCGCATTCGGCGCCACGGCCAGCGAATTCACGGACTGGCCGACCAGGTCGGTGCACGCGGCCGCCAGTAGATCCGCATGATCGGAGAAGCCCGCGAGAGGCGTCGTACGAGTTTGCGCCAACCAGTAGATCGCCGCCGACTTGTCGAGACCGATCCCCGCGACGTTGACGCCGTTGAAGGTCCCGCCGTCCACGAGCAGGCTGTAGCCATGGTTCGGCACACCGGAGTTCTGGTGGACACCGCCGGCGTCGTCTTCTCCGCAGAAGTACTCCGCGTCGCTGACCTTGCCCGGATCGCCGAAACACGTCGGAGTCCACATGTCGCGCAACGGCCCGAGGGTCTTGAGTTGCTCGCCAACCTGCCAGCGCTTCGGGCCATGCGAATTGGTGTCGAGGATCGACACGTTCACGGCGTCCGTGCTCAAGGCCGCTCGGATGGCGTCCCCGTCGACCTTCGAGATCCCGACCGTGGGAATCGGGTCCAGGCCCGTTCCAGGATCGGGTGCGGCAAGCGGACTCCTGGCAATGATCACGCCGATGGCCCCCGCCTTGTAGGCGTTTGACGTCTTCGTTCCGCTCGAGCAGGTGCCCCCATCAACCAGCGCGATCCTTCCGGACACCTCGGCCGCGTTCGTCAGCGCCGAGCAGCCATCCAGCGCGGTTTCGGGGGATCCCGTGATCGCGTCCTGAGCGGCAACCACATCGGCGCTGGTGCCTGCGGTGGAGGGGGGTGGGCCGTACGACGCGACCGCGGCGATGCAGTCCTTGGCCAGGCTGACGGGTCCGTTGATGCGAACGACCGCGTTGACGGGCGTGCTGGTGACACACGCACCCACGGCCCTCGTTGCGGTGATATCGCCTTCGACGGCATCTTCCCTGCCGTTGATCAAGTCGATCGTCTCGCCCCAGATGTCGGAGTACGACTCATTGAGCGCCCCAGATTGCCATTGGTAGACGAGGCCGGAGGTGTACTGCGTGTAGGCGTGCGCCCACTCGTGGGCGACGACGTCGTCGGAATCAATGCTGGTGCAGAAGTCCGTGCGCAGCCCGTCCCAGGATGCGTTCGGACACGGAATGTTGAGGCTTCGATTGCTCAGCTTCATGGTGGCACCCGAGCCGTCGTACGAGTCACGCCCGAAGGCGTTCTTGAAGAACCAGTAGGCGTCACCGGTGGAGTCGAGTTCTCTGACCTGATCGGCTTGCAGATTTCCGGGAAACGCGTCTCCCTCCTTCCACAGCTCGGTGACGCCGTTGCTCGCGAGGAGACGACGATCGAGTGCATCGGAGATCAGGGAGTAGCGGTTCAAGGGTTTGCCGGTGACGGCGGAGATGAAGACGAGGTCGCGGACGTTGCGGTCATTGGTCACCTCGACCTGCCACGTGAGTTCCGTGGGCCCGGGCTCGCCCTGAACGGACCCGATCCGATAGATGACCAGCTCGGGGGTTGTGCTGTGGATGTTGCGCACGTCGGTCTCGCCATCGTCGCCCGTCGGCGGGTCGGCTCGCACCTCGGCGACTGCTTTGGCAGCGGCCTTGCTTGCGTTGATCGTCGGCGAGGTGTCAATGGCGACGTCGGGTGCCACGAACCCGTTGGCCGAAGTCAGCGAGCCGTCCGAGTCAAAATTGACCTTCAGTTCCGCGCCGAAGACAGGGATCCCTTCGTAGTCCTGCGCAAAGGTCACGGTGGATCCGAAGCCCGTGTTGGTAGTGGCCGTGCGCGTGAGGTCCTGTGCCGAGGCACCGAAAGCCTCCGCGTTCTCGTTGATCCAGGTCTCTGCCTTTGCGGTGGGACGAGCGTCGTCCTCGGGCGCCAGGTCGCCACCGCGCGCAACGCGGACGAAGCCCGCCTTGCCGGTGGCGGGTTGCTCAGAAACGGCGACCTTGCCGTCGGCTTCGGAGATCATCGCCTCGACCGCCGGGTCTCGGGTGGCCGGATCGGAGGCGAGCGGCAAGACAGGGTTCGCGCTTGCGTGCGCGAAGGGAACTGTGAGCGACGTCGCCACCAGAGCGAGACAGAGCGTGCGGAGCGGCCGATGCACCTGGGTTCCCATGTTTGTCCGAGCGACACACGGGTGGCCGTGCGCGAGACAGTCAGACCGACTGTATTCAAATACTAAAAGTGAGGCAGCCGATTGGCTGAATCGTAGAGTCGCCTGATGCGCTTGGGAAGGCGACACGCTCCTGTGAAGCGTGATGCTGGTGTGACTATCGCCTAGGGTCGGAATATGGCGACCCGGACGTCTTCCCCGCCGGGGTCGCGGAGCGGAAGCACGCGCGGAAAGAAGACCGCGCGCGGCTCGAGCACCCGATCCCGGAGCACCGGCAGCACCCGAAAGACCGCGCCCAAGGGCCGGTCTTCAGGTAGTGCGCCCCGAGCATGGTCGAAGCGGGTGGCCCCACGTTCCGTGCGCACTGGCCGCGGCCCGATCTCTCGCACCTTCGGCGTGGTCTGGGGTGGGATCTGCGCGGTCTGGCTCGGCGTGGCGCACGCCATCGGCGGGACGGTCCGCGGCCTGGGTCGCACTGCACGCGACCTCGATCCGGAGCATCGTCGTGACGGCTTCGGCTTGGCGCTGCTCGGTTCGGCTCTGATCGTCGCTGCTGCGGTCTGGTGGGACGTCCCGGGCGGGCTGATGGACTTCGTCCGCACCGTCATCGCCGGTTCGGTGGGCAAGGTGGCCTGGCTCGTGCCGTTGATGCTGGTCCTGGTGGCCTGGCGCAACCTGCGCAATCCCGAACGAAACGGCCCGGTCGGACGCCAGTTGATCGGTTGGGCGTCCATCGGCTTCGGCGTGCTCGGCATCGTGCAGATCGCCAACGGCAACCCGCAACCCTACGGCCGGCAACACCGAGCCGCTTGCAGGACGCTGGCGGGAGCGGTGGGCTACGTCGTCGCCAGCCTGCTGCTCGACCTGTTGCGCACGCCGTACGTCGTGGTGCCGCTGCTGGTCCTGTTGACGATCTTCGGCACCCTCGTCGTGACGGCGACACCGGTGTACCAAATCCCCGAGAAGCTCAGCGCCCTGCGCGATCGACTCCTCGGTCGCACCAAGGCCGAGGGTGAGCCCGACACGCAGCCCGTGAGTCCGCGGCAAGCGACACGCGTCAACACCGGCGGTCGAACTCGACACCTACGCCAACGACCCGGCGTACGACTCGCCCGGTCCTGCCGCCCACGTTCGAGACCGACCCCAACGGCCAGCGCCGATCGACGCCACCTCGGGCGGCACCCGCCCGGGTGCGCGTCGCAAGCGCGAGGAATCCACCCCACTCGATCCGCCGCCGCATGCCGCGCTGCCCAAGCGGGTCGAGCAACTCGAACTCTCCGGGGACGTCACCTACACACTGCCCGGCCACGAGATCCTGAAGCCCGGAAGCACCCATCAGGCCAAGACACCTGCCTCGGACGCCGTCGTGCGGCCGGTTGACCGAGGTGCTGGAGCAGTTCGAGATCGATGCCGCAGGTCACCGGCTACACCCGTGGACCCACCGTGACGAGGTACGTCGTGGAACTCGGCCCGGCGGTCAAGGTCGAGAAGATCACCGGCATCCAGAAGAACATCGCGTACGCCGTGGCGAGCGCGGACGTGCGCATCCTGAGCCCGATCCCCGGCAAGTCTGCGGTCGGCATCGAGATCCCCAACGTCGACAAGGAGATCGTCTCCCTGGGCGACGTGTTGCGCAGCGGGAACGCCCGCAACGACCACCACCCGATGGTGGTCGGCCTCGGCAAGGACGTCGAGGGCGGTTTCGTCGTCGCCAACCTGTCGAAGATGCCCCACCTGCTGGTCGCGGGAGCGACCGGCTCGGGCAAGTCCAGCTTCATCAACTCGATGATCACGTCGATCCTGATGCGGTCGACGCCCGATGAGGTGCGGATGATCCTGGTCGATCCGAAGCGGGTCGAACTCAACGCCTATGAAGGCGTCCCGCACCTGATCACGCCGATCATCACCAATCCCAAGAAGGCCGCCGAGGCGCTGGCGTGGGTCGTGCGCGAGATGGATCTGCGCTACGAGGACCTGGCCAACTTCGGCTTCCGGCACATCGACGACTTCAACAAGGCGGTGCGGACCGGCAAGGTGACGGCGCCGCCGGGATCCGAGCGCGTGCTCACGGCGTACCCCTATCTGCTGGTCGTCGTCGACGAGTTGGCCGACCTGATGATGGTCTCGCCGCGCGACGTCGAGGACTCGGTCGTCCGCATCACCCAGTTGGCGCGCGCCGCCGGCATCCACCTCGTGCTGGCGACGCAGCGGCCCTCGGTCGACGTCGTCACCGGCCTGATCAAGGCCAACGTGCCGTCCCGGCTGGCGTTCGCCACCTCATCGCTCGCGGACAGCCGAGTGATCCTCGATCAGCCGGGTGCCGAGAAGTTGGTCGGCCAGGGCGACGGATTGTTCCTGCCGATGGGCATGTCGAAGCCGGTTCGCGTGCAGGGTTCGTGGGTCACCGAGGCGGAGATCCACCAGGTCGTCGCTCAGTGCAAGAGCCAACTCGAGCCGACCTACCGCGAAGACGTCACGGTGCCGGCCGCGAGCAAGCGCGAGATCGACGACGACATCGGTGACGATCTCGACCTGGTGATCCAGGCCGTCGAACTCGTGGTGTCGACGCAGTTCGGTTCGACGTCGATGCTGCAGCGCAAACTCCGGGTCGGTTTCGCCAAGGCGGGGCGGTTGATGGACATCCTCGAGAGTCGCGGCGTGGTCGGCCCCAGCGAGGGCTCCAAGGCTCGCGACGTGCTCGTCAAACCCGATGAGGTCGACGCGGTGATCGCCACCATGCAGGGGGACCTATGAGCGAGCGCACGCTTTCCGTGTCCGGCAACCCGCTGATGGCGGGCGCGATTGCGGCCGCGTCGGCGGGGATCTCGGTCGCCTACGCCGTGCGCGCCTCTTCCGGTGACCTGACCGCGCTGGCCGTGTCCTCGTCTTCGGGGTGCTGGCGCGTTGCCTGGCTGCTGGTGTGCCTCGACGCGTTGACGCCCCGGATGGTGGTCGATGAGCAGGGGGTCCGGATCCGGTTCGTGCGCGAATGGGTTGGCTTGTCCTGGGCGGATCTCGACGGTCTGTCGGTTCGGCCGGCCACGGCTGGTTGAAGGACGGACGACTCACGCCACAAGGGGCGGATCGCGCAGCGGTCACCGGTTTGGGTCGTGCTGCTCGGTGGTACGCCGCGCTGATGCAGCGCTTGTTCGGCAATGCGTACGCCGTGCCGGTCGGTTGGTCCACCCGCATCGTCGGAGGCGAACCCGACCTGACGACGGCCGTGGCACGTCTTTCGGGCGGTGCACCGAGCGAGGAACTGCACGAATCCGACGCCGTGCCGGAGTCGCCCGCTGAGAGTGTCGGGCCGCTCACGCGTCTCCCCAATCGCTTCCACGATCCTCGGCCCGCCTTGGCCGCCGGGATCGGGTCGCTGTCATCGCTGATGGGTCGTCCGAGGGAGATCGTGACGGCGCGTCTCTCCGGGGGCACCGCGGCGATGGCGGTCTGTCGGTGCGAACGCCCTTGATCCCGAGCCCTTTGAGGACACCGAAGCCATCGCGCTTCCCGAGATCGAAGAGTTGCGCCGGCCCGATGCCGGAGTTGGAGGCTCTGGATGACCGTGATGACCGTGATGACCGTGCCGGAGGCTTGATGAGGAGCCTCCCGCGGAGGAACTCACCCACGTCATCGTCCTCGCAGCGGCCCCTGCCGAGGCATCTGCAGACGCGGAGCCCGAGACACAACACATCGGTCCCGTGTTGGCCTCCGCCCGGCTTCGCCTCTCGCTCTCCGTCGACCAACTCTCCGACCGCACCCGCATCCGACCCCACGTGATCGAGTCGATGGAGACCGAGGACTTCGGTCCATGCGGCGGCGACTTCTACGCCCGCGGGCACCTGCGGACCCTGTGTCGGGTCCTGGGCGTCGACGCGGCGCCTCTGCTCGCGGCGTACAACCGGGACTTCGCGCAGTCCGAGATCGGCGCCCGACAGGTCTTCCAGGCCGATCTCGCCCGGCACGGCTCGCTTCGCACGACTCGCGGCGGCACGCATTGGTCGCTGCTCGTGGCGGCGGTGATGGCGCTGGTGCTGGCCTGGTCGATCGCCCGGCTGGTGATGGACACTCCGGTCGAGATTCAGCAACCCGCGCCGCTCCTCAACGGCTCGGCTGGGCCGAACAACGCGACCGAGTCGACCGCGGCAGCCGTGCCGGTTCGGTTGACGGCGGAGCGAGGCGTTCGCGTCGTCATTCGCGACGGGGCCGGAGCGATCGTCTTCCGTGGAAACCTGGCGATCGATGAGACGAAGGTGATCGACGCTGATCCCGCCGGTGCGGATCAGCGCCACCGAAGGCGACGCCGTGACGGTGTCGTGTCGCGGAAAGCCGCGGGGCACCGTCGGGACCTCGGCCGAACCGAGTAGCACGACGTTTCTCGCTCCTTCGGAATCTTCGACTCGCTAACTCCGTCCGAGTCGACGACTCTGTCTCGCGGCAATGGGCGCATTGTCGCTCGTGCGGGCATACTCGGTCCGGCAATGAGAACTCACTGAATCGAAACCCCACATGAATGCCGGCAGCAACCGAGCCCGAGGACGGTTGGTCGGTCGCGGTCGTGACCCTGGGGTGTGCCCGCAACGAGGTGGACTCCGAAGAATTGGCCGGCCGTCTCACCGCTGGTGGGTTTCGACTGGTGGCCGATCCCGAGTCCGCAGACACGGTGCTGGTGAATACGTGCGGATTCGTCGAGTCGGCCAAGAAGGACTCGGTGGACACCCTGCTGCAGGCGGCCGATCTCAAGACCACGGGCCAGGCGCAGGCAGTTGTCGCGGTCGGCTGCCTGGCCGAGAGGTACGGCGCCGAACTCGCCGAGTCGCTGCCGGAAGCCGATGCGGTGCTCAGTTTCGACGACTATCCCGACATTGCCGCCCGACTCCGCTCGATCGTGTCAGGGGAGGTCCACCATCCGCACACTCCGTCGGATCGCCGGCGTTTGCTGCCGATCTCGCCCGCCGAGCGCACCGACTCGGCCACCGTCGTGCCAGGACATGCGTCGACGGCGACGGTGACGCGGGCCCGCCTCGAATCGGGCCCGATGGCTCCATTGAAGCTGGCCAGCGGCTGTGACCGACGCTGCACCTTCTGCGCGATTCCGATGTTCCGGGGTTCGTTCGTGAGCCGCCGCCCGACCGAGATCCTGGACGAGGCGCGCTGGTTGGCATCCACCGGCGTGCGGGAACTGTTCCTCGTCAGCGAGAACTCCACGTCCTACGGCAAGGATCTGGGCGACCTTCGGCTGCTGGAGACGATGCTTCCCGAACTGACCGAGATCGAGGGCATCGACTGGGTGCGCGTGTCGTACCTCCAGCCCGCCGAAGTGAGGCCGGGTCTGCTCGAGGCCATTGCCGAGACGCCGGGTGTGGTGCCCTACTTCGATCTCTCGTTCCAGCATGCGTCCGGGCCGTTGTTGCGCCGGATGCGTCGATTCGGGGATGCAGAGAGTTTCCTCGGGTTGCTGAGTCGCGTCCGTCACCTGGCGCCGACGGCGGGGGTCCGATCGAACGTTATCGTCGGCTTTCCTGGCGAGACTGACAAGGATCTCGAGGTCCTCTGCGACTTCCTCACCGAAGCCCGTCTCGACGTCACCGGGGTGTTCGGGTACTCCGATGAGGACGGCACCGAGGCGGCGTCGTACGACGGGAAACTCGATGCCGCGGAGATCGCCGAGCGTGCGGCCTTCGTGACGCAGTTGGTGGAAGAACTCACCTCCCAGCGGGCCGAGGAACGTGTCGGCGAATCGGTGCAGGTACTCGTCGAATCCATCGACGACGGCGAGATCGAGGGCCGCGCTGCGCACCAAGGTCCCGAGGTAGACGGAATCACCACCCTGATTCCGGCGGCAAGAGGCGGTCGCGAAGTACGCGTTGGTGACATGATCGACGGCATCGTCCGCGCTTCGCACGGGGTGGATCTGACTGCTGAGGGGACCGGAGTTAGCCGATGACCCAAGCCGACGTGCCGGTCAGCAACTGGAATCTGCCCAACCTTCTCACCGGCCTCCGGATCGTTCTCGTGCCCGTTTTCGGGTGGGCGCTGCTGCAGGACGGCGGCGATTCGATCATGTGGCGCTGCATCGCCTTTGTGATCTTCGTCGGCGCGATGATCACCGACAAGATCGACGGCGACATCGCGCGCAAACGCAACCTGATCACCGACTTCGGCAAGATCGCCGACCCGATCGCGGAC
This sequence comes from uncultured Actinomycetota bacterium, assembly GCA_963763805.1. Classification (GTDB taxonomy): domain Bacteria; phylum Actinomycetota; class Actinomycetes; order Propionibacteriales; family Nocardioidaceae; genus Nocardioides. The sequence continues at coordinate 285,485 of CAVXPQ010000005.1, forward strand.
AAAGCGATCACCGGGATGGCGTTCATCGGGTTGTCGATCATCGGTGACATCTGGTGGTGGGTGACGATCATCGTGCTGATCCGCGAGTGGAGCGTGACGCTCCTCCGGCTGTCGATCCTCAAGGATGTCGTCGTACCGGCCGCTCGGAGCGGCAAGATCAAGACGGTGCTGCAGTCGGTCGCCTTGGCCGGGCTGTGTCTGCCACTGCCGCACGGCGACGCCCACGGTGGCGCCTTCGACGTGTTCGGGGCCTTCGGAACGTTCCTCTTCTACCTCAGTCAGGTGCTGCTGGCCGCCGCGGTCGCGATGACGATGTGGTCGGGCTACGAGTTCTTCGTGAGCGTGTGGAAGCAGAGACGCGACCGCGCTGCCTCGTCCCAGGGCTGAGGCGTCCATGACGACGGCGGCCGAAGTCCATGTCGCATTACGCACCCGCGAAGCCACGGTCGCGACGGCCGAATCCCTCACCGGCGGGCGCCTTGCCGCGCTGTTGACCGAAACGCCCGGGGCGTCGGACACCTACCGAGGCGGCTTCGTCACGTATGCGACCGAACTGAAGGTTGAACTCTTGGGCGTCCCGGAGTCGGTGATCCAAGACCATGGAGTGGTGTCAGCCGAATGTGCGGTGGCCATGGCAGAGGGCGCGCGCCGGACCACAGGAGCGACGTACGCCGTCAGCACGACTGGCGTCGCGGGACCCGGTCCGCAGGACGGCGTACCCGCCGGGAGGGTGTTCGTCGGGGTCAGCGGGCCGGCCGGTTCCGTCGCGTCCGAACTCAACCTGACCGGCAGCCGATCCGAGATCCAGCGCCAGACCTGCGCTCACGCTCTCAGCGAACTTCTTGGACTCTTACGTCGGGAAGATATGGGTCTGGAGTAGCGTTGCCCCAACACGCAAGCGAAAGGAGCAGACGTGACGCCTGTAGAAGTGGTCTCCGGCCGTGTGCTGCTGTTCCGACGCTTTCTGGGTGAGGTGCTTCGCAGCCGCCGCATGCACCGCGGCATGACCCTGCGCCAAGTTTCGGCAGAGGCCATGGTGAGTCTCGGCTATATCTCCGAGGTTGAGCGCGGCCAGAAGGAAGCCTCCTCGGAATTGTTGGCCTCACTGTGTGCCGCCCTCGACGCGCCACTGTCCGATGTGCTGCGCGACGTGAGTGACGCGGTGGCCCTCGAAGAGAGCACCATCAACGCCACCTCGATCGAAGTCACCGGCGAAGTCGATCGCCGCGGTGACGTCGTCGCCTCGGCCGCCTGACTTCCCGACTCGTTCAGCCCGGTTGGCAGTTCGGGCACCAGTACGCCGCACGCTCGCGGCCGGGTTCGCCGAGCATCGTGGTCCGGATCGTGGTGGCGCAACGAAGGCAAGGTTGGTTGTCGCGTCGGTAGACCCAGTTCCGGCGTCCGGTGCGCAGATCGCCGGTAGTGCATTGGATGGCTCGGTCCTTGTTGACATGCAGGACCTGCTTGGCGCGCTGGAGTAGCCGCTTCGGATCGGTGACGGCCGCCACCGGAGTCTCGGGATGGACGCCGTGCAGGAAGCACAGTTCGGCGGCGTACATGTTGCCGATGCCGGCCAGGACTCGCTGGTCGAGCAGCGCTTCCTGGATTCGTCGCGTCGGATCGGCGTGAAGCCGGGAGAGCGCCTCGGACTCGTCCCAGTCGATGCCGAGCAGGTCGGGCCCAAGATGACCGACGACGGAATCCTCTTCGTCTCTCGCGATCAGTTCCACGATCCCGAGGGAGAACCCGACCGCAACGTGATCACCCGCGGCGAGGATGACCCGTGCCTGGTGAGTGGGTCTGCGCCACTTCTGGCCCGGCGTGTAGACCTGCCAGGCACCCTCCATCTTGAGGTGAGTGTGCAGCGTCCATTGGGTCATGGGCGCGTCCGGACCGTTCGGCGACTGTGTGTCGATATGGGTCAGCAGATGCTTCCCGCGGGAGACCGTTTGGCGAACGATTCCCCCGCTCAGGTCCGTGACCGCCAGCCTCGGCACTCGGAAGTCCGTTTCCGTCAGGATGTGCCCTCCGAGAGCGCGGTCCAGCTTTCGTGCGGTACGCCAGACGGTGTCGCCCTCAGGCATGGGGTGCCCGCAGCCGCAGACCCTTGGGGGTGGTGACGAAACCGGCGGCCGCCAACGCTTGCCGCAGGGGAGTGTCACCCGATCCCAACAACAACTCTCCGTCGGCCTTCTCGACCGTGAGGGAACCGAGTGCTCCACGCTGGGCGACGACCCCCAACGCTTGCGCTGCCCCGGTCAAGCGTTCGGTGTCGTCGGTCCAGGTGAGGAGCGTGCGACCGCCACGCTCGACGTACATCGTCAGGGCGCCATCGAGGAGTACGACGAGCGCTCCAGCCTTTCGTCCGGGCCTGTGTGTGCGTCTGTCCTCGCCTGGACCCGCATCGACGGCGGTCGGCCAGGCGAGTGCGGCGCCATAGGGGTTGGCGGGATCCGTGGACGCGAGCACGATCGCCTCCGCCTTCTCCGGTGTCTCGGTGTAGGTGCGCAGGCGATCGACCGATCCGGGAGTGCCGAACTGGGCCGCGCCCAGACCCGCGACGAAGTAGCCGCGGCGACACCGCCCGGATTCCTCGAAGGCCGACAACACCTTGTAGATCGCGGCGAAGCCACCCGGTAGGCGCTCATTGACGACGGCTCCTCGCGTGACCACGCCGTGGCGCTCGAGCAGCCGCTCGGCTGCCGCATGCGCGCGGCGGGTCGGATCGGTGTCGATGGTCGGAAGTGCGGACCAGCGTCCCATCGCCGCAGGCGAGTTCGTGGCGGACGGGCATCCGGCGAGAGTTGCGACTGCCTCGGACGGCGACCGCTCTGGCCCGAGGCGGAGGGCGCCGAGTGCGATGAGCGCCGCCCCTCGCACACGAGTCAGCGCCCGCAGCGGAGCCAGGGTGTCGTTGCTGACACGGCCCGACCAGACCAGATCCCAGAGCGCGGCACTCAGATCGGATTCGGAGCAGACGAGAGAGTCGGCCAACTGGCGGACGAAGAACGCGCCGCCGTTCGCCAGCGCGGCCAGGACGCGCTCGTGCAGTGCGCCGAGCTCCACAGTCGTCCGGCTCGGGCAAGGGTGAGCGGGGCCTGATCCGTGAGGTGCAACGAGACCCAGCCATCGGAGCCGGGCAGGGCACCATGTCCGGCCCACAGCACTTCACCGGCCGCCGTCAGCTCGTCGAGGTACGACGGCTGGTAGTCGCGCACCCGCGAACCCAAGATGAGCGATTCCAAACCGGAGGCCGGGCACCGGGCACCCAGCCAGTTGATCAATCGCCGTCAGCGTGCCATCGACCCCACGAAGACCACGTCCGATCCCAGCATGCTGCCAGGCAGGCAGGAATCGTCCGAGGACCTCGGGATCAACCGGCTCGACCTCCTTGCGCAACCGCGCCAGCGAGCGCCGCCGCAGCCGCCGCAACACCTCGGCGTCACACCACTCCATTCCGGAGCGGCCGGGCCGGAACTCCCCGTCGAGGACTCTGCCTTGGGCTGCGAGGCGCTGCAGCGTGTGTCCGGCCACTGCGGGGCCAAGCCCAAGCCGATCCGCCACTTCGGCAGTAGTGAAGGGCCCGTGTGTGCGCGCGAACCGCGCGACGAGGTCGGCGAGCGGATCGGCGACGGCATCGGTGAAGGCCTCGGGGGTGCCCGGCGGGATCGGCACTCCGAGCGCGTCGCGCAGTCGACCGATGTCCTCGATGCCCGCCCAACGCTCGTGGCCCGCCATCCGCACCTCGACGATCCGTCGCGACGCATGAAGCATGTCCAGCCATGCCGGGACGTCGGCCTCATCGACGCAGCGAGCGACGATCTCGTCGGGGTTCAACGGTCCGAGTTGGCGCAGCAGATCGGCCACTCCTTCGGCGTTTCGAGCTCGACGCTCGGGACTCAGTCGTTGAAGTTCGGACTCGACCTCGGCCAACACATCCGGATCGAGAAGTTCGCGGAGTTCGGCCCGACCCAACAGTTCGGCAAGCAGACCCTGGTCCAGCGAGAGGGCCGCCGCCCGGCGCTCCGCCAGCGGTGAGTCACCCTCATAGACGAACTGCGCGACGTAGCCGAACAGCAAGGTTCGAGCAAAGGGGGAGGGGGATGTCGTCTCGACGTCGACGACTGAGACCTCTCGTCGTTCGATGGCGCGCATCAGATCGAGCAGGGCCGGCAGATCGTAGACGTCCTGGAGACACTCCCGAACCGCCTCGAGGACCATCGGGAAGGAGGGGTACTTCACGGCGACCTCGAGCAATTGGGCCGCACGTTGGCGCTGCTGCCACAGGGGAGAACGCCGACCAGGATCACGGCGGGGCAGCAGGAGGGCCCGCGCCGAACACTCCCGGAAGCGGGCGGCGAAGAGGGCCGACCCACCAACCTCGCGGGTCACCAGGTCATCCAGCTCCTCGGCATCGAAGACGATCAGTTCACCACCCGGCGGGTCGGCATCGGTGTCTGGGATTCGGATCACGATGCCGTCATCTGCGGCCATCGCCTGGCCGTCGATGCCGTATCGCTCACGAAGTCGGGCATTGATGGCCAGCGCCCACGGTGCATGAACGGGGGTGCCGTAGGGGGAGTGGACGACCAAGCGCCAATCGCCCAGCTCGTCTCTGAATCGCTCGACGACGATGGACTTGTCGCTGGGCACGATCTGAGTGGCCTCGCGCTGCTCGTGAACGTAGGTCACGAGGTTCCCTGCTGCCCAGGTGTCGAGCCCGTGCTGTTCGACCAGGGCGTGTGCTTGCGTGGCAGGGAGTCGGCCGAGTTCCCGGTTGAGGCTGCCGATGGCGGCGCCCAATTCGGCCGGGCGTCCGAGGGAGTCGCCCTTCCAGAACGGCAGACGCCCCGGAATGCCGGGCGCGGGAGTGACCAGCACCTGATCGTGGGTGATGTCCTCGATCCGCCATGAGGTCGCACCGAGAGCAAAGATGTCGCCGACGCGAGACTCGTAGACCATCTCCTCGTCGAGTTCGCCCACTCGTCGCCCCGGCCCCCGAGCTCTGCCCGAGGACTCGCCGCCGGAGCCGACCAAGAAGACTCCGAACAGCCCACGGTCGGGGATCGTCCCGCCGCTGGTGACCGCGAGGCGTTGGGCTCCTGGGCGACCCGTGATCGTGCCGGTCACCCGGTCCCACACCACCCGCGGGCGAAGCTCAGCGAACTCGTCGGAGGGGTATCGGCCGCTCAGCAGGTCGAGGGTTGCGTCGAAGGCGCTGCGGGGCAGGCCGGCGAACGGTGCGCTGCGGCGTACGAGAGCAAAGAGTTCGTCGACGTCCCACGCATCGAGCGCGGTGGCGGCGACGATCTGCTGGGCTAGAACATCGAGTGGGTTGCTCGGCACTCGGAGTGACTCGATCTGCCCAGTGGTCATGCGTTCGACGGCGACCGCCGTCTGCGCCAGATCGCCGCGATGCTTCGGAAACAGGACGCCCCGCGAAACCTCGCCGACCTGGTGCCCCGCCCGTCCGACTCGCTGCAAGGCACTTGCCACGCTCGGCGGGGATTCGATCTGGATCACGAGATCGACAGCCCCCATATCGATGCCCAACTCGAGGCTGCTCGTGGCGACTACCGCAGGCAGCCGTCCGCGCTTCAGGTCGTCCTCGATGTTGGCTCGTTGCTCCTTGGACACCGATCCGTGGTGTGCTCGGGCGATGAGCGTGCTCGCGCCGCTGGCCGCAGCAGGTTGAGTCTGCCCGGACTGCGCCATGATCTGCGCAGGTGGCCTCGAGACGCCAGTGCGGCCCATCTCATTGTCAGGATCGGCGCGTTCGGCGGCGATCTCATTGAGGCGAGCGGTCAGCCGTTCGGCAAGCCGTCGAGAGTTGGCGAACACGATGGTGGAACGGTGCTGTTGGATCAGATCGACGACGCTCTCCTCAACGTGCGGCCAGATGGAACTCCGCTCGGTGGTCTCGTCCGGATCGTCCTCGACGGCCGACCCGCCGTCGAGCTGGCCGGGGGTCGTCATGTCCTGGACGGGTACGACGACGCGCAGGTCCCAGCGTTTCTCGGACACCGGAGCCACGATGTCGACCGGCGCCGAACCGCCGAGGAAGCGGGCCACCTCATCGAGCGGTCGAACGGTCGCGGACAGCCCGATTCGTTGGGCAGGGGCCGGCAACAGATGGTCGAGCCGCTCCAGGGACAGAGCCAGATGGGCGCCTCGTTTGCCTCCGGCGACGGCGTGCACCTCGTCGATGATGACGGTCTCGACTCCGCGCAGCGACTCTCTGGCCCGGGAGGTCAACATCAAGAACAGCGACTCGGGGGTGGTGATCATGATGTCCGGCGGGGTGGTGGCTAACCTGCGGCGATCGGCCGCCGAGGTGTCTCCGGATCGGATGCCGACGGTGACGTCGCCAACGCTCTGGCGGAGCCGCTGCGCCGTGTGCTTGATGCCGACCAACGGCGAGCGCAGATTGCGCTCGACATCGACTGCCAACGCCTTGAGCGGCGAGACGTAGAGCACCCGGCACCTGTTCAACTTCTCGGCGGGTGTTGGTGTGGTCAGCAGCCGGTCGAGAGACCAAAGAAACGCCGACAATGTCTTTCCCGATCCGGTCGGAGCCACCACCAGCGCATGGCGCCCCGCACCGATTGCCTGCCAGGCGCCGATCTGGGCTGGCGTCGGCTCGGCGAAGGCAGCCTCGAACCACGCGCGCGTCGGATCGGAGAACGCGGCTAACGCGCTCGATGCATGGGCGCTGGGTTGCGTCGTCGCGGGCACCCAGCCATCCTGCCTCACTTCACCGACAGCGCCGCGAAGTCGGGGGCAGGCAGGCTCTCTGTTGCACGCGCATGGCCCCCGACTCCGGCTAGCAGGTTCAGCGAGCGGCGTAGTGGGCGGACACCCGGGCGGCGCTCAATTCCGTGCTGTAGATCGCCACTTGGTCGATGGTGCCGGCGAAGTTGGCGCTGGTGGGGTAGTTGCCTCCCGAGTTCAACGTGCCGAAACCCAAGCGCCAGTAGCCGCTGTAGTTCGAGGTGCGCGTCGTGGTGCCGGAGACTCTTGACGCCCCGTCGACATATATTCTGCTGGTCTGGTTCTGACCGTTGGGTCGGCAGGTGACCACCAGGTGGTGCCATTGGTTGTTGTTGTAGGCCGCGGGAGTCGTGATCATCGTCGTGCCCCCGCCGCTCCAACCGCCATACGACAAGCGCCCGTCGTTGCGCATGAAGATGTGTCGGTCCGCGGTGCCCGACGTGGCTCCCGTGGTGTTCTCGAAGCCGATCAGCTTGCCTCCGGCGGTCGTTGAGGTCTTGAACCACAGTTCCAAGGAGTACGTCGTGGGGGCGGCGATGGATGAGGCGTTGGCGAGGATGGCGCGGGCACCGGAACCGGCCAGGCGCACCGCGTAACTCGTGGAGGAGGTGATTGCGCCGGCCTGCTGGTAGGTGATGGGCGCGACATAGATTCCCGCGCGAACACCCGGGGCTGCGGAGTTGGTCACGGTCGGCCCTGCGTTCTCGTCGAGCATGTAGTACGCCCACGGTGAATCGGCCATCACGGCAGCCGTGTAGGGGAACAGCACGCGCTTCAGGGTCCACCCGCTGCCGCCGTTCCTGGTCTCGGCCGTGAACGCCGCGCTCGCGGTGGACAGGTAGGTCGCCGTCATCAGGGTGGCCAGCACCGCTGTCAGAAATATCAGTCTTCGTGCAAGAGCCCCGGTGTTGCGATGCCGGGGATGCACCTCAGGCTCGGTCACCGAGGGGTTCGGCTGCTCCGGCTTCAGCTGTTCCGGGGGATCAGGCGGCTCGGGGCCACCGTGCGACCGGGATGTTCCGAACGACGCGGCCACCACCACGATTGCGGCGATCGTGCCGAGCGCCCAGATGGCAAGAGTCAGGATGCTGCCTGCGTACCACCACACCAGGGGTAGCCCGACGTACGGCACCAGCAGTCGGCCACGGCCCGTGACGGCTTCTCGGTGCAACGGCTCGGTGTCCAGGCTCGCGTTGGCGTCACCAGCGGTGACATAGGTGCCGTTCTCACCTGTGGAAACAACCCGGTGAATCACGACATGGTCGTGGGGACTGGGGGAGACGGTTGGTGGTGAGCGGAACGCCACAACGCGCCCGACAGGGACGGCTTCGTTGTCGACCAACGGAGAGGTCAGCACGAGATCGCCAGCCCTGATGGTGGGCTCCATCGAAGCGGTCCGAACGACGTAGGCATCCCATGAGCCGAGCAACGGGAGTGTGCCGGAGGCCACCAAGGTCAGCCCGAACGCCAGGTAGGCACGCGCCAGACAGGTCAGCACCAACCAGGCCCAACCATCGGCGAACCGATGGTCAGGAGCGGCAGGGGGTGTGACATGTGGGGGGTTCATCATTGACCTTTTCGCTCAGTGGTGCGGTTGCGGGCGGAGGGTCAGTTGGTGTTCTGGATCTCCCACTCGAAGTCCACGCCGGTGTGACTGCCCTGCAGGGCGTTCAGTTCGTTCTCCGTCATCCCGGTCGCGTTGAACGTCCAACTGATCCGGTAGGTCTTGACCTGGTCGGAGGCCGAGCCCGACGGGGTCCAACTGCCGAGACCGTTCGCGTAGGTGCCGTGGTCGGTCATCAGTCCGCTCAGCGGTGCCGCGGGGTGCACGACATCCTCTGAGACGAAGCCCGTGCAACTGGCGAAGTCGCCGCCCGTGCCTTCATCGACCGTCAGGTCGATGTGGTCCTCGAGCGCCAGCGCAGTCGTTACCGGGTTGATCACGTAGAACTTCACGTGTCCGCCTACCGTCGTGTTGGCAGTCACCTTGATGCACTTCGTCTCCGTCTGGTCTGGAACCAGATCGGCGACGGTGAATCGGGCGGAGCCGGCGTCGTCGTCGGAGATGGTCAGGCGTCCGGTCGACCATGCGTTGCCCGAGTTGCGGGTCTCCGCGGTGAACGCGGCGTACGAACTGTGCCATACGGACGCTCCGGCGGCGATGATCGATAGTGGTATGACCGTGGCAGTCAGAATCTTGCGTGTTCGTGCACTCGGGGTGCGCATCATGCCCTCCTAGGACTCGGCAGCCATGGTGTGCTCGGCCGAGTAACCTTCTGCCTCGCTTCCAACATTGCTCCTTGCGCGGTCTAAATACAGCCGTCGAAGGACTCGTCTCGGCAGGACGAAAGACCGCTGAATTCCGCCACCTGCCTGCCGACTCCGGACGCCGCGCGACCGCACCTATAGGGCTGCGGCATCGTCGGGTTTCCGCGAACGCAGGGAAACTCATGAGCGCAGTGTCGGTGTCGTTGTCTAGGGTCTGAGTGTGGAGAACAGGGGATCCCGGGAATTGGCCGATGACCAGCTCATGATCAAGGCGAGAGGGCTGCGCAAGAGTTTCGGTGAGGTCGAGGCGGTGTGCGGCATCGACGTCGACGTACGCCGTGCCGAGGCGTTCGGCTTCCTCGGTCCCAACGGGGCTGGGAAGTCATCAACGATGCGCATGATTGCGGCGGTGTCGCCTCCCACCGAGGGCTCGCTGGAGATCTTCGGGCTCGACCCCACCGAGCATGGGGCCGGGATTCGCGCACGTCTGGGTGTGTGCCCCCAACAGGACACCCTCGACAACGAGCTCAACGTTTTCGACAACCTCTACATCTACGGCCGCTATTTCGGCATCCCCCGCAACGAGGTCAAGGCGAAGGCGCAAGAGCTTCTCGAGTTCGTCCAACTCACCGAGAAGGCGAAGTCGAAGGTCGAGGAACTATCGGGTGGCATGAAGCGACGGCTCACCATTGCCCGCTCCCTGATGAACTCTCCCGATCTGCTGCTCCTCGACGAGCCGACGACCGGGCTCGACCCACAAGCCAGGCATGTGGTGTGGGATCGGCTGTTCCGGCTCAAGCATCAGGGCGTCACGCTGGTGTTGACCACGCACTACATGGATGAGGCTGAGCAACTCTGTGACCGATTGGTGGTCATGGACAAGGGGCTCATCGTTGCCGAGGGGTCACCGCTCAAGCTGATCCGGGATCACTCCACCCGCGAAGTTGCGGAGTTGCGCTTTGGCGTCGGTGAGAATGAAAAACTGGCCGATCAGGTCCGTGACCTCGGCGATCGCGTCGAGGTGCTGCCGGATCGCTTGTTGGTCTATTCCGACGACGGAGAAGAAACCATCGCCAAGGCTCACGAGCGCGGACTGGCTCCGATCGCCGTACTCGTGCGCCGCTCGACGCTAGAGGATGTATTCCTGCGGCTCACCGGCCGGACCCTGGTCGTGCGATTGATGGGGGCCGATTGATGGGGCCCAGACAAGGGGACAGCGTGATGAGTGATCTCGACAGGCTCGATCAGCAAACAGTTGCTGATCAGCGGCAGTTGCCCCTGCTCGCGGGGACCCTGCGTCAGTTCGACTACTGGTGGACGCTCTATCAGCGCACGTGGCGGGGGACGATGGTCTCGTCCTTCGTCACACCACTATTCTTCGTGATCGCGATGGGCGTCATGCTCGGCGGATTCATCGAGGCTGATCCAGCCGAACTCGATGGGGCCACGTCCTACCTCGCCTTCGTGGTGCCCGGTTTGATCGCCAGCCAGACGATGCAGACGTCGATCGGTGAGGTGACCTTCCCCGTGATGGGGATGATCAAGTGGAACCGCACGTACTACGCGATGCTGGCAACGCCTCTCTCGCCGGTGCACCTCGTCGCGGGGACGTTGATGTTCACGCTGTTCCGGGTCGCGACCACTGCTGCGGTGTTCATCGCGGTGCTCATTCCCTTCGGGCTCTTCGAGACCTGGTGGGGCGCCGTACTCGCCTTCTTCGTGCAACTCCTCTTGGGGATGGCGTTCGCAACGGTGATCTATGCCTTCAGCGCCCAGGTCACCTCCGATGAGGCGTTCGGCGTGCTGTTCCGGCTCGTCGTGTTCCCGCTGTTCCTGTTTTCCGGAGCGTTCTTCCCGATCGAGAACCTGGGACCCGTCTTGGAATGGGCGGCGCGGCTCACCCCGCTCTGGCACGGTGTCGACCTGACCCGGATGTTCAGCGTGGATGTCATCGACTGGCCGCTCGCCGCCGTCCACGTTGCCGTGCTGGTCGCGATGACGATGGTCGGCTGGTGGCTGGCGATCAGAAGTCTGACCAAGAGATTGGCGGATTGACATGGCCGACACACACCTCACCGCTCAGGACTCAGGGGGCCAGGACTCGGGAGATCTGGGCCAAGACGGTCCGGGTCACCACGCGCCACCACCCACCATGAACCAGGCAATCGGGTTGATCCTGCTTCGGAACTACCTGGTCTACCGGAAAGCCTGGAAGATCTTCATCACCGGATTCCTCGAGCCGGTGCTTTACCTATTCTCGATCGGCGTGGGCGTCGGTCAATTGATCGATTCCTTCGAGTTCAACGGTCAGCAGATCCCCTACGCCGAGTTCGTCGCGCCAGGCATGCTGGCCGCCTCGGCCATGAACGGCGCGCTCTACTCCTCGACGTTCAACGTGTTCTTCAAACTCAAGTTCGAGAAGCTCTACGACCAGATGCTGGCCACGCCGCTATCAACGGGAGACGTCGCTCGGGGAGAGATTGCCTTCGGCCTCGTGAGAGGCGGTCTCTATTCGGCCGCCTTCGTGCTGGTCATGTTGGTCATGGGGTTGATCAGTTCGTGGTGGGCCGTGCTGGCGTTGCCCGCCGCTCTGTTGATCGCCTTCGCCTTCTCTGCGGTCGGCATGGCGCTCACGACGTACATGCGCTCCTGGCAGGACTTTGAGAAGGTCACGCTGGTTCAAGTTCCGCTGTTCCTGTTCTCGGCGACCTTCTTTCCGATCAGCGCGCTGGGTGGCTGGAGTTGGCTGGTCGAGATCACTCCGCTGTATCGCGGCGTGGTGCTGTGTCGTGAGCTCACAACGGGCGCGATCACCTATGCCTCGGCCGTGTCGGTGGTCTATCTCATCATCATGGGGGCGCTCGGCCTGATGGTCGTACGCCGCCGCCTGTCGACCCTCCTGCTTCGCTAGTCGAATCGCCGCTACTCGGAGCGCTCTGGAAGGATGCCCGCATGCCGATCGAGCCCGACACCAAGGACTGGACCTGGGTCCTGGATGAGGCGTGCCCCGATTGTGGCTTCGACGTCCGGGAGGTCGCCACCGTCGGCCCTGGCCGCGCTTGCGCGGCAGAACGCACCCACTTGGCAGGAAGCCTTGAGCCGCCCGGACGCGGCGGTGAGGCCGGCCGACAACGTCTGGTCCACGCTGGAATATGGCTGCCATGTTCGCGACGTCCACCAGCTTTTCGCCCTCCGTGTCCGACAGATGCTTGACGAGGAAGACCCGCAGTTCGCCAATTGGGACCAGGACGAGACCGCGCTCGAAGGGCGCTACGGCGAACAGGATCCCCGCGTCGTGAGCGGTGAGTTGTTGGCAGCCGCGACGGAGGTGGCCGGCATCTACGCATCGGTCACCGAGGATCAATGGCAGCGTCCGGGACGGCGCAGCAACGGATCGGTCTTCACGGTGGCAACGCTCGGGCAGTACCACCTGCACGATGTCATCCATCACACGCACGACATCCAACGCCCTGGAACCAGTCGAAACGCATCCCGACAGTGAGGCACACGGAACTCTGGGCTCGCCTTGAAGCCGCCCTCGGTCCCGATGCCGCCAAGATCTGGGCCGAATACCAAGCCGATCACGGATCTCGGCAGCCGCACAGTGAACGAGGCCCTGGCCGACGGCATCCCACCGAAGCAGGTCTGGCGAGCCGTTTGGGAAGTTCTTGAGCTTCCTGCGAGAGACAAGTGACCAGCTGAGTGAGTGACGTCGAGCGCGATGCGGTGGCATTGCTGACACCCGATGTGGTCGCGGTGCAGCGACGCTCGGTCTGGGTGCTGGGTCTGTCGCAGGCCTTCAGCGGGATCGGGATCACGATCGGCATCGCCGCGGCCTCCTTGTTGGCCAAGGAGATCTCGGGCTCTGAGGAACAGGCTGGTCTGGCGCAGACCTTCCAGGTGCTGGGCGCAGCGGTGGCGTCGTACTTCCTGGCGCACCAGATGTCCAAGCGGGGTCGACGGTTCGGGCTCACAGCCGCGCTCATCGCGGGCGCCGCGGGATCGCTCCTGGTGGCATTGGCGGGATCCGCTGGAGTCCATGGCGCTGTTGTTGTTCGGCGCGGCACTGCTGGGCGCAACGTCATCAGCCGGACTCGCAGCACGCTACGCCGCGACGGATCTGGCTCCCGAGGAAAGCCGTGGCCGCGCACTCTCGGCGGTCGTCTGGGCGACAACCATCGGCACCGTCGCCGGTCCCAATCTCGCCGGCCCGGCGGCGAGCCTGGGTGAACGCTTCGGGCTGCCCGAACTCGCCGGCCCTTTCGCGCTCGGCAGCATCGGGATCTTCGCGGGCGCCGTCGTGGTCTGGGTGTGGCTTCGACCCGATCCGCTGCTGCTGGCGCGTGAAGTCGCGGCGGCCGACCTGCCGATGGATGAGGACACCACGATCGGTGGACTGTCCTGGTCACGCGTCGGGTCGGTGCTGCGAGCGAAACCCGCGGTGGCCGCGGCGATCGTCGGAATCGCCTGCGCTCACGCGGTCATGGTCTCGGTCATGGTGATGACCCCCCTCCACATGGCACACGGCGGGGCCGAGTTGCGCATCATCGGCATCGTGATCAGCGTGCACGTCCTCGGGATGTTCGCGTTCTCCCCGCTGGTCGGTTGGGCGACCGACTGCGATCGGACGCTGGCCGGTGCTGGCCGCAGGCGGCGTGATCTTGTTGGTCTCACTACTCGTGAGTGGCGTCGTCCCCGGAAGGCAGTTCCTGGGAGATCTTCGTCGGGCTCTTCCTCCTCGGCCTGGGTTGGTCATGCGCGACCATCGCTGGGTCAACCCTGATCACGGATCAGACCCCGCTCGAGGCCCGCACCGATGTCCAGGGCGCGTCGGACCTCGTCATGGGCCTGGTCGCTGCCGCCGGTGGGGGCCTGTCGGGCGTGGTGATGGCGCAATCGGGCTACTCCGCACTGGCGGCGTACTCCGCAGTGCTGGCGGTCTGCGTCGTACTTGCCGCGGTGTTTGCCCGACGAACCACCCTTACGTAACGGTGACGGTGCCGCCGCTGGTTGAGGATTCGCTGATGCTGCCTGGCAGAGTTCGGGGGTGAGCACCGGAGAGTCAACGCGGGTTGAGATCGCCGTCATCGGCGGGAGCGGCTTCTACTCGTTCCTCGACCGAGGTCCGGGAGGTACGCGTCGAGACGCCGTACGGCGATCCGTCGGCGCCCATTGCGATCGGCACCGTGGCGGGACGGCCGGTCGCCTTCTTGCCTCGCCACGGCGCCGACCACGAGTTCCCTCCGCATGCGATCAACTACCGCGCCAACCTCTGGGCGCTGCGCTCGCTCGGCGTGCGTCAGGTCGTCGCGCCGTGCGCGGTCGGCGGCTTGCGTTCGGAGGTCGAGCCTGGCGATCTCGTCGTTCCGGATCAACTCGTCGACCGCACCACGGCTCGTCTCCAGAGCTTCGTCGAGACGGGCGGCACGCACGTGCCGTTCGGCGATCCCTATTGCCATCGCCTGATCCGTGCCTTGAGCGACGCAGACGAATCGATCAAACGCGGCGGCACCATGGTGGTGATCGAAGGTCCGCGGTTCTCGACCCGCGCCGAGTCGCAGTGGTACGCCGCCCAGGGCTGGACGCTGGTCAACATGACCGGCCATCCGGAAGCCGTGCTGGCTCGCGAGATGCGGATGTGTTACTCCGCGATCGCCCTGGTGACCGACATGGATGCCGGCGCCGAAAGTGGCGAAGGCGTGGGTCAGGAAGAGGTGTTCGCGATGTTCGGCCGGAACATCGATCGACTCAAGACGATCCTCGCCGGCGTGATCGAGAGCCTGCCCGACCCGGATGGCTGCACCTGCTCATCCTGGGCCGACGACCTCACCCTGACCTACGAGATCCCATGAGGGTCCTGCTGACCGGATCAGCGGGTTTCATCGGTGGCGCCATCCTCCGTGCCCTGGAGGCGGCCGGCGACGAGGTCGTCGTGCGTTGATCTGATGCTTCCTCAGGCCCACGGTGCTGCCACGGCCCCCGAGGGCACCCACCAGGTCGACGTCCGCGACGCCGGCGCCTGGGCGGACCTGCTCGAGGGCATCGACGTCGTCTGCCACCAGGCCGCGATGGTCGGGGCGGGGGTCACGGTGGCCGACCTGCCGGCGTACGCCGCCCACAACGACCTCGGCACGGCCGCGCTGTTGGCCGCGATGGCCGACCGGGGCGCGCTCAAGCTGGTGCTGGCCTCATCGATGGTGGTCTACGGCGAGGGGAAGTACGTCTGCCCGGAGCACGGGGAACAGTCGCCCGGCGTGCGAACGTCTGGCCGCCCTGGACTCGGGGCAGTTCGAGAATCCGTGCCCCGATCTGCGGGGCCGCTCTCGGTTGGGCACTGGTCGACGAGGACGCTCGGCTGGACCCGCGGAGTTCCTACGCCGCGAGCAAGGTCGCCCAGGAGCACTACGCGTTGGCCTGGGCCCGGCAGGCGGCCGGCACCGTGATCGCGCTGCGCTATCACAACGTCTACGGCCCCGGGATGCCCAAGAACACGCCGTACTCCGGCGTCGCCGCCATCTTCCGATCCGCCCTCGAACGCGGCGAGGCGCCGCGCGTGTTCGAGGACGGCGGCCAGATGCGCGACTTCGTGCACGTGGACGACGTCGCCCGGCTGAACGTCCTTTCGATGCGTGCGCTGGTTGCCGACGAGGGGCGTGAGTTCGCGGCGTACAACGTCTGCTCGGGTGTCCCCGTCTCGATCCTGGACGTCGCACGCCTCGTCACACAGGGCGGGCTCGAGCCGACGATCACGGGGGAGTACCGCCTCGGCGATGTCCGACACATCGTCGCGTCGCCGGAGCGAGCCGCCGCGGAACTCGGCTTCAGGGCGGAGATCCTTCCCGAGGTGGGTCTGCCGGCCTTTCGCTCCGCACCGCTGCGCGACTAGCGGCGACCTACCAGCCCGTGAAGAGCAGGTGCTGCACGACCAGTGCGGTCGACGACCTGGCCGGCGAGGCCCCAACGTCGCCATCGTTCTGGGAGCAGGGCGCAGGAGATCAACAACCAGGGCACAAACGGCAGCCAGATCCGCTCGACCTCTGCTCGGCTCATCTGCGACAGATCGGCGGCCACGACCATGGCAACGCCTGCTGCGGCAAGCCAGGTGACGACCTTGGTTTCGAGAGTGGTCGCTTCGAGAGTGGTATCGACAGACTCGATCAACGAAGGGGGTTCGAACGACGGGCGCTGCGCGAGGTTGCCGAGGCCGGCGTAGGCCAGAGGTCCGGCGCTGAAGGCGAGCGCGGCGAGATTGCCCCACATCCAGTACTCCGGCGGCCGGTTGCTGGCGACACCGTCCCAATAGCGCTCCCGAAGGACGGGGAGGGCCTCCCAGTAGTAGAAGCCGTAGGCCGCAAACACCAGCACTACGGCAAGCGCAACGAGTGCCGTGGGGACGAGCGGTCGCCACGACCCACCCACGATCAGAATCGCCACCGCCAGCAGACCCAGCAGCGGCAGACCGTAGGACATCATCACGGCGTACCCCAGCAAGAGCCCGGCCAGGCAGCACCACAGCAGACTCGCCCGACCGTCGCGCGCTCTCACGGTGGCGAATGCGAGGGCCGCCATTCCCCAAGCCGCCACGGCGGCGAAGAGTGCATCGGCCGAGACCGACATCCAGATCGCCGCCGGCGTGAAGACCAGGAAGGGGGCGGCCCGACGCGCCGCAACCTCCGCGCCAAGCGTGCGCAGCGTGACTCATCACCGCCAACGCCGTGGTCGCGGCGAGGCAGGTGACGACGATGCCCGCCGCCAGCCCGCCGCCGAGCCCGACCCGCACCAGACCGATGAAGAACAGCACCGCACCGGGAGGATGCCCGGCCAGATGGACCGGCCAGTTGTTCGGCTCCGCGGAGTAGGGAATCCGTGAGACGTATTCCTCCAGCATCGCGGGGATGTCGGTGATGGCCCGAGCCGTGTCGAGGTATTCGTAGCTGTCCTGGAGGATCTTGCTCAGGCCGCCGGTGCCGTCCACGAGTGCGAGCGAGAACAGCCAGGCCAGTCCCACGGCGTACGTCGTGAGCAGCAGTTTGCGCCAACTCAGACGCTCCGACAACGCGAATGGCGTAGACCGTCCCAACCACACCCGACCACGATCGCCGGGATCGTGCCGACGCCGACTCGGGGATCCCACTCGGCATGCAACGGGGGGAAGTAGCGGACGTGCACGTCCCAGCCGAACAACTTCGGGATCACCATCGCGACACCCATCAGCACCACGGCAACGCTGAGCCCGATCCAGGCGCCGATGCCCCGTGACGTGCCGCGTCGCGGGGGAAAGGGACGCCATGTGTCGATCGTAGGTGCCATCGGCGGAGGGGCAGCTGGAAGGTCAGCGTGCCCGTCACCGGCTCGTAAGGGATTGCGCACCAACTGGTGTGGGTACATCCGTAGCGTGATCGATATGGACTGCGACCTGATTCTCCCGTGTCGAAACGAAGGACCAGCCCTGCCCTCGCTGTTGGCTTCGGTGCCCGCAGGAATCCGGGTGATCGTCGTCGACAACGGCTCCACGGACGACACCGCGGAGGTTGCCCGAGCCCATGGGGCCACGGTCGTCGGCGAGTCGCGCGCAGGATATGGCGCGGCGGTTCATGCCGGAGTCGTGGCCGCCACAGCGGAGTACGTCGCCGTCGCGGATGGCGACGGAAGTTTCGACCTGGACGACCTGCTGCCCATGCTGGAAGTCGTACGCCGCGGGGACGCCGAGATGGCGGTCGGTCGGCGGCGACCCACCTCAGCCGGCACCTGGCCCTGGCATGCACGGGCCGGCAACGCGCTGATCGTGGCCTGGCTGCGACGCCGGATCGCGATGACGCGTGAACGACATCGCGCCGATGCGGGTCTGTCGCCGCGAGGACCTGCTGGCCCTCGGCATCGAGGACCGCCGCTTCGGCTATCCCGTGGAACTCCTCCAGCGCGCGACCAAGGCGGGCTGGCGACTCTCGGAGCACGACGTGTCCTACGGCCCTCGGGCAGCGGGCACCCGCTCCAAGGTGTCCGGCTCGGTCACGGGCACCGTCAAGACCGCCCACGACTTCTGGCGGGTGATCGCGTGAGCCCAGAAGATGACTGGGGCCACGTGAATGACCGGGCCCAACTGAATGACCGGGCCCACGTGTTGGTGATGGCCAAGGCCCCGATCGCTGGTCGCGTCAAGACCAGGTTGGGCCGTGAGATCGGAATGGACGTGGCCGCAGAGTTGGCCGCTGCCTCTCTGCTGGACACGATCGACGCCTGCGCGGCGTACGCGCCCGGTCGCTGCTTCCTCGCCCTCGACGGCCAGTTGGCCAACGCCGTCCGCGGACTCGAACTGGCCGAACGACTCGCCACGTGGACGATCTTCGCCCAGATCGGAGTTTCATTCCCTGAACGGTTGGCCAATGCCCATGCGGCCGTGCCTGGCCCGGTCGTTCAGGTCGGGATGGACACGCCTCAGGCGACGACTGGTGACCTGGAGGACGTGGTCGCCGGACTGACGGCCAACGACGCGGTGCTGGCTCCGGCCGAGGATGGAGGTTGGTGGGCGCTCGCGCTCAGGAACCCGGCGAGCGGCGATGTCCTGCGGGGTGTGCCGATGTCGACGCCCGACACCTACCGTGACACCCACGCGGCACTTCGCTCGGCCGGGTTGAGCGTGGGAACCAGCACGATCCTGCGCGACGTCGACACGCTCGCAGATGCTGACGCCGTCGCCAGCCTGACAACCGGCGCCTTCTCTCGCGCCTGGTCACGCCATCGGAAGGGCGCCCGGGCATGACTCCAACGGAGATGAGTGCCGCCAAGATCGAGCAGGCGTTCACCTCGGCGTTTCGTGGCCGGGGTAGTTCGTGGATCGGCCTCGATGACGCCGCCCGTCCGGTCGACGCCTGGAGTGGGTTGGCCGACGCCTCGGATCGCGCCGTGCTGGCCCATTGCCAGGGCTCCACGCTCGACATCGGCTGCGGTCCCGGGCGGATGGCTGAGTTGCTGGCGACCCAGGGGCAGGTCGTCCTCGGCATCGATGTCGTGCCCGAGGCGGTGTTCCAGACCCGCGAGCGCGGCGCTGCCGCGCTGCTGCGAGATGTCTTCGACCGGATCCCGGCCGAGGGACGATGGGAGACCGCACTGCTTGCCGACGGCAACATCGGCATCGGGGGAGACCCCATCGCGCTGCTCCGGCGTTTGCGTGAAGTGCTGGCCGCTGGCGGTCGCGCGGTCGTGGATCTGGCCATTCCCGGCACGGGAGTGCGGACCGGCTCGGTCCGCCTGAAGACCGACGGCGCCCTGAGCGAACCCTTCCCGTGGGCCACTGTCGGCGTCGACATGATCGGGTACGTCGCGTCCGAGGCCGGCTTCCGCCCGCCGCAGGTCCACCGGCACGCCGACCGTTGGTTCGGTGTGCTCGAGGTCGCCGCCTGATGAGACCCGCCATCAAGATCCCGACCGAGGACGACTTCAGCACCCGACTGCGCAGTCCGGAGGTCGCGGCCCGGGTCGGCCTGTGGTTGGGGGTGTGCTTCGGGGTCGCCTTCGTGACGGGCCTGATCAGTCATGCGGCCCACGAACCTGCCCTCTGGTTCGGTCTGCGCTTCCCCAGTCGGCCGTTCTGGGCCTACCGAGTGACCCAGGGGCTGCACATGATCGCCGGAACGGCCGCCGTCCCATTGCTCCTGGTGAAGTTGTGGACGGTGTTTCCGAAGCTCTTCGCGCGATTTCCGCGCGAGCGTCGCGAGTTGCTGATCCACGCGGCTGAGCGGCTGTCCATCGCGGTTCTCGTCGCAGCGGCGATCTTCCAACTCGCCTCGGGGTTGTCCAACTCGGCCCAGTGGTATCCGTGGAGTTTTTCCTTCCGAGCGACCCACTACGCGATGGCCTGGGTGGCGATCGGTGCGCTGGTCGTGCACATCGCAGTCAAGTTGCCCGTCATTCGTGCGGCCTTGGGCATGCCGGTTGACGGCCGGGCGGTGGAGCCGTCCGATGATGACCCGCACCCTCGATGACCTGCAACCCTCGATGACCCTGCGGCCCTCGACCCAGCCCGGGACGAGCACGCCTTGAGTCGCCGCGGCCTGCTGCGGACGACCTGGGTCGCGGCGGGTATTGCCGTCGTGGCGACGGCCGGAAGCACGGTGCCGGCACTGCGCAGGATCTCGGTCTTGGCCACCCGCTCCGGTGACGGACCGGGTGGCATCCCGATCAACAAGACCGCTCGAGCGGCCGGGGTGACGGCGACTGCGACCAGCGCGGCGTACCGTCTCACGATCGCCAACGGCGACGAGGCGGTGAGTCTGACCCAGCAGGAACTGATGGCGATGTCCGAACACACCGAGACCTTGCCGATCGCCTGTGTTGAGGGTTGGAGCGCCAGCGGTGATTGGACGGGCGTGCGGGTTCGCACGCTGCTGGACCTGGTCGACGCACCACAGGGGAGTGCGGTTCGCGTGGTGTCCTTGCAAGAGAGCGGGCCGTTCAAGGTGATCGAGTTGCCCGGAAATTTCGCCGACAACCCGCTGAGTCTGCTGGCAACCGGACTGTCCGGTCAGCCATTGGCTCTCGATCACGGCGCCCCGTGCCGACTGATCGCGCCGAATCGACCCGGCGTACTCCAAACCAAATGGGTCACTCGTCTCGAAGTGTTGGCATGAAGCGAATTCAATGGGGACTGGGCGTAGTCGGGCTCGGGATCGGAACTTACGGCGGCTACCTGCTGCTGCAGCGCACGGAGGATCTGGTCGCCGTCGGAACCTGGCTGGCCGGCGGGGTGCTGCTGCATGACGCGGTTCTTGGCCCCGCTCGTGATCGGCACTCTGTTTGCTGGGCGCCTCCTTCCTGCCCGACAGGTTCACGGTGCCCGCGGTGGTGACTCTGGTGGTCTTCGGCTCGGCAACGCTGATCGCGATCCCCGTCCTGGGCCGTTTCGGCGCCAAGGCTGACAACCCGACGCTGCTGGATCGCAACTATTGGATCGGTTGGCTGGTCGCTGGGCGCACTAACGTTGGGCGGGAGCTGCCTGGCGAGCTCGGCGAAGTCGAGGAAGGTGAAGATCGATGGCACGCGTCCTGGTCGTTGACGACGACCCAACCGTTCGCGAGGTCGTGGTCTCCTACCTCCGCGCCGCCAAGCATGACGTGACCGAGGCCGCAGACGGTGAGGCGGCCCTAGCGGCGATGCGTGACCTGCCATCGGACCTGATCGTGCTGGACCTGATGATGCCCGGCATCGACGGACTGGAGGTGTGCCGTCGGCTCCGGACCACCACACAGGTCCCCATCATCATGCTGACCGCACTCGGCTCCGAGACCGATCGAGTCATCGGGTTGGAATTGGGTGCTGACGACTACCTCACCAAGCCGTTCAGCCCTCGCGAACTCGTGCTGCGGGTCGACTCCGTACTTCGTCGGGCTGGAGACGGCGACAAACCGCTTTCGGGCAGGTTCGAGGACGGCGATCTGGTGGTGGACAGCGACCGGCATGAGGCCCTGCTCGCGGATGTGCCCCTCGCCCTGACCGGCCGTGAGTTCGACCTGTTGCGGTTCCTCGTTGCCAACCCCGGGACGGCGTACTCCCGAGATGAGTTGCTCCAACAGGTCTGGGGATGGTCGTTCGGTGATCAGTCAACGGTGACTGTGCACGTACGCCGGCTGCGGGAGAAGGTGGAGAAGGACCCGACCCATCCCGTTCGATTGGTGACGGTGTGGGGCGTCGGATACCGATGGGAAACCGATGAGAGTAGGCACGCGTGACGAGGGATCAACTCGCGATCATCGCCATCACGGCATCCTGGTCGGCGGTGGCCGGGCTCTGTGGCTTGGCGATCGCCTGGCTGTTGCGGCGTCGGTCGATCCTGGTGTTGACGGTCACCGTCGCCGGCGTCGCGGTGGTCTCTGTGGTCGCCGGTTTCGTCGGCACCGCGCGAGCGATGTTCCTGTCCGACCATGACTTCGGCGTCGTACTCCTCGTTTCGGTGGTGGCCAGCGTGGTCGCGCTCCTGGTCGCCGTGGTGGTGGGCAGTGCGTTCGTGCGCTGGTCGCGTTCGATGCGAGAGGACGCCCGTCGATTCGGTGACTCAGGTGAGTTCGTCTCGGCGGCCCGGGGTCCCGTCGAACTTCAAGAACTGGCGGACGAATTGACCCGCACCAGCGTCCGGTTGCGCGAGTCCCGCGAGCGTGAGGTGCGTCTGGAGGAATCGCGCCGCGAGTTGGTCTCGTGGGTGTCGCACGATCTGCGTACGCCGTTGGCCGGGCTGCGGGCGATGACCGAAGCACTGGAGGACGGCATCGCGGAGGATCCGGCGCGATACCACCAGCAGATCCGCGCGGAGGTGGATCGGATGGTCCGGATGGTCGACGACCTCTTCGAACTGTCCAGGATCCATGCGGGGGTCCTGCGACTCTCGATGCAACCGGTGGCCCTCGGCGACATCGTGAGTGAAGCGATCGCCGGCGCCGATCCGGTGGCGCAGGGCTAGCCAGGTGAGTCTCGGTGGGCGCGTCGACGAGGGCATTCTGGTCAACGCGGACCCGGGCGAGTTGTCGCGGGTGGTGTCGAATCTGCTGATGAACGCCATCCGGCACACACCCGCCGAGGGTGTCGTGCAGGTCAACGGTCAGGCGGTTCCGGGTGGTGTGGAACTCTCGGTCACCGACGGTTGCGGCGGACTGTCCCCCGACGACATGCAGCGGGTCTTCGACGTCGCCTGGCAGGGGAGCCCGGCGCGAACCCCGGACATGGGTAGCGCTGGAGCGGGCGCGGGGCTGGGGCTGGCGATCGTGAAGGGGATCGTGGAAGCGCACCGCGGTCGAGTGGACGTCGCCAACGCCTCATTGGGCTGTCGATTCGTCGTTCATCTCCCCGCCTAGTCATTTCGCCGATCCGTCTCGGCGTGTCGCTTCACTCGAACACGTGTTCGTCCTAGATTGGGTGCACAGAAGGCGTGAGGGTCGAGTTCTCCACAGTCCGCAGGTGCAGGTCACCGGGTCTGTCGGTGGTCGGGTCTAGCGTCGTCGAAGCGGCCCAGACAGAGTCATTCCATCGGGCCGCTGAGCAACGACTGATACCGACACAGACTTGGATGGGACTACACAATGAGCGATCGCGATAAGGCACTCGACTCCGCACTGGCCAACATCGAGCGCCAGTTCGGCAAGGGCTCGGTCATGCGGCTCGGCGACGAGACTCGGGCGCCACTCGAGGTCATCCCGACCGGCGCCATCTCGCTGGATGTGGCTCTTGGAATCGGTGGCCTCCCGCGTGGACGAGTCGTCGAGATCTACGGACCCGAGTCCTCGGGCAAGACGACCGTGGCACTGCATTCGGTTGCCAATGCTCAGGCGGCGGGCGGCATCGTCGCCTTCATCGACGCCGAGCATGCCCTTGATCCCGAATACGCCAAGGCACTGGGAGTCGACACCGACGCGTTGCTCGTGTCTCAGCCCGATTCCGGTGAGCAGGCACTCGAGATCGCCGACATGCTGGTGCGCTCGGGTGCTCTCGACCTGATCGTGATCGACTCGGTTGCGGCCCTGGTGCCGCGCGCGGAGATCGAGGGCGAGATGGGCGACAGCCATATGGGTCTCCAGGCCCGACTGATGAGCCAGGCGCTGCGCAAGATGACTGGTGCCCTTCACAACTCCAACACGACCTGCATCTTCATCAACCAGTTGCGCGAGAAGATCGGCGTGATGTTCGGCAGCCCCGAAACGACCACCGGTGGACGAGCACTGAAGTTCTATTCGTCGGTGCGACTCGACGTTCGCCGGATCGAGACGCTCAAGGACGGCACCGACATGGTCGGCAACCGGACCCGGGTCAAGGTCGTGAAGAACAAGGTCGCCCCGCCGTTCAAGCAGGCCGAGTTCGACATCATGTACGGCCTTGGCATCAGCCGCGAGGGCGGGCTGATCGATGTGGGCGTCGAGGCGGGACTGGTTCGCAAGGCCGGCGCCTGGTACACCTACGAAGGCGATCAACTCGGACAGGGCAAGGAGAACGCTCGTAGTTTCCTCAAGGACAACCCCGACCTGGCCAACGAGTTGGAGAAGAAGATCCTGGAGAAGTTGGGAGTTGGTCCGCAGGTCGATGCCGAAGCGGATCTGAGCGTCGCGGACCCTTCCGGTGTCGAAGACTTCTAGCCCTCCGGCGGAGGAACTCCTTCCCGAGGCCGACCAAGAGGCGGTTGCTCGCAAGATCCTCTTCGACCAGTTGACCGGTCGAGCGCGCACCAGGAATGAGCTGGCCGCCAAGTTGGCCTCCAAGAATGTGCCTGCGGACTTGGCAAAGCGCCTGCTGGATCGTTTTGAGGAGGTTGGCCTGATCGACGACCTGGCGTTCTCGCGCTTGTGGGTCTCCAGTCGACAGTCCACGCGTGGCCTCACGCGACGGGTGCTGGCCCAGGAGTTGCGTCGCAAGGGCGTTGCCGACGAGGTCGCACAGGTGGCGCTCGAAGAGGTCGATTCCGACGACGAGGAGACCTCGGCCCGCGAGTTGGTGCGCAAGAAGCTTCCATCCCTGGCCAGAGTTGATCGGGCGACGGCCACTCGGCGGCTGATCGGTCTGCTCGCCCGAAAGGGTCACTCGCCGGGGCTGGCCGCCCACATCGTGCGCGAGGAGTTGAGCCGTGCGGCACGAGACGCAACGGACACGGATGATGAGATGGAGTTCCACTCCGTATAGGCCAGAATGCCGACATGAGCCCCGCAGCGATCCATGAGGCATTGCACGTTCCGCATCGGACCGGTCGATCTGTCCGCGATCGAGACCGATGCCGCACCCGGCTTCTCGGGGAATAAGGCTGACGGCGAAGCCGCACTGGCTGCCCTCGGCCCGGACCTGGCGGATCTGCAGGAGCGTCTGTTCGCGGAGAGGACTGCCGGTTCCGAACGGCGGGTGCTGCTGGTCCTGCAGGGGATGGACACGTCCGGCAAGGGTGGGGTCCTGCGCCACACGGTGGGCCTGGTCGACCCCCAGGGAGTCCGGATCACGTCCTTCAAAGCCCCGACCGACGAGGAGAAGAAGCACGACTTCCTCTGGCGAATCCGCAACGCCCTGCCGCTCGCCGGCCAGATCGGCGTCTTTGATCGGTCGCACTACGAGGACGTGCTGATCCACAAGGTTCATGGCTGGGCCGACGAACCAGAACTTGAGCGGCGCTACGCCGCGATCAACGAGTTCGAGGCGGAATTGGTCGAGAGCGGCACCGCGATCATCAAGTGCATGTTGCACATTTCGGCGGCCGAGCAGAAGGTTCGACTGGAGGCCCGGCTCGACGATCCGACCAAGCATTGGAAGTTCAATCCCGGAGACATCGACGAGCGCGCTTTCTGGCCGACGTACCGCGAGGCCTATGAGGTGGCCATCGAGAGAACGAACACAGAGATCGCGCCCTGGCACGTGATTCCCGCCGACAAGAAGTGGTTCCGCAACTACGCCGTCGGCACGTTGCTCCTGGAGACGTTGCTCGAACTCGATCCGCAGTGGCCCGAGGCCGACTTCGACGTCGAGGTGGAGAGGCGTCGATTGGCAGAGGAAGTGTCGATCGCGTGATCCCGACCGTGCGGGTTACCCGCTACGCGACCCCCCTGCGCGAAGGCGGCAGCCTGCCAGGCCTGGTCGAAGCCGACGATCTGGGGATGTATGTCTGCAAGTTCCGCGGCGCGGGCCAGGGCGTGCGTGTCCTCGCGGCAGAGGTGATCGTCTCGGAGTTGGCCCTCCGGCTCGGGCTGCGCACGCCGCGTCTGGTTGTCCTGGACCTGGTCGCGGACATCGCCCGGTATGAAGCCGACGAGGAGGTGCAAGACCTCCTGCGGGCCAGTATCGGACTGAACCTCGGCGTTGACTTCCTGCCGGGTTCGTTTGGTCATGAGACGCTCGAAGTGTCTGATGAGGAGGGTGCCCGAGTGGTGTGGTTGGACGCGTTCACAGCGAACGTCGACCGCACGTGGCGCAATCCCAACCTCCTCCAATGGCATGGCGACCTCTGGCTGATCGATCACGGTGCCTCGTTGTACTTCCACCACGGTTGGCAAGCTGGTGTCACGGATCCGGTTCGGTTCGCCAGGCAGCCGTGGGACCAGACTGGTCACGTCTTTGCTGGCGTCATTGACCGGTCAGCGCCCGTCTTGCGCGAGGTTGATGCTGCCGCGTCAAAGATCCTGACTGCCGACGTGCTGGCAGAGGTCGTTGCCCAGGTGCCGTCTGATTGGCTGTCTCCCGTGCCAGGTGCCGAGACACCCGACGACCTGCGCGCGGCCTACGTCACAGCGTTGACTGCGCGGCTCAGCACGCGCACCTGGCTCCCGGGCGGTGGACAATGACCGCGAAGAATATCGATCAGTTGGCCTATCAGTACGTCGTGCTGCGCTGCGTCCCGCGTGCCGATCGGGAGGAGTTCGTCAATGTTGGTGTCGTGCTCTATTGCGAGGAGGCGCAGTTCCTCGGGCTTGACTGGCAGCTGGATCCGTCCCGGCTGCTTGCGCTGGATTCTGGGCTGGACCTTGCCCAGATTGAATCGGCGCTCCAATTCGCGGATTCGGTGTGCCGCGGAGATGAGCGTGACGACGGGTCGGGGAGCGCGGACATGGAACCTCTAGGGCACCGGTTCGGGATGCTCAAGGCGCCGCGCAGCACGGTGCTGCAGCCAGGCCCCGTGCACGGCGGAGTCACCCTCGACCCTGCTCGTGAACTCGAAACCTTGCTCCGCAGCCTGGTGAAGACGAGCGGGCAACCATGAAGATCACCTGGCTCGGACATGCGTCGGTCGTGATCGACCTCGGCGGCGTACGACTTCTGGCTGATCCCCTGCTGAGCCGGCATAACGGCGCGCTGCGCCGTCGCTACCCGATGCCCGATCGAGAGCTGTGGCGAGATCCGGACGCCGTACTCATCTCGCACATGCACTACGACCACGTGGAGATGCGGTCGTTGAGACTGCTGGGGGACATTCCCATGCTGACGGCTCCCGACAACGCCGCCTGGCTGCGAACCAGGGGGATCGCCGGCGGCACGGGCCTAGGCACCGATGAGTGGTACGACGTTCCGGACCGCGAGGGCAGCGGTGAGGAGGTCCGGGTCCGACTGGTGAAGGCGGACCATCAGACGCGACCGCTACCGAGTCGGCCGAGCACTGCCAACGGCCACATCGTGAAGACAGCCTCGATGGCTGTCTGGGTCGCCGGCGACACGGGCCTCTACGACGAGATGGCCGACCTACCCAACCTGGCCGGACGGCCGATCGACGTGGCACTCGTACCTGTCGGTGGGTGGGGAGTGCGGCTCCCGGTTGGACATATGGGACCCGCACAGGCGGCCGAAGCGTGTGCTCGGGTGGGAGCCCGATTCGCCATACCTGTTCATTGGGGCACCCTGCACACGCCACTGCTCCGTGAACTTCCGCGCGGCTGGATGGACCGCCCCGGCGACGAGTTCCTCGAAGCGCTTGCCGAAGTGGCTCCGGACTGCCAGGGCATCGTGCTGGAACCTGGCGACGCTACGGAAATTGCGTAGCAGTGGTCGTCAACGACTCGTGCAACTGGTCAGGTTAGACGGGGACTAGCTCCACTGCACCTACGGCGTATCTCGCCAGGATCGTCCGCGCGACTTCGGGGTGCGCTCCGAGCGGCTGCGAGACGGCCACGGCCCCTGCCTCCATTGCCAGTTCCGCAGCCCGATCGGGGAGGAAGCCGGGCGCTAGGAAGAGCGAGGCCACGGCAATGTGGCGACGACCCTCAGCGCGGAATGCGCGGACGGCCTCACCCGTGGCGGGTGGTGCGCTCGAGGCGTACGCCGCGGTGACCGGCAACTTGTGCCGGGTTGACCACACCCGAGCCAGTCTGGCGACCGCCTGGTTGGCCAACATGTCACTCGACCCGGCTGCTGCGAGCACCAAGGCATCGAGCTCCCGCACTCGTGCCACGCTCAACGATTCGCGCATCCGTTGGTCGAGGACTTCCAAGAAGCACGGCTCGAGTCCGAGGATTCGGCTCGCCCGAATCAGCACATCGGGGTGGCGTTCGCTCGCCGCGGCGACGGCAGCAGGCACATCGACACGGGCGTGGAAGGCGTCACTCAGGAGGAGTGGAACTACGACGATCTCGTCGAATCCGGCGCGGACCAGTCGATCGACCACCGTGTCGAAGTTCGGCTTGGAGAGGTCGAGAAAGGCCTTCTCGATGCGCAGGTCCGGACGTTGCGACCGCACTTCTGCGACCAGATCCGTGATCATCGCTGCGGAACGTCGATCCTTGCTGCCGTGGGCGAGCGCTATCAGAGCAGGAGCAGCCATCAGTTGCTGCCTCCCTTCAATGAGGTGGGGTGAAATTCGTACGGTCATGAGTGGATCCCGCATTCGGTCTTGGAGGTGCCGGCCCAGCGGCCGCTGCGCGCATCCTCACCCGGGGCGACCCGGCGGGTGCACGGCCAGCACCCGATTGAGGGATAGCCGTCGTAGACCAATGGGTTCACGAGGACACCGTGCTTGACGACGTACTCCTCGACCTGTTCGTCGGTCCATCGGGCCAGGGGCGAGACCTTGACCTTGCCCTTGCGGGCGTCCCATCCCACGACGGGCGCGATGACTCGGTTGTGGGTCTCGGCCCGACGCAAGCCCGTTGCCCAGGCGTCGTACCCCGCCAAACCGTCGGCCAGGGGCTTCACCTTGCGTAGGGCACAGCACAGATCGGGATCGGTCTTGTAGAGATCGGGGCCGTATGCCGTGTCCTGCTCGGCCACCGTCTGGATCGGGGTGATCGTGATCAGGTTGACCGGCATGGTCGCACCGACGGCATCGGCGGTGCCGATCGTCTCGGCGAAGTGATAGCCCGTGTCGAGGAAGACGACGTCGATCCCCGGGGCGACTTTCGACGCCAGGTGGGCGAGCACAGCGTCACCCATCGACGACGTGATGCAGAACCGATCACCGAAGGTCGCGACCGCCCACTCGATGATGTTCTCGGCCGGTGCCAGCTCCAGTTCAGCGCCGACGTGCGAGACGAGTTCGCGCAGTTCCTCCGGAGTGCGATCCGCGGTGTGTGTGCCGCGGAACTCTCGGGCCGCCGCGGTGGTGGCGCTCATGAGTCATCCCTCCCGGTTCGGGACGCAAGCGGGCGGGTCAGCCCGAGCATCTTGAGGGAGAAGGCTCGGAGGCATGCTCGGCATTCCCAGGTGCCAGGTGCGGAGGTGCCGTCGGTGGCCACATGAGGGCGCAGATCCTCGTCCCCGCAGTAGGGGCAGTGGAAGGGGACCGCACGCTCAGACACGCTCAGACACCCACCGGAGTCGGTTCGGCGCGCAGCAGAGACTCCTCGGCCCGGGCAACCCAGGTCGCGAAAGACTCGTCCTCTTCACGATCGTCGAGGTACGACGAGACGACCGAGGTGATGTAGTCGTCCAAGTCGGCACTGGTGACCTTGTGGGCCCGCAATTTGCGCCCGAAGTTCGCGCCGAGTGCCAACGCGCCACCGAGGTGGACCTGGAAACCTTCCACCTGATTGCCGTCGGCATCCAGCACCAACTGGCCCTTGAGGCCGATGTCGGCGACCTGGGTGCGGGCGCAGGCGTTGGGGCAACCGTTGACGTTGACGCTGATCGGCACGTCTAGATCAGGGAAGCGCTCTTCCAGTTCCCCGACCAACGCCTTGGCCCGGTCCTTGGTGTCAACGATGGCGAGTTTGCAGAACTCGATGCCGGTGCAGGCCATCGTGTTGCGGCGCCAGTTGGAAGGAAAGGCCGTGAGCCCGATCGTCTCCAACCGAGCGGTGACCGCGTCGACATCCGCGGCCTCGACGCCGAGCACGACCAGTTTCTGGTACGCCGTGAGCCGCACGCCGTCAGCACCGAAGTCCTCGACCAGCTGGGCCAGGCCGGAGAGCACGGCACCGTCGACGCGTCCCACGATCGGGGCCGCGCCGACGTAGAAGCGCCCGTCCTTCTGCTCGTGCACGCCGATGTGATCACCCTGACGGGCCGGCACGGAGGGAGAGGGGCAGTCCACCAGCGTGCGCTTGAGGTACTCCGTCTCGAGCACCTCGCGGAACTTCTCCACCCCCCAGTCGGCCACGAGGAACTTCAGCCGCGCACGGGAGCGCAGTCGGCGGTAGCCGTAGTCGCGGAAGATCGAGGCCACGCCCTCCCAGGCGTCGGCGACCTCATCGATCGGGATCCAGACGCCCAACTTCTGCGCCAACATCGGGTTGGTCGAGAGACCGCCACCGACCCACAGATCGAAGCCCGGCCCGTGTTCCGCGTGCACGGTGCCGACGAACGACACATCGTTGACCTCGGGTGCGACATCGTGGCTCGGGTGGCCGGTCAGCGCGGTCTTGAACTTGCGAGGCAGGTTGGCGAAGTCGGGATTCCCGATGAAACGCCGCTTGATCTCGGCCAGGGCTTCCGAGCCGTCGATGATCTCGTCCTTGGCGATACCGGCAACGGGGGAGCCGAGGAACGGACGGGGGGAATCACCGCACGCCTCCTGGGTGTCGAGTCCGACTCCTTCGAGCCGGTCCCAGATAGCAGGCACGTCCTCGACCCGGATCCAGTGCAACTGGATGTTGTTGCGGTCGGTGACGTCGGCGGTGTTTCGGGCGTACGTCGTCGAAACCTCCCCGAGGGCCGCGAGTTGCTCGACTCCAAGGATCTTGCCGTCGGTCCGGATGCGGAGCATGAAGTACTCGTCATCGAGTTCCCAGGGCTCCAGGGTCGCCGTCTTGCCGCCATCGAACCCGGGCGCACGCTGGGTGTAGAGACCCCACCAGCGCATCCGGCCACGGAGGTCGTTGGGGTCGATCGAGGAGAAGCCGCGGTGCGCGTAGATGTTCTCGATGCGACCACGCACGTTGAGCGGACCGTCGTCCTTCTTGAACTGCTCGTTGGGGTTCAGCGGCTCGCGGTAGCCGAGGGCCCATTGGCCTTCGCCCCGCTTGGGTCGGGTCGACGCCTTGCGTGGTGGTGGGCCTGCGGGTGAGTCGTTCACCTAGGAGGTTCCTAACGTGGGTGACGCTCGATTCGCGGGGCTCCGATGCCGCATCATTGAGGCAGTCGGGTTGGCCTGCGACCGGCGCCCGGGACTGAGATTGTCTGGGCTTTGCCCTCGAACACCTGGATTGAACATTGAGCGGTGTCCGTCATGCCTGGGCAATTCGGTCAGCGATGCCAACACATCATGCTGCGCGTGCGGCCATAGTCCACGTGGCGGCGAACCACGAGATGAGCCTGCGTCGCAGCTGAGATCATGCGGTTAGTCTCACTGAGCGGACGACATGTCCACAACTTGAAATCTCATGCAGTGAGATATGTGTCCAGCATTTGGTATGCACTAATCTTCTCGCATGACTGACGCGATCGACGCCGCCAAGATCAGCAGCTCCTATCGGCAGGCCCTGGAGGTGATCGAAGGCATCGAGCCCCGGATTGCTGCGGCTACCCGCCAGGAGCTCATCGATCAGCGAG
This sequence comes from uncultured Actinomycetota bacterium, assembly GCA_963763805.1. Taxonomy (GTDB): domain Bacteria; phylum Actinomycetota; class Actinomycetes; order Propionibacteriales; family Nocardioidaceae; genus Nocardioides. Next base: position 316,949 of record CAVXPQ010000005.1, read on the forward strand.
GTTCGCTGAAACTCATCGCCTCCGAGAACTACGCCTCACCGGCTGTTCTGCTCACGATGGGGACCTGGTTCAGCGACAAGTACGCCGAGGGCACGATCGGCCATCGCTTCTATGCCGGATGCCAGAACGTCGACACCGTGGAGTCGGTCGCGGCCGAGCATGCGCGCGAACTCTTCGGCGCGCCGTACGCCTATGTCCAGCCGCACTCGGGGATCGACGCCAACCTGGTCGCCTTCTGGTCGATCCTTGCGCACCGCGTCGAGAGCCCGGCACTGGAGCGGCTGGGCGCAAAGAACGTCAACGAGTTGAGCGAGGCCGATTGGGAGAGCGTGCGAGGCGAGCTCGGAAACCAACGACTGCTCGGTATGGCGCTGGACGCGGGTGGTCACCTCACCCACGGTTTCCGCCCGAACATCAGCGGGAAGATGTTCCACCAGCAGCAGTACGGCACCGATCCCGAGACCGGGTTCCTCGACTACGACAAGGTGGCGGAGAAGGCCCGAGAGTTCCGCCCGCTGATTTTGGTGGCGGGGTATTCCGCCTACCCGCGACGGGTGAACTTCGCGAAGATGCGCGAGATCGCCGACGAGGTCGGCGCCACGCTGATGGTCGACATGGCCCATTTTGCGGGCCTCGTGGCCGGCAAGGTGTTCACCGGCGATGAGGACCCGGTGCCGCACGCCCACGTTGTCACGACGACGACCCACAAGTCGCTGCGCGGACCACGCGGTGGCATGGTCCTGGCTACCGAAGAGTTCGCTCCGTCGGTGGATCGTGGGTGTCCCATGGTGCTCGGCGGGCCGCTCTCGCACATGATGGCGGCCAAGGCGGTGGCCCTGGCGGAGGCTCGGCAGCCGGCCTTCCAGACCTACGCTCAGAACATCGCCGACAACGCCAAGTCACTCGCCGACGGGTTCTTGTCGCGGGGTGCCACCTTGGTGACCGGAGGGACGGACAACCACATCGTGCTCGTCGACGTGACGGCCTTCGGCCTGACCGGACGGCAGGCGGAATTCGCCCTGCTCGACGCCGGCATCGTCACCAACCGGAATTCGGTCCCGGCCGATCCCAATGGCGCCTGGTACACCTCCGGCATTCGGATCGGTACGCCGGCGCTGACGACCCGCGGCTTCGGACACGACGAGTTCGATCGAGTGGCCGAACTCATGGTGGACGTCCTGAGCAACACCCAACCGGGCGTCAACAAGGCCGGTGCGCCCTCGAAGGCGACCTACACGTTGGCCGACGGGGTGGCCGAGCGAGTGAAGGCGGCAAGCGCCGAGATGCTGGACAAGAACCCGCTATACCCGGGCCTCGAACTCACCTAGATCTCGACGCTAGACGTCCTCGGGGTTGATCGCCTTGAAGGCGAATCCTGCCGCGGCGCCACCCAGAACCGGCGCAACGATGTAGATCCAGATGTTGGCCCAGGCGAACATACCCGCGACGCTGGCTCCGAAGCCGACGGCCGGGTTGAAGGCACCGCCGCTGAGGCTGCCCACCGCGATCGCACCGGCCATCACGGTGAAGCCGATGGCGAGACCGTAGAAACCGTTGCCCTCGTGGTCGCGTGAGGTGGCAACGTTGAGCACCACCCAGGCGAGCGCGAAGGTGAACAGGAACTCGGCAACCAGCGCGATCCCGAGCGCCTTGCCGGTGTAGGTGTCGTTGACCGTCGTCTCGACGAGGAACCGTCCACCGATCAGGCCGGCAACGGCCGCGCCGAGGAGTTGTGCGCCCATGTACGGCGCGAGCTCGGAGGCAGGTAGGCGGCCACGAACATAGGCCGCGACCGAGACGGCGGGGTTGTAGTGGGCGCCCGAGACGTGTCCTCCGGCGTAGATCATCGTCATCAGCACGGCACCGATGCCGAGGGGTGCGAGCGCTGGATTGGTATTGACCGCACACACGACCGTCAACACCAAGAAGAACGTGCCGATGAACTCAACGGCGTACTTACGCATGAATGCGGTTCCCTTCAAGTGATTGCGCGACCGGGTGGGTCGCCTTGGGTGAGAGTCTGTCGCATCCCAATGCCCATCCGCGACATTGACCGCCGCGTGGAACAGATTTCGCTGGCTCGCCGGACCTGCATTGATGTGGCGATCCTTGCGACTACCGTTGACTCATGCCTGAGCCGGTCGAGCGTTCTTTGATCGCAAGAGTTCGGGCGTTGATTTGGCGTTTGATCGTGGCGACCTTCGGTTCCTGTATGCGATACCGAGTGACCGGTCTTGCTGCCGAGGGTGCGTACTTCGCGATCCTGTCCATGCCACCCCTGATCTTCGCCCTCGCTGGCTCGATCGGATACTTCACCGATCAGTTCCCGGAAGCTCAGGTCGCCGACACCAGGTCGGCGGTGCTCGACCTCGCCGGCCGTGCGCTGACCGACAGCGCCGTCCGCAGCGTCATCGAGCCGACGATCGATGACGTTTTGTCCGGCGGCCGATATGACGTGATCTCCATCGGCTTCATTCTCGCGCTGTGGTCCGGATCTCGAGCCCTGAACGTCTTCGTCGACACCATCACGATCATGCATGGTCTGGGCGGGCATCGCGGCATCATCCGGACCCGGGCATTGTCCTTCTCGCTCTACGTCCTGGGCCTCTTGGTCGGCATCATCACGATCCCCCTGGTCGTGGCAGGCCCGACGTTGGTCCACGAGTACATCCCCGAGCGGATCGATTGGCTCGCGTCCTTCTACTGGCCGATCATCATCGTGTTGTGCATCTGCTTCCTCGCGACGCTCTATCACGTGTCCGTTCCGGTTCGCACGAGTTGGAGTTTCAACCTGCCCGGCGCCACGTTCTCGATGATCGCCTGGATCATCGGTTCCTACATCTTGCGTTGGGTGCTGACCGTCACAGCGACGGAGTCTTCATCGATCTACGGACCGCTGGCTGCGCCTATCGCCGTGCTGTTGTGGCTCTACATCGTGGCGCTCGCCGTGCTCGTCGGGGCTGCGGTCAATGCGGCCTTCGACAGCGTCTTCCCGCAGAACGCCACCAGCCGTGCCCGACAAGAGTTGATGAATTCGTTGCGGGGAGTTCTGTCCTCCTCCGGCTCGTCGAAGGCGACTGAACCGAAGCCCGTGCCTCAACCGACCCCCACAACGGTCGCTGGTTTGAAAGAGGCACGAACCGAGGAAGCCCCTTCGTGAGTCAACTCCGGCCGGGCCGACCACGCCGGGCCTTTCGACACCCCGCCCAAGTCATCGCCACCCTGTTCGCCTCCGGTGTGGTGCTCGGGACCGCCGTCTTGATGCTTCCGATCGCTCGAGCCGGGCCGGGTGGCGCCGATTTTCTGGAAGCGCTGTTCACCGCGACCAGTGCCCTCTGCGTCACGGGATTGAGCACCGTCGACGTGGCGACGTACTGGAGCGGATTCGGTGAGGCCGCGATCTTGGTCATGGTCCAGGTCGGCGGATTCGGAATCATGACCCTCGGCTCGCTACTCGCCCTGTTGGTCGCCCGTAGGTTGGGCCTGCGCAACCGGGTGAATGCGGCAGGGGAGTCCAACACCCTTCAGATCGGCGACGTCCGCGGGGTGCTGTTCGGCCTGATGAAGATCACCTTTGTGATCGAAGGCGTCATAGCCGTCATCTTGGCCGTCCGGTTCAACACGTTCTACGACGACTCGTTCTGGCACGCGGCGTACCTCGGGCTCTTCCACTCGATCACGGCTTTCAACAACGCAGGTTTCTCGTTGTACGCGGACAGCCTGATGTCCTTCGTCTCCGATCCGTGGATCTGTATGACGATCAACGTCGCGGTCATCCTGGGGGGCATCGGTTTTCCGGTGCTCTTCGAACTCCGCAAGCGGATCAGCCCGAGGCTGTGGAGCCTGCACGCCAAGATCACCTTGATCGGAACGGGTGTCCTCTTGGTGGGCGGCTTCCTCGTCTTCACCTCCCTGGAGTGGACCAACCCCGGCACACTCGGCCCGTTGGATCCTCCTGCTCGACTCCTAGCGGGCTTCACCGGATCGGTCCAACCGAGGAGCGCCGGCTTCAACTCTGTCGACTACGGGCAGTTGCGGGAACCGTCGCTGTTCGTCACCTCCATCTTGATGTTCATCGGGGGCGGCTCGGCCAGTACAGCCGGTGGCATCAAGGTGACGACGTTCTTCCTGCTGCTCTATATCATCGTGGCCGAGGTTCGCGGTTCGCAGGATGTTGAGATCGCGCACCGGCGCATCGACACTCGCGCCCAGCGGCAGGCGCTCACGGTCGCATTGGTTTTCACCGGACTTGTCGTGGCGTCGACCCTGATGTTCATGACCCTTGAGCCGGTCGGTCTGAACCGTGCGCTCTTCGAGGTGGTGTCGGCGTTCGGGACCGCTGGCCTGAGTACCGGACTCACCGGCAATCTCGGTGCGGCCGCGCAGATGTTGCTGATCGTCCTCATGTTCCTCGGCCGGGTTGGACCGGTCACCATGGTCTCGGCGCTAGCGTTGCGCGAGCGGCAGCACTTCTATCGGTATCCGGAAGGACGACCCCTCATTGGCTAGATATCGCAACGACGCTGTCGCCGTCATCGGGCTCGGACGCTTCGGACAGGCGCTCGCCTTGGAGTTGGAGGCCGGCGGGACTGAGGTGCTGGGCGTCGATGCCGATGCGGCCCTGATCCAGAAGGTGTCGGGTCTGCTCACCCACGCGGTGATCGCCGACTCGACCGACGAGGAGGCGCTTCGCCAGCTGTCGGTGGACGAGTTCGACCGGGTCGTGGTCGGAATGGGGAACAATCTCGAGGCCTCGATCCTGACCTGCTCGGTGCTGCAGTCGATGGGGATTCGCGACATCTGGGCCAAGGCGATCTCGGAATCCCATGCCCGGATCCTGCGCCAGATCGGCGTCCATCACGTCGTACGCCCTGAGCACGACACCGGACGTCGGGTGGCTCACCTGATCGCCGGGCGACTGCTCGACTACATGGAATTCGACGACGGGTTCGCGATCGCCAAGATGCGACCCCCCACCCGGATCCTCGAACAGACGTTGGCCGCACTAGCCCTGCGGCAGAAGTACGCCGTCACGATCGTGGGGCTGAAGCGGTCGGGTGAGGACTTCACCTACGCCGTGCCGGACACGATCGTGCATCAGGGCGACCTGATCATCGTCAGCGGCACCAGGGACAACATCGAGACCTTCGCGGAACTCGACGCGGGCTAGGCATCTCGTGGACTGGGTGTTCGACCCGCCCGTGAGGCCCGGCGCGCCGAGACCCGCTTCCAAACCGCCTGCTGGAAAGCCAGCGTGGCCCACCCCGCGATTGCCATGCCGGTGAGATTGATCAGCAATTGAAGGGAACTGCCCAGGACTTCTGAGCGCTGCTGGAATGCCAATCCCAGCGCGACGTTCGCAGCGGCAGGAATCGTCGTGACGGAGATGAACACACCGGATATCCCGCCAACCTTCGCTGAGGTGAGGGAGAGCACGCCAGCAGCCGCGGCGATCACCGCGACGACCAGGGACCACTTGTCCGGGTGATAGATGAAGGCGGTCTCAGGACGCGGGTCGGTGACGTTCTCAAGCGTGATCCAACCGACGGCTCGGAAGACCAGGACGATGAGCGCCGTCGCCACGATGGCAAGGGTGAACCCCCCGATGAGGGTGACTACTGCACGCTTGAGTAGTTGTGGTCGTCGGCGGACCAGAGCCAGCCCGAGGGCCGCTATCGCCCCGAACTCCGGTCCCAGAACCATCGCGCCGATGATCAGGATCTGCGAGTCGACCACGATCGCAACGGCAGCGAGGAGCGTGGCCAGGATCATGAAACAGCCGTAGGTCCAGTTGAACTCAGTGTCTTCGTAGCACTGCTGGGTAACCTCCGCCCAAACCACGGCATCGCTCGAGCTACCTGGGGTGGCGGCGTCAGCCTGTCGCCCGGCCAACGAGAGCCAGGTCCGTATCGGTTGGATGTGGACGCTGCCCACCTCCGGAACACCCAGGTCACGTAGCCGATCAATCACGCTATTAGCGCCCTCGCGAGCCACGTCGGCCTCAATGACGTCGCCGAGTGGGCGGAGGGAGGCGCCCCTGAAGATGGCGAGGGAACTGACGGCGGCATCTTCGGTCAGCACCTTGATGGCTTCGTCGGCGATTTCGCTCGGCACGGAGATCCGCAGGTGGAGCATGTGCCGATTGTGCCGCAACTGGCGACGGGTCGGGCAACGCAGAACCACTAGGTTGGCTTGGCATGAGTGACGAGGACGACATCGCGTCGGTCGTGGCCGACTACTGGTGGGGTTGGTTCGATGGCGAGGCAGCGCGGATCGAGGCCGCGATGCACCAGGATCTCGCCAAGCGGGGTGTCGTGACCGACGACGCGGGTCAGCTGAGGATCGCCTCGATGTCCGCGGGGCAGATGGTGGGCTGGGCGCGCGATGGTGATGGAGTGCGGGAGCGACCTGACGACGCGTCGTACGACTGTGTGATCAATGACATCTATCACCAGGCGGCAACGGTGACGCTGACCAGTGGGATCTACCGCGAGTACCTCCATCTGGTGCAAACACCTCATGGTTGGAAGATCCTGAACGCGCTGTACCAGCGCGTCTAGAGGAGTTCGGCCAGCAGGGTGGCGGCCCGAGCGGCGCCGGTGGTCTCCACCGGGACGCTGTTCACGGGGCGTCGCAGTTCCTCGGCGATCAGCCCCGCGAGACTCACGGGATCGGCGGCGGTGTCGTAGTCCACGCAGCGTCCGGCACCGTAGCGTTCCAAGCGGTGACGGACGTGGAAGTTCTGCTCGAAATGGTGACGAAGCGGGACGTAGAGGAACGGGACCCGCTGAGCCGTGAGTTCCATGCAGGTCGTGAGACCGCCCTGCACGATCGCGATGTCTGAAGCGCCCAGATGGCGATGAAGATCCGGGAGGTAACCGCGAATCTCGACAGCGGGCTGCGCAGGCAGGGACTCGGGATCGATCCGAGGACCGGCCACCACCAGGAACTTGAGCCGTGGCAGCGCCTGTCTGACCACGGGTACGGCGTCCAGCACCCGTCGAAGCAGGGAGGACCCGACCGCGGACCCGCCTACGGTCACGATGCAAAGCAGATCCCCGTCGTCGTAGCCGAGCGAGGTGCGCACTCGAGCACGCTCAGCCGCTGTGATGGGCTCGAACCCGCTGACATAGCCGGCGAACTCGAAGTTCTCCTCGGTCCAGTCGCGGATCGTGGGCAGACCGGGGCCGAAGGAGAAGGGTCCGATGTCATCGGGGCTACCGACGAAGATCGATCGATCGCGCAGGCGGCGGAACCTGGCCCGATGCTCGATCATCTCGGCGTTGTAGTCCGCGGTGATCCGCTTCTCGACTTCGCCGCCGTCCGGCATCGGCAGCCAGCCGACGAAATCGGTCATCCACGCATACGCGAATCGCTTTGACTCGGGGTTCTCGTGCAGGAAGTAGTCAACCTCCCAGGCTTCGTCACCGATCACGAGATCGTAGGGCTCGTCGGAGACGAGATCGTCGAAGACCATGAAGTTGTTGACGAGAATGGAGTCCATCCGGCGGATCGCCTGAAAGGCGTGCAGGTCGTGTTCGGCCGCCTCGTCCTCGATATGCGCGGACTCGCTCGCCAGCCAGGCAGACGCCGGATGCACGCGCTCACCGGCATGGCCGAGCAGTTTGGTCACGGGATGTTGGGCCAACCAGTCGATCTGTAGGTCCGGATGGTGTTTGCGCAGTTCATCGGCGATGGCGAGATCGCGCCGGGCGTGTCCGAGCCCGATCGGGGAGGAAATGTACAAGGCGCGCTTGGGACGCCGCACGGGGCGAACCCACTGGGTCCTGGTTGACGTTGGGTGAATGCGATCCACAAACTCCTTGATGAGCCGGTTCGTGACGATGGGATCGCGGACATGCGGTGCATGCCCGCCGCCGACGACCGTGACGAGTGAGCCTCTGGTCGCCTCGGCAAGGGCGACCCCGTCGTCGTACGGTTGAATGCGGTCGTCGTCCCCGTGAATGACCAGCACAGGGACGCTTGTCGCGCCGTACCTGTCGGGGTCGCCGCGGGCGGGATGGAGGTACTTCCCCTCGACACTGTCCACGAGTCGTGCCGGCGGGATTTCACGACCCCAACCGATGCAATCCTCGATCTGTTTGGTCGAGTGTGGCTCGCTGAAGAGCAGCCCGAAGAAGAATTGCAGGAAGTCGTCGTAGTCGCCTTCCAGCCAGTTGAACTTGTTCCACTTCGCCCAGCCGGCGGTCTCCGAGATCCGCTCATCGAAGGGGTGCACGGTTTGTTCGGGGAAGTGCGGAACCAGGTTCACCGATGAGCCGATGGCGACGATCCCGAGGATCCGATGCGGGTGCTCGATGGCCAACTGCAGCGACCAGGGCACTCCCGATGAGAAGCTCACCAGGAGTGCCCTCGTAGTGCCGGTCTCGTCCATGACGGCGAGGGCGTCCGAGACGAACTCCTCGTCCCGGTAGGCCTTTGACCCAGTGGGTCGGTCACTACGACCGGACCCACGCCCGTCGAACGTGATGACGCGATAGTGCCGCGCGAAGTACGGCACCTGCGCTTTCCAGGACTGCGAGGAGATGATCGACCACGTGGGCATGAACAGCAGGGTGGGCGATGCCTCGTCGGTGTCTCCTCCGAAGATCTCGTAGGCAACCCGCACACCATCGCGCTCGATGAACCCGGTTGCCCCCGGTTCACGTGCTCGCACCTGCGCACCTCACCTTCACCGCTACGACTCCAGTCTGCGCCGATTAGTGCTGGACTGCCAGCACCCGATTGAAAGGCGTCTCGGCCGCCGACCGGAACTGCTTGAACCCAGCCGCGGTCGTGATGTCGCGGATCCGGGCCGGCCCGGCCTGGGTGCCGATTGCCGCTCCTACCTCTTGAGAGAGGGAGGCTGGCGTGCACAGCAGCGTCGAGAATCCGTAGTACGCCCGTCCGACCGGATTGAGGTTGTCCTCAACATGGTCGCCCGCCATGGGTTCGACGATCATCCACGTGCCGTCTGTCGCAAGTACGTCGTGCACGTGGCGTGCCGCGCCGCCGGGGTCGCCCATGTCGTGCAAAGCGTCGAACATCGTCACGAGATCGAAGTCCGCACCTGAGAACTCCGTCGCCCTGGCGACTTCGAAGGTGACGCGGTCTGTGACGCCGGCCTCCTCTGCCCGCTGTCGGGCGACCTGGATCGACGCGGAGTGATAGTCCGAACCCACGAACCGAGAGTTGGGGAAGGCTTGGGCCATCAGGATGGTCGAGGATCCGTGGCCGCAGCCCACGTCCGCGACCGTGGCGCCGGCTGTCAACGTCGCGACGACGCCGCAAGCGGGGAGCCATTCCGCCACCAGGTGGGCGTTGTAGCCCGGCCGGAAGAAGCGTTCGCAGCCATGGTGCACGTCGGTGTTGTGTTCGTGCCAGCCGAGCCCGGCACCGTCTCGCGCCGCCTCGACGATGCGTGCCGAGTCCGCCACCGTTCCGAGTGCGATCTGGAACAGGCCCGGCAGGAAGGCGGGACTGGTCTCATCGGTCAAGGCGATGGCGTGCTCGGGCGGCAGGCTGTATCGGCCCGTGCTCGGGTCGTAGTCGACGAAGGCGCCGGCGGCCTGGACATTGAGCCACTCGCGGGCGTAGTGCTCACCGGTTTGGGTCGCCTCGGCGAGCCGTGACGGAGTGAGTGCGCCGAGATCGGCGAGGGCTCGGTAGTAGCCCAACTTGTCGCCCATGACGACGCAGGCGGCATTGAGAGTAGCGCCGACCTCGTCGACGGCCCGAAAGACGAACGACATCAGTTTGTCGGTGTCGATCACGGGTGGATCCTGTAGTTCGGTCATGGTGTTTCCTTCCTCGGATGGGTGGTCCTTCGACGCTAAGCAAGGTGGGTTTGGTCGCGCATCAGGCGACCCCCCTAGTCCGTGCGCGTTGACTAGGGTCGAAGGCATGCTGGTGGGTCGCGAGTCCGAGCTACAGGTCGTACGCCGCCTGCTCGCGGCCGCTCGTGGTGGGGCCAGCGGCACCCTCGTCATCACGGGCGAGGCCGGGATCGGGAAGACCGCGCTGCTGCAAACGATTGAAACCACGGCCGGTGACATGCGTGTCCTTCGGGCGGGCGGCTCCGAATCCGAACGAGATCTTCCGTTCGCCGGCCTATCGCAACTGCTGCGGCCGTTGCTGCCGCTTCTCGATCGAATCCCTGTTCCCCAGGCGGAGGCCCTGGAGCGGGCCTTCGCGCTGCGTCAAGGCAGGCCCGGGGACCGCTTCGCCGTGGGTGCCGCCACGTTGAGCCTGCTATGTCGGGCCGCTGAGGATCAGCCGCTGTTGGTCATGGTTGACGACGTACACAAGGTTGACTGGCCGAGCCTTGATGCGCTGCTGTTCGTCGCGCGCAGGCTCGTCACGGATTCGACCGCCATGCTGTTCGGGCTTCGCAGCGGCGCGGAGGCAGACCGGGTGACGTCCGATCTGCCACAACTACCACTGGTCGGGTTGGGGTTGTCGGAGATCGCCCCGCTGGTGTCGGGCGCCGAGTGGGGCGATGAACGGCTCTTGCAACTGCATCGACTCACGGGCGGCAACCCGCTTGCCGTGATCGAGATGTCAGGCGAGATCCAGTCGGGCTTCAGCCGGTTGGAAGCCGGTCGGCTCCAGGGTGTTGCGGTGCCGGGCCTGATCGCTGAGGCTTTCGGCGCCAGGGTCGACGCGATGAGGCCAGAGGCTCGGTCGGCGCTCCTGATCGCCGCAGTCGGCGGTGACCTCGGCCTGACCGCCCTTGCTCCGGCATTCTCCGCGCGCGCCGTCGACGTACGGCTCCTGGCGGACGCCGAGCGAGCCGACCTGATCAGGGTCGCCAATGACGCGGTGACCTTTCGCCACCCACTTCTGGCTTCAGTCGTGTATCAGAACGCAGATCCGACCGAACGTCGTTCCGCGCATCGGGCGATCGCCGATGCGCTCGGAGCACATGATCTAGATCGACGTGCCTGGCATCTCTCCGAGGGAACCCTGAGCCCTGACGCCGAGGTGGCCGAACTGCTGGCTAGCGCGGGTGCGGCGGCCAGGAACCGTGGGGCCTTCACCGTGGCATCCGCCCGGTTCGAGCGAGGCGGCCGTCTGCACTCCGATTCGAACGCCCGCGATCGTCTCTTGATCGATGCAGCCGAGACCGCCTGGTTGGGCGGCGACCCCGACCGCGCGCTGTCCCTGCTGGTCGAGGTCGGCGCCCAGACCGAAACGGCGGCGATTCGTGCGCAGGCAACCGCGCTGCGTGGAGTCGTTTCGGCTCGTTCCGGCTCTTTGATCGACGCCCGCGCACTGCTGTTCGAGGCCGGTCTCGCGCTATCGGAGGTCGATGCCGATGAGGCGATCCTCGTGCTGGCGGAGGCGCTCTACGTGTGCTTCTATCTCGGCGAGAGTCATGGCACCCGCGACGTCGTGCACCACATCGAGGCGATCGCCCCCCGCACAGAGTCGGCCGGAGCTCGAGCCCTTGCCGACCTCGCTTCCGGGATGGGCCGGATCATCTGTGGCGATGGTGAGCGCGGTGCCACGAGGGTGCGGAGCGGACTCGCGGCGTCCCAACTCAGTGAATTTTCCGACGATCCGCGGATGCTGCCCTGGCTGTTGCTCGGACCGGTCTGGCTGCGCGAGTCCGGTGCGACGCGTCGGCTGATCGGCGACGTGGTTGACAGCGCTCGATCCAGTGCTGCTGTGGGCACTTTGCCCTTCTTGCTGTTCCACGCCGCCAGGGACGACGCGACCACACATCGTTGGTCCGCGGCGGAGGCGAACTTCCGTGAGGCAATCGCGCTCGGGGAGGAGACCGGCCAGCGAACGGATGTCGCATTCGCGATGGCCGGTCTGACCTGGCTCTTGGCCCGGCAGGGCCGCGTAGACGAGACCCTTGACATGGCGGAGATGGCGCTGGCTGCGTGCGTCAGGAGTCACCTTCACATCGGTCGGGTGTGGTTGGCCTACGCGATGGGCGACCTCGAGGCGGGTCGCGGTGATCAACAGCGAGCGCTGGATCACTATGCTGACCAGCAGGCCCTGATCGCCGACCTGGGCCTCAAAGATCCGGACCTGTCTCCTGCCGCCGAAGTCGTCGAATGCCTGATGCGCCTCGGCCTCAACGCGGAAGCCGTGTCGGAGGCGCGCCGGTTCGACCAGACTTCTGCTGCGAAGGGCCAACCGTGGGCGCGGGCGCGATCCCTACGGGCAACGGCGATCGCCGGTGTGGATCCGGATACGAACTTCGTTTCCGCCCTGGCCGCCCACGCACTCAACCCCGATGTCTACGAGCGGTCGAGAACAGAACTGGCGTACGGCGTCTTCCTGAGGCGGTCTCGACGGCCGACGGAGGCCCGTGAGGTTCTTCGCAGTGCCTTGACCGGCTTCGACGGGCTAGCCGCTTCGCCCTGGGCGGCGATGGCCGCCACCGAACTGACTGCTGCGGGCGAGCGCGTGCACACCAGGCCCACGGGCGAGGCCCAACAACTCACTGCGCAAGAGTTGCAGGTGAGCATGATGCTGGCCGGTGGAAGGACGACGCGCGAGGCCGCAGCCGCGCTGTTCCTGAGCCCTAAGACGGTGGAATATCACCTGCGCCACGTCTACATCAAGCTCGGAATTTCTTCGCGCCGTGAGTTGACTGAGCGACTTGATCAGGAGAACACCTCGCGCTGACCGCCATTTTCCGAACCGGGGCCAGGTGGTTGGATGAAGCATGACTTTGCCTTCCGGATTCGATCCCCTTCCGTCGCTGCAGCACACCACAAGAATCGCACTCATCGATAGTGTGGACGCGCTCCCTGAGGTCGTTGTCCTCGGCATCCCCGTCGCCAGCGTCGGAGACGTTCCGTCAGGCCTAGGGGTCGACCGCTCCAGCCTTGAGGCGAGCGGTTTCGCGGGGACAGTCGGCCAGGCTTTGGTGTTGCCGCGTGCGTCGGGGCTTCCGGTGGTGGCCGTTGGTATCGGCGATCCGAGTGAACTTGACGCGACCTCGCTGCGTGACGCCGCGGCCGCCTTCGCCAACGCCACTCGCCAGCACAGCAGTCTGGCCACCGGCCTCGCAGACGCTGGAGATCTGGCTGCTGACGTAGCGGCTCAGGCTGTCGTCGAGGGTGTCCTGCTCGCTCGGTACGAGTACTCCGCGCTGAAGAGCAAAGCCAAGGATGAGCTGCTCGCGAGTCTGACACTCGTCGTCGCGGCCGACCGGCTTGAGCGACGCGACCACCGGCTCCCAACGCGGAGCAACGTGCGCCCGCGTGACGATGATGGCGCGCGACCTGGCCAACTCGCCCCCCGCCCACCTCACCGCAACCCGGATGGCCGAGGCTGCGACGGATGTGGCTGCGGAGTACGGCTTGGAGGTCGAGGTCTTCGACAAGGAAGCGCTGGTGGCGCTCGGTTGCGGTGGTCTGCTCGGAGTCAACAAGGGCAGCGCTGAGCCGCCGAGGATGATCACGTTGTCCTATCGCCCGACGGACGCCACCGAGGCGACTCCGACCCTGGCCTTCGTTGGCAAGGGCATCATGTACGACTCCGGCGGCATCAGCCTCAAGCCGGCCGACGGAACCCACGCCACCATGAAGAACGACATGACCGGCGCAGGTGATGTGCTCTCGGCCATGTCCGCCCTTCGGGAACTCGACTGCCCGGTCAACGTCACCGGCTATCTGATGTGCACGGACAACATGCCTTCCGGCACCGCGCTAGGGATGGGTGATGTGCTCACGATCCGCGGCGGCACCACGGTGGAGGTCCTCAACACCGACGCCGAAGGTCGGTTGGTCATGTCCGATGCGCTGGTCCTGGCCGTCGAGCAGGGTGTGGACGCCGTGGTGGACATCGCCACGCTGACGGGAGCCTCGATGCGGGCTCTCGGGACCGAGATTGCCACCGTGAACGGGAACCACCAGGGATTGATCGAACAGGTCAAGACGTCGGCGGAGAAGACTGATGAGCCGGTGTGGCAGTTGCCGCTGGCCAAGCGGTACCGCCCGCAGATCGACTCCGATATCGCCGACATCAACAACCTCGGCGGACCCAATGCCGGAGCGATCACCGCGGCGTTGTTCCTCGCGGAGTTCGTCGGGGACGTTCCCTGGGCACATCTCGACATTGCGGGCACGGCGAACGCTGACGCCGGTCAGTCGTGGCGACCGAAGGGCTGCACCGGCTTCGGTGCGCGATTGATCCTCGACCTCGCCGTGAACTTCAGTCGACCGTGAGCGATCCGGCCATTGCCTTCGCCGTCCTCGGCGCGGTCATTGCCCTCTTCGTCTGGAACCGGCTGCCGGTAGAGGTCGTCGCCCTCGGCTCGGCGCTCACGTTGTTCGCGACCGGGATCCTCACCCTGCCTCAGGTGTTTGCCGGGTTCGGTGATCCCACCGTCATCTTCATTGCATCCCTCTTCGTGGTCAGCGAAGGCCTCGACGCGGCTGGTGTGCCGGCTTGGGCTGGCCAACGATTGATCGCGCTCGCCGGCACGGATCGAACCCGCCTGCTGGTCTTCACGATGATCCTCGTGGCGCTGCTCACGGCACTGATCAGCGTCAACGGCGCGGTGGCGGCCCTGTTGTCGATGGTGGTGGTCGTCGCTATCCGGCTGAATCACGCGCCGTCGCAACTGCTGCTTCCGTTGGCGTTCGCGGCACACGCGGGCTCGCTGCTGGCGTTGACCGGTACGCCGATCAACGTGATCGCCTCCGACGCGCTTCAGGACACGACGGGGGAGCGGTTCGGCTACTTCGAGTTCGGCCTGGTCGGCGTACCTCTCCTGCTCGGCACCATGGCGATCGCGGTGTTCTTCGGACCGAGGCTCCTCCCGACTCGGGTGGCCAAGTCGGTGCCCGCCGACCTGAGCCAGCACGCGAGCACCCTGATCCAGCAATACAAACTGGATGAAGGCGCCTTTCGGCTCCATGTTCCCGAGGGAAGGCCGGTGACGGGCTTCGATCTGACGCCGTACGTCGGGCTCACGATCGTCGGCAGCCAGCAGGATGTCATCATCATCCGGGCAGATGAAGCGGTCGCGGTGAGCTTCGCGGAGGATCACGGGATGCAGTTCCTCCGCGACCCGATCACGGATCACGTCGCCGGCGCCTTGTTGACGCCCGACATGGGTGTGGCCGAGGTGGTCGTGAGTCCGCGATCCGAACTGGTCGGCGACTTCGTGTTCCCGGGGATGATCACCCAGAGCGGAGACCTGGTGATCCTGGCGGTGCAACGCAAGGGCCACGACCAAGGTCCGGCGGGCAGCACGCTCGCCGCGGGCGACACCCTGCTCGTCCAAGGGAGTTGGGAGGCACTGGCCCGCAATGTCGACAACGACCCTGGTGTGCTGACGGTCGATTCCTTGGAGTCGGTACGCCGCCAAGCGGTGCCGCTGGGACGCCATGCCAAACAGGCGATCGGGGTGCTGGTCGGGATGGTTCTCCTGTTGGCCTTCGGAGTGACTGCTCCGGCCGTGGTGGGCCTGCTGGCCGCCGGGGCGATGATCCTCCTGAAGGTCCTGACCATGGAGCAGGCGTATCGAGGGATCTCGTGGACGACGGTGATCATCGTCGGCGGAATGCTGCCGTTGTCGACAGCGCTGCAGGTCACGGGAGCCGCCGATCAGATGGCCAACGCGCTGGTTGACGTGGTGGGCGGCTTCGGTCCGCGCGCACTCTTGCTGGGGCTGTTCGTGATGACGGCGGTCCTCGGCCAGCTGATCAGCAACACCGCCACCGCACTGATCATCATTCCCATCGCCCTGTCGGCGGCCGTCGAACTCGATGTCTCGGCCCAGCCTGTGTTGATGTCTGTCACGGTCGCTGCGGCCGCCGCGTTCCTGACGCCCGTGGCCACGCCGGCCAACATGATGGTGATGGGACCGGGCGGGTACGAGTTCGGCGACTACTGGAAACTGGGCTTGCCGATGCTGCTGTGGTTCATGGTCGTCTCCGTGCTCGTCGTACCCATCTTCTGGTCCTTCTGAGCGACATGCGAACAATCAAGGGATTCGTGGCGGGGCAGCCCGGCCACGTGTTCTCGGGGGAGCAAGTGGACGGTTGGGCGGCCATCCTCGAGCAGGATTCTAGCGAGAACTCCGTGGTTGATTTTCCGACTGGACTGCCAGGAAACAGCGTCTTGCGTTCGCCGCCCTGAGAAAAGTAGCCGTCGTCTTGGGAGGATGCCCAGATGACCACGGTTGGGATGCCTCTGCGCTGGGTGCGGGCGGCCGTCCTGGCTGCTGTGGCGGGGTTGGTCGGCCTGAGTGGCCACGTGTTCGCCGGCGGCCTGTTGCCAAACTTCTGGCTTCTCGCGCTGATCTACGTGGTTGGCGTGGCAGCATCCGCGGGTCCATTAGGACAACCCGCTTCGACCGCTCGGATCCTCACGCTTGCTGTGGCTGGGCAGTTCGGCACACATATGGCGCTGTCGATCACGGGGGGCCACCGTGACCAACCGGCCGTCGGGCTTCATGACCTGGGCATCGGAAGCGTTGCGGCCGAATTCCAAGGTCTCCTGATCGACGCGTTGGGCGAGCACGGATTGATGACGTTCGTCCACCTCTTGGCGAGCATCCTGGTCGGCCTCTGGCTGGCGCTCGGCGAACAGACGCTGTGGGGATTGCTCGCCCTCGTCTGTCACGCCCTCGTTGTCAGGCTGCAGCCCTGGTCCGACGGTCTGCGTCTGCCAATTCAAGAGAATCTCGCGACCGTTGAGATCGCACTCGCGACACTCTTGGGTCGATTCGACGGGTGCATCTCGCGGCGTGGCCCGCCGACGTACCTCCTCGCCGCCTGAACTGAGTCCAGCCGGGTGGCCCCGAATCCATCCCACGTCGCAGCCCTTCGGCTGCCGGCGTTCACTCTCGTTGTCTCAAAGGAGACCAAACATGTTGCTCAACCGTTCATTTGCGCGCGCTTGCGCGCTTCCGGCCGCCGCGGCGGTCGTCTTCCTCACCGCCGGAGTTGCCTCTGCTCACGTGACCATCTCGCCCGGTGAGAGCACGGCCGGATCCTTCACCGTTCTCACGGCGAGCGTTCCGCACGGCTGTGATGGCTCCGCGACCACCAAGGTGGCCATTCAGATGCCCGACCAGTTGCTCGCAGTCACCCCCACACGCAATCCCTTGTGGGATGTGGAGAAGGTGATGGAACAGTTGGATGAGCCCGTTACCGACACTCACGGAAACGAGGTCACCGAGCGGGTCGGCCAGGTTGTCTACACGGCCAAGGACCCATTGCCGGACGGCTACCGGGACGCATTCGAACTCTCGCTCCAGATCCCGGATGTGGCAGGCGAGACGTTGGTCTTCCCCGTGATCCAGACCTGCGAGAAGGGCGAGACCGCCTGGGTCGAGGTAGCTGAGGAAGGTGCCGAGGAGCCCGAGCATCCCGCGCCGGCGGTTGTCGTGACCGCCGCTGTGGAGGAGGGAGCCGAGGGCGCCGCAGCGGAAGAGGCTGCTGACGAGACCGAGGAAGCCCCAGCGGCAGCCGAGACGGCAGTCGACTGATGACGATGGCTCCAACACCCTCGGCATCATCGCTTTGATCGCAGGTCTGCTGGGCCTCGGAGCTGGCGCGGCTGCGTTGGTGCAGGTTCGCCAGAAGTCGTGACCTCTGGATCCAGATGCGGGCGGGGGCGAGTCGCGACGCGACTCGTCCTCGCCACCTGGGCGGCACTGTGCGTGGTGTCGCTGCTCGCTGCGCCTGCTTCGGCGCACGCGAGTCTGGTTTCAACCGATCCGGCCGAGGGCACAGTCCTTCCCGACTCCCCCGAGAGCGTGGAACTGACGTTCAACGAGAACGTCTCCTTGGCTGAGTCTTCGACAGTGTTGTACGACGCCCGCGGCGCGGAGGTCGGCACCAAGGCGAGGTCCGTGGACGCCGTCGTGCTGGTGTCTCCGGAGCAGTCTCTGGCGGACGGCACCTATGTACTCACCTACCGCGTCATCTCGGAGGACGGGCACCCCATCGCCGGCTCGTTGAGATTCTCGGTTGGTGCGCCGAGCGACACGGTCGTGACGCAGGCCGCCCACGAGACCGATCAGGGCGTCCGTTGGGCTCTAGGTCTGGTGCAGGGTGCAACGTACGTTGCGCTGTTCTTGGCCGCCGGTCTCGCCATCTTCCTGGTGTTCGTGTTGCCGGCTGATCTATCACTTGAGGCGCAGCGCCCGGGATTGCGCCGACTCATGTGGTGGTCGAGCGCCGCCGCGCTGCTGGCCGCCCTGTTGGTCGTGCCCGTCGAGATCTTGTACCAACAGGGACTCGACCTCGGCGGACTTGCCACGGGCACGCCGTGGACCGATTGGGCCTCGGATGACGGGCTGGTGGCTCTCTTGGTCGCCCTGGGCCTCGGGGTGGCGGCGTTGGCACTTCCCCAGGGTGTGCCGTCGCGGACCGACCGCCGATTGGTGCTGGCTGGCGCTGCCGTGGCGCTGGCGGGGACCGCGCTGGTCGGCCATACCCGGTCCTACGGTCCCACTTGGCTGGTTGTGACGGCTGACATCACCCACGTCATCGCGGGAGCGGTCTGGTTCGGGGGACTGGTGGGTTTGGTCATCTGCCTTCACGCACTGGTGGGACGCGAGACCTGTGCGGCTGCCATCCTGGCGCGGTTCTCGTTCGTGGCGGGGTTCTCTCTTGCCCTGGTCGCCGTGGCAGGAATCATCCTGGGTTGGCGGATCGTCGGGTCCTGGGTAGGGCTCGTCAACACTGCCTACGGCCTCATCCTGCTGATCAAGATCGGTTGTGTTGCGCTGATTGCCGCCGTCGGCGCCTGGAACCGGTATGGCCTTCTGCCCACGGTTGAGCGAGCCACGGAAGCCAGCGATCGGATGGCCGGGCATCGACGGCTTCGAAGGGCGGTGACATTCGAAGCCGCGGGACTGGTTGCGGTCTTGCTGCTCACGGGCTTCCTGGTCAATCAAGTGCCTCGTGAGGAGACCTCGGTGGCTCCTGCTGAGGCGACGATGGTGATGGCCGAAGCTGACGGCGTACACGTCATGGCACACGTCGATCCCGCTCGAGTCGGCGACAACACCGTCACGATCCACCTGGAAACGCCTGAGGGGGCACCACTCACGCCGTACGCCGTACCCGAGATCTCGTTGAGCTCGGCATCCACCGATCTCGGCCGTCGCCCGGTGACGGACCTGGGCGGCGGCCGGTACGAGTCCGAGGTCCTGATCCCCAGTCCTGGGGAATGGCAGATCCAGGTCAGCGTGCGGATCGACGAATTCACCAATCCGGTCTTGAGCCTCGACTTCGAGGTGCCGGGCTAGTCGGTGGCGCGGGTCGGGGGAGTGGTGAACAGGATGATGACGCTGAGGAGGAGCACCCAGAGCGGGAACAGCAGCTGCGTCCACTTGTGCTCCCCGGAAGCAACGAGCAGCACCACCGCAACGGCGTACCCCAGGTAGGACACCCATCGGGGGAACGCGCTGGCACGAAGCCCCACGGTGCTCACGGAGAGAGTGAAGACCGCCGCCATCCGCATGGCATAGACGGACACGAGGGTCTGTGTTGTGCTGCGACTGAAGTTCCAAACGTCTGCGTTGACCCGGGTTTCGTCAAGCATCTTCACCATGGCGTCGGCGTTGACCGCCCCCAGAAACAGCATGCCTAGGAACAGGAGTCCGCTCCCGAAGAACACGGTCGAGAAGAGTCGGTCCTCCACTGGCCCGAGTTGCTCCCGAACCACGCCGATGAACCAGAGGAAAGCGATCCCGGCGAAGGGCACGAGATGGAGACCGACATTGATCATCTGCTTGCGATCGGGATCTGCCTGGAGTTCCTGGAAGTCACCGTCCCCCAGGGCCAGCCGCATCAACGTCAGGGCGACAAGAAGGAGACCCGCGAAGAGGATCCCGGCCACCGCTGCGGATCGCCGGCTCCGCCAGAAGCGTGGGTCGCGCACCGAAAACTCCGGACTCATCCGCCCTCCTGCGTCCGCCGCGTCACCGCTCACACGGTAGGTCCATCCGGACCAATCGGCAACGATCACAGCGGACGGGACGGACGTCGGGACTTTTGGCCCCTTCGGGCGGCCCGACTGGCCTTGTCTTCGACGGCTGAACACTCATAGCGTCGGACTGACCTCGTTAGTTCGACGCCAGGAGATTCCCTTGGACATGCTTGATCTTGCCCGCTGGCAGTTCGGCATCATCACCGTTTACCACTTCCTCTTCGTGCCGATCACCATCGGCCTCTCGGCGATCGTTGCGGGTTTCGAGACGGCATGGGTGCGCACGCACAACGAGGAGTGGCTGCGCCTGACCAAGTTCTTCGGGAAGTTGTTCCTCATCAACTTCGCGCTCGGAGTGGTCACCGGCATCGTCCAGGAGTTCCAGTTCGGGATGAACTGGAGTGACTACTCCCGGTTCGTCGGTGACGTCTTCGGAGCCCCGCTGGCCGTGGAAGGGTTGTTGGCGTTCTTCCTGGAGTCGACGTTCCTCGGTCTCTGGATCTTCGGCTGGGATCGGCTCCCGGCCAAGGTGCACGTGGCCTGCATCTGGGCCGTTCACATCGGCACGCTGCTGTCGGCGTACTTCATCCTCGCCGCCAACTCGTGGATGCAGCACCCGGTCGGCTACACCTACAACCCGGAGACCGGCCGGGCGGAGATGAACGACTTCGCGGCCGTCCTGTTCAACAAGGTCCAACTCGTGAGCTTTCCGCACACGATCACAGCGGCCTACATGACCGGGGCCGCATTCGTCCTGGGCGTGAGCTTCTGGTCGATGCTGCGCAAACGCAACGCGGATGATCGTTCGGTCTATCACAAGGGTGTGCGCGTCGGGGCCATCGTCATGCTGATCGCCGGGTTGGGAGTAGCGATCTCGGGCGACGTCTCCGGCAAGATCATGACCGAGGTCCAGCCCATGAAGATGGCGTCTGCCGAGGGACTCTACGAAACCGAACAGCCGGCGGCGTTCTCCTGGTTCACGATCGGGACTCCGGACGGCAAGACCGAGAAGTTCGCGATCAAGACCCCCGGGTTGCTCTCGTTCCTGGCGACGGGCTCATGGGACGGCGAGGTCAAGGGCATCAATCCGCTCCGCGAGGAGTACAAGCAGACCTACGGGAGCGATCCCGGCGCGACGTACTACTCACCCGGCGACTACACGCCCATTATCCCGGTCACCTACTGGACCTTCCGCTTCATGATCGGTCTCGGCGTGCTGGCAGCATTCCTCGGGGCACTGATCCTGTGGGTCACTCGCGGCGGGCGGACACCGACAGCTCGAGCGTGGCGCTGGGTTGCGATCACGCTGCCGTTGATGCCGCTGTTCGCGAACTCGTTCGGCTGGCTGTTCACCGAGATGGGGCGGCAGCCATGGGCGGTCTTCGGGCTGATGACCACCGCCAATGCCGTGTCACCAGGGGTGAGCACGTTCGAAGTTGCGGCCTCGTTGACGACCTTCACGCTGCTGTACGGCGTACTGGCGGTCGTTGAAGTCGGCCTGCTACTGAAATACATCCGAGCCGGGGCCGACAAGGACGTGCTCCCCCTCCCGCCGACCGACGGCGACAGTGATCGTCCGCTGGCCTTCGCCTACTGAGCCGGCACCCAGCCGCCTACTTCGTTCGAACAAGGAGAACGTCCCATGGAACTCACCACCATCTGGTTCGGTCTGATCGCCGTACTGTGGATCGGCTACTTCGTCCTCGAGGGATTCGACTTCGGCGTCGGCATCCTGCTGCCCTTCCTCAGCAAGGACGAGAAGGAGCGACGAGTCCTGATCAACACGATCGGACCGGTCTGGGACGGCAACGAGGTGTGGGTGCTGGTGGCCGGAGGCGCGACCTTCGCCGCCTTTCCCGAGTGGTACGCCACGCTGTTCAGCGGGTTCTACCTACCGCTACTCCTGATCCTGGTAGCCCTGATCGTGCGTGGTGTCGCCTTCGACTACCGCGGCAAGCGTGACAGCGACCGTTGGCGTGCGGGGTGGGACAAGGCCATCTTCTTCGGGTCGTTACTCCCGGCAATTCTGTGGGGTGTCGCCTTCGCGAACATCCTGCGCGGGGTGCCGATCGACTCTTCGATGGAGTACGTCGGAGGCTTCTTCAACCTGCTGAACCCCTACGCCCTCCTCGGTGGCGTGATGACGTTGCTGCTCTTCGTCACCCACGGCGCGATGTTCATCTCGCTCAAGACCGACGGCGATCTGCGACATCGGGCTCGCACTGTCGCGGTCACGGTGGGCCTCGGGGCGGCGGTGGTGGCAGTCGCCTTCCTCGGCTGGACCCAACAGATGACCGGCGACGTCGCATCGGCGTTCCTCTTCATCGGTGCGGCAGCCTGCCTTCTCGCGGGCATCTTCGCCATCTCACGCGGACGTGAGGGCTGGGGATTCATCGGCACTTTCGTGACGATCGCGCTCGGAGTGGCCGGGCTCTTCGTGGCCCTGTTCCCCGACGTGATGCCAACATCACTCAGCGATGGGGTCAGCCTGACCACCACGAACGCCTCGGCGACGGCGTACACCCTCAAGATCATGACCATCGTGGCGGTGATCTTCACGCCCGTGGTGCTGGCCTATCAGTCGTGGACCTATTGGATCTTCCGGCGCCGGTTGTCTGTTGCACACATCCCGGATCCCGTGGCCCCGGATGAGCGCCACGATGCCGCTGATGCCGGTCACGTGGTGTCGTGAGGCCGCTCGACCCGCGCGTTCTGGCTCAACTCGCTCCAGCTCGAGGTGCGCTTGGTGGAGTGATCGTGGGATCGCTTGTCGCCGGTGGTCTCGTCGTCTGCCAAGCATTCGCCGTTGCCGGACTGGTGGTCGCAGCGGTCCAGGGGGAGCCCATGCTCCCGTGGGCGGCGGCGGTGGTGGCCGCCATCGGCCTTCGGGCGGCGGTGGGTTTCCTGGTCGACTCGGCTTCGGTTCGAGCCGCCGCCGTCGTGTCCGCCAGCATGAGAGAGCGAGTCGCTCGGGCGGTGATTCGCGCCGGTTGGTCGAGGTCGAGCGATGGAGAGTTGGCGTCCCTGGGCACTCGGGGAGTAGCCGCCGCCGAGCCCTACCTGACGAGGTATGTGCCAGCCCTCGTGCTGGCCGCGGTCCTCCCGCCTCTCACGGTCGTGGTGATGGCTTCCCAAGACCTGACCAGCGCCCTCATCGTGCTGGCCACTCTGCCGCTGATTCCCATCTTCGGTGCGCTGGTAGGACTGGCAACGCGGGATCGAGCCGAGGCCCAGTGGCGTGCGATGGCGTCCCTTTCGGGCCACTTCGTGGATGTGATGCGAGGACTTCCGACGTTGGTGGCGTTCGGCCGGGCTCGGCGACAGTCGGTGACGATCGGCTCCATCACGGATCGCTACCGAATCGCCACCATGAGTACCCTGCGGATTGCCTTTGCGTCATCGGCGGTCCTCGAACTGGTAGCGACGCTGTCGGTCGCGCTGGTCGCGGTCACGGTAGGACTGAGACTCGCGGCCGGAGATCTCGATCTGAGCACCGGTCTCGTCGTACTGCTCTTGGCCCCGGAGGCATATTGGCCCTTGCGCCGCGTGGGTGCCGAGTTCCACGCCGCTGCCGAAGGTGTCGCCACTTTCGAGAGGCTGAGCGAGCTTGCCGATGCCAGCGACGACATTCGGCCACCGGCAACCCCCCAACCGGTAGGTCCGTTGTCGGTTTCCGACCTGACCGTCTCCTTTGAGGGCCGGGCCACCCCGGTTCTGTCCGACCTCTCTTTCACGATCCCTGAGAGTGGGCTCACGGCAATCGTCGGGCCATCCGGCTGCGGCAAGTCAACGCTGCTCGCCGTACTTGCGGGCCTGCTCGAGCCCACCGGGGGACTCGTGCAGCGTCGGGAGCGCGCCGGCGGTCGGCGACGCATGGCGCTCCATGGTCAGCTGGCTGCCACAACGTCCGTCGTTCGTTCATGGCACGGTTGGCGACAATCTGCGGCTGGGGAATCCGGACGCCCAAGATTCAGAACTCTGGGCTGCGCTCGACCAAGTGGCCCTGGCGGACCGGGTCCGCAGGATGGGGGGACTCGAGGCCAGCCTGGCTGAAGACGGGCGCAGTCTCTCGGCAGGCGAGCGCGCCCGGCTCGCACTGGTTCGAGTACTCGTGGCGAAGCGACCCTGGGTCCTGCTCGACGAACCGACGGCCCATCTGGATCCGGTGACCGAGCACATCCTTGCCGACGTCGTTCTTGCTCTGGCTCAGACTTCCTCCGTTGTCGTCGTTGCTCATCGCCAAACGTTCGTCGACCTCGCCGATCGAGTGATTCGGATTCCCGAGCCCCGCTCACAGGTCAGCGCCTCCGAGACCGGCGTCCGGGTTCCCACCAGACCGTCGCCGGCGCGAGTCACCGAGCGCGCGGAGCCTGCCGTGGCGAAACGGACTGGACTCGGCCTCAGCACGTTTCTCGGCACGATGGCGTCGCTCTGTGGGGTCGCACTCACTGCCACGGCCGGCTGGCTGATCGTGAAGGCTGCCGAGCAACCCGCCGTACTCACGATGCTGGTGGCCATCGTCAGCGTCCGTGCGTTCGGGCTTGGGCGACCGATCTTTCGGTATGCCGAGCGGCTTCGTTCACACGACGTGGCCCTGCGCCAACTGGCGCAGCGACGCGTGCAGGTCTATGACGCCATCGTTCCGCTGACTCCGGGCCGGCTGGGCAAGCGTCGCGGTGACGTCCTCGCATCGATCGTCGACGACGTCGAGAGTGTCGTCGATCGACAACTTCGCGTCAGATTGCCGATCCGCACCTGGGCGCTGGTGTCGATCATCGCGAGCATGGTGGCCGCACTATTGCTGCCCGAGGCTGGTCTCATCCTGGCCGGAGCCTCTCTATTGGCGGGTGCGGTGGGCTCCTTGATCGCGAGAGTGGGTTCGGTCGGTCCGGAAAAGCGCCTGGTTGCCGCTCGCGGGGACCTCTCGAGCCTGATGGTCGAGGTCGCTCAGTTGGCACCGGAACTGCTCATGTGGCAGGCGGGCGCCTCCGTCGAACGTGACGTGTCAGCGATTGGCGACCGCCTCGCCGATGCGGGCCGAAGAGTTGCGTTGAGCGCGGCCGCTGCGCGGGCCCTACTCGTTCTGGTCAGCGGGATGGCGGTGGCTGCCATTGCGTACGTCGGTGCGCCGGCCGTCACCTCGGGGATTCTCAGTGGGCCAATGTTGGCCATGCTCGTCCTCATGCCTCTTGCCCTGCTGGACGTGTCACTGCCCGTCGTTGAGGCGGGTGCCCTGGCCGGACGAACACAAGCTGCGGACCAGCGTCTCCTCGATCTGGAGTCCCTGGCGCCGGCAGTCGAGGAGCCGTTGACTCCCGAGTCATTGCCGGATGGTCGCGAAGTCGTCGGGGACCGACTAGCGCTCGGCTGGAACGGGTCCGTCGTACTCGACGGGCTCGATCTGACGCTCGCGCCGGGCACCAACCTCGGAGTGATCGGCCCGTCAGGCTCGGGCAAGAGCACGTTGGCGGCGGCCTTGGTGCGATTCGTGGACCCGGTCAGCGGCGTTCTTCGGCTGGACGGGGTGGATCTCGCGTGCCTGGCACTGGACGACGTACGCCGGACAGTCGGGTATGTCGACGACGACCCGCACGTGTTCGCCACCACGCTCGTCGAGAACATTCGGCTGGCCAGGCCCGAGGCCACCGATCACGAGGTCGAGGTGGCACTGCGTTCGGCACATCTCGGCCGGTGGCTCGATGACCTTCCAGACGGCCTCCAGACGTGGCTGGGAAGCGGGCACGCAGACGTCTCCGGTGGTGAGCGTGCCCGCCTCGGGCTGGCGCGTTCCCTGCTACTCGGTCAACCGATCCTGGTGCTGGACGAGCCCACCGCACACTTGGACCAAGCGACCGCCACCGCTGTGGCCGATGACCTGATGAAGGCGGCCCATGGACGGACCTTGGTTTGGATCACCCACAGCGACATCGGCCTGGACCGTATGGACGACATCTTGGACCTCTCGCCCACGAGGTCGCCTCGGCAGGGTGCGGCGGCTGAGCGGCTCCATCGCTAGGTCGGGACTATCGGCCCCTCTAGAAGGCCCGATCGGCCATGTTTGTCACACGCCTACGCTCCTTAGCGTCATGTGTAGGCCGCGCGGCCGCCCAGCCCACCTTCTACGCTCGAGTCAGGAGATCCCATGGATACCAAAACACCGCTGGAATCGGAGTACCCGGTTGCGGTGCTGAACGTCGATGAGTGTTGGGGTCTGCTTCGTGGTGAAGAGTTCGGCCGGTTGGCGTACCGCCTGGCCGACGAAGTGCACCTGGTCCCCATCAACTACATGGTGGACGGAGAGACCCTGCTCTTCCGAACTGCGTCTGGCAGCAAACTGCTGGCCGCTGCGCTGCACTCCGACGTGGCCTTCGAGATCGACTGGCACGGCGCTGACTCGGCCTGGTCCGTCGTCGCGCGCGGCAGACTGCGTCGACTGGAAGAGCAGGAACTGCATCGCCTGGACGCGATGCCGGATCGCTCTTGGGTGCCGACCTTGAAGTACGACGCCATCGAGTTGCTTCCCGAAGTAGTCACCGGTCGAACCTTTCGCCTGAAGCTGCCGGAATAGACGATGGAGATCCAAAACATCTTCGGCGTTCCTGCCCATCCGTTGATCGTTCACGGAGTGGTCGTGCTGGTCCCGCTCGTCGCGCTGGGCGCTATCGCGGTCATGGTGTGGCCTTGGGCTCGCGCCCATGTCGGTTGGCTCGTCGCGGCGGGAGCGGTGCTCAACGTGATTCTGGTTCCTCTCGCAACCGGAAGCGGTGAAGCGCTCGAAGAGAAGGTCAACGAAACCGCACTCGTGGAGGTTCACACCGAGATGGGCGAGCAACTGACCGCGTGGGTCATCGTGCTCGCGATCGGCATCGTGTTGTCCATGCTGTTGGGTGTCCTGGCGGCGCGACGGTCGAGCGACACCCCGGCACCGGTCTGGGCTGCCCGCTGGGTAGGCATCACCCTGGCTACCGTGACCATCATCGCGAGTTGTGGCGCGATCGTGCAGGTGGTGCGCATCGGTCACAGCGGCGCCAAGGCCACGTGGTCCGACGCGAGTGCTTCGGCCCGCCAGTGACATACGGCCACTGACCCGCCCTGCCACCTCGGGTCCTCGGGGCCACTGAGCCGGCTAAGACTCGCGACACGCCGATAATCGTGTGTCTTCGGTGCTGTTAAGCGGCTGAGTGGCCCTTCGACGCCTCAAACCTGGCGATTCTGGTGGGCGATACTGGGATCGAACCAGTGACCTCTTCCGTGTCAGGGAAGCGCGCTACCGCTGCGCCAATCGCCCCAAGATTCTGGGTGAAACTGTGGAACTCTTTCGAGGTGGGTACGGGATTTGAACCCGTGTACACGGATTTGCAGTCCGTTGCCTCGCCTCTCGGCCAACCCACCGCGGATGGGTCCGCCGAGACCCTCTCCGAGCGGACAACGAGACTCGAACTCGCGACCTCAACCTTGGCAAGGTTGCGCTCTACCAACTGAGCTATGTCCGCATGCATGCGACCAACTGAGGCACCAATCACCCGGCCGGTAGCGCGGGGGAAACAGTAGCCGACTCCCAGGGGGCTGCAAAATCCTGCCGGGAGCGGGCGTGGCGCCTGATGCGCCGCCGCCGTTGACCCCCTCCGGCGCTCCTAGAGTGGCTCCATGCACGCTTGGATGAACGGCTCGATGCTGTCCGCCCCGACGGCCGCGGCGGTGTCCGTTGTCGACCACGGATTCACGGTCGGAGATGGCGTTTTCGAGGCGCTCAAGGTGCTGGACGGGCACCCGTTTGCGCTTACCCGTCATCTCGAACGACTCAACAAATCGGCGCTGGCAATGGGGTTGGCGCCCGTCGACGAGGCTCAGGTCCGCGAAGGCGTCGCCGCGGTGCTTGGCAGCAGAGCCATTGGCGCTGGGGCGGGTGCGGATCACCTACACAGCCGGTCCCGCTCCGCTGGGGTCGGGCCGCGGGGAGAGTACGCCGACCCTCGTCGTGGCCGCGGCTCCGATGGGCGCGTGGCCGCTCACCACGGCGATCGTCACGGTGCCGTGGCCTCGCAACGAGCGTGGCGCGACGGCCGGCCTCAAGACCACGTCGTACGCCGAGAACGTCATCGCGCTGGCTGCTGCGGCGGAGCGGGATGCTACCGAGGCGATCTTCGCCAACACGGTCGGCGCCTTGTGTGAAGGCACCGGGTCGAACGTGTTCTACGTCGTCGATGGGGAGGTGCGGACGCCTACGCTCGCGAGCGGTTGCCTGGCGGGGGTGACCGAGCGCTGGTCATCGAGTGGTTCGGAGCCCGCGAGGTGGACGAGCACATCGAGAGTTGCCGAGCAGGCGGATGAGGTGTTCTTGGCATCGACGACGCGCGACGTACAAGGCGTCCACCGTTGGAACGATCGCGAACTTCCCGCACCGGGTCCGATGACCAAACAGATCGCCGCGCAGTGGGCGATCAATGAACGAGCGTCGATCGATCCTTAGGACGGCGGGATCAGGGCGTGAGCAGTTGGTCGAGCAAGGAGTCGATATCGAGATAGGCCGACTCGGAGTCGACAGGAACCAGGCGGCAGGTGCGAGTGAGGAAGCTTCGGATGTCGCGGGTACGGGCCAGGGCGAGTAGGTGTCCATCGGGCGAGCACAGTTCGATCATGACCCCAGCCGAACCATTCGAATCGGTCTCCGGCCAGACGTGTACGTCGCCGTCGCCAGCGGGTTCGTCCAAGCCCGAGCATCAACAGTTCTCGGCTGAACGTCCAGACCACGGTCTCCCCAGGCACGTGGAACGTCAGCGTGACGGCGTACGGATCGGCCGGCGCATAGCCGAGCGTGGCGTGCAGCGTGTGTGCGTTCCCGCACGAATCAACACAATCCATGGTGACGTCATGGAACACGTCGTCGGCGACGGAATCCTTGAACGCATCTCGCATTGGATGTAACCCCCTGCTTGTGGCACCGATCTGGCGCCTTTCTTACCGTTGAGACGATCCGTATTCGAAGCCATGACGAATAACAGTCGTCGGCCGGTTGGTCACAACTGGCTAGGCTGAACGGACGAGCGACCGATGCCATACGGGTGATTCGGAGCCACATCGAATTGGGGTTGGTGAGCAGGTGTTGGAAGGCGAGCCACCCGTCGCTGCCCCTGGCGCCGAAGGCCAGGCACCCGCCGAAAAGGTGCGCTTCGCCCGGCTCAAGAGGTTCCATGCCTGGGCCCACAAGAACCCGGTCAGCTCTCTCATCACCAAGATCGTCGTCACGATCATTGGGGCGATCCTGATTCTCGCCGGGATCATCATGCTCGTCACGCCCGGACAGGGCATTCTCTCGATCATCTTGGGCCTGGCCGTGCTCTCATCGGAGTACGAATGGGCCAAGCGGCTGCGGCATAGGGCCGAGGCAAAACTCAAGGAGGCTCGCGACAATGCCAGGGCGATGGATCCGAAGGTACGCCGTCGCCGCATCGCGCTCACGACGCTTAGCTACCGTCGCTCTTGTCGGTGCGGTCGTCTGGTATCTCGCGGTCTACGACTGGCCGTCGTACGCCGTCGACGGCTGGAACTGGGTCCAGGACATCAGCAGCGTCGTCCCCGAACTCCCCGGCATGTAGCTGCTGGTTCGTTGCGGTCGAGCTCTGTCGAGACCACATAAGCGATGTCGAACCACATGCCGGCCGACCATGCGTTAGAGTCACGCACTGTTGTTTGGGGCGATTGGCGCAGTGGTAGCGCGCTTCGTTCACACCGAAGAGGTCACTGGTTCGAACCCAGTATCGCCCACCACAGTTTCCGCAGGTCGGAGCCTTGCTTTGCTCGGGACGAAAGTAGCGACTGGCGTGTGTGAGAAGACAAGTGCGGACTCCACGCCGCTTTGGCTGCCGCCGATCGTTGCCACCCTGGGGATGCCCCATACTGGAGCATCGTGGGTGCGGACAAGATGACGCTGCGTGGCAGCGCCGAGACGGATCGTGTCGCATCGCAGTCCCGGCTGGCGGCATCCGAAACTGCCGGCGAGGCGGAGGCAGGGTCGGCCGGGTCAGGTCCGTCGGCCGACGTGCGTGCCGGTCGAACCGTGTCCACCTACCGCCCCGACGTGGACGGCCTGCGTGCACTCGCAGTCGTGCTGGTCGTTGGGTTCCACGCCGGTCTGCCGTGGCTCGACGGCGGGTTCATCGGCGTAGACGTATTCTTCGTCATCTCGGGCTTCCTCATCACCGGGCTGCTCGTGGACGAGATCCATCGCAGTGGCCGCGTGCGCTTGGCGAACTTCTACGCCCGCCGGGCCCGACGGCTGCTGCCGATGGCTTCACTGGTGCTCGTTGCGACTCTGGTCGCGACGTGGCTACTCGTACCGCCCCTCGGCCACGGCGGGGTGGTGGCGGACGTCCGCGCAGCCGCGCTGTGGTACGCCAACTGGCACTTCGCGGCCGAGTCGACGCAGTACATGTCCGAGGCAGGTCAGAGCCCCGTGCTGCACTACTGGTCACTCAGCGTCGAGGAACAGTTCTACGTTGTCTGGCCACTGCTGCTGCTCGCCGTCGCGGGCCGCGGGCTGGCCACCCGCAACTGGCCGGCCGCCCGACGCCGGATCGGCTGGAGCCTGGCAGTGCTCGGCGGCGCATCCCTCCTATGCTCCATCTGGCTGACGCCGACGTCGGGATCCTGGGCCTACTTCGGCCTCCATACCCGGGCCTGGGAGCTCGCGGCCGGCGCCGCACTGGCGTTGGCTAGACCCGCATTTGGCAGCCTGCGCAGGCGCTATGTCGGCGTCGCCGGGCCGCTCGGGATCGTGCTGGTGGTCGCCAGCGCGATCGCGTATGACCGGTTGACCCCGTTCCCCGGCGTCGCCGCGATCCTGCCCGTCGTCGGCACCATGCTGCTCATCGTCGCCGGCGCGCAGCAGGCGGCAAGGCGCAGCCGGCGTCCCGTACCTCCTCAGCCGCCGGCCGGTGGTCCGCCTCGGCGAAGTGTCATACGGCTGGTACCTCTGGCACTGGCCGTGCTTGATCCTCGCCGCAGTCTGGGTGGGGGAGGGCTCCGCCGACGCGGGGGTCGAGCGCACCGCCGCCACGGAGCTGGCCTGGCCTGTCGCCGCGACTGCCGTTGCCGTGTCCCTCGCGCTCGCCATGATCACCCACGCGATCTTCGAGAACCCGATCCGCCGCTCGCGCTGGCTCGCGGCCGTTCCCGCGAGGTCCCTCGCGATCGGCCTGGTGTTTGTGATCCTGCCACTCGCTGGCGGGGCCTACCTCGATCGCAGCAGCAACGATCTGATGGACGACATCACGACCGCCACGCCGCCGCCGCCCGAGGACGCCTCGGCCGACGGTCCGGTGGTCGGCCGTCCGACCGGGAAGCTCATCATGACACCGAAGCAGGCCGCGCTCGACAAGCTTCCCGAGACCCGGTGCATGGGGGGCATAGGCACCACGACGGCGCCCGTCGATTGCCGGTGGGGTGATCGCCGCGGCGAGCGGGTCGTGGTGCTGGTTGGTGACTCGCACGCTCAGCACTGGATGCCGGCGATGGAGAAGGCCGCCGAAGCCAACCACTGGCAGCTTTTCCACTGGAGCAAGTCGGCCTGCTCGATGGCCGACCTCCCCATCTACTCGACGGCGCTTAAGCGGCGCTACCGCGAGTGCGAACGATGGCGGGCGGATGTGATCAAGCGCATCGACGAGTTGCCGCGCGCGGATCTCGTCGTGATGGCGCGTAGCGCCGGCTACCTGCCGCTGGACGAGTCGGGCGACATCGCGGCGAAGTCGGACTTCGGTGACTTGTGGCAGCGCGGCGCGGAGCGGACGTTTGCGGCCTTGACTCCGCTTGCCGAGCGGGTTGTCGTGATGGAGGACACCCCGTGGGCGGCGTCGCCGGTACCGGAGTGCTTGTCGGAGCATCTCGACGATATCGACAAGTGCGACTTCCCGCTCAAGGGCAACAGCGAGCATGACCAGCTGCAGACCGAGCGGGAGAAAGCAGCCGCCGGTGCCGGTGATGCGGTGCAGTTCCTCGACATGACGCGGTACGTCTGCCCCACGACGACCTGCCCGGTCGTCGACGGGGACGGTGTCGTCATCTACCGCGACCAGTCGCACATGACGAGCACGTTCAACGAGGCGTTGTGGCGGCCCCTGACGCGTGAGTTGACCGCGAGGATGGACGACCCTCCGGGCGGCTGAGCGCTTCACGCGGGCGGCCGGGTCGGCGCCGGTTGATGTCGGGGGACCAGACACGCTCCGTCCGGCGGCTGCTACAGCGGTGTATGTCTTTCGCATCCTTCGTCCCACCCAGTAGAAGACTGGCAATGTTGTGCTTCGAGACCGGTCAACGAGTGGGGTTGCCCTACAGGTACAGAACGGCTGTGTGCTGACACCGGGTAGCAGGGTTTGCGGACATCTGGGCGTGCGTCGGACTGATGCGAATGCCGCCGCTCTCGTCGTACGATGGCGGCCGGAGGAGGCGGCGATGGCCGATCCAGTGAGCGACATCGTCGGGGACTATCGGGCCTTCGCTGCCCAGCAGCGAGACCGCCTGCTCGACCGGGGCATCGACATCGGCCCATACTCGCTCAGTCACGTTGCCGTCCGCGTTCCGGAGTGGGGCCGGTCCGTCCACCTGCGTAATCGACTCGAGCAATACCCCGTCTACATCTTGCTCAAGGACTTCATCACGTGAAGTTCTACCGCCTGTCATGAGAGCATCCGTCGAGATGGACACTGGCCATTTCAAGGACGGGTTCCTCACGTCGACGGCTGGGTGCCGCGAGCGGCTCGTGACCGCAACCAGCCCGAACCCACTTCCGCGCTGAGCTAACCTCGGACACTCTGTTTCCGACCGCAGAACGTTGACCCGTGGGGATTCGGACGGAGCGACGGCGGCGTTTTCGTCGTTCACGACGGGCTGCAGCACCAGATCTGCAGTTGCCCGCGCAGCCTTGGGCAGTCCGTTCGGCACGATTCGGACTGTGGAAATAGAACTCCCAGGCAACGCTGGCAGTATCTAGACCATGCACGACTTCATGCGGGTGGAAACACCGGCGGCGGACACCCAGGTCCGCGCCTGGCAACGCGCCTATGGCATGCAGGTCGTGCTCGCCATTGGGCTGATGGGCGCTGCGTTTCTAGTCGCACAGATCCAGCACCTGCCCCTCCGTGACCCGGACGACTCGATCGTCGGGCCGTCATACGTGCGGCTGCCCCTCATCGCCGTCATCTGCTTCCTCATCGACGTTATTGCCCGCTCCTTTCGAGGTGGCGGCGGACTGGTTGGATGGCGCGTACGGGTCCGGGCGGTCGTGCGTGAACGCTGGACTGCTCCGCGGGTGCGACTCGTGCTGATTGGCCTGAGCAGCTGGTATCTCGCCTACGTCGGCTTCCGCAACCTCAAGAGCTACGTCCCCTTCGTGCGCCCCCACATGCTCGACGACGACCTGCTGCGTCTCGATCGGGACCTTGCACTCGGCCACGACCCTGCCACGTTGTTGCACAACCTGCTTGGCACCGGGTTCGCCGCGCATCTGATGTCCTTCACCTACGTGGCATGGATCGTGTTCCTGACCCTCTCCTTGGTGATGGCTCTGTTCTGGACCAGCGACATCGCCACGGCCTGCTGGTACGTCACCGCCGTCGCGGTCAACTGGGTGCTGGGGGTGACGATCTACTACTTGGTGCCATCGACCGGCCCGATCTACGCCCGACCGGAGATGTTCGCCGACCTGCCGGTGACGCAGGTGACGCACATCGCCCATAGTTGGCTGGTCGACCGGACCGACATGCTCGCTGACCCGTTCGGGACCGATGCGCTGCAGACGATCGCTGCCTTCGCGTCGCTGCACGTGTCCGTCATGGTGACCGCCTCCTTGATCGCGATGATGATCGGGCTACGCCCGATCTGGATCCAGTGGTTCTTGTGGGTCTTCCTCGTCCTCAACGTCCTCGCGACGGTCTACCTCGGGTGGCACTACCTGCTGGACGTGTTCGGGGGCGTGGCGATCGGGGTGACCGCGGTTTGGGTCGCGGCGTGGGGCACGGGCAACGCGCATCGGCTTCCATCTCTCGTTCCCGACTCGTCACGAGGATGCCCACGCCCTGACTTCCCAGGCGTACGACGGGTCAGACCACGCCGTTGGTCGTGCGCGCCCGGAACGCGAGAGGTTCTGGACCTGGCCGACTGTCGTGACGGTGCTGCGGACGGTCGGCGCGCTCGCCATGGTCGTCATGGGCTTCCGGTACGACTCCCTTGGCTTCCTGATCGCCGGCCTCGTCATCTACTGGGCGGGGGACATCCTGGACGGCTGGCTGGCGAGACGTCTCGATCAGGAGACCAGGATCGGCGCTGTCGCAGATATCGTCTGTGACCGCCTGTCGTGCCGTCCCGTTCTACGTCGGACTGGTCTGGATGGACACCAGGCTCGCTCTGCCGGTCGGGGTGTACGTCCTCGAGTTCCTCGCCGTTGACCTGGTGCTCTCGCTGGGCTTCCTGGCCTGGCCCCTGCTCAGCCCCAACTACTTCTACCTGGTCGACCACCGGCTCTGGGCTCTCAACTGGTCGCCACTGGCCAAGGCCGTCAACTCGGCGGCCTTTCTGGCCATCCTGCTCCTCACTCGGGACGTCGTGCTCGCGACCGTGTTCGCCCTTGCCCTTCTCACGTTCAAGTGCCTGTCACTGGCCAGGCTGCTGCGACTTGCGTTGCCCGACGCCTCCGCACACGACCTGCGTGGGCAGGCGGCGAAGACGGAACGGACCTCCCCGTGACCGCGCCCGCGGCGGCGCGTGAGTCCGGCCGCCTTCGAGAGGAGGTCGATGAGAAGGGCGGATGGTGGGTCGTCCGCGTGTGGATGATCGTCGGACTCTTCGCGGTCGTGACGGTGTGGGGTTCCTATCACGTCGGCGTACCGGTCAGGGACCCCGAGGGCGCCTGGCTGCCGCGACGCCTCGCCATCTCCATCGGCCTCGTCGCGCTGCTGGCGGTTGCGGATGCTGCTGTCCGATCTCGGCGCCAGGGATCCACGACCCAGGGGATCCTTGCCGTCCTGCGCGCCCGCTGGACGCGAGGCCGCATCGCTCTGGCTGCGACTGGCTTGATCGCCTACCAGCTCGTGTACCTCTGCTACCACAACCTGAAGAGTTGGCTGGTCTTCCAGGAACCGCGTGACGACATGCTCCAGCAATGGGACCGCTGGCTGTTCCTCGGGCACAGTCCGGCAGTGCTACTGCACGATCTCTTCGGCCAGAACGTCGCGGCGTACGTCCTGACGGCGGTGTACGTCTCATTCTCGGCTGTCGTGTCCGTATCACTCGCTGGCCGCCGTGGCCCTCCCCGCCCGGATCCGCGAGGGATACGTCTACCTCGCCTCCGCGATGTGGGTGTGGATCCTGGGCGTTGGTGCCTACTACCTGATTCCCTCACTAGGCCCGTTCAGCCCACACACCCGGCGACTTTGCGGGGCTGGCGCACACGATCACCCAAGACACGCAGGCGCGCTACCTGGCACAGCGGGCTCACTTGTTGGCCGACCCGCAGGCGCCGGACGCGACTGCGCAGATCGCTGCGTTCGCCAGTCTGCACGTCGCCGTCTTGCTCATGATCCTGCTCATGGCTCGCTACTACGGGCTGCATCGAGCCGCCACGGTTCTGAGTGTGTACGTCGCCGCCACCATGGTGGCCA
Organism: uncultured Actinomycetota bacterium; assembly: GCA_963763805.1. Lineage (GTDB taxonomy): Bacteria > Actinomycetota > Actinomycetes > Propionibacteriales > Nocardioidaceae > Nocardioides. The sequence continues at coordinate 352,522 of CAVXPQ010000005.1, forward strand.
CGATCTACCTGGGTTGGCATTTCGTCGTCGACCTCGTCGGCGGGGTCGCGATCGCGTACCTCGCCGTGGCTCTGGCGCGCTGGACGGTGTATCCGCGCGGTCGGACGAGTCCTCGAGAGGCGCCTACTCCGTGACGTGGAAGAGAACTCCACAGGTCGAGACGTCGCCGATGATCAGGTCACCGGTATTGAGAGTGGTCTGCCAGGCATACCAACCCACGTTGGCCTTGGCGCCGATCACCGTGGCGGGCATCGTGATGTCGCCGTTGGTGCCCACGCTCTTGGTGACGGTCTTGCTGGTGACTTGCCGACTTGAGAGGCAGGCGACGTTCGCCTTGAGATTGAACGGACCGTAGAGCCTGGCCGTGAGCGTGTGAGCCTCAGTCCGATCGAACCCCGCGACCCTGGCTCCGATCTGGAACTTCTTGTCGAGCTTCACATCGTTGGTGTCGCCGGCCAGGCGGAACTGGCCGAGACTGGCTGGCTTCCGGACCCTGACGGGTGCACCACAACCGTTCGCCGCGATGGAGAAGTCATTTCCACCAGCCGCCACCGTCCAGCGGTAGTAGCCAGACTTGCCGGGCGCAAACGAAGGAAGCGCCCAGGAACCGCCGTTGGCGGTCGTTGTCGCTGAGGTGTACGCCGTGGGCCCAGTGCACGAGGTGCTGGAGGTGCTGAATGGGCCGCGCAGCGTGCGGGTCACTGATCGACTGCCCGCACCACCAACGATTGCGTACCGCCCGGTCAACGCCTGCCCGGTGGACCTCACGCTCGAAGTATTGGAAACCGTCACCGACTGAGCGCCAGTTGCGACGAGCCGAACACTCGACGAGAGCGAGACTTTGGCACCTGCCACCGCGACCGAGGATGCCTTGGGCTTCTTGGGATCGCGCACATGCAGGCGCCACTCTGGAACCTGCCCCACGGTTGCACCCACAACCCCCGAGGCCGTCGTGGCCTTGAAGTAGGCACTGGCCCGACCACTGGCGTCCGTGTACGACGTGAACGGGGCGGCTCCGGCGTACCTGAATGTGACAGGGAGCCCGGCCATCCCGGCTCCGCTCCGGACGCTGCGGATCGTGAAGACCACATGGCTGGTGCCCCCCAGGGTGGTCCGGGTTGCGCTCAGCCTGCGGGTGACCGGGCCGGCGTACCTGTCGGAGATCTTCAGCATCGTCCGGGCGTACGAACGCACGTAGCGTGATTGGCCCGCTTGACGGACTCGTTTGGCACCGCCGGCTTTGGAGATCCGCCACTTGCCGCCGGCCAAGAGATGTAACACCGTGGCATCGACTGCCGCGGCCTGGATGTCGTTCTTGCGCGTGCCATAGACGGACAGGACGTACGCCGCGCGCTCGGCCTGCCGTCGTGATGAGTGAGAGTTGCCAGCCAAATCGGCGGTGACGTGCGTCGCGCGATAGCCCGTCTTGCTGTTCTTCGCCCCGGGCTCCACGAGATAGACGAACCTGCCATCGAGGGTACGAGCGCCAATCCAACCTCCGGCGGCCGTGCCATGCGACGCGATCGCGTAACCGGCACCACGCGGCGCGGCAGACGCGGATTCGCCACTCGTGACCAGGCAGAGCACCGAGACCAGGATCACCACGACGGCCTGGATCGTGGCGCGGCCGATGCGGCCCGTCGGCGTCCCGGGGAGTCCTACGGGCATGAGAGGTGAATTCGCTTTCATCGTTGAGGCGTTGGTGGGATCGGTTGATTGCCGCGTGGACCGCTGGGCGGCGGTTTCGACGGCGGTCTGGACGGTGTAGTCGGGGCCGGCGTCGGCTCGACCGGCGTAGTGGGGACGAGTTCGGCAGCCGGCGGCTCAACGGGAGCGGCAGCGCGAACACGCACCTGCCCGGTGACCACCTTGCCGGCCGCGCTCAATTGCCACTCATACACCTGTGGTTCAAGTTCCGCGAACACCTGCACCGATCGGCCCGTGCCTTGGGCGGCCGACGGGATCAGGATCTTGCGACGAACCGGCTCGTTGCTACCGCGGGCAAGCAGGACGACGTCGACGCTCAACGGTGCTACTGACGAGCGGATCGTCAGACGCACCGGACCACCCGGCCGTTGACGCGCAAAGCCCGTTATCTCCGTTGGTGCGTAGGCCGCCGAGTCCGGTGGTGTTTCGGGTGGCGTAGGCACGGTCGAGGTTGTGTTCGCTGGAGGGGGTGGCTCAGCAACCAGACCCGGCGGATCGCTGCGGGTGAACTGCCCGGCGACGCCCGCGGCCACCACGAACAGCGCTGCAACCGCGACCGCAGCAACCACTTTGTGTCGGCGGTTGGGACCCGCCGAGCCGACGACCTTGGCGGCCGCGGAATGCGAAACAGCGGCACCCGGCAGGGAAGGCGTCAGGGGACCAACGGTCGCCACACCGGACTCAGGAAAGTGCTCTGACTCCGTCGACGTCACAGCGGCCACGTCGGTCCACGTGCCATTGGGGTGCACGACCAGCGTGCAGGTGCCGGCTTGGTCACTGGCGACGGCTCGTACGGGACGCCCGAGCGGGCGGGCAAACAGTTCAGCGACCGCGCCGGCGGCCACGTTGCCGAGGGGTCGGGAGCCGTCGTGGTAGATCGCCTCACCATCCACGGTGACGCGCGTCCCCAGGATGACAATCACCACAACGGGCATGTCTCGGACGGTCACGGTCACTGGGCGCCCACAGAGTCGATGTTCTTGGGGTCGCCGGGACGCATCGAGACGGCGAATAGCCCCATGACGGTCGTCCTTTCCCCGTGGACAACGAGTGGCCCCCACCACCCACGATCGTGTTTCGTACCCTAACCTCCGGGGCGCGCCGAGACTTCGAAACGAAGAAGAAGGCTGTGGAGAAACCCGTGCGCGAGCGGAAGGCCCGGCCGGTTACGATCGGGTGCCCGGTTCTGCAGAGTCCGTTCATCCGAGTTCTACCAATCCACCTTGGAGTTCCAGTGCCCGAGATCGTCGTGAAACTCGTTCATGCCGAAGCGCGTGAAGAGCGGCGAGTGACGGCTGGCACGAAGGCATGGGAGTTGTACGCCGAGCAGCCCGAGGTCATCGCGGCCCGCGTTGGCGGCGTACTTCGAGACTTGGCGCACTCCCTCGCGGACGGCGACGAGGTCGAGCCGGTCGCCATCGATTCGAAGGACGGCCGCGACATCCTGCGACACTCGACCGCGCACGTGATGGCCCAGGCGGTTCAGGAACTGTTTCCCGACGCCAGGTTGGGCATCGGCCCGCCCATCGAGAACGGCTTCTACTACGACTTCGACGTCGCGACACCGTTCGTCCCCGAGGACCTCGAGAAGATCGAGACCCGGATGCGCAAGATCATCAAGGAGGGCCAGCGCTTCTCGCGGCGCGTCACCAGTGACGACGACGCTCGAGTCGAACTGGCCGATGAGCCCTACAAGCTCGAGTTGATCGGTCTGAAGGGGTCGGCCGCCGATGCCGCCGAGGGAGCGTCGGCCGAGGTCGGTGCTGGAGAGCTCACGATCTATGACAACCTCCGTCGCAACGGGGAGGTCGCGTGGAGCGACCTGTGCCGAGGACCTCACCTCCCGACCACCAAGCGGATTCCGGCGTTCAAACTGATGCGCTCGGCCGCGGCGTACTGGCGCGGCAGCGAGAAGAACAAGCAACTCCAACGCGTCTATGGCACCGCCTGGGAGTCCAAGGAGGCACTCGACGAGCATCTGCATCGAATCGAGGAGGCCGAGCGTCGGGACCACCGCAAGCTGGGTCGCGACCTGGACCTCTTCAGTTTTCCGGACGAGATCGGCTCGGGTCTTGCGGTGTTCCACCCGAAAGGCGGCGTGATCAAACGGGTGATGGAGGACTACGTCCGACAGCGGCACATCGAAGAGGGATTCGAGTACGTCGGCACACCCCACATCACCAAGGACGGGTTGTTCCACACGTCCGGACACCTGCCGTACTACGCCGACACCATGTTCCCGGCGATGGAGTTCGAAGGGGACAACTATCGGGTCAAGCCGATGAACTGCCCGATGCACAACCTGATCTATCGCTCCCGTGGCCGGTCCTATCGGGAGTTGCCGCTCAGGCTGTTCGAGTTCGGCTCCGTGTATCGCTACGAGAAGTCGGGGGTGGTCCATGGGCTGACCCGTGTGCGTGGGCTCACGATGGACGACTCCCACTCCTATGTCATGGCCGAGCAGGCGCCGGACGAGATCAAGCACCTGTTGAACTTCGTCCTCGGCCTGCTCAAGGACTTCGGTCTCTCCGACTTCTATTTGGAACTCTCGACCCGCGACGACTCCAAGCCGGAGAAGTTCGTCGGTTCGGCCGAGGACTGGGAGAGAGCCACCGCGATCCTCGCTCAGGCCGCGGAGGAGTCCGGGCTGGAGTTGGTGCCGGATCCAGGCGGGGCCGCGTTCTACGGTCCGAAGATCTCCGTGCAGGCGCGCGACGCGATCGGTCGCACCTGGCAGATGTCGACGGTGCAATACGACTTCAACCAGCCGGCACGCTTCGGACTGGAGTACGCCGCGCCAGACGGCAGCCGTCAAGAGCCGGTGATGATCCACTCGGCCAAGTTCGGCTCGATCGAACGGTTCATGGGCGTCCTCGTCGAGCACTACGCCGGCGCATTCCCGCCGTGGCTGGCGCCCGTGCAGGTGCAGGGCATCCCCGTCGCCGAACGGCACGCCAGCTATCTGTACGACGCCGCGAGGCGGATGAAGGCGGCCGGTCTCAGGGTGGAAGTGGATGACTCCGACGAGCGGATGCAGAAGAAGATCCGCAATGCGCAACTCCAGAAAGTGCCGTTCATGATGATCGCGGGGGACCAGGACATCGAGGCCGGTGCGGTGTCGTTCCGCTATCGCGATGGCCGCCAGGACAACGGCGTACCCCTAGCTGAAGCCATCGAACGGGTCGCCGCAGCAGTTGCGACGCGCGAACAGGTGTGAACGGTTCGGATCTCAGGAGATTGGAGTTTCACCCATGATCGAGTTGACCAAGGGCCAAGAGCTGGACTTGCTCGATGCGGACGGCCAGCCCCTGACCGGCATCAAGATGGGGATTGGCTGGGACAAGGAACGGACCGCGGGCTTCATCGCCACAGGTCGTGCGGAGGTCGATCTGGACGCGTCAGCCATGGAGTTTTCAGGCGGCGAACTCTTTGATCTTGCCGTCTTCAACAACCTCTCGACGCGTGACGGTTCGGTGGTGCACCTCGGTGACAACCGCACCGGCGACGGCAAGGGGGACGACGAGACCATCACCGTCGATCTAGCGCGAGTACATCCGGTCATCGACACCGTCGTCTTCGTCGTCACGAGTTATCAGGGCCACACGCTCGAATGGGTCGACCGCGCCTACTGCCGTCTGCTGGCCGAGGACGACGTTGAGTTGGCTCGGCTGACCCTCACCCAGGGCGTCCGGAACACGGGTGTGGTCATGGCGAAGATCTTCCGCGTCGGCGATCAATGGCGCCTGCTGGCGATCGGCGAAGGGATCGCCGCGAAGTCTCCGTCGGAAGCCGCAGAGAACCTTCGCCCGTTCGTCTGACCACCATCGGTCAGAAGATGTGCAACTTCTCCAGCAATCCCAGGGTGTCGTCCACCGACTCGAGCACGTCCTTGTTGTGCTTGATCATCCGCGTGCGCATGTAGACGCGCAGCCACTGCTGGTACATGAACATCTCGTAGCGATCGAAGATGGTGTCGATCGACATGGCCCGGTTGTTGATGTGACCGGCGAGGAAGAAGGCGCACTCGAAGCCGAGGGTGATCGACTGGAAGTACGGCGACGCGATCGCCGTGTCACCCACCAGGAAGACGGGAGTCTTCGACAACGGATGCCCGTTGTCTGAGCCGTACCATCGCCGGCTTGTGACGTTCCTGGCTCGATACAGGTCCAGGGGGATCCGAACGATCTCGAGGGGACCGACCAGTTCACCGTGGGTCTCGTCCTGGATCCGTTCGATGAACCGATCCATGGAGGCAGCGACCTCCGGATGATTGGCCCGTAGCCACTCGCCGTCGAACTTGGACGGCATCGATTCGTATGCCTCCTGGTCGATCCGCACGATTCCGGTCACGTGGCTGACCGATCCGTCGTGGAAGGTCCGGTGCACGGCCGGAATGAACTTGAAGTCCGGGTTGTCGCTGTTCTTGGCCCACTTGCAGTACTCATTGCAGGCGTAGTTCTGGCTGTACAGGAACGTGATCACGAGGGCGTACTCGAGGCGGAACGACTGGGTATTGCCGCCGCCGACACCGTCATCCGGATCGTCCACCAGGTGATCGCGCATCAGTGACCGAGTGCCGGTGCTGTCGACCAGGATGTCGTCTGGCCCGACCATCGCAATCGCCTCGTCGGTCGTGACGGTCGCCGAGGTTCGCTCGACCGTCCCGACGCCACGTGAATCGATCAACTCGCTCAACGACCGCTCGACGGTGTTCAGCGGGACGAAACCCTGGGTCCACTCGCGCAGCAGGGCGAGCAGGTCCGGTGCGATCTTCCGCCGATAGGCGAGGCGAGTCTCCAGTTCGACATCGTCGAACAGGGCCTGCACGTTCACGCCGTCGAGCGGATCGGCCTGGTAGCTCTCGATCGAGTCGGCGATGAGGTACGGCGCCAACGAGACCATGCGGGTGCGCGTGTAGTCCGTACGTCGTTCGATCAGATGGATGGACGGACCGTCTTCGGACTGAAGCAACGCGGTGAGGAGAAGACCGATCGGGCCGGCTCCGACCACGTGGACCCGACCCTTTGGCCGAGTCGCGACGGGAAGTGGAACTGCCTGCGCGTCGGGCGACATCTCACTGATCCTAGGGATTCCGCCCGAGTGATGTCGACGGGGAAGCCGTCAACAGCGCTGGACAATACGCGTGGAAACGTCACTTGATGCCCGGGACGAGTAGCGTGAGCCGCGATGTTGGACAATTTCAAGGCGTTCTTCAGCGCCATCCTGACGCCCGTTGCCGCGTTGCTGCTTCGGCTGCATGTGAAACCCGACGTCGTGACCTTCGTCGGCACCGCCGGGGTGAGCGCCACGGCGTTGTGGTTCTATCCGCAAGGCCAACTCGGCGTCGGCAGTTTGGCCATCACCGCGTTTGTCTTCAGCGACATGCTGGACGGGTTGATGGCTCGCATGAGTGGCCGCACCAGCACCTTCGGTGCGTTCTTGGACTCGACCCTCGACCGAATCGGCGACGCCGCGATCTTCGCCGGGCTGATCCTCTACTTCGCCAGCCCCTACGTGGTCGGCACCGACAACCCCGGCCTCTATCAAGCCCTGACGACCTACTGCCTGGTCAGCGGCATGATCACCTCCTATGCCCGAGCGCGAGCCGAGTCCCTCGGCTTCAAGGCGAGCGTAGGCATTGCTGAGCGGGCCGATCGGCTGGTGCTGATCCTGCTCGCCGCTGGTTTCAGCGATTTCCTCGACCTGCCGGTGCTCCTGTTCGGCGCCCTGTGGATCTTGGCCGTCGCGAGCACCTTGACGGTGCTTCAGCGGATCTGGGTGGTCTATCAGCAGGCCAGCGCCGAGGCCTTCCCCGCCGAGCCGCCACCGCGGCAAGAAGCGCCACAAGACCAAGTCCAAGACCAGGTCCAAGACCAGGTCCAGGTGAGGACGGACACCGGGCGTCGAGGGCTGGACCGGGCCGCGATGCGGAATCGCCTCGACCTAGCGTTGCGCCGTACGATGAGGGTATGTCTGAAGTAAGTAGCGACGTGTACCGAAACCGCCCACGTGACCGGCACCAACCGGGTCAAGCGCGGCATGGCAGAGATGCTCAAGGGCGGCGTGATCATGGACGTGGTCACCGCCGAGCAGGCGAAGATCGCCGAGAACGCCGGCGCGGTCGCCGTGATGGCGCTGGAGCGGGTCCCGGCCGATATCCGTGCCCAGGGTGGCGTCTCTCGGATGAGCGACCCCGACATGATCGACTCGATCATCGAAACCGTGTCCATTCCGGTGATGGCCAAGGCGCGGATCGGCCACTTCGCGGAGGCCCAGATCCTGCAGAGCCTCGGCGTCGACTACATCGATGAGTCCGAGGTGCTGACGCCGGCCGACTACGCCAACCACATCGACAAGTGGGCCTTCACGGTGCCCTTCGTGTGTGGTGCGACCAACCTCGGAGAGGCGTTGCGCCGGATCACCGAAGGCGCGGCGATGATCCGCTCCAAGGGCGAGGCCGGCACCGGCGACGTCTCCAACGCGGTCACCCACATGCGCACGATCCGCGCGGAGATGCGACGCCTCCATGGGCTCGAGCCTGACGAGTTGTACGTCGCGGCGAAGGAACTCCAGGCGCCGTACGACCTGGTCAAGGAGGTTGCCGAGGCGGGCAAGCTCCCCGTGGTGCTGTTCACGGCTGGTGGCATCGCGACCCCCGCGGACGCGGCGATGATGATGCAACTCGGCGCCGAGGGCGTGTTCGTCGGATCCGGCATCTTCAAGTCCGGCAACCCCGAGGAGCGCGCCGAAGCGATCGTCAAGGCAACGACCTTCTTCGATGATCCTGATGTCGTTGCGAAGGTCTCCCGTGGGCTGGGTGAGGCCATGGTCGGAATCAACGTTGATGAGATTCCTCAGCCGCACCGGCTCTCCGAGCGCGGTTGGTGAACCAGCAGTCCCCAGGGGCCGACCGTCGGCGTACTCGCCCTGCAAGGCGATGTCCGAGAGCACCTGTCTGTCCTGACGAAACTTGGCGTCAACGCGATCGCCGTACGCCGTCGTCTCGGAGTTGGCTGCTTGTGACGGTCTGATCCTGCCCGGCGGTGAATCGACGACGATGGCCAAACTGGCTCGAACCTTCGAGATGTTCGAGCCGATCCGCGATCGGATCGCGTTCGGCATGCCGGCCTTCGGTACGTGCGCCGGGATGATCCTGCTTGCCGACCGGGTCGAAGGCGGGACGGTCGGGTCAGGAAACCTTCGGCGGACTGGACATCACGGTGCGACGCAATGCGTTCGGTCGTCAGGTCGACTCGTTCGAGGGTGATGTCGCCGTGGCTGGGTTCGATCGACCGGTCCACGCGATCTTCATTCGAGCGCCATGGGTTGAGCAGGTCGGACCCGGAGTCGAAGTGCTGGCCCGGGTCACGGATTCCGCGGGTAGGATCGTCGCCGTTCGTCAGGGTCATCTGATGGCCACGTCTTTCCACCCCGAGGTAGGCGGCGATCCACGCCTGCACGGTCTGTTCGTGGACCTGGTTCGCGATCGCTCCTCAGCCCGAAAGTAAGCCCGAAGGTCAAGCACCGTTCGTCAGCACCGAGAGCAGAAGAGGACGCATGTCTGGTCACTCCAAATGGGCGACAACCAAGCACAAGAAGGCCGTGGTTGACGCGCGCCGCGGCAAGTTGTTCGCCAAGTTGATCAAGAACATCGAAGTCGCCGCCCGGATGGGCGGCGGTGACATCAGCGGCAACCCGACGCTCTACGACGCGATCCAGAAGGCCAAGAAGTCGTCGGTGCCCAACGACAACATCGATCGGGCGGTCAAGCGCGGTTCCGGGGCCGAGGCCGGGGGAGCGGACTACCAAACGATCATGTACGAGGGGTACGGACCCTCTGGAGTTGCGCTGCTGATCGAGTGCCTCACCGACAACAAGAACCGCGCCGCGATGGAGGTACGCATCGCGACCTCGCGCAACGGAGGCACCCTGGCCGATCCGGGCTCGGTCTCCTTCCTGTTCCATCGCAAGGGCGTCGTGATCGTGCCCAAGGAACAGGACGCACGCGAAGTCAGCGAGGACGACGTGCTCGAAGCGACCCTGGATGCGGGTGCTGAGGACGTGAACGATCTGGGCGGCGCGTTCCAGGTGGTGACCGAGGCGACCGATCTGGTCGGCGTACGCACCGCGCTGCAGGACGCCGGGCTCGACTACGACTCCGCTGAGGCCGAGTTCGTGCCTGACATGGAGGTCGGCTTGGACGCCGGCGGCGCGGCGAAGTTCTTCCGCCTCGTCGAGGCCCTCGAGGACCTCGACGACGTCCAGAACGTCTTCACCAATGCCGACATCCCTGACGAAGTCCTCGCGACCCTCGACGAATAGCGTCTGTCGTCGAGCCTGTCGAGACCCTTTGCTTGGTCGAGCCTGTCGAGACCACTCAGCGTGTCGCCCGGCACCGCAGCGGATCGGACGACTAGCCTTCATTCCGAACACACGTTCGGGTGAAGGGCGAATGGATGCGCGTGCTGGGGATCGATCCGGGGCTGACCCGTTGCGGCATGGGTGTCGTGGAGGGTTCCGTCGGTCGACCGCTGACGTTGATCGACGTGAACGTTCTCCGGACCTCGGCCGACCAGCCCATCGCGCAACGACTCGTCACGATCGAGCGCGGGATCGACGCCTGGCTCGACGAACACCAACCCGATGCTGTGGCTGTCGAACGGGTCTTCGCCCGCTCCGACTCCAGCACCGTGATGGGCACCGCCCAGGCGAGCGGCATTGCGCTCGTGGCAGCCGCCCGGCGAGGCATTCCGGTGGCGCTTCACACCCCGAGCGAGGTCAAGGCTGCGGTCTCCGGCAGCGGGCGGGCAGACAAGGCCCAAGTGGACTGCGATGGTGACCCGGATCCTGCGGCTGACGGCCCCGCCGAAGCCGGCTGACGCGGCCGACGCGCTCGCGCTGGCGATCACGCACATCTGGCGCGGGGGAGCACAGGCCCGCATCGACGCCGCTCTGGCGGCGGCAGGGAGGAAGTAATGATCGCGTTCGTCCGTGGCCCGGTGGCCGCCCTGACCCTCAACAGCGCGGTGGTCGAGGTCGGGGGCATCGGCCTTGAAGTGATGTGTACGCCGGACACCCTCGCCACCCTGCGCATCGGCCAGATCGCGACCCTGCCGACGAGCATGGTTGTGCGTGAGGATTCACTGACCCTGTTCGGGTTCGTCGATGAGGACGAGAAGACCGTCTTCGAGTTGGTGCAGACCGCCTCCGGAGTCGGCCCCAAACTCGCGCAGGCGATCCTGGCTGTCCTCTCGCCGGATCAGTTGCGAGGTGCGATCGCTAGCGACGACGTACACACCCTGACGAAGGTTTCCGGCATCGGCCAGAAGGGTGCCCAACGGATCATTCTCGAGTTGCGCGACCGGCTGGGAGCCCCGACCGGTGGCCGCCTGACGAGCCGGATCGCCGGCGGTCCTGCTCCGTGGCGCGATCAGGTACGCGAGGCCCTGATCAGTCTTGGCTGGTCGGTCAAGGAAGCCGAATCCGCTGTGGACGCCGTGAGCGATCAGGCTGGAGACACTCCCGACATTGGCGCGTTGCTGCGCGCCGCACTCCAGACACTGAGCAAGGCTTAGGCCATGGATCCCAGCATCAATCAGGGGCTGAATCACGGGGGCACCCACCTGGACGAGATCGAGGAGGCCCACCTGCAGTCGTTGACCGCGGCGGAGGCCGAGAGCGACGAGCGCGCCATCGAGGCGGCACTGCGACCGCGCAGCCTGGACGAGGTCATCGGGCAGGGACGGGTGCGTGAGCAGTTGGGGCTGGTGCTTGAGGCGGCGCGTCGCCGCGGACGTGCGCCCGACCACGTGCTGTTGTCGGGTCCGCCCGGACTGGGCAAGACGACTCTGGCGATGATCATCGCCGCCGAGATGAGCACGCCCCTGCGCTTGACCAGCGGGCCGGCCATCACCCATGCCGGCGATCTAGCGGCGATCCTGTCCGGTCTCAACGAGGGTGACGTCCTCTTCGTCGACGAGATCCACCGGATGTCGCGACCGGCCGAGGAACTCCTCTACATGGCCATGGAGGACTTCCGGGTCGATGTGGTCATCGGCAAGGGTCCCGGGGCAACAGCCATCCCTCTGGAGATCCCACCGTTCACGCTGGTCGGGGCCACCACTCGCGCCGGTCTATTGCCCGGACCGCTGCGCGACCGGTTCGGCTTCACGGCGCGCCTGGAGTTCTACGAGCCACACGAGCTGGATCAGATCGTGCATCGATCGGCCGGGCTGTTGAACGTGTCGTTGACGGCCGATGGGTCGACCGAGATCGCCTCCCGATCGCGTGGCACGCCACGGATCGCCAACCGCCTGCTCCGACGGGTTCGAGACTTTGCTCAGGTTCGGGCCGACGGCGTCGTCACCCTGCCCATCGCCCGGTCGGCGTTGGAACTCTACGAAGTCGACGAGTCGGGGCTGGATCGACTGGATCGCGCGGTCATCGACGTACTGTGCCGTCGCTTCGGCGGCGGCCCCGTAGGCGTTTCGACGCTGGCTGTGGCGGTGGGAGAGGAACGCGAGACCGTCGAAGAGGTCGCCGAGCCGTTCCTGGTGCGCCTGGGCCTTCTGGCGCGTACGCCGCGCGGACGGGTCGCGACCGCGGCGGCTTGGCAGCATCTGGGACTCGCCGCCCCGACCACGGCGGCGCTCGGACCAACCGATGGCCGTTGTTTGAGGAAACGCCATAAAGCGGGTGGATCACCCACTCGCGGCTACACTTCATCCTCGGTAGTCCACCCGTGGTGGCGGACCTGCCTCCCCAGTTGTCGTGTCGACCCAGTTGTCGACTTAGTCGTTCACGTGTCCGGTTGTCCGGTGTTGTGCCTGAAGGGTTTGTCTTGTCCGATCAGATCTCCTCACTTCTGCCCGATCGTCGCCTTTGCGCTGATCTTCTGGCTGCTACTCATCCGACCAGCGCAACGTCGCCGCAAGCAGGTCGCCGCCATGCAATCCCAACTCAGCATCGGTGACGAGGTAATGCTGTCCTCCGGCTTCTACGGCACCGTGCACGGCATCTCGGATGACGCCGACGGCCGCGTGCAACTCGAACTGTCCGAGGGCGTCGTGGTGTCTGTGGCTCGCGGTGCGATCACCGAGGTGGTCTCGACCGTCCTCGGACCCGGAGCCGGACCCGGATCCAGACCCCGAGCCGGACCCCGATCCGGAGTACGCCGCCGAGCCTGAGGCTGCGGCAGACGATGCAACCCCGGAAGCGTCAGACCCCCAAAATCCCACATCGGAGTCCTGATCCATGGCTCGCCAGCCGCGCCCCGGGCGCACCATCCTCGTCTTTCTCGGCTTCATCGCCTTGACCTTCGGGTTGGTCGCCATCAACGGTTCTTGGACGCCGAAACTCGGCCTCGACCTTCAAGGCGGCACTCGAATCACCCTGGTTGCCGAAGGTGATGTCACGCCGGACGTCACTGACCGAGGCCGCCGCGATCATCGATCAGCGCGTCAACGGTTCGGGCGTCTCCGAGACCGAGGTGACCACGCAGGGCAGCAACATCATCGTGGTGGAGATCCCTGGTGACACCCGTCGTGATCTCGAAGAGACGGTGAAGCGGCAGGCCCAGATGCGCTTCCGGCTCGTCGCCCTGACAGGTCCGGGCACGGCCACCGATCCCAACGCGACACCTGATCCGACCGATCCGAGTGCGTCACCGTAGCGTCGAACCCGGCACCGGCGTGTTGGCACCTTCCGATGAGGCCAGTGCCTCGCCCAGTCCGAGTGACTCGCCCACGGCTGAGCCCAAGAACCGTGCCGGCACTCGGGGTCGCTCCCAGCGACAGCGCGTCGCCCTCGGACGGGGCGTCGCCGAGCCCGGAGCCGTCACCCACTCCGACGGACACAGAATCGACTCCAGCGGACTCGGGTGACAGCCCGCCGATCGATGATCCGCTGAAGTGGTCCCTGAACCCGGATGCCGAGTCCGTTGCCGCTTACAACGCATTCAGCTGCCCGCCAACGGTGCCCCTCCCGAAGTCGTCGACGATCCAGCGAAGCCGCTCATCACCTGCGGCACGGGCGACCAAGAGGGACAGAAGTTCCTGCTGTCGGTCGCCATGATCGAGGGTTCGGAGTTGCGCAGCGCCGACTCCGGGCTTCAGGAGACGGCGTACGTCGTGAACCTGGCGTTCAAGGGCGACGCGGTCGATACGTTCGCAGAGATCTCGAAGGAACTGGTCGGCATCGGAGCGCCAGTTCGCCGTCGTGCTCGATGGGGTGGTCATTTCCGCGCCGACCATGGACGGCCTGATCACCGACGGTCGCGCCGTGATCAGCGGAAACTTCACCCAGGCATCGGCGCAGAGTCTGGCGACAAGCCTCAAGTTCGGCGCGCTGCCGGTGAGGTTCAACAAGGACATCAACGTGCAGACCATCGGCGCTTCGTTGGCCGGCAATCAGCTTCAAGCGGGCATCTGGGCCGGTGCGCTCGGACTCTTTGCCGTCATGCTCTACTGCCTGGCCTACTACCGAGGTCTCGGCATGGTCGTGGTGAGTTCGCTATTCGTCGCTGGTGCGCTGACCTACACGATGGTGATGCTGCTCAGCGAAGGTGCCGGCTTCACCCTGACCCTGCCCGGCATCGCCGGTCTGATCGTGGCGGTCGGCATCACCGCCGACTCGTTCATCGTGTTCTTCGAACGAATACGAGACGAGATGCGCGACGGCAAGTCGCTCCGCGTCGCGGTGGAGAGTGGCTGGGTGCGGGCACGGAACACCTGTCTGGCAGCCGACGCGGTGTCGTTGTTGGCGGCCGTCGTGCTGTTCATCTTCGCGGCTGGTGTCGTGAAGGGCTTTGCCTTCGCGCTCGGCCTGAGCACGGTGATCGACCTTGTGGTGTTCTTCTGGTTCACCAAGCCGTTGGTGTCCTGGCTGGCGCGCTACCCGTTCTTCTATCGTGGTCGTCCCATGTCGGGTTTGAGTGCAGAGTCCCTCGGCATCGACTCAATCAACGTTGTGGGCAACCGCGTCGGCGCGGCTGGAGGGAGGGCCTGATGGGCGTTTTCGCACGCTTGGGCAACGACCTCTACTCGGGTCGCCGTTCCATCGACTTCGTCGGTCGCTGGAAGACCTGGATGGTCATCTCCGGTGCCATCATTGCCGTTTCGATCGGTGGCCTGGTGTGGCGTGGCCTCGACATGGGGATCGAATTCGTGGGCGGTGCTGAATACAGCGTTGCCCTGAGCCCGGACCAGGTCAACCAGGACACGGCTGACGCGATTCGTGAATCGGTGGCCGGCACGGGCATCGAGAATGCCTCGTCCCCGGTCGTGACCACCAACGGTCGCGAAGCGATCCTGGTGCAGACCCAGCCGCTGACCACCCCTGAGAGCGTGCAGGTCGTGAAAGCGATCCAAGAGGCCACGACGGCCGATGCGGTCGTGTCCCAGACCGAACTCGGAGCCAGTTGGGGCAAGGAAGTCGCCAAGCGATCGCTGATCGGGCTCGTCGTCTTCATCTTCTTGGTCGTACTGCTCATCTGGGGGTACTTCAAAGAGTGGAAGATGTCCGTCGCGGCCATCGTCGCCTTGATTCACGACCTCTTGATCACGGTTGGGATCTATGCCCTCTCCGGATTCGAAGTGACCCCGGCCACGGTGACGGGCATCTTGACGATTCTCGGATTCTCGCTCTACGACACGGTGGTCGTGTTCGACAAGGTGCGAGAGAACACGAAGGATCTCAGGCGCAGCCGGATGACATACTCCGAAGCGGCCAATCTGGCGGTCAACCAGACTCTGGTCCGCTCGATCAACACCTCGATCGTGGCACTGATCCCGGTGGGTGCGATCTTGTACGTCGGCGTGGTTCAGTTGGGGGCAGGCTCCCTCAAGGACCTTGCTCTCGCCCTGTTCGTCGGCATGGCGGCTGGCGCCTACTCCTCCATCTTCGTTGCCACCCCCTTGCTGGCGCAGTTGAAGATGCGTGAGACGCAAGGTGGCCGAGGCCGACAAGCGCGCCAAGGCTCGCAAGCGTCATGACGCCGATCGCTACGCTTCGGTGCCGGCATTCGTCGAGGAGACGCCGGTGGTTCGTGATTCCGCCGACGCGGACGACGTACTCGATGAGGCCTGGGACGAGGAGCGAAGACGATTCCAGCTCAGTCCACCGCCCCACACCGAAGGCGGAGCCGGTGGGCCGTGGTCGCGTGCGTTCCGGAATCCGAAGCGCCCTTGGAGCCGAGCAAATCGTCGGGCCGGGTGCAACCGTCGAGGCAGGCACGCTCCAAGCGCGGCAAGAAGTGACCCGTCGCAAGCGACACTGGCGCCGGCTGGTCCAGGATGTGCCGGACTACCCGGAGCCGGGCATCGTGTTCAAGGACATCACACCCGTTACTGGCTGACGCGGCTGCCTTCGCCGAGGTTGTCGAGGCGCTGGCCGCCGTGGGTCGTGACGTGTCCGGTGGCGTCGTCGTCGACAAGGTCTTGGGCATGGAGTCGCGCGGCTTCATCCTGGGTGCCCCGGTTGCGCTGGCCCTCGGCGTCGGGTTCGTGCCCGTCCGCAAGGTCGGTCGGTTGCCCCGGTCCACCCACGCCATGAGTTATGACCTGGAATACGGCTCGGCCACCCTGGAAATCCATCAGGACTGCCATTGCTCCGGGGGAGCGGGTGCTTTTGGTCGATGACGTGCTGGCAACCGGCGGCACGGCGGCAGCGACGGTCAAACTCGTCGAAATGTGCGGTGGAACCGTCCACGCGTTTGCCGTGCTCATGGAATTGGGATTCCTTCCCGGCCGGGCTTCCCTCGGCGATCTCGCCGTGACTTCGCTGATGACCGTGTAGCAGCAACTAGACTCATTGCATGAACGGGCCGTGCGGATGAGTGACGAGACGGTAGCCCAGCGCTGACGTCGAGCGGGTCTCCACGGTGCGTCCCGGAGCCCGAGTTGGATCGCGATGCGGCCGCGGACCAGCAACCCGACGTACCCCTGGAAGCGTCGACATCCGCGGGCTCACGCGCGCTCGAGGCGGTCGCCTCGGCGACCCGCATGCGCGCTCGGCTTGCTCGCATCGGGCATCGAAGCTCGAGTCCCGGCCATCCCGTGCTGGAGCCGCTGTTCAAGGCGGTGAAGGCGAACCACCCGCAGGCGGACCTGGCCCTGCTCGAGCGCGCCTATCGGGTTGCCGAGGAGTCGCACGGGACCCAGACGCGCAAGTCGGGTGATCCCTACATCACCCATCCGCTGGCCGTCACCACCATTCTGGCCGACATCGGCATGACCGAGCCGACCTTGGTCGCGGCGTTGTTGCACGACACGGTCGAGGACACGCCGTACACCCTGAAGCAGGTGCGAGCCGACTTCGGCGACGAGGTCGCGGAGTTGGTCGACGGCGTCACCAAGTTGGACAAGGTCAAGTACGGCGATAGTGCGCAGGCCGAGACGATCCGCAAGATGATCGTCGCGATGTCGCGTGACATTCGGGTGCTTGTGATCAAACTTGCCGATCGCCTCCACAACATGCGCACTCTTCGCTACGTGCCGCAGGCATCCCAGGAGCGAACCGCTCGCGAGACGCTGGACATCTACGCGCCGCTGGCTCATCGGCTCGGCATGAACACGATCAAGTGGGAATTGGAGGATCTGGCCTTCGCCACCCTCCATCCCAAGATGTACGACGAGATCGTGCGGTTGGTGGCCGAGCGCGCACCTTCGCGAGATCAGTTCCTCAACCAGGTCATCGACGAGGTCGAGCGCGACCTCAAGGAGGCCAAGATCAAGGCCACCGTGACGGGTCGGCCTAAGCACTACTTCTCGATCTACCAGAAGATGATCGTGGGTGGCCGCGACTTCTCCGACATCCACGATCTCGTCGGCATCCGGATCCTGGTCGAGGACGATCGGGACTGCTACTCGGTGCTCGGGGTGTCTGCACGCCCGATGGAACCCCGTGCTCGGGCGGTTCAAGGACTTCGTGGCGATGCCGAAGTTCAACATGTACCAGTCGTTGCACACGACCGTGATCGGGCCGATGGGCAAACCCGTGGAGATGCAGATCCGCACCTACGGCATGCATCGGCGCGCGGAGTACGGCGTCGCCGCGCACTGGAAGTACAAGGAGAACGGCACCGCCGGGGTCGACACCGAGCAGCGCGGCGATCTCGATGACATGACCTGGGTTCGGCAGCTGCTCGACTGGCAGAGCGAGGTCGAGGATCCGGGCGAGTTCCTGGAGTCGCTGCGCTTCGAGATGCAGCGCGCCGAGGTCTACGTGTTCACTCCCGGCGGGGACGTGATCGCCCTTCCCGCGGGTGCCTCGCCGGTGGACTTCGCCTACGCCGTCCACACCGAGGTCGGTCACCGCACGATCGGCGCCCGGGTCAACGGACGCCTGGTGCCGCTGGAGTCGACACTGGAGAACTCCGATGTCGTTGAGGTGCTGACCTCGAAGGCCGAGAATGCCGGTCCCTCGCGGGACTGGCTGAACTTCGTCAAGTCCCCTCGTGCGCGTTCCAAGATCCGGCACTGGTTCACCAAGGAGCGGCGCGAAGAGGCCATCGAGCGTGGCAAGGAGGCGATCGTCCGCCTGATGCGCAAGGAGGGACTGCCGCTGAAGCGACTGATGTCGCACGAGTCGCTGACCCAGGTGGCCACCCACTTCAAGTTGGCGGACGTCACGGCGCTGTATGCCGCGGTCGGCGAAGGAAACCTCAGCGCCCAGGCCGTCGTACGACGGGTGATCGACCTGCACGGCGGCGACGAGGGAGCCGCCGAAGACCTGGCGGAGGCCGTGACGATCACCGGTCGTCAGGGTCGTAGCAAGGTCGTGAGCAGCGAGTCCGGCGTGATCGTGCCGGGTGCGCCCGACGTCTGGGTCAAGCTGGCCAAGTGCTGCACCGCGGTCCCCGGCGATCCCATCATCGGCTTCGTCACGAAGGGTGGCGGGGTTTCGGTGCACCGGCAGGCCTGCACCAACGCGGCCAGCCTGATCAGCCAGCCCGAGCGTCTGGTGGATGTCGAATGGGACCCCACGCCGCAGACGACGTTCCTGGTCAACATCCAGGTCGAAGCGCTCGATCGCGCCCGGCTGCTCTCGGACATCACGATGTCGCTCTCGGATGCCCACGTGAACATCCTGAGCGCCACCCTGACGACTACGCGTGATCGGGTGGCCAAGACGCGCTTCACCTTCGAGATGGCCGACTCCAAGCACCTCGACAACGTCCTCGCCGCCGTCCGCGCCGTCCCCGGCGTCTTCGACGCCTTCCGCGTCACCCAGTAGCCCAACCCCCCCGCGGGGATAGCCCCCACCCCAAGCCGAATCTGGTGAGCCGTCGCTTAGGCAGCCAAATCGTCGGCGTGTCGAAGCGTGATCGACGGCTCGACCCCTGCCCTGTGGATGACAACGGCGCCGCAGATCGGCAATTGCGGCAATCTGCCGCAATGCCAGCCGTCTCGAAATTGGATCAAAGGACTGTCGGACTTCCCGACAGCGACACCCGGCTCCCGTTCGTGGAACCGTTCACGACTATCGAGGCGGCGGCGATTCGGAGTGAGCCGGACAGAGTTGGCCACCTTCGTGAGATCGGGAGTGCTCCGTCGAGTGTTCACGAGGCGTCTACGTCGACTCAAGCGATGCCTGATGATCAAGAGTCCGCGGACGCGGGCACTGGCGAAGATGCTGAGCCCGCCGATGCAGTGGTGACTGACGAGTCCGCCGGATGGGTGCACATGGTGGACCTCGATCCGCCGGGAGCGTTGCTCGTGGCTCCTCCGGTGACGGTGTTCAACGTCAGGCGTGGAGGCAGAGTTCGCGCGCTCGGAACGATGGGCGGTGAACGCTTCCTGACTGAGGACGACATCTGGGATGTCAACGGAATGCGAGTGACCAGCCCGATTCGAACGGCGATGGATCTCGGTCGCCTCAGGAACACGGGATCAAGCGATGGCGGCCTTGGATGCGTTGGCGACGAGCTGGCTCCTTCACTCAGGACGAAGATCGCTGAGCCAGCTACCCAGATTTCGCGGTATGCGTGGCGTCGTTCAACTTCGTGAACTGGCTCCCCTGTTGGACCCGCGCGGCGGCGTCCCCGCCGGAGTCAATCATCCGCCTGCGCTGTATCGACTTTGGTCTGCCCCCTCTGGAGCCGCAGGTCAAGATTGTCAATCGACTCACTGGGGAGATGGCGTTTCTTGATCTGGCGAACGAGGCACTGAAGTACGCCGTTGAATTCGATGGAAGGCAATGGCATGAGGGCTCAGAGGCACAAGCAAATGATCGTCGGCGCCGCAAGTGGGCCAGTGAACAAGGCGCTTGGGGTTTCGCGGTACTCACGGGTCCCGACGTGTACGGCGTACCGCGTGAGCACACCGCGGACGTCGTACGTCGCCACCTCAACGCTCACTTACTTGGCCGACGGTGACGCGGCGAAAGTGGTTCGACACGCCGCAATTTTGCACTGCTTTTGCGACGGGTCGGCGGATTGGGGCTAGGTGGAGAATTCGTCGGAGGCGCGGCGAGCCATTTCGAGGAACGATTGGCGTGAGGCCAGGTTCTCCTCGAGGTCGGAGATCTTGCGCGCATCGCCAGAGGCCTTCGCGGCCTCCAAGTCCCGCTCGGCCTTGGCGATGGCCTGCTCCAACTTGGAGATCATGTCGTCGGCGCGAGCCGACTTCTCGGGATCGGACCGCTTCCACTGGGCTTCCTCGTGGCCTCGAATCGTCTGTTCGACCTTGCGAATTCGCGCCTCGAGCCCCTGCATCTTGTCCCGGGGCACCTTGCCGACGGCATCCCAACGCTCCGCAAGATCACGGAAGGAGCGCTTCGCGACCTCGATGTCCTTGATCGGCAGCAACGCCTCGGCCTCGACGAGGATGGCTTCCTTGGCCACCGCATTAGCGGCGAACTCCTCATCGATGGCAGCGTTCGCGGCATCGCGCGCGGCGAAGAATGCATCCTGGGCCCCGCGAAAGCGTTGCCACAACACCTCATCGACCTCGCGCGGCGCCGGTCCGGCTGCCTTCCACTGCCTCATCAGATCCCGGAACTTGCCCGCGGTCACGCCCCACTCGGTCGAGTCGGACAAGGCCTCGGCTTCCTTCGCCAGGCGTTCCTTGGCCACTCGGGCGGTTTCGCGCTGCTCGTGCTGTTCGGCGAAGTGCGCCTTGCGGCGTCTGGTGTACGTCGTCCTGGCACTCGAGAATCGCTTCCAGAGCGCGTCATCGGAGGCGCGGTCGAGCCGAGGGAGTCCCTTCCATTCCTCGAGCAGTTCACGCAGCCGAATGGCGCCGTTGCGCCAGTCCTTGCCCTCAGCGAGCTTTTCCGCGATCCCGACCAGATCCTCCTTCTTGGCCTTGGCCTCCGCGACCTTGACCGCCCGTTCGGCTTTGCGGGCCTGCCTCTGCGCATCGATGACGGGCGCCAGCGCGTCTAGGCGGACTCCGAGCGCATCGAGGTCCCCAACCGCATTGGCGCCGACCACCTGTGCGCGAACCTTGGCCACGGATTCGGTCGCTTCATCGGGTGACAACACGCCCGACGCGATACGACGTTCGAGAAGTTCCACCTCGAAGGCCAATGCGGCGTATCGCTCGGTGAAGAAGCCCAACGCTTCCTCAGCGGTTCCGACGGGATATTGGCCGACGGTTCGTTCGCCCTCGCTGGTCCGCACAAAGACGGTGCCGTCGTCGGCAACCCGACCCCATTCGTGAGTCGTCACAAGATGACCCTTCAATTCGCAGTTCGCCCGCGGGTGTGCCCACGCCGAAGACCATGCTACCGAGCGATCCCGGACGCGGACCGATGGCGATCCGGCACTCGTGTGAATTGGTGTCAGTTCGATCCGCGGAAGATCACCGATGCAAAATCCTTGGACGCGCGTCGGTAGTCTTGACCGGTGTTGATTGCTGGCTTTCCCGCCGGGCCTTGGGGGACCAATTGCTATATCGCCGCGGTCGGCAGCCGGGAGTGAGTGCATCGTCATCGATCCCGGCAAGGATGCAGCCGACGGCGTTGCGGCGATTGTCCGTGAGCACAACCTCAAACCGATCGCCGTCTTGCTCACCCACGGTCATATCGATCACATGTGGTCCGTGGCGCCCGTCGCCGGCGCTTACGACTCCGTCGCCTACATCCACCCGGCGGATCGGCACCTACTCACCGATCCGATGGCGGGGATCTCACCGGAGACCGCTGCCATGCTGCTCGGGGGCAATCACACCTGGTCGGAACCGGACGACGTACGCGAACTGACCGATGGTGCCATGCTCGAACTGGCCGGGTCTCGAGATCACCGTGGACCACACTCCCGGACACACCGCCGGGTCGGTCACCTTTCGCGCGCCGTACGACGACCCGGTCAGCCAGGTGCTGTTCGCCGGCGACCTGCTCTTCGCGGGCTCGGTCGGGCGAACGGACCTGCCGGGAGGGGATCACGCTGCCATGCAGGAATCGCTGCGAGACCGGGTCCTGACCCTCGCGGACGACGTCGTCGTACTGCCCGGGCATGGCGGACAGACATCGATCGGCGCCGAGCGCCGCACCAATCCGCATCTGCGGGGACTGATCGACGTCGGAATACGCCCAATGAGCAAGCCCACTCCGCTGAGCGGATTTCCGGAACTGTTGCCTGCGCAGCGCTTCGTCGAGACCGAGGTCATCGCCTCACTGTCGGCGGCGTTCGAACTGCACGGGTTCGCCAACATCGAGACGCGCGCCGTCGAGCCCCTCGACCAACTACTGCGCAAGGGCGAGACCTCGAAGGAGGTCTACGTTCTGCGGCGACTCCACGAGGCCGGGGAGGGAAAGGACGCGGGTCTGGGACTGCACTTCGACCTCACGGTGCCCTTTGCCCGCTATGTCCTGGAGAACTCCGGGCAAGCTGGACTTTCCCTTCCGGCGCTACCAGGTCCAGAAGGCCTGGCGCGGTGAGCGACCGCAAGAAGGGCGCTACCGGGAGTTCACCCAGGCCGACATCGACATCGTCGGTCGCGACACGCTCCCGTTCCACCACGACATCGAAGTTGCGCGCGTCATGGTTCAAGCCTTGGCTAGCCTGGAGTTTCTGTCCGGCTTTCGGCTTCAGGTGAACAACCGCAAGTTGATCCAGGGGTTCTACACCGGGATCGGCGCGCCGGACGTCGACGACGTCATGCGGATCATGGACAAACTCGACAAGATCGGGGCGGACGCGGTTCGGACTCTGCTGACTTCCGAGGCGGGACTGGATGACCGTCAGGCGCACCTGTGCCTCAGCCTCGCCAGCATCCGATCCACCGACGACTCGTTTGTGGATCGAGGTGCGCGCGCTGGGAGTCGCGAACGATCTGCTGGATGTGGGCCTCAGCCGAGTTGGCCGCCCTGATGCGCGGCTGCGCGGGACTGGTCACGGACAGGGTCCGGGTCGAGGCCGACCTGACGATCGCCCGCGGATTGGACTACTACACCGGCACTGTTTTCGAGACCCGCCTCGACGGCTACGACTCGCTGGGCTCGGTCTGCTCGGGCGGGCGGTACGACGCGCTGGCCACGGATGGTCGGACGACGTACCCAGGCGTCGGCATCTCGCTCGGCGTCAGTCGGCTCCTCGTGCCGCTCCTCAATCGCGGCGAACTCACGGCCACCCGCATTGTGCCGAGCGCCGTGCTCGTGGTGCTGGACGATGAGGAGTCGCGGGACCGGAGCGACGACGTGGCGAACGCACTTCGCGCTCGCGGTATCCCTTGTGAGGTGTCGGCGAGCTCCCCAGAAGTTCGGCAAGCAGATTCGGTACGCCGAGCGGCGAGGAATCCCGTTCGTCTGGTTCACCGGTGACGATGGCCATCAGGTGAAGGACATTCGGACCGGCGAACAGGTGGCCGCCGATCTTGGGACGTGGATGCCGCCAGAGACGGATCTCAGGCCGGCAGTGGTCTCCCTTCGACAGGGCCCAGAACAAGCGAAAAGCCTCGACCAACGAGGAACGCTCGACCAACGGAGGAAATGACACATGATTCGCACCCATGACGCGGGCGCCTTGCGCGCCGAACACGTCGGCGAGGGTGTCACCCTCGCGGGGTGGGTTGCTCGCCGGCGCGACCACGGAGGCGTGGCCTTCCTGGACCTGCGCGAAGCGAGCGGCGTCGTCCAGGTCGTCGTACGCGAAGAGGTCGCTCATTCGCTGAGGAGTGAGTACTGCATCAAGGTCACCGGGAAGGTCGCACTGCGCCCCGAGGGCAATGCGAACCCCAACCTGCCCAGCGGCGAGATCGAGGTCATCGCGGACGACGTCGAGGTCCTGAGCGAGGCGGCACCGCTGCCCTTCCCGATCGATGATCACGTCGAGGTCGGGGAGGAGGCCAGACTTCGCCACCGCTACCTCGACCTTCGTCGCTCGGGTCCCAACCACGCTCTCCGGTTGCGCGGGCAAGGTCAACAAGGCCGCACGCGACGTCCTCGACGCGCACGGGTTCGTCGAGATCGAGACGCCGACCCTGACGAGGTCGACTCCCGAGGGCGCGCGGGACTTCCTGGTTCCGGCGCGGCTCCAGCCGGGTAGTTGGTACGCCCTGCCGCAAAGCCCCCAGTTGTTCAAGCAACTTCTGATGGTGGCCGGAATGGAGCGCTACTTCCAGATCGCGCGCTGCTACCGCGACGAGGACTTCCGGGCCGACCGCCAACCCGAGTTCACCCAACTCGACGTCGAGATGAGCTTCGTCGATCAGGACGACGTGATCGCGATCGCCGAGGACGTGCTGACGGCACTCTGGGCGCTCATCGGGTACGACGTGCCGACCCCGCTGCCGCGGATGACGTACGCCGAGTCGATGGCGAGGTTCGGCACGGACAAGCCAGACCTCCGGATGGGCCAGGAACTCACCGACTGCACGGCGTACTTCTCGAACACCGAGTTCCGGGTCTTCCAGGCGGAGTACGTCGGCGCCGTGGTCATGCCAGGAGGAGCCAGCCAGCCCCGGCGCCAGTTCGATGCCTGGCAGGAGTGGGCGAAGCAACGTGGCGCGCGCGGACTCGCCTACGTAACGATCGGTGAAGACGGGGAACTCGGCGGACCGGTGGCCAAGAACCTCAGCGATGAGGAGAAGGCCGGGCTGGCCGCCCATGTCGGAGCAGCACCCGGCGACTGCATCTTCTTCGGCGCCGGCGCGATCAAGTCGACCCGGGCACTGCTCGGCGCAGCGCGGTTGGAGATCGGCAAGCGGTGCGACCTGATCGACCTCGATGCCTGGAGCTTCCTCTGGGTGATCGACGCGCCGCTGTTCGAACCGGCCGGCGAAGCGACGGCCGCGGGAGATGTCGCTGTCGGCAGTGGCGCCTGGACCGCCGTACACCACGCCTTCACGTCCCCGCAGGATCTCGAGACCTTCGACTCCGATCCCGCCAATGCGCTCGCGTACGCCTACGACATCGTCTGCAACGGAAACGAGATCGGTGGCGGGTCGATCCGTATCCATCGCGACGACATTCAGCGACGCGTCTTCGCCATGATGGGGATCGAGGAGGACGAGGCACAGGAGAAGTTCGGGTTCCTTCTCGACGCGTTCAAGTTCGGCGCGCCGCCCCACGGCGGCATCGCCCTCGGTTGGGATCGGATCGTGGCTCTGCTGGCCAAGGTGGACTCCATTCGCGAGGTCATTGCGTTCCCCAAGTCCGGCGGCGGATATGATCCCCTCACGGCGGCACCAACCCCGATCACGGCGCAACAGCGCAAGGAAGCGGGCGTGGACAGTATCCGCAAATGACCGTGCTAGCGGTGAAGAGTTTGCGGTCTGATGACCCCAAAACCGGACGATATCGTCACTTTTGGTCGCGCATTGATAACAATCTCGTTGAGGAAGCGCTGAGGGGTGCACATTTTCGGCTAGATTTGTCTACTGTTTTTCACGTCCCGTGCGGCCTGTTCATCTTGAAGTGGCCCGCGCATACGCTGGCGAGACCTAAATGCGTCTCGTGCCAAGGAGGAAAATTTCGTGAGGTTAAAACGATGGGGGACCGCGCTCGCGGTCATTGCCAGTCTGAGTTTGGCGGTGTCGGCTTGTTCCGGCCCAGCCAACGAAGACACAACAGATGACACCGCAGACACCCCAACCGCGCTGACTGTCGGCTGGAACCAGCCGTTCTACTCGTACAACATCGTGACGTCCAACGGCAACGCCACCGCCAACACCAACATCCTCTACATGATGAATGGCGGCTTCTGGTACTACGACGCCGACTCGGTTCTCCAGAAGGACGAGACCTTCGGCACCTACGAGAAGACCAGCGATGATCCGCTGACCGTGAACTACACGATGGCCGACGACATGAAGTGGTCCGACGGCACCGCCGTCGACGCGGCCGACCTGCTGCTCGACCTGGGCTGTCCGGCAGCGGCAGCGTCAACACCCTCGCCGCCGCAGACGTGAAGTTGGACGAAGCGACCGGCCTCCCGAACAACACCGAGGGCGAGGCGTACTTCGACTCCTCATCGGCCGGCCTGAGCCTGGTCACCGAGACCCCGGAGATCTCCGACGACGGCAAGTCCATCACGCTGGTCTACGACAAGCCCTTCGCTGACTGGGAACTCGACATGGGCTGTTGGCGTGCCGGCCCACGTCACCGCCATGCACGCCCTCGGTCTGACCGATCCGCAAGAGGCCAAGGACGCCCTGGTCGCGGCGATCCAGAACAAGGACAAGGCCGCGCTGGCCAAGATCTCGGCGTTCTGGAACACCGGCTACGACTACACCTCGCTGCCCGAGGACGAGTCGCTGCGCCTGTCCAACGGTGCCTACCTGATGACCGACTTCAAGGAAAACGAGTTCATGACGCTGACCAAGAACGAGGACTACAAGGGCGCGTTCGCGTCGAACTTCGACACGATCACGGTTCGCTGGAACGAAGACCCGATGGCTCAGGTCCAGGCGCTGCAGAACGGCGAGATCGACATGTTCTCCCCGCAGGTGACCACGGACGTGGTTCAGGCGGCCGAAGCGATCGAGAACGTCGAGATCAAGAAGGGCGTCGAAGGCACCTACGAGCACTTCGACCTGGTCTTCAACAACAAGGGTCCCTTCGATCCGGCCACCTACGGCGGCGACGCCGAGAAGGCCAAGGCCGTCCGCAAGGCGTTCCTGATGGCCGTTCCGCGTCAAGAGGTCGTCGACAAGTTGATCGTGCCGATCAACCCCGATGCTCAGGTCCGCAACTCGTTCCTGATCACCCAGGGTGCGCCCGGCTACGACGAGATGGTCGCCGCCAACGGCTCTGCCGCCTACGCAGAGGTCGACCCCGAGGGTGCCAAGGCGCTGCTCAAGGAAGCCGGGATCAAGACCCCGATCGACGTGCGGGTGATGTTCGCCAAGGACAACGTCCGTCGCGAGTCCGAGTTCGCGATCTACCAGCCTGCGCTGGCCAAGGCCGGCTTCAACCTGATCGACAAGCGCAACCTCGACTGGGGCTCCAAGTTGGGTGACGGCACGTACGACGCCGTCTTCTTCGGTTGGCAGTCCACCACCACCGCGGTGAGCGCTGACAAGGAGATCTTCGGTTCCACGGGTCTCAACAACCTGATCGGTTACAACAACCCCAAGGTCGACGCTTTGTTCGACGAGCTGATTCTCACGACCGATCCGGCCGAGCAGCTCAGCGCTTCAGACGGAGATCGAGAAGATCCTGTTCGAGGACGCGGTTGGGATCACGATCTTCCAGTTCCCGTCCGCAACCATGTGGAACGAGGATCGAGTCACGGGTGTCGAGCCTGGCGTCCTGTCGCCGACGATGTTCTACGGCTTCTGGAACTGGGAAGCACCGTAAGGAACCGAACAAAGAGTCTGATGCTGACTCTCTAGCCACGCTGGCGGGGTACGACCATGATGGTCTGTACCCCGCCAGCAGGCATGTCTTGTGCAAGTATGTCCCGGCCGGTCCGTCTGGCTGGGTTGCCCGGTTCCGCTCCAGTGCATCGGTAAAGGCTGTCCACCATGGTGAGTTTCTTCGCTAGGCGCCTCTTGGCATCGACCCTCGTGGTGCTGTTGTCCACCTTGATCATGTACATCCTGGTCGATCTGGCGATCGACCCGTTGGCGGATCTGCGACAGAGCACCGCCCCGAACAAGGCGGAGCTGATCGCCCGCGAACCGCCGAGCTGCGCTTCAATGACCCGATCGTCGAGCGCTATTGGGATTGGCTCAAGGGCGCCGCCGGGTGCCTGGTCGGCAACTGCGATCTGGGCACCAACTGGAGGACCGGCCAAGCAGGTGACGTCGCTGCTGGGCGGGGCCGTCATGAACACGCTTGCAATTGGTCACGTTTGCAGCGTTCGTGGCGATCATGCTCGGGCTGCATGGTCGGTCTGGTCAGCGCGCTTCGGCAGTACACCGGCTTCGACTACTCCGTCACCTTCATGTCGTTCCTGTTCTACTCGCTGCCGGTCTTCTGGGTCGCCGTGCTGGCCAAGACGTTCTTGGCGATCAGCTTCAACGACTTCCTGGCAGACCCGCAGATTCCGATCTGGGTCATCGTGGCTCTGCGGCCTTCTGGGGGCTCGTCGTGTCGGCGGCCGTGGCTGGTCCGCTGCGGATGCGGCTGACCACCTTCGGCGCAGCGCCGCGCATCGTCGTCGATCGCGTGCGTCTACTTCAACGTGACCGACTGGTTCACCGAGCCGGGCCTGGGCATCGTGCTGGTCGGCCTGCTTTCCGCCGGAACGGCCGTCGTCATCACCTTGCTGAGCACCGGGCTGAAGAACCGGCGAGCGCTTGGGCTCGGCTCTCACCGTGGCCCTGATCGGGGTCTGCCTCTACTACCCGATGCTGTACTTCTGGAACGCCGTCGACGAGTCCTGGCTGATGATGCTCGGTCTCGCGATCGTCTCGATCCTGGTCGGAATCGGCGTCGGGTTCGCCTGGGGTGGGCCGGATCGCAGCCAGTCGGCCCGAACCGCCGCGTTCACCGCCCTTCCGGTCGCGTCCTTGCTGTTCATCGACCGCGTGATGCAGTCGTGGCCGGCCTACACGAACTCACCGCTCATTCGCGGGCGGCCGATCGCCACGATCGGTAGCGAGACCCCCAATCTGGATGGAAGTTTCTGGATCTCCACGATCGACGGGTTCACCCACTTGGCGTTGCCATCGCTGACGCTGATCCTGATCTCGTTCGCCGGCTACACGAGGTACTCCCGGGCATCGATGCTGGAGGTGATGAACCAGGACTACATCCGTACGGCGAGAGCCAAGGGGCTCACCGAACGCACGGTGATCATGCGGCATGCCTTCCGAAACGCGTTGCTGCCGCTTGCGTCGGTCGTGCCGGTGGACATCATCACGTTGGTTGGAGGGGCGGTGCTGACGGAGACCGTCTTCGGCTGGTTCGGCATGGGCCGCCTCTTCGTCGACTCGCTGGACGAACAACCTGCAGGACCCGGTGATGGCCTACATCCTGATCGTCGGCGTCTTGGCGGTGGTCGCGAACTTCGTCGCGGACCTTGTCTATGCCGTGCTTGATCCACGGATTCGAGTGAGCGCATGAGCCTCTACGACCCGCCCCCCGGAGGCGAAACACCCAGCCTCGATCCTGAGCGCGCCGAGAACGCGATCGAACTCATGGAGGTCGAGGGCCTCTCCCAGGGCCAGATCGTCCGCAAGAAGTTCTTCCGCCACTGGGGCGCCTTGGGCGGACTGACCGGCCTCGTGCTGGTGATGATCCTGGCCTACTCCTCGATCGGGTTCGGTCCGATCCCCGGCTGGTGGAAGTTCGACTACGTCACGCCGTACGACGTCGTCAACGGTGGCAAGCCGACCCTCCACATGCCGACCTGGTTGGGTGGCTCGGGCTTCGCGATCGGTGACCACCCGTTCGGTCAGGACGACGTCGGCCGCGACATGTTCGCGGCGGTCATGAAGGGCACCCAGACCTCGCTGAACGTGATGTTCATCATCGGCTTCCTGTCCACCGTCGTGGGCTTGGCCCTCGGCTGCATCGCCGGCTTCTACCGCGGGGCCACGGACAGCTGGATCATGCGATTCACCGACCTGGTCATCACCCTCCCGGTCCTGGTCGTGGGGTCGGTGCTCGGCAAGTTGGTCGACTCGTCGGGTGCCTTCTGGCTGGCCGTCGCTCTGGGCCTGATCGTCTGGACCACGATGGCGCGGTTGATCCGGGCGGAGTTCCTCACGCTGCGAGAACGAGAGTTCGTCGACGCCGCGCGAGTGGCCGGCGCGAGCGATTTCCGGATCATGTTCAAGCACATGATCCCCAACGCGATGGGCGTCATCATCGTCAACACGACGCTGCTGATGTCCGCGGCGATCCTGCTCGAAGCGGCGTTGAGCTTCCTCGGGTTCGGCGTTCAATCGCCGGACGTGTCCCTCGGCACGCTGATCTCGCGCTACCAGAGTGCGTTCGCGACTCGACCGTGGCTCTTCTGGTGGCCGGGCCTGTTCATCATCATCATCGCCCTCTCGATCAACTTCATCGGCGACGGTCTGCGGGATGCGTTCGACCCGCGTCAGAAGTCGGTGACCTCGGCGCGCAAGCTGGCCAAGGCCGAGGCTGAGATGCGCGCGGAGATGCAGAGCCGGAACAACCAGTCGAGCGGAGGTGTCTAGTGCCGACTCAACGGGTCAGGAACAGCGTTGCGACCGTCCAGACGCGACAGCGCGACCGCGAGTTCGATCACATCCAGTGCGCCATCGCTGCGGGCGGGCAGTCCGGCTCGAGACGGGGGTTGTCGAGATGACCCGCCGCCTGGACGTTCGGTCCACGCTCGCGTGACCTCGGTTGCGGCGTCACGCGGAGCCTCGCGATCGCTCGGTGTGTTGCGCAGTCGGGGTCGGGACGCGCTCCACGCCGTGAACTCGCCGTACGCCGTGTCGAAGGGTCAGGCCGAATCGGCCGTCCACGCCGCGGATGGCCGGCCAGGGGAGCGTCACGATGCTGAACACGTTCTGCAGTCTCACTCCACTCGGAACGCATTCGACGTACGGCGACCACAGCGCCGCCCACGCGAGCAGCAGGAAGATCGCCAGCGGACCCGAATAGCGCAGCAGATCGCTCCATTGGCCGGCGAGCACCATCTGGCCGACGATCACCAGCGCCGTACCCGCGGCAACGCACGGCGAGAAGGCGGCCGTTGCGCGAATGCAATCGGATGGTGTCCAGCACAGGCCGAGCCTCCCAGAGTGCCGCGAATCCCGGAAAGGTACCCCGTGACTGCCACCCCAAACGCGCCCGGCACAACACCCCGGCCAGGACGGCCGCTCGCCGATCCTGGACGTGAAGGACCTGAGCGTCTCCTTCCTGGTCGACTCGCAAGTGGTACCCCGCGGTCGCCGACCTGTCCTACCAGGTCTTCGCCGGCGAAGTGCTGGCCATCGTCGGCGAGTCCGGCTCCGGCAAGACCCAGTCGTCGATGTCGCTGCTGGGCTTGCTGCCGCCGAACGGGCGATCCTCGGGTAGCGCGAAGCTTCGGGGCGAGGAGTTGCTCACCATGAGCGCCGCCGAGAAGCGCCGAATTCGAGGCAAAGAGATCGCGGTGATCTTCCAGGAGCCGATGACGGCCCTCAACCCCGTTTACACCATCGGCTTCCAGATCGTGGAGACGATCCGCACCCACTTCGTGATGTCACCCAAGAGCGGCAAAGCAGCGGGCCATCGAATTGTTGGAGCTGGTGGAGATCCCCGATCCCGCCCGCCGGGTGGACAACTTCCCGCACCAACTCTCAGGTGGTCAGCGCCAGCGGGCCATGATCGCCCAAGCGTTGGCCTGCGAGCCCAAGCTGCTGGTGGCCGACGAGCCCACGACGGCTCTCGACGTGACCGTGCAGATGGAGATCCTGCAGCTGATGCACGACCTGCGCGAGCGGATCGACTCCGGAATCGTGCTGATCACCCATGACATGGGCGTCGTCGCCGACATGGCGGACCGGATCGTGGTGATGAAGGACGGCCGGATGGTCGAGACCGGCACCGCGATCGACATCTTCACCAAGCCCGCAGCATCCCTACACCCAGCAACTGCTCGCAGCCGTGCCGCACTTCGGTGCGATCGCCAAGGAGTCCGTCGCGCAGCATGCCGCCGCTGGCTACGCCGAGACCGACCCGACGCCGGTCACCGACCCGAGCGTCAGGCCGATCGTGGTGGCCGAGGACCTGGTGCTGGAGTACCCCTCACGGGGAAATCAGCCAGCGTTCCGTGCCGTCGACGAGGTGACCTTCTCCGTTGCTCCTGGCGAGGTGCTCGGCGTCGTCGGGGAGTCCGGTTCGGGCAAGACGACCATCGGTCGCGCAATCCTGGGCCTGCTGCCGGTGGCCGGCGGAAAGCTCGAGATCGACGGCATCAACATGGTCGGCGCGAAGCAGCGGGACCTCAAGCCGTTGCGAAGCAAGGTCGGGATCGTCTTCCAGGACCCCGGCTCGTCGCTCAATCCACGGTTGCCCATCGGTGAATCGATCGGCGAACCACTCTTCCTGCACGAGAAACTGCGCGGCAAGGAGCTCGCCCACCGGGTTGAGGCGCTGCTCGACAGCGTGCAACTGCAGCGGTCCTTCCGCAACCGCTACCCACATGAGCTCAGTGGAGGTCAACGCCAGCGGGTCGGCATCGCCCGGGCGCTGGCGCTCGATCCGTCGCTGCTCGTCGCCGATGAGCCGACTTCGGCACTGGATGTCTCGGTGCAGGCGAGGGTGCTCGATCTGTTCCAGGACCTCCAGCGCGAGAAGGGCTTCGCCTGCGTCTTCATCAGCCACGACCTCGCCGTGGTGGAGATGTTGGCGGACCGGATCGCGGTCATGAACACCGGCAAGATCGTCGAATTGGGCACCCGCGATCAAGTGATCTCTCGACCCGCAGAACGACTACACGAAGTTGCTGGTGGCCGCCGTTCCGGTGCCCGATCCCACCGAACAACACCGTCGCCGCGCCGAGCGCGAGGCGATCGTCAGCTCCATCACCCTCGACTAGCAGTTCGCCGGACGTCATACGTAGTGGTGGGTATTGCCTCTGATTCGTATGACGCTGTGCGGGAGCGTCATACGTCGCGAGCGGTGATAGCAACCAGTTCGTATGACGTTGCGCGCTGTGCTGGGCGCCAGCCGCAGAAGGATACGGTGTACGGCGTGGAGGGATTGTTCGACATCGAGGGTGCAGCACCGCCTCGCAGAGCGAATTCCACGGCGGCACCGAGTCCGGCTGGTGCGCTCACGGGCAACACCCACGCATCGGCTCCGCTGGCGGTGCGGATGCGGCCGCGGACCTTGGACGAACTGGTCGGTCAGCCACAACTGCGCGAGGTCGGCTCACCGCTCAGGCGGCTCATCGAGAGCGACCATTCGATGTCGCTGCTCCTGTGGGGCCCACCGGGAACTGGCAAGACCACCATCGCGGCCATCGTCAGTCAGCAGTCTCAGCGCCAGTTCGTGGAGGTGTCGGCGGTCTCGGCGGGCGTGAAGGAGGTGCGCGCGGCCATCGATCAGGCTCGCGCCGAATTGGTGCGGACGGGGAGCGAGACGGTCCTCTTCGTAGACGAGGTGCACCGATTCTCGAAGGCCCAGCAGGACGCTCTGCTGCCGGGGGTTGAGAACCGTTGGGTCACCCTCATCGCCGCCACCACGGAGAACCCGTTCTTCTCGGTCATTTCGCCGCTGTTGTCGCGCAGCCTGCTGCTGCGGCTGGAATCGCTGACCGACGCGGACATCGAGCAGGTGATCGCGAGCGCGTTGGTCGACGAGCGCGGTCTGGCGGACGCGATCGGGCTCGACAAGGACGCCCAGGCGCACCTGGTTCGGCTGTCCGGGGGTGACGCCCGTCGGGCTCTCACCTACCTGGAGGCCGCCGCGGGCGCAGCGCTCGACAAAGGGCTCACGACCATCGATCTGGACACCGCCGAGATCGCCGTCGATCAGGCCGCCGTCCGCTACGACCGGCAGGGCGATCAGCACTACGACGTGACCAGCGCGTTCATCAAGTCGATCCGGGGCTCGGATGTGGATGCTGCCCTGCACTATCTGGCCCGGATGCTGGAGGCGGGGGAGGATCCGCGCTTCATCGCCCGCCGGCTCGTGATCCTGGCCAGTGAGGACGTCGGGCTGGCCGAGCCCACCGCTCTGCCCACGGCCGTTGCCGCCGCCCAGGCGGTGCAACTGATCGGGATGCCCGAGGCCCGCCTCAACCTTGCCCAGGCGACCATCGCCCTGGCCGTGGCACCGAAGTCGAACGCCGTGATCAAGGCGATCGAGGCCGCCAGCGCCGACGTACGAGCGGGCAAGATCGGCCCCGTGCCCGCGCACCTGAGGGACGCGCACTACGAAGGATCCAAGAAGCTCGGCCACGGCACGTCGTACACCTATAGCCACGACGCTCCGTTCGGCATCGCCGAGCAGCAGTACGCCCCCGACGCGGTCGCCGACGCGGAGTACTACCAACCGACCGACCTCGGTGCCGAGGCGGCGATCAAGCAGCGGTGGGAGCGCGTACGCCGCATAGTCCGGGGAACCGGACCGGGAAAGTGGCAGAGCCCGCCCGGGTAGGGTTCCGCAAGCAAGCAGACGAGATCCGCACAGCGACAAACCTGATCACGCAGACTCACCAGGAGGAGACACCCAGTTGGATACCGCGGAGATTCGCCGGCGGTTCGTGGCTCACTTCGAGGGCAATACCTCGATCGGCGCGCACCAAGCGGTCCCGTCAGCCTCGCTGCTGCTGGATGATCCGACTCTGCTGTTCGTCAACGCCGGCATGGTGCCGTTCAAGCCCTACTTCCTTGGCCAGGAGACACCGCCCTATCCCCGCGCGGTGAGCATCCAGAAGTGTGTCCGTACTCCCGACATCGAGGACGTCGGAAAGACCACCCGGCACGGCACCTTCTTCGAGATGTGCGGCAACTTCTCGTTCGGCGACTACTTCAAGGAGGGCGCCATCACCCTGGCCTGGGATCTCGTGACCAAGCCGGTGGCCGACGGTGGCTGGGGGTTCGAGGAGAGTCGTCTCTACCCGTCGATCCTGGACGGCGACGACGAGGCGTTGCAGCTCTGGAAGAGGATCACGGGTCTGCCCGATGACCGCATCGTGCGGCTCGGTCCGAAGGAGAACTACTGGTCGATGGGCGTGCCCGGGCCCGGTGGACCCTGCTCGGAGATCCTCTACGACCGCGGGCCGGCGTACGGCCCCGACGGTGACTTCAGTGCCGAGGACCGCTACCTCGAGTTCTGGAATCTCGTCTTCATGCAGGACGAGTTGTCCGCCGTCCGCGCGCAAGGACGACTTCGACATCGTGGGCTCGCTGCCCAACAAGAACATCGACACCGGGATGGGCCTCGAGCGAGTGGCCTTCATGACCCAGGGCGTCGAGAACATGTACGAGATCGACGTGATGTTCCCGGTCATCCAGCGCGCCGAGGATTGGCCGGCCGCCGCTACGGCGCCCTCCACGAGGACGACGTGCGCTTCCGAGTCGTCGCGGACCACGTCCGCAGTTCGATGATGCTGATCGGCGACGGCGTCACGCCCGGCAACGAGGGCCGCGGCTATGTGTTGAGGCGGCTTCTCCGCCGCGCCGTGCGCTCCATGCGGCTGCTCGGCGTCGAGGACCGGGTCCTGCCGGAACTGTTCCCGGTGAGCCGCGACAAGATGGTGCTGTCCTACCCCGAGCTCGGCACGGACTGGGAGCGCATCTCCTCCATCGCGTACGCCGAGGAGGACGCTTTCCGCACCACTCTGAGGGCGGGGACCGCAGATCTTCGACCTGGCCACGACCGAGTTGAAGAGCGCTGGCGGCAACGCAACTGACCGGTGCCAAGGCGTTCGCCCTGCACGACACCTACGGCTTCCCGATCGACCTCACCCTGGAGATGGCCGCCGAACAGGGACTGAGCGTGGACGAGGACGGGCTTTCGCCGTCTGATGAACGAGCAACGTGACCGCGCCAAGGCGGATGCGAAGGCCAAGAAGGGCAGCCACACCAATACCGACGCCTACCGGGCGGTCTCCGACTCGCTCGGTCGGAAGGTCGAATTCACCGGCTATACGCAGGTCGAGTCGGAGGCGAGGGTCCAAGGCATCGTCGTTGATGGCGCGGTCGTCGCCGCGGCCGGACCTGGCGACGAGATCGAATTGGTGCTCGACCGCACGCCGTTCTATGCCGAGGGTGGTGGCCAACTGGCGGACCAAGGGCGTGATCGAACTCGAGAACGGCGCCCGGGTGCTCGTTCGCGATGTCCAGTCACCCATCACCGGACTGGTGGTTCACCGCGCGACCGTCGAGTCCGGCGAAGTCACCACGGGGACTGGTGCTCGTGCCCTGGTCGATGTCCAGCGGCGACTGGCGATCTCGCGCTCTCACACGGCAACGCACATGGTGCACAAGGCGTTTCGCGAAGCCCTGGGTGAAACGGCCACGCAGGCCGGGTCGGAGAACGCACCGGGTCGGTTCCGATTCGACTTCTCGGCCACGGGTGCCGTTCCAGAGTCGGTCCTGGGGGATGTCGAGGCACGCGTCAACGATCTCGTGCTCGCTGACCTGACCGTGCAGGCGGAGTTGATGAGCCAGGCCGAGGCCGTGAAGTCGGGTGCGATGGCGCTCTTCGGCGAGAAGTACGGCGACACCGTGCGAGTGGTCTCGGTCGGCGATTGGGCGCGCGAACTCTGCGGAGGCACGCACACCGAGCGATCAGGGCAGTTGGGCGTCGTCAAGCTCCTGGGTGAGTCCTCCATCGGCTCCGGCGTACGCCGTGTCGAGGCGTTGGTGGGCACGGACGCCTATCAGTTCCTGGCCCGCGAGCACCTGATCGTGGCTCAACTGGCCGAGGCACTGAAGGCTCGCCCGGAGGAGTTGCCTGCGCGCGTCAACGACATCGTCGAGAAGTTGCGGGCGGCCGAGAAGGAACTTGAGCGCGTGCGCGTCGGTCAGTTGCTTGCCGGCGGGGCGGCGCTCGCCAACGCAGCCGAGGTGGTGGGCGGCGTGCAACTCGTCGCCCATCGAGTCGACGGCGTGGGTGGCGGTGATGCCCGCCAACTTGCGCTCGACGTGCGAGGCCGGCTCCCGGCGACTGAACCCGGCGCGGTGGTCGTGATCGGGGTGGCCGACGGCAAGGTAGCCGTCGTCGCTGCCGTGAACGAAGCGGCACAAGTCCGTGGTGTGAGCGCCAACGCCCTCGTTCGTGCGATCGGCCCGCTCGTCGGTGGCAAAGGCGGCGGCAAGGACGACGTGGCCCAGGGTGGCGGCACCGACACGTCGCGCCTGGATGAGACGTTGGCGCTCGTGCGGGTTGAAGTCGCACGGCTCGCCAGCCAAGGTTGAGCGTGAGGTTCGGCGTACGAATCGGAATCGACCCGGGGGAGGCTCGGATCGGCGTGGCCCGCAGCGACCCGTCGGGATTCCTCGCCACCCCGGTGGAAACCGTTGCGCGTGGCGATGGTGATGTGGCCCGACTGCTGGCGCTGGTGACCGAAACCGAGGCCATCGAGGTCGTGCTCGGCCTGCCCCGATCGCTGAGCGGAGGGGAGGGACCCGCAGCGCTGCGGGTGCGTGAATTCGCAGGAGTCCTGGCGCACGTGGTCGCACCGGTGCCGATTCGGCTATGTGATGAACGGCTGACTACCGTGTCTGCAGAAGCCATGCTGCGCGAGCGCGGGCGCAAAGGGAGCAAGCGTCGCGCCGTCGTCGATCAGGCTGCTGCTGTCATGATTCTTCAGCAGGCGTTGGACACCGAACGAGGCACCGGCATCCCACCCGGTGAAGTTGTTGCGGTGCCCGACCACGAGGTTGAGCCGGGGAACGTTGACCCGGGAGTCGTTGAGTTGCCGAATAAAGAGGAACGCACGTGAGTAGTGACCAGATGGAGACGTTGGCCCCCAAACCCAGGGGCGACCGCAAGAAGCGACGCACCCTGCCGGGGGTCATCGCGGTCCTGCTGTCTTTGGCGATCCTGGCCGGTGGTGGCTATCTCGTCGTCACCAAGGGCGTCGAACTGATCAGCGAGAATCTCTCGTCCGTCGGGGACTACCCCGGACCTGGAACGGGCTCGGTCATCTTCGAGGTTCACGAAGGTGACACCGTCGCGGCCATGGGTCGCTCGCTCAAGGAGCAGGGCATCGTCGAGACGGTGCAGGCCTTCACCGATGCCGCCGCCAAGGAGAGTGCCTCGACGGGCATCCAGGTCGGCTACTACGAGATGCGGCAAGAGATGAGCGCGCAGGACGCGCTGGACATCCTCATCGACCCGGCGAACCTGATCCGCAACACGGTTGCCGTACCTGAGGGACTGCGGTCGACCGAAATCATCGATCTCCTCGTGAAGAAGTCCGACTTCAAGCGCGCGGCCTTCGACAAGGTGCTTGAGGACCCCGATTCGATCGGTCTGCCCAAGCAGGCCAAGGGCAGCGTGGAGGGCTACCTCTTCCCCGCGACGTACGACTTCGGGCCGAAGGCCAACCCCAAGTCGATGTTGACCGCCATGGTGGATCGGTGGAAGCAGGCCGCCGACGAGACGGACCTGAAGAAGCGCGCCAAGGCGTTGGGTTACACACCGGCCGAGGTCATGACGATCGCGAGCCTGGTCCAGTCCGAGGCGAACCTCCCTGAGGATCTCGGCAAGGTCTCTCGAGTGATCTACAACCGCCTCGAGGACCCCAATTCGGAGACCGGTGGGAAGTTGGAACTCGATGCAACGGTCCTGTTCGCGCTCGGCAAGAAGTCGGGGGTCGCGCTGACGCAGGAAGAGTTGGACTACGACTCGCCCTACAACACTCGGCTCTATCCCGGCCT
Source organism: uncultured Actinomycetota bacterium (assembly GCA_963763805.1). Classification (GTDB taxonomy): domain Bacteria; phylum Actinomycetota; class Actinomycetes; order Propionibacteriales; family Nocardioidaceae; genus Nocardioides. Next base: position 390,915 of record CAVXPQ010000005.1, read on the forward strand.
TCCACCAGGTCCGATCGAGTCGCCGGGGGACGCCGCTATCGAGGCGGCTCTCAACCCGACTCCTGGTCCTTGGTTGTACTACGTCACGGTCAATCTGCGCACCAGCGAGACCAAGTTCACCGACAGCTACAGCGAGTTCCTCCAGTTCAAGGAGGAGTACAACGCGTACTGCGAAACGTCGGAAGCCTGCTGACCAACGTGGTCATCGCCCGCCATGCGGTGCGGGGTGCTCGGAGACCCCATCGGCCACTCGCTCTCACCGGTCCTGCATCGGGCGGCGTACGCAGAACTGGGGCTCGACTGGGAGTACGACGCCCACTTGGTGCCTGCGGGTGGTTTGGCGGAATTCGTCGCGAAGTGCGACCAGACGTGGCGGGGTCTGTCCCTGACCATGCCGCTCAAGCGTGAGGCCATGGACCTTGGCGCCGTGCTGTCGGACAGGGCAGTCGCGGCCGGGGCCGCGAACACCCTCGTCTTCGACAAGGACGGCCTCTTCGCGGACAACACCGACGTGCCAGGGGCGGTGGCGGCTATCCGGGAGCGCTCATCGCTGCCGATCGTGAGGGCAGACATCCTCGGAGGCGGTGCGACAGCCGGGTCTGTCCTGCTTGCGCTCGCCGAGACGGGTTGTCGGCGGTTCACCCTGCACGTTCGCAGCCCGGAGCGGGCCGCCGAGACCATCGAGGTGGCCGAGCGCTTCCCCACGCCTCTTGAGGTGGCAGTGGTCGGCCTCGACGCACCCGTCCACGGCGATATCGTCGTGTCGACCATCCCCGGCGATGCCCAGACTCCGGACTTGGTCGCGCTCTGCGAGGCGGTGCCCGTCGTGTTCGACGTCATCTACGACCCGTGGCCGACACCGCTGGCTGCGGCCGGACTGGCTGAACAGCGGGTGGTGGTGAGCGGGCTCGATCTCCTGCTCCATCAGGCGGCGTTGCAATTCACGATGTTCACGGGACTCGTTGCCCCGCTCACTGCGATGCGCGTCGCGGCCGAGGCAGTCAGACCATCACTCGGCAGCCCAGAATCCAGCCTAGGTCGACATGGACTGGCACGCGAGCGCGGCTGCGGGCGGCGCCATTTTCGGCTGGCTCACGGGTTGGTGGGTGCCGGCTCTGATCCGGGCCGTTCCCGAGCCCGAGTCGGAGTTGGCCGGCGAGGGGACGGTCAAGGAGCCGTACGTCGAGATCGCCGCACGTCCGGGATTGGCGTGGCAGATCGGCCATCGGCAGTGGCCTTGCTGCCGGGCTGTTGGGTGCCAGCGGTCGGATCACCCCTGGTTCTGGTCCTGGCCCCGCTGGTGCCGGTCTCGATCGCGCTCGCGATCATCGATTGGCGAACCCGACTGTTGCCGCGCGTGATCGTGCTTCCGGCCACGGCGTACCTCCTCACAGCCGCCTCACTGTTGTCGCTCGATCACCCACGAGTCGCGCGACCTGGTGCGGGGTCTGATCGGGATGGTGATCGCCCGCTCGCTGTTCTGGCTGATGTGGAGGATCCACGCGGCCGGGATGGGATTCGGCGACGTGCGCCTGGCCGCGCTGGTCGGCTTCGCCCTTGCCTATGTGGGTTGGAGTGAATTCTTGCTCGGGATGTACGCCGGGTTCTTGCTGTTGGCCGTGCCCGGCTTCGGTTATGCGGTGATCAGGCGTGATCGTGCGTACCTCAAGGTCGCCGTACCCTTCGGACCGTTCATGCTGGGCGGGGCCATGCTGGGCATCATTTTCGGGCCGACCGTTGCCGGATACCTCGGGTATGCCTGATGAGGCGGGCAACGCCGGAACGGCGATGGCCGCCGAACGTCTGGATAGGTGTCAGGCTGCGTCAGCCGTGCGTGAAAGACTGACCCCATGCTGCGTTGGCTCACTGCGGGCGAGTCCCACGGCCCTTCCCTGGTCGCGATCCTCGAGGGGATGCCTGCGCATGTCCAGGTCACGACGGCCGATATCCAAGACGCGTTAGCCCGACGTCGCCTGGGCTATGGCCGCGGTGCTCGGATGAAGTTCGAAGCCGACGAGGTCACCCTGATCGGTGGCATTCGCCACGGCCTCACCCAGGGTGGGCCGGTGGCGATCGGCATCGGCAACACCGAGTGGCCCAAGTGGGACAAGGTGATGTCCGCCGATCCGGTCGACCTCGACGAACTGAACGCGCTGGCACGAAACGCCGCGCTGACGCGACCGCGACCGGGGCATGCCGATCTGGTGGGCATGCAGAAGTACGACTTCGACGAGGCCCGGCCGATCCTCGAGCGGGCATCCGCACGTGAGACGGCCGCCCGCGTCGCGCTGGGCCGCGTCGCCACCAATTTCCTCGAGCAAGCGGTCGGCGCCCGAGTGGTGTCGCACGTGGTGGGTCTAGGCGGGGTCAATGCGCCCGTCGGTCTGGTTCCGGAGCCAGACGACGTGGCGCGCCTCGACGAGGATCCGGTCCGCTGCCTTGATCCGGAGACCAGCGCAGCCATGGTGGCCGCGATCGACCAGGCGCACAAGGACGGCGACACCCTCGGCGGCGTCGTCGAGGTCGTCGTACACGGCCTGCCACCCGGTCTCGGATCGCACGTCCATTGGGACCGCCGGCTGGACTCACGCCTGGCCGGTGCGCTGATGGGCATCCAGGCGATCAAGGGCGTCGAAGTCGGTGACGGCTTCCTGCTCGCGGCCACGCCCGGCTCGCAGGCTCACGACGAGATCGTGTCGACCGATGCGCGGGCTGCGTCGAACGAGCGGGCGGGCCGGCGGCACCGAGGGCGGCATGTCGACGGGCGAGGCGTTGCGCGTGCGGGCGGCCATGAAGCCGATCGCCACAGTTCCTCGCGCCCTGCGGACGGTCGATGTCGCCACGGGCGAGGCGACCGTGGCACACCATCAGCGTTCAGACGTCTGTGCTGTGCCAGCGGCCGGGATCGTTGCCGAAGCGATGGTTGCGCTCGTGGTGGCGGACGCAGTGCTGGAGAAGTTCGGCGGGGATTCGGTGACCGAGACCCGACGCAACGTCCAGGGCTACCTGGATGCCTTGAAGGTCCGATGAAGCCCCGCGTCGTTCTCATCGGACCGATGGGGGCGGGCAAGTCGACGGTGGCTCGCATCCTGAGCTCGACCTGGCGCACTGCCCATGCGCGACACCGACGCCGACATCGAATACAAGGAGGGCCGCTCGGTCTCCGACATCTTCGTGGACTCCGGCGAGGAGTACTTCCGCGCGCTCGAGGCGACGGCGGTCGCCGATGCGCTGGCCAACCATGCCGGCGTACTCGCCCTCGGTGGCGGCGCGGTCCTGGATCCCAACACGCGAGCGTTGCTGGCCGATCACGAGGTCGTCTTCCTGCGCGTGGGGCTCGCCGATGCCGTGAAGCGGGTCGGCCTCGGGACCTCACGCCCGCTGCTGCTCGGGAACGTGCGCTCACGGGTCAAGGCCCTGATCGACGAGCGCAACCCGATCTACGAGTCCGTCGCCAAACTCACCGTGGATACCGACGGCCGCGGTGCTGGAGATGTTGCCGGTGAGATCCGGCGCCATGTCGAGGCGCTGAAGTCATGAGCGCGCTCACGCGCTTGTCGGTGACCGGAGCGTCGCCGTACGACGTGATGGTGGGGCAGTTCAGCGCGTCGGACCTTGCCGAGCGGTTGGGACAGATGCTGGGCGGCAGCCTCGGCATTCGACGTGGCTCGGGTCGCGTTGTTGTACGACGAGGCGCCTGGGCTGACGCCCATCGTCGAGCGAGTGCGCGAGGCCATCGCGCGCGGCAGGAGTCGACGTCCTCGACCTCCCGGTGGCCGGCGGCGAGCACGGCAAGTCTGCGGAGGTCGCGTTCGCCGCCTGGGAGGCGCTGGGCGCGGCCGGATTCACCCGGTCGGACGCCGTCGTGACGGTCGGTGGGGGAGCGACAACCGATCTCGGCGGGTTTGTGGCCGCGACCTGGCTGCGCGGCGTACGAGTCGTGCACGTGCCCACGACGCTCCTCGCCATGGTCGACGCCGCCGTGGGCGGCAAGACCGGCATCAACACCGGCGCCGGCAAGAATCTCGTCGGCTCCTTCCACGAGCCCGCCGGGGTGATCTGCGACCTCAACACCCTGGAGACCCTGCCTCGGGCCGAGTTCATCTCTGGCCTGGGGGAGGTCGTGAAGTGTGGCTTCATCGCCGATCCGGTGATCCTCGACCTCGTCGAGTCCACCGAGGCCGGCGAGCTGACCTGGGACTCGAAGGTGGTTCGCGAACTCGTCGAGCGCTCGCTGCAGGTCAAGATCGACGTGGTGTCGGTCGACCTGCGCGAGACCGGCGGCGTCCGGTGGCGTCGGCCGTGAACTGCTCAACTACGGGCACACGATGGCGCACGCGATCGAGCGGGCCGAGAACTACGGCGTCCGCCATGGCGAGGCGGTGGCGATGGGATGCGTGTACGTCGCCGAACTGGCCGGCCTGGCCGGCGATCTGCCCGACGCCGTCGTGGCCCGCCATCACACGGCGTTCGCCAGGGTCGGGCTGCCGACGACGTACTCCGCGACGCCGTTCGCCGAGTTGCGCGCCACGATGGCCGTCGACAAGAAGTCGCGCGGCTCGATGCTGAGGTTCGTCGTGTTGGACGACGTGGCACGGGCTCGGGTGCTCGTCGGACCTTCCGAGGAGGATCTGCGAGGCGGCGTACGCCAGGCTGGCTCGGGTGCGGATGGAGGAACCAGATGAGAGTGCTCGTGCTCAACGGCCCCAACCTGGGTCGGCTCGGCCGTCGCCAACCCGAGATCTATGGGTGGACGACCCACGAGGAACTGGCAGCCCTGTGCTCGACGTGGGGCGGCGAACTCGGGATGTTCGTCGAAACTCGGCAGACCAACCATGAGGGTGAATTGCTGGACTGGCTGAACACAGCCGCCGACGAAGGCACTCCTGTGGTGCTCAATGCGGCGGCGTGGACGCACTACTCGTACGCATTGTTCGACGCCTGCGCCCAGCTCACCGCGCCACTGGTCGAGGTGCACATCTCGGAGCCCAAACAGCGGCCCGAGATCTTTCGGCACTCGTCCGTTGTCGAGCCGCATGCTCTCGTGACGATCGCGGGTCAAGGGATCGACGGCTACCACCAAGCGCTGCTTGCGTTGGCCGCTGCCCTCGAGGTCTGACGCTTTTCGTCAGCGCTCGTCCGCAGGCTAGAGTTTCCCGCTATGGCCACCACCAACGACCTCAAGAACGGCATGGTTCTCAACCTCGACGGGCAACTGTGGCAGGTGATCTGGTTCCAGCACCACAAGCCCGGCAAGGGAGGTGCGGTCGTCCGGAGCAAGCTGCGCAACATCGAGTCCGGGAAGACCGTCGACAAGACGTTCAATGCCGATGTGAAGGTCGATGTGGCCAACGTCGACAAGCGCACGATGCAGTACCTCTACAACGACGGCACGTCGTACGTCTTCATGGACACCGGCACCTATGACCAGCTCGAGATCACCCCGGAGATCGTCGGCGACGCGAGCAACTTCCTGCTCGAGAACCAGGAAGCCATGGTGGCCACGAATGAGGGCCGGGTGCTCTACATCGAACTCCCCGCGTCTGTGGAGCTCGAAGTGACCTACACCGAGCCCGGACTGCAGGGCGATCGTTCCACCGGCGGCACGAAGCCCGCCACGGTCGAGACCGGCCACACGGTTCACGTCCCCTTGTTCATCACCACCGGTGAGCGGATCAAGGTGGACACGCGCGACTCGTCGTACCTGGGACGCGTCTCTTCCTGATGTCCGCCTCTAGTTCTGCGGGCGCCCAGTAGTGGGTGCCCGATCGAAGTCCCGCAAGCGGGCCTTGGACGTCCTGTTCGCCTCCGACATGCGCAACGCCAGTCCGCGCGCCGTCCTGGATGGAATGGTCGCCGAGGCTGCCGGCCCCTTCAATCCGTACGTCGAGACGCTGGTCAGCAATCTGATCGACCACCGAGGTGACGTCGACCGGATCCTGACGCGCTATTCCGAGGCCTGGACGCTCGATCGGATGCCGGTGGTCGATCGCAATGTGCTCCGGCTGGGTGTCGTCGAGGTCCTGTTCACAGACGACGTGCCCGACGCCGTCGCGGTCTCGGAGGCGGTTGCCCTGGTGAGTTCGCTCTCCACCGACGAGTCACCCGCCTTCGTCAACGGCGTACTCGGCGCGATCATGCGCGACAAGGAAGCCCTGCTCGTCGAATTCGGCTCGCCCGCCTGATCGTCGCCGAATAGGTGGCCGCGAAAAGGTAAGAGTTGGGGCTGCATCCGACGCGATTCGCACCACCCAAGTCTCACCTTTTGCACAGTGGACCCACGCGCTGCGCTCTCCACAGGCGGCGAGTGGCTCGATTCCCCACCCGCGCATCGTGGTGATGCTGTCTGCATGTCTGACGAGATCCATCGCGGTCGCAACCCCGGCGCGGCCTGGGTGGCCGTGACGCGTGGTGCGCATCGTATGTCCAGCGCCACTGACCCAGTTCATGCAGACCTGTTGGCTTGGCAGTCGGTGCTGCCGAGTTCGGCTGTGTTCACACACCTGACGGCCGCCTGTCACTTCGGGCTGTGGGTGCCTCCTCTCCCTCGTGACTTGCCGGTGTTCGTGGCCATGAACCGCGACAATGCCGCCCCAATCCGACCGGGAGTCAGGGCCACTCGCCATCATCAGTCGCCGACGAGCGTTCTAGTCCGCGGACTGCGGATCGCCACAATGCCCGAGCTGTTGCTGGCGTGCGCGAGAGATCTTGGGCTGCTGGATCTGGTGGTCATGCTTGATTCGGCCCTTCACCTGGCTCTGACCGACCTGACGACGTTGACCGACCGTCGCGAGCTCGTCATGCCCGCGGAGCACCGCATTTGCGTCGAGCGCTGGGCCTCGCCGACGGGCGGTCGGAGTCACCATGGGAATCCATGCTCAGAGTGCTGCACGTGACGTGCGGGGTGGACGTCGAGCCTCAGCATGACGTTCACAACGAAATGGGCGAGTTTCTAGCTCGTGCGGACCTATGGATCGTCGGAACGAGAACCATTCATGAGTACGACGGCGGACATCACCTCGAACGCCGCCGACAGCGTAGAGACCTCAAACGAGTAGGGAACTTGGATCGAGGAGCGTGGTCTCGACGGGGGTTCACCAAGGAGGACCTGCTGTTCCAGGGCGTGTCGATCTTGCGAGAAGCCGATCGTGCGTTGGGCCGCGAACACGACCCGAGCCGCATTCGGGCCTGGCATCGACTCTTGGTCGAATCGCTCCAGACGCCTGCTGGGATGGCTCGATTCCGAGCACGACTCGGGCTATCCGAGGAAATGGAAGAGTGGGGAGCCGTTTAGGAGTGGCTAGCCGCCCCCAACTCTTCCATTTCCTCGGTGGGTGCCGGTCAAGTGCACCCTGGTCACCTGATAGTGTCGCCCTCGATCGACATCCTTTAACTAGCCGTCCTGTGAGGCGGAGAAGGAGGTCTGCGGCTAATGCCTGCGCCCCCCGCCGAGTTCAGTTCCGGCGATGTATCTGAAGAAACATCTGCAAGTTCTTCCCAGGATTCTCGTAGTGCCTACTTCGGCACGAGCGATCCTGCGACGACCAACGTCGCGCGCGTGGTGCTGGATGCGCGCGATATCACCCGGGCATTGACTCGGATCGCCCACGAGATCCTCGAACGCAACAAGGGTTCGCAAGACGTGGTCCTGCTCGGGATCCCGAGTCGCGGGGTGCCACTGGCCAGCCGGATCGCCGAACGCATGGAGGCGGTCGAGGGCCACAAGGTCCCGGTCGGGTCCTTGGACGTGACGATGTATCGCGATGACCTGAGCATGAAGCCGATCCGAGCCTTGCTGCCCACCGAGATCCCTGCCGAGGGGATCGACGACAAGGTGGTCGTCCTGGTCGACGACGTGCTCTTCTCCGGACGCACCATCCGGGCCGCGCTGGACGCCCTCAACGACATCGGGCGACCACGAGCGGTCCGCCTCGCGGTGCTGGTGGATCGTGGACATCGGGAGCTGCCGATCAGGGCCGACTTCGTCGGCAAGAACCTCCCGACGTCGCTGATCGAACGAGTCCAGGTATCCCTGGCCACCGATCCTGACGCCGAAGTAGACGCCGTGACCATCGAAGGTCTCGCAGGATCGAGGAACTCGTGAAGCGCCACCTGCTCAGTGCCGCCGATCTGACCCGCGAGCGATGCGGAACTGGTCCTCCAGACCGCCGAAGAGATGCGGTCCCTGGCCAACCGGCCGATCAAGAAGTTGCCGGCACTGCGCGGGCGCACGGTCGTGAATCTGTTCTTCGAGGACTCCACTCGGACCAGGATCTCGTTCGAGGCAGCGGCCAAGCGGCTCTCGGCGGACGTGATCAACTTCGCCGCGAAAGGGCTCCTCGGTCTCCAAGGGTGAGTCCCTCAAGGACACCGCACTGACCCTCGAGGCGATGGGGGCCGACGCGGTCGTCGTACGCCATCACGCGTCCGGTGCGCCGCACCGCCTGGCTCACTCGGGCTGGGTCCGCTCCAACGTCATCAATGCCGGCGACGGCACGCACGAGCACCCCACCCAGGCGCTGCTCGATGCGTTCACGATGTGGCGTCACATCGGTCCGCAGAACGGCGGGACCCTTGCTGGTTGCCGTGTGGCAATCGTGGGCGACGTGCTGCACAGCCGGGTCGCCCGCTCGAATGCTCTCCTGCTCAACACGATGGGCGCTCACGTGACTCTGGTCGCGCCACCGACTCTGTTCCCCGTCGGGATCGAGGAATGGCCGGTGGAGACGTCGTACGACCTCGACAGCGTGCTGCCCAAGGCGGACGTCGTGATGATGCTGCGGGTGCAGCGGGAGCGGATGAACGCTTCGTTCTTCCCGACCGCACGGGAGTACTCCCGTCGGTTCGGACTGGACGGGCGGCGGATGGCCCAACTGCAGGACCACACGATCGTCATGCACCCCGGTCCGATGGTTCGTGGCATGGAGATCACCGCCGACGTGGCGGATTCGCCGCGCTCGGTGATCGTTGAGCAGGTCACGAACGGGGTCGCCGTACGCATGGCGGTGCTGTACCTCCTGCTCGGGGGCAACGAGACCTCGGGAACGACAAGCGAAGGAGCCGACGCGTGAGCGACTATCTGATTCGCGGGGCCAAGTCCTGGGCGGCGAACCCTCCGACCTGCTGATCCGGGATGGTCTGATCGAGGCGGTCTCGACAGGGTCCACCACCAAGGCAGGCTTGACCACCGGGGATGTCGAGGAGATCGACGCAACCGGCCTGATCGCCCTTCCGGGACTCGTCGACCTGCACACCCACCTCCGCGAACCTGGGCGCGAGGACGCTGAAACGGTCGAGTCCGGCACGCAGGCGGCGGCGCTGGGCGGATTCACCGCTGTTCATGCCATGGCCAACACCGACCCCGTCGCCGACACTGCGGGTGTTGTGGAACAGGTCTGGCGGCTCGGCCGCGAAGCGGGCCACTGTGATGTCTTCCCCGTCGGCGCGGTCACGGTCGGACTGGCGGGCCTTCAACTCGCCGAACTGGGCGCCATGGCCGACTCACAAGCCCGCGTTCGGGTGTTCTCCGACGACGGCAAGTGTGTGAGCGACCCGCTGCTGATGCGGCGAGCCTTGGAGTACGTCAAGGCGTTCGACGGCGTCATCGCTCAACACGCCCAGGACCCACGGCTGACCGAGGGTGCGCAGATGAACGAAGGTCCGCTCTCGGGGCGGCTCGGACTGGCCGGCTGGCCTGCGGTAGCCGAGGAAGCGATCATCGCCCGTGACTGCCTGCTCGCTGCGTCACGTCGGCTCCAGGCTGCACGTGTGCCATGTGTCGACGGCCGGTTCGGTCGAGATCGTTCGCCAGGCGAAGCGGAACGGCTGGGACGTCACCGCTGAGGTGTGCCCGCATCACCTGCTTCTCACCGACGAACTCGCGGCGACGTACGACCCGATCTACAAGGTCAACCCACCCTTGCGTTCCGCCGCAGACGTCGCAGCGCTGCGCGAAGGACTGGCCGACGGCACGATCGACGTCGTCGCGACCGACCACGCGCCGCATCCGCACGAGGACAAGGACTGCGAGTGGGCGGCCGCTGCCTTCGGCATGCTCGGACTCGAGACGGCGCTGTCGATCGTCCACGAGACGATGGTGATCCCCGGCCTGCTGGACTGGGCCGGCGTCGCTCAGCGGATGTCGATCGCCCCGGCCCAGATCGGTCGGCTCGACGGTCACGGGCAGGGGCTCGAGGTCGGCGCCCCGGCCAACCTGGTGCTCTACGACCCCGCCGTCCGCCGCACGGTGGTGCCGAGTGAGCTGAGCTCGCTGTCGCGCAATACGCCGTACGCCGGGATGGAACTGCCGGGTCGCGTGGTCGCCACGTTCCTGCGCGGCACGCCGACGGTGCTGAAAGGGGTGCTCGTATGACGGGCGCTGCCAGTCAGGCACTGTTGGTGCTCGAGGACGGCCGGACCTTCCGCGGCGAGTCGTACGGCGCCGAGGGGGAGACCTTCGGCGAGGCCGTCTTCGCGACCGGGATGACCGGCTATCAGGAGACGCTGACCGATCCGTCGTACCACCGACAGGTCGTGGTCATGACTGCCCCACACATCGGCAACACGGGTGTGAACGACGAGGACGACGAGTCGCGCGAAGATCTGGGTGTCGGGGTACGTCGTGCGCGATCCCGCCCGGGTCACGTCCAACTGGCGGGCTCGTGGCTCGCTGGTCGACGAACTTCGCGACCAGGGCGTGGTGGGAATCTCGGGAGTCGACACCCGTGCGCTGACCCGTCATCTGCGCGAACGCGGCGCGATGAGGGTCGGAATCTCGTCGATCGAGCGGGACCCGGAGGCGCTGTTGAGCCGGGTTCGCGAATCGGGTGAGATGTCGGGCGCGAACCTGTCGACCGAGGTGTCGACCACCTCGACGTACGTCGTCCCGGCCGTCGGCGAGCGCCGCTTCACGGTGGCTGCGCTGGACCTCGGGATCAAGGCGAACACGCCGCGGATGCTGGCCGAGCGAGGCATCGAGACCCATGTTCTGCCAGCCGACTCGAGTCTCGACGGAGGTGCTGGCGGTCGGGCCCGATGGTCTGTTCTTCTCCAACGGCCCGGGCGATCCGGCCGCTACGACGGGTCAGATCGACCTGCTCCAGGGGGCGCTGGCTGCCGGGATCCCCTACTTCGGGATCTGCTTCGGCAACCAACTGTTCGGACGGGCGCTGGGCTTCGGGACGTTCAAGTTGAAGTACGGCCATCGCGGGATCAATCAGCCGGTCATGGATCGTACGACGGGCAAGGTCGAGGTCACGGCGCACAACCACGGGTTCGCCGTTGATGCGCCACTCGATGCGCCGACGACGACGCCGTACGGCGCGGCCAGCGTCTCGCACATCTGCCTCAACGATCGAGGTCGTCGAAGGACTCGAGCTGCACTCGGAGGCGGGGAAGTTGTTGGCGTTCTCGGTGCAGTACCACCCCGAAGCGGCCGCCGGGCCGCACGACGCGGCGTACCTCTTCGATCGCTTCTGCCAGTTGATGTCCGACCGACAGGAGGCCTGAGATGCCGAAGCGGACTGACATCTCCAGCATCCTGGTCATCGGATCGGGACCGATCGTCATCGGGCAGGCGTGCGAGTTCGACTACTCGGGCACGCAGGCCTGCCGGGTGCTCAAGGACGAGGGCATCCGGGTCATCCTGGTGAACTCCAACCCGGCCACGATCATGACCGACCCGGAATTCGCGGACGCGACGTACATCGAGCCGATCACCCCTGAGTTCGTCGAGAAGGTCATCGAGAAGGAACGGCCCGACGCGCTGCTGGCGACCCTGGGCGGGCAGACGGCGCTGAACACGGCGATGTCGCTGGACGCTGCAGGCGTGCTGGAGAAGTACGGCGTGGAGTTGATCGGCGCGTCCATCGAGGCCATCGAGCGGGGTGAGAACCGGGAGTCGTTCAAGCGGATCGTGGAGAGCCTCGGCGGCGAGGTCGCGCAGAGCGTGATCTGCCACTCGATCGAGGACTGCGTTGCGGCGTCGGACGAGCTCGGCTACCCGATGGTCGTCCGCCCCTCGTTCACGATGGGTGGCTCCGGCTCCGGGATGGCCTACAACGAGGCGGATCTGCGACTGATCGCCGGCTCCGGCCTGACCGCGAGTCCGACCACCGAGGTGCTTCTCGAGGAGTCGATCATCGGGTGGAAGGAGTACGAGCTCGAGGTGATGCGCGACCAGGCCGACAACGTCGTGATCATCTGCTCCATCGAGAATCTCGACCCGATGGGTGTGCACACCGGCGACTCGATCACGGTGGCGCCGGCGATGACGCTGACCGACCGCGAATATCAACACCTCCGCGACCTCTCGATCGGCATCATTCGCGCGGTCGGCGTGGACACGGGCGGTTGCAACATCCAGTTCGCGGTGAATCCCGCCGACGGGCGGGTGGTCGTGATCGAGATGAACCCTCGGGTCTCCCGCTCGTCGGCGTTGGCTTCCAAGGCGACCGGCTTCCCGATCGCCAAGATCGCCGCCAAGGTGGCGATCGGCTACACGCTCGACGAGATCACCAACGACATCACCCGCGAGACACCCGCATCGTTCGAGCCGACACTGGACTACGTCGTGGTGAAGGTGCCGCGGTTCGCGTTCGAGAAGTTCCCGGGCGCGGACACCACGCTGACGACCCACATGAAGTCGGTGGGCGAGGCGATGGCGATCGGCCGGAACTTCACCGAGGCGCTGCAGAAGGCGCTGCGCTCGCTGGAGAGCAAGTCGGCGGTCTTCGACTTCACGCCGCCGAGTGGTCTCGAAGCGCTCGACCGACAGAGTTCGCTCGAAACCTTGCTGGCTGAGATCGCGATCCCGACCGATGGTCGCCTCAAGCGAGTGATGGACGCGATCCTGGCCGGAGCGACACCACTCGAGATCTTCGAGGCCACCAAGATCGACCCCTGGTTCGTGGATCAGCTGTTCCTGATCAAGGAGGTCGCCGACCGGGTGGCCGGCTCCGAGCGCCTCGATGAGGCGACCCTGCGGTTGGCCAAGCGGCACGGATTCTCGGATGCCCAGATCGCCCAGATCCGGGGCATGCGCGAGGACATCGTGCGCGGCGTGCGCCAAGCACTCGGCGTACGCCCCGTCTATAAGACCGTCGACACCTGTGCGGCCGAGTTTGCTGCCGCAACGCCGTACCACTACTCGTCGTACGACGAGGAGACCGAGGTCGAACCGCGAGAGCGCGAGGCGGTGATCATCCTCGGCTCCGGGCCCAATCGGATCGGCCAAGGGATCGAGTTCGACTACTCGTGCGTGCATGCGTCGATGGCCCTGAGCGAGGTCGGGCTACGAAACGATCATGGTCAATTGCAATCCGGAGACCGTGTCGACCGACTACGACACGTCGGACCGGTTGTACTTCGAGCCGCTGACGCTCGAGGACGTTCTCGAGATCGTGCACGCGGAGTCCATCGCCGGGCCCGATCGCCGGCGTCATCTGCCAACTCGGCGGGCAGACGCCGCTGGGGCTCGCGCAGGGGCTTCACGATGCCGGCATTCGGATCGTCGGCACCCAGCCATCGGCGATCGACCTGGCCGAGGAGCGTGGGGCGTTCGGCCGGGTGCTGGCCGAGGCCGGGCTTCCGGCGCCCAAACACGGGATGGCGTCGTCGTTCGAGCAGGCTCGTGGCATTGCGGCGGAGATCGGGTATCCCGTGCTGGTGCGCCCGTCGTACGTCCTCGGTGGCCGGGGCATGGAGATCGTGTACGACGATGCTGCGCTGGAGGGCTACATCGAGCGTGCGACCGAGATCAGTCCCGATCATCCGGTGCTCGTCGATCGATTCATCGACGACGCGGTGGAGATCGATGTGGATGCGCTGTTCGACGGCGAGGAGCTCTACCTCGGCGGGCGTGATGGAACACATCGAGGAGGCCGGGATCCACTCCGGCGACTCGGCGTGCGCGCTGCCGCCGATCACGCTCGGCACCGCCGAGATCGCCCGGATCCGACAGGCGACCGAGGCGATCGCGCGTGGCGTGGGTGTGCTCGGCCTGATCAACATCCAGTTCGCGCTCGGCTCCGACGTGCTCTACGTCCTTGAGGCGAATCCCCGTGCTTCGCGCACCGTCCCCTTCGTCTCGAAGGCCACCGCAGTGCCGCTGGCCAAGGCGGCGGCACGGGTGATGCTCGGTGAGTCGATCGCGTCGTTGCGGGCGTGCTGGGGTGCTGACGGCCGTGGGTGATGGTGGGACGCTGCCCGTCGATGCGCCGATCGCCGTGAAGGAGGCGGTGATGCCGTTCAACCGGTTCAAGACCGCTGACGGCAAGACCGTGGACACGGTGCTCGGTCCGGAGATGCGGTCTACCGGTGAGGTGATGGGGTTCGACGCGTTCTTCGGCACGGCGTACGCCAAGTCTCAGGCGGCGGCGTACGGCTCCCTCCCGCTGACCGGGCGGGTCTTCGTATCGATGGCCAACCGGGACAAGCGGACGATGATCTTCCCGATCAAGCGCCTCGCCGATCTCGGCTTCGAAGTCGTCGCCACCCAGGGCACGGCGGATGTGCTGCGCCGCAACGGCATCCCGGCGACGGTCGTGCGCAAGCACTTCGAGGGGGTCGGACCAAACGGTGAACCGACCACCATCGAACTGATCGCCGAGGGCGCCATCGACCTGATCGTCAACACCCCACACGGGGCGACGGGCGGGGGAGCGGCCCGGATCGACGGCTACGAGATCCGCACCGCAGCTGTGATGGCCAGCGTCCCGTGCATCACGACGGTTCAGGGCCTCGGCGCGGCTGTGCAAGGCATCGAGGCGCTTCGCGCAGGCACCATCGGAGTCCGCTCACTGCAGGACTGGGCACGGCTCAGCGCGGCTAGCGTCATCCGCAGCGCGGGCGATAGCCAACGGGACGCATGACGTTGCGCGACTTTTCGGCGTACGACGTGCTCTTCGACAACGTTCTGACCCGAATCGATCCGGAGCGGGCGCACCATCTCGGTTTCCGGGCGATTCGGGCCGCGGGACCGATCACGACTCGGGCCCGGCCGACCGATCCTGGGCAGTCGGTGAAGGCGATGGGGATCGACTTCCCGAACGTGATCGGCCTCGCCGCCGGCTTCGACAAGAACGGGGTCGGGATCGACGCCCTGGCCGCTCTGGGTTTCGGCCACGTCGAGATCGGGACCGTCACCGGCGAACCGCAGCCCGGCAACCCCAAACCTCGGTTGTTCCGGCTGCCCGCGGACCGCGCGATCATCAATCGGATGGGCTTCAACAACGACGGTGCCGAGGTCGTTGCACGCCGGCTGGCGAAGCGACTGGGAGTGACGTCTCGCCGACTGGGAGTGACGTCTCACCGGGTTGGGCCGGTGGTCGGGGTGAACATCGGGAAGACGAAGGTGGTCCCGGAGGAACATGCCATCGCGGACTATCGCAAGAGCGCGAACCTGCTCGCGCCGTACGCCGACTACTTGGTCGTGAATGTGAGTTCACCCAACACACCGGGACTCCGCGACCTCCAGGCCGTCGAGAAGCTGGAGCCGCTGCTGTCGGCCGTTCGACAGACGGCCGATCAGACCACCGACCGTCGAGTGCCGCTCCTGGTCAAGATCGCGCCGGATCTCAGCGATGAGGATGTGCTGGCGGTGGCCGATCTGGCGATGGCCATCGGTCTGGACGGCGTGATCGCCACCAACACCACGATCGAGCCGAGCCGGCCTCACGACGTCGAACGACGAGGTCGAGGCGTGCGGCGCAGGCGGGTTGTCGGGACCACCGGTTCGGGACCGGTCGCTCGAGGTGCTCAAGCTCCTGAAGGGACGAGCCGGTGACGACCTCACCTTGATCTCGGTCGGGGGGATCACCACACCGCAGGATGCCAAAGCGCGGCTCGATGCTGGCGCCACTCTGGTCCAGGGCTACACGGCGTTCGTCTACGAAGGCGCGTTGTGGCCCCGCAAGGTGCTCACCGGGCTCGCTCAAGGAGGAGACCAATGACGTTCGGGGCGCGACTGCACGCCGCCATGGCTGAACCGCGGACCGCTGTGTGCGGGGATCGACCCGCACGGACAACTCCTCCTCGATTGGGGGTTGACCGATGACCTGGCAGGTTTGGAGAGGTTCGCGTTGACCGCGATCGAGGGACTCGCGCCGTACGCCGCGGCAGTCAAGCCCCAATCGGCCTTCTTCGAACGATTCGGCAGCCGCGGCATCGCCGTGCTCGAGCGCGTCATCCTCGATGCCCGCGCCGCCGGCGCCCAGGTGATCTTGGACGTGAAGCGTGGTGACATCGGCTCGACCAGTCAGGCGTACGCCGACGCCTATCTCGACCAGAGTTCACCGATGGCGGTCGACGCAATCACAGCGAGCCCCTATCTCGGCTTCGGCTCACTAACACCGATGTTCGAGACGGCCCGCGCCAACGGATCGGGAGTCTTCGTGTTGGCGTTGACGTCCAACCCGGAGGGTGCTCAGGTCCAGCAGGCAGTCGCGACGTCGGGACGCACCGTGGCCGGTGACGTGCTGGCGGGGTTGCATGACCTCAATGGCGATGTCGAGCCGCTTGGGTCCTTCGGGGCCGTGGTGGGCGCCACGATCGGGACGACCGCGGAGAGTCTCGTGATCCACGGGCCGCTCCTCGTGCCAGGAATTGGCGCCCAGGGCGGAACCGGTGAGGACGTCAGGCGCCTGTTCGGAGGCGTCCTGCACACGGTCGTGCCCAGTTCATCTCGCGAAATCCTGTCCGCGGGCCCCGACGCGAACCGACTGCGGGAGACTGTGCAGCGAACCAACGACGAACTGCGGGTCTTGTTGAGCGACGCCTAGCGGCCCGCATAGATTGACCTGACTAGATTGACTGCACCGATCACCGCCCTGGCCAAATCACTGACGAACGAGGACAACCACGTGGCTTTGCCCCCGCTCACCCCGGAACAGCGCGCGGCCGCTTTGGAGAAGGCTGCAGCCTCCCGCCGCGAACGCGCGGAGGTCAAGAATCGGATCAAGAACTCCGGCGCTTCGATCATCGAAGTCCTGCACCTCGGCCAGCACAACGAGGTGATTGGGAAGATGCGCGTGCTTGATCTGCTGCAGTCCCTTCCCGGCTATGGCAAGGTCCGAGCGCGGCAGGTGATGGAGCGTCTGGGTATAGCCGAGAGCCGGCGTGTGCGCGGGCTCGGCACGAAGCAGGTCGCCGCCTTGGAGCGCGAGTTCAGCGGACGTGAATAGCACTGGGCATGAATAGGAGTGGGCCGCGATTGTTCGTGCTGGCGGGCCCGACCGCCGTCGGCAAGGGAACGGTTGCGGCCGCCGTACGCGCAAATCACCCTGAAATTCGGATATCCGTGTCTGCGACGACGCGGAAACCACGACCGGGTGAGATTCACGGAGTGCACTACTGGTTCGTCAGCGATCAGGAGTTCGACGACATGATCGCCGAGGGCTCCCTGCTGGAATGGGCCGTCGTTCACGGCACGGCCCGCTACGGAACGCCACGGGGGCCGGTGACAGAGGCAATCTCTCGCGGAACGCCGGTCCTGCTGGAGATTGATCTGCAGGGTGCGCGACAGGTTCGAGCGAGCATGCCAGAGGCGTACTTCGTGTTCTTGAAGCCACCTTCGTGGGAGGAACTCGTACGGCGGCTTGTCGGGCGAGGGACCGAATCTGCCGAGGAGCGCGAGCGCAGGTTAGCCACTGCACGGCTCGAATTGGCGGCGGAAACCGAGTTCGACACGACGATCATCAACCATGAAGTTCACGAAGCAGCCGAGCAGTTGGTAAACTTAATGAAGCTCAGTCGTGAGCAGTCTGCACCGATCCAAACAACCCATCCAAACGCATCTGACTTGTGAGGCTCATTCTTGTCTTCCGCCAGCACCGCCGCCGAGGGCATCACGCACCCTTCGATCGATGATCTGCTCACCAAAACCGACAGCAAGTACAAGTTGGTTCTCTACAGCGCGAAGCGGGCCCGTCAGATCAACGCCTACTACTCGCAGTTGGGCGAAGGCCTCCTCGAGTACGTCGGCCCGTTGGTTGACACGCACGTCCAGGAGAAGCCACTCTCGATCGCGCTTCGTGAGATCAACGAGGATCTGTTGACCTGCGAAGACATCGACCCCGCCGAACTGGCAGCCGAGGAAGCAGCAGCCGCGGCAGCCGCCGTGGTCGACCCCTTCGCGGCAACGCTCTGACCAACTCCAGCTGATGACCGTGCGCGTCGTCCTTGGCGTCAGTGGCGGGATCGCGGCCTACAAGGCGTGTGAGTTGTTGCGCCTCTTCACCGAGGCCGGCTACGACGTCACAGTTGTCCCGACCGCTGCTGCGCTGAAGTTCGTGGGTGCGCCGACCTGGGCCGCCCTGTCCGGGAAGCCGGTGTCAGCCGATATCTGGAGCAACGTCGAGGATGTGCCGCATGTTCGAATCGGGCAGTCCGCTGACCTCGTGGTCGTCGCGCCAGCGACCGCCGACCTGCTCGCGAAGGCTGCCCACGGGCTAGCCGACGACCTCCTGACAAACACCCTGTTGACGGCTCATTGCCCCGTTGTGTTCGTGCCCGCCATGCACACCGAGATGTGGGAACACCCGGCAACGGCGGCAAACGTGGCGACCCTTCGAGGCCGCGGAGCCATCGTGATCGAACCGGCCGAGGGACGACTCACCGGCGCCGACTCCGGCAAGGGCCGTCTGCCGGATCCGTCGACGATCTTTGCGCAGGCCAAACAGGTTCTCGAGCAGGGCACGATCCCGCGCGATCTGATCGGACGACGAGTCGTCGTGTCGGCCGGCGGCACACGCGAGTACTTAGACCCGGTCCGCTACATCGGGAACCGATCCTCGGGGCTGCAGGGCTATGCCGTGGCAAGCGCCGCCGAAGCACGCGGTGCGACCGTCACCTTGGTGGCCGCCAATGTGGCGCTCGCCGATCCAGCCGGGGTCCGCGTCGTACACGTTGAGTCCACTGCGGATCTGAGCGACGCGGTTCACAAGGCGGCTGTGGACGCCGATGTCGTGGTGATGGCAGCCGCACCCGCGGACTTCCGCCCCGTGGGCACCAGCGAAGCCAAGATCAAGAAGGCTACCGACGGCTCGGCCCCTGTCATCGAACTGGTCCAGAACCCCGACATCCTTGCCGAGATCTCACATTCGCGTTCCCGACCCGACTCGGTCATTGTGGGTTTCGCCGCTGAGACCGGGGACGACACCGGATCGGTGCTCGAATTGGCCGCCGCGAAACTGCGCCGCAAGGGTTGCGACCTGCTCGTCGTCAACGACGTCAGTGGTGGTGCGGTCTTCGGAAGCGACGACAATCAAGCGGTCATCCTCGGCGCCGACGGCTCGACGTACGACGTGCCGACCGGCACCAAATTGGCCCTAGCCCACGTGATCTGGGACCGTGTGGTTCGACTTCTCAATGATCCGGATCAACCAGCAACAGCTAAGAAAGTGAGCACCAACTGTGACCGGACGCCTGTTCACGTCAGAGTCTGTAACCGAGGGCCATCCCGACAAGATGGCGGATCAGATCAGCGACAGCATTCTTGACTACTTGCTGGAGCATGATCCGAAGAGCCGCGTGGCTGTCGAGACATTGCTGACGACCGGCCTGGTCGTAGTTGCGGGGGAGGTGACGACCGAGGCGTATGCACCCGTTGCCAAGATCGTTCGCGATCGTGTGCTGGCGATCGGCTATGACTCATCCGAGAAGGGTTTCGACGGCAACTCCTGTGGAGTTCAGGTCGCCATCGGATCGCAGTCGCCGGACATTGCTCAGGGAGTCGACGACGCATATGAGGAGCGCCACGACCACAGCTCGGACGCATTGGACAGGCAAGGTGCCGGCGACCAGGGTCTGATGTTCGGATATGCCTGCGACGACACCGATGTGCTCATGCCGTTGCCGATCACCATCGCCCAACGACTGGCCGAGCGCCTGACCGCGGTTCGCAAGGACGGGACGCTGCCCTACCTGCGCCCGGACGGCAAGACCCAGGTCACCATCGAGTACGACGCCGACAACAGGCCCGTACGCATCGTGACCGTGGTGGTCTCGTCGCAGCACTCAGCCGATGTCGACCTCGAGACCGTGCTCGAGCCGGACGTCAAGAAGCACGTCATCGACCCGATCCTGGCGACCTTCGACATCCCTTGCGAGGGTTACCAGTTGCTGGTCAATCCGACCGGTCGTTTCGTGACGGGCGGACCGATGGGCGATGCCGGGCTGACCGGCCGCAAGATCATCGTCGACACCTACGGCGGCATGGCTCGTCACGGCGGCGGCGCGTTCTCCGGCAAGGATCCGTCGAAGGTCGACCGCTCCGCGGCGTACGCCATGCGTTGGGTCGCCAAGAACGTCGTCGCGGCCGGGTCTCGCTCGCCGTTGTGAGGCCCAGGTTGCCTACGCCATCGGCAAGGCGCATCCCGTCGGCGTCTTCATCGAGACCTTCGGCACCGGTGTCGTGCCCGATGAGGACATCCAGAAGGCCGTGCTGTCCGTCTTCGACCTGCGGCCCGCGGCCATCATCCGGGACCTGGACCTGTTGCGTCCGATCTACGCCCTCACTGCTGCGTACGGCCACTTCGGGCGTGAGCTCGAGGAGTTCACCTGGGAGCGCACCGATCGAGCCGAGGCGTTGAAGGCTGCCGTCGCCTAGTTAGCCCAACGCCTGCCTGTCGGGGACGGCTGGTAGGAATGCCCCGATGGCTAATCCTGCGCGAGCTCGCTCCGCTCCCGACCCGCAGTTGCCGGGTTTGGCGCGCGCCGCTGCTCGGCGGGCGAAGTCGAAGCCTGCCGCGGTAGCCGAGGCGCTTGCGGAGTTGAATCCCGTCGCACGGGTGCTGGTGGACGTCCCGTTGGCGCATCTCGACCGCGAATTCGACTACTCGGTCCCTGCTTCGATGGGTGACGCCGCGCGGCCGGGTGCCCGAGTGAAGGTTCGGTTTGCCGGACGCGAGGTTGGCTGGCTACGTCGTCGGCCGAGCACCCACCTCTCCACACGGCGGAAAGTTGGCGCCGCTGCGCCGCGTCGTCAGTGCCGAACCCGTCCTGGCTCCCGAGATCATGGCCTTGGCCGGAGAAGTCGCACGACGGTACGCCGGGACGCGGTCCGACGTGCTGCGACTGGCGATTCCGCCGCGCCATGCCCGAGTCGAGGCTGAGGAGTCTCCCGTCTCGCCGGCGGCCGGGGAGCATCTCACCGCAGCGCAGGCGGCATGGAGCCACACGGAGCAGGGTCGGCGTTCTTGGGTCACCTCGCCGACGGCGGGAACCCTCGAGCCGTCTGGTCAGCCGCGCCCGGGGACGACTGGCCGACGATGCTGGCCCTGGCCGCTGCGGCGACGTACTCCGCCGGGCGCGGGGTGCTGATCTGCGTGCCGGACGGGCGCGATGTCGATCGCGTCGACGCGGCCCTCGGCCGGGTACTGGGAGACGGACACCACGTGGCGCTGCGTGCCGACGCCGGGCCGGCGGTCCGATATCGAGAGTTCCTCGCGTTGTCGCGGGGAGCCCGTCGGGTGGTCGTCGGCACCAGATCGGCGGCGTTCGCGCCGGTGGCCGACGTTGGGCTGGTGGTGATCTGGGATGACGGAGACGACCTGTACTCCGAACCGCGGGCGCCCTATCCTCACGCGCGCGATGTGTTGCTGATCCGGGCCCAACAACAGGGGACGGCTGTCTTGATCGGGGGCTTCGCACGCTCGGTCGAAGCCGAGGCGTCTGGTCAGGTCAGGGTGGGCGCATGAGATCGGGGTGCCGAGGGACACCCTTCGCGAGCGCGTGACGGTCGACTGTCTCAAGCGCCGAAACCGATCCGGATCGAGATCCACACGGCCATGGCGCCCGGGTTCCGCGGGTGGTCTTCGACGCCATCCGGCGAGGACTCGCAGGAGGGACCGGTCCTGGTGCAGACGCCGCGCGCTGGATATGCCCCGTCGCTGGCATGTGATCGGTGCCGAACGCCCGCGCGTTGCCGCACCTGTCACGGGCCTCTGGCCCTGAAGGGTGCCGCCTCTGCGCCCGGCTGCGCGTGGTGTGGGCGGGTAGCCCTCGGCGACAAGGGAGAGGGATGGTCGTGCATCAACTGTGGGCAGCACGGTCTGCGTGCGCCGGTCGTCGGCGGCCGGCGTACCTCTGAGGAGTTGGGCAAGGGCATTCCCCGGCGTGGTCGTTCGCACGTCGGAGGGTGATCAGGTGTTGAGCACGGTTCCGGACGGATCCGCGCTGATTGTGGCGACGCCGGGAGCCGAACCGACGGCTGCCGGGTGGGTACGCCGCAGTGGTGCTCCTGGACACCTGGTTGCCACTGTCGCGAGCCGACCTGCGCACGGATGAGGAGGCTGTGCGTCGTTGGTTCAACGCGGCCGGTCTGGTGCGACCCGGCGGCGTTGTCGTGATGGTGGGGGACAGCCAGCATCCGGCCATCCAGGCCGTGGTCAGGTGGGATCCGGCCGGCTTCGCGCTCCGGGAGAGCGAGGAGCGATCGGCGGCCCACCTGCCACCGGCGGCGTGGGTAGCCACGATTTCGGGCGATGCCGGGGCTGTCGATGATGCAGTCACGTTGCTGGCACCTCCGGCTAGCGCCGAGCTGCTCGGGCCGGCGCCCCACGGTGCGAGCGGGGAGGTTCGGGTTGTCGTTCGCGTGCCGGTGCGGGACGCGGCCGGGCTGTCGGATGCTCTCGGCGAATTGCAGCGGGTCAGATCGGTCCGCAAACTCGACCCGGTCCGGATCCAGGTCAACCCCGTGTCGCTGTAGCAACCTAGACTTGCGCCCGCAACCAGCGATCAGGAGGTGCCGTGGCGATTCAGCCGATCCGTCTCTTCGGGGACCCCGTGTTGCGTCGACCCGCCGATCGAGGTTGTCGACTTCGATCGCGAACTGCGCACGCTGGTCCAGGACCTCACCGACACCATGTTGGATGCCCCTGGTGCGGGTCTGGCGGCGCCCCAGATCGGCATCGGTCTCCGGGTGTTCACGTGGTTCGTGGAGGGCGAGACCGGTCACCTGATCAACCCGAGCGTGGAGTTGTCGGAGGAGACCCAGGACGGAGAAGAGGGCTGCCTGTCCATCCCCGATCTCTACATCGAATGCCGCCGGGCCGCACAAGTCGTCGCCCACGGATGGAACATGTACGGCGAGCCCGTGACCGTGAATGGGTCCAAGAAGTTGGCGCGGGCGATCCAGCACGAGGCAGACCACCTTGATGGGGTGCTGTTCCTGGACCGCTTGGATACCGCCGCACGCAAGAAGGCCATGAAGATGATTCGGGAGTCGGATTGGTTCGGCGCCGAGGTGCCCGTCGTCAAAGTCTCACCACATCCGACCTTCGGCGTGGGTCTCTAGTGCGGATTGCCTTCGCCGGGACCCCCGACGTCGCCGTTGCGGCCTTGGACGCGATCGCCGGCTCCCCCCACGAATTGGTGGCGGTGATCACGCGACCGGATGCGCCGGCCGGGCGTGGGCGCACCCTGCTGCCCTCGCCCGTGGCGGTCAGAGCGGCCGAACTCGGCGTACCGGTTCTGAAGCCTGAGCATCCGCGCGATCCGGAATTCCAGGCGGCATTGTCGGAGTTGGCGGTGGACTGCTGCGCCGTGGTTGCGTACGGCGCGTTGTTGCCGCAATCTGCCCTTGATCTCGTGCCCCACGGCTGGGTGAATCTCCACTTCTCCTGCCTACCCGCGTGGCGAGGCGCGGCGCCGGTGCAGCATGCGATCAGAGCCGGCGACGAGGTAACCGGCGCGACGACCTTCCGGATCGTCCGCGAACTCGATGCCGGGCCGCTGTTCGGAACCATGACCGAACGGATCCGCCCCGACGATACGGCCGGAGACTCTTCTCGCCCGGCTGGCCGAGGGTGGTTCGGGGCTCCTGCTCGCCACCCTCGATGGCATCGAGGACGGAACCATCGAAGCCCGCCCCCAGCCAACCGATGGCGTGAGCTTCGCTCCGAAGATCACCGTCGAGGACGCGCGCGTCGACTGGCGCCTCAGCGCCAAGTCGATCGACCACCTGATTCGGTCGTGCACCCCGGCGCCCGGTGCCTGGACGACGTACGACGGGCAGCGGCTCAAGCTTGGGCCGGTCCTGACTGACGCGGAACACCCGTTCCTTGCACCGGGGGAGTTGGCGGTCACCAAGAGCGCCGTACACGTCGGCACGGGGACTGCTGCGGTTCGTCTGGGTGAGGTTCAAGCAGTTGGCAAACGTCCGATGCCGGCAGCGGATTGGGCACGGGGCCTGCGGATCGCTGTCGGCGCTCGGCTAGAGGTCTGATCGGCCGCCATGAGTAATCCGATGTTGCTTCGGAGGCGGCGCATGGTGGCCGCCGTAATGCTCATCGCGCTGGTGGCGTCAACCGGCCTGGGTGTTGCCATCAATCTGACAGCCGATGGAACGCCTTCCGTCGAGTCACATGAGGCATTCGACGTGGTTGACCCGATCGGGCCGACGCGCGGCGAGACGGAGACAGCAATCGGTGCGGCACGGCTCACCGCGGATGGAAACCTACAGGTGCTGGTCGAAGGCAATTCGTGCTCCGCTTTCACCTGGGCTCAGACGGCGGAGACGCAGACCGACGTTCAGGTCCGGGCATTCATCTGGAGCGATCCGTCTCTCTGTCCAGCGCCGACCGTGCCCTGGTTCGTCGCAGTTCGGCTCGAGCGGCCACTGAGTTCGCGGACGCTCTGGGTGGGCCCGAACTCCAAGGAGCTGGACGTTGTCGACTGCCGTGCCATTCCGGACGCTGACATCTGCCGTGTGGGCGAGACCTCGACTCTCTAGAGCCGGTGTCTACCGCCAGGTCTCGATGCCCGACCAGGTACGCCCGTCGTCGAACGATTCCACCAAACCCACTGATCCCACGTAGATCCGATCGCGGATCACTTTGACGCCACCCTCGTCGATGTCCACCGGCTGGTCCACCAACTGGGCGTCGTGAACAAGCTCGAAGTCTGCGGTCAACGTTGGTGCACGCCAGATGAGGGGTACCGGTCTGCCGTTGTCCGACCACGTGCTCACGGCGAGCAGTGCGCCCTCCGGCGTTACCATCATCTGCAGCACGGAACCCTTCGCGTCAGGGGCAGGGCGAGTGATGACCTGGAGCTCGCCGGATAGCGGATCCACGACATTGAGGTCGAGCGATGTGGATCCTTTGTCGATGACCCACGAGGCGGGGACATCCCCGCTCAAGACACCACGACGGCTTGTGGTGGGAATGACGAGTTCAACCTCTTCTCGACTTCCCGACCTCTCCCACCAGATGACGTGACCCCGTGGGTACGTCGATCTGAGGCCCCACGGCAACTCCGCGGAGTCAGGAGAGCTGACCGACGGTTCGTCGCCCGATGGCGGAATCGCAAAAGCGGTCGCTTTAGCCGGGTCGAGGGCGCACCAAGTCGATGTGTCTCCGACAAAGGGGGTGGAGAGGCACTGGAACCAGTAGGTCTTTGGTGAGGAGATCGCAGTAGACACGCGCTCAACGCGCCGGATGGTGCCATCGATGTCGACTATGACCTCTTGCCCGTTTGCCTGGTCGACCAGCAGGAACCGTTCGTCCGGAAGGCTCTCGATCCGGTAGGGCGGGCCTTGGGGGAAAGGACTGCGAACGTATTCAACGGTGCGGTACCCGTCCGTGGTCAGAGCCATGCCCTTGAAGCTGGGGTGGATCTGACTTTCGAATCGCATCGCGCACAATTCGCAGATGGCTTCCCAGATGGATATACGCACGTCGGGATCCTCAGCTGATGCGGCCGCATGGAGCAGTTGTGCGTTGTCTGCGGTCACCACTTCGCGAGGCGAAAGGCTCTTGACGCTGCCGACCTCAGGCGAGGGTGACGGCGTCGGTTCAGGTGATGGTGTCGGCGACGGCGTCGGAGTGTCGACGACATCGGGCGGCCGCTCGGTGGATTCGGGAAGCAGCGACAACCCGCCGATGCCTCCGGCGATCAGGGCAACGGCCGCCACCACCGTGGCCGTGGCGCGGCGGCGACGGGTGGTCCTGATCCGGTCGCGGACCTCGGCGAGGCGAACCGCCCGCCTGCCTTCGATCGTGGCCGCCCGCTCGGCGAGGAACCTGAGATCTGTGGTGTTCATGACCAACTCCGTTCGCCAGTCATCGGTGTCAGGGCTGGGTCCAACCGCAACTTGGCTCGAGCCTTCGCACATTGGCTCTTCACCGTCCCGACCGTGCAGTTGAGGAGTTCGGCCGTCTCCCCCTCCGTGCGGTCCTCCAGGTAACGCAAGACGATGGCCGCGCGTTGTCGTCGTGGGAGGCGTCCGATCGCCTCCCAAATGTCCTGACTGGCGACGGAGGTTTGGTCTCCCAAGGACGTTTCGCGCTCCGGCAACTCCGCGCTCGGCATCTCGCGGGTCCATCGTCGCCGCCACCACGAGGCTGAGGTGGTGACCAGGATCCGACGCACATACGCCTCCGGATCATCGATCCGTGACCACTTGAACCAGGCTTTGGTCAGGGCTGTCTGCAGGAGATCCTCGGCCAAGCTCTCGTCCTGCGTGAGCAAGTAGGCGGTCCGTAGCAGGGCTTGTGAGCGCGCAACCACGAAGTCATCGAAGGCGGCCTCGTCTGCCATGCCATCACGACCCTTCGCGGCGCGGCCCCCTGGCGGGGATCCTCGCTACCAAGACGCGCTGATGGCGCGAAATGGTTGCCCAAGACTCTAATCTGAGGGGTATGGGAAGACCTGCGACACCGGAAGACATCGACGTGATCTGCAGGTCGCTACCGGAGGTCGAGTTGGGGACCTCTTGGGGGGATCGCCCGACGTACAAGGTGCCCGCCGGCGCCAAGGGTCGCGGGTTCGTTTCCTATCGTCCACCCAACAAGAACGCCATCGACCCCTCGACGGGCGAGATGTACCCCGACCTGCTGATCATCATGGTGCCGGACGAAGGTGCCAAGCTCGCGTTGGTCGAGGATCCGACCACGCCGTTCATCACTATCGATCACTTCAACGGCTACAACGCCGTCCTGCTTCAAGAGTCGCGACTCAACGAGGTCGACGTCGAGGAACTCACCGAGATCCTCACGGACGCGTGGTTGGTGCGGGCACCCAAACGGCTCGCGAAGAAGTTCCTCGCAGATGGGTGACCACTCGGATCTAGCGGCTCGCCTGGCGGCGTACGACGTATTGAAGGCGGTTCGCGTCGACGACGCGTACACGAACCTCGTGTTGCCGCGGATCCTTCGCCAGCACCGGCTCTCAGGCCGCGATGCGGCCTTCACCACCGAGCTGGTCGCCGGCACTCTGCGGCGTCGGGGCACGTACGACGCCATCATCAACGGCGTGCCTTGACCGGCCCAAGTTGGAGGCCAAGGTTCTCGATGCACTCCGGCTCGGTGCGCATCAACTGTTGTCGATGCGAGTGCCACCCCACGCCGCGATCAGTACCACCGTGGATCTGGTGAGAGCGCGGATCGGTCAAGGACCGGCCGGGTTCACGAATGCGATCCTTCGCCGCGTTTCACAAGCGGATCTCGCGACCTGGGTCGACCGTGTGGCTCCCGATCCGTTGGTGGATCCCGACGGCCATGACGCCATCGCGTTCAGCCACCCACGCTGGGTCGTCGAGGAGTTGGGAAAGGCGCTGGCCGCCGGGGGAGAACCGGATAGGTCGTCGCTCGAAGCGTTGCTCGGGGCCGACAACGAGTCTCCTCGGGTGGTACTCGTTGCAAGGCCCGGTCGTGCCGACGTGGCCGAACTGCCGGGGGAGCGGACGCCCTTTTCGCCGTACGGCGTGGTCCTCGAGAGCGGCGACCCCGGGGCTATCCCAGCCGTTGCCGATGGCCGGGCCGGCGTCCAGGACGAGGGCTCGCAACTTGCGGCCATCGCCCTCGCCGCGTCGCCCATCCACGGGCGCGACCAGCATTGGCTGGATCTCTGCGCCGGGCCTGGTGGGAAGGCGGCACTTCTGGCCGGCCTCGCGGCAGGTGTCGGCGCCAGCGTCCTTGCGGTCGAGAAGCAGCCGCATCGAACCGAGTTGGTACGCCGTGTGCTCGGCGGAGCCGAACTCGTGCCGGGCGTGGCGGATGTGATCACCGCTGACGGAACCTCGCCGACATGGGATCTCGGTTCGTTCGATCGTGTCCTCGTGGACGCGCCCTGCTCGGGACTCGGTGCGCTGCGCCGCCGCCCAGAGTCGCGGTGGCGACGCACCCCCGGTGACGTCGATGATCTGGTGCCGTTGCAGCGTGCGCTGCTCAATGCCGCAGTGGACTCGGTGCGGGCAGGCGGTTTGGTGCTCTATGTCACCTGTTCCCCTGTCCTGGC
Source organism: uncultured Actinomycetota bacterium (assembly GCA_963763805.1). Classification (GTDB taxonomy): domain Bacteria; phylum Actinomycetota; class Actinomycetes; order Propionibacteriales; family Nocardioidaceae; genus Nocardioides. The sequence continues at coordinate 419,151 of CAVXPQ010000005.1, forward strand.
AGAGACCCGCGGCGTCGTGGGCTCGGTGTTGGGCGGTCGAGCGGACGTCACGCTCGAACCTCTTGCGCCCGCACTCCCGGACATTCCTGATTGCCTCGGTCCCATTCCGGGCACCATCCAACTCTGGCCGCACCGGCATCACACCGATGCCATGTTCATGGCCCTACTTCGGAGGAACATATGAGAGTGCTGGTCACGGGCGCCGCTGGGAGCATCGGCCGCGTTGTCACAAGGGGACTCACCGAACTCGGGCACACGGTTGTCGCACTCGATCGGGTTCCAAAGCCCGACGAGCACGACGGCCGATGGCACGTTGCCGACTGCGCCGATCCGGTCGCCGTATCGGCAGTCTTCGCCAGCGAACCCATCGACGGCGTCGTACACCTGGCCGGTCATCCCGATGAGGCGAGCCTCGCTGACTCGCTGACCTCCCACACGGTGACGACGGCCGCCTTGCTGGACGCCATGGTCGAACACTCGGTGAACCGCCTCGTCTATGCGTCCTCCAACCACGCTGTCGGCAGGACGCCCAGACGTGAACTGGTCACGATCGACACGCGGCCACGGCCGGACACCTTCTATGGCGTCGCCAAGGTGGCTGCCGAGGCGTTGATGAGTCTGTACGCCGATCGATACGGCCTTGACGTGATCTCGTGTCGAATCGGTTCGTTCATGGCTCGACCGGAAACGCGCACGCCACCTGAGCACGTGGCTGTCCCACGACGACTGTGTCCGCATGGTCGAGGCCTCGCTCACCACACCCGCTCCCAGCTATGCCGTGCTCTACGGCATCTCGGCGAACACCCGGTCGTGGTGGGACCTGGAGCCGGGACGAGCACTTGGATTCGACCCGCAGGACGACGCCGAGGAGTACTTCCACTCGATTCCGACCGCAGAACAGGACAGGGCCGAGGGAGCACACGTCGGCGGGCCGTTCGCCGGACCGTCCTTCTACCGCTCCGCGTTCGACTCCTGAACGTTCGTCAAGATGGAAGGGTTCGAAACAGCACAAGGGCAACCGCGAGCGCGACGACGCTCCAGGTTGTCGCCTTCAGCGCGCCTTCGATCGGCGCCAACATCGCGATCCTGGTGAGTGGCTCGGTGCGTCCGTCGGTGTAGGTGATGGTCCCCTCGACGGTGTCGACTCGCCGACGCAGCGATCGCGCCTCAGTGCTCAGCGAGCGCTGGGCAGCGGACAACCAGTACGCAAACGCCGCGGCGATCAGGGCCGGCAGTCGCACGGTTTCCGCCTGGGCGAAGTACGCCGTGAGGACAGGGAACGCGCCCCAGGCCAAGGCGAACGTGAAGTCGTTGTGCAGCGGCCCTCCGAACAGTTCGAGGTTGTATCCGACATTGAGGATCACGCCCACCACGATGAAGATGGCGAGGCCGATTCCGATCTCCCGAATCCCGAGGATGCCGATGGCTACCGCGCCACCGAGGCTGATGACGGAGACCGCGATCAGTTGCCAGTCGGGGATCATCGTGCGCAGCGGGCGGCTGTGGAACTCATCCAGGGCATGGGCAGCGAGCCCCACGGCGAGGAAGAACGCCACGAGCGTCGCAATCAGGCGAACTCCGCTGAACTGCGGCGCGATCGTTGCCCCGATGGCGACGTACGACAGGTGCCACAGGGTGTACGGCGGGTGGAGGAGCACCCACCAGTCGGCAACCCGTCCGCGCGGGGCAAAGCGCGGGGCGGCGTAGAACGCGGGTGGCGCCGGTTCGTGAGCGTCCGTCATGAACCTGGTGGATTCGTAGCGTCGGCAGGTTCGAGATCCTTCTGCCCCCACATCACGATGCCGCCGCCGAGGCTCATCCGGCGGACCTGCACGTTGGAGATGCCCGCCGATCGCCAGGCGTCGATGGCGTCGGAGACCGGGAACTTCTCGTAGTGACTCGTGATGTTGGGGCCGAGGAAGTTGCCGACATCGAACCAGGCTCGGCCACCGAGCAGAAACCCGCCGAGCGGCAGCACCAGGCGGGTGTACAGCACCCAGAGCCACCGCCAGATCGGGTTCGTGGGCACCGCGAACTCAAGGCTGGACATCGTGCCTCCGGGACGGACCACTCGCACCAGCTCTTGGATCGTTGCGCTGGGGTCGGCGACGTACCGCAGCAGGTAGGTGAAGGTGAGGGCTTCGAAGGACTCGTCGGGAAACGGCAGGCGTTCGCCCTGACCGCGCACGAGTGCGATCCGGTCCTCGCGCTTGGCCGACCGAACGTTGCGCTGGCCCCGGGCGAGCATGTCTTCGCTGAGGTCGATTCCCACGATCCTGGCGTGGGTCCGGTCAGCAAGTTGCAGCGCCACTCCCGCCGGACCAGTCGCCACGTCGAGCAGTGTGCCCGGGTCAGCGGGCACGATGTGGTCGATCATTTCTCGCCGCCAGACTCGATCCTGGCCGAGCGACAGAATCGCCGCCAGCGCGTCGTACCGTCCGGGCAAGCCGGCGAACAACGATTGTGAGAAGCGGGTTTGTGAGGCGCGGATGACTCTGGCATTCATCGAGGGGCAACTCATCGGTGGCAACTCATAGGGGGGAGCTCATCGGAGGTCCTTTCGAATGTGCGCCACTGTAACCACAGGCGACCCAGGTCGCGGTTTCGAGCGCACTCCGGCATCTCCGGACGGCTAGCGTGGGCATATGCCCGCCGCGAAACCGCCCGCCGCCGAGATCGAAGTCGACGATCGGGTGGTTCGGGTCAGCAATCCCGATCGGGTCTACTTTCCGGAGTCCGGCGCCACCAAGCTGGATCTGGTCGATTACTACCTTTCGGTAGGACCGGGGATCGTCAACGCGCTGTTCGAGCGGCCGTGCATGCTGCATCGCTTTCCGAAGGGGCTCGCCGGCGACAAGGTGCACCAGAAGCGTCTTCCGGCCGGGGCGCCACCGTGGGTAGAGACGGTGCAACTGTTCTTTCCGCGCTGGAGTCGGACGGCGGACGAACTCTGCGTGACCGAACTGGCCAGCGTGATCTGGGCCGTTCAGATGTCCACCGTCGAGTTCCACCCCTGGAACAGCCGTCGGACCGACACCGAGAAGCCGGACGAATGGCGGATCGATCTCGACCCGGGTCCTGCCTGCGACTTCGCGACGGTTCAGCGGGTCGCCCACGTCGCCCACGAGGTGCTCGACGATCTGGGTGCGGTCGGCTTCCCGAAGACCAGTGGTGGCTCCGGGATGCACATCTACGTGCGGATCCCGCCCGACCACGGCTTCAAGGAGGTACGCCGAGCCGCGCTGGCCTTCGCCCGTGAGGTGGAGCGCCGGGCACCCGCAGGACGTGACGACGGCCTGGTGGCGGAAGGATCGCGACCCGGCTCACCTGTTCGTGGACTACAACCAGAACGCCCGCGACCACACCATCGCCGCGGCGTACTCCGTCCGAGGCTTTCCTGATGCGCGCGTCTCCGCGCCGGTCCATTGGGAGGAGATCAACGATCTCGATCCCCACGACTTCACCATCTTCACGATGCCCGATCGCTTCGCCGAACTAGGCGACCTGCACGCCGAGATCGACGACCACGTGTTCGACATCGCACCGCTTCTCGAGTGGGCCGACCGTGACGAACGCGACGGCGCCGAGACCCCCGACGAGCCGGATCAAGGGTAAGGACGACAACCTCGCCGACGGTCCGTGTGAGATGGCGCTGGTGTCGTGGTTTGCGGACGTGGACCCTGCACAACCTGGGACCGAACGCAGCATTCAACGTTCGACCTGAGCGCCACTGGCACTCGCCGCCACGACTTTGGTCCCAGGTTGTGCAAGTCATTCCTAGAATGGCGCAATGCCCGTCGTGGATCTCGCCAACAAGTTGTCGCTGTTCTCCGAGCATTGGTCGCCGAAGGTGGTGGCGCGCCTCAACGACTACGAGATCAAGTTGGCCAAGCTCAAGGGCGAGTTCGTGTGGCACACCCACGAAGAGACTGACGAACTGTTCCTTGTGATCGACGGGCAACTCACCATCCAACTTCGCGAGGGTGACGTGACGCTTAGCCCGGGCCAGCTGTACGTGGTCCCGCGTGGCGTCGAGCACTGCCCGATCGCCGAAGGCGACGTCAGCGTGATGCTGATCGAGCCCTCGGGGGTGGTCAACACCGGCGGTGCCGGCGGCGTGCTCACCGCTGCGTACGACGACAGCCTGCTGGACTAAGTCAGAAGCGACCGAGGGCCACCCCTAGGATCAGCGCGTGGGAATCCAGATCACGCCGAGCATCCTCAACGCCGACCTCGCTGCCCTCGGTGCCGAGGTTGCGCGCATTCCGAGCGCGGATTGGGTCCATGTGGACGTGATGGACAACCACTTCGTGCCTAACCTGACCCTCGGTCTGCCGGTGATCGAGAGCCTGCGCAAACCACACCGATCTGCCGTTGGACGCGCACCTGATGATCGATGATCCGGATCGATGGGCTCCGGCGTATGCAGAGGCGGGATGCGGGAGCGTCACCTTCCATATCGAGGCCGCCCGCGATGCCAAGACCCTCGCCCGGGAGATCCGGAACCAGCACGCGCGGGCGAGCATGGCTCTGAAGCCGGGCACCCCGATCGAGCCGTACGCCGACCTGATTCCGGAGCTGGACATGGTCTTGCTGATGACCGTCGAGCCGGGTTTCGGTGGGCAGTCGTTCATGGACTCGGTGCTTCCCAAGATCCGACAGACGCGAGCGATGATCGCGCAAGCACGGGCTCGAGTGCTGGCTTCAAGTGGACGGAGGCATTTCGATGGACACGATCGGGCGTTGTGCCGAGGCAGGGGCCGACGTCTTCGTGGCCGGCTCGGCCGTGTATCGCGCTGAGGATCCGGACGCCATGGTTGCTGCGCTTCGCCGTACCGCCGAATCCGCCGCCACGTCGTCCTGAGTCCGCGGTCCACAGGCCCACCGTCGCTGTGGCAGAATCGGCGCAAGAAGAGTTTTCGAACTCGCGTGCTCTGGGGGCGGTGAAACTCCGCACCGGCGGTTAAAGTCCGCGACCCGGCCACATCCAGTGGCCGGTTGACCAGGTGAAATTCCTGGACCGACGGTCAAAGTCCGGATGGGAAGGCGCACGCAGGATCGCTTGGGTTTGTTGCCGAGCGGCAACGCCGCGACGTCGATCCGACCGCCCCGGAGTCCGCGATGCCTCATTTGCGGGGAGGAGGGGTGAGATGGCCGTCACCGAGATTGAGCGACAGGCGATGGTGCGCGCCCTCGCCCTGGCCCACACACCTGGCGTGCCGCTCGGCCCCAATCCGCGCGTCGGGTGCGTCCTGCTTGCCGCCGACGGCACCGAGATCGCTGAGGGATTCCATCGTGGTGCCGGCACCCCGCATGCCGAAGTGGATGCCTTGGCGGCTGCCGGAGCCGCCGCACGGGGGGCAACTGCGGTCGTCACCCTTGAGCCCTGCAACCACACGGGAAGAACCGGACCATGCGCCCAGGCACTCATCGACGCAGGGGTACGCCGAGTGGTCTACGCCCAGGGTGAAGCCAATCCGTTGGCGGCTGGCGGAGGTGCGGCGTTGACGCTGGCCGGCGTCGAGGTCGAGGCCGGGCCGATGGCCGATCGCGCGCGCGCCGTCAATCGGGCTTGGACCTTCGCGATGGACAACGGGCGACCGTTCGTGACCTGGAAGTTCGCAGCCACCCTGGACGGACGAAGCGCCGCGGCCGACGGAACGAGTCGTTGGATCAGCAGTCCCGCCGCGCGTCGTGACGCTCACCGACTGCGCTCCGAGTGCGACGTGATCCTCGTCGGCACCAACACCGTGGAGATGGACGACCCCGAGTTGACCGTCCGTGACGAGTTCGATGAGCCCGTCCCACATCAGCCGCTGCGGGCAGTCATGGGGCTCCGGGAACTGCCAGCCGACAGCCGCGTCTTCAATCACGGAGCAGCGACCGTGCGGTTGCGCACCAGAGAGCCCCGTGAGGCTCTGTCGCCAACTCACGGCGAATGACCGTCAACACGTATTCCTCGAGGGCGGACCAACCCTGGCCGCTGCATTCCTGACCGCGGGCCTGGTGGACGAGATCGTTGCCTACGTCGCCCCGATGCTGTTGGGGTCTGGCCGCAACGCGGTCGCCGATCTGGGTATCAATTCGATCGCCGACGCAATGCACTTCACGATCGTCGCCGTTGCTGTTCTCGATCCGCACTCCCACGACGAGGATTCCACTATTCGCATCACCATGAAGGGACGCTGACATGTTCACGGGCATCGTCGAGGAACTCGGAAAGATCCGGGACATCGAGGACCTGGGCGACTCCATTCGCCTCACCATCGCGGCAGACGCGGTGCTCGAGGACGTCTCTCTGGGCGACTCGATATCCGTCAACGGGTGTTGCCTCACAGTGGCGGCGACCGGATCGAGCACCGAGAACGGCCTGACCACCACGTGGTCAGCAGACGTCATGCAGGAGACCCTCGACAAGACATCACTACGGGGTGCGACGGCGGGTGATCCGGTGAACCTGGAGCGAGCGGTCACGCCAACAACCCGACTCGGCGGCCACATCGTCCAAGGCCATGTCGACGGTGTCGGACAGATCCTCTCCCGGATGCCGAGCGAACACTGGGACCTCGTGGAGATCTCGATCCCCAGCGAACTGTCCCGATATCTGGTCGACAAGGGCTCGATCACCGTCGACGGCGTGAGCCTGACGGTGGTCTCGGCAAGGAAACGGTCGGCGAGTGGCCAAGACTCCTTCACCGTGAGCCTGATCCCCGAAACCCTGGCTCGCACCACTCTCGGCAGCCGTACACCAGGCGATCGGGTCAACCTCGAAGTCGACATCATCGCCAAACATGTCGAACGTCTGTTGGCGGCCCGGACCACGCAAGAACCCAACGCGGAAGGCATCTCATGAACAGCCCGGACCACGTGCAACTCGACACCGTCGAGCGAGCCATCGCTGACATCGCGGCGGGCAAGGCCGTCATCGTTGTCGACGACGAGGATCGCGAGAACGAGGGAGACATCATCTTCGCCGCCGCCAAGGCGACGCCGGAGTTGATGGCGTTCACCATTCGCTACTCCAGCGGGGTCATCTGCGCGCCCATGCCGGGCGCGTTGCTGGATCGTCTGGAGATCCCCCTGATGACCCCTCACAACAAGGATCGCCTTCGCACGGCGTACACCCTTTCCGTGGACTCCCGGGACGGCGTGACGACCGGCATCTCGGCCGCCGACCGGACTCACACGGTGCGGGTGCTGGCGGACTCGGCGACCGAACCCTGGGAGATCACACGTCCGGGCCACGTGTTCCCCCTGCGCTACCACGAGGGTGGAGTGTTGGTACGTCGCGGGCACACCGAGGCCGCCGTCGATCTGGCCACCCTCGCAGGGTTGACCCCGGTTGGCGTCCTGGTGGAAGTAGTCAACGACGACGGCACCATGAAGCGTGGACCCGACCTTCGCGCCTTTGCCGATGAGCACGGCCTCGCGATGATCTCGATCGAGGATCTCGTTCGCCACCGGCGGCGCTACGAAACCCTCGCTGAGCGCGTGGCGGTGACGAACCTTCCAACGAAGCACGGCGAGTTCACGGCATACGGCTATCGGATTGCCTTCGACGGCAGCGAACAGCTCGCCCTGGTGTACGGCGACATCAGTGGCCCGGAGCCGGTCCTGACCCGGGTCCACTCCGAGTGTCTGACCGGCGACACCTTCGGTTCGGACCGTTGTGACTGCGGACCACAACTCCACCAGGCCATGGACGCCGTGGCTGCCGAGGGGCGGGGGGTCATTGTCTACCTACGTGGTCACGAGGGCAGGGGCATCGGCCTGGTCGCCAAACTCCAGGCCTACGCACTCCAGGACGCGGGTCTCGACACCGTCGACGCAAATCTCAAGTTGGGGCTTCCCGCCGACGCCAGGCACTACGGGTCGGCCACCCAGATCCTCAGAGACCTCGACATCGACAGTGTTCGCCTCTTGACGAACAACCCTGAGAAGACTGCGGGCCTCGAGGAGTTCGGCATCACGGTGGTGGAGCAGGTCCCGTTGACTCCGAGTCCCACGAACAACAACCTCGCCTACCTCCAGACGAAGCGTGATCGGATGGGTCACGACCTGCCCGATCTCGACGACGACCACGAGAAAGGTTTCGCCCGATGAGCGGGTCAGGCGCACCCGCCACCGAGAAGTTGGATGGGACCGGCCTCCGGGTCGCCGTCGTGGCGGCCAGGTGGCACGGGGCGGTCATGGACGGGCTGTTGGCCGGCGCTCAGCGCGCCCTGACCGACTCCAAGATCACGCACTCGACCGTGATCCGCGTCCCAGGAGCCTTCGAGCTCCCGGTCGCGGCAGCTGCCTTGGCGAACGCGAAGTACGACGCCATCGTGGCGCTGGGCGTGGTGATCAGGGGAGGTACGCCGCACTTCGAGTACGTCTGCTCGGCGGCGACCGACGGGTTGACCCGGGTCGCGATCGATCACGTCGTACCGATCGGCTTCGGTCTCCTGACCTGTGACACCGAACAGCAAGCCCTCGACCGAGCCGGGCTAGCACCCACTCATGGCTGGCCAGGCTCGATCGAGGACAAGGGCTACGAAGCGACCTCCGCGGCGATCGAGACCGCGCTGACGCTCCAGGGGATCAGGCGCCTAGCCCATATTGGGCGCGAGTTGCGTCAGCCGGAAGCTGTTGCCCGAAGGATCACGGAAGCCCGCATCGATCCCGTACGGCTGCTCGAAGGGCTTGTCGATGAACTCGACGCCGCGCGCCGACAGTTCCTCGTAGGACTTCTGGCAGTCGGGCGTGGTCAGGAACACCGTCCCGGCGAACCCCTTGCCCATCAGGTCTCGGATCTGTTCACTCGTGGCGCTGTCGACCATCGGAGGGCCGGGGATGGCCATCAACACGATGCTGAAGTCGGGTTGGTCGGCGGGGCTGACCGTCAGCCAGCGAAAGTTGCCCATCTCGGGCATCGTGACGTCCATCCGCACTTCCATGCCGAGCTTCTCGGTGTAGAACTTCAGCGCCTCGTCCTGGTCGTGGACCCACATCTGAGCGTTGGCAATCGCGATCATGGGGCGGTCATTGGTACTCCTCTTGTCGGTGAACTTATGGATGAACTGGGTTGTCTCTCAGTGTTGTTCACCACAACCCAGCGCGTCTTCTCGAAACGTGCGGTTCTGCGGCCGGCCATAGGCACGCATGACGCAACCCGGGAGCATCACTCGTGCGGCGGCCGGGGGATAGGAGGCCCGGTACGCCGTGGGCGTCTGGCCGAACATCCGCCGGAAACTGGTGCTGAACGAACCAACGCTGGACAGACCGACCTCCATACAGATCCGAGAGACCGTCCAGTCGGTGTTGCGCAGCAGCGCGGCGGCCCGTTCGAGTCGACGGGTGAGCAGATATTGGTGTGGGGATTCGCCGAACGCCTTGCGGAACTCACGGCTGAAATGTGCGGGGGAGAGGCGTGCCGCCTTCGCCATGTCGGCGACCGTCAACTCCTCGGCGTACCGTCCGTCGGCCAGATCCTTGGCCCGCAACAGATAGCGGGCGGGAGGGACGTGAGACACCACAACATCTTGGCATGGCGTACGCCGTAGGCTTGCGCCCTGTGAAGACCTTTGAGGAGTTGTGGGTCGAGTTGGCCGAGAAGGCCGAGACTCGCCCGGCGGATTCGGGCACGGTGCGGCAGTTGGACGCCGGCGTGCACGCGATCGGCAAGAAACTCCTGGAGGAGGCCGCCGAGGCGTGGATGGCTGCGGAGTACGAAGGCCCCGAGCGAACCGCCGAGGAGATCAGCCAACTGCTGTATCACGCGCAGGTGCTGATGCTGGCCAGCGGAATCACCCTCGACGACGTCTACACCCACCTGTGAGCGCTGCGATGACCACCCTGCCTGACTGAGAAGTTGCTGCGCATCGCGGTTCCCAACAAGGGCTCACTCGCCCAGGCCGCGACCGAGATGTTGCGCGAGTCCGGCTACCGCCAACGCCACGACGCCAAGGAACTGGTTCTGACGGACGCGGAGAACGGCGTCGAGTTCTTCTACCTGCGGCCGCGCGACATCGCCTTGTACGTCGGCGAAGGAACCCTCGACGTCGGCATCACCGGTCGTGACCTGCTGCTGGACTCCGGCGCCCACGCCGAGGAGATGCTGTCGCTCGGCTTCGGTCGCTCCAACTTCCACTTCGCCGGTCCGATCGGCAAGTTCACCGACCCGACCGAAGTAGCCGGCAAGCGGATCGCCACGTCGTACGTCGGTGTCGTGCAGAACTTTCTCGACGAGAACGGCATCGACGCTCACGTGACTCGCCTGGACGGCGCGGTCGAGACCTCGATCCAACTCGGCGTGGCCGATGTGATCGCCGATGTCGTCGAGACAGGTACGACGCTGCGCGCCGCCGGCCTCGAGACGTTCGGCAAGGTCATCTTGAACTCCGAGGCGGTGCTGATCACCCGCGCGGGCACGGCATTGCCGCCGGGCTACGAGGTCTTCCAGCGGCGCCTCGAAGGCGTCCTGGTCGCCCGCGGCTACGTGATGATGGACTACGACATTCCCGTCGACACAGGTGGACGCGGCCGTCGCGATGACCCCGGGAATCGAAAGCCCGACGGTCCTGCCGCTGCACAAGGAGGGCTGGGTGGCGGTGCGTGCGATGGTGCCCAGGGCCGGCTCACAACGACTGATGGACGAACTCTTCGACATCGGCGCGCGAGCGATTCTGCTGACCGACATCCATGCCTGCCGCCTCTAGCGCCTCCGTCGCCTGCACCGATTCCGGATCTGCCGCACACCTGGCGGCCCCTGGGCGTCCGCCTCTCCGGTGCGCTTTTCGGTGGCGTCCTGGTCGTCGTGTCGGCCGCGGCTTGGATCTCCCTCGACCCGGAGATCCAAGCGCGGTTCACGACGTTCCAGCGCCTGACCATGCTGGTGCTGACGGCGTTCGCCTTCGCCGCTTGGTACGCCCTGGTCAGATCCAGAGTGGTCGCCGAACCCGATCGACTGGTCGTGGTCAACGGCTTCAAACGTCGAGAGTTCGAGTGGGCCGAGGTGGTCTCGGCCAATCTTGGTCGCGGTGCGCCGTGGGCCAGCCTGGATCTCGCCGACGGCACGACGGTGCCGGTGATGGGGATCCAAGGCTCGGACGGAACCCGCGCGCGCACCGCGATCCGGCAATTGCGGGCCGTGGTCAATCATCCGCCGACGACCGGTGAACGCTAGAGGGCCTGGATGCCCCACTGCGGCCGAGAACGAGTCGCCGGTCTCGCCCGCAGGCGCCAACGTGATCACGTCGGTGCCGCTGCGGAACGCGTCAGGCGGTGCCGTCATCGGCTCCACCGCCAGGGATCGACGCTGGCCGAACGGGTTCGCGTCGCCGCTGTAGACCTGAAGCCAGGGGTGGTGAGCATCCGCCCACAGTGCCACGCCGAGACATCGGCCTCGCGGGTCGCGCAAGAGTCACCGTAGCAACGGTCGTCGGGCGTCGCGGCTCAACTGCGGTGACGGCGTGGTCCCACTGCGTGTCGCCGATGACCCGCGGCTCGCGGAAGTCGAACTCGCTCCCGGTCACATCAACCCGCCCGTGGGCAACTTCCGCTCATCGGTGGTCAGTCGTGCGCCGGCGGGAAGCGACAGTTCGAGCGCGTCGATCTGGACGCCGAGCGTGAGATAGGGATGGGCTCCCGAGGCGTACGGCGCGTTCGTCGAGGCACAGGTTGGTGGCGGACTGGGTGACCTTCAGCCCATCGGCGCCCACGGCGTACGTCACGACCAGATCGAGCGTCCACGGGTATCCGCTCTGGGCCATCAGCCGATAGCCAGCGTGACCGAACGTGGCGTCGTGCTCGACGACCGTCCAGGCCACCCAGCGCACCAGGCCGTGCGAGGCGTTGTTGAGTGGCCGGCTCGCTGAGCGGCAGTTGGTAGGTCGTGCCCTCGAACTCGTAGCGACCGTCGCCGATCCGGTTCGTCCAGGGCATCAGCAACTGACCGCGACCGCCGGTCGGGATTTCGTCGACACCGAATCCGTCGACCAGCGGCCGACCGTTGAACTCCAGTGACCGCAGCGTCGCCCCGCCCTCGGTGATGACGGCCTCGTAGCCTGAATCCGCGATCACGAACTGATCACCGGTGGGCGCGGATCGTGGCGAGTTTGGGCATGACCCAACCCTTCCACATCGACGCGGGTCTGATCGGATGGGCGGATGCGCATCACCATCTTCGCCTCGGGGTCGCGTGGCGACGTGCAGCCGATGGTGGCGCTGGGGCTCGGACTCGAGCGCAGCCGGGCACCGACGTGACCGTCGCCGCCCCGCAGAAACTTCCGGAGCCTTCGTGCGAGGGCCGCGGACTCGCCTTCCACCCGTTTGCCGTCGACGTCGAAGAACTCATGCGCTCGGATCTGGGCCGCGCCTGGCTCGGACACAGTTCCCACTCGCCGGCGCTTGAGGTGCGCCTGGTCTCCCGACTGGTGCGGGAGTGGGCGGAACCGATGGCGGCCGAATCGATCGCGCTGGCCGGGCACGGCCGATCTGTTCGTCAGCGGCGTGATGACCCTCGACGTCGTCGACGCCCTCGACGAAGTCGGGTGGCGGTGCCCACGTGATCGCGCTGTTGGCGCCGTTCCACGCATCGCGCTCCGGCGACGTCTCGCTTCAGGCTCCTCGTCCGGGCCGAGACTCCCGACTCAACAAACTGGCCGGGCTGGCCACGCAGGCTGCGTTGGGTTACGGCTTCGGCTCTCCGGGTGCCGCGGCGCGTCGGATCCCTCGAGTCTGGCGCCCCGATGGCGGCCATCGTTCGGAGGCAGCTATCGACAGAGCCTGGCCAACGACGCCCACGATCCTCGGCGCCTCACCCCTCGTCGTGCCGCCGCCCGCCGACTGGCCCGCGATGGGTGCGGACCACGGGCTACTGGTTCCTGCCGGCAGATCCCGAGTGGACTCCGCCGAGCGCGCTGAGCGGGTTCCTGGCAGCGGGTGAGCCACCTGTGTACGTCGGGTTCGGCTCGATGTCGACCCGGGATGCCGAAGCGACGCTGCACACCATCGCGTCCGGACTGCGACTGGCCGGGCGACGCGGGCTTGATCCACAGCGGCGGCGCCGACCTTGGACGGGTGGCAGCGGTGTCGGAGCTGGGACCTGATCTGATGTTGGTGGACGACGTACCGCACGAATGGCTGTTCCCGCGCACGGCGGGCGTGATGCACCACGGTGGCGCGGGTACCACCGCTGCCGGACTGCGTTCCGGGGTCCCCAGCGGCGTCGTCTCGCACATCGGGGATCAGCCCTACTGGGGACGGCGAGTTGCCGAGCTGGGCGTCGGTGCCAATCCGGTCGCCAGGCACAAGACTCACCGCGCCGGGCGATTCGCCTCGATGATCGATCAGTTCGCAGCAGCCCGCTCGTGATCGATCGAGCGGCCGAGCTCGGACAGCGACATTCGCGACGGAGGACGGGATCGAGCAGGCGGTGTCCTTCATCGAGCGTTGGTCGTGACAACCGTGAAGTCGGCATGCTCGGCGCACCGAGTGGTGTGCGAAGTAGGCAGCCTCCTTGACCTTCCAGTCCAGCCATTGATCGCGCATGCCCTCGCCGTCTCGAGCCAGACCTCGCGCCAGACAGAGGTCCGGGTCGGCATCGATCCAGACCAAGCTCGCTCGTCGGCTGGCGATGTTGGGGTGACCGGCTCCCACACCCTCGAGGATCAGCAGTTCCGTGCGAGGCACGCTCACCCAGTCCGCAAACCGACCGAGGTGCCAGTCATAGCGGTGGTAGCGCCCGGGATGGCCAGACGCCAAGGGGCCCACCAGATAGTTCCGCAGTCGTGGCCCGATCGAGTTCGAGGCCTTGCTCCCACCCGTCGTACATGTCATCGAGATGCACCAGACGTACGTCGAGTCCACGTCGTCCTCGGCTGACGCCAGCCAGCGACCTTCCGAACGTCGTCTTGCCTGCTCCAGCCGGTCCGTCGACGCAGATCAGGCGGCCTCCGCCCAGAAGCGGCGGCTGTTCGGCGGCGTGCGCCAAGACGTACGCCGCGTGATCCTTGGCTCAGTTGATCCCGCGCTTGCGTAGCATTTCCTCGATGTCGGCCATGTCGTCATCGACCGGGTGCAGCGCGACCGGTCGGCGTACTGGCGCGGGTGGCTGGAAGGGACTTCCCGGTCGCCCCGGCAGCAGTCCCAGCGGCATCCCGCCGGGGCCGTTCTCAAGTGCCTTGGTCCGCATCCGACCGGAAATGACGAAGAGGCCGGCGGAGGCGCCGAACAGGCCGATTCCGGTCCACACGAGTGGGTTCAGGACCAGCCCGGTTGCCCAATCGCCGACCGAGCCGGCGATCTCGGTGAACATCTCCAGGGTCCCGGTGAGCCAGGCGGCCGCGGGCAACAAGGTGATCGCCAGGCCACGAAGCCCGGAGGCCAGCCCGCGCCTTCGGTAGGCACGCACGGTGCCGAGCGCGCACACGATGGTGAGCGAGATCATCAAGGCAGCCCAGGAAGCGTCGTTCACCCCTCCAGCGTGCCACACGGCCGGAAGGATTAACCCTCCGCGGGAATCTCTCCGGTAGCATTTGGCGTTGACCGATTAGTTCCCACAGCAGCATCTGATGCTGAAGCGGGGATCAATCATCAAAGCGGAGGTCGGATCTCGATCCTTCTCCCACCCGCATCGACCGCTCAATCAATTTGGGGCTTCATCAGGTCGTCGGGTCCGGTCCGATAGAGTTCGGCACGGCGTCATGTCGTGCAGCGACTCTAGTGACGTGTTTCCCAGGTGGGAGGCGTGTCGTGGCTGGCTTCCGCAAACACCAAGCGGAAGCCTTTTTTGTTGCCCTCCCACCCGGGTGGACGCAAGGCGGCTAATCCACCGCTTGGCCACAGACTCCCAGGAGGACACATCACCACAGATCTGCGCATCAACGACAGGATCCGGGTTCCCGAGGTCCGGCTCGTTGGACCCAACGGCGAGACGGTTGGCATCGTGCCGACCGATCAAGCGCTCAAACTTGCCCAAGAGGCCGACCTCGACCTCGTAGAAGTTGCCCCGATGGCGCGTCCACCGGTCTGCAAACTCATGGATTTCGGCAAGTTCAAGTACGAAGCGGCACAGAAGGCACGCGAAGCGCGGCGAAACCAGACCAACGTCATCATCAAAGAGATGAAGTTGCGCCCCAAGATCGACGCGCACGACTACGAAACCAAGAAGGGCCACGTCACCCGGTTCTTGAAGGCCGGCGACAAGGTCAAGATCACGATCATGTTCCGTGGCCGAGAGCAGCACCGCCCGGAGTTGGGTTTCCGACTCCTGCAGCGCCTCGCCGAGGACGTGACCGAGTTGGGCTTCGTCGAGTCTTCGCCCAAGCAGGACGGCCGCAACATGATCATGGTGCTCGGACCCCACAAGAAGAAGTCCGAAGCCAAGGTCGAGCAGAAGGTCGCACGGGAAACCAAGGCCGCCGAGAGGCTCGCCTCCGAGGCCGAGGAGCGCGCCGAGCGCATTGCGCACAACGCTGGACATCCGGCCGCCCAGAAGAAGGAACGCGGCCGGTCAGAGAACTTAGATCCTGAGATCGAGGCGTAGCGAAGCTACGGCTCGATCGAGGAAGCAAGCTCAAGCACAGTTTCGACAGTACGAAGCCTAGAGAAGAGAGAAGAGACATGCCGAAGAACAAGACCCACTCGGGCGCCAGCAAGCGCTTCCGAGTCACGGGTTCGGGCAAGATCCGCCGTCAGAAGGCCGGAATGCGCCACAACCTGGAGAAGAAGTCCTCGAACGTGACCCGTCGTCTGTCGGGCACCACCGAGGTTGCCAAGGCCGACGTCCCGCGAGCCAAGAAGCTGCTGGGTCTCTGAGTCTCTCCGACTCTGATCCACTTAAAGAACTGCGAAGAAGGAGTACCAAGCAATGGCACGCGTCAAGCGGGCGGTAAACGCCCAGAAGAAGCGTCGGACAACCCTGGATCGCGCCAGCGGCTACCGCGGGCAGCGCTCACGGTTGTACCGCAAGGCGAAGGAACAGGTCACCCACTCACTCGTCTACAGCTACCGCGACCGCAAGGCGCGGAAGGGCGACTTCCGTCGGCTGTGGATCCAGCGCATCAATGCGGCATCGCGCTCGCACG
Organism: uncultured Actinomycetota bacterium; assembly: GCA_963763805.1. GTDB lineage: Bacteria > Actinomycetota > Actinomycetes > Propionibacteriales > Nocardioidaceae > Nocardioides. The sequence goes on from CAVXPQ010000005.1 coordinate 435,221, forward strand.
GCATGACCTACAACCGCTTCATCCAGGGTCTGGGTCTGGCCGGCATCGAGGTCGATCGCAAGATCCTCGCCGATCTGGCCGTCAATGACCCGGCTGCGTTCGAGCAATTGGTGGACGCGGCCAAGGCTGCTCTCCCCGAGGATGTCAACGCCCCTGCGGCGTCCTGACTCAGGTCGAAAGCAACCTGCGCAACTCATGACCGACGCGCCGTTGTCTCGGGGCGCGCCGTTGTCTCGGGGCAATGCGCGGGTCAAGGCGGCGCACAAACTGGCGCGCCGTGCCTCGCGCGCCGAGGCGCGCCAGTTCCTCGCGGACGGACCCAAGGCGGTCGCGTCCGCGTTGGCGGTCGAGCACTGTGTCAGTCGAGGTGTTCGCGACGCGTTCTGCGACGGAGACGTACGCCGAGCTGGCAGCGCTCGCCGGCGACCGTTGGACCGTCGTCGAGGATGCGTGCGTTGGCGTTGCTGAGCGACAGCGTGAACCCGGCGGGTGTGGTGGCGGTCTGTCGGCTTCGTGGATCGTCCATTGGCCGTGACGCTGGGGCCGCGAGACTTATCGGCATCTGTGCGGACGTGCGTGATCCCGGCAACGCCGGGACGGTGCTCAGGACCTGTGATGCCGCGGGTGCAGACGGCGTCGTCTTCGCAGGGAACTCGGTCGACCCCTACAACCCGAAAACCGTTCGAGCCAGTGTTGGCAGCCTCTTTCATGTCCCGATCTCCGTCGGCGTCTCGCCGGATGAGGCGATCGCGGCGGCAAAGCACGAGGGCCTGACCGTCTGCGCCGCCGACGGGGACGGGGAGGTCGACCTGGATCAAGCGGACGGACTGCTGTCCGGACGGACCGCCTGGGTGTTCGGCAACGAGGCCTGGGGGCTGCCTCCGGAGATCGCCAACCTGGCCGATCACCGCGTGCGCATTCCCATCTATGGTCGCGCTGAGAGCCTGAACTTGAGCACAGCGGCGGCACTGTGCCTCTACGCCTCGGCCCGGGCACAGCGTCGGAGCCAAGCAACGGGACAGTAGGCTGCCTCCATGTCGACGCTGCCGGGCTCTGGCATTTCCGGGGGCATTTCTGGGGACATTCCGGGAGCACTTCCGGGGCGGCCATCGACGCACTTCCAGACGGCGTGGTGATGAGTGATGCCACGGCAACGTCACCGCCATCAACAGCCTCGCCGAGCAGCAACTCGGCATCGATCGTGACGACATGATCGGTCGCCCGCTGGCGGAAGTGCTGACGCTGCGGGATCAGGATGGCGTGGAGTGGTTCGCGTCGAATTGCCCCTACGACGGACTCAACATTCGCTCCGGCATCCCGGAGCAGCCCTGGTTCCTGCCCAATGGCCAAGAGGTGCTGGTGGTTGCCCGCCTCCAGCGAAGCGGGTTCACGTCGCAAGGTCGATGGCGTCGCCGTCGCGATGCGCTCGGGGCGAGGTCGGGCCAGGTTGGACCGTGAACGCTCCGATCTCGTGGCAACGGTCGCGCATGAACTCCGCTCTCCGCTCACGGGTGTCAAAGGTTTCGTCCAAGCTCTGCTCAATCGGTGGGACAAGTTGAGCGACGAGCAGCGGAAGTTGATGCTGACCACAGTGAACGCCGATGCCGATCGGCTGACCCGGCTGATTGCCGAACTCCTCGATGTCGCACGGTTGGACACGGGGCGTTTGTCGCTCTATCGCCGCCCCTCGGACGCCGTCGTCTTGGTACGCCGAGTGGTCGAGTCCGTGCAGGCCGGGACCTCGCGCATCATCGAACTCACCGCCGACCTTGCCCTGGATCCGATCTCTGTTGACCCGGACAAGTTCACGCAGGTTGTGACCAATCTGATCGACAATGCGGTTCGACACGGAGAAGGGCTCGTGCGTGTCGAAGTGTCGGCGACCGTATGGACTGAGGGCGGCGTCGACGTTGATGGCGTGAAGATCACCGTCGACGATGAAGGCGAAGGAATCCCGTCCGAGATCCGCCAGCGCGTGTTCACGAAGTTCTGGAAACACGGCGTACGCGGTGGAACCGGGCTGGGGATGTACCTCGTCAACGGCCTCGTGCGAGCTCATGGCGGTTGGGTCACGATCGACGACGCGCCCTCTGGGGGAGCCAGAATCACGCTCTGGTGGCCCCGAGAGATACCCGAATCTCCACAGGATCTGCACGAGTAGGCGACCCACCGGGAACAGGGAGAACCGTAGTGTTCGATTCATGAATCCAGGTGCTCGGCGCATCCTCGTGGTGGAGGACGAACCTCTGATCAACCAGAGTGTCACCAATCGTCTGCTCGCGGACGGCTACGACGTTGCGCAAGCCTGGGACGGTCCGACCGCAGTGCGTTTGGGCGAGGAGTTCCAGCCCGACCTGGTGCTTCTGGACGTGATGTTGCCGGGACTTGACGGCCTGGCCGTCTGTCGCCTGCTGCAGGAGCACGACCCGTGCCAGTGCTGATGTTGACCGCCCGCGACGACGAGCGCGACATCCTGGCCGGTCTCGCCGCCGGCGCCGACGACTATCTGACCAAGCCGTTCGGCATGCGCGAGATGGTCGCGCGCGTCGCGGCACTCCTGCGTCGCGTCGAGCGGGCCACGTACCTTGCCTCACGCCCCGCCGCCGTCTATACGGTTGGTGATCTGGTCGTGGACACCGGCGCACGCCGCGTGTCGATCACCGGGGTCGACATCCGGCTCACTCCCACCGAGTTCGATCTGTTGCGTGCACTCATCCGAAACCCGGGCACCGTCGTGACTCGCGAAGAATTGTTGGCGGACGTATGGGACTGGCCGGATGCCTCGGGAACGCGCACGGTCGATAGTCACGTGAAGGCCCTTCGGTCAAAGATCGGGGCCGGCTTGGGTGCGGACATCGCACGGCGTGGGATACGCGCTGGAGGTTCCAGCCGAAGAAGATCGAGGAACACGGGCCCGGGGGCGAACTCGCCTTGAGCCAACCAGATCGGCGTCCGGAGCAGTCGGTCGGACAACCGCTGGCGCCCGATCACGTCGATCAAGGTCAAGCTGGGCGTCTTGGTCGCCGTCAGCGTCGCCGTGGCTGCGATCATCGCCACGGTGGGTGCAAATGGCGGCGTACCCGCACTGCTTGGAATCCCCGTGACCATCGCGCTGGCGCTGGCGGTCACCCAACTGCTGGCCGTTGGGATGACCTCCCCACTTCGCGCGATGACGCAGGCCGCCCGCCAGATGGCGGCGGGGGACTATTCGGCTCACATCGAAACCAGTTCTCGCGACGAGATCGGCGAGTTGAGCACGGCGTTCAATCTGATGGCGCACGACCTCGCTGAGGTCGACCGCGAACGCCGGGAACTCGTTGCGAACGTCTCCCATGAACTGCGTACGCCGCTCACTGCCTTGAGCGTTCGGCTGGAGAACCTTGCAGATGGGGTCGAAGTTGCGGATGCGGTCGCCTTGGAGCAGGCCCTGGGGCAGACAAGACGACTATCGACCCTGGTCTCGGATCTGCTTGATCTCTCTCGCCTCGATGCCGGATTGACCGAGTTGTCGCTGTCCGAGGTTCAGGTTCGGGAATTCCTGACGGCTGCACTTGACGATGTCTCGTACCAGGGTCGTGAGGTGTCGTTCGAGGTGACGGTTGAGCCGCCACATCTCACCGTGCGGGCCGATCCGCTCCGGCTGGGCCAGTTGGTCACGAACCTTCTCGGCAATGCCGCGCGTCACAGCCCGCCCGGAGGGAGTGGTCCGGGTCGAGGCGTCACAGATTCCCGAGTCTCGCTCGGCAGGCGACGCAGAGACCGGCCGATGGCGACTCGAGATCAGTGACAACGGGCCGGGCATCCCGCCTGAAGACAGAGATCGAGTCTTCGAGCGATTCGGAACGCTGGCCGGAAACGACGGTGGGGGCACTGGCCTGGGGCTTGCCATCGCCCGGTGGGTGTGTGTCTTGCACGGCGGCACGGTCCGTTTCGTGGATCCGGCACCTGCCTCTGTGGAGTTGGGTGGCGTGGACGGAGCCGGCGTCGGAGCACGGGTTCGCGTGGACCTGCCCGTCCGCCCGGCGGAAGGTGCCGCGCCCGCCTCGGCGCCCGCTGACTCCCCGGCTGAGTCATCGCGCAACCAGGTCGTATGTGCCTCCGCCACCGATGGGGACCTCGTCCGGACTACCCGACATCTGGGGCGGATTCTGGCCGCAGCGAAGCGCCCCGGCACGACGTGGCCTGCTGCTAGCCTCCGCGGTCGTCGGCACCCTGGCCGCAGTGTTGGTGCCCTTCCACCAGATGGGTCTGGGTCTCTTCGTCGTGTTGGTCGTGTGCCGGCGCAACTGTTCTGCTGGCGTCACCGCACCGGCGCGAGCGCTACACCTTCTTCAGCGCAGCCCTGGCGTTCGTGCTCACCACGACGGTCGTGGTTCGGGACGCTGAGTGGATCGTCGTCCTGTGCCTCCTCGCCGGCGCGTTGGTGATGACCGTGAGCGTGACCAGGGCCAAGACCATCTCCGGCTTCGTTCTGGCGGTCGTCTCGTGGCCGCTGGCGGCGATTCGTGGTCTGCCCTGGGTCGGTGACTCGATCAACTCGTTCGGTGGTCGCACGCGAGCCGGCCCTGCGATCGGACGGTCTTCTGGTCCGTCGTTGCGGTCGCCGTCTTCGGCGTGCTGTTCGCGTCGGCCGATCCCGTCCTGGCGGCCTGGTTGCGCACCCTGCTGCCCGAGTGGAGCTTCACCCGACTCGTGCTTCGCGGGTTCCTGGCCGTCGCCGTCGGCGCAGGAGTGTCTGGCGGCCGCCTACCTCGCCCTCAATCCGCCGCGCGTCGACGGCGCGTCCGGCGCATCCCGCTCGGGGAGTCGGCTTGCGCCCACGCGCTATGAATGGCTGGCCCCGGTCCTGCTGGTGAACGCCGTCTTCGTCGCATTCCTGGTGGCACAGGCGACCGTCGTGTTCGGCGGACACGACTACCTGCGTCGTACGACGGGACTGACCTACGCGGAGTACGTCCATCAAGGCTTCGGCCAACTCACCGTCGCCACCGGGTCTGACACTTGTCGTGGTGTGGGCCACGGTCCGCAAGGCCGCTACGGGAGACGGCGAACGACCGACTCTGGCTTCGTGGATCGCTCGGCCTCCTGTGCGTCCTCACCCTGGTGGTCGTCGCCTCGGCGCTCTATCGGCTGGACATCTATCAGGAGGCCTACGGGTTCACCCGGCTGCGACTGCTTGTTGGCACCTTCGAGGGTTGGTTGGGCTTCGTCGTCATTGCCGTCATGGTGGCCGGAATCTCGTTGCGCGGCTCAGCCCTCCCGCGTGTCGCCCTGTTCAGTGGTGCGATTGCCCTGGCCGCATTGGCGTTCGCGAACCCGGACGCCTGGATCGCACGTCACAACATCGCCAGGCTCGAGCAGACGCAGATCATCGACTGGAACTACTTGGCAGGGCTCTCAGCCGACGCGGCCCCGGAGCTGGCCGAGTTCCCGGAGGCGGATCAGGCGTGTCTGGAGCGGCCGATCCGACCGACTGAACGCGATCTTTGGGCGTGGAACTGGGGGTATCAGCGGGCCACGAACGTGGACGCGGCCACCGTGCCGGCCACGGCGTACCACTCGTGTCTGAGCCTCACATTCGACTGAGCATGGCGGCCTGGATTGTCTGGATCGATCCGCCACCGGTCGATATCAGTTCGCTCGTACGCCGCCCACCTTCCTAGACTGACGCCCATGTCTGGCCCCAACACCGAGTACGACCCAGTTCAGGTCACGCGCCCTATCAGCTGACGAGGTGGACGCGGCGACCGCCGAGGCCATCGCGGCGATCGAGGGGGCCGGCGATCTGGAGGAGCTCAAGCAGGTCCGGCTCGCCCATGCCGGCGACCGCTCGCCGCTGGGGCTGGCGAACCGCGAGATCGGCGCCCTGCCTCCACAGGCACGCAAGGATGCCGGGCAGCGGATCGGTCAGGCTCGTGGTGCCGTCAACAAGGCGTTGGCTGCGCGTGCAGGCCGTGCTCGAGGTCGAACACGAGGAGCGGATGCTGGCCACCGAGGTCGTCGATGTCACGCTTGCCGGTGGCCCGGTCGAGGCGTGGATCACGCCACCCGGTGACGACCGGGTCCGAACTCATCGCGGACGTCTTCATCGCCATGGGTTGGGAGGTCGCGGAAGGGCCGATCATCGAGGCCGAATGGTTGAACTTCGATGCGCTGAACCTCGGACCGGATCATCCGGCCCGCACGATGCAGGACACCTTCTGGACCGATCCGACCGATCACGGACTGGTCCTTCGCACTCACACGTCGCCCGGTGCAGGCCCGCACGATGCTGACCCGAACGCCACCGATCTACGTCGTCTGTCCCGGCCGGGTGTTCCGCACGGACGAGTACGACGCCACGCACTCGCCGATGTTCCATCAGGTCGAGGGCCTCGTGATCGACGAGGGCATCACGATGGCGCACCTCAAGGGCTCACTCGATCACTTCGCGACCGCCATGTTCGGTGCCGGCATCGACACGCGCTTCCGGCCGTCGTACTTCCCCTTCACCGAGCCCAGCGCCGAGGTCGATCTGCGGTGCTTCGTGTGTCGCGGTCAGGAACCGGACGTGGCCACGTGCCGAACCTGCCGAGGGGAAGGTTGGATCGAGTGGGGCGGCTGTGGGGTGGTGAACCCGCGCGTCCTGACCGCCTGCGGCGTGGACGCCGATCGCTACACGGGGTTCGCCTTCGGGATGGGCATCGACCGGACGTTGATGTTCCGCCACGGCATCGCCGACCTGCGCGACCTCTTCGAAGGTGATGTCCGCTTCTCCTCTGCGTTCGGAAGTGAAGTCTGATGCGCGCTCCGATGTCCTGGATTCGCGAGTACGTCGATCTGCCCGACGAACTCACCGTTGATGACCTGACCGCTGAACTCACGGCTCTCGGCCTCAAGTTGGAGGCTCTTGAGCGTCCCGGTTCCGACATGCAAGGACCGCTTGGTCATCGGTCGAGTCCTCACGATGCAGCCCGAGCCGCAGACCAATGGCAAGACCATCAATTGGTGCACGGTCGACGTGGGTTCGGCCAACGGCACGGGTGAACCCCAAGGAATCGTGTGTGGTGCCCACAACTTCGCTCCCGGGCGATCTCGTCGCCGTGATCCTGCCTGGCGGCGTACTTCCGGGACCGTTCGAGATCTCCGCCCGCAAGACCTACGGGCATGTGTCGGCGGGCATGATCTGCTCGGCCCGCGAACTCGGTCTGGGCGAGGATCACGACGGGATCATCGTGTTGCCGCCGGACGCCGGCGAACCTGGCGAGGACGCCTTCGATCTGCTTCAGATCCGCGACGAGGTGATCGAGTTCGAGATCAACCCCGATCGCGCATATGCGCTGTCCCTGCGAGGCGTGGCCCGTGAGGCGGGGTTGGCGTGTGCCCGCCGGGGACTGGCCGCCACCTTCACCGACCCCGCTCTGAGGTCGACCCCTGACGCCAATGACGACGGCTATCCCGTCATCGTCGAGGATCCCGCAGGGTGCCCGGTCTTCGTCGCGCGACAGGTGAACGGTTTCGACCCGACCGCCCAGAGCCCGGGTTGGCTGACCCGCCGGTTGACGTTGGCTGGGATGCGGCCGATCTCGCTCGCCGTCGACGTCACGAACTACGTGATGCTCGAGCTGGGTCGCCCCATTCATGGGTATGACGCCGACAAGCTGGCCGGGCCGCTGCGCGTCCGTCGGGCGGTGGCAGGCGAAAGCGTTGACCACGCTCGACGGTGCCGATCGAGCTCTCTCGATCGAGGACCTGGTCGTGCTCGACAACTCGGGAATCATCGGCTTGGGCGGAGTGATGGGAGGCGAGTCGACCGAAATCTCCGACACGACCACGCGCGTGCTGATCGAGGCAGCCCATTGGGAAGCCGTTTCGATGTTCCGCAGTGGCAAACGGCACAAGTTGACCTCCGAAGCCGGCAAGCGAAACGAGCGAGGCGTGGATCCAACCATCTGCGAAGCCGCGGCAGATCGCGTTGCCGAATTGCTCGTCCAACTGGGTGGCGGTTCGATCGACGCGGGCGTGACCGTGGTCGGGACACCGCCCACCGCGACCCACGTGTCGATGGCGGTCGATCTTCCGGCTCGGATCACCGGCATGGAGATCTCCGCAGAGACCACGGTCGAGAACCTTCGCGCCGTCGGCTGCGAGGTCGCCGTGCAGGGCAACGCGCTGACCGCGACCGTGCCCGCGTGGCGTCCGGACATCACCGATCCCTTCGACCTCGTGGAAGAAGTGGCTCGGATCGTCGGCTACGACCAGGTTCCCTCCGTCCTTCCCTCCGCCCCTCCGGGACGTGGACTGACCCGTGCCCAGCGGCTGCGGCGCCGAGTCGGACGCACTCTCGCGGGCGAGGGCTTCGTCGAGGTCCTGAGTTTCCCCTTCATCGGCACGGCCGATCTGGACCTCCTCGGGATCTCCGAGGACGACCCGCGACGGTCACTGGTGCGCCTAGCGAACCCGCTCTCGAGTGAAGAACCGTGCATGACCAGCACTCTGTTGCCGGGGCTGCTGAAGGCTGCCGCTCGGAACGTCGGACGCGGGGCCAGCGGAGTGGCGCTGTTCGAGTCGACCACCGTCGCCTTCGCAGGCGTCGGCCAGGCAGCGCCCATCTTCGGCGTGGAGCATCGCCCGACGGATGACGAACTCACAACCTTGGAGGCCGCGATCCCTCGGCAGCCTCAACACATCGGCGTTGTCGTTTCGGGGGAGCGGGATCGTGCCGGCTGGTGGGGCCCTGCCCGGAATTCGGGTTGGGAGGATGCCGTTGGTGCCGTCCAAGCCGTCGCACGTGCGTTGGATGTAGAGCTGGAGGTCCGCGCAGCCGAAATGGCACCGTGGCACCCCGGTCGCTGTGCCGAATTCCGTAGCAGGTGACGTGGTGGTCGGCTATGCCGGCGAACTCCATCCCAAGGTCTGCGCGGCGTACGGCGTGCCGGCGAGGAGCGCGGCAGCCGAGGTCGACCTCGACGTGCTGATGTCGATCGCGGTCGATGTCGTCCGCGCGCCGACCTTCTCGTCTTTTCCCGTGGCGAAGGAGGACGTGGCGTTGATCGTGGATGTGAGCGTGTCCGCAGCGGACGTGCAGGCGGCGCTGCGAACCGGTGCAGGTGAACTCCTCGAGTCGATTCATCTGTTCGATGTCTACACAGGCGACCAGATCGGCGAGGGGAAGAAGTCCTTGGCCTTCGCACTGCGCTTCCGAGCTCCAGATCGAACCCTCAAAGAGGGCGAGTCCGTTGCTGCTCGAGACGCGGCGATCGCCGCAGCGGTCGCACGGTGCGGAGCTATCCAGCGTCTGAGCTCAGTCGAGTGAGGAACTGACCCCATCGGCGAAGGCGGCGAGCGCCTCGGCCATCCCCGGTCATGGTGAGACGGCTGTCGTCTGCCCGATCCCATAGCCAGAGCAACAGGTCTGCTGACGTTCCGGAGATGGTGGCATCGGCGGGCGCCGGTGCCGCGAGGACCTCGATCATGCCTTCCTTGTCATAGACCGTTCCGGACTCGGGACCGGTTCCGGAGAACTGTCCGGGCTGGACGAAGATGGATTCGGCGGCATCCGTCAAGACGACTTCGACGACGTACGGCAGCACGGCGTACGTCGCCCACGGCGGGCATCCGCCATAGAAGATCGCCAGCACCTCATCGACCCCATCGGCAGCCAAGTCGGCAGTCGAGGTGAGACGCCACCCGAGCAGTCTGCTCGGCGTCGACCCGATGAATCAGCGCCTCGTGTGCCTGGCGTCTGAAGGTGAAACCGACGGTCTGCTCGTCATCCCAGGACCAGGCGGGCTCGTCCGGACTGGCGGCACTGAGCGCTTCAACGAGCGATGCGGAAGCCACGTCGAAGGCCGCGAGCAACGCCGCGTGATCCGCCGGCCTGGTCGGGTTCTGTGTGAGTCGTCTGGACCTGCGGGGCGTCGCTCGATGATGGAACTCCAGAACCCCTGAACCTCCGTCAGGTGCCACAGCAGGTCATCGGCCGCCCACTCCGGACAGGATGGGACGAGCGTCGTCGGGTCGCATTCGGCCAGTGCCTCACGGAAGCGCTGAGAGTCGGCGACGAGGTGTTCGAGGTAGGTCGAAGGATCTAGTCGGGCCACGATCACGACACTAGTGGCAGCCCACGGACACGGAAATGCGATTGCGTATGCTCATGCATTGCGATGTATAGTCATGCAGATGACTCAGACGTTCTCCGCGGCGGTCGCCGGCGCTTCCGGGTATGCCGGGGGCGAAGTGCTGCGCCTCCTGCTGGGACATCCCAACATCAAGCTCGGGAGTCTGACCGGTGGTTCGAACGCCGGACGGACGATGGGGGAGTTGCAACCGCACCTGACACCGTTGGCCGACCGCGTGTTGGCGGCCACGGATGCGGACACCCTGGGCGGTCACGATGTGGTGTTCCTGGCGCTACCCCACGGTCAGTCGGGAGCGGTTGCCGAGCAATTGGGAGACGAGACCCTCGTCATCGATTGCGGGGCCGACTTCCGGCTCCGGGACAGCGATGTGTGGGAGAAGTTCTACGGCTCAGCGCATGCCGGGACGTGGCCCTACGGGCTCCCCGAACTCCCCGGCCAGCGCAGCGTGGTGTCCGAGGCGCGCCGCATTGCGGTCCCCGGGTGTTACCCCACCATCTCGACCCTGGCCCTCGCCCCGGCGCTCGCTGCCGGACTGATCGAACCGGACGTCGTGGTCGTCGCGGCGAGCGGCACCTCCGGGGCTGGCAAGTCACTGAAGGCGAACCTGCTGGGCAGTGAAGTGATGGGCAACGCCTCGGCGTACGGCGTCGGTGGCGGGCATCGGCATACGCCAGAGATCGTGCAGAACCTGTCCACTGTGACGAAGCGATCCGGTGACCGTGAGTTTCACGCCGATGCTGGTGCCGATGCCACGCGGCATCCTGGCGACCTGCTCGGCGACTTTGACCGGCGCCGTCTCGGCCGAGCAGGCGTACGACGTCTATCGCCGTGCCTATGCGGAGGAGCCGTTCGTCCACCTGTTGCCCGCGGGCTTGTGGCCGCAAACCAAGTCGGTGACAGGGTCCAACGCGATCCATCTCCAAGTCACGGTGGACGAGGCAGCGAGTCGGTTGGTCGTGGTCGGTGCGATCGACAATCTCGCCAAGGGAACCGCCGGCGCAGCCGTGCAATGCATGAATCTGGCACTTGGACTCGCCGAGACCGCTGGGCTATCCACCGTTGGAGTCTCGCCATGACCGACAAGTCGTTCACCCCGAGAAATTCACTTTGCAACGCTTTCCCGAGACGCTGGCCGTCGTTCGGCTCGGACCGGGTGCCGAGGTGCCGGCGTGGGCGGAGTCCTCGTCGATCTTCTCGATCACGGCCACCGCGACCGAGACATCGCTGCTGTGTGCAGCGCGCAGCGTGCCGAGCAAGGCACGGGCGCTGAAGCCACTGACCGCGTTCGCCGTCGAAGGACCCCTCGACTTCGCTCTCACCGGCGTCCTCAGTTCGCTCCTGGCGCCGTTGGCGGAGGCGGAGATCAGCATCTTTGCGATGTCGACCTTCGATACCGACTGGATCTTGGTCTCGGTGTCCGACGGCGATCGCGTCGAGGAGATCTGGCGCCAGCATGGCCACACCGTAGAGCGGGCGGTGCCTGTTGATCCTGGCGCAGCCGGGCGTGAGGCGCGGTCAAGGGACAAGAGGACCTCCAACAAACGGGCCCCCGAGAAACAAGCCTCCAAGAAACAAGCAGAGCAAGAAATGAGCGTCACGAGCCCAGCCGGCTTTCAGGCTGCCGGTGTTGCTGCCGGTCTGAAGTCCACCGGAGCCAAAGATGTTGCGCTGGTCGTCAACGAGGGTCCTCGTTATGACTGCGCAGCCGTGTTCACCTCCAACCGATGCTTGGCGAACCCGGTGATCTGGAGCAAGCAGGTCGTGCAGGACGGGTCTGCCCGCGCCGTCGTACTCAACTCCGGCGGCGCCAACTGCTACACCGGCCCGGAAGGTTTCCAGACGACCCACGCTGCCGCCGAGCAGGTGGCCGGTCATCTCGGGATCGGTGCGATCGACGTCGTGGTGTGCTCGACGGGGTTGATCGGCTTGGCAAACTTCCGGCCCGTCGGTGCTGGCGGGCATCGACGCGGCGTACGACGCGCTGCGCGCCGACGGCGGCGCCGAGGCGGCCACCGCCATCATGACCACGGACACCGTTGCCAAGCAGGTCGTGGTCGAGGGCGAGGGTTGGTCGATCGGCGGGATGGCGAAAGGCGCCGGGATGCTGGCTCCGGCGTTGGCGACGATGCTGGTAGTCATCACGACGGACGCTGCGGTGGATCACGCCGAGCTGGACAAGGCGCTGCGCGCGGCCACTCGGGTCAGTTTCGACCGCCTCGACTCCGACGGTTGCATGTCAACCAACGACACGGTCGTGATCCTGGCGAGTGGCGCATCCGGCGTGACACCGAGCGCGCCCGAGTTCACCGAGGCCTTGACGCGGGCGTGCTCCGATCTGGCGATGCAACTCCTTCGGGACGCGGAGGGTGCCGATCACGAGATTGCGATCAGCGTCCTCAATGCCGCCTCCGAAGACGAGGCGGTTGAGGTTGGTCGCAGCGTGGCGCGCAGCAATCTCTTCAAGGCGGCCGTCTTCGGCAATGACCCCAACTGGGGGCGAGTGCTGGCCAGCGTCGGGACCACCCAAGCCGCGTTCGATCCTGCCGATCTCGATGTCGCGATGAACGGCGTGTGGGTGTGCCGCAATTCCACCCCGCACGCCGACCCAGCCACGGTCGACCTCACCGGCCGTGAAGTCAGCGTCACGATCGACCTCAAGGCCGGCACCGCAACGGCCACTGTGTGGACCAACGACCTCACGCATGCGTACGTCCACGAGAACAGCGCGTACTCCTCATGAACCGGGCCCGACGTCAGATCACTCCGCGGACCTGATCCGGCCAAGGCGGCGACGCTGGCTGCGGCCCTGCCCTGGCTCAAGCGGTACCACGGCAAGATCGTGGTGGTTAAGTACGGCGGCAACGCGATGACCGATGACACGCTCAAGCGGGCGTTCGCCGAGGACATCGCCTTCCTCCGGTTCGCGGGGTTCAAACCCGTGGTCGTCCACGGTGGCGGTCCCCAGATCAACGCGATGCTCGACAAACTGGGCATCGAATCCAGCTTCAAGGGCGGGCTGCGGGTGACAACGCCGGAGGCTATGGACGTCGTGCGGATGGTGCTGGTCGGCCAGGTGCAGCGCGAATTCGTCGGCCTGATCAACGGCCACGGTCCACTTGGCCGTCGGGTTGTCGGGCGAGGACGCCGGTCTGTTCACCGCGACTCGCAAGAGGGCAACGGTCGACGGCGAGACTGGTTGATATCGGACTGGTCGGCGAAGTCACCGAGGTTCGGCCCGAGGCGGTTCTCGACATCGTCGAGGCCGGGCGCATCCCGGTGATCTCCTCGGTGGCGCCCGACGAGGACGGCACGGTGCTCAACGTCAATGCCGACACCGCCGCCGCCGCACTTGCGATCGCGCTCGCGAGCCGAGAAGTTGCTGGTCCTCACCGATGTCGAGGGTCTCTACCGGGACTGGCCCGACGAGTGACGACGTGATCAAGGAGATTCGCCCCGAAGCGTTGGCCGTGTTGATGCCGAAACTCGAGAGCGGGATGGTGCCCAAGATGCAGGCCTGTCTCGATGCGGTTCGTGGGGGAGTGGCACGGGCAACCGTGGTCGACGGGCGTCAAGCGCACGCCGTACTTCTCGAACTCTTCACAGACGAGGGCGTCGGGACCCAGGTGCTTCCCGGGGCACCTACCAAGATCCGCAAGGCCCACAAATGCCCAGAAATCGGCCCGGAAATCGGGCGAGACCTCCGCGGTGCCCAGGAGCGAGTCATGAGCACGCGGGGTGCGGAGTGGGCCGAGCGGTACGACGGCGCGTTGATGAACACCTTCGGGCCGCCCAAACTCGTGCTTGCGCGCGGTGAGGGTGCCCGGGTCTGGGATGTCGACGGCAAGGAGTACCTCGACCTGTACGCCGGCATCGCGGTCAATGCGCTCGGTCACGCCCACCCGGCACTGGTCGAGGCCGTTCATCAACAGATGCTCACCCTCGGCCACGTCTCCAACTTCTTCGCCTCTCAGCCGCAGATCGAATTGGCCGAGCGGTTGCTGGCGATAGCGACTGACGGCGCTGCGGCAGCCGGTGGCCGGGTCTTCTTCACCAACTCCGGGACCGAGGCCTGCGAAGCGGCCCTGAAACTCACCCGGCTGACCGGTCGCACCCACGTTGTCGCCGCGACCGGGTTCGTTCCACGGGCGCACGATGGGCGCTCTCTCGCTCACGTCGAAGGCGGCCTACCGCGAGCCGTTCGAACCGCTGCCCGGTGGTGTGACCTTCGTGGAGTACGGCGACGTCGGGGCCTTGGCGGCTGCGGTCACCGACGAGACCGCTGCAGTGGTGCTGGAACCCATCCAGGGAGAGGCCGGCGTCGTCGTCCCGCCCGTCGGATATCTGCGCGCAGCCCGGGAGATCACGGCCAGCCACGGTGCCTTGCTGTGGCTCGATGAGATCCAGAGCGGGATGGGTCGGACCGGCACCTGGCTGGCGCACCACAACCCCGCCGTCTGTGATCCGCTCGATCGGCCCGACATCATCACCCTGGCGAAGGGTCTCGGCGGAGGAATCCCGATCGGAGCCTGCATCGCCCTCGGAGGGGCGGCGGGCCTGCTGCAACCCGGTCACCACGGCAGCACCTTCGGCGGGAATCCGGTGGCGTGCGCGGCTTCACTCGCGGTGATCGACACGATCGAGGCCGAAGACCTGCTCTCAGGTCGGTGTCGCTCGGCAAGCAGTTGTGCTCGGCCCTCGAGGCAGCCGCAGGTGAGGCGAGATTCGAGCGGTCGGGGCTTTCGTCGGGGTCGACCTTGTGGCTGAGATCGCGCCTGCCGTCGTGGGCGCTGCGCAGGATGCGGGCTACCTGATCAACAACACCGGTCCTTCCACCCTGCGGCTCGCGCCATCCTTCGCCCTCACAGATGACGACGTCGCCGCGTTCGCCGCCGCCTGGCCCGGGATCCTTGCCATCGCAACCGGCACTCCTACTACTGCTGCGGGAAGGTCCCGATGAACGCCAGTCGAATGTCCAGTCGAATGTCCGGCCGAACTTGCGGCACTTCCTGCGCGACGATGACCTGTCGCCCGAGGAGCAGTTCGACGTGCTCGCACTTGCCGCGAGACTGAAGGCGGATCCCTACGCCACCAAGTCGCTGGCCGGCCCGCAGACGGTCGCCACCATCTACGACAAGCCGACGCTGCGAACCCAGGTGTCGTTCGCTGCCGGGATCGCCGAGTTGGGTGGAAATCCCATGCTCGTCGAGGGCTCGCTGGCCGGCATCGGCGTGCGTGAGTCGGTGGCAGACGTCGCCAGAGTCCTGGGTCGGCAGACGTCGCTCATCGTTTGGCGCACCTTCCACCAGTCCTGGTTGGCGGAGATGGCGGCGTACGCCGGAGTGCCGGTGGTCAACGCGCTGACCGACGACTTCCATCCGTGCCAACTGCTGGCAGACCTGCTGACGATCCAGGAGCACAAGGGTGCACTGGCCGGCCTCACCGTCACCTTCGTCGGCGACGGCGCGTGCAACATGGGCAACTCCTGGGTTCTCGCGGGAGCCACCGCCGGAATGCATATTCGCGTGTCCGCTCCTTCCGGGTTCGAACCGGCTGCCGAACACGTCGCCGAGGCACGTGGCATCGCCAAGAAGACCGGAGGATCGATCACGCTGGAGGGCGATCCCGCTCGCGCCGTGAGCGATTCCGATGTCGTGGTGACCGACACCTGGGTCTCGATGGGCAAGGAGGAAGAGTCGAAGGCGCGGCGCAAGGCGTTCGCGGCTTTCCAACTCGACGCCGCCCTGATGGCCAACGCCAAGCCGGACGCCATCGTCCTGCACTGCCTCCCGGCGTACCGCGGCAAGGAGATCACCGCGGCTGTCATCGACGGCCCCCAGAGTGTCGTCTGGGACGAGGCAGAGAATCGTCGACATGCGCAGAAGGCGATTCTCACGTGGCTGATCGCACAATCGGGCCACAGGACGAATGGGGATGGGTCGTGACGGAATCCGCTCCGACGCCCCTGACCAAGGCGGCCCGGCATCAGCAGATCATCGATCTCGTGACTCATGTCGAAGTTCGCTCGCAGGGCGAGTTGGCCGACCTGCTGGCCGACCGGGGTGTCAGCGTTACCCAGGCAACGCTCTCTCGCGACCTCGTCGAGTTGGACGCAGTGAAGGTTCGCGCGCGCAGCGGCGGGCTCGTGTACGCCGTACCGAGCGAAGGCGGCGACCGGACGCCGACGGCCGGAGGCGAGACTCCGGGCTCGGCATCGAGGCTCGCGCGACTCAGTGCGGAGCTACTGCTGAGTGCCGAGGCCAGCGCAAATCTGGTCGTACTGCGCACCCCACCGGGAGCCGCGGCGTTCCTCGCCTCGGCCGTCGACAAGGCTGAATTGGACGAGGTCATGGGCACGATTGCGGGGGACGACACCGTCATGGTGGTCACT
This sequence comes from uncultured Actinomycetota bacterium, assembly GCA_963763805.1. Classification (GTDB taxonomy): domain Bacteria; phylum Actinomycetota; class Actinomycetes; order Propionibacteriales; family Nocardioidaceae; genus Nocardioides. The sequence continues at coordinate 451,730 of CAVXPQ010000005.1, forward strand.
CGAGACGCCGGCCGAGGAGCCGACCTCGTGCGCCGACTCATCGCCCTCGCCGCAGCCCCGACCCGCACGATCTGACTGAAGGATTCCAGTGGACACATCTGGTTCGAATGTGCCCGGTTCGAATCATGCCCGGCGAAGCACCGGGGACCACCAATGCGGGGAAACTCTGGGGTGGTCGGTTCGAGGGCGGGCCGAGCGCGGCGTTGGAGGCGCTGTCAGCGTCAACGCACTTCGATTGGCGGCTCACGCCGTACGACCTGGCCGGTTCACGGGCCCACGCGAACGCGCTGCATGCAGCCGGGCTCCTGACCGATGATGCGCACACGGAGTTGTTGCGCGGCCTCTCGGTTCTCGGGGAGAGGTACGCCGCGGGAGACCTCCACCCTGGTGTCGACGACGAGGACGTGCACGGCGCGCTTGAACGCCTGCTGGTGGAAGAGGTCGGAGCCGACGTGGGGGGGCGGATCCGGGCTGGTCGCTCGCGCAACGATCAGATCGCGACGCTGTTCAAGATGTTCCTGCGCGACCACGCCCAGACGATCTCGTCTGATCTGCTGGATCTGATCGACGCGCTGATCCAGCAGGCTCGCCAGCATCTCGGTGCGCCGATGCCCGGACGCACCCACCTCCAGCACGCGCAACCGGTGCTGCTGTCCCACCATCTCCTTGCGCATGTCTGGGCGCTGCTGCGAGACGTCGACCGGATCCACGACTGGGACGTCCGGACCGGCAGCGAGTCGCCGTACGGCTCAGGAGCGCTTGCCGGATCCAGCCTGGGGCTCGATCCCGACGCCGTGGCGGCCGAGTTGGGCTTCGCCGGCGGCAGCGCCAACTCGATCGATGCGACGGCATCGCGTGACTTCGTCGCCGAGTTCGCGTTCGTCACCGCCATGATCGGCGTCAACCTCAGCCGGATCGCCGAGGAAGTGATCCTCTGGTCAACCAAGGAGTTCGACTTCGTCGCCCTCGACGATGCCTGGGCCACCGGCTCGAGCATCATGCCGCAGAAGAAGAACCCCGACATCGCCGAACTTGCCCGTGGCAAGTCCGGACGTTTGATCGGGAACCTCGCGGGCCTGCTTGGCGACCTTGAAGGGTTTGCCGCTGGCGTACAACCGGGATCTCCAGGAGGACAAGGAACCGGTCTTCGACTCGGTTGACACCCTCGCGGTGCTTCTGCCGGCCATGACCGGGATGATCGCGACGCTGCGCTTCAACACCGATCGGATGGCCGAACTCGCACCTCAAGGGCTTCTCACTCGCAACGGATGTTGCCGAGTGGCTCGTACGCCGCGGGGTCGCGTTTCGCGTAGCTCATGAGGTGGCCGGTGCCTGCGTGAGGGAGTGCGAAGCGCAGGGGATCGAACTGCACGAGCTCACCGACGACCAGCTGACAGCCATCTCAAGCCGACCTGTCTGCCTGCGGTCAGAGAGGTGCTGACGGTCGGCGGCTCCCTGGCTTCACGCAACAGCCGCGGAGGCACCGCTCCGGACCGCGTCGCTGAGCAACTGGAGGAGGCTCAGAGCGCGCTCGGAACGAGGCGTCCGGATGCGTCGCCTCAAGTTGACCCGTCCCCACCCATCGGGTAATGTTTCTGAGGTTGCCCCCGTTCACGCCCGAGAGGGTTCGGATGGGTGCGCGTGTGGTGTTTGAGAACTCAACAGTGTGTGATAGTCGATGAATTAGTTTGTTTTGCCCTGTCAAGGGATTTTGGTTGTTGATGGTTTGGTTTTGATGATTCTGGCTTTTTTTAGAGTCAGTGTTGTTTTGTTTTGGGATTGAGTTTTCCAGTTTTTTCGATGGAGAGTTTGATCCTGGCTCAGGACGAACGCTGGCGGCGTGCTTAACACATGCAAGTCGAGCGGAAAGGCCCCTTTGGGGGTACTCGAGCGGCGAACGGGTGAGTATCACGTGAGTAATCTGCCCTTCACTTTTGGATAACCCTCGGAAACGGGGGCTAATACGGAATATTCAGTGCTGCCTGCATGGGTGGTGTTGGAAAGATTTGTTGGTGGGGGATGAGCTCGCGGCCTATCAGCTTGATGGTGGGGTAATGGCCTACCATGGCTTTGACGGGTAGCCGGCCTGAGAGGGTGTCCGGCCACACTGGGACTGAGACACGGCCCAGACTCCTACGGGAGGCAGCAGTGGGGAATATTGGACAATGGGCGGAAGCCTGATCCAGCAACGCCGCGTGAGGGATGACGGCCTTCGGGTTGTAAACCTCTTTCGCCTGTGACGAAGCTCCTGGTTTTTGTTGGGGGTGACGGTAGTGGGTAAAGAAGCACCGGCCAACTACGTGCCAGCAGCCGCGGTAATACGTAGGGTGCGAGCGTTGTCCGGAATTATTGGGCGTAAAGGGCTCGTAGGCGGTTTGTCGCGTCGGGAGTGAAAGCCCAGGGCTTAACCCTGGGTCTGCTTCTGATACGGGCAGACTAGAGGTATGTAGGGGAGAACGGAATTCCTGGTGTAGCGGTGAAATGCGCAGATATCAGGAGGAACACCGGTGGCGAAGGCGGTTCTCTGGGCATTACCTGACGCTGAGGAGCGAAAGTGTGGGGAGCGAACAGGATTAGATACCCTGGTAGTCCACACCGTAAACGTTGGGCGCTAGGTGTGGGATCCATTCCACGGGTTCCGTGCCGCAGCTAACGCATTAAGCGCCCCGCCTGGGGAGTACGGCCGCAAGGCTAAAACTCAAAGGAATTGACGGGGGCCCGCACAAGCGGCGGAGCATGCGGATTAATTCGATGCAACGCGAAGAACCTTACCTGGGTTTGACATACACCGGAAGCCCCCAGAGATGGGGGTCTCTTTGATACTGGTGTACAGGTGGTGCATGGCTGTCGTCAGCTCGTGTCGTGAGATGTTGGGTTAAGTCCCGCAACGAGCGCAACCCTCGTTCTATGTTGCCAGCATGCCCCTTTGGGGGTGGTGGGGACTCATAGGAGACTGCCGGGGTCAACTCGGAGGAAGGTGGGGATGACGTCAAGTCATCATGCCCCTTATGTCCAGGGCTTCACGCATGCTACAATGGCCGGTACAAAGGGCTGCGATCCTGTAAGGGGGAGCGAATCCCAAAAAGCCGGTCTCAGTTCGGATTGGGGTCTGCAACTCGACCCCATGAAGTCGGAGTCGCTAGTAATCGCAGATCAGCAACGCTGCGGTGAATACGTTCCCGGGCCTTGTACACACCGCCCGTCACGTCACGAAAGTCGGCAACACCCGAAGCCCATGGCCTAACCCACTTGTGGGAGGGAGTGGTCGAAGGTGGGGTTGGCGATTGGGACGAAGTCGTAACAAGGTAGCCGTACCGGAAGGTGCGGCTGGATCACCTCCTTTCTAAGGAGAATTTCTTTTTAGAAACACCTGCCCCTGGTGGGCTGCCTCAACCGTTCGCGTTGGGGAGTCATGCCATGGTGGGTTGTGGAACATCGACTCTTCCCCACCTCGTGTGGGCGTCACCTGTTGTCGGCTTGTGCCGGCGGCTGGGTGGATGTCTGCTGGTGGGGGTTACACACTGTTGGGTGTCTGAGACACCACACTGGCTGGGCCGCACCTGTGAGGGTGTCTGGTTCAGGTGTGTGGTGTTTTTTCCACGCCAGGTTGATGCGTCGTGAGGCGTGTGTGGGTGGTGGTGGGTTGTTGGTTGAGAACTGGATAGTGGACGCGAGCATCTTTGTGGCTGTGTCGTCACACACTGTTGTATGCACACCCGGGCCCGGGTGCTCTCTCTTTGGGGGGGTTGGTTGGGGTGGTGGGTGTGTGTGGTGTGTGTGGTGGCAAGTTATGAAGGGCACATGGTGGATGCCTTGGCATCAAGAGCCGATGAAGGACGTGGGAGCCTGCGATAAGCCCTGGGGAGTTGGCAACCGAGCTGTGATCCGGGGGTGTCCGAATGGGGAAACCTGGCTGGAGTCATGTCCAGTTACCTGCATCTGAATGAAATAGGGTGTTGGAGGGAACGTGGGGAAGTGAAACATCTCAGTACCCATAGGAAGAGAAAACAAAAGTGATTCCGAGAGTAGTGGCGAGCGAAATCGGAGGAGGCTAAACCGTTTCTGTGTGATACCCGGCAGGGGTTGCAGGGGCGGGGTTGTGGGACGCATTTTTATCTGGTCTGCCGGCTGGGTGCGAAGTGAGAAAACAATGTGGAAGTTGAAGTCTGCTGGAAAGCGGCGCCGTAGAGGGTGATAGCCCCGTATGCGTAAGATGTTGTCTTCGTGGATGTGTTCCCAAGTAACACGGAACTCCTGTAATTCCGTGTGAATCTGGCGGGACCACCCGTTAAGCCTAAATACTTCTTGATGACCGATAGCGGACTAGTACCGTGAGGGAAAGGTGAAAAGTACCCCTGGCGGGGAGTGAAATAGTACCTGAAACCGTGTGCCTACAAACCGTCAGAGCGGTCCCACTTGTTGGGGTTGTGATGGCGTGCCTTTTGAAGAATGAGCCTGCGAGTTTGCGTTGTGTTGCGAGGTTAACCCGTGTGGGGTAGCCGTAGCGAAAGCGAGTCTGAATAGGGCGTTTTAGTAGCATGATCAAGACCCGAAGCGAAGTGATCTATCCATGGGCAGGTTGAAGCGTCGGTAAGACGACGTGGAGGACCGAACCCACTTCAGTTGAAAATGGAGGGGATGACCTGTGGATAGGGGTGAAAGGCCAATCAAACTTCGTGATAGCTGGTTCTCCCCGAAATGCATTTAGGTGCAGCGTTGCGTGTTTCTTGCCGGAGGTAGAGCACTGGATAGCTAATGGGCCCTACCAGGTTACTGACGTTAGCCAAACTCCGAATGCCGGTAAGTGAGAGCGCAGCAGTGAGACAGTGGGGGATAAGCTCCATTGTCGAGAGGGAAACAGCCCAGACCATCAGCTAAGGCCCCTAAGCGGTGACTAAGTGGAAAAGGATGTGGAGTCGCAGTGACAACCAGGAGGTTGGCTTGGAAGCAGCCACCCTTGAAAGAGTGCGTAATAGCTCACTGGTCAAGTGATTCCGCGCCGACAATGTAGCGGGGCTCAAGTCATCCGCCGAAGCTATGGCATTCACACATATACCCAAGCCGACCTGTAAGCGGGTTGGTTCAGGGGTGTGGATGGGTAGGGGAGCGTCGTGTCGCCAGGGAAGCAGCAGAGTGATCTAGTTGTGGAGGCGACACGAGTGAGAATGCAGGCATGAGTAGCGAATGAGGAGTGAGAAACTCCTCCGCCGAATGATCAAGGGTTCCAGGGTCAAGCTAATCTGCCCTGGGTAAGTCGGGACCTAAGGCGAGGCCGACAGGCGTAGTCGATGGACAACGGGTTGATATTCCCGTACCGGCAAAGTAGCGCCCATGACGAAACCAGTGATGCTAACCACCCAAAACCATCACCACCGGAGTCCCTTCGAGGGGTGGAGGGGTGGTGGTGGAGCGTGGGACCCGAACTGGTCAGTAGTCAAGCGATGGGGTGACACAGGAAGGTAGCCCAACCGTGGCGATGGTAGACCACGGGCAAGGACGTAGGACGTATCCTAGGCAAATCCGGGATACAGCCCTTTGGTGGGTGAGTCTGAGATCCGACGCGGAACCGTTTATGGTGAAGTGGGTGATCCTATGCTGTCGAGAAAAACCTCTAGCGAGCTACGCGCCGCCCGTACCCCAAACCGACTCAGGTGATCAGGTAGAGAATACCAAGGCGATCGAGTGAACCATGGTTAAGGAACTCGGCAAAATGCCCCCGTAACTTCGGGAGAAGGGGGGCCCGAACCGTGAGTACCTTCACGGTACAAAGCGGTGAGGGCCGCAGAGACCAGGCCCAAGCGACTGTTTACTAAAAACACAGGTCCGTGCGAAGTTGTAAGACGATGTATACGGACTGACTCCTGCCCGGTGCTGGAAGGTTAAGAGGAACTGTCAAAACACTTCAGGTGTTTGAAGCGGTGAATTTAAGCCCCAGTAAACGGCGGTGGTAACTATAACCATCCTAAGGTAGCGAAATTCCTTGTCGGGTAAGTTCCGACCTGCACGAATGGAGTAACGACTTGGGCGCTGTCTCAACCATGGACTCGGCGAAATTGCAGTACGAGTAAAGATGCTCGTTACGCGCGGCAGGACGGAAAGACCCCGGGACCTTTACTATAGTTTGGTATTGGTGTTTGGTTCGGTTTGTGTAGGATAGGTGGGAGACTGTGAAGCTCAGACGCCAGTTTGGGTGGAGTCAACGTTGAAATACCACTCTAATCGTATTAGATATCTAACCTAGGTCCATGATCTGGATCAGGGACAGTGCCTGATGGGTAGTTTAACTGGGGCGGTTGCCTCCTAAAAAGTAACGGAGGCGCTCAAAGGTTCCCTCAGCCTGGTTGGCAATCAGGTAGCGAGTGTAAGTGCACAAGGGAGCTTGACTGTAAGACAGACATGTCGAGCAGGGACGAAAGTCGGAACTAGTGATCCGGCACCACCATGTGGAAGGGGTGTCGCTCAACGGATAAAAGGTACCCCGGGGATAACAGGCTGATCTTCCCCAAGAGTCCATATCGACGGGATGGTTTGGCACCTCGATGTCGGCTCGTCGCATCCTGGGGCCGGAGTAGGTCCCAAGGGTTGGGCTGTTCGCCCATTAAAGCGGCACGCGAGCTGGGTTTAGAACGTCGTGAGACAGTTCGGTCCCTATCCGCCGCGCGCGCAGGAAACTTGAGAAAAGCTGTCCCTAGTACGAGAGGACCGGGATGGACGAACCTCTGGTGTGCCAGTTGTCCCGCCAGGGGCACCGCTGGTTAGCTACGTCCGGACGTGATAACCGCTGAACGCATCTAAGCGGGAAGCACATTTCAAGATAAAGTTTCCCACCCAGAAATGGGGTAAGGCCCCCCACAGACCATGGGGTAGATAGGCCGGAGGTATACAGCAGCAATGCCCAGCCGACCGGTACTAATAGGCCGAGGACTTACCACCCAACACACCACAAACACCCACCCACAACCGGGTGCAATGTTTGATGGTCACTGTGAACACGGTACAAAAACAATGAATGCCCGCGTCCACTACCCAGGTTCTGAACCAACAAACCACACCAAAAACCACACCACACCAGGTGTGTGTCACATAAGTGAATAGAGTTACGGCGGCCATAGCGACAGGGAAACACCCGGCACCATCCCGAACCCGGAAGTTAAGCCTGCCAGCGCCAATGGTACTGCAACCGCCAGGCTGTGGGAGAGTAGGACGCCGCCGAACAAACACACACAGAGGCCACCCGTAAGGGTGGCCTCTGTCATTTCGTTTTGGCCATTTCATTTCAGAGGCAATTGATGTCCCTCGAATGGGGTGTTAGCCGAATCTCTCGCACAATCGCAAAGACGGACTAGATATCCACAGCCACGGTGCCCCGCTGGGTGGGCCTTTCGGTTTCGGTGCCAGTGTTTGTCACGGAGGTGGTTGAAGAAATGGCGAAGTCCATGGCGGCTGAGGATCGAATAGTTGAGAACGACGGGCACATCAACGAGGTGCGCCTGTTGGGAAAGGTCTCGGCCGCGCCCGAGCAGAAGCTGATGCCGAGCGGTGACGAGATGTGGCAGTTGAGGTTGGTCGTTCACAGACCCCGACCGGTGGGCAAGCAAAGCATCGATGTCGTTGACTGCGTAGCCTGGAACGGACGATCACGACGCTCTGTTTCACGTTGGGCGCCAGGAGATGAAGTCGAGATCTCCGGATCCCTCAGACGGCGATTCTTCCGCGGTGCCGGCCGCACCGAGTCTCGCACCGAGGTTGAGATTGATCGTGGCCGCATTGTGCGTCGCGCGCTGGCCAAGGAGCCAGGATAGTCTCGCGCAATGCTCTTGAGTTCCCCCGTCCCGCTGACTCAGGCCTATGACCTGGCGATGTTCGACCTGGACGGCGTGATCTATGTCGGTGGACACAGCATCGAGGGTGTTCCGGCGGAGTTGCAGGCGGTTCGTTCTGGGGGACTGCCGGTCGCGTTCGTGACCAACAACGCGTCGCGGACTCCGGAGTCCGTCGCCAAGAGTCTGACCAGGATGGGGATTCCCGCGTCTCGGGAGGACATCGTCACGTCTGCTCAAGCGGCCGCCCGAGTGTTGCGCGACCGATTCGGGACTGGTGCGCACATCGTCTTCCTTGGTGCTGCCGGACTCGAGTCCGCGCTGATCGCCGAAGATCTCGTGCCGGTTGCGGTTTCGGACACTGACGCTGTCGCCCTGTGCACGGGGTACGGCCCTGACGTGTTGTGGCGAGACATCATGCGGGCGGCGGTGCGAGTGCGCGAGGGACTGCCCTGGGTTGCGAGCAATACGGATATGAGCATCCCGACCGACTTCGGGATTGCGCCGGGTCACGGGGTGCTTGTCGACATGCTGAGTCGTTTCGCCGGAGTAGTCCCACAAGTCGCCGGCAAGCCCGAACGACCGCTGCTCGACGAGACGATTCGGCGTGTGGGTGGGAGCCGACCGCTGATGGTGGGCGACAGGCTCGATACGGATATCGAGGGAGCACACAATGTGGGCGTGGACTCGCTGTTGGTCTTGACGGGGGTTTCGGGCCTGCATGACTTGGCTTCCGCGTTGCCACACCAGCGGCCGACGTACATCTCCCCTGGACTCGAAGGCCTGAGCGTGCCGCACCCGGCCCCCGAGGTGTTGCCCGACACGGGACCAGGAGTTCAGGTGGAGCTCGGTGGCTGGGTCGGCCGGGTGGATGACGGCGATCTGGTCGTGCAAGGCGCTGGGAGCCTTGGCGACTGGTGGCGGGTCGCGGCCGTGGCCGCCTGGACCCATCGAGACCTCGCCGGGGTCACCGCGTCGGTGGAGCGCGCCAAACCACCGGTCCCTCGTCGGGCCGGCGAATCGCTGTAGCCTCGGCCTCATGGAAGACGACGACGCAGAACAGGCGATCGATCCTGAGGCAGCGGGGGTCCAGGCGACCCTCGCCAGGCTAGCCACCCTCGAAGCATTGCCAGTCGACCAGCATGTAGCGGTTTACGAAGAGATTCATGCAACCCTGCGCGCGTCGCTGAGCCGGCCCGCAGGCGGCTGATCGGGTGTCGCCGCGACGCCTGCGCCTAGACGCGGAACTCGTCAGACGTGGACTTGCCCGCTCACGCGATCATGCGAGCGAGTTGATCCTCGCAAAACGCGTCAAGGTGGGCGGGGCTATTGCCTCCAAGCCGGCCACCGCCGTTGGCACCGACGTCGCCATTGTGGTCCTGGAGTCCGAGAAGGATCCCGGGTACGTCTCCAGGGGTGCGCACAAGTTGGCGGGTGCCTTGTCGGTCTTTGTGCCCTTGGGTCTTGTCGTTGAGGGCAGCCGGTGCCTCGATGCCGGCGCGTCGACAGGAGGTTTCACCGACGTACTCCTCCGAGCCGGCGCCGCACAAGTCGTCGCCGTCGATGTGGGCTACGGTCAACTTGCGTGGGCCGTGAGCCAAGACCCGCGAGTCGTCGTGCACGACCGGACGAACGTACGCGAGCTGACCCCTGACCTCATTGGAGGGCCGGTCGATCTCATCGTCGCCGACTTGTCGTTCATCTCGCTGAGACTCGTATTGCCGGCACTGACCGGTGTGCTTCGTGAAACCGGGAGTCTCGTATTGATGGTCAAGCCGCAATTCGAGGTCGGAAAGGATCGGGTTGGCAAAGGGGGAGTGGTCCGCGACCTGATGCTGCGTACGGAGGCAGTCCAGGCCGTCGCGGATGCGGCCTCGAGGTTGGGTTGGGGAGCCCAAGCCGTGACCACCAGTCCGCTACCGGGTCCCTCAGGCAACGTCGAGTTCTTTCTCTGGCTTCGAAAGGAGCCAACGCAGATCGGTGCACGCGAAATTGTGGATGAGGTGGAGCGGACCCGCGAGCTGGGGGCGGCGAGTGAGAAGGTTGAGCCGTGACTGAAACGGCGCCTCGAGGACTCTGCTCCGGAATTTTGGGCAAAGATGGCTGAGCCCCAGCGCCGCATCCTCGTACTTGCTGCACCCCGGCCGTGAAGAAGCGCGTGCCGTGGCCCGGCAGTTCTGCGAAGCCCTGACCCGGCACGGACTGATGGTGCGTCTCCTGCGCGTCGAGGCGGAGGCGTTGGGATATCTCGACGACGCTGAGTTTGGCGAGATCGAGATCACGGAGAGCGAGGATGACGCTGGCCACGAGTGCGAGCTCGCGATCGTGATCGGTGGCGATGGCACGATCCTTCGCGCCGCTGAGATCACTCACGTGAGTGGTACGCCGCTGCTGGGTGTAAATCTGGGGCACGTTGGCTTCCTTGCGGAGGCCGAGCCCGAGGACATCGAGTCGACGATCGACGCGGTGATCCACGGCGCTATGAGATCCGAGGATCGACTGACCATAGACGTGGCCGTCTTCCAGGGGACCGAACTGGTCACCCGCACCTTCGCCCTCAACGAGGCGAGCGTCGAGAAGGCGGCGCGCCAACGCATGCTCGAGGTCGTCGTTGAGATCGATGGTCGCCCGCTGTCGCGGTGGGGCTGTGACGGGGTGGTGTGCGCGACCCCGACCGGCTCCACGGCGTACAACTTCAGCGCCGGCGGCCCTATCGTCTGGCCGAGCGTCGAGGCCCTCCTGATCGTGCCGATCAGCGCTCACGCGCTGTTCGCGCGTCCGATGGTGGTGGCGCCGACCTCGCTGCTTGCGGTGGAGGTGTTGGCACAGACCCAGGGGGCCGGGGTGCTGTGGTGCGACGGACGTCGGACGGTCGATCTGCCACCAGGAGCGCGGATCGAGGTGCAGCGCGGCGAACGCCCGGTGCGGCTCGCCAGACTCCAGAAGGCGCCGTTCACGGATCGACTCGTCGCGAAGTTCGGGCTGCCGGTCGAAGGTTGGCGTGGTGCCTCCGAGCGGCGTCGACGCCTGGGAGGTGAAGACGATGCTTGAGGAGATCAACATCTCGGGTCTCGGCGTGATCGAGTCATCGACTCTGGAACTCGGTCCGGGTCTGACAGTCATTACGGGCGAGACCGGCGCCGGCAAGACCATGGTCGTCACTGCCCTCGGACTGCTGTTGGGCGGGCGATGCGGACCCTGGTGCCGTACGCCGTGGGCTGAAGACCGCTCGGGTCGAAGGCATTGCCTGTCTGACGCGGACCTCCCGAAGTGGCGACTGCGGTGGTCGACGCGGGGGGACGTGGTCGAAGAGGATCGGGTCGTTCTGGCCCGCACCGTCGCCGTCGAAGGACGATCACGCGCGTTTGTCGGCGGCGCATCGGTGCCCGTGTCGACGCTGGGAGATCTCGCGTCGCCCCTCGTCGCCGTCCACGGCCAGTCCGAGCAGCATCGATTGCTGAAGGCCTCGGCGCAGCGTGACGCGCTCGATCGGTACGCCGGCGAGGTTGGTGGGCACGCATTGGCCGCCTACATCCGCCCTTTTCGACCAGTTGGTCGTCGGTTGAGCGTGAACTCGAGTCGCTGGTCGCCTCCCGACTCGAACGCGCCCGAGAAGCCGACCTGCTTCAGTTCGGCCTGGAGGAGGTCGGCAAAGTTGCGCCCAGTGGCAGGGGAGGACGTGCGCCTCGGCGCGCAGGAGGCGACGGCTGGCGTTCGGAGACGCCCTTCGCCGGGCGGCCGAGGAAGCCCGGGAGGCGCTTTCGAGTGACGACGGTGGCCACGATGCCTTGAGCGCGGCCGCGGCGGCGCGGAACCTGATGGAGGGCGTCCGCGAGCACGACACTGGAGGCCGCGGACTCGCCGATCGCCTCTCCGAGATCACCTATGCCGTTTCAGATCTTGCGGCGGACATGGCGTCGTACGCCTCCCGGCTGGAGTCGGACCCGGCTCTCCTCGCGACCGTCTCTGACCGCCGCGCATTGCTGTCGACGCTCACTCGAAAGTACGGCGACAACATCGACGCCGTGCTGGCCTGGGCCGAAGCCGCTCAACTGCGGCTCGCAGGAACTCCTGAATTCCGATGACCACATCGAGGAACTCGCACGCCGAGCAGGCGAGGCTGCGATCCGAACTGGCCGAGGCGGCTGCGCGATCTCTCGCGCGAGCGGACGGCCGCGGCACTGCGCCTAGGTGCGGAGGTGACCTCCGAACTTTCGGCGCTGGCGATGCCGCACGCCGAGGTCAACATCGTGGTCGCCCAGTCGGAGTTGGACACCGACGCACATTGCCGCCGGTCAGGACCAATGCCCAAGCGTGGGCTGCTGTCGATGGCCGATGGATGCAGTTCACGCCGATCGGGCGTGGACGAGGTCGAGTTCCTGTTGGCCGCCAACGTCGGCAGCGATGCCCGAAGTCTGGCGAAGGGAGCCTCTGGCGGAGAGCTCTCCCGCGTCATGTTGGCGCTGGAGGTCTCGCTCGCGGGCACGAGCCCGGTGCCCACCTTCGTTTTCGACGAGGTCGACGCCGGCGTCGGGGGCAAGGCTGCAGTCGAGGTTGGGCGCCGGCTGGCACAACTGGCCAGGGCCGCACAGGTCATCGTTGTGACGCACCTTCCGCAGGTCGCGGCGTACGCCGATCGTCACATCGTGGTCGAGAAGGCCGATGACGGGACCGTGACCACGTCGGGCCTGCAGGTCCTCGACGACGCGGGGCGCGAACGCGAACTCTCACGGATGCTTGCCGGCATGGAGGACTCCGTACCGGCCTCGAACACGCCCGGGAGTTGCTCGCCGCAGCACAGTCGCGTCGCCACGCCTGAGGCAATCAAGATTTCCGATCGAGGTCGGGTAGGATGGAATCCCGTGAAGCTAGCGACGCCAACCAAGCACGTGTTCGTGACCGGGGGTGTCGCCTCCTCGTTGGGGAAGGGGCTCACGGCATCAAGTTTGGGCAGTCTGCTCAAGTCGCGCGGACTTCGCGTGACGATGCAGAAGCTCGATCCCTACCTCAATGTCGATCCGGGCACGATGAACCCGTTTCAGCACGGCGAGGTGTTCGTCACCAACGACGGTGCGGAGACGGATCTGGACATCGGTCACTACGAACGTTTCCTAGACACCGAGCTCAACGCCATCGCGAACGTCACCACGGGTCAGGTCTATTCGTCGGTGATCGCGAAGGAACGACGTGGTGACTACCTCGGCGACACGGTCCAGGTGATTCCGCACATCACCAACGAGATCAAGGAACGCATCCGGGCCATGGGTTCGGACGAAATCGACGTGGTCATCACCGAGATCGGCGGCACCGTCGGCGACATCGAGTCGCTGCCGTTCCTCGAGGCTGCCCGGCAGGTGCGCCACGACATCGGGCGGGCGAACTGCTTCTTCCTGCACGTGTCGCTGGTCCCCTACATCGGGCCGTCGGGGGAGTTGAAGACCAAGCCGACACAGCACTCAGTGGCAGCGCTGCGTTCGATCGGCATCCAGCCGGATGCCATCGTCTGTCGGGCCGATCGAGAGCTGCCCCAGGGAATCAAGCGCAAGATCTCCCTGATGTGCGACGTCGATGAAGAGGCCGTCGTGTGCGCCGCGGATGCGCCGTCGATCTACGACATCCCCAAGGTTCTGCATCGCGAAGGCCTGGACGCCTACGTCGTACGACGCCTCGATCTGCCCTTCCGCGACGTCGACTGGACCGTCTGGGACGACCTGCTCCGACGCGTTCACCACCCCAAGGAGGAGGTCACTGTCGGCCTGGTCGGCAAATACATCGATCTCCCCGACGCCTACCTCTCCGTTGCGGAGGCACTGCGCGCCGGTGGCTTCGCCCACGAGGCGAAAGTGACAGTCCGGTGGATCCCGTCAGACGAGTGCGAGGATCGCTGCCGGCGCCGCCAAGAATCTGGCCGACGTCGATGCCGTGTGCGTTCCCGGCGGATTCGGGATCCGAGGCATCGAAGGGAAGCTCGGCGCTCTGACCTACGCCCGGACTCACGGCGTTCCCACGCTTGGTCTGTGTCTGGGGCTGCAGTGCATGGTGATCGAATACGCGCGCGTCGTCGCGGGGCTCTCGAAGGCCGGCAGCACCGAGTTCGACCCGGAATGTCCTGAACCCGTGATTGCCACCATGGAGGAGCAGAAGTCGTTCGTCGACGGTGGCGGAGATCTTGGTGGCACGATGCGGTTGGGCCTATATCCCGCCGAACTTCACGAGGGCTCGGTAGTCCGCGCGACGTACGGCGTGGCTGAGGTCGAGGAGCGCCATCGTCACCGTTACGAGGTCAACAACTCGTATCGGGATCAGCTGGAGGAAGCCGGTCTGGTCTTCTCGGGGACGTCGCCGGACAACAATCTGGTGGAGTTCGTCGAGTTGCCGAAGCAGACGCACCCCTACTACGTCGTCCACCCAGGCCCACCCGGAGTTGCGGTCTCGCCCCACCCGGCCGCACCCCCTGTTTGCCGGCCTCATCGGCGCGGCCATCGACCGCCAACGCGAACTGCGCTTTCCCCTCGATGAATCGGCCCTGCGCCGCAAGGAATGAGCCGCGTGTCGGTTGCGCGAGCCATCGGCACCTACCTGGATCACCTCAACGTGGAGCGGGGATTGGCGGCGAACACGCTGCTGTCTTATCGCCGCGACCTCAATCGCTACGAGGAGTTCTTGGTATGCGCGAGAAACCACGGACCTCGACTCGGTGACGGAAGCGGTCGTGACCTCGTTCGTCGTGAGCCTTCGTGAGGGAGACGCCGACCATGTGCCCCTGGGATCGGCGTCCGTCGCCAGGACCATCGTCGCCGTGCGAGGATTTCATCGGTTCGCCGTTCGAGACGGCATCACTACCGCAGATCCAGCCGCCGCGGTGCGGCCGCCGACGCCGGCCAAACGGCTGCCCAAGGCCCTGACCGTGGCCGAGGTCGAGTCGATCCTGGAAGCCTCGAGCCTTGTGGACACGCCGCTGGCGCTTAGAGATCGCGCGCTTGCTTGGAAATCCTGTACGGCACCGGGGCTCGCATCTCCGAGGCCGTGGGACTGGCGGTCGACGACCTTGACCTGGTCGACGGCACGGTCCTGCTGCGGGGGAAGGGTTCCAAGGAACGTCTCGTGCCGGTGGGATCGTTCGCCCGCGAGGCGGTCGGGACGTATCTGGTTCGCGGGTCGGCCGGCACTTGCTACCGGCGGACGCGGCTCGCCCGCGTTGTTCCTCAATGCTCGGGGCGGCCAGCTGTCTCGCCAGAGCGCATGGACAGTGCTCACGAAGACAGCCGAACAGGGCGGGTGTGACCCGCGACGTCTCGCCACACACATTGCGGCACTCGTTTGCCACCCACCTGCTCGACGGTGGAGCGGACGTTCGCGTCGTGCAGGAGTTGCTGGGCCATGCGTCTGTGACAACGACCCAGATCTACACGCTGGTCACGGTGGAGAACCTGCGTGAAGTGTTTGCGACTGCGCATCCCCGTGCCAGAGAATGATGGTGGCCGATGGCGAGTCACATCCCTAGTAGGGTCTCGCGCAGGAACCCTATCAACATGAGGAGCGGTAGATGTCTGGTGACGGGGGCGGTGCCAGTTACCCTGATCGAGGGAGTGCGGCACCGGAAATGCCGCCCGTCCGCCCACTCGCTCGTCCGCCAGTTCACGACGCTCCTACAGATGGCCAGACTGTGAATGAACCTTTGCCTTTCCCGCTCTCAACGACCGAGGGTGAGACCGGCGCTGCCACCTGAGATCGGCCCCACGGGCCGCCCTCTGCCGCTGCTCCCCGAACCCGAACCCCTGACCGAGCACGGTCCGGCGCGGGTCATCTCGATGTGCAACCAGAAGGGTGGAGTCGGCAAGACGACGACCACCATCAATCTCGGCGCTGCCCTCGCCGAGTATGGACGCAGGGTGCTGCTGGTCGACTTTGATCCACAAGGCTCGCTGTCGGTGGGGCTTGGGCTCAACCCTCACGAGATGGACCTGACGATCTACAACGCCCTCATGCAGAGCGACGTGACCATCGCCGACGTGATCGTGCCTTCCGGGGTTCCTGGGATGGATCTGGTGCCCTCGAACATCGATCTCTCTGCTGCGGAGGTCCAACTCGTCAACGAGGTTGCCCGCGAGCAGTCGCTCCAACGGATCCTTGCTCCGGTGCTCGCCGACTATGACTTCGTCCTGATCGATTGTCAGCCCAGTCTTGGTTTGCTCACGGTCAACGCCTTGACCGCTTCCAACGGTGTGATCGTGCCGCTGGAGTGTGAGTACTTCGCACTGCGCGGCGTGGCGCTGCTGAAGACGACGATCGACAAGGTCCAGGAGCGCCTTAACCCCACGCTGGAGATCAATGGGGTGCTCGGCACGATGTATGACAGTCGTACTCTGCACGGGCGAGAGGTGATGGATCGACTCGTCCAGGCCTGGGGCGACCAGGTCTTCCACACCGTGATCCGCCGCACCGTCAAGTTCTCGGATTCGACCGTCGCTGGCGAACCCATCACGACGTACGCCGCCAAGTCGGCCGGCGCCGACGCCTATCGGCAGCTGGCCAGAGAGGTGTTGGCTCGTTGCCGCGACGAGTAAGCCTGCCGCCTGCCGATGATCTCTTCCGCCCCACGGCCCCGGCCCAGGCGGTGCCTGAAGTCCCGCCTGCGGCGTCCACCACGGCCTCAACAGACGGTGCCCCGTCTGATGAAGCGTCTGAGGATGCGTCCGAGGAGAAGCGGCCCAGCGGGCGCGTGCGTCACGACGAGAAGATGACCATTTATGTGACATCCGATGAATTGCTGGAGATCGAGCATGCGCGCCTATCCCTGCGGCGCACGCACGGGCTGGCTGTCGATCGCGGGCGTCTCGTGCGTGAGGCCGTCGCGATCGCCTTGGCCGACTTCGAGCAGAACGGCGACGACAGCGTCCTGGTGCAACGGCTGATCGGGCCTTGATGCCCGCCATGACGTCGTCTGAGGCGCGGCCGTCGGAGCGAGCGGAGTCGACAGCACCCATGAATCCCGGATTCTCGGTGCGGTTGGTCAACTTCGAGGGGCCGTTCGATCTGCTGTTGAGCCTGATCGCCAAGCACAAGTTGGATATCACCGAGATTGCGTTGTCACAGGTGACGGACGAGTTCATCTCGCACATCAAGAACGCCGAGCCGAAGATTGATCTGGACCAGACGACCTCGTTCCTGGTGGTGGCCGCGACGTTGCTCGACCTCAAGGCGGCCCGATTGCTTCCACAGGGCGACATCGAGGACGAGGAGGACCTTGCACTCCTCGAGGCGCGGGACCTCTTGTTTGCGCGACTGTTGCAGTATCGGGCCTTCAAACAGGTGGCTGGTGTCCTCGAGGCTCGGCTCGCCGCCGAGGCCACGCGGCACCCGCGTGCGGTCGGTCTCGAAGATCGGTTCGCGACGTTGCTTCCCGAGGTGCTCATCGGCCTCGGGGTCGATCAGTTCGCCATGATCGCAGCGCGTGCATTGCAACCGAAACCGATCCAAGAGCTGTCCCTGCAGCACATCCATGCACCGCAGGTGAGCGTTCGTGAACAAGCCGCGGTCGTCGTGGATCGACTACGACGTCGTGGTGCGATGAGCTTCCGAATGCTGTGCGGCGACTCACCGGATCTAGCCACCACCGTGGCGCGGTTCCTGGCGCTCCTGGAACTGTTCCGCGAGGGAGCCGTGGCCCTTGATCAGGTCACGCCGATGGGCGAGCTCACCATCCGCTGGACCGGCCCGGAAGATGCCGAGTTTGAGATCGAGGACGAATTTGATGGGACGGACTCAACACCGCCCCACGGTGAAGTCGGATCCGATGGAGGAAGCGAGCGTGACTGAGGAGAACATCCCCACCCTGGCTGTGGCGGTGGGGGACTTGAAGCCGAGTCTGGAGGCTCTGCTGATGGTGGCCGACCAGCCCCTGGACCGTCTCGCGTTGGCATCGGCCGTCGGCTACGCCGTACCAGAGGTCGACCAGGCGCTCGGTGAGCTTGCTGCCGAGTACGACGCTCAGAACAGGGGTTTCGAACTGCGCAATGTCGCCGGTGGGTGGCGCTACTACACGCGCGAGCAGTACGCCGCCGTGGTCGAAGCCTTCGTGCTGGACGGTCAGCGGGCACGCTTGACGCAGGCCGCTCTGGAGACGCTGGCGGTGGTCGCCTATCGTCAACCGGTCTCGCGAGCCCGTGTTTCAGCGATCCGCGGGGTGAACGTTGATGGCGTGATGCGGACCCTGGTGACGCGTGGGCTGGTCGAGGAGGCGGGTCAAGACGGTGAGCATGGCGCGATGTTGTATCGCACGAGCGCCTTCTTCCTGGAGCGCATCGGGATCGGTTCGCTTGACGAACTACCCGAGCTGGCTCCGTTCCTGCCGGAGATGGACGACTTGGAGGATGAGCTTTTGGACATCTTCGAAGACTCGTCCTCATGAAGCCCAAACCCGACTGGAAACGGCCAGACCTGGAGACCGACCCTGAAGGGAAGGTGCGGCTCCAGAAGTACTTGGCACAATCCGGGGTCGCCTCCAGGCGTCGGTGCGAGGAGTTGATGTTGGCTGGATCGGTCACCGTCGACGGTGAAGTGGTGACGCGCCTCGGGACGAAGGTGGATCCGGCCACGGCCATCGTCCGGGTCGACGGCAAGCGGCTGGCTCCCGTGAGCGCGCACGTCTATCTCGTGCTGAACAAGCCGAGGGGCGTTGTGTCCACGATGTCGGATCCGGAAGGGCGGCCTAGCCTTCAGGAGCTTGTCGCAGATCGTGACGAGCGCTTGTTCCACGTCGGGCGCCTTGACACGGACACATCTGGATTGATCCTGCTCACCAACGACGGTGACTTCGCCCACCGCATGGCGCACCCGTCGTACGAAGTCGACAAGACCTACGTCGCCGAGGTCGAAGGCAAGATCTACCCCAAGGTGATCAGGCAACTGCTGAGCGGTGTCGTCCTAGACGATGGGCCGGTGACGGTCACCCGCGCTCGACTGATGACTGCATCCGCCGAGCGCAGCATGGTTGAACTCGTGATCCACGAGGGGCGCAACCGCATTGTGCGACGTCTGCTGGACGAGGTCGGACATCCCGTTCGCCGCCTCACCCGCACGGCCATCGGCCCGGTTCGGCTGGGGGATCTGCGGCCGGGAGGGATGCGCGAGTTGAGCGTTCCGGAGTTGGGCTCACTGCTGGACAGCGCTCAGTTATAGGCCGGAGGCAGCGTAGGGTTTCCGGGTGAGCACGCGAGCAATCCGAGGCGCGACCCAACTCGAGAACGACGACCGAGAACACATGCTGGATCGAGTGGCCGAGATGGTCACGGACGTGATGGCCGCCAACGATCTCGATGTCGACGACTTCATCTCCGTGATCTTCACTGCCACGTCGGACCTGGTCTCCGAGTTCCCGGCGTACGCCGCGCGCCGCTTGGGTTTCGGTGACGTGCCCCTACTCTGCGCTCGCGAGTTGGAGATCGCGGGATCGATGCCGCGAGTGGTGCGCATGCTGGCTCACGTCGAGACTGACCTCACCCGCGATGCCATCACCCACGTCTACCTGCACGGTGCAGCGCAGTTGCGCACTGACTTGACCCGCACCGTTCGTCCATGAGCCTCGAGAGCGGATCCCGGGTTGTCGGTCCCGTCCTGATCGTTGGTGCGGGTCTCCTCGGCACGTCCATCGGGTTGGCGCTGAGTTCGCAAGGCACCGAGGTGCGCCTGCGGGATCACAACCCGGAGCACCTTCGGACAGCGTCCGGTCTTGGGGCGGGCGTGATCGACCGAGGTGACGCATCGCCGGTGCTCGTC
This sequence comes from uncultured Actinomycetota bacterium, assembly GCA_963763805.1. Classification (GTDB taxonomy): domain Bacteria; phylum Actinomycetota; class Actinomycetes; order Propionibacteriales; family Nocardioidaceae; genus Nocardioides. The sequence continues at coordinate 471,328 of CAVXPQ010000005.1, forward strand.
GTCGTCGCGGTCTCGCCGGGGCAAATCGGTTCCGCAATCGATGAAGCCCTCCGCGAGCACCCCGATGCGATCGTCACCGACGTCGGCAGCGTCAAGAGTGAGCCGTTGACCCATGTCGAGGTCGGCATCGAGAGGTACGTCGGCTCTCACCCCATGGCGGGGAGCGAACGCTCGGGCCCCTTGGCGGCATCGGGGGCACTGTTCGACGGGCGTCCTTGGGCGATCACACCTCACGCTGCGGCTTTGCCACGCGCCGTCCAGGCAGTCACTGCTCTGGCTCTCGCTTGCGGCGCGACCCCGATCATGACCACACCCGCAGAGCACGATCGAGCGGTCGCCACCATTTCCCACGTGCCCTACCTGGTGGCTGTCCTGATGGCGGGCCACCTCACGGATGCCCCACCGGAGCACCTGGCCCTAGCTGGCCAGGGCGTGCGGGACGTCACGAGAGTGGCGGCGAGCGATCCGGCGTTGTGGGAGCAGATCCTTCGCCTCAACTCCGACGCGGTGCTCGGCCCATTGCGAGCCTTGCAGAGTGACCTCAACGAGCTGATCGGCGCGGTCGATGCCGAGGAGTCGGGTCGGCTGCATGACGTGCTGAGCCGGGGCGTCAGCGGCACTCTGGCCATCCCCGGCAAGCACGGGGGACCGGGACGGCCGAGTCGCTCGGTGTTCGTATCCGTGCCCGACCATCCGGGGGAGTTGGCGCGCTTGTTCGCCGACGCGGCAACCAGCCAGGTCAACATCGAGGATGTGCACATCGATCACGATCCTGGCCGCCCGATGGGTTTGCTGGAACTCGTGGTCGCCGAGGAGCGCGCGGAGCACTTGTTGGCGTCCTTGGAATCACAGGGCTGGGTCACCCACAGGTAGGCTCTCCCGAGTGAATAGCACCCTGGTCGTTGCCATTGACGGGCCGTCCGGGTCCGGAAAGTCGAGTACGTCGCGCGGCGTCGCGGATCGTCTCGGGCTGCGCTATCTCGACACTGGTGCCATGTTCCGCGCCGTGACCTGCTGGATGCTGCAACACGGAGTCGACATCGCAGATCCGGCGGCCATTGCACGTCGAGTGTGTGAGCCGACTGTGGAGTCCGGAACCGACCCGCTGGACCCGACAATCGTGGTTGACGGACAGGATGTCGGGACGGCAATTCGGGCCGCCGACGTGACCGCCGCAGTGAGTCCGGTCAGTGCTGTTCCTGCCGTGCGAGCCCGATTGCTCGAGCAACAGCGGGCCATCATCGGGGCAGGCGGCATCGTCGTGGAGGGCCGCGACATCGGCTCGGTCGTCGCACCCGATGCGTCCGTCAAGATCTACCTGACCGCCGATCCGGCCGCACGGGCGCTGCGTCGCGCTTCCGAGCAAGGTGGGGGTGACGCCCGTGCTACTGAGTCGGCACTGCTAGAACGCGATCGGATCGACTCCACTCGGGCTGCGGCTCCTCTGACGATGCCTCAGGGTGCTCACCACATCGACACCACGGCGTACACCCTCGATGAAGTGATCGAACAGATCGTGGCGATCGTCGCAGCCACGCAGGAAAGTGAATCAGTATGAGTGAGGCGCCAGAGGCCGCCGGCACGAACGCCATAGTGCCGGTTCTTGCCGTGGTCGGCCGCCCGAACGTCGGCAAGTCCACGTTGGTGAACCGGATCATCGGTCGTCGCGAGGCTGTCGTCGAGGACGTTCCTGGGGTGACGCGGGATCGGGTCTACTACGACGCGACCTGGAGCGGGCGCGCCTTCACTGTCGTTGACACTGGCGGGTGGGATCCCGACGCGCGCGGGCTCGCCGAACGCATCGCCGGCCAGGCTCAGATTGCGGCTCAGTTGGCCGACGCGGTTCTCTTCGTGGTTGACGCAACCGTGGGGATCACGGACACGGACGAAGCAGTCGTGAAGATCCTCAGACGGTCGGGGAAACCGGTGATCCTGGCTGCGAACAAGGTCGATGACCAGCGGACGGAGGCGGAAGCGTTCGGGCTATGGAATCTTGGTTTGGGCGAACCCCACCCCGTTTCCGCCCTGCACGGACGTGGTTCGGGAGACATGCTTGATGCGATCCTGGCCGCCCTGCCCGAACCACCACCAGAGACCGACCCAGAGGCCGGTGGACCACGACGGATCGCGATCGTCGGGCGGCCGAACGTGGGGAAGTCCTCACTGCTGAACAAGCTCGCCGGCGAGGAACGGGTCGTTGTCGACAACGTCGCCGGGACAACAGTTGACCCGGTCGATGAAATGATCGACTTCGGCGGACGAACCTGGCGCTTCATCGACACCGCCGGGATCCGCAAGCGCGTCAAGGAGGCCTCCGGCCACGAGTACTACGCGTCGTTGCGTACGTCGACTGCGATCGACCGCGCAGAGGTCGCCGTCCTGGTCATCGACGGCTCGCAGTCGGTGTCCGAACAGGACCTACGGATCATCCAGACGATCCGCGATGCCGGCCGTGCTCTGGTTATCGCTTTCAACAAGTGGGACCTCGTCGACGACGAGCGCCGGTACTACCTGGACCGCGAGGTTGAGCGCGATCTTGTGCAGGTGCAGTGGGCGCCACGGATCAACCTCACCGCGCGCACCGGGTGGCACATCGACCGTTTGGTGCCGGCTCTGGATAGCGCCTTGGAAGGCTGGGAGACCAGGATTTCCACAGGAACCCTCAATGCGTTCCTGGGTCGCCTCGTCGCCGAGCACCCGCACCCGGTGCGTAGCGGCAAGCAACCCAAGATCCTCTTCGGCACTCAGGCTTCGACCGCTCCACCGACGTTCATCCTGTTCACGAGCGGCAAGCTCGACGCGTCGTACGAGCGGTATATCGAGCGTCGCCTGCGTGAGCAGTTCGGCTTCGTCGGTACGCCGATTCTGCTGCAGCAACGGCCTCGCGAGAAGCGCAAGCGCTAGGCGAGACGCGATTCCGTTCCGGCGGAGCCGCTGCGGTATGGTTCACACCGCTCCGACCCATGGGAGCAGCGGGCTGTGGCGCAGCTTGGTAGCGCACTTGACTGGGGGTCAAGGGGTCGCAGGTTCAAATCCTGTCAGCCCGACCGTGTGATGTCTCAGGACATCGGCGACAGCTCGGACCTACGTTTGTAGGTTCGGGCTACTTTTTTGTGGCTGGTCCGGGTGGTCGGCCGTGTGGGTTGGTAGTCGCGGCGTGGGGTCGATGGTGAGCTCGCGGAGGAGTTCGCCGGTGGCGGCGTTGACGACGCGGACGTCGAGGTCCTGGACGAGCAGGATGACGTAGGTTCCGGCGTAGGTTCGGCCGACGCCGATGTGGCGCAGTTGGCCGGCGACGCGCAGGGTGACGGTGCCGGCTTTGTTGATCTTGTCGTGGCGGACGCGGTCGTGGGTGTCGGTGGTCGCGGTCGGCGCTGGGGCTGGCTTTGGGTCGGGCGTTGTAGGCCGTGGCCGGGGTGGCCCGGTGTGGCAAGAGAACGGTGGGGACGGTGCTGGTTGTACTCGACGATGAAGGCGTTCGAGTAGCGTCTGGAGCTCGGCTGATGGTCGGCGGGCTGGTCGCGGTTGGGCGCGCAGCCACTTCTTCATAGTTTGTTGGAACCGCTCGACTTTGCCGCAGGTTGTCGGGTGGTTCGGCCGGGAGTTCTTCTGGGTGATGCCGAGTCGGCGTAGTTCGTGCTCGAGCTGGTCCGGCCGCCGCGACGGCCGATACCGGCGAACCGGACGGTGTAGACCATGCCGTTATCGGTGAGGGTCGATGCGGGGATATCCGTGCAGGTCAGCGGCCTGTGCGGAAGGTGGACAGCACGATCTGGGCCGGTGATCCGCGTGGTGTGCGGAGATGTGCAGGGCGTAGCGGGAGTGGTCGTCGAGCCAGGTGATGATCTCGACGTCTGCTCCGGGTCGGCCGTCGGGGCGGGTGAGTCGGTAGTGGGTGAAGTCGGATTGCCAGGTCTCGTTCGGCATGGACGGCTTCGAAGCGGATGTAGGAGGACTTAGGTCGCTTGGACGGGTCCGGGGTAACCTGCCCGGCCCTGCGGTCAGGATGCGGTTGATCGTGGCCCGCGAAAGCGTGCTCCGGTGGTGGTGGTTGAAGGTGCCAGGCGATGGTGTCGGCGCCGGCATCGAGACCGGACTCGCTCGAGTTGCTGTGCGTAGCCGCAGGACGAGTTCGACAGTGTCCGGTGCGGTAGCGCCCGGGCTCGACTTCGGGGCACGGGAGCGGGGCTCGAACGCGGCCTCGCCCTCGGCCTGGTAGCGGGCCATGAGACTGACTGATCCAGCCCTGGGAGACGCCGTAAGTGCGCGCAGATCTCGGATTGGGACGAACCGGCTAGGACGGCGGTGATCACCAGACGACGCTTCGATGAGCTGGGGGAGTTCGACATGGCCAAGCCTGTCGACACTCAGCAATTCCGATGACCTGCGACACGCTATTCCGATGTCGTGAGACACCCCATTCCGATGTCCTGAACCAGCACACTGTCAGCCCGACCGTGTGATGTCTCAGGACATCGAGGACAGCCGGACCTGCATTTTGCAGGTTCGGCTGTTTGCTATTTCGGGGTTTTGGGTTGGTAGTCGCGGGTTGTGTCGATGGTTCACTCGCCTCCTCGTGTAGAAGTGGCGCCCTGTCGCTCGTCCGGGCCGCTCAGGTCTTGCGCTCACGTGCGAAGGGACCCTGAAGCGCTTGATGTCCACGGGAACCAGGGCCTCGGTCCACGCCGCGGGGCTGCCTCGCCAGGCGAACACGTCAGAGACCCAGACCCCGTGTCCTCGGGTCCAGCGAGTCTTGCCAGACCGGAGCACCCGGACCGGGATGTTTCCAGGCCGGTGGCTCAGGGCGCGACTACGGGACACCAGTACGCCGATGCCCAGGGCGCAGAACCACAGGGGAACCCCCAGGAGCGCCAAGATTGCCCAGATCACGTCAGTCTCCCCGGCTCAGATACCGGTGTACTCGTGCTCGTTGGTGGGAAGTCCGGCTTCCATCCAGGCCTTGATGCCGCCCTCAAGGACGACGGGGTCTACATAGCCGAGCGTCTTCAAGGTTGCGGCCGCGAACGTGGCGCGGGTGCCGGAGGCGCACACCACGATCACGCGGCGGGCGGGGTCCAGACCCGCCTTGTGGCGCGGGCTGGTCGGGTCGGCCAGGAACTCCAGCAAACCCCGTGGGGCGGGCACCGAGCCGTCGATGTGGCCGTGCTGCCACTCCTCGCCCTCGCGTACGTCGAGCAGGACGGCCTCCCCGGCGGCGACCTGGGCTGCGGCATCGGCCGGCGTGACATTGCCGACCTCGGCCTTGGCTTCCATCAACATCTCCATCGCGGACATGGTCATCGCAATCCCCTTCTTCCATCGTTCTCATGTACGTGGGTGTGTCGGCGCCAGCCGGCCGGGTGCGTGTCCGGCCCGGCCGGCCCAGACGTCGGATGGCTTCAGCCGACCCGGGCGTGTTCGAGGCCGAGGGTCTCGGTGGTGCCGACCTTCATCAAGGTGAGCCGTGCCCACTCCTCCTCGAGCAGCTCCTTGGCTGCCTGCTCGAGGAACTCCGGCGCAGCCCACTCATGGACGTCGAAGTCGTTCTCGATGTATCCGTGGCTGAACATGAAGTCCTTGCCGATCTCGATGGACGCCATGTTCTTCGGGGAGAAGTTGGGGACCATGTCGATGTGCTTGATGCCCTGATAGGTGTCCTCGACGTCGCGGTAGAACGTCTGCTTGTCCAAGATCGCCGCCGCAGCGTGCTTGTACTCGTTGGCCCAGCGACCGACCTTGATCATCCCCTTCATGAAGGTGACCACGAGCTCGGGGTGCTCCTCAGCCATCTCCACGGTGCAGGTGATCACCGCGGGAATGTTGGCCACCTGCAGGGTCCAGTCCGGGTAGCGTGACAGGTCCTCGATCGCCTTGAACTTGCCGGTCTCCTCCTGGAGGTGCTGGAACGGCTTGCTCTGGGTGTAGACCGCATCAACGGTGCCGTTCTCCAGCGATGTCTCCAACGGCCGGAAGGCCAGGTCGTGCTTGTGGTCGCGCTTGAGCCACAGCTCCGACGGGTTCTCCATCGGGTCCAGCATCTCCGGTTTGTCGTACCAGTCGTCGGGGTAGGGAAACTCGACGATCTCGACGTCGTCCCGGGTCATCCCATTCATTCGGAGCATCAGCTCGATGCCCTGCTCCTCCTGGATGCGCCACCAGTCGTTCTTGATGGTGTTCATGCTCTTGGTGAGACCGATCTTCTTCCCCTTCAGGTCCGCCATCGTGTAGATGTCGTCCCGGGCGCGCACCAGCATGCAGCCGCCCTCGTGAGGAGCGTGAGTGGCACCCAGCAGTTTGGTCCGGCGGAGGTCTGCGTTCACGTGGACCGGCGGGAACAACCCACCGAAGCGGATCAGGTTGTCCATGTTGTGGATGTAGTGCGGGTACCAGTTGTTCTCCCGGCGAGAGCGCAGGAACGCGTACTTCACCCCGATCTTCTTGAACTCCTCCCGCGTCCACCCCAGCTCTTGGTCGACGTTGCTCGCTGACACCAGGGGGCAGTTGGTGTAGTAAACCTCGCTCCAATCCAGAGGAACGGTGCTGGACATCTTCTCGGTCATCGACTCATCCTTCGCTCAGGGGCTCCACGCGTTCGCCCGAGTAGCGAGGGTGGCAATTCTGCCCACTTGTACAGTTGTACACATCCCATCACCGGTGGGCGTAGAGAGCCAGGGTCGAAGGTCCCTTCCCGTGCGCCCCGTGCCGGTGCGGCCCGAGCGCCGAGCTCTCAGCTACCGGGCTGTGTCGGCCTGGGTGCTGGGTCGGGCGGCGAGGGGTACGGCGTTGCGCCGAGCCGCCGGGCGCTGTGCGCCAGGTCGTCGCGCAGATCCTGCAGCGCAAGCCCATGCAGGTCGCCGGCGTCGAGGAGATAGTCCTCAAAGATCCGCCACCCCAGTGCGGCCGCGACTATCTGGCTCGCACGAACCCGCGCGGACAGCTCATCGAGTCCGTATCCCTCGGCGAGTGTCGTAGCCATCGCCACTACTGGGTTGAAGTCAAGGTGGCTCGCCAACGGACGCCCTCTGATGGCGAGTGCCGCTGCGACCCGCACCCACTGACCCATGACAGTGTCGGCGCTGAATCCCTGTCCGGAGAGGGGGTTGTCCATGACTGCCTCGGAAACGCGCTCGGAAAGGTCGTCGAAAACAGCGGCCACGAGCTCCTCCCGGTTCCCCACATAACGAGAGATCAACGCCAGATGGACCTCTGCCTCCGCCGCGACGTCGCGCAACGCCACTGCGTCGACCCCCCGCTCAGCGAAGAGCCGTGCCGCAGTGTGGAGTATCGCCCGCCGGACTTCCTCAGGCCCTACCGGTACTCCCGGCGGCCGCCGCGGACCGGGCTTGCGGCCAGGCCGGGTGCTCGTCATCGCGTGGTGGCCCCTTGAGGACTGGGCTCAGGTCGAGACGCTTCCCGACGACGAGCCTGGATCGTGAAGAAGCGTACACATCCAAGCTGCCATCTTCGCACTGCTGCACGGGGTCAACGAGCACTAGCCGCCGCCGTATCCGCTGTCAATGCAGCACCCGGATGCGGGGAGCCCTTGTCATGACGCCACATTGCGCCTGAGATCAGTCGCGGCGTTGTGGGTTCGGGCATAATCAAGGCTCACTATGACAACGGAGGTGGCCCATGGCCGCGAAAAAGGCGAAATCGTCTTCGGACAAGCAGCTCAGGGCCATCGTCAAGAAGCTCGAGGCCAAGCTTGAGCGTGCGGAGGCGAGGACGGCCCGTTGGAGGAAGAAGGCAAAACAGCACGAGGCCGCCGCAGCGTCGTCGAAAGCACGCGTCACCAAGCTTGAGAAGAGACTCGCGAAGGCGACGAAGGCGGCGAGTCAACCTCACGTGTCACGCGGCCCGGTTAAGTCCGCTGTCGTAAGCACCAAAGGTGCTGAGCCGACGAAGCCCCCCGATGCCAGTTGGACTGTAGTCGAGTTGCGTGCCGAGGCGCGCTCGCGCGGACTGACCGGCATGTCCCGCAAGTCCAAAGCCGAGATCATCGCCGCCCTGACCTGAGACGGCGGCGGTTCCAGGAGTGGGCTGCTCTTGGTCGGTACCACGTACTACGGGTATGGATGTCGCGCGACGATGTCCCGAGACACCGGTGACCGGTGCCTCGGGACATCTTTGCGGTGTCGGAACGGGGCCTACATTCCGACGAGGTTGTTAGTGCTCATCCAGTCGATGACGTAGATAGCGGAGTACCCGACTAGTGCGAGTGCACCCACGGCCATCGCGATCCCTCCGGTTGCGGGGCGGCGCCCGGTGCGTCGAGCGGTCGCCCCGAGCAGGATCCCTCCCACGGCGAGGGTGGGAGTGAGCCCGGACCAGAATGCGACCACTAGCAGCAGCGCGAGGATCGATAGGACGAGCCCGCAGGCGGCCGCGTGGCGCGAGCCTGCCATGTGCGGTACTACGAGGCCGAAGACGATCGCCGCCGCGACTAGGGTGACGGCGAGGATCGTGAGAAACGAGCCCAGGTTCCCCTCGGCGCTCTTCTGCGAGCCGTCACCGTAGACCCCCAGCGCGGTGAACGCGGTAGTTCCGAGCACCGTAGCCACGGCTATCGGTGCGATCGGCCAACGGACGTCGTTGCTGGTGTTGGTGTCGGTGGTGCTAGCAATGCTGGTCATGGTGACCTCCTGTGTGTGTAGTGATGACCTCCACGGTGGCCTCGCGAACCTTCGCGCACATCCCTCTGGTCGGCGACCTGGTTAGTCCGAGAGATGCAGCGCGAAGTCACTCGCGAGAATGACTCAGCGCCCGGGAGGTAACCCATACGGTGGGTCCATGAGCTGGCGTTCATGGCTGTGGCAGCAACGCGACCCGATCATCGCCGGGGTCGCGATGGTGGGCCTCGTTGGCGAGGTCCTCTTGTACGAGGACGCCACACTGCCCACGTCCGTACCGCTCGCGTTCGCCGCGGCGATTCCCCTCTACTGGCGTCGCACCCAACCGGTTCTGGCGTTCATCGCTACCTGGATCGCCCTGATCTTCCTCACCACGACCGCTCATGGCTTCGACAACGCGTCGTCGATGTTCGTGGTGGTGTTCTTCATCACCCTGTACTCCTTGGGTGCGCACACCCGGGGCCGCGAGATTTGGATAGGTGGCCTGCTAGTCGTCGTCGGCATCGCCGTGTTCGTCCTCACCGACAGCGACCAGGTCAGCGTGGGGGATGTGATCTTTGGCGTCTTCTTCGTAGGCGGACCGTGGGCCACGGGGCTCGCGATGCGCCTGCGCGGCGATCTCGCCCGGACCAATGCACGGCTCGTGGTCGAGCAGGAGGAGGCTACGAGGCGGGCAATCGCCCAGGAACGTGCAACCATCGCCCGGGAGCTGCACGACGTGGTTGCGCACTCGATCTCGGTCACCGTGCTCCAGTCGCGCGGCGCCAGGCGGATGCTCGGTCGCGATGACGCGCAGGTACGCCGAGCCCTCGACGCGATCGAGCACACCAACACCCAAGCGCTGGGCGACATGCGTCGGCTGCTGGCCGTCCTCCGCGACACTGAAGGCGACGCCGGGACGACTACACCCCAGCCGTCGCTGGCCCGACTGGACGACCTAGTCGCCGAAGTCAGGGAGTCCGGGTTGGCGGTCGAACTCGTCGAGGTCGGCGAGGACCGCGACGTCCCACCGGGGGTTGACTTGTCGGCGTACAGGATTGTCCAGGAGGCGCTCACCAACGTGCTCAAGCACGCTTCCGCAACCACTGCGACAGTTCAACTCGACTACGGCGCGGACGAGTTGAACCTGTCGGTCCGCGACGACGGGGTCGGGGCAGTGCTGGCCGGGAACGAACGTGGGCACGGACTGGTCGGGATCCGTGAGCGGGTCGCTGTTGTCGGAGGTGAGATCGAGACCGGTCCCATGCCCGGCGGCGGTTTCGAGGTCAGTGCCCGGCTGCCGTACTCGGTGGACGCGCAATGATCTCTGTCGCGATCGCCGACGACCAACCCCTGGTGCGTGCCGGGATCCGGATGATCTTGGAGACCGAGGCCGACCTGGTTGTAGCCGGTGAGGCAGCAACCGGTGCCGAGGTGGTGACGCTGTGCCAAGACACACGCCCGGACGTCGTCCTGATGGATGTCCGGATGCCTGTCATGGATGGCATCGAGGCGACTCGGCTGGTGACAGGTGTCGAGGACCCGCCGCGCGTGTTGGTCCTGACCACGTTCGACCTTGACGAGGTCGTCTATGACGCACTTCGGGCCGGGGCTAGCGGTTTCCTGCTCAAGGATGCACCGGAGGAACGCCTGACTGCCGCGATCCGCGTCGTCGCGGAGGGTGGCTCACTGTTTGCGCCCAGCGTTACGCGGCGCCTGATCGAGGAGTTCGCCAAGAGGGCGGTCGTACCGAGCATCTCGGTCGAGTCCTTAACGGACCGCGAGTCCGAGGTCCTGCTGCTCTTGGCCCGCGGGCTCAGCAACTCGGAGATCGCCGCAGACTTGTTCATCACCGAGAACACGGTCAAGACGCACGTCGCTCGGATCCTGATGAAGCTCGGCCTTCGGGACCGAGTCCAAGCGGTAGTGCTCGCCTATGAGTCCGGGATGGTCCGACCTCGGTCGTCGTGACTCACCAGATCGTGTTGATGAAACCGTGCGCAAGCGCCCGATGCCCAGACCGTTCCTAACGGAAACGCAGGACGGCGATTGCCACGCCATGCACGGTTGCCAACAGCACCCCAACGTTCAGGGGGGTCTTCGACATGACGGTTGCCGCGAGGTCCCAGTCGTATTCACGGATGCTGCAGCGATACGGGCTGCGCGTCGTCGGAAGACCTCATCAACTAGATGGCCCCGGTCTGCTTGAGTACGCCGACGAGATGTGCGACGTACCCTTCGTCAGCCGCGCGCCATCGCGTCGACGCAGACAGTGATCGCCAGGATGAGCGGGACATCCTGGTCTTCGGCCATCTGAACACCGTAGGAGTCGCGGACCCGGAACCACTTCTTCGACACCGTCGCGACGGTGTCGCCGTCTCGTTCGATCTCGTACTCGTGGTCGACGATGTTGCCGTGAGCCTTGAGGTCCTCGCCACCATCGACCTCGATGATGTAGTGGTCGCGGATTCCGATGAGGCGCTTGTGCACGGTCGCCTTGGTTTTGCCGCGCTCGATCGTCATCTTGTCGCGGACGGTGAGCTTCTTCTCCTGGATCTTCGACAGTTCGTTGCCGTTCGCGTCCTCGAGGATGAAGGTGTCGCGCACCCGAACGGCTTTGCCGTTGACCTTGTAGACCTTGTTCCCGTCGTCGTCCTCTATCCAGTAGTCGTCCCCGATCGCCATGATCTTCTCGCGCATCTGGAACTTGGGGCCGTCAAGTCCCCGGTGGCGTAGCGACATTGTCGTCCTTTCACATAACCCGTGTGCCAACCTGATGTTGATCTGGCCGTGTCCAGAGTTGAGCATATAGCCGGGTTGTCGACGGTCGGCCTCTGAGTCGCGGGGCGAGGTCCGTAGTTGATCGTTGGTGACGCAGATGTCGGTCCTATGGAACGCCCTCGCCTGCTGCCCGTCGGTGGGCGTCCGTGCCCGCCGAGTCGGGTCTTCGGCCCCTGTCGTCAGTGCGATTCTGGGCCGAGGATGGATGTGCGGGTTTGAACTGAGTGTGACTCGGTAATGCGAGCGCAGGAGGTGCTTGATGACTAATCACAACACGGGCGTCATGGTGCCGGAGTCGCAGCACAGCGCGGTGGCTCGTTGGGCAGTCGGTCTGGCGGCCGGAGCCGCGATCGCGATGGGTGTGGCGATGGGTGCCGTAGCGATCGTGATGGCCAGCAACTCACCAGAGGCCCTCGACGACAATTTGGCGGGAATGCTCGTTGCTTGGGTGCTGCTCGGTGGTTTGGCAACCTCGGTTGTAGGCATGTCGATGGCGGTGATCGCCAGCGTGCGACACGAACGGTGGCATTGGCTGTGGCTTCCCCTCTCACTGGCCCCGGCCGTTGTCGCATTCCTGGTTCTTGGTGAGGCGTTTTGGTGGGAGTGAATGGACGCCGATCAGCCGCACTCGTGAATCGTCACGGGTCCTTCGCACTTTTTTGGGTGTAGATGGTAGCGCCGGCGGCGCAAGCGCGGGGCCAGTTCGCCGAAGATGGCCCAAGTGGAAGCCTCACGTAGTCCCTCTGGGGCGACTTCCGAGTTCGTTGGTCCCGCCTCCTCGGGTAGCCCGACTCTGCCGAACTCGTCGTCGCAACAGGGACAGTGCAAGAGTCGGCACACGTTCACTTGCCATGGGGGCCTTTGAGGTCGGTGCCTGAGGACGGGTAATGTCATGAATGCCTCGGCACAGAGCGGTCCCGCGAAGAAGATTCTCGCGCTGATCGCCGCATTCTCACTGTTTGCAGCGATCTCGTTTCAGCAAGCCACGCTGGCAAGCCCAGCGAACTCCGCTCCCAAGGCCCTGAGCACCAAGGCTCTCCGTGTGGTGGCTGCCGCACCCACGTCGCCGGTGGACGAATCCAAGGTCCCGCACTATTTCGGGCCTTATCCGAACTGGGCGAACAGTCCGTTCACCCAGTCCACGGCGGTGGTGACGTTCAACGACCCCGGTGGTAACGGGGTCGGCGCCAAGGCCGTTGCCCAGATCGACCCGGAGACGGGCGGCATAGCGAGCATCGATGTGACAGCGCCCGGTCATGACTACGCGCAGGGCACGACGGTCACGATCACCGGCGGTAGTGGCGCCACCGCCACGCCCATCATCACGGCAAGTGGTGCAGTTGTCAGCCTCCAGGTTTCGGCTGCCGGCCATGGCTACAGCAGTTTCGACGTGGCCATCGCTGGTGGTGGCGGCACGGACGCCGAGGCCTCGGCCACCGGGGGAGTGGACGCCGTCGACATCGTCACCGGTGGCAGCGACTACACCTTCCCGACCGTTGACTTCGACCTCCCGGCAGACCCGAACGGAACCCAAGCAAGGGGTCACGTTCCCATGATCCGTGACGGTGACGCCATTGACGGGATGAACGCCAACGGCACCATCACCGCCGTTGTCGTGGACGTCCCCGGTTCTGGTTACACCGATGCTCCAGGAGTGACCATTCACAACGGAACGCTGATGGACCCGATCAGCGGAGCCACCCCCGCCCAGGTCACGAGCACGCTGGAACTGAGTGCGTTGACGGTTGACGAGATCGGCAGCGGGTACACCGGGTCGCCCAACGTGACCATCACGGACCCGACTGGCACTGGTACGGGTGCAACCGCCCAGGCCACGACTGATTCAGGGGCGATCGCGGCCATCGACGTTGAGACGGCCGGCACCGGCTACCTGACCCAAGGCATCAAGAAGTTCCAGGACGACTTGCCGCTGCCCTGTGACCCAACGGCCGCCGGCACGGGTTGCCCGGCCGCTGCGGCCACACCCGGAATGGGAGCCGCGAACAAGTTCATCCCCTTGGGTGTTCCTGAAGCCAAGACCTACAACGGCCAGGCCGCCGACGAGTACGTCATCGGCCTGGTTCAGTACCGGACGAAGTTCTCGTCAGATCTGCCGGCAACACTTGCGCGAGGCTATGTGCAGTTGTCGACTGCCGCGGTCCCCGGACAACATGTGCAACTCTTCAACGAGCTGATGGACGGGACCAAGCAGGACACCAGGCTACTTCGGTGTGACCTCCCCGCAGTGGCTCGGCCCGATCATCGCGGCCACGAAGGACAGGCCGGTCCGGATCGTCTTCCGCAACCTGCTGCCGACGGGCGCCGGCGGCGACCTGTTCCTGCCCACCGACACCACCCTGATGGGCTCCGGCATGGGCCCGATGGCCATGACCGACCCGGTCAACCACGGCACCGTGATGGACGAGCGTCCGCAACCCGATGTGCACCGAGTACGCCGAAGCCGCACAGGCTGCTTCACGGACAACCGCGCCACGCTGCACCTGCACGGCGGCACCACGCCGTGGATCAGCGACGGCACGCCGCACCAGTGGATCACGCCGGCCGGCGAGAACACCACGTGGCCCGCAGGGCGTGAGCGTGCAGAACGTGCCCGACATGCCCGGCGTCAACGGGGCGGCCCAGTGCGCACCCGAGGACGACGGCTGCCAGACCTTCTACTACACCAACCAGCAGAGCGCGCGGCTGATGTTCTACCACGACCACGCCTGGGGCATCACGCGCCTCAACGTGTACGCCGGCGAGGCAGCCGGCTACCTGATCACCGACGACACCGAGAAGGCGCTCGTCAACACGCGGCACGATCTCCGGCCGCCGCCGACACGCTCCCGCTGGTCGTCCAGGACCGCACCTTCGTCCCCGGCGCTCGACGCAGACTCGCGGCTGCAGGACCCGACGTGGGACACCGACCCGCTGGGGCAGCTAAGGGCAGCTTCTGGTACCACCACGTCTACATGCCGGCGCAGAACCCCGGCGACCCGTCGGCATGAGCGCCTACGGACGCTGGATGTACGGCCCCTGGTTCTGGCCGCCGGCTATCGACATCGAAGTACGGACCGATCGCCAACCCGTACTACGACCCGAGCTGCAACCTCGACGACCCGGCCACCTGGCAGTACAGACACGACCCGTTCTGCGAGCCGAAGAGATCCCCGGCACGCCGAACATCTCGGCCGGCATGGAGCAGTTCAACGACACGCCGATCGTCAACGGAGTGGCATACCCGACGGTGACCCTGCAGCCGAAGACGTACCGGTTGCGCGATGCTGAACGCGGCCAACGACCGCTTCTTCAACTTCCAGTGGTACATCAGCCGACCCGACTCAAGGCAACGGCGAGACCGAGGTCGCATTGAACCCGGCCGAACTGGCGGCCGCGCAGACCGACCCGGTCGTCTCCCCGACGCCGGCCGACGCCAACAACTCGTCCGCCGGGCCGGACTGGATCCAGATCGGCACCGAGGGCGGCTTCCTGCCCGCTCCGGCCGTGATCGACGGCCAGCAGCCCACCACCTGGATCACCGACCCGACCCGCTTCGACGTCGGCAACGTGGACAAGCACTCGCTGCTGCTGGCGCCGGCCGAGCGCGCCGACGTCGATCGTCGACTTCTCGAAGTTCGCCGGCAAGACGCTGATCCTCTACAACGACGCGCCCGCCGCCTTCCCGGCCCGCGTGCCGTCGTACGACTACTACACCGGCGCTCCGGACATGAGTCCCGAACGGCGCTGCCGGCGGTCCTGCCCGGCTACGGGCCGAACACCCGCACCATCATGCAGGTGAAGATCGCCGACACCGAACCGGCGCCGGCCTTCAACCTGACAAGCTGCAGAACGCCTTCCAGCACAAGGCCAACGGCTCCGGCGTGTTCGAGTCCGGCCAGCACCCGATCATCGTCGGGCAGGCGGCCTACAACTCGGCCTACGGCACCAGACTTCGCCGCCAGCAGCAACTGCAACACCACTGGGTCAGCACACTCACCAAGTGCGACGGGCTCGTGCGGGTCAACGACAACGTCAACTTCGGCTTCAACACACTCAAGACGCCGAACGCGCAAGATGTCGATGCCGCTGCAGCCCAAGGCGATCCACGACGAGATGAACTCCACGACGTTCGACGAGTTACGGCCGGATGCAGGCCAACCTGGGCGTCGAGGCGCAGCCGCCGACGCCGGCCGGCAGAACGTCACGCTGTACCCGTACGTCAACCCGCCGACGGAGCTGATCGACGGCACCAACCTGCCGAGCCGGCCGACGTCAAGGTCACGCCGCGATCTCGAGATCGCCTGCCGACGGAACGCAGATCTGGCGGATCACCCACAACGGCGTCGACACGCACCCGATCCACTTCCACCTGTACGACGTGCAGGTGCTCAACCGGGTGACGTGGGACAACATCATCATCCCGACCGAGCCGGGCGAACTGGGCTGGAAGGACACAGTCCGGGTCAGCCCGCTCGAGGACACGATCGTCGCTCTGCGGCCGGTCATCCCCAAGGTCCCGTTCGAGGTGCCGAACGCAGTTCGGGCGCTCAACCCGATGATGCCCTTGCGGCTCGACGGCGATGTTCAACAACATCGACTGCCGAACGGCAACCCGTCCACGGCGATCTCGAACAAACTGGTCAACTTCGGCTGGGAGTACGTCTACCACTGCCACATCCTGTCCCACGAAGAGATGGACATGATGCGGCCGGTGTCGCTGGCGATGCCCCCACTGAAGCCGGATGGACTGACTCCGAGCATCGCGAGTTCGCGGTTCAAGGTCACGTTCAACGACAACTCGATCACAGAGACGTCGTTCCAGTTGCAGCGTTCGTCGGACGGCGCAACATGGTCGACGGTGGGTACTTTGACATCGCCGCTCGACCAAGCGAACACGCATGGAACTCGAAGCATCACCGATGCTACGTCGAGCACGACGGCGAGCTATCAGTATCGTGTGGTGGCGCTCAACGCAGTGGGGTACTCACCCCAGTATCCGACCATGACCGTCACGTCGACGTCGACAACTGTTGGTGTCAACCCGCCAGCGGCACCGACCACCTTGACGGCGACGATGCTGGCAGGGCCTCAGGTCAGTCTCAGCTGGAAAGACAACGCCAGCACCGAGACAGGGTTCGTGTTGGAGCGCTCCGTGAACAACGGAGCGACCTTCACCCAGCTCGCAACAGTGGCCGCCAAGGCCGGAACTGGCACGAACGTGACGTATACAGACACCACCACGGTGGCTGGCTCGACGTATCAATACCGGGTCTCGTCGGTCGGCTTCGGTGGGACATCGAATCCGTCAAACGTCGCCACCATTGCCCTCACGGCTCCGGCCGTCCCGACCAAAGTGTTCGGAAGCGCGGTGAGGTCCGGTGGTAGCGAGAAGGTGACCCTGTCCTGGGGTGACGTGAACAACGAGACGAGCTACACGATCCAGTGGAGCACCACAAGTGCCTTCACGGTGGTGAGTGGAACCGGGACAGCGGCTGCCAACGCCACGTCGTTCACGACCGGAAATATCGGACGCCAAGTCTGGTTCTTCCGGGTCCGGGCCAACAACCTGATCGGCAGTTCGGCGTTCTCGGGTGCTGTCCAGGTGGCGGCCGCACCATGACGCCACGCGTGAGTGACCGCAGCCAGCTGCAAGGGCGACAAACGGTCGGCCGGGCCCTCGGGTCTCGGCCGGCCAGCCACCGAAGCAATCCAGACACCGAACAAAGGAGCATCATGAACATCTCACGAAAGACGAGTTTCGCGATGGGCGCGATCATGGCCCTGGTGCTGGGTAGCGGAACCGCCTACGCGGCGACCGGAAGTGATTTCCTCATCGGCAAGACGAATCACGCCCGCAAGACCACCGTCTTGGTGAACTCGGAAGGCACCGCCTTGTTCCTCAAGTCAGACGAGGGCAAACCCCCGCTGAAGGTGAACCGGGCCGTCAAGGTCCCCAAGTTGAACGCAGACAAACTCGACGGTCGTAGTGAGGCCGCCTTCGCCTTGGCGTCTGGAGGCTTCGGCACGATCACCGCAAAGGGGCTCGGTTCCGACGGTGACAGCAACGGCATCCCCGAGACGATCAGCGCGATCGCCACCTGCCCTGCTGGCACGCAACGCACCGGCGGTGGCGTCACGGACCTCAACGACAACAGCGTCATGTTCCTGAGCGCCCCAACAGGCACAAACTCCTGGATGGCAGTCACTCTCAACGACAACGCCGAAATCAACACCACTCAGAACAATCTCTCGGCCTCCGTGATCTGCTACAACCCACGAGGACCAGTGGCGAGCGTCAACGGTCGAACGACCAAGAGTGACTTGGCAGCGGAAGTGCCGCCTGCGTTGCGGCAGAAGATTCTGTCCAAGACTGCTACTCGGTAACCGCGTGCGGATCCATCGGCCGTCCCTCCGGCCCGTCTCAGCAGAGGGCAGCGGATCCCCCATCCGCTGCCCTCATCCCTATTGAGACAGTGCCCCCGGAACCGAGCAGTTGCGACGCCACGGAGGGCCCGCTCGGGACCTTCGGCTCTACCTGGCCCTAACGTGCGGACATAGATTTTTGACACATGCGGACAGACGCAGATGGCACGGTAGCGGAGGAGGAAGTTCATGGCGGACGTGAGTTTTGAGCGCAAGAAGTCGTTGTCTCGGCAAGAAGCGGCCGTTTGGTTGTCGGCGCTCTCGAAGGGCTTCGCGCACGGCGGCGACGTTGAGTTGCCTGTCGGCAGCGGTGGGAGAGTGAGCCTGTGCTTGCCCGATGAAGTACGGGCTGAGTTCGAGGTCGAAATCAACGGAGACCAAGTGGAGGTCGAACTCGAGTTCTCCTGGTCGCTGGCAGGAAAAGACTAGAACGGGGAGTGTGACATGTGTCGTTGGCTTGCCTATTCCGGCGCACCTGTGAGCCTGGATGAGTTGCTGTTCAAACCTAAGAACTCACTCGTCGTGCAGAGCCAGCACTCGAAGCTCGGCGCAACCACGGTCAATGGCGATGGGTTCGGCGTTGGATGGTACGGCGCTCCGGAGAGGCCCGGCTTGTATCGCAGCATCGAGCCCGCCTGGAACGACCGAAACCTACGCGAGTTGTCAGCCCTCGCATCCTCGAGGCGGGTCTTCGCCCACATCCGGGCGTCGACCGGATCCGCGGTCCAGCAGACCAACTGCCACCCGTTCCGACACGGCAACTCACTGTGGATGCACAACGGCGTCCTGGCCGGCTTTCCGTCCATGAAGCGCGATCTGGCCATGGCCGTCGACCCTCAGCTATTTCCCGAGATCGAGGGCACAACCGACTCCGAAATGCTCTTCTTCCTGGCACTCACGTTCGGCCTGGAGGCAGACCCGCCAACAGCAGTCGCCAAGGCCGTGGGCCTGGTGGAGGACAGCGCTCGTCGGCATGGGATCAAGGATCCCGTTCAGATGACCGTCGCAACCACCGACGGCGACACGACGTGGGCCTTCCGCTATTCCAGCGTGGGTCAGTCCCGGTCCCTGTTCCGCAGCACGGACATCTCCACGTTGCGCGAACAGTATCCGGACAACCCGGTCCTGCATGACCTCTCTGACGATGCGCGACTCGTCGTCTCCGAACCGCTGGGGGATCTGTACGGCGCTTGGCAGGAAGTGCCCGAATCTTCATGTCTGATCGTCCACGGCGGGCAGGAGGAGTTGCGCCCGTTCGCTCCGCTGCTTTCGGGCGCCTGATGTTCAACGTGCGCATCCACGGCAGAGGGGGACAGGGTGCAGTGACCTCGGCCGAAATGCTGTCGGTCGCAGCCTTCGATGAGGGGCTGCACGCCCAAGCGTTTCCCAGTTTCGGCTCGGAGCGCACCGGCGCCCCGGTCGTCGCCTACTGCCGGATCCATACGGCCGTCATCCGAGCGCACGATCCGATCACCGAGCCCGACGCGGTCATCGTGCAGGACCCGACCCTGCTGCACCTGGTCCCCGTATTGGCCGGGATCACCGCCGAGGGATACGTGCTGGTCAACACATCCCGTCGTTTCGAGGACCTGCTGATTCCCGACCTGGTGAAAGGGCTTGACCCACGACACCTCATGACCGTGCCCGCCACCGAGCTCTCGCGGGACAGGCTTGGTCGTGCGATGCCGAACACGGCCTTGCTCGGTGCCTTCGCCGCATTGACCGGCGTGGTCTCCCTGGACTCCGTCCAGTGCGCGATCCGTCAGCGATTCGCGGGCGAGGTCGCCAACGCCAATGCCGACATCGCGCAATCGGCGTACGACTACGTTCGTGCAGTCACCGGAAGGCCCGCTGATGCTTAGGCAGATCGAGGGCTCTCGAGGCGTGGCCGAAGCCGTCGCGCGGTGCCGTCCCCAAGTGATAGCCGCCTACCCGATCTCACCCCAGACGCACATTGTCGAAGCGCTTTCCGACTTCGTGAGAAGGGGTGAACTCGCGCCCTGCGAGTACCTCATGGTCGAGTCCGAGTTCGGGGCCATGTCGGCCTGCATCGGCGCCTCCGCGACGGGGTCGAGGACGTATACCGCGACGGCCAGTCAGGGACTGTTGTTCATGGCGGAGGCTCTACCCAATGCCTCCGGACTCGGGTTGCCGATCGTCATGACGGTCGCCAATCGGGCGATCGGAGCACCCATCAACATTTGGAACGACCACTCGGATGCAATGTCCCAGCGCGATGCGGGGTGGGTGCAACTCTTCGCCGAGTCCAACCAGGAGGCCGTCGATCTGCATATTCAGGCCTACGCCCTCGCCGAGAGGCTTTCAGTTCCGGTGATGGTCTGCATGGACGGCTTCGTCCTGACGCATGCGGTCGAGGAGATCGACGTACCCGATCAGGAGTTGGTGGACGCCTTCCTTCCGCCGTTCGTGCCCCGCCAGGTTCTTGACCCGAGCGCCCCGATCACCATCGGTGCCATGGTCGGACCAGAGGCGTTCACCGAGGTCAAATACCTTGAGGCGCTCACCCAACAGAGAGCCCTCGGCGAGATCGAGAACCTTGCCCGAGAGTTCGAGCGACTGGTCGGTCGGACGTCGGGCGGACTCATCAATCACTACCGGATGGACGGCGCCACCGTGGCGGTGGTTGCACTCGGCTCGGTGCTGGGCTCTGTCAAGGACGTCGTCGATGACTTGCGCGAGCAGGGTGTTCCCATCGGCGTGGTCGGCGTGAAGTCCTTCCGTCCGTGGCCGCGAGAAGCGGTCAGGCGGGCACTTGACGGTGTGGAGCGCATTGTCGTGCTCAACCGAGCGTTCTCCGTGGGCTCCGGAAGTGTTCTGGGTCAGGACATTCGCCTCGCTGTCGCAGGTTCAGGCAGCACCGTGTTCGACGTCGTGGCCGGCCTCGGAGGGCGACCAGTTTCGCGCGCGAGCGTGCGGAGGCTGATAGATGACGTGATGGCGGAGCGAGTTCATCCTGACGAACTTCACTTCCTAGATCTCGACGAGGACCTCATTGACCAAGAACTCGATCGCCAAGACATCGGTCCCGTACGACGGCTCGCGCGCCAGGACACTCCATGAGCACCAAGGAGGTCAAGCTCTACCAGATCGGTACGTTCGCTGCAGGCAACCGGTTGCTGGCCGATGAGTCGCGTTCCGTCCAGGCCAGCGGGGATCGGGCCAACTCGATCACTTCAGGGCATCGAGCCTGCCAAGGATGCGGTGAGGCGCTGGGTGCACGCTTCGTATTGGACGCCGCCATGCGTGCTGCCGACGGCAAGGTCGTCATCGCTAACGCGACAGGATGCCTGGAGGTCTTCTCGACGCCGTACCCGGAGTCGTCATGGCAACTCGCCTGGGTGCACTCGCTGTTCGGCAACGCCGCTGCTGTCGCATCCGGGATCGCTGCCGCTCTGAAAGCGCAGGGGCGCGAGGATGTCCGGGTGGTCGCGCAGGCAGGCGACGGGGGGACAGTGGATATCGGCCTAGGATGTCTCTCCGGCATGTTCGAGCGGAACGATGATGTCCTCTTCGTCTGCTATGACAACCAGGGCTACATGAACACCGGAGTCCAGCGCTCGGGTGCAACACCGCCGGCAGCCCGCACCGCCAACACCAAGCCCGTGGGTGTCGAGCCCGGCAACGTCTTCGGACAAGGCAAGAATCTTCCGCTGATTGCGATGGCCCACGAGATCGCCTACGTCGCCACGGCCACGGTGGCAGATCTGCGCGACCTCGAGAGCAAGGTCGAGAAGGCCATGACCATGCGCGGCTCGCGCTATCTGCACGTGCTGGTGCCCTGTCCGTTGGGGTGGGCGTCAGCTTCGAAGGACACGATCCGCCTTGCGCGACTGGCCACTCAATCGGGAATCTTCCCCGTATTCGAAGCCGAGAACGGGGCGATCACCGCCGCCACCCCGATTCGTAAGCGCGTGCCGGTCGACGAGTACCTCGCACTGCAAGGCCGATTCGCGCACCTACTCGGCGACCGCGGCCGTCCGGACGTGGTCGCACACATCCAAGCCGACGCGGACCGCAATATTGCGAGGTACCAACTCGATCCGGAGACGGCGGGCACTGACCCTGAGGAGGGCGGCTGAGGTGAAGACACCGTTCGCGATCACCCTCGGTCCAGGCACGAGCCGTGCGGACAAGACGGGCTCATGGCGCACTGAGCGAGCGCAGTACGTGACTCGGCAAGCACCCTGCGGGGCCTCCTGCCCGGCAGGGGAGGACGTGCGTTCCTGGTTGTACGACGCTGAGGAGGGCGGCCCCGGATACGAGCGTGCTTGGCGGGAAATCATGACGACGAACCCGTTCCCGGCGGTGATGGGCCGTGTTTGCTACCACCCGTGTGAGACGGCATGCAACCGAGGTCAACTGGACGAGGCTGTCGGTATCAACTCCGTCGAGCGGTTTCTCGGGGACCAGGCGCTGGAGCAAGGGTGGACCATCGACGCGGACTCCGCGTCGAGCGGGCGCCGGATTCTCGTGGTCGGTGCGGGTCCGGCCGGGCTGTCTGCTGCCTACCACCTGACCCGTATGGGTCACGACGTGACCATCAAGGAGGCGGAGTCGCGCGCTGGAGGAATGATGCGGTTCGGAATCCCTCGGTACCGACTTCCGCGAACGGTCCTCGACGCCGAGATTCGGCGCATTCTGGACCTGGGGGTCACCCTCGAACTCGACGCCCCGGTGCTCGACCTGGAAGCCACCATGTCCGCGGAGCGCTTTGACGCGGCGTTTCTGGCCGTTGGTGCCCAGATCGGGAAACGGGCCTACATTCCGGCAGGCTCGGCGGCTCACGTCTTGGATGCGGTCTCCGTGCTGCACGGGATCGAGGACGGTGTGGCGCCGATGCTGGGGCGTCGAGTGGCGGTCTACGGGGGCGGCAATACTGCCATCGATGCGGCTCGCTCCGCCAAGAGATTGGGAGCCTCGGACGCCCTCGTGGTCTACCGGCGCACGAAGGAGAGGATGCCTGCACACGAGAGCGAGGTGCGGGAAGCCGAGGAGGAAGGAGTCCGCTTCAAATGGCTCTCGACGATCGACCAGGTCGAGGAGGGCTCGATCGTGGTTGAGCAGATGGAACTCGACGAGACTGGATTCCCCCGGCCCACCGGCAAGACCGAAATTCTGGAAGCCGACTCGGTCGTTCTCGCGCTCGGCCAAGAATCAGATCTCTCCCTCCTGGACAATCTGGACCGCGTCGACCTGGGCCACGGCGTGGTGGGAACCAATTCCGCCCTGATGACCGGACAGCCGGGGGTGTTCGCGGGAGGCGATGTCACTCCGGGTGATCGCTCCGTCACGGTTGCTATCGGGCACGGCCGGCGCGGAGCACAGAGTATTGATGCGTGGCTGTCTGGATTCGCGCCCGAGCCCGCCACGGCCGTCGACCTGGCGGACTTCGACATGCTGAACCCCTGGTACTACGAAGACGCTCCCCGGACCCACCGGCCTCGGCTGGAGACGGTTCGTCGGCAGTCCACGTTTGACGAGGTGGTCGATGGACTCGACGCGACGAACGCTCTGTACGAGGCACGCCGCTGCATGTCCTGCGGAACATGTATGTCCTGTGACAACTGCGTGGCTGTTTGCCCCGACAATGCCGTGCTTTACCTGGGCATGCCTGGCGAGTACTCCATCGATCTTGACTACTGCAAAGGCTGCGGTATCTGCGTGGCCGAGTGTCCTTGTGGCTCGATCGAGATGGTGCCCGAGCAGATCTGATCTGCGGCGCCGAAGGGTCTGGTGTGTAGACCCAGGCGATCCGTAGAGTGTCGTGCGAGGTCCGGGGCTCGCACAGAGGAGTACGCCATGGAGGCTCACCCGGCCGGGGTCCACGGTGGTGCCTTAAGCCGCTCGGACGTCATCCGGAAGGCGCTGCGGAACCGCCGCCTGCTACGCGTTCAGGTCGCCTACTTTCTCTTCAACCTCGTGGAGTGGTCCTCTTGGATCGCAATCCTGGTGTGGGCCTATGACGCCGGGGGAGTCCGCGCTGCCAGCGCTCTTGCAGTCTTCCAGCTCATCCCGTCGGCTCTTCTTGCCTCGCCCGCGGCACTGTGGCTCGACCGACTCCCGCGCGCCCGCGCTCTTACGCTCGGCTATGCCATCCAGGCCCTCACCATGGGTGCCATCGGGCTCGCCCTAGCAGTCGACGCGCCAAGCCCACTCGTCGTGATACTCGCCACGCTGGGGGCGGTCGCGATGACGCTCACACGACCCGTGCACCACGCTCTGCTGCCGGAAATCTCCGAAACGACTGCCGAGTTGACCGCGGGCAACTCGACGTCCGGCTGGGCCGAAGCTGCGGGCGTGTTTGTGGGTCCGTTGATCTCCGGCGCCCTCATCGTCGTTGTTGGGCCAAGCGGGGTCCTGCTGGCGATGGGCGCCGCCTCGGCGCTCAGTGCAGGGATCACCATGCGCATGACGACCCATCCGTCCGTTCCCCAAACGGGCGAGGTAGTGGCACGGAGCGAGCACCTGCTGCGTACGGTTGCGCGCGACCCCGCCGCCCGGCTTCTGAGCGGGTTGGCATTCGCACTCAACACTCTGGTCGGGCTTGCAGACATCCTGTTCGTCGTCCTCGCCTTCGACCTGTTGGACATGTCCGCGGCCGGTCCGGGTCTGCTCAACGCAGCCGCCGGTTTCGGCCAGATCCTCGGCGCAGCGGCCACTGTGATCCTCGTGGGTAGGCGAAACCTTGCCGGCGCGGTCGTGATGGCCGCCGTGGTTGCCGGGCTCACCTTCGGCATCTCGGGACTCGTCTCGGCCCCCTCGCTTGCGGTTCTGCTGATCGGGCTGTTCGGCGCGGGCAAGCTGTTCTTCGACATCGCCACCCGCACGTTGGTCCAGCGGTCGCTCCCGGACCGCCTGCTGTTGGCGGTCTTCGGGCTACAGGAGTCCCTGATGATGGCGGCGTACGCCCTCGGCAGCCTCGCGGCCCCGCTCTTGGTGTGGGCGTTTGGTCCGCTCGGAGCTTTCATGATCGCCGGTGGTTTCCTCCCGGTGGTTGCACTGCTGGCCTACCCTCGTCTACGCCGCCTCGACCAGGCCGCAGTCGTCCCGGCCGATGTTCTGCGGCTCTTCCTGGACGTTCCACTGCTTGCGGTTCTCCCTCCTCGGGTCGTCGATCGACTCGCACTGGAGGCAGTTCTCGTGGAGGCCGAGCCAGGCCAAGCGCTGGTCGTGGAGGGTGATCTGGGAGACCGCTTCTTCGTGATCAGCGACGGTCGCGTCGCGGTCACGAGGAATGGCGAACTGCTCCGCGAACTCGGGCCCGGCGCCTGGTTCGGCGAACTGGCCCTGCTCCGCGACATACCGCGCACCGCGACCGTCACCGCAGAGACCGCAGTCACCGTGTGGATTTTGGAGCGGCAGCACTTCCTGGCCGCGGTCGGCGCGGCGACGCGGTCGCGTGAGGTTGCCAACGAGCACGCACGCGACTACCGCTGAATCGGCGTAGAGTTTGATGCCCATCTAATTCCTGACGGGAGCCCGTCATGAAACTCGATCCGCTTTGTGATGTCCGTTGGCGATACAACCTGATGCAGTCAATCGAACCCTCAGCGCGGGGCGACGGCACACTCTATGGACAAGGTGATGCGACATTCACCGGACGGCTTTCGGGGGAGGCGACCTGGTCGAATTCGCCCCGTTTGCGTGGGAGCTACGCCTTTCCCAACGCTCGTGGGGTTCTCACCTTGGCCGGCGACGGCTTTGCCCTGTTTACGTTGACCGGCATGTCTTCGCTGGCTGACGCGCGAGGGATCCATGTGTTGATGTTCGAGACCGAGGACGTGACGCACAGTTGGCTCAATGAGGTCATCGCCATCGGCGAAGGGAGCATCGATGCGGAGCGCGGTGATCTAGCGATGCGCTATTACGAGTGCACGCCCGACTACTTGCCGGATCTCACGAGCCGGCGCTAAGCGGTCAAAGGGTTTCCTCGGTGGGCTGAACCTGTGGCTCGTCGCCCACGGGGGTGGTCGGAATGAGCCGGGTGAAGAAGAGGGCAACGGCCGCAAGGAGGGCTAGGACCCACAGGCTCAACCTGAGACCGGCGATGCGAGCGTCCGTATTGGCTTCCACGACGGCATCTGCCTGTGCGGGGGGGACCCCGGCGTCATCAAGGGCTGTCTGGAGGTCGGCGTCCGAAACGAAAGGGATGCCTCCGGCCAGTTCCACTTCGGCCGAAGCCGCAACCTCAGGTGGGATGTCGGGGTTCTCCTGGATCCCTTGGATGAACGTTGCGCCGAGCGCAGCAATCAGGATCGAGCCGGCAAGCGCCGTTCCCAAGGAGGCCCCAAGATTCGTGGCGGTGTTCTGAAGGCCGCCGACATCCCCGCTGAGTTCGTCCGGTACGGCAGACACCGTCACGGCGCCCAACTGGGAGGCGAGCGCGCCAACACCCAGACCGGCCAGCAGCAAGCGGCACCGTCACGATCTCGGCACCAGCGCCGGCTTCAAGAGCCGCGATCAACGAGACGATTCCAGCCAGCAGCGCCACCAAACCGAAGTTCACCACCGTGCGTGGGGAGGCGTGGGGCCATACCTTCGGGATGCCTACGGCGGCCAGCAACAGAGTGATTGACAGGGGGAGGATTCGTACGCCGGTCTCGACGGCGCTCAGCCCCAGGGCGACCGAGAGGAACAACGGGACGGTGAAGAAAAGCCCCGCCTGAATCAGGAACTGGAAGAAGAACATGGTGAGCCCGCCGACGAGCCGCGGGTTACGCAGCATCGATACGTCAACGAGCGGCTCCTTCCCTGCGTTGGTCATTCGACGCTCCCACCACACGAAGGCCCGAATGATCACGAGACCCGCGAGGATGAGCCAGACGGTGTACGAGATACCCAGGGCCGAGGGGGCATCCGGTTTCGGTTGTACCCAACCCCACTCACCCGACCGCAAGACACCGAAGACCGCCAACCCGAGACCTGTCGCCGAGAGCACGACTCCGACCAGGTCAAGCTTGATCTTCGCCAGGGCGAGATTGTCCTGGATCTTCCGGCTGAGAATCAGGATCAGGCCACGATGAACACCTCGCCGACAAAAACGATCCGCCAAGTCAGGTACGTCGTACAGGCGCCGCCGATGAGTGGGCCGGCGGCCACGGCAACGGCACCCGCTGCAGCCACCAGTCCGTACGCCTTCGGCCGCTCCTCAGCGGGGAAGTTGGAGGCCACCAACGCGACGATGGCCGGCATGATCAGGGCGGCGCCAATACCTTCTAGGAAGGACCAGCCCAGGATCAGGACGGTTAGGTTCTGCGCGAAAGCCGTCGTCAGAGAACCCGCGCCATAGATGACGCACCCGATCAGGAAGGCTCGCTTCCGCCCGATCATCGTGCCGATCTTGCCGCCCGTGATCATCAGGGTAGCCATCACGAGGGTGTAGAGCGTGATGGCCGTCTGCACGCCCGTCACGGTTGTTCCGACGTCCTTGGCCACCTGAGCGATGGACACGTTCATCACCGAACTGTCCAGTGTCATCAAGAACTGAGCCGTGGCCAGCGTGAAGAGAACCAAACCGGCAGCGCCTGCCGCCTTATTGGTCGATTCCGTTTGCGTCGTCATGGCTACTCCCTCTTCCGCCACCCAGGTGGAGGCCCAGGACGCCACTCTATGGTCGCGCGCGCCAGGCTACGCACCGTCAGGATCTACCCCAAACAGTATGAAGACGTGAGCCCCTCGCGGGGTGCAAGATGTGCACATGTCGACGACACCCACTCCTGCCGCAGCTGAATCAAATCCCATGCCATCGCTCACCGCCGAACAGTTGGCCGAATTGATGCCGCTGATCGACAGCGCGGACAGCGTCGAACTCAAACTCACCGTGCCCGATGCCGCGCGACGGTCAACCGTCGCCGCGCTCGGGATGGACCCACTGAAGGCGCAGATCCGCCAGGTGGCGTTCTTCGACACACCCGAACTCAAGCTGTCCGAGCACGGTGTCGTTATCCGTGCCCGGCGGGTGCAGGCGAAACCGGGCGACACAGTCGTGAAGTTGCGCCCGCTCAGCACCGAACAACTCAGCGGTCCACTGCGGAGCACACCCGGGTTCGGCGTCGAAGTGGACGCCATGCCGGGCGGCTTCGTCTGCTCGGGCTCGCTCAAAGGCGTGGCAAGCGACTCCTCCATCAAGAAGGTGATGGCGGGGGTGAAGCCGATCCGGAAGTTGCTTTCCGCTGCTCAACGAGATCTCTTCACCGAGCATGCGCCGGACGGGATCGGGCTGGACGATCTCGTTGTGCTTGGCCCGATCACAATTCTGAAACTCAAATTCAAACACCCGGAGTATCGTCATCGCCTGGTGGCGGAGCTCTGGTTCTATCCCGACGGATCCCGCATCCTCGAACTTTCGACGAAGTGTGCTCCGGCCGATGCGTTCAAGGTGGCCGCCGAGACGAAAGCCTTCCTCGCTGGTCACGGGGTTGACCTGACGGCCGAACAGCAGACCAAGACCCGTTCGGCGATGCTGTTCTTCGCTGCGGAAATCTAGCCGCTTTCGCACGCGGACTGCCTGGCGTGATGGCCTCATCGCGGTCACCGCTTCACAGGGGACCGGTTCCTTTAGTGTGCAGCCATGACGGAGCTCGCTGATCCGGCACCCGAAGACGTGCGCGAGTCGCACATTCTCTATGGCCGCGCCAGGACCATTGCGTTCGCCACAGTCGCTCTGGGGATGCTCCTCGCCGCACTCGACAGCACGATCGTCGCGACCGCCCTTCCGACGATCGTTGGGGACCTTGGGGGAGGGAACCACGTCTCGTGGGTGGTGACGTCGTACCTCCTGGCCCAAACGATCACGTCGGCGGTCGCCGGGAAACTCGGTGACCAGTTCGGACGCAAGCGCGTCTTCCAAACAAGCGTGACGATCTTCATCATCGGGTCTGCGCTGTGCGGCCTTGCCACCGGAATGAGTTGGCTGATCACCTCGAGGGCGATCCAGGGGATCGGCGCCGGTGGCCTGATGGTCACCGCGACTGCTCTGATTGCAGATGTGATTCCGCTTCGTGAGCGGGGTCGCTACCAAGGTTCCCTGGGTGCCGTCTTCGGGGTGACCACCGTGTTGGGTCCGCTTCTCGGAGGCTTCTTCACAGACAACCTCACCTGGCGCTGGGCGTTCTACATCAACGTGCCTTTCGCCCTCATCGTGATCGTTGCGGCGGGCCGCACGATCCCCAGCGTCGAGGCCGTCAAGCAGGTCAGCATCGATTGGCTCGGCATCGCGGCAGTCGGTCTGGGGGCCGGTTCGTTGATTCTCGCCACCAGTTGGGGTGGCACGACGTACGCCTGGTCGTCGCCGACGATCATCGGGCTCTTCATCCTGGGCACCGCTTCGATGGTCGCCTTCGTGCTGATCGAGCGGAGATCGCCCGAACCGATCCTGCCGATGTCCCTGTTCGGGAAACGGGTGTTCAGCGTCTGCGCGGCCCTCAGTTTCGTCGTGGGGTTCACGATGCTCGGCGCGATGACCTTCCTGCCAACCTTCCTGCAGTACGTCGAGGGTGTCTCGGCCACCGCATCGGGCCTGCGTCTGCTGCCCCTGGTCGGTGGCCTCCTGCTCACTTCGATCGGGTCGGGAATCGTGGTGAGCCGGACGGGCCACTACAAGGCGTTCCCCGTCATCGGATCCCTCATCATGGCCCTCGGGCTCGTCATGCTGTCGCGGATGGACGCGTCGACCTCGGTCGGCGTCTCGTCGCTCTTCATGTTCGTTCTCGGGCTGGGAATCGGCATGAGCATGCAGGTGCTGACCATCATCGTCCAGAACTCCGTGCCCTACACCCAACTCGGAGTTGCCACCTCGGGCGTGACTTTCATGCGGACGCTGGGCAGTTCCTTCGGAGCGGCGATCTTCGGCACGTTGTACGCCAACTTCCTGGAGCACGAACTTCCTGCCGCGCTCGCCCAATCTCCCGGAGTCACTCCCGCCGATCTCGCCACACCGGCTCAATTGCACGCGTTGGACCCCAGCGTGATCGCACCGATCGTCGACGCGTACGCCGCAGCCCTGGATCGGGTCTTCCTCTGGGCGGCGCCGGTCGCCCTCGTGGCGTTCATCTTGGCCCTCTTGCTGCCGCAGGTGAAGTTGAGCGACGACCTTCAGCCGACGGCCTCCGATCTGGGTGAAGGCTTCGGGCTGCCCGAGTCGCGAAACGCGGAGGAGCGGATCGCACAGCGAGTCGCCAATCTGCTCTATTCGCGCGGCCGCAACGGTGTTCTGGAAATGCTGCATCAGGCCGCACTGGGTCTCGATGAGGGCCGCGTCTGGGCCCTGGTCCAAGTCCACGGACTCAATCAGGTCGGCCGACCCGCCTCCGTCGTCATGATCGCCCGAGCCCGCGCCGTACCCTCGATCCTGTTGCAGCCCGCCTTCGATGACCTCGCTGAGCGAGGCCTGATCGGTGGGTCGCCCGACGACCTCCGGATGACCGCTGACGGAGACGCGTTGATCACTCGGCTCAGCGAGGCGTTCCGGATCTGGCTCCTCGACAATCTGACGGACGTCGATGCCTCCGAGGTTGCCGCAGTGGACGTCGTGATCAAGCGGATCGTGCGTCGTGTCGTTCGCGAAGAGGCGGACACTCGCCCGATCGTGTCGGTTGGCCTGCCGCCGACGAACCTCGATTGATCGGCCCCCATCGTTTGTGGTGATGCTCACCTGCGCCGGAGTTCCAAGGTGGTTCCAAGGTCGAGAGTCTTACGCTGACGAGACATCGGAGCACGGGAGCCGTGTGGAGGCTGTCGTCGCCCGAAGACTGCGCCCTGGGGGGGATAGCAATGCTCGAAGAAGCCGACAACACCGAGACCAAAAGCTCCGAGACCAAAGTCGTGACGGAAAGCTCCGAGACCGAACTGGAGACCGACGACGCCTCCGGGGCTGTCGCGCGGCGGACGGTCCTGCGACTAGGCGCGCTGGGGGTGACCGGCGCCGCGGCCGTATCGGCCGGGACACTGTGGGTCCCATCACTGGCCCAGCGCGGTCTCCTTTCGCCTGATGGTGCGTTCGGCGCCACCTCCATCGCGCTCGGCGACAACGTCTTCTATACCGAGGACTTCCCGATCAGCCCGCTGATCCTTTCGCCGTTCACGGATGCTTTGACCGTGCCCAAGGCGCTCAGACCAACCCAGACTTCCGAGTACTCATCATGGAGTGAGCCCCCTGGCCCGGGTTATGGCCAGCAGAACTCGTTCCGAAACGACCGTCACCAGAAGTGGCCCAACGAGATCGGCTATCCGGACCCGATTGTCTACACGATCGAGTTGAAGGTCGCTCCCCACTCCTTCACGACCTCGAAGGTGCTGCCCATCGACAAAGACGGTGAGGCGGCCATCTCGTTCGACTCGGCGGGGCGGAAACTGCCGCAGGGCACCGTCCGGTCGCTGCCAGTCAGCACGATCTACGGGTTCAACGGGACCTTCCCGGGACCGATGATCAACGCGGAGTACGGCAAGCCCGTGCTCGTTCGCTTCATCAACCGGCTCCACGAGAACCCCTACGGCCTGGACCGGCAAGACTTCGGCGCGCCGGACTACTCCTTCCTCACCCACTTGCACAACGCCCACACGGCACCCGAGAGCGACGGGAATCCCCACTACGCGTTCTCCGCCGGCCCGCAGAGCTACACGGGCTACCTTCCCTCTACGTGGGTCGACAACCTGTACCTCAACTGGCCCGCAGGCGGCGACGAGAATGAGAAGCAGAGCTTCTTCTGGTTCCACGACCACCGCATGGACCACACCGGTTCGAACGTCTACAAGGGTCTGGTCGGCCTGTATCCGATCTACGACCCGACGGGTGACAAGGACATGGGGGACGAGCGACGTGGCCTCCGGCTGCCCGGAGTTCGGAAGGACAACAGCGACGGCAGCTTCGACGTCGAGTACGACATCCCGCTGGCGTTCTCCGATATTCGGATCGATGACGGGAAGACCCTGCACCACGACTTCCACGACAACGAGTACCCCGGGGTGGGCAACCCGCGCGAGCACCCTGAGTGGTGGGGGAAGACCTTCTATCGACACTTCCCCAACCACGGCTTTGTCGGCGACTTGTTCACGGTCAACGGGACGGCCTACCCGATCCTGGACGTGAAGCGACGCAAGTACCGCTTCCGCTTCCTCGACGCCTCGGTTGCGCGCATCTACGACTTCAAGTTGATGAGTTCCACCCAGGGACCGAAGTCTGCGATGTCATTGGGATACGTCGAGGACGAGCTCGACGGGCAATGGCGCATCCCGGACGGCCAGCAATGCATGAAGTTCACCCAGATCGCGTCAGACGGCGGCCTGTTGCCGTCACCCATCGTCCGTGACAACTTCGAGCTGTGGCCGTCGAAGCGGCGTGAGATGGTCATCGACTTCAGCAAGTACATGGATGGCTCGCCCACCACCAAGGGTGACATCGTCTACCTCACCAACGTGATGAAGATGACCGACGGCCGAATGTGGGACAACTCCACCCGATTCCTGCCCGACCCGGCGTACAAGATCCCCGTGCTCGCCTTCCGAATCGGCGACCTGGCTCCCGACAACAGCGTGATCCCGCCGAAGCTTCGGCCGCTGCCGCCGTTGCCGAAGAACTGGAAGGACCTGCTGCCGAATCGGCTGGTCTTCGAGGTCAAGCGCGCTCAGGCTGGTGGCGAGATCGAATGGCTGATCAACGGCAAATCGTTTGACCCGACCTCGGATGCGAAGAGCCTCAAGAACCCCGCGGGCAAGACTCCCTTGGCTCAACAGCGCAAGGGGAGTTTCAACTTGTGGGAGATCAAGAATGGTGGCGGGGGTTGGGTCCATCCGTTCCACCTGCACATGGAGGAGCACCGCACGGTCATGCGTGGAGGGAAGGACGTGACGGCCAAACCGGCTGCGGCCCACCCGGACGACATGGCGCGCGAGGATGTGGTTGCCCTGGATCCGGGGGAGTCGGTCATCGTGTACCGCGGCTTCCGCGACTTCACCGGCCCGTACGTCGCGCACTGCCATAATCTGGCTCACGAGGACCACGCCATGATGTTCGGCTGGTCGATCATCCCGTGACCTCAACACTCAACGCGAGGTCGAGCCGTGGACTCGCCTCCACGGATCGCCACGACGTGGGGGTGCCGTGGTCACATGTGATCCCGCTGGCCGCAGCTCTGTCGTTCGCCAACGGGTTCTGGATCGTGTCCCTTCGCGGGGCCGTTGGAGCCATGGAACGGACGTCAGATCCGTTCGCGGCATGGGTGCGTGAGTCGATCATTCTCGTGCCGTGGTACGCCCTGGCCCTGCTGGTTGCACTGGCGCTATCTCTGAAGTGGTTCGGGCAGCGCCCCCGCGGACTGGCAGGCAACTCTGGGTCGATCACCCTCTTGGTGGCGGCCGGCACCTTGGCCGGGACTCTTGTTCTGTTCGCCAGCACGATCATCGACTACCGACTGCAGGCTGATCACCTGGCGCACATGGCGCAGACGCACGGTGGTTGCGACTCCGTCTGCCTCTCGGACCGAGTAGACGCCAGCCTCGGGCTGGGTATCAAGGCCGTGCTCGTCGGGGCAGCGTTGATAGCTGTGACGAGTCTGGTCGTTGTTCTCCTCACGGTTGCCCTCCGAGGTGGGACGATCCTCGCTGGTCGACCTGCGGTCGAGCCGACCATCAGGGGTAGGGACCAGCGGGTGGCGCTGGCAGCCAGCTTGTTCGGTGCAGCCGCCATCCATGCCGCGGTGATACCGGACCACCTGAACGCTTGGGCAGCGGCAGGCGCCTTCTTCGTCGTGCTAGCGATCGCGCAAGTAGCGGCCGCGGTGGGTGTGTTGTCTCGGCATCCGCGGCTGGCCCGGCTGAGCCTGTACGCCGCCATCGCCTTGTCCATCGGCTCACTCACGTTGTGGTTGGTCTCTCGCACGATCGGGATTGCCGTTCGGACCCGACGCGTGGCAGCCCGAACCGGTGGGCCTCGCCGACGTCATGTGCTGCATCCTCGAGTACGCCGCGATCGTGCTCGCGATTCCGCCTTCTGCTGGTCCGTGGAGCCCGCACCTGGTCACGCTATTCGCGCGGCATAGCACTTGCGGCGGTGCTCACCGCGACTACACTCGGCATCGGGGGGAGCAACCTTCCGATGGTGAACCTGTTTCCGGGCATAGATTCAGGCCACCACGCGGAGTCCGAAATTGCGGGAGGAACTCTCTGATGACGACGAACCTGATGAAGGCGCGCTCTGTCCGCCTCGGGGTAGCGCTTTGTGTGGCGTTGGCCGGTTTCCTACTCGCGCCGGCGGTCTCCTACGCTCTGCCCGCCGCATCGTTCTCCTTCGCCCCGAACGCCGTGGTGGCCGGGGAGGCTGTGACGTTCACCTTCACGGGCAGTTGTGACGAGCCGCCGTGTCGGATCCAGTGGCGGTGGTTCGGTGACGGCGGTAGTTCGCTGGGCACCTCCATGGGTGAAGGCGAAGAAGTCGCGTACGCGTTCGACGATCCGGGCAGTTATCGGGTGGTTGCCAAGATCACGAACTCGCATTCCACACACGGCAGCGCCACGGACACCCAAGTCGTCGTGGTCGAATCACCCCCGCCACCGCCGACGCCTCCTGCTCTGACTTCGTCATTCACGTTTGCGCCCAGCGCGGTGGTGGCCGGTGAGCCCGTGACGTTCACCTTTACCGGCAGTTGTGACGAGCCCCCGTGCCGGATCCAGTGGCGGTGGTTCGGTGACGGTGGTAGTTCGCTGGGCACCTCGATGGGTGAAGGCGAAGAAGTCGTCTACGCGTTCGACGATCCGGGCACATTCCGGGTGATTGCCGAGATCACGAACTCGCACTCCACACACGCGAGTGCCACGGACACCCAAGTCGTCGCGGTTGAAACACCTCAAACGCCGGTCGACCCGACGCCTCCGGTCGACCCGACGGCCTCCGGTCGACCCGACGGTCCCGGTCGATCCGACGGTCCCGGTCGATCCGACGGTCCCGGTCGACCCACGGTCCCGGTCGACCCACGGTTCCAGTTGACCCGACGCCGCCGGGCGATCCTGCACCGCCTGTTCTCGAGTTCTTCGTTCTCGTTTGCGCCGACGGCTGCGGTGGCCGGTGAGCCCGTGACGTTCACTTTCGGTGGCAGTTGTGACGAGCCCCCGTGTCGGATCCAGTGGCGCTGGTTCGGTGACGGTGGTAGTTCGCTGGGCACCTCGATGGGTGAGGGCGACCAGGTCGTGTATGCGTTCACCGATGCGGGCAGTTTCCGCGTGGTTGCCGAGATCACGAACTCGCACTCCACACACGCCAGTGCCATCAGCACACAGGTAGTCGTCGTATCAGCACCAGCCGATCCGACACCTCCCGGCGATCCAGCGGTCCCAGTCGATCCCACAAC
The DNA here is from genome assembly GCA_963763805.1 of uncultured Actinomycetota bacterium. Classification (GTDB taxonomy): domain Bacteria; phylum Actinomycetota; class Actinomycetes; order Propionibacteriales; family Nocardioidaceae; genus Nocardioides. Next base: position 506,501 of record CAVXPQ010000005.1, read on the forward strand.
GCCGATCGATGTATCCCCTCCGGCGGATCCGGCGCTCCCCGCCGATCCATTGCCGTCGGCAGATCCGATCAGCGCCGGCTGATCCATCACCGCCGGCGGACCAACTGCCGTCGGCAGATCCGATACCACCGGCCTGACCCAACGCCACCGGCGGATCCAACGCCGTCCGGGCGATCCTGCACCGCCTGTTCTAAGTTCTTCGTTCTCGTTTGCGCCGACGGCTGCGGTGGCCGGTGAGCCCGTGACGTTCACTTTCGGTGGCAGTTGTGACGAGCCCCCGTGTCGGATCCAGTGGCGCTGGTTCGGTGACGGTGGTAGTTCGCTGGGCACCTCGATGGGTGAGGGCGACCAGGTCGTGTACGCGTTCACCGATGCGGGCAGTTTCCGCGTGGTTGCCGAGATCACGAACTCGCACTCCACACACGCCAGTGCCATCAGCACCCAGGTCGTCGTCGTCGAGTTGCCGCCAGCCACCCTGGCGCCGGAACCACAGGCATTCGTCCGGACGCTTGACACCACGAGCGGCAAGTCGACACGCACTTCCGGTCGCGATGGCGACAGGTCCGGCCATGGACGCGGCGATAGTTCGGACGACGACGACGAGGACGACGACGAGGTGACGACGACGACGTCCCGCTCGGGGTGGTCTAGATAGGCAATAGCCACTTTGGGCTAGTCCGACCAGCCAACTAGCCCTTTTGAGTCAGCCGTAAGGCGATGAAGGTCGGCCATTAGGTTGTTGAGGCCGGTCGGCTCCGTGAGTGAGACTTCTCACGTGGTGGTGGGGGTAGGAATTTTAGTGAGCACGATGAGCATGCCTCGCGCATGCTTGCCGTGCTCGTGATCGATGATCAGCGAACGTTCGCTGATCTGCTTCAGGGCGCGCTGACGTACCAGCCCGACATGTGCCGGGTGGATGTGGCCTACGAACTATCCGCTGGGCTTGACCTGATCGACCAGAACCATCACGACGTCGTCGTCCTCGACGTTCACTTCGCGGGTGACTCCCGCGACGGTGTCGACGCCGCGAGCGAGATCAAGCTCCGATACCCCGACACCCGCGTTGTTCTCCTGACCGGCCAGAGTGTCCCTTCGCTCATCGGTCGAGCCGCCGAGGTGGGCGCCAACGCGCTCGTCGCCAAGAACGGGTCTCTTGCCGAGATCCTCCAGGCCATCCGCTCCGACACATCCGGCCTCACGATCAGCCCGCTGATCTTTCAGTCACTCTCACCCGCCCACGAGCCCGGGCCCGGCGTTCCCGTGCTCACGAAGCGCGAATCGGACGTCCTGGCCATGCTCGTTCTCGGCCTCGACGCCAAGGCGATCAGTCACCACCTTCAGATCTCGCTCAACACGTGCCGGAGTTACATCAAGACGTTGTTGAACAAGCTCCATGCGCACTCGCAGCTCGAAGCGGTGGCTATCGCTCGCAGCCACGGGCTATTGGACGCAATCGATTCAGATGAGCACCGCCGAGCTGAGATCCGAGGGAACGCCTCCTACATGCGGCTACCCAGACAACCCTCGTCGCGCGGGTAGAGAAGCCGTGACGAGCGGCTCGCCGTCCGTCGTTCGCAGATCGATCGTCGGGTATCTCGCGCTGAGTTCGGTCGTACTCGCGATCGTTGCCTGATCGTTTGTGTCGTCTTCGCCAGCCGACTGGCCGTGGACCAAGGGCTCCATCACGCGGAGGTCCAGACCCGGGCCATCGCTGACGAGCTCGCGTCACCTTTCGTGAACGACGCAGTGCGCCGAGGGAGATCACGAAGCGGTCGTGCGTCTGGCCGGCGTGATGGAGAACAGGATGATGGACGGCTCGCTGACCCATGCGGCTGTGTACTCCGAGGACGGTGTTCGTGCTCTGGTCCGACCGCGGCGAGCACCCGGGACGCGATCCAGCGCACTCGAGCGGGACGTTGCCGCCCTGTCGGCACGCGGGACACCATTGTCGTCAAGCCGGGGGAGCGGGCCTCGAAATGCCGGGAGCGAGCCAGCAGACCGAAGACCTGATCCGGGTGTACGCAGGGGCGCACGACGCTGACGGGGCGCCATTCGTCTTCGCGGCCTACATGACGACTGAGGTCATTGAGGAGAGCAGGTCGGCGATCTTCCGAAGCCTCCTCCCCGTCGTCCTGGGCATGATGCTCCTCTTCCTGTTCGCGACCTTGCCCCTCGTGATCGGATTGGCTCGTCGCGTCGATCGCGCGGCCCGAAGTCAGTCGGACCTGCTGAGAAGGTCGGTCGGCGCCTTGCAGGACGAGCGGCGCCGGGTCGCCCAGGTGCTCCATGACGGGGTCATCCAGGACCTCTCGGCCATCGGCTACCTCGTGACGACGTTGGCAACCAGAGCTTCCGAAGGAAAGGCCCACAGCGAGCAGACGCGCGAGGCAGCCGAACGCATCTCCGCCCTCATCCAGGATGATCTGCGGCAGCTCCGGTCCGTCGTCGGTGGTCTCTTCCCGTCGGAGCTCGAGGGCGGCGACCTTGTCGCGGCGCTGGACGCGCTACGGGCCCGCAGCAGCGAGCGTTTCGGCCTGGCTGTCGGCCTCGACGTGCAGGAGATCGACGGTCTGGACGAGCGAACGTCCGGCGCGGTCTACCGGGTGGTTCGTGAGGCACTCGCCAACGTCGCCAACCACGCGCACGCAAGCACTGTGGTCGTCAGGATTCGGCGGGCTGACGCGAACGAGCAGATTGTCGTCACGGTGTCGGACGACGGTGTTGGGCTCTCCGGCTCTGAGAGCCTTGGCGATCCGGAGATCCCTGACGGCGACCTGGCACGCGAGCATCTGGGGCTCCGCTTCCTGTCGCGCCATCTAGAGGAACTTGGCGGTGCACTACGACTGACGGATGGGCCAGCCGGCGGCGCCGTACTGACGGCTCGGATACCGATTCTAACCGTCGGGTGACATCCCCGAGCGGCCCCGGACAATGTCGGCCGACATCGTCCGGGACCAGGGCAACCAACCTGTGGGGGTACCGGTCGGAATGCTCATGACTCATCCTCGCGTAGCTCACCTTGCAAGTTCCTTGTGCGCATCTGGACCCCCACTCGGGCTAGCCAAATGTGGGGTACGGCCGTACCCCCACATGGGGGTACCGGCGCCGCGTGAGGGAGGACCAACATGTGCGCAGGGGGTGGGGGATGATTGAGATTCATTTGTTCGGTCCGACCAGGGTTGCGTTCGAAGGACGGCAACTTGCGGCGGGCGACCTGGGGGGAAGCAAGCCGCGCCACATTCTGGAGATGCTCGCGCTGGACCTCGGTCTGCCGGTATCGAAAGATGTGCTTGCTGAGCGGCTGTGGGAGGGTAGCCCACCGAGGTCCTACATCCCGACGCTCGAGAGTTACGTCTGCGGGCTACGTCGCCGTCTCAAGGCGTTCACCGGCGAGCTCGGAATGCTCGCAACGACCTCCGGCGGATACCAGTTGGACCAGACTCGGGTGCGAGTCGACGTCGTCGAGGTGAACAGACTCCTCGACAGCGGCGATGTCTCGAGCGTTCAGGAGACACTCACCGCCAAGGATGGGGACCTACTGGCCAGCGCGCCGTACGCCGCATGGGCGGAGAAGGCGCGTGGAGACTTAGCGAGCCGGTCGGCCGGCGCCTATGTCCAGGCCGCCCATCGTGCCAACGAACTTGGTGACAACGCCCTCGCCGCCTCGCTTGCCCGTGCCGCCAGCACCGACCCTTACTGGTGCGAGCCGGCAGTGCGGGAGTTGATGCACGCGCTCGCCGCGTCCGGCAACCGCACCCAGGCCTTGATTGAGTACCAGCAGCTTCGCACGAACCTCCGTGACGAACTCGGCATCGAACCGAGCCCCAGCACCCGGCAACTCTATATGTCGATCCTGCAGGCTGGCTCGCCGGAAACCACCGACGACGTGAGCGTCCTTCTGGGCCTGCTCAGGTTCGCACTTGAGTCTGAGGGTTGTGCACACCGGTCGAACGATCCGGCGATGGCAGAGGTCGCGCGGTTGCTCCTGGCGCGTGTGTGAGCCCAGCGGGCTCTAGCACAGACGTTCTGAAGCCTTGTGAGGCTTCCGTAGGGACGCCTGCGGGCCCAGCGTCTCACCGGTGACGCTAGAAGCCCTGGGAATGCCCATCTGACCGCGCCTACGCGGCGCAGTCGGTGACCTGAGCATCTCGGTCCATCACATCGACGCGGCCACGCAATCCAGGCTCGCTCGCGCTCACCCATCAGCTGATGAATCACGGCCCCCACCCCCGGGCCACACCCCGGGCAGCCGCACCCCCCGCGACGAATCCCACACAACGCAGAACACCCCGGACCCAAAGGTCCGGGGTGTTCCTTGGCCACTACCTCCTGGCGGAGGCGGTCCCTATCAGGGTCGTGTCCTGAAGGTGGACGTGAACGTCACGAGCGGGTTGCCCGCCACGTCCCTGATCGCCGTCGTCCCGCCGGTCAGGGTAAGCCGGTACAACGTGTTCCGGGCCAGGTTGGCGTTCGGGATTGAGCCTCACCCGCGTCCCACCGTTGGTGACGGTTAGCGGCTGGGGATGACCGCCCCGGTGACCACGTTGGTCAGCCTTGCCGTGGCGGCCGTGACTCCCACTACCGGCTCCGAGAAGGTTGCCCGGACGTTGACTCCGACACCCACAAGGGTCGCGGCGTTGGCCGGAGTACATAGCCGTCACCGTCGGAGGCAACCCCGTCAGCCTGGGCGGTGAAGGTGATCACCGTCGTGGGCAACACGTTTCCGGAACAGTCCCGGATCTGCGCGTTCGCCGCCGTCCCCACCGGATTGAGCGTCACCGTGAAGGTGTTGCCCGCAACCAGGTTGGCCGGCGGGTTGAGCGTGATCGTCTGCGTCGGACCAGCAGCCGGCGTGATCGTCCTGCAGCACGTTGGCGCCTGCCGTGATGTTGCGCAGGACGACCGCACCGTTGAAGCCGCCAACCGTGCGTCAGCACGGGCTTGCTGAAGTTGAGCGACGATGTTGGCTCCCACCGCGAACGCCGTTTGCCCGTCGACCGGAGTCGAACCGGTGACGACCGGCCCCGGTGACGTCGGAACAACTGCGTTCGACGCCGCGGACAGCGGGCTCAACACCCCGAGGGTGTTCACGGCGAGCACCCGGAAGGTGTACGACGTGTCGTTGGTCAGACCCGTGACCACCGCAGAGGTGGCGCCCGGCGCGATCCCGGTGACCGTGTTCACGACGTTGCCGCCGGTGATCACCTGGATCCTGAACTCCGCCACAGCTGCACCCTGGGGGGCACCCGCGGTCCAGTTCACCGTTGCTTTGGCGTCACCCGCCACTGCCGTCCCGATCACTGGAGCGCTGGGCGTGGCCAGGTTCACCGTCTCATTGGTGAACTGAAGCCGCTCGACGTTGCGCACCGTGTCGATCCCGTCGACACCGGTCAGGTCCTCGACCGTCACGCTGCCGTCACCGATTGATGGTGATCGTGTAGCCGTCGCTCGGCCCGGAGAACAGCGCCGTGTCGATGCCGCCCGTGCCTTGCTTGATCTCGCGAACCGCCACGATGTTGCCCGGGTCGACCGTGCCGGCGAAGACCGCCTGCTGGAGCGTCTGCCCGATGAGGGCTCCGTTTCCATCGCGCAGGTACCGGCTCGTCATCGCACTCTGTCCGGCTGCTTCGACGCCAGCGCTTCCGATCTCGGTCGCCGGATTGTTCGGGTCGGTCCGAACACTCAGGCGAACGCTCACGTAGGCGTCACCGTCGATGATGTCGTCAGCGCCGCGACCCTCGATCAGGTCACTGCCGGAGCCACCGAGCAGGATGTTGCCATCGCCCCACACGTTGGGACCGGTCAGCAGCGGGCAGTCCTGGGACGCCGACTGATCGACCACCGTCGCCAGCGGCGTGTTCAGCGGCGGCACCAGCGCGTCGAGACCGGCAATCCGGTCCAGGCCCGCCTGATCCAGCACGTCACACCCGATGAACCCGGCGCCACCGACAGCGGTCGGCACGAGGTCGTCACCGCGGAGGATGTCGTTGAAGTTCCAGCCCGACAGGGACTCGACCTCATTGAACTTGTCGCGGACTCCGACCTGCAGGATGTCCAGCGGCGGGATCGGGAGATCGAGGTCCATGTCCTGGGCCTGTGGTTCTCCCTGTCCGATCTCCCAGTCGAAGCCCGAGGCTCCGGCGACCTTCTCGATGCCGGACCCGCCGAGACCGATGTCATCTCCACCTTCCATGTCGTAGTCGTCATCGCCGCCCTGGCCGATGAGGATGTCGTGACCTGGAACCTGGGAATCATCGAGGAAGAACAGGTTGCTGCTGTCCCCGATGTGGAGGTCCGGCTGAGTGCCGCCCTCCTGCCAGTCATCGCCACTGTCACCAAGGGCCGCGTCGAGACTGTCGCCGAGCATCATGAAGTCGTCGCCGGCTCCACCGAAGGTCTCGTTGGCGTTGGCTCCACCGTTGGTGAAGTCGTTGCCGGTGCCACCCATCAGGATGTCCAGACCGATGCCGCCGTCGATGGCGTCATCGCCGGGACCACCCTTGGGCACGTCGTCACCAGCGAGGTCGGTGATGATGTCATCACCTTCGCCGCCCAGTGCGACGTCGTCGCCCGAGCCGCCCTCGATGACGTCCTTGCCCCTCGGCACCCCAGAAGGTGTCGTTGTCGTTGCCACCGCGGATGCGGTCGACGCCGGCGGTGCCGTTGTAGACGGCCTGGCCGTTGATTCCCGGAGGATCGACGGTGTTGGTGGCCCGGTACTGGATCGTGCCGTTGGGCTGACGCAGCAGCAGCAGGTTCTCCTTGCACTCAGTGCCCGGGTCGTCTGCAACCGTGGCTCCGAATGCCGTGAAGCCGGCAGGCTGTTCCGGCGAGGTTCGCCATCTGGAACTTGCAGTCGGCGGTAGCGAACGGGTCAGCCTTGAGCGTGTTCGTGCCCTCGGTGTTCCGCATCATCAACTCGGCGAACGAGTTGCCCTCGAGCTGTGCGCGCAGGTTCATACCCGGGGTCCGAGCCAGGTAGTAGAGCCGGTCACCGTTCTGCAGGTCGGTGAGCTGGTTCTCGAACACGTAGTTGAACGTCGTGCCCAGCAGCCCGCCGAACGGCATCGTGGCCTCGGCCAATCCACCGACCCAGAGGTCGACGCTGTCCACACCGGTGAGCGAGCGGTCTCCGTCATTCGACCAGTCGGGGCCGGTGCTGTGCATGAAGTCAGCAGCGTCAGCAGGCACGTCCAGATCGCCGAGGACCGGGTTCACGATGCTTCCTGGCGGCTTCACGCTTGCCCGCCAGAGTGGACTCGCTCGTGATGGTCGGGTGGAGGCCGTAGGCCGCCACGAAGTTGGTCAGAGACTCGGGGTGCTTGATGTTCTCCCCGAAGTCGACCCAGCTGCTGTACGGCGTCAGCTGACCGTCATGCGTCGAGTCGAACAGCTCCCGGCGCAGGACATTGAGCGGCGGTACTCCCTCGGAACGGGCGCGCGTCATGTTGATGGACGCCAGGTCCAGAGGCAGACCCAGAAGGTTGTTCCGCAGCGTGTCGGTCACGAACTCGTCGAGTTCGTTGCCGACCTGGTCGGACATCCCCATGACGATGCTTCCGGCAGCCTCCTGGGCAGTCAGAGTGCCAGCAGAGCCCCCATCGGTATATGACGGTGGGTTGAGGAACCCGTCGAGCAACGAGATGTCGTTCGAAGAGCCGTCAGCATTCGTCCGAGAGATCGTCTCCGTGAGCATCGAGTGGCCGAAGCGGTACACCGCGTGCGCGAACTCCGCCCGGATCGCCGGGTTGAGGTCGGGCTGGGTGAAGGCGAACGGCTCGAAGGGGTTGATCGCAGGCTGGACCTTGCGAGCGAACTCCTCGAACACCAGGTGCTGGTACTCCATCTCGGTGATGAACCGAGCGGCCTGGAAGAGGCGTTCGCCGTTCCATCCGCCGGCGCCCAGAGCCAACTGCCACTGCGGCAGAGCGGCAATGCCGCTGGCCGAGGTGTCAGTGGTGAGCACGTTCTTGATGTCATCGATCAGGCGGTCGTGCTCCGAGTGGAAGACCTGATGGATCGCGGTCAGGCCGATGTTCTCGTTGACCCGGCCATCACCGGCGACGAAGTGCGCGTCGAGCAACTCGTCGTCGTAGGTCCCGGCGGGAGACGGCGTGTCCAGGCTGTTGCCGGCCGTCAGGTTGCTGTCAGGCCCGCCAGCGGTCGGCGCGGCACTGTGAGCGATGTCCGTCAGGAACGGGGTGTCGAAGTGCAACACATTGGCAGGAACAGCAACCGGCGCGGCGGTGTCACCTTCGACCAGACCGCTCTCCGTGACGTACTGCGGCAAACCGCGCGCAGGACCGGGGATGAACTTCCCGTAGGCATCGACAGCCAACATCGGGATGTTGGTGACGTCGTCGTCCGTGAGAAGCAGCCCCAGCAGATTCTCTGCCTGGGCCTTGGTCGTCGCCCAGGTGGCCATGCCGGGATCCTGGCTTGCAGGGGCGCCGACAGGCAGTTCGCCACCGAGCAGCTTGCCGGTGGCGACCGGACGGCCATCCGTGTTGTTCACGTACTCGCGCAGGAACGCCTGGTGCGAGGGGTGCGAGGTGTAGGTCTGGCTCTGGTCCACCCAGGGCGAGTCCGTGTTCACGGTGTCGCGGATGTCGTCGGCCGTGCCGAGGTCGCCATCCGGGCCGGGCTGGTTCGTGCCACGGGTCAACACCATGAACCGCAGGTTCGGGGCCAGGTCGTCGGCGTTGCCGAAGATGTGGTCATCGCCGGCGACCAACGGATCGTCGTCGTTGAGGGGCACGAAGACCGTGCCGCTGCCGCCCTTGACCGTCTGGTCGATGCCGTGGTCGAAGAACTGACCGAACAGCGTGAACAGCGAGTTGTACGGCGGCGAAAGGCCGATGTCGGTAGTGACGTTGGGAATGAACAGCGTCTCGTGGGACGGAGTGCAGCCGGTCGGGACCCCCGCGACAGGCGGATCAGCCAGCGGGTCAGGATCGGTCGTGCAGGGCACGATACCGGGGTTGCCCTGCGTCCTGACCGGGAAGCCGGCCGCTGCGATGGCGGCGGGGTTCGTGGAGGTCTGGTCGACGATCAGGTTGCTGATCGTGCGCGGCTCGGTGTCGAAGACGTTGCCAGCGGTCTGCTGGTAGGACGTGGTCCGGTCCACCACCGAAGCCGGGAGGCACTGGTCCTGCGTCCCTGAACACAGGTGTCGTCAGGCGTGGGAAGACCTCATCGGCGGCGCCGATCGTCTCCTTGCCCGGCACCAGGTTGTTGCAGGAGCCGTCGACGGTTCTCAGCCCGAGGGCGAGGAGCGGACTCGAGAGCTGGTTCGGGCCGGTGCCGACGAGCGCGCCACACTCTCCCGTCGCCGGTGTGGTGTTGGCGACGTGTGCCTCGGCGATCTTGATCTGTTTAAGGATGAAGGCGAGGTCGGACGGAGTGATCGTGAAGCCCTGGCCGACGGTGGCTGCTTGAGCAGTCGTCGTCATCGTTGGGGCTAGAAGTGCCGCGACGACCGCGAGGATCGCGGCCGCGATAGTGGTCTTTCGTGCCGGCGAGGACCCGCCGGACCGTTGTTTCCCAGAACCAGTCATTACTTACTCATCTCGGTAGCAGGCCCCCCGGGCCCGGACGGTATAGTTATTGGCCACTATCCGGGCGCTACCTTGTGAATTTCTTGTGAGACCCGATCTCGCGGTTTGCTACCCGGAACAGGGTCGGGGGCGGCTAGGCTCCCCGCAATTGTGTCTGGACCCGGTCCGGGTGGAGGCCGCTCCCACCAATCCGAAACTCAGCAGGCCTTGCCATAGCTGCCGAGGGTGGCCTTCGGACCCACCATCGGTCGAGTGTTCGGGCGCTGGAGGGTGTAGTAGCGCAGCCAGTCCATCTGCATCCGACTGGGGTTCATGCGGGCACCCGGCTCGGCCTTCATCTTGAAGCGCACGGTGAAGAGGGTGCCGGACAGTGCCTCCGCTCGGCGCTCGGATGCCACGACGTGGGTGTCGACGATCCACGAGATTCGACTCTTGGTGACCTCGACGGCGAACGTGTGCCATTGGTCCGCACCGAGATTCAGCCCGCGCTTGGCGGTGAACTCGACGTCGGGTCGATTCCGAAGATAGAACCGAGCCTTGTTCCGGCCGAGGCGATAGGTCTCCAAGGAGACGTTCTTCGCGCCACAGTGTTGTTTGCGCTCTCCCGCAGGAATCAGTTCGGTCACGACGCGATAGTCCTCGAACGCCGTTGCGTAGCGCCGCGAACGCAGTCGAATCTCCCAGCGTCCGGTGCGATAGGCGTGCTGGGTGAGCGTGGCGCTCACGCTCCGCCGGTTCGATGTGTTCAAGGTCAACATGCCGACCTGATTCTGGACGACGCCGGGGCCCTTGACCTTCCAGATGCCCTTTCGCGGGCCGACGAAGTCGTCCTGCCACAACGGCTTGCCCCAACCGAAGGTGGTCTGGGCGTTGATCGGTCCCGGGACCGCCACATGATCCATCCGGACAGCCGGCGACTCGGCGTTCGCGGAGGAAATCAGCGTCAGTGCGAAGACCCCGGCGGACGCGGCCGCGAGAAGCCGACGGACGGTCGTGTGAGTTGGCATCTGGTCACGTTACAGGTCGGCCATCAGCCGTTCGGCTGACGGCGCGGAAACGTTCGGTCCGGATCGCCCATATCGACGAATAGCGCCGTCAGATGACCCATGGTCAACCGTTTACGTGGCGAGGGGCTCGGGGAACTCTCAGAGGATGGGCCGGGGGAGGCGTCGGGGGGCGCCACCGGCCCGCCTCACACCGAATTTGATCCCGGACCTGGGGTCCTGAGCGAAATGGCAGAGGCATGCAGCAGGCAATCAACCGCCGTCGTCGGGTGGGTCGCGCTCTCGTCGCCAGTGCCGGGACCGCCATCCTGATGGGGTCGATCTGTCTTGGGAACGCGGCGTACGCCGTCGTCCTGCCGAACACCCTGCCGAACACCCTGCCGGCGTCGACCCATCAAACGGCAGTGAACACCGAGTTGAACGCCTACTCGCGCACCTACCTCAACACCGTCCTCCAGGTTCGCGCCGACTCCCGGGCCAAGGCATTGGCCAGCATTGATCAGCGAGCCGATGAGTACGCCGAGGAGTTGGCCGCCGAAGCAGAACTCCAGGCCGCACTGCTCAACGCGAAGACGTCGGCCCAGGGTCGTTTCGTTGCGCCGTTGACCTCCTACGTTCGCACCAGCCACTTCGGTGAGATCAGTCCGTTGTGGGAGTCGGTCCACACCGGCGAAGACTTTGCGGCCCCGACTGGCACGCCGGTGGTTGCTATCGGTGACGCCGTTGTCACCGCCGTGGGCGACGCAGGGGCATATGGCCTGCGAACCATCATCACCCTTCCGAACGGCACCGAACTCTGGTACTGCCACCAGACGACGACCGTGGTGAAGGTGGGCCAGCACGTTTCGACCGGCCAGTCCATCGGTGCCGTCGGCGCGACCGGCAACACGACCGGGCCTCACCTCCACCTCGAGGTCCGACCCCATGGTGGCGACCCGATCGATCCGGTCGCGTGGTTGGCAGCCGTCGGCGTGACCGTCTGACCCACTGCCCGCGCATCGCCTGATCGGGCTACCGGTGTCTGCCTAGGCGAGGGCCGCTACGATGACGAATCGAGTTTCCCCGTCGTTTCCGAAGGACAATCTGCTCCGACCATGGACCAATGCGATAGTCCGGATTCACTGAGTAGTTTCCCTCGAGTGGTGACCCACGCTTGAACGAGTGGATCTTCCTACTTGTCTCGTTGCTGCTCATCGCAGCATGCGGCGCATTTGTCGCCGCCGAGTTCGCCTTCGTCACCGTAGACCGGCGTGCGGTCGACCGCGCCGCCGCTGAGGGCGACGTTGCCTCGCAGGGCGTCCAAAAGGCACTCCGGACGTTGTCGACCCAGTTGTCGGGAGCCCAGGTCGGCATCACGGTCACGAACCTCGCGATCGGCTATCTTGCCGAGCCGGCGATCTCCCATCTGATCGACGGGCCACTCGAGACGGCGGGCGTGCCGGCGGATTGGGTGGATCCGATCGCGTTGGGTATCGGCCTAGCCATCGGCACCCTGCTGACGATGATCTTCGGTGAGCTCGTGCCGAAGAACCTTGCCCTGGCCAAGCCGCATGAGACGGCACGGGCAACACAGCGGTTCCAACGCACGTTCACGACGCTGATGGCCTGGCCGATTCGGTTGCTGAACGGTTCCGCCAACGCCGTCGTACGCCGATTCGGGATCGAGCCCCAGGAGGAACTCCGTTCTGCGCGCAGTTCGACGGAGTTGGCATCCCTCATCCAACGCTCCGCGGTCCTCGGCACCCTGGACGCCGAGACGGCGGGGTTGGTGGAGCGATCGGTCGAGTTCGGCACGAGGACTGCCGGCGAAATCATGACGCCGCGGGTCCGAACCGCCGTCTGTCGAAGACACCGAGCGGGTCATCCGCGTGATCGAACTGGCCAGGGAGACCGGGCACTCCCGATTTCCCGTGCTGGACGCTGACGACTACCCCGTAGGCACTGTCCACATCAAGCACGCCGTCGCCGTTCCGGTCGCCGAGCGCTCGTCAACGCGGATCAAACACATCATGGTCCGTCCCACCGTCGTTCCCGACTCACTGCGTCTGGATCCGCTCCTGGCGCTGTTGCGGCGAGACGGATTCCAGATGGCGGTCGTGCTCGATGAGTACGGCGGCCAGGCGGGCATCGTGACTCTCGAGGACGTCGTCGAAGAGATCGTGGGTGACATCTCCGACGAGCACGATCCGGACCCGTCGCGGGCTCGGCTGCTGCGGTGACGGAAGTTGGGTGCTCTCCGGTCTGCTTCGCCCGGACGAGGTCGAGAACCTGACCGGGGTCGCTCTGCCCGAGGACGAGGACTACGACACGATTGCCGGACTGATGCTCAAGTCGCTCGGGCGAATTCCACGCGTCGGCGACGAAGCCTCCGTTGAGGTCGCGACCGAGGACGAGTCCCATGAGGGAACCGCGCCGTCACAGGTCGCCCAACTGCGGGTGGCACGGATGGATGGTTTGCGCGTCGACCGAATCACGATGACGCTGGTCGTCCAGGACGCGAGCGACGGGACCGACTGATGTCTGACCTCGGCGCGGTCCTTCTCGCAATCGGCCTCCTGCTCGGCAACGCCTTCTTCGTCGGTGCGGAATTCGCGCTGGTATCGGCACGACGTAGTCAGATCGAACCCAAGGCCCGGGCCGGTTCGACGGTCGCCCGAATCACGCTGAAGGCGATGGAGAACATGTCGCTCGTCATCGGGGTCAATCAACTGGGCATCACCGTGTGCTCGCTCGTGTTGGGCGCCGTGGGTGAGCCGGCGACCGCACATCTGATCGAGCCGATCCTGCATCTCCTGCACGTGCCGGATTCACTGCTCCACCCGATCGCCTTCACCCTCGCCCTCTCGATCGTGGTCTACCTCCACGTGGTCATCGGCGAGATGGTCCCGAAGAACCTCGCACTCGCAGGACCCGATCGAGCCGCGCTTGTGCTGGGCCCGCCGATTTGGGCGATCGTCACCGTTCTGCGTCCCGTCGTGGTCTTCATCAACGCGATCGCGTCGATCTTCCTGCGAATGGTGGGCGTCGAACTCAAGAACGAGGTCAGCTCCACGTTCACCCGCGAGGAGGTCGCGGCCCTCGTCGAGGAATCGCGAGGCGAGGGACTGATCGAGGCTCACGAATACGACCGCATCACCGGTGCGCTCGGCTTTGCGGACAAGACCGTCGAGTCCGTCCTGATGCCCCTGGGCTCGCTGGCCACCATTTCTGAGGATGCGCCCGTCTCGGAGGTCGAGGAGCGTTGCGCAGCGACCGGATTCAGCCGGTTTCCCGTCGTGAGTGCGGATGGCGGATTGCGGGGATACGTACACATCAAGGACATGCTCGAGTCAGACGAGGAGCGCAGGTCCCGCTCCCTGGACACCCAGGTGATCAGGCCGTTCGCGGACGTCCGCCGGGATGCTCTCTTGCACGACGCCCTCGAAACCCTGCAGCGCAGGGGAGCCCATATGGCACGCGTCGTGGACGACGAATCGAACCTGCTGGGTGTGGTGACTTTGGAAGACGTACTTGAAGAACTCGTGGGCGAGATTCGAGATGCCGCCCACCATGGCGAGGCGACCTGACTCGCCCGTTCCGCGGCGCCGCGGAACTGGACCCGATCCCGGTTAGGGTGTTCTACGACGGCTCCCAGCCTCACCCTTGGCCAACCCACTTCCGAGAGGACCAGGCGACCGACGTGCCCGACGAACCAACGCGAGTCAATCGCGTGTGGACGTTGCCGAACCTGCTCTCGATGGTTCGTTTGGCCGGCGTTCCCGTCTTCTTGTGGTTGGTCCTCGTTGTGGAGGCCGACGGTTGGGCACTGGTACTCCTCATGGTCGCCGGAGTCACCGACTTCCTGGACGGCTACTTCGCTCGTCGCCTTGATCAGTACTCCGTCCTCGGGGAGATTCTCGACCCCGTCGCGGATCGGCTCTACATCCTGGCGGTCGTCATTGGCCTAGCGATGCGCGAGATCATTCCGTGGTGGGTCGCCGTCGTCCTGCCAGCGCGCGACCTGTTCCTATGGATGCTCGTGCCATTCCTGCGCCGGCGTGGCTACAGCGCCCTGCCCGTTCACCTGCTGGGCAAGGCGGCGACATTCAACCTGCTCTACGCCTTCCCGTTGTTGCTCCTCGGTGACGGGACCGGTCTGGTGGCCACCTTGGCCCAGGTGTGGGGATGGGCCTTCGCCTTCTGGGGCATCGGGCTGTATTGGTGGGTCGGGTTGATCTACGCCTGGCAGGTCCGTCGACTGCTCGCCACCGAGGATCGCTGGGTGACCGCAGATGGTTGAACAGGCTTCGGCACCCGCCCGTGACGTCACCGTTCCGCTGTTGGACCGGATCATCGAAGAGTCGCTGGATCAGGACTACCAGGAGGCGGCAGATCGACGAGCGGAAAAGGCCCGGTTGGCCCCCGACTCCCGTTGAGTCGGACCGGTCCGACGTGCCGTCCGCTGCCCCTGGGCGATCGGCCTGGGTGGTGCTGGCTGCGTTCGGCCTGCTGGTTGGTACGGCGGCCGTGCAGTCTGCTCAGTCAGCCGGCGACGACGGAGGTCGAGCGATCCAGCCTGGTCGCCCAGATCGAGATTCGGCGCGATCGGGTCACTGAGCAACAGCAAGACTTGACCGACCTGCGAGCGCTCACCCGCGGGCTGGATTCGGAAATCCGCTCGCTGGCGCAACAGGAGCGTGCCGCCGAAGCGACGATCGATCGTCTCGAGCCGCCCACCGGATTTGCTCCGGTGAGCGGCCCCGGGCTGCGCTTGGTGATCAACGATGCGGCCGACGGCCGAGGACAGTGGCCTGGTCCGGGCCGACGACCTCTCCATGCTGGTCAACGGGTTGTGGGCTGCCGGAGCCGAGGCGATCTCCATCGACGATCAACGGCTCACCACCCTCACGTCACTTCGCAACTCCGGGCTCACGATCGGCGTGAATCGGGTGTCGTCTGCGCGCGCCGTACACCGTCAAAGCGATCGGCAATCCCCGAACTCTGGAGGCAAACCTGCTGGATTCGACCAGCGGTCTTGCCTGGCGAGTCGCTCGTCGATGAGTTCGGCTTCCGGGTTCAGAGGCAAACTGAGACTGACATGTCCCTGCCCGCTGATCGATCTCGGCCCTTGCGGGCCGCCACGGTCAAGCAGGACACCGCACAAGAACGAGCCGGGTCAGGAGGAGCGACCGTGATAGCCGGGTTGGGTTTGATCATCGGTGTGCTGTTGGGGCTGATCCTCAAGCCCGACGTGCCCACCGGCTGGGAGCCCTACCTACCCATCGCCGTGGTCGCCGCTCTCGATGCCGTCTTCGGTGGGCTCCGCGCCTATCTCGACGGCATCTTCGACGACCGTGTCTTCGTGATTTCCTTCCTCAGCAATGTGATCATCGCGGCCGCGATCGTCTATCTCGGCGATCAACTCGGCGTGGGCGGACAGCTGTCCACCGGCGTGATCGTCGTCCTGGGAATTCGGATCTTCTCCAACGTGGCCGCCATTCGAAGGCATCTGTTCCATGCCTGACACCGACGAGCCAGCAACGATCGACTCCGGGCCACCAGAACCCGGGAGAACCCGGCGCAGAACCCGGGGCCGTCGGTCGTCGAGCACCTGATGCGTGCCTTCACCCGCCCCACTCGATCTCAGATCGTGGTCGCTGTCCTGCTGGGAGCGCTTGGTCTGGCGGCCGTCACGCAGGTGCGTGCCAACGATGTGAACAACGCCTACGCCGGCTATCGCGAGCAGGACTTGATCGACATCTTGAACGGGCTTTCCACCCTCTCCGAACGGACCGATCGAGAGATCCAGCGATTGGAGACCACCCGGACCGACCTGCAATCGACCCGGACATCACGCCAGGCGGCACTGGAGCAGGCGCAGGCCAAGGCGGACGCTCTCAGCATCCTCGCGGGGATCGTGCCGGTCACTGGCCCTGGCGTCCGGATCACGATCGACAGTGGTCCGGAGCAGGTGTCGCTCGATGTCATCCTCGACACGATTCAGGAACTGCGCACGGCCAACGCGGAGGCGATCGAGTTCAACGACCAGGTTCGCGTTGTTGCGCAGACGCCGTTCGAGGTGAGCGGCGAAGGCATCCTCGTCGGTGGGCAACTCGTGCGCGCGCCGTACATCATCGATGTCATCGGTGAACCCAACACTCTTGGAGGGAGCGATCACCTTCAGCCGTGGACCCGAAGGAAGTCATCGAAGGCAACGGCGGAACGGTTCAGGTCGAAGAACGTGGCTCTGTCGACATCGAGAGCGTGACCGAGCCGACCAACCCCGAATTCATCGAGTCCGAGTAGAGTTTCCGCGATTGGATTCTGTTGGCGGAGTCCAGTGCCATTCCAAGGAGTAGATGTGTTCCCTGACGACGTCCTGTACACCGCCGAGCACGAGTGGGTGCGCGTTGCTGAGACAGCCGCTGGAGCGGTCAGAGTCGGCATCACCCACTATGCCCAAGATGCTCTCGGCGACATCGTCTTCGTGTCGTTGCCCGAAGTCGGAGAGTCCGTCCGGGCCGGGGAGGTCTGCGGCGAACTGGAGTCGACGAAGTCGGTCAGCGACGTGTTCGCGCCACTCACCGGCGAAGTGACGGCCCGCAACGAGGCGTTGGAAGCAACACCCGAGCTGGTCAACAACGATCCATACGGTGGGGGTTGGTTGATCGAGCTCCTACCTCAGGATGTCGCAGCGCTCGGCGAACTCATGGACTCGGTCACGTATCAGGCATCGCTTGAGGGTTAGGGTTTAGCCATGACGTCGTCGGCAGTGGTCTTCTGCAACGCCTGTGGCAGCGAGAACCCCGAGGGGGCCCGGTTCTGTTCGCAGTGCGGCGCCCGGCTGCCGGAGGCTGCAGAAGATGCAGCCGTCGAGGCGGATGCGACTTCAACCCTCACGTTCGGGTCCCGTGACGTGACCGAGACCGCCGAGCGAGGGCTGGATCCGGTCGACGCGGCGGCCGTCGACGCTCTGCCTCCCGGTCATGCTCTGCTCGTCGTCCAGCGGGGGCCCGGAGCCGGCAGCCGATTCCTCCTGGCGGAGGACCTGGTGGAAGCCGGCCGACACCCGGACAGCGGCATCTTCCTCGATGACGTGACCGTCTCTCGCAAGCACGCGGAGTTCGCGCGGTCGCTGAACGACTTTCGAGTCCGCGACGTTGGCAGTCTCAATGGCACCTACGTCAACAGGGACCGGATCGAGGAAGTAGCGCTCCAAGACGGAGACGAAGTACAGATCGGCAAGTATCGACTCGTGTTCTTCGCCGGCCACGTGGGCGGCTGAGGATGTCGCCGCTCTCGGCATCGGGTCCATCCGGTGACCCGCAGCGGTCGGCGACGGGTAGTTCTCGGGCTCGGCTGAACATCGGTCAGGTATTGGACCAATTGCGCTCCGAGTACCCCGGCGTCACGATTCCGAAGATTCGCTTCTTGGAAGACAAGGGCCTGATCAAGCCGGAGCGTACGCCGGCGGGTTACCGGAAGTTCTCGGACGACGACGTTGATCGCCTGCGCTACATCCTGCGGATGCAACGCGATCACTACCTCCCTCTCAAGATCATCGGAGAGCACCTCGATGCACTTGATCGTGGCCTGGAGCCACCCCCGATCGAGTCGGTCATACCGACGGTCCCACAGGTGGCTCTGGCCACCGATGGCCTGCCCAGCGCCGAGTCGTTCAGACGCCGCAGCGACCTGCGGTTGTCTCGACGCGAATTGCTCAAAGTGGCCGAAATCTCCGAAGAACTGCTGGGCCAACTCGAACAATTCGGATTGGTGACTCCACGATCGGGGACCGGCCAGTTCGACAGCGACGCACTCGTGATCGCGCAGGCGGCTCGCGAGTTGGCTGAATTCGGCTTCGAGCCCAGGCACCTGCGAGCCTTTCGCACGGCGGCCGATCGTGAGGTCGGCCTGGTCGAACAAGTCGTGACCCCTATGCGCAACGGTCGGGACGCATCGGCGGAGGCGCGCGCTGACGATGCAGTCTCGGAGATCGCGGCCCTCTCAGTGCGATTGCACGCCACGCTGGTGAAGGTGGGGCTGGGTCGACGGTGACCTGGGTCGACGGTGACGCTGGGTCGACGGTGACCCTTCCGCCCCTGATTCGTCTGCTTTCTCACGGGGTAGGCTGAAGTGGTGCGAGAAGTAGACGTCATCGGCGTGCGCGTCGAAATGCCCTCCAATCAGCCCATCGTGCTGCTTCGCGAGGTGACGGGGGAGCGGTATCTGCCGATCTGGATCGGAGCGGTGGAGGCAACGGCGATCGCGTTCGCCCAGCAGGGCGTCGTGCCACCACGCCCGCTGACCCATGACCTGCTCAAAGACATGCTGACCGCGACCGGCAACGCCCTGGCCGAGGTGCAGATCACCCAGATGAAGGATGGCGTCTTCTACGCCAACCTGGTGTTGGCATCCGGGGCAGAGGTCAGCGCCCGTCCATCGGACTCCATCGCCCTGGCCCTGCGCACGGGTTCAAAGATCGTGTGCGCCGAGGCGGTTCTCGACGAGGCCGGACTCGCGGTTCCCGAGGAGCAAGAGGACGAGGTCGAGAAGTTCCGCGAGTTTCTCGATCACGTAACACCCGAAGACTTTGAGGCTAAAGACTAAGGTTCTACTTGAGGGTTAGGGTCGCGACACGCCGAGCCGCACAATTGACCACTCGCGACGCGGGGCCTACTTTGAAACGTCTCTGTTGTAACTTCACCGTTGTCGTTGGTTCATGACAGCGGAACTTTCCCCGGAAGTTACGAAAAACGGAGTAACTCGACGGAGGTCGAAGCGTGCCAGTCAATGAGAACGAGCAGCACTCCAACCCGCAGGGAGTGGAGATTGCCGCCGAGCGGGCCAACGAACAAGGGCTGCTCTTCACCGACGACGTTTCGACCCTGCCCAGCGATACCGGATACCGCGGCCCCACGGCGTGCCGCGCGGCCGGCATCACCTACCGACAACTGGACTACTGGGCACGCACCGGCCTGATCGAGCCGACCGTGCGTGGCGCCAAGGGTTCCGGATCGCAACGGCTCTACTCCTTCCGGGACATCCTGATCCTGAAGGTCATCAAGCGTCTGTTGGATGCCGGCATCTCGTTGCAACAGATCCGCACCGCCGTGCAGCACCTGCACGAGCGCGGCACTGACGATCTGACGCGTGTCACCTTGATGAGCGATGGCGCGTCGGTCTATGAGTGCACCAGCAACGACGAGGTCATCGACCTGCTGCAGGGAGGGCAGGGAGTCTTCGGAATCGCCATCGGTGGCGTCTGGCGTGAGATCGAGGGCAGCCTTGCAACGCTTGCCCAGCGAGCGAGCCGAAGCCGTCGCGGAACCGATTCCCGGTGACGAGCTGGCCGCCCGACGTGAGGCCCGACAGATCAGCTGACCGTCCTAAGGGTCGGGCCGACCAACCAAACTCTTGGTGGGCTGATAGATTTTCTAGTGCTGACAATCCCGCACGGGAGAGTCTTCAATCCGAGATCACTACCGATGCAACGCGTCGGGCATGTTCTTGGGCATGAAGCGCCGAAGGGGCAACCCCTCCCCGGAACCTCTCAGGCGCCCGGACCGTGCGGACTGGCGACTCTGAAGTCACCGACAGGCAACTGTCGGGGGTAACAGAGGGGGAGGCGACCCGAACCAGCCTTCGAGGAGCCTGCATTGTCGCCCAACGCCGTACCCACACACCAGGTGTTCGCCAACCGCCACGTCGGACCTCGTCCGAATGACGTCGCCGCCATGCTCGCGAGGCTGGGACTCGACTCGCTCGAGGAACTGATGCGCCAAGCAATTCCGGCCGACATTCGCAGCCAAGGGTTGAATTTGCCGCCTTCCCTGAGCGAGGCGGCGGCCTCAGCGAAGCTGCGTGACCTGGCGGCCATGAATTTCCCGGGCGAACCAATGATCGGGCTCGGGTACTCCGCCACCATCACGCCGGCGGTGATCCGACGCAATGTGCTGGAGGACCCCAGTTGGTACACCGCCTATACGCCGTACCAGCCGGAGATCTCGCAGGGCCGGCTCGAAGCCCTCTTGAACTTCCAGACGGTGGTGTCCGATCTCACCGGCCTCCCCACCGCCAATGCCTCACTTCTCGACGAGGGCACCGCGGTCGCCGAGGCCATGACCCTGGTCCGTCGTGCGAAGAAGGGAATCTCCGGGCCGTTCGTCGTGGACAGTGATGCCCTCCCGCAGACGATCGACGTGGTGCGCACTCGTGCAGCCGCGATGGATGTCCCGGTGGTCGTGGCCGACCTGAGCGATGGGCTGCCCGACGGCGACATCGGTGGCGTGTTCCTGCAATACCCGGGTGCGTCCGGGGCGATTCGCGATCCACGGGCAGTTATTGCCGAAGCACATGAACGTGGCGCACTGGCCATCGTCGGCGCGGATCTGTTGGCACTGACCCTCCTCGAGGCACCCGGTGTCTTCGGCGCAGACGTCGTCGTCGGTTCATCCCAGCGTTTCGGCGTACCCCTCTTCTACGGGGGACCCCACGCCGGATTCATGTCGGTTGCCGAGGGTCTCGAGCGTCATCTGCCGGGGCGTCTAGTGGGCGTCTCTATCGACGCTGAGGGTCGACCCGGCTACCGACTGGCCCTGCAGACCCGCGAGCAGCACATCCGTCGTGACAAGGCCACGTCGAACATCTGCACGGCGCAGGTCCTGCTCGCCGTCGTCGCTTCGATGTACGCCGTGTATCACGGACCCGAAGGCCTGCGGGCGATCGCACAGGAGACCCATCTGCATGCCCAGGAGATCGCTGGTGGACTGGCTGAGCGCGGCGTCAGCATTGAGAACGAGACCTTCTTCGACACGTTGACCGTCAGCGTGCCCGGTCAGGCCGACGAGGTGGTCCGCGTGGCCCGCTCCCTGGGTATCCATCTTCGCCTGGTCGATCAGGACCGGGTCGGCGTGTCCACCTCTGAATGCACCGACTCCGACACGGTGGACTTGCTCATGAAGGCCTTCGACGTCGTACACCCGGCGAGTCGAGCAGCCACTCGCACAGCAACGGGACTGCCGGATGCGTTGCGACGTGAGACTGAGTATCTGACCCACGAGGTCTTCTCGTCTCATCGGAGTGAGACGGCCATGTTGCGCTATCTGCGCAAGCTCTCGGGCCGCGACTACGCACTCGATCGCGGGATGATCCCACTGGGCTCGTGCACGATGAAGCTCAATGCCACCACGGAGATGGAACCCGTGAGTTTTCCGGGATTCGCCGACCTGCACCCGTTCGTCCCCGCCGCAGACGCGGAGGGCTATCGCGTCATGATCGACGAACTCGAGGGCTGGCTCGCCGAGATCACCGGCTACGCCCGCGTGTCCATCCAGCCCAATGCCGGTTCACAGGGCGAGCTTGCGGGATTGCTCGCGATCCGGGGATACCACCGCTCACGAGGAGACCTGCTTCGCAATGTTTGCCTGATCCCCTCGTCGGCACACGGCACGAACGCCGCGTCCGCAGTCATGGCCGGCATGCGAGTCGTCGTGGTGAAGGCCAGCGCCGATGGCTCGATCGACCTGGCAGATCTGCGAGACAAGTGCGAGCAGCACGCGGAAGCACTCGCGGCGATCATGGTGACCTATCCCTCGACGCACGGGGTGTACGAGGACACGATCACCGAACTGTGCGACATGGTGCACGGGCACGGCGGCCAGGTCTACGTCGACGGGGCCAACTTGAACGCACTTCTCGGCTACGCCAAGCCCGGTGAGTTCGGCGGCGATGTCTCCCACCTCAACCTGCACAAGACCTTCTGCATCCCCCACGGTGGCGGCGGGCCCGGTGTCGGTCCGGTGGCTGTGCGCGAACACCTTGCCCGCTTCCTTCCGACCCATCCGATGCACCCGGAAGGCGCCAAGCGTGACGGCATCGGCGCGATCAGCGCCGCGCCGTACGGCTCGGCGGGCATCTTGCCGATCAGTTGGGCCTATATCGCGATGATGGGCGCCGAAGGGCTTACGCGGGCCACCGCCGTCGCCGTGTTGGCCGCCAATTACGTGGCCGCGCGCCTGCGCGACCACTTCCCGATCATGTACACCGGCCAAGCGGGACTGGTGGCCCACGAGTGCATCCTGGACCTGCGTGGAATCACGAAGGAGACGGGAGTCGGCGTTGACGATGTGGCCAAACGCCTCATCGACTATGGATTCCATGCCCCCACGATGTCTTTCCCCGTCGCTGGGACTCTGATGGTTGAGCCGACCGAGTCCGAGGACCTCGCAGAGTTGGACCGGTTCTGCGACGCGATGATCGCGATCAAGGCCGAGATCGAGCGGGTTGCCGCGGGGGAGTGGACTCCAGAGGAGTCGCCCCTGCGACACGCTCCCCACACGGCGTCGTGCCTGGTCGGCGAGTGGGACCGCAACTACTCGCGCGAACTCGCGGCGTTCCCCAGCGGATTCGACCCGGACAAGTACTGGCCGCCGGTGGCACGGATCGACAACGCGTACGGCGACCGCAACCTGGTGTGCTCGTGTCCACCCGTCGAGGCGTTCGCCGACGCCTAGATTCTCGCGGGTCACATCGCCTGCGACACACTCGACATGTTGAAGTCCGGGACCCTCAGTGCCGGCGTCGCGGTCCAGGCAAAGTAGTCGCCCCACTCGCGGCTGAAACTTGGCGTGCTGGCCGAGGATCCCGTGAAGCGATTAAGCAGATCGACGGGGCTCTCGTTGAACCGGAAGTTGTTGACCGCACCCGTGACCTCGCCGTTCTCAACCAGGTAGACACCATCCCGGGTGAGTCCAGTGAGCAGGAGGACTTGTGGATCCACCTCGCGGATGTACCACAGGCACGTGAGCAACAACCCTCGTTCGGTGTCGGCGACCAAATCATCAACGGTTCCTGTGCCGCCAGTGTCGACGATGAGGTTCCCGATATAGGGCGTCACGGGTTCGCCGGTGAGCCTCGCACTGTGACTTGTCTGGAGGAGTGCCCGCAGGACTCCGTCGCGCATCCACTCGGTTCTCGACAGGGGATTGCCGTTGTCGAATACGGACGAGACATCGCTCGAGAGGGGATCCACCACGAACGGCGCGGCCGGGAGACGTGCGTCGTTCGGGTCGGAGGAAATGTTGACGCTGGGACGCGCCATCCGCTCACCGATCCGGGTGCCACCTCCCGGCCGTCCGTAAACCGACTGCCCGTCGTACGCGTCGCGAGCAGCAGCCACCCGGAGTGCATAGATCGCGAGGTCAGCAACGGCCTCCGGCGGCAGGATGGTTTCATAACGCCCGGCCGGGAGTGAGATTCGTCGCTCGCCCCACGCCAAACGCGTGGCCAGCGTCTCCTCGAGAGCCAGTGGGTCGATGTCTGTGAAGTCGCGGGTCGCGCGACCAACCCACGCGCTCTGGCTGAGATCGCTCGTCTTTCCGGTGCAGGTGATGTTTCCTGTTGGCTGGACGTGACGAAGACGCAGCCCGGTGCTCGAGCCGAGGTAGGTGGTCTCCATCTGGTGATGCACGAACCCATAGAGGATTCGTCCGGCCTCGGTGGAGCGTGCGAAGGCGGCACCCAGCCCGGGAGCCAGGTCGGCGAAGACCCCGATGTCGGTGTTCTCCGGTGGGAGCGACCAGTCCGGGCTCACCGCAGCGAGCGGCGAGCTCTGCCTGGTCCTCGGCCGGTTGAGCGGCCTTGGCGGCTGCATCGGCGGCTTCTACCAGGGCGGTTACCTGCTCCGGAGTGTTTGCCGAGCCGGACGCGGAGCCCGTGCAAACGCCCTCACCTCTGGCGACGAACGAGACGACCGTGACGATTCGTCGAGTGCATGGCTCCGTTGGTGGTCAGGGTGTTGTTGGCCCAGCGCAGGTTGGCGCTGGTGCCGTCCTTGACGATGACGATGCAGTCGTTGCTGGTCGTCGTGGCCAAGGCATGCTCGACGAGATCCTGAGGGCTGATGCGAAGACTCGTCGTTTCGGTGGATACGCGCCCGTTCATCGGTTTCCGCCTTCACTGACCGTGTTGAGAATTCGGACATCTCTGAACAGAGCCGACGGACAGCCATGGCTCACGGACGCGACTTGCGCCGGCTGTGCCTTGCCGCAGTTGAATGCTCCGCCCAGGACCCACGTCTCTGGGCCGCCGACCGCCTCCATCGACCCCCAAAAGTCCGTCGTGGTCGCTTGATAGGCCACGTCGCGCAACTGTCCGACCAACCTGCCGTTCTCGATCTTGAAGAAGCGTTGGCCCGTGAACTGGAAGTTGAACCGCTGCATGTCGATCGACCACGACTTGTCGCCGACGATGTAGATCCCTCGATCGACACCGGCGATCAGTTCCTCGGTTGATGGTCCGTCAGGTGCCGGCTGAAGAGACACGTTCGCCATCCGTTGAATGGGGATGTGATGGGGAGAGTCGGCGTACGCACACCCGTTGGAGCGCCCACCGTTCAGTTCGGGGAGCATCAAGCCCATGGCCCGATCCAACTGGTAGCCCACCAGCATCCCATCACGGACGATGTCCCACGTCTGGCCCGCGACGCCCTCGTCGTCATAACCGACGGTGGACAGGCCGTGGGCGACGGTCCGATCACCGGTGACGTGCATGTGTCGGGAGCCGTACTTCAACGTGCCCAGCTGATCCGGGGTGGCGAACGAGGTCCCCGCATAGTTGGCTTCGTAGCCCAGAGCACGATCAAGTTCCGTTGCGTGACCGATCGACTCGTGGATGGTCAGCCACAGGTTCGACGGGTCGATGACCACGTCGTACATGCCTGGCTCGACGCTGGGCGCCTGCAATTTCTCCGCCAACAGCTCGGGGACCTCTGCCAATTCTGAATCCCAGTCATACCCATCGATGAGGTACTCCCAACCCCGACCGACGGGGGCCGCGATCGTGCGCATCGCGTCGAAGATCCCGGTCTCCGAATCAGCGCCCATGGCTTCGAAGTGGGGCTGGAGCCGGATCCGCTGCTGGGTGATGCTGCTCCCAGACAGATCTGCATAGAACTTGACCTCATGGACCTGTCGCAGTGAAGCCGCTGCGTGACCCACCGCCGGGTGGGTGCGCAACTGCTCACTCCAGGACGTCAGCAAGGCGGACTTCTCCGCGACTGAGATCGTGGTGGGGTCGATCTCGTAGTCCGAGATCCACGTGACGTCGTCGTACGTCGGCTCGGGCGCCAACAGCACAGGGCTCGTCGTCATCTCGGCGGCGATCAGGGCGACATTGACGGCCTGATCGGCCACCCGAACCGCCTCGTCGACCGTCAGAATCGAGCCGGCCGCAAAACCCCATGCCCCGTGGTGGACGACCCGCACTGCGAAGCCCAGGTCCTCGGTGTCGCTGACCCCTTGAACAGCATCGTCTCGAACAGCAATGCTCTGATAGCGCACCCGTTCGAATCTGAAGTCGCCATGCTCCACGCCATGTCTGGTCAGTCGGCTGAATGCCGCTGCGGCCAACTCGCGGTAGGGAAGTGCAAGAAAGGTCGGGTCGAGTTCGTTGCGTGGCATGGGTTTCACCGTATCCGAGGTTCGGTGGCGGTCCCTGAGCGCCCGAGGCGCAATGGCTCAGACGCCGTGGATCAGGGAGACGGTTGACCCGGCGCGGCGCTTGGTGACGTGCAGCCGCGTCGGGATTCGATGACGCATCTCGGCAACGTGGCTGACCACACCCACAACTCGCCCTCCTTCACGCAGCGAATCCAGCGTGTCCATCACGTCGTCGAGCGTTTCGGAATCGAGGGCGCCAAAGCCCTCATCGACGAACAACGTGTCGAGGTCGGCACCGCCGATCTCGTGTGAAATCACATCGGCGAGTCCCAGTGCGAGCGCAAGGGAGACCACGAAGGTCTCGCCGCCCGACAGGGTCGCCGGATCGCGCGTCTCCCCGGACCAGTCATCGCGCACGAGGAGGCTCAGGCCTCCACGTCGCTCGCCCGCCCCGCGTTGTTCGCTGTGCTCGAGGGAGTAACGCTGATCGCTCATCCCCACCAGGCGTTCGTTTGCTGCGCTGACCACCTGACCGAGCCGATAGGCCAGAACGAACGCCGACAGGCGCATCTGCAGTGTGTTGTCGGGGGAGGTGCCCTCGGCCAGACCGGCCATCCGGACCGCGAGTTCGAGTTCCGCCTCGACCGGCTCCCATGCATCGAGAGCCTCGTTGAGTTCGGCTGCGAGTGACTGCACCCGTGATTCCCGCCGGGTCGCCGCTGCCAGTTCGGACTCCGCATGGCTATGCGCCGTCTTGGCTGCGGTCAGCTCGGCATCGGTGAGCCGAAGGTCAGGGGCGTCGCCGGTGGCCGCGGCCCGCAGTTCGGGCGAATCCAGATGCTGCTGGACGGCCATCACGCGTGCGTCGTAAGCCGCGAGCAGAGCCGCCAGGGATGCCCGACGTTCGGGGGTGAGCAGCGCCTCACGCAGAGCTTCCGCGTCCCGGAAGCCGGCTTCACGACTGGCGTCGAGCAGTGCCCTGCGATTGCGCTCGAGATCCGCAAATGAGGACGCACAGTGTTGTTGGGCGACGTGCGCCAACTCCAGGGCTCTCACCTGAGCGCTGAGTCGCTTGATCGCACCGTCGAGCGAGTCGGAGTCGTAGTGGGCCAGAGCGCCGTCCAACTCCTCGCGCAAGCGCAGCAGCAGCGGCTCGGTCTGCTGGAGACTGAGTCCAACAGATCCCAAACTCGCCTGAAGAGTTCGCAATTCACCTTCCGTGCGGGCCGCGGCTGTCTGAGCTGCCGTCAACTCGGCTCGAGTGGGCTCCTCGAGTTGCGCCTCGGCGGCAAGTTTCTCGATCCGCTCGGCAAGGTGGTCGGCCCGCTCCGAGCACTCGTCGCGGCTCTCCTCGCCGAGAGCGCGCCGCGCCAGATCGAGCCGGACGGCGAGCTCACGATGGTGATCCTCGCGGGCGTGCAGGGCGGACTCTGCGTCATCCAACGCCATCCGGGCCGATCGTTCCGAGCCGGCATCCGGTGCGTGCTCGATCGCTTGGGCTACGTGAGGGTGCTGTGAAGAGCCACACACCGGACAACACCCGCCCACGACCAAGCGGGCGGCGATCTCGGCGGCCATCCCGTTGAGTCGAGCCTCACGGACGCCCAGCCAGACTTCCTTGAGTGCGAGCGTTGCGTCGCGCTGCAGCAGCAACTCCGCTGCCGCGGCTTCGGCCTCGTTGCGCCAAGTCGGTGGCGAGGTCATGGGCGGCGATCTGGCTGGCGGTCAGATCCAGTCGCGCACGGAGATCCCGTAGTTCAATCGGCCGCCTGCTGGGCACGGTCCAGGGCCTCCTGCAAGTGCCGAACCTGCCCCACGGCTTCTTCGTGCTCCTTGATGGCCCGGTCGCGGGCGAGGGTGAGTTGATCCATCTCGGTCGTCCATTGGCGCCGCGTGACACTCAGGCGACGCAACTCGTCAGCCTGCGGAGACAGGGCACGCAATTTCGCCAGCCCGTCTCGTTGCCGCGCCAACAGTTCGACCAGGTGGCGATCCGGGTTCGCGAATTCGGTCACTTCGACTCCGGCACTGGTCGACACGGTGCGATACTCGCCGATTGCCTTCTCGTGTCGCTGTTGCGCCTGCTGCCAGAGATCGACCAGGGGCTTGAGCGACTCAGCCCTCGTGGCAAGGGCCAGATTCGAACGGTGGCGGTCGTGTTCATCGCTGCTCTCGATGAGCAGCCTCTGCTCCGACAGGGCTTCGTCGTAGGTCTCGCGCAGCTCGGCCCGACGTACGGCGTCTTCGTGCACCCGGGCGGCCTGCGCCGCCCGATCAGCCGCGTGGGCACGCTCTGCCGAACCTCAGCCCCCGGGCAGCGCCGGCGTCCGCGACAAGACGCCCCGACCACTCGCGGAGCTCATCGGAGGGAGCTTCCGCTCCTGAGGCCTCACTCAGCCTCGTTGCCAAGCCCGTGGCGACACCGTCGAGCCGCAGCGGCCGCCCTGCGCTTCTCGCGCCGATGCTCCGCGAGCCACGCCTCGATGTCGGCGAAGCGTTGGGTGCGGAAGAGTTGTTGGAGCAACTGTTGGCGCTCCTCCGACCGCGCACGCAGGAAGGCTTGAAATCTGCCCTGGGGCAAGAGGGCGACCTGACAGAACTGGTTGAGATTCATCCCCAACAGCCCACTGATCAGATGGCCGGCCTCGTCAAGGCGGTTGGTGCGCGTGATCCAGGTGCCCTCCACCTGCTCCTGAACGACGACGCTTGCCTGGTCTGTCGTGATCCCGTTGCCGCGCTTCTTGGGACGCTGCCATTGGGGCGAGCGTCGGAGCCGGAACCTGCGTGCCGCGAGGGTGACCTCCAACTCCACCGACGGCGCTAGATCCGCCGGGGCCTGATCGGATCGAAGCCTCTTGGCGGTGTTGCGATCCCCGGGGACCTCGCCGTAGAGCCCGAAACACACGGCATCGAGCACGCTGGTCTTGCCAGCGCCGGTGGCACCGGACAGGAGGAAGAGTCCGGCCCGTCCGAGCGCGTCGAAGTCGACGGTGACGGTGTCGGCAAAGGGACCGAACGCGGTGATGCTCAAGGAGTGCAGGCGCATCAGGCGGTCAACTCCCGCTCACCCGGAACGCTGAAATCAAGCTCGCGATCATCACCGCACGCATCGCACGCCGGTCAGGAGCAGCGCGGATTCCTCGTCCTCCGCGCGGGGCACCTGCGAACCGTCGCTGACGAAGTCAAGGGCGATGTCGTGATCGGATCGGCCCGCGGTGCGGAGCGGCGCTGCGTCGTTGACGGCGGACAGGTGGTTCGAAGCCGAGCACCAGGGTGTGCGGAAAGCGTCTGCGAAGTTGATCCATCGCCAAGGCGGGGCGAACCTGATCGGTCAGGGTTGCATGGACCCACGACGTCTTCGTGTGCTGCGAGCGACGGGTCACCCAGCAGTTGTTCGAGGTCTCCGCTGGATACGGCCGAGTGGCCTGGGCACCGGCGCCGGAATGAACTCGGCGTCCCGCAACCCGTTGGCCCCGAGATCGACGAGCCATGACCCCTTGAGTTGGTTGGCCTCCGAGAAGGAGTACGCCAGGGGAGAGCCGCTGTAGCGGATGTTCTCGGTGAGGGTGTGCCTGCCGTGGAGGTGGCCCAACGCGACGTAGTCGATGTCGTCGAAGGTGGTTGTCGGCACGATGGACACTCCGCCGACGCTGATGTCCCGCTCAGAGTCGCTGGGCTGAACATCGGTTTGGCTGCCGGCCACGAACGCGTGTGCGACGACCACGCTGCGCGCACCGGACCTGCTGGCGAGATCGGTTCGCACGCGCTCCATCGCCGCCCGGTGGGCGGCTTCGTGCGATCGCACGGTCAGACCCCAGGGTTCGCGGACGGACTCCGGGTCGAGATAGGGAATCGGATAGATCGCCACCGGGCCGAACTCGTCCGCGATCATGACGGGCTGCCCGACAGTGCTCACATCGGCCCGCACGAAGACTCCGGCGGCATCGATCAGTCGGGACGCAAAACCGAGTCTTTGCGCGGAATCGTGGTTTCCGCTGGTCACCACCACCTGTGCGCGAGACTCCGCCAACCGCGCAAAGCACTCGTCGGCCAGCGCGACGGCATCCACGGGAGGCAGTGCTCGGTCGTAGACGTCGCCCGCCAGAATCACCAGATCGACCCGTTCGGACTCGACGACGTCCAGCAGATGGTCGACGTACGCCGCCTGATGGGTGAGCATCCCCTCCCGATGGAACGACCGGCCCAGATGCCAGTCGGAGGTGTGCAGGATGCGCATAGGTCGAACCTAGAAGCCGCCGCCGACACTCCCTGGATGCCACGCCGCCCGCACCCGCAGACGCCTGTACTCCGTGGAGTTCAGAGGTAGCGAACGCAGCGGTCAGCGGAGGTGAACCCATACAGCCCGAGACCTGCCGACCTGGCAAAGTCGACCGCCAGGCTCGATGGTGCGCCGACCGCTACCAGGGCGCCGATCCCGGCCGCGGCCGCCTTCTGGACCAATTCGAAGCCGATCCGCCCGCTCAGGACCAGAACCGCCTCCGCGGGCGACTGACCCGACAGCACCCTGGCCCCAGTCACCTTGTCGACGGCATTGTGACGGCCAACGTCCTCTCGAACCAGCGTGATGACGCCGTCAGCATCAGCCAGGCCCGCAGCGTGCACACCACCGGTGCGGGCGAAGACCGTTTGACCCGGCCTCAGGGCGGTGGGTAACCCCCGGATGATCTCGGGTCCAGGAATCTCGCCCGTCCAGGGAGTCGCCGTCGACCCGTTCAGTGCATCGGCAATGCTGTCCTTGCCGCAGACTCCGCATGCGGCTGACCCCGAACTGGCGCCGACGAGCCGAGATGAAGGTGCCTTGTGTGGGGCCGCGTCCAGGGTGACCGTGACGACGTTGAACTCCTCGGCGGGAGTGAGGTCGTCGTCCGTGCAATACGCCACGGTTCGCAGATGTGCCGGCTCAAGGACACCCTCGTGCAGCAGATAGCCGACGGCCAACTCGAAGTCATGCCCCGGAGTCCGCATCGTCACCCAGACACGGTGCGCCGCGACGCCCGGCCAGGTCAGGCGGATCTCGAGAGGTTCTTCGGTCGCCAGGCGGTCTTCACGCCGGGTCTCGCCGTCACTCCTCAGTTCCGTGACGCGCGCACGGACCGTGGGTCCGGGTCGCCGTGACTCATCCATCTAGCAGGGCGGCCGCCGCTGCGAGCAGCGGATCCATGGAGTCGTCGCCGCTCTTGGCCAGCGCGATCAAGGCTGCCCGCATCCGTGGATCCCAGAAGCGTTCGATGTGAGCCGAGATCGTCGTGACGGCCTCGTCACGGGGGAGCGTCGCGAACTGGCGTGCGATGTCGTTCCCCATCCGGATCTCCGGGGCCAACAGGCTGCTCATCAGTGAGTGACCCAGTCATCCACCCGGTCGCCCGTCGATGCGCCGGTAGATTCCAGGGCCGGTTCCTCGAGGGACTTGTCCTGCGAGTTCGCCACACCGACCTGCACCGCTGTGACCTTGTACTCCGGACAGTTGGTCGCCCAGTCGGAGTTCTCGGTTGTCACGACGTTGGCGCCGGTCACCGGGTGGTGGAACGTCGTATAGACCACGCCTGCGGGCATCCGCTCGGAGACTTCAGCGCGCAGCGTCGTACTCCCGACTCGGCTCGACAGTTCCACGAGATCGCCGGTCGTGATGCCGCGCATGTCGGCATCGGCCGGATGGATCTCGAGGACGTCCTCGGTGTGCCACGTGTTGTTGGACGTACGCCGAGTCTGGGCGCCCACGTTGTACTGGCTGAGGATCCGGCCGGTCGTGAGGATCAGCGGGTAGCGCCGGGTCGACCGCTCGGTCGTCGGCACGTAGATCGTCTCCACCAACTTGCCCTTGCCGCGGACGAACTCGCCGACGTGCATGGTCGGCGTGCCGTGTGGTGCTGCCTCATTGACGGGCCACTGCATCGAACCGGCCGCGTCCAGACTGGCGAACGAGACCCCGGTGAAGGTCGGCGTGGTGGCCGCGATCTCGTCCATGATCTCCGACGAACTGCCGTAGACCATCGGGAAGCCCATCGCGGTGGCGATGTCGCAGGTGATCTGCCACTCGTCCTTGCCCTGCTTCGGCGAGAACACCGGCCGAACTCGGTTGATCCGGCGCTCGGCGTTGGTGAAGGTGCCGTCCTTCTCCAGGAAGGACGTCCCCGGCAGGAACACGTGGGCGAACCGCGCGGTCTCGTTGAGGAACAGATCCTGGACGACGACGAGATCCATCGCACGCAGGGCGGCCTCGACATGTTGGGTGTTCGGATCGGACTGGGCGATGTCTTCGCCCTGGACATAGAGGCCCCGGAACCCGCCCCCGATCGCGGTGTCGAACATGTTCGGGATGCGGAGTCCGGGCTCGGGATCGAGGGTCTTGCCCCACAACTCCTCATAGATGCCGCGGACATCGTCACGACCGACGTGCCGATAGCCAGGGAACTCGTGCGGGAACGAGCCCATGTCGCACGAACCCTGAACATTGTTCTGCCCACGGAGCGGATTGACTCCGACGCCCTCGCGGCCCAGGTTTCCGGTCACCATGGCGAGATTCGCCATGCCCATCACCATCGTTGAACCCTGGCTGTGTTCGGTCACGCCCAGCCCGTAGTAGATGGCCGCGTTGTCGGCCTCGGCGAACAGTCGCGCCGCCCGCCGCATGTCCTCGGGATCGATGCCCGTCGCCTCGGCGGTCGCCTCGGGGGAGTTGACCGGGTCGCTGATGAACTCGAGGTAGCCGTCGACGTTCTCACAACGCTCGTCGAGGAACGCCCGGTCGTGCAGCCCCTCGGTGACGATCACGTGGGCTAGCGAGTTCACGAACGCGACGTTGGAACCGGGCAGGACCGGGAGGTGGAAGGCGGCCTCGACGTGCGGGCTGCGAACAAAGGCAATCCGACGCGGATCCGCGACGATGATCTCGGCGCCCTCACGAAGTCGCTGCTTCATGCGCGATGCGAAGACGGGGTGCGCGTCGGTGGGGTTGGCGCCGATCAACAAGATGACGTCGGCTTCCTCGACCGATTGGAAGTCTTGGGTGCCGGCCGAGGTCCCGAAGGTCTGGCTCAGGCCGTATCCCGTGGGGGAGTGGCACACACGAGCGCACGTGTCGATGTTGTTGTTGCCGAACGCGGCACGCACCATCTTCTGAACGACGTAAACCTCTTCGTTGGTGCACCGCGAGGATGAGATGCCGCCGATGGAACCGACGCCGTGTTCGGCCTGGAGCGCTTGGAATCCGGTGGCAGCCTTCGCGATGGCCTCTTCCCACGTCGTACGACGCCACTCGTCGTCGATGCTGTCCCTCACCATCGGGTGCATCTGACGGTCCTTGTGGGAGGCGTATCCGTAGGCGAATCGGCCCTTCACGCAGCTGTGACCTTCGTTGGCACCCCCGGACTTGCTGGGGATCATCCGTACGACCTGGGCATCGTCACCCGACCCGGAAACCTCGGCACGGAACGAGCAGCCCACCCCGCAGTAGGCACAGGTGGTGTCGACCGAGCGGGTCGGCATACCGAGTTCGATGACGGACTTCTCCTGGAGCGCCGACGTCGGGCAGGCCTGGACGCAGGCACCACACGAGACACACTCGGAGGAGAAGAAGTCCGTCCCACCTGGGGTGATCTTGGAGTCGAAGCCTCGGCCTTCCACGGTCAACGCGAACGTGCCCTGGATCTCGTCGCAGGCCCGCACGCAGCGAGAGCAGACAATGCAGGCGGACTGGTCGAAGTCGAAATAGGGATTGGAGGCGTCGTAGACAGCCTCGGTTGCGTGGCTCTGTATTGATCCGTTCTGGCCCAATCCGTAGCGCACCTCGGCCGAGCCAACCGTGGTCGCCAACGCCTGCATCTCGCAGTTTCCGCTCGCACATCCGGAGCAGTCTGCCGGGTGATCGGAGAGGTAGAGCTCCATCACGTTGCGGCGGAGGGCCGTGACCTGCTCGGTCTGGGTGGAGACGACCATGCCGTCAGAACAGAGGGTCGTGCACGAGGCCGGAGTGCCTCGCATCCCGTCGACCTCGACCAGACACATCCGACACGAGCCGAAGGCCTTGAGCGAGTCCGTGGCACACAACTTGGGGACCTCGATGCCGGCCTCGGCAGCGGCCCGCATGACTGAGGTGCCGACCGGAACGGCGACCTGGCGGCCGTCGATGGTCACCTGGGCCATCGCGGTCGCCTCGACCGCGGGAGTACCGAAGTCAGGCTCGGGAGCCCAAAAGTCCTGCTCTGGTCGCAGGTCCAGACTCGTCATGATGTTGCCTCCTGTGGCGTTCTATCAAAGTCTTCCGGCCAGTGTCTCAGAGCACTTTGAACCGGCATGGGGGTGAGCCCACCCATCGCACACAGGGAGCCCTTGGTCATGGTGTCGCAGAGGTCATCGAGCAGGGTCAGATTCGCCGAGACGTTGTCGCCGGCAATGATCCGGTCGATGGTCTCGACGCCACGCACCGAGCCGATCCGACACGGCGTGCACTTGCCGCAGGACTCGGCCGCGCAGAACTCCATGGCGAAGCGCGCCATGTGGGCCATCTCCACCGTGTCGTCGAACACGACGATGCCCCCATGGCCGAGCATCGCATCGGCCTCAGCCAGCGACTCGTAGTCCATCGAGACGTCGAACTGACTGACCGGCAGGTAGGCACCGAGCGGGCCACCGACCTGGACCGCGCGAACCGGTCGCCCCGACCGGGTGCCGCCACCATAGGTATTCACGAGCTCGCCGAGGCTCACACCGAACGGAAGCTCGACGAGCCCTCCGCGCTGGATGTTGCCGGCGAGTTGGAAGACCTGCGTGCCCAGAGACCGGCCGGTCCCGAGTTCGGCGTACGCCGCGCCACCATCCGCCAAGATCATCGGGATGGTGCACAGGGTCAGCACGTTGTTGACGACGGTGGGCTTTCCGAAGAGGCCGGAGATGGCGGGGATCGGCGGCTTGGCCCGAACCTCTCCGCGCTTGCCCTCGAGACTGTCCAACATCGACGACTCTTCGCCGCAGATGTAGGCGCCAGCGCCTACTCGAACGTGCAGGTCGAAGGCGAGTTCGTGGCCGAGGACGCTCGCACCGAGGTAGCCGTTGGTGTACGCCGCGTCGATGGCCCGGCGCAGGGCCGCGATGGCGTGGGGATACTCCGAGCGAACGTAGACGTAGCCTTCGCTGGCACCCACGGCGTACGCCGCGATGATCATGCCCTCGATGAGCGTGAAGGGATCTCCCTCCACGACCATCCGGTCGGCGAACGTTCCCGGAGTCGCCCTCGTCGAAGTTGCAGCAGACGAACTTGAGGTCGGCGTCCTGTTCGAGGACCGTCTTCCACTTGATGCCGGCTGGGAATCCTGCGCCGCCCCGGCCGCGCACACCCGACTCGGTGACCTCCGCGACCACCTCGGACGGCGTCATCGCGAGAGCCCGATGCAAGCCCGCCCAGCCGCCGTGCTCGGCGTAGTCGGCAATCGACGACGGGATCGACGATGCCGACTCGAGCACACGTGACGCGCTGCTGGTTGGCCAGCCAGGGATGGTCCTCCACCAGACCGATGGCTCGGTGTGACAACGCCTCCCAGCCCTGCGTCGCGACGGCCGCGGCCTCCGTGGCGGTCACGTTGGCATACCCGGTGCGCCCTGATTCGGTGAGGACTTCCACCAGTGGTTCGGCCCACAACATGCCCCGGGACCCGGTGCGGATGACGCTGACATCAGGGATGGCGGACAGAGCGATCGCTACCTCATCCGCACCCACTGACGTGGCGGCGGCATCGGCGGGCACATAGACCAACATGTTCGTGCTCACGCATTGCTCCAAGCGGTCGTGATCTCGCTGATGCGAGCAGGCGTCGAGGGCGCCGTAGAGCCGCCCGTCGATCATACCCGCCGGGCCCAGCGCGCAGTTCCCGAGACAGAAGACCTCGTTCACTTCCACGGAGTCATGGAGGGCACCACTCGTCGCTCGGGACTTGGTCTCGTCGTACAACGCTTGCGCGCCAACCGATTGGCAGGCCTCGGCCCGACACAACGCGATCGTGTGCTGAGCCGGGGGAGTGGTGCGGAAATCGTGGTAGAAGGAGACCACTCCATGCACCTCGGCAACGGACAGATTCAGCACATCGGCGACCACGGGAACGTCGGCCGGGTCGATGAACCCGCACTCCTCCATCACTTCATGAAGGATCGGCAGACAGCGCGCCGCGCTGGTCGCGTTGTCCTTCGGCTATCGCCCGGACAAGGGTGGAACGAGAGGTATCGGCGCTGGTGGTCACTAGACCAGTGTAGGACGACCCGGTTGCATTTTGGTTGCTCTCAGCGCAACGCTAAGCGTCATGAGCAACGATTCCTCCGTCCGTCGATCCCGATCTGACGCGTACGGCGTCTACCCGAGTACCAAGTCTTCGATCGGTCAGCGCTCCACGCAATCGTCGATGAGGCGCTGATCGCGCACGTCGGTGTCGTTCGGGACGGTCGACCGGTCGTCCTGCCCTTCGCCGTTGCTCGGGACGGCGACTCGCTGCTGTTGCACGGATCCACAGGGGGAGGCGTGCTTCGAATCGGGGCCGAGACGCCGATCTCAGTAGCCATCACTCACATCGATGGGCTTGTCTATGCCCGATCCCTGTTCGAGAGTTCCATGCACTACCGCAGCGCGGTCGTCCTCGGCGAGGCTGAGGTGCTCACCGGTGAGGACCGACTGGCCGCACTCAATACGCTCTCCGAACATCTCTTCCCCGGTCGTGGGATGGAGGTGCGTGAGCACACGAAGAAGGAGCTCGTGGCCACCCTCGTCCTCCGGCTGCCGCTCACCAGGGCGAGCGTCAAGATCAGCCATGGCCCGGCAGATGATCCCGACGATGGTGAGTCACGTGAGGTGTGGGCCGGCGTCGTGCCACTCAGCCTGGTCGCGGGTCAACCGATCCCGGCGGACGACGTACCGACGAGCGTTCCTACGTCAGAGTCTGCGCTTCGAGCGGTTGCCCGTCACGCCACCGTTACGGACTGAATCGTGACCGGCTTCCTTGGGCGCGCCATCTGGTGCGCCATCGGCAGTTCCCTTGGCGCCGATCTCCTGAACGACCTTGAGCCCCTCGGGCGAGATCGTGCCGAACACCGTGTAGTCGGGCGGCAGCCCGAGCGAGTCTTCGTAAACCAGGAAGAACTGCGAGCCGTTAGTCCCCGGGCCGGCGTTGGCCATCGCCAGGGTGCCGGCGGGGTAGGTCTCGGCCCCGGTCAATTCGTCGTCGAAGGCATAGCCGGGGCCGCCCGAGCCCGTGCCCGTCGGGTCACCGCATTGCAGCACCCAGATGCCCTGGGTGGTGAGGCGGTGGCAGTCGGTGCCGTCGAAGTAGCCCTGCTCGGCCAGTGATAGGAACGAGTTGACGGTGCACGGCGTCGCGCCCGCGTCCAGGTCGACATTGATGTCGCCGGCGGACTGTCTTGATGCCGACCGAGACGGTGTCTGTCGCAGTCGCGTCCGCCGGCGGCGGGTCGACCGGGGTGGGCGGGGTTGAGCCATCCGCCGTGTAGGTGCACGACTCGACGGCGGCCGCAGACGAAGATTCATCACTCGGCGAAGGTGTCGAAGAACTCTCGGTGTCCGACGCGCTGTCGCGGGCGCCGTTGGTGCCTTCGTTGCCGCAACCGGCAAGAAGCAGGCCGAGGATGAGCAAGGCTGGAGCGAGGATTCGGTGGGTCACAGGCAGATGCTAGGTCAGGGTTTGCACAAATCTGGCATTGTCCGGGCGTCTCTTGGGACATTCTTAGGCCGTGTATCGGGCGTCGCCTTGGCGCCGACGAAATGACCTAGGCGAAAAGCCCTAGGCTTTCGCACATGTCTCAGGAAGCCGCCCCGCTCGCGGTCCATCAGGCTGCCCTGGAACGACTCGCCGCGATGTCCCCGGACCGTCGGTCGATCTTTGCCGAGCGACTGGATCGCTGGTGGGCCGACCTGATCGGTCCACTCACAACGCTGTATCCCGACTCCGATCCAGTGGCGCTCGGGGAGGGGTTGGTCGTCCGCGCTGCCGCGGCGTACGCCGAGCGCGCCGATGACCTCCACGTGCTGGACCTGCGGCGGCAACTGCGGCCGGACTGGCTTCAGCAGCCGGACATGATCGGATACGCCGCGTACGCCGAGCGGTTCGCGGGCAACCTCAGGGGCGTGGGGGAGCGGCTGCCCTACCTGCAGGAGTTGGGGGTGCGATACCTGCACCTGATGCCTCTGTTGGAGACTCGGGATGGGGACAACGATGGAGGTTATGCGGTAGCCGACTACCGCTCCGTACGTCCGGATCTAGGCACCATCGAAGACGTGCGCGACCTGGCCAACACGTTGCGGCAGCACGGCATTTCGCTGGTGCTGGACCTGGTTCTCAATCACGTGGCACGCGAGCATGAGTGGGCCGTCCGAGCCCGTGCAGGGGAACAGCACTATCGCGACTACTTCTATGCCTTTCCGGATCGCGAACGAACCGGACGCTTATGAAGCGACCCTGCCCGAGGTCTTTCCTGACTTCGCTCCCGGGAACTTCACGTATGACGACGAGTTGGGCGAATGGGTCTGGACGACCTTCAACTCCTGGCAGTGGGACGTCGACTGGTCCAATCCGCACGTGCTCGAGGAGTACGCCGACATCGTGCTCTTCCTGGCGAACCTGGGAGTGGAGGTGCTGCGACTCGACGCCATCGCTTTCATGTGGAAGCGGCTGGGGACCAACTGCCAGAACCAGCCGGAGGTGCACGACCTCACCCAAGTCCTGCGCACGGTGGCCCGGCTGGCCTGTCCGGCCGTTGCCTTCAAGGCCGAGGCCATCGTCGGCCCCCGGGACCTGGTCCAGTACCTCGGCATCGGCAAACACGTGAGCCGGGTGAGCGACCTCGCCTATCACAACAGCCTGATGGTGCAGATCTGGTCGATGCTGGCCGCGCGCAACGTCATCCTCGCTCGGCAGGCGCTGGCCGCCCTGCCCGCCGTACCTCCTAGTTCGTCGTGGATCTGCTACGTCCGTTGTCATGACGACATCGGCTGGGCGATCGATGACGGTGACGCCGGTTCGGTCGGTATGAACGGCCATCTGCATCGGGTGTTCCTGTCCGATTGGTACTCCGGGGCCAGGGACGACAGTTGGGCCGACGGGCTGGTGTTCCAGGAGAACCCGGACACCCAGGACCGACGGATCAGCGGCACGGCGGCTTCGTTGGTCGGCATCAGCAAGGCCAGCAAACCGACAGATGCCCAAGCCAGGTTCTTCCTGGCGCACGCGATCGCCTTCGGGTGGGGCGGTGTGCCGGTGATCTGGAGCGGAGACGAACTCGCAGCGCCCAATGACCCTGACTGGGCCTCCGAACCGGGACATGAGGGCGATAACCGGTGGGCGCATCGGCCGCGACTCCGCGAGTCACGTATGGCCCAGAGACACGACCTGGAGACGATTCCCGGCCAGGCGTTCCAAGGCCTCGCCCACCTGGCTCGGGTCCGCGCTTCATTGCCGCAGCTGCATGCCGCCGCGGCGCCTGAGGTCCTCTGGGGAGGAGACGACGGGGTGCTCGCTGTCGTCCGACGCCATCCGAGTGGTCCGATCGTTGGTCTCTACAACGTGACCGCGGAGTGGCGACCGTTCGAGATGGCTCTGTTGCATGCGCTGGGATTTCAACGGCCGCGGAATGCGCTGGACGATCATCTGGTCACTCCCGGAGCGGACGGCGTGATTCGGCTGAGGCCCTACGCCGCCTGGTGGATCGTCGAGTCCGAGAGCTGAGCACCCGTCTGGATGGGCGAAAACACCCTTTCCATGTCACCCGTTCGGATGATTTCCGTAGCCCGTCGTCGTCATTGCGCCATAAATCCCTGAAATCGACGTCTCATCGACGCACACTTGAATTCTTGACGACACCTCAAGGTGAACTGGAAAGGCAAGCACGATGTGGGACACGACCGAAGAGACAACGCCGATGTTGTCGCACGACCTACCTTGTAGTCGCTGTGGTCACGCCGCTCACACGTACTTGTCCTGCTCGGACTCATGCGACTGCATCCCCGTCCCGATGCCCGGCCAGGTCGTCCCCGAACCGACGTACGCCGGAGCCCACCGGTAGCGTCCGGCGTTCTGAGTTCCAGCGCTCCAAGTTCGACGTCAATCACTGTGAGGGGCCGGGGGGTCCTCACCAACCAGGCCGTCGATCGACTCGCGGATCAGATCCGCGTGGCCGTTGTGACGGGCGTACTCATCGATCAGATCCACGATGACACGACGTAGGTTGGCGTGCTGGCCATCCCAACCGAGTTCGACGGATTGACCCATGTCGCCCTTCGTGAGGGCTTCCGCGACTGTTTCACGCGAGCGACCGACGGCCGTTTCCCACATCGCGAAGAGTTCTTCGGCGGAGTCCTGGGCAGCCGTCGTCCACTCGACATCCTGCTCCGCGACGTCCCATGGCGACGCCGGACGACGGCCGAAGATCCTCCACTGGAAGACGTCCTCCTCGACCCTGGTCATGTGCTTCATCAACCCGCCGAGAGTGACAACGGAGGCACCCACGGTGACGCGCATGGCGTCGTCGTCCAGGCCGCCGCACTTCCACGCCAAAACGCTTCGAGTGCGGTCCAGGACGCCCAGCAGCAAGTCGGCTTCGGTTCCGGCGAGGGGAGGTTCTTGAAAGGTAGTTGTCGTCATAGAGAGGACGCTAGCCTGTATTCCGGACGGTTTCGTTCCTCAATGGAGGTTCCTCTACATGGATACCGCAAATCCGACGGCGCGAGCCTTGCTGGCACTCGAGGTGCTTCAGGACAGCCCGGGGATCTCGGGTGCGCATCTGGCCACCCGGTTGGGCGTGACCGAGCGAGCAGTCCGCCGTTACGCCGTACTTCTGCGCGACGCCGGGGTTCCCATCGAATCCACGACCGGGCGCTACGGCGGGTACCGCCTGGGACGAGGCACTCGACTTCCTCCACTGATGCTGTCGGCGGACGAGGCGCTCGG
Source organism: uncultured Actinomycetota bacterium (assembly GCA_963763805.1). Classification (GTDB taxonomy): domain Bacteria; phylum Actinomycetota; class Actinomycetes; order Propionibacteriales; family Nocardioidaceae; genus Nocardioides. Next base: position 547,441 of record CAVXPQ010000005.1, read on the forward strand.
CCTGGTGATGGCCGTGCTCGAGGGACGACCGCGTGCCGCGGAGGCGGCCGATCCGGTGGGCAGCGCGATCGGCAAGATCACACGCGTCCTGCCTGCCTCCCTCGCCGAGTCGGTAGCCGCCATTCGTCACGTGACCACGACCAAGTCGAGCTACTCGTACGCCGCTCCCGACCCCGAGATCACGGCCAGCCTGGTGAAGGCCTCGGAGGCGGGTCGGCGAGTGCGCATCAACTATCGACTCTCGGACGACCGTGAGATGGAGGTCGATCCCTGGGCAGTGTCGGTCTGGCGTGGCAAGTGGTACCTGCTGTGCTGGTCCCACACCAGGGACGCTCAGCGGGTGCTGCGAATCGACCGCGTCATCTCTGTCGTCGTCCTCGACGACCGCTTCGAGCGACCCGAAGGACTCGATCCGATCTCGACCATCGAGGAGCACCTGAGCACCGGCTGGACGTACGCCGTGGAAGTGCTCATCGATGCCCCGGCGGACGCCGTGGCGGCCTGGCTTCCCGGTCAGCTCGGTCGTCTGGAGGAGATCGACTCCCAGCACACGCGACTCATGGGTAGCACCGATGAGCCCTATTGGTATGCCCGACATCTCACGGCGCTTCGGGCGTCGTACCGGATCGTCTCGCCACCCGAAGTTCGCGAGGCGGCCAAGCACCTGGGTGAACTGCTGATCCGGGCGGCCGCTCCCAGCCCGGAGATCAGCAGTGTCGGTGGTCGGGACTAGCGTGTTTACCAGTTGCACAGACCGAAGAACGAAGGGGAACTCATGACCACTCTGTCGGATCGATCAAAGACGGCCCTGATGGTGATCGACGTGCAGAACGGCGTCGTCGCCGGCGCTCATGACCGTGATGCCGTCGTCGCGAACATCGGGTCACTGGTCACCAAGGCCCGCGCCGAAGGGGTGCCGATCGTCTGGGTGCAGCACTCGGACGAGGGCTTGGTGCAGGGGAGTGAGGACTGGGAGTACGTCCCCGAACTCATCCGTGACGAGGCGGAGCCGCTGGTGCACAAGACCTTCGGCGATTCATTCGAGGGCACCAACCTCGAGGACTTGTTGGCGGACGCCGAGGTGGGGCGTCTGGTGGTGACCGGCGCACAGAGCGACGCCTGCATCCGATCGACGATCCACGGAGCATTCGCGCGCGGGTACGACGTGACGCTGGTCGGCGATGCACACACCACCGAAGACCTCAGCCAGTGGGGCGCTCCGACGCCAGATCTCGTGATCGCCCACACGAACCTCTACTGGAACCAACAAGCTGCTCCGGGCCGCACCGCAGCGGTCGCGAACACCGAGGATGTGTCGCTCACCACCTGAAGCCGTTGGGCACGTCGCACTAGCTGGCGGCCAGTTCGCTTGCTATCTGATCCAAGCCCCACTCAAGGTCTCGGTCGTCGATGACCAACGGTGGCGCGAGTCGGATCGTTGACCCGTGGGTGTCCTTGGCGAGTACGCCGCGAGAGACCAGGCTCTGGCACAGATCGCGGCCGCTACGGTCCACGAGGTCTAGCCCGGCCCATAGTCCACGGACGCGAAATTCCGCGACGGCCGACTCGGGAAGCGCACCCAGTCGTTCGTTCATGATCTCGCCGAGCCGTGCCGCGCGCTGTTGGGGCAGTCCGGTTTCCAGGAGCGCGATCACCGCACGACCAACGGCGCAGGCAAGCGGGTTGCCGCCGAAGGTGCTGCCATGCTCGCCCGGTTTGAAGACGCCGAGCACGTCCTGGTCGGCGACGACCGCCGACACCGGGACGATCCCACCCCCCAGAGCCTTGCCGAGAATGTAGGCATCCGGACGCACCGACTCGTGATCGCAGGCGAAGGTTCGCCCGGTGCGCCCTAACCCGGACTGGATCTCATCGGCCAGCAACAACACGTTGGTCTCTGTGCACAGATCACGAACCGAGCGCAGATACCCGTCGGGCGGGATGCGCACGCCCGCCTCGCCCTGGATCGGTTCGATCAACACCGCGACGGTGTCATCGTCGATCATGTCGCGGATCGCCTCAGCGTCGCCGTACGGCACGGTGACGAATCCCGGCGTGAACGGCCCAAAGTTGTTGCGAGCATCCGGGTCGTCGGAGAAACTCACGATACTGATCGTCCGTCCATGGAAATTGCCCTCGGCAACGATGATCTTCGCGGCGTCCGGGCGTACCCCTTTGACCTCGTAGCCCCATTTGCGGGCCATCTTGAGGGCTGTCTCCACCGCCTCCGCACCTGTGTTCATGGGCAACACCAGGTCCTTTTCGCACAGGGCTGCCAATTCGGCGCAGAACGGTTCGAGCTGGTCGCTGTCGAAGGCTCGGCTGGTCAGGGTGAGCTGGTCCAGTTGCCGATGGGCCGCAGCGATGAGATCAGGATGGCGGTGGCCGAAGTTGAGTGCGCTGTATCCCGCCAACATGTCGAGGTACCTGGCACCGGAGGCATCCGTGACCCAGGCACCTTCCCCAGTCGCGATCGTCACCGGCAGGGGCGCGTAGTTCGTTGCTACATGCGAACGTGTCCGGGTGACCGGGGGAGTGCCGCTTGTCAGAGTCATGCTGCCCATTCAAGCCGATCTTTGTCTGAAAACTTAGGGAAACTCGATGCGGCGCCCCACTCCGGCTTCTTCGGCTCGTTGGAGCACCAGTGAGCCGAGGGCGATGTCGTCCATCGCGATGCCCATATTGAGGAACATCCGACGCCCGGTCGCAGGCACGTCGTACTCTCCGGAGACGACCTCTGCCAGGTGAGTGGCGGGCTCGGGCAGTCCGAAGAAGTACAAGCGGTCCGCGACATAGCCGTACTGCCCGAGATCGTCAACGCAGTAGACGACAGCGTCCTGGAACGCGGCGACGGACATCGCGTCGTCATAGTCGACGGGGAGCAGGAGCGCATCTGGATCGGTGTTGGCGCAATCGAGTTTGGGGTCCAACGTGACCGTAATCGTCGTGATCACCAGATCCGCACCGGCTACGGCATTCGTTGGGCTGTCCGCGACGGACGTGATGCGGTCACCAGCGTGCTCGAGTAGCGTCTCGGCGACGCCGTCCACATAGTCGTACGCCGTGACGTGCGTGAGTCCCGGGATGGACCTCGAGTGCCACCTCCAAGTGTCGGCGACCCTGCACTCCACAGCCGACGATGGCGAGACGCTTCGGCTCGCCCGGCACATGACGCATCGTCACACCGGAGACGCCCGGCGTGCGCATCTCGGTGATCCAACCACCGTCGATCAGGGCGATGGGTCGACCGGTCTCGGCGTCGTTCATGATCACCGAGCCGTAGATGTAGGGGAGCCCTTTCGAGTGGTTCTGCTCGTAGCCCGAGACCCACTTGATGCCGATTCGATCCGACCCACCCAGATATGCCGGCATGGCGTGGATGAAGGAGTCATCGCGTGATGCAACCTTCGGTTTTGGCGGGTTCTGGACCAGTCCGCGCGCCTTCTGGCTGAAGGCGTCATCGAGGACGTCGATGATCTCCGCCCACGTCAGGCGGAGGCTCTCGAGATCGGCACGGTTCAGGACCAACATCTGATTCTCGCTCATGGTCTGACCGTAGCGGTCGGGGAATGCCTCGGGTCGGTTGGCGGTTCACCAAGGGCGCCTGGCTCCACCGATGTGGTTCGGCGACCAACAAGCACACGAGGAAGGGCAGACCGATGGCGCGCACGGACCGCAGGACCGACTACCGAGTGACGTATGCGGTCCTCTGCGTTGGGGTGTTCGCCTTCTCGCTGCTTCAGTCGATGGTCAATCCCGTCCTGCCGACGATCGAGGGTGCTCTCGACACCGACCAGGCCACGGTCACCTGGGTGCTCACCGCCTACCTGGTCTCGGCTTCCGTCTTCACGCCCATCATCGGGCGAATCGGCGACAAGGTCGGCAAGGAGCGGATGCTCGTCTTCGCGCTTGGTGCTCTCGCAGTCGGGTCTTTGATTGCCGCCCTGGCGCCCACGATCGGCATTCTCATCTTTGCGCGAATTGTCCAGGGCGTCGGTGGCGGCGTACTCCCGCTGACTTTCGGCATCATTCGCGACGAGTTCCCCCGCGACAAGGTCGCTGGGGCGGTGGGTACGTCGGCCGCACTGCTGGCTGTCGGGGGAGGGGTCGGCCTCGTTGTCGCTGGACCGTTGGTCTCGGCGTTGAGTTATCACTGGCTGTTCTGGCTGCCTATGGTGATGACCTTGATCGCGGCCGTCGCCGCTGCGGTCTGGGTGCCTGAATCGCCGGAGAGGATCCCCGGCAGGATCAACGTCCGTAGCGCGGTGCTGATGTCCGCCTGGCTCGTCTCACTCCTGCTGCCCGTGAGCCAGGGGCACGTCTGGGGCTGGTCGTCGCCACTCACCATCGGCCTGTTTATTTCCGCCGCGGTGTTCCTTGTTGCCTGGGTGTTGGCCGAGACTCGAAGCCAGGTGCCACTCGTGGACATGCGGATGATGCGGATCCCGACGGTCTGGACGGTCAACCTCGTCGCTCTGCTGTTCGGTATGGGCATGTACTCGATGTTCGCCTTCCTTCCTCAATTCCTTCAGACGCCCACAGTCACCGGCTACGGGTTCGGTGTTTCTGTCACAGAATCGGGCCTGCTACTCCTGCCGCAAACGGTCGCGACGTTCGTTGCCGGACTTCTGTCAGGTCGGCTAACCGCCCGCTACGGATCCAAGGCGGTGCTGGTGGCTGGCGCCACGCTGACCGCGCTTGGTGTCCTCGGAATCACAATGCTCCATGACCACCTGTGGCAGGTCGTCATTGAATCCACGATTTTCGGGTTTGCCTTCGGTCTCGCGTTCGCGGCGATGTCCAACCTGGTCGTCGACGCCGTACCTCAAACGCAGACAGGAGTCGCGAGTGGCATGAACGCCAACATCCGGACGGTGGGCGGCGCCCTAGGAGGAGCAGTCCTGGCCAGCGTCATCACCGCTGGTGCCGGGCCCGATGGTTACCCTTCGGAGGCCGGCTACACCAACGGTTTCACGGTTCTGATCGTCACCTCGACACTGGCTGCTCTCGTGTCGCTGTTCGTCCCCGTCGTCCGAGCGCGAACACACGTCGTCCCGGGTCCGCAGCAGGACTACGAGGACCGACACCCGGTTGCCGCTGGCTCTCGCTGAGCGTCCAGTTCCGACTGCTCAGGAGGTCGTGGGGGAGCGGTGCTCGCGAATCAACGCTCCCAGCGCGGCGCCAATCAGGACCGCTAGGACCCAAACGATGGCGTGACCAACCCACATTCCTGTGGTGAACACGTCGAAGACAACGGCTTGCGTGTCGACGACGCCCGTAGGTGGATCGCCGTCAAGGATGAACACTCCTCGACTATCCATCCAGACCATTCCCTCGGTTGCGAGAACCGCGAACAGGACGGCAGAGCCGACCACGAGAGCGACAGCGCCGGTCTGCAAGCCGAAGCGAAATGATCGGGAGAGCCCGGCGGAGACAAGAGCGAGCAGCATCAGGACCAGTGCGGGCAGCGGCACGGTCACGGGCAGGAGACCAGGGCCGCCGTTCGCCAATTGCAGCCGTGATGCGGTCAGGACGATCGCCGCGACGAAGACGCCTGCGAGCAGTCCGAAGCCGATGTGGATGCCCAGGCCGCGCTTGAAAGCCACCGGCGCGCTGCTCCGAGCGAAGCTCCGCCTGGCTTGGGGTTCGTCAATCGAAGCGAGCTCGGCACGCATCGCCGTGCCCCACTCGGATCGGCTGGCGGGCAGACCGACCGTGGCGATCGCTAGAAGCCGTTCGGCCCCGTCCCTCCGCCGGTGACTCATGCTCCCGCCGCTCCCAGGACAGGTCCGCGGGGAGACGGCATGACCGCAGCACCCGACGCAACGAATGTCTTGAGGCTTGCGACGAACTCGGCGCCGTCTGCGGACAGTCGATAGAGGTGACGCGGGGGACGGCCCCGCGGCGGATCGGTCTCCCAAGCGGTTTCGACGACGCCTCTCTCGGCCAGGCGAATCAAGATCGGGTAGACCGTGCCGGCCGTGAGTCCGAGTGAACGACAAAGGTCGTACCCATGGCTCCAGTCCGGTGACTGATCGTCCAGCGCATGCAGAACAGCGGTTGTCTGCGCCGACGGGCGACGAAGTCTCTTCACGACGCTAACTCTATCTAGATCGATATAGGGGCGCAAGAGACAAGGGGCGGCTCGGCGGCTAGTGAATCGAGGTAACCTGCCCCGTGGAGTTCGCAACCCGCCAGACGATCTGTGAGCGGTTCAGGAGCGACGGAGATCGGTGCCAGAACACGACGGACAATGCGGACGGTTGGTGTCGCCAGCCTGGCTGCGACGGGTTCCTACGCCGCTCCGCGTCCAACGCACCTGAAAGCCTCGGTGCGCCCAGGGGGACTCGGAGCCACATCGCCAAGGCCGCCTCGCCTCGCCCGGAGGGAGTTGTCTTTGACCAGGTGGACGAGGTCTTCGTGACTCAGCGAGCCGTCGAAGGATTCCTCTTCCATCACGGCGGCGACCGCGTCGCGGCCGAAACGGAGATTCTCGCGATGCTGGAGGACTTCTCGCTACGTGCCATCGGACACCAGTCGAGCGGTGGCTTCCTCGCCCTCGCCCGGGATGGATACGAGATCGTGCTGAGCCCTGATCGGGATGCCGTGACCAGCTACTCGACCGTGCACCGCGAGCGCACCTGGTCGCAGTTCAAGGCGGGCGTGCGGTCGCGGTTCGGCAAGCGAGCGAGTAAGGCCGTCCCACCGCCAGCAGAGTCCGAGCCGATCTCAGTAGAGCCGCCGGAGCAGATTCTTGCCTTGATCGACCTCGAGGCCATCTATCTCACACGCTCAGCCTTTTCGCGGGGCGTCAAGATGATGGGGACCGCGGGCGAGGAAAGCGAGGTCGAGAACTTCCTGCGCCAAGCGCTGCGAGGCGACATCGTTGCTGATCCTGCGGTGGAGCGCTCCGAGAACGGCGCTCACTTGATCCATGCCTCAACCAGGACGTGGATATTGCGCGCTGATCTGCTGATGGTTATCGGAGTACGTCCGGCCTAGCGCAGCGCAGACAAGAACGGGCGATCCGTCGCTCTATGCCGAGGGGAGGGCCGCTGCGTGAATATCGGTGCCTGCGTGAGTCCTAATTGACATAATATATCTTATCGGCGATAGGCCTAGCCGCACGGCAGGCATTGGCCGACCCCACTCATTGGGAGTGCGACCGGGCCGTCGATCCCGTTCACACGCCCTGGTGGTCTCGTTGCTGAATCGGTTTCGCCCGCATTGAACACCAAGATCGCCCAGACGGCCAGGGCAAGTAGGACCAGACCTGCAACTACCAGGATGACGCGTTTTCGTAGCACGATCCACTCCGGCCTAATCGGCGTCGAGAGTATCTCCGACACGGTAACCTGAGCTTGAACGCAACCTATGGTTGCGTATCAGTGATCCCTGGTCTATCGTGATGTGCAACCAAACGTTGCAGAAAGCGAGAAGCCCATGGAATTCGCCACAATCGACCGCGAGATCTACGTCGAAGCGTCGGCCGAGGTCGTCTTCGACGTCGTCAGTAGCCCAGAGCACATCAAGGAGTGGTGGAACGGCGCGGAGACCGATCTGTCGCCGACACCCGGAGCCGTTTCCGAGCTCGCCTGGGGCAGGGACACTCCGGAGCCGCACATCGAAGCTCTTACCGTCGTCGATGCGAATCCCCCACATTTGTTCTCGTTCAGATGGGTCTACGAAGGTGCAGACGTGGCAACGGCGACGAATTCACTGCTGGTGAGATTCGAAATGACCCGCTCGGGGACCGGGACCATGATCCGGATGACCGAGAGCGGCTTCCGGGAAAAGGGCTGGGACGCTGCCGTACTCGAGGCGGCGTACGCCGATCACTCGAACGGCTGGGACCTCTTCGTGCCGAGCCTCGCCGCATACGTCGCGCGGCTGGTGGCGACTCCATGAGCGTCGCCATCGACGACGATCTCTGGTCTGCGATTGGAGATCCGAACCGCCGTCGAATGTTGGATCTCCTGCTCGCCACCGGTGGCGGCACAGCCACAACGCTCAGCGCGGAGCTTCCGGTGACACGCCAGGCGGTCACGAAGCACCTCATTGTTCTGGACCGCGTCGGACTCGTGCACGTCACGCCGGCCGGACGTGAAAGGCGGTACGCCGTGGATGAAGACCAACTCGCACGTGCCGTCACTCAACTGACCGATGTCAGTGCAACGTGGGACGCCCGGTTGCGTCGCATCAAGTCGATCGCCGAGGCGATCCAACAGAATCACCAGAAGGAGAACTGAAATGGTGGACATTCTGCACAGGGTCGGCATGCAGTCGAAGTCGGTGGACGACGTCTATGTAGCCCTCACGACAATCGAAGGTCTATCCGGTTGGTGGACAAGGGATACGAAGGGCGACGCCGAGGTCGGCGGCAGTTTGGAGTTCCGATTCGCACCCGGCGGGTTTGACATGAAGGTTCGCGAATCGGTGCCAGGCAAGAGCGTCGTCTGGGAAGTGACCGACGGACCGCCGGAGTGGATCGGCACAACGGTGCGCTTCGACCTCAAACAGGACGATGACTACGCCATCGTGCTGTTCGCTCACGAGGGATGGACTGAACCCGTGGAGTTCATGTATCACTGCAGCACCAAGTGGGCGACATACCTCCTCAGCCTTAAGGAACTCGTCGAAACGGGAATCGGCTCCCCCGAGCCGGATGACCTCAGCATCTCGAACTGGCACTGACCGCTTGGCAAGCGGGCTACTTAGCGGAAGCGAGCTTGGAAGCATTGGTGAGCTCACGATTTCTTCCGCGTGATACAGAAAGGACGATGATAGTCTTCCTTGATGAGCCTTAACATCAAAGACCCCGAGACGGATGCGCTCGCACGCGCCCTCGCCCAGGAGACTGGGGAGTCCATCACCACGGCCGCCCGCATCGCGATTGAGGAGCGGCTGGCCCGTGTGCGGGCTCAACGAACGGCAGCACCTGCGGAAGACCTACGTGCAATCATCGAGCGGGGTCGAGCTCGAGAGACACTCGATGCCCGGTCGGTTGAAGAAATCCTTGGGTACGACGACTTGGGACTACCCAGCTGATGGTTGTCGATTCCTCGGCGCTTGTGGCCATCGTGCTCGGCGAGCCCGAAGCCGAGTCGATCCTCGCCACGCTGACTGCCTCGGTCGGGCCCGTGCGTGTCAGTGCGGTGAGCGTCGTGGAGTCCTCAATCGTTCTCGAGTCACGGCAGGGGCCGGATGCAACGCGCGATCTTGGTCTGCTCCTATCTGGTGTGGCAGCACGCGTGGCGACCGTCGACCAAACCCAGGCTTCCCTCGCCTTCGCGGCCTGGAAGCGATTCGGGAAGGGACGGCACCCCGCTGGCTTGAATCTGGGAGATTGCTTCTCGTACGCGCTGGCCAAGTCCTCAGGTGAAACATTGCTTTTCAAAGGCAATGACTTCTCACAAACCGACGTCGCTCTCCCCTAAGACGGCAATCACGTGCCGACGTACGCCGCGAGGTGCTCACCCGTCAGGGTGGCCTGCTTGGCGACGAGGTCGGCGGGTGAGCCTTCGAAGACGATGTTGCCGCCGTCGTGACCTGCGCCCGGCCCGATGTCGATGATCCAGTCAGCATGCGCCATCACGGCCTGATGATGCTCGATGACGATGACCGACTTACCCGCGTCGACCAGACGATCCAGGAGCCCTAGCAACTGCTCGACATTGGCCAGGTGGAGGCCGGTCGTGGGCTCGTCCAGGACGTAGATCTCACCCTTCTCGGCCATCGCGATCGCCAACTTCAGGCGTTGACGCTCACCGCCCGACAGAGTCGTGAGCGGTTGGCCGATCGTGAGGTACCCCAGTCCCACGTCGTTGAGTCGACTCAAGATCCTGTGTGCGGCCGGCGTCTTCGCCTCGCCGTCGCCGAAGAACTCTTCGGCCTCCGCGACGGGCATCGCCGAGCACTTCACTGATGTCCTTGCCGCCGAACTTGTAGTCGAGGACATCAGCCTGGAAGCGCTTTCCCTCACACTCCTCGCATGTGGTGGCGACGCCGGCCATCACCGCGAGGTCCGTATAGATGACGCCCGCGCCGTTGCAAGTCGGGCAGGCGCCCTCGGAATTGGCGCTGAAGAGCGCCGGTTTCACGCCGTTGGCCTTGGCGAAGGCCTTGCGGATCGGCTCGAGCAGTCCGGTGTACGTCGCGGGGTTGCTGCGGCGGGACCCCTTGATCGCACCCTGATCGACCGTTACGACGCCATCGCGCGTGGAGACCGAGCCGGTGATCAGGGAGCTCTTGCCCGAACCGGCGACCCCGGTCAGAACGACCAAGACCCCGAGTGGAATGTCGACATCGACGTCGCGGAGGTTGTTCGTCGAAGCTCCGCGGACCTCCAGCGCGCCCGACGCCGTACGAACGGATTCCTTCAACTGCGCGCGATCGTCCAGGTGTCGCCCAGTGATCGTGTCGCTGGCCCTCAGCTCGGCCACACTCCCCTCGAACACCACTTCCCCACCGGCCGGTCCGGCACCAGGACCGAGATCCACCGCATGGTCGCCGATAGCGATGACTTCGGGCTTGTGTTCCACGACCAGGACGGTGTTGCCCTTGTCGCGGAGTTGGATCAGCAGGTCGTTCATCCGCTGGATGTCGTGCGGATGCAGCCCGATCGATGGCTCGTCGAACACATAGGTGATGTCCGTGAGCGACGAACCAAGGTGGCGGATCATCTTGGTTCGCTGGGCCTCTCCCCCGGATAGCGTTCCCGCCGGACGATCGAGGCTGAGATAGCCCAACCCGATCTCCACGAAGGAGTCGAGCGTTCGCTTCAGGTTCACCAGCAGGGGCGCAACCGAAGGCTCATCCAGATCGCGAGCCCACTGGGCCAGGTCGCTGATCTGCATCTTGCAGGCGTCCGCGATGCTGATTCCCTTGATCTTCGAGGACCGAGCACCCTCGCTGAGCCGGGTGCCGTCGCAGTCGGGGCAGGTCTGGAACGTGACCGCGCGTTCGACGAAGGCCCGGATGTGCGGCTGCATCGCGTCGACGTCCTTGGCAAGGAAGGACTTCTTGATCTGCGGGATCAGCCCGGAGTAGGTGAGGTTGATGCCCTCGACCTTGATCTTGGTCGGCTCGCGATAGAGCAGGTCCTGGAGTTCCCGCTTCGTGAACTTGTTGATCGGCTTGTCCGGATCGAAGTAGCCGCAGCCCTTGTAGATCCGGCCGTACCACCCCTCCATGCTGTAGCCCGGGATCGTCAGTGCACCCTCGTTGAGAGAAAGACTGTCGTCGTACAGCGCAGTCAGGTCGATGTCAGAGACAGAACCGCGCCCTTCGCAGCGCGGGCACATCCCACCTGTGATGCTGAAACTGCGGCGCTCCTTGGTCGCGACACCGCCCTTCTCAATCGTCACAGCGCCTGCACCCGAGATCGATGCGACGTTGAACGAGAACGCCTGGGCCGAACCGATGTGCGGCTGCCCCAGCCGGCTGAAGAGGATGCGCAGCATCGCATTGGCGTCCGTTGCCGTGCCGACCGTGGACCGAGGGTCGGCGCCCATCCGTTGTTGGTCGACCAGGATCGCGGTCGTCAGACCATCCATCACGTCGACCTCGGGACGGGCCAAGGTCGGCATGAAGCCCTGCACGAAACTGCTGTAGGTCTCGTTGATGAGCCGCTGGGACTCGGCTGCGATCGTGCCGAACACAAGGGAACTCTTGCCGGAGCCGGAGACGCCCGTGAACACCGTCAACCGCCGTTTGGGAATCTCGATGCTGACATCTTTGAGGTTGTTGACGCGGGCACCGACGACTCGGATCAGGTCGTGGCTGTCAGCGTTGTGCATACTCAGCCCACCTGGTTGATGCGGACGTGGTTGCCGGCCGGGTCACGGAACGCGCAGTCGCGTACGCCGTATGGCTGGTCCGTGGGCTCCTGGATGACCTCGGCGCCCGTGGCCTCGACGCGTTCGAAGACCCCGTTCAGGTCGGCCGTTGACAAGATGATCGTGGCGTAGGTCCCCTTGGCCATCATCTCGGCGATCGTCGCCCGTTCCTCGTCCGTGATGCCCGGATCCACTGCTGGCGGGTGCAGCACGATGGCAGTGTCGGGTTGGTCGGCCGGGCCGACCGTGATCCACCGCATGTTTTCGTATCCGACGTCCAGACGGACCTCAAAGCCGAGAACGTCGCGGTAGAACTCCAAGGACGCATCTGGATCGGTGTGCGGGAGGAAACTCGAGGCAATGGTGATCATGGAGTCAGGCTAGTTGGGCCTGCGTCGTGGGTGCTTCTTGATTCCTGATCGATGGAGTCCTGATCGGTCGAGTTACCTGTTTCGTCACACACGACGGCATCTCTACGTTGACTCCCGCATTCTGCTCCCGATAGTTGCTGGGTGAGACCCCCACCAACTCGGTGAAGCGAGTGCTGAACGTGCCGAGCGACGAGCACCCGACCGCGAAGCAGACCTCGGTCACGGAAAGATCGCCACGACGAAGCAGGGTCATCGCACGCTCGATGCGCCGCGTCATCAGATAGGTGTACGGCGGCTCGCCGTAGGCCAGGCGGAACTGACGGCTCAGGTGCCCAGCGGACATGTGTACGCCGCGAGCCAGCGCCTCGACGTTCAACGGCTGGGCATATTCGCGGTCGATCCGGTCGCGGACACGCCGCAACAGCGCGAGATCACGCAGGCGCTGTTCGTCGACGGAACCGTTCATGGTCCCAGCCTAGTGAAGGGCTAGTGGTAGGAACGGACCGTGAAGTCCGCGCCCATCACTGACGTTTCGTCGGCCGATCAGGCGGTCGCCTGGCTTCGCGAACAGGGCTCGGAGTCAGTCCGCGCCGACATGGGACCGAAGTACGGCATCCACACCCCCCACGCTTTCGGCGTACCGATGAAGCAGATGAAGGAACTCGGCAAAGCAACTCGGCACCAACCATGGATTGGCTGCGGAGTTGTGGGCATCCGGTTGGTACGAGGCTCGCAGCGTCGCGGCGATGGTCGACGATCCGGCGCCGGTCACCGCCGAGCAGATGGACCGGTGGTGCGACGAGTTCGACAACTGGGCGATCGTCGACACCGTCTGCTTCAACCTCTTCGACCGTACGCCGTATGCCTGGGACAAGGTCCACGAATGGTCCAGAGCCGAGGGCGAATTCCAGAAGCGTGCGTCCTTCGCGCTGCTCTGGAGTCTTGCCCTTCACGACAAAGCGGCAACCGACGCTCAGTTCCACGACGCGCTGGAACTCGTTGAACGGGAGTCCACTGACGAGCGCAAGTACGTCACGAAGTCCATCAGCATGGCCTTCGCGCGATCGCTCACCGCGGCCCGGCCCTTGCCGACTCGGTTGCTCAAACAGCTGAGCGACTGCACAGCGCTGACTCGCCCGCATCGCGATCGATCGGCAGACTGTTCTGCGCGAATCGGCCCGCACTATGTGACCCCCTGAACATGAAAGGGGTGGTGGGTGCGAGCTAACGCACTGCCGCCAGTCGCGTGATCACATCGGTGATGAGGTCGTACGGCATGGGGTCTGCGTACTTGAACTGAAGGGTGCCCTTTCCCGCGGCGTACGGCTGCAGTGTCTGGTCGAACGCGTCGTCCCCTCGGGCGTCGGATAGATGGCCAGGTGCTTCTTCCAAGCCGCGAAGTGCACGATGTTGATGCCGTCGCGCTTGATGGTCGGGATCTGATAGCTGATCGCCTCGACACCACCTGGCACGACTTCGAGCCCGATCTGACGGAGCCGGTTCAACAGTTCCTGCACCGTGGACGGCTGCGCGGCGACGTACTCGTCAACCGTCTCGAATCCAGCCACTCCGATCCCCTTCCTCCCAGCGCTTGGCACGCACGCTACCCGCTCCCCCGGCGTCGTACCTCCCGGAGTTGTCATATCTCATATCTGAGATAACGTGGTCGCCATGACTGAGGGATACAAGGGACGCATCGGCAATATCATCCGTGACGCCCGCAAGCATCGCGGTCTGACCCAACAACAACTCGCCGACCTCCTGAACACTTCTCAAAGCGCCATCAACCGCATCGAGAAGGGTCATCAGAACCTCTCGCTGGAGATGGTCGAGCGAATCGGTGCGGCGCTGGACTCCGAGATCGTGGCCCTCGGCGCTGGCCCAACCCACCTTCGCGTCACCGGCCCGACGAAATTGGCGGGGAGCATCGACGTCAAGACCTCAAAGAACGCGGGCGTGGCCCTGCTGTGCGCCTCCCTCCTCAACCGGGGGCGTACGACGCTGCGCAAGGTGGCCCGGATCGAGGAGGTCAATCGCCTCCTCGAGGTGCTCGCCAGTCTTGGGGTCGAGACCAGGTGGCTCAACTCGGACAACGACCTCGAGATCATCCCGCCCGCAAACCTTGACCTCAGCCGGATCGATGAAGAGGCCGCCCGTCGCACCCGTTCGGTGCTGATGTTCCTGGGACCACTCCTCCACCGCGCGGAGACCTTCGACTTGCCGTACGCCGGTGGGTGCAACCTGGGCACTCGGACCGTTGAGCCCCACATGTCAGCCCTGCGGCCGTTCGGTCTGAGCGTGATCGCTCACGATGGCTTCTATCACGCGACGGTGGACGTCAAGACAACCCCAGGGCGTCCGATCGTGCTCACTGAGCGCGGCGACACCGTCACCGAGAATGCCCTGATGGCGGCAGCGTTGCATCCCGGCACGACCGTGATTCGCAATGCATCGTCGAACTACATGGTTCAGGACCTCTGCTTCTATCTGCAGAAACTGGGCGTCACCGTCGAGGGTGTCGGCACAACCACGCTCAGGGTCACTGGCGTGGCGGAGATCGATGTGGACGTGGACTACGCGCCGAGCGAGGATCCCATCGAAGCGATGTCCCTGCTCGCAGCCGCCATCGTCACCGAATCCTCGATCACCATTCGTCGGGTCCCGATCGAGTTCCTCGAGATCGAGTTGGCGTTGCTGGAGGAGATGGGCTTCGAATACCACCGCTCAGAGGAGTACGACGCCCTCAACGGCAAGACCCGCCTGGTCGACATCACCACGCAGCCCTCAGCGCTGAAGGCGCCGCACGACAAGGTGCACCCGATGCCGTTCCCCGGGCTCAACATCGACAACCTGCCGTTCTTCGCGGTGATCGCCGCCGTCGCGGAGGGCCACACACTGCTGCACGACTGGGTCTACGAGAACCGAGCGATCTACTTGGTCGAACTCAACAAACTGGGCGCCCAGGTCAAACTCCTCGATCCACACCGGGTGATGATCGAAGGGCCCACCCATTGGTCTGGCACCGAGATCGTCTGTCCGCCCGCGCTGAGACCCGCCGTCGTGATCCTGCTCGCCATGTTGGCCGCCAAGGGCACCTCAGTGCTGCGCTCGACGTACGTCATCCATCGCGGCTATGAGGATCTGGCCGAGCGGCTCAATCTGCTCGGCGCCAATATCGAGGCGTTTCGGGACATCTAGAAGAGTGTCTCGACCCACGCCCGGGCCCGTGGCGCAGGAGCAGGCGGAGCCGTCATATCCGGGGTTATCCGAGGCATCGGCGCCGTGTGCTGGCCCGCGTTCGTGTGCCAGTCGTGCTCGGCCTCGATGAGGCTGCCCAACTGGGAACGATCCAGGAACACGCCATCGTCGTTCTCTGTGCATTGCCAGACGCGCGCACCATGCAGCGACGCCTCCTGAAGGGCCTGACCACAGCGAGGGCAACTCATTCCGCTCATGTGTCGACGGTACGCCGCGCGTGGGCGACTTCTAAGTATCCGCGCCGATGTGAGATGCGGCACCAGACACGATGCTGTGCTGATGACCACCAATCGCTCGTCAGGAGATACTGCCCGTGTGACCAATCCGCCAGCCCGGAGACTTCCCCGCAAGAGCGGATTCCGATTCCTCGATGACGGTCCACCGGGAAAGGTCATCGCGATGGCGCACCGCGGTGGTGCGTTGAATGCTGCGAATGTCGGCATCGAGAACACGCTCTCCGCGTTCCGACAGGCCGCGGGCCTTGGCTACGTCTACCTCGAGACCGACGTGCACGCGACCCGTGACGGCGTCCTGATCGCCTTCCATGACGACAGATTGGATCGCGTCACGGATGGGCATGGAGCCATCGATGAGTTGACCTACGCCGAAGTCTTGACGGCACGGATCCGCGATCATCACCACATCCCGACGATGCTGGAGCTCCTGGAAGCCCTGCCCGAAGCTCGCTTCAACATCGACCTCAAGTCGGACGGTGCCGTAGGACCACTGGTGGACCTGATCGACGCCACCGAGTCCTGGGACCGAGTGCTCGTCGGCTCGTTCTCCTGGCCACGGCTGCGGAGGTTCCGTCGGCTCTCCAAAGGTCGAGTCGCCACATCGGCCGCACCACTCGAGGTTGCCGCTTTCCGGCTCCTGCCGAGCGGCTGGTTGGCAGATCTCGTCACCGGCCGCCAGCTTCAGGCGCTCCAGATTCCGCTCAAGAAGCGGTGGCTGACCTTGGCCACACCCGGTTTCGTCCGGCGCGCGCACGCCGCCGGGAAGCAGGTGCACATCTGGACCATCGATGACCCGGTGGAGATGCGCATGCTGCTGGATCGGGGTGTTGACGGGTTGATCTCCGATCAGACGGACGTGCTCAAGGACGTGTTGGGTGAGCGCCAGCTGTGGAGGCAGCCGGCATGAGCCCAGAAGCTTCGAATCCAGAAGAATCCAACCCAGAGTCCAACCCTGCAGAGTCCACCACAGGGATTGCCGATCTCACCCCGCTGATCCGGGCGAGTGACCAGCGAGCCTGGTATTGGTACGACTGGGCCAACAGCGCGTACTTCACCACCGTGGCGACGGTGCTCTTTGCGCCGTACATCATCAATATCGCCGAGAACGCCGCGGTCAACGACCGGATCAGTGTGCTGGGCGTCTCCGTCGCACCAGGATCGCTGCCGTTCTATCTCGTGACCTTCTCGACCATCTTGTCGGCTCTACTGCTTCCGCCGCTGGGAGCCTTCATCGACCGGAGCGGGAACAAGAAGGGACTGCTTGCCGCATTTGCCTGGACCGGAGCCGGTTTTGCTTCCCTGCTCGTCTTCTGCAAGGGGGACAACTGGCAGATCGGCGCCGTGGCCGCGATCGGTGCCAACCTCTGCATCGCGGGTTCGCTGGTCGTGAACGACTCGATCCTGCCGGACATCTCGTTGGAGAGTGAGCGTGACCGGGTCTCCTCCCGCGGGTGGGCGTTCGGCTACCTCGGCAGCGGCATCCTGCTGCTCCTGAACCTCGTCGTCTTCCTCTTCCACGACTCGTTCGGTCTGACTGAGGGCCTCGCGGTGCGACTGAGCATGCTGTCGGCAGCCATCTGGTGGGCGGGATTCACGTTCATCCCCTATCTGCGGCTCAGCCCGCAGCCACCCCCCGACAACGCGCCGCTCGATGGCGGCCTCGTTCGACAGAGTTTCAGCCAACTCGCGCAGACGTTGCGCGAGATGCGGCAGTTTCCGGTCGCCATCACGTTCCTGATCGCCTATCTCTTCTTCAACGACGGCATCCAAACGGTCATCTACGCCTCGTCGACCTACGGCGCTGAGGAACTCGGCTTCGGGCAGTCGGTGCTCATCGGCACCATCCTGATCGTTCAATTCGTGGCTTTCGGAGGTGCGCTGCTATTCGGCCGGATGGCGGCGAAGTACGGCGCCAAACGCACGATCCTCGCCGGGCTGACCGGCTGGATGGTGATCGTGACCGTCGCGCTGGTCCTCCCCGAGAAGCAGATCGTGCCGTTCTTCCTGTTGGCCGTGGGGATCGGCATCGTCCTCGGCGGAACCCAGGCCCTCTCCCGGTCCTACTTCTCGCTGTTCATCCCGCACGGGAAGGAGGCCGAGTTCTTCAGTTTCTATCACGCGATAGACCGGGGCACGTCCTGGTTCGGCACCCTGCTCTTCGGTGTCGTCTACCAGGTGACGGGTTCCTATCGCCCGGCGGTGTTCGCCCTGATCATCTTCTTCATCATCGGTGGTGTGTTCCTGCTCAGAGTCGACACGGCCAAGGGCATCAGTGACGCGGGGAATGCGCAACCGGTGGTCATTTAAGGAATCATGGACCGGACTTGTTCGTTGACAAGGACAAGGGGTTCGTTCGTTGCCGAATCAATCTTGACGATTCGCGTCATGAATAACGCGGAGATCCGTCTCATTTGCAACAACCTGGGTACTGAACCGGGGGAAACCATTTTGTGGAGGTTATGTCATGGCAGAGCGCACCTTACGTGGTGCTCGACTCGGCGGCCAGAGCTTTGAAGACGAGCGCGGCATCGAGTTCGCGGCACGTCAGCAAGTCGGTTACAAGTGCCCGCAGGACCACGTCTTCGAAATCACTATGTCCATCGAAGCAGAGGTCCCGGCCTACTGGGAATGCCCGCGTTGTGGCGCTCAGTCCCTGAGCACCGACGGCATCCTGCCCGAGGTCAAGGTTGAGAAGCCCGTCCGCACGCACTGGGACATGTTGCTCGAGCGACGTTCCGTCGTCGAACTCGAGGACATCCTGAGCGAACGTCTCGCGCTGCTGCGTGGCGGCGAGATCGGGCCCGCCCATCTACACCGCGCCAATGCGAAGAAGCGCGTCAAGACTGGCTGACCTCTTGGCGAGCTAATCCTCGTTGAGCACTTCGCCCTGGACGACGGATCCATCGGATCCGGGTCCGGGGCGGTTGTTCGCCTGCCCAGAGTCGGCCCCCATCCCATTGACCCGCATCCCATTCACCTGGGCACCGGCGACCACCGTCGTGATCCGGGCAGCGGCGAACCCACTCAGCAAACGCCGGAAGAACGGGCGCGTGAACGGCAGGATCATCAAGATGCCGATTGCGTCGGTCACGAAGCCGGGCGTCAGCATCAGGGTGCCGCCGATGAGGATCAAAGCCCCGTCGGCCAACTCCTTGGCGGGCATCCGGCCGCTCTCAAATGACGAGTTCAGGGCGGTCCACGCCCGACCCCCCTCACGCTTGATCAACCAGGCGCCGAACAGGCTGTCGAGGATGAGCAACAGGATCGTCCACCAGGCGCCGATCACCTGGCCCACCTGGATGATGACGTAGATCTCGATGAGAGGGACGACCAGGAAGGCGACGAACAGCAGCCAACCGGGCACTCGCCTCCGACGCGTCGCCATCAGCTCTGCTCCACTTTGGCCCGGCGAATTCTGGGCTGAGACTTGAGTACCCGTTCCAACTGCGCTCTTCGCTCACTGAGCCCCCACCGGGTGATCCGTCGCAGGGATTCGATCGCGACATCGGGGCTCATCTTCGACTCTCCCCGCTGCCGCTCTACGAACTCGATCGGCACCTCGACCACGCGCAAACCGGCTTGCACGGCACGCCAGGCCATATCCGCTTGGAAGACGTAGCCGGTCGATGCCACCGATTCCAGATCGAGCCTTTCCAACGTCGTACGCCGGAAGAGTCTGAACCCGGCCGTCGAGTCGCGCACGTGAATACCCAACAGGCCGCGGACGTAGAGGTTGCCGCCTCGTGAGAGCAAACGTCTCGATAGCGGCCAGTTGACCACGGACCCACCGGCAATCCAGCGGGAGCCGATCACGAGATCCGCCGACTCCAACCCGGTGAGCAGACGATGCAGTTGTTCGGGTTGGTGAGATCCGTCGGCATCCATCTCGCCGATCACGTCGTATCCCTCGTCGAGCACGTGCTTGAACCCGGCAAGGTACGCCGCTCCCAATCCGGCCTTGCCGCTGCGATGAAGCACCTTGATCGCTGCGTCTCTCGAGGCGAGTTCGTCGGCCAACCGGCCAGTTCCGTCCGGGGAGTTGTCATCCACGATCAGGACATCGAAGTCGGGTGCCGCGGAACGAAGTCGACCGATGATCCAGGAGAGATTCTCGATCTCGTTGTACGTCGGCAAGACGATGACCGCGCGACCAAACTCTGACTCAGCCCGATGCGGGGGCGCAGAATCCCGTGAACTCACACCGTTGACGATACGCGAGTCTTCCCAACCCGCTGGCTTGAGCGGCCCCGGGATCGGGCGAGTGCCCACAGGGATCCCAGGCACGTCGCGCCGATGCAGAGCCACGCCACCACGGGGCCGATCAGAATGCCCGGCGGAGTGCCTGGATTGAGTGAGACGGTGTCGATCAACGTCGCCTGGGTTCGGATGGGAGCGGTCTGGAGCACCGATCCATCCGGGGCGATGATGCCCGAAGTGCCGTTGATCGCCGCCACGACCACGTGCTTCCCGGTTTCGAGGGCGCGCAGACGGGAGACGGCGAACTGCTGCTCGAGCTGGTGGGTCTGGGAGTAGATCGCGTTGCTGGTCTGCACGACGACGATGTCGGCCCCGGCGCGGACCTGGTCATAGATGCCTCGCTCATAGACGACGTCGAAGCAGATGGCGTCGGCCACCTGGATCCCGTTGACGTCCAGCGGCTCCGACCTGGTGCCGGCCATCATGTCGCGGCCGATCTCGCGTAGTTGCCCGAAGGTCGCGGTGAACGGCAGTTGGTCGCGCCACGGGATGTACTCGCCGTACGGGACCGGATGCTGCTTGGCATACCGATCCCCTCCCCCAGTGCCGGGAAGCCACACGATCCCCTGATTGAGAACCTGATCCTCTTGCGGCCCCTGGGCGATCCCGCCCACGAGGATCGGCGTGTCAATCGCGGCACTCGCGCTGTTGATCGCCGCGTTGACGCCCTCATCCGTGAAGGGGTCGACGGCCGTGGAATTCTCGGGCCACACGACGAAGGCGGGCTTCTCTACCTCGCCGCTTGCGACCGACTGGGCCAGCGCCACGGTCAGTTCCACGTGGTTCGCGGTGACCTGGCGATGGTCGAAGAGAACATCGGTGCCATCCCCGGGAACGTTCCCCTGGACCGCAGCGACGGTGATCTCGCCACGGTCGGCCAGGGAGTAGGGCAACAGAGTGGGCACCAGAACCAGACCGGCGGCACCGACCACCAGTCCCAGCGACAACACCGGCCGCGCGCGAAGGTTGATCAGCACCCAGGCCAGGGTCGTCCCGAGCAGTGCCCAGAGGAAGCTCACGCCCGTGGTGCCGACATAGGGCATCCAGTTCCGCCAGCGGGGTGTCGATCGAGGCAAAGGCCAGCCTGCCCCAGGGCATTCCGCCCAGTGGCCAGCCACTTCGCCACTCCTCGACGGCCACCCAGGCCGCCGCCGACCAGATCGGCCATGCCGGCAAGCGACCCACCAGTGCCAGCAGCACACCCAGGGGAGCGAAGAACGCACATTCCAGCAGCGACAAGACGATGTAGGCATCCGTGCCGACCGAGCGCATCCACACCAGCAGTGAGAACTGGAACCCGATGCCGAAGAGCAACGACGGGATCCACGCTCTACGCAACGACACGTCACGAGTGACCAGGACGAGCACGGCGATCGATGGCACGATCACCCACGGCAGGGCCATCGGTTCGAAAGCCAGCGAGGTCGCTACCCCGGCGGCCAACGCAAGGGCGCAGCGAGCGAGCAGAGAACGTGGCACGCGGCAACGTTAGCCCAGAGAGATCAACCGCCTATGGGACCACAACCGTTCCGCGCGCAGTGGTTGCGATGATCGGAGGATCGAGTACGTCGGCCCTCCCGGTCTGGTCGACAGCCTCCGCTCCGCGGGCCACGACGCTCAGGGTGAAGACCATTTCACGGGAGCGAGTGCCCACCCGGACGAGTTCGGCCACGGTCTCGACGACGTCGCCGGCGCGCACCGGCGCTAGGAACTGCACGTCGGAGTACGACGCGAAGAGTCCTTCGTCGCCATCGGTGACGATGCACATCTCGGTCGCGACATCCCCGAACAGGCCGAGACCGTAGGCGCCGTCAACCAGGTCACCGGCGTAGTGAGCGTGTGAATAGGGCACGTACCGGCGGTGGACGACGCGGGTGCCGACGGTTGCCGTCATCTCGGGAGCCTCATGACACGAGCCTATGCACCAGATAGCTGGCGACGTCGTTGGGCGTCGTGCCTCTGGTGAAGATCCGATCCACGCCCAGTTCCTCGGCCATCCCCTCGCCGAAACGGGGACCACCGACGACGAGCAGCGGTCGCTTCGACTCCGGATAGGCCTCTCGGAAGGCCGCGGACATCTCTCGGGTGTTCAGCATGTGTGCGTCTCGCTGGGTGACGACCTGGGAGACGAGCACGGCGTCCGCCTTCTCCTGCTGCGCACGCTCCACCAGAGCCGGGACTGAGACCTGGGCACCGAGATTCACCACCTTCAATTCCCGGTAGTACTCCAGCCCCTTCTCCCCCGCGAATCCCTTGATGTTGAGGATCGCATCGATACCGACGGTGTGCGCGTCCGTGCCGATGCATGCCCCGACCACCACGAGACGGCGACGCAGGGACTGCTTGACGGCCTGGTTCACGTCGTGAGGGGTCAACAACGGATAGTCGCGCTCGACCACCTCCACCACTGAGAGATCGACGAGATGGTTGACCCGTCCGTAGACGACGAAGAACGTGAACGATTCCCCGATCGGATGCGAATGCGCGACCAGAGCCGGCTCCATGCCCATCTTCTGCGCCAGTTGCAACGCCGCACCATCCGCGCGTTTGGAGTGTGGAATGGGAAGTGTGAACGACATCTGCACCATGCCGTCGCCGGTCGTGTCGCCGTACGGGCGCACGATGCCCGCAGGCGTCGGCTCAGCTGGGTTGCGATCGGATTGGCTCATCGGATTCCCTCCAACAATTCGACCGCCGGGTTGAAGTACGCCGATGACTTCTTCGCCACGCCTTCCAAACCGCGGCCCGCGTCCGCCGGTCGCTTCATCAGGCCGAAGGTTCCGTCGGCGATCGCATTGAGCAGTGGCGCGTCATCGGTCGTCGTGTCCGCCGCGATCTCGTTCAGCAACTCGATCGCCTCCTGGAGTACGACGTTGGCCCGCTTGTCGATGAAGCCGCCCGGCGCCGGTCGGAAGTCCTCATGCAGTCCCCCGGCCGCCTGAAGCACGTAGCGCACGTTGCGCAGGGCCAGGTCCCGGTCTGAGATCCAGGGCGTGACCACTGCCTCGGTCATCATCCCGACGAGCAGGATGCCCTGCCCGGTCAACGCCCCGGCCAGATTGAAGAAGCCGTCCAGGAGGTAGCCTCCGAAGATGTCGCCGGTCATGTGCCGCGTGGGCGGCATCCACTTGAGCGGCGCATCGGGGAACAGCGCCCGCGCCAGCATGGCGTGCGCCAACTCGAGCCGGAACGACTCCGGCACCTCGGGGTCGATCTCGAAGGCGTGGCCGAGGCCCAACTGCCAGTTCTCGAGGCCCGCCTCTTTAGCGAAGTACTCATTGAGAAGTTGCGACGTGGTGACGGTGTGGGCCGCCTCGACGGCGTCCGCGGTCGTGAGGTAGTTGTCCTCGCCGGTGTTGATGATGATCCCGGCGCGGGCGTGGATCTGGCGGCTGAAGCGCTGGTCGACAAAGGTGCGGATCGGGTTGATGTCGCGGAAGAGGATGCCGTACATCGAGTCGTTGAGCATCATGTCCAGCCGCTCCATGCCGGCAAGGGCGGCAATTTCCGGCATGCACAGCCCGGATGCGTAGTTCGTCAGTCGGACGTAGCGCCCCAACTCGCGACTGGTCTCGTCCAGCGCCGCCCGCATCAACCGGAAGTTCTCCTGCGTGGCATAGGTGCCCGCGAATCCGTCCCGAGTGGCACCCTCGGGCACATAGTCGAGCAGGCTCTGACCGGTCGACCGGATCACGGCAATCACGTCCGCACCTGCACGGGCCGCGGCCTGGGCCTGGGGAATGTCTTCGTAGATGTCGCCAGTGGCGACGATCAGGTAGATCCAGGGCTTGCTCGGCGCATCCCCGATGTCTGCAACGAGTTGCTCGCGCTCGACGCGACGGGCGTCGAGTCGATGGATGCCGGCTCCAACCGCCCGCCGAGCAGCCTCCTTCGCTGCTTCGGTCGTCTCTTCAGCGCCAACGAAGCGAACGCTGCCGGTTGCCGCCCGACTCGCAAGTTCGGCGAGGTTATCGGCAGCTCCGCTGGCGAGAGCCATCCACACGGGACCGCTGACACCGCCGGTGAGTCCGACGTCCGCCCGAACCGCGTCAACAAGGCGATTGACCCACGGCGTACCGTCCGGATCGGCGCCTTCCAGCCCGGCCAGCCGCAGCGTGGCTCGCTCGACGGACACGGTGGTGTGCTGGTGGGCGATCTCGACGATGGGGCGACCGACCACCGCCGCCAATTCGCGGGCGGTGCGGACCGATTCCGGGTCCAATTCGAGTTGGGGACTCACTCGAGCCTCCCTTCGAACAACTCGCGAACTCCTGAGTTCGTCCGCAGCAGTTCCAGGGCGTACGCCGCGTGACCCGGGACATACCCGTTGCCGATCAGCAGTCGCACATCTGCCGCCAGACCTTCAGCGCCTAGAGCGGCGGCGGCGAACGACGTCGCCATCGAGAAGAAGATCACGGTCCCGCGGTCGGCGGTGGACAGGATCGCTCCCCCTTCGCAGCCGGGCACATCCACACACACCACGGTGACGTTTGCCGGACCACCCGCACCGAACACGGCATCGCGTAGGGCGATCGGGTCGCGCGCATCGGCGATCACGACGGCATCGGCCAGGTCGGCCGCCTTCAAGATCGCGGCCTCGGCCTCGTGTGGAACGACGCCGACGGTGCGGGCTCCCGTTGCGCGGGCCGCGGCCAGGCTCAACGCACCCGACTTACCTGCCGCGCCGATCACGGCAACGACCGGCGAGTCATGGCCGGCCAACGGACCTTCGACGTACTCCCCCACGACGCGAGCGGTCAGGGCGGGGGCACCGCATACGTCCATGACCGCCAGTGACAGCCCGGCGTGAAGATCATCGGGTAGGACCGCGGCGATCGACCGCGCGAACAACACGGCGTACCCGTCGCAGGGCACCTGTTCGCTCAACCCGGTCCAGCCCACCAACGCGTCTTCGATGACGAGAGGGGTCAGCCCGAGGGACACCAGCGTGGCCACTCGCTGGCCGGCAACCAGATCGAGTGGTGACTCCGGCCCGACCTCCTCGACGACGCCGA
The DNA here is from genome assembly GCA_963763805.1 of uncultured Actinomycetota bacterium. Taxonomy (GTDB): domain Bacteria; phylum Actinomycetota; class Actinomycetes; order Propionibacteriales; family Nocardioidaceae; genus Nocardioides. Next base: position 572,415 of record CAVXPQ010000005.1, read on the forward strand.
CGAGCATGCCTCCGGAGCCCGTGACCGGGTTCTGCATCTTGCCCCGGGTGCTGACGATGTCGAGCACCTCCCGGCGGATCGCGTCGCCATCCCCCGCGTGTTTACCGTGAAGTTGGCGGAATGAGGCGGCATCGAGATTCAGTCGCTCCACTCGGATCCGCACCTCGTCGGGCCACAACGCGCGTCTCGTGTCCAGCGCTGGCGCGTCGATCGGGAGCACACCGTGGTCCGGCAAGACCCGATGCAAACCAGCAGGATCGCTGGTAGACATACCGCTCATGCCGTTACTTCTCCGTTCAGATGATCCCAAGTCAGTAAATTATCCGGCCAGTTGTTGGACTCGCCGAACGTCCTTCTCGTACTCTGTCACGAGGGGATCTGGTCACACAACCAGATCGTCAGCAGACCGATGCCTAGGCGCTGAGGAGTGGCAATGACGATCGATGCCCGGACGGGCTTGGGGGTTGGGCAGCCGTACCACTATCAGCGAACCACGCTGGTCGAACCGGACTGGACGCGGTTTCCGGGTTGGGTCGGTGTCACTGACGAGCAGTGGCGTTCGGTCCAATGGCAACGCGCGCACTGCGTGAAGAACATTCGTCAGTTGCGCGAGCTCATGGGCGACCTGATCGGTGAGAGCTTCTACGCCGATCTGGAGCGGGATCAGGCCGAGCGCGCGACGATGTCGATGCTCGTGCCCCCGCACATGATGAACACGATGATGCCGACGGTTACGCCGGCCGGTGCCGGTTCGCTGACCGATGCGTTCTACGCGGACCCGGTCCGGCATTACATGATCCCGGTCTTCTCCGACCGGCGTACGGACTGGGCGTCACACCCGCTGGCCACCCGCGATTCGCTGCACGAGCACGACATGTGGGTCGCGGAGGGCCTGACGCATCGGTACCCCACCAAGGTTCTCGCGGAATTGTTGCCCACGTGCCCGCAATACTGCGGTCATTGCACTCGCATGGACCTGGTGGGCAACTCCACGCCCGTCATCGAGAAGTTGAAGTTCGCCGGGAAGCCGGCGGACCGACTCGGCGACATGATGGACTATCTGCGGCGTACGCCGTCGGTCCGAGATGTTGTGGTCAGTGGTGGCGACGTCGCCAACATGCCGTGGGCCAGGCTCGAGGACTTCCTCACGAAGTTGCTCGAGATCGAGAATATTCGTGACATCCGGCTCGCGACCAAGGCCCTGATCGGACTGCCCCAGCATTGGCTCCAGGATGAGGTTCGCGTAGGCATGGAGCGGGTGGCCAGGACCGCCAACAGCCGTGGCGTCTCGGTGGCCATCCATACGCACGCCAATCACGCGAACTCGATCACGCCACTGGTGGCGGAGGCTGCGATGGCGATGTTGGACACCGGGGTGCGCGATGTACGCAACCAGGGCGTCCTGCTCAACGGGGTGAACGCCGACCCGCACGAGCTGCTCGACCTCTGCTTCGCTCTGCTCGACGGCGCGCAGATCATGCCGTACTACTTCTATATGTGCGACATGATCCCTTACTCCGAGCATTGGCGGGTCTCCGTCGCGGACGCTCAGCGGCTGCAGCACCACATCATGGGTTACCTGCCCGGCTTCGCAACCCCACGAGTCATTTGCGATGTCCCCTTCGTGGGCAAGCGCTGGGTTCACCAACTGGCCGACTACGACAAGACGCGCGGGATCAGCTACTGGACGAAGAACTACCGGACCTCGATCGAGGCCGATGACTTCGACGCGTTGAGCCGCACCTATGCCTACTACGACCCGATCCACACGCTGCCGGAGGAGGGCCGGGCCTGGTGGGCCGCCCAGGGCATGGACGTCGCCCACCCACTGCCCGTCGGATAGCGAATCGCCGCCAACTATTCGCCGCTCACTATTCGCCCCGCTCGCCGTCGATGAGTTCGCGCACGATGTCGAGGTGACCCAGATGACGCGCACACTCCTGGAGTACGTCGATCAATAGGCGGCCAGCACGATTGGCCTCGCCGTACGCCACGATCGGAGTCTCCAGGTCCAGATCCGTCAGCGTCTGCGTGCTCAGTTCGCATTCGGCGTCGAAGGCGGCCACCACCCCGTCGATCGTGTCGGCCGGGCCGAGGCGGAACTCCGCATCGTGATCGTGGGGATCCCAGAGGACCGGCACGTCATTGCCGCCGATATGGATCTGGATGTGTTGGCGCTGGACGGCGGTCAGGTGTTTCAGCAGTCCGAGAGGGCTCAGCGCGGGCGACGTCGGGATCGGCGTACGACGTGCCTCTTCCTCGCTGAGACCGGCAACCTTGTTGATCGCCGTGACGTTCACGAAGTCGAGGAATCCGAGGACGGACTGGTCGAGGCTGAGACTGCGCGGGGGCCACTCACGACTTCGGGAATCCATGGGCGCACGCTATCTGGCCAGGCCCGCGGATGAGGCATACTCGTCGGGCCATGACAACTGAACCCCTCGAACGCGACACCATCCCGCGTGAGATCTGGGTTCTCATCGCGTCGGCTTTCGTCATCGCGGTCGGGTTCGGCCTGATCGTCCCCGTGCTGCCCGAGTTCGCCCGAAGTTTCGACGTGGGAGCCACCGGCGCGGCCGTGGTGGTGAGTGCATTCGCCTTCTTCAGGTTGATCGGCGCTCCGGCAAGCGGGAAGTTGATCGCCCGACTCGGCGAGCGCCCGATCTACCTGACCGGGTTGCTCGTGGTTGCTGCTTCGACCGCAGCTACGGCGTTCGCGCAGAGCTATACCCAACTCCTCGTGTTCCGATCGCTCGGAGGGCTCGGATCGACCATGTTCACCATCTCGGCGGTCGCCCTGATGGTGCGCCTGGCTCCCTCGACGATCCGGGCCAAGATCTCCTCGGCGTACGCAACCTCCTTCCTCCTCGGCGGAATCGCGGGCCCACTCATCGGCGGACTGCTGGGCGGTTTCGGCCTCAGGGTGCCGTTCCTGGTGTACGCCGCATTCTTGGTGGTCGCGGCGGCCGTGGTCGCGATCTTCATCAAGAAGGACGCCCTGAAGCCGGCCCCCAACGCTCCGGTCCTGCCGATCATGACCGCACGGGACGGCCTGGCGGATCCGGCGTACCGGGCTGCGCTGTTCTCGGCGTTCGCCCACGGTTGGTCCACCTTCGGTGTGCGCAACGCGATTCTTCCGCTCTTCGCGGCAGCTGTGATCCTCAATGAGCCGTGGGTGGCTGGCACGGCTCTCGCCGTGTTCGCGGCCGGCAACGCGCTCGGCCTGACCATGTGCGGGAGGTTGGCCGACATCCACGGGAGGCGCCCCTTCATCGTGGGCGGGCTATTGGTCAGCGGTGTCGCCACGGCGATCACGGGACTCACCACTGGCCTACTGATGCTCATGCTCGTATCGGTCGTGGCCGGAGTCGGCTCGGGCTCGCTCTACCCCGCCCAGCAGGCGAGTCTGGCCGACATCGTGGGACGCGAACGCAATGGCGGCCAGGCCTTGGCAGCATTCCAGATGGCTCAAGACTCAGGCGCCATCCTCGGACCTGTGATTGCTGGCCTGCTCGTCGACTACGGGAGCTACGGATTGGCGTTCGGCGTGACCGGGGCAATCAGTCTGGCCGCCATCATCCCGTGGCTCCGCGCTCGCGAGACCCTGGTGCGCGTCGCGAGCTAGCTGAGCGCTAGATAACCGGTCGGCCCTCATAGGCCGTGCTCAGCACGATGGTTGTTCGGGTCGATACGCCGGCTGCGCCGCGGATGCGCGTCAGCAGGTCCTCGAGCGCAGCAGGTTTGGCCACGCGGACCTTCAAGATGTACGACGCGTCGCCGGCCACCGACCAGCATGACTCGATCTCGCGGATCTCGCGCAGTCGCTCCGGGTAGTCATCGGGCTCGGCAGCGTCGAATGGAGTGATGGACACGAAGGCGGTCAACGGCAGACCCAACTGCTCATAGTCGACCCCGGCGGCATATCCGTTGATCAGTCCGCGCTTCTCCAAGCGCTTGACCCGCTGGTGGACAGCTGACGTAGAAAGTCCCGTCGCTTTACCGAGATCGGTGAAGGACATCCGGCCGTCGCCAGCCAGAAGCTCGAGAATCCTGCGATCAGTGTCTTCCACGGCCGTTACCCTATCGGGCGTGAGCGGCATTCGACCCCGGACTGATCGGGATTGATACATGATCGCCGAGATCCTGCCCCTGGCACTGGGCATTGCGGCCTCACCCTTCCCGGTCATTCCCGCGATCTTGTTGCTCTTCACAGCGACCCCCCGGGCCACCGGTGGCTGCTTCCTGGTGGGCTGGATTGCGGGCATCGCCGCAGCCTGCATCGTCTTCACGGCGCTTGCATCGGTCATCGAACTCAACGAGGACGCCCCCACCTGGGCCTCATGGACCCGGATCGGAGTGGGACTGCTGCTGGTGTACCTGGCCGTTCAGCAATGGCGCAAGCGAGGAGACGCGGCCGACCCGGCCTGGATGGCCGCCTTGGAGACCGCCACTCCGGCATCCTCGCTGCGGCTCGGCGTACTCCTGTCCGCCGCCAACCCGAAGATCCTGCTCCTGGCGGCCGCGGGAGGATTGGCGATCGGATCAGCTGAGCTGACCGTGGCCGAAACCGTTTGGACCAGCGCAGTCTTCATCGCTGTCGCATCAAGCACGGTCGCGCTGCCGTGGCTGCTGTTTCTCCTCCTCGGTGACCGGGTCCTCGAGCCGCTGGGCCGCACCAGAGATTGGCTCAAGGCCAACAACGCAATCATCATGACTGTGGTGCTGACCGCACTCGGGGTGCTCCTGATCGGCGAGGGCATCAGCGCTCTGTGATCGTCCTGGCGGCGGCGGCCGCCGACGTCAGTCGCTGAGCCTCGACCTCTATGCTCCCGGGTATGACCGAGCGAACCCAGAGGCTGCTTCTGCTCGACACGGCATCGATGTACTTCCGCGCCTTCTTCGGGGTTCCGCTCACGACGGTGGCTCCCGATGGAACGCCGGTCAACGCCGTCCGCGGCCTCGTTGACTTCATCTCTCGGCTGGTTGGCGAGTATGAGCCGACGCACCTCGTCTGCTGCTGGGACAACGATTGGCGACCGCAATGGCGCGTCGACCTGATCCCGTCGTACAAGTCGCATCGCGTGGTCGCCATGAGGCCGGGACCGACGCCAGACATCGAAGAGGTGCCCGATCCCCTTCAGCGACAGATCCCGATCATGCTGGACGTCTTGGCGGCCCTCGGAATCTGTGTGGTGGGTGCCGACGGATACGAGGCCGACGACGTCATCGGCACTCTTGCGACCGAGGCAGGAATGCCCGTCGACATCGTCACCGGAGATCGAGATCTCTTTCAACTCATTGACGACGCGGGCCAGGTGCGCATCCTCTATATCGCGCGCGGCGTGGCAAAGCACGAGCGTGTGACCAACGACGTGGTGCGCGAGAAGTACGGCATCAATGCCCATCAGTACGCCGACTTCGCAACCCTGCGTGGCGATGCCTCCGACGGACTCCCCGGCGTCCCCGGTGTGGGTGACAAGACGGCAGCCAGCCTGTTGCGGAAGTTCGACACGGTCGATGCCCTGCTGCTCGCCGCCGACGACCCGGAATCGGATCTCGCTCCCGGACCACGAAGCAAGGTCAAGGCTGCAGCCGACTACCTCGAGGTGGCACCCACCGTCGTCGCAGTCGCGCGAGACATCGACCTGGGCGAGGTGGATGCGAGACTGCCCGCAACGCCGGCCGATCCGGAAGCGCTGGTCGAACTGGCGAATCGGTGGGGTCTGGACAGTCCGCTCGCCCGGCTCGTCGACACCCTTCGCACGGTGTCTTAGTCGGTCGAGCCTGTCGCGACCACCAGCGGCGGTCAGTTGAGGTTGGAGTAGGCCACGACACCGTGGCGCAGCAGTTCCACGGTCCGGCGGGCGGTCGTTCGCAACGGACTGTCACCGCTGGCGTCGGCCACTTGTCCGGTCAGATCGATCAGTTGCTTCATGTTGCGCACGAAGTCACCCGCCGCCAGGTCGACACCCGTCAAGACGTCGTCGAGATCGTCACCCTCGGCCCAGCGCTGGGCAGCCCACGCGAACCCGGGATCAGGCGGCCGAAGAAATCCAACGAATGCGCCCGCTCCAACGCATCCAGATCCCGCCAGAGCCGCATCGTCTCCTTGAGCGCGGTCGCGACCGCGGGGCCGGGCATCCTGGGCTCGGCGCCGTCATCCGGTCGCCGCGCTTCAAAGACGAGGACCGACAATGCAGCCGCGAGTTCAGCGGGAGACAGACCGTCCCAGACTCCTCGCCTAATCGCCTCCGCCGCCAACAGATCGAGTTCCGAATAGAGCCGCATCAGGTGCTGCCCTCGCGTTGTCACCGCCAGCGCGCCACCTGGATCGGTCGGGGCCAGGTATTCCAGGGCAAGGAGCACCTCGCACACCCGATCGAACTGCCGAGATACCGAGTTGGTGCGCTTCTCGATCCGTCTCCTGAGGGTGGCCGTGTCACGCTCCAACTTGAACCAGCGTTCGCCCCAACGCGCGTGGTCCTCGCGATCCGGGCAGTGGTGGCATGGATGTTCGTGCAACTGGGCACGAAGTCGCCCGACCTCGTCAGTGACGGGCCGGTCATCCGGGCGGCTTACGGCAGTTCGACCTGGATAAGGATCGAGCCCGTGCGTGGCTGAATGGAGTGCCGAGGCAAGGTCTCGACGCATCTGCGGATTGCGACTGCTGAAACTCTTCGGAACCTTGACGCGGGTCAGGGCCTGCACCGGCGTCGGGAAGTCCACCATGCTGAGCCGCCTGGCCTGTCTGGCTGCCGTGACGATCAGCGGCCGAGGCTGGTCATCTGCAAGCCCCGGATCGACGACCACGGCCCAGCCCTTCGACTTTCCCGCGGGAACGTCGATCACGTCGCCGGGTCTCAACCGGGCGAGGCTGGCCAGGGTGTCGCTTCGACGATCGGTTCGCCGCTCGCGAGCCGTTGCCTTCTCAGCGTCGGAGATCGCGCGGCGCAGCGCGGCGTACTCCATGAAGTCACCGAGGTGACAGGTCGCAGCCTCGGCATAACCACGCATCGCCTCATCGGCCTTCCGTGCCTGGCGCGCCAGCCCGACCACGGCCTGATCGGCCTGAAACTGGGCAAAGGAGGACTCCAGAAGCTCACGGGAGCGTTCGCGGCCATAGCGGTGCACCAGGTTGACCGTCATGTTGTACGACGGCCGGAAGGACGACACCAACGGATAGGTTCGGGTGGACGCGAGGCCGGCCACCGCGGTCGGGTTCATCCCCGGCTGCCACAACACGACGGCGTGTCCCTCGACATCGAGCCCTCGTCGCCCGGCCCGCCCGGTCAACTGGGTGTACTCCCCCGGCGTCATGTCGGCGTGCGTCTCACCGTTCCACTTGTCCAGTTTCTCCAAGACGACGGTGCGAGCGGGCATGTTGATGCCGAGGGCCAACGTCTCGGTTGCGAAGACGGCCTTGCAGAGTCCGCGCACGAAGAGTTCCTCGACACATTCCTTGAACACCGGCAGCATGCCGGCATGATGGGCGGCCACTCCTCGCCCGAGGCCGTCCAGGAAGTCGTAGTAGCCCAGGACGTGCAGATCCTCTTCGGGCAGGTGCTGGCAGACCCGGTTCACGAACTCGTGGATCTCGTCGCGCTCCTCGATCGTCGTCAGCCTGACCTTGGCGTTGAGACACTGCCGAACGGCAGCGTCACAGCCGGCGCGACTGAAGATGAACACGATGGCCGGCAGGAGCCCTTCCCGGTCCAGGCGGTCGAGCACCTCAACCCGGCTCGGGATCCAGACCCGTCGACCATTGCCGACCTGCTGCGCTCGTGAATGCCCCCTGTTCCCCGACTTCACCTTCGGCGATCGCCGATCGCGGACCCGGGTGGCGGCGAAGTCGTCGCGAGCGACCTTGAGGAGTTCGGAGTTCACTTGTGCGCCCTCTGCAGCGAAGCCCGAGCGTCCCTGGTCGTCGCTGAACAGATCGAAGAGCCGTCGACCGACCATCACATGCTGGAACAGCGGGACGGGGCGGCGTTCTTCGAGGATCACCGCCGTATCGCCGCGGACGGTCTTCAACCATTCGCCGAACTCCTCCGCGTTGGAGACGGTCGCAGACAGCGAAACCAGAGCGACGGACTCGGGGAGGTGGATGATGACCTCTTCCCAGACTGCTCCGCGCATGCGGTCGGCAAGGTAGTGAACCTCGTCCATCACGACGAAACCGAGGCCAACCAACGTTCGCGAGCCGGCGTACAACATGTTGCGCAGCACCTCGGTCGTCATCACGACGATCGGTGCCTCTCCATTGACGGAGTTGTCTCCGGTCAGCAGCCCGACATTCTCCGGTCCATAACGCTCCACCAGATCGCTGTACTTCTGGTTCGACAGAGCCTTGATCGGCGTCGTGTAGAAGGCCTTCCGGCCGGACTTGAGTGCGAGATGAATCGCGAACTCACCGACGATCGTCTTGCCGGAACCCGTCGGTGCCGCGACCAACACCCCACGGCCTGCCTCCACCTCTCGGCAGGCGCGCACTTGGAAGTCGTCGAGGCCGAAGCGATAGTTCTCGGCAAATTCACGAAGCACGGGTTGAGCCTATGTTGAGGACCCCACGTTGAGCCGCGCGGCGTAGTTCTCCGGAGCGGCACCCACCGCCCTGGCCAACCGGGCGAGGGCATCAAGAGCCCGGTCCGCGGTGAACCGGTTCCCGGGTACGGCGAGCGCCAATCGCCCGTCGTACGAGATGAGAAGCACCTGGCCGTGCTGCCAGGCTTGGTGTGCCCGCAACCTCGTGTCGTCGTTCGCGACCGGCTCGGGGTAGGCCTCGTCGACCGCCAACAGGTCGCACGCCTCATCCGGCGCATCGCCGGTCAGCCGACCGGTGACCAGATGGCTCGCGCGCACGCCGTCGTCGGCCACCCACACCACGTCGCTCTCACCCAACCAACTCGGCAGGTCGAAGGGATCGATGCTCTCGATAATTGGCATGGTGACCGGTTTAGATCTCGGAGGGGCCGTCGACGGGGTCGATGTCCCCGATGTCGGAGGCCTCGTCGTCGCTCAGCCCGCTGAGTGCGTTGGCCTTCGCCTTCCGGCGATCCAGCACCCGAGCAATCACCTCGGAGATCAAGAAGAGCAGGACCATCGGGATGGCGAGGAAGAGCATGGAGAACGGATCGACACTCGGTGTCGCTACGGCGGCGAAGATGAAGGTGCTGACGATGATCCAGGCGCGGTACTCCCCCAGCGCCTTTCCGGAGACGACGCCGGCAAGGTTGAGCAGGATGACGAACACCGGGATCTCGAAGGCTATGCCGAAGACCAGCAGCGTGCGGATGAAGAAGCTGATGTAGTTGTTGTTGTCGATCAGGTTCGTGCTGCCGTCGGGGGTGAAACCGACCAGGATCTCGATGCCCTTGGGCAGTGTTACGTAGCCGATGGCCGCACCCGCCAGGAACAGCGGTCCGGCAATGCACGCGAAAACACGCGACCACTTGCGCTCGTTCCTGTGGAGGCCCGGCAAGATGAAGGCCCAGATCTGGTAGAGCCAGATCGGGCTGGTCAAGATGATCGCTGCCACGCCGCTCAACTTGAGATAGAGCAGGATGCCCCCGCCGAAGCCGTTGGTGGTGAGGGCGCTTTGGAGGTCCTCCGGCAGGCGTGCGATCGCTGTTTCATAAGGATTCAGCAAGATTGCGTACAACTGGTCGAAGAAGAACAGGCACAAGATCAATCCCGTGATGATGGCCACACCGCTCACCAGGATCCGGGCGCGTAACTCCCGAAAGTGATCCGACAGCGCCATCCGGCCATCGGGACCGATGGGATGTTGCGGCTTTCCCACAAAGAGGCCGGCAAACCCCGAAATGGACAAGTCTCAGCCCGCTCTCAGTGGACGTTCGTCGTGGAGTCGGTGGGTCAGACGCCGTCTCGGTGTTCGCGAACGACCGGGTCGACGACCTCCGCGTCCAGCACCTCCGAGTGTGTTTCGACCGGAGCCGGCAACACAGGCTTGTCGTCGTCATCGCCGTCGACAAGCCCCTTGGTCTCAGACTTGAAGATCCGTAGCGCCCGGCCACTGCCACGCGCCAACTCGGGCAGCTTCTTGGCACCAAAAAGCAACACGACGACGGCGAGGATGAGCAAGAGCTCGGTCGGTCCTAGATTTGGCATGCTATTCCTAACGAATGGTGTATTCGATCCATGCTACGCGGTCTCCACTGTAGAGGCGGAGTAAAGGTTGAAAGTCTCCAAAGCTGACTCCTTGAATCGATCGGCGAAGGTCGATGGAGACACCACCTCGGCTGCCGGAGCGAGCCGCAACAGCAACCGCTCCAACCATTGTTCGTCACCGACGAGCAGATCGATTTCAAGCCAACCCCGCGGTCTTTGGCGAACCGCCTCCACCGGGTAGTACTCGGGCACCCAGCCGGCCTCGGGCGCCAGGCGCAGCGTGACGAGGGTGGCCGTATCCGGCGTCAGGGCCAGCAGGCCGTCAGATAGTTTCCTGGGTCGCGCTGAACCAGCGATGGGAGACTTGAGCACTTGTGCCCGGTGGATCCGATCGAGTCGGAACAGCCGGGGCGCCTCGGCGAGATGGCACCAGGCGTCCAGGTAGTCGAATCCGTTCGCGCTCACCACCTCGACCGGGTCCACGATCCGGATCGACTCCTCATCGCGAGAGGGAACCCAATAGGTCAATCGAACCTGTCTGCCGCCGTCGATGGCACCGGTCAACTCGCCCCTCAGCGTGGCCAATTCGGACGAGGTGACCCCGGGATCGATCTGGGTGGCACTGGCACTGCCCTCGGCAGCGGCCGTCTCCAACTTCGCTAACGCACGATCGACGATCGGAGCCGTGTCGGAGTCCGCTCCGGAACGCAGGGCACGAAGGGCGACGATCAGCGCCGACGCCTCGGTGGCGGTGAGTCGCAACGGGCGGGCCAGATAGTCGGCATTGGACACCCGGATCACGCCGTGCGGGCGTATCGGCTCACCCTCGGGATCGGCCTCGTCGAGCGGGATCTCCAGGACATCGAGGTCGACATCGATCAGGTCGTCGGGAAAGCCACCCGGCAGACCGCACATGAGGAGCACCTTGAGGTCCTTCACCAACTGATCGACCGGAACTCCCAACGCCTCCGACGCAACGTCGAGTTCCACAGCACCGCGTTGGTGGAGAAAAGGCACCAGGGTGAGCAGGCGCGCCACTTGATCCTTCGCGCCGCCCGCGACCGGCCGACTCATGAAGTGATCACGGCAGGTTCGGCAAACACGGCGCCCAGTCGATCGATGATCCGCTCGCGCATCGAGTCTGGCGACTCCACATAGACCGCCGGGCCGTAACTCAAGAACTCATCGACCGCCTCGGGTCCACGGTTGAGTTCTAGTCGATCCCAGCCGTCTGTGCCGTCCGGGCCGATCAGCCCCGAATCCAGCACGATCGCATCACGGCGAAGCCCGTGTCCGCTTCCTGATCGCACGAGTACGACGACCTGCTGGCGTTGCGCGGAAGGGGCGAGCCGTCGGGCGATAGCTCGCACGTCGGTATCCGCGGGCACGTCATAGGACCCGGGTTTCCCGTCGTGAACTACCGAGCCCATCACACGGGACAGACGAAACACACGTTCAGCCTTGCGTTCCCGGTCCCAGCCGACGGCGTACCACCGCCCGGAATACCGGACCACCCCCCACGGCTCCACATGGCGTGTCGTGGTCTGGCGGTCCCCAGAACGCCGGTAGTCGAACGTGACCGGAATCCGCTCCTGAGTTGCCTCCCAGAAGGCGTCGAACGACGGTTCATCCGCGGTGAGCCGGGTTTCGGCGATCTGTAGAGCGGCGAGGTTCGGGTCCAGCCCGGCGGCCGTGAGTTTCCGCAGGGCATCCACCGTCGCACCGGCCAACTTGGCGTGTTCCCAGACCTTGGTCGCCAGACCGACGACCGCGGCCTCGTCCGGCTCCAGCGAAATGGCAGGGAGTGCGAATACGTCGGGGCGGATCCGATACCCCGGCTCATCGAAGAGCACGTCCAGACTGCCCACTTCGATCGGGACCCCCAGACTGCGCAACTCCTCCTTGTCGCGTTCAAACATCTTCTCGAAGGCGTCGATCGACGCCTCGGGATAGAGAATCTCCCGAATGCGCTGCTTGGGGACGTAGTGCCGCTGAACCAGCAGCATGATGAGCAGGTTGAGCAGGCGTTCGCTCTTGCGATCGCTGGTCGGGCTGCTCATCTCGGCTCGTCAGCTCGTCGCCAGGATGTCGAGGACGAAGTACAACGTGTCCGTCCCCTTGATGTTCGCGTCGGGGTTGCCCTTCTCGCCATAGCCGAGTTCGGGAGGCACGACGATAGCGACCCGACTGCCAGCCGGCATGCCGACCAGTCCCTGCTGCCAACCCTTGACCAATTGGTCGATGTTGAACACGGCCGGATCGGGTTTTGAGTAGGACTCGTCGAACGGCTTCTTCGCGTCGTAGACCTGGCCCAGGTAGCGGGTGACGATGGTGGAGCCCTTGTGAACCTTCGGCCCGTCACCGGTCACCATCGGCAGCACATGGAGTTCACCGTCGGGCTCCGCGGCTTTGCTGAAGTCCCAACCGGTGATCACGCCGTCCTTCTCAACGAGGGTCGGCATCCAACTGGGCAACGCGGTCTCGCTGCCTTCGGGCTCGGCACGGACGACATCCATCGAATCCACGATGAACAGCACGGTGTCCTTGTTCCCGACGCCGAGCGTGGGATTGCCCTGCTCACCGAAGGCATCCTCCGCCGGAGCGGCGACCATCACCCGCGAGCCGATCGTCTGGCCCTTGAGCGCGGTGACCAACGGCGCCGTGGTGTCCTTGTTCAAGGTGACCGGTTGCGCCTGCGAGGAGTAGGTATCGAACGCCGCCTCTTGGGTGTACCCGTTGCCGATCCAGATCTGGGTCAGCACCTCTTCCCCGTCCTTGATCTCGGGACCGTCTCCGGTGACCAGGACCTCGGACTCCTCCTCCTCGACGTTCAGCCGGCCATCCCACTCGACCTCCGGGATCGAGCCGACATCGCCGGTCACCGTCACCGAATCAAGCCCGTTGATCGGATCCGCGTTCGCGATCGTCGTCGGTTCACCGCAGGCGACGAGGGTGGTCGACGTGGCCAGCAGCACCGCCGCCAGGGCTACGGACTTGGAGAGGGGCATGCGTGACACTGAATCACCATTTCTATTGACTGGAGCGCCTGACTCGATTGCTGCCGGCTCGCAGGAACGTCGGTCACTTTAGCCGGAACGGAAAACCAAGGCGTTAACGACTCACATGCCGTCGATCAGTCGTTGCACTCGATCGTCGTGAGAGCGGAACGGGTCCTTGCAGAGCACCGTGCGTTGGGCCTGGTCGTTGAGCTTCAAGTGCACCCAGTCGACGGTGAAGTCGCGCCGTCGTTCCTGGGCGCGTTTGATGAACTCGCCGCGCAAACGTGCCCGAGTCGTCTGGGGTGGCAATGTCTTGGCTTCCAGGATCTTCAGGTCTGTGGTCACCCGGGCTACCGCGCCGCGCTTCTCCAACAGGTAGAAGAGGCCACGTTGACGATGGATGTCGTGGTAGGCCAGGTCGATCTGGGCGATCCGGGGGTCGTCCAGCGCGAGACCGTGCTGACTCCGGTAGCGATCGATCAGGCGCCACTTGATCACCCAGTCGATCTCTCGTTCGACCAGCCCTAGATCATCGCCCTCGACCGCCTTCAAGGTGCGTTCCCAGAGATCCAGTGCACGTTCGATGGTTGGTGTGCTGATCTGGCGACGATCCACGAAGTCGCGCGCCTTGGAGAAGTACTCGTGCTGGATGTCCAGGGCACTGGCTTCTCGGCCGTTGGCCAGGCGTACCTTGCGCTGGCCGGTCATGTCGTGGGAGATCTCACGAATCGCCCTAATCGGGTTCTCCAGGGTGAGGTCGCGCATGACGACACCCTCTTCGATCATCCGCAGCACGAGATCGCAACTGGCCACCTTGAGAAGGGTGGTCGTCTCGCTCATGTTGGAGTCGCCGACGATCACGTGGAGGCGTCGATAGCGCTCGGCATCGGCGTGGGGTTCGTCGCGCGTGTTGATGATGGGACGGCTCCTCGTGGTGGCGCTCGAGACTCCCTCCCAAATGTGCTCGGCGCGTTGGGACACCGAATAGATCGCCCCGCGTGGGGTGTGCATGACTTTGCCGGCGCCGACCATGATCTGGCGGGTGACGAGGAACGGGATCAACATGTCGGCGAGTTGGCTGAACTCGCCTGACCGGCCGACGAGGTAGTTCTCGTGGCATCCGTAGGAGTTTCCGGCTGAATCAGTGTTGTTCTTGAACAGGTAGATGTCGCCGCCGATGCCTTCGGCGTGGAGTCGTTCCTGGGCGTCCACGAGGAGCCCTTCGAGCACGCGTTCACCCGCCTTGTCGTGGGTGACGAGTTCGACGATGTCATCGCATTCGGGGGTGGCGTACTCCGGATGGCTACCCACGTCGAGATAGAGGCGAGCCCCGTTGCGGAGGAACACATTGCTGCTGCGACCCCAGGACACGACTTTGCGAAAAAGGTAGCGGGCCACTTCGTCGGGGCTGAGGCGCCGTTGACCGCGCAGCGTGCATGTCACGCCGTACTCATTCTCGATACCGAAGATGCGCCGATCCACATGCCCACCCTAGGGCCCCATCGCAACCAAGGGGCCGAGTTGGACCGGCAAGCCGCGCTTCAGAGCAGGCCGAGGTGATCCAAGGCGAGGTAGGTCTGTTCGGTCGACCCCAATCGGCCCGCCTTGAGCTCGGATCGCAGCGCAGAAATGGGCAACAACACCACCTCGCAGTCCTCGAACTCGTCCAGTTCCTGCTCATACGCCTGGTAGCAACCGTGCGCCACCGCCACGATCCGTGGCTGCGTCGCACTGTTGGGGTACGTCGAACCGGCCAGCTCGATGCGCTCGGCGGCAAAACCCGTCTCTTCTCGAAGTTCGCGTTCGGCTGCCGCGCTCGGCGCCTCGCCTGCGTCGACCAGCCCGCCGGGCAGGCTCAGGACATGTCGATCAGGACCCGGGCGATACTGCGACACACACACCACTCGGCCATCGGTGGTGAACGGGAAGACCGTCACTGTGGCGGGAATGTCGAGCAGATCCCACTCGACCAACCGGCCATCGGGAAGGCGAAGGGTGCGACCCAGCACCCGCAGGAAGCCGTCATAGACGACGCGATCGTCCCCGATCTGCTCCCAACCCTGCTGGCTCATCGGGTGTGATCAGGCCATCAGCGACGCGAGTCGGGCGCCTCGAACCCGTGCGAACTTGCGAGGTTGGCTCCGGGTGCGATCCAGGATGGCGACTTCGAGTCCGTCGACCTCGATGGCGCGATCGGTGGTCTTGTCCCCCGATTCGGAATGTCCCAGCGCGGCAACGGCCAACTTCAGCGCGTCACCGAGTGATGCACCTTCGACGTAGTGCTCCTGGAGGTACGCCGCAACGACGTCGGCCGCGCCACCCATGACCGCGAACCGGTGCTCGTCGGCCACCTGACCGTCGTAGGTCAGCCGGTAGAGCTGGTCATCCTCGGCGAGGTCACCGATCTCGGCCACGAACAACTCGACCTCGTAGGGCTTCTCGCCGCCGCTGGAGAAGATGGTCCCCAGGGTCTGTGCGTAGGCGTTCGCCAGTCCTCTGCCGGTGACGTCGCGGCGATCGTAGGCATAGCCGCGCATGTCGGCGAGTCGGACTCCGGCGATGCGGAGGTTCTCGAACTCGTTATAGCGACCGACCGCCGCGAAGGCGATCCGGTCATAGATCTCCGACACCTTGTGCAGTGCCTGGGAGGGATTCTCCGAGGCGAACAGGACGCCGTCGGCGAATTGCACAGCAACCACCGAGCGGCCACGGGCGATCCCTTTGCGCGCGAAATCGGCGCGATCCTTCATCAACTGCTCGGGCGAAACGTAGAACGGCATGCTCATGGGTGGTCCTCTGGTCAGGTAAGCGCGGCGGCCGGGCCGTCGGGGCGTTGCATCCGCCCGGCGATCACTCGGTCGGCAATGGCGGCCACGTCGTCATCGGTTACTCGGGACGCACCGGATGCGCCCACGACGTACACGACGGGAAAGATCCTGCGGGCCAGATCGGGGCCTCCGGTCGCGGAGTCATCGTCCGCGGCGTCGTACAGCGCTTGAACCGCAGCAGTGATGCATTCTTCGGCAGAGAGATCATCGCGATACAACTTCTTCAGCGACCCGCGCGCAAAGAGAGATCCAGAGCCGACCGAATGGAAGGCCGTCTCCTCGTATCGGCCGCCGGTGACGTCATAACTGAAGATTCGGCCCTGTTCATGCACCAGGTCGTATCCGGCGAAGAGCGGGACCACAGCCAGCCCCTGCATCGCCATCGCCAGGTTGGACCTGATCAGTGCGGCGAGCCGATTCGCCTTCCCATCGATGGAGAGCGTGGTGCCTTCGATCTTCTCGTAGTGCTCGAGCTCGGTCTGGAACAGCCGGATCATCTCGACGGCAAGACCGGCGGTGCCGGCGATCCCGACGACCGAGAACTCGTCCGCCGGGAAGACCTTGTTGATGTCGCGCTGGGCGATGATGTTGCCCATGGTGGCTCGCCGATCGCCGGCCATCACCACTCCGCCAGGGAAGGTCGCGGCGACGATCGTCGTTCCCTGCGGGGCCAGATCCGTGGCCTGACCGGGCGCGAGGGATCGTCGCGATGGCAACAGATCCGGCGCCTGCGCCGCTAGGAAGTCTGAGAACGAAGAACCGCCCGACGCAAGGCCCAAGGAGAGATACGCAGGAGGCAGACCGGCGCCGGGCACCTACTGCCCACCCTTCTGGATGAAGGACTTCACGAAGTCTTCGGCGTTGGCCTCGAGCACCTCGTCGATCTCGTCCAAGATGGCGTCGACATCGTCGTCCAAGGCGCCCTTGCGATCCGAGACTCCGGTCTCGGGTGCAACGTCGACCTCGTCGGTGTCTGACGCCTTGCGCGGTTGCTTCTGTTCCTGTGCCATGGTCTGAGCCTATACGGGCCGGACTAGGAAGCCGGTCCCGTGAGCGCCGCCACCAGTTCGCGGGCGTCCGCACACCGATCGAGGAGTGCCGCCACGTGCTTCTCCGTGCCGCGCAGTGGATCCAGAGTGGGGATCCGTTGCAGGGGTTCGCGGCCCGCGAGGTCGAAGATGACCGAGTCCCACGACGCCGCGGCAACCTGGTCGGGGAACTTTGCCAGGCAGCGGCCCCGGAAGTAGGCGCGAGTGTCGGTCGGCGGCTCGGTGACGGCCGATTCGACCAGGTACTCATCGACCAGTCGTTCCATGCGACCGGCGGCGAGCAGCCGATGGTAAAGCCCCTTCTCCGGACGGATGTCGGAATATTGCAGGTCGACGAGAGCCAACTTCGCATCGGACCAGTCGAGCCCGTCCCGATCGCGATATTGGGTCAAGAGACGCAACTTGGCCACCCAGTCGAGTTCCCCGGCGCATAGCCAAAGGTCCTCTGTGAGTCGAGACAACACGGACTCCCAGCGGTCCAGGACATCCAACGTTTGAGCGTCGATATCGGCGCCGAAGCGCTGCTCGACGTACTTGCGGGCCAAATCGTGATACTCCCATTGCACTTGCAAGGCGGTGAGTCTGCGCCCGCTGTGAAGAGTCACCTCGTGGCGCAGCGTCGGGTCGTGCGACACCGCTCGCAGGGCGGCCACCGGCTGATCGATGCTGAAGTCCTCATCGATGAAGCCGTCCTCGATCATCGCGAGGACGAGCGACGTGGTGCCGACTTTGAGGTACGTCGACACCTCGGCCAGATTGGCATCACCCAAGATGACGTGCAGCCGCCGGTGCCGCTCCGGATCGGCGTGGGGCTCATCTCGGGTGTTGATGATCGGTCGCTTGAGGGTGGTTTCGAGACCCACCTCAACCTCGAAGTAGTCGGCCCGCTGGCTGATCTGGAAGCCGTCCTCACGCCCGTCCTGGCCGATTCCGACGCGTCCGGCGCCACAGATGACCTGGCGGGTCACGAAGAACGGGATCAGGTGTTTGACGATCATCGCGAACGGAGTGGACCTCGGCACCAGGTAGTTCTCGTGGGCGCCGTACGACGCGCCCTTGTTGTCCGTGTTGTTCTTGTACAACGCGATCGGCAGGCCACCGGGCAGTTCGGGCGTTCGCCGGATCGCTGCCAACATGACCCGCTCCCCCGCCTTGTCCCAACGCACCACATCGAGCGGATTGGTGACTTCGGGCGAGGAGTACTCCGGGTGCGCATGGTCGACGTACAAGCGTGCGCCATTGGTGAGGATGACATTGGCCAGACCGAGGTCCTCATCGGTCAGTTGACTCGGGTCCGCCATGCTGCGCGGGCGTTCCCATCCGCGTACGTCGCGCAGCGGCGACTCCTCCTCGAAATCCCACCGCGCACGCCTGGCCGCCTGGGAGGACGAGGCATAGGCGTTGACGACCTGCGACGAGGCCAGCATCGGATTGGCATAGGGCTGACCCACCACCGAGATCCCGTATTCGACCTCGGTGCCCATCACGCGGCGAACGGTCACGTTTGGCCGATCACTTGTGGCGCGTCTGCCAGGCGTGCGCCGCGTTGACCCCGACGATGCCGGCCCAAACGACGATGAGTTCGGTCGCGCCACCTGCGTCGTTGGTAGCGATGGCCGTGATCGGAATCCCGAAGATCAGCGAGAAGAACGCCAGGGTGAACTGGCGGCCCCCGCCCGGGTTGGGACGGTTCGAGCGCTTGACGGCGTACCGTGCCTCCTGCGCTCGCGCCTCCACGGCGCGCTCGATCCGGTCCGCAAAGGCATTGACCAGTTCGGTGTCGTACTCCGAGCCGAGTTCGCGGCGTACGCGCAGGACCGCCTCGGCATCCTGACGGTCAAAGTCCTCAGCGTGAAATTTCTCCGCGGCCATCGGGTTCGGCCCCACTCAGAGGTACTGACCGGTGTTGGCCACCGTGTCGATGGAACGCCCGGGCTCCGTGCCCGACTTGCCCGTGATGAGCGTACGGATGAAGACGATGCGCTCGCCCTTCTTGCCGGAGATCCGCGCCCAGTCGTCCGGGTTGGTGGTGTTGGGCAGGTCCTCGTTCTCCTTGAACTCGTCCACGCAGGCCTGGAGCATGTGCTGAACGCGCAGGCCGCGTTGTTGGTGCTCGATCAGGTCCTTGATGGCCATCTTCTTCGCCCGGTCCACGATGTTCTGGATCATCGCGCCCGAGTTGAAGTCCTTGAAGTACAGAACTTCCTTGTCTCCGTTGGCGTAGGTCACCTCGAGGAAGCGGTTCTCCTCGGACTCGGTGTACATCCGCTCGACCGTCGCCTGGATCATCCCGGCCACGCAGGCGTCCCGATCGTCGCCGAACTCGGCCAGATCGTCCGCATGCAACGGCAGCGAGGTCACGAGGTACTTGCTGAAGATGTCCCGCGCCGATTCGGCATCTGGGCGCTCGATCTTGATCTTCACATCGAGGCGACCGGGTCGCAGGATGGCCGGATCGATCATGTCCTCGCGGTTGGACGCACCGATGACCAGCACGTTTTCAAGCGCCTCGACACCGTCGATCTCGCTGAGCAACTGGGGCACGATGGTGTTCTCGACGTCGGAGGAGACCCCGGATCCACGGGTCCGGAACAGCGAATCCATCTCGTCGAAGAAGACGATCACCGGCGTGCCGTGGCTGGCCTTCTCCCGGGCACGCTGAAACACCAGGCGGATGTGTCGCTCGGTCTCCCCGACGTACTTGTTGAGGAGTTCTGGCCCCTTGATGTTCAAGAAGTACGACTTGGCTTCCGCGCCGTCCTTGCCGGACCGTTCAGCAACCTTCTTGGCCAGCGAGTTGGCCACGGCCTTGGCGATCAGTGTCTTGCCGCAGCCGGGAGGACCATAGAGCAGCACGCCCTTGGGTGGCTTGAGTTGGTGCTCCTCGAACAACTCGGGGTAGAGGTAGGGCATCTCGACTGCGTCTCGGATCTGCTCGATCTGCCCGACCAATCCGCCGATGGAGGCATATTCGATGTCCGGGACCTCTTCGAGCACGAGCTCTTCGACCTCGGACTTGGGCACCCGTTCGTAGACGTAGTTGGAGCGAGTATCGAGGAGCAGTGAGTCGCCCGGACGCAGCACGGTGGCACGCAGGGGTTCAGCGACGCGCACCACGCGCTCGGAGTCACCGTTGGCGAGCACCAGGACGCGGTCGCCGTCCGCGAGCATCTCCTTGAACAGGACCACCTCGCCGACGTCTTCGTACTCCAGCGCGGCCACCACATTAAGCGCTTCGTTGAGCATGACCTCTTGCCCCCGGCGTACGCCGTCGAGGTCGACCGTGGGGCTCACGACCACGCGCAATTTGCGGCCGCCGGTGAAGACGTCCGCGGTGTCATCATCATTGCGAGACAAGAATGTTCCGAAACCGGCAGGTGGCTGGGCGAGCCGGTCGACCTCTTCCTTGAGGGCGGTGATCTGATCGCGCGCTTCGCGCAGGGTCTGCGCCAGTCGCTCGTTCTGATTCGTAACGGCAGCCAGTGAGCGCTGGGTGTCGCCCAACCTCAATTCAAGGGAGCGAGCGATCCTGGGTGCCTCAGCGAGTCGACGCTGTAGATCGGCGAGTTCGGCCTGGAGGTGCAGCACCTGAGTCGCTAGATCGCTTGGGCCGCGCCCACCGGGGGTCTGTGCCTCGGAACTCGCCACGGTCGATCACCTCCTCGATGCCGGTGCCTTGTCGAACTTGCTCTACCCGGACATTACCCGGGTGGTCGCAAGCACGTGAGCACTACTCGTCGATGTCGGGCTCGATTTCTTCTGTGACGCCTCCAGGGCGTGGCCCAACGTAGTCCGGCCCGTAGGCGCCTGGCGCAGGTCGACGTCGCTTCAGCGGCGCCCGTTGGCCGGGAGCCATCCGCCTGGCCGTCACGAGGAAGGCCGTGTGTCCCATCATCTTGTGCCCGGGTCGGACGGCCAGTCCTTCAACGTGCCAGTCCCTGACCAGCGTCTCCCACGGCCGAGGTTCGGTGAACTCTCCGTGCGCGCGGATGGTTTCGACGACCAAACTGAGTTGGGTCGTGGTGGCGACGTACGCACAGATCAGGCCACCCGGGCGCAGGGCAGCCGCAGCGACGTCGACGCATTCCCACGGTGCCAACATGTCCAGGATGATTCGATCGGCAACTGCGACCTGACCTTCCAGTCCGTCCACGAGGTCGTCCACGACGAGTTCCCAGGCCGGATGCTGCCCTCCGAAGAAGCGGGTCACATTGGAGCGTGCAACATCTGCGAACTCGGGGCGCCGTTCAAAGGACAGCACACGCCCGAGGGGTCCGACTGCTCGCAGCAGCGAACACGTCAGGGCGCCGGAGCCCGCGCCCGCCTCGACAACCGTGGCACCGGGGAAGATGTCGGCGAAGGCGATGATCTGCGCGGCGTCCTTCGGGTAGACGACGGCGGCGCCGCGCGGCATCGAGACCACGAACTCGCTGAGCAACGGGCGGAACACCAGGTACTCTCCGCCGGCCGAGGAGACAACAGTGAAGCCCTCCTCCCGGCCGATCAGGTCATCGTGCTCGAAGTGGCCGCGGTTGGAGAAGAACCGCTTTCCGGCCTCGAGGCAGATGTTGTGCTTGCGGCCCTTCTGGTCGGTGAGTCGGACCCACTCGCCCGCACGCAACGGACCGCGTTGCACGCCCGACCACGTGTCCTGAGACTCTGGCTCGTCATTCCCGTCCGCTGCCATGGGTGGAGACTAGTGTCGCGATTCGCGAAACGCCCTATCAACATCGGCTGTGAGCAAGACGCCGAGCAGCGACCCATCGTTCTCGATGAGGAGGTACTCATTGGCGGGACGACGACTGATCGCCAACACCAGTTCCTCGCCTCTGATGGAGGCGGGAAGCACCAGACCCGCGTCGATCGAACGCGCTACTGATGAAACGGGAACCCATGGTCGGCGGTCCTCCGGAGTCGCCGTGACCGCGGTTTCGCTCACGATGCCGGCCGGCTTTCCAGAAGTCGTGACGGTGACGATGCCAGCCGCACCAGCCTCGGTAGCACGGCGTACGGCTTCCGCGAGCGGAGTGTCCTCGGTGACGGTGATCGACTTCCTGACCAGGGTCCGCGCCACCAACGACGGCAGCCTCCTTCGCACCCGCGCGGACGACATGGCGGCCGTAGCGCCGGTCCACAGAAACCCCGCGATGATGACGGCCATCACGTAGTTCACCAGGGTCGGCCGCCCGTCGGTGAACTGACTGACGTACAACGGCCACAGGAGGACCAGCACGGCGAGGACTCGGCCACACCACCCGGCGATGATCGTGCCGCGATGGACGTTGCCCGTGACACCCCAGATCGCCGACTTCAGCACGCGGCCGCCGTCCAGCGGCAGGCCCGGAATCAGGTTCAGTACGCCGATCACGATGTTCGAGAACGCGAGGCTCCAGATCACCAGCCCGATGAGTCCATCGGGGAAGATCCCGGCTGCCAGGTAGACCACGCCCCCGACACCGAGGGAGGTGATCGGCCCCACGACCGCGATCAGGAATTCTTCCCGAGGGCGGCGGGCCTCCCCTTCGATGGCGGTCATGCCACCGAGGAAGTGCAAGGTGATCGAACTGACGGGGAAGCCGAGCCTCCTCGCCATCAGGGCGTGCGAGATCTCGTGCAACAACACGGACAGGTAGAGCGCGACAGCGAAGGCGAGCCCGCCGACGTACTTCCAGTTCCCGAGACCCGGTTCGGCCTGCTCGACTGTCGGCGCCATGACGTAGGCAATCAGCGCCGCGATAACGAACCAGGAACGGGACACGAGAACGTCGCTGCCGGCCACCCGGCCGATTCGGATACTCCCGGGCGGATGCGTGGCTGAACCGGGCCCCTGGTCGACTTGACGGGGATCCCCGGTTTCGGAGGGCGCACGTTCGGACACGTCTTCGAGGCTAGCCGACGCTGTTGGCCCGACCCGCTTGCCTCAGACTGTCGGCGCCTCGGCCTAGGGTGGGCGATGTGCCCATCCGCCAAGCCTCGAACTCACCGGCTGAACTCCACTCGACGCCCGTCGACGGGGTCAGCGTGATCGGTGCTCTGTCACCGAGCCGAGCAGGCGACTTCATGACCTGCCCACTGCTCTACCGCTTCCGGACCATCGACAAGTTGCCCGAGGCGCCGTCCCCAGACGCGATTCGGGGCACGGTCATCCACAGCGTTCTCGAGGAACTCTTCGACCTTCCGGCTGCGGACAGGAACGTCGAGCGCGCCCGCGACTTGCTGCTCCCCGCATGGGAGGCACTTCTGGAGTCGGATCCGGAACTGGTCGACATGCTCGGCGCCGACGGCCCCTCGATCGCGTCCTGGTTGACGACCTGCCGCGAAGTCCTGGATCGGTACTTCACATTGGAGGATCCCACTCGCCTGGAGCCCGCCGAGCGTGAGTTGTACGTCGAGACCGTGCTCGAGTCACGCCTGCTGCTACGCGGCTTCGTGGACCGGATCGACGTCTCGCCAAGCGGTTTGGTTCGCGTAGTGGACTACAAGACCGGGCGGTCCCCCGGACCGATGTTCGAGGCCAAGGCGTTGTTCCAGATGAAGTTCTACGCACTCGTCATCTGGCGCACCCGGGGTGTCATCCCCTCCGTCCTCCAGTTGATCTACCTCGGAAACAGCGAGGTGCTGCGCTATGTCCCCGATGAGGCGGACCTGCTGGCCACCGAGCGCAAGATCGAAGCCATCTTCCGTGCCATCCGGCGAGCCGAAGAGACCTCGGATTGGCGTCCGAATCCCAGTCGGCTCTGTGACTGGTGCTCACATCAGGCGATCTGCCCGGCGTTCGGCGGCACTCCTCCCCCGCTCCCGGAGAAGTCTGAGGACCGAGATCGCGAGGACTTAGAGGTGTCGCTCGGCCCAGAGCGCGGCTTGAGTCCGATCTGAGACGCCGATTCGCGCGAACACAGACGTGAGATGGGCCTTCACAGTGCGTTCGGCGATCCCGAGGCGTGCGCGCGATCTGCTTGTTGGACAATCCCTTCTTGACCAGCGCCAACACCTCGGTCTCCCGTTCGGTGAGCAGGTTGGCTGGTCCTCCGGCGGATGCCAGGCGGGATCCACCTCGCATGCCACCGATCAGTTGACGTGCGGCCTTGGGATGCAGTGGGGACTCGCCTCGCATCACGGCACGAATTCCCTCGAGAACCTCATCCGGATCCGCATCCTTCAAGAGGTAGCCAACGGCACCCGCATCAAGGGCGCCCAGGATTCTCTCGGCATCTGAGAACGACGTCAGCACGAGAACCTGCGCAGCCAAACCCTCTTGCACGATCAGTCCAGTGGCCTCACTCCGTCGACGCCCGCCATCTGCAGGTCCATCAGAACCACATCCGGCTTGACCGCTCGGACCACCTCGAGCGCCTCGGCCCCGTCCGCCGCCTCGCCGACAACGACGATGTCGTCTGTCTCACCAAGCAGTTGCGCCAACCCGCTGCGGAGCACGGGGTGGTCATCGACAATCACGACCCGGATCATGCTGATCGGATCCGGAACGACACGGTGGTGCCCTCATTCTCCGCCGAGGCAACGACCAACTCACCGCCACTGTCGGAGACCAGGGTTCTCAATCCTTGCAATCCGTAGCGGATCCGATCGTCCGCCGGCGCCTCGGGGATACCGATCCCGTCATCAGAGATGATCAGGGTGGCGACGCCGGCCGACTGGTCCACGGTGACGGACAGGCGGGATGCATGTGAATGGCGAAGCGCATTCCTGACCGCTTCTTGAGCTACCCGCCAGATCAATGCAACCACCGCATCGGATATGCCGGACGTATCGCCGACTCGAACCGTGGCCACGATGTTGTTCTGCCCGGCGGGGGCGATGAGATCCTCCAGGGCTGAGGGCAGTGACTCTGCCGTGAGGCCCGGAGGATGGATCTCCACGAGCAGCGATCGAAGCGTCTTCAGCCCGTTGCGCAGCGACTGGGCGGCATCGTTGAGTACGGTTCGCGAGACATTCGTGGTGGTCTCGGCGCGAGCGATCGCCGAGATCGCGAAAGCCGTTCCGGCCAGGTCCTGCACCACACCATCGTGGAGGTCTCGGGCGATTCGCCGTCGTTCTGCCTCGGAGGCCTTCACCGCGGAGAGCAACAAGTTCTCACGTTCTTGTGCGACGTTGGTCAGCCGCCGTGTGAGACCCCACAGCATCGGCGTCGCCACGCCGAGGAGGAGGAGAAGTCCCAACGTCGTGATCCGGCCGAAGGGGACCAGGATCTCCCCGGTGCGCTTCTCGATGTCTTCTGCTGCAAAGTAGGCCTCGAAGAGCAACGGAGTGCCCGTGGGCGTCGCGATCCGGGTGTACACCTCGACCAAGCCGCTTTCACCCTCGTCCAGGGCATTCTCCGGCCGACTCAGGTCGCTGAGGTCCGCCTGGACGCCGCCCTTCTCCAGAATTTGCAGTTGGTCGGGTTCAAGCTCGAAGGTCTGTCCGATCTGCTCGGTGTCGTCGGAGTAGATGATCCGTCCGTCTGAGTCCCAGATCTTGACGCGGCGTACGTCACGCACCAGCAGGCGATCAAGAACGGCGTTGTCGAAGCGATCGA
The DNA here is from genome assembly GCA_963763805.1 of uncultured Actinomycetota bacterium. Taxonomy (GTDB): domain Bacteria; phylum Actinomycetota; class Actinomycetes; order Propionibacteriales; family Nocardioidaceae; genus Nocardioides. The sequence continues at coordinate 597,955 of CAVXPQ010000005.1, forward strand.
TGGCACCTGCGTCACCGCTCACCAGTTCTTCGGTGACCGCTGGTTCCGCAACCGAGTGCGCGAGAACCTCGGTCATCGTCCGAGAATCTGCGATCGCTTCATTCTTGGCGGCTCGTTGGCTCAGCGCGCGGGTCAAGAACAAGATGACCACGATCGTCAGGAGCCCGGCGACCAGAAACTGAGTCACCGGGCTCCTGAGCATCCGCATGTCTATTCCATTCGTAGGGGGGGTACTGAGGATATGACAGCGGATGAAGACCGCCCGTTCAGGCGGATCAGATCTTGACGGTGCCCTTGCAAACCTGACCGCCCGCATTCACCGCGCGGAAGGTGAAGCTGTCCACGCCCGCAAGGTTGGACAGACGGCGTTCGACGGAGAACGAGCCGCTCGGCGCGGTGGTCTTGCTCGAACCCGTCACTGATGTGGAGCCGTTGTGCTTGATGGTCCACTTCCAGGTCTGGCCGACTCGGTTGGAGTCAACCTCGCCTTCGACCTCGATGCGGCCGTCGTCGGGCTTGGCCTTGAGCTTCCAGTTTGCGGCTCCCGAGCAATTGCCCGAGACCCGAACGTCTGTGCCCTTGGCAAGGGCAGGGGTGGCAGTCGCGAGCGGCAGGGCTGCGGCCATGAGGGCGGCAGCGGCGATGATGTGGCGAACGTTCATGGGAACTCCTTCAGATTGGTTGTTCTTCGTGTCTTCAGCCTGAAGGGGACCAAGGGCACGGCGCTATTGTCCGGTAGTGCTACGACCTCTGGCCAGCGCTGCCGCGAGACCATCGGGTGTCACGCCTTCGGGCGTTGAGAGGAATGATCGGTCCGCTCCGCGCCGCACCGGCACGAGGTGGGGCACCACCACTACCTGACATCCTGCTCGTTCGGCCGAGGTGGCACCGGTTTCGGAGTCCTCGATAGCGAGGCAATGCCTCGGTTCGACGCCTAGACCAGCGGCGCCCTGCAAGTAGGGCTCAGGGTTGGGCTTGCCTCGCGTTGCCGTATCGCCGGTGACGATGAACTCGAAGATGTCCTTCGGCAACTCGGCAAGCACCGGGTCCAGCATGCGTTGATACGACATCGTGACCAACCCCAGCCGAACCCCGGCCTCCTTCAGCGCCAACAGCAGTTCTTTGGCGCCCGGTCGCCACGGCACCTCCTTGTTCAGGTGCAACAGCACATCGTCGATCAGAGTGCGCACGATCTCATCGGGCGTCAGATCAATCTCGAGCGCGTCCCTCACGTGGCGTGCGGAATCCATCAGGTCGGAGCCGACCAACTGCTGGGCTTGCTCGGTCGACCAGGGCTTGCCGTACGACGCAGCGAGACGCTCCTCTGCGGCCTGCCAATAGCCTTCGGTGTCAACCAGCGTCCCATCGAGGTCCCACAACACCGCCGTCCACGGATCAGTCATCTGGGTCATAGCCGAGGTTGGGGGAAAGCCACCGTTCGGCCGTGCTGAGATCCCAGCCCTTGCGCTCGGCGTACTCCGCGACCTGGTCCGGGCCGAGCCTGCCGACTACGAAGTATTGCGACTGCGGATGAGAGAAGTACCACCCGCTGACGGAAGCCCCGGGCCACATCGCCATGGACTCGGTCAGGGTGATGCCGGTCCTGGACTCGACGTCGAGGAGGCGCCACAGCGTCTCCTTCTCCGTGTGCTCAGGGCAGGCCGGGTAGCCGGGTGCCGGCCGGATGCCTTGGTACTTCTCTGCGAGGAGGTCTTCCTGTGAAAGTCCTTCGGCGTCGGCGTACGCCCAGAACTCGGTCCGAACGCGTTGGTGCAGACGTTCCGCGAACGCCTCGGCCAACCGGTCGGCCAGTGCTTCCAGCAGGATGGCGTTGTAGTCGTCGAGCGCCTCTTGGAACTCGCGAACCTTCTCAGGGAGCCCGATCCCCGCAGTGACCGCGAAGGCGCCCAGATGATCGACCTTGCCAGACTCCCGGGGGGCGATGAAGTCCGCCAACGACCGATTGGGTACGCCGGCACGGTGCACGCCCTGCTGACGCAATTGACTGCTCCTCGCCAGGACCTCACCGCGCGTCTCATCGGCATAGGCGACGATGTCGTCCCCGATGCTCTCGGCCGGAAAGAATCCCGCGACTCCGCGGGCCGTGATCCAGCGCTCCTCGATCAGCGCGTCGAGCATTTCCTGCGCGTCGTCGTACAACTTCTGCGCCGTTTCACCCGACACCGGGTGGTGGAGGATGTCGGGGAACTTTCCCTTCATCTCCCAAGCGTTGAAGAAGGGTTGCCAGTCGATGTACTCGCGGAGTTCGGCCAGGTCGTAGTCCTCGAAGACGTGTACCCCGGGCCGCGCCGGAGCGGGCGGTTGATAGTCGGCCCAGTCCAACGGGGTGGCGTTCTTTCGCGCCTGCACGAGGGTCAACAGGGGTCGGTCCTGTTTGGCCGAATGGCGGGTCCGCAGGGAGTCGTAGTCCTCCTTGACCGAACTCATCAGTTCCCCGCGGAGGGTGTCGTGCAGCAGCGCCGCAGTCGTCGGCACAGACCGTGACGCGTCCTTGACCCACACCACCGGACCGTCGTACGCCGGGTCGACCTTCACGGCCGTGTGCGCCCTCGAGGTCGTGGCCCCGCCGACCAGGAGCGGAATGGTCAGTCCCTGACGCTGCATCTCGGAGGCGAAGTTGACCATTTCGTCGAGCGACGGCGTGATCAGGCCTGAGAGCCCGATCACGTCGGCATCCACCTCGCGGGCCTTGTCGATGATCTTCTGGGCGGGAACCATCACGCCGAGATCGATGACCTCGTAGTTGTTGCACTGCAGGACCACGCCGACGATGTTCTTGCCGATGTCGTGGACGTCCCCCTTGACCGTGGCCATCACGATCGTGCCGTTGGTCTCCTTCGCCTGGGCCAGAGAAGGATCGAGTCGCTTCTCCTCCTCGATGAAGGGGATGAGGTAGGCCACGGCCTTCTTCATCACCCGGGCCGACTTCACCACCTGCGGTAAGAACATCTTGCCGGCGCCGAACAGGTCACCGACGACGTTCATGCCGTCCATCAGGGGTCCTTCGATGACCTCGATGGGCCGACCGCCGCGCGCGGCGATCAGGGCGCGCAACTCCTCGGTGTCCGCCTCCACGTTGGCGTCCAAGCCCTTGACGAGAGCGTGTGTGATCCGTTCGCCCACGGGCAGCATCCGCCACGCCTGCTGCACCTCTTCGCTCTCGGCCTCACCGGTGCCCTGGTATTTCTGGGCGACTTCGAGGAGCCGCTCGGTCGCATCCGGTCGGCGGTTGAGAATGACATCTTCGATGCGATCGCGCAGTTCAGGATCCAACTCGTCATAGACCGCAAGTTGCGCCGGCATTCACGATCGCCATGTCCAGCCCGGCCGCGATCGCGTGGTAGAGGAACACCGAGTGGATGGCTTCGCGCACAGCGTTGTTGCCGCGGAAGGAGAAGCTGACGTTCGAGATCCCGCCCGAGACCAGGGCGCCGGGCAGGTTCTGCTTGATCCACCGGGTGGCCTCGATGAAGTCCACGCCGTACGCCGCGTGCTCCTCGATGCCCGTGGCAACGGCAAAGACGTTGGGGTCGAAGATGATGTCTTCGGGCGGAAACCCGACCTCCTCGGTGAGGATCTTGTAGGCGCGGGCACACACCTCTTGGCGTCTGACCAAGGAGTCGGCCTGACCGGACTCGTCGAAGGCCATCACGACGGCCGCCGCGCCATACTTCCGGCAAAGCCTGGCCTGCCGGACAAAACTCTCCTCGCCCTCTTTCATGGAGATCGAGTTGACGATCGGTTTGCCCTGCACGCACTTGAGCCCGGCTTCGATCACGTCCCATTTGGAGGAGTCGACCATGACCGGGACGCGACTGATATCGGGTTCGGAGGCGACCAACTTGAGGAACCGGTCCATCGCTGCGACGCCGTCGATCATGCCCTCGTCCATGTTGACGTCGATGACCTGTGCGCCGCTTTCGACCTGCTGTGCAGCCACCGAAAGGGCCGTGTCGTAGTCGCCGGACTTGATCAGATTCTTGAAGCGGGCAGAGCCGGTGATGTTCGTGCGCTCGCCGACGTTCACGAACAGGCTTGCCTCGGTGATGTTGAGCGGCTCGAGGCCGGAGAGGCGCATAGCCGGCTGCTTTGCGGGGAGTTTCCGTGGCGTCGCCCCGGACGTGGCCTCCACCAACGTCGAGATGTGCTCGGGGGTGGTGCCACAGCAGCCGCCCACCAGGTTGACCAGGCCGCTGGTCGTGAACTCGCCCAGCACGTCCACGAACTGCTGCGGGCTGTCGTCGTACTCCCCGAACGCGTTGGGCAATCCGTTGTTGGGGTGGGTTGAGACGAAGCAGGTCGCGAGGCGACTCAACTCGGCGATGTAGGGCCGGATCTCCTTGGCTCCGAGAGCACAGTTGAGCCCGATGGCCAGCGGATTGGCGTGGCGAACCGAATTCCAGAACGCTTCAGTGACCTGGCCCGAGAGGGTTCGCCCCGAGGCATCGGTGATGGTTCCCGAAATGATGATCGGCCATCGGCGGCCGCGCTCTTCGAACAGGGTTTCCAACGCAAAGATCGCCGCCTTCGCGTTGAGCGTGTCGAAGATCGTCTCGATCAGCAGCAGATCGGCACCGCCGTCCACCAAGCCGTTGGCCTGCTCGAGGTAGGCCGCGACGAGCTCGTCATAGGTCACGTTGCGTGCACCGGGGTCGTTCACTTCCGGGCTCATCGAGGCGGTGCGGTTGGTCGGGCCCAGGGCGCCCGCGACATACCGGGGCTGTGTCGGCGTGGAGAAGAGATCCGCCGCCTCACGGCCCAGCTCGGCGGCCGCCTTCGTCAATTCGTAGGAAATCGCCGCCAAGTCGTAGTCGGCCTGCGAGATGCTCGAAGCGGTGAACGTGTTGGTGCACACGATGTCGGCGCCGGCGTCGAGGTAGGCCTGATGGATTTCGCGGACGATGTCGGGGCGGGTCAGGCATAGGATGTCGGAATTGCCACGAAGATCGACTGCGGAGTCCGCAAATCGGCTCCCCCGGTAGTCCTCCTCCGTGAGGCCGTGGCCCTGCAGCATCGTGCCCATGGCGCCGTCAATCACGAGCACGCGCTCGTGGAGGGCAGCGCTCAACGATTCGGTGGCATCGGGGCGAATCACGTTTCCATCTTGACACTTGGGCGCGCGCGTCCGGGAATCCTCAGCCGTTGTGGAACGTGATGGCGACTAGGCTGAAGCGGTGATTGAATTGGAGGCTGTCGGTGACCTGGTCGACCCCGTCGTCATTGCCGCATTCGAGGGTTGGAACGACGCCGCTGACTCAGCCTCGTCGGTTGTCGATCATCTGCTGACCGTGTGGGGCGCGCGGATCGTGGGTGCGATCGACCCCGAAGAGTTCTACGACTTTCAGATGAATCGCCCCATCGTCGGGAGCGACGAATCCGGTCATCGGCGGATCACGTGGCCGAGCACCCAGATCGCGATCGCCTCACCGCCAGAGCTCGAGCGCGACATCATCCTGGTTCGCGGCATCGAACCCAACATGCGCTGGCGGCAGTTCTGTGCCGAGTTGCTCGCTGCGTGCGACGAACTGGGCGGTCAGTTGGTCGTCACCCTGGGCGCCTTGCTGGCCGATACCCCCCATACGCGTCCCATTCCGGTCACCGGCACCGCCACGGAGGCTGATCTGGTCGACCGCCTGAAGTTGGAGCAGTCCAACTACGAAGGCCCCACCGGCATCGTCGGGGTGTTCCAAGATGCGTGTGTCCGGCTCGACATTCCCGCGGTCTCCTACTGGGCGGCCGTTCCGCACTATGTTGCGCAACCGCCGTGCCCGAAAGCGACGTTGGCGCTCATCGATTGCCTTGAAGAGTTGCTGCAAGTAAGCATCCCCTTGGGGGATCTTGAGGACGAGGCTCTCTCCTGGGAGCGAGGCGTGGACGAGTTGGCAGGCGAGGACGAAGACATCGCTGACTACGTGCGGGCGTTGGAGGAAACTCGAGATACGACCGATCTTCCCGAGGCGACGGGCGAGGCCATTGCTCGCGAATTCGAGCGCTACCTCAAGCGCAGCGAAGGCGAGAACTGAGCTAGAGCTCGAGTCCGAGGGCGGCGTCGACTAGTTGTGCGACCACCGGACCGGCCTTGGGGTCGCTGGTATCGGCGATGTGGCCATGACCCAAGGTGGCCTCGACCCACTGATTGACTAGCGCCACCGCAGCCGGTGCATCCAGGTCATCGGCCAGGGCGGCCAGCACCCCTTCGACGACAGGACCGGAAGACGCTCCGGCTCCCAAGGAGACCGCCCGCCGCCAATCGGCGAGCATGTCCAGCGACTCCCAAAGCAGCGCGTCGGTCCATTCCCAGTCACTGCGGTAGTGCTGCTTGAGCAGAGTCATCCGGATCGCCATCGGATCGACATCGCTGTTGCGCAGATGCGAGACGAAGACCAGATTGCCCCGGGACTTGGACATCTTCTCCCCGTCGTACCCCACCATTCCCGCGTGCACATAGGCGTGCGCGAAGCGGGGACCCGGGAACGCAACGTGAGCCTCGGACGCGCACATCTCGTGGTGCGGAAACACCAGGTCGCTGCCACCACCTTGGACGTCGAAACCTTCACCGAGATACTCGCGCGCGATGGCCGTGCATTCGATGTGCCAACCCGGGCGCCCTCGCCCGAACGGGCTGTCCCATGCTGGTTCGCCCGGCCGCTCGCTGCGCCAGATGACGCAATCCAGCGGATCGCGTTTGCCGGGCCTGTCCGGATCGCCACCGCGCTCGCCGAAGATGGCGGTCATCGTGGCTCGGTCCCATCCCGAAACAGCGCCGAACGTCGGATCCGCGGTCACAGAGAAGTAGAGGTCATCATCGACCTGATAGACCGAGCCCGTGGCTTGGAGACGGCCGATCAGGTCGATCACCAGGCCGATCGATTCCACTGCGCCGATGAAGTTCTGCGGCGGGATGACCCGCAGTGCCATCAGGTCCTGGCGAAAGAGCTCGGTCTCCCGCTCGGCCAACTCGACCCAGTCGATGTGAACCTTCTCCGCACGTTCGAGAAGCGGGTCGTCAACGTCCGTGACGTTCTGCACGTAATGCACGTCGAGCCCGTGGTTCTGCCACGCCCGCACCAGCAGATCAAACGCGACGTACGTCGCCGCATGCCCCATATGGGTGGCGTCGTACGGCGTGATTCCGCAGACGTAGAGCCGTGCCCCAGAACCGGATCCAGACGAAACCAGTTGGTTCGACGAGGTGTCATGCAGCCTCACCGCCGGCCCGGGCTGGGACAGGATGGGCACCTCTGGTGCAGTCCACGCGCGCATGCGGCGAAGCCTAACGCGCCAGCACTAGATCCCCGCAGTCAGAAACCTGAAGTCAGAACGGGGGCCAGGGGATGTTCGGCCACTCCCCCGATGGTTCGGGCATCCGGCCCTTCGCCAGCAACCTTTCGACCCGAGCGTAGAAGCGGTCGATCTCGTACTCCGTGAGCAGTGTCGTGATCGACTCGCGAAGCTGCGGTGCACTGGCCTGCGTCAGGCCGCGGACCGCGCACGACTCCTCGGCCGTCAGCATCTGGCCACTCCAGCCCCACAGCACGGTTCGCAACTTGTTGTCGGTATGGAAGCTGACGCCGTGGTCGACGCCGTACCTATGACCCCCGGGCATGGCCAGCACGTGCCCGCCCTTGCGATCGCCGTTGTTGATGAGGACGTCGAAGATCGCCATCCTCTTCAGAGCCGCATCGTCCTCGTGGACCAGGGACACCGGGCGGTCACGGTTATCCAGACCGTCGAAGACGTGACAGAAGCCGGGTGGGGTGTCGCCGCTGACGATGTCGACCGCCGATTGGTCAGGGTCCGGCTCCTTCCACTCCTGGACCATGCCCTCACCGTGCGGACCGGCGCCAAGGAAGGTGTAGGGCACTATGTCCCAGCCGAGGGCTTCCGAGACGTGCCACGCAGCCACCTCGCGCCAGGCGAGACAGCCGTCCGGAAAGTCCCACAGGGGTCGCTCGCCGGCAATCGGCTTATAGACGACGCGCACGTCATTGATCGTGCCTACGAACGTCGCGTTTGACGCGGGCATGACTCGCCCGTCAATCGTCAATTCACCCGAGGTCAATCGTTCCCTGACCGTTTCTCGTCGGGCTGGTTCAGGGGTCACGTCGCCGGAACCCGTTGGCTCGCACGCACAGATGCCCTTCGGGCTCGATCGGTTCTCCGCAGAACGGACAGGACGGCCGTCCCGCACTGATCACCTGCTCGGCTCGGTGGACGAAGGCTCGTGCCGGACCGGGGGCGAGTCGGACCAAGAAGATCTCGTTCGGCTCCGGCTCCTCATCCTCCTCGCTGTCCTCAACCTCCAGTTGATCGTTGCGAGGAAAGACCTCAACCACCACTCGGCGATCAGTCGGGTCCCACGAGAGGGTCATGGTGCCGGCCCGGAACTCCTCCTCGATCGGTTGGTCCAAGGGAGAACTGTCGAGCAGATCATGAGGTGCGACTGCGGGCACGATTGACTTGCCGACGTCGTCACTCATCACCTGATCCAGGAGTGCGTCGATGCGTTCGGCCAACGCGGCCACCTGTTGCTTCTCCAATGCGACGCTGACCAACTTCGTCCCAGAGCGAGCCTGTAGGAAGAACGTCCGCTGTCCGGGAGGACCCACGGTGCCCGCGACAAAGCGGTCCGGTGGATCGAACTGGTGCACGACGGGCGACATGACAACAGCCTAAGGCGGGCGGTGAAAACCACGCGCGACCAGGTACCGCGGACGGCGTCTAACCGGTCTGACCCGAGTCCGGTCCCGCGCCACCGCCCACGGCGGCATCGGAAGTGGTCGTACGCCGCGCGCGTTTTGTGGCGCGGGCGGGCGGCGCGAGCCACTTGAGGTCGCCTTCGTGAGTGTTGGTGGCCAACACGAAGGGCCGGCCCGGCGTGAAGCGAACGATCGAGAGCGAGGCCGGGTCGACCTGGATGCGCTGGAAAAGATCGAGGTGCATGCCCAGGGCATCGGCCAGGATCGCCTTGATCAGATCACCGTGACTGACCGCGACCCATACCGCCCCGGCACCCTTCTCTTCCTCGACCGCGGCGTCGTGGCGCCTGATGGCGTCCACCGCGCGAGCCTGCATTGCGCGCATCGTCTCTCCGCCTGGAAATCCAGCGGCCGACGGCTGTTGTTGTACGACGCTCCAGAGCTTTTCCTTGGCAAGATCCTTGAGTGAGCGACCCTGCCATTCGCCGTAGTCACATTCGGTCAGGCCGCGCTCGTGGCCCACGATCAGCGGTTGCTTCTGGGCGTGTGCCACCGCCGCCGCCGTCTCCCGACAGCGCACCAGAGGACTGGAGATCACCGCCGCGAGCGGCACCTGAGAAAGCCGACCGGCTGCCCGGGTGGCTTGCTGCTTTCCGGTGTCATCGAGGTGTACGCCGCTCTTGCGCCCGGCGAGCACGCCCGTCGCGTTTGCGGTGGTCCGGCCATGACGAAGGAGAACCACCGTAGCCATGCTCGCAGGGTAGCCGGTTGGCAGTTAGCCTGCTGTGGTGATCGTTGACACCGCGCTGTATCGCGACGGAGCTCGTTGTGCGTTGCATTGTGAGCCCAGCGACTTTGCGGCGGCTCGTTCGGAATTGACCGGCGATGGCGACTTCATCTGGGTTGGTCTCTATGAGCCGACCCGGGCCGAACTGGACGACGTGGCGTCGGCGTTCGGGCTGCACCCTCTCGCGGTCGAGGATGCTTTCGAGGCCGGCCAGCGCCCCAAGCTGGACTTCTATGACGACTCCCTGTTCCTTATCGCGAAAACGCTTTGGTACGTCGAGGCCGAGGACGCGGTGGAAACCGGCGAGATCCACCTCTTCGTGGGACAAAACTTCATCGTGACCGTGCGCCACGGGGAGGGCTCGGAACTGCATGCTGCGCGTGTCCTGCTCGAATCGCGGCAGAGTGTCTTGACGCACGGACCGTCTGCTGTGGTCTACGTCGTGTGTGACCTCGTCGTGGATGGGTATGAAGCCGTCGCCGCGGCCTTGGATGTCGATGTCTCCGAAGTCGAGCAGTCCGTCTTCTCGGACGAACGGACGCGGGACTCCGAACGGATTTACGTGCTCAAACGTGAGATCGCGGAAGTACGACGAGCAGTGCGACCGCTTCGTGATCCAGTGCGCCGCTTCTCCGCCGGCGCGGTCCCCGGCATTGACCCGGCAGCCGAACCATTTTTCCGGGATGTCTCGGATCACCTCGCCCGGGTCTCGGAGACCATCGAAGGTCTCGATTTGCTGCTGACCGCCGCGTTCGAAGCGCACTTGGCCTCGATCTCAGTCCAACAGAACGAAGACATGCGCAGGATCTCGGCGGGCGTCGGCCTCGTCGCGATGCCGACCCTCGTCGCCGGCGTCTATGGCATGAACTTCGACCACATTCCCGAACTGCATTGGTATTTCGGCTATCCGTTCGCCCTGGCGCTGATGGTGTTGAGCTCGTACGGGCTATGGATCTTCTTCAAGAAGTCGGGCTGGCTCTAGCGCGGCTCGCCTCACGTCGCAGACATCGCGCCCGTCGCGAGAAGGATCAGGATCGCTCCACCCAACACGAGTCGATATGGCACGAACCAGGTGATGGGGTGTCCGGCCACGAACTTCAGCAACCAGGCGACGGCGGCGTACGCCACCGCGAAACTGACGGCGGTTCCGACGATGGTCGGTCCGATCCCGATATCGCTGCCGATCACGTGCTGGAGTTCGTAGACACCCGCGGCGGTGAGGGCCGGGATCGAGAGGAAGAAGCTCAGCCTCGTTGACGTCACTCGGTCGAGTCCGAGCAGCAGTCCGGCCGAGATGCTGGCCCCCGACCTGGAAACACCGGGGATCAAGGCGAAGCACTGCGAAGTGCCGATCAGGATGGCATCGACGATGGTCACATCGGACTCACCGCGGGCCTGGGTCGCGCGACGTTCGGCGATCCACATCACGCCGCTCCACGCGACGAGGCCGATTCCCACCCACCAGAGAGACCGCAGCGGCCCGCTGATGACGTCCTTGGCAAGGAAGCCGACGATGCCGATCGGCAACGAGCCGAGAATCACACACCACCCCAGCCGATAATTGACCGTGTCGCGTTGCTCTGCGGACACGAGGCCGCGGAACCAACCTGTCGCCATCGCGGCGATGTCGCTGAAGAAGAACCAGACGACCGCGGCGATCGCGCCCATCTGGATGACCGCGGTGTACGCCGTGATGGCAGGGTCATCGACGGGCAGTCCTAGCCACTTCTCGACGATGGTCAGATGGCCGGTGCTGGAGACCGGCAGGAACTCGGTGAGCCCCTCAACGATGCCCAAGATGACGGCGTCGAGATAATCCATGCGGCGCAGCCTACGGGTGGAACTCGTGCGTTTCCTAAGTGAGCAATCGGGCCGGACGGCGTGCCGCGCAGAGCGCCGGCGCGCGGGCTGGACTAGCGTGGCGGGATGCAGCGGCGCAGGGTGGGGACGACCGGACTTGTGGTGTCGCGCCTGGGCCTCGGCACGATGACCTGGGGCCGCGACACCGACGAACACGAAGCACGTGACCAGTTGCTGGACTTCGTCGATGCGGGCGGCACCCTCGTCGACACCGCGGCCGTCTATACCGACGGCGGGTCCGAGAGCCTGGTCGGCCAACTGATCGGGGACGTCGTCGCCCGCGACGACATCGTCCTTGCGACCAAGGCCGGGGTGTTTCGCAGGGACGAGACCAGGTTCGTCGACACCTCACGCGGCCATCTGATCCGGACTCTCGATCAGTCCTTGAACCGGCTGGGAGTCGACTGCGTCGACCTGTGGCAGGTGCACGTCTGGAGCGACGAAGCGCCCATAGAGGAGACCCTGAGCGCATTGGACTACGCAGTCTCCTCAGGCCGGGCCGCGTACGTCGGGATCTCGAACTACACGGGGTGGCAGACCGCCAGGGCAGCGACCTGGCAACAGGCCATCCCCGGGCGGGCACCCCTGGCGTCCACCCAGGTGGAGTACTCCCTGCTCAACCGTGGGATCGAGGATGAGGTGTTGCCGGCTGCCCGAGCATTGGGCCTGGGGGTGTTTCCGTGGTCACCGTTGGGACGCGGCGTACTCACGGGGAAGTACCGCACCGGAACACCGTCTGACTCGCGTGGCGCATCGGACGGGTTCTCCGGATTCGTCGAGCCCTATTTGGATCCGCGTTCGAGTCGAATTGTTGAAGCCGTTTCACGCGCGGCCGACGGACTCGGTTGGTCGGCCCTCGAGGTTGCCCTCACGTGGGTCCGCGACCGGGAGGGGATCACGGCACCGATCGTGGGCGCCCGTACTGCTCAACAACTCTCGTCCGCGCTGGCGACCGAGTCGATGACGTTGCCGCTGGAAATCGCGGCGGCACTGGACGACGTGTCTCTCGATTAGTTCGTGGCCGGCGCACACTCGTCGAGGAAGCGATCGAAGACTCTCGCGCCGAATTCGAGTGCATCGGTGGGAACCCGCTCGTCCACCCCGTGGAAGAGTGCCGTGAAGTCCAGATCCGCTGGGAGACGCAACGGCGCGAATCCGTAGGAACGCATGCCAAGCCTGGTGAAATGCTTGGCGTCCGTCCCGCCACTCATCGTGTACGGCGCGATCAGCGCGTCCGGATCCTCCGCCAGCAGGGATCGAGTCATCGCATCGACGAGGTCCCCCTCGTAAGGCATTTCCCAGGCACCCTGATGACTCACGTAGTCGATCCCGATCTTCTCACCACACAACTCGGCAAGCGTCGCGAAGAACTCGTCTTCGAAGCCTGGGAGGAATCGTCCGTCCACATGGGCGGTCGCCTCGGTGGGAATGACATTGACTTTGTAGCCGGCGCTCAACATCGTCGGATTGGTGGTGTTGCGGAGAGCCGCTCCGAGCATCCGGGCAGCGCCCCCGAACTCCTCTACCAGCGTTTCGGCGTTGTCGGGTGTCGCCTCGGTCCCCGCAAGCTCTGCGACCGAAGCGAGCAGCATGCGCATGGTGGGGGTGAGTCGGACCGGCCAGGCGTAGGCGCCGATTCGAGCCACGGCGGCGGCGACGTCCGTCACCGCATTGTCGGAGTTGATCATCGATCCGTGCCCTGCTCGGCCGCGGGCTGTGAGGCGCATCCAGGCCATGCCCTTCTCGGCGGCCTCGATCAGATACAGCCGACGCCCGCGGACCGTCGTACTGAATCCACCCACCTCACCCACGGCCTCCGTGCAGTCCGCGAGCAGGTCGGGGTGGTTGTCCACCAACCAGTCGGCGCCGAGATGGCCGCCAGCCTCCTCGTCCGCGGTGAAGCAGAGCACGATCGGTCGGTTGGGCACCGCTCCAGCGCGGGCTCGAGCGCGCACGACGGAGAGCGCCATCGCGTCGAAGTCCTTCATATCGACAGCGCCCCGACCCCAGACGTAACCGTCCTGAACCTCGCCCGAGAACGGATGCACCTGCCAGTCCTCTGCGGCCGCCGGCACGACGTCCAAGTGACCGTGGATGAGCAGCGGATCTCCCCCAGAACTCCCCCACCGAGCGACCAGGCTCGTGCGACCCGGCTCGGACTCATAGAGCGTCGACTCGATCCCAACCTCGTCGAGGAGCCCCGCGACGTACTCCGCCGCCTTGCGCTCCCCTGGTCCTTCGCCGTTTCCGTAGTTCGAGGTGTCGAAGCGAATGAGTTCGCTGCATAGATCGACGACTTCCGTCGCGGGATCGTAGGGCTGGATATCGGATGGGGACATGTCTCCATCTTGGCACTCGCCGGGGTGGCTGGAGCCGAACCGGGGATGCGGACCTTGCCACCTGCTTTTGCTAGAGTTCCCCCGCACTCGTCCGGGTGGCGGAATTGGCAGACGCGCTAGCTTGAGGTGCTAGTGCCCGTATTAGGGCGTGGGGGTTCAAGTCCCCCCTCGGACACCAAGAAAACAAACCCCTCATCATCGCCTCTGCGAGCTCTGGGCCGCCTTCCCCCGCGCGATCGTCCCTGCCGCACCGGGCGGGACGGTCTTCAGTGCGGACCTGGAGGCGGCCGGCCCGGCCAGCAGCGGCGGCTTCCCCGGCGTGTACAGGTAGGCCTTGAAGAGCTCGTTGAGATCCTCACCCGAGATCCGCTCCGCGAGCCTGATGAACTCCGGTGTCGTCACGTTGTCACCTGCGCGTACTTGGGCCCACGTCCGGAGGATCCGGAAGAAATCCTCGTCCCCGACAATCAGCCGCAGCTGGTGCAGCGTCAGGGCGCCGCGGAAGTAGACCGGGAACTCAAAGAGAAGGTTCGGACCAGGGTCGCCGATGACCAGCTGCCACTGCGCGTCGTCGTCCGGGATGAAGTCGTTGTAGAAGAAGTCGAAGATCTGCTGCGCCGTGCCCTGCCCCTCCCTTCTCGGACCACAGCCATTCGCTATACGTCGCGAACCCCTCGTTGAGCCAGATGTCCCTCCACCGCTTCACGGCCAGGCTGTCGCCAACCCACTGGTGAGCGAGCTCGTGCACCACGACGGAGTCACCGGTGACGGGGTCGGTGAAGAAGTCCCGGGAGTAGATAGGGCGAGTCTGGGTCTCGAGCGCGAACCCCAGCCCCTCAAGGTCATCTACGATGCCGCCGGCGGACCGCCACGGATACGGACCGTACAGCCCGGCCAGGAAGCCTATTATTTCAGGTTGGCGTGCGAACGACCCATCCACGATCTGGCCCTGTGACGGCGGCAGGTCCGCCACGGTGCCGACGAGCCAGTCGTTGTCGTTGCCGGGGCTGCCCGCTGGTGCGCCGGGCACGATCCACCCCTCGAGGCCGGTCTCGAACGACGTGGAGCCCTCACCGGTTGAAACGACGACGTCATCGACGAAGGCGCCGTTCTTCTGCACGACGTCATCGCTGACGTAGCTGATCAACAGCTCCACCGTGCTGCCGGCGTAGTCCCCGAGGTCGAGCTCCCACTGTTCGGCCCCGTCGCTGGCACCCGAAGCGGCCCACCACTCACCGGTGGTACCGGTCGGACCGCACGTGCCCGCGGCCTGGTCGCTGCTCTGGTAGTGAGAGATGAAGGGATGGATGACCGGCCACAGTACGCATGAGTTGCCCGTCGCCTGGGTCGTGTGCCCGTTCGTGTCGGGGAGGGTCGTCCAGTCCTCCTCCCCAAGGGTGTGGATCTCGGCGAACACGAAGTCCCAGTCCAGTTCGGTGTCCCGCGTGATCGTGAACCCGATTGTGGCGCCGCCCGCCGGCACCGTCAGCGTGTGCAGGAGCCGCTTGTACGAGTTGTCGGCCTGTTGCGAGATCGCCAGCTGCGTGCCGCTGGAGGGCGTCGCCGCCGGGGCGTCCAGGTCCGGGTCGACCGCGTCGACGTACCGAATACCGTCGTCCTTGTACTTGTCGAGCCTGAACTCACCGACGTCCACCGTCGCCAGGTAGCTCGCCATCGGGTCCTTCGCCCACCACGTCCACGTCGACCAGTCACCGCGGGTTTGCACGTCGACCAGGTCCCCGTTGGCGACCACTTCGCGTCCGCGCGGTGCGGTGACGCGGAAGCGGTACGACGCTTTGTCGACCGGGTGGTCATTGACCGGGAACCAGGTTGCGGCGACGTGGGGCTGCCCGGCGATGTCGAACCCGTCGTCGGTCGCGAGGAAACCCGACTCACCGAGAGAGTCTGCGACGGGCTCCGGCACCCCGTCGTACCGGACCTTGACCTTGAAGGCACTGTGCTTGCGCAAGGGGTGTGCGGGGACCACCGTCAGCTCCTGACCGTCCCGCGACCACGACGCTGCCTTCCCGTTCACCCGGATGCCTCGAACGGTGAGGCCGACCAAGTCAAGGTTGAACGACGACAGGCTCTTCGTAGCGTGAGCACTGATCGTCGCAAGCCCGGCCAAGACGCCCGTTCGCGGCTGGTACCGGACCTCCAGATCGTATAGGCGGACGTCGTACCCGCCGTTACCGTCCAGGGGGAAGTACTCGTCCCCCACCCCCACCGCCCCTGGTCGCGGGGGGTGTCTGACGTCGCTCGCCAACGCGGCAGTCTGGACAGTAGTGACAACGAGAATGGCGGCGACGAGGCTGCAGAATGTACGCATCATGGTGACCCTCACGAGGATTGCGCCTGGCTAGCGGGAACTCCGGCCCACCGGCCACTCTGCTCCCCGCCGGGCGCGATGGCAAGGAAGTGCGGTCCGGCCTGATGTCGCGGATTGGGTTCGACTGATAGGTGAGCTGCAGGCTGAATACGTCTGGCCCAGGGTTGTCCGGGTAGGAGTAGCCCGGATCCAGCTGAGGTAGATCGGCGAGCCCGTTGCCGCGCAGGTACTGCACGGTCTGCACAACGCGGGACGGGATGATACGCACAAGTGGGTCGCGCCCTTCGATCCTGACCCACTGGCGCAGGGCCTCAGCGACAATCTCTAGGTCGGCTGCGTCCAAGGCCGGATGCCGAACTTGTAGTTGCGCTGCGATCTCGTCGGAGATGGTGATGCGTCGAGCGCTCTCGGTCCAGTCGTCGACGATGGGCGGTTCGTCGATTCGGTACCAGCTTCGGACGGTTTCAACGAGGTTGGTGAACAATGATGCTCTCGAATGCCGCGCCTCCACGGCGGCCACCTCCTACAACGCGCGCGCCTATCCGGCGATTGCAATTGCCATGCATTCCGAGCATTCCGCAGGGTCTTAGGATCATGCCGTGTCCCCCTTCACATGGAAAGTGGCGCTGGTCGACGACCAGGAGATCCACTACCGCGTGGCCGGTCCCATCGATGCTCCGGCAATGGTGCACGTCCACGGTTTCGCGATTTCCGGCACCTACCTGACGCCCACCGCCGAGTTGCTCACGGATGCGTACCGCGTCTACATCCCTGACCTGCCGGGCTTCGGCCGCAGTCCGAAACCGGACCACACCCTCGGCATCGTCGAACTCGGTGGCGCCTTGAATCACTTCATGGACGCGGTCGGCATACGCAGTGCGACCTTGGTCGGCAACTCGCTGGGTTGCGCCATCACGGCCGAACTCGTCGACCAGGCGCCGGAGAAGGTGGAACGGACGATCATGGTGGGGCCAGCGGGCGGGTTCCACAATCGTCCGCTGCTCAGGGCGATCGGCCAGATGGCTCGGGACGGACTGTTCGAACCGCCGAAACTGATCGTCGTCGCCGCGCCGGACTACCTGCGTTTCGGAGTGGGACGCGCCATCACTCTGTTCTCAGAGATGACCCGTTATCCGGCGTACGAACGGTTCATGGCGATGCCCGTGCCTGTCCTGGTGGTCATCGGCAGCCAGGACCCGCTCCGACCGCCGTGGCGACGGATCAGCGAGGTTCTGGCTGAGATTCCTCCGAGTGTCAGCCTGGTGCTGTTCCAGGGCGCGGCGCACGCGATCAACTTCAGCCATCCGCGCGAACTCGCGCACGTGATCCGTCAGTACGTCGTCGGTGAGGAGATCCGGATGGACGCCGGTCATCCCGACGGTGTTCCGGTCCTTGAACTGAAACGTCCGGTTTGACGGTCAGCGAGCAACCGCGACCGGGCAGTGTGACCGCTCCATGACCTCTTGGCCCACAGAGCCGAGCAGAGTGTCATGCAGGGCGCCGTGACCGCTCGCTCCCACCACCACCAGCGATGCGGAAGCCGAAGCGTCCACCAACACCCTCGCGGGCGGGACCGGAATCGCTTCGTGAGTCACGTGAACATCCGGGTGGTCCGACGCGAGTCCCGCGATCTCCTCGGCGAGCATGCGGTCATGCTCAGCCAGTTTCGACACGACGGACTCCGGCAGATCCCCCGATCGGCTCACGTTGATGTCGCCGAGGGGCCAGCCATGCAGGGCAACGACGCGCTCGCCGGTCCATTCGGCCCGGGAACACGCGAACTCCAAGGCGGCCTTGCTCCCCGTGGAGCCGTCGACACCAACAACGATTCTTGCTGGTTCGGTTGCAAGCGTGGGGCGTACGACGACCACAGGACACTTGGCGTGTCGCGTGACGTACTGGCTGATCGAACCGATGAGTGCTCCCGACAGCCGTCGATGGCCGCGGCTCCCGACGATGAGTTCTTCGCTCGTGGTCGCGGCCGCGAGCAGGACTTCCTCTGTGCCGCCCTCGAGGCGCTCCATGGTCCAGTGGTCCAGGTCCGAGGCTTGGAGAGTCTCTCGCGCGTAGTCGACGGCATCGTCGACATCGCCCGCACCCGGCAAGATGACACCAGGGATCCGGTGGACGGGATCGACGAGGATCGCCCGAAGCGAACCATGCCGGAGTAGGGCCGTCTCGATGCCCCAATCGAGGGCGAGTTTTGCATCGGCGGAGCCGTCGAAGCCGACGACGACAGGATTCACTAGCTTCGTCATAGCCCCAGACTTCGGCATCACGGCTTTCGTGGATAGGGCATTTGGGTGTGGCACTCAGGTGCCGTTGGTCCTGTCCGGGGGAGCCAGCATCATCGTTATCGTTTTGTTATCCAAGGTCTGGGGATAACCCCCCTTTTCGGTTCATCGGTGTCGGTGCTCGGTGATTGGGTTTTCAGATGACGACGTTGCTGGACCGCCCGACAGCGATCGGACCCGCCCTGGGTTCCGCGGTGTCGGCGGCTGCCCGAACGCATGCGTTTCTCGACGACCTCGACGTCATGCTCGACGAAATCAGCACGGGCCAACTCACCGCCGAGGTGGCCTCGTGGGAACGCGTGGCACGGCGGGTGGAAGCGATCAAACTGCGTCTGCTCGCGAGAGCTGACACAGTTGGTGTGGCCGAGGCGTCGGGTATGTCCGGGACCGATGCGTGGTTGGCGCGTGCGACGAAGTCCGGGCGTGGTGATGCCGCCCGACAGGTGAGGCTGGCGACGGCTCTGGAGGAAGGCCTGGCGACAACGGCTGAGGCGCTGAGCCGGGGGCTGTTGTCGACGGCTCATGCTGGGGTGATCGCGGACGCGACCAGCAAACTTCCGGTCCAGGTCACGCGCGCTGAGCGGGTTCGGATCGAGCAAGCCTTGATCGCCAAAGCCGCGGAGGTGAACCCGGCCGACCTGCGCCGCGCCGCGCGTCGGTGTCTTGACGCGATCACCACCGATCAGGACCGGGTTGATGAGCAGGAGAACGGATTGTTGGAGGACGAGGAGACCCAAGCCCGGGCACGGACCGAGTTGTCGATGTGGGACAACGCTGACGGCACCGTGAGTGGTCGCTTCACCGTTCCCCACCTGGCCGGCGCGATCCTCCGCAAGACCATTGAGCAGATGACCTCACCCAGGCGTGCCGCATTGGGGGCCACCCGGGCACAGTCCGGTCCGGTCGGGTACGACGGGGAGTCGTTGGCGACGCGGGCCGGTGCGGCGTTCGTCGAGTTGTTGGAACACCTACCCACCGATCGGCTGCACCCGAGGACCGCGGCCACGATCGTGGTCACCATCGATGAAACCCACCTTCGCCACCGGGTCACAGCTGCCGGACTCGACACCGGCGACAAGTTGTCGGCTGGTGAGGCCCGCCGAATCGCGTGTGGTGCCGGAATCCTCCCGGTCGTGCTCAACGGGAAGACACTCGTCATCGATGTCGGAACCAGCAAACGGCTATTCACCGAAACCCAGAGGCTCGCCCTCGGCCTGAGCCACACCACCTGCGCCGCCGACGGCTGCGAACGCCCGTTCTCCTGGTGCGAAATCCACCATCAGATCCCCTGGCAACAAGGAGGACGAACAGACCTGGCCAACGCCAGTCCGTTGTGCGGATTCCACCACCAGAGAATCCATGACCGAACGTATCTGCATCGAATCTCCGCCAGCGGAGCCGTCACCTTCCACCAGCGAAGGTGAGGGTGTCCCGACCAACACGTACATTTCTCGGGTGAACGTCAACGGCCAGCCTCTTCAAGTCGGGCTCGTTCCGGGCGTGACGCCGGACAAGTGGATCCAGCGCTGGCGCGATCGGCAGCGTCGATCCATCGTTCTGGTGCCGGTGGAAGAGTCGGACCAGGTAGACGCATTGCTCGAGCAGCGTGTCGACCTGTGTTTCGTCCGATCCGGATCTCGCACTGACGACCTCCACCTGATCGCGCTCTACGACGAGGCGATGGTGGTCGTCGTACCTGCTGATCACGTCGCGATCGCCTTCGACGAGTTGTCTTTCGCCGACATTGCGGACGAGGAGTCCCTCCCGATGGAGGGTGCGCACACGATCGACATGGTCGCGGCCGGCGCTGGGGTGGTCATTGTTCCGCAGTCAGTGGCCAGACTTCACCGTCGTCGCGACGTGACCTATCGACCGGTGTCCGACTTGCCGACGAGCCCGATCGGGGTGTCCTGGCGCAAGGACACAACCGACCCCGGCATCGAAACGTTCATCGGAATTGTTCGTGGTCGCACGGAGCGCAGTTCACGCGGCTAGGGTTTTGGCCATGGATCTCTCCGGCCTGGACTTCGTTGAGCCTGGCACTCCACAGGAAGGGCGCGAGGAAGCCGAGAGAGGCTTCATCGAGCAGTTCGACTACCCGCCGGATCTCGTCGGACGAGCACCTGGCCGCGTCAACCTGATGGGCGAACACACCGACTACAACCAAGGCCTGTGCCTGCCTATCGCGCTTCCGCACGCGACGTACGCCGCGCTGGGGCGTCGTACCGATCGCCTGGTGCGCATCGCGAGCAGTCGGGCCGACGCGGCGTGGGAGTCTTCGCTCGATGAACTGGGGCCAGACCAGGAACGCGGATGGTGGTCCTACGTCTCCGGCGTCCTGTGGGCCATGCGGGAGGTCGGCGACATTCCGCTGGACGGGGTCGACGTCTTCATCCACAGCACGGTGCCGTTCGGCGCAGGGCTTTCAAGCTCGGCTGCCCTCGAAGCCGCTGTGGCGATCGGGATGTGGTCGCTCACGGGCCAGGATGCGACGGACGCGGCCATGGGCCAACTGGTCGAGATCTGCGTCCGGGCAGAGACCGAGATCGCCGGGGCACCCACGGGTGGGATGGATCAAGCCGTGGCCATTCTGTCTGCCCCCGAGCAGGCCCTGTTGATCGATTTCGAGGAATCCTCCGCCTCCGATGTCGATCTGCATCTGGTCGATCACGGCCTCGAACTTCTGGTCATCGACTCGGCCGTGTCCCACGCCCTGGTTGATGGGGGGTACGGCGCCAGGCGGGCCGAATGTGAGGCCGCTGCTGCCGCTTTGAACCTGCCGTCTCTTCGGCACGCGACGCTGGACGACGTACGCCGTCTCGGAGACCCACGCCTACAACGTCGGGTCCGCCATGTCGTGACCGAGATCGCCCGGGTCACCGAGACGGTCGCGGCGATCGACGCCCGTGACTACGAGGTCGTCGGCCGAGATATTCCTCGACTCTCACGCCTCGCTCCGAGATGACTTCGAGGTCTCGTGCCCCGAACTCGACGTGATCGTCGAGCGAACCATCGCTCTGGGAGCGCTCGGCGCCCGCATGACCGGCGGTGGCTTCGGCGGATCCGCCGTTGCCCTCGTCGAGAGCGAGCGTGTCGGGCCTGCGGCGTTGGGAGTGTCAGCGGCGTTTCGTGACAACGGCTGGGCACCCCCACGCTTTCTCAAGGTGTCCGCCTCGTCGGCCGCCGGTTTGGTGCCGGACCCGGACTAGGCCATCTCGATGCGACGCTTCGGGCGGAGGCCGCTCTCGCGCAACTCCAGATCCGCCAGCACTTGAATGACTCCGACATCACGCGACCGCCACGCGCCCGCCGGGTCGTCGCTGATTCCTGCCAGCACGTGCAACGGCTGATTTGTGAGAGCGCGCAGGGCGAAAAGGTCAAGATCGTGCTCCGAGTCGACGAACCGGCGGCCCGCCGTCGCGGTCCGCACGAATCGCCATCGGATCGGCAGGTAGATCCCGGCAATGATCAAGATCGGAATCAGCGCTGTCACCAGCCCCAGCCAGAAGGCCAGGTCATTGACGGCCTCGACCTGTGCACGTCCCGCCGCCGCCAGGCTTCCAGACGCATCCGCGGCCTTGTCGAAGGGAATCGAAGCCTTCTCGCCTACCAGCGGCAGCCCACCCAGCGCTCCCCCGGCTGCGCTCATCTGATCGGCCAACTTGGTGGCCGAACTGTCCGTCAAACGCCCGGGTGCTCCTAGCGCCAACGTTGCATCATGGACGACGTAGGCGATCTTGATCCAACACGCGATCCAGAAGAGCAGCAGGAGGTCACCGACCACCTGACGAGTGCGGCGCAGCGGGAGGTCGGCATAGAGTTTCATGCGCCTATCCTGCCCACTTAGGATTCCGTCCATGTCTAGTGGTTCAGATGGGCACCTGTTGCCCCCCGGTGGGACGGTTCGCACGATCACCCGATGGGGCACCCCCGTGATGCATCGGGTTCAACGGCGCGTCACGGCGTACGACGAGGAACTCAGGACGCTCGCCGCGGACATGGTCGCGACGATGTACGCCGCCAACGGAGTCGGTTTGGCGGCCTGCCAGATCGGCGAGGACGTGGCGATGTTCGTCTTCGACTGTCCCGACGACGATGGCGTACGCGTCGCCGGCGTCGTCTGCAATCCGGTGCTCACCCTGCCCGAGGGCGAAAGCCGACGCCTCGATGTCGACGAGGAAGGATGCCTCTCCTTCCCCGGCGCCTTCGTCGAGTGCGCCCGACCAGACGCAGCCTCAGTCGTCGGCACGAACCTCGCGGGGGACCCTGTCGAATTCGCCGGGACCGGACTTCTGGCCAGGTGTCTTCAACACGAGACCGACCACACGCTGGGCACGGTTTTCGGGGACCGGATCAGTGACCGGAATCGGAAGAAGTTGACGAAGGAGCACGACCGTAAGGCGGAGGAGTTTCCGCCCGGCTGGCCCGCCCAGTCAGCGGATTCCCAGTCATCGAACTCCCAGTCATCGAACTCCTAGTCACATAGCAGGCAATGGCTGCCGCAGCGCCGACGTTGAGCGAGTCGATTCCCTCCCGCATCGTGATGACTCCCCGACGATCGGCACACGACTCCCACCGCTCGGACAAGCCATGCCCTTCGGATCCCATCACCAGGGCGACCTTCGCGACGCCCGAGACAGCCTCCTCAAGAGGCACCGAATCGTCGCTGAGGGTCAGCGCCACGGTTGTGAACCCACGTGATGACAGCATCGCCAGCGCGTCGTACCAGTCCGGAAGCCGGGTCCAGGGGGTCGAGAACACGGCACCCATGGCAACCTTGACCGATCGACGGTACAACGGGTCCGCGCACCGGGGGGACAGGAGTACGGCGTCGAACCCCATGGCCGCTGCCGTGCGGAAGATCGCGCCGACGTTCGCGTGATCGACGATGTCTTCGAGTACGACGACGGCGTTCGCAGCGTCCAGAACGTCGTCCAGCCGGGCCTCCGGAAGTCGACGCATTGACGCCAGAGCGCCGCGATGGACATGGAACCCGGTGACCCGTTCCGCAACACTCTCCGACACGACATAGCAAGGCGCATCGGTCCCAGCCATGGCATCCGCGAGGCCCGCCAGCCACCGTTCGGCCATCAAGAAGGATCGCGGCACGAATCCGCCCGCGACCGCGCGACGAACGACCTTCTCCCCCTCGGCGATGAACAGTCCGTGCTCGGCCTCGAGATGCTTGCGCAGTTGAACGTCACGCAAGTCCCGATAGTCCGCCAGCCTCGGATCGTCCGGATCCTCAATGCGGATCAGTTCAGCCACGCGCGTACCGCTCCGGATGGGCGACTGCGACTACTTCGCCGATCACGATGATCGCTGGTGGCTTGACCTGATGTTGCTCGAGATCCATGGCGAGGTCGCCCAAGGTGGACAACACGACCCGCTCCCCCGGCATTGTGCCGTCAACGATCACGGCGACGGGAGTGGCTAGGTTCCGACCTCCGCCCACCAGGGACTTTGCGATCGCTGGCGCGTTCTCGACACCCATCAAGACCACGATCGTCCCGCCCAACTGCGCCAGCGCCGGCCAGGTCACCAAGGAATCGGGATGTCCGGGAGGAAGGTGCCCGGACACGACGGTGAACTCATGGGCAACGCCGCGATGGGTCACCGGGATTCCAACGAGGGCGGGCACAGCGATGGCGGAGGTCAGACCGGGAACCACGGTCACGGGTACACCGGCGTCAACGCAGGCGAGCCACTCCTCGTACCCGCGACCGAAGACGAAGCCATCCCCGCCCTTGAACCGAACGACCCGTTTGCCCGCCGAGGCTCGGTCGATCAGGATCTGGTTGATCTGTTCCTGTGTGGCCGAACGGCCTCGGGGAAGCTTCGCTACGTCGATCAGTTCGACATGTGCGGGCAATTCGTCGAGCAGTTCTCGCGGTGCGAGCCGATCGGCTACGACGACATCGGCCGAGGCCAAAGCATGCCTGGCCGCGACTGTCGCTAGCTCGGGCCCGCCCGGTCCGCCGCCGACGAGGACCACGCCCGGTGTGTGCTCATGGGCCGCGCTGGCATCGATCGCTCCATCCCGCAGCCCGGCCATGATCTGGTCCCGCAGTGCGGCTGACTTCCGTGGCTCTCGGTTGCTGAGCACGGCCACGGTCACCCCAGCATGCCTGCCGACCGCGGGCGTCCACGCGCTCGCCTCGCGAGCATCATCGGCACGAACGCAGAAGACCCGGCGGGCTTCCGCGGCCGCCGCAACCCGGGCGTTGACACTCGCGACATTCGTGGCCGCGATGGCGTACCACGTGCCGTCAAGATCCTCGTCCCGGAACTCGCGCCGGAGCCAGGTGAACTCTGCGGACATTCCCTCCAGTGCGGGGGTCGCCTCAGGCGAGACCACAACGAGGTCAGCCCCCGCAGCGATGAGCGAAGGCACCCGCCGCTGCGCCACCTGCCCGGCACCGACCACGACGACCCGACGCCCGGCCAGGCGCAGACCCGAGGGGTACGGCGTGTAGTCCTGCATCCGCTCATTCTGTCCGCAGTATGGTGCGGACATGAGCCTTGACCGACCGGTGACACCGAACCCGTACGACCTGCTTCCCTCAACGGCTGCCTTCTCAGTGACGAGTCAGGATGTGTCCGACGGTCAGCCCCTCAAGGACGATCAGGTCTTCGCCCTGGGCAACACATCCCCCGAGTTGACCTGGTCCGGAGCACCGGAGGGTACGGCGTCGTACGTCGTGACCTGCTTCGACCCGGACGCTCCGACGCCGAGCGGATTCTGGCACTGGGTGCTGGTGGACATCCCCGCCGACGTCACCTCCCTCGCCACGGGAGCGGCCACCCACGAGCTTCCGCTGGGCGCCTTCCACTGCCGAAACGATGGTGGCGCCAAGGGATTCATGGGTGCCGATCCCCCGCAAGGAGATCAGGTGCATCGCTATTACTTCGTGGTCCATGCGGTTGGCCACGAGTCACTCGAGGTCGACTCCGATGTCTCGCCGGCCGTCGTATCGTTCAACCTGGCGTTCAAGACCCTGGGGCGCGCGATCATCCACGGCACCTACCAGTTCTAGAACTAGGCGAGGGGTGCCTTGAGGGTTGGCGTGATCGCGAACGGCGTACCGGCGACGTCGACCTCGAAGTCACCCTCTGACAACCACGCCTGATTCACTGGCTCGTCGCTGCGCAGGTAGGCCAACCCGACACTCGTTCCAACGGCTTCGCCCCACGCGGCACTGGAAACCTGACCGACGGCCTCGCCATCGAGGAGGATGAGTTCGCCTCCCCACAGCATCGGTTCGGGGCTGTCCACCACGAAACTAACCAACCGGCGTCGGGTGGCGGGGCCGGAGAGTCGATCCCTCTCGCGTTGCAGAGCCTCCCGACCCAAGAAGTCCTTTCCTCCCCTCAGCGCCGTGGCGAAGACGAGTCCCGCATCGACCGGCGTGTAGTCAGGGGTGAGTTCCCGCCCGAACGCCCGATAGCCCTTCTCCAACCGAAGCGAATCGATCGCGTAGTAGCCCGCGTTTGCGACGCCAAGTTCGGCACCGGCCGCCATCAGCGCGTCGTAGACACCCGCAGCGAACTCGACAGGGACCAGGAGTTCCCAACCCAACTCCCCGACATAGGTCATCCTGGTCGCGCGCACGCGGGCGTGGGCCAGTGAGATCTCCTTGCTGGTCGCAAACGCGAACCCCTCATCGTCAAGATCCGCGTCGGTCAGCCGCGCGAGCAGCGTTCGAGATTGCGGGCCCATCACGCCGATGACGGCGTACGCCGTGGTGACGTCGTGGACCCCGACGCGCCAATCTCGATCAAGATTGCGGCGGATCCAGTCCTGATCGCGAACCGTCGTCGCAGAACTGCTGACCATGAGGAACGAGTTCGCACCAACCCGAGTGACGGTGAGATCCGACTCGTAGCGGCCGTGTGCGTTGAGTAGCGGAGTGTAGACACAGCCCCCGAGAGGCACGTCGACGTCGTTGGCGCAGATCCATTGCAACGCCGTCAATGCATCAGGCCCATCGACGACGTACTTCGAGAAGGAGGTCTGGTCGAAGACCGCAACCCCCTGCCGGCACGCGCGCTGCTCGGCCGCCGACCAGGACAGCCAGGTCGGCTTGCCCCAGGTGTAGGTCAACTCACCGTCGATCCCCGCGGGCGAGAAGTAGTTGGGCCGCTCCCACCCCATCTTGGAACCGAAGTCGGCGCCCACGGCGCGCAAACGGTCATGCAACGGTGAGGTCCGGAACGGACGCGCACTGGTCAACTCCCGATTGGGCCAGGCGATGTCGTAGTGCACGCCCAAGACCTCCGAGACCCGATCGCGCAACCACTGGTTGTTCGCGTGGAACGGCGCGAAGCGGCGCACGTCGACACCGAGTAGATCCCCATCGGGCTCCCCGGCCACGATCCACTCCGCCAAGGCGCGGCCGGCGCCGCCCGCGGACGCGATTCCCACCGAGTTGAATCCCGCCCCGACGAAGTAGCCGGACAACCCGGGTGCCTCGCCGAGGAGGAACTGATTGTCGGGAGTGAAGCTTTCCGGCCCGTTGTAGAACTTCCGGATACCAACCTCTTCCAACGCGGGGATTCGATGCATCGCGGACTCCATGAGGACCGAGAAGTGCTCCCAGTCCTCCTCGAGCAGCGCGAACTCAAAGGGATAGGGGATCTGATCCGGGGCCACCCACGGCTTGGCGACCGGTTCGAACCCGCCCACCACGAGCCCGCCCACCTCCTCCTTGAAGTAGGTGTAGCCGTCCGGGTCTCGCATGATCGGCAGATCGGGATGTACTCCCTCGATCTCTTCCGTGACCACGTAGAAGTGTTCGGCCGAATGCAGCGGAATCGGTACGCCGACCTGATCGCCCAGCGCCTTGGCCCACTGACCGGCACAGTTGACGACCACCTCCGCTTCGACCACCCCATGCTCGGTGCGCACGCCGGTGACCCGACGACCTGAGGCGCCGTCTGCCACCTCCACCCCGAGCACCCTGACGCGCTCACGGATCATCACTCCCCCGATGCGAGCACCCTTCGCGAGCGCGGCGGTCAGGTCCGTCGGGTTCACCTTGCCATCGCCAGGGAGCCAGATACCACCAAGGAGGTCCTCGACCTGCATGGGCTCCCACAGCGCCTGTGCCTGGGCCGGGGTCAGCAACTCACATGGCATGTCGTACGCCGTGGCAGTGGCTGCCGTCCGCTGCAGCATCGTCATCCGATCGGGCGTACGCGCCACGATCACCCCGCCGACCTGCTTGTAGCCCGTAGCCAGTCCGGTCTCGGCCTCCAACCCGGCGTACAACTCGGCGGAGTATTGAACCAAGCGAGTGCCCGATTCCGACGCGCGCAACGGCCCCACGAGTCCGGCCGCATGCCAGGTGGTGCCGCAGGACAGCGTCCCTTGTTCCAGCAGGAGTACGTCGGTCCAACCGGCCTTGGCGAGGTGGTACGCCGTGGAGGCGCCCATCACGCCACCACCGATGATGACCACCCGAGCCCTTCCGGGCAGATCAGCCATCCGCGACGGTTTTCAGCAAGGTCTCGAATTCGGCACTCTCGAACCGGCGCACGGCCTTTTCGAAGCGATGCATTCCCCATCCACGGAAGTCGAAGTCGATGCTGCTCGTCGCCGACTGGATGAATCCCCATAGCGACCAGCCGTACTCGCTGCAGAGCGATTGCAGCCGGACTCGCGCCAATTGACCACGATCGGCGCCACCGAAGTAGGCAGCGGTCCATGCCTCCGTGAGTTCGGGGGTGAATTCACACTCGGTTGCGGTGTTGCCGAGTTCGAAACACGGGTCGTTGTTGCCGGAGTACTCATAGTCGATCAGCCACACCCGCTTGCCGTCATCGATGAAATTGCCGGCCAGCAGATCGTTGTTGCAAGGCACTGTTCCGGCCGCGCTCGCGGTGAGCACCGCACGCACACGTGCCCACTTGTCGGCGTAGTCGTCGTACGACGGCGGCAGCCACACACCGGCCTCGTCGATTCGTCGGCGATATTCCGCCTGTCGCGCGAACATGTCGAAGTCACCAACGAACCGGGGGCCGCCATGCAGTTGGCGGCAGGCTGCGGCAGCGCGGGCCAGGACGCCCGGATCCTCGAAACTCGAATCCGCGAGAGTCTCTCCGATGATGAACCCGATCACCAGAACTCCGAGGTCCGGCCGGTAGTCAACAACGTCGGGCGCGACCCCGGCGATCGCCGCTGAGCGAGAGTTGGCGTGCTCGGCATCTCGATCGATACCGAGCATCGTCACGTCGCTCTGAGACCAGCGGACGACATAGGCTCCGCTGTCCACCGTGACCTTGAGGTTCCGGTTGGTCAATCCACCCGACAACTCCTCGACCAGACGAGGTCCGGAGAGGACCGGAATCTGGTCGAGGAGCGCCGAGTAGTCAGTCACTGCCGCAGAGTCCGGCAGAGACCTAGGCCGTCACCGTCGAGGTCGTGGACCGAACCACCGTGGGCGGACTTGCCGCCGTGCTCGAGCGCGATTTCATCTGCGGAGGAGACGCCCTCCGGCAGATCGATCGTCATCTTGGGCCCGGTGAACCAGTTCTTGGCCGACAGGTGCCACCCGATCCAGAACAGGATCAACGTGCCACCGCGCCAGGATCGGCGCGTAGTTCACGAACCTCCAGTCGAAATCGCTCGTTGAATGGGTTGCCGCGGGTGTGGACGGCAAGATCGAAGTAGAACCGAGATGACCGCAATCTCGATACAGGCGACCGGACACATCCAGCTGCCAGTTATTGCCGAGGTTCCACGAGCCTTGGTCGAACGAGTCGCCCAGCTCTCCAGCGTAGCCAGATCGGGATCAGCGAAGGCCAGATACAGCCCGATCACCGCCACGGAGACGACGGCATAGAACGCGACCGGAACGATGATCGGGCGCATCGGGAGTACCGATATTGACCTCGACCAGCGCCGGAAGCGTGATGAGCGCCGCGACCACGCTCGAAATGAGATCCGGCATTCGCGGGAACCTGTTCGGCGTTGAGCTTCGGCCACAGATTGGACCCGGGAACCGCACCATCTCGCGAGAACGCGAACAGCATCCGCGACTCGTCGAGGTCATGCAGGCGCATGGTGCAGAAGAACTGGCCGATCGTCGAGATGAGCAAGACCAGCCCGCCGTCTTGGCGCTCAACGCCTGGGTGAAGATGACCGGACGAATCCGACCACGCCGCCGTCACCGCGTCCGCGTCCTGAACTGCGAACAGGAATGCCAGCAACAGGATCCAGCCACCGATCGCCGAGTAGAAGATCGACTGCCAGATGCCACGTGCCGCGCCGTTGGCCGCGCCCTGGGTCTCCTCGGAGAGGTGGGCCGAGGCATCGAACCCGGTGATGGTGTATTGCGTCAGCAGGAAGCCGAGACGGGTAGGACGTGGAACAAGATACCCGAAGCCAGTCCGTTGCCGCCCTCGAGCCAATGCCGCCCGAGTTGTTCACGCGCATCGTGAAGACGTCCGAGAAGCTGCATGTGGCTATCGGGGAGGACCACCAGAGATCACGACGATGACCGCGGCGCCGAAGACGTGCCACCACACCGAAACGTTGTTCATGCATCGCCATCAGGTGTCCGCCGAAGATGTTGAGCGAAGCGGTCAGCGCAAGCACGATCGAGGAACATCCAGAACACCCGAGTCAGGGAGTAACCCTCGGCCCAGCGACGACTGAGAGGGACGAGAAGGAGAGGTCGAAGAACGTCGCACAGCCGTAGGCGACCGAGGCATCAACGGCGAGCAGGCCGATCAGGTTCAGCCAGCCGGTGTAGTAGCCGGCCTTGGGCCGCCGAGTTTGGAGGCCCACCAATAGATGCCGCCCGAGGTGGGATACGCCGAGACCAACTCGGACATACAGAAGCCAATGATCAAGATGAAGGTGGCGATGATCGGCCAGCCCCATGAGATGGCGATCGGTCCACCGTTGTTCCAGGCCTGACCGAAGGTCGTGAAGCAGCCGGCCAGAATGGAAATGATCGAAAAGGAAATTGCGAAGTTCGAGAATCCGCTCCAGGTGCGGTTCAACTCCTGCTTGTACCCGAGTTCGGCAAGTTGCTTCTCGTCATCCGACAGGTGCGCTACGTCAGTCATGCAGGGTCTCCTGTGTTCAAGTGTCCCGATGCGGGATCGTTGCGAGGCTAAACCCGTCGCAGAGCGTCCGTCTAGAGCGTCGGCCATTTTGGTTTGAACTCAGACCATTGACCTTTTGCTGGCCCCTGGTGAGACTGGCCCGCATGGCCACCCGTGTCGGCGCAGCAACTGTGCCCCTCAGCGACACCATGTTGCTGCCGGTGCGCGGCCATCACGTGTTCGAAGCGTGCGTGGAGCGCCTGGGTACGGCGATCCGCCTGGGCGTGTTTCCCCGCGGCACGACGCTCCCGAATGAACGTGAACTCGCTTCTCGGTTAGCAGTTTCACGTGCGACGCTGCGCGAAGCAATGGCTGCGATGCGCGAAGCCGGACTGGTCGAGACCAGACGCGGTCGCGGCGGTGGCACCGTCGTCACGATGAGACCAACATCACCCTCGGCGCGGACGGCTGCGCGGGCGTCAGCGGCAGAACGCGAGGACTGGCTCGATGCCCTGGCATTTCGCCGACTGGTCGAGCCCGGAGCCGCCGCCCTCGCGGCTCGTGCCGAATTGGACGAAGCCCAGCGGCGGCAGTTGGTGGAGGCGCATGGCGCCGTGGCCAACGCCAAGACACGCATCGAGCATCGCCAGGCCGACTCGCGCTATCACCTCACGATCGCGACCCTGAGCAACTCGCGGCGTACCGTCGAATCGGTGACGTCAGTCCAGGCATCGCTTGCACGAGATGTTGTGCGTGATCCCCGTTCTGGGGCGCAACATCGAACACTCCGACCGTCAGCATCGGCAGATCCTCAGCGCGATTCTGGCCGGCGACGACGCAGCGGCTCACCACGTCATGGGTGAGCACTGTGATGACACGGCTGCCCTGCTGCGGGGACTGGTTGGATGACGCACGTTCACCGAAGGGAATCAACATGACCGCACCCAACGACCGATATCTCACCCTCGAGCACCTGAGAGTGCTCATCGACGAGGGCGAGATCGACACCGTGGTGATGGCGTTCACCGACATGCAGGGTCGGCTCCAGGGCAAGCGTCTGCATGCCCGCTACTTCCTCGACTTCGCCCTCGCCAGCGGCACGGAGGGGTGCAACTACCTGCTGGCCGTCGACATCGATATGAACACCGTCGGTGGGTACTCCATCTCCTCGTGGGAGAAGGGGTACGGCGATATCGAGTTCGCTCCGGACTGGAACACCTTGCGTCGATTGACCTACCTGCCGGGGACGGCGATGGTCCAGTGCGATGTCGTGTGGCTCGATCATGCCCCGGTCGTCCAGTCACCGCGCACGATCCTCAAGACCCAACTCGAGCGTGCCGCCGCCAACGGATGGACAGCACTCGCCGGCACCGAACTCGAGTTCATCATGTTCAATGACTCGTTCGAGACCGCCCACGACCTCGGCTATCGAGGCTTGGAACCCGCCAACCAGTACAACATCGACTACTCGATCCTCGGCACTACCCGCGTGGAGCCCTATCTGCGCGACGTACGCAATCACATGTACGCCGCGGGGATGGACGTCGAGGGCGCCAAGGGCGAGTGCAACTTCGGGCAGCACGAGATCGGCTTCCTGTACGCCCCGGCTCTGACCAGCGCCGATAACCACGCCGTCTACAAGACGGCCGCGAAGGAGATCGCTTCGCTGCACGGCAAGTCGGTCACGTTCATGGCGAAGTACGACGAGCGCGAGGGCAACTCCTGCCACATCCACCTCTCCCTGCGTGGCGCAGACGGCGAGATCGTCTTCTGGGACGGCGACCAGCGGTCCGCTCTCTACGACCAGTTCGTCGCCGGCATCCTCGCCACGATGTCCGACTTCACGCTGCTCTATGCACCCAACGTCAACTCCTACAAGCGATTCGCAGCCGGTTCGTTCGCGCCGACCACGATCGCCTGGGGCAACGACAACCGGACCTGTGCGGTGCGATTGGTCGGGCACGGCCCCAGCGCACGACTCGAGAATCGGGTCCCCGGCGGCGACGTCAATCCCTACCTCGCCCTGGCCGCCATGCTGGCCGGTGGCCTCTACGGCATCGAGAACGAGCTGACCCTCGAACCGGAGCTCGTCGGCAACGCCTACAACTCCGAGAAGTCGAAGGTGCCATCGACGCTGCGCGCAGCTCGTGACATCTTCACGGCATCTCCGATCGTCCGTGCTGCGTTCGGCGATGACGTCGCCGATCACTACACGAACATGGCCGATGTCGAGTTGGCCTCCTTTGACGCCCATGTCACCGACTGGGAACTCGCCCGCAGTTTCGAACGGATGTAGATGCCCACCCACACAGTCATCAACCCGGTCACGGCGCTTGCGGTGGCCGAGATCCCGTCGGCCACCCTGGCCGAGACCGACGCCGCCATCGCGAAGGCACACGAGGCCTTCGCATCGTGGCGACTCGTGGCTCCCGGTGAGCGCGCCCGCCTCCTGCGGGCCTTCGCCGCTGTCGTCGACGCGCACATCGAGGAACTTGCGCAGTTGGAGGTCCTCAATGCCGGCCACACCATCGGGAACGCCCGCTGGGAGGCCGGCAACGTCCGGGATTGTCTGAACTACTACTCCGCGGCTCCGGAACGCCTCTTCGGCCGACAGATCCCCGTCGCGGGTGGCGTCGACATCACCTTCCATGAGCCGCTCGGTGTCGTCGGCATCATCGTTCCTTGGAACTTCCCGATGCCGATTGCCGGCTGGGGCTTCGCTCCCGCCCTGGCGGCTGGCAACACGGTGGTCCTGAAGCCGGCCGAGATCACGCCGATGACCGCCGTGCGATTGGGAGAACTCGCAGTTGCTCGCGGGTCTGCCCGAGGGTGTCCTGACGGTCATCACCGGCGCGGGGTCGGTCGTCGGCAATCGCTTCGTGACACATCCCGACGTTCGCAAAGTCTGCTTCACCGGCTCGACGGGCGTCGGCAAACAGATCATGGCCGGCTGCGCCGATCAGGTGAAGCGAGTCACCCTGGAGTTGGGCGGCAAGAGCGCCAACATCATCTTCGCCGACGCAGACATCGCCGCCGCCGCCGCATCCGCGCCGTACGCCGTCTTCGACAACGCCGGCCAGGACTGCTGTGCACGGTCGCGCATCCTCGTCCAGCGCTCGGCGTACGACGAGTTCATCGCAGGCCTGCAGACGTCCGTGCAGGCGCTCCGGGTCATCGATCCCGCCGACGAGGCCAGCGAGATGGGCCCGTTGGTCACGGCCGCCCACCGCGACAAGGTCGCTTCCTATATCGCCGGCGCGTCGGTGGCCTTCACCGGTTCCTCACCCGACGGTGACGGCTATTGGCTGCCACCGACCGTCGTCGAGTCCACCTCCGTCTCCGAGGCGGTCTGGCGCGAAGAGGTCTTCGGGCCGGTGGTCGCGGTGATGGCCTTCGACGACGAGGAAGAGGCGGTCGCACTCGCGAACGACACGGAGTACGGCCTGTCCGGTTCCATCTTCACCAACGACCTCGGGCGCGCCCTTCGTGTCGCCCGGTCGGTCGAGGCCGGGAACCTCAGCGTCAATTCCCACTCGTCGGTGCGCTACTGGACACCGTTCGGCGGCTACAAGCAATCCGGACTCGGTCGCGAGCTCGGTCCTGACGCACCAGCAGCATTCACCGAAGAGAAGAACGTCTTCATCGCCCACTAAGGATCGGAGTTCGGAACTGTGTCAACAGGAATTGGGGCAGGACGGATTGCAGGCAAGGTCGCCGTCGTCACCGGAGGGTGCTCCGGGATCGGTGAGGCGACCGTGCGCAGATTCGTCGCGGAGGGCGCACAGGTCGTCATCGGAGACATCGCCGATGAGTCGGGTGCCGCACTGGTCGCCGAACTCGGCGGTCCCAGCGTCGCGACGTACGTCCATGTCGACGTGACCATCGAAGGACGAGGTCGACGCGCTCTTCAAGACCGCCAAGGACACCTACGGATCGGTCGACATCGCCTTCAACAACGCCGGCATCTCCCCGCCGGACGATGACTCGATCCTCGACACCGAGTTGGACGCCTGGCGGCGGGTTCAGGAGGTCAACCTGACCAGCGTCTACCTCTGCTGCAAGGCGGCCCTGCCCTACATGCTGGAGCAGAAGTCCGGCTCGATCATCAACACCGCGTCCTTCGTGGCGGTGATGGGCGCCGCGACCTCTCAGATCTCCTACTCGGCATCGAAGGGCGGCGTGCTGTCGATGACCCGCGAGCTCGGCGTGCAGTTCGCGCGCGAGGGCGTTCGCGTCAACGCGCTTTGCCCCGGACCGGTGAACACCCCGCTCCTCAAGGAACTGTTCGCGACCGATGTGGAGCGGGCAGCGCGCCGCCTGGTTCACGTGCCGATGGGCCGCTTCGGTGAGCCGGAGGAGATGGCTAGTGCGGTCCTGTTCCTGGCCTCGGACGACTCCAGTTTCATGACGGCGAGCACGTTCCTCGTCGACGGTGGCATCTCGGGCGCCTACGTCACTCCGCTCTGAGATTCCTCCTAGAATTTGCCCTGTGAAACCGGTGATCGGCATCTCGACCTACCGCGAGATTGCCTCGTGGGGTGTCTGGCAACAGGCCGCCGACCTGTTGCACGCGGAGTACGCCGACGCGGTCGCCGAGGCCGGCGGGGCTCCGGTGCTGCTTCCACCGAGCACCGCAGACCCTGAGGTCGCGGCGGCGGTGATCGACCGTCTGGACGGACTCATCATCGCCGGCGGCGCCGACGTCGAGCCGCAGTTGTACGGCGAGGAACCGCACGCCGAGACCAGCAACTGGCGCACCGATCGGGACGCGTGGGAGCTGGCTCTGCTGCGCGCCGCGGCCAAGGCGGAGCTGCCCACCCTGGGGATCTGCCGCGGGATGCAACTGATGGCGGTCGCTGCTGGAGGGACCCTGACCCAGCACACACCCGATGTGGTCGGGCATCACGAGCACAGCCCCGGTGGACCCGACTTCGGAGCGACCGACATCTCGACCTTGCCGGGTTCTCGAGTTGCAGCCGCCACGCCGGATGGCGTCATCGGTCCCTGTCATCACCATCAGTCGGTGGCTCGGCATCCCGGATTCGAGGCCACGGCGTGGGCGGCCGACGGTACTGTTGAGGCCATGGAGGCACCCGGCCGCGCTTCTGCGTCGCGGTGCAGTGGCATCCTGAGATGCACCATCACTCCCCCGCCGCCACCACCGGAGAACCGCTCTTCGCCAGCCTGATCGACGCAGCGCGAGCATATCGAGAAGCCCAGATGACTGACTCCACACCAGACTCGGTTGACGACGTCCTGGGGGCGCCGTACACCGTCGAAGTCATCGAGATGCCCGACGACGACGAAGGCTCGGTGGTCGTCACCCTCGTCAAACTGGAGGCCCAGGAGCCCAACGGCCGGGCCGTTCTGCTACATCCACGGTTTTGCCGACTACTTCTTCCAGACCGAGTACGCCGAGTGGTGGACCGCACGCGGGTACACCTTCTACGCCGATCGATCTGCGCAAGCATGGTCGCTCGCTCCTGCCGCACCAGAGTCCGTGCTTCGTCGACGAGCTCGACGACTACTTCCCTGATCTGGATCGCGCCTGGCAGCGCATCACCGAGCGTGATCGACACAGGGCGGTGATCATCTCTGGGCATTCGACGGGCGGCCTCACGTCGCTGCTATGGGTGCAGTCCCGACAACCGCTGGAACTTGTCGCGATGGCCTTGAATGCACCCTGGTTCGACATGCAGGGATCGTTCTGGCTCCGGACGGTCGGCACGACGGTGGTGAAACGCGTCGGGGCCCGGCGACCCAAACGCGTGATCGCGCGTTCGGTCAGCGGGCTCTATATCCGCAGCCTTCATCAGGACTACGACGGGGAGTGGAACTTCAACCTGGCCTGGAAGCCGCCCGACTCCTTCCCTGTGTACGCCGGGTGGTTGCGCGCAGTCCGCAATGGGCACACCCGCTTCCATCGCGGGATCGGCCTGCGGCAGCCGGCCCTCGTGCTCTCGTCGGCGAGGTCGTCGCAGCCTGAAGAGATGGGACCGGACGTCCACC
Organism: uncultured Actinomycetota bacterium; assembly: GCA_963763805.1. Classification (GTDB taxonomy): domain Bacteria; phylum Actinomycetota; class Actinomycetes; order Propionibacteriales; family Nocardioidaceae; genus Nocardioides. Next base: position 634,347 of record CAVXPQ010000005.1, read on the forward strand.
GGACCGACATCGTGCTCGACGTAGAACAGATCCGCCGGTGGACGCCCGCCGTAGGCCTGCACACCACGAGCATCGCCATCGACGATGCTCGGCACGATCTCTTCTTGTCCATGCCCGCGGTGCGCTCCCGGGCCTACGAAGCCCTCGATCGTTGGCTCACGGCGTACATTCCGCCTCAGTAGTTTCATCAAGGTAGGAAACTACTTGGTGACGAAGACCACCAAAGCGATCGATCCGACGATCACGATTGCCGCTCGCAGTCCCGCATCTGGCAGACGACGGCCGTACTTCGCGCCGAATCTGGGCACCGATCACCGAACTCACCGCGATGATCGCGGCCACTGCCCAGTCCACATCCGCAACCACGATGAATACGACCCCGGCCACCGCATTCACGATGGCCGCCAGCACGTTCTTGGTGCCGTTGAGTCGTTGCAGGGTGTCCGGGATGCCCACGCCCATGACGGCCATCAACAGAACCCCTTGAGCAGCGCCGAAGTAGCCGCCGTACACACCGGTCAGTAGGACCAGCGGCCACACCCACCAGGCGCCGAACTCCGGCAGACCGCCGGTCTTCTCGTGACGGATCGCGATCCGCTTGCTGATCGGTCGCTGGAAGAGGACGAGGAAGATGCCCAATCCGATCAGCACAGGAACGATGGCGGCGAATGCTTTCGCCGGAAGGGCCAACAACAGCCAAGCACCGATCACCCCACCGATCAGCGACGCGGAGGCCAACCGCATGATCCGCGCGCGTTGGCCAACCAACTCGCGTCGGTACCCGACGGCCGCGGAGACCGATCCGGGCACCAGCCCGACCGTGTTCGACACGTTGGCGACGACTGGGGGGACGCCGAGGGCGACCAGGGTCGAGAAGGTGAGAAGTGTTCCTGAACCCACGACAGCGTTGATCAGGCCAGCGCCAGCACCCGCCACGAAGATCGCGGCGATCTCCCATGGGCTCACGAGTTGCCGGGAACCCCAGCGCCAGATTCAGGATCAGTGGAGGGGGAGTCCAGGTCACCGGTGTGCCGACCACCCAGGTCAAGCCCCGGGGGGGCCTTTGTGGGTTGTGCCACGGTCGCCGCCTCGGCGATCGCCGCCTTGGCGGCATCGTTGGCCGCGCTGAGGGCTTCGTCGCCTCCACCGCCTCCGACCTCAAGTGGGTCAGTGGATCCCATGTCGACCCTGACCCTGGGACCGGGGAGGTCCTTCGGGATGCCCGAGAGTTCCGTCATCGTCGATCCGAGGCCCTCCAATGCGCGACCGATCTCGCTCGGCACGATCCACACCTTGTTGGCGCTGCCCTCGGCGATCTTCGGCATCATCTGGAGGTACTGGTAGGCCAACAGGGACTGATCCGGCTGGCCGTCATGGATCGCCTGGAAGACCGTCTGAATGGCCTGACCTTCACCCTGCGCCCGCAGGATCTGGGACTCGCGGTCGGCCTGCGCCCGCAGGATCTGGGACTCGCGATCACCCTCGGCCGAAAGGATCGACGCCTGCTTGTTGCCCTCGGCAGTCAGGATGGCCGACTGGCGCTGGCCTTCAGCGGTGAGAATGACGGCGCGCTTGTCGCGGTCGGCACGCATCTGCTTCTCCATGGAGTCCTTGATCGATGGCGGCGGATCGATGCCCTTGATCTCAACCCGGTTGACCCGGATTCCCCACTTGCCGGTCGCCTCGTCCAGCACTCCGCGTAGGCCGCTGTTGATCTCCTCGCGGCTGGTCAGGGTCTGCTCCAGGTCCATGCCGCCGACAATGTTTCGCAGCGTGGTCATGGTCAACTGTTCGACCGCCTGGATGTAGTTCGCGATCTCGTACGTCGCAGCGACCGGATCCGTGACCTGGAAGTAGATGACGGTGTCGATGGAGACCACCAGGTTGTCCTCGGTGATCACCGGTTGCGGCGGGAAACTCACAACCTGTTCACGGAGATCGATCAGGTAGCGCACGCGGTCGATGAAGGGGACCACGACATTCAGTCCGGCGGGCAGCGTTTCCTTGTACTTGCCGAATCGCTCGACGACACCCGCACGGGCCTGCGGAATGATCCGCACTGTTTTCGCGAGTAGGACTACGACAAAGAGCGCTACCAGAATGAGTAACGCGGCTACGTACGGCATAGGTCCCCCTAGGACTCGAGGCTCGGAATAGGTAGAACCACGGCCGTGGCCCCCTTGATCTGCAGCACTTCGACTGTTTCGCCCGGTCCGATCGAAACGGTCTCGTCATAGGCCTTGGCGGTCCAGATCTCGCCGCCCAACTTGATCCTGCCGACCTGGTGGGTGCTGATCTTCTCAATCACCAGCCCCCGCTCCCCCACGAGTTTGGTGTGACCCTGCTCGAGGGTGGGGAATTGGCGCATTCTCTTGACTGCGGACGGGCGGACAACGCCCAGCATGGCCACCGAGGCTCCCGCTGCCAATAGCACCTGGACCGGGAAGTCCAGGCCCAGCATGGCGGCCAGCATGCCGACCACGGCACCACCCGCGAGCATGATCAAGATGAGGTCGAGGCTGAACATCTCGGCGATCCCGAGCAGGATCGCGAGACCCAGCCAGGTCTCCCACGCATGATCACGAAACCACTCCATGCGTGGAGCCTATCCGGCACACAGCAATTCTTCGGGGCCTGGAGCGCCGAGGCTAACCCGCGTGGCGGCCGATCGTGCGCCGAGCGGAATACCGACCGTCGTGAACGCTCAGATCAAGGGCCATCCCGAACGTCTCCGTCAGGGTCTCCTCGGTGATCGTGGTGGCGATCGGACCGGCAGCGACGATCCGTCCCTCGCGAAGCAACAGCGCATGGGTGAACCCAGGCGGAATCTCTTCCACATGATGCGAGACCAGCACGGTCGCCGGCGAATCGGGGTGCAACGCCAACGTGGACAACGTCGCCACCAGATCCTCCCGGCCGCCCAGGTCGAGCCCGGCCGCCGGTTCATCGAGCAACAACAACTCGGGATCCGTCATCAGTGCGCGAGCAATCTGCACACGTTTGCGCTCACCCTCGCTCAGCGTCCCGAAGGTGCGGTGCGCCAGATGCTTTGCCCCTACTTCGATCAGCAGGCGATCGGCGCGTTCGTGATCGAGAGTGTCGTAGACCTCGCGCCAGCGCCCGAGGACGCCGTACGACGCCGAGACGACGACATCTTGAACCTGCTCGCTCCGCGGAATTCGATCCGCCAGAGCAGCGCTGGTCAGGCCGATCCGAGGGCGCAACTCGAAGACATCGACCGTGCCGAGCACCTCCTCGAGGATTCCGACGACCCCGGAAGTGGGGTGGATCATCGCGGCACAGACCTGGAGCAGTGTGGTCTTCCCTGCGCCGTTCGGCCCCAACACCACCCACCGGTCGGAGGCGTTGACCGACCATGAGATCGAATCGAGCAGGTTTGCCTGACCGCGCCGTACCGTGACTTCGGCGAACTCGAGGACGGCGGACATGGCGGCAAGCCTATATCCCGGATCCGTCTCTCCCCGCGGGCCGTGGTCAAGGGGTTGGGGCCGAGACCGATAGCCTCGGTGGTGCGATGGCTCTCGACGAAACCGCCCCCCGAACTCTGCTCATTACCTTGACGGGCAAGGACCGCCCAGGCGTGACTTCAGCAGTCCTGTCCACCATCGCCACTGCCGGAGTGGAGGTGGTCGATCTGGAACAGATCGTGCTGCGTGGGCGCCTGATTCTCGGCGTCTTGATCACCGCCCCTCGTGATTGGAAACGACTGCGCGCGGCCGTCGTGGCCACCGCCGAGGCACTCGGCATGCATATCGAGGTTGATCGGGGTGTCGGCGACAACAAGTCCCGAGGTCACGGCCGAGCCCACGTCACCGTGATCGGCTTCCCACTCCGGGCCGGCGCGATGGCGGCCATCACCGGCACGGATCGCGGACAACGGCGGCAATATTGATCGGATCGAGCGGATGGCCCGCTATCCGGTCACCGCTATCGACCTGCATGTCTCGGGTGCGGACCCCGAACGGCTGCGTACCGCGTTGGCCATCGAAGCCGCCCACCAGGGCATCGACGTAGCCGTGCAACCGGCCAATCTGCTGCGCCACGGAATGCGACTGATCGTGATGGACGTGGATTCGACCCTTATCCAGGGCGAGGTGATCGAGATGTTGGCCGCCCACGCCGGATGCGAACCCGCAGTGGCCGCCATCACCGAACAGGCCATGCGGGGCGAGATCGACTTCGAGCAGTCGCTTCGCACCAGGGTTCGGCTGCTCGCAGGTCTCGACGCCAGCGCGATCGACGCTGTGTACGACGACATCACCATCACTCCGGGTGCCCGGACCATGGTGCGCACCCTGAACCGACTGGGCTACCGGTTCGCGATCGTCTCAGGCGGCTTCAGCCAGATCACCGAGCGACTGGCCGCCGAACTCGGCATTCACTTCTCCCGGGCAAACACCCTTGAGGTGGTTGACGGTCGGCTGACCGGTGAGATTGTTGGCCCGATCATCGATCGAGCGGGCAAGGCCACCGCACTTCGTGACTTCGCTGCGAGCGTTGGCGTTCCCGTGAGCTCGGTCATCGCCATCGGTGACGGTGCCAACGACCTGGACATGCTCAGCGCGGCCGGTCTAGGGGTGGCCTACAACGCCAAGCCGGTTGTCCGGGAGGCCGCGGACACGTCGGTCAGCGTGCCCTACCTCGATGCGATCGTTTACCTCCTGGGCATCTCGCGTGAGGAGATCGAGGCGGCGGACGCAGCCCATGGGATCGCGACCCCGGCCCCGCCGATCTAGCCGGCGAACCGTATCGCCGGATCTAGGACTGGGTTCGGCCGATGTGGAATTCCAACAGTCGAGCCGCACCCGGCTCCAGGTCTGCCCATTCGCCGCTGATCCCGAACACGGCGGCTGACGACGTCGGGAAGCCGGCCGCCATCGCCAACTCGATCTCGAGGTCCCCCTCGCCATCGGGGAGGATCTGAGCCAGATAGGCCATCGCCGGGTTGTGGCCGAGCAACAGCATCGTCTTGGCGTCCGGGTCGGTGCTTCGGATCTCGTCCAACAGGGTGTCCGTCACGCCGGCGTACACACCGTCGTCGAACTCCGGGGCCACGCCCCACCCCGTCACGTCCATCAGGGCATCCCACGTCTGTCGGGTGCGGACGGCCGGTGACACGAGCGCCCGATCAGGACGCACCCCGACGCTGAGCAGCCAGGCGGCGAGTGCTCTCGCGTCGGCGATTCCGGAAGGCGTCAACTGCCGAACCAGATCGGATTCCGCGAACGCCTCCGCCCGGGCATGACGCACGACCACCAACCTTCGCGTCGGCTCGGGTTCGATATCCCAGACGGGCTGCTCCACTGGATCACTCTTTCATCGGGCCGCAGCCCTGTCACTGCGCGGGTCATGCTCCGAGCGCGTGGAATCCGCCATCGACGTGGACGATCTCGCCGGACGTCGCGGGAAACAGGTCCGAAAGCAAGGCACATACCGCCAGCGCGGTGGGTTCACGATCCGTGTTGTCCCAGCCGAGCGGTGCCCGCTCGGCCCACATCGTCTCGAGGTCTTCGAAACCCGGAATGGCCTTCGCGGCCAAAGTCTTCAAGGGTCCAGCAGCGACCAGATTGACGCGGATGCCCTGTGGTCCCAGATCGCGCGCGAGATACCGCGAACACGACTCCAGGCCAGCCTTGGCGACTCCCATCCAGTCGTAGGCCGGCCAGGCCACCGTCGCATCGAACGTCAGCCCGACAACCGAGCCGCCCGGGCTCATCAGAGGAAGGCAGGCCGAGGTGAGCGACTTGAGGGAGTACGTCGACACGTGAATCGCTTGCGCCACGTCGTCCCATGGCCCGGTCATGAACTTGCCGCCCAGCAGGGTCTCGGGATTGCCGTAGGCGACCGAGTGAACGACGCCGTCCAGGCCGTCGACATGCTCTCGCACGGCGTCCGCGAGACCAGCCAGGTGCTCCTCATCCGTGACGTCGAGTTCGAGCACCGGCGGCTCCACCGGAAGCCGCTTGGCGATCCGTCGGGTGATCCCGAGCGCTCGACCGAAGTTGGAGATCAACACGGTCGCACCCTGCTCCTGCGCAGCCTTCGCCGTTGCGAACCCGATGGAGGAATCCATCGTGACACCCGCGATCAGGATCCGCTTGCCGTCCAAGATGCCCATCTGCACTCCTTCTATCGTTGTTGAGCCCGATTAATGTCCCGGATCTAATGACCCCGACTAATGACCGAGGCCCAAGCCACCATCGACGGGGATGACCGCTCCGGTGACGTAGGCGGCACCGTCCCCGGCGAGCCACAGCACGGCGGCCGCGATCTCGGCTGGCGCGGCGTACCGACCGAGCGGCACCTGCGCCTTGATGGCCGCCCGTTGCTCCTCAGAGAGCACTTCCGTCATGTCGGTCTCGACGAATCCGGGGGCGACGACGTTGGCCGTGATCGATCGCGAGCCGACCTCTCGCGCCAGGGATCGGGCCATGCCGACCAGGCCGGCCTTCGACGCGGCGTAGTTGACCTGACCCGCGGAACCGCTCAATCCCACGACGGAGGAGATGAAGATGATCCGACCGCGACGAAGCCGCAGCATCGACTTCGTGGCGCGTTTGGCAAGACGGAAGGAGCCGGTCAGGTTGGTGTCGATCACGTCGGACCAGTCGGACTCCGACATCCGCAGCAAGCAGCGTGTCCTTCGTGATTCCGGCATTCGCCACCAACACTTCCACTGGACCGTGCGCGGCCTCGGCGGTCACGAAGGCCGCTTCGACGGCTTCGGGGTCGGTGATGTCACAACGAACATCGAGCGCACCCTCCGGAGCGCCGCCGTTTCGTGTCGTCACGGCCACCTTGTCACCTGCTGCCACAAATGCTTCCGCGATGGCCCGTCCGATGCCGCGATTGCCGCCGGTGACCAGCACCGAGCGTGGTTCGTCGCTCATGGGTCTCCCTCTTCCTTCTTGGCTCTTCTCTCTTGGCTCTACTCATCCTCAAGACGGAAGCCGACCTTGATCCCGACTTGGAAGTGCTCAACCTGGCCGTCCTTGACCTGGCCGCGGACCTGAGTGACCTCGAACCAATCCACGTGCCTCAGGGTCTTGCTGGCCCGTTCGATGCCGTTGCGCACCGCCTGATCGATGCCGTCGGGAGAGGTCCCAACAATCTCCGTGACGCGATACGTGCGGTTCGACATGCTGCCTCCGAAGAGAAGTTGATGGGTTCGCCCAACAGAAGGGCAAAAAGATGTGCCCAAAGGATATGCACGGCGATGCTAGCGGGCCCCTGGGCATTTGCGTGGGGACCCCGACGTACGATCGAGACGTGCACTCCCCGCGAATGTCCCGGCTCCGCACGGCTGCAGCGGTCTGGTTTCGTGGCGCATGCCGAGCCCAAGCCCGTAAGAATCACATCGGCCCCGGGAAATCACGCAGATGACATCGCCGCGCGGCAGCGACGCTACGTCATCTCGATGGGCGATTCGGACCGCCTGCTTCATCGGCGCCGTACTCATCGGCGACGGGTGGCTGCGCTGGGTGCTGGTGGCCGGGGCCGTGTTCTTGCCCTATATCGCTGTGGTGATGGCGAACGCATCCCGAGATGGCGGCGACGGCTTCTCGCCCGAGGCGCCATCACTACCTGAACTCACCAGTAGCGGTGACAACGCCTGAACCGTCATGCAACACTGGAATCTGATGCCGGACGGCCTCCCCCGTGGTTGTCCGGCATCCTTCTATTGTCGCCTCCGCTAGCCGCCGATAGCCGACATCGGCCGGTCCGGCTGGAGGAACGACGGATCATCGATCCCGTGTCCGGCCGCGCTTGGAACTCATCGCAACCACCCAGCGGTCGGCGAGTTCGTCGTCGGTGGCTCCCGAGCCGCATGGCAAGTCGCAGGTCCGACTCCGAGCGGGCGAACAGGCAGTTGCGGACCTGTCCGTCCGCGGTGAGCCGCACCCGATCGCAGTCTCCGCAGAACGGTCGAGTGACCGATGCGATAACGCCGACGGTGGCGGGTCCGCCGTCGACCAGGAACAACTCGGCCGGAGCGCTTCCGCGCGGCTCACGGGCCGCCGATAGGACGAACTCCTGATCGAGGCTGGCGAAGATCTCGTCGGCGGTGATCATCTCGGTCCGGGTCCAGCCATGCTGGGCATCGAGAGGCATCTGTTCGATGAACCGCAGTTCGTAGCCCTCGGCGATCGCACCAACGCAGCAACTCCGGTGCCTGGTCGTCGTTCATCCCCCGCATCAGGACCGCGTTGATCTTGACCGGGCCCGAGGCCCGCGGCCCGCGCGGCCGCCAGCCCGTCGATCACGTCCTGGAGCCGATCGCGTCGGGTGATAGCGGCGAAGGTCTCGGGACGGATGCTGTCGAGGCTCACGTTGACGCGATTGAGGCCGGCGTCGGCGAGCCGTTGCGCGATCCGGGACAGGCCCAGGGCATTCGTGGTCACGGAGAGTTCGACATCGGTCGAGATCGCTCGCGTGGCTTCGACGATGCCGACGAAGCCACGTCGTACGAGCGGCTCACCACCGGTGAAACGCACCTCATTGATCCCAAGCCGCTCGATGCCGATCCGGATCAGCCGGATCGACCTCGTCGTCGGTCAGCACCGATATCGTCGGGCAGCCAGTCCAGACCCTCGGCCGGCATGCAGTAGGAGCACCGGAGATTGCAGCGGTCGGTGAGAGAGACCCTCAGGTCACGGGCGACCCGACCGAACCGGTCGGCCAATAGGAGTTCCTGCATCAATTGCCCCGCGCATCTCTCATCACCCTCGCAGTGTAGTCGGGGACCACGTCGCTTCGGACGGGACAACCACAGCGGACTAGCCTCTGCAGAGTGCGCTCCTGGGGATTCCTGCTCAGCCGTCGGTGGATCGTGTTCGCGATCGTCGTCGCGCTGCTGGCCTACCTCGCCTGGTGGTTGGGTGAGTGGCAGTTCCACCGCCTCGATGACCGCAAGGCACGCAATGCGATCTTCGAACGCAACGTTGGCGCCGATCCCGTCCCGGCCCAGGACGTCCTAGCGCACCGACCGGGAGGTTTCCGCCCAGGACGAGTGGCGTCGGATCAGCGCTCAGGGAACCTACGACCCGGCGCGGACGGTGGTGGTTCGCTATCAGACCCGCAAGAGCATCATCAGGTGTGGACGTGGTCGTGCCGCTCATCCTGGACAGTGGCGACGCGATCCTCGTCGATCGCGGCTGGCTGCTTTCCGAGAACACCGGCACGGCCGTCAACGACATCCCCGCTGCCGCCCGACAGGGACGGTCGTCGATCGAGGGCTGGGTCCGTCGCAACGCGACGGGGAACAGCACCCGAGTGACGGACGTCGCCGACGGAGTTGCCGACGACACGGGCGATTTCCTCGACCAAGATCGCGGAGGCGGTGGACCTACCGCTGCTTCGGGGATTCGTCGTCCTCGACACGGAGGACCCGGAGCCCGCAGGAACCACTGCTTGCCGGCGGAATTGCCCGACGTCGGCAACGGTCCGCACTTCTTCTACGGACTCCAGTGGTGGTTCTTCGGCCTGCTGGCGGTCGGCGGCTTCGGCTATCTGGCGTACGACGAGTGGCGAGGTCCGCGCAAGCGGGCACCGGATGAGATTGGCCGAGGAACTCACGTCGTAACCGTGATGGTGCCCGAGACGGGACCCGTGCGGAACTGGGTCCGGTAGAGGTCGGCGTACAAGCCGCCTGCGGCGAGCAACTCGCTGTGCGTGCCCGATTCGACGATCCGACCGGCTTCCAGCACCAGGATGCGATCGGCGTCGCGAACCGTCGACAACCGGTGGGCGATGACCAACGACGTCCGCCCGTGCAGGGCGGCGTCGAGGGCGCGTTGTACGGCGGCCTCGGACTCACTGTCCAGGTGCGCGGTCGCCTCGTCGAGTACGACGATCGCCGGTGCCTTCAGCAGCAGTCGAGCGATCGCCAGGCGTTGCCGCTCACCGCCCGAGAGTCGATAGCCACGGTCGCCGACGACGGTGTCCAGGCCCTCGGGAAGCGAACGCACCAAGGTGCGCGATCTGGGCGGACTCCAGGGCGGCCCAGATCTCCTCGTCGCTCGCTCCGGGCCGGGCGTACAACAGATTGGCCCGCATCGTGTCGTGGAACATGTGCGCGTCCTGGGTGACGTATCCGACCGTGTCCGCCAGGGACTGCAAGCGTCACATCACGCACGTCCTCATCGCCGACTCGGACCGTGCCCGACGGTGGCGTCGTACAGCCGTGCCACGAGGTGCGTCAGCGAGGTCTTGCCCGCACCCGAGGGCCCGACCAGCGCGATCATCTGCCCGGGCTCGGCCACGAAGGAGATGTCCTTCAGCACTGGGCCACCGGACCGCGTCTCCTTGCGAGCGACGGTCTCCAAGCGACGCCAGCGAGATGTCGTCGGCGGTCGGGTAGGTGAAGCCCACCCGATCGAACTCCAGTCGGGACGCGCCTGCCGGAAGCGCGCGGGCGTCCGGCTTCTCGGCCACCAGCGAAGGCAGATCCAGGACTTCGAAGACTCGCTCGAAACTGACCAGCGCCGTCATCAGGTCGATCCGGACGTTCGAGAGACCCTGCATCGGACCCAGCAGTCGCAGCAGCAGGGTGCCCGAGCACGACCAGGGTGCCGACCGTCAGTTGCTGTTGAATCGCCAACGCTCCGCCGGCGCCGAACACAACGGCGGTCGCGAGCGCGGGGACGAGCATCATGGAGGCACCGAAGAGTCGCGTGATCAAGGAGATCCGGACCCCGAGGTCGCGGATCGGTGCCCGCCTTGGCGGCGAAGACCTCGTCCTCGTGATCGCTGCGGCCGAAGAGTTTGAGCAGCATCGCGCCACCGACATTGAAGCGTTCGGTCATCGCGTTGCCGAGGTCGGCGTTGCTGTTCATCTGCTCGCGGGTCAGCCCGGCGAGTTGGCTACTCACCATCCGGGAACTCAGCAGCAGCAGGGGGAACAGCGCCAAACAGGCGAGGGTGACCTGCCAACTGAGCGCCAGCATGGCGATGCCCACCACGACGACCGAGATGATGTTGGAGACGGTGCTGGACAGCGCGGAGGTGAACGCTCGCTGGGCGCCGATCACGTCGTTGTTGAGCCGTGAGACCAGGGCGCCGGTCTGGGTTCGGGTGAAGAAGGCCAGGGACTGCCGTTGCACGTGCGCGAACACGCGGGTGCGGAGGTCGAAGATCAGACCTTCGCCGATCCGCGACGAGAGGTATCCAGCGGCCACGGCCAGGGCGGCACCGACACGGCCACGGCGGCCATCCCGAGCGCGAGATAGAGCACCAGTTGGGTGTCCTTGTTGGGAATCGCCACGTCGATGACCTGTCGGACGAGCAAGCGGCGAGACGACGACGAGGCCGGCATCGATCACGGTCAGGACGAGGAAGGCGGCAATCAGGCGACGATGCGGGCGCGCAAACGTGAGGACCCGGCGAACCGTTCCCTTGTTGATCCGATTGTCGACCGCGCTCCGATCGGTGCGGAGGTGCCTCCACGTGGAGGACATTCCTGCCATTCCCGACAAATTCACTCCACTCGTTGGTTCAAGCGTCCTGACGACTACGCAAGTGCAACCAGATCGGCGTACTCCTCATTCCACAGGTCCTCAACGCCGTCGGGCAAGATCAGCACCCGATCGGGCTGCAAGGCGAGGACCGCGCCCTCGTCGTGGGTGACCAGCACGATCGCGCCCTGGTAGGCGCGAATCGCACCCAGCACCTCCTCGCGCGACGCGGGGTCCAGGTTGTTCGTGGGTTCGTCGAGGAGCAGCACGTTGGCTGACGACACCACCAGGCTCGCCAGGGCCAGCCGGGTCTTCTCGCCGCCGGACAGCACCCCGGCCGGCTTGTCCGCGTCATCGCCGGAGAACAGGAAGGAGCCGAGCACCGAACGGGCCTCGGTGTCGGTGAGTTGTGGCGCCGCCGACTGCATGTTCTGCAGGACGGTACGCCGCGTGTCGAGGGTTTCGTGCTCCTGCGCGTAGTAGCCCAACTTCAGGCCGTGCCCTGGATGCACCGCGCCCGTGTCGGCTCGGTCGAGATCGCCCAGGATCCGCAGCAGGGTGGTCTTGCCGGCACCGTTGAGCCCAAGGATGACGACGCGCGAGCCCTTGTCGATGGCCAGGTCGACGTCGGTGAAGACCTCCAGCGAGCCATAGGACTTCGAGAGTTCGGAGGCGGTGAGCGGCGTCTTGCCGCAGGGGGCAGGCGACGGGAACTTGATCCGGGCCACCTTGTCGTTGGCGCGCTCGGCCTCGAGGCCGCCCATCAACTTCTCAGCGCGTTTCAGCATCGACTGCGCGGCGACCGCCTTGCTGGCCTTGGCGCGCATCCGGTTCGCCTGATCGGTCAGCGTGGTGGCCTTGCGCTCGGCGTTGGATCGCTCGCGCTTGCGGCGCCGTTCGTCCGTCTCGCGCTGGGTCGAGGTACGCCGACCAACCCAGGTTGTAGGTGTCGATCTCGGCTCGGTTCGCGTCCAGATGCAGCACCTTGTTGACGGTGGTCTCGAGCAGGGCCGTGTCGTGGCTGATGACCACCAGCCCGCCCTTGAAGTTGGCCAGGAAGCCGCGCAGCCACACGATGCTGTCGGCGTCGAGGTGGTTGGTGGGTTCGTCCAGCAGCAGCGTGTCGGCGCCGGAGAACAGGATCCTGGCGAGTTCGACGCGGCGGCGTTGCCCACCGGAGAGCGTGTCGAGGGTCTGACCGAGGACGCGGTCGCTGATGCCGAGGGAATGCGCCAATTGCGAGGCCTCGGACTCCGCGGCGTACCCACCACCGGCATGCAACTCGGCGTCGGCCCGGGTGTACTTCTTCATCGCGCGTCTCGCGCTTGGCCGGATCGTCGCTGCCCATCGCGTGTTCGGCCTCGCGCATCCGGCGTACGGCCGTGTCCAGCCCGCGCGCCGACAGGATCCGATCCTTGGCGATGACCGCCGGGTCCTCGGCGCGGGGATCCTGAGGCAGGTAGCCGACCTCACCGATGCGTTGCACCGAGCCGGCAGCAGGCAGCGCCTCGCCGGCGAGGATGCGGGTCAGGGTGGTCTTGCCGGCGCCGTTGCGACCCACGAGGCCGACCTTGTCGCCGGGTCCGACCCGGAAGGAGACGCCATCCATCAGCAAACGAGCGCCAGCTCGGACTTCGAGCTGGTGAGCGGTGATCATTGCGAGACCAGTCTACGGGCGTCTGGGGGCTGCGTTCACCACAGGTAGGCTTCGGATGGCTTTCAGCCCGATCACGGGAATCGTGCCCGAGGAAGGACGTCCCATGCGCTTCAATCCGAAGGCTCGCTTGGACACCAGTCGCACCTCGGACGGCGGCGGTCCGGTGGCGGCGGCGGCATGGGTGGCGGCGGTATGCGCCTGCCCATTCCCGGCGGAACGGCTGGCGGCGGCGGCCTGGGCCTGGTGATCATCATCTTCTTCGTTGTGCTGACCCAATGCATGGGCTCGGGGCAGACCACGGCCGGTCCGGACTCCACCATCGACACGAGCCGGGTTTCCGCCGGTGACGAAGGGCGCTACTCGAGCTGCAAGTACGGCGCGGATGCCAACACCAACCCCGACTGCGAGCGCATCGGGGTCGAGAACTCGCTCTACGACTTCTGGGACACGACCCTGCCGGAGCAGGCCGGCACGGCCTTCCGGCCCGCCGCCTTGCGCACCTTCTCCGGCTCGGTCGGCACGGGCTGCGGCGCCGCGTCCTCGCAGGTCGGCCCGTTCTATTGCCCGCGCGACGAGACGATCTACATGGACACCGCCGTTCTTCGACGACGTTCTGGAGCGTCAGCTGGGCGGTCCGGACGGCGGCTTCGTCCAGGCCTACGTGCTGGCACACGAATACGGTCACCACATCCAGAACCTCCTCGGCACGATGGGCCGGGTTCGCACACAGCAGGGTCCCCGCAGCGATGCGGTCCGGCTCGAACTGCAAGCCGACTGCTACGCCGGCATGTGGGCCAGCGCCGCCACCAGCGACGCAGGACGCCGACGGCCAGGTGCTGATCACGGAGTTGAGCCAGGAGGATGTCCGCCTGGCCATCGAGGCCGCCGCAGGCCGTCGGCGATGACCGGATCCAGCAGAAGACGCAGGGCCAGGTCACCGAGGAGGCCTGGACCCACGGCTCGGCCGAGTCGCGGATGAAGTGGTTCAAGACCGGCTACGAATCGGGATCCATGAAAGCGTGCGACACATGGGCCGTCAAAACGCCCTGATCCCCCGCGACCGATTCGGCCGGTGGGTGCTCAACTTCGAGACCGGACATGGCGCCACCGAGTTGTCGATCGACGGCGGATCGCTGCACGGTGCTCGCGCGAGGACGGGTCCACCTTCTCAGCGCCAACTGCCCTTCGCCACGTCGTACGACGGACCAGCTGATGCCGAGTCGTTCGCCCAGGCCGGCGCACCACCCGCTGATTGGGGGGTCCTCCTCGTCCGCAAGGGCGGCTTCGCCGTCGCCCGCCTCAACGGCGCGCACGATCGTCGACTCCAAGACCGGTCAGCGGCACGTCCAGGGCCGCACCAAGGCGGGCGGGCAGAGCCAGCAGCGCTTCGCTCGGCGTCGCGACAATCAGGCGCGGATGGCCTTCGAGGCGGCAGCCGACCATGCCGCTCGGCTGCTGGCCGGTCTCGGCATGGTGGTGGTCGGTGGCGATCGGAGCGCCGTCGACGAGGTGTTGACCGACCCGCGTCTGCGTGCGTCTGCGGGTCGTCGAACCCTGGCTGCCGGTGCCCGATCCCCGTCGAAGCGTGCTGACTCGGCGCCGATCGCCGACGCGCAGGCGCTCGCCATCGAGGTCACGAATCTGTAGCGCTCCATCTGTCAGGATGTGCGCCATGTGGCAACCGGAGCCGGAGTGGCGACCCTTGCCGGGAGGCATGGGTCCCTCGACGGTCGGCGTGTGGCTCGAGGAGCGCCACGGCGTCGACATCGTGGTCAAACGACTCGAGGCCCCGAGCGCCCACGATCCGGCCGAACTCAGCAATCCGCGCCATTTCGCCTACTGGCGTCGAGCCAGCGATGTGGCCCTCAGCGGCGTTGCCGTCGACACTCCGGGCCTGCGATCCCCACGACTGGTGGGCGCCGAAGAGGATGCCGATGGGATCACGATGCGGCTCGAACTCGTGGAGTCGAAGCCCTTGAACGGCCTCTTCGTGGCGCGCTGTCTGGGCCGGTTCGCCGGCGCCGAACTCCCGTCCGAGCCCTGGTTGGCGACCCGGCAACTCGCCGATCGACTGGCCCGCGTCGAGCGGCGGGGCGGGTGGCGCACGCTGGCCCGAACGACCGCCGCCGATATTGCTATGCGTCTGTGGGATCGCCGCGAAACGCTGCTGGACGATGTTGTACGACGCCCCGGAGGTGCCCCAGCACGGGGATCCGGTGCCGGGGAACCTGCCCGGTCGGATCGACGACGATGTGATCGCCATCGACTGGTCGACGCTCGGCCTCGGCCCGGTCGGGGCCGACCTCGGCTACTACGCACTGTCGGCAAAGGAGGACTTCGACGCGCTTCTCGACGCCTACGTCGACGGCCTGCCCGACGGTCTGAGCAGCTCGAAGCCAGGTCGAGCAGAGCGCCCGCATCACGGGCGTCTACACCGTGCTGACCCGAGCCGATTGGGCGCTCTCCCGCGTCGCCGACGGCGAGGGTGCTCTGGCCGGCAAGTTCCGACATCCCGCGGTCGCGCCGTACCTCCGGGCCATGCAGCGGCAGTACCCCCAGATCGAGGCGCTGCTGTGAGTCGCGGGAACCGATGACACGACGAGAGCGTCCTAGCTCCATGCGCCACTCGCGCCCGCACTCGCTCGCTGCTGCGCGATGGTGTCGGCTGACCTACGGTGCGGTGGCCTGCTTCCAGGTTGGGATCGGTGGCTCGGCCCCCACCGCCGGTCGAGGTGTCCGCCGGGGACACCACCCTGAGCCTTGAGCCATGGACCTACTGCTACGGCAACGGCTGCGCGGACGGAGCACCACCGACGAACCCTCAATCGATCGGCTCCCCGGATTCGGTCGATGTGAGCTATCCGCTCTCGGGCTGGACATTCGAGGCAACGTTCGTCGAAGTGGGGGTGAAGTGTCCTCGCCGAATCACGGTGCCTGACCTTGGCGACTCATCGCCCTTCACCCTGCTTCCGGCCGGACCCGCCGGACCTGGAACGTCGATCTCTTCGGCGGGAGATGGGAGATGTCGCCACGACCTTTCAGTGGCAACCCGTTGACGGATCGCTGCCCGAGCCCGCGGGCTGCCGCCGTGTGGCAGCAATGACGGCGACTCGACAGCTATGGCATAGAACTGGGCGTCAGTGACCTGCCGAGACACCACGAAAGGCACGCGACCTCACGTCCGCTCCGCTGAGGGGAAGGAAGTCACCCTCGAGCCGCATCGGATACGAGGGTGCTACTCCGCGGGCGACGTGAGTTTCGGAGCATCCGACGCGGTCGGCCGTCAGGCGACGACGATCGGCACGGCGCCGTTCACATACACGGCTCGGATCACCCTTGACGGCACGACGTACGTGGGCACGGGTGTATGGCCGGACGACGAGATCCCGGGTCAGGAGCCCACGGTTGCGCTGACCTTCATGCCGCCGCTACCGGCGTACGACGGGCACTAGCTGCTAGACGTTGAAGCCCAGGGCGCGCAGTTGGTCGCGGCCGTCGTCGGTGATCTTGTCGGGACCCCACGGCGGCATCCACACCCAGTTGATCGCGACGTCGCCGACCATTCCTTCGAGCGCCGCGTTGGTCTGATCCTCGATCACGTCGGTCAGCGGGCACGCGGCGGACGTGAGCGTCATGTCGATGACGGCATTGAGTTCGGCGTCGAGATGGACGGCGTACACGAGGCCGAGGTCGACCACGTTGATGCCCAACTCGGGGTCGACGACGTCCTTGAGCGCTTCGGTGACCTCTTCTTCAGTCACGGTTGCGACGGATCCGCCCCCAGAAGATTGGACAGAGCGACCTCGGGCAGGTCGCCGTGATCCACAGCAGTCTGATCAGACATATCGGTTCTCCTTCGAGTCATCGACGACCGCAGTCGAGGTCGCGTCCTTCCAAGCCATCCAGGGCAACAATGCGCACTTGATCCGCGAAGGGAACTTCGCCACGCCCGCGAATGCGACCGCGTCACCCAGCGAATCTTCGTCGGGGACGACCGTCCCGCGGCCCTGCATCAGTTCCAAGAACTCCTGGTGCAGCGCCATTCCCTCATCAACCGAGCGACCGATCACGAGGTCACTCATGACCGAGGCCGCAGCCTGCGAGATCGAGCAACCCAGCGCGTCGTACGACACATCGACGACCGTGTCGTCCGGACCCAAGCTGGACCCGCAGGGTCACTTCGTCGCCACACGTCGGATTGACGTGGTGCACCTGCGCAGCGAACGGCTCGCGAAGTCCCGCGTGGAGCGGCTTGCGGTAGTGATCGAGGATGATCTCCTGGTACAGCGCGTCCAGATCCATCGCGCTCACCCCTTCGCAATCGCTGGCTGAAGACCGAAGTAGGACAGCGAGAAGTGCAATCCCTCGATGAGGGCGTCGATCTCGGTCGGGGTCGTGTAGAGGTACGACGACATCCGCGTCGTCGATTGCACCCCGAAGCGGGCATGGGCAGGCTTTGCGCAGTGGTGGCCGGCGCGAACCGCGATGCCTCGGGTGTCGAGCACCGTCGCAACGTCGTGGGGATGCACGCCCGGGATCTCGAACGAGATGGCGCCGCCGCGAGCCTTGGCGTCCAGACGGGCCGAACACCTTCAGTCCCGGCACCGTGGCCAGCCCTTCGAGGGCGTACGCCGTGATGGCCTGCTCGTGGGCATGAATCGCGTCGAGCCCGATGTGCGACAGGTAGTCCAGCGCTGCGCCAAGCCCGACCGCTTCCACGATCGGCGGTGTGCCGGCCTCGAACTTGTGCGGAATCGGGGCGTACGTCGACCGCTCCATCGTGACCGTCTCGATCATCTCGCCACCACCGAGGAACGGCGGCAGAGCGTCGAGCACTTCGCGTCGACCCCACAGCACGCCGATGCCGGTCGGCCCGACTGTCTTGTGTCCCGTGAAGACCAGGACATCGGCACCAGACGCCACGACATCGATCGGGAAGTTGTGGCGCCGCCTGGGACGCGTCGACGACGACGATCGCGCCGACCTCGTGGGCACGCCGCGCGATCTCGGCGATGGGATTGATGGTGCCGAGCATGTTGGAGACCCAGGTCAGCGAGACGACCTTGGTCCGCTCGGTGATCAGCGAGTCGATGTTGCTGAGGTCGAGTTGCCCGTCGTCGGTCAGCCCGAACCAGCGCAGGGTCGCGCCCGTCCGCTGCGTCAGCAACTGCCACGGCACGATGTTGGAGTGGTGCTCCATCTCGGTGATGACGACGTCGCTCCCTGGCCCAACGGCGTACTCCCCCGGCCAGGCCAGGGTGTTCGCCACCAGGTTCAGCGCCTCGGAGGCGTTCTTGGTGAAGATCACCTCGTCGCGCGATGGTGCCTTGATGAATGCGGCGACCTTGTCGCGGGCCGCCTCGAACGCCTCCGAGGACTCGGCACCGAGTTGGTGCATGGCCCGCGCGACGTTGGCATTGTGGCGCTCAAGGTGATCGACCATCGTGTCGATGACGACCTGCGGCTTCTGCGAGGTGTTCGCGCTGTCGAGGTACACCAACGGGTGTCCCCCGGCCAGTTCGCGGGTCAGGATCGGGAAGTCGAGGCGCAACAGTTCCAGGTCCGGCAATAGGCCTTCCATCACACCTCTCCTTCCTCGATCGATGAGCGAACTAGACGGCTGCAGCAGCCTTGACGTACTTGTCGTAGCCCTCGGCCTCGAGCTGGTCGGCGAGTTCCGGGCCACCGGCCTCGGCGATCCGGCCGTCGACGAAGACGTAGACCAGGTCGGGCTTGATGTAGCGCAGGATCCGCGTGTAGTGCGTGATCAGGAGAACGCTCTTGTCGCCCTTGGCGGAGAACCGGTTGACGCCCGCCGACACGACCTTGAGCGCGTCGATGTCGAGGCCGGAATCGGTCTCGTCCAGGACGGCGACCTTCGGGTTCAGCAGTTCCAACTGGGCGATCTCGTGGCGCTTCTTCTCGCCGCCGGAGAACCCTTCGTTGACGCTCCGCTGCGAGAAGGACGGATCAAGATCGGCCTGTGCAGCGCGGCGTTGACGTCCTTGACCCAGGTGCGCAGCTTGGGCGCCTCACCGTCGATCGCCGTCTTGGCGGTGCGAAGGAAGTTGACGACCGAGACACCGGGCACCTCGACGGGGTACTGCATGGCGAGGAACAGACCTGCCCGCGCACGCTCATCGACGCTCATCTCGACGACGTCACGACCGTCCAACAACACCTGACCCCGAGGTGATCTTGTACTTCGGGTGGCCGGCGATGGAGTACGCCAAGCGTCGACTTGCCGGAGCCGTTGGGACCCATGATCGCGTGCGTCTCACCATCACGGATGGTGAGCGTCACGCCCTTCAGGATCTCCTTGGGGCCGTCTTCGGTTTCGACCGACACATGCAGGTCGACGATCTCTAGGGTGCTCATTGGTAACTCTCTCTCGGTTCGAATCTTGGGATACGGATCAGGTTGGCGTGATGCCGTTGAGGGGCGATGCGGTGTCGACATAGATGCCGTCGCTTCGCGACTTCGACGGCGAAGGTTGAGACCGGTTCCGTCGCGGGGTACGTCGTGGGCTTGCCGGTGCGCAGGTCGAACATCGAGCCGTGCAACCAGCACTCGATCTGGCAGTCGGCGACCTCACCCTCGGTGAGCGCGACCTCCGCGTGCGAACACAGATCCTGGAGGGCGAAGAACTCGTCGCCATCGCGCGCGATCGCGACGTCGTACTGTCCGATCGTCACCGCGAGCGCCTGATCAGGGCGTACGTCGTCAGGCGGCGCAGGCCTTCTCGAAGGACATCAGACACCCGCCAATACGGTGGTCGCCAACTCCGCCTCAACGGTGGCCATCAGCTTGGCTTCCAGTTCGGGCACGTCGATCTTGCGGATCAGGTCGTTGAAGAAGCCGTGCACGACGAGACGACGTGCTTCCTTCTCATCGATGCCGCGCGAGCGCAGGTAGAAGAGTTGGTTGTCGTCGAAGCGACCAGTTGCCGACGCGTGTCCGGCGCCCTCGATCTCGCCGGTCTCGATCTCCAGGTTGGGCACTGAATCGGCCTGGCAACCGTCGGTCAACACGAGGTTCCGGTTCTCCTCGAAGGTCTCGATGCCCTCGGCGACCTTGCGGATCAGGACGTTGCCGATCCAGACGGCATGGGCACCCTCACCCTGGAGCGCACCCTTGTAGATCACGTTGCTGCGGGTCTTGGGCTGGTTGTGGTCGACGAAGAGCCGGTGCTCGATGTGCTGGCCGGCGTCGGCGAAGTACAAGCCGAGCATCTCCACGCCGCCACCGGGGCCAGCCGAAGTCGGCGGTCATGTCGTGGCGTACGACGTCGCCGCCGAAGGTGACCGCGACGTGCTTGAAGGTGGCATCGCGGCCGACGTGACCGAGCTGGGTCGAGTGGTGTACGGCGTCGTCGGCCCAGTCCTGGACCGTGACGACGGTGAGATTGGCCCCGTCACCGACGATGATCTCGACGTTCTCGGCGAGGGTTGCCGAACCGACGTACTGAACCACCACCGTCGCCTTGGAGAAGGCGCCGATCCGGATGACCAGGTGGGCGGCGATCGGATCGGTGACGCTGTGGCCGGTGAAGGTCACGGTCGTGACCTCCTCGACCGAGGTCTCTGCGGGGATGTCGACGACATAGAGGCTCTCGGCTGCTGCCCAGGCGCGAGCGCTGACGCGATCACGCGGGATCAGGCCCGAGGTGCCACGGATCGGATCCGACGCAGGGCACGGACGCGGCAACCACATCGGGCGCGACTGTCGCCGAGACCGAGAAGTCACTCCCAGTCAGCGCAACGTCCTGATGCAGGCCGCGCAGGCGCTTCAGCGGCGTGAACCGCCATACCTCTTCACGGCCGACGGGAACGACGTGGTCGGCCACCTCGAACGAGCCCTCCGGGTGGAGGTGACTGGAGATCGTCCCTGGTGCGACGGTCTCGACGGCTCCCGCCACGGCGGGGGTTTCAGTGATGGTCATGCTCGACTTTCTACGTTCGGACAGATCAGTGGGACGTGTCCGGAGGGGGTCGGCGTTAGCCGACCGCCCCTTCCATCTGCAGTTCGATCAGGCGGTTGAGCTCGAGGGCGTACTCCATCGGGCAGTTCCTTGGCGATCGGCTCGACGAAACCGCGCACGATCATCGCCATCGCCTCGTCCTGCTCCATGCCGCGGCTCATCAGGTAGAAGAGTTGGTCCTCGCTGACCTTGGAAACGCTGGCCTCGTGACCCATCGAGACGTCGTCCTCACGGATGTCGACGTACGGGTAGGTGTCCGAGCGGCTGATCTGGTCGACCAGGAGCGCGTCGCACAGCACGTTGGACTTGGAGCCGTGCGCGCCCTCGTTGATCTGGATCAGTCCGCGGTACGACGTCCGCCCACCGCCTCGGGCAACCGACTTCGAGAGGATCGACGACGAGGTGTTGGGCGCGGCGTGCACCATCTTGGCGCCGGCATCCTGGTGCTGGCCCGCGCCCGCGAAGGCGATCGACAGGGTCTCGCCCTTGGCGTGCTCGCCCATCAGGTAGACGGCGGGGTACTTCATGGTGACCTTGGAGCCGATGTTGCCGTCGACCCATTCCATGGTGGCGCCGGCTTCACAGACGGCCCGCTTGGTCACGAGGTTGTAGACGTTGTTCGACCAGTTCTGGATGGTCGTGTACCGGCAGCGACCACCCTTCTTGACGATGATCTCGACGACCGCGCTGTGCAGCGAGTCGCTGGAGTAGATCGGCGCCGTGCAGCCCTCGACGTAGTGCACGTAGGCACCCTCGTCGACGATGATCAGGGTGCGCTCGAACTGGCCCATGTTCTCGGTGTTGATCCGGAAGTAGGCCTGCAGCGGGATCTCGACGTGGACGCCCGGCGGGACGTAGACGAACGAGCCGCCCGACCACACGCTGGTGTTCAGCGCCGCGAACTTGTTGTCACCGACCGGGATGATCGTGCCGAAGTACTCCTTGAAGAGCTCCGGGTGCTCCTTGAGCGCGGTGTCGGTGTCGAGGAAGAGCACGCCCTGGCGCTCGAGCTCCTCGTTGATGGAGTGGTAGACGACTTCGCTTTCGTACTGAGCAGCGACGCCGGCGACCAGGCGCTGCTTCTCCGCCTCGGGGATGCCCAACCGGTCGTAGGTGTTCTTGATGTCCTCGGGGAGGTCCTCCCACGACTGGGCCTGCTTCTCACTCGAGCGCACGAAGTACTTGATGTTGTCGAAGTCGATGCCACTGAGGTCTGCGCCCCAGGTCGGCATGGGCTTGCGGTCGAACAACTTCAGACCCTTGAGGCGCAGGTCGAGCATCCACTGCGGCTCGGACTTCAGCGAGGAGATGTTGCGGACGATGGCCTCACTGAGCCCACGCTGGGCGCCTTCGCCGGCGTCGTTCTGGTCGTGCCAGCCGAACTCGTAGCGTCCGATGCCCTCAAGGCCTGGGTTGCGTTCGTCGATTGTGGTCATCGCTGCGCTCCATCTTTGGTGTGGCTGGTGACTGAAACATTTGAAACGGGAATACACGTGGTGCAGACCCCGTCGCCGTGGGCGATCGTGGCAAGTCGTTGGACGTGGGTGCCGAGCACGCGGCCGATAGCCTCGGTCTCCGCTTCACACAACTGAGGGAACTCGTGAGCAACGTGGGACACCGGGCAGTGCTGCTGGCACAACTGCGCGCCGGCCGACGCTTGCTCGTCCTGGATCCCGAACACAGGCAGGTGACGCACGCTCGCGGCGTACCCCTCGTCGGTGAAGACCTTGGCCAGTGCCTCAGCCGGGCTCAGCGTCGGGTCCTCGGAGACGACTCGGGCATAGTCGAGTTCGATGAAGCCAACGCGCCGACGGGCGAACTCGACCACGGCCGCCTCGCCCTGGGTTTCTGCGAGGAAGCGAAGGGCTTGAGCGGCCAGATCGTCGTACTGCTGGTCGAAGCGATCGCGGCCGGACTCGGTGATCTTGAACTGCTTCGCGGGGCGGCCCCTGCCGCGGGTGCCGACGACTCGTTGGTCGACCGATTCGAGCGCGCCCTCTTCCAGCAATTGTTCCAGATGACGGCGTACGGCGGCCGTCGTGAGCTTGAGACGAAGAGCGATGTCTGCAGCGGTGGAAGGACCGTTCTCGAGGATGGAACGGACGACCTGGGCGCGCGTCGGAGCGTCACTGACAGCCGCCGACATGAATTCCACAACACAATTGTTACGTTATTACTCCCGCACCTTCAAGTAAGGTCTGCCTAACCCATGCGCACTGGCCCCCACCTTTCTAGACTCGGCAGGTGAGCGACGTCATCGAGGTGCACGATCTCGTCGTCCAGTATGGCGCGAAGACGGCCGTCGACCACCTCACCCTTGCGATCGACAAGGATTCGCTGACGGCCCTGGTCGGCCCCAACGGCGCGGGCAAGTCGAGCCTGCTGGAAGTGTGCGAAGGGCTTCGGCGGCCAACCTCGGGCGAAGTACGCGTACTGGGCATGGATCCCGCTCAAGATCGCAGCGATCTGCTCCCCCGAATCGGCGTCCAGTTGCAGTCCGGTGGCGTCTGGTCCACGGCGCGAGCCGTCGAGATGCTGCGTCACGTCGCCGCCCTCCACGCTCATCCCCTGCCCGTCGAACCCCTCATCGAGCGAATGGGGCTCGGCACCTGCGGGAAGACGCCCTATCGACGACTGTCAGGTGGCGAGCAGCAGCGCCTGGGATTCGCGATGGCGATCATCGGGCGACCCGAGGTCGTGATCCTGGACGAGCCGACGGCAGGGATGGATCCCGGCGTACGCCGCGAAACCTGGCAACTGCTTCGCGAGTTGCGCGCCGACGGGGTGAGCGTCGTGATCACCACGCACTACTTGGAGGAAGCCGAGCGGTTGGCCGACGTGGTGCACATGATCGATCACGGGCGACTGGTGGCATCGGGATCCCCGCAGTCACTGCTCGCGGAGTGGTCGCAGGCCAATCTGGAGGATGTGTTCTTCGCGGTGACCGCTCCCCAGCGGGATGCCTCATGAGCACCCGGGTGATCGGCGAGTTCACGCCTCGACCTGGTGCCGCCTCGTTCGCAGACCGCGTCCGGGCGCAAAGCGTGATGGAAGCCAGGCTGATGCTCCGGAACGGGGAGCAACTCCTGCTCGCCCTCGTGATCCCGCTGTTGACGCTCGGCATCGGCATCTATGCCGCAGACCGATTTGACGTCAATTGGCCGAACTCCGCGGTCGACACCCTGACGCCTGGTGTCCTGGCGCTGGCCATCATGTCCACGTCCTTCACATCTCTCGCAATCGCTACCGGCTTCGAGCGACGATCCGGCTTGCTGCGTCGCTTGGCGGTGTCCCCGCTCTCCCGCTCGGGACTGTTGGTCGGCAAGGTCGGCGCATTGCTTGCCGTCGAGGCGGTGCAAGGGGTTCTGATCGGCATCGTCGCGCTGCTTCTGGGGTGGAGTCCTGCGGTGCCCGGCATCGTCATCGCGGTTGGCGTCGCGATCTTGGGCACCTTGGCCTTTGCCGGTCTGGGCCTCACGCTGGCCGGCACCCTGCGGGCAGAGGCGACCCTGGCCGCCGCGAACCTGCTCAATCTGCTGCTGATGTTCGGGGGCGCCATCGTGCTGCCTCGCTCGGAGTACGGCCCAGCCGGAGACTGGGTGCAGTTCCTCCCCTCTGCCGCGTTGGGCGATGCCATGCGTGCCGCACTGATCGATGGTCGGATCGAGGGGCTCCCGATCGGGATCCTCGTTGCCTGGTCGGTCCTCGGGGCCGCCGCTGCTGCGAGGTGGTTCCGATGGGACTGACGAGCAACGGGATGTCCGCTCTAGGCAGTCGTCTATGGGCGCTCAGCGTCGTCAACCTGATCGCCAACATCGCGATCATCGTGACTGGCGGCGCCGTACGACTGACCGGATCCGGGTTGGGGTGCCCGAACTGGCCGACATGCACCGAGGACTCCTACGTACCTCACTCGGAACTTGGCATCCACGGCGCGATCGAGTTCGGGAACCGGATGCTGACGTTCGTCCTGGTCGCGGTGGTGGTGACCTGCTGGCTCGCCGCCCGCGCGTCACGAGCCTCGACCGGGGATCCCATTCCCCTGCGGTTGGCGACGCTGATCGCCCTCGGTGTTCCGACCCAGGCCGTGATCGGTGGCATCTCGGTGCGCATGGACCTCAACCCATGGGTGGTCGCACTGCACATGATGGTGTCGTTGGTGATGGTGTCGCTGTGTGTGTTCCTGCTTGCAGCCGTGAAGCCCGCCAGGTTCTTCCATCCCCGAGGCTCCTCACTGCGCGGCTGGATTCTCTCGGCGTACGTCGTCACCTGGGTGACCCTCTACCTCGGCACCGTCGTCACCGGTAGCGGACCGCACGCCGGCGACGAGGAAGCCCCCCGCAACGGACTGGACTCCGAATTGGTGGCACACGTTCATGCCTTCGCGGTCTACGTCTTGGTCCTCATGACGGTGATCGTCATCGTGCTCGCCATCCGCCGAGGTGATGATTACGTTCGCAGCACGGCTGGCGTCCTGCTACTCGTCGAGTTGGCCCAGGGGATCGTCGGCGTGGTGCAACTCTCCAACGGCCTGCCAGAGTTCCTGGTGGGCATCCACCTGCTTGGCGCGGCCCTGACCGTGGCTGCGGCGACACGCATGCTGATCAGCGCCATCCCACGTGGTGCAACCGTGGAGGTCGAGACGCAGCCGACGACGGTGCCTGGACCCCCGTGATCCAGGCAACCGTCGCCTAACTGGAAAGACGCCTGCCGAGGTGTTCAGGTTGCGTCCGTGATCGAAACGTTACGTTCGATCAGCGCTGGAGCAGTGGGTCCAAGGCGACGGCGACGAAGAGCAGAGCCAGGTAGAGGTTCGACATGTGGAACAACCGCATCGGCGCAATGGCGGACAGGTCGTCCGACTTCAAGGTTCGCCCCCACATGCGATGGGCTTCGACGAGGAAGACCGCACCAAGCACGACCGCCGCTATCAGGTAGACCAAGCCGGTCTCGGCCACCTGCCAGAAGACCAGGGACGTCGCGACCGTCGCCCAGGAGTAGAGAACGATCTGCCGACCGACTTCGCTGGCCGGCGCCACCACCGGCAGCATCGGGACGTCGACGCCCGCGTAGTCCTCGCGATATCGCAGGGCGAGGGCCCACGTGTGGGGTGGTGTCCAGAAGAAGACGACGAGGAACAGCACGATCGGTGGCCAGGCGACGCTCCCGGTGACCGCAGTCCAGCCGATCAGCGCCGGGAAGCATCCGGCCAGGCCCCCCCAGACGATGTTCTGGGTCGTGCGGCGCTTGAGCCACATCGTGTAGACGAGCAGGTAGAAGGCCTCGGCGGCGAGCGCCAGCATCGCGCTCAAGGTGTTGACCCAGATCAGCAGCACGGCGGTCGCCAGGACGCCGAGGACGACCCCGAACACCAGCGCGGCTCTCGGCGACACGATGTGGCGCGGGAGGGCTCGTCGACGGGTGCGACGCATCTGTTCGTCGATGTCGCGGTCATAGACGCAGTTGAGAGCCGACGCCGAACCGGCCGACAGCGCGCCGCCCAGGACCGTGGCTACGACAAGTCCAAGTGGCGGGATGCCTCCCGCGGCATAGAACATCACCGGCACGGTGGTCAGGAGGAGCAACTCGATGACTCGAGGTTTGGTGAGACCGACGTACGCCGAAACAACATCGCGCGTGGTAGCGGGCGCAGAATCCGCAGCGGTTGGGTCGACCGACGCGCCTGACGGCGCCTCATGGCCGACGTATGTCACGGAGGTCCTCACTGTCATCTGTTGCGAATGCGAAGTACTCACTGGGAATACACCCGCCACTCTATCGCCCGCCCCGGGCCGACCCCGATAGGCTCCTACGTGCTGTTGCACCGACCCCTGCCATCAAAAGGACCTGCGTGAGCCCGTCAACGAATGACCTCGATTGGACCGATCTAGATAGTCGGGCTGTCGACACCGCCCGGGTGCTGGCGATGGACGCCGTCCAGAAGGTCGGCAACGGCCACCCTGGCACGGCGATGAGCCTGGCGCCGGCGGCGTACCTCCTGTTCCAGAAGGTGATGCGGCACGACCCGGCCGAATCGAAATGGATCAATCGGGACCGGTTCGTGCTCAGCTGCGGACACAGCTCGATCACGTTGTACACCCAACTCTTCCTCGGCGGCTTCGGCCTCGAGATCGAGGACATCCAGGCGCTTCGCACCTGGGGAAGCCTCACGCCCGGCCACCCGGAGTATCACCACACGCTGGGTGTGGAGGTCACGACCGGCCCGCTCGGACAGGGTGTCGCGAATGCGGTCGGCATGGCGATGGCCCAGCGCAGGCAACGAGGACTGCTTGACCCGGACGCGGCGGCAGGCGAGAGCCCGTTCGATCACAAGATCTATGCGATGTGCTCCGATGGCGACCTCCAGGAGGGCGTCAGCGGCGAGGCCAGCTCGATCGCCGGAGTTCAGGAGCTCGGCAACCTGGTGATGATCTACGACCGCAACCGGATCTCCATCGAGGGCGACACCAACGTCGCGTTCACCGAAGACGTGCCTAAGCGCTATGAGGCGTACGGCTGGCATGTGCAGGTCGTCGACTGGACCAACGGCGGCACCGTCTACAAGGAGGACGTCCACGAGTTGTACGCCGCGGTGAAGGCAGCCGAGGCCGTCACCGACCGACCCAGCATCATCGTGCTCGACACGATCATCGCGTGGCCGGCCCCCAACGCGCAGGGCACGGAGAAGGCGCATGGCAGCGCATTGGGCGCCGAAGAGGTCGCGGCAACCAAGGTCGTGATGGGCTTCGATCCGGAGCAGCACTTCGAAGTCCCCGCTGACGTGCTCGCGCACACTCGAGGGCTTCTCGAACGAGGCGCTGCGGACGGCGCGATCTGGGACGAGCAGTACGCCACCTGGGCCGCCGCCAACCCCGACAAACTCCCCCTGCTGGAGCGACTGAAGACTCGCGCTCTTCCGGACGGTCTGACCGAAGCCCTTCCGGTCTTCCCCACGGACGCCAAGGGGGTGGCAACCAGGGTCGCTTCGAGCAAGGTGATCAACGCGGTGGCGCCGATCTTCCCCGAGTTCTGGGGTGGTTCTGCGGACCTGGCCGGCTCCAACAACACCACGATTGAAGGCGCTCCCTCGTTCATTCCGGCGGCTCGGTCAACCGGCGAGTGGACCGGTGACCCGCTCCACGGCCGCGTGCTGCACTTCGGCATCCGTGAGCATGCGATGGGCGCCATCATGAACGGCATCGCCGCTCATGGCGGCACTCGCGTGTTCGGTGGCACGTTCTTGACGTTCTCCGACTACATGAGGGGCTCGGTGCGCGTCGCCGTCGATCATGCAGGTGCCGGTCACCTATGTCTGGACCCACGACTCGATCGGACTGGGCGAAGACGGTCCGACCCACCAGCCGATCGAGCATCTCGCTGCCCTTCGCGCCATCCCCGGCCTCGACGTCGTACGCCCCGCTGACGGCAACGAGACCTCGGCCGCCTGGGGCGCCATTCTGGCCAACACAGACCGGCCGGCCGCGTTGTGTCTGACCCGCCAGAACGTGCCGACCTTCCCCCGTGGGGAGGACGGCTTTGCCGACACCTCAGGGGTGGCCAAGGGCGGCTACGTCCTGATCGACGCCGAGGGCACGCCGGACGTGATCCTGATCGGCACCGGCTCCGAGGTGCAGTGGGCCGTCACCGCGCGAGACCTGCTCGCCACCGAAGGCATCGCTGCTCGGGTCGTGTCGATGCCGTGCAGGGAGTGGTTTGAGGCCCAGGACCAGGGGTACCAGGACAGTGTGATTCCGCCATCGGTGCGCGCTCGGGTCAGCATCGAGGCCGGCATCGCCATGGGCTGGCGCGACTTCGTCGGTGACGCCGGTCGCATCATCTCCATCGATCACTACGGCGCCAGCGCCGACGCGGCACTGCTGTTCCGCGAATTCGGATTCACCGCCGAGGCGGTCGCGCAGGCTGCCCACGACAGCATCGCTCAAACATCCAATTAGGGAGCAACTCATGAGTTCACCACTAGAAGATCTCTCCGCCGTCGGCGTTTCCATCTGGCTCGACGACCTCTCCCGCGAACGCCTCGAGACCGACAATCTCGCGGACCTCGTCGCCAATTCTTCCGTCGTCGGCGTCACCACGAACCCGTCGATCTTCCAGGCTGCGCTCAGTCACGGCTCTCGCTATGACGCACAGGTGGCGGAATTGGCTGGACACGGCGCCAACGTCGCTGAGACGGTCATGGCCCTGACGACGACCGACGTCCGCAACGCGTGCGACGTACTCCGTCCCGTCTTTGACGCCACGAACGGTGTGGACGGCCGAGTCTCGATCGAGGTGTCCCCCGATCTCGCCCATGACTACGACGCCACCGTCGCCGAGGCCCGCGAACTCTGGAAGATCGTCGACCGCCCCAACACTCTGATCAAGATCCCGGCCACCACCGAAGGGTGCGCCGCCATCAGCGAGGTGCTGGGCGATGGCATCAGCGTCAACGTCACCCTGATCTTCGGCCTCGCGCAGTACGCCGACGTGATGTCGGCGTACGTCGCCGGGCTGGAGAAGGCTGCGGCGAACGGGCACAACCTCTCCCAGATCCATTCCGTGGCGTCGTTCTTCGTCTCCCGCGTCGACACCGAGATCGACAAGCGGCTTGGAGGCCAGCCGGCGCCGACGCTGCGTTGTTCGGCAAGGCCGGGATCGCGAACGCGCGACTGGCGTTCGAGGCGTTCGAGACGTTCTTCGCCGGATCTCGCTGGGACGCACTGGCGGCGCTCGGCGCCAATCGTCAGCGTCCGCTGTGGGCCTCGACCGGAGTCAAGAACCCTGAGTACGACGACACGATGTACGTCGTCGATCTCGCCGTGGATGAAACCGTCAACACGATGCCCGAGGCGACGCTCAACGCTGTCGCTGACCACGGCGTCGTGAAGGGCGATCAGGTGCGCCCGAACTATGCGCACGCCCACGAGGTGATGGCCACGCTGGCAGCCGCAGGCATCGACTACGACGACGTGATCGACGTACTCATCGTCGAGGGCGTGGACAAGTTCATCGCCTCGTGGCATCAGTTGCTGGACGCCGTCGGGGCTAGCCTGTCCACCGCTGCCGACCAGTCATGACTCCTGGCCAAGACGGAGTCACGGCCCCCATCGACCCCACGACGACGGCGGCTTGGGCCCGGCTGACCGAACTGGCCGTCGACTTCCAGCCGGACCTGCGTGAGTGGTTCGTGACCGACCCTGGCCGGGTCAGTTCTCTGACTCACGACGCGGCCGATCTGAGGGTCGACCTATCGAAGAACCTCGTCAACCCCGAAGTTCTCGCCGCCCTGCTGGCATTGGCGGACGAGGTCGGTGTGTCCGGGCGCCGGGACGCGATGTTGCGCGGCGAACGGGTCAACGTGACCGAGGATCGTGCCGTTCTGCACACTGCCCTGCGTCTGCCGGCCGACGCCGTGCTGGACGTCGACGGACAGGACGTCGTCGCCGACGTGCACGAGGTGTTGGCGCGGGTCTACGCGTTCGCGGATCGCGTTCGTTCGGGCGCGTGGACCGGGGCAACGGGGGAACCCATCGCGACCGTCGTCAACATCGGGATCGGTGGCTCCGACCTCGGCCCGGCGATGGCTCTCGAGGCCATGCGCCCCTATGTCCAGGACGGCTTGGGTTTCCGCTTCATCAGCAACATCGACCCGACCGACAGCGCCACCAAACTGGCCGGGCTCGATCCGGCGACGACGCTGTTCATCGTCGCCAGCAAGACGTTCGGCACGCTGGAGACCCTGACGAACGCCCGGCTGTGTCGGGCTTGGCTTCTCGACGGCCTGCGATCGGTGGGTGTGGTCGGCGAGGATGCCGATCTCGTGGCGAAACACTTCGTCGCGGTGTCGACCGCGCTCGACAAGGTCGCTGCCTTCGGGATCGACCCGGCCAACGCGTTCGGGTTCTGGGACTGGGTCGGCGGGCGCTACTCGGTTGATTCGGCGATCGGTACGTCACTGGTGCTGGCCATCGGACCGGATCGGTTCGCCGAGTTCCTCGGCGGCATGCACGCGATCGACGAGCACTTCCGGCTCACCGAGCCGGCGGCCAACGTCCCGCTCTTGATGGGACTGCTCAACGTCTGGTACGTCAACTTCCTCAACGCCCAGACCCACGCCGTACTCCCCTACGCCCAACTGTTGAGCCGGTTCCCGGCGTACCTCCAGCAGCTGACCATGGAATCCAACGGAAAGTCCGTGCGCTGGGACGGCACAGCCGTGACTACGGACACCGGGGAGGTGTTCTGGGGCGAGCCTGGGACCAACGGCCAGCATGCCTTCTACCAATTGATCCATCAGGGCACTCGCCTGGTCCCCGCGGACTTCATCGCGTTCGCCAACCCGGCCTATCCCCTGCGCGACGGTGAGGTCGACGTACACGAACTGTTCCTCGCCAACTTCTTCGCACAGACCAAGGCACTGGCCTTCGGCAAGACCGCCGATGAGGTCCGGGCGGAAGGCACGGCGGAGGCAATCGTCCCGGCGCGTGTGTTCGGAGGGAATCGGCCGACCACGTCGATCATGGCGCCGGAGCTCAGCCCGTCCGTGCTCGGGCAGCTGATCGCGCTCTACGAACACATCACGTTCACCCAGGGCGTGGTCTGGGGCATCGACAGCTTCGACCAGTGGGGGGTCGAGTTGGGCAAGCAACTGGCCCAGCAGGTCGGGCCAGCGGTCGCCGGCGATCGCCGATGCCCTCGCGGCACAGGACCCGTCGACGCGGGCCATGATCGAGTACTACGGATCTCAGCGTCGGCGATGAGCGTCAACCCGACCCACAATCCACTTCGCGACCCACAGGATCGTCGACTGCCCCGCATCGCCGGCCCCTGCGGCCTCGTGCTCTTCGGCGTCACCGGTGACCTGGCTCGCAAGAAGGTCATGCCGGCGATCTACGACCTGGCCAACCGAGGTCTGTTGCCGCCCGGGTTCTCGTTGGTGGGCTATGCGCGGCGGGACTGGGCTGATCAGGACTTCGCCCAGATCGTGCACGATTCGGTGCGCGAACACGCCCGGACCGAGTTCCGTGAGGAGGTTTGGGCACAACTCGCCGAAGGCTTTCGGTTTGTGCCTGGTGACTTCGCCGACGACGGCGCCTTCGAGAACCTTCGACGCACCATCGAAGAGTTGGACGCCAGCCGGGGAACCGGAGGGAATCACGCGTTCTATCTGTCCATCCCTCCGAAGTTCTTCGGGGACGTCGTCAGGCAGTTGAGCGAGCACGGTCTGGCAGATGGGTCACGGGCGGAGAGGCAAGGTGCGGGCGCGGCCAGCCCCGAGCCGTGGCGCCGCGTGATCGTCGAGAAGCCGTTCGGTCATGACCTGGCGTCCGCCCGCGAGCTCAACGACATCCTGGCGGAGGTCTTCCCGCCCGCTTCGGTATTCCGTATCGACCACTATCTCGGCAAGGAGACCGTTCAGAACATCCTCGCCATGCGGTTCGCGAACTCCATGTTCGAGCCGTTGTGGAACTCGAACTATGTCGACCACATCCAGATCACCATGGCCGAGGATGTCGGCATCGGCGGCCGCGCCGGGTACTACGACGGCATCGGCGCCGCACGAGACGTGATCCAGAACCACCTCCTGCAACTGATGGCCCTGGTGGCCATGGAGGAACCGGCCTCCTTCGACTCGGACAGCCTTCGGCAGGAGAAGTTGAAGGTGCTCGACGCTGTGAACCTGCCCCGCCGACTCGATCTCATCACCGCTCGCGGCCGCTACTCGGCCGGCTGGGCAGGTGGCGTCGAAGTCGACGGGTATCTCGACGAGGAGGGCATCGATCCGGCCTCGACCACGGAGACGTACGCCGCGATCAAGCTCACCGTCGACAATCGCCGCTGGGCCGGAGTGCCCTTCTATCTCCGCACCGGGAAGCGTCTGGCCCGGCGGGTCACCGAGGTCGCCGTCGTATTCAAGCGGGCACCACACCTGCCGTTCGCCGCGTCGGCAACTGAGGAACTGACCCAGAACGCCTTGGTGATCCGAGTGCAGCCCGACGAAGGGGTGACTCTCCGGTTCGGCTCGAAGGTCCCGGGGACCGCCATGGAGATCCGAGACGTCAACATGGACTTCGCGTACGGCGGCTCGTTCACGGAGGCATCCCCGGAAGCCTACGAGCGGCTCATCCTCGACGTACTGCTCGGCGATCCGCCGCTGTTCCCACGCCATCAGGAGGTCGAGGCTTCCTGGCGGATCCTCGATCCGATCCTGGAGCATTGGGCTCGCAAGGGCGTCCCTGACGACTACCCATCAGGCGGCTGGGGGCCAGCGTCCTCCGACGCCATGCTGGCCCGTGACGGCCGCGTCTGGAGGCGACCATGATCGAACTCGATGACACCAACTCCGCAGCGATCGCGTCAGAGTTCGTGCGCGCGCGCATTCATGCCGGCAGCCCGGCCATGGGCATGGTGATGACCCTGATCGTCGTGGTCGACGAGGGCAGGGCTGACGACGCGATGGCCGTGGCACGGGCTGCATCCCACGAGCATCCCGCCCGCGTCCTCGGTGTCGTGCTTGGCGCGGCCCGTGGTCATGGGCACATCACAGCCCGGGTCGGAATCGGGCAGGGCTGGACCGGCGAAACAGCACTGATCCGGCTGCGCGGCGAAGTTGTTCGGCATCCCGAATCCGTCGTGCTGCCGTTGCTGTTGCCCGACTCTCCCGTGGCCATCTGGTGGCCGTCGGACCATCCGGCCGACCCCGCTCAGGACCCGCTCGGGATGTTGGCCCAGCGCCGGATCACGGACACGGCGTTCGTCTCGCGAGGCAAGTTGCGTGCCCTCCACACTCAGTGCGCGGCGTACTCTCCTGGAAACACCGACCTGGCGTGGACCCGAATCACTCCGTGGCGGGCAATCCTGGCCGCATCGCTGGATCAGCACCCGGTCGCGGGTCGTGGCCGCCTCCGTCACCGCCGAGCGCATCAGTCCGAGCGCCGACCTGCTGGTCGCTTGGCTCAGCGATCGGTTGCGAGTGCCCGTGTCGCGGTCGAACTCGGCCGGCCCGGGCATCACCCAGGTCGTCCTCGATACCAAGGAGGGACCGATCTCGATCGCCCGCTCCGATGGTCGACTCGCGACGTTCAGCTCTCCCGGCCAGCCCGACCGACCAGTGGCCCTGAAACGCCGCGAACTGCCCGAACTACTGGCCGAGGAGTTGCGACGCCTGGATGAGGACAATGTCTATGCAGCCACGGCTCGACGCCTGGTGAAGATGATGGACCAGCAGTGATCAGGCCAGTCCGATGACGTCAGCCCGGATGCACCAACGTTGGCGACGTACGTCTGCTCAGCGCCTGCTCGCGAGCCTCACCGAAGCTCAGGCGAATGGTCGCGTGCCACACATTGCGCTCACCGGTGGAACTATCGCCAACGCGATCTACGCCGAAGTCGCCCGGCTCCAGCCTGCGTCCGGCGTCGATTGGGAGCGGGTGATCTTGTGGTGGGGTGACGAACGCTTCGTGCCAGAGGGCAGCCCGGATCGCAACGTCGGTCAAGCCCGCGGCGCCCTGCTTGACGCATTGCCGATCCCCGACGCGAACGTGCGCCCCATGCCCTCGACCGACACCGCAGAATCGGCCGACGCCGGCGCGAAGAGCTACGGCGATCTGATCCGCGAGCACGGTGGTGGAGAGTTCGAGATCGTGCTGCTGGGCGTCGGACCAGACGGGCACGTCGCGTCGTTGTTCCCGGGCTTCCCGCAACTCGATCGAGACGACGCGATCGCCCTCGGCGTACAGGACTCCCCCAAGCCTCCGCCCGAACGAATCACCCTGACCCTCCCCGCCCTCAACCGGGCCCGCGAAGTCTGGTTCCTGGCCAGCGGCTCCGAAAAGGCCCCCGCCGTGGCCACGGCGTACGCCCAATCCCTCGGTGAGGAGTCACCCCCAGCAGGTGAGGAGTCACCCCCAGGCGCCGAGGCGTCACTCCCAGCAGCAAGAGTGCGCGGACGTCTTGCCACAATCTGGTTCCTGGACGAAGCGGCCGCATCCGGCATCAGCTAGGTCCAGGATCGTCCGCGAATCTGGTTGTACGCCGCGGCGAGACGTGAGGTCGCATCAGGCACCTGGCCGTAAACGTTCTCGTGGCGGAAGACAACGATCTTCCACGACCGACGATTTGCCAGCCAATCGCGCCGTTCCACATCGTGTTTCACGGCTCCCGGATCGCTGTGAAACTCAATGCCGTCGTACTCGGCGCAGAACATGCAATCGGGCAGCGCGATGTCTAGCCGATAGATCGGAACCCCATGGTCGTCATGAGACCCACCACTGAAGTTCGGGCGGCGGCAGACCGGCGTCGTACCAATGGAGACGAAGCGCCGATTCACCAGGCGATTCAGCGCGGCCGTCGGCCAATGGCGCCAAGTCCCGGAGTTGAATGACACCTCGAAAGCCTTTGAATCGGTCCATCTCGGCCAGCATCTGTTGCTTCGAGACGCCCAATCCTGCACGAACCCGTCCATCGCCGCCAGGGCATCGAAACGCCACAGGATTCGCCCTAGGTCGAGGGCTGTTCGAAGCGGCGTGGTGACTTGGATGCCTCGAACGAGCGTGACGTCTCGATCCAGAAGTTGGCGTGTGCCACCGTCGATCCCGGGTCTGCGAACTCGCGTCCCGGTTCGCTGGTACATCGACAAGGGCGGCATCGACGCTGCGTGCTGATCGAGGCAGGATCGCGACGCCGTGGAGCCAGGCTGCCGTGCGATCCGTGACCACCGCCGATTCCGGGAACTACCAGCGACAGGGCTGCGGCCCGAGATTCGATGGTGTCCGGCACCGCCGCGTTCACCATAACGCCGCGGACCACCCGGCGCAGGACACCTCGGCGTCACGAACGCGCGGAGTTCGGCATCAGACACGCCCCACTCATGCGCCTGTGCCGTGGTGAACGGCTCGTCGACGGGAAGCGAGCTTGCCGCGAAGGCAGCGCCTCCGCCGGCGGGATCCAGAGTTGGGATGGCGAGTGCATCCACCAAGGATGCGCAATGCGACAGGTCTCGCGCTGCAGCTATCCACAAGCGCGACTGGGAGTGACTTGTCGATTGCTGGGAGTGACGCCTCACCTGCTGGGAGTGACGTGTCGGCGGGATTAGAAGATGACGTCGCCGGACTTGCGGCGGGTGCGGAGCAGTTGGATGGCTTCGTCGAGGATGTCGGCCGCTTCGGCGTCGGAGCGGCGCTCTTTGACGTAGGCCAGGTGGGTCTTGTACGGCTCGATCTTCGGCGCGGGCGGAGGGTTCTCGGAGTCTCGTGAGGCCGGAAGGCCGCACTTCGGGCAGTCCCACGAATCGGGGACCAGCGCCTCGACCGAGAAGGTCACAACGGAGCGGTGCTCATGCGAGCAGAAATAGGTGACCGCCTGACGCGGGGCGGAATCGCCTCGCTCGGCCTCTCCCATCGGGCCTGCGCCAACTCGACTTCCACGAATCGCACTTCCGCCACCAGCCACGATTAGACCCTTTCTCAGACGCCGCGATAAGCCATGATGAGCCCGAGCGCCAGAATGCACGCGAACCAAATAACGCCGATACCAACGGTGAATCGGTCGAGGTTTCGCTCGGCAATGGACGATCCGCCCAAGCGAGCTCGACATACCGCCGCCGAACATGTCGGAGAGCCCGCCACCCCGACCTTTGTGGAGGAGTACGAGCACGATCAGCAAGCGAACTGGTGAGCACCAGCAAGACAGTGAAGAGAGGAATCACGATTACGTACCCTACGTCAAGGATCGGCAGTTCACAGGATCGGCATGGCGTAGAAACGACAGATTCCGCCGAATTCGTCGGCGTCCAAGCTCGCACCGCCGACAAGTGCCCCGTCAACATCGGGTTGAGCCATGATTCCCGCGATGTTGCCGGCTTTCACCGATCCGCCATAGAGCACGCGTACGCCGTCTGCGGCAGCGTCGCCGTGAACCTCTCGGATCCGCGCACGAATGGCGGCACAGACTTCCTGAGCGTCATCCGGTGTCGCGACTTCGCCCGTTCCGATCGCCCACACGGGCTCGTAGGCCACGACCAAACCCGCGATCTGTTCGGCGGAGAATCCCGCCAGCGAACCATCGACCTGAGCCACGGTGTAGGGCACCTGGTCCCCCGCCTGACGAATGTCGAGGCCCTCACCGACACACACGATCGGGACCATCCCATACTCAAGGACTGATGCGCCTTCGCGTTCACGACCGCGTCGGATTCGGCGTGATACTCACGCCGCTCGGAGTGACCGACCACGACGTAGGAGCAACCCAGTTTCGCGAGCATGCGTCGCCGAGATCTCGCCCGTGTAGGCGCCCGAGTCATGCACCGAGACGTCCTGGGCGGCGTACTTGATGCCCAACCGATCACCGTCGACGCAGGTCTGCACAGACCGAAGATCAGTGAACGGCGGCACCACGACGACCTCTGCCAAAGCGAAGTCGTGCTTCTTGTCAGTCAGGATCGTCGACAACTTCTGGAACGAGCAT
Source organism: uncultured Actinomycetota bacterium (assembly GCA_963763805.1). GTDB lineage: Bacteria > Actinomycetota > Actinomycetes > Propionibacteriales > Nocardioidaceae > Nocardioides. The sequence goes on from CAVXPQ010000005.1 coordinate 671,923, forward strand.
CACAGCCTCGTGGTGATTGAGGTTCATCTTCCAGTTGCCCGCCATCAGCGGGGTACGGCTCGTCACGATGAGGTCCACTTCCAAGAACTGCGATGCCGGGCAGGTTCCTTGCCTTCGAGATATTCGAGGCTCGCGCCACCACCGGTCGAGATGTGCCCGAAGTCGGAGTCCGCGAAGCCCAGTTTGCGTACGGCGGCCGCAGAGTCCCCGCCGCCCACGACCGACAGCCCGTCGACCTCCGTCAGCGCCTGGGCCACGGCGCGCGTGCCGTTGGCAAACTCGGGCACCTCGAAGACACCCATCGGCCCGTTCCAGAACACCGTCCGGGCATCGGCCAGCACCTCGGCGAACTTGGCACTCGAGTCGGGGCCGATGTCGAGGCCGATGCTGTCGGCCGGGATGTTCGATGCGGGTACGACGACCGGTTCCGGCGTCACGTCGCCGCTCGGGAAGGTGCTGTCGACGACGATGTCCGTCGGCAGCCAGATCTCGACGCCGGTCTCCGCCGCCCGAGCCAGGTAACTCAGGCAGGTGTCGAGTTGGTCCTCCTCAAGCAGGCTGCGCCCTACTTCGTGGCCCTGCGCCTTGAGGAACGTGAAGACCATTCCGCCACCGATCAGGAGCTTGTCCGCAGTGCCGAGCAGGTTGTCGATGACACCCAACTTGTCGGACACCTTCGACCCGCCCAGCACCACGACATACGGCCGCTCGGGCTCGACGGTCAGCCGACGGAGTACGTCGACCTCTCGGGCGACCAGGCCACCCATGGTCGAGGGCAAGCCGCTCGCCACGTCATACACCGAGGCCTGCTTGCGGTGCACGACCCCGAACCCGTCGGAGACGAACGCATCCGCGAGTGCGGCCAAGCTGATCGGCGAAAGCACCGCGCTCGGCATCGTCCTTGCTCGTCTCGGCGGCGTAGAAGCGCACGTTCTCCAGCACCGCGATCTGGCCGTCCTGGAGCCCGGCGACCGTGCTGCTGGGCGCTCTCGCCCACCGTGTCGGTCGCGAACGCAACGTCGCGCCCGAGCAGTTCACCCGAGGCGGGCCGCCACCGGCGCCAATGAGTACGCCGTGTTGACCACGCCGCCGGGACGACCGAGGTGCGCGGCCACGATCACCCGCGCGCCGGCATCCGACAGCGCGATCAGCGTCGGCAGGCTGGCCCGAATCCGGCCGTCGTCACCGATCACGCTTCGCACCATCGGCGCCGGACAGCGGGACGTTCAGATCCGAGCGAACCAGGACCCGCCGCCCCTGGACGTCCCCGAGGGATTCCAGACCGGCGGCGATCAGAGCGAGGCCCCCATCAGGAGCGTGAGGTCGACGAGGCGGTTGGAGTAGCCCCATTCGTTGTCGTACCAGCCGACAACCTTGACCTGGTTGCCGATCACCTTGGTGAGGCCGGAGTCGAAGATGCACGAGGACGGGTCGGTGACGATGTCGGAGGAGACGATCGGATCCTCGGTGTACTTCAGGAAGCCCTTCAACGGACCCTCGGCAGCAGCCTTGACGATCGAGTTCACTTCATCGACGCTGGTCTCGCGGCCGGCCTCGAAGGTGAGGTCCGTTGCCGAACCCGTCGGCACCGGCACCCGCAGCGCATAGCCATCGAGACGGCCCTTGAGGTCCGGAAGCACCAGACCGATGGCCTTCGCCGCACCCGTGGAGGTCGGGATGATGTTGAGCGCGGCCGCACGCGCACGACGCAGGTCGCGGTGCGGGCCGTCGAGCAGGTTCTGGTCCGCGGTGTAGGCGTGGATCGTGGTCATCAGACCCTTCACGATGCCCAGTTCGTCGTGCAGGGGCTTCGCCATCGGCGCCAAACAGTTGGTCGTGCACGACGCGTTGGACACGATGTGGTGGTTAGCCGGGTCGTACTCGTCATGGTTCACGCCCATCACGAAGGTGGCGTCCTCGTTCGACGCAGGCGCGGAAATGATGACCTTGGTCGCGCCGCCCGCTAGGTGCGCCGCAGCCTTGAGCCCATCGGTGAAGATGCCGGTGGATTCGATGACGATGTCGGCGCCGACCTCGCCCCAGGCAATGTTCGCCGGGTCGCGCTCCTCAAAGACGCGAATGGTCTGTCCGCCCACGGTGATGGAACTGGCATCGGCGGAGACGTCCTCGCCGAGCACCCCCAGCACCGAGTCGTACTTCAGCAGGTGGGCGATGGCCTTGTTGTCCATCAGGTCGTTGGCGGCGACGATTTCGATGTCTGCGCCAGATGCCTTCACAGCGCGGAAGAAGTTTCGGCCGATGCGGCCGAAGCCGTTGATCCCAACACGAACGGTCACGGGGTTGCTCCTGGGTAATAGGTTCTAGCTACAGGTCATTGCTACGGGTCGGTCTGGGGCTGGACGGCACTCGTCAGGCGAGGCAGTCACGAAAGGAACCCTATCGTGGCTTTGGAGCGATCCAATTTCCTGTTCAAGACCCGGTCTTAGACACCTCAACAGGATCGATCAGGCTTCGTCGGCGAGCATCTCCGGCGTGAGGGATGCTTCGGTGTCCGGGATCCCCATCTCCTCTGCCTGCTTGTCGGCCATCGCCAGCAGACGGCGGATGCGGCCGGCGATCGCGTCCTTGGTCAGCACCGGGTCGTGGAGTTGCCCGAGTTCCTCCAGGGAAGCCTGCTTGTGCTGCGTCCGCAGGTCCCCGGCCATCTTGAGATGGTCGGGTACGCCGTCGCCGAGGATCTCCAGGGCCCGTTCGACCCGGGCCCCGGCCGCGACCGCCGCTCGCGCCGAGCGCCGCAGGTTGGCGTCGTCGAAGTTCGCCAGCCGATTCGCGCTGGCTCGGACCTCACGACGCATCCGTCGTTCTTCCCAGGCCATCAGGGACTCGTGCGCCCCGAGACGGGTCAGCAGGGCACCGATCAGGTCACCGTCACGGATGACGACACGGTCAACACCGCGCACCTCACGGGCCTTGGCCTGAATGCTGAGGCGTCGGGCGACCCCGACCAGGGCAAGGGCCGCTTCGGGACCGGGACAGGTCACCTCGAGTGCGGACGAACGCCCGGGTTCGGTGAGCGATCCGTGCGCCAGGAAGGCCCCGCGCCACGCCGCAACGGCATCGCAGCCGGCGCCGGAAACCACCTGCGGCGGCAACCCGCGCACCGGGCGACCGCGGGCGTCCACCAACCCGGTCTGCCGAGCCAGGGCCTCGCCGTCCTTGCTCACCCGCACGAGATAGCGCGTGCCCTTCCGCAATCCGTTGCCCTGGAGCACCACCACATCGCTGTCGTGGCCGTAGACCTCGGCAATGTCCTTGCGGAGCCTCCTGGCGGCCGCACCCGTGTCCAACTCAGCCTCCACCACGATCTTGCCGCTGACGAGGTGCAGTCCTCCCGCAAAGCGCAACATGGAGGCAACTTCGGCCTTGCGACAACACGTTTTGGTGATCGGGGTGCTGGCCAGTTCTGCCTTAACCTGCGCCGTCATCGCCATGGGCGGAATCTTCGCATGCCAGTCAAATACCCATGATCTGGGAGTACGCCGCGGCGAGACGTGCTGGGTCGTGTCGAGGTGAGCCGTCAGGGTGCGCCACATCGGCCAACACCAGGCGGGCTCCCACCCGCTCTGCCGCGTGTCGGAGCCGTGGTTCGTCCGCCACCGAACCGGAATCCGCGAGCACGGTGTCGACCTTCATCTCCGGCGCGAACTCGGCCAGAGTGTCGAGGTAGTCCTCGGGTTGGTAGCCATGGGTCTCCCCGTGTTGAGGCGCCAGGTTGAGCACCACGATGGTTCGCGCTCGTGCCTGCACGATCGCCGTCCGCAAGTCAGGGATGAGCAGGTGGGGAATCACTGAACTGAACCAGGATCCCGGTCCCGAGCACCACCCAGTCAGCCGAATTGATCGCAAGCAGGGTCTCCGGACACGCGCGGGCGTCTGGCGGATCAAGCGCGATTCCAACGATGTGACCCGCGGTGGTGGCCACCTGTACCTGGCCGGTCACCGTCGTGATCGCGTCCGGCGCCGATAGGTCGGCTCCCATCACTTCAGCCCGGATATTCATCGGGCGTGACCGACATCGGCAGCACTCGACCGTGCGCGTTGAGGAGCCGTCCGATCCAGTCGAGCCCGGCGACCGGATCGCCCAGAAGTTCCCACAGTCCGACGATCAGGATGTTGCCGACAACGTGATCTCGAAGCTCACCGTCGCCTGCCAGGCGGTGCTGCAGTACCTCCGCCCACGTGTTCCCCCACTCGTCGTCACGACAGAGCGCGGCGAGTGCCATTCGCAGGTCCCCGGGGGGCAAGACATCGAACTCCGCACGCAACCGCCCCGATGAGCCGCCGTTGTCAGCAACAGTGACGACGGCCGTCAAGTCGTTCGTGACCCGTCTCAGGGCCGATAGCGAAGCGTGCAGACCATGGCCGCCACCGAAGGCGACCACTGACGTATCGATCACGCTCATTCGCGTCCGAGATCGCGATGCTCGGCCCGCGCATCGAGTCCGTCGGTCGCGGAGTCGTTCCGCGATCAACTCGGTCATGGCGACACTTCGGTGTTTCCCGCCTGTGCAGCCGATCGCCACCGTCATGAATCGCTTTCCCTCGTTCAGGTATCCGGCCGCGACGGCTTCCAACAGGGGCACCCACCCCTCGATGAATGCTTGTGCCGCGGGCCGCTCGGTCACGAATCGTGCAACCAACTCGTCCTCGCCCCGTCAACTCACGCAACTCCGGCTCCCAGTAACGGATTGGGAAGGAACCGCATGTCCGCGACGAAGTCGGAGTCGACGGGGATGCCGTACTTGAAACCGAAACTCACGAGTCGGATCTTCAGCCGGGTGGTGGTCGGCGTGCCGAACGCCTCTCGGACCCGGTCCGTCAATTGGTGCACGTTGAGGTTTGTCGTGTCGATCAACAGATCGGCATTGCCCCGCAAGGTAGCGATCGCCTCTCGTTCTCGCTGGAGCCCATCCAGCAACCGGCCATCGCCCTGGAGTGGGTGCGGGCGGCGAGCCGCCTCCTGCCGTCGGACGAGCACATCGTCGCTGGCCTCGAGGAACAAGAGCGTCGTACGCCGGCCAGGCGTCGTCTGATCGCGCCTCCGCGGATCGCGCAAGATCGGCCGGCAAAGTCTCGAAGAAGGATCCGGACCGCACGTCAACGACCACCGCAATGGGGTGATCGACACCGCGACCCTCGTCGACGAGCCGGACCACCTCGGACACGAGGCTGGGTGGCAGGTTGTCCACGACGTAGAAGCCAAGATCCTCGAGTTCCTTGGCCGCAGTACTTCGTCCGGCTCCGGTCATCCCGGTGACGACGACGATCTCTCCGGCCGTCGCTTCCTCGCGCATCAGGTCTCCTCGATCTCGCCCGTGGCGGTGTTGACACTGACAGTCTTGCCCCGATCGTCGTGCGCCGCCAAAGCGGCCTTGATCGCGCTTGCCGTGCTGGGTCCCACGCCAGGGACCAGTGCGAGTTCCTCCGCAGTCGCGGCACGCAGCTTCCGCAGCGAACCGAAGTGCGTGATCAGCGACTTGCGGCGCACCTCACCCAGGCCCGGGCACATCATCCAGCAGGCTGTCCACCATCGTCTTGGACCGGCGATTTCGGTGATGAGTGATCGCGAATCGATGCGCTTCGTCGCGCACGCGCTGCAGGAGATAGAGACCCTCGGAACTTCGCGGCAGGATCACCGGATCCTCCTGGCCCGGCAACCAGACCTCCTCCAGCCGCTTCGCAAGACCGCACAAGGCGATGTCGACGATGCCGAGTTCGCTCATCGCACGTTGCGCCGCGGCCACCTGCGGAGCACCACCGTCGACCACGACCAGCCCCGGTGCGTAGGCGAACTTGCGTGCGCGGCCGGTGTCAGGGTCGACGAGGAGTGGGCCAGCAAGGTCCGCTCGCGGACTTTGTTGGCCCGCCCTGGAGCAGCTTGTTCGCTGACTTGGCCCGCCCTCGGAGCCGCTTGTTCGCCGACTTGGCCCGCCCTCGGAGCCGCTTGTTCGCCGACTTGGCCCGCGCCGGAAGCCGCTTGTTGGCCGACCCGTACCTGCTCATCCAACAACCGCTTGAATCGCCTCGTGATCACCTCATGCATCGAAGCGACATCGTTCTGGCCGTCGACCCCCTTGATGACGAATCGGCGGTACTCGCTCTTGCGGGGTAGACCGTCCTCGAAGACGACCATCGACGCGACCACCTCGGTGCCCTGCAGGTTGGAGACGTCGAAACACTCGATTCGCAGCGGCACCTCATCGAGACTCAGCGCCTGCTGGATCTCGGCCAGTGCGGTGTTGCGGGTCGTCAGATCGCTCGCCCGCTTGGTCTTGTGCAGCGCCAGGGATTGCTGTGCATTGCTGGCCACGGTTTCCATCAACGTCCGCTTGTCGCCGCGTTGCGGAACGCGAATCGACGACCTTGCCGCCCCCCTCAGGTCGGTCAGGAGCTCTTCGAGGGTGTGCCGATCAGTCGGCAGGTCGGGGACCAGCACCTCGCGCGGGATGTTGTCGGACTCGGCGCCGTAGAGCTGCAGCAGGAAGTCCTCGACGAGCTCGGGATTCTCGCCCTCCTCGACTCGATCTGCCACCCAGCCGCGCTGACCCCGAATCCGCCCCCCTCGCACATGGAAGACCTGGACGGCGACCTCGAGTGGATCGACGGCCAGTGCCACGACATCGGCGTCTGTGCCGTCGCCGAACACCACGGCCTGCTTCTCCAAGGCCTTGGCCAATGCGCCCAGGTCGTCGCGCAGTCGGGCCGCACGTTCGTAGTCCTGCTCTGCGGAGGCGGCGTACATCTGCGTTTCGATCCGCTTGACGAAGGCGGTCGTCTGGCCGGCCATGAAGTCACAGAAGTCATTGACGATCGCGCGGTGTTCCTCGGCCGTGACCGAGCCCACGCAAGGCGCAGCACACTTGTCGATGTAGCCCGAGCAGGCACGGTCGGCCCACCTGTTGAGAGCGCTTGAAGACGCCATTCGTGCACGACCGCATCGGGAAGACCCGCAACAACAGGTCAACGGTCTCGCGGATTGCCCAGGCGTGGCTGTAGGGGCCGAAGTATCGGGTGCCCCGCTTCTTGCTGCCCCGCCCGACCAGCACCCGCGGAAACTCCTCGTCGAGGGTCACCGCGAGCCAGGGATAGGACTTGTCGTCGCGATACTTGACGTTGTAGCGCGGGTCGAACTCCTTGATCCAGGAGTACTCCAGCTGGAGCGCCTCGACCTCGGTGGCGACCACGGTCCAGTCGACAGACGCCGCCGTGGTGATCATCTGCGCGGTGCGTGCGTGGAGTCCGCCAACATCTTGGAAGTACGACGAGAGGCGCGACGCGAAGGTTCTTCGCCTTGCCGACGTAGATCACCCGGCCGCGCGAGTCGCGGAAGCGATAGACCCCCGGCTGCGTCGGGATCGATCCGGGCTCGGGTCGGAACCCGATCCCTGGGCGGCGTGCAGTCACGTAAGGCAGCCTACGACCCGGCACCGACAGCGGCCGCGGAAGCGGCAGCGCCTTCAGGCCAGCAGGATCTGGTCCCCGTCGACGGTGATCGCAACCTCTTGCGAGCGACGGCAGATTGGCTTCAGTGCCGTTCGGGCCCACGGTGTTGGTCCCGTCGGCAGCGGCGAACTCCGACTGGTGACAGCCACCGCACTTGATCGTGTTGTCCTCGACCACGGTGAACAGGCACTTCTGGTGCGGACACACTGCGGAATACGCCTTGAACTCACCCGCGGCCGGTTGCACGACAACGATCTGTTCTTTGTCCAGGATCGTGCCGCCGCCTTCTGGGACATCCGCCGTCGAGGCCACGGCATCTCCCCCGGAGTCCGTGCCGGAGTCACTCTGGCCGGCGCGGAAGCGGCCTCTGACGGCGTGTCGCTCGCGGGGTCCGGAGTGGTGTCGTCTGCCGCTGCGGGTTCCTCGTCGGCGCCACAGGCCGCCAACAGCGGGACGCCCACGCCGGCGATGGTCGCTGTTTGAAGGGCCACTCGACGCGTCAGACTGCTCAAGGAGTACTCCGTCCGGCTGGAAAGTTGATTTCTCAACCTTAGCGAGACGTTCCCTGAAGCCGATCGCGCTCGTCCACCATCGAGGATCGCCCTCAAGAACGTGCCGGTGTGGCTCTCCGCGTTGGCCGCAACCTGCTCGGGTGTGCCCTCAGCAACCACCAGGCCACCGCGCGAGCCACCCTCGGGTCCCATGTCGAGAATCCAATCGGCGGTCTTGATGACGTCGAGATTGTGCTCGATCACGAGCACGGTGTTTCCCTGGTCGACGAGTTTGCCCAGGACGAGCAGCAACTTGCGGATGTCCTCGAAGTGCAATCCCGTCGTCGGCTCATCGAGCACGTAGACCGTGCGACCGGTCGAACGCTTCTGCAGTTCGCTCGACAACTTGACCCGCTGCGCCTCGCCGCCGGAGAGGGTCGTGGCCGGCTGACCGAGTCGGACATAGCCGAGCCCGACCTCGCACAGGGTCTTCATGTGCCGCGAGATCGCCGGCACCGCCGCGAAGAAGTCGGCCGCCTCCTCGATCGGCATGTCCAGGATCTCGGCGATCGTCTTGCCCTTGTAGTGGACCTCGAGGGTCTCCCGGTTGTAGCGGGCGCCGTGGCAGACCTCGCACGGAACATAGACGTCCGGCAGGAAGTTCATCTCGATCTTGATCGTGCCGTCGCCCGAACAGGCCTCGCAGCGCCCGCCCTTGACGTTGAACGAGAACCGGCCTTGGAGGTATCCCCGCATCTTCGCCTCGGGCGTGGAGGCGAAGAGTTTGCGCACGTGATCGAAGACGCCGGTGTAGGTCGCCGGGTTGGATCGCGGCGTGCGACCGATGGGCGATTGGTCGACGTGGATGACCTTGTCGACATGCTCGATCCCGGTGATCTTGGTATGCCGTCCGGGCACGGCTCGCGCGTTGTAGATCTGCTTCGCAAGCGAGGTGTAGAGGATGTCGTTGACCAAGCGTCGACTTGCCTGACCCGGAGACACCGGTGACCGCGACGAACAATCCCAGCGGGAAGGAGGCACTGACGTTCTGCAGGTTGTGCTCGCGCGCGCCGTGGACGGTCAGGTCCCGTCCGGGCGTCCGCGGACGGCGTACGTCGGGAGTCGGGATCTCCCGCCGGCCCGAGAGGTATTGCCCGGTCAACGAGTCGCGATGCTTCAACAACCCCGCCACGCTGCCCGAGTGCACGACCTGCCCGCCGTGCTCGCCCGCTCCGGGTCCGATGTCGACGACCCAGTCGGCCGTCCGGATGGTGTCCTCGTCATGCTCGACGACGATCAAGGTGTTGCCGAGATTCTTCAGCCGGACCAGGGTTTCGATCAGCCGCTTGTTGTCTCGTTGGTGCAGCCCGATGGACGGCTCGTCCAGGACGTAGAGGACGCCAACGAGACCTGCGCCGATCTGCGTTGCGAGCCGAATCCGCTGAGCCTCTCCGCCCGAGAGAGATCCGGAGGGTCGGTTGAGCGAGAGGTAGTCGAGCCCGACGTCGAGCAGGAAGTTGAGCCGTTCCTGGATCTCCTTGACGACTCGTTCGGCGATCTGACGCTCACGCGCGCTCAGATCCAACGTGGCCAGGAAGTCGGCAGATCCGTCGATCGAGAGCGCACACACCTCGGCGATGTTCAGCTCGCCATGCGAACTGGAGGTGAGCGTCACCGAACGGGAAACCGGCTTCAGCCGCGCACCACCGCAGCGCCGGGCAGGGAACCTCGCGCATGAATCCCTCGAAGCGATCCCGGCTCATGTCGGACTCGGCCTCGCCGGTGGCGCCGCTCGATGTAGTCTGATCACGCCCTCGAAGTCGGCGTAGTAGGCGCGCTCCCGGCCGTAGCGACTCGTGGTGACGACGTGAACCTTGGTCGCGTGGCCGTCCAACAGGGATCGGCGGGCCTTGAGCGGGAGCTTCTCCCACGGCGTGTTGAGGTCGAAGCCCAACTCCTCGCCGAGCGCGTTCATCAGCCGGATGAAGTAGTCGGCGACATGTGCGCCACTCCACGGTTGGATGGCACCCTCGCCGAGCGTTGCGCCCGGGTCCGGAACGACGAGTTCGGGATCGACCTCCATCCGGGTGCCGAGCCCGTGACACTCGGGGCAGGCGCCGAACGGTGAGTTGAAGGAGAAGGACCGAGGCTCGAGCTCATCGGTGTCGATCGCATGCTCGTTGGGACAGGCCATCTTCTCGGAGAAGCGCATCTCCCGCTCGGCGCTGCCCTCGGGCAGATCGACGAAGTCGATCACGACCAGACCGCCGGCCAGAGAGAGCGCGGTCTCGATCGAGTCGGTCAGCCGCCGCTTCGATGAGGCCTTGACCGCGAGCCGATCGATGACCACTTCGATCGTGTGTTTCTGCTGCTTGTTGAGCGTGGGCGGATCGTCTGAGCGCGTGAGTGTCGCCATTGATCCGTGCCCGGGAGAAGCCCTGGGTCTGCAATTGCCGGAACAACTCGACGTACTCGCCCTTGCGTCCGCGAATGACCGGGGCGAGGACCTGGAACCGACGACCCTCCTCGAGTCCGAGGATCCGATCCACGATCTGCTGCGGCGTCTGCCGCTCGATCGGGCTTCCACAGGTGGGGCAATGCGGGCGGCCGGCGCGCGCGTAGAGCAGCCGGAGGTAGTCATAAACCTCGGTGATGGTGCCGACGGTTGACCGCGGGTTCTTGGAAGTGGACTTCTGATCGATCGAGACCGCTGGAGACAGGCCCTCGATGAAGTCGACATCTGGCTTGTCCATCTGGCCGAGGAACTGGCGGGCATACGCCGACAGCGACTCGACGTAGCGTCGTTGGCCCTCGGCAAAGATGGTGTCAAACGCGAGACTCGATTTCCCGGAGCCCGAGAGGCCCGTGAAAACGATCAGCGAATCCCGTGGAAGGTCGAGCGAGACATCCTTCAAGTTGTGCTCTCGGGCGCCCCTGATGATGAGCTGGTCGGCCACGCGGATGGTCCCCTGATCTTGTGGAGTGGTGAATCGCCGGATCGGTCCTACGGTAGCGAGAAATTCGAACAATTGTTCGCAAGACGCGCATGGTGTCGACGCGGTTCAATTGCACCATGACCGAAACCCACGGCACACATCCCCTCGACACCGACCTCGACGAAACTCTCGCTGCAGTCGAGGCCGCGACCCAACGTTACCTACGGACCGTAGCGGGGCTCACCGACAGTCAATTCGCGGAGCCTTCAGTGCTCCCCGGTTGGACGGTGGCGCACGTGATTTCACACGTCGCCTCCAATGCCACCGGCATCACTCGCGCCGTGCACGCGGCCATGGCCGACGATCCCGTCCCTTGGGTCTACGAGAGCAATGCGAGCCGCGACGCAGAGATCGATGAGCGCGCGATCTGGCCCGTCGGCGAGCTTCGTTCGCTGAACGCCGAATCAACAGACGAGCTACGCGAAGCGTTCGCCGCCTGCCCGGCCGACAAACTCGGGGTGATGCTGCCCCGCACCATCGACGGCCCCCCGTGGTCGGTGGCCGACTGGATCGGGGCGCGGTGGCGCGAGGTCGAGATCCACCACACAGACATGGGCACCGGCTACACCCACCACGACTGGAGCGATGAGTTCGTGGACTACCTCACATCTGTGGCGATCTTCGATAGGGATCCGGAGATCTCCGTGACCTTGCGCTGCCCACACGGCGACAAGCTCGTCGGTGGAGGAGGGCAGGTGCTCTCGGGTAGCAAGCGCGATCTGATCTGGTGGCTGATCGGCCGAGGGGGTGGGGTCGGAGTCAGTTCCGATCAGGCGTTGCCCGAGCTCGGCCCGTGGCAGAGGAGGATCCGGTCATGAGCGACCCGACGTACACCGGTGTGGTCGTGCCGGGCGGTGAGCCAGACGTGCGCGAGATCGGCGGCCTGACGATCACCAAGCTCTCCGTCGATCCCCAGATGCACAACAACTGTTACCTGCTCCGGTGCACCGACACCGGCGACCAAGTGCTGATCGACGCCGCGGACGAGCCCGAACGCCTGATCCCGCTCATCGGGAAGGCCGGTCTGGCCGCGGTCATCACGACCCATCAGCACTGGGACCACCATCGGGCACTGCGTGATGTCGTACTCGCAACGAAACCTGAAGTCATCGCGGGGGCTCCGGATGCCGACGCGATCGTCGAGCAGACCGGTGTTGACATCACCCGAGCCGTTGCCCAGGGCGACCAGATCGCGGTCGGGACCTGCACGCTGGATGTGATCGCGATCGCGGGGCACACGCCGGGCTCGATCGCGCTCGTCTATGACGACTCATCCGGTCCGAGCGGGATGTTCCACCTGTTCACCGGGGACTCGCTGTTTCCCGGCGGCGTGGGCAACACCTTCGGCAGCGACGAAGCGTTCGCACAACTGATCGACGAGGTCGAGACGAAGGTGTTCGGCACCCTTCCGGACAACACGTGGTTCTACCCCGGTCATGGCGGCGACTCCACGCTCGGCGTCGAACGTGAGTCGCTACCCGAGTGGCGCAGGCGCGGGTGGTGAAGGCTCCACGACTGGCACGAGTTGCGGAAGTATCGCCTCCAGACGCACGAATTTGACGTCCTGGAATCCGCGCGTGCCGGGTAGGTCGTTGTTGTTGTCCTGGCAGACGAAGATTCCGTAGGGGAACGACGGCCCAAGGTTTCCTGCGTACGCCGCAATGCCATCGGTCCGGTCGCAGTCATCGGACGTCGTACCGTTTCCGACGCGGAAAGCCTTGTGCTGAGTCCAGGTTCCGTCGGGCATGATCTGGTACGCCGTGACGTAGTTGGCTGAGGCCATGCGAACACGCTGGTTGGAGGCGAAGAGGAACTTCCCCGTCGCGCCGGTGTCTGCAATCGTCAGGCCCTCGATATCGGGTTCGAGCTGACCGCCAGTGGTGACGACGGTGTCGACAACCGTGCGAACAGACCCCCCTGTGGGCTCGGCGTCGTACTTCCAGAGGGCAACGTCCTCCTGACTGACATAGAGCGCTTGCGCCTGGTCATCGACCACGCACCCCTCGGCCTCCGAGCCGACCTGGATTTCTCGCACGAGGCGACCGCCGAGCAGACCATCCGAATCCACGTCCGTGAGTTCGTACTGCCGCAACCGGCCCTGGATGGTGATGATCACGGCGTAGGTGATCGCTGAGGTCGGACTGCGATACAGACAGACTCCTTCGCCGCCGCCGGTGTTCAGGGCGACTCCGTCGGTGATCGACTGCAACAGCCTGGTCTGTGGATTGACCGTGTAGAACTGCAGACCACGATGAGCAACGGCGACGACATCGCGGGTCGTGTTCCCGACTACCACGGAGGGACGGATGTCCACGTTGCCCCAGAACCTGACCGAGTCCCTCACCTGCTGAACCCGTTGCCCGCTGAGGTTGTAGGTCTCCAGGGCTCCCCGTTTGTTGTTCACGATGATCAGGGACTGGTCCGGACTCGTGGGGTGAACCCACACAGCCGGATCGTCGGCGGAATCACCGGAGGTCTGCACCGGCACCGTCTCGACGACGGAGGGGATCACCTCGATTGTGGGAATCGCGGCGGACGATCCTGGCACGGGTGCCAGAAGCGCGAATCCCAGACAAACAGTGAAGACGACGTTGGCGCCGATCGACGTGCGATTCATGGGTGTCCTTACCCGCGATGGCATTTGTCGCGAGCTTCGAAGATAACCGACCCCGCCCTCCACTCACAGCGAAATGACAAATGATGTCCCCAACAGGTCAACAACCCTCGGCTGGGAGCATCGAGCCACGGGGGCCAAAGGCCACGCCGCCGTCGCGCGCAACACGGGCCAGGAAGTCCTCCGCAAGGTCCAAGCGATGGAGACAGTTCTGTTTTCGTTGGCCCAATTGGCCGTGATGTCGCAGCACCTGAATCTGCTCACAGGCCGTGACCGCCGGTTCCAGGTCAGCCGAGGCGTTCGCCGTTCGCTCGGCAACCAGCGCCTCCAGTGAACGACTCAAAGTGGCTGACGCACCATCGCGTGTGGATCGGACATAGGCGACCATCGAGTCCACCGGCCCGAGCGCCGCACCGATAGCCTCCTCGATCTCCTCGGAACACGCGGATAGCGCCTCCGTTTCATCGGCACGTGCTTCACGGTCGACCAGCACCGCTATGACGGCGAGGATCAGGATGGCAACACTCACGATGCGGGTGGTGCGACCGGGTCGCCACGGCTCGGGCTCATGGTGAAGAACCTCGGCGTCGTTGACGATCGTCACGCCTTCAAGTGTGCCTGAATAGTGGGCTCGACGTGCGCGAGCATCAAACTGGGCTGGTTAGGCGATATTCCTCTGGAAGTCGATGAACTCTCCGGTCACCTGATAGCCGAGCAGTTCGTTGACGGCGATCATGTGAGTGTTCGACTTGGCGTTCCAGGTGTCGAGCGTGGCCAACTGTGGTTCCACCTCACGCAACCAGAGCAACATCTCAGCCTTCAGGAGAACGCCCAGTCGGTTGCCCCGGTGCTCTCGAACCACCGTTGTGTCGTCCTGGTCACCGATCTCCGGTCGATCCCTTTCGACGGTGACGACCGTGTGGCCCGCCAGGTCGCCGGACTCGCGATGTTGTGCGAGCACTCGATACAGCCGACTGGCAGCCTGCAGCGATTGTTCGTACTTGGCCACCCGTTCCGGGGTGTAGACCTCGTCCTCGATATCGAGGTCGTCGATCGGCGCATCGTTGATCGACTCGGCCATCTTCGCGACCGCTGAGATCAGGTCGGGCGGCGTACTGCCTGCAATCCGAACCAGGGAGTACGCCGCTGCGAGACGCGACGCCACGGTGTGTTCGGCCTCGATCCGCCGCCAATCCGCATCGGCCACGACCTGTCGGCGAGTCACTTCGACGATCTTGGCGTCGAAGCCGTGATGTGCGGCGAAACCCCGTGTCGCCGCCGAATCCCAGCCTCCGATCGCGGCGGTCGTTCGACCTTCACTCTTGGCTTCGGAGAGCAGCGCCTCCAACATCTGCGAGCCGAAGCCGTTCCTCCTTCTTGTCGGTGCCACACCGACCGACAATTCGGCCAAGTGCCGATTGTCGTAGGTATGAAGTTCGATCAACCCATCTGCCACGACCTGCCCGTCTTCGATGCCGACGAAGGCTCGGGGAATGTCGCCGTCCCAACCATTCGTGAGGAAGTTCGTCCACCAGGGCAGCGACTCCTGGTTTCGGAATGGCGAGTCTGCGGCAATGCGGGCGTTGCGCAGGGCCAGCGCCTGCTTCGTCAGCACGGTGTCACTGGCGTCGAACCGTCGAACCTCCACGGGGCTAGGTTCGCTCATCCCGGCCCCTGAGTCACCTGATTATTCGATGATCCGAGCTATTCGATCGAGATTGCTCCACGAGGGCACGATGCAACGGCACGCTCAATGCGAGAGCGGTTCTCGTCGGTGACGTCCTCGACCTTCAGCACCAGCCAATCGTTCTCATCGATCTCGAACACATCTGGTGCGAGCGACTCGCAGACAGCGTTCGACTCGCACAGATCGAAGTCGACCTTGACCTTCATTGTTTATCCTTCGCTCGAGTGACCTGGGAACACGTGGGCACTGGGATCGATCACGACCGCAGCGTTGTTGACCGCCGTCGCGGCTTCGCCGAACCCCACTGCGATCAGCCGAACCTTGCCGGGGTACTCCGTGATGTCGCCGGCCGCGAACACCCGAGTCAGGCTGGTGCGCATCGCGGAGTCAACGACAACGTGCCTTTTCTCGACCTCAAGTCCCCATTGCTGCAACGGACCTAGATCCGCAATGAAGCCGAGGGCCGCGACGATCGCCTGAACGGGACGCACGATGGGCTCTTGGCCATCGATCGTGATTTCGACCTCTTCGACAGCCTCACTTCCGGTGACACCGGTGACCTGTGCCTTCGTGATGATCTCGACACCCGAGGCGCGCACCTGGTCTACGGTGCGTTGATGGGCGCGGAAGGCATCTCGCCGGTGAACGAGGGTGACCGACTTCGCGATCGGCTCAAGATGCAACGCCCAGTCAAAGGCACTGTCCCCGCCACCGACGATGAGCACTTCCTTGCCGACATACGGCTCGAAACTCGGCACGAAGAACTCAAGCCCACGACCTACCCAGTCTCCGCCGACCGGCAGCGGCTCGCGGACTGAACTTCCCGATTCCCGCGGTGATGATCACCGCCTTTGCTCGGATCTCCGTGCCGTCGTCCAAGCCGATGGACACCGAATCCACATCCTCGGTGAGGGATTGCGCCGTGCGATCGAGGAAGTACGCCGGAGAGCCGGTCGCGGCCTGTTCGACCAACCCGGCAACGAGATCCCGGCCCTTGATCGTCGGAAAGCCCGCAACGTCGAGGATCGCCTTCTCGGGATACATCGCCGTGATCTGGCCGCCCAATTCCGGTAGCGAGTCGACCACTGCGATGCGAAGACCACGGAAGCCGGCGTAATACGCGGCATACAGGCCTGTCGGGCCTGCGCCGATGATCAATAGGTCGGTTTCCACCAACTCCGGTGAGGCCATGGATCCCACCCTAGTCAGCCGCCGCCAATGATCGGCTGGAGTCACCTGTGGCAGACGGCCTCGACATTGTTTCCGTCAAGGTCTCGGACGAATGCGCCGTAGTAGCCGTCGTGATACTCGGGCCACTCCTTGGGTGCATGCAGGATCTCGGCGCCCAGTTCGACAGCAGCGGCGTGGAAGTCCTCGACGACCGAGCGGTCGGCGGCCACGAACGCGACGTGGATCTCTTCGCTGCCCGCACCCTCGGGCAGCTGACCGATCCAGAATTCGGGTTTGCCGTCGGCACCGGCGAAACCGACCGCCACCCCGAAGTCCATGGCTGCGGAGATTCCGAGCGGCGCCAGGAGAGCGGAATAGAACGCCTTGCTGGCTGCGACGTCCGCGGTCTGGATCCCTAGATGGTCAAACATTGACTGCTCCTTCGGGTGTTCAACGGACTCCGGCTTCCATCATTTGTCGCAACTCGCGCTTCAACTCGCTGATCTCGTCTCGAATCCGGGCGGCCACCTCGAACTGCAACTCGGCGGCGGCGGCGTGCATCTGGTCAGTCAACTGCTGGATCAGGTCCGCCAGATCGGTGCTGGGAAGACCCGCCAGGTCCGGCGCCTCGCCGCTGGCCCTCAACCGGGACAACGCAGGCACGGGTGCCTTCTTGGCCTTCGGATCCTGCTCCTGCCAGGACTGGAGCAGGGCCTTGGTGCTCTCATCCTCGCGGGCCAGCATCTCGCTGATGTCGGCGATCTTCTTCCGCAGTGGCTGCGGGTCGAGGCCACGCTCGGTGTTGTAGGCGACCTGCTTCGCACGACGCCGATTGGTCTCATCGATCGCCTTCTCCATCGACGGCGTGATCTTGTCGGCGTACATGTGCACCTGCCCGGACACGTTGCGCGCCGCCCGACCGATCGTCTGGATCAACGACTTGTCGGAGCGGAGGAAGCCCTCCTTGTCGGCATCGAGGATCGCCACCAAGGACACCTCGGGCAGATCGAGGCCCTCGCGCAGGAGGTTGATGCCGACCAGGACGTCGTACTGTCCGAGTCGCAGATCCCGCAGCAACTCGATCCGCTTGAGCGTGTCGACCTCGGAGTGGAGGTAGCGAGTGCGGATCCCCGCGTCGAGGAGGTAGTCGGTCAGATCCTCGGACATCTTCTTCGTCAGCGTCGTGACCAGCACCCGCTCGTTGCGCTCGGTCCGCAGGTTGATCTCGGCCATCAGGTCGTCGATCTGGCCCTTGGTGGACTTCACGATGACTTCGGGATCGATCAAGCCTGTCGGGCGGATGATCTGCTCAACCGCGTGGTCGACTCCCCCGGTCTTGTCCAACTCGTAGTTGCCGGGAGTTGCGGAGAGGTAGATGGTCTGGCCGATCCGATCCAGGAACTCCTCGAACTTCAGTGGTCGGTTGTCCATCGCGCTCGGCAGCCGGAAGCCGTGATCCACGAGGTTGCGCTTGCGCGACATGTCGCCTTCGTACATCCCACCGATCTGTGGCACGGCGACGTGCGACTCGTCCACCACCAACAGGAAGTCTTCGGGGAAGTAGTCCAACAGACAGTTGGGTGCACTTCCTCGGCTGCGGCCGTCGATGTGCATGGAGTAGTTCTCGATGCCCGAGCACGAACCGACCTGCCGCATCATCTCGATGTCGTAGGTCGTGCGCATCCGGAGCCGCTGGGCCTCGAGCAGCTTGCCTTGGTTCTCGAAGGTAGTCAGCTGCTCGGCCAACTCCGTCTCGATACCTCGAATCGCGCGCTCCATCCGCTCTGGACCGGCCACATAGTGGGTCGCCGGGAAGATGTGTAGTTCCTTGTCCTCGGTCACGACTTCGCCCGTGAGCGGATGCAGCGTCATCAGTCGCTCGATCTCGTCGCCGAAGAACTCGACCCGCACGGCCAACTCCTCGTAGACCGGGAAAATCTCCAACGTGTCACCGCGCACCCGGAAGGTCCCGCGGGTGAACGCCATGTCATTGCGGGTGTATTGGATGTCGACGAGCCGTCGAAGCACGGAGTCGCGGTCGTGCGTCTCCCCGACCTTGAGACGGATCATCCGATCGACGTACTCCTGAGGGGTGCCCAGACCATAGATGCAGGACACCGTCGACACCACGATCACGTCGCGCCTCGTCAGAAGGGAGTTCGTCGCGGAGTGCCTGAGTCGCTCCACCTCTTCGTTGATCGACGAGTCCTTCTCGATGTAGGTGTCCGTCTGAGGGACATAGGCCTCGGGTTGGTAGTAGTCGTAGTAGGAGACGAAGTACTCGATCGCGTTGTTGGGAAAGAGTTGACGCAACTCGGTGGCGAACTGGGCCGCCAACGTCTTGTTGGGTTGCATCACGAGCAGCGGACGCTGCAACTTCTCGGCCACCCACGCGACCGTGGCTGTCTTGCCCGTGCCGGTTGCTCCGAGCAGGACCACATCCTGCTCGCCGCCCTGGATCCGCTCCGCGATCTCCTGCGATCGCCGCCGGCTGGTCGCCCGCCGGAACGTAATCGGAGATCACTTCGAAGGGCGCCACCCGGCGCTCCAGATCGGTTATCGGTCGCATGCTTGGAGCCTACGACCCGGCACCGACACTCCCCCGGACGGCGTTGAATCCAAGAGCGTCGCCCAACCCTGAGACCCGGCTATGTTTGGGGGGTGAGCGACTCCCCGATCTCGTACTGGCTCGTGCGAGCACGGCGTGCACTCCTCACGATTATCGGCACTCAACTCGCCCTCGCCATCGGACTGACGCTTGTCGACTCCTATCGTCGACGCGGCAAGAAGCCGAAGCCGTTTCCCACCTCGGGGCCACGAACGGTTCAGGTCGGCAGCAGTGCCGTGACGACGTACACCTTCGGCAGTGACCTGTACGACGACATGCTGGCCGCCATCGCCGGGGCACAGACCCAGGTCCTGCTGGAGACCTACATCTGGAAGGGCGACGAGATCGGAGAGCGGTTCAAGTCCGCACTGATTGCCGCCGCCGATCGTGGGGTCGACGTGCACGTCATCTACGACGCGTTCGCCAATCTTGTCGTGCCGCCGGCGTTCAAACGCTTCCCGCCCGGGATCAAGGTGTTGCGCTACCCGGTCTACAACGCCGGGTGGCGGTTCTACCAACTGCGTCGCTACGGCCGCAATCACCGCAAGATCCTGGTGGTGGATGACGCGGTGGGTTTTGTCGGCGGGTACAACATCGGCGCGGCCTTCGCGACGGAGTGGCGAGACACGCACGTGCGGATCACGGGCCCAGGGGTGTGGGACCTCAAGCGTGCCTTCGCGGACTTCTGGAACCTCAACCGCCGCCGCACGATGGGACCGCACTTCGCCGCCGCGGAGAAACCGCTGCTTCTCGACGCATCCTCGGAATGGACACCGTCGATCCGCTTCCACCGCAACGTGCCTCGCCAATGGACCTTCCCGATCCGGTCGATGTACCTCGAGGCCATCAACCGCGCCACCAAGAACATCTGGCTGACGCAGGCCTACTTTCTGCCTGATCAGGACTTCGTCGACTCGCTCAAGTGGGCAGCGCAGCGGGGCGTGGACGTCCGCCTGCTGATCCCGTTGAAGTCCAACCACATCGTCGCTGACTGGGTCTCGCGCGGCTATTTCGCCCAATTGCTCGAGTCGGGCGTGCGGATCCTGCGCTTCCGAGACGCGATGGTGCACGCCAAGACCGCCACGATCGACGGCAACTGGTCGACGGTCGGGACCGCCAACATCGACCGGCTCAGCCTGCAAGGCAACTACGAGATCAACGTCGAGTTCGTCGATCGCGACCTGGCCGTTGCGATGGAGGAGATCTTCTCGCTCGACGAGTCCAACTCGCTCGAACTCACCCTCGGCGAATGGCAGGCCCGGGATGTTTATCGCAAGTTCACGGAGTACGTTCTCAAACCCTTCCGACCCCTGCTCTAAGACCAGGCTCAGGCGGGTAGGTGGCGCCGAGGAGCCATCCGCGGGCCGTGGCGCGGTCGACTGCGTCCGACCAAGCCGATCAGCGTGACCGCCCGCCCGCGGTGACCGGCCCACGGCTCCAAGAGGGTGGCAAGTCGGTCGTCATCGATGTCGTGGCCGAGCATCGCCCAGCCCACCTGATTGGCCACGTGATAGTCGCCGAAGGACACCGCATCTGCATCACCGAGCGCCCGAAACCGCACCTCCGCGCTGGTCCACACCCCGACACCGGGCAGGGACCGCAGTCGTCGATCGGCTTCGGGTCCGGACAGATCGGCAATCCGCTCCAGCGACCGCGCGACACGGGCGGCCTGGACGATGGGGCGGGATCTGGCCGGATCGATGTGCAACTTGAGCCACTCCCAGGACGGAATCAGGGCCAGTTGCTCCGGCGTCGGTTGGATCCAGATCTTGCGCTCGACCCCTGGCCCCGGTGCCCGTTCGCCGAAGCGATGGACCAGTGACCGAAACCCGGCGAACGCCTCCTGGCCGGTGACCTTCTGTTCGATGATGGCCGGAACCAAAGCCTCCATCACCAGACCCGTGCGGCCGATCCGGAGGTCGGGGTGCCGTCGCCAGGCCTCGGCAACGATCCCGGTCTCGCCGGGTTCGAACGTGCTCACGTCGTCGGACGCACCGAGCAGATCCGGCACCGAATCGATCGCCCAACGTGCTCCGACGCCCCACGCCTCGGCGTACACGAGATCGATCTTGCGCTGCTCGATCATCAAGGTGGCCGGACCCTCGGGGGTGCGTATCCCGCGCCAGTGGCGACCCTTCTCGTCGATGCGGTACGTCGGGTCGCGAGGCCCGCGTCTGTGGGGGCCGAGGACCCGGTCGACTGCGCACAGCCGACCGGGTCCCCATTCCAAGGAGTGCGCTCCCTCGATCACTCCCTGAACCTATGCCAAGCCGACGGACGAGTAGGTTGACGGCCATGAGCACAGACAGTCGCAGTGAGCGCGCGATCGAAGAAGGCATCCAGACGGATTTCACTCGGGCGATGTCCTACGGCGACTATCTCCACCTGGACACTTTGTTGTCCGCACAACAACCGTGCAGCGACCCGCCTCAGCACGACGAACTGTTGTTCATCATCCAGCACCAGACGTCCGAGTTGTGGCTGAAGCTGATGATCCACGAACTCCGCTCGGCCCGAGCGCTTCTGCGTGAAGACCAACTCTCCCCCGCCTTGAAGCGACTCGCACGCGTGAAACACATCCAACACTCCTTGACCGATCAGTGGTCGGTGCTGGCGACCCTGACGCCGAGTGAGTACGCCGAGATTCGACCCTTCCTTGCGACGAGTTCGGGCTTTCAATCCGCCCAGTATCGCGAGGTCGAATTCCTGCTCGGCAACAAGAGCGCAGACATGGTGGCGGTGTTCTCCCACGATCCAACGGCCCAGGCAGCGTTGGAGTCGCTGCTACACGAACCCAGCCTGTACGACGAGTTCCTGGCCTATCTGGCCCGCTCCGGTTACGCCGTACCTCCTCGTCTCCTGGATCGCGACTGGGCGCTCCCGTACCGACTGGATGAGGAACTGGTGACCACGTTCGCGAGCGTCTACTCAGATCCGAGCACCCATTGGATGGTCTACGAGACGTGCGAAGAGTTGGTCGACATCGAGGACAACTTCCAGATGTGGCGCTTCCGCCACCTCCAGGTCGTGCAGCGCACCATCGGGTCGCGCGTCGGCACCGGAGGGTCCAGCGGGGTGGACTTCCTGCGCCGCGCCCTCGACCTCACCTTCTTTCCCGAACTCTTCGCAGTTCGTGGCTTGATCGGCGCCTGATTCCCTACGTTCGGGCACGCGACACACCGAGTCGAGGGGGCGGAACGTAGGGAGAAGACCGGCTGTGGATGGCCGGTTGCGGATGATCGGACCATCGCGGACGATCACGCCGTGTCCAAACACATCTGGGATCCCGTGGCGTCACACCCCGGCGACCTGGTTCGGCCCGTGCCCATCGACCCGTCAGGGCGGAATGGGCCAACCAAGCGGCAGGCCAGCATCGGCCACTACTGGCGCCGGACGTCGCGAGGCTTCTACGTCCCGGCAGACACTCGATCAGACCTGCCGGAGCAACGGATCATGGAGCAGTCCGTCCGACTACCCACCGGAGGTGCGGTGACGGGCTGGGCAGGTTGTCGATTGCACGGGGCACAGTTCTTCGACGGACTGGGTCGGGACGGCCTGACGTTGCTCCCGGTTCCCCTTGCCCTCGGGCTCACCGGCAGGATCCGCCGTGACGACCAGGTAGAACTCACGTACGACGCCATTGCTGTCGCCGACCGAGCGAGCCGGCACGGCGTTCCCACCCTGACCGCGGTGCGCTGCGTCGTGGACGCCATGAGACACGCCCCCGGTATTCGGGACGCAGTGGTGGCGGCGGACATGATGGCAGCGGCGCGGCTCGTGTCACTGGATCAGATTCGCTCCTACGCGGCTACGTGTTGGCTCGGTTCGCGAGCGATCAAGGCGTTGGAACTGGCGAGCGAATACTCCCGTTCGCCGAATGAAACTCGACTGCGGCTGGTCTGGATCCTCGACGCGGGTCTTCCCACACCGCAGGTCAACTGTGCCATCCGCGATCGCAACGGCACGCTCCTCGGTGTCGCGGATCTGATTGATCTCGAAGCCGGATTGGTCGTGGAGTTCGATGGTGCGGACCATCGCTCGGCACGGGGTCAGACCCGGGACATCACGAAGGATGAGGCACTGCGACGTGTGGGGCTGGAAGTGGTCAGGGTGACAGGTCTGCAGTTGATGAGGCCGGACCAGGTCGCCCACCGACTGCGCGCGGCCCGACAGTGTGGCCTGTTCCAGCCGCGCGATGACCGTGCGTGGTTCGCGACTCAGGATTCTCCCTACGATCGGCACCCTTCCTCCGGCGTGTCGCGTGCCCTTTCGTAGGGAGAATCCACGGGCACAATGGACCTCATGTTGCTGGCACGAGTCGTCGAGGCATCCCAGGGAGTTGCGGCGACGCGGTCCCGCAAGGCCAAGGTGACCACCCTTGCAGGATGTCTGCAGGAAGCGGGGCCGGACGAGATCGCGATCGTGGCCAGTTGGTTGGCCGGATCGTTGCGCCAACGGCGGACCGGGGTGGGTTGGCGTTCACTCAATGCCCTGCCCGAACCGTCCGCCACACCATCTCTGACCGTTGAGCGGGTGGATCAGGCGTTCGAGGCGATGGCCGGTCTGGGGGGTTCAGGGTCGGCCAATGCCCGAGTAAGCGCTCTCAAGGACTTGTTCGCGAGAGCGACAGTCGATGAGCAAGCCTGGTTGAGAGGTGCCATCACCGGAGAGGTCAGGCAGGGGGCTCTGGATGCTCTCGTTCAGGAGGCCATCGCCCAGGCAACCGAAGTGCCGCTCGGAGTCGTACGTCGTGCCGCAATGTTGTCCGGCTCCACTCCGGGCATCGCGAGTATCGCGTTCACCGAAGGAGCAGTCGGCCTCGAGTCGGTGGGGCTGACTGTTGGGCGACCCGTGCAGCCGATGCTCGCCTCCAGTGCACCGGACATTGCAGCCGCCCTCGAGAAGGCCGGGCCGGGCGAAGTCGCCATCGACGCGAAGTTGGACGGCATCCGGATCCAGGTGCACCGCAACGGCGACGAGGTCCTGATCGCGACTCGGAGCCTGGATGACATCACCGCTCGCCTCCCCGACATCGTGGATCTGGCGCGATCCTTCTATTCGGATCGCTTCGTGCTGGACGGCGAAGCGCTCACGGTCGACGACGCGGGCAGACCTCGTGCCTTCCAGGACACGGCCTCGCGGACCGCAAGCGCCGGCGGCGCCCACGTCTCGGCGTACTTCTTCGACATCCTTCACCTCGATGGCATGGATCTCATCGACCAGCCCGCTAGCGTTCGTGCGAGCGGCCCTCGAGCAATTGGTCCCCCTTGAGCATCGTGTGTCCCGCGTCGTCACCAGTAGTCCGGATGCCGCGGAAGCGTTCTCAGCCCAAGTCCTCCGCTCCGGCCATGAGGGCGTCGTCGTCAAGAACCTCGCGGCGACGTACGACGCGGGAAGGCGTGGCTCTGCCTGGGTGAAGGTCAAGCCGGTCCATACCCTCGACTTGGTGGTGCTGGCCATCGAGGAAGGCAGCGGCCGACGGCGTGGCTGGCTCTCCAACATCCACCTCGGCGCAAGGGATCCCGAGACCGGTGGCTTCGTGATGCTCGGCAAGACCTTCAAGGGCATGACCGACGAGATGCTGCGCTGGCAGACCGAGCGGTTCACCGAACTGATGACGAGTCGCAACGATTGGGTAGTGCACGTGCGGCCGGAACAAGTAGTCGAGATCGCGTTTGACGGCCTTCAGCGATCCACGCGCTACCCCGGCGGCGTAGCCCTCAGGTTCGCCCGAGTCGTCCGCTACCGCGACGACAAGACCGCCGACGAGGCCGACACCATCGAGAGCGTGCGTTCCCTGATGACCTAGCGGTCGAGGCGCAGCACGTAGTGCAACGGAGGGTCGATCGGATTGTCGGGTTCAAGATCACCGCTCGCGACTCGCTGGAAACCAGCCTTCTCGAGGGCTCGCCACGACGGCACATTGCCGGCCGCAACAGGAACCAGAATCACCGAGGTGGTAGGAACGTCCAGCCAGAGTTGCTCCACGAAGGCGCCGATCAGCTCAGTGCCCACCCCTCGTCCGCGCATCTCGGCAGTGCCGATCAGGTAATCAATGGTCATCGCTCCAGGAGGCACGTCGACAATCGCCGACAGAGCGTCCAGTTCCTCCGGATAGTCCTCCCAACGACAGCGCTGGATCAGGCCGACCGGCTCGGCATCGACAAGGCCGATGAAGTCTTCGGCCGGCTCCTTCCGGTCGATCACCGGCCCGAAGTCGCGTTCCAACGCCTCGGGTGAGGTCTCGTGGTGCCACCAACGGTGTACGACGGGATCGCTCAGCCAAGCTCCGAGCAGCGGGAAGTCAGAGCGCGTCGTACGCCGAAACGAGCAGATCACGCTAACCAGTGTGATGGACCTCCGCGAGTCGATAGACAGGAGTGTCCAAACCCTCATAGCGAGCCTTCAACTGCAGTCCCAGGAACTGGGAGTAGTGCCGCGACTGATGGAGATTTCCGCCATGGAACCAGAGTGCCGGGACCTGGGTCGGCTTCCACATGTTGCGCTGTTCGCCTTCCCAGGGGCCGGGATCCTTCGGGGTGTCCGACCCGAGCCCCCAGCACTTGCCCACGGTGTCCGCAGTCTCCTGATCGATCAACTCCGCGGCCCAGCCGTTCATCGAGCCGTACCCAGTCGCGTAGACCACCAGGTCGGCCGGCAGCGAGGTGCCGTCGGCCAGCACAACCGAGTTCTCCGTGAGGTGATCCACCTGTCCCCTGGCCAGCTTGACGTCGCCGTTGGCCACCAGGTCGGCCGCACCAACGTCGATGTAGTAGCCGGACCCGCGCCGCAGATACTTCATGAACAGCCCGGACCCGTCGGGGCCCCAGTCGAGATCGAACCCGGCGGCCTCAAGTCGGTCATAGAACTCCTGATCCCGCTCTCGCATCTGGTCGTAGAGCGGGATCTGGAACGTGTGCAGGATCCGATACGGCAGCGACGCAAAGATCATGTCCGCCTTCTCCGTGGTGACGCCGGCAGCCACGGCACTTTCGGAGTACAGCCCGCCCAGCCCGATATCCATCAGAGTTTCGCTCTTCACGATGTGAGTCGAGGACCGCTGGACCATCGTCACATCGGCTCCCGCTTCCCAGAGCGCGCCGCAGATGTCGAACGCCGAATTGTTGCTCCCGACCACCACGCACTTCTTTCCGGCGTACGCATCGGGTCCCGGATGCTTCGACGAGTGGTGTTGCTCGCCGGCGAAGATGTCCTGCCCGGGAAGGTCCGGCACGATCGGCCGACCGGACATTCCCGTCGCCAACACCAACTGCTTCGGCCGGAGGGTCATCGCCTCGCCGTCGCGCGTAACCTCGACGACCCACTCTCCAGCGGCTTCGTCGTACGACGCGCTGGTCGCCTCGGTCTTCGACCAGTAGGGCACCTCCATCACGCGGGTGTAGAACTCCAACCAGTCCGCGATCTTGTCCTTGGGTGAGAAGACCGGCCAGTTGTCTGGGAACTTCAAGTACGGCAGGTGGTCGTACCAGATCGGATCGTGAAGACACAGCGACTTGTAGCGGTTTCGCCACTGATCACCCGGCCGATCTTGCTTGTCGATGACGAGACTGGGCACACCCATCTGACGTAGCCGCGAGCCG
This sequence comes from uncultured Actinomycetota bacterium, assembly GCA_963763805.1. Classification (GTDB taxonomy): domain Bacteria; phylum Actinomycetota; class Actinomycetes; order Propionibacteriales; family Nocardioidaceae; genus Nocardioides. The sequence goes on from CAVXPQ010000005.1 coordinate 698,554, forward strand.
AGGCCGATGCCGCCCTGTCCACCACCGATCACCAACACGTAGGGCTGTTCATCAACGCCGAGGGTGGCCACCTCGTCCTGACGACGCTCGAGATAACTCTTGCGACCTTTCTGTACGCCGTGCTGCGCACCAGTTGGTCGGCGATCCCCGCGATGCTCCTCATAGCCCTTCAACTCGTCCAGAGTCGTCAAGAAGGTGAAGGCCTTCAGTCCGTCATCCTCGATGAACCTCGCCAGACCCCAACCACGCCCGACCGCCGTCTCGAAGTGGAACCACGCGGTGGTGACGCCGTCTGTTGCGTCCGCGGGATCGTCGAGGGTGAAGTTCGCCGGACTGGTTGCCGCACCGGTGTGCTCGAGCAGGTCGCGAACACCGTCGCGGCCCTCGACGGTCGTGAGGTTCCAGGTGAAGGACACCAGGTCACGCCAGTAGCTTTCGACTGCGAAGAGGTCGGCTGCTGCACCGAAGTCACCGGCAGCGATGGACGACGTGAATTCGGCGAACCAGGATTCAACCCGTTCGCTGGCAGTGGGCTCAGATGTATCGGCGGGCGAGATCGCGGTTTCGGTCATGGTCCCTCCAAGGACGACGCTGTGACCTACAGCACACTAACGCGATGGGCGAAGCCTTTACTTGCTTCGCTGACGGATCAGACCCTCTTGTGCGACGCTGGCGACCAAACGACCGTCTTCTGTGAACACTCGCGCGGTCGCAAATCCCCGTCCACCAGACGCAGAAGGTGAGACCTGGTCGTACAGCCACCATTCGTCGGCACGGAAGGGTCGGTGGAACCAGATGGAGTGATCCAGCGACGCGACCTGCATCCCCGATGACCACAGGTCCACCCCGTGCGGCACGAGCGTCGAGCCGATCAGGGTCATGTCGCTGGCGTATGTGAACGCCGCCAGATGTTGCAACGGCTCGTCGCCCAGTCGGCCGCCAGCGGCCCCTGACGCAACTCGCAGCCACAACTGGGCTCGGGCAGGATGCATCGGATCCGACGGCAGACCGCGAGCTGACGTCCCGATCGCACGAATATCGAGCCCGGCCCACTCTCGACTCCAATCGCCCATGTCGTCTCGACCGTCGGCGAGATCGGGACCGCGGCGCTGGCGGGCCAATTGAGCCAGGTCGATGGCCTGTTCGGGACCGGGCACCTCGGGCATCACATCCTGGTGGTCGAAGCCATCCTCGGCGCGTTGGAAGTTGACCGTCTGGTAGTAGATCGGCCGACCGTGCTGCCGGGCGATGACCCGCCGAGTGGCGAACGACCGACCGTCGCGCAGTCGCTCCACGTCGTACACGATCGGGATGCTGGTGTCTCCGGGCAGCAGGAAATAGCAGTGCAACGAGTGGGCGACGAACGCGGGATCTGTGGTCCTCGACGCGGCAACCAAGGCCTGCGCGGCGACCTGGCCACCGAAGACGCGACGGCGGGTCGTGCTCGGCTGGAACCCGCGGAAGAGATTCTCATCGAGGTCTTCCAACTCCAGGAGCGCGAGCAGTGCCTCAGGTGATCCAGCCATGCTGGATATTCTGGCCCTAGTCCTGCCGGGTCTCTGCGTCAGGTCCATCGAGGCCGGCCAGGAACTGCTCGAAGAGTTCGCCGATCTCGTCGCCGGTCGGCAGATCGACACCTTCGGCAAGCAATGAGGCGCCCGAGGTCTGAGCCCGCTCGAACGCGTCGTACTGCTGCTCGAGCCCGGCCACGACCTCGGCCACTTCGGCGTTCGTCTCGACGTAGTGGGCAATCTCGGTGTCCCGATCGATGGCCGATTCACGCAGGTCACTGAGATCGATGAGTACGCCGCCCGCCCGCTCGACCTCTTCCAGCAGCGAGACCGCCGCCTTCGGATACTCGAACTGGGCCAGGTAGTGCGGCACATGGGCGACGAAGCCCATGGCGTCGTGGCCCCACTCGCCCAGCCTCAACTCAAGGAGGGCCTGGGCGCTGGAGGGAATCCGCAACTCACCGCTCCAGCGGCTTTCACCGCTGACCAGGGCGGGATTGTTGGCGTGAGGTGTGACATGGATCGGCCGCGTATGCGGCACCGCCATCGGCACCGACCCCATGCCCACGACGCGCGTCACGCCGAAGCGCTCAATCACATCGCGGACTCCGCGGGCAAACCCTTCCCAACGAGTGTCGGGCTCGGGACCACGAAGCAGGAGGTACGGCGTACCGGACGCGTCCTTCAGGAGTCGTACGACGAGCCGTGGCGCGTCGTAGTCCTGGTAGTGATCACGCACGAAGGACATCGCCGGGCGGCGCGCGCGGTAGTCGAAAACCTGATCGACATCGAAGGTCGCCACCACGGGACCGTCCGAGCCGTCCGCCATGCTCGCGGCAGCGAGGGCCGCGGCATGCCCGGCGTCCAGGAATCCGTCGAGCGAGACCACCATGGTCAGCCGTCCGCCGGTCGCCAACCCCAACTTCTCAGGGTCGAGTTCCGGCACGTCGTCCACGATGTGCACGAGTCGCGGGGACTTGCTCACTGATTTACCTGGCGAACTCGCAGTTCGAGCGCACGGAACAGGTTCCCGCTCGAGTGCGGACCGATGCGCTCTCTCGCTTCGTTCACGGGTGTTCCTTTCGTGGGTGACACTGGCTTGAAATCCAGCGCTCTACTCCCCCACGATATTCCCCCGCGAGTAATCACCGGCGGGCATCGGCACGATTGATCACGGCCAGAGGACCCCGCCGGTCGAACTCAGGACGCGAGTGCGAGCTGCGCTGGCGTTCGGCCAGGTTGCGCTCGAGGATGCGACGGACTTCGTCGTTCTCGTCGGCGCCGAGCCGAGTGACCGCGGACAGCAGGTCGGAGATCTCATTGAGGGTGGTGTACGTCGCCAACTCGTCGCGCAACTGACGATGGGCCGCGCGAGCCGCTTGGCGTTCGCGCACTTCATCGATGAACCTGACGCCAAGACGATTGACGCCGATTTCCTTCCACTGTGTGTTCATGTCATTAAGCATGCAGGCTGCTGATCCATGCGTCCAATATCAATTGGTAGTCTTATTCATGCGATATGGTTATGAATCGTGGACACTGAATCCTTGCGCTGGTTTCAACAGGTCGCCGACGGTACGACGGTCACGGAGGTCGCCGACATCTTCAATGTGAGCCAGCCCGCGGTCTCGCGAGCGCTGGATCGGCTGGACAGGGATCTCGGTGCACCACTGCTGGAGCGGCACGGACGGGTGCTGCGGCTCACCGAGGCCGGGGCAACGTTCAAGCGACACGTCGACACCCTGCTCCACAACCTGGACGACGGCCTGGCGGCGATAGACCAACTGGTCGATCCCGAGACTGGGACCGTCACCGTGGCGTTCCAGTTGTCGCTCGGGACCTGGCTGATTCCTGCGATCGTCAGTCAGTTCCGGGAGCTTCATCCTCGTGTCGCGTTCCGATTTCAACACTCCCAGGACGGCCGCAGTTCCACCTTGCACGATGGCAGCCCTGTGGACGTCGAATTCACCTCCCGCCGCTCACGTCGGCCCGACGTCCGCTGGGAGCCGATCATGCCCGAGGAACTCATCCTCGCCGTACCTCCCGATCATCGGCTCGCGGCGCTGGAGGAAACCTCACTCACGGAGGTGGCAGAAGACCCGTTCATCACGCTCAGTCGAACCTGGGAGTTGCGCCGCCTGTCCGACGAGTTGTGTCTCTCTGCGGGGTTCACCCCGCGAGTCGCCTTCGAGGGTGACGACCTGCCGATGGTTCACGGGTTCGTCGCAGCCGGCCTTGGCGTGGCGATCGTGCCGCGGATGGGGATGACTCCGGGCAAGCGTCGCAAGCGCGAGTCACAATTGTTGACGATCAGCGATCCCGGTGCCTACCGGGACATCGGCGTGGCCTGGTCGACCGAGCGCCGACTCTTGCCCTCAGCCGTGTTGTTCCGGGACTTCGCTCTCGGCGGCCGGGCCTTCGAACACGGATAGGTCGTCAAATTCGTTCAGTGTGAGTTCCTCGATGATCTCGCGTGCGAGCGCCTGGGGCGTCAAGCCGATGCGCTCCAAGATCGCCGCCCGCTTGGCATGCCCGAGGAACTCCTGGGGGATGCCATGGAGCCGGAACGGCGTGGTCACCCGTGCGTCGTTCAGGGTTTGGAGGAGTACGGCGCCGCAGCCGCCGACCCGCCCGTTGTCCTCGATGCTGACGACCAGGCGATGCTGTCGGGCCATTTCAACAATCGCGGGATTGACCGGCTTCACCCACCGCGGATCCACGACGGTGACGCCGATCCCCTGTGCTGCGAGCCGCTCCGCGACGTCGACACCGGTGGCGCACATCGCTCCGACGGCCACGATCAAGACGTCTTTCGTGCCGCGCCTGAACAAGATGTCGACTCCGCCCGTGTGACCCACCGCCTCGATGTCCGCGGGCGGCGGACCCTTCGGAAAGCGCACGATCGTCGGAGCGTCCGAGACGTCAACCGCCTCGTTGAGCAGTTCTCGCAGGCGCGCCGCATCACGCGGCGCGGCGATCCGCAGTCCCGGCACCACCTGGAAGGCCGACATGTCCCACATGCCGTTATGGCTGGCGCCGTCATCGCCCGTGACACCGGCTCGATCCAACACGAACGTGACTCCGCACCTGTGCAGGGCAACGTCCATCAGAACCTGGTCGAAGGCCCGATTCAGGAAGGTTGCATAGACGGCGACCACAGGGTGCAGCCCGCCCATCGCAAGGCCCGCGGCGGACGTGGCCGCGTGCTGCTCGGCGATGCCGACGTCGAAGGTGCGCTCGGGGAACCGCTGCTGGAACTGGTCGAGTCCGACCGGGTGCACCATGGCCGCCGTGATCGCGACGACATCTTGCCGACGTTCACCGATGTGGACGATCTCATCTGCGAAGACGTCGGTCCAGATCCGTCCTTTCGGGCGCTCCTCGCCGGTGTCGACGTCGAACGGCCCGGGCGAATGGAACTGGTCGGCTTCGTGGCGCTCCGCCGCGTCGTACCCGAAGCCCTTGTGGGTGATCGCATGCACGATGACCGGGCCGCCGTACCTCTTCGCCTGGGTGAGGACCTGCTCCATCGTGGCGCGATCATGACCGTCGACCGGGCCGACGTACTTCAGGCCGAGGTCCTCGAACAAACCCTGCGGAGCGAGCGCGTCCTTCATGCCCTTCTTGATGGCGTGCAGAGCGTCGTACGCCGCCGGGCCGACCGCTGGGAGCGAGGTGACCCGCTTCTTGACCATGTCGAGGGCCTGTTCGTAGCGGGGGTTGGTCCGCAGCGACGTCAGGGCGTTGGCCAGCCCGCCGATCGTCGGCGTGTAGGAGCGGCCGTTGTCGTTGACCACGATCACCAGGCGGCTGTCCCGGGCGATAGCGATGTTGTTCAGTGCCTCCCAGGCCATGCCGCCGGTGAGGGCGCCGTCGCCGATGATCGCCACGACGTGCCGGTCCTCGCCGCGGATGGCGTAGGCCTTCGCGAGGCCGTCCGCGTAACTCAGGGCCGTGGACGCGTGGGAGTTCTCCACGATGTCGTGGTCGGACTCGGCCTGGTTCGGATAGCCGCTCAGGCCGCCCTCCTGCCGCAACTTCGCGAAGCCGTCTGCTCGTCCGGTGAGCAATTTGTGGACATAGGCCTGATGGCCGGTGTCGAACACCACTCGATCTCGTGGGGAGTCGAAGACCCGGTGAACTGCCATCGTGAGTTCGACGACGCCGAGATTGGGGCCGAGGTGGCCGCCCGTGCGAGCGCAGGTGGTGACGAGAGTGTCGCGGATCTCGGTGGCCAACTCGGCCAACTGACCATCACTGAGATCCCGGAGGTCGCGAGGGCTCGAAATTGACTCCAGGTAGCCCATGCCCACGAGTTTAGGACACACCCCTCGTACTCAGGGAGTCGTACGTCGATGAGGCAAGGAAGACGGGCAGCGCAATGACCGCCGAGGCGGTGAGATCCAAGCCCAGTGCGACGTCCGGCTGGACGAATACGATCTGCCGTCCTTCGCCCACCACGATGTCGTCATCACCGAGATCGGTCGCCGCGACGTACAACTCGAACTCGTCGTCGCGTGTGTGTTGGTCGAGCCCGTCGAGACCACTCACCTGATGCACGACATCGAACCTCCCGAACAGGCTCAGCCCGGCAACGGAGAGACCCGTCTCCTCCAGGAGTTCACGAACCGCCGCGTCGGCGTACGACTCCCCCGCTTCGACGCCACCACCGACGAATCCCCACTTCTCGGGGTCGAGCACCGGATGCTCGTCGCGTTCCTGGAGCAGCACCCAACCCCGGCGATCAACCAGGACGACGCTCGCGAACCGCTTCACCGCTCCAACCTACGGCCTCTGCGAGTGCGTACGATGAGCCGTCGTGACGCATCGAACAGCCTTGATCGGCGGTGGAGCCAACGGGATCGGACTCGCCGATCGCCGAAGCGCTCGCAGTCTCCGGACACTCGATCCTGATCACCGGTCGGACCGCGGACTCTCTGGCACTCGCGCAGGCGCACTTGGAGAGCGTCAGCGAGGCTCCGGTCCACACACTCGTCAACGACATCAGCGCACCCGATGCGGCTGCCTGCGCCATGGCTGAGGTCGACCGAGTCTTCGGCACACTGGACGTGCTGGTGCTCAATGCCGGCGGACCCACACCCGGCCGGATCCTCGACGTCACCGATGACGACTGGCAGGCGGCCTTCGAACTGCTACTGCTGGGGCCGCTACGGCTCGCGCGACTCGCAATGCCGGGAATGGCTGAACGCGGCTTCGGTCGCGTCATCCTGATCACCTCGACCGCCGTCCGTCAGCCGATTCCGGATCTGGCCGCCTCGGTGGTGCTCCGATCGGGAGCGACCGCTGCCGCCAAGCTTCTCGCTCGGGAGTACGCCGACCGCGGAGTGACGGTCAACTGTGTCGCTCCAGGTTCGACCGACACAGAACGGCGCAGGAAGCTCTTGGCAAGTCGGGTGGAGGCCGGTGGGCTGAGCTACGACGAGGTGTCCGCTGCCGACGCAGCCGAAATCCCGACCGGCCGCGCCGCTGCGCCGGAAGAGATCGCAGCCGCCGCGGCCTTCTTGGCCTCAGCCGAGGCGAGTTTCGTGAATGGCACGGTCCTGACCGTGGATGGCGGACGGACCGAGACCATCTGAATAGCGACTCACGAAAGGATGCCGAGATGTCTGAACTCGAACCGCCACCGTTGACGATCGTCCAGCCCGGTGCTGGCGAGATCGGCGACCTGGGCTCTATCGGAGTGCATTTCAAACTCTGGGGTAGGGACACCGGCGGCGAGCTGTCGGTAGTCGAGCATCCCTTTCCCGTGGGTGCGTTCGTCCCGCCCCATCGGCATACCCGCGAGGACGAGTACAGCATCGTGACTCAGGGCGAGATCGGCTTCCGCTCGGGCGATCGCGAAGTGGTTCTCGGTGCGGGCGGCTACATCACGAAGCCGCGCGGTGAGGCGCACGCCATGTGGAACGCCGGAGCCTCCCCCGCCCGGATGATCGAGATCATCAGTCCCGCGGGCTTCGAGGACTTCTTCCACGAGATATCGCTGATGATCGCAACAGGTGAGATGCCTGCCGATGGTGGCGCGTCACTGACCGAGCGTTACGGGCTCTACTTCGAGGACACCGCTTGGTGGCCCGACGTGATGGCCCGCTTCAACCTCATCGGCTAGAGCTCAGATCTCTAGAGCCGCGCAATGAACCGCCGCCCCCGAATCGCATCCTCGACCAGACCCACGGCACGGCGTACGCCGAGAAGGCGGGCCTCCTCGGCCTGCCAGGTCTGCACCGCTGCCTCGACGACCTCCAGGGTCGCCACGTCCCGTAGGTGCGCGCGCGACTGCCGTAGACCCTGACGTACGGCAGCCTGGCTCGCCTCCACATGCAGCACAGTGAACCGCGCCAGCACGACGACGTGCCGACGCAAAGCGGGATAGGCGCGGTACTCGGGAGGGCACAGGTCAAGTAGCCAATTCGTTGCAGTGACCTCCCAGCCAGGCGCGTCAGGCGGCCGCACTTCGCGGGGCCACCCTGGCGGAACATAAGGACGCATGGCCGCACCCTAACCCATTCTCGAACGTTTGTTCGAGTGGTCTCGACAGGCCCTACTCCAATCCCGGATCGAGCACGGCGGGCAGTTACGATTCCGAGGTGACCGACGCCCCCTTAGAAACCGCCCCGATGCGGGACGCCCAGACTCGAGATGCGTGGGCCGATGTGGATGAGTGGGGCCGGCTACTCCCCCAGGGCCAGGAACTGGTGACCCTGGCCAACTGGCAGATCGCGCCGCATCAGCGGTGGGCGTTCCAGCACATGCGGGAACTGATGCCGAGCCAGGTCATCGACGGCAACGATCAGCCTCGCGACTTGCCGGAGCGCCTCGATGGACCTCTCCGACGTCGAGTTGGAGGTGCCGTGGGCACCGACCGTTGGCGGATCTGATCGCCAACACGGACACCGACGGCTTTCTCGTGCTTCATCGCGGTGAACTCGTCTTCGAGCAGTACGCCGAGCCCATGACGCGCCGTCGCAGGCACCTCGTCATGTCGGTGACGAAGTCCGTCGTGTCCTGCGTCGCCGCGAGCCTGTGGGAGGACGGACTGCTTGATCCGGAAGCACCGGTCGAGACCTACGTTCCCGAGTTGGCGGCCAGTGGGTATGCCGGGGCGACCGTGCGGACGCTGCTGGATATGCGCTCGGGAATCCGGTTCCACGAGACGTACGCCGACCCCGACTCCCAGGTGCGGATCATGGAACGCTCGATGGGGTGGGCACCGCGAGGAGTGAGCGACCCGCTGGGCATGTATCCCTACATCCTCACCATCGAGCGTGAGGGTGCGCACGACGACATTTTCGAATACCGCTCGATCGATACCGACACACTCGGTTGGGTCTGTGAGCGCGCGGCCGGGCAGCGGATGTCGGATCTCATCTCCGCTCGGGTGTGGGCACCGATCGGCGCCTACCACGACGCCGAGATCACCGCTGATCCGCTCGGTTTCGCAATCCACGACGGTGGCCTGTCGGCGACGCTGCGTGACCTCGGCCGGTTCGGTCAGATGCTGCTGGACGGCGGTCGCGTGGGTGAGCGGCAAGTCGTTCCCCAAGCGTGGATCGATACGACGCTGACTCCGCCGGCCGACGTACGCGATGCCTTTGCCCGCTCGGTCAATGAGCCGTACATGCCCGGCGCTTGGTATCGCAACCAGTTCTGGATGGTCCCCGGCGACGACGGCCCGATCCAATTGGCACTTGGCATCCACGGCCAGATGGTCTTCGTCGAGCCCTCGACCGGGGTCGTCGGCGTCAAGTTGTCGGCGTGGCCGAAGCCCCAGGACTCGGATCGCCTCCAGGGCACCATCGCGGCGTTCCGCGCGATAGGCCGGGAACTTCAAGCACAGGAACCAGCGCGCAAAGGCTTCTTCCGCCGCTGACTCCCCGTTGGGCTCAGTTCACGCTGGGCAGATCGTCGCGGTCGCCGTCATCCAGGGCATAGGAACCGGCCTCCACATCGAGGACGATCTCACGGGCAGCGTCCTCGTCTTCTCGAGGAACCCAGAGAGACACCTGGCCCACTCGATAGGGACCGGCACCCTCGCCCTTGATCTCTGCCGGGATGCCCTCGGCCTCGAGCCGCCCGCGCATCAACTCTGCTGACAACAGGTCGCTGCTGGTGTGAACGCTTACGAGATCAGCCATGCCCAGATCGTCCCATGCGCGCGGTTGGTCGAACGGTCTACTTCACCGTGAACGGGACGAGCCCTGCGGATTGGAACTCATCCGCGAGCAGGTAGCGCGCGACGTACTTGCCCTTCGGCAGTGGCCAGGGCCTGCCTTGAGAGTCCCCGTTCAGGGTCATCGAACCGGCAACAGTTGGAGGCAAGGCGCCGGAGTCATGGCCTCCGGTGTAACCCCAGAGCAGGTACGGGTCCTTGTTCGGGTTGTCGGCCTTGGCCCGGAAGACGCCGATCCAATCCCACCGATTGGCAGGACCGTTGTCCCAGCTGATCTCGATGGGTTCGCCGACGGCGTACGTACTCTTATCCGAGTCGATGTCCACGTTCGCCTCTTCCGAACGCAGCCAGAAGTCATTGCTCGCCCACACCTCGCCGCTGGGATCGATCAGGCTGATCTCGTATCCCCCGGGGTCCAGGGCGTCGGTATCGATGGAGACGTGATCTCCCGAGCGCACGCCCTGCGTGCCCAGACGGGGGCTGGATATGTCACCTCCACTGGGGTACACCACAATCGTCAGGTCATCGTCGGAGGGCGCGTTCACGTAGACCGTGAGGTCTTCTCCGGCTGCGAGCATGCGTGAGGTCAGGGAAACCGTTGTCGGGAGCTCCGCGAGCGTCACCGTGAGTGAAGACACCACCGCACGATGGTCCGACGTCCAGGGCTTGACGGGGATGTCGACGCTCTCGCCACCAGGTTCGCCAACCAATTTGCTGTTGCGCGTTTCGACGGGACCACCCGCATAGACGTAGTCGATTCGATCGCCCTCACCACCCCTGCGAAGGCCGGGAACGCCCCAGGTATCGCCCCGCACGGTGGTCGGATCAGGATAGATCTCGCGGTAGGTGTCCCGCATGCCGATTCGGAACAGCGCCTCGCTCACCGGCCAGGCAATGGGTTCGTTGACGCCGGCGCGGGTGCCGACGGTTGCCTCGACGTAGTCGAGGCTTGAGGGCTGGTTGAAGTCACCGGTAAGAACCACGGGGTAGTTCTCTGACAGCAGGTCGCTCATCTGGGGGATTTGTTTCTGGATCGACGAGGTCCGGACTTCGTTCTCCGAGGCGATCACGTCGGTGACCGGCTTGCCTCTCTCGAGCAAGCGGGGTCCGTACTTCACATAGTCCAAGTGCGTGTTGAACATGGCCACGACCTAGCCGGGTTGGACCTCGATGAGTGCATACACCCCGTCCGCTCCGGATGGCTCGTGGATGGGGTACTTGGACATCAATTGCAGGCCCACGTCGTAGTACTTGTAGCCGGTCTTGGCGGCCATGTCGGGAAGGCGCTCATATGACTCCAGGACCCCCACCACGTCGGCGTCGACCTTCCGAATCACCGCATCGGTGGCCTTGCCACCGCGATACTCGACATTGAAGACCATGACGTCGAGATCGACACTCGGAGCCGATTGCGACTGCGCCGACTCGGAATCGTTCGGTCCGGACTGGGAAGAATTTGATGGGTCCGCATCGTTCGAGCAACCAACGACGACGAACAGGCAGCCGACCAACCCGGCCACGATTCGAGTACTGCCCGAAGTGGCGAACGTCATGGCGGCGAGTATTCACTGAACGGCCATTTAAAACTAGAGTTGACTGTGGTCGCTTCGAGGAGACGAAGGGGCCTCAATGGACGCCCGAGAGGGCAACGCGAGGGAGGCGGCGACGATGGTCTCAACAGCGGATACGCAACCCACCGGGAGATTCGGCCCTGATCGGCTTCCGCTGGCCGGCGTTCTCGAAGCACTCACCGCCCGGCCACTCGAATTTCGCTTCACGGCGTACGACGGCAGTGAGACGGGTCCACCGGACTCGCCGATCCGCCTGCATCTGAACAGCCCGCGCGGGGCGGCGTACCTCGCGACCGCACCGGGTTCGCTCGGGATGACGAGGGCGTACGTCGCGGGCGATCTCGAGATCCACGGTTCCCACCCCGGTGACCCCTACCCGCTCTTGAGCGCGATGGCCGATGGACTCGAATGGCGTCGCCCGGACGCCGCGCTCCATTGCCACCATCGTGCGCTCCCTCGGTCCGGCCCAGTTCATTCCACCGACTCCCCCGCCGCAGGAAGCGCTGCCGGACTGGCGCCGCACCCTCGAAGGTTTCCGACACTCTCGCAAGCGGGATGCCGACGCCATCCATCATCACTACGACGTTTCGAACCGGTTCTACGAACTCATGCTCGGGGAATCGATGACGTACTCCTGCGCCTACTACCCCGACGAGCAGTCGAGCCTTGAGACGGCACAGTCCGCGAAATACGACCTGATCGCGCGCAAACTCGGACTGAAGCCGGGCATGCGGCTGCTGGACGTCGGTTGCGGATGGGGCGGGATGGTCCGGCACGCGGTCAAGAACTACGGCGTGACCGCGCTCGGGGTGACCCTGTCGAAAGAGCAGGCGTCGTGGGCTCGAGCCGCTATCGAAAAGGACGGGATCGCCGACAAGGCCGAGATCCGGTTCCTCGACTACCGTGATCTTCGCGACACGGACTTCGACGCGATCAGTTCGATCGGCTTCCTCGAACACGTCGGTGTCGGCCAACTGGCGGATCACATGCAGTTTCTGCACGCTCGGCTCAAGCCGGGCGGCAGACTCCTCAACCACTGCATCACCCGACCGACCACCAAGGAGGCCGCCCGCAAGCGCGCCTCCTTCATTGACCGCTACATCTTTCCCGACGGGGAGATCACTGGGGCTGGCCGGATCGTCACCGAGATTCAGGATGCCGGCTTCGAGGTGCGACACGTCGAAAACCTCCGCGAACACTACGCCCTGACCTGCGCGGCGTGGAGTCGCAACCTCGTTGAAAACTGGGATGAATGCGTCGCCGAGGTCGGCGAGGACACCTGCAAGATCTGGGGACTCTTCGCCGCGGGGTCACGCCTCGGCTTCGAGCGCAACACGGTCCAACTCCACCAGGTCCTCGCGGTGAAACTCCACCCCAACGGCCGCGCCGACTACCCGCTCCACCACGAGTTCTGAGCCGATCTACTTCAAGTATGCCAGCAGGTTCTTGGGCTTGGGCTTCACGTCGACGGGTGAGGTTTCGTACAACGCGTGGATGCCGTTGATGTAGGTGCGGCAGCGCTCGGTGAGTTCGTTCTTCTCGGTCTGCATCCGGCTCTTTGACACGAGAATCCCGATGTCGGCACCCTTGAAGAGGTAAGAGCCTTCGCCGTAGACGCGCAGGAAGAACGCCTCGTCACCCTCGTGCAGGTAGTGCCAGTCGAGGGTGTTTCGTTGATACTCCAGCGTGCCATCCGGCTTGACCCGATAGATGCCCGTCTTGGGGGCCTTGTCGATGTGTCGGATCTCCTTCTCCGACGTCTTCATGATCAGTTGGCTCCACACGTCCACCGCGGCCAGTTCGCGCCAACGCTCGTTGATCTCGTCCACGTCGAGTTCGTAGTCGACGTCGAGATACTCCAGCAGGTGGAAGAGGAACAACGGCACATCGGCGTACGCACCGGCGGTGACGTTCGTCATGGAACTAGCACCCGAGATCCTCGGGTTCAACTCGCCGAGGTAGACCTCGTCGGTGTCCAGATCGACGAGCACGTCCACCTCGAAGAAGCCCTTGTAGCCCTCCTCGCGCAGTCGATTCCCCAACTTGGAGACATGTTCGATGGCGCGCGCCCGCTGATCATCGTTGAGCGCCTCGGGGTAGAGGTCGTTGCCGCACCATCCACCGCGGTACGGCGTGAGCTCCTTGTATCCGGTCAGATCCGTCATGAAGGGCCCGACCACCGTTCCGTGCCGGGTGTTCACGGCCTCCACCGCAGCGGCCCGGTTTCGGATCCGCTTCATCACCTTGACCTCTTCACCGACGACATCGGTGGCGCACTTGTTCCAGTCGTCGCGATTCGCCACGAAGTACGTCGTCTTGCCGGAGTCGCCGTACGCCGTCTGGAGGACCCAGTCCGTGCCGAGCTTGGCCGCCCGAGCCTGCTTCAACAGGTTCGTCCAGGAGGTGACGGTCGTCAGGATGTTCGGGACGCTGGCCGCGCCGGCCTCGTTGCCGAGCCGGGTCGTCGTGATCTTTGAGTCGAGGTAGGTGCGCAGTTCGTGCGAGGGCAGGATCAAGTCATAGCCCGCCGCCTCGCAGATTGCTTCGGTCTCTTCATCGAAGAACACCAGCGCGATCTTGGGGCGATCTCCCTCGCGGCGCACCTGAGCGGCGATGTGCGCCTGAACGGCCGGATGCGTCAACAGGTAGTTGTTGATGTCCTCACCACTCTCGAACGGCTCATGCTCGATCTCCTCGGGCGAGAAGACGCGAGGGTGGTAGCCATCCCAGGAGTCGTAGAAGCTGATGAACGAGAAATTCCGGACCCATCGGTCGACCCCCAACAGGTTGAAGGCCGTGGGACCGACGAAGAAGATCGGGGTCGCGTTGGTGCGGAAGAAGTTGCGGATCTCGGAGATATTGCGAAGGTGAGGCCGTGGCGCTGAGGACGTCTCCTCGGGCTCGGCCGGGGCCGGGGCGTCAGGGGTACGTCGTGCTGCCGCACCACCCTTGACCGCTGGAGCACTCTTTTCGGTAGGAACGATTTCAGGCACTGACTTCCTGCGAGACATCAGGACTCCTTCGCAAAGCAACCACACGGGGAACGATCCGGTCCGCTTCATCCTGCCCGACGCAGGTGCCCCGCGTCAGCCTGGTCCAGCACAGTCAGCGCGAAAATGCGATGTCGTTGTTGGGCCGCCCACCGAGTGCTTCGGCCGCCGCCATCAGGCAGGTCAGCCCATCTGTGAAGAGTTCGGGGCTTTGCGGCATCGGCCACGATGACAACTTGACCGCCACGACATCGTTCTCACTGTCGATCAAGACGACCTGGCCGTGCACCCCGAGGCACAGGAGTTGTCGCCCTCCTTGGACAGGCACCCAGAACTGGTTGCGATAGATCCCGCCGCGTGGACTGGCTCCCGTCCCCCCGGGTGCGGGGCCGATTCGCTCCCCCACCCTGGCTCGGAATGCTTCTACCGAGTCCGACTGACCGAGTCGAGTGTCCTTGATGAACATCGTCGGCACGACCTGATCCATCCCGACCGAGCCACCGTCCAGGATCATCTGCCCGAACCTGGCGACATCCCTGGGAATCAACGAAAGCCCCCCGGACGCCACCGGGTCGCCCACCGCATCGACGATCAACTCGCCTTCTGCCTCGATGCCCAGCGGCACCAACAATCGCTCATTCAGCAGAGTCGCCAGCGGCACACCCGCGGCGGCCTCGATCACCCAGGCCAGGACCTCCGTGTCCGTCGAGCGATAGCTGAAGGGTCCGTCGATGACCGCGATGCGTCCGATGTGCGCGGCGTACTCGCGCAGGGATTGCGGAAGGTCCCAGCCCGATCGAGGGAGCCAACCGACGATCTCGCCCATCGCGGCCAGTTCGTTGGTGGGATCGTCGTGATCCTCGACGTAGTCGCCACCGGTGCGCATGTCGAGCAGGCCCCGGACCCGCGCGCCGGCGTATCCGCCCTCGAAGCAACTCCGGAACGTACGCCGCGGCGAGAGCGTCCGTAGCCAAGCACCCCTTCGTCCGCCAGGATGCCGGCAAGCGAGCCGACGAAGGACTTGGTGACGGAGTGCAACGGGTGGGGAGTCGCCTCGTCCGATGCTTCGGCGTACCACTCACACACGAGATCACCCTCGTGAAGCACGACGAAGGCGTCGCCGTACGTCGCGCGCAGGGTGTCCGAGATCGTTGCCGGAATCCCGGAGACCGTGCGCACATTCAGGCCGAGGATGTCGATGCCCGGCGATCGTCGCGTCAGTTCCCTGCTTCGTAGCGAAACTCCTGCGGCATCCCGCTTGCCGACCGGAACCGTGCGCATGGGGTCAGACCCTATCCCTCAGGTGCGTCAAGGTATCCTTGACGCATGACTACTGTTGCCGAGCCAATTGAACTGCCAGCCGTCGACGCTCCGTGGACCGCCTGGCGCGACTATGGAGTGTCCTGGTCGCGGCATTGGGTGGCGCCGGAATCATTCGCCCCCGAATCCGTCCCCTCGACGACCGAACGCACGCTGACGATCCACGCCTACCAGGAGGACGAACCCGGTCCCCGTTGGCGGGCCTTGTACGACGCAACATGGAATGGCTATCGGGCGTGGTACTCGACGCTCGGTTCCGCGACTCCCTCGCTAGCCGGATGCCGGGCGGCCCTCGACGAACACATGCCCGAGTTGGTTCCGCAGTGGGATCGGCTGAGCGAACTCACCGACGATCCGCTCGCTCCCCTGATGTTGTCCATGTGGGGGCTTCCCAAGTTCGCGGTTGGCTGCTCCCAGATCATCGTCCCTGGGGAACGCCCGGTTCTTGCGCGCAACTATGACTACGACCCCTTGCTGTTCGAGGGCGTCATCGCCTCGACCAACTGGTCCGGTCGGCGACGGGTGATCGGCACCAGCGATCTGCTTTGGGGACTGCTGGACGGCATGAACGAAGACGGGTTGATCGTCTCGCTCACCTTCGGCGGAAGGACCGGAAGCGGCGACGGTTTCGGGATCCCACTCGTCATCCGATATCTGCTGGAGACGTGCACGACCGTCGACGAGGCGATTCGCGTGCTCCAGAGGATCCCGATCGCGCAGTCGTACAACATCGCCCTGGCGGACCGCACCGGCCGGCACTGCAACGGTGTTCGTGGCTCCGGGTGAGCCGGCCGTGGTGAGTGATCTCACGGCGAGCACCAACCACCCACTGACCACCGTCGAGCGGCCCGAGCACGCCCAGCGCTTTCTCAGTCGCGAACGTCAAGACCTGTTGTTGACGCTGGAGGGCGACCTGATCGACACGATGCTCAGTTCACCGCTGCGATCAGACGAGTTCGACATCGGATTCGGCACCCTCTATACGGTCGCCTATGAGCCGGGCGCAGACGCGAGTGAGAGCGTTGCGACGTGGCACTGGCCCGACGCGTCCTGGGAACGCCGGTTCGACGATCCGGACGAGGTTCGCACCGTCATACTGACCCCATGACCAGCCCACAGCCGAGTCAGATCGCGGACGAGGTCCGCTCCCTCATCGACGTACTCTCCGTCAGCCACGACCCGGCCGCCTTCCAGGAATTGTTGGGGCTCAGCGGGTACGTCGGTGAGGCGCTTGGCGCGTCCGCCCGGAGCCTGGCCGAGGCGCAGTCGTGGACGAGCGTTGCCACCCACGCGGGCACCACCAAACAGGCGGCCTGGTCGCGGTGGCACTACTGAAGTCGGGCTTCAACCTCGCTCAGGATCGGGTCGCGCAGCCCAACGCAGTCAAGCGCCCAGAACGGGTCGCAGTAGGCGAGCGCGCCGGTCATCCACGCTTCGTGGCCGGCTAGGAGCATGACCTGGAAGGCAGCGTCGGGGATCCGTGCCGATGGCGGAATGAAGCCGTGGTCGCTGCCCCGCTCGAAGCCCAGGCGGCCGTAGTAGCCCGGATCGCCCTCCAGGAACAGCGCCGGACTCTTGTCGGCCCTCGCCGCCCCGACCGCGGTGGCGACCAGGGCCGTGCCGACGCCCTGGCGCTGGTGGTCGGCATGCACGCTGAGCGGGCTCAGGACGAGCACTTCCACGAGGCGCTCTCGCGCGTCCACCCAGGACCGGTTCAGCTGAACATGACCGATCACCCGTCCGGCATCCTCAGCGACGAGGCTGCGCCGGCAATGACCCGCCCCACGAAGCGCGAGGACGAGCTCGGCGACCAGATCGCCCTCATCGCCGAAGGCGTTGCGCACGACATCCAACACAGACTCCCGGTCGTCCGGCTCCTCGGGTCGAATCAACATCAGCCCTCCTCGTGACCGGTCAGGTACGCCGCGACGAACGCCCCCAGGCTGGGCAGGTGGTAGCCACCCTCTTGCACGATCACACTGGGCAATCCGAGCCCTCCGAGGGTTCTCCCCGCAGCGTGATAGCCGTCTCGGGTGACCAGCAGTGGACTCTCGGGGTCCTCGGCCGCGGCATCGACGCCGAGCGAGACGACCAAAGCCGTGCACCCGGCCGACTGAGTCCACTCGGCGAGTTCCTCCGCCGCGACCAGCCAAGGGCCGTCTCCGGTGCCTTCGGCCAGCGGGAGGTTGAGGGTGGCATCAAGCGCTGAGTCGGAGCCGCGCTCCTCGGCGTACCCGAAGATGTGCGGGAACCACCCGGCGCCAGGATCGACGTGGACCGAGCCGTAGAGAACGGCCGGGTCGTCCCAGAAGATCGCCTGCGTGCCGTTGCCGTGATGGGCGTCGAGGTCCACGATGGCGACCCGCTCATGGCCGGCATCTCGCAGCGCGACGGCAGCAGCAGCCGCGTTGTTCAGATAGCACGAACCGCCGAAACCGGTCTGGGTCGCATGGTGGCCGGGAGGTCGACAGAGGGCGTACGCCGCCCGTTCGCCTTCGGTCACGAGGTCGACTGCAGTGAGCGCACAGTCCACGGCCGCTCGCGCCGCCTGCCAGGTTCCCGGACCGATCAGGGTCATCGTGTCGTAGCAGAAGCGACCGGCCAGCGCATGGGTCGCCACAGGAGCATGCGCGGGCATGGATTGGATCAGCGCGGGTGTCGGAAAGAAGTAGGGAACGACGCGGTCCTGCCCGATCAACTCGACGTACGGGCCCTCGAGCCACCGCCCATGTGCCGTCTCCAGGTAGTCCAGGAACTCAGGTTCATGAATGCGACGAAGAACGGTTGAGTCGTGCGGCACGGCCTCGACCAACTGGTGCTCGGCAAGGCTCGCAACGATGGCGTCGACGCGTGCGGGTACCTCGGTGCCGTCAGTCGGTCTGCCGACCCACACCTCGTGCTTGGGCTCATGCAATTTCGTCGTCGCGGACCAGACCACCGGGATGCTCACCGACAAAGCATGCACCAAGATGTGCCCATGCCACGCGCGCGGGAACTGGGAATTGTGATCGGTGATCTGCCGACCGGACCGACGAACTCGGTGCTGGACGTCTCCGGCGTCGGACTTGGCCACGCCACCGTGTTCCGAGAGGAACCAGACCCTCCGGTCGGGCGTGGCATCGCGCGCACAGGAGTGACCTGTTTGGTGATCGCCGAGGATGCATTCACGCGACTGGTGCCCGCCGGTGGTGCGGTTCTGAACGGTGCCGGCGAGTGCACAGGCTTCATCACGGCGGCCGAATGGGGCTCCGCCGAGACGCCGGTCTACCTGACCTCGACGCTCCAATTGGGACGGGTCTACGACTCGGCCTGCCGGATCATGTTGGAAACCGATCCGTCTTCCGCGGACGACTTCATCATTCCCGTCGTGGCGGAGTGTGATGACTCCTGGCTCAACGACGCTCGACGGATGCAGATCGAGCACGAGGACGTCGTCGCCGCCTGGGAGGCGGCGCTTGCGTCCCGTGGTTCTGCTGAGCCACCCGCGGAGGGTGCGGTCGGCTCCGGCACTGGGATGTCCTGCTTCGACTTCAAGGGCGGAATCGGTACGGCGTCACGGGTCACCGCCGAGGGCCACACCGTGGCGGTGTTGCTGATGACCAACTTCGGCGTGCGCGCGGAATGCACCGTGGCCGGCGTACCCCTTGGACGGTTGCTGACCACAGCCAACGCTGGGCGCCAGGCTCCGACGGGATCCTGCATCGGCATCGTCGTGACGGACGCCCCGGTCGACGGCGCCGGATGTTCACGTCTGGCCCGCCGAGTCGGTCTCGGCCTGGCCCGCACGGGATCGGTTGCACATCACGGCAGCGGCGAGATCTTCATGGGCTTCGGCACGGGGATGCGGATGAATCGCGATGGCATGCCCGATCGCACGGATCTGGTGACCGGTCGAGCCCTCGACCCACTGTTCGCTGCAGTCGTCGAGGCCACCGAAGAGGCCGTGCTGAATTCGATGTTCTGTGCTCCGACGGTGGTCGGTAGATCCGGGAACACCGCCGAATCAATCCACACCTCACAGATCATGGAACTGCTCGCCTCGGTGGCCGAGCCAGTCGAGGCCACTCCATGAGCGCCACAGAACGCGAGGTCCGGATCCCGATGTCCGACGGCGAGTTCCTCGCCGTCACGCTCTACCTGCCCGATCCGGCGCTCGGCCCCCAACCGTGCCTGATCGAGGCGCTCCCCTACCGCAAGGACGACCAGACGTCGTCGTACGCCGATAGTTATCGCGGCCTGCGCGACAACCATGCGTTCGCCGTCGCCAGGATCGACGTCCGTGGCACCGGATCGTCGTCTGGTGACGCACTGGATGAGTATCAGGAGGCAGAGCAGCGCGACCTGTGTGAAGCCATCGCCTGGCTGGCCGAGCAAGAGTGGTGCAACGGCAATGTGGGCATGTGGGGAACGTCGTACTCCGGCTTCAATTCCCTTCAGATCGCGTGCGAACGACCGCCGGCGCTGAAGGCGATCTGCGCGATCTACGCCACCGACGACCGATGGACCGACGACGTGCACTGGCGTGGAGGTGCCCGCAAACTCGTGGACCTCGTGGACTACTGCCACTACATGACACCGATGTGCGTGCTGCCGCCTGTGCCCGCCGTGTGGGGCGAAGACTGGGCGACCGAGTGGGAACGCCGACTCGCCACCAATGAGCCGTGGATCCTGACCTGGCTGCGCGAGAACCGGCACGGCCCCTATTGGGATCACGGATCGGTGCGCCTCGGAGGTACGACGCGGGGGTACGAGCGGATCGACTGTGCGGTCATGATCATCGCCGGCTGGGCCGACGGGTATCGCAACAACTCGTTTCGAACTGTTGCCGAGTTGGCTGAGCACGGAGTCCCCCATCGGCTGCTCGCTGGTCCGTGGGCACATGCGGACGCGACGACGGCGATGCCGGGACCTCGGATCCATCTGGAGACCGAGTTGGGCGCCTGGTTCGATCGCTGGCTGCGCCCGGACCCGTCCGCCGAGCCTCACGAGGACGTCTGCGATGTCTTCGTCCGCTCGTCAACCGTGCCCGAGATCGATCTTGACCGGCACGAGGGCTACTGGCTGCGGCTCCCGACGATCCCTCCCGTCGAAACCCACGGGCTGAGGTTCGATGGGCCGACCGACCTCGTCATACGACCGGACGTCGGCACCGGCGCCTGGATCGACTGTGCAGGTCACCTGCCCTGGGGTCAGTCGGGCGATCAATCGCCGGATGACGCGCGCTCGTTGACCTGGGACTTCGAGCCACCGAGCGCGCCGATCGTCGGCTACCCCATTGCCCGACTGATCGTCTCGGCTGACCAGCCGCTGGCGTCCCTGTCGGTGAAGTTGTGCGACGTGTTCCCAGACGGCACGTCGGCCCTGGTCTCGCGGGGCAGCCTGGATCTGACCTATCGCGACGGCGTGCATGGTGAGCCGTCGCCGCTGGTGCCGGGCAAGGCTTACGAGGTCGAGATCGCCCTCGACGCTTGCGCCTATGACTGGGACGAGGGCCAACGGCTCAGGGTCAGCATCGCCGGGTCGGACTGGCCCAACACGGTCTCTCCCCCGGCCCCGGTGACCTTGACCATTCTGAGTGCCGACATCGTGTTGCCCGTGTTGGTGGGTGAGTTTCCGACGCCCTCATTCACCCCCGGCGATGCCCATTCTTCGGAATCGGACGAGGGCGTTGCGTGGTCGATCACCGACGACGTCCTACATCGAACGACGACCGCACGAACGCTCATCGAGTCGGACTACGCCACGACGTACGACGGTCACTCGCGGGAGGTGTACGCCGGCGAGGTCACCGTGAATCGACGAACCTTCGATCAGCACGCCCACGCCGACACCACCTTCGAACTGAGCTGGCCAGACATCCAGGTCAAGGTCCACTCAGTGATGGATATCGACATCACGGCGGCGGGTTATGACGTGACGATCTCGACGGTTGCGCAACGTGATGGCGAAGAGATCAGTCGGCGGGACTGGTCAGAGCACATCCCCCGCTGACCAGAGGGCGCCACAGGAAAAGGTAAGAGTTGGGAGCGATTCGAACGCACCTTGACCTCCCAACTCTTCCCTTTTCTGCCGGCGTGACGTTTGGACTGGGTTTCGAGACGGTCGCTAGCGACCACGGTAGTCAAACTTCACGGCTGGCGCGGCAGGCTCTATTGGATCCCCGCAGGGTTCTTCCACGGCACGGTCTTCAAGGCCATGCTGAATAACGCCGTCGCTAACTATCGACCCTGAGTGAGGCCACAACTCTCGTCGATAATGCGCAGCGACAGGCGAGCCATCGCCGGCGACATGTCCCAGTAGTACGGCAGCGCGAACAACGCCAGTGACAACGCCCAGCCGCGACCACGCACCCACGCTCCGTCGTCGTACCCAAGCCCGGCACGAAACACCTCTCGAGACTGGGCGTCGAACAGCGCCCAGGCAGGGATCAGGTCCGTCGCCGGATCCCCCACACCGAGTCCGCCGAAGTCGATGACCGCCGCCAATCGGCCATCGCGAACGAGGACGTTCCCTGGCAGTAGGTCGCTGTGCACCCAGGCGCGAGCATACGGAGACTGCTCGGCTTCCAGAGCCTCATCCCACGCCCGCAGCACCGCGCCTGAGTCGACCCGATCACCCAGTTCGGCGACCGCCTGACGGGTCGGCCCGTCAATGGCATGAAGCCGAGCGCCACGGTGGCCATCGGCAATCGCTGGCCCGGGTGCCGGGTCGACCGCCGCGAGAGCCCGCACGAATCCCGCGAGTTCGGCCGCCACCGGTTCTAGGTCGGCATCGGCCGGAGTCGGAGGCTCGCCATCGATCCAGGGCACAATCGACCACGGCCACGGATAGTCCTCGGCGGGCTCCCCGACCGCGAGCGGGCAGGGGATCGGCAGCGGCAATTGGGGTGCCAACCACGGCAGCCAGCGCTGATCGCTGACCGCCTGATCGGCTGCCCAGTCGATCCGGGGAAAACGCACCAACAACTCGTCGCCCAGTCGAAACAGGGTGTGATCGGTGCCGGTGGACGGCATGAGCACGAGCGGCAGCCCCGCCCAGTCCGGAAGTTGTGTGGCGATCAGACGCTGCGCCAACTCTGCGCTAACGACGATCTCCCCGTCGTGCATCACGGGGTCGGTTCACACCATCCAGTTTGGTTCGAAGTCGGGGTCGGTGAGACCCGGACGGTCGAAGCGGTACGGCGTCAGGTCGAAGTTCGTCTTGCCGTGGACCGCGAGGTCGGCGAGCAGTCGGCCGAACGTCGGCGCGAACTTGAATCCGTGGGCCGCACCGAGGCCCACGAACACCGACGGAGAACCTGGCACCGCGTCGATGAGGAAGTCTCGGTCCGGGGTCAGCGTGTATTGACACCGCAGCGAGCGAACCGGAGGTCCCGACCCGGGCAGCATGGTCGCCATGTGACCAGCCAGCCGATCCCGCATCACCTCATCGGGCTCGAATGACCGATCGTTCGGGTCGGCGATCGGTCCGCCACAGTCCTGGGCGGCCTTCACGGTCGGCTCGCCGTACGTCGGGAAGCCGTAGTAGCACGGTTCGTCCATCCATATCCACAACGGCAGGTGCCCGGGCTCGAAAGGCCGGACCTCGGGTGGCTCGAAGTACGTCACCTGTTCGAGGGTCATCGTCAGCGGAATGGACACTCCCAAACCAGCCAGGACCTCGTTGGTCCAGGCATCCGCGCACACGACCAGCCGTCGAACTGTGTACGCCGATGTCACCAGCGGTGATTTCGATCCCGTCAGGGCCGAGGTCGGACACCGAACTCACGGGAGCGTTGTCGACCAAGGTGGCTCCGAGCGCCCGAGCCCGAGCCTGCATGACTCCCGTCCCGCGGCCAGCCGGCACCATCGCGCCGCGGTCCTGATAGAGACCGACCGTGCCCTCGGGCAACGAGAACTGGGGCCAGCGAGCGCCGATCTCGGCGACGGACAGCAGTTCGTAGTCGATGCCGACGGCATCAAGCGACGCCACATAGTCGTCGATCGTGATCACGGCGTCGGGCGGAAACAGATCCAGCCCACCGACAATCGTGACGAGTTCCTCGCCGGAGTCGACCTCCAGCGCCGCCCAGTCGTCGTACGCCGCCTGGGTCAGCTCGACGTACGACGGCGTGTGATAGCTGTGCCGCAGGATCCGGGAGGTGTCGTGCGACGCACCCCGATTGTGACCCAACTCGAACTGCTCGAGGCCGAGCACCGAATGGCCACGCTTCGCTAGTTCGTACGCCGTGGCGGAGCCCAGCGCACCAAGGCCGATGACGGCGTACTCGTAGGACTCACTCATCGGATTCCGCTTTCGCGAGTCTGGCCAGATCAAGTTTGGGCAGCAGCCATCGTCGGATGTCGGCGGAATCGTCTTCCATCGGCGCGAACCAGCCGTGGGTGTAGGCCCGCGAGGACATCCCCCGTTGGACCGACTCGCAGATCGCCCAGTCCTGCTTGTTCACGAGGTCCCAGAAGTCGCCCGCATCGGCCGGATTGAAGTCGGCGGCGTCCACGGCGTCGCGGGCAAACAGCAGCGTGCATTCGACCCGGGTCCGATCCACGGCAAGCGGGTGAAGGACGAAGGCTGCGACGTGATCGGCAGCGCAGGACAGCATCAGGTTGGGATAGACCAGCTCACCCTTGTGCCGAACCCGTTCATCCTCGTCCAGGCCGGGCAGTGGGGCTCGATTGGTCGTCCCGGACATGGTGAAGGTCCAAGCGCCTTCACGATGCTCAACGCCGGCGTCCCAGTCGATGCCCACGCCTCCCCCGCCGAACGACGGCACCAGCCGCGTGAGCTCGGGATGGACCGGGCCGCAGTGATAACACTCGTTGTAGTTCTCCGCGATGACCTTCCAGTTGGCGGCCACGTCGTAGGTGTACGTCGCGCCGGTTACGAGATCGCCGATCCGATAGTTGGCCAGCGTGCGGCTGGGGCGCTCGACGGCAGTGGCGAGGCTTCCGTTGGTCGAGCCTGTCGAGACCACCGGAGCGACCATCCGCACGAAGACGAAGCCCGCCCACGAATCGATCTCGACCGGGTGGAGGGAGAAGCCGGACTTGTCGACGCCCTCGGCGTGGGGAGCCTTCAGCAGCGAGCCGTCCAGCGCGTAGGTCCACGAGTGATAGGGGCACCTCAGGGCTGCGGCTCCGCACGAGACCGGCGCGGTGCCCGGCTCGGTGGGGAAGATCTGGGAGCCGCGGTGGCGACAGACGTTGTACGCCGCGTGCAGCACGCCGTCGGCATCGTTGGTGAGGATCAACGACTCGCCGAACACCTCGATGACGCAGGCGCGTTGTGCCTCCGCTAGCCCGAGATCGTCGCGCCGTCCGACGCACGTCCACTCCGCCGCGAGCACGCGGTCTCGCTCGATGAGCCACGAGGCCTCGTCGACGTACATCTCGCGCGGTAGCGCTGCCTGCAGTTCACTCACGTCCACCTACTAGATGACAGGCGGCCCGATGGCCGTCGGGTGTGCTCGGCACGAGCGCCAGGGCTTCGGTTCGACAGGCATCCTCTACCCCTGCGGCAGCCGCGGTTCCGTCTGCCACTGCCGGGCAACGCGGATGGAACCGACAGCCGTTCGGGATGCGGGTCGGATCCGGGATCTCGCCGGTCAGCACGATCGGTGTCAGGTCTTCCATCTCGGGTACGACGGACAGCAGCGCCTTCGTGTAGGGATGCTGCGGCTTCGACAACACGTCCTCGGTCGAGCCGGACTCCACAATGCGACCTAGGTACATCACCGCGATCCGATCTGCGATGTTCCACGCCAGACCCAAGTCGTGGGTGACGACCAACACGCCGAGCCCCATCGTGTCGCGGAGTTGGAGGAACAGCGCCAACACTTCGCCGCGGATCGACGCATCCAGGCTGGAGACCGGCTCATCGGCGATCAGGAGTTCGGGCCGCAAGGCCAACGCTCCCGCGATCAACACGCGCTGGCGCTGACCGCCCGAGAGCTCGTGGGGATAGCGCAGGAACAGGCGTTCAGGCGGACGCAGTCCGGCCGCCGACAATGCCGCTGCTACCAGGTCGGTCTCGGAATGCCCTGGTTCGCCTGACGCGAGACCATGCAGCCGCAGGCCTTCGGCCACGGAATCATAGACCGTGTGCCGAGGATTGAGCGCCCCAGCGGGGTCCTGCAGCACCATCTGCACTCGCCGACGCAACGACCGGAGCCCGCCGGTGGAATAGTCCAGTGGCTTGCCGTCGAACTGGACTGAACCCCCTGCCAATGGCTGTAGGCCGACGAGCGTGCGCGCCAGGGTCGTCTTGCCCGAGCCCGATTCACCGACCAACGCCACGATCTCGCCGGGGCGAACCACGAGATTGGCGCCGTCGAGTGCCTTGGCGACGGCTCCTCCCCGGGAGAAGAACTCGACGCGTGCCTCTATCGCCTCCAAGGTGCTCACGATGAGCCCACCCCGACTCGGATACACGCGGCAGAACGCTCGTCGGACTGGGCGACGAGCGGTGGATCGATCAGCTCGCAGTCAGGGATCGCGCGTGCGCAGCGTGGGGCAAACGCGCAACCGGCGGGCAGGTCGTTGGGTTGCGGTGGATCGCCCATGAGACCCGACGGCCCGTACCGTGCAGCAGCGTCGCCGATCTTGGGAAAGGCCGCAGCCAACGCGGTGGCATAGGGATGCAGGGGACTCTCGAAGATCGCACTGGCCGAGCCCTCCTCGACGACTCGGCCGGCGTACATCACGGCGATTCGGTCACAAAGATTGGCTAACACGGAGAGGTCGTGGCTGATGATCAACATGCCTACGCCCCGGTTGTGCACCAACTCCGCCAAGACCCGCAACACTTGGGCCTGAACCATGACATCGAGTGCGGTGGTCGGCTCATCAGCGACAATCAGGGAAGGCCGACAGGCCAATGCCATCGCGATCATGACCCGCTGCCGCTGCCCGCCCGAGAGTTGGTGTGGATAGGAGCGCGCCATCGATCCGCTGAGGCCAACCTCGCTCAACAACTCCTTGATCCGGGCTTGCATGGCGTCTTCGGCCATCTTCGAGTCGTGGGCCTTGATGGCTTCCGCGATCTGAGCACCGACCCGTTGCACAGGGTTCAGCGAGTGCAGGGCACCCTGGAACACGATCGACGCGCCCGCCCAACGCACCGCGCGCAGGTCACCCCAACGCATCGTCAATACGTCGTTGCCTTCGAAGAGCACCCGACCCTCCACGCGAGCCGAGGCCGGCTGCAAGCGCAGGATCGTGCTCGCCAGCGTGGACTTCCCACAGCCGGACTCGCCCGCAACGCCGACGATCTCCCCCCGGTCAACGCGCAAAGACACTCCGCGCACAGCAGGCAGGTCACCATCACTTGTCTGGTAGGTGACCGTGAGGTCCTCGATCCGCAGCAGTTCCGCTGCGTTCTCGCTCATCGACGAGCCTTCAATCGCGGGTTCAGCACTTCTTCGAGGGCTTGACCGATCAGGGTGAACGCCAGCACGACGAGGACGACGCAAACCCCAGGTGGAATGAAGTACCACCAGGATCCCGTGGTGATGGCTCCGACACCGTAGGCGCCTTCCAGCATGGTTCCCCACGAGACCGTCGTCGGGTCGCCAAGACCCAGGAAGCTCAACGTCGTCTCGGCAAGGATCGCGATAGCCACCGTGAGCGTGGTGTTGGCAAAGACCATCGGCATCACGTTGGGGAGGATATGCCGACTGATCTGGTGCCACCGGCTCGTGCCGAGGACGCGGGCACGCTCGAGGTACGCCCGCTCCTTGATCGACAACGTCTGGCTACGGATCAACAAGGCCGTAGCCGGCCAGGACGTGATCCCGATGACGAACGCGATATTGAGCAGCGATGCGCCCAGCACAGTGGCCAACACGATGGCCAGCGGCAAGAACGGAAGCACCAGGAACCACTCGGTGAACCGCATCAAGAATCGCCCGGACCACCCGTCGGAATAGCCGGAGACCAAGCCGATCAGCGTGCCGATCACCATGGAAACTGTGGTCGCCAGGAAGCCCACTGCCAGCGAGACGCGGGCACCGTAGATCAACATCGTGAGGATCGGTCGACCGGAGTCATCGGTGCCGAGCCAGTACGTCGACGAGGGCGGCTCGAGGACTCCTCCCGGAGCGCGGGTCAGCGACAGACCATCCGGATCGACCAGGAATGGGGCGAGCAGGGCCATCGCCACGAAGAAGATCAAGATGCAGAGCCCGACCATGCCGGAGCGGTGGGAGCGGAAGGTCGTCCACGCACGTTGCCAGGACGCCCGGCGTCTGGCCCGTGACAATTGTCGGGCGCTCATGGGCGGTCGAGTCGCTCATGTGCGCACCCGCGGATCCAACAGGCCGTAGAGCAGATTCGCAGCCAGGTTGCCCAGGATCACACCGGCGGCCGCAACAAGGAAGACGCCCTGGAGAAGCCAGAAGTCGGGTCCACGCAGGCCTTCAACCGCCAACAGCCCTAACCCCTCGATGGAGAAGACCGTCTCGACCGTGATCGCACCCGTGACGACAAACCCGAGGTTGAGCGCGACGAGGGTCGTCGTCGGCAACAACGCATTGCGCACGGCATGCCGGTTGCGGACCTCGATGTCCCTCAGTCCTTTGGCGCGAGCAGTCGTGAGGTAGTCCTCCCCGACCTCGTCCAGCAGCGACGATCTCATGATCAGCGAATAGTCGGCCAGGTAGGCCAAGGTCAAGGTGATCACCGGCAGGACCAGATGCCAGGCAACATCGAAGGCCCCGGCAATGGACGACGGATCCACGCCCGGCGAGCGAAGCCCGCCGGTCGGAAACAGGCCCGGCAGCGGTCCAACTCCTGAGGCCAGTGTCGCGATGAGCAACATGCCCAGCCACCACTCGGGCATCGAATAGAGAGTGAGGGTGCCCATCGTGGTCGACTTGTCGAAGCGACTGCCTCTCTTCCACGCCTGGTTGATGCCCAGCCAGACGCCGATCAAGGTTGCCAGCAGGGTCGACGTACCGACCAGCAGGATCGTCGGCCAGATCCGGTCCGCGATCAGCTCTGCGACCGGGGCTCGGGTGCTCACTGACAGGCCGAGATCACCCGTGAAGACGTTCTTCAGATAGGTCAAGAATTGCTCACCGATCGGCTGACCGAATCCGTACGTCGCGTTGAACTCGTCGATCTGCTCCTGCGTGGTGAACCGACCTCGACCGAAGGATCGGGCGGGATCCCCCGGCAAGACCCGGAACAGGAAGAAGTTCGTGATCAGGACGAAGACCAGCATGCCGAAGGTGGCCGCCAGCCGATTGAGGACATAGCGGCCATAACCCCGCCGGTTGCCAGACAGCGGCGGGGGGGCTTCGATGGCGAACGTGTCCCCCGCCGTGGCCATGCTCACTCGCGGTCCTCAGTTGCTCCTCGACGTCGCATCATCACAAACCCGACAACGCCCGCGACCACGACAACTCCGATGCCGATGCCGATCAGCATTCCGGATCCAGCCGCGTCGTCGGTGGACGATGCCGCCGCCGCCGTGACACCCCCGGCGCCGTCACAATCCCCGGCCTCCGCGACGGGTCGCGCGTGAATGTAGTTGTAGGCGCCGTACTGGAAGATCCAGACGCCGTCCGTGCTTGGCTGCCTGACGCAGGCAGGCCACCCTGTCCGAGCGCACTGCCTCACCAATGGTGTTGTACGACGTGACCAGGTAGGGCGCGTCGCGGTAGAGCATCTCCTGCATCTCCTTGATCATGTCCGCACGAGCCGCGTCATCGACCTCGACGTGCTGTGCCTCATACAGCGCGTCGTACTCGTCGTTGCAGTACCACGAGTCCGACCAGTTACCGCGCTGACCACACGTCATGTAGGACAACATCGAGTCTGGATCGGGATCGACGTACCAGCCCCACTCGAAGGCGTCGAACTCCCCGTCCAGGATGATCTGGGTGAGTTTGCCCTCTTCCTTGGCCTCGACCTTGGAATCAACCCCGATCTCGGTCAACCACTCCGAGAAGAACGTCAACGACTTCAACGAGGTCTCAGAATCGGCCCGAGCGTAGAGGCGCAAGGGTTCGAGCGGGCTGCCGTCCGGCATCGTGCGCTTGCCATCGTCGCCAACTGTGTAGCCGGCTTCGTCGAGCAATTGGCCGGCCTTCTCGAGGTCAAACGTAACGCGCTCCTCATCCGATGGCTCCCATCGGAAGCTGGCGTACGTCGGCGGCACGATGCTGTCTCCCTCGATGCCCGCTCCGTAGTAGACCTTCTCCTTGATGACTTCGAGGTCCAGCGCGTGGCCCAGCGCCACTCGGAACTTGGGATCCTGCAAGGCGGGGTTGCCGTCGCCGAGCGGTTCGCCGGTGTCCAGATCCACCGCTCCGGTGTTGAACGCGATCTCGTCAAAGCCCGGCGACAAGCCGTTGATGGCTGTGATGCCCTCTCGGCTCTTGAGTTCGTCGACTTGGATAGCGGACAGGTTCTCCGCAAAGTCGATCTCTCCGGCGATCAGGGCCTGGATCTGTGGGTCCTTCGCCTTGTAGACGCGGAAGATCACCTCATCGAAGTACGGCACGCCACCCCAGTAGTCCGGGTTCTTCTCGAAGCGGTAGATGGAACCACCCGCCTCGCCCTCGACCAGGCGGAAGGGACCGGATCCGATGACGGGACCGTCTTCCGGTTCGGCCGCGTAGGTCTTGACCGCCTTCTTCGGAAACGTCCTTCCAGATGTGCTCAGGCAGGATCGGGACATCGCAGGTGAGGCAGCGACCGCATTTACCTTCTTGAGATTCGAGCACGACCGTCGTGTCATCCGGCGCGCAACACTTCAGTGACACCGCTGAGACTACGAACCCCACGTCGCCGCCTCAGGACCCTTGTCAACAATCCGGTCCAGGGTGTGCTTCACGTCAGCCGACGGTCAGCTTCTCACCGTCCGACCACATGACGTCGTCTCGGATCTTGAAGGTCCACGGTGAGGCCGTCCGGTGAGGTCTCCCAAGACTCCGCCAGGCCCGGAATCGGCTGCCATGGTCTCCATGTCGTAGTTGACGAGGCGGTCGTAGGTCAGCGCCCACATCTCGTACGACGGAGCCTCGATGCCGAGGAACGGGTTGAAGGAATCGACCTCGTTGTCGAGTCCGACGGTGAAGGTCGAATCCTCCGGTCGGCACTCTGGGCAGAGGCAGTCGTCGCTGGCAAATGCGCCCATGGTGGCCGAGGACAGCAGCAAGCGCGGCTGCAACAACCAGGCGTCCGGGGGTACGTTTGCGCCCGTGAGCAGCCCGTGCCCAACCTCCAGTCGCCCGCCCGCAGCCTCGCGAACACTCCCAACACGGGGTCGTTCGATCGGACCCGTACTACTGGATGCATGATGCAACCTCTCCTGAATTCCTGGCCTATCTTGCCTCGGAACGAGCCTTCTACGACGCGTCGTGCGCCCATCTGGCCCCTCTGATCTCTGACTTGCAAGCCGAGATGGTGGCGCGTCTTCCAGCCGTTGAACGATCAGTCAACTGGAAGCGTATGAGGTTTTCCTACTACACCCAGCACCAGACCGGAAGTGACTACGCACAACTGATACGCGAAAATAATCTGTCCGTTGACACAATCTACGACAATTTCTTCTACCGAGGCACCCAAGTCCAACGAAAAACACGCTTTCTTAGGCAATTCTCCAGAAACGCTGCTCGACTTCGGATCCCTCGCGGACGACAGCGGATATCTCGATCTGGGTCTGACCATGGTGAGTCCGGACGAGAACTGGCTGGCCTACTCGGTCGACACAACCGGCGATGAGGTCTTCCGGATGCGCTTCCGAGATCTGCGTACTGGTCTAGATGTCGAGGAGATCCCACGGACGTACTACGGCGGCGCCTGGAGTGCTGACTCGTCGTACTTCTTCTACACGGTGCACGACCGAGGCCTACCGACCGTGCGAGATCTGGCGGCACCGAATCGGTACGCCGGCCAACGACGATGTCAGAGTGCTGAGTGAGCCCGATGATCGCTTCGAGCTGAACCTCCGAGCCACGCGCTCGGGCGACGCCATCATCATGTGGAGCGAATCCAACAGCACCAGCGAGTCATGGTTCCTGGATGCCCACGAGCCGATGGGCACGCCGCGTTCCATCGGCAGTCGGCGGCGCGGAGTCCGCTATCGGGCAGAGCATCGGCGCCTGGCGGACGGATCGGCCGACCTGTTGATCGTCACGAACGACGGTGCCGTCGAGTTCCGATTGATGACCGCTCCAGTGCCCGGCTCGGCGAATCAGGATTGGTCCACCTGGACCGAGCTCATCCCCGAGAATCCGAACGAGCGCCTGATGCGGGCGGACGCGTTCTCCGGCGCCATCGTGGTGACGCTCCGCACGGCTGGCACGACGGCGCTCCGGATCCTCCCGCAGGGGCATACGCTCACCAGCGATCTACCCGCCGGCGAGGTGTCGCTCGCCCGCAACCCGATGTACGACGTCGACGCCATCACGTCCACGATGAGTCGTGGCTCCATCCCGAGGTCTGGTCCTCGGTTGACCTGGCCACCGGCGAGCGAACCGAACTCCTGCGTGCCGAGGCGCCTGGGTATGACCCCGTCTTGTATCTGACCGAGCAGCGCACGTTCCCCTCCGCCGACGGAACTCCGGTTCCGGCGACGATCATGCGCCATCGCGACACACCGCTGGACGGCACCGCGCCCTGTCTCGTCTATGGCTATGGCTCCTACGAGGCGGTCTTCGAACCCGAGTGGGATCCCGGCCTTCCTGTCCTGCTGGATCGCGGTGTCGTGTATGTCTACGCCCACATCCGAGGTGGCGGTGAAGGTGGGCGACAGTGGTACCTCGACGGCAAACTGGCCGCCAAACAGCACACCTTCGACGACCACGTGGCCGTCGCGGACGGCCTGGCTTCCTCCGGTCTCGTGGATGGTGCTCGGATCGCCACCCGGGGACTCAGCGCCGGCGGCCTGTTGCAGGCGGTCGTCTTCAGTCAACGCCCCGAACGCTGGTGTGCGGTGCTGGCGGAGGTCCCCTTCGTGGACGTCGTGACCACGATGTTCGACGAGACGACTCCGCTCACCGCCACCGAATGGGAGGAGTGGGGGGACCCACGGGTCCGCAAGGAGTTCGATTGGATGTCGGCCTACGACCCGATGCAGAACCTCCCACCGGCCGGCAGTCGGCCCGACCTACTCGTCACCGGCGCCTTGCATGATCCTCGGGTGATGGTGCGCGAACCCGCGAAGTGGGTCGCCTCGCTCCGTGCCACCGATCCGGAGTGGTCGCCGCGCTGCCTGTTCCGCGTCGAGACGGGCGCCGGCGCACATGTGGGCCCGTCCGGACGCGTCGGCCACTTGGCCTACGAGGCCGAGGTCTACGCCTGGCTGATCTCCAAACTCGGTGACCCGTCGCAAATGCAGCCAAAATCGCGGCGTGTCGAACCGCAATCGACGGGTCGCGCCGAGTGAGCGACCTCCACGACGAGGTCACCGAACTGACCCAGGCGATCATTCGGATCGACAGCACCAACGGCAACGAGACTCCTGTGGCGCAACTGCTTGCCGACTACCTCAGCGATGCCGGGGTGAAGTGTGAGCTGGTCGCCAGACAGGTCCGATCGCGCCAATCTCGTCGCGCGGATACCCGGTTCGGATCCCGACTGCAGAATCACTGGCGTTCGTCGGTCATCTAGACGTCGTGCCGGCCGACCCGCGGGATTGGTCCCACCCACCCTTCGCCGCTGAGATCGACGATGCCGGTTATCTGTTCGGCAGAGGCGCCATCGACATGAAGAACGAGGTTGCCGCCCGGGCAGTCGCGATGGCGGAACTGGCGCGAAGCGGGTTCCAACCGCGCGGCGACCTCTGGTTCATCGCCGTTGCCGACGAGGAGGACGGCGCTGCCGACGTGGGGATGCGATGGCTGCTCGAAACGCGGCCGGACATCGACCCAGACCTCGCGATCAACGAGGGTGGCGGCGCTCGCTACGAGTTGGCTGACGGACGAATAGTCGTCGACATGTCCATGGGTGAGAAGGGAACGCAGCCGGTCCGGTTGGTCGCCGCTCGGCGAAGCGGGTCACGCCTCGATGCCAACGATCGGCGACAACGCCGTGCCCCATCTCGCGACCCTGTTGACTCGCATCGGGCAAGGGGGCGCCGAGACCGCCTGGAACCCGATGGTGCGACATACGATCGAGGTTCTGCTCGGCCATCCGGTCGAGGGGGAGGTGGCAGCGGCCATCGCCGAGGCCAGCGTTCTCAACCCGGTATTGGCGCACATCCTTCCGAGTCTGACGGGTACGACGATGGCTCCGACGATGCTGGGCGGCTCGGCCGCACGCAACGTGATGCCTGCTCGCGCCTGGGCCGATCTCGATTGCCGCATCCTCCCCGGTGTCGGGCGTGATGAGATCGAGGCGACGGTCCGATCACGGCTGGGCACTGACGTTCCGTTCGAGTTGGAGTGGCCGGACGACATGGTCCTCGGGAGTGCCTCACCTTCAGTGGGGGCATTGCCTGACGCCATCACCGCGTTCCTGGCTCAGGAAGATCCTGCTGCCCGACTGCTACCGATGTTGTGCACGGGCTACACCGACTCCAGTTTCCTGCGGCTGGCGCGGGGCACCGCGGCGTACGGCTTCAGTCCGTTCATGACGACGCCACCAGATGTGCTTGCCACGGGCTATCACAACGCCGACGAACGAGTGCACGTCGACGACTTGTTGCTGTCTGTGAGATTCCACATCGATCTGGCACGGCGACTGCTGGGCTAGGCGTCCAGGCCTTCTCGCACAGGATTGCCCGCTCCGCCCTCACACGACGCATTCGACTCCGGCGCGGACGCGCCGTCGCCGTACTCGTCCAGGAAGAGACCCAGGCGCGGGTCATCGGCACCCTCGAGTTCCAACTGGATCCCCCATACGGTGACAACCGCCGGGGCCGTCAGCCCGACGTAAGGCGACATGATGCCCTCTCGCGGGAGCGAGTCTGCCAGCAGGGCAACGTCGGCTTCCGACATGTCGGGACGATAGGTGATCCACACCGTCCCGTGCTCCAGATCGTGTACGGCGTTCTCGTTGCGGAGCGGCTCGTCGTAGCGTCCGCACTCCAGCCACGCGTCGTGTGGTCACCACCGACGGGCGGAGTTTGGGCATAGGCGACGCGACCACGAACGTGTTTCGGGGGCGCGAGTTCGAACTTCTGAACCGCCGCCAGTGAGGCCTCTGCCGTCTCCGGCTCGCCGCCAGCGTCGTCGGAGTCCAGCAGCACTGGGATCGCCAATGCGCCGCCGAGCACCAACGCAGCCGCCAGCAAGCTGACGAATATGGGAGCGGCCCGACGTCGTTTTGGGCTGGGTTCGGCGGTTGAGCGTTCAACCTCGGGCACCGTCACGGGAGCAAAACTACCGAGGCGACCTCATCCAGGAAGAAACGACAGCCGTACGTCGCGCTCGGTGTTGTCGATATTGAGGTCGACGAGGCACACGCTTTGCCAGGTGCCAAGTGCGAGCCGACCACCGAGCACGGGAACCGTGGCGTACGGCGGGATGATCGCGGGCATCACGTGCGAGCGTCCATGACCCGGCGAGCCGTGCCGATGTCGCCAGCGATCATCGGCCGGGAGGAGATCGGCGAGTGCGGCCAAGAGGTCGCTGTCGCTGCCGGCACCCGTTTCCAAGATGGCGATGCCCGCAGTCGCATGCGGCACGAAGACGTGAAGCAGCCCTTCGTGGTGTCGGCGGGCGAACTCGGCGCACTCGGCGGTGATGTCGAGCACCACCTCGGAGCGCCCGGTCCGAAAGGTGAGCACTTCAGAGTCCATCATCGAATCCTCTCAGCAGGCTCAGGTGACCGCACGCAGCAACAGGGCAAGGGCGGCGACCACGCACGTCAACAGCACCGCGGCCCGCAGTCGCTCCTGTGGAAGGCGCCCACGGATCCGCGAACCGATCCAGAACCCCACGAAGACCAACGGCGCCATCAGCAGAGCCACCCTGCTCGCTTCTGCCGACACCTCGCCCGCGGTTGCCAAGCCGACCAGGCTGATGATGGCACCGACGAAGAAGAACACCGACATGGTCGACCGCATCTCGGCGGCCTGGCGGTGCTGCAAGAGCAAGGCGATCGGCGGGCCCCCGACGGACGTCGCCGTTCCTGTGGCACCCGACGTCACGCCGGCCGCGAGCATCGTCGCTGGATTACGGGCACGTCGGTCGTACGCACTGACACGAGCACGCCGGCCAGCACCATCAACGCGATCGCGATCTCCAGCTGCGGCTCGGTGAAATGAACGACCAACCACACCCCGATCACCGTCCCCGGGATCCGCGCGGGCAGCATCCACGCGAGCACGCGCCAGTCGATGCGCCGCCACTCCCCACGCAACATCACACCCGCGACGAGAAGGGCGAGCCACAGGGGCAACACCGGCACCCAGGCCGGATGAACGATGGCCGTCACCGGAGCGACGAGCAGACCCCAGGCCGAGACCGACGACGGACTGCACCAGCGCTCCGAGGAGTACGACGGCAGCAAGCACCACCAGCAGCAGGACCGAAGTCCCGCCCAGATCAATCAAGCGGCCCGCCGGCCTTCAGCCGCGTCAACGCGTCCCGGGCTTGCGACTTCACGGTCCCAACACTAATGCCGAGCTGCGGCGGCGGTTTCGGCCTCGGTCAGTTCCTCGAAGTAGCGCAGCACGATGACCGCCCGCTGCCTTGGAGCGAGCCGTTGCAGAGCCGTTCGCAACGCACTCTGATCCTCCGGATCGTCCGCGGCCGCGGTCTCGGGTAGCGCGTCGGTCGGCACCTCCCGCCAGCGTCGACGACGCCACCGCGAGATGTTCTCGTTCACCATCACCCGGCGTACATAGGCATCCGGCGCACCCGAGATGCGCCGCCAATGCGGCATCGACTTGATGAGTGCCACCTGGACGAGGTCCTGTGCGTCGTGGTGATCACCCGTCAATAGGTACGCCGTCCGCAACAGGCTCGACATTCGCGCCGCCACGAACTCCTCGAAGTCGTCCCTCGTGGCATCAAACCCTGACACGTCGCCGCCAGATCCACAGTCCGAGTCCTGCGGCAGCACCAGCGCACGGCGATGAGGTTCCAAGGGTTGGGAGGAGCCTGCGGCTCGACTCCTGCGCGGATCGGTGAGCCGAGCAGAGTCAGTAGCGAGGAGAGCACCTCCCAACGTGTCGGACAGATTCACCGCCTGCGTTGTTTCACCGGTTTCTACGTTGAGGCTTTCAACGGTGGGTTTGCTGGCAAAGATCCCCATCACGTGGGTGTCGTCCTGCCAGCCGTACACCTGGAATCCCTTGACTCCAGACAGCTCTGTCATCACGACTCGGGTGCCGTCCGTTGGCACACTGCCCAGCACCAGCGGCTCGCCGTCACCGGACACATTCGAAGATCTCAAGCCAGCCACTTTCGTGCCATCGGTCGACAGCACCGGCGAGGGATTGACCTGGATCGTTGCCCGATAGCGGGTGCGTTCGCTCGGGTCCGTGGGATCCACCACCGTGAAACCCTGGCGACGGTTTGACACCAAGCCGGCGCTGCTGCTCGTGCTTCCGCTCAGGTCCAGGGAGCCAACTGGGTCGGCACTGGTCGTCTCCGTCGACCAGGTTCTTGATCAGAGTCGGTGCCTGGTTCGCGGACCAACCGCTCTTGGTGGGGGGTTTGGTCAATTCGGAGTACTGGACCCAAACCGTGTCCTGGGTCCATCCGAAGCCCTCCCCTACCAGCCCGAACCTGCTCTCAATCGATTCGCGGTAGAAGCTCTCCAGTGCTGGCGTCGTAGACCGCAAATCCATCAACAAAACCACTCACCTGTGGGCTTGCCAGCCAATAGGCCACCTTGGTCCCGTCCGGAGACAGGCTGATCGCTGCGGTCTGGGCAAGGTCGAGGAGATCAAGGAATCGGTACTCACCCGTCTCCGCCGAGACGCCATAGAAGCCTTGCTCGACTTGAGAAGAGGGATCTTGTGTTCTCCGGGCACCACGGCGATCAGGCGGCCAGGCGGACCGTCACGGTCAGTGGTGCTTCGCAGCCATGGGCTCGGGGTGAACAGTTCATCAGGCAGCCAGGCTTTGCTAGCCGGGTCGGAGCCAGCCTGTTGCTTGTTCGGAGTGAGGTCGAACCAGGTCGAGCCGACGGCAAACATCAGCACAAGGCAGCTCGAGCCCCACCAACATCTGGGCAAACGTCCTTCTTTGGCGATACCTGCGACCACGGAGCCACAGGTCGCTCGAAGGCACGCTTCGTGGGGCGCCCTCGGCTAGGCGCTCAAGGCGTTCGTGCAGATCGCTCACTGCTCCCCCTTCTCGACATCCTCACACCGAGGAGTACGCCGCGAAGGTCCCGAAAGGTGGGGTACGCCGTGAGTCTGATTTATGCCTTGCGCAGGTTCCGCAGGACGTACTGCATGATGCCGCCGTTGCGGTAGTAGTTCGCCTCTCCAGGAGTATCGATCCGGACGACGGCATCGAACTCCACCGACCCCGGCCACGACGTGAACGGTCTGAGGGATCCGGCCCTCGTTGAGTTCGGTGACACCGGTGAACGAGAAGGTCTCCTCGCCGGTGAGGCCCAGCGTCTCGGCGGTCTGGCCAGCGGGGTACTGCAGCGGAAGAACGCCCATGCCGATCAGGTTCGACCGGTGGATGCGCTCATAGGACTCAGCGATGACCGCCTTGACGCCGAGCAACGCCGTGCCCTTGGCCGCCCAGTCGCGCGACGAGCCGGAGCCGTACTCCTTGCCGGACAGTACGACGAGCGGCGTGCCGGCTGCCTGGTAGTTCGCCGAGGCGTCGTACACCGTCGATACCGGCGAGTCGGGCAATGTGAAGTCGCGAGTGAACCCACCCTCCGTGCCCGGTGCCAACTGATTGCGAAGCCGGATGTTGGCGAAGGTGCCTCGGATCATCACCTCGTGGTTGCCGCGACGCGAGCCATAGGAGTTGAAGTCGCGACCATCGATGCCGTGCTCGGCGAGATAGCGACCCGCCGGCGAATCCTTCTTGATCGCGCCGGCCGGGCTGATGTGGTCGGTCGTGACGGAGTCGCCTAGCTTCAGCAGAACACGAGCGTTGGCAATGTCCGTGACCGGCACCGGCTCGTCCGGCATGCCGTCGAAGTAGGGAGGCTTGCGGATGTAGGTCGAGTCCTCGTCCCAGTCGAAGGTCTTGCCCTCCGGTGTCGGCAGCGACTGCCAGGTGGCGTCTCCGGCGAACACGTCGACGTAGCTGTCGCCGAACATCTTGGAGTTGATCGCCTGACCGATGACCTCCTCGACCTCGGCCGCGGTGGGCCAGATGTCGCGCATGAACACGTCGTTGCCTTCAGCGTCCTGACCCAGCGGATCCTTGAACAGGTCGATGGTCATCGATCCGGCCAGCGCGTAGGCGACCACCAACGGCGGCGAAGCCAGGTAGTTCATCTTGATGTCAGGGTTGATGCGGCCCTCGAAGTTGCGGTTGCCCGACAGCACCGAGACGACGGCCATGTCATTGGCCTGAACGGCGGCCGACACCTCGGGGATGATCGGGCCGGAGTTGCCGATGCACGTCGTACATCCGTAGCCGACAAGGTTGAAGCCGAGCTTGTCGAGGTACGGCGTGAGCCCGGCGCGCTCGTAGTACTCCGAAACGACCTTCGAGCCAGGTGCCAGGGTCGTCTTGACCCACGGCTTGCGCTCGAGGCCCTTCTCGACGGCCTTCTTCGCCAAGAGGCCCGCCGCCATCATCACTGACGGGTTGGAGGTGTTCGTGCAGGAGGTGATCGCCGCGATCGTGACGGCGCCGTTCTTGAGGTCGAAGGACGATCCGTCGGCCAACTTCACCGGCACGGACACACCCGGATTCGTCGTGTACGTCGGCAACTCGCCCGCGAAGGCCTCAGCAGCGTTGGACAACGGCACCCGATCCTGCGGCCGCTTCGGTCCGGCGAGGCTTGGGACGACCGTGCCGAGGTCGAGCTCGAGCTTCTCGGAGAAGCGCGGCTCGACGTACGCCGGGTCGCTCGGGTCGTGCCAGAGGCCCTGCTCCTTGGCGTACGCCTCGACCAGCGCCAGTTGCTGCTCGTCGCGACCGGTCAGCTTGAGGTACTTGATGGTTTCGCCATCGATGCCGAAGACGGCGATCGTCGATCCGAACTCCGGGCTCATGTTGCCGATCGTGGCTCGGTTCGCCAGCGGCAGAGCCGAGACACCCGGACCATGGAACTCGACGAACTTGCCGACAACTCCGTGTGCGCGCAGCATCTCGGTGATCGTGAGGACCAGGTCGGTTGCCGTCGTACCTTCTGGCAGGTCGCCGTTCAGCTTGAAGCCGACCACACGCGGGATCAGCATGGAAACCGGCTGGCCGAGCATGGCTGCCTCGGCCTCGATGCCTCCGACGCCCCAGCCGACGACGCCGATGCCGTTGACCATCGTGGTGTGCGAATCGGTGCCGACACACGTGTCGGGGTAGGCGACCACGCCACCGTCACCGTCCGGCCGTGTGAAGACGACCCGGGCCAGGTGCTCGATGTTGACCTGGTGCACGATGCCGGTGCCCGGCGGCACCACCTTGAAGTCGTCGAAGGCGCCTTGGCCCCAACGGAGGAACTGGTAGCGCTCGCGGTTGCGCTCGTACTCGATCTCGACGTTCCGTTCGAACGCTCCAGCGCGGCCGAAGACGTCGGCGATCACGGAGTGGTCGATGACCATCTCGGCCGGCGCAAGCGGGTTGATCTTCGCGGGATCGCCGCCGAGATCGGCCATCGCCTCACGCATCGTGGCCAGGTCGACGACACACGGCACGCCGGTGAAGTCCTGCATGATCACGCGCGCCGGCGTGAACTGGATCTCCTTGTCCGGATCTGCGGTCTCATCCCAACCGGCCAGAGCGCGGATGTCGTCGGCGGTGATGTTGGCACCGTCCTCGGTGCGCAGCAGGTTCTCCAGCAGGACCTTCAGGGAGAAGGGCAGGCTCTCGACGTCGAGGCCATCGCCCGTGACCGCGGCGAGCCGATAGATCTGGTACGCCGTGCCGTTGACGTCAAGTTCGCTGAGCGCGTCGAAACTGTTCTGACTGGCCATTCGCCATCTCCCTCATCCAAAGTATCTTGATATCAAGATACATCGTCCAGACTGCCTAGTCCAACCTTCCCACCTACCCCCTGGCGGGAGTGTTCGGCACCTCGAATTCGTGATTCGAGGTGTTAATCGCTCCCGCCACGGGGATCGATGAGTGGCTTCACGAGAACGAGCGTCGGCCCGTCCCACTCGAGGCGGGGGAACTCCCGCAGTCGCAAGAAGCCGAGTGCCCGATAGAACTCCCGCGTCAGCGCGTAGTACTCGTCATCGTAGGACGGCCCGACCGTGTGCACCTGGAACAGTCGTACGCCGTCAGCCGCAAGGTCAGCCTCGATCGCGGTCACGAGGGCAGAGCCAACGCCCGACCGGTGATGCGCGGGGTCCACGGCGATCAGATTGAGATCCGCAGATTCCGGATAGTCGCGCTTGACCAGCGCGATGCCCACTACCAACCCGTCCGAATCGAGCGCTACATAGCTCGGAAGCACCGCGGCCGACTGGACGTAGTGCTCATTCGCCTCGGGAATGCCGAACCAATTCGGCAACGCCGACAGGATCCGTCGCACATCCTCCGGCGCCGCGCGCCGCTCAACTCGGAATTCAGCCACCGCCGCTGGCCCACCCACCCCGCGTCAACAGTGCGACGCACTCCACGTGATGGGTCATCGGGAAGAGGTCGAAGGCTCGAGTCGCCTTCAAGCCGATACCCGTGTTCGGCGAAGATCGCGACGTCGCGCGCCAGTGCAGCCGGGATCGCAGGCGACGTACGCGACTGCGCGCGGAGCCCGATCCACGATCTGGTCGACCACCGCACGCTTGGCGCCCTCGCGGGGCGGATCGAGTACGACGAGGTCGAACGGTTCGTCGTACTCCGCCTTGAGCACCGCCGCGACATTCCCGCAGGTGACCTTGGTCTTGCTGGGGCTGCCGTTGAGGTTCTCGCGCGCATGGCGAGCGGCCTCGCGGTCACCTTCGATGGCGACGACTCGTCCGCGCTCCCCCACCGCTTCGGCCAGGAAGCGGGCGAACAGGCCGACGCCCGAGTAGAGATCCAGGGCACGCTCGCCGGGTTGCGGTCGAAGTAGGTCCATCACGGTCTCGACGAGCACCTTGGGTGCGCCCGGATGCACCTGCCAGAAGCCGTCTGCGGCATGACCGAACTCGTGGGATCCGTGAGTGGTCTCGACAAGCTCGACGACCGACGAGCGGTCGCCCGGCGAAGACCCTTCGACGGATCGCGGGATCGCGATCAGGCAGTCGTCAACCGGCACTACCCGAGACGATCGATGTGCCCGCATCCCCCGCTGCCCGTCCTCGGTCTCGGCGAAGCGAACCCGAGTCCGCCAACGAAGCCCCTGGCGATCACCCGGCACTGCCTCGACTACGACGGGCACGTCCAGGCCAGCCAACCGGGACAACTGCTCGCGCACCACATCCGCCTTGAGTTCGCGTTGTCGCGGCAAGGTCACGTGCTGAAAGTCGCAGCCTCCACACAGCCCCGGGCCGGCGACAGGGCAGCCCGGGATCACTCGATCCGGCAGATGCCTCCAGCACCTCGACGGCGTCGCCTCGCCAGAATCGGTCACCGTCGGTGCCCTCCGTGATCTCGACGATCACCCGCTCACCCGGCAACGCATGGCGCGTGAAGACGACGCGCGTGGCCGGCTCCGGCGAATCAGAAATGTTCAGCCGAACGATGAAGTGCCCACCATGGGCAACGCCATCGACCACGGCCCTCGAATCGTTCCCCGACGCAAGGACCGCCCGCGCGACTTGCGCTTTCTCGGCGCCCGTGGCCTCACGAGTCCTCGTCGTCGGGCTGCGACCCGACCGCGGCGTACGTCGCCCGACGTGAGCCCTGGCCTCTTCGCGACGTTCACGCTCGCGCAGGAGTTCCGAGGAACGGAGTTGGTATGGCACCGAAATCATCATCACTCCGGAGGCGAACAGCAACCGGGCCTTCAGTCGAAGGGCGGTCTGGTTGTGCAGCAACTGCTCCCACCAACGCCCCACGACGTACTCCGGCACGTAGACCGCCACCACGCCCCGGGGGTTGGCCTTCCGGATCTCGATCGTGTAGTCGACGATCGGCTTGATCACCTCGCGGTACGGCGAGTGGAGGACCTTCAGTGGAATGTCGATGTTGCGTTCGTCCCATTCGTCGAGCAGACGATTCGTCGCCTCCTCATCAATCGAGACGGTCACCGCCTCCAGGACGTTGGGCCGCGCGGCCTTGGCGAAGGCCAGCGCTCGCAGAGTGGGCTTGTGCAGCTTGGAGGTCAGCACGATCGCGTGCACGCGCGTCGGCATGACCTTGTCGTCCTCGTCGGCGATCAACTCCTCCTCGACGGAGGCATAGTGCTTGCCGATTCCGCGCATGATCATGAAGAACACGATCATGGCCAGGATCGTGATCCAGGCACCCGACAGGAACTTCGTCACGAGCACGATCACCAGCACGACGGCGGTCATGCAGAGCCCGAAGGTGTTGATCGCCCGCGATCGCATCATCCGGCGGCGCTCCGCAGGTATCGGTCTCAGTGCGCAGAAATCTCGTCCAGTGCCGAATCATGCCGAGTTGGCTGAGGTTGAAGGACACGAACACACCAACGATGTAGAGCTGGATCAACCTTGTCGTCTCGGCGTCGAACGCCACGATCAGCACGATCGACATGACGGCCAAGAACACGATGCCGTTGCTGTAGGCCAGCCGGTCACCACGGGATCCGAGCGACCGGGGGGCAAGGCCGTCCTGCGCCAGGATCGACCCGAGCACCGGGAAGCCGTTGAAGGCCGTGTTGGCGGCCAACACCAGGATCAGGCCGGTCACCGTGATCACGAAGTAGAAGGCGGGACTGAAGCCGTCGAAGACTCCCTTGGCGATCTGGGAGATCACGGCGTTCTGGCTCGCGACCGGAACGCCCGAATCGTTGACCAGACGCTCGAGTTCGTGACCCTCGACGTACTTGATGTGCATCTGGTTGGCGAGCACGATCACGCTCATCATCATCGTGATGGCGATCAGGCCCAGCAGCAGCAGCGTCGTGGCTGCGTTCTTGCTCTTGGGCTTCTTGAAGGCCGGTACGCCGTTCGAGATGGCCTCAACACCGGTCAGGGCAGCACATCCCGAGGAGAAGGCCCTCGCCAAGAGAATGACCAGCCCCAGAGTGGTCAGGGGGTCCTCCCAGCCCTCCTTCGGGAGAATCGTCAAGCCGGCGCTCTCCGCATCCGGCAGATCGCCATTGATCAAGCGGAAGAACCCGAAGGCACACATGCCCAGGATCGCAACCATGAAGGCATAGGTCGGAATGGCGAAGAACGTGCCCGACTCCCGAACACCCCGAAGGTTCAGGGTGGTGAGCACCACGACCAGGATCGTCGCCACCAACGGCTCATGGCCCTCCAGGGCAGGCAA
This sequence comes from uncultured Actinomycetota bacterium, assembly GCA_963763805.1. Classification (GTDB taxonomy): domain Bacteria; phylum Actinomycetota; class Actinomycetes; order Propionibacteriales; family Nocardioidaceae; genus Nocardioides. Next base: position 742,560 of record CAVXPQ010000005.1, read on the forward strand.
CGCATCGGCGGCATACTGCGCACCGGACGAGATGGACACCGCCACGGTGAGCACATAGTCAACCAACAGTGCGGCCGCGACCGTGATCCCGGCATTGCGACCCAGGTTGACGGTCGCGACCTCGTAGTCGCCACCACCGGATGGATACGCGTGAACCGTTTGTCGGTAGGACGCCACCACGGTGAGCATCACGACGGCGACGGCGATGCCGACCTTCCACGACCAGACGTACGCCGAGGCTCCGGCCACGCTGAGCATGAGGAAGACTTCGTCAGGGGCATACGCGACCGAGGACAGGGCGTCGCTGGCGAACACCGGTAGCGCGATCTTCTTGGGCAGCAGGGTCTCGCCGAGTTGGGAACTGCGCAACTTGCGGCCCAGCAATATCCGCTTGGAAATGTCGCCGACGCCCACGAGCAGGACAGCCTAAGCCACCGGTGACGGTGAGCAGTCCGAAGGGATCGCTGGCTCTGGGATACGGTTCTGCTGTGCATGTCGTGATCATGGGTTGTGGCCGAGTCGGGTCGACGTTGGCGCGCAGTCTCGAAGATCGCAATCACACCGTCGCCATCATCGACAACGAGCCCGACGCGTTTCGGCGCCTGGGGCCGTCGTTCAACGGCGACAAGGTCACCGGCTACGGATTTGATCGCGACGTCTTGACCAAGGCCGGCATCGAACGGGCGGAGGCCTTCGCCGCGGTGAGCAGCGGCGACAACTCCAACATCATCGCCGCCCGAGTGGCTCGTGAGACGTTCGGCATCCAGCAGGTCGTTGCCCGGATCTACGATCCCGGCCGCGCCGAGGTCTACCAGCGCCTCGGCATCACGACGGTGGCGACGGTCAAGTGGACCGCCGACCAGGTCCTTCGCCGCCTCCTTCCGGCAGGAACCGAACCTGACTTCCGAGATCCTTCCGGAACCATCCGCGTCGACCAGGTGGCCGCCCCGCAGCCGTGGATCGGCCGTCGGACCTTGCACTTCCAAGAACAGACCCGCAGCCGCATCGCTTGGATCGATCGACTGGGCGAGGGCATGTTGCCGACGCGTGAAACGATGATCCAGGAGGGCGACCTCCTGCATCTGGTCATCCGCGAAGAGAATGCGGACCTCGCCTACGCCTCCATCGCCGCCGGCCCAGAGGAGCACTGACGAGATGCGCGTCGCGATTGCCGGTGCAGGAGCCGTAGGACGCTCCATCGCCCGAGAACTGATCGGCAACGGTCACCAGGTGCTGCTGATCGACAAGGACCCCGATTCCATCAAGCCGGATCGCGTGGCCAATGCGGACTGGCTGCTGGCCGACTCATGCGAGTTGTCATCGTTGGAGGAGGCACGGGTCGACCTGTGCGACGTCGTGATCGCCGCGACCGGTGACGACAAGGCGAACCTCGTGACGTCACTGCTTGCCAAGACCGAATTCGGGGTGCCACGGACTGTCGCCCGGGTCAACCACCCCAACAACGAATGGTTGTTCACGGAGGCATGGGGAGTCGACGTCAACGTGTCCACTCCGCGCATCATGTCCGCACTTGTCGAGGAAGCGGTGACGGTCGGTGACCTCGTGCGCCTGTTCACCTTCCGGCAGGGCAACGCCAACCTGGTCGAACTCACCCTGCCCGACGATTCTCCGTACGTCGGCAAACCCGCGGGCAGACATTCCCTTCCCGACCGGGGCAGCGCTCGTCACGATCCTTCGCGATGGGCAGGTCTATTCACCGGACAACGATCAGCCGCTCGAACTCGGGGATGAGTTGCTGTTCGTCTGCGGGGCCGACGTCGAGGACGAGTTGGAGCGGCTACTCGCGCCCCTCGAGCACGGCGGCTGAGCTTTCCGCAGCGGCCGCTCCACCGGCGATCGGCGTCCGATTGCCGGACAGCAACCAGACCATGGTGCCCAGCGCAGCCAATTGAAGCGGCCACCCCAGCACGATCTTCGAGATGGCCAGGATGGCGACCACCGTGTCCACATCCATCGCTCCGGTGGATCCGGCGATCCACAACGGGGCCTGGATCGCGACCCGGATCAGACACGGAGCCACCAACACCCAGGTGAGCCTGGAGCACAACTTCACGATCTGCTTGTCCTGATGCCACGCGGTCGGATCGCCGGTCACACTTCCGACCATGAATCCGACCAACGGCCACCCGACGATCGCGCTGAGCCCCAACAGGACGGCGTACGCCGAGTTGTAGAGGAGTGCCGGGCAGGAAATACGCCAAGGCTTGATCATCGGCGCTACCCCCCGAGCGCGCGGACATGGTGACGAACAACCAGCCGATCCCGATCCCGAACAGTGCGTTCAAGACGAATTGCACGCTCGAGCGTTGGATCAGCCTGAGCGCCAACATCACCAAGGCGGCAGTCAGGCTCACGATCAGGGCCAGTTGCATTTCCTTGGTGATCAACCACGTCATCGTGAACAGCAGCGTCGGCACCGCGGCCTCGATCATCCCTCGGCGGCCGCCCAAGGCCTTGGCGAGCGATTGCCTGACCACCGCTTCGACGGTGTCTACGGCTGACGTCCTGCTCAGACATAGGACCGCAATTCGTACCGAGGATTGAACATCACTCGCGTCTTGCCCTGAAGACCGATGCGACCCTCGACCTCGATCGCGCGGCCGGGGCCGATGCCGGCAATTCGGCGACGTCCCAGCCAAATCACGGTCAGCACCTGGGAACCGTCGTCCAGTTCAGCCTCGAGGGCGGGAACTCCGCCGCGTGGACGCAGCGTCACCGTTCGCAGCGTGCCGCGCACCTTGACCCGTTGGCGCACCGCCGCTTCGCTGATCGGGACACATTCGTGGTGGGCATGGGTCTTGCGGAGATCGGCGGCATGCTGATCGGAGCTGTTGGCCCATCGGTTCAGTGAACTGCGAATTGGTGACACGGACCCAGCCTAGTCCGCCGAGGGTGACGTCTCGGACTTCGTCGGGGGGAGTTTGAGTGGCAACGGATCGCCCACGGGCAAGGCATGGGACCCGCGCCGTACGACAACGGCCGCGAAGGTCTCTCCCAGGCAGCGGACAGTTCCGGCTCCACCGCCGGCTGCCCGAGGAAGCTCCCGCGCAAGAGCCAGCGATCTCCGTTGACTCCCACCAGTCTGGACGGCATCACGGACGGACCCTCGGGTGTGTCGACAGCGACCTGGCTGATCAACTCGATTCCGAACTGTCCGTCCCGCTGGGTCACATCGACGCCGCGATCCGCCGCCTCGGCGGCAATCTGCTCGCGCGCCTTGCTCCAGAGGTCGCCGTTGCGCGGAGCGGCGAACGCACGAATCTCCACGCGCACCGTCGGGCCCGACGATCTGGACGGAGATCACCTGCTGCGTCGCCTCTTTGAACTGAAGCCGGATCTCCCGATCCGGGATGATCGGGATGAGCAGCGATCCGAGGTCCACCCGATCCGTCCCGTCACCCTCGACGTCGCTGAGGTCGAAGGGGCCCGACCGTGCGTCGGGGGGCGCCTCGCTCGCCGACATCTTCCGTGGCAACCACTTCGACGTCGCCCTTGCGTCTGAACTTCACGGCTCTCCTCATTGCTTCGGTCAGGTGCGACCGAAGCCACCCGTGGAACCGTACCCGCCGTCACCACGCACGGACTCCGGCAAGGCCGGTCGACCTCGACGAATCTGGCCCGTTCGAACCGTTGAATCACCAGCTGCGCGATCCGATCTCCTCGTTGGAAGCTCACAGAAGTCTCGCGATCGTGGTTGATCAGGAGAACCTTGATCTCGCCTCGATAACCCGCGTCGATCGTGCCTGGTGTGTTGACGATGGAAACCCCGTGTTTCGCCGCCAGTCCCGATCGTGGATGGACCAGGGCGACGATAGCCCTCGGGCAAGCGCCAGCGCCATCCCGGTGGGCACCAAGGCTCGTTCGCCCGGTCCGAGCGTCAGATCGACCGCCGAGACCAAGTCGGCTCCGGCATCTCCAGGATGCGCATACGCGGGGATCGGGAGTCCCGCATCGAGTCGGGACAGCATTACCTCGAGCTCGGCGGTCATTGCGTCAGTGTAGAAGTCGCACCGCCGTAGGCTTCCGCTTGACCTAGGAGAAGTCTGTGAGCGAAGCGCGGTACGAAGAGCGGCTATGGGTGCCGCTGCGGTGGTGGGTGCAAGGGACACTCCTGATCGCGAGTCTCTGGCTGGCCCTGATCGTCGCCGTTCCCGGTTGGCTGCCCTGGCTGATCACCGTGCTCGCCCTCGCTGCGATGGCGGTCGCGTTCACGTCGTACGCCGTCGATGTGGTCATCACCGACGACGAACTGCGCGCCGGTCGTGCTCACATCGACCTGCGTTACCTCGGACTGACCACTGCCCTGGACGCCGACGCAACGCGCAGGCTCGCCGGCGTCGACGCCGATGCGCGGGCGTTCCTGCTTGTCCGCCCTTATCTCGGAACGAGTGTCAGGGTGGAGATCACCGACCCCGCCGATCCGGCGCCTTACTGGTTGCTGAGCAGCCGACGGCCGACACGAACTTGCCCAGGCGCTGAGTCGCGCGAACGGCTGAGCCCGATACGATAGCCGCCAGCCCAGAAGGAGACCCGGATGTCCTCGAATGTCCCGAAAGTGATGTGGACGAATTTCGCGACCATCGCTGCCGTGATCGCTGCTGCCTTCGCCAAGAAGGGACTGTCTGCCTCCTGGCGGGTCGCCACCGGCAAGAAGCCGCCGACACAATCCGGCAAACCCGGACACCGACATCAAAGAGGCCGTTCTCTGGTCGGCCGTCAGCGGCATGATTTTCGCCATCACCCGGATGCTGGCCACCCGCACGAGCCGCGAGTTACATGCGACGTTCGCACGGCTCCAGTCAAACCTGCACCGGTCAAGTCAGCCCCGGTCGAGTAGCCGGTCGAGTCCGACTCAGGCGCAGTCGCGGCAGGTCAGCGTGACCGGATCGGCCAATTGGCTGCGGTGGTGCACCAGGAAGCACGTCATGCAGGTGAACTCGTCGTCTTGTCGAGGGCGCACTTCAACGGCAAGCTCCTCGTGGGACAAGTCTGCACCCGGCAACTCGAAAGACTCAGCCGCCTCGGCCTCGTCCTCGTCAACCTTGCCCGAGTTCTTGTCGTGACGGCGTGCCTTTAGTTCCTCGATGCTCTCTTCGTTCTGTTCTTCTTCGGTCTTGCGTGGTGCGTCGTAATCAGTCGCCATCGTGGGTCACTTCCCGTGAACTTCCTCATCCGTTGCAGTAGTCGCTTCGGCGGGGCAGATTGTGCACGATTGCGAGCCGCAATGCACATCCCGTAACCCCGTGTCGCGAGAACGTCTCGCCTGGTGGTCGTATTCCCGACTCAGTTGTCTCCGAGTTGCCCTGGGGCGAGCGTTGCCGATCAGGCTTGAGCGGCGGAGAAACCCGCCGCGACCACGGCGTCGCGAAACTCCTCGAACCCAGCCTCAGGGGCACACATCAACAACGTCATCCCGCCCGCTCCAGTTCCCAATTCGGTGCGAGCGCCGCATTCACGAGCGATCAGGCCGCCGGCAGCGTAGTCCCAGGGGTTCACACCCTCCTCGACATAGGCATGAAACCATCCCTCCGCGACGTGGCAAAGGTCCAAGGCGCATGACCCCAGATCGACGAATGTCGCCGATCTCGCGGAAGCAAGTCGTGCCGCGGCCTGGGCCTGGATCCGGCGCACTCGCGGTCGTAGTTGAAGCCCGTCGCGACCAGCGCCTCTGCCAGCGGCTTGCGCTCGGGTATCCCCAGCCGCTCGCCACCACGCCAGGCACCGCCGCCGAGCGTCGCTGTGTAGGCCAGGCCCGGAGGGCACGTGGAGGACGACCCCCGCGACCACGACGCCATCGATCTCGGCACCGATCGACACGGCGTACTGAGGAAATCCGGACACGAAGTTGACGGTGCCGTCGATCGGATCGACCACCCACCGCACGCCACTCTCGCTGGGGTCGGAGGAGCCCTCCTCGCCGCAGGAACCCGTCACCGGGCCGCGCGCCCAGCAGTCGCTCGCGGATGAGTTGCTCGCTGGCCCGATCCAGGTCCGTCACGACATCGGTGATCGACGACTTGGTGGCGGTCACCCGGAAACCCTCGGCGCGGCCGACTCGAATCAGGTCGCCCGCCTCGTGGGCCACCTGAACCGCCAGCGCCAGCAGTTCGGGTACGTACGGACGTCACGAAACGGCCGCTTCGTCGAGCCCGCCCAGAGTCGGCAACTCCACCCGGGGGTTCGGACAGCAGCCGACCGCGCATCGATCCGGCCAGGCACCCAGGTCTCCCCACGGTCGCTCGGTCCGGTTCTCCACCCCGCTCGGCCCGAGCACGCTCCAGGACCAGGTCACGAACGACCGCCACGAACCGCGGGTCGACGCCGGGAGTCGGGACCCGCACAGCGTTGACACCGCACTCGGCCGCCGTCGCGAGAGCCTCGGTGTCGAGGTCGTAGATCACTTCCATGTGATCGGAGACGAAGCCGAGCGGGACGAGCACCAGGTCGGTCACACCATCGCCGGCCAGCGCCTTGATCCGATCGTTCACATCCGGCTCCAGCCACGGCATCGTCGGCGGGCCGGACCGCGAACAGAAGACCAGTTCGTGCGCGAAGTCGACTCCGGTCTGTTCCTCCACGCCGGTCATCACCTCGCTCATCGCGCTGTGGTGCTGGGTCGTGTAGCCCTCGCCGACGGCCCGCTCGTGCTGTTCATGGTTTCGGGGATCGAATGCGTGACGAAGAGCACCCGGATCTGCTCAGGCGGGACTGCACAGTCCGGCGAGGCTGGCGACAGTGGCGTCGACCGTGGGCTCCAAGAAGCCCGGATGGTTGAAGTACTGCCGCAGTCGGTCGAGCCGGGGCGCGTTCTCGACCTGCGCAACAGCCGCCGCCAGGTTCTCGCGGTATTGCCGACACCCGGAGTACGACGAGTAGGCCGACGTGATGAAGCAGGCAGCGCGAGTGATGCCGTCATCTCGCATCTGGCGAATGGTGTCGACGAGGTACGGCGACCAATTCCGGTTGCCCCAGTAGACCGGAAGGTCCAGTCCGGCGGCGTCGAAGTCTGCGCGGATCGCGGTCAGGAGAGCGCGATTCTGGTCGTTGATCGGCGACCGTCCACCGAACTCGAAGTAGTGCTGCCCCACCTCCACGAGGCGCTCCCGAGGGATGCCACGGCCGCGCGTGACGTTCTCCAGAAACGGGACGACATCTTCGGGCTTCTCGGGCCCGCCGAACGAAACCAGCAACACCGCGTCGTACGGCCGAGGATCGCGAACGGCATCGGTGACCAGATCGGCGTTTCGCATCTCGCCCATCGTAGGCTCGCGCCAATGTTGTCGCCGTACCGCCGTGTCCTCTCCACACCGGGCGCGCTGCAGTTCAGCGCGACCGGGTTGGTCGCGCGCCTGCCGATCTCGATGGTCTCCCTCGGCATCGTGCTCCTGGTGTCGACACAGACCGGGTCCTACGGCCTGGCGGGCGCAGTGGCGGCTGTCTTCGTGCTGGCGAATGCGCTGTTCGCCATCGTCCACGGGCGGTTGGTGGATCAGTACGGCCAGCCACTGGTGCTGCCGATCGTGATCTCGATCTTCGGGCTCGGTCTGGCGTTGCTGACCGTCGGCGTCCTCGAGGACTGGCCGACCTGGTCGATCTACCTCACGGCGGCGGTGACGGGCGCCGCGCTGCCCCAGGTCGGTGCCTGTGTCCGTGCCCGCTGGTCGTATGTCCTGCAGAATCCGACGACCGTGCAGACCGCCTATGCCGTCGAGGGCGTTGCCGATGAGGTGGTGTTCATCGCCGGGCCGGTCCTCGTCACCCTGCTCGCCACCACCGTGCATCCGGCGGCCGGTCTCGTGACCGCGCTGGTTGCTGGAGTGGTCGGAACATTCGCCTTCGCTGCACTGCGCTCGACGGCCCCGCCAGCACATCGCGATCGGTCCGGTCGGGCATGACAAGCGCCCCATGCCGTGGCGCATCGTCAGCGCTGTGGCCGTCATCTACTTCGCCCTCGGTGCGTTGTTCGGCGCGGCCGAGGTGGCAACGGTGGCCTTCGCTGAGGAACACGGATGCGACGCGGTACGCCGGTGTGCTTCTCGGGTTGTGGTCCCTGGGCAGTCTGGTCTCCGGCGTCGGTGTCGGCGCGATCACCTGGCGGTCCGGACCGGTCAATCGCGTTCGGTGGGGCACGATCGGATTGGTGGTCACGCTGGTGCCGATCTCGTTCATCGACAACCTCCCGGTCATGGCGGCGGCCCTGTTCGTCGCCGGCTTCGCTATCTCGCCCACCTTGATCGGCTCGATGTCCCTGATCGAAGCGGCGGTGCCTGCGGAGCGATTGAGTGAGGGTCTGGCGGTCGTGCAAACCGGCATCTCGGCCGGGCTGGCGCCCGGTGCGGCCATCGCCGGGATCGTGATCGACGAGTACGGCGCGTCGCCGGCCTACTACGTTCCGCTGGCCGCGGCCGTCATTGCGGTGATGGCCGCGTGGCTCACGAACCTACCGAAGCAATGACTTCGCCGGCGGCCCGCTCGCCGGCGTCGACTGCGCCCTCCATGTAGGCGCTCCAGTACGTCGCGGTCTCGGTGGACGCCCAGTGGATGGCGCCGATCGGCTCGGCCAGCGCAGGGCCGAAGTTCGTCCAGACGAGTGGACCCATGTTGGCGTTGTAGCAACCCCGGGTCCACTGCCGGTTGGACCACTCGCCGTCGAGGTAGAGGGTCGGCTTGGCCGCCTTCGGCCCGAAGTGTCGAACCATCAGATCCGTCAGTGCCGCGCGTCGCTCCGGCTCGGGCCAGCGCCCGAACGTGCGGGCCTGCTCACCCTCGAGGAACGCCAGGATGACGCCACGGTCGTCGTCCGGGCAGGCAGGTGTCGTTGGACATCCGGGCCGGGCCGAGATCCGAGATGAGCTGTCCGTTGAGCCCGTCCTCACGCCAGAACGGCTCGTCGTACACGAAGAAGGCCTTCATAGCCGAGGCCTGGGGCATCCGCTGGGTGAGTTGGTCGCGCACGCCGGGCAGCGGCGGGTCGTACATGATCCGGCCGGCCAGCGTCGGCGCCAGGGCGACGATCACGCGTCGACCGCGAGCCACCAGTCCCCCACGGCAGTGCACCGTCACGCGATCGGCCGCGTGCTCGATGAGTTGCACCGGATGCATCGAGCACGATGTAGTCGGCGAGCAGCGCGGCCAACCGATTCGGGATCTCGCTCGTGCCGCCGACGAAGCGTGTCGTCTGGGCGCCGCCTTCGGATTCGGCGAACAGTTCCGCGGTCACGCCGCAGGTCTGGATCGTGAACAGCAGGTGCAGGAACGACACCTCGACCGTCGGCACGGCGAGGATGCCCACCGAGCAGATCTCGAACAGGATTCTGGCCACGGGGCCAAGCCCTTGCGCGTCGATCCAGGCGCCCGCGGTGATGGCGTCCCATTCGGCTGCCCGCGGCGCGTCCCATGGCGCATCGACGGGCACGGTGGCGGCCAACTCGTCGAGTCTGCCGCAGCATCGCCTCGAGGCCTGCGAGTTCGGGGGCGAAGCGGTCGTGGAACTCGGCCTGCCTCAGCACCCCGGAGCCGTTTATGTCGTAGGACGTTTCGCCCTCGTCGTACTGTCGCATAGGTCTCGACGCCCAACTCGGCTGCCAGCCGAAACATCCGCTCATGAGTGTCGCCGATCCACTGCGCGCCGAGCTCGAAGGGAAGGCCTTGCGCCATCTCGGTCAGAATCCGACCGCCCACCCGCTCGCTGGCCTCGAGGATCAACGGCTGGAGCCCCGCGGCCTGCACGGCTCGGGCAGCGATCATCCCGGACAGACCGGCTCCCACAATGATGACGTCGGCTTCGCGCATTTCGGTCGCAGGAGGCATGCCCGACACTTTCTCACGTCCACGGATCCGGGGTAAGTCTGGCGTAGGGTCGCAACACCGGAGCGGTCCCGGTATGAGCGGGTGGCTGCATCACAGATCTCAGTCATAGGAGCGTCACGGACGATGATCCAGCTCAGCCTCGCAGGGTTGAGTCCCGACGGTTCTCGACTGCTGTTGATCAGCGACGACGGGTCGGAGTTCAGGCTGACCGTCAACGACACGCTTCGGGCCGCACTACGCGGCGACCACGCACGAATCGGCCAGTTGGAGATTCAGATGGAAAGCGCACTCCGCCCCCGAGACATCCAGTCACGCATCCGCGCCGGCGACTCACCAGAGACGGTCGCCAAGGCGGCCCAGACGACGGTCGAGGCGATCATGCCGTACGCCGCTCCGGTGTTGGCCGAGCGTGAACACATCGCCGACCGGGCCCAGCGCGCGTCCTTGCGCCGCACCGGTGAGCAGACCGGACAGACCGGCCGCACCCTTGAAATGGGGATTGCCGAGCACCTGCGGCCCCAGCATGTCGACCCCGACACCGTCGTCTGGGACAGCTGGCGTCGCGAGGACGGTCGGTGGATGCTGACCGCGGTGTACTCCGTTGGCGGCGAGACCGGCACGGCGCGATTCGCCTTCGATGCACCCGGAAACTACGTCACCAGCGAGAACGACGAGGCACGCTGGTTGGTGGGCGAGGAGCAGGCCACGACCGAGGAAGACGAGCCCGCCGTCAGAGTTGTTCACAACGACCTCGAGGAAGCACGACAGCGGCGACAGTCAGCGGCCGCGCATGACTCGCTCCCCCTCGGCGAGGATGCCCTTGATCTGGTCGGCGAGGACCCTGCCGCCGAGGACTCGACCGTTGATCTGAGCGAGACCGCCGAGCGGATCCGCGCTTCCGACGACGAACCTGCCCGGCGCGAGGTCACGAAGACGCGAGGTCGGGCATCGGTGCCAAGCTGGGACGACATCATGTTCGGCGGCAAGAGGGACTAGTCGTACCCGACGGCTCAACTATCCAAAGGGCAGGGGCTCGACGCCCAGTGAGACTGCCCTGGCACGGGCAGCGGTGAGATTGCGCCGATGGTGCTGGCGACACAGCACTTCGTACGCGACCTCGGGAGGCTGATCGCTAGGTGGTGCCACATCGCCCACCACGATGACCTCACCCTCGGTCACCATGACACCGTCTTCGGTCCTGGCGTTGTGAGTGGCCTTGCGGCCACACCAACACAAGGCTTCCACCTGTAGGACCTCCGTGCGATCGGCAAGCTCAACCAACCGTGCAGAGCCGGGGAACAGCCGCGTGCGGAAGTCCGTGAGGATGCCGAAGCAGAACACGTCGATCTGGAGTTCATCGACGATCTTGGCCAGAGCTTCGATCTGGGTCGGCGTGTAGAACTGGGCCTCATCGCAGACCAGGTAGTCGAGCCGTCCGCCATGCGTGAGGGTGTCGACCGCGAAGTGCCAGAAGTTGAGATCCGGGGTGACCTCCATCGCGGCATGGTGCAACCCGAGTCTGGATGACACCTGCGCATCGCCACCACGATCGTGAGACGTGAAGATCTGACCCACCTTGCCCCGCGATGCGTGGTTGTAGTTGGTCTGCAGGGCCAGGGTCGATTTGCCCGCATCCATCGTTCCGGTCCAGAACGTCAACTCAGCCACGGGGTGATTCTGACATGTCGCACGGACAGCCAACCAAGGCCAGCGAGGAGCGTCAGTCGATCAGGACGGGAATGAGCATTTCGTCGGGGGTGAGTGAGCCGTGCACGCCGATGAGTTTCGTCTCGCCAGCGAAGTTGACGCTCGAGAACACCCCTGCATCTCCGGTCGAAGCGACCACCACGTCGCCGATCCGCGGTGACAGCGGGGCACTCACGGCTCCGAACCAGCCCAAGGCGATGGCTTCCTCACGCATCAAAACGATGGCCGTCGTCCCCAGCACCCCTCGCCACGTCTCCGCCAGATCAGCTGCCGCTCCCGGCACGGCGTACAGGTGACGGAATCGGGCCTCTCCGCCCAACATCGCCAATCCGAATCGCATTTCCGGCCTGTGGTCGATGTCGACGCGAGAGTCCTGTGGACAGTCGACCATCCCGTGGTCGGCAATCACGACGAGTCGGGTGCTTGCGGGCAGGGCCTCACGCAACTGGTGGGCCTGACTGTCGATGGCCGCCAACTGATGTCGCCATTGGTCGGAGTCCACGCCGTGCCGGTGGCCGACCCAGTCGAGGTCGCCGTCATACACATACGTGAGGCTGAGGTTGGCGGTCGCCCGGACGGCTGCGGCGACCCTCTCCCCCACCCGGTCCACTCCGACGTACGACGCACCCCGCTGCGACGCGACGCTGAGCCCGCTTCCCGCGAACTCCCGCTTACTGACCACCGACACTGTCGCACCGGCCTGAGCGAGCCTCTCGAAGGCGGTGGGATTCGGTTGCCAGAGCGTCGGATCGACCCGTTTGTCCCACTGGAGGGCATTGAGCAACACCCCCGATTCGGGCACTCGTGTCGTGTAGCCCAGAATTCCGTGTGCGCCCGGCGCCAGAGCCGTGCCCAGCGACGTCAGACTCGTGGCAGTGGTCGAGGGCGTCCCCGCGGTCGCATCGGACACCCGGCCGACCAGGCTCGAGAGGTACGGCGCGTGAGCCGCGTTCCGACGCAGCAGTTCCGAGCCCATTCCATCCACCAGCAACACGACGTAGGACGGCGCCTCGGGCAGATCCCAGCCAGGATCACCCAGGGTGCGAAGCCCGAGTGCCGCGCCGACCGCGGGGAGAACCTCACCGAGTGAACGACCCCCGTAGTCCGGGGTTACGAATCCGGGATGAGCCGGATCACTCATGCGCCACGCGTGCGCTGCGAGAGTGCCTCGGCAAATGCCAGCAACCTCGTGACCGCCGACTCGCCATCAGCCGCCTCGGATGCCCTCAATGAGAAGTCATCCGGAGCCAGCATTCCGGTGTAGCCGTGGTCCGCCTCACAGGCGGCATCGGCACAACCGGCCGGCTCCAGGTCGATCCGGTTCACACCGCCCCACCCAATCGTCAGCACCGCCTCGACCGGAGGCACCACCTGGGACGAGGTCGGCTGGGTCACGATCCTCGTGACGACGACCGAGGAGATGGAGGAGAGGGCAACAGCCTCGGTCGAGGTGGAGGTGTAGGGCTCCGGAAGCAGGTCGTCGCCGGGGTGCTCGTCGGTGTGCGCCCGCATCAGGCGAGTCGGTGTCAGGACCACGACGGTCAGGTGACGACGCACTTCGTCGCGTTCAAACGTGGTTTCGTGGTGGACGTAGTAGGACACCACCTGTTCTCCACCCACAGCCGACGTCACGGCGGCACTGACGATGTCGGGGTAGTAGCCCGTGTGATCGATCGCAGCTCGAAGTTCGCGGGTGTGATCGCGGTGTTGGGCCTCCGCCGATCGGCCGGTTGCGGATCTAGGCATGGGTGCAGTCTGTCACGCGCTACCCCGAAACGGTGTCTGCCATCGGCGCATCAAGGCGGCGCGCGAACCATCCCGCGCGCGAGTCCAGGACTGGCTCGACCCGCCCCACGGCATCCAGCACCGCGGCACCCTGGGCACTGGCCAGCACCAGAGGCAACTCGAGCGAGCGCACCTGCGGCAGGTCGTTCTGGAGTCGCGAAACCGCCTGGACCAGGCGTTCGATCTCAGCCACGTCCACGGCGTCCGTGCCGCGGTAGCCGAAGAGCATCGGCGACGCCTTGACCCCACGGACAAGGGCCGCGGCGTCGGTCTGGTCCAGCGGGGGCGTCCGATAGGACCGGTCCCCCAGCAGTTCGGTGAGTGGCCCCGCCATGCCGAAGGACACCACCGGCCCGAACAGCGGATCCTCCACGCTGCCGATCGATACCTTCACCCCCGGCGCAGCCATCTTCTGCACCACGAACTCGGCGATCGCCGGATTCTCCACAACCTCCTGGAGACTCTCCCAGGCACCCTTCATCGACGCGGGCGAGTTGATGTTGCGCCACACGTGTTCGCGATCCGGGCGGTGCCGCAAATGCTCTGCGGTGCCCTTCAGAACAACGTTCCAACCGAGTTCTTCACCAGCCCTGATGGCCTCGTCGACGTTGTTAACGGCGCACCCCGCCCAGACCTCGATGTCGTAGGCCGCGAGGAGGTCGTGCAGTTCGGAATCCGTCAGGTCGCGACCGGTGACGCTGTCGGCCAGCACGTCGGCCACAATTCTGCGCCCTACCCGCCGTCCGTCTCCCGATGCCTCCGGAGTGGGATCCGTGCCGGTCTCTCGAGCGGCCTTGAGCCACACGGCGTACTCCACGACCGCGGCCAAGCGCCCGGACGGCAGCTTCTACGCCGGGATACGACGGCACCGAACCACGGCCGGCGGTCGCGCCTGCGGCATCGGGCACGCGCAACAGTTCGGGGATGCCCTGGGCGCCAAGGAACGACGACACCAGCGGTTTGTCCGACTGTTCGCCGACGGCCGCGAGCACGTTGGCGACCTCATCACCCGAGACGTTCAGAGGTGGGATGTAGACCGCGATCACCGCGTCCACTTCGGAGTCATCGATCGCCGCGTCGAGCGCGTCTTCGAAGTCCTCCGCAGTGGGGTTCGCGCCCAGCGCTATCGAAGCACTGACGATCAACCCGACCGATGCGGCCGCGTCCCTGGCCAGCAGTCCCAGCGCGTGGGAGTTGCCGACGATCGCGACCCGTCTGCCCTTGGGAAGCGGTTGGTGGGCCAGCAATTGGGCAACGTCGAACATCTCCTCGAGCGTGTCGACCTGGATGACGCCGGCCTGACGGAACATGGCGTCGACCGCTGCCATCGGCGAGGCGACCGCCATCGAGTCCCCGGCTCGGGGCTCGTGTCCCATCGGGATCCCCTGCGTGGTCCGGCCGGAGCGCACCGCGATGATCGGTTTGCGCCGCGACACCCGCCGAGCGATCCGCGAGAACTTGCGCGGGTTGCCGATGGATTCGAGATAGAGCAGGACGACCTCGGTGGACGAGATCCTCTTCCCAGTACTGCAAGAGGTCGTTGCCCGAGACGTCCGCACGGTTTCCCGCGCTGACGAATGTCGACAGCCCCAGTCCTCGATTGCGAACCTTCTCGAGGATCGCCGAACCCAAGGCGCCGGATTGGCAGAAGAACGCCGCTCGGCCTCGGGCGGGCATCACGGAGGCAAGCGAGGCGTTGAGGGAAACCGCTGGGTCGCTGTTGATCACACCCAGACAGTTGGGACCAAGCAATCGCAGGCCGTAGGAACGTGCCAAGGCCGACCAATCGTCGCTGTCTGACCTTGCCCTCCTCGCCCGCTTCGGCGAAGCCGGACGAGATCACCACGAGGCCGTGGACGCCCTTGGCCGCACAATCCAGCACGACATCTTGGACCGCCTCGGCGGGAACCGCGACGATCGCGAGGTCCACAGTGTCGGGGATGTCTCCAACTCGGGCGTACGCCGGGAGTCCGGACACCGCAGCGGTGCCCGGATTGACGGCGTACACGCGCCCCGTGAAGTCACCGGTCACGAGATTCCGCACCAGCGCCTGACCGATCGTGTCCTGACGGCGACTGGCACCGATCACGGCCACGGAGCGCGGGTTGAAGAACGCGTCGATCGATGCGGCTTCGGCACGATGTTCGCGGTTGCGCATCAGGGTGACGGCGTCGTGGGTGGGATCGATCGGGAACTCCAGCACCACGATGCCGTCTTCGAGGCCGCTGCTGACGTGATAGCCGGCCTCGCGGAAGGTCTGCAGCATCCGGGTGTTGTCGGGAAGCACCTCGGCAATGAAGCGCTCGACTCCACGCTCGCGTCCTGCCTGCGCCAGATGCTCCAGGAGCACATGGGCGATGCCACGGCCTTGATGACGATCCTCGACCAGGAAGGCGACTTCCGCTTCGCCGGGGCTGACCCGGTCGTAGCGTCCGACCGCGATCATCTGGCCGGCAACCAACATGACGAAGGCCACCCGATCGACGTGGTCGACCTCGGTGAACCGTGCGTAGATCACTGGTTGACAACTCGGGCATCGGTGTAAAGAAGCGGTAGTACTTCGAGTCGTCCGAGACTCGGGCGTAGAACTCCACCATCAGGTTCACGTCTTCGGGACGCACGGTGCGCAGGTGAGCGGTGCGACCATCCCGCAGGACGACGTCCGCCGCCCAGTGGTCCGGGGGTGCGGAAGGCGAGGAAGGTGCGCGCGGAGGCACCTCGTGGGGCCGCGTTCTCCGCATCGGCGCTCACCCGCCCAAATCTAGCCTGCGTTCGGAGCACGCGGCGTGGCCTAGGAGAACTCTGGGACCGAACGGACAGAATGCTGACATGGCACGTCGTACCGCCCCACCTCCTCCCTCCGACGACTTCGAGGAGCACATCCTCGACATCGACGTCGGCGAGGAGATGCGCTCGTCCTTCCTCGAGTACGCCTACTCCGTCATCTACTCCCGCGCCCTTCCCGATGCACGCGACGGCCTCAAACCCGTGCAGCGACGGATCCTGCACACGATGAGCGACATGGGGTTGCGACCCGACCGTGGTCACGTCAAGAGTGCGCGCGTCGTCGGCGAGGTGATGGGTCGGCTGCACCCCCATGGGGACGGTGCCATCTACGACGCCCTCGTGCGGATGGCGCAGCCGTGGTCACTGCGGCTGCCGATGGTCGACGGACACGGAAACTTCGGGTCGCCCGGACGCCGGGCCGGCCGCCATGCGCTACACCGAATGCCGGATGGCCGCGCCCGCCGTCTCGATGACCGCCTCCATCGATGAGGACACCGTCGACTTCAAGGCCAACTACGACAGCCGTGAACTCGAGCCGGTCGTCCTGCCCGCCGCGATTCCCAACCTGATCGTCAACGGCACAACCGGCATCGCCGTCGGCATGGCCACCAACATCGCGCCCCACAATCTGGTCGAGGTGGTCCAGGCGCTGCGACACCTGATCGTGCATCCGGACTCCACGGTGGACGACATGATGCGTTTCATCCCCGGGCCGGATCTTCCCACCGGCGGCAAGATCGTCGGGCTGGAGGGCATCCGCGATGCCTATGAGACCGGGCGTGGAGTCTTTCGGATGCGCGCCACCGCGCGAATCGAATCGGTGACTGCGCGACGCAAGGGCATCGTCGTCACCGAACTTCCCTACGGCGTCGGCACCGAGAAGGTCATCGAGCGGATCAAGGTCCTCGTCCAGTCCAAGAAGTTGCAGGGCATCGCCGACGTCAAGGACCTGACGGACCTCGCCAACGGCATGCGTCTGGTGATCGAGATCAAGAACGGCTTCCATCCCGAGGCGTTGCTCGAGCAGCTGTACAAGCAGACGCCGCTGGAGGACTCCTTCGGCATCAACACGGTTGCCCTGGTCGACGGCCAGCCCCGCACCCTGGGTCTGCTCGAAATGCTCCAGGTCTTCCTGGACCATCGCTTCGACGTCGTACGCCGTCGCTCGGCGTTCAGGAAGCGCAAGGCCACCGACCGGCTGCACCTGGTGCTGGGGCTCCTGATCGCGATCGTCGACATCGACGAGGCCATCCAGGTGATCCGCACCAGCGACACGGCCGCCGCCGCGAAGGAGCGGCTGATCGCGATCTTCGATCTGAGCGACATCCAGGCCGACTACATCCTCGACATGCCGCTGCGCCGGCTGACCCGCTTCTCCCGCATCGAACTCGAGAAGGAGCAGTCCGAACTCGAACGCACCATCGAGGAACTCGACGCGATCCTGGGAGACGAAGCGCTCCTGCGTCGGGTTGTTTCCGAGGAACTCGCCGAGGTGGCCGCGACGTACGGCACTCCCCGACGCACGGTGCTGTCTGGAGTCGGCGGGCAATCCCGTCAGCGCCGCCGTTCCGCTGGAGGTCGCCGACGATCCGTGCTTCGTCTACCTCTCCTCCAGTGGCCTGCTGGCACGGACAACGACGGCGGAAGCGCCGGGATCAGGCGGACCACGAGCGCGCCACGACGTGATCGTCTCAGCCGTCCGAACCACGGCTCGCGGAACGCATCGGCGTGCTCACCAACCGAGGACGGGTGATCCGCCTCGGTGCTCTGGACCTGCCGACGCTGCCCGCCACGGCGAACCATCCACACCTCCAGGGGGGAGCGCCGATCGCCGAGTTCGTGTCATTCGAGACCGGCGAGCGTGCCCTGTGCGCTGACCTCACTGGCAACGGATGGAGCGGGCATCGCCCTCGGCACGCGGCTCGGTGTGGTGAAGCGCGTCGTTCCGGACGTGCCCTCCAACAAGGACGCGTGGGAGGTGATCCGTCTCGCGGACGACGACGAAGTGGTGGGCGCCGTCGAGCTCGGCACGGGCCGGGAGTCCTTGTGCTTCATCACCACCGAATGCCCAGTTGCTGCACTTCCCGGCCGACGGCGTGCGCCCGCAGGGCCGGGCGGGCGGTGGCATGGCCGGCGTACGCCTCGGGGCTGGGGAGAGCGTCTCGTGGTTCGGCGCCGTCGATCCCAGCGATGCCGTCGTTGTGACCGCATCCGGATCCGTCGACCGCGCTGCCCGGCACCGAGCCGGGCTCCCAGAAGGTGACGCCCTTCAGCGAATATCCACCCAAGGGCCGAGGCACCGGCGGCGTCAGGTGTCATCGCTTCCTCAAGGGCGAGGACGTCGCTGGTGTTCGCGTGGGCAGGCTCACAGCCCGCGCGGGCCGCCGCGGCCAGCGGGGCGCCGGTCGAACTCCCCGAGGCGACCGGCCGGCGGGACGGATCGGGAGTCCCTGGCAGCCAGCCGATCGCCGGATGTGCCGGGCCGGTTGCGACGGCGTTCGCGGTCACCGTCGATGTGTCAGGCTGAGCGCATGAATGCTGGGCAGTTCCCTTCGACGTGCGCTAGCCGTGGCCGTGGTGCTCGCCGTGTCCATGCTTGGCCTGACCTCCTGCAGCAAGGACGACTCAGCGAAGGACACGGTCACCCCGGAAGAGACGATGGCCGCGGCCAAGAAGACCTTGGACGACACGACGGGAGTCCAGATCGACCTGACCACCGACGATCTGCCCGACGGGGTACGGGCGTCCTGGCGGCAAGCGGGGTCGGCACCCACGCCCCCGCATTCGACGGCACGATCACGGTGGCGCTGGCCGGAGCGACCTTCGACGTGCCGGTGATCTCGGTTGACGACACGGTGTGGGCCAAGATTCCGCTGACCTTCGGCTGGTCCGACATCGACCCGTCCGAGTACGGCGCGCCGGATCCCGGCACGCTGATCGCGACGGAGGGTGGATTCTCGTCCCTGCTGACCGCGACCGATGACCTGAAGAAGGGCGAATCGGTCCGCGGTGGAGAGAACAACGACGAGGTCCTCACGGAGTACACCGGCACGGTCGCGGACACGGAGATGGCCAACATCATTCCCACCGCCGAGGGCTCGTTCGACGTGACCTACACGATCACCGAGGACAACGAGTTGCGGGCGATGACGATGACCGGGGTGTTCTACCCGGACTCGGACTCGATGACCTACTCCGTCGAGTTCAGCGACTACGGCATCGAGAAGGACATCGTTGCCCCATGAGCGGGTGACCTCACCCCGCCAGCCACGTTTCCTGCTGGCCCTCGCCGCCGTCGCCGTTGCCTTCGCCGCGGCCGACACGTACGTCGTGGTCCTCGCGCTGCCCGGAAATGATGGCGAGCGTCGGCGTACCTCTTGATCAGTTGCAGCGCGCCGCGCCGATCGTCTCTGGATTCCTGCTCGGGCTATATCGCGATGTTGCCGCTGATCGGTCGGATCTCCGACCTGCGCGGCCGGGTGCCGGTCCTGACCGCGGCGCTGCTGCTGTTCGCGTTCGGCTCCTTGGTGACCGCCCTGGCCTACGACCTGCCCAGCATGGTGACGGGCCGGTTCCTCCAGGGAGTGGGCGCGGGCGGGCTCGTGCCGGCCACTCTGGCCCTGGTCGCGGACCTCTATCCCGCAGAGCGACGAGGCGTTCCTCTCGGGATCGTCTCCGGCGTTCAGGAACTCGGGAGCGTGATCGGACCCCTGTTCGGCGCCATCGTCCTGGCGTTCGGCACCTGGCGCAGCATCTTCGCCATCAATCTCGCCGTGGCCCTCGTACTCGCGGCCGCGATCAGCAGATCCCGAGACCGAACTCCTGACCGCCGACGATTCGATTGGTTCGGCGCGGCGCTGCTCGGCATCACGCTGGTCGCTGGGGCGTTGGTCTTCGTCAGACCGCCGCCGATCATGCGCGACCTCACCTGGGGGGCCTTGTTCGTTCCGTACGCCGGCAACGGCCGCTGGCTCACTCCGCTCGGAGCGATCGCCATGGGTGCGGCATTGGCTTTCGTGTTGTGGTGTGTGTTCGCCAAGCACCCGTTGATCGACCTGCCCAGTTGGTGGCGAAGTGTCCGCAGTGCCGATCTGCCGGGATCACTCCTGCTCGCGGTCAGCCTCGCGGGAGTGATCGCCGCCTTCGCCACGGCCGATCCACGAGTGCAGGTCTTCTCACCGCGCGGCGGTTGGTATCTCGTCGGCTCCGCTGATCGCCCTCGGGCTGCTCGTCCTTCATCTGCGGCGTACAGAAGCACCCGCTGTTGCCTCACGACGCGCTGCGACTGCCGGGGGCTTGGGGCTCTCTGGTCGTGAGCTTCTTCATCGGGGCCGCCCTGATCGCCGCCCTGATCGACATCCCCATCTTCGCTCGTACGACGGTCTACACGGACTCGCAACTCGACGCTGCGCTGGTGTTGGTCCGCTTCCTGATCGCACTGCCGATCGGCGCAGTTCTGGGCGGACTGCTCATTCGGAGGCTCAGTCCCGGGATCGTGACTGCCCTGGGCATGGCCTGCGCGGCCGTCGCATTCGTCCTCATGAGCCAGTGGACCATCGACAGTCTCGAGAGCGAGTGGTCCTCAGTTCCGCTGGTGCTCGGTGGTCTCGGTTTCGGTCTGGCGCTGGCTCCCGTGAACGCTGCCTTGTTGGCGGCAACCGAAAGCGCGGTTCACGGCGTCACGAGCGCCCTGCTGGTCGTCGCACGAATGATCGGCATGCTCGTCGGGCATTTCGGCGTTGACCGCGATCGGACTTCGTCGGTACTACATCGAGCAGCGGGACCTACCCTCCGTACGGGAGGTCTGCGACGGGGGCAGCCGTTGCACGGAGTTCAATCGGCTGCTCCAAGAAGCAGGCATCGTCCAGGAGCACGCCGTTTTCGCCGGAGCCGCAGGGTGCGCCGTTGTTGCTGGACTGCTCGCGCTGGTGCTGTTGTCCAACCGATACCGTTTGCCGCATGCCGGCTGACTTCGATGACCTGATCGCGGCCAACGCTGAGTACGCCGCCGACTTCAGCGGAGGAAACTTCGACGGCGTCGCCCATGCAGGTGTCGCGATCGTGACGTGCATGGACTCGCGCATCGATCCGCTCCGGATGCTAGGGCTGAGTTACGGCGACGCGAAGATCTTCCGCAACCCGGGCGGTCGCGTCACGGAGGCTGCCCTGGAGGCGCTGGTGCTCGGGGCTCACCTGCTGGGCGTCCAACGGATCCTCATCATCCCGCACACTCGGTGCGCGATGACGCTCAACACCGAGCAGGAACTTCAGGAGAAGGTCGGCGCGTCCGCGCACACCGATGCCAGTTGGCATCGTTTCCACGTGATCGAGGATCAGGTGGTCAGTCTTGCGGAGGACGTCCGCAAGGTCCGTTCACATCCGCTGATTCCCGAAGACGATCCCGGTCGGTGGATTCCTCTACGACGTCGACACGGGGCGGATCGACCAGAAGATCTAGCCCAGAGCTATGGGCCGGTCTATGCCTCGGCTACTCGCTCGGTGGCGTGGTCTGCGCCCGATCGGACTCGATCTGCTCGCGCAGCCGCGCGGTCCACTCCTCTTCGGTCTCCCCCGGGCGTTGGATCGGCATCCCGCCTTCAACCGCCTTGCGGTAGACGAACCCGATCACCAGACCCATGCCGACGGTCGCAACCACGACCGGCAGCACAAGCGCCAGCAGGAAGTGGATCAGGGTCATACCCATGCTGGGAGTCTAAGCGGGGTCGCTGGATGCGCCTAGCAATCAGACCTTACGTTTCCACCACACGCGCGATGTGGCGCGCGATCCGTCAGCGCAGGCGGACGTTGAGTCGGGCCGCTTGACGCGTCAGGTGGTCCCTCTCAGCGAGGTTCGGCGCCTTCGTGGCTGCCTCGGCGTACAGCCGTGCCGCCGTGGCCAGGTCGCCGTCGCGCTCGTGGAGGTACGCCGCCAGCGGCCGTGTGGCGGGGAACCGAGGCGTCGACGGCCGCCAGCGCCGCGAGACCGGCCCGCGGCCCGTCGGCCTCGCCGACGGCCACCGCGCGGTTGAGCAGCACGACTGGACTGTCGGTCAGGCGGGCGAGTTCGTCGTACCACTCGACGATCTGCACCCAGTCGGTCGCCTCGGCGGTCGGCGCGTCGGCGTGGAGTGCCGCGATGGCGGCTTGGGCCTGGAACTCGCCCAACCGGTCGCGCGCCAGCGCCGCCTGCAGGATCTCGACACCCTCCGCAATCGCCCCGGTGTCCCACCGGCCGCGGTCCTGGTCGGCGAGCGGCACCAGGCTGCCGTCGTCGCCGTCCGTGCCTTGCGCCGGGCGTGGTGGAGCAGCATCAGGGCAAGGAGCCCCGCCACCTCCGGGTGGTCGATTTCCGTCGCCGAGTTGCCGCGTGAGCCGGATGGCCTCTCCGGCAAGGTCGACGTCGCCGGAGTAGCCCTCATTGAAGACCAGGTAGAGAACCCGCAGTACGGTCGCGACGTCTCCGGGCCGATCGAAACGCTCGCCGGAGACGGTGCGCTTGGCTCGACTGATGCGCTGCGCCATCGTCGCCTCCGGCACCAGATAGGCCTGGGCGATCTGGCGGGTGGTCGAGACCACCGACGGCGCGCAGCGTGAGCGCGACCGCCGAGGACGGCGACAGTTTCGGGATGGGCGCACAGGAAGTACAACTGGAGCGTGTCGTCCGACGACAGGCGGCGACCCTGGCGTCGATCTCTGCGTCCACGACGTACTCACGGCGCTGGCGCGCGGTGTTGGCGCGAGTCGCGTCGAGGAAGCGGCGCCAGGCGACGGTGATCAGCCAGCCCTTCGGGTCCCTCGGCGGATCGGCTCGGCCAGACCCGGATTGCCTCGACCAGCGCGTCCTGCACGGCGTCCTCGGCCGCCGCGAAGTCGGCTCCGCGGCGGACGAGGATCCCGATGACGTTCGGCACAAGGCCTCCGGAGCAGTGCCTCGTCCATCGGAGTGGTCACTCCGTGATGGTGGGCGGCGCGGTCAGAAACGGCCGCACCTCGAGCCACTCGTGGATCGGCTTGCCGCCGACCCCCGGAGCCGCCGACAGTTCGCCGGCCAGCTCCAGCGCACGCTCGTAGCTGTCGACGTCGATCACCATCCAACCGGCGATGAGGTCCTTCGTCTCGGCGAACGGCCCGTCGGTGACCGGCGGGCGACCCTCGCCGTCGTACCGAACCCACGTGCCCTCGGGTGCGAGCGCCTGACCGTCAATGAACTCGCCGGTGTCCTGGAGCCGGTCGGCGAAGTCATCCATGTACTGGATGTGCGCCGAAATCTCCGCCGGCGTCCACTGATCCATCGGCGCCTCGTTGACCGCCGCCGGAGCGCCCCGGTAGTGCTTGAGCAACAAATACTTGGCCATGGTTCTCCTCAGACTGGTGCGACCCATTCTGGTCGCGTTCATAGCTGGGACGGAACCGGTGGTCGATTCTCGACATCTCTGACGAAACTCTTGACGGATCGGTAACCGTTCGGTTACTAATTGTGAGATGGATGCATTCCAGACCCTCGCTGATCCGGTACGCCGAGAGCTCCTACGGTCGCTGGCGAGCGGCCCAACTCGCGTGGTCGATCTCGCGGCCGAACACCCGATCAGCCGCCCAGCGATCAGCAAGCATCTGCGACTCTTGACGCAGGCGGGCCTCGTCACGGCAGAGGTGCGAGGTCGGGAACGCCACTACACGCTCCACCCCGACGGACTCGAACCCGTGCAACGCCTGCTGAACCTGCTCCGCCCACGTGTGCACTTCAGGGAGGCGGCGCTGAACGGTCTCGACCTCGAAGTACGCCGAACCGTCCGTGATCGCCGAGCCACCCGGGCACCAGATTCTGTCGAGGAGACCGCATGACCCCCACAGCCACTGGCCGCCTAGAAGCCCGCGATGGAAACGATTGGGTCGTCTTCGACCGGACCTTCCGGGCTCCCATCGAATCAGTGTGGGCAGCCATCACGGAGCCCGATCGACTGGAGCGTTGGATCGGCACCTGGGCGGGCGACCCCGCATCGGGATCGGTGCTGTTCCGAATGACCGCGGAGAGCGAAGATGCCTCCGCAGAGGCCGTGCGCATCGACGATTGCGACCCGCCTCGCCGCCTCGCGGTCACGACGAACGTCGAGACGCGAGGCGGACTCCTGGCATCTCGTCCTCGAACTTGTTGAGCACGCTGGCCGGACCACGCTGTCCTTCAGCCAGTCGGAGCTCAATGCCGAGACGGCCGCCAACGTCGGCCCGGGATGGGAGTACTACCTCGACCGGCTCGTCGCGGCCGAGACCGAGCAGGACGTCGCAGGAGTGAACTGGGACGACTACTACCCCGCCCAATCCGATTACTACCGGGCGCTCTTCACCTGAGCCCAGCTAAAGGAGTCAGGCGTCCAGGGACTCGACGTCGACCTCGTAGGCGCCCTGGACGATGAACTCCTTGCGGGGGGCAACCTCGCTGCCCATCAGCAGTTCGAAGACCTTGGCGGCCTCGTCGGCGTCGTCGACGGTGATCCGGCGCAGCGTGCGGTAGCGCGGATCCATCGTCGTCTCGGCCAGCTGGTCGGCGTCCATCTCCCCCAGTCCCTTGTAGCGCTGGGGTGGTTCCTTGTGGCGCACGTTCTTCTTCTTCAACTCGGCAAGTTTCCGGTGCAATTCGTCGTCGGAGTACGTGTAGATGTACTTGTCGGCGCCCTTCTTCGGGCTGATCAGTTCGATGCGGTGCAGCGGCGGGACCGCGGTGAAGACCCGCCCCTCGTTGACCAGTTCGGGCATGTACTTGAAGAACAACGTGGCCAGCAGGCACCGGATGTGAGCGCCGTCGGAGTCTGCGTCAGCCATGAAGATGATCCGGCCATAGCGGGCGGAGTCCAGATCAAAGGTGCGCCCGGTTCCAGTGCCGACGACCTGGATGATCGACGCACACTCGGCGTTCTTGAGCATGTCACCGACCGACGCCTTCTGGACGTTGAGGATCTTGCCGCGGATCGGCAGCAACGCCTGGAACTCCGAGTTGCGAGCCATCTTCGCGGTCCCGAGGGCCGAGTCGCCCTCCACGATGAACAGTTCGGTGCGGTCGTTGTCCGCGCTTCGGCAGTCGGCCAGCTTGGCCGGCAGCGCCGAAGACTCCAGCGCGTTCTTCCGGCGCTGGGTCTCCTTGTGCTGGCGTGCCGCGATCCGGGTCTTGGACGCGGCGACGACCTTGTCCATCACCAGCCGCGCCTGGGCCTTCTCGGCCCGCTTCGTCGAGGTCAGGAACTTCTTCAACTCGCTGGCCACGACCTTGCGTACGACGCCGCGCGCGGCCGGCGTACCGAGGATCTCCTTGGTCTGCCCCTCGAACTGCGGTTCGGCAAGTCGGACCGTGACGACAGCCGTCAGACCTTCGAGTACGTCGTCCTTGATGACGTTGTCATCGTTGACACGCAGCACCTTGGAAGCCCGCATCGTCTCGTTGAAGGTCTGGGTCAGCGCCTGCTCGAACCCGCTGAGATGGGTCCCGCCCTTGGGTGTCGCGATCACATTGACGAACGAACGCAACTCCGTGTCGTAGCCGGTGCCCCACCTCGCGGCCACGTCGACGTGCAACTCCCGCTCGACCTCCTGCGGGGTCATGTGCCCTTGGGCATCCAGCAGCGGCACCGTCTCGGTGAACGTGTCCATCCCCTGCAACCGGAGTACGTCGGTCACCGCGTCGTCGTGTGCCAGGAATTCGGTGAACTCGGCGATGCCGCCGTCGTGGCGGAAGCTCTCTTCGACCGGCTCCTCGCCACGCAGGTCGCGAAGAGATAGTTCGAGTCCGGGGACGATGAATGAGGTCTGCCGTGCCCGCGTGATGAGTTCGTCGTACTTGAAGGTCGCGTCGGCGGTGAAGATCTGCCGATCCGGCCAGAACCGGATCCGAGTTCCTGACTTGCCTCGAGCGACACGGCCGCCCTTTCGGGTCAGTCCCGACTGGGCTTTGAAGGAGCCACGAGGTCCCGGCCCCTCAAAGACACCGGGTATGCCGCGCTGGAAGGACATGCCCTGCTGACTGGGCGAGCGGTCAACGTCCACGTCGAGGCGCGCGGACAGCGCATTCACCACCGACGCACCCACCCCGTGCAGGCCGCCCGTGGCGACGTACGAGCCGCCACCGAACTTCCCGCCGGCATGGAGTTTGGTGAAGATGACCTCCACCCCCGGCAGTCCGGTCTTGGGTTCCTTGTCCACCGGGATGCCGCGGCCGTCGTCGTACACCTCGACCGAGTCGTCCGGGTGCAGGGTGACTTCGATTCGGCGGGCGGCATCGGCCAACGCCTCGTCCACGCCGTTGTCGATGATCTCCCACAGGCAGTGCATGAGCCCTCGGGTGTCCGTCGAGCCGATGTACATGCCGGGGCGCTTTCGCACCGCCTCTAGACCCTCGAGGACGAGCAGGTGCGCAGCGTTGTAGGTGTTGTCCGCTGGAGCTACCACGCAAGTCCTTCGAGTCGGCCGATTCAATCGGAAGAGATTGTCCTACTTGCGAATGTACCCGCGACACGCCATCTCACTTTGGAGCCACGCTGCGGAAGTAACACGACGGAGACATGGTTGGATTACTATTGTTCAGACAGGTCGTGCGAGTCGGGAATCTTGTTGCCGCCCGCTACGTTGAGGAAGACACCGAGACAGAGAAGAGGCAAGAAGTGAATACGATCATTGCCCCAGAGGCGAGTGCCCTCAGTGTTGCCGACCGTTGTGACCGTTGCGGAGCCCAGGCTTTCATGCGCGCGGTACTCCCCGGCGGCGGCGAGCTTCTCTTCTGCGCCCACCACGCACGTGCTCACGAAGAGAAGTTGCGCCAGGTGGCCCTCAACGTGACCGACGAGACGCACCGACTCAACAGCTGACCGACCGACAGTTCTGCACGATGGCCCCGGGCATCAAGCCCGGGGCCAACGTCATTTCGGCGGCACTTCCGCACGCGTGAAAGGGTGACGTCGTGAGTCCCCTCGAGATCCTGGTCGGCCTGGTGATCGCCGTGGGGATCGTCGGCATCCTCTTCCCGATTCTTCCCGGATCGATTCTGGTGCTGGCCGCGATCGGCGTGTGGTCCTTCGAAACCGGCGGTGCCACAGCCTGGACCGTCTTCGGGATCGCGACCCTGCTTCTCGTCGGTGGCACAGTCGTGAAGTACGCCGTACCCGGCAAGCAGATGAAGACCTCCGGCGTGCCCAACTCGACCCTCTTGGTCGGCGCCGTCTGTCGCAGTCGGGGGATTCTTCATCCTGCCGATCGTCGGCATCCTCGTCGGGTTCGTTCTGGGCATCTACCTCGCCGAACTTCGCCGCCTCGGCAGCCAACAGGCGTGGCCGTCGACCAAGTCGGCGATGAAGGCGGTCGGCACCAGCATCGCGATCGAACTTCTCGCCGCCTTGCTCGCCGCCGGCGTCTGGGGGATCGGCGTCGCGGCAACATGATCGCCATCTTGTTCGCCCTCGGCTCCGCCCTCAGTTACGGCGTAGCCGACTTCCTGGGCGGCTTCTTCTCGAAACGTACGTCGGTCTGGGCGCTGACCTTCGTCGTTCAACTCGTCGGCTGTGTCTTCATCCTGGCGGTCACCATCGTCAACCCCGGAGACCCGACCCGCGAAGACTTCCTCTGGGCAGGGTTCGGTGGCATCGCCAACGGGGTCGGGACCGCCGCGCTCTACCGGGGTCTCGCATCCGGGTCGATGAGCGTCGTAGCACCCGATCTCCGGCGTTGGCGCCGCCCTCGTTCCGGTGGCGATTGCCTTCGCGACGGGAGAGCGGCCGCCAGCACTCGTCTGGATGGGCGTCTGTGTGGCCCTCCCCGCTATCTGGCTCGTTGCGAGCGAGCCTGACGGCCATGAGGCACCGCCGGGGGGAACTGGCATCAAGGACGGCATCACAGCCGGCATCGGCTTTGGATTTCTGTTCGCGTCGCTAGATCGGATACCCGAGGACTCGGGTTGGCTCCCCCTCGCGTTCAACGAGGCGATCGCCGGAGTCGTCATCGCGATCATCGCCACGGCCCTCGGCGCTCGATGGCTCCCCACCAAACGCGCGGATTGGCCGGGTGCCATCAGCGGCATCCTGGTCGGTCTCGCCACCGGACTGTTCGTGCTCGCAACCCAGTCGGGGCTGCTGACGATCACGGCGGTGCTCGCGTCGCTCTATCCCGCCTTCACGGTGCTGCTGGCCGCCATCGTGCTGCACGAACACATCCACCGCACACGCCTGATCGGCCTGGCCCTGTCAGTCGCGGCCGTCGGCCTCGTCGTCGCCGGCTAGCGCAACGTCATACGAAGCGGTCGCTATAGCCGGCGAGGCGTATGACGTTGCGCTTGGTCTGGGTCAGTCCAGGTAGTCGCGCAGGACCTGTGAACGTGACGGGTGGCGCAGCTTGGACATCGTCTTCGACTCGATCTGACGGATCCGCTCACGCGTGACGCCGTAGACCTTGCCGATCTCGTCCAACGTCTTCGGCTGACCGTCGGTCAGGCCGAAGCGCATGCTGACCACGCCGGCCTCACGCTCGGACAGGGTGTCGAGGACCGCGTGCAACTGCTCCTGCAGCAGCGTGAACGACACCGCATCGGCAGGAACGATCGCCTCGGAGTCTTCGATCAGATCGCCGAACTCGGAGTCGCCGTCCTCACCCAACGGGGTGTGCAGGGAGATCGGCTCGCGGCCGTACTTCTGGACCTCGATGACCTTCTCGGGGGTCATGTCGAGTTCCTTGGCAAGCTCCTCAGGCGTCGGCTCGCGGCCGAGGTCCTGAAGCATCTGGCGCTGCACCCGAGCAAGCTTGTTGATGACCTCGACCATGTGCACCGGGATTCGGATGGTGCGGGCCTGGTCGGCCATGGCGCGGGTGATGGCCTGACGGATCCACCAGGTGGCGTACGTCGAGAACTTGTAGCCCTTGGTGTAGTCGAACTTCTCCACCGCGCGGATCAGACCGAGGTTGCCCTCTTGGATCAGGTCGAGGAACAGCATGCCGCGGCCGGTGTAGCGCTTGGCGAGGCTCACGACCAACCGAAGGTTGGCCTCGAGGAGGTGGTTCTTGGCACGTCGGCCGTCCTCGGCGATCCACTCGAGTTCGTCGAGCAACTTGGCGCTGATCTTGCCGCCCTTGGCCAACTTCTCCTCGGAGAACAGGCCGGCCTCGATGCGCTTGGCGAGTTCGACCTCCATCTCGGCGTTGAGGAGAGGGACCTTGCCGATCTGCTTCAGGTAGTCCTTGACGGGGTCGGCGGTCGCACCGGCGACCATGACCTGCTGCTCGGGCTCGTCGGTCTCGTCTGCGGCAGAGACGACGAATGCCTGCTGCTCGTCATCCTTGATCGTGGGGTCGGTCTTGACGTCCTTCTCGAACTGCTCGTCGGGCAGGTCCGGCAACAACTTCTTGCCGTCGGCTCCGACGGCCTCGACAACGGCCAGCACGGGCTCGAGAACCGCCACGGTTCCGGCGTCGGCGGTCGTTCCGGCCTTGGCCCGGGTCGCGCGAGTGGTTCGTCTCGGCGGACTCTTCGAGACGGGGACCTCGGGGTTCGGGGCCGCCTTCTTGGCGGGAGCCCTCTTGGCCGGCGCCTTGGCGGCGGCGAGGTCGGGTTTTGCTGCAACCTTGCGGGTCGGAGCGGGGGACACTTTGCGCGCGTTCGAGGACACGAACACCTCTCGTCAGGTGGTTTGGGCGCGACACGACCCGGTGCTGTCAAGTGCCGCTATCGATATTCTGCCACGCTGCTGGCTACTTCCCACATTCGGCCACGCGAGGAGATCAAGGTCCGGTCAAGCCGTTTGCGCGTCGGCTCCTTCCCGCGCCTTCGCCTTTTGGGCCTTCTTGTAGTCGCGCACCTTCTGCAGCGATTCCGCACTGGTCACGTCGGCGACCGAGCGATAGCCCGGCTCGGCGTAGGCGCCGACGGCGGCTTCCCAGCCCATCGGGTCGTACGTCGAGTTGCTTGGCGAGCAGCGCAACGAAGATCTGCGCCTTCTGGGTGCCGAACCCCGGCAACTCCTTGACCCTTGCGAGCAATTCGCGACCGGTGTCCGCTTCGTTCCAGAGCCGCTCGGTGTGGCCGTCGTACTTCTCCTCGATGATCGTCGGCGACCGCTTGGATCCGACCCGCCATCGATCCCGGGAAAGCGATGAACCGCCGGTGGCTGGGAGCAGATCGCCGCGAACTCCTCGGGATCGACAGCCGCAAGTCTCGCCGGATCGAGCGTGCCGAAGCGATCAAGCAACTTCGCCGGCCCGCGGAAGGCGTGCTCCATCGGGTACTGCTGGTCCAGCAGCATCCCGAGCAAGAGTGCGAACGGATCGTCGCTCAGCACCTGGTCGGCTGCTGCGTCTCCGGTGATCTGAATACCCATGTTCGAAGTATCCCGCAACGAGCCGACATGGCACGGAACCCGACGTCGCGCGTGGCGGAGCCCGAGCCGCGCGGGTTCAGTCCCGCTGCGCGCTCCTCGAAGACCGTGATCTGTAGATGCGGCCGGGAGCCTCAAGGCGGGCGTTCAAGGAGTTCCACGGAGTCACCGTTGGTCGGAGCCAGAATCTCCGCCCCGGCGTCAGCCAACCGATCGGTCGATGGCGGCGGCATCGTCAACCTCGAAAGCCACGCGCAGTCGCGGCGCAACCCGGCGGCCAACTTCAACTTCGTCGATCATCTCGACCTGGGCGGGGTTGGAGAGTTCGAGAGTGGCTCGACCGGCTTGGAGGATGACGACGTGCTCGCCGCCGGCTCCCTCCAGATCCAGTTCGACCGGCAGCCCTAGAGACGTCGCGGTAGAAGGCGAGCGCCGCTTCGAGGTCCTCGACCTCGACGACGAGTCGTAGTTGGCTGACTGGGGGCGTTGGCGATGCGGTCATGTGACGGATCGGGGTTGCCATGGTCTGTTGCTATTCCGCCTTCACAGCGAGGACCGGACAACACGCGTCCAGCAGGATCCTCTGCGCGCTGGATCCCAGGATCAACTTGCCGACGGGAGAACGCCGGCGCAGGCCGATCACGATGAGTTCCGCGCCGTGCTCCTGGGCGACTGCCACCAACTCGTCGGCGGCGTCGGCGTCCGGCGCGAAGTTGCGGACGCGTGTAACTCACGCCCGGACGCCGCGAGGAGCGCCTCATCCGGGCCGCCGTTCTTCTGGGTGTTGACGACGATCAGGCTCGCACCACGAAGTTTGGACTCGGCGATTGCGCGCACCAGGGCGGCTTCACCCTCGGGCTTGGGCACGTAGCCCAGCACGATCGTCCCCATCCAACCCTCCTCGTGTTCGGTCCCGTGGCACCGTACCGCGCTGAGCGGACCGGTGACAGCCTGTGGAAGACCAGTTCCCTGGTTTCGCCGTTATGCGTAAGGCTGAGCCGAATGCCCATCCTCCTCGAACCCGTCCCGGCGCGCAGGCCGCCAGGCTCCGGCGCGCCGTCCTCAACTTCCGCAACGGCCAACATCGCCGCGTCTTTCCGACCACCGTCCATGTCGGTGACCCGGATGGCGAAAGCGCTTCGTTCGTCGAATCCGATCCCGTCCGATGAATCCCACCGTACCCGCCGGACGAGAAACGCCACTGATCTCGACCTCGCCCAACGGGCGGACATCATCGGCGTACTGCTGGACAGAATGGAACGCAAGCCGTCCGCGGAACCCGCCATGGTGTGGATCACCCGGGCCGGTGACGTCGGGCAGGTTCATGACATCGACGCCGCCTGGCTCGCTGCCGCCCAGCAGGCGTTCGCGGAGGCTGGTGTCGCCGCTCACGATGATCGTGATCACCAGATCCGGGTGGTACGACCCTCGTTCGGGGGTCGTCCGCCGTTGGCGCAGGCTGCGCTGACGCTTGCTAGTCCCAATCGTGCACGGGCACGTTCGTATGCATCTGCTGCCGGTACTCCTCGAGTACGCCGCGCAGTGCGTCGTACCGGTCTCCCGGTCCGCGTGCATCCATCTTGTTGACGAACCACTCGGCACCGTTGGTCTGCTTGAGACAACGCTGCTCGATGATCCCCAGCAGCCGATCCCGTTCCTCGGTCGAAACCCCCCAACTCTCGAGCCCCGCATGGGCTAGGGGCAGCAGTCGTCGCAGCACGAGTTCGGTCGCCGAAACCTCGCCGAGACCCGGCCAGTAGACCTGCGTATGGATCCCGTACTGGGCGGCCTGATGGAAGTTCTCCTCCGCCGCGCTGAAGGACATCTGCGACCAGACGGGCCGCTCGTCCTCCGCCATCGCTCGGGCCAGACCGAAGTAGAAGGCGGCGTTGGCAATCATGTCGACGACGGTCGGGCCGGCCGCCAGGATGCGATTCTCGACGCGGAGGTGCGGCACTCCCCCGGCGATGTCATAGACCGGGCGGTTCCAGCGGTAGATCGTGCCGTTGTGCAGTCGCAACTCGTGCAGGACCGGCACTCCGCCGCTGTCGAGAACCTCGACCGGGTCTTCGTCGTCGGTGATCGGAAGCAGGGCCGGGAAGTAGCGGACGTTCTCCTCGAACAGGTCGAACACCGAGTTGATCCACCGATCGCCGAACCAGACCCGCGGCCGCACCCCTTGGACCTTGAGTTCTTCGCTCCGGGTGTCGGTGGCCTGCTCGAAGAGCGGGATGCGGGTCTCTCGCCACAATCGCTTACCCAAGAGGTACGGCGAGTTGGCGCACACCGCGATCTGCACGCCAGCGATGGCCTGCGACGCGTTCCAGTAGTCGGCAAACTGTTCGGGGGACGTCTGGACGTGGAACTGGGTGCTGGTGCAGGCGGCCTCGGGAACGATCGACTCCGAGGTGGTGTCCAACCGTTCGTCGCCATGGATGGAGATCACCAGGTCCTCGCCGCGGGCAGCAAGGATCTGCTCGCTCAACAGTGCATAGCGCGGATTGGCACTGATCGAACTCGGAGCCATGTGCCCCTGCGCCAGAGTCGGAAGGATCCCGATCATGACGAGGTGGGCACCGACCTTCGCCGACCGCTCCTCCGCATCGTTCAGACTGCGCCTGAGACTGTGCTCGAAGGTCGACAAGCCCACCGTCGCGAAGCACTTGCGGCGCCACGTTGATCTCGATGTTGAACTGACCCAACTCGGTCTGGAAGTCGGGGTCGGCGATGGCGGCCAGGACCTCGGCGTTCTTCAGCGCCGGATCGCCGTGCTCGTCGACCAGATTGAACTCCACCTCCAGGCCCGTCATCGGGTCGTCGGTGTCGAAGCGTGCCTCGCGAAGCATCCGGGCGAACACGTCCAGGCAGACACGGACCTTCTCGCGGTGACGCGTTCGGTCAGCCCTGCTGAACTCTTGCGCTTCCACCTCTTCGCCCATGCCGGAACCCTACGGCTCCGTGCCGGTTCAGCGATACGCCGCGGATGAAGGACAACGGATGAAGGTCAGGGTGCCTGAGGGTCACCAGGCGGTGGGTGGCACCGCACCATCCAGCATGCGCGCTAGGAGTTCCGCCAGCGGATAGTGCGGCTCGTCCTCGCGGCATCGATCCAACGCACACCACGCAAGCGCACCGTGCCCCGAGAGCCAGGCAGCGAAAGCAAGGAGGGTCGCCGGGGCGGCGAGGAACCCGGTGGGGGTACGACGGACAATGTCAGTCCACAACGACACGTGTGCGTCGGCGTTCTCACGTGTCAACTCCACCCACGAGGCATCACGGACCAGGTTGTCGGTCAATCCACGCAGAACTCGAGCGCAGCAGTCGTCCCCCAAGGTGCCGTCGCCGTTCAGCGCCGTCCGGAGTGCCGCTCGCACCCAGGCGGCCTCGGCGATGACCTGGTGGCCCTCAAGCACGGGAAGATTGCCCAGCTGGGTCTCGACTGAGCTCGACCGCCTCCGACGTCGCCGAGCAAGGCTGGCTGCCAGGGCTGCCCTGGAAGCAAAGGTCACCTGTCCGTCCACCACGGCCTGGAGGGCGATCGGGTTGGTCGAACTGTCATAGGGGACACCCGGTGACGCTTCCCCTACCCCGGGCAGGACGGGATACCACCGAGAGCCATCGGCATGCAGGGCGTCGAGCACCTGAACACCGCTGGCTTCAAAACGGTTCACCACCTCTTCGGCGAGGCCCCGAGCGTACGTCGCGCTCCTTCGCGTAGAAGATGAAGGCGACCTGGTCGACTTCGTGGTCCAGGACGGGATCCAAAAGCATCGCAATGACCTCGTCCCAGTGCCTTTCGCTCGTCGGAAGATCGATCCGTGCGTGAAAGCAGCCATGGGTGCCGAGCGTCAACATCGCAATGGAGTCCTCGGGCGTGAAACCGATCAGGACCGGGACGGCCGCCAAGAGGTCATCTGGGCTTCGCGCCGTGATGGCCCGAGGTTTCTGGGTTGAGTGAGAACGTGTCGTCGTCATGGTTCTCACCCTGCGCGGCCAGGCGGGTCCGCGTCGCTGGCTCGGCGCCAACTGTGCAGAACCCGCACCGTCCGCGCGTTGTGAACACATGTCGGTCACGACCGGGCGGTACCTTTCCGCCATGCGCTGGAAGGACCGCTGATGCGTCGGGTGGCGTCCGTGCTCCACCTCGACCTAGATGCGTTCTTCGCCTCCGTCGAGCAGCGAGACAAGCCATCGTTGCGAGGCAAGCCTGTCATCGTCGGAGGCGTCGGCGGCCGCGGCGTGGTGGCGACTGCGTCCTACGAGGCCCGCGCCTTCGGCGTCCACTCAGCGATGTCGACACGAGAGGCACGCGCGCGATGCCCGCATGCGGCGTACCTCACCGGGAGGTTCGCTGCCTACCGTGCCACCAGCGAGGCAGTGATGACATTGCTGCGGTCGGTCTCGCCCTTGGTCGAGCCGTTGTCCTTGGACGAGGCCTTCGTGGACCTCGAGGCTTCCGAGCTCACGTCGTACGACGTCGCTGACGTGGCCGAGTTCGCCGAGTCGCTGCGCGCGCAGGTCCGCGAAGTCACGGGAGGGATCACGGCCTCTGTAGGCGTGGGGTCGTCGAAGTTCATCGCCAAGGTGGCCAGCGAGCTCGATAAACCGGACGGCCAGACCGTCGTGCCGCCCGGCACCGAGCGCGATCTGTTGCGCCCGATGAACGTGACGACCATCCCGGGCGTGGGTCCCGCGACGGCAGAGCGTCTACGCCGAGCCGGCGTGGTGAGCATCGCAGACCTGGAGGCCATCTCACTCGAGGAGATGATCCGGTTGCTCGGCAACGCGCACGGCCACGGCCTCTATGCGCTGGCGCGCGCCGAGGACTCCCGAACGATCGAGCCGGAGCGCGAGACCAAGTCGATCAGCGTCGAGGGGACCTACGACACCGACCTCACGGATCGCTCGTTGATGGAGGGTCTGCTGACGCGCCAGGCCGGCCAGGTCGCAGAGCGCCTGAAGAAGGGCGGGTTGTCCGGGCGGACCATCACCATCAAGGTCAGGCTGCATGACTTCACTACCAACAATCGGTCCAGCACCTTGGCGAGCCCGACCGACAGTCCGGCCACCATCGCCCGATTGGCTCGCAGCCTGCTGACCGATCTGGACACCTCGGGCGGGGTCAGACTGCTGGGAGTCGGGGTCTCGGGGCTGGCGGATTGGATCCAGGAGGATCTGTTCGGCGAGATCGGGGCTGCTGAGGAGGAGGCGCCGGAACCTGAGCCGATGGCCCTGCCCTCTCGTCAGTACGCGCCGGGCATGGACGTGGTGCATGAGGACTTCGGCCAGGGCTGGGTGTGGGGATCCGGGCGGGGAGTCGTCACCGTCCGCTTCGAGACCGCGTCGACGCCGCCGGGTCCGGTCAGGTCGTTCGCGATCAACGAGCCGAAGTTGGGTCCGTTGCCTCTCGATCCCGATTAGGCAAGGATCAAGCCTGCACGCAGGCAAGCCCGGCATCCACACAAGCACTGTCGGTGGCCCAAATAGGGTGAGGGGCTCTTGATGGTATGAGCATCAGGAGCCCCTCGGTTTGGCCGGTGTGTGACGCCCGACCCACCAATCAGACCTTCCGATCCCACTACCCCCGTCACCGGGTTAGCGCGTCGAGTTGCCTCGGCGTATGGATCTTCTTTTCTGCCTGGTCACCGACTCTCTTGCGAGGTTCGGTAGACACAGTTCTACGTCCGTTCACACCCCGGACGCAAGGGTTTTTCCGACTTGTTTTCAGTCTTTTTCCGATTCCGGCGTGTCCTCCACAGCGTGACCCCCGGCGTCCACAGATCCGGCCACTTTCTCCACAGATTTGTGTACGACCTGTGGACAACTGTGATGTGGGTCACAGGCCGCTGGGTGGCTAACGATCGCCTCCGAACTCGGCGCTAGGGTCGGTTCTCATGGAGTCCCCCACGCCACCGCAGGCAGCCCGACGACCGATCACCACCGAGATTCATGGCGACCAACGGGTCGACGACTACGAGTGGCTGCGAGCCAAGGAGGAAC
This sequence comes from uncultured Actinomycetota bacterium, assembly GCA_963763805.1. Classification (GTDB taxonomy): domain Bacteria; phylum Actinomycetota; class Actinomycetes; order Propionibacteriales; family Nocardioidaceae; genus Nocardioides. Next base: position 779,009 of record CAVXPQ010000005.1, read on the forward strand.
CCGAGGTGGTGGCGTACCTCGAAGCCGAGAACGCCTACACCGAGGCACGCACCGAACACCTGGCGCCGCTGCGTGGTTCTGTCTTCGACGAGATCAAGGCCCGCACCCAGGAGACGGATCTGTCGGTGCCCACCGAGAAGCCGCGGGTACTGGTACTACAGCCGGTCCTTCGCCGGCAAGGAGTACGGCGCGTCCTGCCGCATACCCGTCACGGACCCGACCGACTGGACTCCCCCGCGACCAGACGCCGACTGCTCACCGGACGAGCCGGCCCTGCCAGGCGAGCAACTCCTCCTCGATCTCAACGAACTGGCGGACGGGCTACGAGTTCTTCTCCATGGGCGGCTCCTCGGTCAGCTCCCGAGGGCCAATTGCTGGCCTACGGCGTCGACGTCGTGGGAGACGAGCGCTACACGATTCACGTGAAGGATCTCGAGACCGGTCGACCTGCTCGACGACGAGATCACCGGAGCCCGTGGCAGTGTGACCTGGGCCCGGGACGCCCAGTCGTTCTACTACACGACCGTCGACGACGCGTGGCGCTCGGACAAGGTCTGGCAGCACACCCTCGGCACCGCCCAGAGTGACGACATCCTGATCTTCCACGAGCCCGACGACAGGTACTGGGTCGGGTTCGGACGAAGCCGCGACGATCGCTTCCTGATGATCGCCTCCGGCTCCAAGAACACGGCGGAGTACCGCGTTCTCGATGCCGAGAATCCGGACGCCGGGTTCTGGCTGTTCGCGGAGCGCGTCGAGGACTTGGACTACAGCCTCGAGCCGGCCGTCATCGGCGGCGTGACCGACGTTCTTGGTGCTGCACAACGGCCACGGCCCGGACTTCGAACTCTCTCGAGCACCGATCGCGCCCACTCCCCCCGCGGAGTGGGAGACCGTGATCGCGCACGACCCCGCGGTGCGACTTGAGAGCATCGACGCGTTCGCGGCGCACCTGGTGATCAACCAGCGCAGCGCCGGGCTCACCCAGGTCCGGGTGATCGAACTCGACGAGACCGGCCTCGGGGAGGACTACCTCGTCGGGTTCGACGCCGAGGTGTACTCGCGTCGGCAGCGACGGCAACCCCAGCTTTCGAACAACCGGTCATCCGGCATCGGCTTCGCCTCCCTTGCCATCCCGGCGTCCGTCTACGACTTCCACGTGCCCACTCGGGAACTCACGCTTCTCCGTCGTACACCCGTGCTCGGCGGCTACGACCCCGCCGACTATGAGGAGCGACGGATCTGGGCGACCGCGGCCGACGGGGAACAGATCCCCATCTCCCTGGTCTGCCGGCGCGACGCGCTCGGCGGCGAGCCGCTGCCGATGCTGTTGTACGGATATGGGTCATACGAGGCTTCCATGGACCCCTACTTCTCGATTCCTCGGCTCTCACTGCTTGATCGTGGTGCGGTTTTCGCGATCGCACACGTTCGCGGCGGAGGCGAGATGGGCCGCCGGTGGTACGACAACGGCAAGTTGGCACACAAGCAGAACTCCTTCTCCGACTTCATCGCGTGCGCGGAGCACCTGATAGACGACCGGCTGGACGGCGCCAGATCGCCTCGTGGCCGAGGGCGGGAGCGCGGGTGGGCTGCTGATGGGTGCGGTGGCGAACCAGGCGCCACAGCTCTTCTCAGGCATCGTGGCCGCGGTGCCGTTCGTGGACTGCCTGACCACGATGTTGGATGCGAGCCTCCCGCTGACGATCATCGAGTACGACGAGTGGGGCAATCCCGAGGCCGATCCGGCGGCGTACGCCACGATCAAGGCCTACGCGCCGTACGACAACATCACTGCGCAGGACTATCCGCCGATCCTCGCGGAGACCTCGCTGAACGACACCCGGGTGCTGTACGTCGAGCCGGCCAAGTGGGTGGCCAAACTGCGGCAGGTGGCAACCGGCAGGCGGGACTTCCTGTTGAAGACGGAGATGGTTGCCGGACACGGTGGCGTTTCTGGTCGTTACAAGGCCTGGCACGACCGAGCGTTCTCGCTGGCGTGGATCCTGGAGCAGATGGGTCTCGCCGACTCCTGAACTCCCGATTTGCTAGCGCGATTTGGGTCACATTCATCATCCGTTTCGCGCTGGGTAACGAATACCCCTGAGAAGTCCCTGAGAGTTCGGCATCGAGGAAACTCCCCGGCTAACTCGGACGTCATTCCTAGTGATGGATCCAGCGAGATGTCGGGAATCCTCCCGCACGCTCAATCGTTGGACTGAACGTAAGTCGCTTCCACGGGGGACGCGGCATACGAAGGAGGAGTTCGATGGCTACGACTACCACTGCGGTGAGGTCAAGCACGCCCCGAGCAACGGGAGCGCGTGAGATCGAGGGTCGCGACAGCGTTGGGCTATATCTCGATGAGATCGCCCGCAATGCTCTGCTGGATGCCGAGACCGAGGTCGAGTTGGCCAAGGCGATCGAAGCCGGGCTGATGGCCGAGTCACTCCTCAACGAGGGCCGTATCGGTCGCCGCAAGGGTGGCGCGCCGATGAACGCCACTCAGGAAGAGCTCGAATGGCTGGTCGAAGAGGGCCAACGCGCCGTCGACCAGTTCATCACCGCGAACCTTCGCCTCGTCGTCTCCATCGCCCGCAAGTACGGCCGCTCCCAGATGCCGATGTTGGACCTGATCCAAGAAGGCAACACCGGTCTGATCCGCGCCGTCGAGAAGTTCGATTACACCAAGGGCTACAAGTTCTCGACCTACGCCACCTGGTGGGTTCGCCAGGCCATCACCCGCGGTATCGCTCAGCAGGCCCGGGTCGTCCGCCTTCCCGTTCACGTGGTTGAGGAACTCAATCAGGTCGGCGGCGCGCGCCGTACCCTCGAGCGCCAACTGGGTCGGGACCCGGACGCATGGGAGATCGCCACGGAGCTGGGCATGAGCGTTGATCGCGTTCTCGACCTGCTCGCTTGGGGCCGCGAGCACATCAGCCTCGACTCTCCGCTCGACGAGGACGGCGACACGTCACTGGGCGACCTGATGGCTCAACGTACGACGCCCGGTCCGGACCTCAACGTGCTCGATGTCGAATCGCGCGAGCGGTTGAGTTCGCTGGTCGACCAACTCGACGAGCGGGCCGCAGACATCATTCGCTCCCGCTACGGCCTGACCGATGGTCGCCAGCACAAGTTGGCCGACATCGGCGCCCGCCACGGCATCTCAGCCGAGCGCGTCCGGCAATTGGAGCGCGAAGCGCTCAACAAGCTGCGCCGGTTCGCAGACCCCGATCTGGCCGCCTGAGCACCCGTCACATCAGGTGCTGGCCACCACAGACTCGAAGACCTCCGTCACCCTCTGGCGGAGGTCTTCGAATGTGCCTGTGTTGTCGACCACGTACGTCGCGACGGCTTGTCGCTCCCCACGCGTGGCCTGTGCGGAAACCCTCGCTCCAGCTTCGGATTCGGTCAATCCACGAAGTTCGATTAACCGCGAGATTTGGGTCTCCACCGGCACATCTACCACGATCAGTGCATCGAAGTTGCGGGCCTGATCGGTCTCGACCAGCAACGGGATCTCCTGAACGACAACTGATCCGGGTGGTGCGCCAGCCTCTAACTCTGCCGCGCGAGCACGCACCAGCGGGTGCACGATGGCTTCCAACGCTTTGCGTTCGGTCTGCGTCGGCAAAGACCACCGCACCCAGGCGGCCCGGTTCAGAGTGCCATCGGGATTGAGAACCGAAGGGCCGAAGTGTGCCACGATCGCGGCCAATCCGTCGGTGCCGGGGGCGACGACCTCGCGGGCCAACACATCGGCGTCGATGACCAGTGCCCCCAGGTCGCGCAGGACGGACGCCACGGAACTCTTGCCCGAGCCCACGCCACCGGTCAGTCCGATCCGCATACGATGACCCTACGACGTGCTTGTCCCACAAATGCAGAACGGCCCGGCAGAGTGCCGGGCCGTTCTGAATATCAAGAGTTTGCCTAGGAGGCCCCACCGGTGAGCTTCTCGCGAAGCGCCTGGAGCGCCTCGTCGGAAGCCAGCGAACCGCCGGCATCCGGATCGGCCTCGTCTGCACCGGAATCGGAGCTGTAGGACTTGGTCTCGCCAGCCTCGGCTTCGGCCACGACCGCCTCGGCCTGCTGCTTGACGTGGGCTTCCCAGCGAGCGTGAGCCTTGGCGTACTGCTCTTCCCACGCGGCGCGCTGGGCGTCGAAGCCCTCGAGCCACTCGCCGGTATCGGGATCGAAACCGTCGGGGTAGATGTAGTTGCCTTCGGCGTCGTACGTCGCCGCCATGCCGTAGAGCGTCGGATCGAATTCCTCGACGTCGGCAGCCGTAGCGGTCTCGTTGGCCTGCTTCAGCGACAGCGAGATCCGGCGACGCTCGAGGTCGATGTCGATGATCTTGACCATGACGTCGTCGTTGACCTGGACGACCTGCTCGGGGATCTCCACGTGGCGCTCGGCCAACTCGGAGATGTGCACGAGACCCTCGATGCCCTCTTCGACCCTGACGAAGCTGCCGAACGGAACGAGCTTGGTGACCTTGCCCGGGCACGATCTGGCCGATCTGGTGGGTCCGGGCGAAGTGCTGCCACGGGTCTTCCTGGGTGGCCTTGAGCGACAGCGAGACGCGCTCGCGATCCATCTCGACCAACAGGACCTCGACGGTGACCTCGTCGCCGACGGCGACGACCTCGCTCGGGTGGTCGATGTGCTTCCAGGACAGCTCGGAGACGTGCACCAGACCGTCGACGCCGCCGAGATCGACGAACGCACCGAAGTTGACGATCGAGGAGACGACACCCTTGCGGATCTGACCCTTCTGCAACTGGGTCAAGAAGCCGTGGCGAACCTCGGACTGGGTCTGCTCGAGCCAGGCACGACGCGACAGGACCACGTTGTTGCGGTTCTTGTCGAGTTCGATGATCTTCGCCTCGAGCGTCTGGCCGACGTACGGCTGCAGATCGCGAACGCGGCGCATCTCGACCAGCGATGCGGGCAGGAAGCCACGCAGACCGATGTCGATGATCAGGCCGCCCTTGACGACCTCGATGACGGTGCCTTCGACGACGCCGTCCTCTTCCTTGACCTTCTCGATCGTGCCCCAGGCGCGTTCGTACTGTGCGCGCTTCTTGGAGAGGATCAGACGGCCTTCCTTGTCCTCCTTCTGGAGGACGAGGGCCTCGACCTTGTCACCGACGTTGACGACCTCATTGGGGTCGACGTCGTGCTTGATCGAAAGTTCACGGGAAGGGATGACCCCTTCGGTCTTGTAGCCGATGTCGAGCAGGACTTCGTCGCGGTCGACCTTCACGATGATGCCGTCAACGATGTCGCCGTCGTTGAAGTACTTGATGGTCGCATCGATCGCGGCGAGGAAGTCCTCTTCCGAACCGATGTCGTTAACCGCAACCTGAGGCGCGTCGTAGTCCGGGAGGATTGTGCTTGTCATAAGGGAAGTAATTCCTTGGGTGGATGGAGTTGTGCGGACGCACGAGAAGTCCGTTTCACTTTGAGTGAGAATGAGTCCGCTCCGTATGGAACCCAGGCAGACTTACAAGCGCAACTGTCAGGATACGGCTCAGCACGGCGAACCGTCCAACCGGCGGCTTATCGTGACGGCACGCAGGTTAGGGTCACCAGTGTGCAGGAGTTTCCCCCCGACCCACCAGTGCGGGTGGAGCGGCGCAGCGTCGGGGAAGCGGAATCAAGAATCGCCAATGGTGCCGACTGGGACCGGTACGCCGACGAATACCAAGCCACGCACGGCGACTTCCTCGGCAACGCCGGCTTTCTCTGGGGGCCTGAGGGGTGCACCGAGGACGACGTCGGGGCATTGGGACCGGTCGCCGGCCGCGATGTGCTCGAGGTCGGATCGGGCGCAGGACAATGCTCGCGATGGGTGCGCGTGCACGGAGGCAGGCCGGTTGGTTTGGACCTCTCGATGCGTCAACTGCAGCACTCACGCCGGATCGACGATGAAACCGGCTTGCATGTCCCATCGCTGCGCGGCACCGCCACGCATCTGCCCTTCTCGCCCGACTCCTTCGACATCGTCTTCTGCTCGTTCGGTGCCCTGCAGTTCGTCAGCGAACTCGACGATGCCGTCGCCGAGGTGGCCAGAGTGCTCCGCCCGGGTGGCCGATTCGCGTTCTCGATCACCCATCCGACCCGCTGGATGTTCCCGGACGATCCGGGCCGCGACGGACTGACGGCAACCCAGTCCTACTGGGACCGCACGCCCTACGTCGAGGTAGACCCCGACTCCGACCGCGTGTCGTACGTCGAGCACCACCGCACCCTCGGCGACTGGGTGCGCATCTTGGCCCGTCACGACTTCGCACTGCGCGATCTCATCGAACCGGAGTGGCCGGTCGACCATGACCGCGTCTGGGGAGGCTGGTCGCGGGAACGTGGGTTGCTGACCCCGGGAACGGCGATCTTCGCAACAGACCTCGCCCCGATCTTCCGCGGATCTGCAACCGATGGCTGACGTCCGCACCAACGAGTCCGCTGCTGAGCGCCGGATCGATGGTCGCGGTCGGAATGATGGCGATGAACGTCATGGTCTACTCCTTCACGCTCGTGAGCGCCCACGTGTTGGAGCCTGCGTCCTTCGGTGGACTGGGTGCCGTCCTGGCCGTACTCATCGTGGTGAGCGTCGGAGCGCTGGCCCTTCAAGCGACCGCGGCCCGAACCATTGCGACGGCGGACGATGCGCACAAGCAGACTGCCGCCAACGACATCCTGGCCAGCACCCGAGCAGTCGCTTTCGCCTTCGGCGCACTCTGCTTGTCGTCAGCCCGTTGATCCGATCACTGCTGGACGTGCCTTGGTCGGTCGCACTGATGCTGCCATTCGCCGTCGTTCCGCTCACTTTGCTGGGTGGCTTTGCCGGCGTACTTCAGGGCAGTCGCGAGTGGCGCTGGTTGACTGCGGTATTCCTGGCGCTGGGGTTCGGCCGCCTCGCTTTTCGGCGGCATCGCCCTTCTGATCGACACGTCATTGCCCGCAGCGGTTGCTGGGCTCACTGCCGGTGCCTACCTGCCCGCTCTTGTGGGCTGGCTGGGTTGTCGGCGAATTCTCGGGATAGGGCCGGGCTCGAGTCGGCGCCTGATTCGTGAGGTGTGGCACAACGGTCACATGTTGTTGGCGTTCTTCGCGTTAACGAACCTGGACGTGTTCCTGGCTCGCAACCTTCTCAGTGCCGAGGACTCCGGCATCTATGCTGCCGGCGCCATCCTGACCAAGAGTTGCCTCTTCTTGCCGCAGTTCGTCATCATCATCGCCTTTCCCTCCATCGCCGAGGACCAGGCCAGAGGATGACCAAAGTCGGGCGTGGCTCAAGCCTCTTGGTCTGGTCGCCGATGATCGGGTTGATCGTCACCCTCGGCACGGCGTTGCTCCCCGATCTGACCGTCACCTTCGTAGGTGGGAGCGAGTATGCCGAGTTGCGGGGGTATGTCTGGCTGTTCGCCGTTGAGGGCACAGCGTTCGCCCTGCTCCAGATGGTGGTGTACCGCCAGATCGCCCGGCGCGCCACATCTGCGGCGTACTACCTCTGGGCCGGAAGCGCGATCCTGATCACGGTCGCGTTGGCGGTGTCGCGGCGGATGACCATCGACCAGCCGACGCTCGTGCTTCTGGTGATCGCGGTGACCGCACTGATCGCGATGCCGGTTGCGCGCGCCAAGCCGCGGGCACCCGCGGTCGTCACGGCTTGAGGACGGTGAACCGCGGCGACTGGGCGTACGGCTTGTAGCTGTCGTCGGCGAAGAGCCTGATCACGTACGGGCCAGGCTTGATCGGCCATCCCTCGCGGTAGACCATCGGTGGGAACACTTTGGAGATGCGTCAAGGTGCCTTCGACCCGGCTGCCGGTGTAGCCGTAGCGAACATAGGAGGCCACGCCTTGGCATTTGCCGCCCGGCTTGCAGGGGAAGACGCCGACCCAGTCAAGACGCATCCCGGGCGCCTTGGCGAACCTGACCCCGATGGGCTGCTTGAACGCGTACCGGCCCTTGAGCGTTCGCACTCTTGGGCGTTCACCGGGCTGTAGACGAATAGCGACTGGTTGGACACGGTGCGGCCGGACCGGGACCGCAGGACCAGGTGGTACTTCCCGTCGAAGTGCTTGCCGATCTTCACCGACTTGTCGTACTGAAGTCTCTCGGGGTCTTGATCGCCTTCACCGCGCAGCCTGCCGTCGACTCGCTGCATCAAGAGAAGCCGGTCATGGCGCTGGCGCGGCGCGTGGTACGCGATGGTGATCCGGTCACCGCTGGTGATCGGTCGAGGCTGGGTCGATGCAAAGACCGGTGGGGCGACCGGCGCAACTGAAAGGGTGGACAGGACACCCCGGTGATCTGTCGGGTACGGCGCCCGCACGGCCATCTCGACACTCGCCTCGGCAGGTGCGCCGAACTCACCGACGATCTTGCTGTCGAGCGTCGTCACCGCGCCCGCGTGCAGGATCCAGTCGATCCGGTCCTTGATGTAGTCGGTGCCCTCAGGCCCGCCCGGGGTCCACGTGAATGCCGGCATGCTGACCGGATCCGGGTGGATCTCACGGTAGGAGTCGACGAAGCCGGCCTTCGCCAACTTGGCGCTCACCGGCCACCGGACGGGGTACTTGATGACGTCCGGACGAGCAACGGCCGCCTCCGCGGTCCAGTCCAGGTGTGACGGCGAGTTGAAGTCTCCGGTGAGGATGACCGGGATTCCCTGCTCAACGAGCGGAGGAAGCCCCTTGAGGTTCGGTCGGATGTCTCGGACCCGGAAGGCGCGTTCGGCCGCCAGGATCTCCTTCATCGAGTCACCGGCCGCCATCATGTCGGGACCGTAGGGATCCGAACTCAGGTGCACGTTGGAGACTGCCACGACGCGATTCGGCTGTTCGATGATCGGGAACCGCGAGATCACGTGCGCCGCGGGGCTCGCGTGCCACCCCAGCAGCCTGGCCATCCGGGCGACGTTGCGCTCCGGCTCCTGCAACCCGACGATGTCAGCACCGCTGTTGCGGATGATGTTTCGCAGCCGGAAGAAGGCCCGATCACAGCCGTCCACCTCCGCGCAGTATTCGCCGGTCACCAGGGAACGGGTGATCCCATCAGTAGTCCGGCACCGGCCAGAGCGATCGCAACCAGCGCGGTTGCCCAAGGTGAGCGCATCACTAGTGGGCTGCCTCGTGCCAACTGCGGCCCGTGCCGATGGACACGTCGAGAGGCACGGCCAATTGGGCGGCGGCCGCCATCTGCTCGCGAACCAACACCTCGAGGGTCTCCCGCTCGCCGACGGCAACATCGAAGACCAACTCGTCGTGCACTTGCAGGAGCATTTGCGAGCGCATGCCGGCACTCTCCATCTCACGAGCGGCGTTGAGCATGGCCACCTTGATCAGGTCGGCCGCCGATCCCTGGATGGGCGCGTTCAAGGCCATCCGCTCGGCCATCTCGCGGCGCTGACGATTGTCGCTGGTCAGGTCGGGCAGGTAGCGGCGCCGACCCATGATCGTCTCGGTGAAGCCGGAGCGGCGGGCCTCGTCGACGACGCCGGCGAGGTAGTCGCGGATGCCGCCGAAGGTCTCGAAGTACTCATCCATCAGACCGCGGGCCTCGGCTGGCTCGATGCGCAACTGCTGGGCGAGGCCGTAGGCGGACAAGCCATACGCCAGGCCGTAGTTCATCGCCTTGATCTTGGCTCGCATGGCGGTCGTGACGTCGGCCGCGTCGAACGCCGAAGACCCGGGACGCCGTCATCGAGTGGAAGTCCTGACCGCTGCGGAACGCCTCGATCAGCAGTGCGTCCTCCGACAGATGGGCCATGATCCGCATCTCGATCTGGCTGTAGTCGGCGGTCATCAGGCAGTCGAAGCCTTCGCCCACGATGAAGGTCTCGCGAATCCGCCGACCCTCCTCGGTGCGAACAGGAATGTTCTGCAGGTTCGGATCCGTGCTGGAGAGCCGTCCGGTGGCGGCGATCAACTGATTGAAGGTGGTGTGGATGCGACCGTCGTCGGACACCGTCTTGAGCAGGCCCTCGACGGTCTGGCGCAGTCGGGTGACGTCGCGATGACGGAGCAATGCCATCAGGAACGGATGCTCGGTCTTCTCGAACAGTTGCTGCAGCGCATCGGCGTCTGTGGTGTAGCCGGTCTTGGTGCGCTTGGTCTTGGGCATCGCCAGCTCGTCGAAGAGCACCACCTGGAGCTGCTTCGGAGAACCGAGGTTGATCTCCTTGCCGATCACACTGAAGGCGTCGTCTGCTGCGCGGCGTACCTCGCCAGCGAACTCGGCCTCCAATGCCTCCAAGAGATCCGTGTCCGCGGCGATGCCGGTTCGCTCCATCCGGGCGAGCAGATCGACCAGCGGCAACTCGACATCGGCGAGCAACGCCGTGCCGCCGTGGGCGGCGACCTCTTGGTCGAGCGCCTCCGCCAGGTCGACGACCGCCCGGGCGTCGAGCATGAGGTTCTGGCCGCTGTCGGTGTCCAGGGTGTCGAAGCTGAGTTGCCCGGTGTCCGCGGCGGCCTGCTTCAGTTCACGCTTGAGATAGCGAACCGAGAGATCGGCCAGGTCGTAGGACCGTTGATCCGGGCGCACGAGGTAGGCCGCCAACGCGGTGTCGCTCACGAGACCCTGCAGTGGCCAACCGCGGGCTGCCAGCGCCTGCATCGGGCCCTTCGCGTCGTGCATCACCTTCGGTCGGCGGTCGTCCGCGAACCAGGCAGCCAAGACTGTCGTCGTCCTCCGACGTCACCGTCTCGGCGTCGACCCACGTCGCATTGCCGTCGCTGGCCGCCAGACCGACCGACCACACTTCTCCGGTGCCCGCTCGCCAGGTCCCCCTGACCGACACGCCGACGCGAGCGTCCTGGCCGATCGGCGAATGCGTGTCGAGCCATTCGCCGAGTTCGCCGGCGGCGAGGGTGACCGAGGACAACTCGAAGCCGTCGTCCTGAACGGGAACGTCAGCCTCCGAGATTCCGAACAACTGCTCGCGAAGAACCTGGAACTCCGGCGTCTCCAGGAGACGCTCGCGGAGCACCCGGAACTCAAGGCCGTCGAACAGCGTGTGCACTTCATTCCGGTCCGAACTCTGCAGTGCCATGTCGGCCGGAGTCAGGCTCAGGTCCAGATCACGCACCAGCCGATTGAGGTGACGATTGCGAATGACGTCCCCGAGGTGGGCTCGGAGACTCTCCCCTGCCTTGCCTCCGACCTCGTCGGCCCGGGCGATGACGTTATCGAGCCCGTCGAACTGGTCGATCCACTTCGCCGCAGTCTTGGGTCCGACTCCAGGTATGCCTGGGAGATTGTCGGAATCCTCACCGACCAGGGCCGCCAGCTCCGGATAGCGATCCGGCGACACGCCGTACTTGGTCGCAACAGCGGCCGGCGTCATCCGGGCCAATTCGGACACCCCACGCATGGGGTAGAGCACCGTCGATCTCTCGTGTGACCAGCTGAAGCGAGTCCCGGTCACCGGTCAGGATCAGCACCTCCATGCCGTCGGCCAGTGCCTGTTCGGTCCACGTGGCGATGATGTCGTCGGCTTCGTAGCCCTCCAGGTGCAGGAAGGGGATGCGGAACGATGACAGCACTTCCTGAATCAGTGGAAGTTGGCTGCTGAACTCGCCCGGGGTCTTGTTTCGTTTGGCTTTGTACTCCGGGTATTCCGCGAGACGGAACGTCTGACGCGAAAGGTCGAACGCCACGCCCACGTGGGTTGGTTGCTCGTCGCGCAATACGTTGATCAACATCGAGGTGAAGCCGTAGACGGCGTTCGTCGGCTGTCCGGTGGTGGTGTTGAAGTTCTCCACCGGGAGCGCGAAGAACGCGCGATAGGCAAGTGAGTGGCCGTCGAGAAGAAGCAAGCGCTGGGAGCCCGGAGCAGGCAGGGATTCAGGCACGCGATGACTCTAGCCGCCGCCACCCCCGTTGTCGGGTGCGGAGGACTGGGCCAGATACTTGGGGTATGCCTCCACCACGCGAACTAACCGAAGCCGAGATTGCGCAAGTGCTCACGATGGGCATGGGCGCCCTGAACGAACGCATGGGAATCGAGTTGACCGAGGTCACCAGCCATCGTCTTGTCGGGCACGATGCCGGTGCTGGGGAACACCCAACCATATGGACTTCTACACGGTGGAGCGTCGCTCGTCCTGGCAGAATCCCTAGGGTCGATCGGATCCGCTCTGCACGCCTATCCCGACCGATTGGCAGTCGGAGTGGACATCAATGCGACCCACCATCGAGCGGCTCGATCAGGCATCGTCACCGGGGTGGCCACCCCACTCCACATCGGTCGCACCATGTCGTCGTGGGACATTGCGATCACCGATGAGGATCAGCGCCGGGTGTGTACCGCCAGGATCACGTGCGCGCTGATTCCGGCGCCCGACGGTTCGTAGCCCACTACTCCGCCGCCGAGGCGGCCAACGTCTGGGAGCGGCGCATCGATCGTCGGGCGGCCAGGATCTGGCCCATCTGGCGACCAGGCTGGCGTGGTGACAGACGGGGGTCGCTGATCCGCTGGCCGGACAGCTTAGAGCGGAGCATCTGGGTCGACGCGACCCGAAGGGTCGCGTGGGGGGACAGTCCGAGTCTGGCCATGAAGCGGTTCGCTTCGCGAGAGGTACTGAGCGAGGCGGTGCCGACGTGAGCGACCGAGTGCTCCTCGGCGAAGCCGGCAGCGGCTTCCATCAGCGCCCGCCCGACTCCGCGGCGACGGAACTGCGGAAACACGTGGGGCGAGATCACCTGCACGATGGGCTCGAGGTGAAGCGGCGTTAGCGTGCCGATCCGCAGAAAGACCGCACCGGCAAGGTGACCGTCGTACTCGGCAACGACCAACCGCTCATCCGGATTCGCGATCGACCTGTTCGATGATCGTCAGCATGTCCACCACAAGATCGCGCCGCTCAGTGCTTCTGACGATGTCTCCCCAGAGTTGACTGAGAAGGCTCGCGTCGTCGACAACGGCGTCGCGCATAGATCACAGGGGTTCGACTCATTGCACAACCTCCGGGGGTCCACGTCAGAATCCAAAAGAAAGCGGACAAGACAATCCTCAACAGATTTGGCCGTGCTCCCCCGCAAGCCAGTCTCTGCGCGCAGACTACGCTGGCTGACGCCCCACCGGATAGTCGCCGTCGGGTAAAAGCCTCAGATGTCTCCGCCGAGGTAGGCGGCCTTGACCGAGTCGTCACCTGAAAGTTCGGCACCGGTGCCTGAGCGCACGATCTCCCCGGTTTCGAGGATGTGCGCCGTGTCGGCCGCCTTCAGCGCCTGAGCGGCGTTCTGCTCCACCAGCAGCACCGTGGTGCCCTGCGCATTGATCTCGCGGATGATCGAGAAGATCTGTGCGATCAACTTGGGCGCCAGGCCCATCGACGGCTCGTCAAGCAGGATCAGCCGGGGTCGGGCCATCAGGGCGCGTCCGATCGAGAGCATCTGCTGCTCGCCGCCCGACATCGTTCCCGAAATCTGACTGATCCGCTCCTGCAGGCGCGGGAACAGTGTCAGCACCCGATCCATGTCTTCGGCGTACGCCTTGGTCTTGCGGTCCTTGCGGACGTAGGCACCCATCTCCAGGTTCTCGCGCACGGTCATGCCGACGAAGACGCCGCGACCCTCCGGCGCCTGGCTGATGCCGAGCTTGACCCGTTCGTACGGCGGCAGGCTGGTGATGTCGACGCCGTCGAACATGACCGTGCCGGCCCGCACCTTGCGCAGCCCGGAGAGGGTCTTCAGCGTCGTCGTCTTGCCGGCGCCGTTGGCCCCGATCAGGGTCGCGACCTTGCCCTCCTCGACGCCGAAGGTGATGTCGCGAATCGCCTCGATGTGCCCGTAGTTGACGCACAGGCCTTCAACCTCAAGAAGCATCTGCTTCGTCCACTCCCAGGTAGGCGGCGATCACGGCCGGGTTGTCGCGGATCTCAGCCGGCGTTCCCTCGGCGATGAGTTTCCCGAACTCGAGCACCACGATCCGATCGGTGACACCCATCACCAACCGCATGTCGTGTTCGATCAGGAGCACGGTGTAGCCCTGGTCGCGCACTCGGCGGATCAGCTCCATGAGCTTCACCTTCTCGGCCGGGTTGAAGCCGGCGGCCGGTTCGTCCAGGCAGAGCAGCTGGGGTTCGGTCGCCATCGCTCGGGCGATCTCGAGACGCCGCTGGTCGCCGTAGGACAGGTTCGTCGCCAACTCGTCGGCCTTGCTGGCCAGACCCATGAAGTCGAGCAGCTCCATCGCCTTGTCGTGGCCGATCTGTTCCTCGCGGCGGTGCAGCGGCAGCCGGAACAGAGCGGACAGCAGGCCCGCCTTGTGCTTGGCGTCGACGCCGACCATGACGTTCTCCAGCGCCGTCATCGACCTGAAGAGCCGGATGTTCTGGAACGTGCGGGCGATGCCGAGCTGGGTGATCTGGAAGCGCTTGCGTCCAGCTGAGCGACTTGCCGAGGAAGCGTGACCTCGCCGCTGGTCTGCTTGTAGACGCCCGTCATCACGTTGAAGCAGGTCGTCTTGCCGGCGCCGTTGGGACCGATCAGGCCAAGGATCTCGCCCCTGCGGATGTCGAAACTCACGTCGTCGAGTGCGGTGAGGCCGCCGAACTTCAGCGTGACGTTCTTGACTTCGAGCACTTTCTCCGTCGTCGTGTCAGTCATGAAGCACTCCTACCCCGACGTCCTCGGTCTCAAGGACCTCGAAGTTCCTTCTCGGCCGCCCTGGCTCTTCGTGCTCGTCGCGGCGGCAGGATGCCCTGCGGTCGGTAGATCGCCAGGACCATCAGGGCCACACCGAAGACCAACACCCGCCACTCCTCAAAGCCTCGGAACCGCTCGGGCAGGTAGGCCACGATGATGGCACCGACGATGGCACCCCAACGGTTGCCCTGGCCACCCACGACCACCGCGGCGAGGAACAGCACCGACAGCAGGATCGGGAACGATTGTGGTGAGACGAAGCCCTGCCGCCCGGCGAACAGGCTGCCCGCCAGACCACCGACGAAGGCCCCCATCGCGAACGCGAGCAGCTTGAACTTGAACGTCGGAACGCCCATCAGCTCGGCGGCGTCCTCGTCCTCGCGGGTGGCCTCCCAGGCCCGGCCGACCCGGCTGTCCTTCACCAGGATGTCGGCGATCAGGATGATGATGACGACTGTGAGCGCCAGCCAGTAGTACGGCACGATGTCGATCACACCGAACTTGAGGAAGACCGTCGTCGATGTCGGAGTCGATCAGCGGGATGCCGGAGTCCCAGTTGAGGTGCGGGATCGTGAAGATCTCGATCGACGGTGGCTTGGCGACCTTCGGGATGCCGGCGGCGGCGCCCAGCCACTCGGTGTTGACCGCGGTCAGGCGAATGATCTCGCCGAAACCCAAGCGTCACGATCGCCAGGTAGTCGCCGCGCACCCGCAGCGTAGGTGCACCGAGCATGACGCCCGAGAGCATCGTGACGGCGACCGCGACCGGAATGGTGGCCAGGAACGGCCAACTGCCGTGCTGCGACGTGAGAACCGCCACGGTGTAGGCACCGACCGCGTAGAAGCCGACGTACCCGAGGTCGAGCAGCCCGGCGTACCCGACCACGATGTTGAGTCCGAGCGCGACCAGCGAATAGATGGCCACGATGAACAGCACGCCACCGAAGTCGGTGTCCGGGGTGCTGATGAACGGCGGATTGAGGATCGGCAGCGCGTACGCCAGAAGGGCCGCGCCAGCACCATGCCGACAGATCCTGACCCACTTGGGCGCACCGGCGATGCGGTCGCCGACCGATCGTCGCGGCGCCTTGACAGCCTTCGGCGACGCTTCGGGACTACGTTCGTCTTGAGTGCTCATGCGCGTGCCTTTCCGAGCGACTCGCCCAATAGTCCGGTCGGTCGGAACAGCAGGATGAGGATCGAGCAGGACGAACGCCACGACGTCCTTCCACTGGGAGCCGAGGATCGCCGAGCCCCAGTTCTCGGCGACGCCGAGGACCAGTCCGCCGAGGAGAGCGCCACGCAGGTTGCCGATGCCGCCCATGACTGCGGCCGTGAACGCCTTGACACCCAGGATGAAGCCGGCGTCGTACCGCGTGGCGCCGATGCGGATCATGTACAGAGTCGCGGCCGCGCCGGCCATCAGCCCGCCGAGCAGCGAAGGTGAGCTGCACGACACGGGTGGCATTGACGCCCATCAGTGCGGCTGCCTCGGGGTCTTGTGCGACCGCTCGAATGCCGCGGCCCATCCGGGAGCGGCGGACGTACTGATCCAGCAGGACCATCATCAACAACGCGCTGAAGATGACCAGCAGGTCGATGTTGGTGACGCCGTAGTCGCCGATCGTGAAGACCTTCTCCGGGCTGGATGTTCGACCGGGATGCCCGCGGGTGTCGCGTGCCCGGCTGACATAGCGGTCCAGTTCGTCATCGAGGCCGACGAACTTGGCCAGACTGTCGCGCAGGCCCAACAACTCGGCCAGCATGAACGACGCGCCGATCGCCGAGATCAGGGTCACCAGTTTGGGAGCGCCGCGCTTGATCAGGGGGCGGTAGGCGACTCGCTCCAGGAACAGGGCGATGAGCGCCGAGAACAGCATGGCGACGACGAGCGCCGCGAGCAGCATGCCGATCAGCGCGCACCGCTGCGTGTCCGGGGTGCCACCCAGGAAGTACAGCGTCCAGAGCAGCGGCGAAGGTGCCGTACATGAAGACTTCGGAGTGGGCGAAGTTGATCAGCTGCAGGACGCCGTAGACCATCGTGTAGCCGAGGGCGACGAGCGCGTAGATCGAGCCGTTGGCGAGACCGGTGATGGTGAGCTCGAAGAAGTGATTGAACAGGAATGAGAAGCCGTCTACTGAGAAAGTCCATTTGGTCCCTTGCTCGCCTTGGGGAAACCCAGATCAGAGTACTGCTGAGACAACGCTGCGGTCGAGAGCCTATGACCCCTCGACCGCAGCGTAGTGTCAAACGACGCTAATCGTCACTCGATCGGCGTGCCGGGCTCGATGACGCCGCCCTTCACCAGGTAGGCGTAGATCGGTCACGCCCGAAACCTCACCGGTCTCGTCGAACTTGAGCTGCTTGGTGATGCCGGCAGCGTCGTACGCGTTGACCCAAGCGAGCAGGTCCTCACGCGTGGTGTTGCCGTCGGCAATACCCTGCAGCAGGACGTTGGCGGCGTCGTAGGCCTCAGCGGAGTACGTGCCCGGGTCGGCGCCGTTCAACGCCTTGTACGCCGCGGCGAAGTCCTCCGGTGAAGGAGCACACGGGCAGGTCAGCGCCGCACCCTCGGCACCTTCGGCACCAGCGGCTTCAACGAAGCCCGGGTCGAGCGAGCCGTCACCGGAGACGAACGTGCCGTCCCAGCCGCCAGCCTTCAACTGCTTGGCGAGCAGGCCGGCCTCGGCGTAGTAGCCGCCGTAGAAGAGCGCGTCGGCGCCGGAGGCCTTGACCTTGGTCACGGTCGCGGAGAAGTCGGTCTGATCCTGCTTGCACGTCGTCCGTGCCCGCGACCGCGTCGCCCAGTGCTTCGGCGACGCCGTCGCGCGATGCCCTTGCCGTACTCCGAGGCGTCATCGACGACGAACACCTTCGTGGCGCCGACGGTGTCGAGTGATGTACTTCGCGGCAGCCGGCGCCTGCGTGGCGTCGTTGCCGAGCACGCGGTGGAAGGTGTCCCAGCCGTTCTGGAGAGACCCGGGTTCGTGGCCGACGGCGGAGACGGTCACAAGACCGGCTTCGGCGAAGGTCGGACCGGTGGCCTCGGTCTCACCGGAGAACGAGGGACCGACGAGGCCGATCGACCTTGGCGTCCTGAACGATCTGGGTCGCGAGGGGAGTCGCCTTCTCGGGGTCACCCTGGGAGTCGTACTCCTCCAGGGTGACCTGGCAGTCGGGGTTCGCGGTGTTGTACTCGTCGAGCGCGAGCTTGACGCCGCCGATCATGTTCAGGCCCAGGTTGGCGCAGTCGCCGGTCAGTGGGCCCATGTAACCGATCTTGAGGTCACAGACGGCCGCGTCGCCGTCAGTCGCCTCTGTGTTGTCGTCTGTTGACCCGCACGCGCTGAGCACGAGTGCCGTCGCTGCTGCGACGGCTCCCAGGCGGAGCAGGGAGTTGGGGTGCTTCATGAAGCCTCCGGTTTCGAATCTATGGAAGTCCTTCGGCGCCACTGCCGATGAACGGACAAAAACTAGTCCCTTGCGGGCCTAACAGCGAACATCGGGTGCCCTCGTTGCCAAGTTGTAACCATTGCGGTATGGCGACGCATCGGCATTTTCGTCGGCCACGACGCGGACTAGTCCGCGGTTTGGTCTCCCGTCCTTGCGCCGTCTGGCGGCGCTGGACGGCACCCCATGGGTGAGCACGCCCTCGGCGACATCGCGCATGTCGAGCCGCAGGTCCATCGCGGTCTTCTGGATCCACCGGAAGGCATCGGGCTCCGACAGCCCGAGCTCCTTCTGCAGCACGCCCTTGGCGCGGTCGACCAACTTTCGGGTCTCGAGGCGCTGGGCGAGATCCGCGACCTCGGCCTCCAAGGAGGCGATCTCGGCGAATCGGCTGACGGCCATCTCGATCGCCGGCACGAGATCGCTGCGCGAGAACGGCTTCACGACGTACGCCATCGCACCGGCGTCCCGGGCCCGCTCGACGAGTTCGCGCTGGGAGAAGGCGGTCAGGATGACCACCGGCGCGATCCGCTGGGACGCGATCCGCTCCGCCGCGGCGATGCCGTCGAGAAGCGGCATCTTCACGTCGAGGATCACCAGGTCCGGACGCAGCGACTCGGCGAGTTCGATGGCCTGCACGCCGTCGGCCGCCTGGCCGACCACCTCGTAGCCCTCTTCGGCCAACATCTCGGCCAGGTCCATCCGGATCAGGGCCTCGTCCTCCGCGATGACGACGCGACGCTGGCCGCCTGATCGGGCCTGGGATTCGCTGCTCACGAGCGCAGGCTATCGGGCGTCGCGTGAGCCACGGGTCCGACCCGGCCGCCTGGTGTCAGATTCGGTGCCGGATCGGGTACGGTATGTGCACTCCCAGCCGGGTTGGCGGAACGGTATACGCGATGGTCTCAAACACCATTGTCCGAAAGGGCGTGTGGGTTCGAATCCCACACCCGGCACTCTTGGACTGTCGGTCGCGTCCGCCACAATCCTTGTGCATGGTACACATTCGAGCCGATGCCGTCGTAGCGAGCGCCCTCGTCGAATCAGATGCGGGGTTGAGCGACGCCGCGAATGCCGCTCGTCACGGGGTCGCTGTCAAGACGATCCGCCGCTGGCGGCGTGACTACCAGCGGCTCGGCAAGCCGCGAGGCCAAGCCCACACCCGTGTCCCTTGCCCGCGCTGCACTGGCGCAGATCTCGCGGCAG
The DNA here is from genome assembly GCA_963763805.1 of uncultured Actinomycetota bacterium. Taxonomy (GTDB): domain Bacteria; phylum Actinomycetota; class Actinomycetes; order Propionibacteriales; family Nocardioidaceae; genus Nocardioides. Next base: position 798,332 of record CAVXPQ010000005.1, read on the forward strand.
CGCCGTACGTCGAACTGTTGGGCTGGTACCTCGGTGACGGTCATCTGACCATGACCAGGAGCGGTGTCCTCGAATCTGCACATCTACAACGATCTGCGGTACCCGCTGGACAATGCGCGCCTGATCGACATCATGCGAGCGGTGAAGCCAGGCGGCAGACCACACACTCGATTGCTGAGCGGATGTCGTTGTCACAACGATGGACTGGAAGCACTGGGAGTGCCTGTTCCCTCAGCACGGACCGGGTCGGAAGCACGAGCGGGTCCTCGGCATGCAGCCCTGGCAATGGGAGCTCGTCGAGGCGCAGCCGGCGGCGTTCCTGCGCGGCCTGTTCCACTCCGACGGCTCGCGGAGCAACAACTGGGCGACCCGCAGGTCGCGGGGGTGACCAAGCGCTACGAGTACCCGCGCTGGGAGTTCAGCAACCGCTCTGAGGAGATCCTGGGCTGGTGTGGCGAAGCTCTGGACCTGGCCGACATCCCTGGCGGCGTTCGTCGAAGTTTCACATCGCGGTCTCGCGACGTGCCGACGTCGCCCGGCTCGATCAACTGATCGGCCTCAAGGCATAATTTGCGACCATGAGCGGCGCGGTCGACACCCAGGTGAACCCCCCGAGGTCTTCATGGTGCTTGACGCCGTGGACGTCGAGGCGATCGCCGCGTTCTGGACTGAGGCCCTCGGCTACCGCCGCGTGGACCGCTGGAGCAGTACGTCGTGCTCGTGCCGCGCGAGGGCAACCAGGTTCGGTGTTCCTCGTGCAAGGGGTCTCGGATCCAAGCGCGAAGAACCGGATGCATCTCGATCTCCACGTCGACGATCCCGAGGCCGAGGCTGCGCGCCTGGAGCGTCTCGGCGCAACCCGCACGGGCACTGGTGAACTCGGCGAGATCGCATGGATCACGATGACCGATCCGGAAGGCAACGAGTTCGATATCGGTCGTCGCTGAGCGCGGAGGCCGGCTAGTGCACCTTGGCGCGGCGATAGGCCGGCGCAGCCTCGTTGATCGCGTCACCCACGCGGTGGATGCGCAGACGCGTTGGTCGAGCCGACGATCCCCGGAGGACTGCCGGCGATGATCACGACGAGGTCGCCCTCCTTGACCCGGCCGATCGTCAAGCAGTGCCTCATCGACCTGACGGACCATTTCATCGGTGTGCTCGACCTGCGGAGCCTTGAACGTCTCGACGCCCCAACTCATCGCCAACTGCGATCGTGGTTCGCGCGATCGGGGTGAACGCCAGGATCGGGATCGTGCCGCGCAGCCGAGCCAGTCGTCGCGCCGAGTCGCCGCTCTGGGTGAAGGCGACGAGATACTTCGCGCCGACTCGCTCGGCCACCTCCGCGGCGGCCTTGGTGATCACGCCGCTGCGAGTCTTGGGCTGCCAATCGATCGGATCGAGGCCGATCAGATCGTGGGCGTCGGTCGAGGCCAGGATGCGAGCCATCGTCTCCACGGTCTCGATCGGGTAGGAACCCACCCCGGTCTCACCCGAGAGCATCACGGCGTCGGCGCCGTCCAGGATGGCGTTGGCCACGTCCGAGGCTTCGGCGCGCGTCGGGGCCGGCGAGTTGATCATCGACTCCAGCATCTGGGTCGCCACGATGACCGGCTTCGCCTTGCGACGAGCCGCCTGGATGACCTGCTTCTGCAGGAAGGGCACGTCCTCCAGCGGGCACTCCACGCCCAGATCGCCGCGCGCGACCATCACGCCGTCGAAGTCATCGACGATCTCGAGCAGATTGTCGATCGCCTGCGGCTTCTCGATCTTGGCGATGACGGGGATGCGGAAACCCTCCTCGTCCATCACCTTGCGAACGTCGAGGACGTCCTTGGCCGAGCGCACGAACGACAGGGCGATGAAGTCCACGCCGATCCGCAGCGCCCAGCGCAGGTCCGCGATGTCCTTCTCGGACAGGGCCGGAACCGACACGGCGACGCCCGGCAGGTTGATGCCCTTGTTGTTGCTGACCGTGCCCGCCACCTCGACGGTCGTCAGGACGTCGGTGTCGTCGACCGACAGGACGCGCAGTCGCACCTTGCCGTCGTCGATCAGGATCGGGTCGCCGGGGTTGACGTCACCGGGCAGCCCTTTGTACGTCGTTCCGCACGAGACGGCATCACCAGGAACGTCCCGGGTGGTGATCGTCCACTCCTGCCCGGGCAGGAGGTCAACCGGTCCTTCGGCGAACGTCTCCAGTCGGATCTTCGGGCCCTGCAGGTCGGCAAAGATGCCTACGCCGTGGCCGGTCTCGTCGGATGCCTGCCGCACCCATCGATAGGCACGCTCGTGGTCGGCGTACGAACCGTGGCTCATGTTGAGGCGAGCAACATCCATCCCCGCCTCGACCAGAGCACGTATCGCCTCAGCCGAAGATGTTGCCGGACCAAGGGTGCACACAATCTTCGCTCTTCGCACGCGAACACCCTATCCGACTTGAACGTTCCAATTGCCCGTGGCCGACCAACTGGGCCGATCACGCAGTGAGCGGACGTGCCGTCGGCGGGATCGGTGCCGGCAGGGTGGTCGAGCCCGTCAGCGCCTTGTCGACAGCCGCGGCGGCAGCCCTGCCTTCGGCGATCGCCCACACGATCAGGGACTGACCACGACCAGCGTCGCCGGCGACGAAGACGCCCGGGACCGAAGACTGGTAGTCGCCGCCGCGGTCCACGTTGCCCCGCTCGTCGAGTGCCACCCCGAGCTGCTCGACCACTCCGCTCTGCTCCGGGCCGGTGAAGCCCATCGCGAAGAGCACCAGGTCGGCGGGGATCTCCTTGGCGGTGCCTTCGATCTCGATCAAGCTTGCCGCCCTGGAACTCCACATTGACCAACCGCAGTGCTCGCACCTGGCCCGTCCTCGTTGCCGAGGAACGCCTGTGTCGAGACGGCGTACACGCGCTCGCCGCCCTCCTCGTGAGCCGACGAGACCCGGAACGTCATCGGGTACGTCGGCCACGGTTGGCCCTGCGGACGCGCTGACGGTGGCTCGGGCAGGATCTCCAACTGCGTCACCGAGGCGGCGCCTTGCCGCAATGCCGTCCCCAGACAGTCGGCACCGGTGTCGCCACCGCCGATGATCACGACATGCTTCCCCTTGGCCGTGATCTGGTCTGCGACCTCGAACCCCGAGGCTGACCCGGTTGGACTGAGGGAGGTACTCCATCGCCTGATGGATACCGCCCAGATCCCGCCCACTGAGCCCAAGATCACGCGGGACTGTGGCACCGAGTGCCAGCACGATGGCGTCATAGCGATCGCGCAGTTGATCGCCGGTGATGTCGACCCCGACGTTGACGCCGGCGCGGAAGATGGTGCCCTCGCGGCGCATCTGATCCAGACGGCGATCGAGGTGCTTCTTCTCCATCTTGAACTCGGGAATGCCGTATCGGAGCAGGCCGCCGAGTTTGTCTTCGCGCTCGTAGATCGCGACGGTGTGCCCGGCCCGGGTCAACTGCTGCGCCACGGCCAATCCGGCCGGACCCGAACCGATCACGGCAACCGTCTTGCCGGATAGCCACTCGGGAGGTTGGGGGCGAACCAGCCCGGAATCCCACGCCCGGTCGATGATGGTGACTTCGACACTCTTGATGGTGACCGGGTCCTGATTGATGCCGAGCACGCATGCCGTCTCGCATGGCGCTGGACACAGCCGACCGGTGAACTCCGGGAAATTGTTGGTGGCGTGCAGCCGGTCGATCGCGCCTTCCCAGTCATCGCGCCAGACGAGGTCGTTCCACTCGGGAATGATGTTGCCCAGCGGGACAGCCCTGGTGGCAGAACGGGATCCCGCAGTCCATGCAGCGGCCGGCCTGGTCGGTGATGATCGGCAACAGCGCCCGGCCGACGCCGCCCGGATAGACCTCGTTCCAGTCCTGGAGTCGCTCATCGACCGGACGTCGCTCGGCCATGGCTCGTCCTTGCTTGAGGAAGCCCTTCGGATCAGCCATAGAGCACCTCCATAATCCGCATGTTCGCCTGGTCGTCGTCGAGCCCCTCGGCCAACGCCGCCTCGCGTGCCTCGAGGACTCGCCGGAAGTCTGAGGGCATGACGACGGTGAACCGCCGCACGGCTGCCTCCCAATCTGCGAGCAGATCGTCGGCCACCGGGAGATCCGGTCTCGACGGCGTGCCGGGCGACCAACTCCTTCAACTCCTCGGCCTGGGTGGTGGTTGGGCTGGCTCAGTTCCACCAGCTCCGGGTTGACCCGGCGTTGACGTCGAGATCGAGCACGAACGCGTAGCCGCCCGACATTCCGGCCGCGAAGTTCCGACCAGTCGGGCCGAGCACGACGACTCGACCACCGGTCATGTACTCGCAGCCATGGTCCCCAACGCCTTCGACAACCGCCGTGGCCCCCGAATTCCGCACACAGAACCGCTCGCCCACCTGGCCGCGCAGCAGGATCTCGCCGGCCGTGGCGCCGTACCCGATGACGTTGCCGGCAATGATCTGATGACTCGCATCGAACGTCGCGGCCCGGTCCGGGCGAACCACGATCCGACCGCCTGATAGCCCCTTGCCGACGTAGTCGTTGGCGTCACCCTCGAGCCGCAGCGTCATGCCGCGGGGCACGAATGCACCGAAGGACTGACCGGCCGAGCCCTTGAAAGTGATGTCGATCGTGCCGTCCGGCAGACCTGCCCCGGCGTACCTCTTGGTCACCTCGTGGCCGAGCATGGTGCCGACGGTGCGGTTGACATTCCGAACGGGCATGTCGAATGCGCACGGCCTCCCCGCGCTCGAAGGCGGGCTCGGCGAGTGCGATCAACTCATTGTCCAATGCCTTGTCGAGCCCATGGTCCTGGGCCGGTGACGTTGTGGAGCGACTGCCCGGCCGACACCTCGGGCGAGAACAGGATCGGGCGTCAGGTCGAGGCCGTCGGCCTTCCAGTGGTCCACGGCGCGCAGGACGTCCAGCGTCTCGACGTGTCCCACAGCCTCGGCAAGTGTGCGGAAGCCGAGTTCGGCCAGCAACTCGCGAACCTCTTCGGCGACGTACTCGAAGAAGGTCACGACGAACTCCGGCTTTCCCGAGAAACGCTCCCGGAGCACGGGGTTCTGGGTCGCGACGCCAACCGGGCAGGTGTCGAGGTGGCAGACCCGCATCATGATGCACCCGGCCACCACCAACGGTGCGGACGCGAAGCCGAACTCCTCGGCACCCAGCAGTGCGGCGACGATGACATCGCGACCGGTCTTCAGTTGGCCGTCGGTCTGGACGACGATGCGATCACGCAGACCGTTGAGCAACAGCGTCTGTTGGGTTTCCGCGAGGCCCAACTCCCACGGACCGCCGGCGTGCTTCAGCGATGTCGAGTGGCGACGCGCCCGTGCCGCCGTCGTGTCCCGAGATCAGCACGACGTCAGCATGTGCCTTGGACACCCCCGTGGCGACGGTCCCGACGCCAACCTCGGAAACCAACTTCACGTGGATCCGGGCTGCCGGGTTCGCGTTCTTCAGGTCGTGGATCAGTTGAGCCAGATCCTCGATGGAGTAGATGTCGTGGTGGGGCGGCGGCGAGATCAGGCCCACACCCGGTGTGGAGTGCCTGGTCTTGGCGATCCAGGGGTAGACCTTGTTCCCGGGTAGTTGACCTCCCTCGCCGGGCTTGGCACCCTGAGCCATCTTGATCTGGATGTCATCAGCGTTGGTGAGGTAGTCGGCCGTGACGCCGAACCGTCCCGAAGCCACCTGCTTGATCGCTGAGCGCCGCACGCGGATCGTGCAACCGATCCTCGTCCTCGCCCCCTTCGCCGGTGTTCGACTTGGCGCCGATCTGGTTCATCGCGATCGCCAGCGTCTCGTGTGCTTCCTGGCTGATCGAGCCATAGGACATGGCACCGGTCGAGAATCGCTTCACGATCTCTGAAACCGGCTCGACCTCATCGATCGGAATCGGGTGGGCGCCCGGTCTCGGCGCCACTCTTGAACGCGAACAGCCCTCTCAACGTCATCAACCGTTCGGACTGCTCGTTGATCCGCTCGGTGTACTGCTTGAACACGTCATAGCGCTGGTTGCGCGTCGAATGCTGGAGTCGGAACACGGTCTCGGGATCGAACAGGTGCGGTTCGCCCTCCCGGCGCCATTGGTACTCGCCACCGATGGCCAACTCGCGGTGCGCGGGCGCAATGCCACCACGGGGGTACGCCGCGGCATGTCGCCGAGACACCTCCTCCGCGATCGTGTCGATCTCGATCCCACCCAGTCGGGACGTCGTGCCGGTGAAGTACTTGTCGACGACGGACTGCGACAGCCCGACCGCCTCGAAGATCTGGGCTCCGGTGTAGGACGCGACCGTGGACACGCCCATCTTGGACATCACCTTGAGCACGCCCTTGCCGAGCGCCTTGATCAGGTTGGCGACGGCGACTTCGGGTTCGACCTTGACGTAGAAACCCTCGCGGGCGAGATCCTCGACCGACTCCATCGCGAGATAGGGGTTGATCGCCGCCGCGCCGTAGCCGATCAGCAGGGCGACATGGTGCACCTCGTGGACGTCACCGGCCTCGATCAGCAGTCCGACCTGGGTGCGCGTCTTCTCGCGGACCAAATGGTGATGGACCGCGCCAGTGAGCAACAGAGAAGGAATGGGTGCCAGATTCCGCGGTCGAGTGCCGATCGGAGAGCACGATGATCCGCGCGCCACCGGCGATGGCTTCCGACACCTCAGCGCAGATCTCGTCGAGGCGGGCGGCCATCGCCTCGCCGCCGCCCTCGACGTCGTACAGGCCGCGCGACACGTGGGTGATGAAGCCGGGCATGTCCCCGTCGCGGTTGATGTGACGAATCTTCGTGAGCGTGTCGTTGTCGATCACGGGGAAGGGCAGCACCAACTGCCGGCACGAGGCGGGAGTGGGGCTCAGCAGGTTCGACTCCGGACCGATGGCTCCCTGGAGCGATGTGACGAGTTCTTCGCGGATCGCGTCCAAGGGCGGGTTGGTGACCTGGGCGAACAACTGGCTGAAGTAGTCGAAGAGCAACCGCGGCTTCGCCGACAGCGCCGCGATCGGTGTGTCCGTGCCCATCGATCCCAGCGGCTCCAGCGCCGCATTGGCCATCGGGCTCAAGATGACGCGCAACTCTTCTTCGGTGTAGCCGAAGATCTGCTGACGGCGCGTGACGGAGGCATGGGTGTGGACGATGTGCTCCCGTTGCGGTACGTCATCGAGGTTCATCAGACCGGCGTGCAACCACTCGTCGTACGGGTGCTCGCTGGCCAATTCGGCCTTGATCTCCTCGTCCTCGATGATCCGATGCTCATCGGTGTCCACCAGGAACATCCGGCCCGGTTGCAGCCGGCCCTTGCGCACGATGGTGCTGGGGTCCAGATCGAGTACGCCGACCTCGGAGGCCAGCACGACGAGACCGTCGTCGGTGACCCAATACCGCGACGGCCGAAGTCCGTTGCGATCAAGCACGGCACCGATCTGGGTGCCGTCGGTGAACACCACGCACGCCGGCCCATCCCAGGGCTCCATGAGTGAGGCGTGGAACGAGTAGAACGCCCGACGCTTGGCATCCATCTCCCGATGGTTCTCCCACGCCTCGGGGATCATCATCAGCACCGAATGCGGCAGCGAGCGCCCACCCATGTGCAGCAGTTCGAGAACCTCGTCGAACGAGGCCGAGTCGGACGCCCCAGGAGTACAGATCGGGTAGAGCCGATCGAGATCCCCGGAGATCAGATCCGACGAGAGCAGGGCCTCCCGCGCGCGCATCCAGTTGCGGTTGCCCATCACGGTGTTGATCTCGCCGTTGTGCGCGATGAAGCGGAACGGGTGGGCCAACGGCCAACTCGGGAAGGTGTTGGTGGAGAACCGCGAGTGGACGACGGCCAATGCGCTGGCCACCCTCTCGTCGACCAGGTCCGGGAAGAAGTGGTCCAACTGATCCGTCGTCAACATGCCCTTGTAGACCAGGGTGCGCGACGACAAGGAGGGGAAGTAGGCGTCGGTCTCGTGCTCGGCCCGCTTGCGCAGGCAGAAGGCCAGCCGCTCGAGCGCCATGCCGGCGACCCGCGATCCGGCACCGGCCACGAACAGTTGGCTGAAGGTCGGCATCGTCGCCTTGGCGGTGGCACCGAGCAGTTCGGGATTGATCGGCAGCTCGCGCCAGCCGAGGACCGACATCTGTTCCTCGGCAGCGATCTCCTCGATCCGTTGCTTGGTCTTCTCAACCGCCTCGGCGTCGCCGGGCAGGAACGCCGTGCCGACGGCATAGCTGTTCTGCGGGGGTAGTTCGAAGTCGACGACGGCACGCAGGAAAGCGTCCGGCACCTGAAGCAGGATGCCGGCACCGTCGCCGGAGTTCACCTCGGCGCCGGCGGCGCCTCGGTGCTCAAGGTTGTGCAGCGCGGTCACGGCGTGGGCGACGATGCTGTGGCTCGCCTCTCCCGTGAGGGTGGCGACGAAAGCGACGCCGCAAGCATCGCTTTCGTGGCGGGGGTCATAGAGCCCTTGGGCCGGCGGGAACGCATGCATGGGGTTCTCCCGTCGTCGTCTCAAGCCCACGGATCCGGCACCACAGATAGACGTGGGCGGGCCCATGGGGGCACATCGTGGGGCACATCAATTCGGGCCGGGGACGACATTGGCCCAGGTGTTGGCTGAGATTATCACCGCAGCCCCGGTGCGAGAGCCAACGATGCGCGCGGATGAGACGTCCTAGACGGGCGCCTGCTCCTCGTGCGGAGTCCGAATAAACTTCCGCTTCGCGACCCGGATATCGACGCGCAGACCAAGCGAAGGCGACAGCCGCGAGGACGAACAGCACGATCGAGGTCCAGACATTCAACCGAAGACCCCAGCACGTTGTTCATCTGGACGTTGTCGATGCGCAGCGCCTCGATCCACACCCGACCGGCCGTGTAGCTCATGACGTACAGCGCCGCCACCCGACCGTGGCCGAGTTGGAATCGCCGGTCCGCCCACATCAGGAACGCGAACGCGGCAAGGTTCCACAGACACTCGTAGAGGAAGGTCGGGTGGAACGTCGCGAACTCGGCGTACCCGAGCGGTCGATGCGCGGCGTCGATCTCCAGCGCCCACGGCAGATCCGTCGGACGGCCGAAGAGTTCCTGGTTGAACCAGTTGCCCCACCGACCCATGGCCTGGGCGACCAAGACCCCCGGCGCCAGCGCATCCAGCATCGGCAAGAGCTTGATCTTCTTCCGGCGGGCGCCGATGGCAACGCCGACCACGCCGAGGGCGATGCCACCCCAGATCCCGAGGCCACCGCGCCAGACGTAGAGCGCGGCAATCGGGATCGCCGTCCTCGCCGAAGTACAACTTGTAGTCGGTCATCACGTGGTAGAGACGTCCGCCGATGATGCCGAGCGGCACCGCCCAGATCGCGATGTCGCTGACGTCGCCGGCCTGACCACCTCGGGCCACCCACCGCCGCTCACCGAGCCAGATCGCGAACACGACCCCGGCGATGATGCACAGGGCGTAACCCCTGATCGGAACCGGACCGAGGTGCCAGACGCCTTGCGCCGGGCTCGGGATCGTCAAGGGCATCAGCGCCGCGATCATGGAATCCTCACTGGACCTTTCACTGGATCCTTCATGGGGAACTGCTCAGCAGCGCGTGGATGTCCTCGGCGAACTGGCTCGCCGAGGTGCCTTCTGTCCACACGATAGATGCCTGATCGCCATCATCGATGCCGATGACCGGGGTGCCGTGCACGACCTCGTAGCCGCCGCTCGGCAGTTTGATGCCCTTCTCGATGTCGATCCTGCAACGGCGCCGCCACTTCCTTGATCTCCGAAAGTTCGCCCGTGAGGCCGATGAAGTCGGGATCGAAACGATCGAGGTAGGCGCGAAGGACCTGCTCGTTGTCCCGTGCCGGATCGGTGGTGACCAGCACGACGTCGACCTGCGACCGCTCGTCCGGCGACAGCCGCGTCAGGCTGGCCGCCAGCGAGGACATCACGATGGAACACATGTCGGGGCAGTTGGAGTAGCCGAAGAACACCAGGGTGAGCGGCTTTGTCCGTGTTGTTCACCAGGTCGTACGCCGCGCCGTCGGTGTCGCGCAGGGCGAGTCGGAGACGGCGTACGGCTCGGTCAGGACGGCGCCGTGCATCCCGTCGTCGTCCAGGATGACCACGTCGGCCGGAACCGAACTCTGATCGGTCTCGCCCGAGGCGGCACAGCCGGCCAGAACCAACAGAACTGCCAGGCCCGCGATCAAGGTGCGCGAAGTCTAGGCACGCCCGGTCGATTCTTCGGCCGATCCCGAGGGGCGCGCCCCACGAACCCCCTGCGCCAACTCCTCGGTCAATCGTGCCGAGGGCGCGCAGCCCTGCGGCTCGATCGTCGGCATGGTCGAGCAGCACCCTGACGAAGGCCGAGCCGACGATGACACCGTCGGCGTACGCCGCGACCTCAGCCGCCTGAGCGCCGGTGCTGACGCCGAGGCCGACGCCTACGGGCAGGTCGGTCACGGCCTTCGTGCGTGCGACCAACGGACCGGCCAGGTCGCTGCTCGTGGCCCGCGCTCCGGTCACGCCCATGACCGCCGTCGCGTAGACGAAGCCACGACAGGCCTGAGCCGTCATGGCCACCCGCTCGTCGGTCGATGAGGGTGCGACCAGGAAGATCTTGTCGAGTTCGATGGGCATCGGCGGCTTCGATCCATTCGCCGCCCGAGTCGGGTGTCAGATCGGGTGTGATCAGTCCCGCTCCCCCGGCACTCTTCAGATCAGCGGCGAACCGCTGCACGCCGTACCGCTCGACCGGGTTCCAGTAGGTCATCACGACGGTCGGTGTGCCGGTCGCGGCAATCGCCTCGACGGTTCGGAGCACGTCGCTGGTGCGTACGCCGCCCTCGAGCGCCTGCTGGGCAGCGGCCTGGATCGTGGGGCCATCCATCACCGGATCGCTGTAGGGCAGACCCACCTCGATCACATCGACACCGGCCGACGACCATGGCCTTGATCGCATCAATGCCGCCGGCGACATCGGGAAAGCCCGCCGGTAGGTAGCCGATCAGCGCCGCGCGACCTTCGGCCTCGGCCGCCGCGAAGGCGCTGGCGACGCTCATGAGGTTCCCTCGTTGGCCGAGTCGCCGTCGTTGGTCAGGCCGAACCAGTCGATGGCCGTGCCCATGTCCTTGTCGCCGCGACCACTGAGATTGATCAACATGATCGCCTCCGGTCCGTGCTTGGCCGCGAGTTCAGGGGCCAGTCGCAGCGCACCGGCGATGGCGTGGGCCGACTCGATGGCCGGAATGATCCCCTCGGTCCGACTGAGCAGAGCCATGGCCGTCATCGCCTCGGCGTCGGTCACGGGGAGGTAGGACGCCCGGCCGATCTGCGCCAGGTGGCTGTGTTGCGGCCCGACCCCCGGATAGTCCAGGCCCGCCGAGATGGAGTGCGACTCGACGGTCTGGCCGTCCTCGTCCTGCAGCACGTAGGTCCGCGCACCGTGCAGCACGCCGCTCTCGCCGGCGAAGATCGTGGCCGCGTGTCGACCGGTCTCGACGCCGTCTCCCCCGGCCTCGAATCCGTAGATCGCGACGTCCTCGTCGTCGAGGAACGCCGTGAACAGACCGATCGCGTTGGATCCTCCACCCACGCAGGCCGCGATCGCGTCGGGCAGCCGGCCGAACTGATCGAGACACTGTGCACGAGCCTCGTCACCGATCCCGCGGGTGAAGTCGCGCACCATGCTCGGGAACGGATGCGGACCGGCCGCCGTGCCGAAGAGGTACGCCGTGTGGTCGACGCTCGCCACCCAATCGCGCAGTGCCTCATTGATGGCGTCCTTGAGCGTCGCCGACCCCGAATCGACCGGAACGACGGTCGCGCCGAGCAGATTCATCCGCGCCACGTTGAGTGCCTGGCGTCGCGTGTCGACCGAACCCATGTAGACGGTGCAGTCCAAGCCGAAGTAGGCGGCCGCGGTTGCGCTCGCGACACCGTGCTGGCCGGCACCGGTCTCCGCGATCACCCGGGACTTGCCCATCCGCTTGGTGAGCAGCGCCTGCCCCATCACGTTGCGGATCTTGTGGGCGCCGGTGTGGTTGAGATCCTCACGCTTCAGCAGGATTCGGATGCCCGACCTTCTCCGAGAGCCGCTTGGCCTCATAGAGCTGGCTGGGAACTCCGGCGTAGTCGCGCAGGATGGCGTCGAACTCGCCGACGAACTCAGGGTCGGCCATCGCGGACTGCCACGCCTCGGTCAACTCATCGAGGGCGGCAACCAGCGCCTCCGGCATGAACCTGCCACCGAAGTTGCCGAAGAATCCGCGTTCATCAGCCTCGAACTTCACGCCAGTACGCTCCTCATCGCGGCCACTCCGGCGGCCGGGTCTCCGCCTTTGACCAAGGCCTCGCCAACCAACACTACGGACGCTCCCTCTGATGCGTATCGGGCGGCATCCTCGGGGCCGGCGATTCCCGATTCGGCCACCTTCACCACGTGGTCGGGGATCAGCGGGGCCAGCCGACCGAAGGTGTCCTCGTCCACGGCCAGGGACTTCAGGTTCCGGGCATTCACGCCGATGAGTCGGCGCTCCTAGGGCCACGGCACGTTCGGTCTCGAGCTTCGTCGTGGACCTCGACGAGCACCGTGAGGCCGAGGTCGCTGGCCTTGTCGTGAAGCCTGCGCAGTTCGTCGTCGCTGAGAGCGGCGACGATCAAGAGCGCCAGATCGGCGCCGGCGACCCTGGCTTCGACCAGCTGATAGGTCGAGACGATGAAGTCCTTGCGGAGCAGCGGAGTTGTCGACCGCGGCGCGCACCGCGCGCAGATCCGCCAGGCTGCCCCCGAATCGGCGCTCTTCGGTCAGCACGCTGATCGCGGCAGCACCACCGGCCTCATACGCGCGGGCCAACTCGGCCGGATCCGGGATATCGGCCAGCGCACCCTTGCTCGGGCTGCGCCGCTTGACCTCGGCGATCACGCTCAGTCCGGGAGCACGGAAGTGCCGGCATCGGATCGCGAACCGGCTTCGACGTCGCCCAGCATGCGCGGTCAGTTGCTCGTTCGGTCAGCGTCGCCTCGCGCTGCGCGAGGTCTGCTCGTACGCCGACGATGATGTCGTCGAGCACGGACACGTTGACTCCTAATCGAGGGGACGAGCGACAGACTGGCGAAATTCGGATCGGCGAACTCAGTGGCCGTCGTCGCCGTAACCAAGTTTGGTCATGGCGGCGAAGACGATGAGGGCGACGGGCAGCAGGCCAACCCCGACCCAGAACAGGGCCATGTTGATCGGATCCGTCACCAGGCCAACGCTCCCGACCGCGAAGCCCGCCAAGCCAACAACCACCGCGGTCCACGCGGCGGGGCTATTTCCGTGGTTGTCGGCCATCTCTTCTCCTTCAGGGATCTGACGTCTGGACAGAATCCTAGGCGGTCGGGTCCTTACCCTGATCCATCGCCTTCCATACGTCGATCGTCGACGTCAGGTCCGTCGCCTTCGAATCGCTCGCCTCACCGGGCGCGTCGTAGCGTCGACTCATCTCCGGCCAGTGCGAACACGTCCTCATCGCGAGGACTGCGAGCGCCAGTGCGACGCGAGTGCGGCAACCGACGCGATCCAGAACCAGTTGTCGAGAGTGGCCGCCACGTCATCGGCGCCCAGCGTGGCCAGGGCGGCCTCAGCATCGGCACCGGCACTCCTGGCGAAGCCGATGATGATCCCCGCGAGAACTAATCGCGGCGACCGCCGCCAATCCGGCCACCAGTCGGCGAAACCGTCCGCGAGTGACGAGCAACGCACCCCAACTTGCGATCATGCACGAGGCTCAACGCTGCCGCGAGCGGCGGTGCCTCGCGTCAGGCCCTTGACGACCGACGCCGAGGCCAACGGCGGCGCCGTCTCCGACCTCGAGCCACGCCTTGGTGCTCGCCACAACAGCCAGACCACCGACGCGAGGAGCCCAGCGCCCATCGTCGGCCCGAAACCCGACCGCGCCCTAGCCACGCTGGCCCTGCGTGGCCGGGAGTTCGCGTCGCGTCGAAGCAGGTGCGTTCGCCCGTGTGGCAGGCAGGACCCTCCTGATCGACCTTCACCAGCAGCGTGTCGCCGTCGCAGTCCAGGCGGACTTCCTTGACCCATTGCCGGTGTCCGGAGGTCTCTCCCTTGATCCAGTACTCCTGCCGACTGCGACTCCAATAGGTCGCTCGACCGGTGCTCAGCGTCCGCGCCAGCGCCTCGTCGTCCATCCAGCCCAGCATCAGGACCTCACCGGAATCGTGTTGCTGCACGATCGCCGGAACCAACCCGTCCGGGGTGCGTTTGAGCGCGGCGGCAATCGCGGGATCCAAGGTCGACACACCGCCAGTGTCCCCCACCATCAAACTCCTTTCGGGAATTAGTTGCGGGTCGCGTAGCCGGCGGCGGACAAGGCGTCCTTGGCATCGCGGATCCGCAGCGTGCCGAAGTGGAACACACTGGCCGCCAGGACTGCGTCCGCTCCCGCCGCCACGGCGGGCGGGAAGTGTTCCGCCGCACCCGCACCTCCGGAGGCGATGACAGGGATGCTGACCTCACGGCGTACGGCGCGGATGAGATCCAGATCGAAGCCGGACGTGGTGCCATCGGCATCCATCGCGTTCAGCAGGATTTCTCCGGCTCCGAGTTCGGCCGCTTGCACGGCCCAGCCGATCGCGTCCACGCCTGCCGACTGACGTCCTCCGTGTGTTGTCACCTCGAAACCCGAATCGGTGTTGGGCGCGCGCCGAGCGTCAACGGAGAGGACCAGGACCTGGTTGCCGAACCTCTCGGCGATCTCGGCGATCAACTCGGGTCGCCGAATCGCCGCGGTGTTGACGGCCACCTTGTCGGCACCGGCCCGAAGGAGCGCGTTGACGTCATCCACGGATGACACACCGCCACCAACCGTCAGCGGGATGAAGACCTGCTCGGCCGTGCGGGAAACGATCTCCATCGTCGTCGCCCGGCCCTCGTGGGACGCCGAGATGTCGAGGAAGGTGAGTTCGTCGGCCCCCTCGGCGTCGTACGTCTTGGCCAACTCGACCGGGTCGCCTGCGTCGCGCAGTTCCCGGAAGTTCATGCCCTTGACCACGCGGCCGGCATCCACGTCCAGACAGGGGATGACCCGGACAGCCAGGCTCATGGCTGACCCTGAGTGGGTGCCCCAGTGGATGCCCCAGAGATGCCCCAGTAGATGTACCAGTGAGCGCCAGCGCGTCTACGAGCGTGAATCGGCCCTCATAGAGCGCCGTGCCGACGATCGCACCTTCGACCCCGAGTTCGACCAGACCCATCAGGGCCTCAAGATCGGTCAGTTCGGTGATGCCGCCGGAGGCGACAACCGGTCGCTGGGTCTCGGCGCACACGCTCCGCAGGAGATCCAGGTTGGGGCCGGCCAGCATGCCGTCCTTGTTGACATCGGTGACGACGTATCGGGCACAACCCTCCGAGTCGAGGCGGGTGAGCACTTCGAACAGATCACCGCCGTCACGGGTCCAGCCACGGGCGGCCAACGTCCGACCACGCACGTCGAGCCCGACGGCAACGCGGTCGCCGTACTCCGCGATCGCTCGCGCACACCAGGCCGGCTCTTCGAGGGCCGCAGTGCCGATGTTGACCCGTCGACAACCGGCAGCCATCGCCGCTCGCAACGACTCGTCGTCCCTGATCCCACCGCTCATCTCGACGTCGATGTCGAGGATCCCGACGATCTTCGCCTGGAGTTCGCGGTTATGCCCGCGACCGAAGGCCGCATCCAGATCGACCAGATGGATCCATTCGGCGCCGGCCTCCTGCCAGCGCAGGGCGGCCTCGATCGGATCACCGAACTTCTTCTCCGATCCGGCGACGCCCTGGACGAGCTGGACGGCCTGGCCATCGGCGATGTCGACAGCAGGAAGGAGTTCCAAGTGCCGCCCGGAAGGCACATCCGCTTGTATCGACATCTTCATCAGTTCCTTACTAGAGGGATTCGACCCAGTTGCGCAGCAGCACGGCACCTGCGTCGCCGGACTTCTCCGGGTGGAACTGCGTAGCCGACAGCGGCCCATTCTCCACGGCCGCCACGAAACGGTCACCACCGTGCTCGGACCACACGACCAGCGGTGCTCGGGTTCGGTCGTTGGTCTCCAACGTCCATTGCCTGACGGCGTACGAATGCACGAAGTAGAACCGTTCGGTGTCGACCCCGGCGAACAAGACAGACTCCTCAGGCACGGTCACGGTGTTCCACCCCATATGGGGTACGACGGGTGCTTCGAGTCGCTCGACCGTGCCGGGCCATTCACCGCACCCGTCCGTCGTGACACCGTGTTCGACCCCGGTCTCGAACAAGACCTGCATCCCGACGCAGATCCCGAGCACGGGTCGCCCGCCCGCCAGGCGCCTACCGATGATCTCGGGACCATGCACACCGCGCAGCCCCGCCATACAGGCGGCGTAGGCACCAACCCCAGGCACCACGAGCCCGTCTGCATCCTCGGCGACCCGCCGTTGGGCGGTGAGGGTGACGTCGGCGCCGGCCCGTTCGAGCGCGCGCACGGCAGAGCGAAGATTCCCGGATCCATAGTCCAGGACCGCGACGGACTTCACCTCAGAGGCTGCCCTTGGTCGACGGCACACCACTCTCGCGCGGATCGATCGCGACGGCATCGCGGAAGGCGCGAGCGAAGGCCTTGAACTGCGCCTCCACGAGGTGATGAGGATCGCGGGAGGAAAGCACGCGGACGTGGAGGGCGATCTGGGCGTGGAAAGCCAACGTCTCGAAGACATGGCGGGTCAGTGAGCCGGCATAGTCGCCACCGATCACGACAAACTCCTGACCGTCGGGCTCACCGACATGGACGCAGTAGGGCCGCCCGGAGACATCGACGGCGCACTGCACGAGCGCCTCGTCGAGCGGGACCAGTGCATCACCGAAGCGACGGATGCCCTGCTTGTCGCCCAGCGCCTGACGCAATGCCTGACCGAGCACGATGGCCGTGTCCTCGACGGTGTGGTGAGCGTCGATGTGGGTGTCGCCCACCGTCTGCACGCTGAGATCGACCAACGAATGGCGGGCAAAGGAGTTGAGCATGTGGTCGTAGAAGCCCACGCCGGTCGCTATCTCGGCGTGGCCAGAGCCATCCAGATCCAGCTCGATCTGGACCTTCGACTCCTTGGTCTCGCGGACCAAGGTGGCTGTTCTATTCATTTGGCCCACTCATGACTTCTCCTCATCAGACAACTCCAACACCTCGGCAAGCGCCCTCTTGAAGGACGACATCTCCTCCGGCGTGCCGATCGAAACCCGCAGCCAGCCGTCGGGGCCGGTTTCGCGAATCAGGACACCACGGTCGCACAATGCCTGCCAGATCGCATTTCGATTGCCGAAGGTTCCGAACAAGACGAAGTTCGCGTCGCTATCAGCGACGCTCAATCCGCGCCCGCGCAGCCAGTCCACCAGGTCGTCACGACCACGACGCAGGTCGTCGACTCGAGCCAACATTTCCGGTGCGTGTCTCAAGGCCACGAGCGCGACGGCTTGGGTGGTCGCCGACAAGTGGTAGGGCAGTCGCACGATACGGACGGCGTCGCAGATCTCGGGCGCCGCCGCGAAGTAGCCCAAGCGCGCGCCAGCCAGGGCAAACGCCTTGCTCATCGTGCGCGTCACGACAAGGTTGCGATAGGCCGGCAGCAGTTCCAGCGCACTCGGAGTGCCTTCGCGGCGGAATTCGCCGTACGCCTCGTCGATCACGACCAGGCCGTTCATCGTGGCCTCGCATAGTGCGGTCACGGTGGAGGGCGGCAGCGCAGTACCCGTCGGGTTGTTGGGCGATGGAACCAGGACGATCGAGGGCCGGTGACGTTCGATGTCGGCAATCGCAGCTGCCACATCGATCGTGAAGTCCTGCTCGCGATGACCCGCAACCCAGGTGGTCATGGTGCTGCGCGCATATTCGGGATACATGGAGTACGTCGGAGCGAAGGACAGCGCAGTGCGACCCGGCCCGCCGAAGGCTTGGAGCAGTTGCATCATCACTTCGTTGGAGCCGTTGGCCGCCCAGACCTGAGCCGGCTCGATCCCGTGGGCAAGGTAGGCCGCCAGCGCCGGCCCGCAGGGTGAGGAACTCCCGATCGGGATACCGGTTGAGGGTCAACGCCGCATCCGCGACGGCCGCCGCCATCTCGGCGGCGACCGCAGGACTGGGACCGTACGGGTTTTCGTTGACGTTGAGTTGGACCGGGAGATCAAGTTGGGGGGCGCCGTACGGCGTCAGGCCGAGCAGTTCGGCACGAACCGGGGGCCAAGCGTCGGTCATCCGCTGCTCAGTCATCTACCGGTGACTGATCGGACCGGAAACGCGCCGCCACGGCAGCACCGTGCCCGGGGAGATCCTCGGCATCGGCCAGCGTGATGACGTGGTCGGCCACCTCATCCAACGCCTCACGGGAGTACGCCACGACGTGCATCGATCTCAAGAAGGAGCGAACAGACAGGCCAGAGGAATGGCAGGCGCACCCGGCCGTAGGAAGAACGTGGTTCGAGCCCGCGCAATAGTCGCCCAACGACACCGGCGTGTACGAGCCGACGAAGACAGCTCCGGCGTTCCGAACCCGCGCCGCGACAGTCGAGGCGTTCTCGGTGTGAATCTCCAGATGCTCCGCGGCGTACGCGTTCACCACCTCCAGGCCCTGATCGAGATCCTCGACGAGGACGATGGCCGACTGTTGCCCGGACAGGGACGTTGTGATCCGCTCCACGTGCTTGGTCAGCCCCACCTGCTTGTCCACCTCCACCTCAACCTCATCGGCCAGCCGGCCGGACGTCGTCACGAGGACGCTGGCCGCCAAGGGGTCGTGTTCGGCCTGACTGATCAGGTCGGCGGCGACGTAGGCGGCATCCGCGGTGTCATCGGCGAGGATCAGGATTTCGGTCGGGCCGGCTTCCGAGTCGATTCCGATGACGCCCTTCAACAGCCGCTTCGCGGCAACCGTGTAGATGTTGCCCGGGCCGGTCACGAGATCGACCCGTTCGCACGGTCCGGCGCCATAGGCAAACATCGCGATGGCCTGGGCCCCGCCCACGGCGTACACCTCATCGACGCCAAGCAGGGCACAGGCCGCCAGGATCGTCGGATGCGGCCAGCCGTCGTGATCGGCTTGCGGCGAGGAGGACAGCGCGATCGAGCGTACGCCGGCCACTTGGGCGGGCACGACATTCATCAGCACACTCGACACCAGCGGAGCGAGGCCTCCGGGCACGTAGAGCCCCACCCGATCAACCGGAACCATCCGGTGAGTCACGACCGCGCCGGTGGCCACAGTGGTGGTGACGTCAGTTTCGAGTTCTGCCTCGCACGTGGCTCGCAACCGGGAGATTGATTCCTCAAGAGCTGCCCGCACGCCCGGATCGAGAACGGTCAACGTGCGCGCAATGACCTCTGGCGGGACGGCGATCCCCGACTGCTCGACTCCGTCGAATCTCGCCGACAGGTCCAAGATCGCGCTTTCCCCGCCAACCCGCACGGCTTCGCAGATCGGCCTGACCACATCCAGCGCGGCCTCGACGTCGAATGCTGCCCGAGGGACGACGGAACGGTAGTCCGGAGTCTGCGAGATCAACTTGTGCTGCCTCAAGCGCGGCTGTCCGCAGATCGATCCGACGCATCATGGCCCAATTCTAGTCGGCGTGAGCGCCGCGGAACCCACGCCCGTACGCTTCGAGACACAGCCCAGTAAAGTCGCGTTCGTGGACGCGAAGTTGCCGATGTTTCCCCTGAACTCTGTTCTATTTCCCACCATGAGCGTTCCCCTGCACGTTTTCGAGGACCGCTATCGAGCGCTCGTCAAGTTTCTGCTGGCCGAACCTGACCCGGCGCGCCGAGTGTTCGGTTCCGTGGCCATTCGAGAGGGCTACGAGGTGGGCGAGCACGGCAAACAGGAGTTGCACCGGGTCGGGTGTCGGCTTCAGATCACGGAGGCCACCGCTCATCCCGACGGCTCGTTCGACATTCTCACCGTTGCCCGTGACCGGTTTCGACTCGATCGACTTGAGACCGGCGGGCTCTTTCCACTGGGAGAGGTCAGCGAAGTACCTGATGAGTCCAGCCCCGTATCGGAGGACCAGGTGCTCCTGGCGACCAGCACTTTCGCGGAGTATCGAGCAGTCCTCTCCGAGATTCGGGCAGACCCGCTGGCCGGTCCGCTACCGCGCGACCCGGTCTACCTCGCCTGGGTTCTGGCTTCCGCCGCCCCGTTGACCTTCCCGGACCGGCAGGCGCTGCTCGAGGAAACCGACCCAGGCGCACGGCTCAGGATGGTGACTGACCTCTTTCGCGGTGAACTTCGCGCGATGAGCGTGATTCCGTCCCTGCCGGCCACCGATGTGGCGCGCACTGGTTGGTCGCCCAACTAGCGCGAGTCCCGACTGGAACGTCAGTCGGTGGAGACTCGCAGCGTCACATGTGCCACGTCGCCATCGACTTCGGCCAGCATCCCGAAGGCGCTCAACGGCTCGACGTTGTCGATGCGCCTCCTGATCCCCGGCTTCCTCGACCAACTTGTCGAGCCAGTTGTCGGCCGCGTCGAAGTCGAGGAAGAACACCGCGCTCGCATCCTCCGCGTCGCCGACCACGTCGGCGAAGGTGTCTGACCCACCCAAGGTGCCGTCTTCAAGCAGTTGGGCCCGATACTCCGCGCTCGGCCCGACAGCAACGGTGTCACCTGAGGAATCGCTCGCGAGGAAGCTGCCGGCCTGCGGTCCCGCGACCCCCAGGTCCTCCAGCGCCTGTCGGAGCTTGTCCACTGTCGACTCGATGCCGTCCGCATCACCGGTGAGCTTGACGCCAACGGGGATGTCCGGAACCATCGGAACTGTTGGCCATGCTGTCGATGTCGATGTCTCCGCCGACGGCGACCACGGTCGCATCACCGAGCAGGGTCTGGAGATCCTCGGGCAACTTCAGTCCGGTCTGCTGTTCGAGTTCGGAGATCATCTGATCGACGTCTTCGCCAGCCCCACCAACTCCGGCCAACTGATCGATCAAGGTCTGGGCATACTCCGCGCCGAAACTGACGCCGAGCGCGGCCACGGTATCGCCCGGCAGGTTCGCGACGGACTCCCCAGCGCCGGTCCCTTCGAGCACCGCGCCATCGAGCGTCGCGTCGCTGGCAGCGACGAATTCGAGCCCTCCGTCATTGAAGCGCAGGGTGGCAGCCATCCCGTCGAAGTCTTCGTATCCGTCGCGGAAGTGATCCATCATCTCGGCCATGGCCGGGTCACCGAAGATCTTCATCGATCGGCCAGGACCTCGTCCAGCGCGTCCGGCCCGACGTACATGGTCATCACCCCGAGGTCACCCACCTCATCGAGCCATTTGCTGTGGTCCGCGCTGTCGACGAGCGAGCCTTCCTCCGTCGCGGCGACCACGTCCTCCGCGATACCTTCCTCCTCGGCGAAGATCGCCCAGTCGCCATCGATCGTCCAACCTCCGGAATCATCCGACTCCGAGCAACCCTGGAGCTTCTTGAGCCCTGCCTCTGCATCGTCAGCGTTCTCGACCTGTACGACGGCTATCGGCGTCGGACCTTTGTCCCCGAGATCGACAGCCGCGACGGCAGCGCTGGTTCCCAACCAGGGCTCGATGTCGTTGGCATAGTCCAAGCCCTCGCAGGCACCCTGGTCCTGGATCCAAGCGAAGATCTGCTTGCGGGGATCGCCATCCGCATCGAGGTCGACGGCGTCGTCGAACGCCGGGAACTTCTTGAGGAACCGATATGCCTCGAGCTGTTGCTCGCCGCTTGGCTCGAGATCGATGCTGACGTACGCCAACGTCGTGGAGGGCAGCGCCTCGGCGGGCTGGGCACCGTCAGCGAAGAACGCCGTTGCCGCCCAGGCACCGGCACCGATCACACCAACTCCCACCAGAGCCGCAGCCGCGATCAGCCCGACCTTCTTGCCCGACGGGGTGGCTCCGGGCAACGGAGCACCCGAGGAGGCGTCCAAGTACTCGGGACCACCTTCTGTTGAACTAGCCTCTTGTGGACCCTCATCCGGGTCGGAAATATCAGACACGTGCTCCCCCTCGAAGACTTGAGTTCGAGGGTATATCAGCTCAGGCAGCCGGGTCCCAGCAATGCCTTGAGATCCGCAAAAAGAGCCGGGCTGGGCGTGACGCGCAGGCCATCGTCCAATCGCATCAGGGTTCGGTCCGTGCGATGCAGGAGGCGCAGGTGCACCTCCGTCGTCCCTGGATGAGTTCCGAGTACGTCACGCAATTGGGCGACGACCGGTGGCGTGCAGCGTGTGGAGGCGATAGTGAGCACGACCGGGCCCGCCGGTCCCACGGAAACGTCCGGGACGGTGACCTCATGGGCATGCAACTCCGGCTGGTCCTTGCTTCGCGACAACTTGCCCTTGACGGTCAAGATCGCGTCCTCAACCAGCAGCGTGCTGGTCAATTGATAGGCGGAGGGGAACAGCAGCACCTCGACGGCGCCCTCCAGATCTTCCAGCGTGACCATTGCCCATGCGTCTCCGCGTCTGGTGATCTTGCGCTGGATCCCGGTCACCAGGCCACTGATCGTCACAACGGAGCCATCTTGGCGGTCCTCGTCGGTCATCAGTTGGCCGATGGTGCAGTCGGTTCCTTGCGCCAGCACATGCTCGAGTCCCAACAAAGGGTGGTCCGAGACATATAGGCCCAACATGTCTCGCTCATGGCCCAGCAGGGTGGACTTGTCCCACTCCTCGATATCCGGGATCGAGACCGTCACTCCGAACGCGCCCATCGCGCCGTCTGCCTCGTCGTCAAAGGCACCGAACAGCGAGTCCTGGCCGATTGCCTCGTTGCGCTTGATGTCGACGTACTGATCGACGGCCATCTCGTGCACCGCCACCAGTGCTCGACGGCGATGCTTCATGTCATCGAAGGCACCGCCCTTGATCAACGACTCGATCACTCGCTTGTTGCACACTCCGGCCGGCACCTTCGACATGAAGTCGTTGAAGTCGATGTACCGGCCCTCGGCTTCTCGGGCACGCACGATTTCGGAAACAACATTCGCCCCAACATTGCGTATAGCAGTCAAACCGAATCGAACGTCGCGTCCCACTGGGGTGAATGTCGCATCAGATTCATTGACATCGGGCGGCAAAACATGGATCTTCATTCGGCGACACTCATTGAGGTAGATCGCCATCTTGTCCTTGTCATCCTTGACTGATGTCAAGAGCGCGGCCATGTATTCGGCTGGATAATTCGCCTTCAGATAGGCCGTCCAATAAGAAACCAAACCATAAGCAGCAGAGTGTGCCTTGTTGAACGCGTAATCGGAGAACGGCAACAAGATCTCCCAGAGCGTCTTGATGGCGCCCGGCCCGAATCCGCGCTCCGACATTCCCGCAGAGAAGGTCTCGAATTGCTTGTCGAGTTCTTCCTTCTTCTTCTTGCCCATCGCCCGACGCAGCAGGTCGGCCTGGCCCAGGGTGTAGCCGGCCAACTTCTGGGCGATCTCCATGACCTGCTCTTGGTAGACGATCAGGCCGTAGGTCTGACCGAGGATTTCCGATAGGGCGTCGCCCAACTCCGGGTGGATCGGCTCAACCGGTTCGCGGCCGGTCTTGCGACGGGCGTACTTGTTGTGTGAGTCGGCACCCATCGGACCAGGGCGGTACAACGCGCCCACGGCAGAGATGTCCTCGAAGCAGTCAGGTCGCATCGATCGCAGGAGGGCCCGCATCGGCCCGCCGTCCAACTGGAAGATCCCCAGCGTGTCGCCGCGCGCCATCAGGGCGTAGGTGGCCGGATCGTCCAGCATGAGGTCCTCGAGGACGATCTCGACGCCTGCATTGCGCTTGATGTTGATCAGCGCGTCATCGAGCACCGTGAGGTTTCGCAACCCCAGGAAGTCCATCTTGATCAGGCCGAGCTTCTCGCAGGTCGGATAGTCGAACTGGGTGATGATGGCGCCATCCTGCGGCCGCTTCATCAGCGGAATGACTTCCAACAACGGGGTCCTGGACATGATGACCCCGGCGGCATGCACACCCCACTGCCGCTTCAGGCCCTCGATGCCCATGGCCGTGTTGACGACCTGCTTCACATCGTTGTCGGTGTCGTAGAGGGTGCGGAACTCCCCACCCTCGCCGAACCTCTTATGCTCGGAGTCAAAGATCTGCTTAAGCGGAATGTCCTTGCCCATCACAGCGGCAGGCATGATCTTGGTAATACGATCGCCCATGGCGAAGGGATAGCCCAGGATCCGAGAGGCGTCCTTCACCGCCTGCTTGGCCTTGATCGTGCCATAGGTGACGATCATCGAAACTCGATCTTCGCCGTACTTATCGCTGACATAGCGGATTACTTCACCACGACGACGCTCGTCGAAGTCTATGTCGAAGTCCGGCATGGAGACTCGATCGGGATTAAGGAATCGCTCGAAGATCAGGCCGTGCTTCAGCGGATCCAAATCCGTGATTCGCATTGCGTAGGCACAAATGGATCCAGCACCCGAGCCGCGGCCCGGTCCAACACGAATTCCGTTGTCCTTCGCCCAGTTGATGAAATCCGCGACCACCAGGAAATAGCCAGGAAAACCCATCTTGACAATGACTTCGGTCTCGAATTCGGCGCGCTTGCGTGCCTCATCTGGAATTCCCAGCGGATAACGGTTCACAAGACCGCGCTCGACCTCTTTCACGAACCAGGAGTTTTCGTCCTCGCCGTCAGGCACCGCGAACTCCGGCATGTGGGTGCCATTGCCCTCGACAAACTCGACGTCGCATCGCTCCGCGATCAGGAGCGTGTTGTCGCAGGCGTCCTTCATCCCGTTGCGGTGCTCCCACAGTTCACGCATCTCGGCCGGGGACTTGATGTAGTAGTCATCCCCGTTGAACTTGAAGCGCTTGGGGTCCGCCATCGTGCTGCCAGAGGACACACACAGCAGATGCTCGTGAGCCTGGGCATCCTCTCGGTTCACGTAATGGGAGTCGTTGGTCGCGATCGGGGGGATCCCCAACTCTCGCGACAGGTCCAGCAGACCTGCTTCGCACCCGCGCCTCGATGTCGAGGCCGTGATCCATGAGTTCGAGAAAGTAGTTGTCACGTCCGAAGATGTCCTGGAAGTCCGCAGCCGCCTGCCTGGCCTTGGCGTAATCACCGATTCGCAGCCACGTCTGCACCTCACCGGAAGGGCAACCGGTCGTGCCGATCAGTCCGGTGGAGTACTCCTGCAGGAGTTCCCTGTCGGCTCGCGGGTTGTAGAAGAACCCTTCCATCGAAGCCCTCGAGGAGAGGCGGAACAGGTTGTGCATCCCCTGAGTCGTCTCGGCCAGCAGAGTCATGTGGGTGTAAGCACCGACTGCCGGAGACATCGTCATCTCCGCCGTCGTTCCAGCGAACCCGCTTGCGCTCAAAGCGCGAGGTGTTGGGCGTGAAGTACGCCTCGCAGCCGATGATCGGCTTGATGCCGGCCGCCTTGGCCTTGGCGTAGAAGTCATAGGCGCCGAAGACGTTTCCGTGATCGGTCATCGCCATCGCGGTCATGCCGAGTTCGGCGGTGCGATCGAACATGTCCGTCAGTCGGGCGGCCCCATCAAGCATGGAGTATTCGGTGTGCACGTGCAGGTGCACGAATGAGTCGGACGCCATGTGGTGTGACTCACTCCCCTCCGTCAATCGGCTTTGAACCGAACCGTCCGACCCGAGCAGATTCGGGTTGGATCAGCTGACTTGCTCGGCTCACTTCTGGGGGAAGAGAACTAACCCTAGACGACCCGGCTGGCACATCGTGACAGACCACACCGACATCACTGTCGCAGGTCTCGAATCGTCTCAGCTCTCACCGCATCGAGGCTCTGCGCGATGACCGCAGCCATGATGACGGCGAGCCTCTGTTCGCCCAATCTGGGGGCGTACGGCGCCATGCTGGCGACGATCTCGGCCTCGCGCACAGGATCTCGCGGGGCAGGCGAACCCGTCATCGATGGCCTTGTGCGACTGGACCTCGGCCGTCAGGCCGGAGCGCAACTCCAGGAGGCGCGCGAGTTCCCGGTCAAGTCCGTCGATGGCATCCCGCAGCGCCGCAATGGGCTCCTCTCCCGGCCACAGCATGTGGATGTCTGGCGCGCGCTCCTCGTTGGCGGAGCCGTCGGTACGCCGTACCGCGATCAGGCCGTGCCGCACATAGAACTGCTGCGCGCGGACGTTGGACTCGAACACCCAGAGCGCAAATCCGTCTGGTCGCGAAGCCTTCGCGAGATCGAGCAGGGCGGCCCCGATTCGTTGGCCGGTGCAACCCGGGTCGAACGTACAAGCGAGTGCACCCAGTCGCCTTCGATCGCAAGGAACGCCAATGCGTCGGGCTCCGGCGCCAACGGACTCGGCGAGCCAGACCTCTGCTGTGCCGTTGATGAGTCCGGCGAAGAACTCCCGATCCTCGTCCTCCGAGTGGATCGGCGGCGGCATCGCGGGCACCGAAGCGAGCCGGGTCTCGGCGTACACACTGGGCGACGGCCTCGGCATCGGTGGCCTCCGCGGGCCTCAGCGTGAATTCGACGGGTGGATCATTGACCATCACGAATGACTTCCAGGGCAGCGGACAGATCTGCGGGGTACGGAGACTCGAAGGAGACGTACTTGCCCGATATCGGGATGAACGAAACCGAGTCGGCAGGCGTGCAGCCACTGCCGTTCCAACCCGAGCCGCGCCGCCAGGGTCGGATCTGCTCCGTAGGTGATATCACCGACGCAGGGATGCTTCAGCGCGGCCATATGGACCCGGATCTGGTGGGTGCGACCCGTCTCGAGCGTCACTTCGAGCAGGCTCGCGAAGCGATGAGCCTCCAGGGTTTCGTAGTGGGTCACGCTTGCGCGGCCGTCGCTCATGACGGCGAACTTGTAGTCAGCCTTCGGGTGACGACCGATCGGGGCGTCGACGGTGCCCTCGTGCGGATCCGGATGACCCTGCACCATGGCGTGATAGATCTTGTCGACCAGCCGATCGCGGAACGCCTGCTTGAGTTGCGAGTAGGCGTGTTCCGACTTGCAGATCACCATCACGCCGGAGGTGCCGACGTCGAGACGCTGCACGATGCCCTGACGTTCGGGAGCGCCGCCCGTCGCGATCCGGAAGCCGGCGCCGGCAAGGTGCCCGACGACCGTCGGACCCTTCCAGCCGGGACTCGGATGCACCGCTACACCCACCGGCTTGTCGATCACGACGATCGGAGTCATCGTCGTAGAGGATGCTGATGCCTTCCACCGATGTCGGGGACGACGGCCAGCGGGTCGACCAGAGTCGGGATCGTCACTTCGAGCAGCGAGCCTTCGTGCACCCGATCGGACTTCACGACGGACTCACCGTCCAGGTGCACGAGCGACTGGCCGATCAACTCACCGGAGCGAGAGCGAGACAGACCAAACATCCGAGCCATTGCCACGTCGACCCGCTCACCGGCCAACCCTTCCGGGATGAGGACGGTGCGTTGATCCGACGAGGAACTCATGGCGCTTCCACCTCCTCTGGTGGGGGCTGAGTCCGACGGTCTGACGTCACGAGTGCCGTCGAGCCGGACTCCACGGAAGGCCTGCAGCAGGATCAATCCAGCGGCCACATTGATGCAGATGTCGGCAAAGTTGAACACCGGCCAATGTGGCAGTTGGAGGAAGTCGACGACGTGGCCCCGGAACGGACCGGGCGCACGCAGCAGTCGATCGGTCAGGTTGCCGACGACGCCGGCCAGGAGCAGGCCCAGGGCGACCGCCCAGACCCGCGACCGTACTCGCCAGCCGAAGTAGAGAACCGCACAGGTCGCGACGATGGCCACCACGGTCAGAGCCACCGTAAAGCGAGTTCCGGTGCTGAACGCTGCGCCCGGGTTTCGCACCAGATGCAAGGTGAGCAGGTCGCCGACCAACTCGACGGTGTAGCCCTCGGTGAGTCGCGCGACCGCCAGGGTCTTGCTGACGACGTCGATGACGTAGGCGACGAGCGGCGACGAGCGAGGAATATCCCTCGACCTCGCACTCGACCTAGGGTCGAGCGAGACGGCGATGAGGTGGCATCGGGAGCGGAATCGCTGGGATTCAGCGGCGTTCCTCGCGCTGCTTGCATGACAGACACAGTGTCGCACGCGGGAAGGCCATCATCCGCATCTTCCCGATCGGCTCTCCACACGACTCACACACTCCATAACTGCCTTCATCGATATGGGTCAGCGCTCGCTCGATCTGCGCCAACATCTCACGCTCGTTGTTGACGACGGTGAGTTCCTGGTCGCGCTCGAAACTCGTTGCGCCCATGTCGGCCTGGTCGTGACCCGCCCCATCCCCCGCGTCACGCATCAAGCCCGGCCAACTCGATCTGTTGGTTGTGGAGCAACTGGTGCAGCCGGTCCCGGTGCTCATGCAACTCCGTCAGGACACCCATCAACTCGGCCTTGGTCCAGGGCTTCTCGCCAGCCTTGACGGCCAGTGAGCGGGGTTGGATGCGAGGGGCTGGCACGACCGGTGCCGCCACATCGCTCCGTGGACTCCTCGCTGCCATACGGGTCTCCTTGCTCCTCGATCGCACACCGTCCGACTCCGGCTTGTTACCGATCGGTCTTACCTACGGTGCAGGGAGGCTAGCCCTTCACGTGACAGGACTCAACTAGGCACGCCCTCGAGATCGGGCTCGGGGATCCGATTGCTCGTCATCCGGTCGGAGACGCGAGAGAGTGTCAGCCGTCGTCTTCGCCGAGGATGGACCGCAACCGCTTCGGCGGCGCGACCCCATCGCCGGCAGGCGCGGCCGTCTCTGAACTGGTCTCCAGTCCTTCGAGTTGCTGCACGAAGTAACTCTTCAGCCGCGAACGGTACTCGCGCTCAAAGTTGCGCAGGTTCTCGACCTCGGCATTGAGCTTGTCGCGCTCGCGCTCGAGGTCACCGAACAGTTGCTGGCGGCGCTCGGCGGTCTCGGAGTCGACCATTTGTGACCGCGAACGAGCGTCGGCCTCGAGGCGATCGGCCTTGCCCTTGGATTCGAACTCCAGTCGCTCGGCTTTGGTGCGCGCCTCGCCGATGATCTTGTCGGCCTCGTTCTTGGCCTCTTCCACCAGTTCGTCGGCGTTGCGGGTCGCGATCTCAAGCAGCCGCGCAGCGGCGTTGGATGCCTCGGGCACCGTTTCCACGCGGATGGTCTGCACCTCTGCGGCCGGGGCAACGGCGGCAGCCACGACCACGGGGGGCTCGGGTGCCGACAACAACCGGCTCAGGGATGACCTCGGCAACAGGCTCGGGCTTGGGCTCCGCGAACACGCTGGTCGAAGTGCTGTCATTCCCGGTCTGGGCGACCGACAACTTGCTGCGTAGATCGTCGTTCTCGCGCGTCAAGCGGGCCAACTCAGCCTCGACTTCGTCGAGGAACTGGTCGACCTCCCCCATGTCGTAACCCTCGCGGAGTCGGACAGGAGTAAAGCGCTTGTTGCTCACGTCCTCAGGCGTCAGCGGCATTGACCTCACCCATTCGTTTGTCGCAGGAATCTCACACGTCGCTCAGAACAATAGCGCCTAAAGCACCCAGTCGTTAGCACTCACCATTCATGTCGAGCGCAACTTAGTCAACTTCCTCCTAAAGCAACATTGCCCGATTGACCTGCAACAAGATGTAAGCCAGGAGCAACACCAGGAGAAAACTCACGTCGAGCGCCACCGATCCGATACGGAAGGGCGGAATGAATCGACGCAGGAACTTGATGGGCGGATCCGTAATGGAGTACGTCAGCTCAAGGAGCACGACGATCCAGCCTCGCGGCGCCCAGGAACGAGCAAACACCTGCACCCAATCAAACACGAATCGGGTCCACAAGAAGACAAGGAAAAACCACAGGAGGCCCTCAATGATCGAGCCTAGAATAATCATCGGTGTGTGCGCTCAGCTCTGGTTGAAGAAGCCGCCCTCGACGATGCGCTGCTTGTCCTCGGCCGCCACGTGCACATTAGGCGGAGAGAGCAGAAACACCTTGGCGGTGATGCGCTCAATTGTGCCACGCGAAGCAAACACTAAACCCGCCGCAAAGTCCACCAACCTCTTGGCGTCAACGTCGTCCATCTCGCCCAAGTTCATGATCACCGGAGTCCCGTCGCGGAAGTTCTCACCGACGGTGCGAGCCTCGTTGTAGGTGCGCGGATGCAGCGTGGTGATCCTCGACAACTCGGCGACAGTGCCCGCCGGCGCGGGCCGCCTGCGCTCCGAGAGATCCGACACAGAGGCCGATCCCCCCTGCGCCGAACGCTGCGGCGTCCGAGCGGCGACCGGCGCGCTGTAATCCCCGGCAGCAGCATCGCGACTGTCGAACTCGCCGTCGTATTCGTCGTAGCGTCCGGTGTCCTCGACCAGGCCGAGGTACTCCCCGATCTTGCGCATCGCGCCGCTCATCAGCGTTGCCCTCCGGTGTGACGGTTGCGCCCCTCAATGCAAGGCCCAATGGTTGATCTGCTTGGTCGTGAGACTACTTCAAGGACGGTCTCTCGACCGAGGACCGAGCGCCCGACACGCACGTGTGTCGCCCCAGCCGAAATAGCCTGCTCCAGGTCCCCGCTCATTCCGGCCGACAATGCAAGCGCCTCGGCATGGGCAACGAGGAATCCGGCACGGATCTCCGCAAGGCGGGCAAAGGCCTCCTCTGGCGGCTCGCCCAGTGGTGCGACTGCCATCAGGCCACCGAGGGTGAGTTGTGGAGCGGCGTCGACCACTTCCGCCAGGACTGCCAGCTCTGCCGGGCGGATTCCCGCCCGCTCCCCGTGCGGATTCGGGCGGATCGAGACTGACCTGGATGAGGCATTCCAGCGGATCCGACCGGTCGGCCTCGTCGGCTCCGCGACATAGTCCGGGCACCAGCTTCGCTCGATCTACGGAGTGGACAACATCTGAGTAGGAACCCACGATCGCGGCCTTGTTGCTCTGCAGGCCGCCCACGAAGTGCCACCGCAGACCGAGGTCGAGGCAGAGCGCGCGTTTGTGCTGCGCCTCTGGATGACGATTCTCACCGACATCCTTGACTCCCAGTTCGGCGAGCGATCCGCACGTCCGAGGCCGGGAAGTTCTTGGTGACGACGATCAGGGTGACCGATTCGGGCGCCCGACCTGCGGCGACACAGGCCGAGACGATCCGTTGACGCACCCCGTCAAGATTGGCCCGCACTTCTTCCTCGCGACTCATGGGGAGGTCTTCCAGATAAGCCCGGCCATCCGCCCGGAGGCGGCGCCATCGCGTCGGAAGGAATGCCATTGTGGGTCCTCGAACGTGCACCCGGGAATGACAGTCACGTCACATCCCGCTGCTGTCAGTTGGCTGACCACGCCGGCGCCGATGTCCAGTGCTGGCGTTCCCCAGCGACTCGTTGCATATGCCGAGGGTACGACCGCGGCAACCTCGTCGCGCATCTGCTGCGGAACCTCGTAACACGCACCACAGATGTGCGGACCGACCCACGCTTGGAGGTGGGTCGCACCCTGGCGACGCATCTCCGCGAGTGTCGCCAAGATCACCCCCGCGGCTAGCCCGACCCGACCGGCGTGAGCGACGCCGACGAGCCCGGCACGCGGATCGGCCAGGAGGACCGGGACGCAGTCCGCCACACGCACAACGGCCGCTAACCCAACCTGGTCGGTCACGAGCCCGTCAGCCTCGGCGTCGGTGGACAGCCGCGATGTCATCGATCACGTGGACACGGGCGCCGTGGACCTGTTTCATCACTCGAGGGGTGGCGCCGCAGGCATTGCCCAACGCGCGTAGAGCCCCGTCGCGAGCCTGGGCGCCCTGGCCCTCGCCCAGATCCGTCTCGGAATTGGTGAAGGCGACCTCGATCGTTGCCCACGAATCGGACTCGAGGTCGCCTTCAACAGTGGCTCTATAGGCGAACATGCTCACTTCAAGAAGTCGGGCACGTCCAACTCGTCATCGTCGTACTCCATCGCAGCCCCGACGCTGACGGGTTCGCGAACCGGGCCATCGGCATATTCTCCACCGGCATATTCTGGCATCTGCACCGGCCGTCACCTGATCGGTGTCGTCCGAAGTTGTCCCAGCCTCAAGGCTGGCCGCCTTCTGCTTGGCGGAGTTCTTGCGAAGGCCGGCGCCCTCTTCGCGTCGCTTCGGCATACCGCCGTCGAATCCGGCCGCGATGACCGTCACCCGGACCTCGTCGCCCAAGGCGTCATCGATGGTTGCACCGAAGATGATGTTCGCGTCCGGATGCGCCGCCTCGGCCACCAGGGCAGCCGCTTCGTTGATCTCGAACAACCCCAGGTCCGAGCCACCCGCGATGGACAGCAGCACACCGTGCGCACCATCGATGGAAGCTTCCAGAAGTGGACTCGACACCGCCATCTCGGCCGCGGTGACGGACCGGTCGTCCCCCCGAGCGGAGCCGATACCCATCAGGGCAGAACCGGCGTTCGCCATGACCGACTTCACGTCTGCGAAGTCCAGGTTGATCAGGCCAGGGGTGGTGATCAGGTCCGTGATTCCGGAGACGCCTTGCAGGAGAACCTGGTCGGCCTGCTTGAAGGCATCGAGCACCGAAACACTGCGATCGCTGATGGACAGCAGTCGATCGTTCGGAATCACGATCAGGGTGTCCACCTCCTCACGAAGTGCGGCGATGCCCTCCTCGGCCGAGTTGGCGCGACGGCGTCCTTCGAAGGCGAAGGGTCGGGTCACGACGCCGATCGTCAGTGCCCCGAGCGAACGAGCGATCCGAGCGACCACCGGAGCCCCGCCAGTGCCGGTGCCTCCGCCCTCTCCGGCGGTGACGAACACCATGTCGGCGCCCTTCATGACCTCTTCGATCTCTTCGGCGTGGTCATCGGCGGCTCGACGCCCCACCGTCGGATCTGCGCCAGCCCCGAGACCGCGGGTGAGTTCGCGACCGATGTCCAATTTGACGTCGGCATCGCTCATCAGCAGCGCTTGCGCGTCCGTGTTGATGGCGATGAACTCGACGCCCTTCAGTCCGACGTCGATCATCCGGTTCACGGCGTTGACGCCACCGCCACCGATGCCGACAACCTTGATGATGGCCAGGTAGTTCTGTGCTGCCACGGCGGTACCTCTCGTCTGTTTGGAAACCGTAACCGTCAGGCTGAGGGTTATAGTTATGTCAACCTCGTGATGCCCATGACGTTAGGGAGTGACGGAGCCAGCGGCGATGGCGACACGCGGATGGCGGGGAAGAATTCTCAGATGAGCAGTGACTTTCTGGGCCTGTCTCGAGGCTCACTCACGATAGGTCGGGAGACCCGGCACGGACACGTCGTACGACCTGGCGCGCTTCGTCGAGCAGTTTCTCCAGCACCCGAGCCTTGTCGGCGGAAGCCTCGGCACTGCCCCAGACAACAACCCGACCGTCTCGGAGGACGAGAGAGATGCGATCGATGCTCTCGACGGACACGTAGTCGACTTTGCGAGCCACCGACTCCGGGCAGCGCTGTGAGCACCTCTGCCTGCCTCACGCAAGCGTCTCGGTGTTTGCATTGGAGTCACTACGGATTCGGGGGAACTGGCGCGGTGCCCGCTGATAGGTGCGGAAGAGGATCCCGCTGGCATCCATCCCGCGGATCTGCCCACCTAGCTCGACGGTGGCAATCACCTCGCGCTCCTGGATCTCGATCAGCACCTGATCCGGCCACAACCGCGTGACAGTGGCCGAACGCACTGGAGCCAGGGCGGTCACCCGAGCGTCGATCGCGGCGAGGTCGACGGTCGCCAGCGGCTCCCCCATCGGCACCTGTGCGGCGTTGCGGACCTCGCTCGGCGTCAGCAGACCAACTCCCTCGATCTGGACCGAGCTCACCGACAGCAGGGTCGAGAAGAACACTGCCCACACGGCGCCGACGACCAGGCCGACGGCGAGAAAGCCCGCACCGATCCAGCGCCAAAGGTGCCAGCGGCGTCGCCACTGACGACGGACGAACCGCCGGCGAATCCGTTCGTCATGGCCGGTGGCGGGCGGCGGACTCGCGCTCGAGGGGGCCTGGGCGCGCGGCAGGAGGTTAGCCATCGGACGCCTCCCTCCAGAAGGGCCAGGACGCGGGGACCGAGTTCGGTGACGTTCCCGGCACCCGAGCGTCAGGACCAGGTCACCCGGCGCGAGCCTCGTCGGCGAGCAGACGGGGTACGGCATCGAAGTCGGGCTCGAACCGCACGTGTCCGTGGGGTACGGCGTCGGCCACACGCTGTCCCGACACGTCCGGATCGGCGAGCCTCGCGGGCGAGGTAGACATCGAGAACGATCACCTCGTCGGCAGCGCCCAGGGCCTCCCCCATCGCCGCCCCGAATATTCGGGTGCGCGAGACGAGATGCGGTTGAAACGCGACGATGACTCGACCTCCATCGGCGATGGCCCGAGCAGCTTGCAGGTCGGCCGCGATCTCGCGCGGATGGTGGGCGTAACTGTCGTAGACACGAACACCGCCCGCGTCGCCCTTGGCCTCCATCCGGCGGTGGGTGCCCGTGAATCCCTCCAGCCCGGGGCCAACTCCGCGAATGTGAACCCGAGCCGCAGTCCCATGGCGAGTGCCGCGAGCGCATCGAGGACGTAGTGACGACCGGGAATCTGCAGGGTGACCTCGCCCGATCAGCCGTTCGGCCGGACGCGTCGGCCTCGAGAACCGTGAACGAGGAGGTCGAACCCTCGAATCGCAGATCCTGCGCGCGCAGATCGGCGTCCCTCAGACTCGCCCACCCGGATCGACTGACCGTCCAGAGGCCGCGCGAGTTCGGCGAGGTCGCGAGCGCCAGGATCATCGATGATGCAGACCACGAATCCGTCGGGGTCGATCCGAGTCAAGAAGTCCGTCGAACGCCTCTCGGTAGGCACGTTCGGTGCCGTAGTAGTCCAGATGATCGGCTTCGACATTCGTCACGATGGCGGCGTACGGCCGATAGACCAAGAAGGCACCGTCGCTCTCGTCGGCCTCCGCGATGAAGTACTCGCCAGCACCATCAACAGCATTGGTGCCGGACTGCCGTGAGGTCGCCGCCGATGGTGTACGACGGATCCGCGCCTGCTGCCGTCAGCGCCGCGGTCAGCAACGAGGTCGTGGTCGTCTTGCCATGTGTCCCGGCCACCGCCAGGACCCGCTGATCCAGCATCACCGAGGCCAGCGCGGCGGACCGGGGCCACACCCGCAATCCGCGCCGGCAGCGCCTCGACGACCTCGACGTTGTCCTCCGGCACTGCGGTGGAGACGACCACCGTGTCGGCATCGTCGAGATGCGCTGCGTCGTGGCCGACATGCACCCGCGCTCCAGCAGCCGCAGCGAGTCCAGCGTCGGCGAGTCGCGACCGTCGGTGCCGCTGACCTCGACACCGCGGGCGATCATGATTCGCGCAATGGCAGACAGCCCGGCACCGCCGATGCCGATGAAGTGGACACGTCCGAGGTCTTGGTAGCCAAGGATCGGATCAGGAACGGGAACCCTCATCGTGCCGCCCCCAGGATCATCCGGGCCAGCGAGGTGTCGGCCTCGCGCGAGATCAGTGCGCTGGCGGCGGCTCCCATGGCCCGAATCCGCTCGGAGTCGTTGATCAGGGCCGGCACCGTTGCGCTCACCCAGTCGGAGGTCAGGTCGGCGTCCTCGATGAGTAGGCCGCCCCCGACGTCGACCATCGGCCGAGCGTTGAGCCGCTGCTCGCCGTTGCCGATCGGCAGCGGGACGAAGATCGCGGGCAGCCCCACGGCGGCCGCTTCGCACACACTCGAGGCACCCGCGCGGCACAGCACCAGGTCAGCCGCCGAGTAGGCCAGATCCATCCGCTCGACGAAGGGGACAACGACGTACGGCACAGAGGTCGGCGCGGGCTGGGCGCGTGCCCTTCGGGCCCGACGACGTGAAGCACCTGCACGCCGCCCTCGTGCCAATGCCGCGGCGGCCCCGGAACCGCCTCGTTGAGGTGCGCGGCGCCCTGGGATCCCCCGGTGACCAACAGCGTCGGCAGGTCCGGATCCAGCCCGAAGAACTCGCGGGCCTCGACTCGATGAGCGGCACGATCCAACTGGGAGATCAACCGCCGCAAGGGCAGGCCGACGAACTCGGCGTGCGGCAGGGGCGTGTCGGGGAAGCTGACGGCGACGTTGCTCGTGAGCCGGGCGCCCACCTTGTTGGCGAGGCCCGGGAGCGCGTTCTGCTCGTGTATGACGATCGGGAAGTTTGCGCCGTCGCGCCGCGAAGTACGCCGGCAACGAGACGTAGCCGCCGTACCCGACCACGACATCTGGGCGAATCCGGTCAACCACGGCCAAGCGTCTCGGAGATCGCTCGACGCAGTCGGCCGGGCACGCGCATCAACTCCCCACCGATCTTGCGTGGCAGGGGGACCGGCGAGATGAGCTCCAACGGATAGCCGGC
The DNA here is from genome assembly GCA_963763805.1 of uncultured Actinomycetota bacterium. Classification (GTDB taxonomy): domain Bacteria; phylum Actinomycetota; class Actinomycetes; order Propionibacteriales; family Nocardioidaceae; genus Nocardioides. The sequence goes on from CAVXPQ010000005.1 coordinate 834,661, forward strand.
CGCCGGGACCACCGTCGTCTCCAATCCACGCGGAGTGCCGAGGCAGGTGATCTCCGTCGCGGGGTCGAGGCGCAACAACGCGTCGGCGGTGGCCAGGAGCGGGGAGGTATGGCCGGCCGTCCCACCACCGGCGAGGAGGACACGCATTCGTTAGCGCGCTCTGCGAGCAGACAGACCCACTGCCTTTTGGCCGCCCGTGCGCTGACGCTTGCGCGCCGCCAGCGCGCGCGCCGCCTCCGGCTCTCGACGGGCGAACCCGATCACCGAGTCCCAGCGCCACCAGGGAAGGCACCAGGGCCGAGCCGCCGTAGGAGACCAAGGGCAACGGAATGCCGATCACGGGTAGCAGGGCCAGCACCATGCCGACGTTGATGATCATCTGACCCAACAACCAGACCACGATGCCGAACGAGGCGTAGCGGACGAACGGGTCGGCGGTGCTCATGGCGACCTTGGTGGCGGCGTACGCGATCGCGAGGAAGAGGCAGACGACCAGCAAGGTGCCTGCGAGTCCCAGTTCCTCCCCGAGCACGGCGAAGATGTAGTCGGTGTGCGCCTCCGGCAGCTTGCCCCACTTCTGTTGGCTGGCGCCGATGCCCTGCCCGAAGATGCCGCCCGAGGAGAGCGCGAACAGGCCGTGCGCCGGCTGCCACCCCGTGTCCGCGAAGTCGCGGAAGGGGTCGGTGAAGCTCGTCAGTCGCGACAGGCGCTCTTTGTTGGTCGCGGCCAGGAAGAAGGCCAACACGCCGACGCCGGACAGCGCCAGCCAGAAGAACTTGGCGGGCGTGCCGACGACCCACAGCATGGCCAGGGCGATGGCGAACAGCACCAGCGCAGTGCCGAGGTCCTTCTGCAACAGCACGAGGCCGATGATCGTCAGCATGCCGGGAATCATCACGGGCACGAGAATGTGATGGACCGAACCCAACTTCCGGTCCTTGTTGGCATAGACATGTGCTGCCCACAGGATCAGGGCCAGTTTCGCGACCTCGGACGGCTGGATGTCCAGGGGGCCGAGGGCCAGCCAGTTCGTCTGCTGGTTCCTGGTCACACCGAGACCCGGCACTCGGGTCAACGCGAGCAGGGTGCCCGCCAAGAGCACCCCTGGCCAGGCCATCAGGCGGACGAACCGGACTGGGAGGCGGGACGCGATCAGTGCCGCGGGCACCCCGATCACTACCCACATCAATTGCCGTTTCACCACGGCGTAGGAGTCGCCGCCGTATTCCTTGAACGACCAGACGCTGGAGGCACTCAGCACCATGATCAGGCCGATCGTGAGCAGCAGTGCCGATGGCCCGAGCAAGAGGTAGTAGGACGTCAGCGGGCCGGTTCAAGTGCCTGACGCAGCGGAGGCGAGCCAGCTGACCGCATCGGACGATGCCGGCTCGGCTTCGGGGCGTCGCCCCAAGGTTGGCTGTTGTCACGGCTGTCACCTCCCCTATCGACTCCTGCTCGCACCGGCCTTAACCGGCAAGGCGACGAACCGCAGCCGCGAACGCATCCCCCCGATCGGCGTAGTCGACGAACATGTCCATCGACGCGCATCCGGGCGCGAGCAGGACCGTGTCGCCCGGCCTGGGCCAATCGGGCGGCTGCGGCCACGACGCGATCCATCACGATTCTCGATGATGAACCGGTCTCGTCCGTGCCTTCCTGGGATCGAGTCTCGTCCGGATTCGACCACGATGACGGGTACATCCGGCGCGTGTCGCGCCAACGCCTCCGCAATCACGGCGCGGTCCGCACCCAGCAGCACCACCCCCCGAAGTCGCGCTCGGACGGACTGGACCAGATCGTCGAAGTGAGCGCCCTTGGCCAACCCGCCCGCGATCCACACCACGTGCTCGTAGGCACGCAGCGAGGCGAGCGCCGCATGCGGGTTGGTCGCCTTCGAATCATCAACCCACCGCACGCCGTCGACGTCCGCCACCAGTGCGATCCGGTGCCCGTCCGGAACGAAACTGCTGAGGCCGGATCGGACTGCCGACGGAGGTACTCCGTGTGCTCGGGCGAGCGCGGCAGCCGTCAGCGCGTTGGATACGAAGTGGGGTGCCGGGCTCGCCAGATCAGCGATCGTGCAGAGTTCCGCAGCGCTGGTTGCTCGCTCTGCGACGAAGGCACGATCGACCAGGATGTCGTCGACGATCCCCATCATCCCGAGACCTGGTGTGCCGAGCGTCGTGCCGATGGCGCGGGCACCCTCGACGACCTCGGCTTCTCGAACCAGACGCTCGGTCTCCGGATCAGCGACGTTATAGACGCAGGCCTTGCGGACGCGCTGGTAGATCCGGCCCTTGTCCGCGGCGTACGCCGTCATGGGCGTTGGGGACAGGTCGGCGTACCAGTCCAGATGATCCTCCGCGACGTTGAGCACGGCGGCTGACTCGGCACCCATCGAGTAGGTGTAGTGCAGTTGGAAGCTCGAAAGCTCGACGGCCAGGACGTCGTACGGCGTTGGGTCCATCACCGCTTGCACGATCGGCAGCCCGACGTTGCCGACAGCAGCCGTTCGCAGACCGGCACTCTCGAGGATCGCCGCCAGCATCTGCACGGTGGTCGTCTTGCCGTTGGTGCCGGTGACGGCGATCCAGGGCGCCGACCGGTCGGGATCCCTCAGCCGCCAGGCCAACTCGACCTCGCCCCAAACGGGTATCCCTCGTGCCTTTGCCTGCGCCAGCAGTGGCGCCGAGGGCCGCCAACCCGGTGAGGTCACGACGACGTCGACATCGTCGGGCAGGAGTGCGGTTTCGCCGGACCCGAGACGGATCTCGGGCGCCGAGGATTCTGAGCAGTTCGGCCTTCTCGAGTCGGTCCTCACTCAGATCGGAACGCTCGTCGAGCGCGGTGACGTCGGCGCCGAGAAACAGGAGATTGTCGGCGGCTGCGAAACCCGAGACCCCGAACCCCGCAACCACGGCCCGGACACCGTCCCACGAGTCGCGACGCCCTAGATTCTCGGCGCGCGAGTGTTCACTCACGATCGGGCGACCCATTCGGCGTAGAAGACGCCGATGCCCGCTGCCACACACAATCCGGTGATGATCCAGAACCGGATCACGACGGTGACCTGCTCCCAGCCGAGCAGCTCGAAGTGATGCTGGAGGGGGGCCATGCGAAACAACCGCTTCCCCACCCCCGTCACCCTCCTCGTGACCTTGAACCAGCCCACCTGGAGAATCACCGAGAGCGTGATGGCCACGAAGAGGCCGCCCAGGATGATCAACAGGAGTTCGGTGCGCGTGAGCACGGCTAGCCCGGCAAGGGCGGCTCCAAGAGAGAGTGAGCCGGTGTCGCCCATGAAGATCTTCGCGGGTGGCGCGTTCCACCACAGGAAGCCGAAACAGGCTCCGGTGATCGCCGCGGCGATCACTGCCAGATCGAGCGGGTCGCGGACGTTGTAGCAGTTGGCCTGGTCGCTGAGCAGGCACGACTGGTTGTTCTGCCAGATGCCGATCAAGGTGTAGGCGCCGAACACCATGACCAGGCGCCCGGTCGCGAGCCCGTCGAGGCCATCGGTGAGGTTCACGGCGTTGGACTCGGCCGTGATGATGAACCAGATCACGAGCACGGCCACGCCCATCGGCAGCGTCAGCCACGCAACGTCACGCAGGAATGAAATGCTCGGCGACGCCGGCGTCCGCCCGCCGGAGTCGGCGAGTCGAGGCGATAGCGCCAAGATCGCGAAAGTGATCGCGATCAGCGCCTGGCCGATCATCTTCGCCTTGCTTCGCAACCCGAGGCTTCGCTGCTTGACGATCTTGATGAAGTCGTCGAGAAACCCGACCAGCGCCATGCCGACGAACAGGAAGAGCAGGAGCATGGCCGAGGCCGACGGTTCGCTCTGGGTCAGAATCTTGGCGCCGAAGTAGCCGACGACCGAAGCGCCGACGATCACGATGCCGCCCATCGTGGGTGTGCCGCGCTTGGTGTGATGCGTCATCGGACCGTCATCGCGGATCTCTTGGCCATAGCCGCCACGCGGAAAGCAGCGTGATCGCGGTGCGGGTGCCCAGCAACGACAGGATCAGCGCGATGCTGCCGCTGAACAAGATGGCCTTCACTGGTGCTCCCTCTCCGAGTCCGCCAGGAGTGCGGACGCGACGTGCTCGAGCGCGGCCCCACGGGACGCCTTGACGACGACCACATCCGTGGCCGACACATTCTGTCGCACCCACTCGATCGCCTCGTCACGCCCCACGGCGGCGAACCCGGAGCCGTGCCATCCCGGCGTACTGTTGGCGGCCGCGTGGATCGTCGCTGCCGTGTCCCCGACAGAGACCAGCACGTCGACACCGACGCCCGCGAGATGCCTCCCGACCTCCGCATGCAGGGCGGCTGAAGCGTCTCCGAGCTCCAACATCTCGCCGAGTACGGCGACGGTACGTCGCCCACTGCGCGTCCCGATCTCGGCCAAGCGTGTCGATCGCGGCCCGCATCGAGTCGGGGTTCGCGTTGTAGGCGTCGTTGATCACGACCAGCCCGTCGGCACGCTCGGACAGCTCCATTCGCCAGGGCGAGGGCAACCGAGCCTCACTGAGGGCAACCGAAACCGGCACTAGATCCAACCCCGAGCCGCAGGCCATCGCTGCGGCAGCGCACGCGTTGGTCACCTGGTGCCGCCCGATGCCGGCCAGGGTGACGGTGCTGCCAGACGCCCCGAAGCCGAGTTCGAAGGATGGGCGGTCGAACTCGTCGAAGGTGATCGATCGTGCAGACACGTCGCCCGCCTCGCCGAAGGTGACGACGCGAGCCTGCGTGCGGTCCGCCATCGCCAGCACCAAGGGATCGTCGGCATTGAGCACGGCGCAACCGGTTGGTCGGCAGGCTTTCGACGAGTTCGCCCTTGGCCGCCGCGATCGCCTGCTGCGAGCCGAACTCCCCCAAATGGGCGGTCCCGACATTGAGGACGGCGCCGATGGTCGGGTGCGCCACCGTGCAGAGGTAGGCGATGTCGCCACGTGCTCGCGCACCCATCTCAACAATCAGATAATCGGTGGTCTCGTCGGCCCTCAACACCGTGAGTGGCACACCGATCTCGTTGTTGTAGTTGCCGGAGGTGGCGACGGTGCTGCCCACAGCTGGACATGATGGCCGCGAGGTAGTCCTTGGTTCCCGTCTTGCCCTGCGATCCCGTGATCCCGAACACGGTGGCCCCGTCGAGTTGACGCAACCGACGTTCGGCAAGAGCGCCCAGAGCCTGCAACGGATCCGCAACCACCACGGTCGGTGACCTCGTGATCCGGCTGCCGACGACCGCGGCGGCACCGCGTTCGGCGGCCGCGGACGCATAGTCGTGGCCATCGACGTGTTCGCCTGGCAACGCGATGAACAGCCCGCCCGGAGATACCGAGCGGCTATCAACTGACACCGAGCCTGTGATCACGGTCTCGGAGTCACCTCCGACCAGGGTCCCGTCGAGGATCTCGGCCAATTGGCCAAGGGAGCAGCTGATCATCGAGCCAGCATCTCGCGCGCCACGACCCGATCGTCGAAGTCCACGACGACGCCGTGGTCCTCCTGGCCGGTCTCGTGCCCCTTGCCGGCGATGAGCACGACGTCGCCTCGTCGCGCCGCATGCAATCGCCGATGCGATGGCGGTCCGCCGATCCCCGAACTCCCAGACCTCGGCCGAGACCCCCCGCGGTGCCGCTCCGAATCTCCGATCTGATGGTGGCGGCGTCCTCCGACCGGGGATTGTCGTCGGTGATCACGATCAGATCCGCCAACTCCGCGGCAACATGTCCCATCAGTGGACGTTTGCCCGGATCACGATCACCGCCGGCGCCGAACACCACGATGAGCCGTCCCGCTGGTCAGCCGCCGCAGAGTGTCCAGCGCCGCCCGCAGGGCATCCGGCTTGTGTGCGTAGTCCACGACGACCGCAAAGTCGCCGCCCGCCGAGTCAGTTCCATCCGTGATCCATTCGAGCCGTCCGGGAACTCCACCGGCCCGGCTGATTCCCGTCGCCACGATCGCCGGGTCCATGCCCAACTCGCCGCAGGCCGCGATCGCCGCGACGGCATTGGCGACATTGAAGAGGCCGGGCATCGGCACATCGACGGTGAGTTCGACCCCCGTAGGAGTGCGGACAACGGCCCGAGAGCCGAACGTCGTCGCCTCGATGGCCATGGTTTGCCAGTGTGCGGGCTGCCGGTCGGCGGACTGATCGTCGCTCTGGTGGCGGTGATCGACGACCGTCGAGAAGGTCCTGATCGGGATCGACGCCCGATCGACCAGCCGACGGCCGTAGGGATCGTCGATGTTGACCAGCCCGAGGCGTGCCCGGGCCGGGCGTGAACAGCGATGCCTTGGCTTCGAAGTACGCCTCAACATCGGGGTGGAAGTCGAGGTGGTCCCGCCCCAGGTTCGTGAACACGGCGACGTCGAACACGATTCCGTCGACGCGACCCAGGACGAGCGCGTGACTGGAGACCTCCATCAGGCACACGCTCACCGATTGCTCACGCATGACCGCGAAGAGCGCCTGCAGGTCGGGCGCCTCCGGCGTTGTGAGCGCGGTCTTGACGTCGACCCCGCGGATACGCGTGCCAACCGTGCCGATGACCCCCGCGGCGATGGCCTGGTTCTGCAGTCCGCCCTCGGCCAGCCAGGTGGTGGTGGTCTTGCCCTGGGTTCCCGTCACTCCCACCATGCGCAGCGCCTTGGCCGGCTCGTCGTACATCCATGCGCTCAACCGTCCGAGAACGGCCCGCGGATCTTCGACGACGATCGTTGGTTCCGCAAGGCCCGCCGAACCGAGTCGTTCCGCCCCCGCAGGGTCCGTGAAGATCGCGACCGCCCCAGCCGCGATCGCCGTGGCGGCAAAGTCAGCACCATGGGCACGCGTGCCGGACAGGGCGACATAGAGGTCACCGACTCGCACGCGTTGGGAACTCAGGGTCACTCCGGAGGCAGTGAAACCGAGGTGACCCGAGAAGGCGGGTCGAGCAGCCTTCCTGCTCCAGCCACCGAATAATCTCCGCGGCCTCCCGGTGTGGCTTCGCCCGGGGACGCACCAGGTCGTCTCCCGCACCAGTCATCACTGGCCCGGCGATAGATGGATCAGCCACGATTGGAGGCTACCCGTCATCGCCGGGCTACCACTCGACGGGCAAGCGCGAAGGCGTCGTCCCAGTCGGGGGTACGCCGTAGCGCAACAGCACATGACTCATCAGTTTGGCGAAGACCGGTCCGGCTAGGGAACCACCGCCCCCGGTGACGCGGGGACGGTTCAGCACGACATAGACCGTGAAGCGTGGGTCATCCGCCGGAGCGAAGCCCGCGAAGGAGACCACGGTGCCGCTGTAGCCGGCTCCCGACGACCCGCTGGGCCGTTCCCGTCTTGCCGGCCACGCGGTAACCGGGAACCGCCGCGCGATGGAGCGACGCCGTCGACCGGATCGAGGACTCGCTCCATGATCTTGGCGGTCTGTGCCGCTGCTCGAGCGCTGACGACTCGATGCGAGGTCGCGACGTCAGTGCCGACGACGACGCCCTCGTCGGTCGTGGCCGTGCCACGGATGAGGCTGGGTTGGATTCGGACTCCTCCGTTGGCGACGGTGTTGATTCCGGCGGCCATCTGGAGGGCGTTGACGGAGACGGACTGGCCGAACGCGATCCGGTCCTTGGTGAGCTGTGTCCAGTCCCCCAGCGAAGGGAGGATGCCCTTCGACTCCTTGAAGGCGCCGATGTCGGTCCGCGAGCCCAGACCGAAGTTCACCAGGTAGTCGCGCTGCTGTTGCGCGCGTGAGTTGATCGGCGGCCAGGACGGTGCCGATGTTCGATGACTTGGCGATCACACCGGCCATGGTCAACCTCAGCGGACCGTGATCCCACCAGTCGTGCAGAACCTTCGCACTACGCTCCAGCGTCCCGGGCACGCGGATCTTGGTCCGCGGGGTGACCTTTCCCGCATCCAGCAATGACGCCACTGTCATCACCTTTTGTACCGATCCCGGCTCATAGACATCGCTCAGTGCACGAGAACCACGATCATGAGCGGGGGCGTAGTCCGGAGCCGCCGCGTCGAAGGTGGGGTAGTCGGCCAGCGACAGCACCTCGCCGGTCCGGGTGTCCATGACGACGGCGACCCCCGAATCCGCGCGTGCATCCAGAACGCTCTTGCGCAGCACCCTCTGGGTGAACCACTGGAGATCGCGATCGATGGTGAGTTGCACGTCCTGACCGTCGACAGGCTCGGTGATCGACGTGTCTCCCAGGGGGAGCCGGTTCCCACCCGAGACGAGGACGAACTGCTCTTTGCCGTTCTTGCCCGAAAGCCAGTTGTCGAAGGCCAACTCGAGCCCGGCGTACGCCTTCTCCTGTCCCATGAACCCCACGAGATTTGCGGCCACATCATGCGCGGGATAGTCCCGAACCGGATCGAGTTCGGTGTAGATGCCTTCGAAGCCGGCCGCCTTCGCTTGCCGGACCACGTCATTGGCGAGGGTTGCCGGCACCTGCCGCGCGACGAACGCGAAGTGACCGTCCCCCCGAAGCCGCCTCAGGACCGTGAAGTAGTCGACGTCGAGTCGCGTAGCGAAGAACTTCGCCAACTCGGGCGCCACGTTCTTGGTGAGCGCGGGGTCCACCGCGATCGCCAATCCGTTCACCGACGTGGCCAACGGCTCGCCGTTTCGGTCGAGGATCTCCCCTCGTCTCGCCGCGAGCGGAACGGTCACCCTGCTCTCCGCCGCAGCCCGTGCTGCATACGCACCCGGATCCAAGCCCTGCAACTGCAGCAGCCGACCGCCGTACAACGAAAGCACCATGGCGATGACCACGAACCCAACCCGCAATCGCAGGGCCGGCGCCCCTCGGCGGCCACAGTCGGTTGATCAACGGGTCCCCCGATTTCTCTGCCCGGGACGTGGCTTGTCGCCGGACTTGCGACGATGAATCGATGATCGGCTTCGGAAACGCTCCCGGCGGTCGAGGTACGGGCGGCGTATCGATCGACAGTCGGTCCGCCGCAGTTGCGGGCGCCGGATCCCCCAAGAACTTTCCGTCCTTGAGCCGCAAGAACGCGGGTCTGGACACGGGAACCATTCCTTGCGCGCGCGCCGTCTCGGCCAAGCGTTGTGGATCGCGAAGGTCCTCGAGTTCCATCTGCAGTGTCTGCTGCCGCTCCGACAAGGCTTGAGCCTGGTGTTCCAACGAGGTAGCCGCAAAGGACGCCTGCTGCATCGACGTGTTGAACAGCAGCAGTCCGACGACTCCACCCACCAAGATCATGGTCACCAGCGTCACGAAGGGGAAGCGTGGAGTGGGCACCCGCAACCGCGGTGAAACGGTCAGCCGCGCGCGTCGGGCAGCCCGGTCATCGATCCTTGGGAGACTGCCGGACGATCGGGACAGCACATCTGCATTGCTCAGTTGACTCATGAGCCGATCCGTTCCATGGCGCGAAGGCGAACCGAGGCGGCCCTGGGGTTATCGGTGATCTCATCCGCATCGGCCCGCTCGGCTCCGCGCGTCAACAGGCGGAAGTTCGGCTCCATGCCCTCGGGCACGAACGGCATGTCTTCCGGGACGTTGCTTCGAGTAGCTTCGACGAAAGCGCGCTTCACCACCCGGTCTTCCAACGATTGGTAGGCCTCCACGACGACTCGACCGCCAACGGCGATGGCCCCGATGGCCGCCGGGATGGCTCGGCGCAGGACCGATAGTTCGTCGTTGACTTCCATCCGCAGCGCCTGGAAGGTTCGCTTGGCGGGGTGGCCACCGGTGCGCCTCGCTGGCGCCGGAATCACGTCGTACAGCAGTTCCACCAGTCGCTCGGAGCGGCTGAATGGGAGTGCCTCTCGCTGCTTGACGACCGCCTGCGCGATCCGGCGAGCGAACTTCTCCTCGCCGTAGTCCCGCAGGACCCGGGTCAACTCGTTGGCCGAATAGGTGTTGAGTACGTCGGCTGCGGTCAGGGTCGCGGTGGGGTCCATCCGCATGTCCAGTGGCGCATCTATGCGATAGGCGAAGCCTCGCTCGACTACATCGAGTTGCATCGACGAAACCCCGAGATCGAAGAAGACCGCGCTCGACTTCCCCGAGGCCCAGATCCGCTCGGACCTCCGGGATCTCGTCATAGACGGCGTGTACGGCGACGAATCGATCGCCGAAGTTCTCCAAGCGCGCCTGGGCGAGCGCCACGGCGTGTGGGTCGCGGTCGATGCCGACCACTCGACTCTCCGGACAACTCCATCAAGATCGCCTCGGAGTGCCCGCCCAGGCCGAGGGTCGCGTCAATGAGGACCGATCCGCGGTGCTGAAGAGGGGGTGACAACAGTTCGACCACCCGCGGAAGCAGAACGGGTTGGTGAGCCGGTGGCGAAGGAGTGGCGATCATGGCGTGAACCGCTCAGTGCACCAGGGTCGCAATCACGAGGATCCCGCACATCAAGGAAGACCGAGACGCCGACGGAGAACGCCATCAGATAGACAGCGTCGCTGGCCAGTTCGCGTACGCGAGGCTCGCGATTGTCCTCGTCGGTGGCAACCGCAGCGCTGTGTTGCTCATGGTGCTCGACCCCTGACTGGTTCCTGTGTGCAACGTGTCGTCTATCGAATTCGTCAGTCGAGGTCCCTGCCCGCTTCGGCCCGAAGATGAGCCCCAAGTTGGGAACCTGGGGCACTCACGGTGCGCGGCTCCGGAGCCGGGGAAGTGGTCCCGGAGAGCGCGGCAAGTGCTGATAGGTACGTGCAGAAGCGGGCACGAGACCTCGTCTGACGACTTCGCTATGTAGTTGTGAGAGAGCGCTAGCTGCTAGATCGGTGGAAAGATGTCTTCACTGAGCTCCGCGAATCGTTGTTCCTGCTCCGCGGAGTACTGCGTCCATGCGTTGCTGTTCCAGATCTCGACGTGGTTCATCGATCCGATGACGGTCACCTCTCGCTCCAGACCCGCCCATCCCCGCAGTTGCGGGGACAGGGTGATCCGGCCCTGACGATCGGGGATCTCTTCGGACGAGTTGGCCGAGATCATCCGCAGGTAGAACCGGGTTTCCGCGTTCGTGATCGGCGCCGACTTGTAACGCAGCGTCGACTCCTCGAAGTCCGCGGTCCGCCACACGTTCAGACAGCGCTCCTGCCCGGGTGTCACCACGAGTCCGGCGCCAAGCTGCTCACGAAACTTCGCCGGCAGGAACAGGCGGCCTTTGTCGTCGACCTTGGGGGTGTAGGTGCCGAAGAACACCACACGCCTCCCTCAGTCGTCAGATTCACACCTTGATCCACCATTTCGCTCCACAATACGCCACTTTGCTCCACCGTCAACCATTTAGTACGACATTGCCGATCGGTTGTTCGGTTCTGAGGCTCGGTTGCCGGTGGGCCGCTTGGTACCTACGCTCGGAAGTTGCGGCCACCACCTACGGTGTAGGCAGGCGGAATACGGGAGGATCCTGCGTGTGAGTACGTTCAACACCGTTCCTGAAGGCTCGGAAGCGAGTTCGGCAGAAGCCCGCAGGCATCTGCTGGACCGAAGTGATCGCGCGCCCCTGGATCCCGTTCAGTCCGATCAGGCCGATCTGGAGACCTTGGGTGCAGTGGTCGCTCGCGTTCGCACAAACATCGAGCAAGTGATCTCCGGAAAACCCGATGTCGTTTCCGCAGCACTGGTGGTGCTGTTGGCCGGCGGTCATCTTTTGCTTGAGGACGTCCCCGGCGTCGGCAAGACAATGCTGAGCAAATCGTTGGCGCGCAGCATCGATTGCTCGGTTCGACGGATTCAGTTCACACCCGACCTGCTGCCGTCGGACGTCACGGGTGTCTCGGTGTTCAATCAGGTGACCCGGGAATTCGAGTTCCGCCCCGGCGGCGTCTTCGCCAACATCGTGGTCGGCGACGAGATCAATCGTGCCTCGCCCAAGACCCAGTCCGCGCTGCTCGAATGTATGGAGGAGCGACAGGTAACCGTCGACAACGCCACCTACCTGCTCGAAGCACCATTCATGGTGATTGCGACGCAGAACCCGATCGAGATGGAGGGCACCTACGCTCTCCCCGAGGCACAGCGAGACCGGTTCATGGCCCGGGTCTCCATCGGCTACCCGGTCGAGTCGGCCGAGATCGCCATGCTGAACTCGCACACCGGCAGCAATCCCCTCGATGACCTGGAGCCGGTTACCAACGCGGCCGAGATTCGCAAGTTGACGGCGATCGTGGGCAACGTGCACGTCTCGGAGGCGGTTCAGCGGTACGCCGTCGCCTTGACGACCGCAACCCGGCACTCCCCCGAACTCACCCTGGGCGCGTCGCCACGGGCCACCCTGCACCTGGTCCGTGCGGCCAAGGCCTTTGCCGCGATGCGCGGGCGCGGCTACGTGCTCCCCGACGACATTCGGACTCTGGCACGGCCAGTCCTGGCCCATCGGATCCTCTCGGGCGTGGAGGCGGCGATGAGCGGTCGGAACACCATGACGATCCTCGAGGGCATCGTCTCGGGGGTGCCGGTTCCCGAAGTTGCGCAAGCCGCGGCTTCACAGCATCGGGCCACCCCGGGTGCGTGAAGCGCTGCATGGCCTTACCACGCGAGGGCGCGCTTTCCTCGCCCTCGGTGTTACGGCGTTCGTCTGCGCCCTGATCATCGGCGAACCTGCACTGATGCAGATCGGAGTGCTCATCGCGCTCCTTCCCCTGCTTGCGGCGGCATTCGTCGGCCGCAACCGCTACCGCCTATCCCTGATTCGCACAGTCACCCCGCAATTGATCAGCGCCGGCCAGTCCGCGCAGGTGAATCTCACGCTCACGAATGAAGGAAAGGTCCCGAGCGGTGTGCTGCTGCTGGAGGAGCAACTCCCGTACGTCTTGGGTGCACGACCCCGTTTCGCGCTCGCCGGCATCGGGCACGGCTGGCGCCGACAGGTGAGTTACCTCATCCGCTCGGAGGTGCGCGGTCGATATGAGGTCGGCCCGATGACGGTGCGTCTGACCGACCCGTTCGGTCTCGATCGAACTCGGGCGCGCGTTCCGAGCCACGGTTCCGGTCACCGTGACCCCACGTACGGTCAATCTGCCGAGCATTCCACTGGGGGGCGCCGCAACCGGCTCAGGTGACAACCGGCCCCGCGCCTTCGCCATGGGCAGCGCCGAGGATGTCACGGTTCGTGAATACCGCCGCGGGGACGATCTACGGCGCGTGCATTGGCGAAGTTCGGCCCGGGTCGGCGAGCTGATGGTTCGACGAGAGGAACAGCCCTGGCAATCAAGGGCCACCGTGTTCCTCGACAATCGTGCCCGATCTCATCGCGGCCAGGGATTGAGTTCATCACTCGAGTCCGCGGTCACCGCAGCTGCGTCCGTGGCACTGCATCTGTCACAGCGTGGCTTCATGGTGCGGTTGACGACCGCGACAGGCGAGCACGAGGCGACCTCGTGGCACATGCGAGAGGCGACCTCGAATGCCCGACCGCTGTTGGAGTCGCTGGCTGTGCTCACGACCACTTCGCACGAAAACGATCGATTGCAATTGGTTGAACGAAGTCGGTCAGGGAGGCGTGACCGTGGCTATCCTGGGCGCCCTGAGCCCAGCCGATGGCGGCGCCCTGCGACGGATGGCCCAATCCTCCACCACCGCGATGGCGCTGGTTCTCGACGTCGACGGGTGGCACCACCCCGAGCGTCCGCCCACAGGAGATTCCGGGCCGATCCAACCGTTGGGTTCTCAAGGGTGGCGCTATGCCGTCCTCGGCCCACAGGACCGACTCGAGTCGGCCTGGCAGCAGATCGGCGCGCGGAGCCGACGGGCACCCATCGGTGGCGGAGCAGCCCATGACCTCACCCAGGATGGAGCGGTCTGGTGACGCAGGTGAGGCTCCCCGCATCCACGGACAGCGGGCGCGCGCCGGCAGCAACGCGCCACCCCCGGGGCGCGAGGGGTGTTGGGCCCGGCGTACCCGTGGCCATCGTCGCCGCCGCGACGACGTGGCTGACGATGTTCGCCTGGGTCGGGTTCACCCAGGAACCGGGACGTTTCCTGTTGCCGACGCTCCTCGTCGCTGTGGTCATCGTCGCCCTCGGTATCCTCAGCCGACAGTGGCGGGTCTCCGGATCAATGACCTTGCTCCTGCAGTCGCTGGCCACACTCGTGGTCGTGTTCGTCTCCGTCAGCGGATCGCTTCTGCCGGATCGGGACGGCGTTCGAATCGCTGTTCAGCGCATTTGAGGGAGCCATCGACTCAGCACGGTTCTACCGCTCGCCCATCCCCAGTGAGGTCCCAGGAGTTCACCCACTGCTGATTCTCGGAGGAGCCGGCAGCCTGCTCCTCGTGGATGCCTTGGCGTGCACGTGGCGACGAGTCTCGTTCGTCGGGTTGCCGCTTCTCGATGATCTATCTGCTGCCCACGGCCATGAATGGAACGCCCGTGAGCACCTGGGTCTTCGTCGATCTCGGCGGCAGGATTATCTGTGGCTGCTCTATCTCACCGAGTTTCAACTCATCGGCCGTTGGGGCAGGCACCTTGATCGGCTCGTCACCGCACCCACGGGGACCGATCAACCGAGCGGTGGACAGCCTGGGTGGTCGCGGGCCTGGGCCGCGCAGGAGTAGCCCATCAGCGACGACTTGCCGTCAGCATCGGTGTCCCCGCGGTCGTGGTGGCCTCGGTGTTTGCCGTCATGACGCCCGCTTGGGATCTGTCCGGATGGGGACCCGGCACCGGTTCGGGAAGTGGGGGCGACGAAATCAAGATCGAGAACCCGATGACGGACCTGCGTCGGGATCTGACCCGCGGCGAGGACGTCCCCGTGCTCTCGATTCTGACGTCCGATCCACGCCCGGAGTACTTGCGCCTCGCCGTCTTGAATCGGTTCGGCAGCAACGCCTGGACGTCCGGGAACCGTGACTTCCCGAACGATCAGAGCGCGCGCGGTCAGGATCTTCCGCTGACGGGCATCAGTCCCGCGCTGGCTCGCCGCGAGTACGACTACACCATTGAGCACCGAGCCGACGTTCAACTCCACGTGGCTCCCAACACCGAGTCCGGCCACCCGAGTCCTGGCCGAGGGGGCGTGGAAGTACGACCGCACCACGGTCGACTTTCTGGCCGCGAGCGACGACGACGATCTCGACGCATCGGATCTCACGTACACGGCCACGGCCCTGAAATTGGAGTACGACGCACAAAGTCTTGCTGCGGCACCGGCCGGCGCGGGATCCGTGTCCTCGCTATTCACCAAGCTTCCTGACAGCCTCCCGGAAATTGTGTCCGATCTCGCCGCTCAAGTCACCCAATCCGCGCCGAGTCAGTTCGAGAAGGCCGTGGCACTGCAGAACTGGTTCCGTGACACCGGCGGATTCGAGTACTCCATCCAACAGGCTCCGGGCAGCGGTGTCGGACGAACTGGTCGCCTTCTTGACCGAAGGGCAACGGGGGCAGAGTCGGCTATTGCGAGCAGTTCTGCGTCTGCAATGGCCGTGATGGCGCGCACCCTCGACATCCCCGCCCGGGTGGCGGTTGGGTACCTCCGGCCGGACAAGATCGGGCCGAACCTCTGGCAGTACTCCGCGTGGGACAGCCACGCTTGGCCGGAGTTGTACTTCCCCGGTTCAGGGTGGGTGAGATTCGAGCCCACACCGGGCGGCGTGATCGACACCTCGGCGCCGGCGTACACCGAGGCAGCAGTTGCCAGCGCCGGTCGAAGAGCCCTCCTCCTCGGCCGGCCCATCGGCTTCGGCGTCGGCGAGTGCCGGCGGGGCTCGCGAACCCAACCTGCCGGACGAGGCCACGTCTCAGTCGAACTCGGACGGTTCCTCGTGGCCGCTGATCGCGGCCGATTGCGGCAGTTCTTCGTCGTGGTGTTGGTCGGGCTCTGCTGATCCCGCGCGGCATCCGCTCGTGGCGTCGGCGGCAGCGTTGGGAGTCCGGGCCAGGACTCCAATTGGCCCGAGGTGGCGTGGACGGAACTGCATGACACCGTGATTGATCTCGGACGACGATGGCCAGGAGGGCTGTCGCCGCGGGACACACGGAATCGTCTGGTCGACTGGTTCGGCGCGCCCGATTCGGATGGCTCGGGATCGCGCAGCGCCACTGCGCGGCACCAGCATCAATCCGGAGGCAACGGCGGCGCTCGACCGGATCGTGCTCGCCCTCGAGGAGATCAGGTACTCCGCGAGGCCCACGGCTGTCGACCCGGCGGCGCTTCGAGCGGATGTCGAAACCTGCACAGCGGCTTTCGCGCTGGGGCGACGCCGGTCGCTCGGCGGCGGGCGAAGTGGTGGCCGGTATCAGCCCTGCGTCGTCCACGGTCGATCGGCTCGCACGATGCGACATCAGGCCGGAAACGAAGAGGTTCTCGACCAGGTTTAGGGTCAAGTCGAGTCTCGAGTAGTCGCGCGCCATCACGGCCGTCATGCTCACGACGACGACGCCAACGCTCTTCCATGCGTGCGGTGAGCGATGATGAGCCGCCGCTCTGCTTCGGGGAGCGCGAGCGCCCCTTTCCGCGACCTCTGCCTCGGCTCCGACCACCCTCAACGACCTGGAAGTCGCCGCTCGGGTGGGCGACCTGGCGACCTTCAGCAAGTTGGCTACGTCCTCGGAGTGCGGAGATGGCAACGGTGGCTGACAGCAGCATCAGCACGAATCCAGCGATGCCGAGGAGCGTCTGACCCATCACCGCACCGGCCATCAATACGCCGATGCCGATGCACCAGGCCGACGGCGGCGAGAAAGGCCCGACGCTTGGCAACCTTCTCGAGCGTGGTGCCTCGCAAGGTCGATGCGAACTTCGGGTCTTCCTCTACGAGGGCGCGTTCCATCTGCTCGAGAAGTCTGATTTCCTCTTCTGAGAGTGGCACTGCTCGGTCCCCGCATTTCTGCTCGTTCTGTCAGAGATGTTCCACGATATCGATCTGGGGTATTGATTGACAGGTATCCAGTCTAGACAAGCCCTTGATGTGAGGGTAGCCGGATCGGAAAAATGTTGGGATTCTGCTCAAGAGTGCCGACCGAAGAGCTAACTGAGAAGACTTGCTGGATGAACTGCCGCCGCCCCAAAACGCCGGGTGGCCCGGTCCATGGCACGGTCGGCGTCTGACCAACCGTGCTCGGGTTCACCCAACACCAATTGGCGATGAACGGTGCTTCGTGGTCTCAATCCTTCAACCCGCACTCCTACCAGCCGGATCCTGGCTCGTTGTAGCCCCAGCGCGTCGTACAACCTGACCGCTGTTCGATAGACCTCCTGGGTCACATCGGTCGCCTCCGGCAACGTGCGCGATCGGGTGATGGTGGTGAAATCAGCGAACCGCACCCGAATCGTGACCGTCCGACCGGCTACTCCGGCAACCCTCATCCGTCCGGTCACCTTGGTGGACAGCCGCAACAACTCCCGCAGGATCACGGTCCGGTCATCGGTATCTCGGCGGAACGTCTCATCCGCACCCATCGATTTGTCCGGTTCGTCTGGACCACGACGCGGAACGATCACCCGATGGTCGATGCCCCACGAAAGGTCGTGCAAGTGGCTGCCTTGCGACTCCCCCAGCGCCTTATGCAGGGTGCGAATAGAGGTGTGCGCGAGATCGCCCACGGTCACCAGGCCAAGCCGATGCAGGGCAGTCTGTGTCTTCTCACCAACACCCCAGAGTTCACCCACATCGAGCGGGTGGAGGAATGACGTGACGTCATCGGGCTCGACCACCATCACGCCGTCCGGTTTGGCACGCCGACTGGCCATCTTGGCGAGTGTGGCCGATGCGGCAATGCCCACGGAACAGGTGATGCCCTGCTCGTCATAGATCGCCGCGCGTAGGTGCTCCGCGATGTCTCTCGGCGAACCAAGCCGACGAGTCGAGCCGACCACGTCAAGAAAAGCCTCATCCAAGGAGAGCACCTCGACCCGAGGGGTGACTCGACGGAAGTTCTCCATGATCGAAGTCGAGACCTGCGCAAAGGTTTCGAACTCCGGAGCGATGACCACGGCATTCGGACATAGTCTGCGTGCTCGCATGCTCGGCATCCCCGACCGGACACCAGACGCCCGGGCAAGATAGTTCGCCGACAGGACCACCCCTCGATAGCCGCCGCCGACGATGACGGGCACGTCGTCCAACTCGGGCCGGTCTCGCAACGCCACCGAGGCGTAGAACGCATCCATGTCGACATGCAGGATCGTCGGGTCACTCATAGACGACCCCCAACGAGACCCAGTGCGGATTAGGTGCGGTGCGCGAGGACGTGCAGATGAGTAGCCAACGTGAGGTACTCGGGTCGTTCGAACACCGCCTGCTCCAACTCCGCCAAGGCCTGGGCTGCGCCCAGGCTCACTGTCAACGAGGGCGCCGGGGACCAGATCGGTGAACACCCGAGCAGCGTGGATCGCATCGGGGACCAGTCCAGCGTCTTCCAGCATCGTCGTGATCTCGTCGGCTGTGAAACGCCGAACCGACCCTTGCGCATCTGGGTCGTCGAGAAGCGAGAGCGCCTGCTGGAAATGTCCGGACATCGCCCGCGCCACCACTGCCGCGTGGAGACCGGCGACCAGCAGGCTGAGGGTTCCACCCGGCCGCAGGATCGACACGATCGTGGCGAGTGCAGCGGGTGGGTCGTCCAGCACTTCCAACACTTCGTGGCAGAGGACCAGATCGACGTCACTGGCCAACTCCTCGGCCAAGTCGCTGACGTCCCCGACATCACCTTGATGCGCCGTGACCAGATGGGTGACGCCGGCTTCGGCGGCTCGTCGACCGAGGGCCGCCAAGGCATCGGGGTTGGGGTCGATGACCAGAGACCCGGTGCCCGAGTTCGGCAAGCGGGACCGCGAATCCACCCGTCCCACCACCGATGTCAACGATGTTGAGCGCGCTCGCCAAGGCGCTTGTTGCACGGCGGTCCAGACAACACCCAGGCGCATGACCACCCACCCTAGGTCCTGACTCGCGCCAATCAGTCGGGCAGTCCCTCGTCTGGTCATCCGGGGCTCCCGGGACTGCGATGCCAGAGTTTGCGGGCCACATCCTTGGTCGAGTCCCCGGCTGGCTTCACATCGGCGTAGGGCGACACCTGATAGCCGCTGGAATGCACCAGCACCCGGCGCCTACCCATTCCACCCGCAGCCGGCTTCGGCGCTGGACTGGTCGGGGAGTCTTCTGGGGATTGATCGGTCGTCACCTCGATGCCGACTCCGGTGAATCCGACGGGGACCACCTCCATCTCGGCCCGAACCGCTGCCAGTCCATCCTCTCCCCCGCCTGCTCCTTGGAAGAGGGCGAACAACTCCGGCAGCGCCCAGGCTCCGGTCGCGCGGACAGAGACCCCTCGACGCCCCGTGCGCCGCAGCTCGCCGCGCACCACCAACAACCAGGAGCCGAAGACGGTGGCGGCGTACGGCCCCTGGGCGTCCTCGAAGAACGTCGCATCGACCGGTCCGGTCGCATCGTCGAGAGTCAGGAAGATGACCCGTCGTCCGGATCGGATGGGTGGGGTCTGGGTGGCGACCTTCACCCCGGCGACCAGCAGTTGCGAACGACTGCGCTGGTCGAGCAGGTTGCGGCTGCGGGTCACCCCCAGGTCATCGAGGAACTGGGAGTAGGTCTCGATCACGTGCCTGCTGACATCGAGGCCGAGGATCTCCAACTCGGCACGCATCCGCTCCTCATCGTTCAACTCCGGCAACCCGCTGATTTCGCCTTCACCCGGCTCATCACCGAGGTCCAAGGCCATCTGCACCGACGTCACCGGCCGTGGGGGTGGGGTCGCCTGTGGACTGCGCTGCGGCACGCATCAGTGGATCGGATGAGTTGCGTCCACCCGCGGCAATGGCGGTGAGATCACTGGGTCTGGGAATGCTGTTGGGGATCCGCCTGCGAGCGCCCAGTCCGCCCGCCCGACCCGGCTCGTTGAACTGCGCTGCGCATGCAGATCGAGCTGGGCCACCTGAAGCAACAGATCGCGTCGGGTGATCTTGCTCCGACGGCGTACGGCGAGGGTCGAGCCGATGCCGTAGAGATTGTCGAACGCACCGACCAGCACCAGTCGCTCAAGGATCGGCCGGGAGGGTTGGGCCCGGTGCCAGAAGTCGGTCAGCGAGTGATAGGGACGCGCGGCAACGATGCGGGCGATCTCCGCCTCGTTGATCCCCTTGATCTCGGCCAGCGCGAGTCGGATCGCCGGATGAGATTCACCTGCGCGATTGATCTGGCGAGATTCGATCTGCTCCACGACGTACTCCTTCTCGGAGGCGTTCACGTCGATGCCGAGCACCTCGATCCCGCACTGCCGGACGTCCTCGAGGATGAGTCGTTTGGGGTACATCCCCGGATCGTGGGTCAGCACGCCCGCCATGAAGTACGCCGGCCAGTGCGTCTTGAGCCACGCCGATTGGAAGGTCGGCAACGCGAACGCCGCAGCGTGGGCCTTGCAGAAACCGAACGACGCGAACGCCTCGAGGATCTTCCAGATCCCCTCGACCACCGGGAGTGAGTAGCCACGACCCAAGGCGCGAGGGAAGAACCAGAGTTTGGTCTCGGCCATCCCGGCGAAGTCGCCGAGCGCTCTTCGCTTCTCATCGGCCTCGGCGTAGTTCAGGCCGGTGAACTGGGCGATCAACTCGATCACCTGCTCATGGAAGACCACGACCCCGTGGGTGGGACCCAGGATCGGCCGCAGGTCGTCATGCAGATACTTCGGCGCCTTCCAGCCCTGCTTGACGTCGAGGTAGGGAGTGATCATGTCGCTCTTGACCGGCCCGGGTCGGAACAAGGAGATGTCGGTGATGATGTCCTCGAAGGACTCGATGCCGGACTTCCCGACCAGTTCTCGCTGCCCCGGAGACTCGATCTGGAAGATCCCGAGGGTCTTGGCGCTGCTGATCAGGGCATAGGTCTCCGGGTCGTCGAAGGGCACCTGGGCCTGGTCGTCGAGATCGATCTCCACCCCCTCGACCCGCTTGATCTCGGCCACCGCATGCGCCATCGAGGACTGCATCCGGATGCCCAGCACATCGAGTTTGAGCAGCCCCAGATCCTCCACGTCGTCCTTGTCGAACTGGCTCATCGGGAACCCCGCGAAACTCGCCTCGACCGGAGTCCGGTCCAGCAAGGTGGCATCGGAGAGCAGCACCCCACAGGGGTGTACGGCGATGTGTCGGGGCAGCCCGTCGAGCCGCTCGACCAGTCGGAACATCAGGTCCAATCGCTCCTCGGCCAATCCGGAGGCTCGGAGTTCGGGGAGTTCACGCAGCGCGACCCGGGCATCGCGGGCTCGAATGTGCGGGAACGCCTTGGCAATGGTGTCGGTCTCGCCCGGTGGCATGCCGAGTGCGGCACCGACATCACGGACGGCATGCCGCACCCGGTAGGTGTCCATCATCGAGACACACACGCAGCGCTCGGCGCCGTACCGATCCAGGATCGCCTGATAGATCTCCAACCGTCGCGCCGACTCCACGTCGATGTCGATGTCCGGCAGTGCCTGCCGCAACGGTGAGAGGAACCGCTCCATCAACAGGTTGTGGCGGATCGGATCGACCCCCGAGACCCCGAGCAGATAGTTGACCAGGCTGCCCGCACCCGACCCGCGAGCGGCACTGCGGATCCCCATCGTCTCTGATCAGGTCGGTGACGTCGCTGACCGTCAGGAAGTACGACGCGTAGCCGAGGCTCCGGATCGATCTCCAGTTCGTCGTCGAGCCGCTTCCAGATCCTGATGCGCGGCGCCGAGCCATAGCGATCGCCGATCGCCGCCTCACAGCGCGCCCGAAGGGCGCAGTCTGCCGAAGCCGCTGAATCGGTCACATCGAACTCCGGGAAATGCACCTCCCCCAGCCCGAGATCACTCCGTGGATCAAGGGCACACCGGTCGGCGACTACCCGGGTCTGGGCAAGCAACCTGCGGGCTTCCCGCTCGCTGTCGCCCACCCCGGACAGCCGGCAGATCTCCTCGGCGATCTCGTGCATCTGCTTGCCGGACTTGAGGAACCCCTCCGCATTGCCCCGATCCACATGCCGTCGATCGAGGGCGACCAGGCGGCGAGCCGCATCGAGGACATCCACGACCGGGGCATCGCGGCGATCGGCGTACCGGACCGCATTGGTCAGCACCGCATTCACTCCCGCCTGCCGGGCGATCCCGGCCATCCGAGCGGCATGCGGAGAGGTCCCCGGACCCCAACTGCTCGAGCCCGCTGGGGCAGACGATGGGACATCAGTGCGATGAGGAGGTTCTCGCGCGGCACCATCTCGAGCCACGGCTCCAGCGCGGCCATCGCCAGGTCGTCACGGCGACGGGTCGCGGCCATCCCCACCTCCGACGTCGGGCCGAGCAGCACCAGCACATCCCCGCTCTCCAGATGCGGTCTCAACAAAGCCAGATCAGCAACCGGACTCCCCCGCTCCCCCGCGAGATGGGTGGCCGAGACCAAGCGGCAGATCGCGGCCCATCCGGCTCGCCCTCCGGCAGCGCCCGCATGCGCGAGAAACGTCACCCGCGGCAGCACCGGATCGCGAAACGCCCCACCCCTCACCGGGTTCTTCCGCTGAGCAACCCGCGCTAACGTCATACGAGGTCGCACCTATTGGGTTCGGTTCGGATGACGTTAGGCCGGGGTTGGTGGGACTGTGGGTGCAACGGCGAGGTTGACCCCCAGCACCGGGCGTACGCCGGCGGACAGGCATGCCTTGGCGAACTTCACCGCCCCATAGGTGCCGTCGCGATCGGTCAGGGCAAGGGTGTCCATCTCATGCTCAACGGCTCGCTCGACAAGCGTGTGCGGATGAGAAGCGCCGTACTGCAAGGAATAGCCCGACGCCACCTGGAGATGGACGAATCCGCTAGGCGACACCGGCCCGTGCCCTGATCGACCCGGCCCTGATCAAACCAGTCGGCACGACGAGCCTCCCGGCGTACGCCGGGTGCGGCGTCAACCCCAGGCTGTCTTCGATCACTCGGAGAAATTGATCCGCATCGCGAACCAGATCATCGGCCTCACGCTCGGTGACGGCACGCGTCGAACCCGCCTCGGCAGCGGCTCGTTTCGCCGCACCGCCCGCGAAGAAGGACGCCCATTCGGCCAACTCGGGAGCGACCTCCGCAAGCAACACCCATGCATTTTCTGGGCATTCTTCTGGGAGTTCCTCCGACGGCTCGATGCTGGGCGAGCGCGGGCGGCCAGCAAGGCGGCGGCGGCCCTCAAGGCAGCCACATGAGCACAGGCATAGCGAGTCGGCACGTCGGTCGAACCGATCGCCTCGTGCAACGACTCAGCAGAGCGGGCGAGATAGGAGTGGGTGGTGGCCGGCAGGTCATACGGGTGGGTGTAGGATTCGGGTCCGTGAGTTCATTCTGTGGCCCTCAGTCCACACAGCTGATGAGTTGCCAGTTGCCGTCGGACCAGTCGAAGGCCAGATCGAAAACCCCACCGGAGGCTCCCGTGGCCGGACTGCCCAGTCCCGCCTCCACTCGCCAGATCTCTCGCTCATCGAGCAGATCCAGCGCGCTGGGACTGGGACCGGAGGTGTTGCTGCAGCGACGTCGTCGGAGCCGATCACTGCCTGTGCACCCGAGGTCGTCCACCAAGGACCGGTCTCCACCCAGTGCGCGATCACCTCGCGCACCTTCCACAATCGGCCGTGCCACAGGAACTGTTCGGGACCTTCGCTCTGGGAGCCGCCGATCCATCCCTTGCGGACCTCAACCGGGTCGTCGTACCGTCTCATCGCTCGCTCCTCTGTGTATTCGAACACTTGTTCGATACCTCAACGCTACACCTGCTCCTCGATAGCTCGTCAAGAGCGATCCGGCTCTGTGATCGACTTCTTCTGGCTCTGACATCTTTGGGAGGCTTCCGGCATGTCTGATCGACCCACTCGAGCACCCTTCGATCACCACCTTCCGAGCCGAACACGCCCGCCTCGGTGGCACCGGTCGCATCGTGACCCTCCCCGACTCGGTGCACACAGCAGCCCTGGCCGCAGAGGCATTGGGGTGCGAGGTAGGAGCCATCGCCAACAGCCTGCTCTTCGCCGCCGACAACGCTCCTGTCCTGATCCTGACCTCGGGCGGGCATCGCGTTGACACGGCATTGGCCGCCTCGAACATCGGGGTTCCGGAACTGCGCCGGGCCAAGCCGGAGTTCGTGCGCGAACACACCGGCCAGGTCATCGGCGGCGTGTCGCCACTGGCCCACCCGGCGCCGGTGCCGACCTACATCGATCCCTGGCTGAAGAAGTACGACGTGGTCTGGGCGGCCGCCGGCCACCCCGCCGCGGTCTACTCGACGACATACGACGAACTCGTTGCGATGACCGGTGCGATCGAGATCGACGTATCCACCGACGGCTCCGGACAGTGATCGAGATCTGGATCAATCCGGCCTGTTCGAAGTGCCGGACGGCCATCTCCGAACTCGACGCCGCCGGGTCCGACTACGTCGTACGCCGCTACCTCGACGATCCGCCCACGCCCGCCGAACTCGCCGACGTGCTGGCCCGGCTCGGCCTGGAGCCGTGGGACATCGCGCGCGCCAAGGAGGCGGCGGAGGAGGGTATCGACCTGCCGCGTGACGCGGAGCATCGCGAACAGTGGTTGGCCGCCCTGGCGGCTCATCCTCGAGCCATCCAGCGACCGATCATCACCGCCTCGGACGGCACCACCGTGATCGGTCGCGACCCCGACTCACGTGCGCGGGTCGATCTCGGCCACATGAAATCAACCCAGGACGACGAGCGCGTCTAGGTCGTCCGCGCGGAAGTTCGTCGACCACCGCGGTCACCTCCATGGAGAGCAGTTCGCCACGACCGTGGTGGACCGACAGAAAGGCCGTGTCAGCCGCGTCCATGCCGGTCGCGATCCGAACCAGGCTGCTGCGTGGCGCCAGCGTGGTCGCATCGACGACGTGCCAGTCCCCTTCGACGTACGCCTCGGCGACGGCGTGGAAGTCCATCGGGTCCAGCCCGGGCGCGTAGACCGCGACCAGTCGAGCAGGTACGTCGAGTGCTCGCAGGAGCGCCACGACCAGGTGGGCGTAGTCCCGGCAGACGCCCTCGCGGGCCAACAGGGTTCGCATGGCTCCGTCGGTCGGAAGCGAGGAGCCCGGCATATACGTCAACCGCGTTCCGACCCACGAACTGACGGCATCCAGAAGGTCGGCTCCCGAGACTCCGGCGAATTCGCTGTGTGCCGTCGGGCCGAGCGAGTCGGACTCGCAGTACCGACTCGGACGCAGGTACCGCAGCAGGTCGACCTCGTCGGTGGGGATCGAATCCAACCGACCCTGGATGTTGGCGGAGTACTCGATGTGCAGCTGGCCGACCGGAGCTTGGACGACGTGCAGGCGAGTGCCGTGCGCGGTCATGAGTTCGCGGTAGCGACAGGTTCGACCCTCCGACGCGGACCGTCAGCTCCTCGGTGAACCGCGCCGCCATCTCGCCCCAACTTCGACGTAGCCCTGCGCGACGGCGATCTCCAGCGCGAGGGTCGCCGGTTCGGTGACGTCGAAGTCAAAGGACGAGGTGACGGTGCGATGCATGTCCCCAGTGTGGGCCACGCATGTTTCGGCACGTGTTTCGCCGCATGGCACAGCACGAAGCGTGCCCGCTGCTCCGTATGCTCTACCCGTGGAATCACTCGCTCTGGCCTTCTCAAGTGGCTGGGGAAGCGGCATCAACGCTTACCTCGTCGTCCTGGTGCTCGGCATCAGCGACCGGGTCAACGACTTCGACCAGATCCCCAACGTGCTCGCCCGTTGGGACGTCCTGGCGATCGCCGGATTCCTGTTTGCCATGGAGTTCATCGCCGACAAGATTCCCTATATCGACTCCACCTGGGATGCCATCTCGACCGCCATCCGACCGACCGCCGGCGCGGTGATCGGCGTCCTGCTGGCCGGCGACGCGACGTCGTTGGACCAGGCCGTCCTGGGCGTCGTCGGAGGCGGCACGGCCTTGCTGTCACACTCGATCAAGGCCGGTAGCCGATTGGCGATCAATGCCTCGCCGGAGCCGCTGAGCAACATCGGCGCCAGCCTGGCCGAGGACTTCGCCGTCCTCGGGGTCGTTTGGTACGCCATCGAGCATCCTCGCGCAGCCGCCCTGATCGCTGCACTCGCGCTCATCTTCGGCTTGGCCCTGCTGTACGCCATCGGGAAGTTCGTTCGCAAGGGTTGGCGCAAGTGGAAGAAGACCGAAGCTCGGCCACCCCGCTATGCCTAGGCGGCCTGCCGAATGGCCCGAATAGTCGTCATCGGCGGTGGCTTCGGCGGGCTCGCCAGTGCTCTTCGACTGGCCAAACTCGGCCATGAAGTCACCCTGCTCGAGGGTTCATCGAGGCTCGGCGGTGCGATGCAGGCGGTCTCCAAGGACGGGTTCACCTGGGACGGCGGCCCCACGTCAACACTTCTCCCAGCCGTTCTGCGAGATCTCTTCCGCAAGACCGGGCGCCCCATCGATCACGAGGTCGAGCTCGTGCCGGTCAGCCCGGCCACGGAGCATCGATTCCCGGACGGAACGTACGTCTCGGCCTCCCGGGAGGATCCCGAGTGGATCAGGTCGCGGCCTTCGACGAACTCGGAGCCGGGCCTTGGCCGGCCTGGAGCGACCATGTCTCGGCGTACGCTGAAACGTGGGATCTGCTGCGACGTGGCTTCCTCGAGCGTCCCTATGAGGAAGCAGTGGCGCCGCCTGAGCTTGCGTCAGCTTCTCAGCAGCCGTGAATCGCTGGACGCGCGAATCCACGCCAGCCTGCACGACCCTCGGCTGCGCGCCGTGGCCGCGTTCCTGGCCCGTTTCGAAGGCCATGACCCGCGCAGGGTTCCCGCCTGGGTCGGGGTGGACGCCTACCTCGTTCAGAGGTTCGGGGTCTGGACGGTGCGCGGTGGATTCGACCTGCTGGCCCAATCCCTCGTCAACCGACTCGCTACCCGCGGAGTCACGACGATGACCGACCACCACTGCTCGAGACTTGGTCGCGCGACGCGGAACCGTCGTGGCAGTCGCCACCGATCGCGGAGAACTCGACTGCGAGGCCGTCGTCTGTGCCATCGATCCCACCCAGCTCCCCGCCTTGCGGACGCACGTCGGCCGAGTTCGTGCGACGACGCCGCCGAGAGTCTGCCATCTAGCCCTGTCCGGGCCACCCATTGCCTCAGCCCACGAGGTGGTCTTCCACGGAGATCCGCTCGTGGTGATGCGCACGGGTGAACCGGTCGACCGGTCACCCTCTTGGGCGAACACGGTCTCTGTGCTCATGCGAGGCGTTGGCGATCCCCTCTCGGTGCTGGCCACTCGTGGCGTGGATCTTCGCGATCGAGTCGTCAGCAGCGTGCGATGCGGAGCCCGTCCACGAAGAGTTCGGCGTACGGCGTCGAGTGGCGTGGTCGCGGAACGCTGCATCGTCGACTCGGGCCGACCACACCCATCTCCGGCGTCTACGCGGCCGGAGCCCACGCGAATCCCGGTGCCGGAGTTCCCTGGGTCGGCCTGTCCGCGGCGCTGGTGGCGCAGGTCATTGGTCCTGCGTAGAACCGTTGTCGACTAGTGAGCGAACTCCCACGTAATCGTCAGGGCGGCAGAAATGCTGGTTTCGCCCGGCTCGATGGCCATGTCGGCGTGCTTCGAGAAGGCAATCGCCCGGCCCGCTTCGCGGAAACCGCCTCCCCCACCACCTTCGGACACCGACAAGACAGCACCGAGCGACTCCCCACTCAGTGCGGCGAGGTGCTCGGCTCGCATCCGCGCATCGGCGAACGCACCCTCGCGAGCGGCCGCCTCCGCTGCAGACTTGTCGCTCACCTCCAATGAGATGTCCTCGACGGACAGGGCGTTGCCCACGTGCTTGGCAAGTTCGGTGAGGAGCACGCCGGCTGATCTGAGATCCGCGCAACCGATCGTGAGCGAGTGACGCGCTTCGAATCCCGATTGGCGACCCTCCGTGTCGTGGGCCGGCCACACCGTCAGGCCCGACGACGCTATCTTCGTGGGCTCGGTGAAGTCCTGTGCCACCGTGATGAGGTTGCGCGCCGCCGAGTCCACCCCTTCGAACGCTTCGGCGACGCCGGCGGCGCGATGCGCCACCGCCAACCTCAGCACGGCGGAGTCGGGCACGACGCGGACGCTGCCCTGACCGGTGGTCGTCACGGTCCTCAACTTGCTCATGTACAGAGGCTATCGAGACCGTGATCTGTCAGGGAGTCGGTCCGACTAGACGGTGATGTTGAGGTGCTCGAAGATTTCCAACGTCGCACGTGAGCGGTTCAGTGTGTAGAAGTGCAGGCCGGGCGCGCCGTGGTCGATCAACGTGCGACAGAGTTCGGCAGCGAGGGCGATGCCTGCGGCACGCACGGCGGCCGGATCGCCTTCGTGCTGGGCCACCCGTTGCACTACTTCGGGAGGAACTTCCCGACCCGAGAGTTCGGCCATCCGCGTGACCTGGGGAAGGCTTGTGATCGGCATGATGCCGGCAAGGATCGGGATCACGACTCCGGCCGCAGCGGCCCGCTTCCGCAACGAGAAGTAGTCGTCGGCTCGGAAGAACATGTCGGTGATCGCAAATTCCGCCCCGGCCTCCTGCTTCTTCAGCAAGACAGCGACGTCTGCCTCCAGAGTGGGCGCCTCGCGATGGCCCTCAGGAAATGCCGCGACCCCCACACAGAAGTCGCCCGACCGGTGGGCCAGTGCGACCAACTCACTCGCATAGGTCAGGCCGCCTTCGGTGGGCTGCCAAGGAGTTCCGGGGCCGCCAGGCGGGTCGCCTCGCAACGCGAGCACGTTGCGCACGCCCGCATCGGCGTAGGCCCACAGCATGCCTCGCAGTTCGTCCTGGGTGTGGCCGACGCAGGTGAGGTGTCCCAGCGGCATCATCGAGGTCTCCCCCGCGATACGGCCGGTGATCTCGACCGTCGTATCTCGCGTGGACCCTCCTGCGCCGTACGTCACGGAGACGAATGACGGGCGATAGGGCTCCAAGGCGCGGATGGTCTGCCACAGTGCCACGGCGCCCTCAGCGTCCTTGGGCGGGAAGAACTCAAACGAGAACGCGGGCTCGCCAGCACCGATCAACGATGGGATGCGCTCGTTCGGCATAACCTCATCGTAGGCGTCCATCAGGTGCCAAGAAGGCCGCGTCCATTGTCGGAGGTCGGCTGGCATAGGGTCGCGGAGTGACCAGCGCAGGGGACTTTCGTTCTCAGCTACAGACAACCCTGGACGAGTTCCTCGACGAGCAGGGGGCACGCCTCAAGCCGCTCGGATCTGACGGTGAGCGCCTCCAGGCCCAGGCCCGCACCGATCCTCTCGGGCGGCAAGCGATTTCGGGCCGGCTTCTGCTACTGGGGGTATCGAGCCGTTCAACCCGAGCCGACGGACGAGCCAGGCCTGCTCAGGGCATGCGCGGCCCTCGAGGTCCTGCATGCGAGTGCGTTGGTTCACGACGACTTCATGGATGCATCGGACACCCGCCGCGGCCGCCCGTCGACGCATCGGGTGTTCGCCCAGGAGCATCGCGACGCGAGATGGCAAGGGGACCCCGGGCAGTACGGCGCCGCCGCCGCGATCCTGCTCGGAGACCTGCTGTTGAGTTGGGCCGATGAACTCCTCCGCAACTGTGGCTTGCCCGCCGAGCAGTGTCCGGTCCGCACTGCACCTGTTCGATCTCTGTCGAAGCGAGGTCATCGTTGGCCAATTCCTCGATGTGTCGGTCCAGGCGCGTGGGTACGCCGACGTCGAGACCGCGATGACGGTGTTGCGTTTCAAGTCTGCGAAGTACTCCATCGAGCGCCCGCTGCACATCGGCGCCGCCCTCGCGGGTGGCGGCGACGCGGTGCTGGACCAACTCGGAGCGTTCGGCCTTCCGCTCGGTGAGGCCTTCCAACTGCGCGATGACCTCCTCGGTGTCTTCGGGGACCCCAACGCCACGGGAAAACCGGCCGGAGACGATCTGGTCGAAGGTAAGCGCACTGTCCTGGTGGCATTGACCCTCGACGGTGCCGACCCAGAGGATGCGGCGCTGCTCGATCGCTCTCTCGGCACAGCCCTGGGTGCGGCCGAGATCGAACGGTTGCGTCACATCATTGACGCCTCGGGTGCACACGCCCAGGTCGAAGCCGCCATCGAGATGTTGGCCACGCAGGCGCTCACCGCGCTGGGCAACGCATCGATCGACCCCATCGCCGCCCGTGCCCTGAAGACCCTGGCGGAAGCGGCGACCGATCGAGCCCACTAGCGGCCCTTCACGGGTGCCCGGCGGTCGATGCCAGTCAGTCGATGCTCTTCACGTGGCCCAGGTCAGGGCCTTCGCCACGGAGCAACACCACGAGGGTGCCCCATCTCTTTGCCTTGACCCGCTCGAGGAACACGGACAGTACTCCGTCAAAGGTCGCCCGATCGTCGGTGGCCAACGGTCCCCAGCCGTCCCACAGAAGCACGGTTCCTTCAACGTCCGCCTGGGGTGGCACCCGCAGACAGTCGGCGAGTGCATCGAGGTTCCGGCCGTAGTACGACGGAAAGTCGAGCGCTTGACCCACGGCCTCCAGGAACTCGACTTTGGTCTGCGCCAGCCAGCCGTCGACGTAGCCGAAGTGCCAACCGGCGTGCTCGACCGTGTGCTGCACGTCGGGAGCATGGAATGCGCCGTGCCAGCGGTAGACGCCGGGCGCGGTATGTCCCGCCAAGATGGCGGCTAACCCACTCATGGGTTCTCAATCCTCTCAAATGTTTGGTAGTGATCCTTGGTCCAGTAGTACTCCCCGCCGGCGCCGACGACGATGCGTCGTGGCCCACGATCATCCTCACCAGGTGTCTCCACGGTGTACTCCCGGTAGTAGTCCGGCGCCTCCGCGGGTAGAACTCCCTCATCGTTGCGAAAGACTTCATCGTCCTGCGGGTAGGGATAGGGACCGCCTGCCTTGATCAGTTCGATCGTATCCTTGGCGTCCCTCGGCAGGCCCGCCTCGTTGACGAACGGCAGCCCGCTTTGAGGGTCGATCCGTTCCGGACCTGGGGACGCAACCTGTCCTTCGTAGTGACCCGGTTCGGCCTGCGGGCCGATGTTGCCCCACCACCACCACATCACGACGGCGATGAACGGAATGATCAGCCAGATGGTCCGATCCTTCTTCATGTCAGACCCACCAAATTCAGACCCACCGAATCAGAAACCCAGTGATTGCGCGCGCCGCTTCGCTTCCGAACCACGGTTCTCGCGCAGAGCGTCGATCGGGCGTCCGGGCAACTGGGCATCCGTGAAGATCCACGTGATCGCGGCCCGGTCGTCGTACTCCGCGTCATGCAGCACGGTAAGCAGACCGGGAAGACCTTTCACGACCAGTCCGTCCTGGATGAAGGCGGCCGGGATCTGTTGCCCGGCGCGCGGGGCCGGCACCGCTGCAGCAAGTTCGTGGATGCGAATCATCGTGCGCACCCTGCCAACCGTGACACCGAGTTGTCGCGCCGCCTCAGCCCAGTCGATCCAGTCACCGACCAGGGCACCCAGATCAACGTCTGAGTTCGGATCCTCGCTGGCCATGGCGCAAGCCAATCACGGCGCCACGCCTCGCGCCACGCCGGGACCGTCAAGCGCTCTGGGAACTCCGGACGGTCCGTACGATGGACCTGGCCGGATACTTCCCCTTCCGGACCCAATGGAGGACCAACTAGTGGAAACGGGTCGAGGCTCCCGCGCCGGCGGGCAGATAGCCGATGCGCTCACCGGCCAGCTGCTCGACCGTAGGTACCTCATCGGTCCGCGCATCGCCCGCGGTGGCATGGCCAGCGTTTACGAAGCCACCGACACCCGCCTCGACCGCACCGTCGCCGTCAAGGTCATGCACCCCGGCCTCGGCGATGCATTGGTGGCACCTGAGGGCGTCGACCACGCAGGCGATGCCCCGTTCGCCGCACGCTTCGTGCGTGAGGCCAGGGCGTCGGCTCGTTTGACCCACGAGCACATCGTCGGCGTCTACGACCAGGGCGAGGACAACGGCACCGTCTATCTGGTGATGGAGTACGTCCCGGGGCACACCCTCCGCGATGTGATCCGACAGGAGGCTCCACTCTCTCCGCATCGTGCCCTCGCACTCATCGATCCCGTGCTCTCTGCTTTGGCTGTCGCTCATCGGTCCGGGCTCATGCACCGGGATGTGAAGCCCGAGAATGTGCTGATTGCCGACGACGGTCGCGTCAAGGTTGCCGACTTCGGTCTGGCGAAAGCGGTCAGCGCTGACACCCAGCACACCGCCACCGGTGGCGTGCTGATCGGAACCGTTTCCTATCTCGCGCCCGAACTGGTCGTCGACGGACGCGCGGATGCCCGCGCCGATGTGTACGCCGCCGGCGTCGTGCTCTACGAACTGCTGACCGGCCGCAAGCCCCACGAGGGTGAATCGCCGATCCAGGTCGCCTACAAGCACGTGCACGAGGACGTCCCTCCCCCGTCTCGGGCCACGGCTGGGATCCCCGACTACGTCGACGCTCTGGTCGCCCGTGCGACGTCAAGAGATCGAGATCTCCGACCTGCCGACGCTGGCGTGTTCCTGCATCAGGTGAGACGAGTCCGCCAAGCCCTCGCAGCGGGTGTCATGGACGACCCGGAACTCACCGCAGATCTCACGCCGTTGGTAATTGCCGGTGCGGCCGGTTTCATGCCTGACAGCGAACCCGCAATCGCGCCGTGGGAGGAGCCGGAATACTCGGAGTTGTTCGCCGACCTCCCCGGAACCGAGCCGACGACTTCCTTGGCCATGGCTTCCGTCGCGAGCCCTCCAGAAGCCCAAGAGACCACGGGGCGTCGGCGGCGCGGTCCGCTGCTGCTCGTGGTCGCCCTCCTCCTGATAGGCCTGTTGGCGGGCAGCGCCTGGTGGTTCGGCGCGGGGCGGTTCACCCCCACGCCAGGGCTCATCGGGATGTCCAAGTCTGAGGCAAAGGACGCCCTGGCGGAGGTGGGCCTGAGCATGGATGTCGCGCCCGCGGCGTACTCCGAGACCGTTCCGGCGGGCGAGGTGATGTCCACCGATCCGACTGCGGGATCGCGCGTTCTGGACGGCGGCACCGTCAGCGTCGTGTTGTCGTTGGGCAAGGAACGCCACGAGGTGCCGAAAATGCGCGGCAAGACCGAGGACGAGGCCCAGGACGCGATCGCGGCAGCTTCGCTGAAACTGGGCGAGACCACCGAGAAGTACGACGAGAAGGTAGCCGTCGGGGTCGTGATCTCGAGTTCGCCTGCCGCAGGCACGAGCCTGAAACCGGACGCGCTCGTAGATCTCGTGGTCAGCAAGGGCGAGCGACCTATCAACGTCGTGGACTGGACGGGCAAGAAGGCCGAGCGCGCCACTCGATGGTTGGACCGGAAGGGCCTCGAACCTGATGTGTCGACCGACTTCTCGAATTCGGTGCCGGAGGGTCGAGTGATCAGCCAGAACCCCACGTCGGGAACGTTGTTCGCCGGCGATCCGGTCACGATCGTGGTCTCGGATGGTCCCGAACTCATTGAGGTCCCCAGTGGCCTTCGCGCCAGTGGCGTCAAAGCGGCCACGAAGGAGTTGACCGACCTCGGTTTCAAGGTCAACACGGAGAAGTCGGCGGGTTACCTAGGTCTCGGCTACGTCTTCTCTGTGGATCCGGGCGAAGGCACCCTGGTGCCGCCGGGCAGCACAGTCACGCTCTATCTCGTGTGATGAGATGGCGAATCATCACGCCTTGCGGAGCATCTCGGCCACCAGGAAGGCCAACTCCAAGGACTGCACGCGGTTGAGCCGCGGATCGCAGACCGATTCGTAGCGATCACCGAGATCGACCTCCAAGCAACTCCTCACCACCACCCACACACTCCGTGACGTCATCGCCGGTGAGTTCGATGTGGACCCCCCCTGGCCAGGTCCCGACGGCGCGATGTACGTCGAAGAATCCCTGGACCTCCTCGATGACGTCGTCGAAGGCGCGCGTCTTGTAGCCCGAACTCGCCTCGAACGTATTCCCGTGCATGGGATCGCACACCCAACCGACGGCGATACCAGCTGCGGTCACCTTCTCGAGCAGGTGTGGGAGACCGTCGCGGATCTTGTCGGCTCCGAACCTGGTGATGAATGTGAGTCGACCCGGTTCGTTCTCGGGGTTCAGACGAGCCGCCAGGGCCAGCGCATCATCGGGTGTCGTTGCCGGACCCAACTTCACTCCGATGGGATTGCGGATGTGGCTGAGCAGTTCGACGTGGGCGCCGTCGAGTTGTCTCGTGCGCTCCCCGATCCACAGGAAGTGGCTGGACACGTCGTACGGAAGGCCGGTCCGGTGATCAATCCGGGTCATCGCGTGTTCGTACTCCAGCACCAACGCCTCATGGCTCGAGTGGAAGTCAACCCGGTGGAACTCATCCGGATTGGCTCCGATCGCCGCCATGAACGTCAGCGCACGATCGATCTCCCTGGCCATCAACTCGTAGCGCTGTCCCACCGATGACGTCTTGACGAAGTCCGTGTTCCACGCGTGAACCTGGCGAAGATCGGCGTAGCCGCCGGTCACGAACGCGCGCACGAGGTTGAGAGTGGATGTCGACGAATGGTAGGTATCGATCAGCCGTTGGGGGTCCGGTCGGCGCGCCTCTGGGGTGAAGTCGAAGCCGTTAACGGCGTCGCCGCGGTAGGCCGGGAGGGTGATCCCGCCGCGAGTCTCGAGGTCCGAGGACCGGGGCTTGGCGTACTGCCCCGCCATCCGACCCAGCTTGACGACAGGCACGGACGCGGCGTACGTCAACACCACCGCCATCTGCAACAGCACGCGCAGCTTGTTGCGGACGTCATCGGCGGAGACTCCGTCAAAGGTCTCGGCGCAGTCGCCGCCTTGCAGCAGGAACGCTTCGCCACGCGAAACCGCCGCGAGCTTCTCTCGCAGTTCGTCGCACTCACCGGCAAAGACCAACGGGGGCAGCGTCCGCAATCGGGCCACTGCCGCATCTACCGCGAGCGGATCGGGGTAGGACGGCTGTTGCGCAGCGCCACGGGCGTGCAGCGAGGCCAACTCGGGAATGGGGACGTTCACTACCAAAGGGTATCGGGGGCGGCGAACAATCTGTCTATTTGGACAAACAGGCGGGTTTCCCAAACGGTGATTCTGCTGTGTCCAACCTGAAAGTTCTGACAGACTACCGACAAGGGGATACGTTTCGAAGCAGAGGGATGACATGGCATCGAGCAATATCGCGCGCACTTACGCTGCTCGCATAGTGTTGACTACCGCAATTCTCGCTCTCGGAATACAACCGTTCGCCAGCGCCCAGCAGGATCAAGCAGCCGATTCGAAGGCCAGCGAGTCGACGACCGGTCAATCGGCCAGCGCGTCACCGACGCCGCCCGGGGCACTCGCCGGCAGCGAAGGCCCCACCAAGAACTCCTCTGCCGGTACGACGCTTGCACCGCAGGCACCTTCCATCTCGCCAGAGTCGAGTCCAGCCGCCACACTCGCATCCGAAACCCCCTCCGCTGACGCGGCCGAGGCAGGCGAGACCAAGGTTCCGGGAACCAATGAAGCCACCGAGGGACCCGTCGAAGCACCGGCGTCAACTGGAACGGACTCGTCAAAGCCGGGCCTGGACACCGTTGCGTCTGGACGCCTGGCCTCACCCGGCTGTCCTCCAACTGACCGCAGTTCATCGGTGACATCGGTCACGGTGTCGCCGGTGATCGTTTCGCCCAACGACATCGTCACCGTCAACTTCACCGCCGTGATGCGTAACGGGGGATGCGAAGGCGACTTCATCGACATCGTCGTCCCACCACAACTTGCCGGGTTGACCGGTACGTTCCCGATCACGGCGCCCGATGGTTCCGTCATCGCACAGATGGTGGTCTCCGCGGGCCACGCCATCATCACGTTCAACGACTACCTCGAGTTCAACACCAACGTGTCCTTCCGCGGCAACCTCAAGGCGCGAGTCCGCGTCAGCGTTGAACCCGACACGGACTATGACTTGGAGTGGCAAGCCGGCAACCAAGTGTTCGTGACACCGATCACCACCGTGCCTTGCCCGAACTGCGGTCCTGGAGACGTGCGGACGCGGAAGTTCGCGGAGTACGAAGCAGGTCCGCCGCCTTTCATCCGATTCGCCATCTCGTCGGTCGCCACCCTGACCGCGGGTGAGGTATTGACCTTCACGGACACCGTTGACCCCGGTCACGAGATCGACTGCTCAAACATATTCGTGCGCAGGGGCACGACTCTCGACGCCTGGGGCAACATCCAGTTCAACCAGAACTGGCCCACTTTCACCGTCACTTCCTGCACCGCCACCAACTTGAGCCTGACGTTGACCGCGCCCGGCGCCGGCCAGTACTTCAGGGTTGAGGGGCGTTCGACGCCGACTGTGATCCAAGAGGTCTACTTGGACCGTGCCACGGTCAACCAGGCGGGGGTCACGACGGCTGTGCGCGCGTCAGCCCGTCTCACGGACGGCGGAGGCGAGGTCGACGGAACCCGCCGCGTGCCCAGGGTCAAGATCGAGAAGTGGTCAACCGTCGACGGCCCCAAGGCAGGCGACTACGACGACGAATTCAAGAAACTCGGCGCCAACGCAGACGAGAAGATCTCGTTCACCATCAAGAACACCGGCAACGAGATCCTCAACAATATTGAGGTCACCGACAAGACCATCGCCGGCAAGGGCACGATTCGGGGCTTGACGTGCAACTTCAGCCCGTTGGGCGGCCCTTCAAGCGGGACCACCTGGGCAGGGCCGTTCGATATCGGTGATTCGTTCACCTGCAAGGGCAAATTGCCGGCCCTCGGCAAGAACGCCCGCCATACCGATCGCGCCAGAATCGTGGCCTTCGGTCGCGCCACGTCGACGCGGGTGACCGACACCGATGACTGGAACGGCAAGACCAAGAAGGGCGGCAACCCCCCTCCCGGTGTCGACATCGAGAAGTGGTCGACCGTCGATGGTCCCCGCGCCGGCGACTACGACAACGGCTACAAGGAACTCAAGGTGGGAGTTCCCGAAGACCTGACCTTCAAGATCACCAACAGAGAGCAAAGAACCGCTGATCGACATCAGGGTTCGTGATCGAGTGTTCGTGGGATCCGCGACGGTTGACTCGCTGACCTGCGACTTCTCTCGAGTTCGGTGGACCCTCGTCCGGAACCAAGTGGAACGGTCCCCTGCCAGTTGGCAAGTCCTTTCAGTGCACGGCCACGCTTTCGGCATTGCGACTCGACGACAAGCACGCCGATCGAGCCATCGTCACCGCCGTCGGTGAGAACTCCGGCAAGACCACGACCGATACGGACGAGTGGCATGGTGGCGTGTCCTCGCCCGCATTGCCGCAGGTGGGGCTCAGCAGTCGGATCGCGCCGACTGCTGGAATCGGCATCTTGCTCGCTCTCACCGGGCTGTGGCTGATGCGCAGGCGGAGTCAAGAAAGCTAGTTGATTTGGTGACGGGGCCGACTTTTCCGGTCTGTCTACCGATAACAGGGCTAGACAGGTTGGACCCCCGATGACCGATGCCGTCACTGCTTGGCGCAATGATCGTCTCCTGACTAACGCCGGGGGGCGGCCGTCGATCCAAGTGGCACTATCAAGAGTTCAGATCAAAGTCTGACGGGAAGTGCCACGAGGAGCTGTTGACCCCCCGATTCATTTCTGAAGGTCCGGGGGGATCACAGTGGGTTTCTTTTCCGCACGCTCTAATTCATCGCACGCCAAACCGCTGGCGACTCTGGTTCGTGGCGCGATTCTGACCACATTGATGCTCGCGGTATCCATGCCGAGCCTGGCATCGGCGGAGGACCGAACCGGCCCAGGTCGCGGCCGCGGCTGCGCGGTGCCAGCCCTCCGATCGCAGCGAGGCGGTCAAGACCATCATCGTCACCCCGGCCCTCGTGTCGGTCAACGACGTCGTCGATGTGAACTTCTCAGGGTCGCTCCCTGACGGCGGTTGTGCCGGCGATGTCATCAAGATCGAGGTGCCGGACGAACTGGCCGGCCTGTCGGGGACCTTCCCCATCAAGACCCCCGATGGCACAGTCATTGCGTCCATGGTCGTCACCCCACGACTCGTCACGATCACCTTCAACGACTACATCGAGACTCACGACCATGTCGTCTTCAAGGGCTTTCTGAAGGCCAAGACCACCGCGGTCGTCAAGCCGGACACGAAGTACGAACTCAAGTGGCCGGTCGGATCGACGATCATCACAACGCCGATCACCACCGTGCCCTGCAAGGACTGCGACGCGGCAGACATCGAGCCAGGCAAGTTCGCCGTCTACGAGGACGGCCCTCCCTCGTTCATCCGCTTCGGCATTTCAACCGCGGCTACTCGGACCGCCGACGAAAGGATCACGATCACGGACCTCGTCAGCGCTGGACAGGCGGTGGACTGTGACTCGATTCGGATGCGCGTCGGCGATTCCCTCACTTCCTGGGGCAATGTCGACTGGGACGGTCCATGGCGAGGTTTTCAAGGTGAGCTCATGCTCCGACACCTCCGTGACCGTCACGCTCAAGGCGACGGCAGGTCGGCCAGTTCTTCATACTTGAGGGCCGATCGCATGGCCACCGAGGCGCAGGCGTCGTACGTCGACAAAGCAACCGTCGAACAGCACGGCATGGTCAAGGGCGTCCGCGCCACTGCTCGCGTGAACGAGGGTGGCGGCAGCGGCGAAGGGAATAGCCGCCAGCCCACGATCGACATCGAGAAGTGGTCGACCAATCAGGATCCCGAGTCGGGCGACTACGACACGGACTCGAAGGAACTCGAACCGGCGCTCGCCGAGGCCATCACCTTCACCATCACCAACACCGGCAACGAACAACTTCGCAACGTCAAGGTCGTGGATTCCACCACTGCGGGGACGGGCGACATCGACGACCTGACCTGTGACTTCAGCGCCCTGGGGGGACCCGGCTCCGGTACCACGTGGGAGGGTCCGTTCGACATCGGAGCGACCTTCGACTGCACCGGCACCCTGCCGGCGTTGGGATACGACGCGAGGCACAGCGACACGGCGACCGTGATCGCGACCGGACAGGGCTCCGGCGGGGACGTCACGGACTCGGACGACTGGAACGCGGAAACTCCATCCAAGCCGACCAGGCCCCAGCCCGAGGTTGATATTGAGAAGTGGTCCACTGCGGACGGCCCGATCGCCGGTGACTTCGACGATGTCGCCAAAGTCGGTCGCAGGCCGGTGCCGAGCCGCGGATCACGTTCACCATCACCAACACCGGCGACGAGGATCTGGTCAACCTGGTGGTGTCGCGACAAGACCATCGCCGGATCCGCCACGGTCGGTGACCTGACGTGTGACTTCAGCGACGTTGGGCGGTCCGGGCACGGGAACGACCTGGGCTGGTCCGTTCAAGGTCGGCGCATCGTTCGAGTGCCACGGCACACTCTCTCCGCTGGCCGGGGGCGCGACCCACGAGGATCGGGCCACCATCGTCGCGACGGGCGCCGGGTCGGGTGAGTCGGTCACCGACAGCGACGATTGGAATGCTGTGGCCCAACCCGAACTTCCGTCGACGGGCCAACCCGATGTCCCCTCGACCAGGTCAATCCCGGTGATCAACCCGCGCTGCCCGCTACCGGCAGCAATGCAGCACTGCTGCCGCTCGGGCTGATGGGGCTGCTGATGATCGGGTTCGGCATCGTCGCCATGCGAAGTAGGCCGTGAGCCGTGGGACCGGGACGCGGCCCCAAGCGTCTCCTAGCCGAAGAAGACCTTCGCCTCGGCGTACTCCGCCTGGCTGACCAATTTCAGTTCGCCGGTGCCATCGATCAACGGGACCCGCACGATATTGGTGCCACGGAGGGCCATCATCTTGCCGAAGTCTCCATCGTTGACTGCGGAGATCGCCTCCAGACCGAACCGGCTCGCCAGCCATCGGTCGAAGGCCGTCGGGGTGCCGCCGCGCTGGACGTGACCGAGGACGACCGCGCGAGCCTCCTTGCCGGTGCGCTTCTCGATCTCGCTGGCCAGGCGGTCGCCGATCCCGCCGAGGCGGACATGGCCGAAGGCATCCTTCTCACCGCTGACGAGCGTCATCTCGCCGCCGGATCTGGGCACCGCACCCTCGGAGACGACGATGATCGGCGAGAACATCGAGGTGAACCGAGACTCGACCAGGGCACATACCTCTTCGATATCGAAGGGCATCTCGGGGATCAGCACGATGTTGGCGCCACCGGCGATGCCGGCGTGTAGAGCGATCCATCCGGCGTGCCGGCCCATGACCTCAACCACCAGCACGCGGTGGTGCGACTCGGCCGTTGTGTGAAGGCGGTCGATCGCCTCGGTGGCGATGTTGACGGCCGTGTCGAATCCGAACGTGAAGTCGGTGCCCGAGAGGTCGTTGTCGATGGTCTTCGGAACACCGACGACATTGACTCCCAACTCGGCGAGCTTGGTGGCGACTCCTAGCGTGTCCTCGCCACCGATCGCGACCAGCGCATCGACTCCGTGGGCGGCGAGGTTCTCCTTGATCTGGTCGACGCCGCCGTCAATCTTGAACGGGTTCGTGCGCGACGAGCCCAGGATCGTTCCGCCGCGAGGGAGGATTCCTCGGCACTGCTCCACGCCGAGTTCCATGGTGATGCCTTCGAGCGGGCCGCGCCAACCGTCGCGGTAGCCGACGAACTCGAAGCCGTACTCGCGCACTCCGCGGCGTACGACCGCGCGGATAACGGCATTGAGGCCGGGACAGTCGCCGCCACCCGTGAGAACACCAACGCGCATGCCAAACTCCCTCGAACTAGGTGGATCTGGTGAATTCAATCAGCCGGTCAATTTGGATCGTTCACATACTGGCCTACGCCCGAATCGGAGACAACTTGCCAACGCGGGATCCCATCGAGGACCAGTCGCCGGCCAACTAGTCTGCGGCCATGAGCATCCTGTCGATCGACGCCGGCACGACCGGAGTAACCGCGCTGGTGGTCGAGCGCATCCGGCACCATTCGTGGCTCGCGGGTACGCCGAGTTCCCGCAGCGCTTTCCCGGCCCGGCTGGGTCGAGCACGTGCCCGAGGACATCTGGCAGGCCACCCTGTCCGCCACCCGCGACGCCTTGAAGTCCTGCGATGCCAGCCAGTTGCAGGGTGTCGGCATCACCAACCAGCGCGAAACCATCGTGCTCTGGGATCGCGAAACCCTCGCCTCCCCGCGCAACGCGATCGTCTGGCAGGACCGACGAACCGCCGAGATCTGCGACTCCATGCGTCGAGACGGGCACGAGGATCGCGTGCGGGACCTGACCGGACTGCGGCTCGATCCGTACTTCTCAGGGACCAAGTTGCGCTGGCTCGCCGAGCACGAACCACACACCTGGGCGATGGTCGAG
The DNA here is from genome assembly GCA_963763805.1 of uncultured Actinomycetota bacterium. Classification (GTDB taxonomy): domain Bacteria; phylum Actinomycetota; class Actinomycetes; order Propionibacteriales; family Nocardioidaceae; genus Nocardioides. The sequence continues at coordinate 875,921 of CAVXPQ010000005.1, forward strand.
TCCGGCCGCTATGCGATCGGCACCGTCGATTCCTACCTCGTCGCGCGGATGAGCCGCGGAACCTGGCACGTCACCGATGTGTCCAATGCATCTCGCACGCTGCTGTTCGACCTGGCAAACGGCGCCTGGTCTCCGGAACTCTGTGTCCTCTTCGGCGTACCCATGGACGCGCTGCCCGAGGTCGTCCCCAACTGGGGTGAACTCGCCACCACCGACCCGTCCGCGTTCTGCGGCCTTGTCCCTGCCCATCGCCGGGATCGCAGGCGATCAACAATCAGCCCTGTTCGGCCAGACCTGCTTCGACCCGGGCGACTCCAAGTGCACCTACGGCACCGGGTCGTTCATCCTCACCAACACCGGGCACGGAACTCGTCCGAAGCGACGCCGGTCTGCTCACGACCGCCGCGTGGCGCATCGCCCGAGGGGCAGATGACCTATGCCCTCGAGGGGTCGATCTTCGTGACCGGCGCTGCCGTCCAGTGGTTGCGAGATGGACTGCAGATCATCGGTTCAGCCGCAGAGACCGAAGGTTTGGCGGGCACTGTCGAGGACTCGGGGGGCGTCGTGTTCGTGCCCGCGCTGACCGGCTTGGGTGCGCCGCATTGGGATCCCCATGCTCGCGGCCTGATCATCGGTATTACGCGAGGGACGACGCGCGCACACATCGTCAGGGCCACCCTGGAGGCGATCACCTGCGAGGTCCGCGACGTTCTGGACACCATGGGCGAACTGGCCACGCTGAAGGTGGACGGCGGCGCCAGCGCCAACAACCTGCTGTGCCAGTGGCAGGCCGACCAGGTCGGCGTACCGGTAGAACGACCGAAGATCGTCGAAACGACCGGTCTCGGCGCCGCGTTCCTGGCCGGTCTCGGCGTGGGCGTCTGGGATTCGACCGGACGCTCTGCGGGCCACCTGGCAGCACGATCGAAGCTTCCTGCCGGATCCCGATCGGATCGCGCGCGGATGCCATCCACGAGCGATGGCTGAAGGCGGTCGATCGATCGAAGGGCTGGGCGGAGGTGTAGCAGCTCGAGGCACTGGTCGAGCTAGCCGTCGAGGGCCTTGGCGGCCGCATCGCGAGCCTCTTCGGCTGCCTCCACCTGCTCCTCGGCCTCGGCGGCAGTCGCGTTCGGCGTCGGCCAGGTCATCGTCGAGTTGCTCCAACTCGGACTCCAGAGCGCTCAGTCGTCGATTCAGCTCGTCCATCTCCGCTCGGCTCTGCAGGGTGCGTGCCTGCAGGTTGGCGACCGCCTTCTCGTGCGACGCGATGCTCGGCTCGCGCCGTGCGAACCTGTTCCTGAGCGGTGGCCAAGCGCCTCTTCCCTGGCGACCCGTAAGGCTTGGCCGAGCCTTCGCCCCTGCGTCCGGATCCGGAACTACCCGCAACTTGGCCGTTGCCACCTCTGTTGGCACGTAGCCGAGCGCCTCGGGGACTGCCAGAGCCAACAGCGGGCTCTTCTCCGCGGCGCCGGTGGGCGTCAGCGGTTCGACCAGAAGTCCGGTCCGCAACGCGGCGGCCGCATCGGCATTCAGCAGGGCCGCCGTCAGGGTCGCCTCGATCTGTTCGGCAGACGCTCGACGTCACACGTACGCCGTCTTCGGCGGCGAGCGCTCGCGCCCGAGTCGTCACCGCCGCCGTCAACTGCCTGCGCTGACGCGTGAGCGCGCGCAACTGGTCACCGTCCATAGCCGTCTGGGCAGCCCTCAAGCCCTCGGCGACCTTGAGCACCTCGGCGATCTGGTCACCCTCGCGCCGGACCAGCAGATTCACCACCCAGGCTGCCAGAGACGGCTTCTTGAGGGCCTTGACCCGGGCCGCCAACTCACGATCCCCGGAGTCCTTGATGATGGCCTTGGCCTCGGCATCCCGGCTGGCCGTGAAGTCGCCCAGCGGGCCGGCGTACAGGGAGTCAGCGATCTCGAGCAGCGTCGCCTCACTCACCGTCGTCGAGCCCCTGCTCGATGGCGTACCTGCGTCAACTCAACCCGGTTGTGCATCTGCAACTTGCGGAGGGTGTTCTGCACATGGTTCTGAACCGTTCGGTGGGAGAGCACCAGGCGGTCGGCGATCTGCTTGTAACTCATCCCCTTCGCCACCATCTTCAGTACCTCGGTCTCCCGCTCGGTCAACTCCGGCAGCCAGCGGATCGTGACGGTTCCCTTGTTGTCCGATCCCGCCCTCGGACATCCGTCGATACTCACCGAGGACCAGCCCTGCCGAGCCCGGGAGTGAACACAGTGTCACCGCCCGCGACACTCCGGACCGCAGCAATCAGTTCGGCTCGTGACGCCGACTTCACCAGATAGCCCGTAGCGCCGGCCTTCACGGCGTGCAGAACATCTGCCTGCTCCCCCGATGCGGACAGGATCAGCACCCGCACCGAGGGGTCGAGCCGGATGACCTGCTCGGTCACTGCAACTCCGTTCGGGCCGGGAATCTGAAGGTCGAGCACGACAACGTTCGGGCGTGCCGCGGGGAACCTCGCCAGCGCCTCGTCTCCGGTGGCGGCAACGCCGACGACGTGAAAACCCGCATCGATGAGGTCTCGCTCGACGGCATCACGCCACATCGGGTGGTCGTCGACGACCATCACGCGGACCTGATCGTCAGCCATGTTCTGACCCTACCGAGGAGCGCGGAACCGAGAACTCCCACTCGGTGCCCCACGTCCCAGTGCTCAGTGCGGACGTGCCGCCGAGTCCGACGATTCGACCGCGAATCGATTCGGAGACTCCCAGCCGCCCAAGCGCCACCGCCTCATCCAACCGGCCCTCGGGGATGCCCGGCCCGACATCGCGCACCGACACGACGACGTGGGACTCGAACGCCTCCAAGCAGCACCCATGCCTCGGCATTGGCACCCACGTGTTGGGCCACGTTGGCAAGGCAGGCCCCGACCACCGCCAACAACTCCTCACCGAGCGCGGTCGGAGACCTCGACCGACCTGACCGGGACCGGCCACGTGAACTTGCGGAGCCGACAGGGACTCGAGTTGCTCGAGCGACGCCGAGCAGATCCACTGTCCCCACTGGCGTGACATCGGCTGCGGAGTCCTGCTGCCGAATCAACGATCGCAGCGCGGCCTCTTGCGCTCCCGCCAACTGTCCCAGTTCGGCCAGATCCCCCGTTCTCGGCACCTCGCCGCTGCATCATCGCCAGCACTTGGAGTACTCCGTCATGCACGGCGCGCGCGAGACGCGCTCGCTCCGCCGCCGCCGCCGCTTGGCGCTGGGCTGCGTCGCGTTCGACCGCCATTGCCTTGAGGGAGTCCGACAGATAGCCCACAATCGGTCCCCCGATGAGCAGCAGGAACACGTTGCTGTAGTTCACCTGGGTGAACTCGCCCCGGACTGCGATGTCCAGGGACGAGATGAGCACGGCCGCGACCAGCCCTCCGCGCCAGCCCCAATGAATCGCCCAGGCCATGAGCGGGGCGACCACCCAGAATCCCGGGATGGTCGCCTGCAGGTCACCGCCCTTGACCAGCGCCGAGACAGCCATGGCGGCGAGGGCTACCCCAGGTCTGCGATGAGCAAGCAGCGCCGTTCGGCGGTCCGGACCGGCGTACGCCCAGAGGCTCACTCCGGTCCACACGACCAGAAAGAGCACCACCACGACGCCCAGCGTCGGGCGGTCGAAGTTGCGGGCTCGGACGATGTTGAGCGCGACCATGTTCAGCACCAACACGACGCGAAGCACGGCGAGTGCTTGGAAGAGCCGGTCCTCGACAGCGGCGCGGACCGGTTCGTTCAGGACGCCCTCTTCTGTTCGGTGGCGTCGGGGCCGATGGTTTCTGCCGCGGTGGCCGCCTCGGCAGCGGCACGTTCACGTGCGGCCGCGGCGGCCGCCTCCCGTGCCGCCTTGGCCGCCTCCTTGGCTTCGCGTTCGGCCTGTCGGGCCTGCTGCGCACGTCTTGGCCGCGAGTTCCTTGGCCGGACCGGCGTACATGTCGACGTACTCCTGGCCGGAGAGTTGCATGATCTCGTACATGATCTCGTCGGTGATGGAGCGCAGGATGAATCGATCGTCCTCCATCCCCTCATAGCGGGAGAAGTCCAGCGGCGGTCCGAAGCGAACGATCGGCCGCGTGAACTGCCCGAACTTCTTCCCCGGCGGCGCGACCACATCCGTGCCCACTACGGCCACCGGGAATGACCGGCACATGGCACTCGAGGGCCAACCGGGCAACACCCGTCTTGCCCCGGTAGAGCCGGCCGTCGTGCGACCTGGTCCCCTCGGGGTAGATGCCGAAGAGTCTCACCCTCCTCCAGGATCTTGCGAGCCGAGTTCAGCGCACCTTCCGCCGCGGTTGCGCCGGATCGGTCGATCGGGACCTGCCCTGCGCCGGCGAAGAACTTACGCTGGAACCAACCCTTGACGCCCGGTGTGGTGAAGTATTCGGCCTTGGCGACGAACGTGACCCTCCGAGGGATCGCCAGCGGCATGAACAGCCAGTCGGCGTACGACAGGTGGTTGCTGGCGAGGATGGCCGGGCCTTCCTCGGGCACGTGCTCTTCGCCTTCGACGCGTCGGCCGGAAGACCAGCTGGATGACCGGGCCCAACGCAATCAACTTCAAGAACCAGTAGAACACCGACCATCCTCCTTCCGCGGAGTTACGCCAACCTCGGACACAAGCGACACCTTAGACCCACTGGCTGGTCAGAGTCCTCTCACTCCTGGATGACCACGTCCGACGATGGTGCAGAATCTCAGCATGCCGACCGACCCCAAGACCAACCGTTCGCCGCACCAGCCCAGCCCGAACTGACGGGCGGACGCCGTATCGGTGTGCTGCTTGAGCCACGGCTTCACCGGGTCACCCGATTCGATCCGCCCATGGGCGGATCATCTGGCGGCGCTCGGCTACGGGGTCGAGGTACCTCTGCTTCCCGGACACGGCACTACCTGGCAGGAACTGAATCGGACCGGGTGGTCAGATTGGTACGCCGAGATCTCGCGCGCCTTTGATTCATTGCGGCGCGCTCCGATGCGGTTGTCGTCGGTGGTTTGTCGCTCGGAGGAGCATTGGTGCTTGCGATTGGCGATCGAACGATCGTCGGAGATCAGTGGCGTCGTACTCGTCAACCCGGCCGTCGCGACCGCACGCAAGGACGTTCTGGCGCTGCCCGTCCTCAAGCACGTGGTGCCGGCCTTTCCCGGCATTGCGAGCGACATCAAGAAGCCCGGTGTCAAGGAGCACGGCTACACCCAGACGCCGCTGAAGGCCGCAGCGTCGATGATGGCCGGCTGGAAGGCACTGCGTGCCGACCTCGGCCGGGTGCGATCCCCTCTGCTGTACTTCAAGTCGACCGAGGACCACGTGGTCGACCCGCTGTCCTACAAGGTCATCATGGGCAGCGTGTCGTCGACGGACGTCACGACGCGAATGTTGGACAACAGCTACCACGTGGCCACGCTTGGACAACGATGCCCCGACGATCTTCAGCGACTCGGCAGCCTTCATATCGCGAGTTACGCTCTCCTCGTGACACAACCGAACGACGAAGACTGGCGAGCAATCGTCGAGAACTTCGGCGACACCCCGGATGCGGACCGCATCGCGGCGGAGGTGGACTCCGGCACGCGCACAGCCGGCTCCGCGGACGAGCGACCCGATGGCTGCCCTCGGCGGTGCTTTGTGGACACCTGAACCTGGGAGCGACGAGTCGTGGGCGGACGAAGGTCGATACGTCCCGCCGCCGCCGCCCCCGCTCCCCCGTTTGCCGGCCAAGCAGCGAGCCGCGTGGGCAGCCTGTTCGGTGGCCCAGCGCTGCTGCTCGTGTGCCTGTTCACGGGGTTCCGACCACCGTTCGATCGTCGTGATGGCGGCTTTGGCGGCCATCATCGGAAGTTTCGTCTACCTGATCTTCGGCTCGCCACGCACCCCTCGCGAGCCCTGGGAAGACGGCGCGCAAATCTAGGGACCCGAATCTACGGCTGATTCGTCGCTTCCTGCGCGCGCCAAGGTCGCCGCACCGACCAAGCCCGCCGCGGGGCCGAGTTCGGCTGACCACGAGTGGCCGGTATGGCGCGATGTTCGAGCCGACGAGCGACCGCCCGAGGGCGGTTCGCGCCGGTTCGAGCAAGAGATCACCCGCAGATGACAACCCGCCCCCCACAACGACGATGTCGGGATCGAGAGCCGCGACCAGATTGGCCACACCGACTCCAAGCCACTCGCCGACGAACGAGAAGGCGTCCTGGCGCAACCCGGTCACCCACCGAGGCGGCCTCGGTGATCATCGGACCCGTCAGTTGATCGGGGTTCTCGCCGCACCACTCGTCAAGGATGGTCTCTTCGACGATCGATGCGGTCGCGGGCGTATCGGACCAGCGCGTTACCGCTGGAGTACTGCTCCCAACAACCGGTGCGGCCGCACTCGCAGGCATATCCCCCGGGCACGACCTGCATATGCCCGAACTCTCCCGGCCATGCCATTGAAGCCGCGATGCAACCGGCCATCGAGCACCAGGGCTCCCCCGATGCCGGTGCCCAGGGTCACTATCACCGCGGTCGTTGCGCCCCTAGCGGCTCCGAACGTCCACTCGGCCCATGCCGCGGCATTGGCATCGTTATCCAGCACCACCGGCGCTCCCCAACGGTGCTCGAGCCGGGCTCGTACGTCTTCGCCACGCCAAGGCAGGTGAGGCGCAAACCGAACACTTCGGCGAGTCGGCGTCGACAAATCCTGCGGCTGCGACGCCGACTCCACCGATCGGGTCACCGCCCGCCGCCTCCAGCACCGCTTCGGTGAGTGCGTCCTCGACCAACCGCACGTCCACGCGACGGCCCGGAGTCGTTCGCAGGGCCGTCCGCAGCACCGCACCGGTCTCGTCGACAACTCCAGCCAGGACCTTCGTGCCCCCGATATCGACTCCGAGGAAAACCGGCGCCGAGGGCGCGCTCATCGATCCCCGTTAGTGGGTCCGTCTGCATCCGAATCTGGCTCATCCACCAGAGGGATCGGTTCGAAGCCAGCTCTTCTCACCGTCCGGTTTCGCACGCCTCGAGTGCGGCGTTGAACGCCAGCAGGAGGGAACCTGCCGCCGACATCAGGTGCTGACCGACCTCTGGTGGGCAATTGCCGATCAGATTGGTCACCCGGCACACCGGACACGATGGCAACGTGGCACATCCCGGGGCCACGGTATTGAGCGCCGTCTGCACGTCACCGACCATCGCGCTCAGCGCGGTCAACAGTTTCGCGAGGTCGTCAGACAGGGAGCCCGAATCGTCGGGCAGCTCGTCCGCCGGATTCTCACTGCTCATCGCTCACGTCGGACTCCCTCACCGGCCGACGTCGGCCGCTATTTGGCATTCGCCGCGAAGTGCACCTGCAACTCGCCATCGATCACTTGGGCTTTCACTACCTGATGATGTGACAACCCGGCGGGGATAGCCAGCAATCGACGATAGGAACCAACGGTCACCACGAGTTCATCGCCGTTGCGGGCCAGGTCGACGTCGGCTGTGGAGGCCCCCGGTAGCGACACGAAAACCACGGCACCGTCGGCAGATCTGGTCATGCGGAAGGGCCCCGCACCAACCGGCGACGCCAAGGGGATCCGTGTCGCCGTACACCTCCTCGGCCAGCTGTCGCAGCGAAGCGATGCCCACTGGTTCCGCTCCTCGATACTCCGAGCGCCAGATGGGCAGTCCGGCGAAGGACTCCTCAACGCTCTTCCAGCACCCGCTCCTGGGCAGCAACCCACGCCGTACGCCAGGGGTCGGCACCTCCGAGAGGGAAGATCCGGTTGGCCACGACACCGTCCACGCGGTAGCCGAACAACGACAAGGTCGTGTACGAGCGCCGAGCCTCCGCGAGTACGACGTTCTCGGGCGTGAGCACGAGCCGAACACTGGCATCCGGGCCGGCCAGGATCTCGCGAACCTCTTCGAGATCGGAGTACAACCTCTCGACGGCATCGAAGACCGGATCTCCGGGCATCGGCACGCCGGCCGCACGGTTCAGTACCGGCCTCAGCACCTTCACCACGCGACGCTCGGCCGGGAACACGCGCTTCATGTACCACCCGAGCGCCTCGGGCAATGCGAGCAGCCGCAGGGTCTCCGCGGTCGGCGCACAGTCCACGATCACGACATCCCAGTTCCCGGACAGGACCTGCAACCGAAGTTCAAGCAGCGCCAAGACTTCCTCGGCGCCGGGCACCACGGTCGAGCTCGCCAGCCGCCACGGGATCCACACCTGCCACTTCGAGCACCGAGAGCATGTAGTCCTGGATCTCCGCCCACGAACGCTCCAACCGCAACTGTGCGTCGACTTGCTGCACATAGAGGCAGTCGCTGACCTCGGTCGGGTCGGGTCCGGCCTGGGCACCGAAGGCATCGGCAAGGGAGTGCGCCGCGTCGGTTGATAGCACCAGTGTCCGCAATCCGCTGCGCGGCCGAGAGCGCGGCTGTGCCCGCCGCGACGGTCGACTTTCCGACTCCACCCTTGCCGGTGAACATGATGATGCGCATCACTTAGAGCGACTCGACCCGGCTCTTCAGACCTTTCAGTGCGGCATCGATCAGGATCTTCTCGCCCTTGCGCTTCAACATCCCGATCAACGGGATGGAGACATCGAGGGCAAGCCGATAGGTGACTTCGGTCGATCCATCGTCACGCGCCTTGAGCGACATATGCGCCATCGAGGGCGCGCAGGATGTTGCCTTCGACCAGGGTCCAGGTGACCTCGGCGTCGCCATCCCAGACATAACTCAACGTGTATTCGTCCTTGATGGGTGCCACATCCAAGGCAAAGTGGACGCTGCTCGGCGCGACCCCGATTCGTAGGTCGACAAGACCTCGGCCTTCTGCACGCCCTTGGCCCATGTCGGATAGGCCGCGAAATCGGCAATCACGGCCATGATCTCGGCTTGGTGGCGCATCGATCACGATCGATGATGTCGTCTGCTCACCCACCATTTCAGCCTACCCGAGCGAACCTCGGCCGCATGCTCCCGGTAGCCTGCTCGCAGCCTGAACCCAGCGAGCCAGAGGAGGAGAAGTTGCGGGCGTATTCGTCACCACCGTCATACACCGTTCCCGAGCAGCGGAAACCTCACTGACGACGTCATGACCAACTGCACGCGAAGCCGCGTCAACAGTCCTTTTCAGCCGCCCACCGGGTTCGGGTGACTGGTACGACGTGACGGCCGCCGAGTTTCTCGACCAGGTCTCCGGCGTCGCCAAGGGGCTGATCGCGGCCGGCGTGCAGCGAGGCGACCGAATCGCTATGCTTGTCGGCCACGAGGTACGAGTGGACCCTGTTCGACTACGCGGTCTGGTTCGCGGGCGCGGTGAGCGTACCGATCTACGAAACCTCCTCGCCCCGAGCAGATCACCGCGATCTTGCAGGACTCGGGAGCCGTGGCCGTCGTCGCTGGCGGGCCGGATCAAGTGGCTCGAGTGGCCGAAGTACGCAATCACTTGGCAGATCTGATTCACATCTGGTCCATCGACGACAACGCGGTCGCCGTGCTGAGCCAGACTGGGCGAGGAGATCGGCGATGCCGAACTCGAGCAGCGGCGGACTGCGGCAGGTCCCTCGGATCTCGCCACCTTGATCTACACCTCCGGAACGACCGGAGACCCCAAGGGTTGTCGATTGACGCATGGCAACTTCATGTTCGAGTTGAGCGTCGCGGTCGAGGAGCTGCCGGAGTTGTTCGCGGACGAGGATGCCTCCACGCTGCTGTTCCTCCCGCTCGCGCATGTCTTCGCGCGGATCATTCAGGTTGGCTGCATCAAGGCGCGGCGTCCGGCTGGGACATTGCCCCGACATCACACGACTCCCGGACGACTTGAAGAGCTTTCGCCCCACGTTCGTGCTGGCTGTGCCTCGGGTGTTCGAAAAGGTGTTCAACACGGCCTCCCAGAGCGCCACCGCCGATGGCAAGGGCCGGATCTTCGAGCGAGCAGCCGACGTCGCGATCGCGTACTCCCGAGCCTTGGATTCGGGCCGGATCTCGCTCCGACTGCGCGCGCAGCATGCGACGTTCTCGCGATTGGTCTACGGCAAGTTGCGAGCTGCCCTCGGCGGTCGTTGCGAGTACGCCGTTTCGGGGGGTGCGCCCATGGGCGAACGGCTCGGGCACTTCTTCCGCGGGATCGGAGTAACCGTCCTCGAGGGCTATGGCCTGACCGAAACGACCGGGGCGTTGACGGTGAACACGGTGTCTGCGGTCAAGATCGGTACCGTTGGCCGGCCGCTGCCCGGCACGGCGGTCCGAGTCGACGACGATGGCGAATTGCTCTTCCGCGGCGGGCAGGTCTTCGACGGGTATTGGGGTGATGGCGCCGCACCCCAGGGGTGCTTCGGACAGCCGCCGATGCCGTCACATGATGGCTGGTTCCACACCGGCGACATCGGGGAGATCGACGACGAGGGATTCGTGCGGATCACCGGTCGCAAGAAGGAGATCATCGTCACCGCCGGTGGCAAGAACGTCGCACCAGCCGTCCTCGAGGACCGGGTTCGTGCCCATTGGTTGGTGAGCCAGTGCCTGGTCGTCGGCGACGGAGCGCCGTTCATCGGCGCCCTCATCACCCTGGACGAGGACGCGGTGCGTGCGTGGTCCGAGCGTCGCGGCCAGCCGGTTCGCACGATCCGTGACCTGATCGGCGACCCGGAACTTCGCGCAGAGATCGCCGCTCGCCGTGACGGATGCGAACCGGGCCGTCTCTCAGGCCGAGTCGATCCGCAAATTCGAGGTATTGCCGGTCGATTGGACCGAGGAGGGCGGTCAATTGACGCCCAGCCTGAAGCTGAAACGCGCGCACGTGATGCGTGAGTTCAAATCAGACATTGCGCACCTATACGCCCGCTAGCCTTTACTCTGGGCCAAACAGACATCCGTTCAACCGGAGTACCCGCCCGACGTACCTGCCCGACCGGGGCCAAGCGGCTAGGAGCCCTGACACGTGGACCTGTCCCGTGCTGCAAACCGCGCTCCCAGAGGGGATCGCGGTGCGGCCGCCGTGGAATTTGCGCTGGTCTCGATTTTGCTGCTCGCGATCGTTGGTGGGGATCATCCAGTTCTCCGTGTGGTTCTGGTCCTTCCAGGTCGCCGAACACGCTGCTCGAGAGGGTGCGCGCAGGTACGCCGTTGATCCCTGCAATCCGGGCGCGAACAATGCCCTCGTGCGAAGCCGAGTAGGCAGCGCCGCCGCCGGAGCAGTGGCTGTCGGTGGGACGTTCAGCGGGGGCAACCCTCCCGCTGCGGGCGACGACGTCACGGTGACCGTGACGTTCCGAGTGCACCAGATCGGCGGCGGCCTCGTCCCGACTCCAGACTTCATCACCCAGCGCGCGACCTCTCGAGTCGAAGACGTTGAGGACTGCTGATGCTGCACGACTCACAGGGACGAACAGGGAGCGGTCGCCGTCCTGGTGGCGATCTTGTCGCTCGCCCTTCTCGGCGTCGGCGCGATCGCTGTCGATATGGGTCAGGTCTACGCCAAACGGGCGGCGCTGCAGTCCAACGTCGACCTCGCCGTGCTGGCGGCCGCGGCCGAACTCAATGGCACCGGGGGATGCACGGTCGAAGCCATGGCCGAGGCCACCAGATTCCTGACCTTGGCCGGGAACGAGGTACCCCTCCAAGCGCCGGTCAATCTCAACGACGGCGATCGCGCCAACGGTGAGATCAGTTGTAGCGGCTGGACGGTGAAGTTGTGGGCACCGCGCGCGCGGGTCAACTTCGGTCTGGCCAAGGCTCTGGCCCCGGACAACGACGGCGTCGACGTGCCGGCGTTCGCGGAGGCGGCGGTGTACTCGCCACGAGGCCGCGGGGTCATGCCGGCGTTCGTCGCATCCGGTTGTGACTATGGCGAGCACACGCTGGTGCCGGACTTCAGCCCTGCTGGGGGATCCGTGCCCGCCCTCCGTGAGAACAATCCGATCGACAACGTCCCACGCCCGACTTCGATGACCCCCACCTTCCTCCGGCCCGGCACCACCGGGGGGACCCTCACCATCCGAGGCCGCGCCATGGGCCAGGTCAATCAGGTGGCGTTCACAACCTCCTTGGGTGGGAGCAACCTCCACGTCGAGGCGACTCCGACTTCTGTGCGCGCACGCACCATCCGGGTTCGCCTCCCCCTAGGAAGTGCGAGACACTCCGGGCGAATGGTTCGTCCGGCTGTCCCGCGACGGCGGTCAGACCTGGACCCGTGCTCGGATCCCCCTCCGCTTGACCATCGGGGACCTGGTGTTGCACTGCGACACCGGCCCAACCACGGGTGACTTCGGCACCCTCTTCATGCCGCGCCGCTTCAACCTCACGTCTGCTGACAATGTGGCCGCGAATCTGTCCCAAGGCCTGGACTTCTCCGTCACCAAGTACCCCACCCCGCACCCGGCGTGGCAATGCTCCGCTGGTGGAGGCGGAGTGGTCTCGACCCCGGGTGGCTTGAACGACCTGACCAACTGCGTCAGCGTGGATGCGGACATCGGCGCTGGGATGTCCGCCGACGCTGCCGAGCGCGGCTTGTTGACCGGCGGCGGGATGCCGTGCCCGACTGGCAAGGCCCACCACGGCGGGTTGCGGGTCGAGTCTGACCATTCGATTCGGGGGCAGTGTCGGCTCGCGGACTATCAACAACGATGAGCTGGACTGCTTCATCAAATCCGGTGCGACGAATAGTTTCCAGACGGCAGGCTACGCAGGTGGCGCCGTAATCAGGGCCAGCATTTTCACATCGCCGCGCTTCTTGTGGGTGCCGGTGCTAGGCACCAGCACTTCGGGCGGGGGACAATATCAAATCGTCGACTTCCGGCCGGCGTTCATCACTGGCAGTACGGGGGGAGATGAGTACAACGGGTTCACGTTGCCGCTTGCGCGGCGGTCAGACGATCATCTGGAAGGTGTGCGAATGGTTTTCTTCAACGCCGACGCACTACCCGAAAGCGTCGCCGACGTCCCGATCATGGACTATCTAGGAGTAGGCACGAAGGTAATCAGTCTGGTGGATTAACGGCTACGCAAGGGGACCGTCGGGCATTGCCCCGACACATTGCGTAGCACTACACGAAGGATTCTGATAGATGTCACGACGAACCGTCCTGCTGCTCGTCGCAGTCCTGATTGCGGCGTTGGGCACGGCGATGATCTTGTTGTACGTCAAGAGCATCGACGACCGCGCGACCGAGGGTCAGGCGCTCGTCGAAGTGTTGGTCGCCGACGACGTCATCAATGTCAACGAGTCGGCCGCGGACGCCCAGGCGGCCGGAAAGTTCGTGACCACGGAGATCCCGAGTTCCGCCAAGGTCGAAGGGGCACTGTCATCACTGAAGTCGTTGGAAGGCAAGGTCGCTCTCGGCGAGATCTATCCGGGTGAACAGATCCTGGCCCAGAAGTTCGGCCAGCCAGGCTCAAGTGGACTGCTCCCGATCCCGGCGAGAAGATGGCGATCAGCGTCGAGTTGAGTGACCCGGCGAGAGTGGCTGGATTCGTCAACAACGGCTCCGAAGTAGCGATCTTCTCGTCTGCGGATCCGCAACTGATCACACCCGATGGCGACGAACGACCCCTCAGTTCAACGACGCGCATCATCGCGGCCCCGGTGCTTGTCATCGGCGTGGGAGATACGACGGTCACGACGCAGTCCGGCTCGGCGAACTGACGAGAACGCAGATCCGAATGCCAGCGATCCCCAGGACAATCCTGACCATTGCCGTCACCCAGTCCGAAGCCGAGAAGATCCTCTTCGCCGCCCGGAACAGCGACGTCGCCTTCGCCTTGCTCACCGATGAGTCGGTGGTGCGAGACACCCGCTGGTGTGACTGCGCAGCGATCTCTACCCAGAGCTTCGTACGGAGACGCCCGATGACGGTGATCGTTGAATCGGACGAGGCTCTCGCTGAGGAAATCGGGGCGACATATTCTGAGTGCCGGGATTCGCAGGTGAAACGACGACGTTGGCTCGAACTTGAGGATCTCGAGGACGTACCTCCTCGAGCACGCGACCGACGCGGCCATCGTGCTCGGCAGCAGCGTGCCGATGGATCTCGCAACGCGGTTCGCCGACAGTCTGCGAACCGCGCGTCCTGCCACCAGCGTGGTGCTGGTGCGCAAGCGGATGGAGAGTTCCATGCTTGCCTCAGCGATGCGGTCCGGCGTCCGCGAGGTGGTCGCGGTTCGCGACCTCGCCCCGCTCGCGGAGGCCGTACGCACGAGCCCAAACGTTGGCTGAAGCGATGCGCTCCTCTGTCCGGGTGGCGAGGAAGCAGCCCACATGGGCAGCCTGATCACGGTCTTCTCCACCAAGGGAGGGGTCGGCAAGTCCACCGTGGCGACCAACCTCGCGGCCGCGTTCACGGCTCAGGGTCGGCGCGTCTGTGCGGTAGATCTCGACGTTCAAGGCGGCGACGTCGCCATCATGTTGCAACTGTTCCCGACCCGATCACTGTCAGACATCGAAAGCCTGCGGGGGGCCATCGACACCAGTGGGGTGCTGTCCCTGCTGACGCGAGCATCCGAGCGGACTGCAGGTGTTGGCCGCGCCCCTTCATCTGGAAGCGCGCGACTCCGTGTCCCCGGAGCAGGTAGGGACCGTGCTCGAAGTGCTGAAGTCCGCGTTCGATGTGGTCGTCGTCGACACCTCACCGGCCTTTGATGACCTGGCGCTGAGCGCGTTCGACCACAGCGACTTCCTGGTCATGGTCGGCACTCTGGACATCCCGGCGCTCAAGAATCTCAAGATGGCGACCGGAACGCTCGATCTGCTCAGCATGCCGCGCAGCCAGTGGCGACTGGTGCTCAACCGTGCTGACAGCAAGGTCGGTCTCACTCCGGCTGAGTTCGAGAAGACTCTCGGGCTCCCGATCGCGGCGTCGATTCCGACGAGTCGCGACGTACTGGCGTCAGTGAATCGGGGTGAGACCCTCGTGGAGAGTCAACCGCGGCATCCGGTCAGTGTCGTGATGAGCGACCTGGCCCGCGACCTGATTCAAGGTCCGGGCCGCCGCGACACCGCCCCGGCAGGAGTCGCGCTTCCTGCGCCGATTCAGGAAGGTGAGGTAGCCCATGAGCCTCTCGGACCGGATAGCCAAGGCCCAGCGGAATCTGCAGACGCCCGAGCAACGCAAGGACGGACGAGCGCCTGCCCGCGACGGCCGCCATGCGCCGACGGATGGCTCGTCGAGATCCGTTCGCCGAGGTCAAACGCGTCGTGCACGCCCAGTTGGTCGAAACCGTCGGACCCCAGCTGTACGACGTGAACATGACCCAGAGCGAATTGGAACAGTTGGTTCGCGCGTCCCTGCAGAATGCTATTTCCGCGACCCAGCAACCGATGTCCGGCAGCGACCGCAGTCGGCTTTCGCAAGAGATCGCCGATGACATTCTCGGGTTCGGCCCCCTGGAGCCATTTCTGCATGACCCCGCCCTGACCGAAATCATGGTGAACAGCTACGACGACATCTGGCTTGAGCGCGATGGTCAACTGCACCGCGCGGAGGCGACCTTCGCCGACGAGGCGCACCTGAGGCGAACCATCGACAAGATCGTGGCCAAGGTTGGCCGCCGCGTCGACGAGACCAGTCCGATGGTGGACGCTCGGCTGCACGACGGAAGCCGAGTCAACGCGATCATCCCGCCGTTGGCGTTGGACGGTTCGAAGTTGACGATCAGAAAGTTCGCGGCCGATCCGTTCACGATCGAAGACCTGATCGCCTTCGACACTATCTCGGTCAAGCGCCGCCCAAGTGCTCGAGGCGTGCGTCAAGGGACGGCTCAACATCTTGGTCTCCGGTGGCACGGGAGCCGGAAAGACAACCACCCTGAACGTCTTGTCGTCGTTCATCCCCGAGTCCGAACGCATCATCACCATCGAGGATGCTGCCGAGTTGCGGCTTCATCAAGAACACGTGCTTACGCCTCGAGTCCCGCCCGGCGAACATCGAGGGCAAGGGTTCGATTTCGATCCGCGACCTGGTGCGAAACTCTCTGCGCATGCGGCCGGATCGCATCGTCGTCGGCGAGATTCGCGACGCGGCAGCACTCGACATGCTCCAGGCGATGAACACAGGTCACGACGGCTCCATCTCCACTGTTCACGCCAACTCGCCACGCGATGCGCTCGGTCGCGTCGAAACGATGGTGATGATGGCCGGTATGGACCTGCCGATTCGCGTCATTCGCGAACAGATCGCCGGCGCCGTCAACCTGGTCATCCAACAGGCCCGGCTCAAGGACGGCACTCGCCGGATCACCCAGATCACCGAAGTGGTAGGCATGGAGGGCGACATGATCACCCTGCAGGACGTGTTCGTCTTCGACTACTCCGCCGGGTACGACGAGTTCGGTCGTTCACGTGGCCACCTGCGCCCGACCAGCCTTCGGCCAAAGTTCCTTGATCGACTCATCGACCACGGCGTACCCCTGGACGGCATGCTGTTCGCAACAGACGGACAGTTCATGCGATGAGTCCGAGTTGGATCTCACGGGGTTCGACTTCGCGTGGGCGCCTTCCCACGCGAGTCGCCGTCGCCTTCGCCTTCATCGGGTTGCTGACCAGCGCTCCGCTGGCGGCGTTCGCCGCCGACAACATCAACATCGACCATGTCGACGTCTCCCCAGACGGCGAACGGCTCACGGTGCTGCTGGGAGTGCCACAGGAATCGACGCCGGATCTTGAGTCGGTGCGGGTCGACCTGGGCGGCATTCCGGCGACCTCGGAAGCCAAGATCATCCAATCCGGTGATGTGCAGAGGACCGTGGTGCTCGCCCTGGACGCCAGCAACAGCATGGCACGAGACCAGAAGTTCGAGGCCGCGAAGGATGCCGCGAATGCCTACGTCGCTGCCGCACCCACGGACGTGAAGATCGGTCTGCTGACGTTTGCCAACACGGTCAACGTTGTTGCCGAGCCGACCACGGATCACGCGGCCCTGTCGGCGGCCATCGACGACATCACGCTGACCCGGGGCACACGCGTGTACGACGGCGTCGAACAGGCGTCGGATCTCACCGGGACGACCGGCGCGAGATCCGTCCTGCTGCTCTCGGACGGCAAGGACCAAGGCAACGGTTCCACGATCGAGGACGCCATCGAGGCGGCCACTCGACAACGAGGTCGTCGTCGACGTCGTTGCGCTTGATCAGGAGCCGGAACAACTCGCCCTGATGACCAAGACTCGCCGAAGCAACCGGAGGCGATGTCGTTGCCTCGGACCCAGACTCCCTCGCGGCAACGTTCGAGGCCCAGGCCCGTGCCCTTTCGACCCAATTGGTCGTCGACGTCGAACGACCCGCCGACGTCGAACGAACAGGAGACCGACCTGACGGTCTCCCTGACCGCCGACGGAGTCGCCTACACCGACACCGCTCTCGTCCGGATGCCTGCGCGAATCGAGGGGCCTCGCCCCGTCGAGCCCGGCGGAACCGTCTTCGGCCCCGCCTTCTTGTGGGTCGGTGGTTTGGCCCTGGCGATCGGCCTGGGACGGCTGCTCGCCCTCCTGCTCGCCCGGCGAGCGCGGCCCGTCCTTCGCGCAGCGGCAGATCGACCACTACTCGCGACCCGCGAACCAGCCCTGGCAGACGGTTCCCGGTTCGGTCGTCGCCGCTCAATCGGCATCATCGCAATCCGGTTCGAGTGCAGGCTGCTCGGGTCAGTCTCAAGGACACGGCCCTCGCCCTCACCGAACGAGTGGTTCGCGGGGACTTCGAATCGAGGTTGACGATCCGACTGGCCGGAGCAGGTCTGACCGTGACCTCTGCGGAGTGGCTGCTGCTCCACAGTGCCATCGCCGTCAGCGCCGGGTTGATCGGGCTCATCCTGCGTGGGCCGACACTGATGGTGCTGCTGTTCCTCTTCGGCGTGGCGGCACCATGGATGTATCTCGGCCGTCGACATCGCAAGCGTCTCGCCGCGTTCCACAGCCAACTCGCCGAGACCCTGCAACTGATCGCCGGCGGGCTCTCGGCCGGCTTGTCACTCCCTCAGTCGGTCGACACCGTCGTCCGCGAAGGCTCGGAGCCGATGGCCGGCGAACTGCGCAGGGTGTTGGTCGAACAGCGTCTTGGCATCGACATCACCGATGCCCTCAACGGCGTTGCCGAGCGGATGGACAGCACCGACTTCGCCTGGGTGGTCATGGCCATCCGGATCCAGCGCGAGGTGGGCGGCAACCTGTCCGAGCTGCTCACGACGGTCTCAGAGACCTTGCGAGAACGTGACTACCTACGCCGGCAGGTCGGCGTGCTGAGTGCCGAAGGCCGCATCTCCGCCTGGATTCTGGGGGCGTTGCCCATCGTGATGTTCACGTACGTCGCCGTCGTGCGGCCCGACTTCATCCGGCCATTGCTCACCGAGCCAGTCGGCGTGCTCATGCTCGGCGGGGCCATCGTGCTTCTCCTCGCGGGATTCTGGAGCCTGTCGCGCATCGTGAAGGTGGAGGTCTGAGATGACCGCTCGAACGACCTCCGAGTCATCTGGGCAGACCTCAACCCCAACCTGCTTCTGTTCCTCGGCGGTCTGCTGCTGTTCTGCGCCATCGCCTTGCGCTGTCGATCATTGGCGTGATCACCAAGGAGCGACAGGCGACTGCACGGTCGCTCCAGGCGATCAAGGCGACTGGGCACCTCCCCCGATGTTGCCTTGCGCGAACTCGATCGACCGTTCTCCGAGCGCGTGATCGCGCCCCTGGGTGAGCAGCTCGTGGGCGTCGGCAGACGACTGACCCGCGCCGATGCCGAGGCCAAGATCCAGCATCGACTCGACGTCGCCGGCAATCCGCACGGGCTGGGACGTCAATCGGATCATCGGCCTCAAGGTCCTCGGGCTGGCGCTCTTCGGCGGACTGACGCTCGTTCTGGTGTGTCGCGTCTGGCAAGACTGGCCGTGACCTCTCGGTGTACTGCTCACTGTCGCGATGGGAGCCTTCGGCTACTTATTGCCGAACATCCTGCTGAACAACGCGGGCGAGAAGCGCGAACAGCAGATGCAGAACGCCCTACCCGATGCCCTGGACCTGATGACGATCTCGGTCGAGGCCGGCCTGGGCTTCGACGCAGCCGTGAGCCGCGTGGCGAAGGAGACAACCGGCCCACTCGCCAACGAACTTGCCCGGCTCCTCCAGGAGATGCAGATCGGCGTCGGCCGTGCGGAGGCGATGCGGGCCATGGCCGAGCGCACCACCATGCACGATCTGAAGTCGTTCTGTTTGGCCATGGTCCAGGCCGACACCTTCGGCATCCCGGTCGCCAGAGTGCTTCGGGTGCAGAGCAAGGAGATGCGCGGCAAGCGCCGACAGCGTGCGGAGGAGAAGGCCCAGCAGGTGCCGGTGAAGATCCTCTTTCCGCTGATCTTCTTCATCCTGCCGGCCCTGTTCGTGGTGATCCTCGGACCCGTCGTACTCGAGACCATGGACTTCTTCGGGTCCCAGCCATGAAGCCATGACGCTCGCGACCTCCGGGGACGAACTCCGAGCCAGCAGGTGCTCGGCTGGCGGGTAGCCACCGCCAGTCGGGTGTTCGTGCTGGCACTGGCTACCGGTCAGACGCTGAGCGCGAGAGCCTTCGAGGATGTCGGTGTTCTCCTCGCCGGATTGGTCATCCTGGCCGCCATCGCGTGCACCCTCGACATCGACTCTCCGCCGCTGCTGACGCGCCTGATCCCCGTCGCAGAGGGGGCGCTGGCCGCCGTACTCATCTCCTCCACGTCGGCGGACGTCTCGACCTTGCTTCCCTACTACATCGCCCCACCCTTGGCTGCGGGGATCCGCGCGGGATGGGTCACCTGCCTCAACAGCGGCCTCGCAACACTCTTGGCACTGGGCGGCAACCTGGCTCTCGGCGGACTCAATCGGGGCCGATCTGGATTCGATCGAGGCCAGCCTGCCGTGGTTGGCCGTCGGCGTCGCCGCCGGACTGTTGGCGAGTTGGCAGACCCGTTCGCTGCGCAGGATGGAGGACGCCCAGGCGCCCTACCTGGCTGCGCACCGCCTGATGACGCAGTTGCATGCCGTCTCCCAACAACTCTCCGGGGGCTTCGACAGCGAGACGGCGGGCGAGGCACTGGTGCGAGAGATCATGACCAGCGGTGTCGCCGCACGGGCGATGCTATTCGTCGAGACGGCCGATGGCTCGGTGAGCTTCCTGGTCGGCAACGACGGGGTCATCCCCACCGAAGCCGAATTGGTCGCGGCCTCCGCAGCGGCAGGAGCCACCAAGGTACGCCGAGCCACTGCGACGGACTCGTCCTCCGCGTTTCCGGTTCGGGTGGGAGAGCACGACGTCGGCGTGGTCCTGGTGTCGCACGCGCCCGGAGTCTCGCCGGCAGATCTCTCGCGAACCGTGGCACCGATCGTGGAGTCCCACAGCGTTCCCCTCGACACTGCGCTGCTGTTCGACGACGTGCGCGAAGTCGCTACCTCAGAGGAGCGACAACGTCTCGCCCGCGACATTCACGACGGCGTGGCCCAAGACGTCGCCTCGCTCGGGTACGCCATCGACGAGTTGTCTGCGAGCAGCGACGACCCTGAGGTCCGCGAGGCGGCCAGCGGCGCTTCGGGCCGAGGTCACCCGAGTGGTGAGCGAACTGCGGCATTCGATCTTCGACCTGCGAACCGAACGCGGCCACGGACACCGATCTTGATCAGGCGCTGAGGGAGTACGTCGCCGAGGCCGCGCTGCGAAGCGGGCTCGACGCTCACGTGGAGAGCGACATCACCGGACCGCCCCTGCCCGGCCGGATTCAGGCCGAGTTGCTGCGAATCGTCCAGGAGGCCGTCTCCAACGTGCGCAAACATGCCAACGCGGACAACGTCTGGATCGTGTTGAACACCGACGGCAGCACCTTCTCCCTCACGATTTCCGACGACGGCCGACGGCGCCGGGGTGCCGGAACCCCGCGCTGGGCACTACGGTTTACACACCATGCGTGAGCGCGCTGCGCGGATCAATGCGTCGTTGGAACTGTCGGCGCGACCTGCCGGTGGAACCAGCGTCCAAGTGCAATCGTCGGACGCGACCTCGACAGCTTCTCCCGCAAATGCACCTGAGAGGAACCAATCATGATCACGGTGATGCTGGTCGATGACCACGAGTTGATCCGACAGGGACTCCGCAGAGCCTTCGAGCGAACCGGGGACTTCGAGGTCGTGGCCGAGGCCGGCAGCCTTGCCGACGCCCGCCAGTTCCTCGCCGAGGGTGTGCCTCAGGTCGTCGTGACCGACGTGCGCCTGCCCGACGGCAGCGGCCTCGACCTGGCCCGATCGCTGCGGGCTGAGAACGACGAACTCGGCATCGTCGTGCTGACGATGTACGCCGGCGACGACACGTTGTTCGGCGCCCTTGATGCCGGCGCCTCCGCACTGGTCTCCAAGGACGCGCCAGGTGAGGATGTGGTCTCGGCGGCTCGTCACGCCGCGGTGTCGCCACGATCCTTCACGGCGAAGGACCTCGCTGGCGCGATGCAGCGGCGGATGCAGCCGCAGGGTCCACGCCTCACCGACCGTGAGTCCCAGATCCTGGTGCTGCTCGCCGACGGCTTGGGCGTGGCGGCGATCGCCCGCCAGTTGTACATCTCCGAATCCACGGCCAAGACCCACATCTCACGGATCTACGAGAAGCTCGGCGCCGCGAATCGCGCGCAAGCGGTGATGAAGGCGGTCCAGTCGGGATTGCTGCCCGGCAAGGACAATTAGCCGGGATCGCTACCAGTGCCAGCGAGTCCATCGACATCAGCCGAACGGATGACATTGCATCGGCCCAATCGTCCGATGTAGCTCAACCTAGGTCATCGGGCAAGATGAATCTTGCGGGGCTTGTGTCCTGCGCGCCGCATCCAGTCCCGAGATTCATCGTCGAGACCTTCCGGAGGGTCCACCACATGTCCGAAAAGTT
Source organism: uncultured Actinomycetota bacterium (assembly GCA_963763805.1). GTDB lineage: Bacteria > Actinomycetota > Actinomycetes > Propionibacteriales > Nocardioidaceae > Nocardioides. The sequence goes on from CAVXPQ010000005.1 coordinate 897,781, forward strand.
GCTCGAGAAGATGCTGTTCCTCGGCGCGATGCTTTCTCGCCGCACCTCGGAGAAGGGCGCCACCGCGACGGAGTACGCACTCCTCGTCGGTCTGATTGCTGTCATTCTCGTCGTCGGCGTGGGTGCCTTCGGCAACGCCTTGAACAACTTCTTCAACAGCATGGGCGATATGGTCAACGGCTGGTGAAGCAGCACGCAGGTGAACCCCGCGACGATCGAGGCGCCACGGCCACCGAGTACGGCATCCTCGCCGGATTCGTGGCGCTCGCCCTGATCGTCGGGATTCAGATCTTCGGCAGTGCGCTCACCGACTACTTCGGCACTCTCGCCCAGTGGGTCACGGATACCTTCTAGTCCGCCGACTGCCGGGCCAACGCAATCCGCTCCAGAGCCGTCGGATGGGTCCCGAACCACCACTGGGACCAGGCTGGCGGAGTGGGGTCGGCCAGGGATCGCAACGCCAACTCTCGCTGGAGCTTCTCGAACGTCGCGGCGTCTGCTCGTGGCCGCAAGGGCATCGACATCAGCTCGCGTCTCAAAGCTTCGGCTGATGGCATTCTGAACGGGCGCCACGAACAGCCCGGCCATTGCGACCAGGGCAAGCACGCGGGTCGCGACGGCCGGATCCCACATCGGAGCCGTGCCACGCACCCGGGCGATGGCTGGCCCGACGTTCCTCTCCGGGGATCAGCACCCCGAGTAGGCCAACGCCGAGCAGCACCCCAACCGCACCCAGCATCGAGCCCACCAGCACGTCCTTGTGTCGAGCATGCGCCAATTCGTGAGCCACTACTGAGAGCACTTGTTCCGACTCGACATCGTCGACCAGGGTGTCATAGAGGACGACCCGACGCGTCGTACCGAACCCGGACACGTAGGCATTCAGACTCGTCGTACGACGAGAGGCATCCGCCACGAGGACGTCTTCAACGGCACATTCTCCACATCCGCGAGTGCAATCACCTGCTGTCGCAGTGGCCCCGAGGGCAGGGAGGTGAAGTTGTTGAACAGTGGCTCGATCAAGACCGGGTAGACGAACGACCCTGCGAGTGTGAGCGCCATCAACACCAGGCCGGCGATCGCCGGCCAGGTCCGTCTCCAACGTCGAGCACAACCTACGAGGATCGCAAGCGCCAGGAACGTCACGCCTGCGGTGACAGCGAAGTTCGTGGCCAGGTCACGCACGAATCCGGAAAGGGACTGGGTCGTGAGTCCGAATTCCAGGCGATTCCTCCTTGCCAGCAAGGTCCAGGGCAACAGGATCGCCCGTTGCAGCAGTAGAACTCCGACCACCGTCAGCAACAGGCGAACCAGCCAGGGGCCAGGAAGCCGACGGGTGAATCGCTGCCCGAGGCTTGACAGCCCGATCACACACAGCACGGCGATCGAAACCACGTAGGAACTCTGACCAATCCAGCGTGCCGTGTTCGCGTAGTCCTCGCTGCGGGCGATCTGCTCCGGTGTGAAGACGCTGGCGGGACTCACCGGATCTGGCATTCCGCCAGGAACCGGCATCCAGGGGACCGCCAGACCGGCTAACGCGACGAGCAGGACGCCAGCCCCGGCAACGACGATGAAACCGACTCGGCGAGCGCCCACCCGACCAGTGTGCCCGGTGACGTCAACCAAGCCTGACTCAGCCGTCGCCCGCCAGGTGTCGTTGCCAGTCCTCGATGAACTCTTGGTACGAGATGCCGAACACCTGCGGGACTGCACGCCGCTCGCTCACCCCGGCGGCGAGCACCTTCTGGAATTGGGCCAAAGCCGCTCGGCCGTCGCCCCGTGCCCGCTCTGCCAGTGTCTGGCAGGCACGGCGCGCGGATTCGTAGGCCGCGCCCGCGTTCTGCGCCGCTGAAGTCGCTCTCATCAGGCAAGCCGTCGGGTACGCCGTGTCGCTGCCAGGTCATCCGCCAACTGGCGACTCGCGATCCGCATCAGTCGACGAGCCGCCGCGCGATCACGCCGATCAACTTCCGAGAACGCGACATAGTCCGCGAGGCCCTCCGCCCACCACAGCGGCACGTCGGACCGTGGGCGCCTTCGTCGCCACATGCACGACCTCATGGGTCATCACGATCCGGGCAGCTGCCGGTGCCATGTCGGCGTACACGCCGGCATTGACGAACACGTGCACTGGAGTGTCCGCACGGCGAGAACCATCCGGAGACGAGGTGATGGCGGCAACACCCTCGTAGTCCCCCGGTTGGCCGTTCAGGGCCTTCGTCGAGGCCTGCCGACGACGAGGGGGCTTCGACGACGAGCATTCCGTCCCAGCCGGGGAAGAAGTCGAGGACCTGCGCTCGGGCGGTCCGAGCGTCCCTCAGCAGGCGATCGAGATCGCTGCCGAGGCCCCCGAACACCAGAACTCCTGGCGCGCGTCGAACTTCGACCGGTTCGGACAGCCAGAGCGGCATCGGTCCATCTCCGGGAAAGTCGACGTGACTGACTCCCGGGTCGAATCCGGGGATCCGCCATGTCACTCGAGCATGGTCCGTCACGCTGGGGTTCGAACGGAGATGGTCCAGTCCGAGGAGCCGCGCGTTGCGCGCCGCCAACGGCATGTTCCCGAACGCGTCGGAAGTTGAGTCGATGGCAGTTTCCGAGGCATTCGAGGGAGCGGCCTCAGGGTTGTTAGGCGGAGTACTGCAGCCAACGGAGCGACGTCAGCAGCGTGACAACGACCGCGACGCCGAACAAACGGTTCATGCTGACCGTTCTGCTTCATCAGCCAGGACGAACTGCTCCGACGTACGGCATCGAGTAGAGACCGGAGACCCTGACGCCGGCGCCAGGGTGGGCGGCGTGGACGATCAACCCGTTGCCGATATACATCGCGACGTGGCTGATCGGGCTGTAGTAGAAGACCAGGTCGCCGGGTTGGAGCTGATTGGCCGGGATGTGAGGTCCGGAACCGAACTGGGCACTCGAGGAGTGCGGCAAGCCCGACGCCGGCTTGCGCCCAGGCCATCATCGTGAGGCCGGAGCAGTCGAATGCGTTGGGACCGGCCGCACCATAGACGTAGGTGTCACCGACCTGAGCCATCGCGTATCGAACGGCAAGCGCTGCTCGACCCGACGCGTCGATGTCGGAGGGCAGGACGACCGGCCCACCGGACTGTGCTGCGGCGAGAAGCGCGGCTCGTTCCTTGGCTTCCAACTCGCCCAGGAGTTCCTTGGCGTCCGCCAGCGCGGCATCGACCTTTTCCTGTTCGGCGCCGAGACGAGACTCGATGGCCGCGACCTCGTCTGCGCGCTGGTTGGTTGCCTTGCGGCGAAGATTGAGTGCCTTCAACTCGGTCGTGTAGTCGTTGTAGAGACCACTTTGAAGGTCGTTGTAGGCCGACATCGTGGACAACTGGCCAAGGAATGCCTCGGGGTCATCGGCCACGATCACCTGGCCGACGGCGGAGATGCCCTCACCGACGTACTGCCTGACGATCGAGTCCTCGACCTCGTCCTGGACTCCGGAGACCCGAACGTTCTGTCGCGACTGGTCGGCTCGCAGTGCACTCAGGTCACGATTGAGTGCCTTCAACTCGATCTGGGCGTCGTGATAGCGCTCCTGCGCCTGCTCAGCCTTGTGATAGAGCGCGTCAACCTGCTTCTTGACATCGTCGACATCAGGCTCTGCACTGCTTGGACTTGCGGGCATGATCGAAATTGCTAGCAGCGCGGCAATTCCGGTCAGAGCGGCAACAAGCCTCTTCCGGTCGTGAAGCACGAGCGGACGTTCTCCCTTGCGTGTCGTACGCCTACCGGGTGAGCTGACGGGTTCGGGCACGACTTGCCCTACCCATGCTCCACGGGCGACATTCACTGCCCGCCTCACACAGGATTCACCCCAGAAAGGTGGTTCCCCGGTTCCAACACCTCGGGTTCCCCCAACTCGCGGTGCCAGACTCGACGCGGCGTTCGCGCGGATCCGGACTGATCCACTTCCACGAACACCTGAGTGCCACAGGTTAGTCGGGCGTCAGCGGCGTAGCAAACTACCGACGCACTATGCGGACTCGACTTCGGGTCCGCGCACCGGTTGCACCATGCGCAGCGGCGGGATCAGGCCAACGTCGGCGAGCGCACTGAGCGCGCGACGCTCCTCCTCATCGAAGCCGAACTCCGGTGGCGGGCCGAGCAAGACGGTCACCATGCAGTCATTGCAGGCAGGTCCACGAACCCGACAGGTGTCGCAGTCAATGTGCAGACTCGTATGGTCGGCCATCTGGTCCTCGTCTCACTTCGTTGGGATAGCTTGCCCAGCGTCGCACCCAGCACCGACATAGCTACGCAACAGCGCTACCAGGGCACTTCGAGCGGTGCTCAACCCCGGTCGACGACCTCGATGGCGTCCGCTCGACCGCACCATCTGCACGCCACACGTTCGACGGTTTCGTCAAGCACGTCGATGTCGTCAACCGTGTGTTCCCCGGCGAGATCAAAGTGCCAATACTCCGTCGTACGACGGAGTCTGGTGACGTCGAAGCGAGTGAGATTGCCGCAACCGGCGCACCTCCAGCCCTGAGAAGTGTTTGGTCCGGCCTCAGGAATCATGGATGCAGCCTAAGTGTTCTGCCCTGAGGGCCAGAAGGGCTCCAGTGGAGTGCTCGGCATGTCTGCTCCCGGCATGTCGGTTGTGACGTCTAGCGTCAGCGACGTGACTCAGTCGTTGTTGAAGCCGTCCCTGGGTGCTTCCCTGTGGGAGGAGCAGCGCAGCTTCGACGAACTCGGCAGGCCGTTGCGCGAGATCACCTTCTGTGTCGTGGATCTGGAGACAACCGGTGGCTCGCCCGAGGCGGGTTCGGCGATCACGGAGATCGGTGCCGTGAAGGTGCGCGGCGGCGTGCGGCTAGGTGAGTTCCAGACACTGGTCAATCCGCATTCACCGATCCCCCCGTTCATCGCCGTGCTCACCGGCATCACCAACTCCATGGTCGCCGAAGCCCCCACCATCGAGGCGGCGCTGCCGGCATTCCTGGAGTTTGCGCAGGGTTCGGTGCTGGTCGCGCACAACGCACCGTTCGATGTGGGATTCCTCAAACATGCCGCCCAACAACAAGATCGCCCCTGGCCCGGCTTCGAAGTTGTCGACACGGTCACCCTGGCCAGACGCGTGATCACTCGCGATGAGGCGCCCAACTGCAAACTCTCTTCGTTGGCCAGGGTGTTCAACTCGGCAACAACCCCCAATCACCGGGCGTTGGCCGATGCTCGCGCGACCGTCGACGTCCTTCACGGCCTTTTGGAACGCCTCGGCAGCCAGGGTGTGCACACACTGGAGGAACTTCAGTCGTTGAAGGCTCGCGTCACGACGGCTCAACGGCGCAAACGCCATCTGGCCAATGGACTTCCTCACTCCCCCGGCGTCTACCTGTTCCGCGACGAACAGGAGCACGTGCTGTACGTCGGCACCTCGCGTGACCTGCGGCGACGCGTTCGCTCCTACTTCACGGCATCTGAGACTCGCTCACGAATGGGGCAAATGGTGGGGCTGGCCCACTCGGTCACCGGACTCGTGTGCGCCACGGCGCTGGAGGCGTCGATCCGCGAGTTGCGATTGATCGGCCTGCACAAACCTCCCTTCAACCGACGATCCAAGTTCCCCGAGAAGGTGCACTTCGTGAAACTCACCCGAGAGCCGTGGCCACGGCTCTCCTTGGTGCGACAGGTGCTCAACGATCAGGCGGACTACCTCGGCCCGTTCGGGTCACGCAAGTCCGCTGTGGCCGCGTTGGATGCCCTGCATTCAACCTTTCCGATCCGGCAGTGCTCGGACAGATTGTCAGCGAGTCCGCAACGATCGCCATGCGTGTTGGCCGAGCTCGAACGATGCCTCGCCCCGTGTGATGGCAGCGCCGAGAGTGCGCAGTACGCCGCGCTCGTGGAGCATGTGCGAGATGCCCTTCGTCGCGGACCGGACGATGTGGTCGACGCGATCAACGCCCGGATGGCCGTCCTGTCGGGCCAGCAGCGCTACGAAGAGGCCACCGTGCATCGCGACCGACTCGCCAGCTTCGTTCGTGCCGCCGCACGCACCCAACGACTCCAGTCGATCACCGGCTGCCCCGAGGTGGTCGCGGCCAGACGAGCAGAGGACGGTCGATGGCAGGTGCACGTCATTCGTTACGGTCGGCTGGCGGCAGCCGGTGTGATCCCGAATCAAGCCGATGCCCATCAGTTCGTCGCCGAGTTGCGGGACTGCGCCGAGTCGGTCCCGCTGGCGCCCGGGCCGATCCCTGCCGCCAGCGCGCAGGAGACCGAGTGCATCCTGCGCTGGCTCGAGTTGCCCGGAATCCGGTTGGTCCACACGGAAGGAGATTGGGTTTCTCCTGTCGCGGGCGCCACGCGATACCTCAGTCTCTACGACCTCAGTGGTCAGCAACCCGCCACCACCGCGCAATTCACGTACAGCGCAATTCACGACAGCGCAATTCACTTCTGGGCGCTAATCTCTGGCCATGATCACCGCCATCGTGTTCGTCAATGCCGAGGTTGACCGGATTCCCGAAGTCGCCGAAGCGATCGCAGCCGTCGAGGGAGTGAGTGAGGTCTACTCCGTGACGGGCCAGATCGATCTGCTCGTCATGGTCCGGGTTCGCGAACACGATGAGATCGCCACTGTCGTGGCCGATCGCCTGAACAAGGTGGACGGCGTGACCTCAACCGAGACACACATCGCGTTCCGGGCCTACTCACGTCACGATCTTGAGTCGGCCTTCTCGCTCGGCCTCGACTGACCGGCGAGCCTAGTTGGTCGTCGCGGCGACCCAGCGGCTCAAGGTCTCCTTGGCACTGCCTGAATCCACCGAGGTCCGGGCCAGTTCAAGTCCGCGGTTCAATCTGTCGTGGATGTCGATGCCCTGCTGATCCTCGGCATAGACAGCCAAAGCGCCCGCTGCGTTCAGGAGCACGGCGTCTCGCACCGCGCCAGTCTCACCATCGAGTACACGCCGGACGACGTCGGCGTTGAACTGAGTGTCTCCACCACGCAACAGGTCGGCGGTTGCCGGTGGCAGGCCGAGTTTCCGTGGATCGACCGTAGCTTCAACGACCGCGCCGTCGTGCACGATCCACACCGATGAAGACGTCGTCGTCGTGAGTTCATCCAGCCCGTCGTCGCCGCGGAACACCCAGGCGTCAACGCCTCGCCTCGCGAACACGCCAGCCATGACCGGGGCCATGCGCGGATCCGCGCAACCGATCGCCTGTGCCGCCGGCTTCGTCGGATTAGCCAACGGGCCGAGGAAGTTGAACGGGGTGGCGATGCCCAACTCGCGCCGCGGCACGGCCGCATGGCGCAGAGCCGGGTGGAAAGCGGCCGCGAAGCAGAAGGAGATTCCGACCTCCTCGGCGACGGCCGCCACCCGATCGGCAGGCAGATCCAACCGAATCCCCAGCGCCTCAAGCACGTCCGCGCTGCCCGACTTTGAAGAGGCGGAGCGGTTTCCGTGTTTGACCACCTTGGCCCCAGCGCCCGCCGCGACGATCGCCGCCATCGTGGAGATGTTGACCGACATCGACCGGTCTCCCCCGGTGCCGACCACGTCCAAGAGCCGACCCGACACGGAGATGGGCGTCGCGTGCTCGTACATCGCGTCGATGAGCCCGGTCACTTCCTCGGTGGTTTCGCCCTTGCTCCGCAGGGCGACCGCGAAGCCGGCGATCTGCACTGGCGTGGCCTCGCCCGAGAGGATGGTGTTCATGGCCCACGCGGTTTGCTCGGCGGTGAGATCACGGTGACCGACGAGCGTCGTCAGTAACTCCGGCCAGGAGTGTTGGATGGACATCGTCAGCGGGCGGCCGAAACCCGCTGGCGAAGCAGCGCCACGACGGTCTCGGCAAGTTGGATCGGATCCAATGGATGGGGCACTGCCGCCTCGGCACGCGACCACGTCGCCAACCAGGCATCCTGCGGCCGTCCCGTCAGGACCAACACCGGCGGGCAATGGAAGATCTCATCCTTGAGTTGTTTCGCGATGCCCATCCCGCCGGCAGGTGCAGCCTCTCCATCAAGGATGGCCAAGGCGATGCCGCCGGCGTCCATGTTCTGAATCACCACGGGCTCGGTCGCCACCTCGACGTACTCAAGCGGCGGGAGGTCAGGATGCGGTCGACGTCCGAGCGCCAGAATCACCTGCGATCGGGTGTTCGCATCGTCGCTGTAGACCAGCACCTTGAGGGGATGTTCCCGGTGGGCCCCAGATGATTGGACAATGGAGGCGTGTGTCGAGTCGGTCACGCGCCAGATGCTACCGCTCGTTGGTGCCTGCCTGTTCGTCGAGCCGGTCCAAGCGTCGATCCTCGCGCACGGCTTCGCGTTGGGAGGATCTGACCCACTGAACGAACAACACTCCGAACAGCACCGCACCGACCAGATCCCCGGCTCCCCACAGGATGCCGCCGGCCAGGTGTTGGTCGCTGATCGCCGACGGGAGCCACGCACCCATCGGCCCTTCGCGCAACGCGGGGTACCAGTCACCGCCCAGCAAGGTGGTCTGGTTCATGATCGTGACACCCAGGAAGGCGTGGAACGGCAGCGTCAGCAGGATCATCAGCATTCGGAATGGGTAGCCCACTCGACCCGGCACCGGATCGATCCCGACGAGTGGCCACAGGAACAGGGATCCAACGATTACCAGGTGGACGTGCATGAGCTCGTGGAGGTACGTCGAGTGCAGGCTGGCGGCGTACCAGCCGCTGAAGTACAACGCCCACGGTGACAAGACATAGAGGGCGAGCGTCAAAGGCGGGAAGGTCAGCACGCGAGCCAGCCTCGAATGCAACGCCACCAGCAGCCCGCGCCGAGGGGATGCCGGCAGGGTCCGCAGGGCCAGCGTCACCGGTGCCCCGAGAGCCAACAACAGCGGGACCAGCATCGCCAACAACATGTGCTGGACCATGTGGACGCTGATCAGGGTGGTGTCGTACTTCGCCAGGCCTGAGGACGTGGCGAAAACAAACACCCAAATCCCACTGACGAACGAAGCGCTTCGCGACATCGGCCAATAGTCGCCGCGCTGCGACATGGCTCGAACACCCTTGGCGTACGCCGCCAGCGCCACAAAACTGAGCAGGAGTAGCAGGGGATTGAGTTCCCACGATCCGATGGCTCGGCCCCAGGTGAACGCAGGCAGGTCGGTTGCTTCCGAGACCGCTGCCACCGCTCTTGCACCGCCCGACAATCGCACCACTCGATAGACAATAGGCGGCACGACGGGGGGTCGGGGTTACCTCCCCGGCCCTGGCGGTCAATAATGTTCCCGTGGCGACAGTTTCTACGATTCCGGCATCTCGGCTTCACGGCCAACATGACCGTCCGAGCATGGTCGCCGTTGGGACGATCATCTGGCTGTCAAGCGAGTTGATGTTCTTCGCCGCGCTGTTCGCCGCGTACTTCACGATTCGCGCCGTCAGCACCGATCTGTGGGCGGAGGAGACACAGAACCTCAACATCGTGTTCTCGAGCATCAACACCGCGATCCTGGTGTCATCCTCTGCGACCTGTCAGCTCGGCGTGTTCGCTGCGGAGCGCGGTGACGTCGCCGGTCTGCGCAAGTGGTTCATCATCACCTACATCATGGGCGCGATCTTCATCGCTGGTCAGGCTCTCGAGTACGCCGAGTTGGTCCACGAAGGCATGACCATCCCATCCTCGGCGTACGGCACCGTCTTCTACCTCGCTACGGGTTTCCACGGAATCCACGTGACCGGTGGCTTGATCGCATTCCTCTTCGTGCTCGGACGAACGTTCATAGCCCGAAGATTCACCCATGAGCAAGCTGTGAGCGCCATCGTTGTGTCCTACTACTGGCACTTCGTCGACGTTGTGTGGGTGGCCCTGTTCGCGGCCATCTACTTGATCCAGTAGTACCGATTCGGCTGACTAGGACTGATCGTGCGCTTCCTGAATCGCAGCATCAACCGGACCGCAGGGCGGCTCTCCCGACATCGTCGGGGCCGCGCTGCCGGTTTGCTTGTTGTCCTCTGCGGATTGCTCCTCAGCGGCGGCCTCTATGCCGCCTTCAGTCCCGCGCAAGCGACCCGCGCCGAAACCGACGCGGAGATGGTCGCGAAGGGACGTGAACTCTTCCTCGTCGGCTGCGCGTTCTGCCATGGACGCAACGGTGAGGGCATCAAGACGGTGCGAGGCGAGGCCTATGGCCCATCCTTGGTCGGAGTCGGAGCAGCGAGTGCCAACTTCCAGTTGGGCACCGGTCGCATGCCGCTCGCGCAGCCCGGCGCTCAGGCCGCCCGCAAGCCGGTGGTGTACACCGAGGAGGAGATCGCCGCCCTCGCGGCGTACGTTGCGTCGTTGGGTCCCGGTCCAGCTATCCCATCCCCGGAGGACTACAGCACCGAGGGCCTCTCGCCCGAGGAGCTGGAAGCGGCTATCTCGCGTGGCGGACAGATCTTCTTGACCAACTGCACCGCCTGTCACAACTTCAACGCCTCCGGCGGTGCCATGCCGCGTGGTGGCTACGCTCCCCCTTGCGCGGGGTCGAACCGATCCACATCTACGAGGCGATGCTCACCGGTCCCTCCAACATGCCCACCTTCTCCAACGGCAACCTGTCGCCGGAGGAGAAGCGCGACGTGATCGCCTACCTGACCAGCATCGAGGACAATCCGGAGTACGGCGGCTTCGGCCTCGGTGGTCTGGGTCCCGTGAGCGAGGGTCTCTTCTCCTGGTTGGTCGGTCTCGGTAGTTTGGTGGGCATCGCAGTGTGGATCGCGGCCCACACCAATCGGGTGAGCGACGAGGCAGAGGGCGATCAGAAGGTGGACCAGTGACTATTGAGCGCGAAGCCCAACAGGTCGAATCCACGCCCGAAACGCAACCCTCCACGGAGGTGGATGCGGTCGCCGACCCCGGTCTACCCGAACACCACCCCCGCCCGACGGACGTGAGCGCCGCTGCGGAGAAGCGCGCCGAGCGTCAGGTTGCGTCGCTGTTCTGGCTTTCCATCATCTCGAGCGTGCTCTTCGTCGTCGCCTACACCACCCTTCAGGTCGGGGATTCGCAAGACACGTTCCTGAATCTCGGCGCCTCCAACCTGGCACTCGGCCTGTCCCTGGGCGGTGCCTTGCTCTTTCTCGGGCTCGGCATCATCCAGTGGGCACGCAAGCTAATGGCCGACCACGAAATCGTGGAGAACCGCCATCCAGCAGTCTCGTCCGAGTCAGATCGCGATGTGACGCTCGCCGCGTTCCACCAGGGGGTGGACGAGTCAGGGATCGGACGGCGTCCCATGATTCGCGGCACCCTTCTTGGCGCGGTCGGCCTGGTGGGGTTGGTTCCGATCATCGCCCTTCGCGATCTGGGTCCCCTTCCGGGCGATTCGCTCCTTCACACCCTGTGGGAACCCGGTATGCGACTGGTCAAGGATGTCGTCGGGACGCCCCTCAAGCCGGAGCAGATCGAGATCGGTGACCTGATCAACGGAGCACCGGCCGTCATCTTCGAGGTCGACGAAGAGGGTGAACCTCTCGTCGAGGGCGTGGATCTCCAGATCGCCAAGTCGAAGTCGACGATCATCATCGTTCGGATGGAGCCCGATGAGATCATCCCCGCGCCGGGTCGCGAGGACTGGACCGTCGACGGGATCTGCGTGTACTCCAAGATCTGCACGCACGTGGGATGCCCGATCTCGTTGTACGAAAAGACCACCCACAACGTGTTGTGTCCGTGCCACCAGTCGACGTTCGACCTGGCCGATGCGGCGAAAGTTGTCTTCGGGCCCGCCGCGCGACCGCTGCCGCAATTGCCGATCATGGTGGATGAAGAGGGATATCTCGTCGCTCAGGCGGACTTCGACGAACCCGTCGGGCCGAGTTTCTGGGAGCGCGATTCGCAATGAGCCGCTTAGAGGATCCGCCTCGCGTCACCGCGAGCGTCGCAGACACCAACGCCACCACGGCGGCCACGGCACGCAAGCCAAGCAAGATGGCCGGCTTGGCCAACTGGACCGACGAACGGATCGGCCTGGCCGGTCTTCTCAAGAAGAACCTGCGCAAGGTCTTTCCTGATCACTGGTCCTTCATGCTTGGCGAGATCGCACTGTGGAGTTTCGTGGTCCTGCTGCTCACCGGTGTGTTCCTCACGTTCTGGTTCGTCCCGAGCATGGGCGAGGTCGAATACCAGGGCTCCTACGATCAGTTGCGCGGTATCACCATGTCCGAGGCATACGCCTCGAGCCTGCGCCTGTCCTTCGATATCCGCGCCGGCCTGCTGATGCGTCAGATGCATCACTGGGCCGCGATGATCTTCATCGCTTCGATGATGATCCACTTGCTCCGGGTCGCCTTCACGGGTGCCTACCGGAAACCGCGTGAACTCAACTGGGTCATCGGATCCCTGCTCCTCCTGCTCGGCACGTTGGAGGGTTTCACCGGCTACTCCCTCCCGGACGACCTGCTGTCGGGCACTGGCGTCCGTGCCGCCGACGGCTTCATGAAGTCGATCCCCATCGTCGGCACGTACCTCTCGTTCTTCCTGTTCGACGGCGAGTTCCCGGGCGAATCGATCATCCCGCGCCTCTTCACCATTCACGTGTTGCTGATACCCGGCTTGCTTCTCGCCCTCATCGCGGCGCACATGCTCCTGCTCGTCTACCACAAGCACACCCAGTGGCCCGGGCCGGGACGCACCAACGGCAACGTCGTCGGCTACCCCATGCTCCCCGTGTACGCCGCCAAGGCCGGTGGGTTCTTCTTCATCGTCTTCGGCGTGACCGCCCTGATGGGTGGGCTGCTGAGCATCAACCCGGTCTGGAAGTTCGGACCCTATGACCCCTCCAAGGTCACCGCCGGGTCTCAACCCGACTGGTACATGGGCTGGCCCGACGGCGCCCTGCGCATCATGCCTGGGTGGGAGACCCATGCCTTCAACCACACTCTCTCGTGGAACGTGTTCCTGCCGATCATCGTGCTTCCTGGTCTCGCGTTCACCGTGCTCCTCCTGCTGCCGTTCATCGAGTCCTGGATCACCCAGGACAAGCGCGAGCATCACCTCCTGGATCGACCGCGCAACGCACCGACGCGCACGGCAATGATGGTCGGCCTGATGACGTTCTACGGCCTGATGTGGATGGCCGGCGGCAACGACATCATCGCCATCAAGTTGGGCGCGAGCATCAACCAGATCACCTACTTCATGCGCGCGGCGGTCTTCATCGGACCAGTGTTCGCGTTCTTCCTGACGCGACGATGGTGCGTCTCCTTGCAGCGCCACGATGAGGCCACGATCCTTCATGGCTATGAGACCGGCATCATCATGCGTTCGGCCGAGGGTGCCTACAGTGAACGCCATTTGCCCGTGAGCGAGACCAGGGCCTACCTGCTCACCACGGGTGATCGAGCCGAGCCGCAACCAATGGCGGCGGACTACGACCACAACGGTGTGGCCGCCCCGGGTGGGCTCAGGCGTCGAATCAGGGCGCGTCTGTCGGCGTTGATGTACGCCGACAACCTTCCCAAGGTCACTCGCGAACAACTTGAAGAGGCTCACCATCACGCCGGTTTCATCGGGCATGACTCGCACGAACTCAACGGGCACGCGGAACAGAACGGGCACGCGGAGCAGAACGGGCATGCCGAACTCGCGCCGTCCGCGCCCGATGCCGCTGAGAAGTCCTAGGACTGCTTCGATCTGAACAGCATGTACGCCGCCACGGCTACGACCACGGTCACGACGGGTGTCAGGGTCATCAGCTCGAACTCCCAGCGCTGACCCTCAAAGCCTGCCGGCAGGTGTACGTCTGGGTGAGCGGTTCCGAAGCCCGGCCACAGCAGGCAGACGGCGGCCAGGACCGACCACCCGAAAGCCAGCATGGCGACCAGCCAGGCGACGGCCCGACCTCCGGGTACGCGAAACGGCCGATCGAGTCCCGCGTAGTTGAATCGCAGCCTGAGGAATGCCGGAAAGATGAACAGGTACGCCAACACCACCAAGGCGATGGCGACCGTGAGTGCGACCGAGAAGTACTTCTGGTTGTCACCCCCGGTGACCCAGAGGCTGATCACCATCATCACCAGCGACACCCCGCCCGAAACGAGCCCCATCACCACCGGAACGCCACTGCGCTCGGAGATACGGCCCAACACCTCGGGCCCTGCGCCATCGAGGCACGCGGCGGCCTGGGCCCGCCCGGCGCCCATGATCCAGGCCGAGCCGCTGGCCATCAGCACCCAGATGAACACGACGGCGCTGGCGACTCCGAGTGCCTGACCCGCTCCGGTCAGCACGACGCCGTCCGTGGAGGCAGTCCCGCCGTAGACCGTGTACACCGTCTTCATCGCGTCGATCAGTCCGTGCAGGGACGTGATCTGCTCGAGCGGCAGCACAATCAGCACGGACAGGATCGGTACGCCGTACATCAGGGCCTGGCCCAATCCGCGGCCCCGATCGCAGCCGGGATGTCGCGTGTCGGGTTTCGCATCTCCTCGGCGGCCGTGGTCGGCAACTCGACTCCCACGAAGGAGTAGATCAGCACAGGAACGACTGAGATGAACACGGCTCGTGTCGGGCTGAACTCGGCCATCGTCAGACCCTGGACACCGTTCTCTGCGCCGTACACCAGCACGCTCACCGTGAACACAGACAGCAGCCCGATCTGACCGATCGCCCCACTCGCCGGGACCCACTTGCCCCAGCGCAGGGGAACCACCGAAGCGACCGTGGCGGAGAGGACGAAGATTGTCCCGAAGGCGAACATCCCGGACCTGCTCAGATCACCCAGGAATCGGTCATACACCGAGAGAGCGACGGCTACGACCGATCCTCCGAGCCACATGGGCGTACCTGCCCAATAGAGCAACGACGTCAATGCCCCAGCGAACCGGCCGAACGCCATCCGTACCCAGACGTAGACCCCGCCTTCCTCCGGGATCGCGGCGCCGAGTTCGGCACTGATCAGGGCGGACGGAATGAAGAAGAAGACGAACAACACGACCAACCAGGTGAAGACCTGGGCGCCGCCGATGGCGATGGCGCCGATCGTGTCGACGACCACCATGGCGGAGATCAGGAACAGGATCGTGTCCAGGCGACCCAACTCCCGGCGCAACCGGGATCGTTGCTCCAATGAAGCGGTCGTCATGACTGGCCCGCCAACGAAGTCGATCAGGGTCCTGGCAACACGGTGGCCCGATCTGATCGCGCCGTCTGAGTGGCTGCTCTCGAGGGTGTCGCTGGCCAGATGCACGCGACCCTGCGGACGGCGTAGTGCGGCGGCCAACGCATCGTAGCGAGACCTTCCTCGCTTGACCGGCCAATAGGCGACGGCGTTGGGATAGGCGAAAACCCTCGACTCGGTGACGAGATCGCCTAACCCGGGCCAGAGCGGTTGTGGTGCGCTGAGAGCATCCA
The DNA here is from genome assembly GCA_963763805.1 of uncultured Actinomycetota bacterium. Classification (GTDB taxonomy): domain Bacteria; phylum Actinomycetota; class Actinomycetes; order Propionibacteriales; family Nocardioidaceae; genus Nocardioides. The sequence goes on from CAVXPQ010000005.1 coordinate 913,142, forward strand.
GACTTTGCACGGTGCGCAGCGCGATCTCCGGTGCCGACCGGCCACAAAGTTCGCGGGCGTGTTGGGCGTGGACCAGCAACGTCAGGAGCAGGTCCTGGTCGGCCTCACCCTCCCCCAGATAGATGCAACCGGCCGCCGAGTCCGTGAGCAGCGTGAACAGTCCGTCGCCGTGTGGCTCGGCAGAGCTCGGCCGCCTCGGGGCGCACTCTCAGAAGCACCTTGACGTAGCTCCCGGCCGAGGACGAGTTCAATCCAGCTCGCGCCGTCGGCTCCATCGCCGGTTCGAGGGCGATCTCGCCGAGCGACCAGAGGGGCACCGCCAGCACGACCTGTTCACACCGGCTGACTTCCCCGTCGAAGCCATGACTGGACCTCGATGTGAGCGCCTGCATCCCGCACGCAAGTCACCGTCGACTCGGTGCGAACCGTTCCTGCGGGGAGTTGTGCGGCGATTGCCTCCACGAAGCGCTGATTGCCCCCGACCACGTGCGCGTTGGACTCACCAAAGCCGACGAGGCCGAGTCCAGAAAGGGCCGCATCTCGGCCAGCCCGTCCAGCGCGCAGATGCGCTCCCACTCGATCGCGGTCTCGGACTCCACGACGATGCGGATCCACTCGCACACCCGGTGCTCGGACACGGTTGCGGCGACGTACGCCGCGAACGAGGACGCCGATCAGAGGCTCGGCCCAGTCGCAAGTCGGACAGGTCGGCACACTCCTCGGGCACTCGCTTCAGGATCTCGTCCGCCCGCTCGCCCCACCGCAGAAACTCCGCCGCTTCCTGCGGCGTCGAACATGCCGGCCAGATAGGTATCGCGGTCGCCGTCGCCCTGGTTGGTGCGCAACCGGCCATCGAGGATCAGGCTGGAGTGCGCGCCGTCCTCGTCCAGGTGGAGCCCGAGTTCGCGAAGCAGCGGCCAGGCCGGGCTGTCGGCCCAGAACTCCTCCATATGCGCCTCGGCGGTGAGCCCATCGGCGAATTCGATGGTCTCGACTCGACCACCGATTCGAGGGCTGGCCTCGAGGACGCGACAGGGAATCCCCGCGCGAGTGAGGTCCCAGGCGGTGACCAACCCGGCCAGCCCGGCACCGACGATCACAACGGGGGTGTCGACGCCCACACTTGCAGGCTAGGGATCAAGCGTTCCCGACGACAAGGGCATATCCCGGGAATCTGGCCCGAGCTAGTGGGCGTGCTCACCGCGGTAGTACTCGAAGACCCAGCCACACAGCGCGATCATGCCCAGCACCGCACCGATGATGAAGAGCCACCAGGCACGCATCGCCACGCCGTAAGCGCAGACGGCCAACGTCATGCCACACCAGAGCGGCCACCAGGAGTACGGCGGGAAGAAGCCGAGTTCGCCGGCCCCGTCCGCGACCTCGGCATCCAGGCGATCCTCGGGGCGATCATCCATCTTGGCGGCGTGGACACCCAGGTAGGCGGCCACCATGCCGGCCAACAACGTGGTCATGGTGAGCGCCGTGGTGCCCGTCCAATCCTCCGTGATGAACCAGTAGGCAGGCGCAACCAGGGCCACGAAGATCGTCGTGACACCGAAGATCCAGGCTTCAATCTTCACGAGGCGTCATCCTCCGTTGTTGCCGGGCCCTTCACTCCTGCAGGCACATAGTCCTCGTAGTCGTCGTAGTGCTCCAGCGCCACGATCTCCGGGTGATGCAGGTCGAAGGCCGGAGACTCGGACCGAATCCTCGGGAGTGTCTTGAAGTTGTGCCGCGGCGGTGGGCAACTGGTCGCCCATTCGAGCGAACGCCCCCAGCCCCATGGGTCGTCGACCTCGACCTTCGGGGCGAACTTGTGGGTGATGTAGACGTTGTAGAGGAACGGCAGAGTCGAGGTCGCCAGGACGAAAGATCCAACGGTGGAGACCTGATTCAGGTGGGTGAACCCGTCGTCGGGCAGATAGTCGGCGTACCTCCTGGGCATGCCGATCACACCCAGCCAGTGCTGGACCAGGAACGTGGTGTGGAACCCGACGAACAGCAGCCAGAAGTGCACGCGACCGAGGCGGTCGTTGAGCATCTTGCCGGTCATCTTCGGCCACCAGAAGTAGAACCCGGCGAACATCGCGAACACGACCGTGCCGAACACGACGTAGTGGAAGTGGGCGACCACGAAGTAGGAGTCGGAGACGTGGAAGTCCAACGGGGGCGAAGCCAAGATGACCCCGGTCAAACCGCCGAAGAGGAAGGTGGTGAGGAAGCCGACCGTCCACAGCATCGGGGATTCAAAGGTCAGAGATCCGCCCCACATCGTGCCGATCCAGTTGAAGAACTTCACGCCGGTGGGTACGGCGATGAGGAAGGTCATGCCCGAGAAGAACGCCAGATCGACGGCGCCGGTGACGAACATATGGTGGGCCCAGACGGCCACCGACAGCATGGCAATGGCCATCGTGGCGCCGACTAGGCCGACGTATCCGAAGATGGGTTTGCGGCTGAAGACCGGAAGGATCTCGGTGACGATGCCGAAGAACGGGAGCGCGAGGACGTAGACCTCGGGGTGGCCGAAGAACCAGAACAGGTGCTGCCACAGAATCGGCCCACCATGAGACGGGTCGAAGACATGGGCTCCGAACTGTCTGTCCGCCTCGAGCGCGAGCAGGGCGGCCGCGAAGATCGGGAAGATGATCAGCACGAGGAGACTGGTGACCAGTGCGTTCCACGTGAAGATCGGCATCCGGAACATCGTCATCCCGGGTGCGCGCATGCAAATGATCGTGGTCAGGAAGTTCACGGCGCCCAGAATCGTTCCGAGGCCGGCAAGCCAGAGGCCCATGATCCACAGGTCACCTCCGACCGACGGCGAGTTGATCACGTTGGACAGCGGCGTATACGCGAACCAGCCGAAGTCCGCCGCACCGTCCGGCGTCAAGAACCCCGAGGCAGTGATGATGCCCGCCGAAGAGGTACATCCAATAGCTCAGCATGTTGAGCCGCGGGAACGCGACGTCCGGCGCGCCGATCTGCAGCGGCATGATCACATTGGCGAAACCGAAGAACAGTGGTGTGGCGAACAGCAACAACATGATCGTGCCGTGCATGGTGAACAACTGGTTGTAGCGCTCGTCGTCAACGATCTGCTGTCCGGGGAAGGCGAGTTCGGCCCGGATCAACATGGCCATGATTCCAGCGATCACGAACCAGGTGAACGCCGTGATGAGGTACATCTTGCCGATCAACTTGTGATCGGTCGTGGTCAGAACCGTGACGAGTTGTTGACCGAGGGGCCGACGAGGCGGCTCCACGGTGCTCGTCGGTCCTGCCGCCGTGGCGGTCATTCGTCGCCCTCCGTCGTTTGGCTCGGCACTACGGCCCCCACCTGCAGGTCGGCGTACACGCCGCCGATGATCGGCGCGTCCGAAACGTTCCCGACGCTCTCGAGTTCTCGCAGGTGAGCCTCATAGGAGGCCATAGGTACCACCCTCACATTGAACAGCATGCGGGAGTGGTAGACCCCACAGAGTTCGGCGCACTTTCCACTGAACTCACCCAGCGTGTTGGGGGTGACCTGGAATTCGTTCTCACGCCCGGGGACGACGTCCATCTTCATCAGGAAGCCCGGGATCCAGAACGAGTGGATCACGTCCGGGGAGCGAAGCTTGAAGAGGACCGGCTCGTCGACGGGCAGCCACAGCTCCGGGATGTCGCTGCCGGTCCCGGACGTGTAGACATTGCGCCCGTTGACCGCCTCTTCATCCGTGTAGTTGAAGGTCCAACTCCACTTTGACCCGACCACAACGATCGTGTGCGCAGGCTCGGGCTCGGCCAGGACGTCGTTCTGCACCTTCACGGTCCAGTAGAAGAAGACGATCACCATCAGGATCGGGGCGATCGTGTAGAAGATCTCGAGGGGCAGGTTGTAGCGGGTCTGGATCGGGATCTCGTCGGCACTCTTCTGGCGATAGCGGAAGACCACCCAGAAGATCAGGCCCCACACGAGGACCCCGGTCACCAACGCGGCGACCCAGCCCCAGATCCAGAGATCGAAGATCCCTTGTGCCTCTTCGGTAGCCGGATCAGGAAGGCCGAAGTTCTCCCATTCGTGTCGCTGCTCGGCCGTGCAACCGCTCAGCAGGACCGCGGTCATGGCGATTGCGGTCGCCAGCGCAAGGCGCCTACGCGCACTCGCCCCCACGCCCTGAAGCGATGCCACCGTCCGAGCCCCTTTCCGAAACGATCTCGACAACGGCAGACTATCTGAATCCAATGCCACCGAAGTGGCCGGGGCATGGGGTGTGTTCGCCCGGTAAGTTCGTGATGTGACGAAGCCTTCTCACACAGCACACGCCGCGTCTTCGGCGTCCGGATCGGACTACCTCGACTCAGCGTCCAGTGCCCCGCTGCATCCGGCGGCCCGCGAAGCATTTCTCACCGCTCTCGACATGGGGTACGCCGACCCACGGCGGCTGCACGGGCCCGGACGCAACGCCCGATTGCTCCTTGACAACGCCCGCGCGGTGATGGCCGAATGCCTGGGCCTTCGTCCCGATGAGGTCAGTTTCACCAGCTCCGGGACCGACGCGATCCATCGCGGGCTTCTCGGGCTGCACGCGGCTCGGAGACGCGTGGCAAACACGATCGTCCACTCCGCCATCGAGCACTCCGCGGTGTTCGAGGCGGCCACGTGGGCGGCTCAACTTCCCGCCGGAGCGAAGCCGAAGGCGCTGCCCGTCGACCGTCAGGGGGTGGTCTCGAACGAGGCTGTGGCCGACGCCGTCGCTGACCGGGAGGAGCCGCCGTCCGTCGTGGCGGTCCAGTTGGCCAATGCGGAGGTTGGAGTCGTCCAACCGATCGAGGAAATCGCGAGGCTACTGGGCGACGTGCCGCTCTTCATGGATGCGTGCGCGGCCACCGGCGCCATCCCGTGGCCGCAGGGGTGGGCGGCAGCGGCCGCCTCGGCTCACAAGTGGGGAGGTCCGGCCGGGCTGGGATTGCTGGTAGTCCGCAAGGGCACACGCTGGCGCAACCCCTATCCGGGGGATGACCGGATCGATCCAAGGGTCAGCGGGTTCGAGAACATTCCGGCGGCGCTGGCCTCGGCCGCCGCCCTCCAAGCGGTCGTCCGCGAACGAGAAGCCACCCTGGCCCGCCACCTGGCGCTCGGTCACGAATTGCGCAGTTCGATCGCCGGCATCGAGGACCTCGAACTCATCTCGCCTCCCGAAGGCGGACTGCCGCATCTGGTTGCCTTCTCGTGCCTGTACGTCGATGGCGAGGCACTGGTGACAGCCCTCGACAAGCGGGGCTTCGGCGTCGCCAGCGGTTCAGCCTGCACATCGTCGACGCTGTCCCCCAGTCACGTCCTCGAGGCGATGGGTGTGCTCACCCACGGCAACGTCCGGGTCTCGTTCGGCCCTGACACGCGGATCGAACAGGTCCACGCGTTCGGCAATGCGTTGCGTGAGGTCGTCGCGGACCTGAGAAGTCAGGTCGGTCTCTCGAGATGACTCAATGGGAGGCGGCTCTGGAGTTGGATTGCCGGGCGATGCGGTGTCCGATCCCCGTCATCGAATTGGGCAAGCGCATCAGCGACGTCGAGGTCGGTCAGCTGATCGTGGTGGTGACAGCCGATGCCGCAGCCAAGGTGGACATACCCGCGTGGTGTCGGCTGCGAGATCAGGAGTACGTCGGCGAACAATCCGCCGCCGACGGAGTCCCGGGGTACGTCGTACGCCGGAGAAGCTGAACTAGGGCTGGAAGGTCCGCAGGTGTGGGGCGATGTCCGCCGCCGCGTCCGGCTCCGTAGGCATGCTCCATCCGGGCCAGGAACTTTGCGCGGGACAGGGTGTGCTCCTGAGTGCCGATCTGTTCCACGACGTACGCCGCGACCAGGCACCCCAACTGGGCGGCTCTCTGCAGTGGAAGCTCCCAGGCCAGTGCGGCCAGGAAACCGGCGCGGAAGGCATCTCCGACACCGGTCGGCTCCACGGGAACGACGCCAGGCACCGCCGGCACCTCGATGGTCTCGATGAGGCGACCTTCGACTCGAACACCCTCGGCGCCGAGTGTTGTCACCCATAGACCCACTCGGTCCAACACCTCGGCGGGGGTCCAGCCGGTCTTGTGGGTGATCAGCGACGACTCGTATTCGTTCGAGATCAAGATCTCGGCACCGTCCACAAGGTTTCGGATCATCTCGCCGTCCCCCCAGGCCAACTGCTGCGAGGGGTCGGCCACGAAGCGATACCCGAGGGTCCGGCACTCCTGGGTGTGCCGCAGCATGCCCTCCGGGTCGTCCGGCCCGATCAGGACGTAATCGGCCGGACCGACGCGCTCGATGATCGGGCGCAGTTCGATCTCGCGGGCCTCACTCATCGCGCCGGCGTAGAACGACGCGATCTGGGCCATCGTCTCGTCGGTCGTGCACACGAATCTGGCGGTGTGCCGGGTCGCCGACACGTGTACCCAGTCGCAAATCACGTTGTGTCGACTCAGCCAGGATCGGTATTCGACGAAGTCCTCACCGACCGCTCCGACGAGCACCGGGTTCAGGCCCAGCATCCCGAGGCCGAAGCAGATGTTCGCGGCGCAACCGCCACGGCGCACGACCAGGTCGTCGACCAGGAATGAGAGCGAAACCTTCTCAAGAGCATCGCTCATCAGTGAGTCCGAAAACTTGCCCGGAAACGACATCAGATGGTCAGTGGCGATTGATCCTGCGATCAGCAACGGCATGACGAACAAGCCTAGTCAGGGATGGTGCGGATACGGCAAACGCCGCATCGCCCGGAAGAACCCGGGTCCGGATGCGGCGTTCGGAAGCGCTGGTGCGGAGGGACTAGTGGAACGAGTCTCCACAGGCGCACGAGCCGCCGGCGTTCGGGTTGTCGATCGTGAAGCCCTGCTTCTCGATGGTGTCGACGAAGTCGATCATCGCGCCATTGAGGTAGGGGACGCTCATCCGGTCGACGACGACGCTCACGCCGTCGAACTCCGTCGTGACGTCGCCGTCGAGGGTGCGCTCATCGAAGAACAACTGGTAACGCAGGCCGGAGCATCCACCCGGCTGCACGGAGATCCGCAACGCCAGGTCGTCGCGACCTTCCTGCTCCAGGAGGTTGTTCACCTTGGCAGCTGCTACAGCGCTCAGGTTGATCTGATCGGTGCGGCGGTCTTCGGCGGTCTCAACCTGCTCGGTCATGTGGACTCCCATGGTTTGTGGCTGTGTGTGCGACGCGACTTCACTTATCCGGGTGCATTCTCTGGGTCAATCGTCCCACACCATCGGTTATTCCCGACCAATCGAGCGTCCTAGTGGGACCAAGTGCGAGCTACGCGCTCTGCCAGATCCGCCAGCGCACCCGCCGGATCGCCCAATGCGCGCTCCTCGCCATAGGTCTCCACCAGGGAGTACGCCGACTCAACGCCAAGCGCGCGCATCTCGCGGCTGCCGACCAACACCTGGCCGGCCAGTGCGATACAGGGCCGCAACGCCTCCGCCGCAATCTCGGCGACGCCGTACGGCACCTTTCCTGATCGACTGGAGAAGTCGAAGGCACCCTCACCGGTCACCACCAGATCCGCGCTCCTGGCGCGATCTGCCAGCCCGACGGCCCGGGAGACCACATCGATCCCCGGCTCCCGGGAACCTCCGAGGGCCAGCAGGGCGAAGCCGATTCCGCCGGCCGCTCCGGCCCCGGGGGTCAGCGAGAGCCGATGATCGATCGCGCGCGCGAACCCCTCCAACAGCCCGTCCACGGCAGGCAAGCGGTCCTCCGGAATCCCCTTCTGCGGCCCGAACGTCTTTGCGGCACCGAAGAGCCCGGTGAGGGGGCTGTCGACATCGCTCGCTGCGATCAGTCGAATCCCCGCGACGCGCGCATGTGCCTCGGTCAGGTCTACGGAGGAGATATTGCCCAAACCGACCGGACCGGACCGCAGATCCGCGTCCGCCGTGGCTCCGAGCGCCGCCAACAAGCCCGCTCCCCCATCCGTCGTACCGGAGCCGCCGAGGCCGACGATCACTTCAGTGGCGCCCGCTTCGATCGTCTCGAGAATGAGCTCGCCGACACCGACGGTCGAGGCTGACTCTGGCTGTTCCTTGTGCGTGAGATGCAGTCCGCACGCCTGCGCACTCTCGACGTACGCCGTGTGCCCGACGACCAGGATGGTCGCTGGCACAGGTTCGCCGAACGGGCCGGAGACAGTGACGGCCAACAGATCTCCCCCGAGGGCCGCGTGGAGCACGTCCACGAAACCCGGCCCCCCGTCGGCCATCGGAGCAAGGTCGAGCGTGTCCTCCGGCGACCGACGAGCCCAGCCCGTGGCGATGGCCTGCGCCGCTTCGACGGCCGTCAACGTCCCGGCGAACTTGTCGGGGGCGATGAGGATGCGCATGCGCCTATCCTGCCTCGTATGGCGACCGATGCCCGACCCACGGTTGAGTACGTCCGGATCCGCGCCATGGCACCGGACGATGTCATCTCGATGGAACGCCTGAGTTCATCGAGTTACGCGGCGGACCGGTCCGCCGCGCAGGCAGCGGCCTGGATCTCGCGCACCGACCACCTGCTGCGCACCGATCCGGCGGGATGTTGGGTGGCTGAGGATGGCGACGACACCATGGGATTCGCCATCGCACTCGAGCGGGAGAAGATGTGGATCCTGGCGTCGTACGCCGTCCTGCCGGGTTACCAAGGACAAGGCATCGGGCGAATGCTGCTGTCGGCCGCCATGAGTCATGGACGCGGTGCGCTCCGCGGCATGCTCGTGTCGTCGGATGACCCGCGAGCGACTCGGCACTATCGGCAGGCGGGGTTCACGCTCCATCCCACGATGAAGCTGACCGGGGTTCTGGACCGACAGGCAATCCCGCTGACGAGCCGTGTTCGTGAGGGCTCGGCCGGCGATTTCGACCTGATGGATTCCATCGATCGTCGCACCCGGGGCGCCGCCCATGGACCGGACCACGACCTGCTGCTGAAGTCGTTCCATCTGATCGTGAGTGACAGCAGCACCGGTTCTGGATATGTCTTCGTCAGTCCGACCGGTTCACCGGTGCTGCTTGCCGCCACCAATCGGCGTACGGCCACGGCACTGTTGTGGGAGGCCGTGGCTTCCACGCCAACGGGCAGTCAAACGGAGATCGGCGGCATCACCGCTAGCAACGAATGGGCCATCGACCTGGGCATGTCTGCCGGTCTCTCTCTCGGCACGCAGGGATACCTCGGGCTTCGACGGATGCGGGCCCCGATGCCTTACCTGCCGCATCGTGCGTTGGCCTGATGGCCGAGCTCGAGCACCGCACTAGAATGAATGAATGACCACAGTTGATCTGCCACTCCTCCCGTTGGGTCTCGGACGTGACCCCAATTCAGAGCGCGGCGTGGAATGTCCCGGCGATCTCCCGCCGACTTCCGACCCGAACCTGGTGGCCCGAGCCGAGGCCGCGAAGGCCGCACTGGGGAGCCGAGTATTCGTTCTCGGCCACCACTACCAACGCGACGAGGTCATCCAGTTCGCCGACGTGACCGGTGACTCGTTCAAACTCGCCAGCGAAGCGGCAGCACGCCCTGAGGCTGAATTCATCGTGTTCTGCGGCGTTCACTTCATGGCCGAGTCCGCCGACATCCTGACCTCGCCCGCCCAGAAGGTGATCCTCCCCGACCTTGCCGCCGGTTGCTCGATGGCCGACATGGCCCGTCTGGCTCAGGTCGAGGATGCGTGGGACGCCTTGGCCGACGCTGGCGTCGCAGACTCGGTGGTCCCGGTGACCTATATGAACTCGTCTGCTGACATCAAGGCTTTCTGTGGTCGCCATGACGGCGTGGTCTGCACCTCCTCCAATGCCGAGACCGTGCTCAATTGGGCGTTCGCCCAGAAGCCGGACGCGAAGGTCCTGTTCTTTCCCGACCAGCACCTCGGCCGCAACACCGCCGTACTCAAGTTGGGTCTGAGCCTGGATGACTGCGTCGTCTGGGATCCGCACGCCGCCAACGGTGGCCTCACCGTTGAGCAACTTCGCGAGGCGAAGGTCATCTTGTGGAAGGGCCACTGCTCGGTGCATGGTCGATTCTCCGAGGACGTGATCACCGAGCTGCGCGCCAAGTACCCCGATATCAAGATCCTGGTCCACCCCGAGTGCACCCATGAGGTCGTCCTGCAGTCTGACCTGATCGGCTCGACGGAGTACATCATCTCCACCATCGAGGCCGCCGAACCCGGCTCAACCTGGGCGATCGGCACCGAACTCAACCTCGTCCAGCGCCTGGCCCGCAAGCACCCGGACAAGAACATCATGTTCCTGGATCGCAACGTCTGTTACTGCGCGACCATGAACCGGATCGATCTGCCGCACTTCGTGTGGGCGATGGAGTCGCTCGTCAACGGTGTCGTGGTCAATCAGATCGAGGTCGACGCTGACACCGAGCACTACGCCAACCTCGCGTTGCAGCGGATGCTCGACCTCCCGGGCAAGACCAACCGCGACTAGCACCCAGTCAGCCGTGGCGGGAGCGCACGACACCCCAAAACGCGATTTCGAGGGGTAAATCACTCCCCCCAGCGATTACTCGAGGCCCGGGGCTCCCCAGACGGCGAGCCAGCGTTGGGTATCGGTCTCGATTGGCAGCTCGGCCTTCAACAGATCGCGCACCTGGAACTCCAGCAGCGTGTCGCGGCGATCGCCATCCCCGGGCAGGGGTGCGAACGGGTAGAAGGTTCCCTGCTTGTAGAGGTAGACCAGACCAACCGGCTTGCCGGCAGGATCTCGGAAGCCAACGAGAGAACACAGCAGCCCGGAGGCGAAGTCCTGCTCCTCGAGGATGGTGTTGACCGCGTGCAGGTCGGTGCAGAGCGCCCCCAGATCCGGGCCGCCGCCCAGAACGCCCGCGTCGACCGGCTCTTGGCGGGCGACCAACCAGGTGAAACCGAATCGGTCCTGCGAGACCTCCACGTCCGGGGCATGGGGGTCGGCGTTGATCAACTCGACGACATTGGCCTGGGTCTGCGCGAATGCGGCCCCGGACGCGGCGCGGAAACAGACGGAGCCCGCCCCGGTCGGGATGATCTCGGCGGCCGTTTCCAGGGTGATGGCGGCGCTGGGCACCAGAAAGAGCGAGTCGAGATTGGCCTTCTTCACCTGCATCCGGCCCGACATGGCACCCCAGAGACCCATGGTCAGGACCTATTCGGCCGGTCGGGAGAGTTCGGCCTGGATCTTGGCCAGTTGCTCGAGGCGCTGCTCCAGCGACGGGTGGGTCGACGTGACGCTCTTCCAGGAGATCCCGCTGACTGCGGGCGCGATGAAGAACGCATTCATGGCGGACGAGGTGCGCAGGTCCTTCTGCGGGGTGGCCGCGATCTCACCTGAGATCTTCTGCAGTGCCGAAGCCAATGCTGCCGGCTTCATGGTCAGGTAGGCGGCCGAGCGATCGGCGCACAGTTCGCGGTAGCGCGAAAGCATCCGCATCAGCAGGAAGCTGATTGCGTAGACGGCGAGGCTGACGGCCAGGGCGATGAAGTACACAGGAAGGCCGCCGGTGTTGTTCGACCGCACTCGACCCAGCCCACCCAGGGCGCCGTACTGCGCGCTTCGGGTGAGCATTCCGGCGACAATCCCCGCCGAGGAAGCCACCGTCATGACCAGCACATCGCGATGGGCGACGTGGGACAGCTCGTGGGCCAGCACCGCTTCCAATTCCTCGGCGGTGAGCGTCTGCATGATCCCGGTGGTGACACACACCACCGACCGCTCCGGGGAGCGACCGGTCGCAAACGCGTTAGGGAGTGCCAGATCCGCGACGCCCACCCGGGGCTTGGGCATGTCTGCCAACGCACACAGCCGATCGATCATGCCGTGCAGTTCCGGAGCCTCCTCGGGCGTCACCTCGCGAGCCCGCATCGCTCGCATCGCTACCTTGTCCGAGCTCCACCACTGGTAGAACGCGATGGTCAGACCGGCAACTCCGATCAGCGGCGCGAGACCGGCGTATCCCGCCCCGTCCGCCACGAACATCAGCGTGACGATGAGGGCGACGAACAGCCCACCGAGCAGGAACATGACGAGGGTCATCCGGGCGGTGAGCCCGGAGTCCCGGAGGTAGCGAGATTGTGCCAAGGGAATCAGATCAGCCCGGGATCACTTCTGATCCTGGGCGCCAGTCGACTCTGACGCCTCGTCAGTGGCGGAGGAAGCCGCTTCGACCGGCTCGGGCTCCGCCACCAAGATGTCGCCACCGTCTTCGGCGGCCTCGATCGCGGCCGGTGCTTCGGTGGGCTTCGGGGCGGAGAGCCCCTTCAGCCGGGCGAGTTCCATTTCAACATCGGACTGCGAACCCAACGCGTCGAGTTCACGGGCGATGTCGTCGCCGCCGCCGACCTGTGTCACGTCGTCAAGTGCCCCGGACGCGAGCAGCTCGTCGATGGCTCCGGCCCGGGCCTGCATCTGGGCGGTCTTGTCCTCGGCACGTTGGATCGCCATGCCGACGTCGCCCATCTCCTCGCCGATGCCGGACAGCGCCTCGTTGATGCGCGTCTGCGCCTCGGCCGCGGTGTAGGAAGCCTTGATGGTCTCCTTGCGGGTGCGGAACGCCTCGACCTTCGCCTGTAGCCGATGCTGGGCGAGGGTCAGCTTCTCCTCCTCACCCAGCAACTGGGCATGCTGCACCTTGAGGTCGTCGATCTGCGTCGTGAGCCCGGACTTGCGGGTCAACGCCTCTCGGGCGAGGTCCTCGCGACCCATGCCGATGGCCTTCTCGGCCTGGGACTGCAACTTGGCGCCCTGTTGTTCGAGTTGGGTGATCTGCAGCTCGACGCGCTTGCGGCTCGTCGCCACGTCCGCCACACCGCGGCGTACCTTGGAGAGCAGGTCCATCTGGCGTTGGTAGCTGTAGTCGAGGGTCTGGCGCGGATCCTCGGCTTTGTCGAGCGCGCTGTTTGCCTTGGATCGGAAGATCAAGGTGATGCGTTGCCACAGACTCATGGGGTTGCCGCCCCCTCCTCGTGCTGATCAGCTCATGGTGCCTCTGGATGAAGCGTCCTCATGAGTCCTGCGAAACGTAACGCTCGAAATGAACGCTGTATCCACCCTAAAGCCAAACACAAAACCAGGCGAGCGAGGCCGCCCGGTAGGCTCATCTCCAGAACTTGTACCACCCCAACCACCGTCAAAGAGGCCCCCGTTGTTCCGTCGATCCAAGTCCGAAACAGTTCCGCCTGCACCAGAGCTCGCCAAGGAAGGCGGAAAGGGCCGGGCCACCCCGACCCGTCGTGAGGCAGAGGAGGCAGCCAAGGCACGCGCCAAGGGCTCGAAGGGATCGACCAAGAAGTTGTCGAGCGCCCAGGTCCGCCAGGGTATGAAAACAGGCGACGAACGCCTGCTCCTCGCGCGTGACCAAGGCCCGGTACGCCGATTCATCCGCGACTACGTCGACACCAAGTTCAGCATCACAGAACTGATGATCCCGATTCTCACGATCACGCTGATCCTTGGCTACAGCGGCAATGCGGCACTCTTGCGTGCGGCAAACGGGATCATGTTCGGCACCCTGCTGGTGGTGGCCTATGACATCTTCATGTTGCGCCGCCGGATCCGGCGCGAGATCTCCACCCGATTCCCCGACGAGCCGATGAAGGGGCACTTCCACTACGCCGTGGTTCGCCTGTTGCAGCTGCGATTCCTGCGTCGACCGAAGTCTCAGGTCAAGATCGGCCAGACCCTTCCCGACACCTACCGCTGATCCACCGGTGTACGTCGTCGTCTCCCGATGCTGATCGGGCTGATCGCTGGCATTGCGTCGGCGGTCTGTTTCGGCGCTGCGGCCGTGGCTCAAGCAGCCTCCATACGCGGCCTCGAGAATCGTGCTGACAGCTTCCTCTGGTTCATCAAGTTCGCCTGGCGCCAGCCGTTGCTCCTCGCCGTCATTGCGGCGTACCTCGTGGGGTTCCTCCTGCATGCGGTCGCTATCTGGCTGACGCCGCTCTACCTTGCCCAGGCGACGATCTCCCTGTCCTTACCCATCACCGCATGGGTCGCTGCCAGACGACTGGACGAGCGGCTCGACCGGGCGGCTTGGCTGGCGATCGGCAGCATCGCCGCTGGCCTGATCCTGCTGGCGGTCTCGGCCGGGGATGCCGGCGACACGCAGGCATCGCCCGCCTTCGTCGTCGGCCTCTGGTTAGGGCTGGTGGCGCTCGGGCTCTTCGGCTGGTTGTGCCGGGACTCGAGTACGACGTTGCTCGCGACCGCCGCTGGGCTGGGCTATGCCGGATCCGCACTGGCGGTCCGTGGCATCGCCGGGCGTCGATCCGGCCAGCGTGCTCGCGGCGATCGCGCTGCCGGCGTACGGCGCGATCGCCTTCTGGTTGTACTCCGTGGCGCTGAATCGCACAGGCGCTGCGAGCGCCTCCGGCTCGGTGATCGTCTACCAGACTCTGGTCCCCAGTGTGGTCGGCCTGGTCTGGCTGGGAGACACCATCCGGGAGGGTTGGCTGGCCGGCGTGATTCTCGGTCTCGCGCTGGCCATGGCAGGCGCCTTGGCACTGAGCCGGCGAGAGCCCCTCGTCGTCTGACCGCGCGCTGCTGCGAGGATGGCGGCATGGCCGACGTCTCCGTTCGGATCGCCTGGGCGGACGACGCCGCCGCGATCGCCGCCCTGCAAGCCCGATCCTGGGCCGCGAACTATGCCGACGTACTGGGTGAGGCGGCGCAACTCGACTTCGAAGCGACGGCCGCCGCCTGGCACTCTGCGCTCACCAAGACCACCGATGCCCGCAATCGTGTTCTCGTCGCCCTCGAAGGCAACCGGGTGGTCGGATTTGCCGTCATCATTCCGGCCGCCGACCCGGACTGTGATCCGGTCTCGACCGGTGAGTTGGTGGAGTTCAGCATCGATCCGGGTGAGGAGAACCTTGGCCACGGTTCGCGACTGCTTCAGGCTGTTGTGGACACGATGGTGGCCGACCGCTTCTCCCGGGCCGTGATGTGGTTGCTGACGAACGACGATGCCGTGCGACGCTTCCTGACCGAAGCCGGCTGGGCTCCGGACGGCGCGCATCGAGAGTTGGATCTCGACGGCTCCGGCGCCACCACGCTGAGGCAGGTGCGCCTGCACACCGCCATCTCATGAGCGAGCCCCCACTGCGAGGCAGCCGAACGTCGGGCAATCATCCGGGACAGCCTCGGAGTCGGGATCGCCACCGGCGCGTACGCCGTGTCCTTCGGCGCCATCTCGGTCTCCGCCGGTCTGAGCTGTCTGGCAAACCTGTGCGCTGTCGTTGTTGATGTTCACCGGGGCCTCGCAGTTCGCCTTCATCGGTGTTGTCGTGGCTGGCGGAGCCCCGCTCTCGGCGGCCTTCACCGCGGCCCTCCTCGGCATCCGCAATGGGCTGTACGGGCTCCGACTTGGCGCCGCTCCTGGGCTGGCACGGCGCCCGACGTACGGCGGTAGCGCACTTGGTCCTCGACGAATCGACCGCCATGTCGGTGATGCGACCCAGCTCGAGCCGCGGCCAGACTGGGGTTTCTCGCCACGGGGCTGGCGGTGTTCTCGTTCTGGAACCTGGCCACCTTGATCGGCGCCTTGGCCGGGTACCCGTCTCGGCGACCCGCGGATCTACGGCTTGGACGCCGCCGTTGGCGCGGCCTTCCTCGCCCTGTTGTGGCCGCGACTCGCGCAATCACGCGGTCGCTTGGTGGGCGGTGTGGCCGCCGCAACCGCGCTGCTCCTCGTCCCATTCACGCCGGCTGGCGTGCCGGTGCTCGCGCTGGAGGTGCCATCGCCCTCCTCGTGGGTCTGCTGACCCCGATTTCGGATCCGAGTGAGACCGAAAGCACTCCGACATGATGTGGACCGGAGTACTCCTGGGGGCCTTGGGCTGTTGGCTGCTGAAGTTTGGTGGGATGTCGGTCCCTCCCAGCATCTTGGAACGTCCGCTGATTCAGCGGATCGCCGATCTGATCCCGATCGCGCTGCTGTCCGCGCTGATCGCCGTACAAGTGTTCAGCATCGGCGACGAAGTCGTCGTCGATGCTCGTGCTCTCGGGCTTGGCTTCGCAGTCATCGCATTGGCTCTGCCGAGCGCCGTTCCTGGTCGTCGTGTTCGGCGCCGCGGCGGTTGCCGCGCTGGCTCGCCTTGTTGGCTGACGCAGGATCTCCCCCTGGCAGGACCTGGCTACCCGAGGTTCAGAAGATCCTCAAGACCAACCGTCAGCCCGGGATAGTCGGCAATCGCGCGTACGCCGAGGAGAACGCCGGGTGTGAAGGAGGCCCGGTCCAACGAGTCGTGACGAATCGTGAGCGTCTCCCCCGGTCCACCCAGGATCACTTCCTGGTGGGCCAGGAGCCCTCGGGCGCGCACGGAGTGGATCCGCACGCCGGCGACTTCCGCGCCGCGCGCACCCTCGATTCCTGTCGCTGTCGCGTCAGGCATCGCGCCGGCGTCGCCGCGCGCCAAGCGGCAATGAGTTCCGCCGTACGCCGCGACGTTCCCGACGGGGCGTCCGCCTTGTCCGGATGGTGCAGTTCGACTATCTCCACCGACTCGAAGTGTGGCGCCGCTACGGCGGCGAATCGCATCATCAAGATGGCGCCGATCGAGAAGTTGGGAGCGACCAGCACGCCGACTCCGGGCGCATCTTCGAGCCACCCACGGAGGGTGTCCAGGCGACCCTGATCGAACCCGGTCGTGCCGACCACCGCGTGGATGCCGTGATTGATGCAGAACTCAAGGTTGTCCATCACCACGTCGGGATGAGTGAAGTCGACGACCACCTCGGCCGCGTCGCTGATCAGGTCATCGATCCGATCACCCACGTCAATCGTGGAAACCAACTCGAGATCGCTTGCTGTGCTGACGGCCGAGCAGACCTCCACTCCGACCTTCCCGCGCGCTCCCAGAACGCCGACCCGTTTCACGCACCACAACCTATGGCAGGCTAGGACTCATGCCAAAGCCGTCGATTCCACCTCGGATCCGCTGGGCCGTCGACCTCATGGACGTCCAACCCTCCGATCAGGTGCTGGAGATCGGCTGTGGGCCCGGCGCGGGCGCCGAGCTGATCTGCTCCCGACTGGTCAAGGGAAAGCTGTTCGCCATCGATCGATCCGAGTCCGGGAGTCGACCGCACCAAGCGGCGCAATGCGCGCTTCGTGGAGGCCGGACGACTCGTCGTACGCCAAATCGATCTCGCCACCCTCCGCGTTCCGGTGAAGCGTCTCGACAAGGTCTACGCGTTCAATGTGAACCTGTTCTGGGTGCGAGCGTGCGCCGACGAGGTCGCGCTGCTGCACGAACGGGTCGTTCCCGGAGGAGCGGTGTTCTTGTTCTACGAGGCCAGCCAGCCTGAATTGGTCCCCAACATCGTCAAGAAGGCTTCGGCCGCACTGGAGGGGGGCGGCTTTCGGGTGTCGGTGGTCGAGCAGAAGGCACCGCCCGTCGTGGGCATCATCGGTCGCCGCTGAAGATTAGACAATTACCTAATGTTCTTCTGCTATTAGGATATTGCCTTATGAAGCACATGCCCTGGACGACCGTCGCGCCCGTGGTGGCTCCGGTAGTGCTTGCGGCCACGTTGACGATCAAGCCGGGGCCGTTCGTGCTCGTTCTGGTGGCGGCGGTACTCGTCGCCGCCGTGCTGGCGGCCGTTCACCACGCCGAGGTTGTGGCCCACAAGGTCGGCGAACCGTACGGCTCCCTCATCCTCGCCGTTGCGGTCACCGTGATCGAAGTTGCTCTGATCGTGACGCTGATGATCACCGGGGCAAAGGACACCTCCACTCTCGCGCGAGACACGGTGTTCGCGGCCGTCATGATCAGCGTCAACGGGATCGTCGGGCTCAGCCTCGTCGTGAGTGCGCTGAAACACCATCTCGCAGTCTTCAACCCGGAGGGTGCCGGTTCGGCCCTCGCGACCGTCGTCACGCTCGCGACCTTGACGCTGGTGCTCCCCCGGTTCACCACTACCGCGTCCGGTCCCGAGTTCTCCCCGGGCCAGTTGGCCTTCGCCGCCGTTGCGTCGCTGTCGATCTACCTCATGTTCGTGTTCACCCAGACGGTTCGACACCGGGACTTCTTCCTGGTCGCCGAACACGAGGGTGATCCACACGGGGCGCCGGACGTTGACGGGGACGGACATGCGGACCCGCCGACACGGCGTACGGCGCTGATGAGCCTCGGCCTCCTGTTCCTCGCCCTGATCTCCGTTGTCGGCCTCGCGAAGGTCGAGTCTCCGGCGATCGAGGACGCCGTCAACGCGGTGGGCTTCCCCCATGCGGTCGTGGGTGTCGTGATCGCCTTGTTGGTCTTGCTCCCCGAGTCCATCTCGGCCGTCCGGGCAGCCGCGCGCCGCCGGGTCCAGACCAGTCTCAACCTTGCCTACGGATCGGCCATGGCTTCCATCGGACTCACCATCCCGACCCTGGCCGTCGCCTCCATCTGGCTCGACGGGCCGCTCGCCCTCGGCCTCGGGGAAACCGAGATGGTGCTCTTGTTCACCTCCGTGATCGTCGGCGTACTCACAGTCGTTCCGGGTCGCGCCAAACCGCTCAACGGCGGTCTACATCTGGTGATCCTCGCGGCGTACATCTTCCTGACGATCTCGCCCTAGATCCAAGTACTTTAGGTAATTTTCTGATATCGTCTAACTTTAGGCAATTTCCTATTCCGAGAGAGATGCCATGACGGTCTTCGTCTTCACGATCGACCAACGCAAGAGCCGCGAGGATCACGACCGGGTGCCCGAGATGATCACGTCGCTGGCCGATCTTCCCGTCCTGCGTGGCTTCGAGAGAACCGCCGGGGACGAGTTCCAGGGAGTCCTCAACGACGGAGAGGGCATCACCACGGTCATCCGCAGACTCTTGCGCGACGATCATTGGAACATCGGGATCGGCATCGCCACGGTCGAGGAACCCATCCCCGCTGATGCCCGCGCCGGTCGAGGAGATGCCTATCTGGCAGCGCGTACGGCGGTCACGAAGGCCAAGTCGAGTCCGTGGAACCTCAGGGTTGTCGGTGACGATCAGTACGCTTGCAGGCAGTTCGAAACCGTGGTGTGGCTTTGGGCTGCGGTCCTGGCTCGCCGAACCACCGGCGGTTGGGCCTTGGCCGATCTCGTCGAGCAGGGGTTCACCTACGAGCGTGCCGCCCGCGAATTGGGTGTCACGCAATCGGCGGTGAGCCAACGCGCACAAGCCGCCGGTTTGGTTGAGGACCGGCGCGCGCGAGAGCTCGCCGCCCAACTAGCTGCTGACCTACTGAAAGGGTGATCGACGTGGACGACGACGCCGTCATGCTCGCCGCCTCTTTGGTTGGGTGCTCGGCAGTGCTGTTCCTGATCGCCTGGCGGGTCAGGTGGCCGAGGCCGCTGGTTCTCCTCGGCGTTTTCGTCTTCATCTCTGCGGCGTTGGTGGCCGCGACCAGACGCAGAGTCCACCGTCGAGGCCACGAGCGAGTCGCAACTCTCGTTCACCGCCATCATCGTGTTGACCGGCGTACTGGCTCTGGCTGGTGGTGGACCGCTCACCACGGTCATCTTCGGTCTGGTCGACGGGCAGTCCGATGAAGAGAATCCCGGACCCATGGGCCGAGCCGGGGAAATCCTGCGTGGCGGCGCGATCATCGGAGTGCTCGAGCGCGCAGCGATCTTTGCCTCGATCGTTGCCGGTTGGCCCGAGGGTCTGGCTCTGGTGCTGGCTCTGAAGGGGCTCGGCCGCTATCCAGAGTTACGCAATCAGGAGCACACCGGCACAGCCGAGCGCTTCATCATCGGCACCTTCAGCAGCGTGCTGTGGGCGTGCGCTTGTGCTGGTGTTGCAACGCTGTTGCGCTAGCCGGGGCCGACGATGGCCAGCAGTTCCGGTTGTGTGAACAGGTCAGATGCGAGCGAGGCGACTTCCTCCAACGTGACCGCATCGATTCGTTCGATGACTTGATCCAGCGACAGCAGATCGTCCTGGAGGAGTTCGGCTTTGCCGATGCGCGACATCCGGGAACTGGAGTCCTCCATGCCGAGCACGAGTCCACCTCGCAGTTGGCCCTTCCCTCGCTCCAACTCCTCCGCGGTGATGCCCGACTCGGCGACCTTGACCAGTTCGCCTCGGATCGTCGCCAATACCGCATCGAGTTTGCCGGGCAAGCAGCCGGCCGCCACGCCGACGAGGCCGCTGTCCGCGTGGTGGGTCGAGAACGAGTACACGGAGTACGCCAGGCCACGACGCTCGCGGACCTCCTGGAAGAGCCTCGATGAGGTGCCGCCGCCGAGCGTCGTGTTGAGTACGCCGAGCGCGAAGCGTCGTTGGTCACCCCGAGTGAGCCCGCCGACGCCCAGGACGAGGTTGGCTTGCTCAAGTGGCCGCGTCGCCGAGCGATAGCCGCCGCGAACCCGACGGATCCCCGTCGCCTTCTCTGGCGCGTTCTTAGTGTCACCCTCGAGGAAGCCTCGTCGGCCGAACGAACGGTTGATCAGGCGGACCACTTCGGCGTGCTCGATGTTGCCGGCGACGGCGATGACCATGTTCTCCGGACGGTAGTGCCGACGATAGAAGCGTTCTACCTGAGCTGGTGTCATGGCCGCGATCGACGCAACCGTGCCTGCGATCGGGCGGCCAAGCGGGGAGTCGCCCCAAGCCTGCTCGGCGAAGAGGTTGTGGACGACATCGTCCGGATCGTCGTCGTGCATGGCGATCTCGTCCAAGATCACGTCGCGCTCGGCATCGACGTCCTCGGGAGTCACCAGGGAACTCGTCATCATGTCGCCCAGAACATCTGCCGCGATCTCCAGGTCCTCATCCAGGACGAGGGCGTGGAAGCAGGTGTATTCCTTGGCCGTGAACGCGTTGAACTCGCCACCGACGGCATCGAGAGCAACCGAGAGGTCCATCGCGGTCCGCTCGTGCGTGCCCTTGAACAGCACGTGCTCCAAGAAGTGCGAGCAGCCGTGCAGGGTTGGGGTCTCGTGGCGCGAACCGACGCCGACCCAGACCCCGATGCTGGCCGAGCGCACGCCGGCCATCTGCTCGGTCACCACCCGCAGACCGCCGGGCAGCACCGTGCGGCGTACGCGAGAGGTCACTTGACCGTGCGGGTCACGCACGGTCTGCAGGGTCTTGGTAGCAGACGAGCGTCCGGCAGAGGTCTGCGGGCCTGAGTGGGGCTGCGACAGCCGGCTAGCAGAGGCCTGCTGGCCGGCTGTCACAGCCTCAACCGAATTTCTCACTAAGACGTGATCACTCAGCCGCAGCAGCAACCGGCTCGGCCGGCGCGTCTGCCTCCTCGACGACGGGGATCAGGGACAGCTTGCCGCGATCGTCGATCTCGGCGATCTGGACCTGAACCTTCTGGCCGACGCTCAGGATGTCTTCGACGGCCTCGACACGCTTGCCGCCAGCCAGGGAACGCAGCTTGCTGATGTGCAGCAGGCCGTCCTTGCCGGGCATCAACGACACGAAGGCGCCGAAGTTGGTCGTCTTCACGACCGTGCCGAGGTAGCGTTCGCCGATCTCGGGCATGGTCGGGTTGGCGATCGCATTGACGGCCTGCTTGGCCGCCTCGGCTGCCTCGCCGTTGGTCGCACCGATGTAGATCGTGCCGTCGTCCTCGATCGACAACTGGGCGCCGGTGTCGTCCTGGATCTGGTTGATGACCTTGCCCTTGGGCCCGATCACTTCGCCGATCTTGTCGACCGGGATCTTCACCGTGATGATCCGCGGTGCGTGGAGTGACATCTCCTCGGGAGCGTCGATCGCCTCGCCCATCACGTCGAGGATCGCCAACCGGGCACCCTTGGCCTGGTCGAGCGCGGCAGCGAGGACCTCGGCGGGGATGCCGTCGAGCTTGGTGTCCAACTGCAGTGCGGTGATGAACTCGCGGGTGCCGGCGACCTTGAAGTCCATGTCGCCGAAGGCATCTTCGGCGCCGAGGATGTCGGTCAACGCGACGTACTGCGTCGTTGCCGTCCACCTCACCGGAGATCAGTCCCATCGCGATACCGGCGACGGCGGCCTTGAGGGGCACACCGGCCTGCAGCAGCGACATCGTGGAGGCACAAACGGAGCCCATCGACGTCGAGCCGTTGGAGCCCATCGCCTCGGAGAGCTGACGGATCGCGTAGGGGAACTCCTCGCGGGTCGGCAGCACGGGGAGCAAGGCGCGGCGCGCGAGCGCACCGTGACCGACCTCGCGACGCTTGGGCGAACCCACCCGGCCGGTTTCACCGGTCGAGAACGGCGGGAAGACGTACTTGTGCATGTAGCGGCGCGTCTTCTCCGGCGACAACGTGTCGAGCTTCTGCTCCAGTGTGAGCATGTTCAGCGTGGTGACACCCAGGATCTGGGTCTCTCCACGCTCGAACAGGGCCGAGCCGTGGACCCGCGGGATCACGGCGACCTCGGCATGCAGCGGGCGGATGTCGGCCAGGCCGCGTCCGTCCATCCGGACCTTGTCGCGCAGCACGCGTTCGCGCACGAGCGACTTGGTCAGGGAGCGGTACGCCGCACCGATCTCCTTCTCGCGACCTTCGAAGTCAGCGCCGACCTTCTCGAGCAGCGATGCCTTGACGTCGTTGAGCTTCTCTTCGCGCTCCAACTTGCCCTCGGTGAGGAGTGCAGCGGCGGTGTCAGTCCTTCACAGCAGCCTCGACCGCGGCGTAGACGTCGTCCTCGTAGTCGAGGAAGATCGGGAAGTCCATGACGGGCTTCGCGGCCGCGTTGGCCAACTCGGCCTGGGCGACACACAACTGCTTGATGAACGGCTTGGCCGCATCGAGTCCGCCGGCGACGACGGCTTCGGTCGGTGCCTGGGTGCCACTCTGGACGAGGTTCCAGGTCTGCTCGGTGGCTTCGGCCTCGACCATCATGATGGCGACGTCACCGGTGTCGGTGACGCGACCCGCAACGACCATGTCGAAGACTGCGTCCTCGAGCTGGCTGTGCGTCGGGAACGCAACCCACTGGCCCTCGATGAGGGCCACGCGGACGCCGCCGACCGGGCCGGAGAACGGCAGGCCGGAGAGCTGGGTGGAGATGGACGCGGCGTTGATCGCCAGCACGTCGTACGGCTGGTTGGGATCGAGCGCCAGCACCGTGATGACGACCTGGACCTCGTTGCGCAGACCCTTCTTGAAGGTCGGGCGCAGCGGGCGGTCGATCAGGCGGCAGGTGAGGATCGCGTCCTCGCCCGGGCGGCCTTCGCTACGGAAGAACGAGCCGGGGATCTGGCCCACGGCGTACATCCGCTCTTCGACGTCGATGGTCAACGGGAAGAAGTCGAACTGGTCCTTGGGCTGCTTGCCGGCCGTCGTGGCCGAGAGCAGCATGGTGTCGTCATCGAGGTAGGCGGTCACCGAACCGGCGGCCTGACGGGCCAACAGCCCGGTCTCGAACTTGATGGTGCGGGTGCCGAACTTGCCGTTATCAATAACGGTCTCGACGGCGGAAATGACGGGTCCCTCGTTCAAAGGAATCCCTTTCTCTTCGCGGAGCGACCCCGCTACGCCGAAGGGCAGGTCTTCGATCGAGGCCCGCGGAACTATTGGCCTTGTTGGCGCCGAATCGCGCAGCCTGGCTCCGAAAGCCACTACCGAGGACCGTGCCAAAACGAGCGGCGTGCTCCTGGTGTTTATTGAGTTATGAGGCTGGGCCCGGTTAGGGGTCCGATTCTGGGCCTCAGGGGTGTGACAAATGTGAGCGGAGCGGTCACCCCCTGGAATATCTGGCTGGGTAACCGCTCCGACTAGGTCAACGACGCAGACCGAGGCGTTCGACGATCGAGCGGTAGCGCTCGATGTCGGTCTTCTGCAGGTAGTTCAGCAAGCGACGACGCTGGCCGACCAACAACAGCAGTCCACGACGGCTGTGGTGATCGTGCTTGTGCGACTTCAAGTGGTCGGTGAGGTGAGAGATCCGGAAGCTCAGGAGAGCAACCTGCACCTCGGGCGAACCCGTGTCGCCCTCAGTCGTGGCGTATTCAGCGATGATCTTCTTCTTGGTCTCCGCGTCGGTTCCGATCGACATGGGGCTCCTTCGGGTTTCGTTGCGCGGCGCGCCGGGGCCTGTTCACCCGGGCACTCTGGATCCGCGGCCGTTTCACGGCAACCTGGAGAGATTACCAGCGTGCCGTCGCCCCGCCCAAAACGCGAGCACCCCCGCCTGACGTCATACGTGCTGGCTGCCATGGCCACCGAACTGCATGACGCTGCCCGGCGACGTCATACGCTCTGGCGGCCATACGCACCGAACCGCATGACGTTGCGGCGTCACCCAGAATGTATATGTATGCAGTTGACCGTATATGCTTGCTGCTCATGTCAAAGGTCCTTACTAGCCTGCCCGTCGGCGAGCGCGTCGGCATCGCCTTCTCCGGAGGGCTCGACACCTCCGTGGCGGTCGCCTGGATGCGCGAGATGGGGGCCGTTCCCTGCGCCTACACCGCCGATCTGGGTCAGGTCGACGAGCCCGACATCGAATCGGTGCCGGGCCGCGCCACGGCGTACGGCGCGGAGATCGGTCGCCTTGTCGACTGCCGACTGCCGCTCGTCGAGGAGGGCCTGAGCGCCCTTCAGTGTGGGGCCTTCCACATCCGCAGCGCCGGACGCACCTACTTCAACACGACTCCCCTGGGCCGCGCCGTCACCGGAACGCTGCTGGTGCGTGCGATGGCCGAGGACTCCTGCGACATCTGGGGCGACGGGTCGACGTACAAGGGCAACGACGTCGAGCGGTTCTATCGCTACGGCCTGCTGGCCAACCCGTCGCTGCGGATCTACAAGCCGTGGCTGGACGCTGCATTCGTGCGCGAACTGGGCGGCCGCGACGAGATGTCGGCCTGGCTGACCGAACGCGATCTGCCCTACCGCGACTCTGCCGAGAAGGCCTACTCGACCGACGCGAACATCTGGGGCGCCACCCACGAGGCGAAGCGACTCGAGCATCTCGACGTCGGGCCTCGAGATCGTCAATCCGATCATGGGCGTGAAGTTCTGGGACGAATCGGTGACGATTACGGCCGAGGAAGTCACGGTGGAGTTCGCCATGGTCGCCCAGTGGCGATCAACGGCGTCGAGTACGACGATCCCGTCGCGCTGGTCGTGGAGGCCAACCGGATCGGCGGGCGCCACGGACTGGGCATGTCCGACCAGATCGAGAACCGGATCATCGAAGCGAAGTCGCGCGGGATCTACGAGGCGCCCGGCATGGCGTTGTTGTGGATCGCCTACGAGCGGTTGCTGTCCGCGATCCACAACGAGGACACCCTGGCGAGCTATTACGCGCAGGGTCGTCGGCTCGGCCGACTGCTCTACGAGGGCCGATGGTTCGACCCCCAATCCCTGATGCTGCGCGAACCCCTTCAGCGCTGGGTCGCGTCAGCGGTCACCGGCTCGGTGACGCTTGCGGCTGCGGCGCGGCGACGACTACTCGGTGCTCGACACCAATGGACCCGCGCTTTCCTACCACCCCGAGAAGCTGTCCATGGAGCGCACCGAGAACGCCGCGTTCGGACCGACGGACCGGATCGGCCAATTGACGATGCGCAACCTGGACATCGCGGACAGTCGTGCCCGCCTGGAGCAGTACTCCGCCATCGGGCATCGTCGGTTCGGGGCACCTGATCGGCGCCCTGGAGGCCGGTGGCGCGGAAGCGATCGCCGAACGCGACGCCGAGCCGGGATCGGACTCGTCCGAGGAGTTGCTGGAGGACGCCAGCTTCGACTTCGGCGCCGACTAGGTTGATTCCTGGTTCGGCGCTTCCGCTCGGCGTCGCATGACGCGGTACGCCGCGCGGGCACTGATCGCCTGCTGCAATTCGTCGAGGATCGCCGAGAAGAACTGCTTGCGATAGTTGCCGTCGCTCACGGCGTACACCGTGAAGTAGAGGCCTGAGAAGGCGGCGAGGAACACCGAGACCTGAAGCAACTGCTGGCTGAGCCAGTCGTGACCCAGGATCGGCTGCAAGCGTGTCGACATCGCCGAGCCAGCGCTCGATCACGTCAGGGTGAATCGCCACAGATCCGAAGATCACGAAGAAGGCGAACACCGAGAGGGACAACAACAGCACCTGGATCAGCTGAGCGATCAGCAGCACCAGCACCAGGTTGAGCTTCTGCAGGCCGACGATGTGGTCGGCCTCGGCGTCCAGTTCCTCGCACCGAGCACGCCTCGGCGATCGGCTCGAGCGGCGTGCCCCGACAGCCGGCCCGGATCTGCTCCGCGTCGAGTTGCTCGTCGAACACCTCGAGTTCCTCCGGCAAGTCGGACGGCAAGAAAGCCAACGGCCACGGCAATGAACAGCAGGACCGTCAACCACATCACCCGGCCATCCAGTCGGGAGGCGACCTGCCAGACCTCGGTGTTGATGAACAGGAACGTGATGAACAGCAGCAACAACGGGAGCGCACGGGTGACGAGCGGGAAGAGCAGGCCAAGGCTGCCGAAGGTGCGTCGTGCCCGCCCAGACCGTGATCCCGCCGACCCGAAGTTTGACGATGACATAGACCGCAATGACGAGCAGCGAGGCCTGGCTGCCGACGATCACGGCGTTCGCGCCATCGAAGTCCACACCGACAGTTCCAGGACCGTGATCGCAACGCCGACGGCCACGGCGACCAACAGCGACCAGCGACCCGGCGGCGACGGCCGGATGTTGCTTCGAACCTCATCGCGAACACCGTCAACGAAGTAGGGCAATCCGTGGTCGACGAACCACTTCTCGGCCTCGGCGACGGTCGGACTCAGGCATCCAGGATCTCTCCTGCGCCGGCGGACGTCGCTCGTTCATCGCCTCGATCAGGCTCGTCAACGCCGTCGAACCGCACCATGCCACGCAGGCGTTGAACGAACGAGACTTCGACTTCGACGTCGTAGAGGTCCGGGTCGGTGCCATCGATGATGTGCGCCTCGACGCGGGGCTCTCGATCGCCGACGAAGGTCGGGTTAGTGCCGACGGAGATGGCCGCCGGGCTCAGATCACCCCCGGTGTCCAGTCGCCGTCAGCCACCCGGCGTACACACCGGCCGCGGGAGCGGCCAGGCCGGCCCCGATCGGGACGTTGGCGGTCGGGAAGCCCAAGCTCGCGCCCGCGCTGATCGCCACGCACGACGACGCCGCGCACGGCGAACGGTCGACCGAGCGCCTCCGCTGCGCCCTCGACGTCGCCGGCGGCCAGGCAGTGCCGGACGTACGTCGAGGACCAGACCTGCGGGCCGCCGTCGAGGGCGATCGGCTCGGTCGCGAAGTCCAGTTCCGCGCCCAACTCGCGCAGGGTGGCCACGTCGCCGGCCGCTCGGTGACCGAAGCGGAAGTTGGCGCCGACCACGACGGTGTCGACGTGCAGGGCATCAACGAGCACCCGGCGTACGAACTCCTCGGGCGACCAACTGGCCATCTCCAGGTCGAAGGGCAGCACCAGCGCTGCGTCGACACCGGCCGCCTCAAGGAGTTCCAGCCGGGCCGGCGATGGTCGTCAGCATGCTTGGCGCATGCTCGGGGCGCAGCACGGCCATCGGGTGTGGATCGAAGGTGATCGCGACGACCGTGTCGATGTCGCTGGCGTCGGCGACTTCGCGGCAGCGGTCGAAAATGTGCTGGTGACCACGATGGATCCCGTCGAAGTTCCCAATGGTGAGAACGGTCCGAGTCAGGTCCGTCGGCACCTCACCGATCGATCGCCACACCAGCACGCCTGAAGCCTCCCACAGAGATAGTCCGCCGCGAAAAGCACCGATCTGAGGCACCGATCACGGTGCTTTCTGCGGCGGACTATCCGACGAAGACGGCGACCGGGCGAGCGGCGCCATCGCGTGGTTCGTACAAGCGCCAGGAACTCGCCATCCGGCGCGAACAGCGCGGTCAGTGCGCCCAGCGTCGACGTCGAGTGGCCGGCCGACGCGCACGTCGGCGGCCTGCTCGACGTTCAGGTCGTACGCCGGGAAGCTGGCGCGGGCGGCCTCGTTGAGCGGCATCATCGTCCACTCGCTCGGCCAGGGCGTCCAAGTCTGTGCGACGGCGCAAGGTGAAGCCGCCGACCGCAGTGCGGCGCAGGGCGGTGAGGTGCCCACCGACCTCGAGAGATCTACCCAGATCGCGTGCAATGGCCCGGATGTAGGTGCCGCTGGAACACCGGATGGAGACGTCGACATCGATCGCGTCGCCGGCCGTCCTGACGGCTACGACCTCGAGGTCGTGGATGGTCACGCGCCGGGAGGCCAACTCGACCGACTCGCCGGCCCGGACCCGGTCGTAGGCACGCTTGCCATCGACCTTGATCGCCGACACGGCCGAGGGAACCTGGTCGATCTCGCCCGATGAACTGCGGTCAGTGCTTCGCGGATCGAGTCTTCGGTCAACTGGTCGGTCGAGTGGCGTCTCGACGACCTCACCCTCGGCGTCATCGGTCGTGGTGGAGGCACCCAGACGGATCGTGGCGTCGTACCCCTTCTCGGTCAGCATCAGATGACCGAGCAGGCGGGTGGCCCGATTGACGCCGACGACCAGCACGCCCGTCGCCATCGGGTCGAGCGTGCCCGCGTGGCCGACCTTGCGGGTGCCGGCCAGTCGGCGTACTCGCGCGACGACATCGTGCGACGTCACCCCGGCAGGCTTGTCGACGACGACCAGACCCGAGGTCACGCCTCGGCTGCCTCGGCATCGTCGGATGAGGACTCGTCGTCGACCTGATCGCCGGATCGATCGTCGTCGTGCTTCTTGTACGGATCGGGATCGCCGGCGTACGTCGCACCAGAGGCGGCCGCGGCCAGCGCGGCGTCGGAGGCCCGAGCCGCAGCCAGGATCTCTTCCAGGTGGCGCGCGTCCTCGGGAAGCGCGTCACGGATGAAGGTCAGGGACGGGCACGTGCCGCATGCCCAACTGCTTGCCGACCTCGGACCGGAGCACGCCCTTGGCGGACTCGAGCGCGGCGGCGCTGCCCGACAACCTCCGCCTCATCGCCGAGAACGGTGTAGAAGATGGTCGCCTGCTGGCTGTCGCCGGTGAGCCGAACCTCGGTAATCGTGACGAATCCGAGCCGCGGATCCTTGATCCGACGCTCCAACATCTCAGCAACGATCACCTGGATCCGGTCCGCAATCTTGCGTACGCGTGGACTCGCCATCGCCTCTCTCCCTTCCCTGCTCCATGACGCTTGACGTCTGTTGTTGCTTCATCACGTTAGGTCGAGAAGCCTGCACTTAGCACGACGAATTCGTCGTGCTAAGTGCGGCTTCGCCTACTCAGCATGATGAAACTCCAGAGCCCCAGCGACACCTAGGCGCGGGGGATCTCCCGCATCTCGAAGGCTTCGACGACGTCGCCTTCCTTGATGTCGTTGTAGCCACGCAACACGAGACCGCACTCGAAGCCCTCGCGGACCTCGGACACGTCGTCCTTCTCGCGTCGCAAGGAGGACAACTCGAGGTTGTCGGCCACGACGGCACCATCGCGAACCAGGCGCACCTTGGCGTTGCGTCGCAACGTTCCGCTGGTGACCATGCAGCCTGCGATGTTGCCGATCTTGGACGAGCGGAAGATCGAGCGGATCTCCGCCTGGCCCAGCGAGGCTTCCTCGAACTCCGGCTTGAGCATGCCCTTGAGCGCGGCTTCGATCTCGTCGATGGCCTGGTAGATGACCGAGTAGTAGCGAATCTCGACACCTTCCTTGTCCGCCAACTCCGTCGCCTTGCCCTGCGGGCGCACGTTGAAGCCGATGATGATCGCGTCCGAAGCCGCGGCCAGCATGACGTTGGTCTCGGTGATCGCACCGACGCCGCGGTCGATCACGCGCAACGACACCTCGTCGCCGACGTCGATCTTGGCCAACGAATCCTCGAGCGCCTCGACCGAACCGGACACATCGCCCTTGAGGATGAGGTTGAGCTCTTGGCTCTCGCCGTGCTCCATGGAGGCCATGAAGTCCTCGAGGGTACGACGCACGCGACGCTGTGCCTGCATGGCGGCGCGCTCGCGAGCCTCCCGCTTCTCAGCGATCTGGCGAGCCGTGCGGTCATCGTCGACCACGAGGAAGTTCTGACCGGCACCTGGCACAGCCGTCAGACCCAACACCATGGCGGGACGGGACGGATCGGCCTCGGTGATCGGATCCCCGTGCTCGTCGAGCATGGCCCGAACACGACCGTGTGCCGGACCGGCCACGATCGTGTCGCCGACCTTGAGCGTGCCGCGCTGCACCAGCACGGTCGCCACCGGACCACGACCGCGGTCGAGGTGGGCTTCGACGACAAGGCCCTGAGCATCCTGGTGAGGATTGGCGCGCAGATCCAGCGACGCATCCGCCGTCAGCACGATGGCTTCGAGCAACTTGTCGAGGTTGAGTTCCGACTTGGCCGAGACGTCGACGAACATGGCGTCGCCGCCGTACTCCTCGGGAATCAGGCCGTACTCCGTGAGCTGGCCACGAACCTTGGTCGGATCCGCGTCCGGCTTGTCGATCTTGTTGACCGCCACCACGATCGGCACTCCGGCCGCCTTGGCGTGGTTGAGCGCCTCAACGGTCTGCGGCATCACACCGTCATCGGCCGCCACGACGAGCACCGCGATGTCGGTCGCCTCGGCACCACGAGCACGCATGGCCGTGAAGGCCTCGTGACCGGGTGTGTCGATGAAGGTGATCCGACGATCGTTGCCGTCGACCTCGGTGTGGACCTGGTAGGCACCGATGTGCTGGGTGATGCCGCCGGCTTCCTTGTCCACGACGTTGGCGTTCCGCAGCGCGTCGAGCAACTTGGTCTTGCCGTGGTCGACGTGACCCATGACGGTGACCACCGGCGGACGGATCTGCAGGTCGTCATCGACGCCCTCGTCCATGCCGAACTCGAGGTCGAAGGACTCCAACAACTCGCGGTCTTCGTCCTCGGGCGAAACCACCTGAACGATGTAGTTGAGCTCTTCGCCCAACAACTCCAAGGGTGGCGTCGTTGACGGACTCGGTCGCGGTCACCATCTCGCCGAGGTGGAACAGCATCTGCACGAGCGATGCGGCGTCCACGCCGACCTTGTCGGCAAAGTCGGTCAGCGACGCTCCACGCGCAAGGCGAACGGTCTCGCCGTTGCCCTTGCGGACGCGCATGCCACCAATCGTGGGGGCTTCCATGTTGTCGAACTCTTGGCGACGCTGACGCTTGGACTTGCGACCACGGCGTGAGGGCCCACCCGGACGCCCGAAGGCACCCTGGGTCGAGCCACGACCGCCGGGGCGACCCTGGCCTCCTGGACGACCACCACCGGCTGGCGCCGGAGGGCCGAATCCACCTGGAGCGCCGCCGCGATTGGGAGCGCCTGCTCCTCCACCCCCTGGACCACCGCGACCGGGAGCCGCGCCTGGACGACCGGGTGCGCCCCCGCGAGCAGGAGCGCCTCCTGGCCGGGTCGGCGCCGCCGGGACGGCCGTTGCCGAAGGTGTTGGGCGACTTCGGCATCATCGCCGGGTTGGGGCGAGGCATGCCGTCTCGGCCGGCCGGCGGCCGCGGTGGGCGAATGTCTCCGCCGACCTCGGGCTCGCGCTCCGGCTTGCGCCGCCGGTCGGCGGCCCATGCCCTGGCTCGGTGCGAACGGGTTGTTGCCCGGACGCGGCGACCCTGGACGTGGTGCTGTGCGCGCGGCCGGAGCGGCAGGCGTGGTCGGTGCATTGAACACTTGCTCGGTCGGCTCTTCGGCCACGACGACCGGCTCCGGCTCCAGCTCGGGCTCGGGTTCGGCCACCTGCTTCGGGCCGGGTCGAGGTGCGCGCTTCGCGGGCGCCTCGTCGGGTACGACGGGAGTCGGGGCGACCTCGGCAGGAGCCTCGACGACAGGCGCGCGACCTGGGGGCAGCCTCGACGGGGGCTGGCGGGGCGACAGGAGGAGCTGCGGCCGCATCGGCCTTCAGCTTCTCGCCGTACTCCTTCTTGAAGCGCATTTCGACGGGAAGTTCCACCGTCGAGGAGGGCGACTTGACGAACTCGCCCATCTCTTTGAGCTTTTCGAGAACAAACTTGCTCTCGACACCGAACTCTTTGGCGAGTTCGTGGACTCGGGTTTTAGCCACGGGATTCTCGGGCTCCTTCTGGCCCGAGCCCCAGAAGTTCTAGGAACGGACCGATAGTGGTGAGGCGTGAGTTGACAGGCTCATCGGAAAGTACTCATCGAGTGCTCATGAGCTGCTGCTCCAGTTTCTTGTCGTCGTGCATCGGTCAGGTTGTGGGCGAGTCGAGCAAGCGACCGAGTTCGGCCACATGATCCCCCACCGCTGCGCTCGCCCCGCCCACCTCGGCCCGGAGGGCACGAGAGAAGGTTCTCCGACGAACCGCCTGTTCGTAGCAGGCAATCGTCGGGTGGAGATATGCGCCACGGCCTGTTGCGGTGCCCTCGGGATCGGGTACGGCGACCAATTGGCCGGCCGAGTCCGATCCGACAACGATCCGCAACAACTCGCTTTTGATGGCCCGCTCCCGACACCCGACGCACATCCTGACAGGCCCCGTGGGGGCTGAAGAGTCAGGAGGAGGCGTTCGAGTGAGTTCGTGAACCACCGACGTAGACTCTAGCGCGTTGCCGAAGGGTTTCCGAACTCACGCGCATTGATGCCCACGTGTCTACGCGTCCGGTGGAGCCTCGTCGGAGCGGATATCGATCCGCCAGCCGGTCAGCCGAGCGGCCAAGCGGGCGTTCTGGCCCTCCTTGCCGATCGCCAAGCGACAGTTGATAGTCGGGCACGATCACGCGGGCCGACTTCATCTCCATCGAAATCACCTCGACCGAGCTCACCCGGGCCGGCGACAGCGCCTGGGCCACCAGTTCGGCCGGATCATCGGACCAATCCACGATGTCGATCTTCTCGCCGTGCAACTCCGACATCACATTGCGCACGCGTTGACCCATCGGACCGATACAGGAACCCTTCGCGTTCACCCCTGGCACGGTCGATCGCACGGCGATCTTGGTGCGGTGGCCGGCCTCTCGCGCGATCGCAGGGATCTCAACGGTCCCGTCGGCGATCTCCGGGACCTCGAGGGCGAACAACTTCTTCACCAGGTTGGGGTGCGTCCTCGAGAGCATGATCTGGGGACCGCGCATGCCCTTGCGGACCGAGATCACCAGGCACTTCAGGCGAGCCCCGTGTTCATAGGTCTCCCCCGGCACGCGCTCGCCCAACGGCAGCAACGCCTCCAGTTTGCCGAGGTCGATCATCACGTCGTCGGGGTTTCGTCCCTGCTGGATGACACCGGAGACGATGTCGCCCTCCTTGCCGAGGAACTCTCCGAAGCGCAATTCGTCCTCGGCGTCGCGGAGACGTTGCAACATGATCTGCTTCGCCGTCGTAGCGGCGATCCGACCGAACCCCTCGGGGGTGTCTTCGAACTCGCCGACCTTGTTGCCCTCGTCATCCAACTCGAACGCCATGACGACCACGTGGCCCGACTTGCGGTCGAGGTTGACCCTCGCCTGCTCTTGAGCGCCGGGGGTCTTGAGGTACGCCGTCAGGAGCGCCTGCTCGATGGCGTCGCAGAGAACTTCGAACGAGATCTCCTTCTCACGCTCGAGCATCCGCAGAATGCTCAGGTCGATATCCATCAGACGTCACTTTCCTGGGGCTGGCTGGCCGTCTTCGGCCGGTTGAACTCGATTTGGACCAGGGCCTTGGCGACCTCGGAGTAGTTGATCCGCGCGATCTCGCCGGCGACCTCGACGTCGGCACCGTCGTCATCGGTCGCCGTGATGCGGCCGTTGAGTTCGGTGCCGTCGACCAACGTCACGGCTACCAGTCGATCGGTGTTGCGGCGCCAGTGGCGTGGCAGCGTGAGAGGACGGTCGACGCCACGCGAGGTCACCTCGAGGGTGTAGCCCATTTCACCCATCACGTCTGACTCATCGAGGACGGCGGATATGGCGCGGGTCGCGTCCGCGACGTCATCGAGGGTCGGCCCACCGTCTGCGTCCACGGCAATTCGGAGCACGCGACGCTTGCCGGCAGGGGTGATCTCAACGGCCTCGACGTCGAGGCCCAATTCAAGGAGGGGGCCGCGGACTGCATCCTCGATGCGCTGGCGGGTGGCGTCGGCGCGGCCGTTCGACGGCCCACGTGTCGGGCGTGTCTTGGGGTCCGTCACCCGGGCCACCTCCTTGTGCTGTTGTTGAGAGATCAGTTTAGTACGGCGGCTAGTGTCGGCGCGTGACCGCGCTGAACTCCGACGCACCACGCCTGAGCCGACGGGTTGTGCTGATCGGCTCGGCGGCAGCATTCGTCGGACTGGTCAGCGGTTGTCGGACCGTCGGCGACCAACCTTCGCCGACGACGTCGAGCACCGGTTCGGCCCAGCCGACAGAGTCCGCCATCCCGACCATTGCCGGCCCGGTCAACGAAGCGCTATCGGCTATCACCGAGACCCGACTGTTCGTCCAGGAGGTTGGAACCGAGTTTCCGGGGTTGCGGCCGCGGGTCACCCGCCTGGTGAACCTGCATCTTGCGCATGAGGAGCTACTCCAGGGGCTGATCGGGTCGGCTCCGTCACCGTCGTCGGACACCCCCGTTCAGGTGACGGGGACCCGGGCTGAGATTGAGCGAGACATCACCGCTGCCGAGTCGGGTCTGGCCGCCACACTGGCCGCACCTCGCAACCACGTCCGAGGACGGCCCGTTGGCTCGCGCCCTCTCGAGCATGTCGGCCGGCACCTCACAGATCGCGGCCGCCGCAGGTTGGCCGAGTGACCAGGTGACAACGAG
Organism: uncultured Actinomycetota bacterium; assembly: GCA_963763805.1. Lineage (GTDB taxonomy): Bacteria > Actinomycetota > Actinomycetes > Propionibacteriales > Nocardioidaceae > Nocardioides. The sequence goes on from CAVXPQ010000005.1 coordinate 947,813, forward strand.
CGCTCTCCCGGAATCGGTGACCCTGACCGCGGGCGAGACCCTGGCCGTCCAGGATGTCTCTGGAGCGCGAGCACGCCTACCTCTGGTGGTACGGCGCGTTGGGTGGCCGCACGTCCGCGGCCAAACAGCCCGAGCCTGATCCCGGTCCTGAACACTGGCTACGACAGCCCACCGTCGCCAACGCGATCAATTGACCGCACTCTTGTTCAATCAGGGCGTGACGCCAGCGGCCGCCGAGCCGACGTACCCGATCGATTGGAATCTCCGCTCCGCCCCGGCGAACGTCACGGAAGTTCACCGGATCGAGCACGAGGCTGCGGCGGCGTACAGCTGGCTGGTTGCGCGAGTCGACCGGGGAGCTGCGGACGTGGGCGATTCAAGCGCTCCGAAATGCGGCGATCCGCGACCTCGTCGTCCAGGGAACCCCCGAGAACTTCCCTGGGGCCGACGAGCTCGCGGATCACTAAGTGGCAGACCCGAGAACTTTGCTACCAACCACACTCAGCCCCGAGAGCCGCCTGTGGTGACTCAGATGATTCCGCATAAATGTGCATACCCGTGGCAAATCGAACGTGCATGTTTGTGCAATGCAATTTCCTGCAAAATGTGCGCGTCGGGCCTAGCGCCAACTCGCGACGACCGCGGCAACGTCCGCTAGGGAGTGGACGGTTGCATCGGGCTCTCCCAGGGAGTGGCCGATCTGAGCGACGGGAATAGTGCTGTGCGGCACGTAGATCGTGCGTAGTCCCGCGTTCTGCGCGCCCCAGACATCGTCGAAGAGGCGATCACCGACGTAGACGCAGCGCGCCGGATCCGTGACACCGACGGCGGCCATCGCGGCACGAAACACCTCCGGGGACGGCTTCGTCCAAGGCACCTCGCTTGTGTAGACGTCTCCGTCGATCAGGTGAGCGACCCCGTCTCGCTCGAAGATGCCTACATGCACCTCGCGCGGCCAGATCGTGTTCGACAGCACCCCCACCTTCAATCCCTGATCTCGCAACCCGCTGAACAGGGGCACGACGTGCGGATCCGTCTGCGTATGCGGATCCCAGAACTCGTAGTAGTGGTGCAGAAGGTCGGGATCGTGATCGAGGCCGGCCTCGGCGAAGATGTCGTGCACCGTCGAACTCCGTTGATGGTCCCGCGACCACGACCACACCGTCTGGTTCGCCAGCTCCAGGCGTCTGGCATGCTCGGCAGGATCCGACTCGGTCGCCACACTTGCAGGTGCAATCACGGCCGCTGCCAGGGCGCGCGACTCGGCCTCGAAGTCGACGTCGTGCCACGGGGTCAGGGTGCCGCCCCAGTCGAACAGAACTGCTTCGATCCCAGCGCCCGCTCCGTTCGGGCCCGAATTGATCGGCGCAGTCACCGCCCGCGCACCAGATCCTCGAGTCGGCCGGCAGCATCCGCCACGGCAACCTCAGTGCGCTCGCCGCTCGCCCGGTCCTTGATCTCCACGGTGCCATCGGCCAACCCGCGGCCCACCACGACGATGGTGGGTACGCCGATCAGTTCGGCGTCCTTGAACTTCACCCCGGGACTTACCTTGACCCGATCGTCATACAGCACCTGGATGCCACGCCCGTCGAGTTCTTCGGCCAGCGCGGAGGACGCCGCAAACACGGCCTCGTCCTTCCCGGTGGCAACGATGTGTACGTCGGCAGGTGAGACCTCGCGTGGCCAGCACAGCCCGAACTCGTCGTGGGTGTTCTCGGCAATGGCGGCCACCGCGCGGGAGGGGCCGATGCCATAGGAGCCCATGGTGACGGTGACCAGCTTGCCGTTCTCATCGAGCACCTTGAGGCCGAGCGCCTCGGCGTACTTGCGGCCCAACTGGAAGATGTGACCCATCTCGATGCCTCGTGCGGACTCGAGCGTGCCGCCATCGCAGTTGGGGCAGGGATCGCCATCGCGGACCTCGGCGGCCTCGATCGTGCCGTCGGCCTCGAAGTCGCGCCCGGCCACGAGATCAATGACATGCGACCCGGGCAGATCCGCTCCCGTCACCCACGAGGATCCGTCCACGACGCGAGGGTCGACGACATACCGGATGCCGGAGGCGTTCTTCTCCCCCAGCGCCGCGGGGCCGATGTAGCCCTTCACCAGCGCGGGATGGCGGGCGAACTCCGCCTCGTCCATGGGCTCGATCTCGATCGGCTCCATCTGGCCCTCGAGTCGCTTCTGGTCGACCTCCCGATCACCGGGGATGCCGATCGCGAGCGGTTCACGAGTGCCGTCGGGGTGCTTCAACATCACCAGCACGTTCTTGAGGGTGTCGCCGGCCGTCCACTTCCGATCCGTTCGAGGGAAGGCATCGTTGAGGTGATCCACCAGGGTGTCGATCGTCGGAGTGTCCGGTGTGGCCTCGGCATGGGCGGCCGGAATCGCGGCGACCTCATCCGCCGTGGGCGGCACGGGCGGGCGCACCTGGACGGCCTCGACATTGGCGGCGTAGTCACACGACGTACACCTGACATAGGTGTCCTCGCCGACCTCGGCGCGCGCCAGGAACTCCTCGGACCCGGATCCACCCATGGCCCCCGAGGTCGCCTTGACGATCACATAGTCGAATCCGAGCCGATCGAAGATCCGGATGTAGGCATCGCGATGCATGGCGTACGACGCCTGCAGCCCTGCGTCGTCGACGTCGAACGAATAGGAGTCCTTCATCACGAACTCGCGACCCCGCAGCAGGCCCGCCCTCGGACGCGCCTCGTCGCGGTACTTCGTCTGGATCTGATAGATCGAGAGCGGCAGATCCTTGTAGGACGAATAGAGGTCCTTCACGAGCAGGGTGAACATCTCTTCGTGCGTGGGGCCGAGCAGGAAGTCGTTGTCCTTGCGGTCCTTGAGCCGGAAGATGCCCTGGCCGTACTCCGTCCACCGACCGGTCGCGTCGTACGGTTCGCGAGGCAACAGCGCCGGGAAGTGCACCTCCTGAGCGCCCATCTCGTCCATCTCGTCACGGATGATCTGCTCGATCTTGCGCAGCACGCGGTAACCCAGCGGCAACCAGGAGTAGAGCCCGGGCGCCACGCGACGGATGTAGCCCGCTCGGACCAGGAGTCGGTGGCTGGGGACTTCGGCGTCGGCCGGGTCGTCGCGCAGCGTGCGGACGAACAACGTGGACATGCGCAGGATCATGCGCGCAAGGCTACTTGCCCCACCGGACGTCATACGCACGGAGCGCTATACGCGACGGGCCGTATGACGTTGCGGGCCGGACGTCATACGCACGGAGCGCCATACGCGACGCGGCGTATGACGTTGCGCTATTGGAACATGATCGTGGCGAACCGGGCTGATTCGCGGAAGCCACAGGTGGCGTAGGCCCGCCGGGCGGGTTCGTTCCACTCGTTGACATAGAGCGAGGCGACCGGGGCGATGTCGGCCTGGATCTGTTTCACCACGGCGGCGATGCCCGGCGGCTGCAAGCCCTTCACCCCGCCTCTCGGGGGCGACGTAGACGCCTTGGATCTGGGCGGCGTACGGCGAGACACACGCGACTTCGGCCTTGAAGACCAGTTGTCCATCGTCGATCCGAACGAACGACCACCCGCGGGTGATGAGTTGCTTGACCCGGCTCCGATAGTGGTCCTTGCCGGGGCCCTGCTCGGGCGAGACACCCACCTCCTCGGTGTACATCGCAACACACGCGGGATAAAGAGTCTCAAGATCGAAGCGCGTCGTACGACGGACTGCGGGATCCGGCGCGATGAGGGGTGGTACGGCCAACTCAAGGTGCGGCTGGCTCCACCGCAGATCCCTGGGGATCGGCCGGTTGTGACCGAGTACGTCGTACATCGACCGCACCGAGTCCTCCGGGCCGAAGATCGTGGACACGTAACTGTGGCGTTCCACGGCCCGACGGGCGAAGGCAATCCGCGTCCTCGGTGGCGACCTGGACCGGGACCATGTTGGCACCAACGTGGCAGGCGGCGGTCAACTCGCCGTCGGCGAAGCGCCCCCACATCTCACCGCCGAGCCACTTCGGCTCGAGTTTGGTCGATCGCGCGCGGTAGTCGGCGAACACGTTGATGACGGGGTCGCGGGCGGCGAGGGCCAAGAAGTCATCCAGATCCGCCGCGCCCAGCGGGCGGATACCTCGTCGCGTGGAGAGCACTGGCCGAGCCTACGCACTCACGACGCTTTAGGAGACGCTCACCGCGGCGGAAGTGCCCTCGATCGGCTCCATGTCCTCGGCCAACCGCATGGCTTCCTCGATCAAGGTCTCCACGATCTGCGACTCAGGCACCGTCTTGATCACCTCGCCCTTGACGAAGATCTGGCCCTTGCCATTGCCGCTGGCCACGCCGAGATCGGCCTCGCGAGCCTCACCCGGACCGTTGACGACGCAACCCATGACCGCCACCCGAAGTGGCACCTCAAGGCCCTCCAGCCCGGCGGTGACCTGCTCGGCCAACGTGTAGACGTCCACTTGGGCGCGTCCGCATGAGGGACACGAGACGATCTCGAGGCGACGCGGGCGCAGGTTGAGAGACTCGAGGATCTGCAAGCCGACCTTGACCTCTTCGACCGGAGGCGCCGAAAGCGAAACCCGGATCGTGTCGCCGATGCCCTTGCTCAACAACGAACCGAAGGCGACCGACGACTTGATCGTGCCTTGGAACGCCGGCCCAGCCTCGGTAACCCCCAGGTGCAGCGGCCAATCCCCGGCCTCGGCGAGGAGTTCGTAGGCCCGCACCATCACCACGGGGTCGTTGTGCTTCACGGAGATCTTGAAGTCGTGGAAGTCGTGCTCCTCGAAGAGGCTGGCCTCCCAGACTGCCGATTCGACGAGTGCTTCGGGCGTCGCCTTGCCGTACTTCGCGTAGATCCGCTTGTCGAGGGAGCCGGCGTTGACTCCGATCCGGATCGACGTACCCCTGATCCTTGGCCGCGGCCGCGATCTGCTTGACCTGATCGTCGAACTGGCGGATGTTGCCAGGATTGACGCGTACGGCGGCGCAGCCGGCGTCGATCGCGGCGAAGACGTACTTCGGCTGGAAGTGGATGTCCGCGATCACCGGGATCTGCGACTTCGTCGCGATGGCGGGCAGGGCCTCGGCGTCGTCCTGGCTGGGACAGGCGACGCGCACGATGTCGCAACCGGAAGCCGTGAGCTCGGCGATCTGCTGGAGCGTGGAGTTGATGTCAGCGGTGAGCGTGGTGCACATCGACTGGACCGAGATCGGGGACTCGCTGCCGACCCCGACCTTGCCGACGTTGATCTGCCGGGTCTTGCGTCGAGGAGCGAGCACGGGCGGAGGCAGGGCAGGCATCCCCAACCCGATTGAGGTGCCGCTGGATGTCGACGCAACTGTCATGTGTATAGGCTACGCGGCCCAGGAGTGGATCGACTAAGTCGGGAGATGGACGGGTACGACGAGGTCGCCGATGATCAAAATGACGCCCATCACCAACAGCGCGCTGGCCACGACGTACGCGATCGGCAGCAGTTTCGCGACGTCGGCGTAGCCCGGATCGGGACGCCCGGTCAGGCGGGCAAAGCCGCGCCGAGTGGCCTCGTAGAGCGCACCCGCAACGTGCCCACCGTCCAGCGGAAGCAGCGGAATGAAGTTGAACAACCCGATGAAGAGGTTGAACCCCGCGATGATCATCACGAGGAAGACGACCTTCTCCTTGATCGGGAAAGCCTCGCTGGCGGCGGTCTCACCGGCGATCCGACCGCCGCCGACCACGCTGATCGGACCTTCCGGGTCGCGCTCCTCGACACCGACGATCGCGAGCGCCACGTGCCCCACCTTGGCGGGCAGGCTGACCAGCGACTGGACGGTCGTGAGCGCCATCCCGCCCATTTCCTCAAGCGTGTACAACGCGCCACCGGTTGCCGAGATAGGTCTCGGGTGACACGCCCAGGAAGCCCACCTGTGTGAGGGATTCGTCCGTGGCCGATGTCGGTCGGGCTTGCACCGTCGTGTTCGTCGACCCCGGTCATCGAAACGCCGTCCCGGAGGTAGGTGATCTCGGCGGCTCCGTTGTCATTTCCGCGGATCAGCGGCTGCAACTGTTCCCACGAATCGACCTGGGTGCCGTTGAACGCCACGATCTGGTCGCCCGTTCTGGAGCCCTGCCTGAATGGCCGGAGTCGCGGGGTCATCGGGTGTGCACTCGCGCCCGTCCTCGGCGTACTTCACGACGCATGGGGACACATAGCTGATCGTCGTCGTCGCCTTGACATCGGAGATGTTGCCGTAGGTGGCGAACACGGCACCGAACAGGAAGAAGGCGATCGCCAAGTTGACCATCGGCCCCCCGGACATGACGGTGACTTTCTTCCACCAGGCCATCTTGTAGAAGAGGCGATCGCTGTCCTCTGGCTTGATCTGGTCCCATTCCGCTGAGCGGGCGTCGGAGATGATCTGGGTGAAGAAACCCGTGTTGGAATCGCGCACGCGATCGCCTTCGTCGCCCTTGCCCGGGGGCAGCATTCCGACGATCTTGACGTACCCACCGAGCGGGATCGCCTTGACGCCGTACTCCGTCTCACCACCCTGTCGGGACCAGACCGTCGGGCCGAACCCGATGAAGTACTGCGTGACCTTCCCGCCGAACTTCTTGGCCGGAATCATGTGCCCCAACTCGTGCAGACCGATCGAGGCCAAGATGGCGCCGAAGAAGATCAGCAGACCCAAGGTGTAGTACACGGCGGTCATCGGGTGGGGCTCTGCCTTTCTGCGGTGTGAGTCGTGATCAATCGGGTGGCCTCTTTGCGAGCCCAGGCGTCGGCGGTGAGTACGCCGTCAACTGTCATTTCCTCACTTGAGAGTACGCCTTCACCGGTTAACGTGGCCGCAATCGTCGGCACGATGTCGACGAACGCGAGTCGGCCCTCTCGGAAGGCCTCGACACACACTTCGTTGGCCGCGTTGTAGACGGCCGGCGCCGTGCCACCACGTCTGCCTGCCGCACGTGCCAGGGCCACCGCCGGGAAGGCCTCGTCATCGAGCGGCGCGAACTCCCAGGTCTGTGCGGTCCTCCAGTCCACCGCTGGCGCGGCATTCGACACGCGCTCCGGCCAGCCGAGACCCAGCGCGATCGGGATCAGCATGGTGGGCGGACTCGCCTGGGCGAGCGTCGAACCATCCCGGAACTCCACCATCGAGTGCACAACGGACGTGGGATGAATGACGACCTCGATGTCGTCGAAGGGGATACCGAACAAGAGATGGGCCTCGATCACTTCGAGTCCCTTGTTGACCAGCGTCGCCGAGTTGATCGTCACGACGGGACCCATGCTCCACGTCGGATGTGCCAGCGCCTCGTCCGGAGTGACGTGTGTCAGTTCAGCTCGCGTGCGACCACGAAACGGCCCGCCACTCGCGGTCAGCACCAGTCGTCGTACCTCCTCGGCGGCACCGCCGCGCAGGCATTGCGCCAGGGCCGAATGTTCGCTGTCAACCGGCACGATCTGCCCAGGTCTGGCTCGGCCGGTGACGACCGCGCCGCCGATGATGAGCGACTCCTTGTTGGCGAGCGCGAGGGTGTTGCCGGCATCGAGGGCTGCGAGGGTTGGCCGAAGCCCGACAGCGCCGGTGATGCCATTGAGCACCACATCGACTGGTTGTCCGGCCGCTTCGACACTGGCGTCCTCACCGAGCCCGGAGTACGCCGGGGCGAACTCGCTCACCTGCGCGTCGAACAGTTCCGGATTGGCTCCACCGGCCGTGAGCCCGACGACTCGAAATCGATCGGGGTTGGCTCGAACGATGTCGAGGGCCTGTGTTCCGATAGACCCGGTTGAACCCAGGATCACGACGTCGCGGCGTTTACTCACGGCGCCAATTCTCTCAGCAGGCGCGAAGTCGACCTACCGGTGAGTTACGGAGCGAGTTGGGCGGGCTTGAATCGCCACTCAAGACTTCACCAAAGAGGCCACATTCGAGCGTTCACCCGCGGTAGCCTTTCGGCACTAAATACACCCTGGAGGATCCGATGTTCGGTAAGCGTGGAATCAAGGTGCTGGCACTCGCCGCATCACTGGCCCTGGCGGCCGGGAGCGTGCTCGCAGTTCTGCCGGCGTCAGCGGACACCATCAAGGGGCCCGTCGGACAGTTGGTCTTGAAGACCGGTGCGGTCGACCAGATCACCTACGGCGCAGATACCCAGTCCTTGTCGACAACAGGGGCATGCGATCTGGCCAGCGCAGGAAAGAACCTCCTGACCTTCAAGGGTCTGCAGGGGTCCACCGTGCGCAAGGTCGGCTTCAAGGACGATTCCATTGGTGTCATCGAGACTTCCAATGCCCTCCTGTGCAACAAGGTCGACTTCGTCTCCTTCAGCAGCACCGAGACGCTGGAACTCAAACTCGGCGCCGATCTGAAGTTCGCAGGACAACCGGTCGCCGCCTCCAGCGCCTCCCTGGATATCGAAGTGCGGTCATTCTTCGGTTCCAAGGCGAAGGTTCAGGCCACGGCCAAATTGGGTGCGGTGACCGTGGGGACTTTCGAACTCACACAAGGATCGGCCAGTTGCAACGTGGCTGACAACGGCAACTGCAAGTGGGACATCGCACCTACCGGGCTCTTCGACACCCTCCAGCTCAAGACCGTGAAAGGCAGTTTCTCGCTCGAGGGCGGCGCCGACGCGGGCACGGCTCCAACGACGTTCGACCTCGTCGGGGACGTTGAGACGGTGTTCACCTGCGAGCCGGGAACCACCCTGGTCGACGGCACCACCAGCGTGGAGTACGTCGGGAGCGTGACTCCCGGCCAGTGCGTCGACTTCGGTGCCACGCTCACGAGCGGTGACACGCAGGTGCAGTTCCTCAAGCCGCTGGACGTGGATCCGACTGCTCAGTTCGTATTGGATGTGGACTGGAAGCTCCCGGGCTCACCCACTCCCTCCACCTCACTCCTCCCGGCGTTCGTCGACTTTGAGGTCGGGGCCCCGAATGAAACCGAGTTGCAGTTCTGCCCTTCCTACGTCGTTATCCAGGGCAACGGCTCACTGGGGATCTCGGACATCAACCTGCTGACCGAGGACTACGAGCCGGACCTGCGTGGAAAGCAATTCGCCTGCATCAGCACCCGGAGTGCAACGGTCAGCGCGACTGAGGTCATCATCTCGGACACCATCTTCCTCATCGGTGATGCGAAGATGCGCCTCTAGTCGGCGGTGCCAAGGTTCGTCGGTGCCAAGGTCCCTCAGACCTTGGCACCGAGGTTTGCCAGCAATCGGATTGCCTCGGCCTCATCGGAGAGGGACTCCTCTGTTGAAGCCTGTCCATCGACGCGTGCGCGCCACTGGCTTCGGGCCCGCAGGAGGAGTGCTTCCTCATAGGGGAGGTCTTGGTCGCGTGCTGCCGTGAGCCCAGCCACGATGGCCCTGCCCGCCTCGTCGAGTCGTCCGAGGAGCAGCAGGGCTCTGCTGCGAGCCACTTGGCTTCGTGCCTCGAGCGCGGCCGCTTCTTCGGGTGCTGCCCGATGCGCCTCGTCCACGATCGTGAGGGCGTCCTGCGGTCGTCCGGCCTCGATGGCGACCTCGGCACGAACAAGGCTGGCCTCCAGAGCGTCCACCGCGTTGCCCATGGCGGTGAACTCGGCGACGGACGCCGCAGCCTGCTCCTCTGCGGTGATCAAGTTCGCCGCGCGCCAGATGGATGCGGGCTTGGAGCATCTGTGCATGCGCGGCGTACTCCTCGATGCCTGAGGCACGCAGCACCCGTGAGGCGTTCCGTAGTACCCCCTCGGCCTCGTCCAAGCTCCCCTGGTGGATCAAGATGTCAGCGTAGGTGAGGTCGGTCTCGGCGGCACCGAAGTCGTTGCCGGCCTCGATGGCGACCCTGCTGCTGCTCCTCAGCCAATCGAGGGCCTCCGCCCAGCGGCCCGCATAGAACGCCAACACCCCCAGGTTCGCCCGGGCAACGGACTCCTGCGGCGCATCTCCGTGCGCCATGCTGATTTCGAGCGCCTCGCGGGTGTGCGCGCCGACCCCGCTGCGGCCCAACTGCTGGTCCGCGAAATCCATGGCGTTCAGCGCCCTGACCAGGGTGTACCAGTCGTCGATCTCCCGTGCGGACGTGGCCGCACGTTCAGCCCAATCCCGTCCTTCGCGCGGCTTCTCCTGACCGAGCCGGGCCACGGCTGTGAGGTAGTCCAAGCGGACGTTGATCCGGCTGGCGGTGTCGCTAGGGACCTGCTGAAGAAGCCTTCGAGCGGCCGCCACCGTGCGCAGCGCCGTCGCGGGCGCACCAGCCCTGCTGTGCACCCGAGCTCGGCGGGCCATGTACTCGGCTTTGCTGGCCGGATCCGTCGACAATGTGGCGGCCCGCCGGTACGCGTCCACGGATCCATCCAAGACTCCGGAGAGCTCGCGCAGATCGCCAAGAATCGCCCAGGTCGCGGCGCGCTCGGCGTCTGTGATGTCGGGAACTCGTCGACTGACCTCGAGAGCGCGTTCGTACTGCGCCGCGGCGTCGACGTTGGCGTAGGACTCGCGTGCCAACTGCCCAGCCATCTGGGCGAAGCGCCAGGCACGCTCGGCGTCTCCGGACCGCCAGAAGTGCAACGCGAGAGTCGGGGAGTCGGCATCCAGATCGGTGCTGATCGCCTCCAGCGTCTCGACCGGCAGCCCGGTGAAGTCGACTGCGGATCCGGTAGGCCAAGCCTTCGTAGGCAGCATCCCGAACCAGGCTGTTGCGGAATCGCCAACGGTCCGGACCGTCCGCCTGCAGGAACGTGCCGAGACTGCTGAAGGTCGACTCATCGGCCACCAGCCCATCGGTGGCCAAGGTCCGATGCAGCACCTCTTCGCGGAAGCTTCGGCCCAGAACCGCGCAGTAGCGCAGGACCCGCCGCGCATCGGGTTGGAGCAGGTCGATCTGGGCGCTCATCACGGCCTGAACCGACTCGGGAAGAGTGTCCAGCGAGCCGGTGTCGATGGCGACCCTGGTGACCTCCTCGACGAACAGCGGGTTGCCCTGGGCGCGGTCGACGACGGCCGCGATCTCGTGCGGCCTCAGCGGCGTTGCCTCCGTCGCAGCGATCACCAGGCGTTCCATGACGTCGGTCGGCAGCGGATCCAAGGTGATGCGCGTTCCACGAGCCGGCGCGAATCCACCCTCCTCTCCACGTCGTACGGCGATCACAGCCCAGGGTCGACCTGCGCTGGCAGCACCCAGCCGGTCGAGCAGCCGGGCCGAGGCGGCATCAGCCCAGTGCGCCTCCTCGGCGACCAAGATCAGTGGCCCGGGCATCGCCTCGTCGACCAGCCGCACAATGGCGTCGGCCAATCTGTCGGGCCGAAACTGCGGGTCGAGTCTGGTCGACCTCGGGGGTGTTGGGCACGTCCACCTGGACCACGTCGGCGAGAAGTGGAGCCATCGGTTGCAAGTCGGGGGCGACCCTTGCGAGAGTCGCCAGCAGTGCCTGGCCCATCGCCTCGGGTGTGTCACGCTCAGCCCTAGGAGGCGCCGGAGGGGGTCACGGAACACTCGATAGGCGCTCGCCGCGCCATACGGCTCCGCCCGGACGACGACCACCTGGGCCCCAGATGTCGCTCGGACCGCCTCGTAGGCCAAACGGGACTTGCCCATGTCCCGTCGCGCCGGCGATGGTGATGACTCCCCCAGCTCCGAGGAGGGCACCGTCGAGCACGGCCATCACACGTGGCGAGATCCTCGTCACGCCCGAGGAACGGCAATCGCGACGTCAGCCGTCGCCTCCTCGGCGGTGTCCAACTCCTCGCCGACCTCGTAGACCAGTAGCGGTGACGGCCTTGCCTTTCATCGGGAACGGTCCGGCCGGTTGTACGGCGAACCGCGTGCGCGAATGCTCCAGGACGGATGGATGCGCGAACAACACGCCCGCCGGCGCCTTGGACATGATGCGGGCCGCGGTGTTCGTGGTGTCGCCCATGCCGGTGTAGGCGCCACGCTCGGGGATCCCGACCTCAGCGGCGAACACGTGCCCGCGGTTGACGCCCAACTGCAGCGGCAACGGCGCGTCCGAGTCGGCGATCCGACGCAGGGCGCGAAGCATCCGACCTTCGTTGTCCTCGAACGAGGTTGGGATGCCCGAGCCAAGGAAGAACTTGCCGCCGTCGCTGTCCAGGTCGGTGGCGAGCAGGCTGATCGACTCGGGGGCCAGCGCCTCCTCGACCAGGCTGACGGTTCGGTGCAGCGCCTCGGCCAGGACATCGGGTCCGGGGCCGGCCAACAATGCGTCGGTGCCGGAGAACTTGACGAAGGCGATGCTCGCGACGCGATGCTCTGGATCAGGGATGCCGAGGTCAAGGTATTCGCCCAGATCTTCGGGGAACAGGCCGCGGACACGCTCGCGATCGACCTCTGGAAGCGTCGACTCGCGGCCGGGCGCCGAGTGCGCGGTACGCCGCCGCAGCAGCAGCGCGCCGTCCTCGCGGAGCCGAACAGCGCCGGGGGCCAGTCGGGCGGCGGTCTCGGTGCTGACCACGATCTCCCCGGCCTCCGCCGCCTTCTCGGCCAGGGCGGTCGAGGTCGCACCCGGGCCAAGGATGAGCAGTTCACGCGTCGGGGCTCCCACGAGGAACAGGTGGATGTCCCCGGAGTGGATCCCGACCGACATCTTCAGCGAGAGCCGCCCCACCGAAGTGGGCACGGCCGCGGCCTGCCGGAGGGCAGTGCGCATCTCGACGGCGGCGTCACATGCCTGCTCGGTGTGGTCGTCTCCACGGAAGAGGAAGAGCAGCGCATCGCCGCCGAACTTGAGCAACTCCCCACCGCGCGTCGCGGCGATCCGGAGCATCGGACCGAACACCCGGTTCAGCGTCTCGACGATCTCCTCGGCGCCGATCCGGCCGCGCCGCGACAACTTCTCGGTCAGAGCCGTGAAGCCCGAGACGTCGGCGAACACGAGCGTGCCGTCCACGACCCGCCACAACTCGCCGGGCGTCTCGTCGTCCCACACCAACGTGATGGGAGGGACGTGCCGGCGCAGGTCGGTCATGTCTCCTATCGGCCTGACTCGGTGGGCGGATATTGCCCCGTAGAATGTTACAGGTGCAGCGTCGGCAGAGAGCCGAATCAGTCCGGGCTGAGGAGAGAATATGCGGCTGACCTTCCTCGGAGTGCGTGGTTCCACGCCCTCCCCGGGCCCTGACTTCGTGCGCTACGGCGGGCACACCTCGTGTGTTGTGGTGGCCTCGGACGCCGCCTCCGCGCCGGTCCTCGCGTTGGACGCGGGCACGGGGATCCGATCCCTGACCACGCTTCTCCAGGGTGCTGCCTTCGACGGATCCATCATGCTGAGCCATCTGCACTGGGATCACGTCCAAGGGATCCCCTTCTTCGCCGCAGGCGACCGTGTCGACGCCAGGGTCGACCTGTACATCCCGGACGAGGATGGGCGGACTGGATTCGACCTGCTGTCCCAGATGATGTCGCCGCCGTCGTTCCCGATCACCCCTGCGGGGCTGAAAGGGCACTGGACCTTCAACGCCATCGATGCGACCCCACTGACCGTTGAGGGTTTCGAGGTCATGCCGTTCGACGTCGCACACAAGGGCGGCCGCAGCTTCGGATACCGCGTGCAGGTCGGAGACACGTCGTTCGCGTACGTGCCCGACCACGCTCCGGCGGCTGGCGTCACGGATGAGGCGATGGCCGCCATGGATGGTGTCGACGTCCTCATCGAGGACGCGCAGTTCCTTGCCGACGAGCGCCCTCGGGCCGTCGACTACGGCCACGCGACCATCGACGAGGCCATCAACCTGGCCGAGAAGGTGAACGCCAAGTCGCTGGTGCTGTTCCACCATGGACCGCACCGCACGGACGATGCGCTGGACATGATCCGCGAGCAGTTCTGCAGCACCGGCTTCGCCACCGTCGCTTATGAAGGCATGGTCCTCGACCTCTAGCCTTCCGGGTCGCAGCGCAGGGCGCAATCGATCGAGCACCGACTCATCCTCGATGGTCGATGGGACGACCGGTTCCTTGCCGTCCGCCAATTCGCGCATCGTCTTGCGCAGGATCTTGCCCGAGCGGGTCTTGGGGAGTCCGCCGACCACTGCGACCTCCCTGAAAGCAGCCACGGCACCGATCTGGTCGCGAACCATCGCCACCAGTTCGGCTCGGAGGTCATCTGGATCGATGTCCGCTCCCGGCCTTGAGCACAACCAGTCCGCGCGGCAACTGGCCCTTGAGAGTGTCTGTGACACCGATGACCGCGCACTCGGCCACGGCCGGATGCTGCGCGATCACCGCCTCCATCGAACCCGTGGACAGCCGGTGGCCGGCGACGTTGATGACGTCGTCGGTCCGGCCCATGACGTAGACGTAGCCGTCCGCGTCGATGAAGCCGCCGTCGCCGGAGAGGTAGTAGCCGTCGAAGGCGGAGAGGTACGACGCGACGTACCGGTCGTCGTCACCCCACAAGGTCGGCAACGTGCCGGGCGGCATCGGCAGCTTGAGGCAGATCGCTCCCTCCACGTCCGCGCCGACCGGCTGGCCGTGCTCATCGAGGATCTGGACGTCGTAGCCCGGCACCGGCACCGACGGGGAGCCCGGCTTGATCGGCATCGGATCGAGGCCACGCAGGTTCGCCGCGATCGGCCAACCGGTCTCGGTCTGCCACCAGTTGTCCACGACCGGGACGCCGAGCCGTTCGGTCGCCCAGTGATAGGTGTCCGGATCCAGGCGCTCGCCGGCGAGGAAGAGGGTGCGCAGCGAGGAGATGTCGTACGCCGCGAGCAGGGCGCCGTCCGGATCCTCCTTCTTGATCGCACGAATCGCGGTCGGTGCCGTGAAGAGCCCGGTGACGGCGTACTCGTCGATGATCCGCCAGAACGCGCCCGGCGTCCGGCGTGCCCACCGGCTTTCCTTCGTAGAGCACCGTCGTCGCGCCGCAGATCAGCGGCGAATAGACGATGTAGGAGTGGCCGACGACCCAGCCGACGTCGGAGGCGGACCACCACACCTCGCCGGCCCGGGTGCCGTAGATCGCCGGCAGCGACCAGGCCATCGCCACCGCGTGACCGCCGTTGTCGCGGACGATCCCCTTCGGCTTTCCCGTGGTGCCGGACGTGTAGAGGATGTAGAGCGGATCGGTCGCCGCCACCTCGACACAGGCCGCCGGGTTCTGCCGCCCGACCTGCATCATCAGGTCCCAGTCGTAGTCCCTGCCCTCGACCAGCGTTGCCTCGACCTCGGGACGCTGCTTGAGGATCACGGATGCCGGAGCGTGGGTGGCCAACTCGAGCGCTCGATCGATCATCGGCTTGTACTCGATGACCCGGGTCGGCTCGATGCCGCACGAGGCGGTCACGACGACCACGGGCAGCGCGTCATCGATCCGCAGCGCGAGTTCGGCCGGCGCGAAACCACCGAAGACCACCGAGTGGACCGCGCCGATGCGTGCGCACGCCAACATGGCGACCACTGCCTCGGGGATCATCGGCATGTAGATGATCACCCGATCGCCCTTGCCGACGCCGTGCGCGTTGAGCACGCCGCCGAATGCCGCCACGTCCGCGAGCAGATCGGCGTAGCTGATCGTGCGCTTGCTGCCGGTCACCGCGGAGTCGTAGATCAGCGCAGTGCGGTCGCGCATGCCCGGCGGCGACATGGCGATCGAGCGCGTTGAAGCAGGTGTTGAGGGTGCCGTCGGGATACCACCGATAGAGCGGCGCCTTGGACGAGTCGAGAATCTGCTTGGGCTTCTTGATCCAGTCGATCAGTTTGGCCTGCTCCGCCCAGAATTCCTCCGGGTGGTCGATGGATGCGTCGTACGTCGTTCGGTAGCTACCCATGGCGGCCATCGTGGTCGCCGAAGGGCGTCGGCGTCCAGAGCAGTACGGCGTACGCGCCAATCGAAGATTCGCCGTGCACGGCGTTGGCGCGCGCTCAGGCTAGGCGACGCGCGAATCGTTCGCGCACGATGTTGCGACCTATGACGTAGGCAGCATTGAAGGCAACACCCACGACCAGCGACGCGACAATGGCGATGTAGGGATGGCCGGCGTCCTCCAGTTCCGGATACACCTCCCACTGCGTCAGGTAGATCCACATCGAGGCGCCAGCCACAACCCGCAGAGGGCCGCCAACATGCGCGGGATCGGCATCGTGGGAACCAGGAGAAGGATCAGGATCGCCGGCGGCAACGAGAACCTCACGTTGGAGGTCGCCGAAGAAGCCGATCGTCGCGAACGGGACGATCAAGCCGACAAGGAGTCGTTGCCGGGTCGACTGAGCCTCGGCCACGGCCCAACCGAGGAAGAGGCACCACATCACCGGGCCCCAACTCGTAGCGCTCGATCGGCCCCGCCTCGATCCCCACCAGGGCATAGCGCAGCGACGAGTGCTCCGACGAGCAACAGGATCGCCGTGGCAAAACGATGACCCCGTTGCCATCGGTCGGCAAGCGGCCAGGAGAGCAAGGCGGCGACGCCGAGCAGTCCCCAGACCAGCACCTCGAGGAACCAGTACTGCCAATCTTCATTCCAGGTCTCGCTGCCGAGCAGACCAGTCGAGAAAGACCGCCGAGAGCGGGATCTTCTCTCCCTCGATGAGCTCAACCAGGCTGATCCACAAGAACGTAGGGACCGCCACCGACGCCGCACTGCGCAGAATCGCGTTGACCCGCTGTCGACGGCCGGGCACTCTGAGCTGGAACCGGGCAAGATTGAAGCCCAGCAACGGCGAGCAGGATGTGTGCCCCGCCCTGGAGTTGAACGACGTCCGCATGGGTTGTGATGATCATCGTGACGGCGAGTGCCCGAAGCACGACCGATGCCTCGACCGGCACGACGAACCGGCGTCGGGGAACTGCTTCCACCGCCAGTTGCTCGGGCGACCGGCGTGGCCACTCACCCGGCAGCTTCCCGAGATGTTCACCGAGTCGAATCGAGACTTCGACGTATGACAGCGAATCACCGCCGAGGTCCACGAAACTGCTCGCCGTCGTCGCGTCGGGCCTACCCAACAGTTCGGCGTACAGGTCGCGCACCGACTCGGGGGTAGCCCGGCGATCTCGTCGGCTTCCGACCCGGTCCCGGCCAACCAACTCGGCCTGTCGGCTCAGCGCGGCGTGGTCGGTCTTGCCCGACGGTGTCCGCGGGAATGACTCGACGCGGGTGGTGACCACTGCTGTGGGAGGTATCGCCAAGAGTTCCGCGGCCAGTGCCCCCGCCCTGACGCCAACCCTGGCGCGTTCGACGAACACGTGCACACGGTCTTCGGTCGCCACCACCTTTGCCTGCACGCCGCCGGTGTCGAGTTGAGTCTCCAGACGGTCAAGATCGATACGCAGTCCGAAGACCTTCGCGTAGCGGTTCAGCCGACCGGTGATCTCCCAAAGTCCGTCGTCCGCCTGGCGAGCAAGGTCGCCCGTCCGCAGGTTTGCCAGTTCGGGGCCAGCGGCGAGGTCAGCGGCTTCCTCTGCGTATCCCATCATCACGTTCGGTCCGGTGTAGACGAGTTCGCCGACACCCGGCATGTCGATGTCCGGCACCTGCTCCAGATGCAGGTTTCCCCCGGGGATGGGAATCCCGATCGACGCTGGCCGCGCCTCGGCCTGGTCCGGAGGCAGGTAGGCGATCCGCGCGGTGGCCTCTGTCTGCCCGTACATCACGAAGAGGTCCCAGCCCATGCGGCGGCCCATGGCGGC
The DNA here is from genome assembly GCA_963763805.1 of uncultured Actinomycetota bacterium. GTDB lineage: Bacteria > Actinomycetota > Actinomycetes > Propionibacteriales > Nocardioidaceae > Nocardioides. The sequence goes on from CAVXPQ010000005.1 coordinate 965,422, forward strand.
GTACGACGCCACCCGGTCGGGGGCCAGCCGTCCTCCCGCTTGAGTGATGAACCGAAGGCTCGGCACGTCTCGATGCTCGAAGCCGGTGGCATCGAGCAGGTCGAAGGTGTACGGAACCGCAGCCAGACTTGTCGCACCGGCGCGCGATGGCCAGTTCCCAGAAGCATTCATCGGCAACGGACAGGTCCGTCAGGACCACGGCCCCGCCCGTGGCCAGGTGGCTGTTGAGTACGGAGAGCCCGTAGCAGTAGTGCAGGGGCAGCGAGGTCATTCCCCGGTCAGTTGGGCGTAGGTGGAGGTACTCCCCGATGCTCTGGGCGTTCGCAACGATGTTGGACCGGGAGAGTCGGACCAACTTCGGTGATCCAGTGGTGCCAGAAGTGCTCAGCAGGACTGCCAGTTCGGGATGCAGGTCGTGGCGAGGGCGCGACCCGAGCACGACCGGCCCGTCGTCGCCCGCGCGGTGGACGACGTCCGGTTTGTATCGGTCGAGGATTTCCGCGTGCCTGTCGGCCTCCCCCGGAGCGACGATGATGACCGGGTGTCGTCCAGCCAGGGCGGCCAGATAGGTCACGACGGAGGGCACATCATTGGCGGCCTCCAGCAGGATCAGACGTCGTTGGTCGCCCAGCACGGCACGAACACGATCGACCCGATCAGTCAGATCACCGTAGGTGAGCGTTCCATTGCCGCAAATGAGCGCGGCGTCGGTCGCGCCGCCCGACAGGATGAGCGGCCGATCCGCCTGTAGGTCAGCTGTCATCGGCCGAGTCCTTCGCGAATGCGGTGACGATGCCGGCCACGCTGAGGCACACTTCGTCACCGGCCGTCGGAACTGCGTCCGCCGGCGTGCGAGCGATCACGAGGCTCTCACTCCCGTTCACTGCGACCCGCACGGTGGCGTCGTGGCCGAAGAAGCTGACATCGATGACCCGCCCCCCGACCCCCGGCGTACCAACAGCCGTGACGACCACCTGCTCGGGGCGCAGAGCGAGTACGACGGGCCCGGTCAGAGACCGATGGTTGACCCAAACACGCCCAAGGTCGCACTCCACCGATCCGTTATCGGCGTACCCCCCGAGCATCGTGGCGTGGCCGATGAACGCCGCGACTTGCACGCTTGCGGGAGTGAGGTAGAGCTCCGAGGGCGACGCCACCTGGAGGAAGCGCCCACTCGACATCACCGCGACCTGGTCGGCGAGGGAGAGCGCCTCGCCCTGGTCGTGCGTCACGAGAAGCGCTGCGGCGCCGCCAGCCCGCACGGCCCGAACGACCGCACGCCCCGTGTCCTCACGGAGGCCGGCGTCGAGTGAGGAGAACGGCTCATCGAGGAGCACGAGCCCCGGCGCCGGAGCAAGCGCGCGGGCCACGGCCACGCGTTGCTGTTGCCCACCGGAGAGCTCGTGCGGAAAACGCGCCGATAGTGACGAGGGCAACTCCACCAAGTCCAACATCTCCGCGATCCGAGCTTTGCGAGCGTCACGGCCGAGGTGGCGAGGCACACCGAACCCCACATTTGCCGTGACGTCGAGGTGAGGGAACAGGGCTCCCTCCTGGGGTACGTAGCCGACTCTGCGGTCACGCGGCGCCACCGAACGACCTGCGCCGACGACCTCACGACCATCGATCCTGATGGTGCCCTCTTCCGGCTCGAGAAAACCCGCGAGGAGGCGCAACAGGGTCGTCTTGCCACACCCCGAGGGACCCAGGATTGCCGTCACTCCGGACTCGACGATCAAGTCGACCGAGTCAAGCACCCGCTGGCTCCCGAACGATCGGGTGAGCGACGTGACCTCCAGTGCCGTCATCGCGTCGACCTCGTCGCGAGGTGGCCGAGCAGCCAGGTGGCGGGCACCGAGAGCAGGATCAGCAGCAATGCATACGGTGCCGCAGCGCCGTACTCAACGGCTGACGCCCGTGACCAGAACTCGGTCGCCAACGTCGAGACACCGGTCGGTGCAAGCAGGAGCGTGGCCGTCAACTCGGTGCTCACTGCGAGCGCAACGAGTGCCAGGCTCGCCGCCAGCCCGGGAACCATGAGCGGCAGAGTCACCCGCCGGGCCGCGCCGAGCCGACTGCAGCCGAGCGAACGCGCTACGTCCTCAAGGCTCGGCGGCGCGAGTTCCAAGGACGACCGGACGCTCACCATCGCCCGCGGCAGGAAGAGGATCGCGTAGGCGATGACCAGCACCGGAAGAGTCTGGTAGAGCGTCGGCACGAGCTGGATGGACACGGTCACGAGCGCCAGGGCCACGACGATTCCGGGCAACGCGTTGGCGGTGTAGCTGCTGCGCTCCACCAGGGTGGGGACCAGCCCGCGGTGCCGCACAGCTAGCCACGCGGCGGGTACGGCGGCCGCGGTGGCGACCACCCCGCCGACGACGGCTAGCGCGATGGTCGTGGCTGTAGCGCTCGACAGGTCGCCTGCCGGGAGGGTGGTGGACGTGCCGCGCACCAGCCACCGGGTGAGGCTGACTAGCGGGACGCCGAGCGCTAGACACGCCAGGGTGCTCAGGCCGAAGAGGTACGCCGTCCGTGCCCGGCCGGCCGGACCGGGGGATGTTGGGCCGGGGCGCACCCGCTCCGACTCTGAAACGTCGGCGACTGCCGCGTGCCGCAAGCTCGAGGGCTAGCAGGGCCAGGCAGAAGATCGCCAGCACCGAAGCCAGCAAACCGGCAGCCGGACCGTTGAAGGTCGAGCGGTACTGATCCAGGATGCCCGTGGTCAAGGTCGGATAGTTGAGAAGTTGAAGTGCGCCGTACTCCCCGAGCAGGTGCAGACCCACCAAAAGACAACCGCCAAGCACAGCCGGGCTGATGGTCGGCAGGACGACTGTCCAGAAGACCGTTCTCGGGGGTCGGGTCAGCGCCGCGACTTCCTCCAGTCCCGGATCCAAACGACGAAGCGCGGCAACGGTTGGCAGATAGACGAGGGGGTAGTAGGAGAGGCTCACAACCAACACCGCACCCCAAAAGCTCTGGACCGCGTGGGTCACGGATACCCAGCCATATCCGTTGACGAAGGCCGGCACGGCGAGCGGGGCGGCCATGACTCCGTGCCACAGGCCGCGCGCTGGGATGTCGGTCCGTTCTACGACCCACGCTGCGCCGACGCCGAGGAATGCGCTCAGCGCGACACCGCCGATGAGCAGGCGGACCGTGTTGGTGAGTAGGTCACCCACTCGCGGACGAGCAAGGAACTCGTATGCCTCGACCGGGCCTAGCTGGACCGTGGTGACCACGACGTACCCGAGCGGCACCAGGCTCACTGCGGAGATCGCCAGAGCCACCGCCAGCAGGACCAGCGGGGCACGATCGTCTTCCCGTGCGATTCCGGTCAGAGGAACCCTGCCTCCGTCATCAGGTCGACCACCTTCTCACCGTCGAGGTCCGAGACTGCGACCAAGGGAGGTTCGAGCTCATCGAAGGGCTTGACCGGCTCGCGCAGCTGCACGGCGGGGTTGAGCGGGTATTCGAGGGCATAGCTGTCTGCCAGTTTCTGCTGACCCTCTTCGCTCGTCAGGTAGGCGACAAACTCTTGTGCCTCGTCCGCATGGTCGGCGGACGCCAGGACGCCCGCGCCGGAGACGCTGAGAAACGCGCCCGGGTCCTGGTCGCCGAAGAAATAGAGTTCGGTGTTGTCGCTGACTTCCCCGGACTCCTCCTGATCGCGGTACCAGTAGTAGTGGTAGATGATTCCGATCGACGACTCCCCCGCGTTGACCGACTCGAGGACCACGTTGTTGCCGTCGTACACCGTCCCGTTTGCCTTGATGCCGGCCAGCCATTCGCGGGTCGCGTCTTCGCCTTCGAGGTCGAGGACTGCGCTGACGATCGCCTGGAAGTCCGCGCCCGTCGGTGAGAACGAGATCAGGCCCTTCCACTCCGGGTCTGCTAGGTCCATGAGCGACTCCGGCAAGTCGGCCACGTCCACCAGGTCGGTGTTGTAGACGAGGACGGTCGAGCGAGCCACGAAACCGGTCCAGAGGCCGCTCTCCGGACGGTACTGCGGCGGGATCGGGGCCAACGCCGCATCGTCGAGTGGGGCGAACAGACCAGCTCGCTCAACGCTGGACATCGCCGGGGAGTTCTCGGTCAGAAAGACGTCCGCGGGAGAAGCGTCACCCTCTTCGACCAACTGAGCGGCGAGTTCGGGATCGCTGCCGTTGCGCAGCTCAACCTCGATGCCTGTCTTCTCCGTGAAAGCCGGAGCGATGTCTTCGAGGAGCTGCTCATGCTGTGCGTTGTAGACAACGACCTTCGGGCCGTCATCGCTGCTGCAACCGGCAGCAGTGAGCGTCGTCATCAGCATGAGTGACACAGCGACCAGGGCGGGTTTCATCGAACCTCTCTAGATAAGGAAAGCCTAACCATACCCACTTGGAGGAAGTAGTTGAAGACGACGGGTCGCCTCGCGGTCCGGATCGCGCACCCCGCGCTTGACCCGTAGCCGCATTGAGCGGCGTCATACTCGTCCCAAGCGACTAATAGCACCTCTCTGTGGCAGACGACGCAACGTGATTCGTTGAATATGTTGCTGATTCAACGGAAATCGTTGGTCCTGCCGAGTGGCAATATTCAAGTCGGGGGTCGTAGTCTGGTCCCATGACCGACCTCTCCACCGGTGGACCCGGGCTTGTCCAAGAGCGCCGCCTCGTCACCGAGATACCTGGCCCTGAATCCGCCGTACGCCTCGCGCGCAAGAAGGCTTACGTCGCCGACGGTGTCGGCACGACGCTTCCCGTTTTCGTGACCGCCGCCGGCGGCGGAGTCATCCAAGATGTCGACGGCAACTCGCTCATCGATCTCGGCTCTGGAATCGCCGTCACCACGGTCGGCAACGCCGCGCCCGAGGTGGTCGCTCGCGTGCAGGATCAGATCGCACGGTTCTCGCACACCTGCTTCATGGTGACGCCGTATGACCTGTACGTCGACGTGGCCGAACTGCTCGCCGAGGTCACCCCGGGCGATCACGCCAAGAAGTCCGCACTGTTCAACTCCGGCGCCGAAGCCGTCGAGAACGCGGTCAAGGTCGCTCGGACCTTCACCGGCCGCAACGGAGTCGCGGTGTTCAACCACGCCTACCACGGCCGCACCAACCTCACGATGGGCATGACGTCGAAGAACATGCCCTACAAGCACGGCTTCGGGCCGTTCGCGAGCGAGATCTACCGCGCGCCGGTGTCCTATCCGCTGCGTGATACCCAGGGCATGAAGGGTGAGGAAGCGGCCGCCCGCGCGATCGACCAACTCGACAAGCAGGCTGGCGTGGACAACCTGGCGTGCCTGGTCATCGAGCCCATCCTCGGCGAGGGCGGCTTCGTCGTACCTGCCGAAGGATTCCTTCCTACCCTGGCCAGTTGGTGCGGGACAACGGGATCGTCTTCGTCGCCGACGAGATCCAATCCGGCTTCTGCCGGACCGGCGAGTGGTTCGCCGTCGACCATGAGGGCGTCGTACCCGACCTGATCACGACCGCAAAGGGCATCGCCGGCGGAATGCCTCTGGCGGCCGTTACCGGTCGCTCCGAGATCATGGACTCCGTCCATGCCGGTGGACTGGGTGGCACGTACGGCGGCAATCCCGTGGCGTGTGCGGCGGCCATCGGGTCCATCGAGGCGATGAAGACTCATGACCTTGCTGCGCGGGCACGTACGTTGGAATCGGCCATGCGTCGGCGTCTCGAGGCTCTGCAGGTCGACTATCCGGTCATCGCCGACATTCGTGGGCGGGGCGCCATGCTGGCCATCGAACTGTGCGAGCCGGGCACCATCACGCCCGACGCAGCGCGTGCCGCCGCCGTGAATGCCTACTGCCACAAGAACGGCGTCGTGACCCTGACGTGCGGCACCTGGGGCAACGTCTTCCGGTTCCTGCCGTCACTCGCGATGCCGGACGCGCTCTTGGACGAGGCCTTCGACGTGGTGGCAGACGGCTTCGCCGCCACCGCCTAGAAAGGTGAGACGTCACTCCCAGTAGCGCTTCGCTGACTGGGACTGACGTGTCAGCTACTGGGAGTGACGTCTCACCTGGTTGGGCTTAGTCCCCGATGTAGGACATCACGTGCTTAATGCGGGTGTAGTCCTCGAGGCCGTACATCGATAGGTCCTTGCCGTAGCCGGAATGCTTGAAGCCGCCATGCGGCATTTCGGCGACGAAGGGGATGTGGGTGTTGATCCACACCACGCCGAAGTCGAGCGCCTTGGCCATCCGCATCGCCCGGCCGTGGTCGCGAGTCCAGACAGATGACGACAATCCGTACTCCACGCCGTTGGCCCACCGCAGCGCCTCGGCCTCGTCGCTGAATTTCTGGACGGTGATGATCGGGCCGAAGATCTCGGTCTGAATCTGTTCGTCGTCCTGCCTGAGCCCGGACAGCACCGTCGGCGTGTAGAAGTAGCCGGCGTCGCCCTGCTGCGTCCCGCCGGCCTCGACGCGCGCGTGATCGGGCAGTCGATCCACCATGCCGGCCACGTGGGCCAGCTGGTTGGCGTTGTTGACCGGTCCGTAGAGCACGTCCTCGTCGTTCGGCATGCCGGTCTTGATGTTGCGAGCCTGTTCGGCGAGCGCGGCCACGAACTCGTCGTGTACGCCGGGTCCGGCAATCACGCGGGTTGCCGCCGTACAGTCCTGCCCGGCATTGAAGTAGCCCGCCAGGGCAATCCCCTCAGCAGCCTTCTCGATGTCGGCGTCATCGAACACCATCACCGGCGCCTTGCCGCCCAGTTCGAGATGCACCCGCTTGAGTTGGGCGGCCGCGGACTTGGCGACCTCCATGCCGGCTCGAACCGATCCGGTGATCGCGACCAGTTGTGGGATCGGATGCTCGACCACGGCACGACCCGTGTCGCGGTCGCCGGTGACCACATTGAGTACGCCGGGCGGCAGGAACTCCTGGCACAACTCGGCAAGTAGGACGGACGATGCGGGTGTGGTGTCGCTGGGCTTCAGGACGAGGGTGTTGCCCGCCGCCAGTGCTGGCGCGATCTTCCAGATCATCATCATCAGCGGGTAGTTCCAGGGGGTCACCTGTCCGACCACGCCGATCGGCTCGCGGCGGATCATCGAGGTGTGATCGGGGAGGTACTCCCCCGCCGACTTCCCCTCCAGCACCCGTGCCGCACCGGCAAAGAAGCGCAACTGGTCAACCGCCGGGGGCAATTCCTCGTCGATCGTGAAGCCGATCGGCTTGCCCGTGTCGAGGGACTCGACCGTCACGAACTCGCTCGACCGCCGTTCCAACTCGTCGGCGATCTTGAGCATCGCGAACTGGCGCTCCTTCGGCGTGGTCTGGCCCCACGACTCGAAGGCGGTTGCGGCGGCTTGGTACGCCGCGTCGACATCCGCGGCCGACGACTTCTGCGCCACGGCGTACGCCTGCCCGGTCGTCGGGTCGATCACGTCGTAGGTCTCGCCGGAGGTGGAGTCGACGAGTTCGCCGTTGACGACATTGCGGAACGTTTGTTTGCTCACGTGAGTCCTTCAGTTGTAGTTGGACAGTTTAGGTTGTAGTTGAAAGGGGGCTAGACAGGACCGAAGACCGCCCGGCCATCGACGTAGGTTGCCGCGACCTTCGCGGACCCGATCTCTGAGGTCGGGCCGACAAACGGATCGCGGTCCAGGATCACGAGATCGGCGACCGCTCCCGGCGATAGCACGCCCGCGTCGTCGCGGTGATTGATCCGCGCCGAACCCGAGGTGTACGCCGCCATCGCTGACTCCAGTGAGATCGACTGATCGGGCAGGAGAGGAGGTTGGTCCTCGCTGTAGCCGATCCGGTTGACCGCCACATGGATGGCCGCCAGCGGATCGGGGGTGCTCACCGGCCAGTCGCTGCCCGCGCAGAGTGAAGCGCCGGATCTCGCCAGCGCACCGAACGGGTACTGCCAGCCGGACCGCTCCTCCCCCAGGAACGGGATGGTGAGTTCCAGCATCTGTTCGTCGAAGCACGCCCACAACGCCTGCATGTTGGCCGTGACGCCCAGCGCACCGAAGCGCGGCACGTCCGCCGGATCGATCACCTGGAGGTGGGCGATGTGGTGGCGCAGATCCGCATGGTCAGGACCGGCGTGCTCAAAGGCGTCCAGCGCCTCGCGTACTCCTCGGTCGCCGATCGCGTGCACGTGGATCTGGAAACCCTCGGCGGCCAGCGCCGCGACGTACCCCTTGAGCGCCTCGCCATCGACGAACGAGTGGCCAGTGTTCGTTGTCGCGTGGCCGCATCGGTCGAGGTACGGCGCATTCATCGCCGCGGTGAAGTTCTCGGCCACGCCGTCCTGCATGATCTTGATGCTCGTGGCGGACAGGCGTCCGAAGGAGTACGCCGCCCGCCGCTTGACGAGCTCCGGAATCTGATCCGCACCGCGGTCGCGGTCCCACCACAGCGCTCCGGTGACGGTTGCGGTGAGATCGCCGGACTGCGCTGCTTGGAGGTACGTCGCCGACGGATCGTCGATGCCCGCATAGTTGCCCAGGATCGCATCCTGCCAACCGGTGACGCCTTGTGAGTGGAGGTAGGACTGACCGGCCAGGAAGCCTCGGTAGTACTCCTCCGCGCTCGTCTCCGGCAGGACCCTGCCGATGACGGCCATCGCGCCTTCGTGCACCGTGCCGGTCGGATGGCCATCGGCGTCGCGTTCGAAGTATCCGTCAGGTGGATCCGGGGTCGACGCGTCCACGCCTGCCAAGGCAAGCGCCCGGGAGTTGACCCACGCCCCGTGGTGATCGCGGTTGGGTAGGAAGACCGGCCGGTCGGGCACCAGCGCGTCGAGGTCGGACGCCAGCGGCGTACCCCCTGGGAACGCCGACATCGACCAGCCTCCGCCGAGGATCCAGAGCCGATCGGGATTCGCGGCGGCGTACCTCGCGATCTCGGCGAGGTATTGCGCGCGGGTCGACTGCTCCGATAGGTCGCAGCGGATCCGTTCGAGACCGCCTTGGACCGCATGGACGTGGGCGTCGATGAAGCCCGGCGCGATCAAACCACCTCGCAGATCGACTACTTCATCGGGCTTCGCGTTGGTCGCGTCCGTCGAGATCACTCGCCCATCGACAACCTCGACCACTCCCGCGCCGAGATACCGGTGACCGTCGAACACGGCTCCGTTGTGGAAGAGGGTGCGCATCTAGCGACCCTCGAGCAGGGGTCCCGCCGGGTCGTGGGTGATGCCGACCTTCTTGGCGGCGAGGCCCGACAGTGCCTCCAGGCAGACCCGGTTGGCGAGGAAGGCGGTGATCTCGGCGTGGTCGTAGGGAGGAGACACCTCCACCACGTCGATGCCGGCGACGGGGAGTTCGCGGCAGATCCGGCGTACGGCGTCCAGCAGTTGCCGCGACGACAACCCGCCCGGCTCCGGGGTGCCTGTGCCTGGTGCATGCCCGGGGTCGCAGACGTCGATGTCGACGGACAAGAAGACCGCGTCGCACTCGTCGAGGGCGATCTCGAACGCTTCATCGAGGCACGACTCGAGGCCACGCTTGACGATCTCGGTCATCTCGAAGGAACGCATGTCCTGCTCGGCCATCCAGCCGAGGGTCTCGGGCTCGGGCCAATAGCCACGAAGACCCATCTGGAGGAACCGGTCGCCCCTGAGTGCGCCCGACTCGATCAGGCGTCGCATCGGCTGGCCGTGGCCGTAGAGCGAGCCGAAGGCGATGTCACCGGTGTCCGCGTGGGCATCGAAATGGATCATCGAGACCTTGCCGAAGCCGAGGTGTCGGGCAACACCTGTGGCATCGGGAAGGGTGATGGAGTGGTCCCCGCCGAGCACCAGGGGAATCGCGCCGGCCTTGGCGACCTGGTAGACGGCCTCCTCGAGCGGCGGTAGCGCCTTCTCGATGTCACCGGAATACATCTCGACGTCTCCCGCATCGACCACGCGAACGTCTTGGAGTGCGTCGACCCGGAGCGCCAGGTGCGGCCGCGATCCGTCGAAGGGCAAGTAGCAGGCCTGACGAATCGCCTGTGGTCCGAAGCGGGTTCCGGGTCGGTGGGAGGTGCCTCCATCGAAGGGTGCTCCAACGACAACAACGTCAGCATCGGCGTACGACGCCGGGTCCGCGATGTTGACGCGATCCACACCGAGAAACGTGATGTCGGGGCCGAATTGAGCGCCATATCGTTCGGTAATCTCTGTCATGGGTCGTTCCTATCAGGTCGCGCTCGTCCCGGGAAAGAGGTTGCCCACACACTTTGGTGCGGAATTCGTATCAAGATCGCATCCCTGCCACGGATTCGCTTGCTAGGGACATCGCAACCAGGCAGGATGATTCGTAGCTACTCAAATCTCGAAGAGGTCACCAGATGCCAGCCCAGCCTGATCAAAACCCCAGTCTCCCGCCCGTCACCGCCGCAGAGAACGACAGATTGCAGGCCTCGGGGCGCGATCACCTGTGGATGCACTTCTCTCGACACTCAGCGGACCCCGCCAGCGAGATCCCCATCATCGTCCGCGGCGAGGGTGCCTACATCTGGGACTCTCACGGTCGCCGTTACCTCGATGGTCTAGCTGGCCTGTTCGTCAATCAACTCGGCCACGGACGCACGGAGCTGGCCGAGGCCGCCATGAAACAGGCCAGCACGCTCGCCTTCCATCCCATCTGGTCCTACGCCCATCCCGGTGCCATCGAGCTGGCCGAGCGGATCGCGGATTATGCCCCCGGCGACCTCAACCGAGTGTTCTTCACCTCCGGTGGCGGCGAAGCAGTCGAGTCGGCGTGGAAGTTGGCCAAGCACTACTTCAAACTCACCGGCAAGCCAGGCAAGCACAAGGTGATCAGCCGTCAGATCGCCTACCACGGCACTCCCCAGGGCGCACTGTCCATCACCGGGATCCCCAGTTTCAAGGCGCCGTACGAGCCGCTGGTGCCGTCTACGTTCCGGGTGCCCAACACCAACTTCTACCGAGCTCCTCAGCACGGCGACGACGTCGAGGCCTTCGGTCGCTGGGCGGCCGACCGGATAGCCGAGGCCATCGAGTTCGAAGGTCCCGACACCGTGGCCGCGATCTTCTTGGAGCCGGTGCAGAACGCAGGCGGATGTTTCCCGCCTCCGCCGGGGTACTTCCAACGCGTGCGCGAGATCTGCGACGAGTACGACGTGCTACTCGTATCCGACGAGGTCATCTGTGCATTCGGCCGACTGGGACACATGTTCGGCGCTGAGCGCTATGGCTATCAGCCCGACATCATCACCTGCGCCAAGGGACTGACTTCAGGCTATGCACCTCTCGGCGCGATGATCACGAGCGATCGGTTGATGGAGCCCTTCATCGGTGGTGATGAGGTATTCCTCCACGGCTACACGTTCGGCGGTCACCCGGTCTCGTGCGCGGTCGCGATGGCCAATCTCGACATCTTCGAAGACGAGAAGATCAACGAACACGTGCGCGCCAACGAGGGCGCCTTCCGAGCCACGCTCGAGAAGTTGAAGGACCTGCCGATCGTGGGCGACGTCCGCGGCGACGGCTACTTCTACGGGATCGAACTCGTCAAGGACAAAGCCACCAAGGAGACCTTCAACGATGACGAGTCCGAGCGTCTGCTGCGTGGATTCCTGTCGAAGGCGTTGTACGACGCCGGGCTCTACTGCCGCGCCGATGATCGGGGTGACCCGGTGGTCCAGTTGGCGCCACCGCTGATCTGCGACCAGAGTCACTTCGACGAGATGGAGGACATCCTCCGCGTCGTCCTGGACAAGGCCTACACGCTTCTCTAACCCGCTGAGGGGTCACTGCCAGCAGGTGAGGCGTCACTCCCAGTACTGGGAGTGACGCCTCACCTGCTGTTAGTGACGTCTCGCCGGGGATTGGCTGGCGAACTCGGACTCGTCCAGCACGGGCAGGGCGTCGACGCCCTTGCGCATGGCATCTCCGAGCCATGGGGCGGCGGGCAGCCGCTCACCGCGGTGGGGGAAAGCGACATAGGTGGCCACGGCCACGGCGATGAACAAGATCACGCCCATGAAGACGACGAGCAAAGTCATTGTTAGTTCCCCAATTGGTGAAGCCCGAGAGTGCCCGAGAGTGCTGATTTACAGACTGTGTCTACCTTGGCACAGCCAGACAAACAGCACCAAAATCAGGCTGGTTGAACCTCGCGAAGTCGCTGTGAGATGACGGTCGAGACCCCGTCTCCACGCATCGTCACGCCGTACAAAGCGTCCCCGACCTCCATGGTCCGTTTCTGGTGGGTGATGACCACCAGTTGGGAGTTCTCGCGGAGTTCTTCGTAGATCTCGAGCAGTCGGCCAAGGTTCGTGTCATCGAGTGCGGCCTCGACCTCGTCGAGGATGTAGAACGGCGACGGGCGGGCCTTGAACAGCGCCACCAGGAACGCCACCGCGACCAGAGACCGCTCGCCACCCGAAAGCAGCGACAGCCGCTTGACCTTCTTGCCGGCCGGGCGCGCCTCAACTTCGATGCCGGTGGCCAACATGTCTGTCGGCTCGGTCAACACGAGCCGACCCTCACCGCCGGGGAACAGTCGACCGAAGACCGATTCAAACGCAACCTGTACGTCGGCAAAGGCGTCGGTGAAGACCTGTTCCACTTGCGCATCGACGTCTCGGACGATGTCCATCAGATCGCGTCGGGTCGCCTTCAGGTCCTCGACCTGCTCGGTGAGGAACGCGTGACGCTCCTCCATCGCGGTGAACTCCTCCAGTGCGAGCGGGTTCACGCGGCCCAGCATCGCCAGAGCTCGTTCGGCGGAGCGCAGACGCTTCGTCTGCTCTTCTCGTGAGTACGCCGCAGGCTCGGGCGCCGACTCTCCCTCGGCGAGTTCGCCGGTGAAGGGCACCAGGAGGTCCGGTCCGTAGTCCGCGATCAAGCCGTCGGCATCCAGGCCGAGTTCGTCGAGGGCGCGCTCCTCCAACTGTTCGATCCGCATCTTCTGTTGGGTGCGGGCCATCTCGTCGCGGTGAACCGAGTTGACGAGTTCGTCGTGTTGGGCGGCCATCTCACGCAGGCGGGTGCGGACGGTCAGGAGTTCGTGTTCACGGCCCGATCTCGCGCGCTCGACCTCGGTGCGGGCCTCGGTCGCCAAGGCCACGGACGACTCCAGGTGATAGAGCACTCGGTCCACCGCCATCGCGACTTCACGGGCAACCAGTGCCTCGCCAGCAGCCGCTCGCGTCGCTCCGTGGCCCGCGCCCGTCCCTCTCGCTCCGCCTGCGCCGTGCGGCGAATGGCGTCCGCTCGCCCATGCAGAGCCCTCGCCCGCTCCTCGACGGTGCGAAGGGCGAGTCGGCCGTCCATCTCGGCCTGGCGGGCCGCCCTCGCCGACTCGGCCTTGCGCTCGCGCTCCGTGGTGTCCGGTTCCTCGTCGGGCGCATCTTCGGCGGTGCGGAGCCGCTCTTCCAGGTCTGCGAGTCCGGCAAGATCCGAGTCGCGGGCGGCCAGCGCGGCATCGATGGCCGTCCCGATCCGATCGGCTTCGCCCTTCGCCGAGCGGGCCTGCGACCCATAGTGACCCAGCTCCTCGGCCACCGCCGCCAGGGTCGCATCCGACTCGTGAAGTCGGGCCAGGGCCACGTCCACACGGCGTACGGCATCAAGCCGCTGCGCGTCCAGATCGGCCAATTCGAAACTCAGCCGTTCTCCCGCCGCGGTCACCTCGGCGAGTCGGCTCGATGTCTCGTCGTACGCCGCCTGGATCTCGATGAGGCTGGGTTGATCAGTCGAACCGCCAGTGGCGAAGTGCTCGCCCCAGGTGTCGCCGGCGCGGGTCACCGCGCGAAGACCCGGGTGGTCGCCCGACCAGTCGGCGAGCCGCCGGCAGGTCATCCACGACCGCCACGCTTGGCGAGCAGTCGGGCGAGCGCTCCCTCGAGGTGGTTCGGCGCGTCCACGACGTCGACGGCGTACGTCGCGTAGTCGGGAAGAGCTGGGTCGGTCGCCGGGATCGCTCGAACTTCCGGCAACCACGAGCCCTGCGCGGCCCAACTCGCCACTCCGCAGGTGGCCGAGCGCCTTCGCTGCTGCATCGCCATCGGCCATCACGACCGCGTTGGCAGCCGAACCCAGCGCGGCGGCGATAGCCGCTTCGAAGCCTGGAGCGAACGGAGACGAGGGCAGCCACAGATCCGAGCACCCCGGACACGGAGTCCGAGGCAGCGAGCAGCGCGCCGGCACCGTCCTTGCGATTCAAGCCCAGATCCAGCGCGTCGAGGCGAGCGCGAAGGGCGCCACGTTCGCGCTCGGCCAGCGCTGCTTCCTCCTTGGTCTCTTCCCACTTCTCGGTGAGGGCGTCGACGGCGGCACTGGCTTGCTCATGCTCGGCGTCGAGTCCCTCCTCCCCCGCGTCCAACCCGGCGACCCGGGTCTCGAGGGCCGTGAAGTCGTGTTGCGCCTGAGCGGCCCGGGCAAGCGCCTCCTCGTGGGAGATCCGCAGTCGACCGACCTCGTCGTCAGCCGCGGCAGCACGAGAACGTCAGAGCGTTGACCTGGCCGTGCAGTCGCGCCAGGCCTTCCCGGCGGTCGGCGGCAGCGCGCTGCAGTCCCGAGATCCGGCGCTCTTCCTGGGCGGCGGCGTCCTCGGCGGCCCGCCGATCCGTCGACCGCGGCTTCGAGAGCGAGCCTTCGCATTGCTCGACCTCGGAAGCAATCAGCGACTCCTCTTCGGTCAGGCGATCGGCCTCGGCCTCAAGCTCATCGGGATCGGGGCCGCTCGGCAGGCATCCAACTCGAGTCCTTGAGCGTTCCGGACCCGCTCGGCGGCCAGCGACTGCGTGCCGAGCAGTCGTTCACGCAGCCCAGACAGCGCGAACCAGGTCTCCTGGGCCCGTGCCAGCGCCGGCAGATCTTCGCGCAGCGCCGCCTCGAGCGCCGCCTCAGCCTCGCGAGCGCTGGCAATCTCGGCTTCGAGCTCGGCCCGGCGTTCGACCAGGATCGTCTCGTCGGCCATCTCCTGCTCGAGGGCCGTGCGGGCGGTGACCAGGTCGTCGGCGATCAGTCGAGCGCGGGCATCGCGTACGTCGGCCTGGACGACCGACGCGCGGCGGGCGACCTCGGCCTGCCGACCGAGCGGCTTGAGTTGGCGTCGGATCTCGGAGATCAGATCACTCGAGACGAGTCAGGTTGCCGTCGGTGGAGTCGAGCTTGCGAAGCGCCTTCTCCTTGCGCTTGCGGTGCTTGAGGACGCCGGCGGCCTCTTCGATGAATCCACGCCGATCCTCCGGGGTGGCATGCAGGATCGAGTCGAGTTGGCCCTGGCCGACGATCACGTGCATCTCGCGGCCGATGCCGGAGTCGCTCAGGAGTTCCTGCACGTCGAGGAGGCGGCAGACGTTGCCGTTGATGGCGTACTCCGAGCCGCCGCTGCGGAACATCGTCCGGCTGATCGTGACCTCGGCGTACTCGATCGGCAACGCGCCGTCGGAGTTGTCGATCGTGAGCGAAACCTCGGCCCGCCCGAGCGGCGGGCGGCCCGACGTACCGGCAAAGATGACGTCTTCCATCTTGCCGCCGCGCAGCGACTTGGCGCCCTGCTCGCCCATCACCCAGGCGAGCGCGTCGACCACGTTGGACTTGCCCGAGCCGTTCGGCCCCACCACGCAGGTGATGCCGGGCTCGAGTTGGAGGGTGGTCGAGGACGCGAAGGACTTGAACCCCTTCAGGGTCAGGCTCTTCAGGTACAACGAGGGCTCCTCACCAATCGGACACGTGCGCCTGCGGCTGGGGAAGAGCGGGCAACGGCCCCCAGCCTATGCGTCGGCGTGCGCAATCTGCGGTAGCTGACGCCAGATGAGAGCCAGAATGATCGCCGTCCCGACGAAACCGAACCACATCGGGGCCGTGAGTCCCCACTGATGGGCGATCAAACCGCCGAGCGCGCTGCCGACCACCATGCCGCCGAACACGCCGATCAGGTAGACGCTCGCGACCCGGCCCTGGAACTCCATCGGTACGGCGCGTTGGCGCACGGTGTTGGAGACGGTGCCCCAGACGAAGGCGTAGGCACCGAACACGAACATGATCGCGAGGCCCATCCAGGGCTTCGTGGCCAGCGCCAACGCGAGGTGGGCGAACACCTCGAGGGACAGGCAGATCCGCATCAGCGTGCCCAGCGCGAAGCGGCGCTCCAGGATGTCGTACATCGAGTGCTGAGCAGCCCGCCGAGCGCGCTGGCGGTCATCAACAGCCCGTAGCCGACCTCGCCCATGCCCAGGACGTCCTGGGAGTACAGCACCAGCACCGACCAGGACGCGCCGAACGTGATGTTGAACGTGAAGATCACCAACGCGAGCGTGCGTACGGCGTGGTGCCCCATCAGCCAGCGGATGCCGTCGGCGATGTCCCGCCCGATGTGGCTCTTCTGGTCGAGCTCGCTTCGTTGGTCGAGCTTGTCGTGACCACCTTCGGCAGCGCGATCCGCCAGATCAGCAGAGCCGCCAGCGCGACACAGATCGCCTGAGTAGCGAACGGGATCCACATGCCGAGCGCGAACAGGACGGCTCCGAGCGGCGGGCCGACGAGCTGGTTGACCGTGATGTGGCCGGCCATCAACCGGGCGTTGCCGATGCCGAGGTCCTGCTTGCTGACCAGCATCGGCAGCAGCGTGCCGGTCGTGGTGTCGGCGAAGATCTCCGCGACGCCGAAGCAGAAGACGGCCGCCAGGACGAGCCCGATGTTGGCGTTGCCCGTGGCGATGACGATGGAGAGCGCGGCGATCATCGTGGCGCGGAGCAGGTCGACGGTGACGATGAGCTTTCGCCGGTCAAGCCGATCGGCCAGCGCGCCGGCGTACAGGCCGAAGAGCAGCCACGGCAGTTGCTGCAGCAGCGGTGCGAGGGCGACCAGGCGCGGGTCGCGGGTGAGGGAGGCGACGAGCAGAGGTCCGGCGGCGAGGCTGATTCCGTCGGCGAGATTGGAGATCCAGGACGACGCCATCAAGAGGCGGAATCCGTGGCCCATCCGGGCCGGTGCGACGATTTCGAGCAGACGGGTCACCAACTGCGCCGAGGCTTCACATCTCAGATGAAGCGTCTCAGGCGAGTTGCATTGCAGGCAGTGCGTCCCCGGCGGCTTCGGTGAGGATCAGGCGTTCGGCCTTCTCCGCGATCAAGGCGTCGTTCTCTTCGGCCAAGCGGATAACGACCGCTTCAAGGTCGGAGACTCGAGCACGCAAGCGGCGGTTTTCGTTCGCCAGCAGTGCTGCGCTCTGAGGATCGCTGTTCATGTAACCGAGCAGCGCTTTGGCCATGGTTCAGCCCTTTCGGAATCTTCTGGGAGGAGGTCTGTCGGACCGTCTTCAAGGTTCCCACCAGAAGTGCCGCGGGTCAATTCATCGAGCCGTTCGCTGGCGGGAGCGGATTGACACCTCAAACGCGCTCGGTAGAGGTGTCTAAGCGCTCCCGCCAGGGTTAGGTGCGGCGGCGGGGTGGGCGTTGGCAGACGGGGCAGAAGTACGACGAGCGGTTCATGAAGGCTTGCCGGCGGATCGGGGCGCCGCAGCGGGGGCAGGGCAGGCCCTCTTGGCCATAGGCGTTCAGTGAGCGGTCGAAGTAGCCGGATTCGCCGTTCACGTTGACGTAGAGCGCATCGAACGACGTGCCGCCCTGGCCGAGGGCGTCGGTCATGACCGTCCGGGAATGGCCGAGGAGTTCGCGGATGACCGGGCCCGGTCAGCTTCTGCCCTGGACGCTCGCCGTGGAGTTTGGTCCGCCACAGGGCCTCGTCGGCGTAGATGTTGCCGACGCCGGAGATCAGCGTCTGGTCGAGCAGCAGCCGCTTGATGCCCGAGGAGCGCTTGCGCACGCGGCGTACGAAGTCGTCGTCGTCGAACTCCGGGTCGAGTGGGTCGCGAGCGATGTGGGCGATCTCTGGCGGCAGGTCCGCTCCTCCGGCTGAAACCATCAGACCGCCGAACATGCGTTGGTCGACGAAGCGGAGTTCGCGGGTGGTCTCGCCCGGAGAGCAGCATAGCGGACGCGGAGGTGGCGTTCGTCGGGGGCGCCGGGGGTTTGGATGAGCATCTGGCCGCTCATGCCGAGGTGGCCGAGGAGGGCGTCGCCGTTGTCGAGCGGGAGCCACCAGTACTTGCCGCGACGACGCGCGCCGACGATGCGGCGTCCGGTCAGTGCCGCGGCAAACCCAGCAGGACCGCGCGGATCACGGCGTACCGGACGGGGATGGAGGACCGAAACGTCCGAGATGAGATAGCCGACGGCGTGGCGTTCGAGTCCGGAGCGGACTACCTCGACCTCAGGTAGTTCGGGCACGGCCTATTCCGCTGGCGCGGTAGCGTAGCGGTGGCTCGGTGATCTAATTCGCCGTACGCCGTCTCGGCGGCGAGCTGCTCGGCTTCCTTCTTCGAGCGGCCGATGCCGTGGCCATAGAGCTGGTCGCCAACCCGCACCTGAGCGGTGAAGGTCTTCGCGTGATCGGGGCCTTCGTCGGCGATGACGTATTCGGGAACCCCGAGGGACTTGGCCGCGGCCAACTCCTGCAAGGAGGTCTTCCAGTCGAGGCCGGCGCCCATCGCGGCAGCGGCTTCCATCACCGGATCGAAGAGCAGGTGGACGACTTCGGAGGCGACGTGGATGCCGCCGGAAACGTGCACCGCGCCGATGACGGCTTCAACGGTGTCGGACAGGATCGACGCCTTCTCGCGACCGCCGGTCGTCTCTTCGCCGCGGCCGAGCTTGACGTACTGCCCCAGCCCGATCTCGCGACCGACCACAGCCAGCGCCCGAGCGTTGACGACGGCCGCCCGCAACTTGGCGAGGCGACCCTCGGAGAGATCGGGGTGTTGGGCATAGAGGGTTTCGGTGACGACGACACCGAGCACCGAGTCACCGAGGAACTCCAGGCGCTCGTTGGTCGGCAGGCCGCCGTTCTCATACGCGTAGGAGCGATGCGTCAGGGCGCGCTCCAAGATCTCGGGATCCAGGACCGGATTCCCGAGTTGCTCGCGCAGCTCGACGTAGTTCGTCAGCGGCCCGACCGGCCGGTCAGAGGACCTGGCGGCGTTCCGCCTTGGCGCCGTACTGTCCGCACTCGCCACACGCACGGTGCGGAAGGTGCTTAGCGCCACAGGCGGGGTTCGCGCAGGTGACCAGGGTCGGCGCAACGGCCTTCCACTGCGAGCGACGGTGTCGCGTGTTGCTCCGCGACATCTTCCGCTTCGGGACTGCCACTGTTCTCTCCTCTACTCCGCGCCGGGTTCGGCGCGCTCTATTGAATCTCTCTGGGACGGTTCTGTGAGACCCACAAGTGTGGCCCACCGGGGATCGATGGGTGCCTCGTGTGAATGATCGCGATCCTCGGCCAGGCGCATCCCGCATTCGGGGCACAGACCAGGACAGTCATCCTCACACAACGGCTGGAACGGCAGCGCAAGCACCACCGAATCCCGCACGAGCGGTTCGAGATCGATCAGATCGTCCTCGAGCCGACGTACGTCGAGCTCTTCAAGCATGCGGTCATCGGGCTCGTCATAGACGTAGAGCTCCTGGAAATCGATCGTGACTTCGTCCTTGATCGGTTCCAGGCACCGCACGCATTCGCCCTCGACGTCGGCTTCCGCCGTGCCGGTGACCAAGACGCCCTCCATGACCGCTTCCAGGCGCAGATCCAACTCGATCGGCGACCCTTCCGGGACACGAAGCACCTCGATGCCCAGATCTGCCGGAGCCGGCACCGAACGCGAAACCTTGCGCTCGGACCCCGGGCGGCGGCCGAGCTCGCGAGTGTCGAGCACGAGCGGCGCTCTCGGGTCCAGGCTGGTCAAGAGCAATCACTTCCGGGTACCGGGCACAGCAGATCAGCGAGAAGCGTAACCGGGATGGGCAACCGCCCAGCAAAACGCTGCCTGTCGCGTCAGTCCTTCAGGCGGGCCAGCAGACGTTCGTGCACGAAGTCGGGCAGGAACTCGCTGACGTCTCCGCCCAAGCCCGGCCACTTCCTTGATCAGGCTGGACGAGACGAATCCAAGGGTCGAACTGGCAGGCAGGAACACGGTTTGTACGCCGGTGAGGTGGGCGTTCATGTGCGCCATCTGCTTCTCGTACTCCACATCGGATGCGCCCCGGACACCCTTCACGATCGCCACCGCTTCGCTGCTCCTGGCAGAAGGTCGTGAGGAGTCCGTCGAAGCCCTGGATGGTGACGGACGGCCACTTCGCGCAAGCCTCGCGCAGCATCTCGATGCGTTCGTCCGCGGTGAACAGGCGGTTCTTCGAGATGTTGACGCCCGACCGCGACGATGACCTCGTCGAACAGTTCGGCGGCCCGGGCGATGATGTCCAGATGCCCGAGCGTGACCGGGTCGAACGATCCGGGACACACAACTCGACGCATCGTTGGTGCTCCTTAGGTAGGTTTCGGGCTGAGGCTTAGCCGGCCGCGTGACCGTACCAAAGTGACGTCTCACCGTAGCGTTTGTGCGCTCCCGGCTCGATGCCTTCCGGCCACACCAGAGCCGGCCCACGCTTGCCGCGCTCGACGACCACCATCGCCTGCGGCACCAACCAGCCGTTGCTGACGAGCGCTTCGAGGTCGGCCTGAACCTCCTCGACCGGCATCGTCATAGGGCGGGTCGCTGAAGACGATGTCGTACGGCGCGGAGGGTGCGCGGGTGAGCGCTCGGGCGACAGGGATCGGCAGCACGTTGGCGGACGTGAACCCGAGGGACTTGGCGTTCGCGGAGATCAGAGTCGCCGTGCGTCGATCCTGCTCCACCAGCGTCACGACGCCGGCTCCCCGCGACCAGGCTTCGAGGCCCACCGCGCCGGAGCCGGCGTACAGATCGAGGAAGCGGAGGCCGCTCAACGTCCCGCACCAGGACTCGATCGCCGAGAAGAGCGCCTCGCGCACTCGATCGGAGGTCGGGCGGGTCGTCGCGCCGCGCGGCGTCTCGATCCGCCGTCCGCCCGCGACTCCCCCGATGATCCGGGTCACGACTTCTCCATGAATTCCGACGCGCGGGATAGTTCGAGTTCGATCACCGCGTCACGCAGCACTGGCAGCCGACTCAAGATCTGGATCCTCCGCCAGCAGCGACTCCGCGGCCTCGCGGGCCTCGATGATGGTGTCCTCATCGCGCAGAACCCGCAGGGTCTGCAGACCTGAGCGGACCCCGGACTGCGAGGCACCGAGCACGTCGCCCTCACGTCGCTGCTCGAGGTCGATCCGGCTCAGCACGAACCCGTCGGTCGTGGCCGCAACCGCATCGAGACGCTCTCGACCGGTGCCCTCCAGCGGCGTGTAGGTGACGAGCAGACACAGTCCCGGTAGACCGCCTCGACCCACCCGGCCACGCAACTGGTGCAACTGCGAGACGCCGAAACGATCGGCGTCCATCAGCACCATCGCGGTGGCGTTGGGTACGTCGACGCCGACCTCGATCACCGTGGTGCTGACGAGTACGTCGATGTCGCCGGCGGCGAAGGAACGCATCGTGCGGTCCTTCTCCTCGCCGGACATCCGTCCGTGCAGCGCCGCCACCCTGAGTTCCGACGAGCGGACCCTCCTGCAGTTGTGGTGTCAGTTCCTCGACCGCGGTCAGCCCGGGCCGAGGCGGAATCGGATTGCCGTCCTCGTCCACGTCCGTCTGGTCGATCACCCCCTGCTCGGCGATGTCGCCCGAGATCCGTGGGCACACGACGTACACCTGATGCCCCTTCGCGACCTCTTCGCGCACCCGCTGCCAGACCCGATCGATCCAGTGCGGCTGCTCGGCAAGGGGTACGACGTTGGTCTGGATGTCGGCACGTCCGGCCGGCAACTCCGACAGCGTCGACACCTCAAGATCCCCGAAGATCGTCATCGCCACGCTCCGAGGGATCGGCGTCGCCGTCATCACCAGCACGTGCGGCGGCGTGCCAGCCTTGTCCGTCAACGCCGCCCGCTGCTCCACTCCGAAGCGGTGCTGCTCATCCACGACGACGAGGCCGAGATCGGCGAAACTGACACGATCCTGGAGCAGGGCATGGGTGCCGACGACGATGCCCGCCGCACCACTCGCGGCATCGAGCAACGCCTCACGCTTCTGGGCCTGGCTCATCGAACCGGTCAGCAATGCGACCGTGGTCCCATCCGCGGACCCGCCGAGCATGCCGCCCTGGGCAAGGTCACCCAACAGACCCGTGATCGACCGGTAGTGCTGTTGGGCCAGAACCTCCGTCGGCGCCAGCAAGCGCAGCCTGACCACCGGAATCGATCACCCGCAACATCGCCCTCAGCGCGACGACAGTCTTTCCGGACCCCACTTCGCCCTGAAGCAGCCGATTCATCGGGTGTGGATCAGCAGAGATCGGCGAAGATCTCGGCGCTGACGTCCTGCTGGCCGGCGGTGAGGGTGAACGGCAGTCGTGAGTCGAACTCGTCGAGCAGTCCGCCATCACGACCGAGCCGGGCCGCCGCACCGAGAGCCCGGATCTCCGCGCGACGCCGCGCCAACACCAGTTGGGTGATCAAGGCCTCCTCGAACCGATAGCGACGCTGAGCGGCCTTCGCCTGATCCAAGTCCTCGGGTTCGTGGATCCAATTGATCGCCGTCTGGGCATCGGGCAGGCCGAACCGATCGCGGATCGGATCGGGCAGCAACTCGGGCACTGGATCGAGCACGCTCCGTGCGAAACTGACCGCCCGCTGGACATCCCAGGAGTTGATGCCCTTGGTCAGCGGGTAGAGCGGGAACAGTGGCGGCAGGTTCAACAGGGTCTGGATGTCAGATGAATCCGTGCCCGAGCCAGCAGCTGCCGTCCTCCTGCCCGAAGAGCACCATCGCGGGATTGGTGAGTTGCCAGTCGTCGCGGAACTTGCCGACCTGACCGGTGAAGACGCCCTTGGCACCTACGGGGACCCGGCGCGCGTGCCAGGCCGCCACGCCGGGATTCTTGGCGAAGAACGAGATCCGCAGCGATGGACCATCGGTCCGCACGACCACATCCTGGCGGTAGGCCATCTTGCCGCTGCGCCGATCCCGGTAGGTGAACTGATCGCTCTTCGCGATCTCCCCCACGACGCTGATGAGTTGGCCGACCACGAGGTCGTTGACTGTGGTCAGTTCGCCGGTCTTGAGGTAGCGACGCGGGTGGTGAGCGATGAGGTCGCCGACCGTGCGCAGGCCGAGCTTGTCGACGAACTTGTTGCGCTTGGCGCTCTTGTCGCCGAGCACGCTCTCGATAGGTGAATCCAGATTGATCATTCGATGCCGATCAGCAGCGGGTACCGGTCCTGACCACCGTCATACACGACGACATCGACATGCGGGTATCGCTCCTGGACGTGCTCGGCGCAGCGACGACCGAGTCCCATGGTGTCGGCCAACCCGGAGACCAACGTGACCAACTCCGCGCCGCCGCCGAGCAGGCGCCCGACAACGTCCTCCGCCACGGCGTACAGATCCTCGCCGATCACCGCGAAGTCGCCGGCGATGACACCGAGTACGTCACCCGGCTCGCACGGCCCAGCCATCGTCATCGCCTGACGCGCGGCGATGGTGACAGCGCCGTGTCGCACGTGGCGGGCGGTCGCCGTCATTTCGAGGATGTCGGCGTCGAAACTGCGTCCCGGTTCGTGCACCGCCATCGCCGCCAGACCTTGGACCTGGGCGACGGTGTTGATCACGGCGACTCTGACCGCGCCGGACTCCTCGGCCATTCGCGCGGCGATCTCGGCGACCCGCATGGAGTCGGGATCGTTGGGGAGTACGACGACCTCGGCAGCGCCGGTCATGGCGATGGCGGTCAGCAACATCTCCGTCGACGGCCGAGACCCGACGTCCGCGATGACCACCGTCGCGCCGGCCTCTTCGAACAGGACGCCCAGCGCCGGGCTTGCGGCGACCGCCACCACGCCGCGACCCTCGGTCGTACGCCGCTTCGGCTGGGAGATCTGCTCGGCAAAGTGCGTCACCCGAATCCGGTAGGGCTTGCCGGCCACCATCCCGGCCTCGATCGCCTCACCGACCTCGTCCGTGTGGACGTGGACGTTCCAGAGCCCTCCGCCACCCACGACCACCAGGGAGTCTCCCAGGTCGCCCAGAGCCGTCCGCAGCGCTGGGACCGCCGCGTCCTCGGCATCGAGCAGGAACATCACTTCGTACGCCGGGCCGTCTGGGGTCAGATCCTGTCCGGCCTCTTCACCCGGGAGGAGGACGGGGATGGTGGGCGGGCGCGGCGTACGTGCATAAGCCGATTGCCGGAGCCGACGGACGACGCCCGGTCAAAACCGTCTCCGCAGCGTCCAGGATCACGCTCAGGCCACGACCACCCGCGTCCACCACGCCGGCGTCCGCGAGCACCTTCAACTGGGTCGGAGTCTTCTCCAGGGCATCCCGCGCCGCCGCCGCCGCCGCTGCGAACACATCGCGTGCTCTCGACTGTGGGCTCGTGGCCCACGGCCAGGGCTGCGTCAGATGCGGCGCGAGCCACCGAGAGGATCGTTCCCTCGACCGGTACACCGACCGCCGCATAGCTCGCGTCGGTGGCTTCCTTGATGGCCTCGGCCATCACCACGGCGTTCCGCTCGCCGCGTTTCGCGTGCATGATCCGTTCGACCAGAGCGCCGAGCAATTGGCTCAGGATGACTCCAGAGTTGCCTCGGGCGCCCAGGAGCGCGCCCCGGGTGAAGGCTCGCAAGGCCGTTGCCGGGTCGGCCCCCGCATCCAGCGAGTCGCGCAGAGCCTCGCGCGCGGCCGACATCGTGAGGAACATGTTCGTCCCCGTGTCGCCGTCGGGGATCGGATAGACGTTGAGGGCGTCGATCTCCTCGCGCGCGGCAGCGAGGGCGTCCGTGGCGACGTCGACGAAGCGGACGACGACGGGCACAGAGAAACTCCCGCCAGGTACCGTTTCCATTGCCGCCCCATCCTCGAGTGAGTTCCATACGTTAGTCACAATTGCGCGTTCAGGGGTGCACCGGTCGTCCCCGATTCGCAAGCGGTGCGTCTGATCGGATATTCTTTCCAGGTTGCCCACTGCCCGTGGCCGAGTGTCGTGCTCGGGCTCGAACCGGGCACTCACAAGTCATCTCGATCGAATTCAGGAGTAAGCCGTGGCCGCCGTCTGCGACATCTGCGCCAAGAAGCCGGGCTTCGGCAACAACCGGCCGTGGTCGCGCAAGATCACCAAGCGCCGCTTCAACCCCAACATCCAGCGCGTGCGCGCTACCGTCAACGGTGCGCCCAAGCGCCTCAACGTGTGCACCGGCTGCCTCAAGGCCGGCAAGGTCACCCGCTGATCTGAACGTCACAAAACCCCCGGCTGCGCGAAGCGCCCGGGGGTTTTGCGCGGCCCGACACCGAGACTGCTAGAAGTGGGTCCAGCCGGTGGGGCCGTCGTACGCCGCGCCGTCGACGGTGACCCCGGAGCCATCCGCCACAGTTCCGATCACGAGCCAGTCCACCGGCACACATGCGGCGTCGGGGAAGGTTGCCAGCAACGGATGATCATCGCCGCCGCCGAGGATGAATTCGATCGGATCAACTCCGACCGCACTCCCCACAGCCTGGAGCGGTTCGGGAATCTCGAAGGCAGCGGCATCGATGTCGATCGCCACACCAGAAGCCGAGGCGAGGTGGGCGGCATCGGCCACCAGTCCATCGGACACGTCGATCATCGCGGTGGCTCCGGCAACTGCGGCGATCGCGCCCGCGGCGTACGGCGGCTCGGGACGTCGCAAGGCTTCGACCAGCGCGCGAGGTGAGCGGAAGCCGCGGGACAGCACTGCCAACCCGCCGGCTGCCCACCCCTGACGACCACACACGGCCACGACATCCCCAGCGGATGACCCTGAACGCAGGACGGGCGCCTGCGCACACGCCCCCATGACGGTCACCGCAATCACGATCTGGTCGGCGCGAGTCACGTCGCCACCAACCATCGCCGCTTCAACCAGGCCGATCTCTGATGCAAACCCGGAGGCGAAGTCGAGCGCCCACTGAACCGGCAGGTCGCCCGGCGCCGCGAAACCGATGGTGAGCGAGTGCGCTCGTCCACCCATCGCATTGATGTCCGATAGGTTCGCGGCCGCCGCCCGGTGGCCCACGTCCTCCGCCGAGAACCAGTCCCGGCGAAAGTGCCGGCCCTCCACCATCAGATCCGTCGACACCACCACATGCCCGGTGCGCACCCGAAGCACAGCTGCGTCATCCCCGGGACCGACCATCACGTGCTCGCCCTGGGTGAAGATCGGCTTCAAGCGCGTCGATCAATCCGAACTCGCCGACATCGTCCAGCAAGGCGTTCGGTGGGAGGTCCATGGGGCCATCACACCAGAGCCGATGGCTGGGCGGCGACCGTTGACGACGACACGCCTATCCGACCCCGACCGGAGCACGCTAAGTTAGAACAGTTCGCCCCATCCGGGAAGTGCGACGCGTTCAATGCCCCTTGGGGACCAACAGACACACGAGGGAGTCCCGATGGTCGTTCAGGCCTACATCTTGATCCAGACCGATGTCGGCAAGGCGTCCCAAGTTGCGCAGGCGATCGCCCAGGTCAAGGGCGTGACGCTGTCGGAGGACGTCACCGGTCCGTACGACGTGATCGTGCGCGCCGAGGCTCGCAACGTCGACGAACTCGGCAAACTCGTGGTCGCCAAACTTCAGTCCATCGAGGGAATCACCCGCACGCTCACGTGCCCCGTGGTCCACATCTGAGGTTGCCCCGCCACGTTGATGCGCCGACTGATCGGCTCGGCGATCATTGTGCTCGTGCTCGCGGCCTGTGGCGCGGATCCGGTGCCCGTCGCCCGACCCAACCTCAATGAGGTCGAGAAACCGCTATGCGAGGACTTCATCCGGGTTCTGCCTGACGAGGTCGGCGGACTCGCACCGCGAGAAGTCACCCCTCCCAACGGTCTGTCGGCTGCTTGGGGCGATCCCGCGGTCATCGTCACCTGCGGCGGGTTGATGCCTCCGGAGTTCACCGACGACTCCGCCTGCGAGGAAATTGCCGGCGTCGGCTGGTTCACACCGGAGGACCAACTCAAGGATCCGGGCGTCGACGCGCAGGTGACGACGATCGGCATCGAACCCCTCGTGTCGGTTCTCATCCCGGCCAAGCAACGGGGAGACGCAGCAGCGATCCTCACCGACCTCGCACCGCACATCAGGTCGAAGATGTTCATTTCCGACCCATGCGTGTGAGGCGCTGGCAACCCGACCGACCAGCCCAGGTCGCCCTAAGCGGGGCGCACGAGCCGAGCATCGGGGATGACCGCAACACCCACGATCTCGATCATGGCCTCTGGTTGCCAGAGCCCGGTGGTGCCGATGCCCGCCATAGCCGGGTACGCCGCGCCCGCAAGTTCGCGCCATACCCGCCCGATCTCGCGCCCATGCGCCTGATAGTCAGGAATGTCGGTGAGATAGATCGTGATGGAGACGAGGTCGCCCGGTTCGCCACCCGCGGCGGCGAGGGTCGCCAGCACATTGCCGAAAGCCTGGCGAAACTGTTCGACGATGCCGCCGGGCACGATCCGCATGTCCTGGTCGAGGGCGGTCTGACCGCCGAGATACAGCGTGTTTCCCGACAGCGTCCCGTGGGAGTAGCCCCGCGGCTCGGGCAAAGACGACGGATTGATGGCAACGGGAGTCAACGAAGTCACGATCGAACCGTAACATCTATTGACAGTTCGTCAACGTTCGTGGAGATAATGCAATATCGAATCTGGACGAAGGGCGCGCGCATGCGATTTGCCACGGTGACGCAGGGAAACTCAACTGACGGCAACTCGACTGCTGCCGTGTTCGACGGCACCGAGTGGCGAGCGCTCCCCGCACCCGACCTCTCCGACCCTGCTGAGGACCAGCACTCTGGAGGCGGCAGCGGCATTGGCCGGCGCGGCGCTGCCCGACGCCGCCCCGGTGCTGCCCTTGCCCTCGCCACGCAAGGTCATCTGCTGCGGCCTCAACTACGCAGACCACATCGCCGAGACCGGCCGGGAACTGCCGGCGTACCCAACTCTGTTCACCAAGTTCGCCGACACTCTGACCGGGCCCACCGACGACCTGTGCCTGCCGACCGGCCTCCAGGTCGACTGGGAGGTCGAGCTCGCGGTCGTCGTCGGTTCACCCCTGCGCAGCGCCGACCGGGAGACCGCTCGCGCCGCCATCGGCGGCTACACCATCGCCAACGACATCTCCGTTCGCGACTGGCAGCGCCGCACGCTTGAGTGGTTCCAAGGCAAGGCGTGGGACGCCACCACTCCCCTCGGCCCGGTCGTCGTGACTCCCGATGAGGTCGACCCGTTCGCCGGGCCTCGACGTCGTCTGCCGGGTCAACGGCGAACGTGATGCAGCACGACAACACCAAGACACTGGTCTTCGACGCCGCAGACCTGCTGTCCTACATCTCGACCTTCACCCGCCTGATGCCTGGCGACATCGTCCTCACCGGCACCCCTGGCGGCGTCGGTATGGCACGCGACCCGCAGGTCTTCCTCGCGGACGGCGACGTCGTCGAGTGTGAGATCGCCGGTCATCGGCACCCAGCGCAACGTCGTCAGCTCACCGAACCTCGACATCCCACCGCACAAGGAGTAACCGAGATGGACCCCGACTTCAGCAAGTACATCCTCGAGGGCGACAACTCGACGTACGCCACCGCGAGCGGACTCGTGGTTCCGGTCGTGACCCGTGCCGGCGACGAACCCGGCGACACAGGGCAGTCCGCCGGCGCGACCCGCATCTCGGGGGTGAGCATCCAGCACACTCCGGCTACAGCGGATCTGGTTCGGCAAGGTCGGCAACGAGGCCGGCTATCGGTCCGTGCCCCATCACCACGGCGAGGCCGAGACCGGTGGCTACGTGCTGTCCGGCCGAGCGCGGATCTACTTCGGCGAGCAGTACGCCGACTACATCGACATGTCGGAGGGCGACTGGGTGTTCGTTCCACCCTTCATGCCCCATGTCGAGTGCAACCTCGATCGCAATCGACCGCTGACCTGGATGACGACCCGCACGCCCGAGAACATCGTGGTCAACCTGCCCCAGGTCGACGACACCGACCTGCGCGACTGGTCGGATCGCGCATGAGCCAGGACGACCGCCTCCGCCCACCTCGGCCACCTTCTCGGACGCCGTCACCCTCACCCCGGTCGAGCCGGAGCACTTCGACCTGGCGTTCACCGCGACGACCCAGCCCTGCCCCTGGCCCAAGGCGTACGGCGGTGACCTGGTCGCGCAGGCCGCCGCCGCGGCGATGCGTTCGGTGACCGACGGCAAGACCATGCACTCGATGCACTCCTACTTCATGCGGCCCGCCGACATCGGCGCCGACGTTCGCTACGAGGTCGAACTGCTTCGTGATGGCCGCGGCTACAGCACCCGCCAGGTCCGTGGGTTTCAGAACGGCAAGCCGATCTACGTCGCGCTGGCCAACTTCGCGGCGGGCGAGCCGGCCGGCCGCTTCCACTGCGACCTGGTCGACGACATTCCCGGCCCGGACCTCCTGCCCAGCTCCGCGGCGTACCTGACGGACAAGGCGCCCGACGAGTCCACCGGAAGGATGACCGCCGCAGGCCAAGACCTATTGGCAAGGCGGCCGCAGCTTCGACATGCGCCACGTCCCGGGACCGGTCTATGTCGCGCGTCGAGGGCGAGATGGTCCCCCATCAGGCCGTCTGGGTGAAGCCCTTCGACGCATTGCGACCCGTGCCGGGGCTCAGCGACGACCAACGTGATCTGGCCGCGCTCGCCTACGTGTGCGACTACACCATCCTCGAACCGATCCTCCGCGTGCTGGGTCTGTGGTGGGCGCGCGACGGCCTGGTCACGGCCAGCCTTGATCACGCGATGTGGTTTCACCGAACCGCTCCGGTGGACGGTTGGTTGCTCTATGTCCAGCAGGCCGTCGCTGCGGAGTCCGGCCGCGGACTCGGCTACGGCCGGTTCTACACCCCCGAACTCACCCACCTGGCGACGGTCATGCAAGAGGGCATGATCCGCCTCGTCGACCCTGCAAACACGGGAGGCCATCGATGACGCTCACCCCCGCACTCTCCCCCTCGGCGTACGTCGACACGTTCGCGCGCGACCACCTTCCGCCGGCGGACCTGTGGCCGACCCTGGAGTTCACCACCGAGTGCACTGCACTACCCCGACCGGCTCAACGCAGCGACCGAACTCATCGACGTCCCGGTCGGCGACGTACGGCGCGGACCGCATCGCCTTGCGTACGCCGAGTGGTGAAGCGTGGACCTACGGCGAGCTGCAGCGACGCGCCAATCAGGTGGCCCAAGTGCTCGTCGAGGACCTCGGCCTGGTCTCCGGCAACCGCGTGCTGTTGCGCTCCCCCAACAATCCGTGGACCGTCGCCGCCTGGCTCGGCATCCTCAAGGCCGGCGGGCATCGCCGTCACCACCTTCTCGGCCTTGCGCGCTCGCGAGTTGACCCCGGTCGTGGAGAAGTCGCAGACCGGTCATCGCGCTGGTCGACCACCGCTTCGTCGACGACATCGAGACGCTCCGCAGCACCATCGCCCCCGACCTGAGGATCGTGGCCTTCGGCGGCACCGGCGCCGACGATCTCGTCGCCCGGTGCGGCGACCAAGTCCGGCGACTTCACCAACGTCGCGACCGCCGCCGACGACGTGGCCCTGTTCGGGCCGACCTCCGGAAGCACCGGCGCGCCCAAGATCACCACGCACTTCCATCGCGACATCCTGTCGATCGACAACACCTTCGGGAAGAACATCCTGGCGCTCACGCACGACGACGTCGTCGCCTGCACCGCGCCGTTCGCCTTCACCTTCGGCCTCGGGATGCTGGTGGTGTTCCCGCTGCGGGCTGGCGCCACGGCGATGCTGACCGAGGCGGCCACCCCGGCCCAACTCGCCGACATCGTCGCCGAGCACCGGCGTCACCGTGCTGGCGACCGCCCCGACGGCGTACAAGCAGATCCTCGCCGCTGGCAACGTCCACCAACTCGCGCAGTCTGCGGGCTGCGGTCAGCGCCGGGGAGCACCTTCCGGCGCAGACCTGGCAGCAACTCCACGACGAACTCGGGCCTCAAGATCATCGACGGCATCGGCGCAACCGAGTTGTTGCACATCTTCATCTCGGCGGCCGGTGATGACATCCGGCCAGGGGCAACCGGGCGACCCGTCCCGGGCTACCGCGCCACGATCCTCGGACGAGGACGGCGAGGAGGTGCCGCCCGGCGTCGACGGTCGGCTGGCCGTGATCGGTCCGGTCGGCTGTCGCTACCTCGACGACGAACGACAGGCGGGTTACGTCGTGAACGGTTGGAACGTCACCGGCGACACGTTCTATCGCGACGAGGACGGCTACTTCTTCTATCGCGCCCGCACCGACAACATGATCATCTCTTCGGGCTACAACATCAGCGGCGCGGAGGTCGAGACCGTCATCGACACCCATCCCGACGTGGTGGAGTCGGCGGTGGTGGCGCGCCCGGACGCGGATCGTGGTTCGGTCGTGTGCGCCTTCGTCGTGCTCAAGGAAGGCGTCGTCGGCGATGAGGCCGAGGTCAAGGCGATCCAGACCTACGTCAAGCAACAGTTGGCGCCGTACAAATATCCGCGCGATGTGCGCTTCGCCCCGGCCCTGCCGCGAAACACCAGCGGCAAGCTCCAGCACTTCCGGTTGAGAGATCAGGTCATGACCGAGCAGGAGAGCGGACCCGATGAAGATCGCGATCGCCGGCGGCGGGCCGGGCGGGCTCTACTTCGCCGCGCTGATGAAGGGTCTCGACCCGTCCCACGAGATCACCGTGTGGGAGCGCAACGCCCCGGACGACACGTTCGGCTTCGGGGTGGTCTTCTCCGATGAGACGCTCGGCGGCATCGAGAGCGCCGACACCGTCGTCTACGCCGCAGATGGAGAGCCGGTTCGCGCGGTGGACCGACATCGACGTCGAGTTCAACGGGCAGGCTTTCACGATCGGCGGACAGGGTTTCGCCGCCATGAGCCGCAAGGAACTCCTCCAGATCCTGCAGCAGCGAGTCGCCGAACTGGGCGTCGACGTCCACTACCAAACGCGTCGCTCCCGACGTTGACGAGTTGCGGGCCACGCACGATCTGGTGCTCGCCTCCGACGGCCTCAACTCGACAATCCGCACGAAGTACGCCGACCACTTCCGGCCCAAGCCTGGATCGGCGCAAGAACAAGTACATCTGGTTCGGCACCGACCTGGTGTTCGAGGCGTTCCAGTTCTTCGTCAAACAGACGGAGTGGGGCACGATGCAGATCCACGGCTACCCCTTCTCTGACAAGGGATCAACCTTCATCGTCGAGATGCACGAGGACGTCTGGCGCAGCGCCGGCCTGGACAAGACCGAGCACGACGACTTCCCGCCTGGCGTCTCCGACGAGTTCGCCGTGGAGCGGGTGGCGGAGATCTTCGCCGCCGAACTGGGTGGTCACGAGATCCTCACCAACAACTCCAAGTGGATGAACTTCCACACGGTCCGCAACGAGCGGTGGTCCTACGACAACGTCGTTCTCCTCGGCGACGCGGCCCACACCGCCCACTTCTCGATCGGGTCCGGCACCAAGTTGGCGATGGAGGATGCGCTCGCCCTGGCCGCATGTCTGCACGAGAACCCGACTGTCGAGGCAGCCTTGACGGCGTACGAGATCGAGCGCAAGCCCGTCGTCGAGTCGACCCAACGGGCGGCCCAGGCGTCGCTGGAGTGGTTCGAGAACATCGGCATGTACGCCGACCAGGAGCCCGCCCAGTTCGTCTTCAACCTGCTGACCCGCTCCCGCCGGATCACATTTGCGAACCTCAAGGATCGCGACCACGAGTTCGCTGACCGCATGGAGTCGGAGTTCGCTCGCCACGTCGGCGCTGACGAGGTGGCTCCGGCGATGTTCCAACCGGTCTCGATCGGGGCGTTGCGACTCAAGAACCGGATCGTGGTCTCGCCGATGGACATGTACTCGCGCGATCGACGGACTGGCCAACGAGTTCCACCTGGTGCACCTCGGCAGCAAGGCTCTTGGTGGGGCGGGTCTGGTGATGACGGAGATGGCGTGCGTCTCCCCCGAGGGCCGGATCACCCCCGGCTGCACTGGCCTGTGGACCGACGAGCAGCGCGACGCCTATGCCCGGGTTACCGACTTCGTGCACGGCCGCTCCAGCGCCAAGATCGGCCTGCAACTGGGCCACTCGGGGCGCAAGGGCTCGACGCAAGCTGATGTGGGAGGGCATGGACGAGCCCCTCGAGTCCGGCAACTGGGACGTCCTCGGGCCTTCAGCGATCGCCTACGGCGAAGGCTGCCACGTCCCTCTGAGGCAACTCCCGCCGACCTGGCCAAGGTGCGGGCCGACTTCGTCGCGGCGGCCCGTCGTGGTGTCGAGGCGGGCTTCGACCTGATCGAACTGCACGCAGCGCACGGCTATCTGCTGTCGTCGTTCATCTCACCGATCTCGAACCGACGCACCGACGAGTACGGCGGGTCGCTCGCGGCTCGGCTGAAGTTCCCGCTGGAGGTCTTCGATGCGGTGCGGGAAGTCGTCCCGGCCCGATCCCGGTGACGGTCCGCATCTCCGCGACCGACTGGATGCCGGACGGCAACACCGAGGACGATGCGGTGGAGATCGCCCGGGCTTTCATCGAGCACGGAGCGGCCGCGATCGATGTCTCCTCCGGCCAGATCAGCAAGGACGAGAAGCCGGCGTTCGGTCGGTCCTACCAGACCCCGTTCGCCGACAAGATCCGTCAGCAGGTGGCTGCCCCGGCCGGGGTCACGGTGATCGCGGTCGGTGCCATCTCGTCGTACGACGATGTGAACTCGATCCTGCTGGCCGGTCGCGCGGATCTGTGTGCGATGGCCCGCCCGCACCTCTACAACCCGCAATGGACCTTGCAAGCGGCCGCCGAGCAGGACTATCGTCGGCGCCGGCGCCGATTGGCCGGACCCGTTCGCCGCCGGCCGGCGCAAGCCGCCGAGCGCGCGGACCGACAAGATCCCGCCCCGGCTCTCGCTGTTGCGGGAGGGCGAGGTCGGCGACGTCCACGTCCGGTGGCGGCCCTAGATGGGTCAGAACGCCTCACGCACTCTTTTGGTCAGCTTCCTCGGTGCGGTCGCGAGACGGATGGGTGATTGGGTTCCGATCGCGGGAACGATCGAACTGATGGCCGAGCTCGGCATTGACGCTCCCAGTGTTCGCACGTCGGTGTTTCGGCTCAAGGAGCGCGGCTGGCTGGTGTCCGAGTCGCGTGCTGGTGTGCGGGGTTATGCGCTCACCGAACTCGCGCTCACGACGCTCGCGGCCGGGGATCAGGTGATCTGGCATGCGCGCCAGCCGGCCGACCTCGACGACGGGTGGTGCGTGGTCAACTTCTCCGTGCCCGAGTCGGCGCGAGCAAGACGTCACAAACTGCGCGCACATCTTGCGTCGCTGGGATTTCGGGAACGTCGGAACGGCCATGTGGATTGCTCCTGCGCGAATGCGGGAGGCGGCCGAGCGAGCTGTTCGAGAACTCGATCTGGAGTCCTATTCCGCGATCTTCGTCGGCAACTATGTCGGGGGCCGCGATCTTGCCCGAGTTGCTCTATGAGAGTTGGGATCTCGAGGAGATCAACGATCTCTATCGTCGGTTCATCGACGACTTCTCGCCCGTGTCCGAGGAGGTCGCCGCCAATGGCCGATGGAGCCAGCGCGCTGCGTTCACGACGTACCTGCAAGTGATCGACCACTGGCGAAAACTGCCGTTCCGCGACCCGGGCCTCCCACGCGAACTGCTCGCCGACGACTGGGCCGCACCCGAGGCTGTGCGCTCTGTTTGAGCGACTCGTTGAACTTCTCGAGGCACCGGCCCTGGCCTATGCCGCCCGCGTCTTGGATGGGGACACGGCGTCATGACCACCGAGTGGTGAGCGGCAGCTGACGAGTCAGTTTGCGCCGGGGCGGTTCCTCCGGAGCGTCCGACTCGTCGTCCCACTTCGTGCCGTCGAGGTCTCCGCGCAGCTTTCCGGTCAGTTCGTCGACGGCGGCGCCCACGGTCGATGCGAATCGGTCGGGCATGAAGCGCTCGGTCAACCCGTGGCGGCGGAGCACGTCGACCACGGGGTCTTTCATCTCAGCGAGGATGAGGCGGATGCCGCGCTTCGCGAGGAAGTCGTCGAGCTCGACCAGCTCGTCCATCGCCGTCGTGTCGATGTCGGTGATCGGCTCGGCGGCCAGGATGACGGTCTTCAAGCTCAGGCCCCGCGGCGGCCACGAGGGAGCGCACATAGTCGTCGAACATCGCCCCGTTGGCGAAGAACAGCGGCGCATCGAAGCGCACGATGACGATTCCCGGGAGCCGAACTCCCTCTGGGTAGCGCGAGAGGTCGTGGTAGCCGCGCAGCCCCGTGACCCGGCCGAGCTCCGCCTTGTACGGCCGCCACGAGCGCAGCACGAACGCCAGCATCGAGAGGCCGATCGTCGACCACGATGCCCTCCAGCACTCCGAAGATGAGCAACACCGAGGAACGCCGCGACCGAGAGCGCCGCATCCGTCTTGTCCATGCGCGCGAGCCGCACGAAACCGCGCACGTCGATGAGGCTTGTGGCGGCGGCGATCACGACCGCTGCGAGGGTTGCGGAGGGCAGGAACGCGGTGAGGCCCGGTGCCAGCAGGATGAAGGCGACGAGCAGGGCTGCCCCGACGACCCCGGTCAGCTGCGTGCGTGAGCCGGCCTGCTCGGCGACGGGAGTGCGCGAGGAGGATGCCGAGACGGGAAAGCCCCCGAGAAGTCCCCCCGCGATGTTGGCGAACCCGATCCCCGACATCTCCTGGCTGCCGTCGACGCTCTCGCCGCGTCGAGCTGCAAGGGTGCGGGAGAGCACCGCGCTGTCTGCGAATGCGACGAGGGCGATACCGGCGGCCGGCAGCGCGAGGGCCCAGACATCCGCCCAGGCGATGCCGGCCAATGCGGGCGCGGGCAGCCCTTGCGGAAGCGAGCCGACCACCGGAAGGGAGCTCGACAGTCCCAAGATCGCCGTGATTGCCGTCGCGCCCACCACCACGACGAGCACGCCCGGAACCGGCGATCGCAGCCACTGAAGCGCCACGATGACGATCAGCGAACCGACGCCGAACGCCACCGCGAGTGGCTGCGCCTGGCCGTCCGCGACGGCCTCGAGGATCGCCCGCACGTCGCGCAGCGGTGATTCGGACTCGATCGAGAAGCCGAGCAGTTTCGGCACCTGCGAGACGATCACCAGCAGCGCGATGGCATTCAGGTAGCCGACCCGGATCGGCTTGGACAGCAGTTCGGTCACGAACCCGAGTCGCAGCAGCCCGCCGAGAACCAGGAAGACGCCGACCATGATCGCGAGGAGGCCCGCAAGGGCGACCGCCCGGTCGTCGCTGCCGAGCGCGAGGGGAAGGATGGCGGCGGCGATGATGGGCGCGAGAGCTGAGTCGGGACCGAGGACCAGGATGCGCGACGGGCCGAACACGGCATACGCGAGTAGGGGCACGATCGTGGCGTACAGGCCCGTCTCGGGCGGGAGTCCGGCTGCGACGGCGTAGCCCATCCCCGCCGGGATGAGCAGCGCGGTCACGACGATCCCCGCTCGAACATCGGGCCAGAGCCACGCTCGCCGATAGTGCCTGAGCACGGCGACGCCGGGCAACCAGCTGCGGCATCAGGGTGCGCTTGAGACTTCCCTTCGCCGGGCCGTTTCCTTGGTCGTGCATAGCGCCGTTCATCGCGCCTCTAGCGCAGGCCAGTGCCGCGCTGAAGCGCCAACTGCAGCAGGCGGTCGATGAGGGCCGGGTAGTCCATGCCCGAGGCTGCCCACATCCGCGGAAACATCGAGACCGGGGTGAAACCTGGCATCGTGTTGATCTCGTTGATGACGAGCGTCTGATCGGGCATCACGAAGAAGTCGACCCGCGCCAGACCCTCGCAGCCGACAGCAGTGAAGGCCCGGGCGGACAGTTCGCGCATCTGCGGCCTCGACCGCCGGATCAAGCACGGCGGGTACGTCGAGTTGGGTGTGCTCGCCGGGCAGGTACTTCGCCGCGAAGTCGTAGAACTCGTGCTCGCCGCCGACCCGAATCTCAGCGGGGACGCTCGTCTCGGGAGTTCCGTCCAGCGCCTCGAGTACGCCGCACTCCACCTCGCGCGCGCCGTCAGCGGCGACCTCGACCAGCACCCTGGGGTCGTGCTGCATCGCCTCGATCGAGGGCGTCGTCCAACTCGTCCGGCCGCGTGCACCTTGGAGATCCCGATGCTCGAACCGCCGCGCGCCGGTTTCGCAAAGACCGGGTAGCCCAACGCGGCGACTCGCGCCCGACACTCAGCCGCGTCGGCCTTCCACTCGCGCTCGGTGACGACGACCGAGGGCATCACGGGCAGACCGGCCGCCGTCAGCACGATCTTCATGTACGCCTTGTCCATGCTGACTGCGGAGGCCAAGCACTCCGGCGCCGACGTACCTGATGCCCGGCCATCTCGAACATGCCCTGGATCGTCCCGTCCTCGCCCCACGGTCCATGGAGAACCGGGAAGGCGACGTCGACGTCGCCGAGTTCGCGCGGCGGCTGCAGCGGCTCGCTCACCACGAGGGACGTGCTGGTCTGCATGCGGGCCAGCGCGATCGAGGGGCGTTCGGAGTCGACGCTGGGGAGTTCGCCGGTCTCGGTGATCTGCAGCCTGGCCGGGTCGGTCGACTCCAGCACCCAGCGGCCGTCGGTCGCGATCCCGATCGGGACCACGTCGTACTTCTCGCGGTCGATCGCGGCCAGGACGCTGCCCGCGGTGACGCAGGAGATCGCATGCTCACTGGATCGTCCACCAAAGACCACGGCGACCCGGGGTTTGCGATGCTCGTTCATCGGGGATGACCCTACCGGCCCGACATTCATCCGGATCCGCGCAACATCTAGACTCCGCGCCATGCCCATTCAGCCCTCGGATGACCTGCCTTCGGACCCTTCCACCGCGTGGCATCCCGACACGCTCGCGGTGACGTCCGGTCGGCCGGCGCACACCCCTGACAACCCGCTGAACGTGCCGATCACCATGGCGGCGACGTACGTCGCAGGTGGCGATTGGGAGTACGGCCGCTACACCAATCCCACGTGGACGGCGTTCGAAGAAGCCCTGGGCGCGCTCGAGGGTGGGCGTTGCCTGTCCTACGCCTCGGGGCTGGCCGCCGTCGATGCTCTGCTCGAACTCGTGACGATCGGCGAGAAGGTCGTCGCCCCGCGCCACGGCTACAACGGCGTCACGATGCAGCTGAACGACTTGGAGGCGCGTGGGCGGCTCAAGGTCGAGTACGTCGACGTCGAGGACACCGCGGCCGTCATCGCAGCCAGTGACGATGCTGCGATCGTGTGGATGGAGTCGCCGACGAATCCGGCTCTGGAGATCGCCGACCTGCCCGCCATCATCGCGGGTGCGCACGCAGCCGGTGCGACAGTCGTCGTGGACAACACCTTCGCGACGCCGGTGCTGCAACAGCCGTTGGCGCTCGGGGCGGACATCGTGCTGCACTCCGCGACGAAGTACATCGCCGGGCACAGCGACGTACTCATGGGTGCGATCGTCGTGCGCTCTGACGAGATGTACGGCGTGCTGAAGGGACGGCGCGACCTGACCGGCGCCATTCCTGGGGCATTCGAGGCGTGGCTGGCCCTTCGAGGGCTACGGACCTTGCCTCTTCGGGTCGAGCGGGCTCAGGCGAACGCTACCGAGTTGGCCAGTCGCCTCGCCGAGCATCCCGCGATCGACTCGGTTCGCTATCCCGGCTTCGGCGGGATCATCTCGATCATCCTGCCGAGCGCCGAGGCGGCCGATCAACTCACCCACGGCACGCGATTGTGGGTGAACGCCACCAGCCTCGGCGGCGTCGAGTCAACCTTCGAACGTCGCCGCCGCTGGGCCTCCGAGCCCGACACCATCCCCGCCGGCCTGGTCCGACTCTCCGTCGGCATCGAGAACGTCGAGGACCTCTGGAGCGACCTGCGGGTCGCGCTAGACGCCGTCCGCGCTCGCTAGCTTTCCAAGGAGTCGCCTTAACTCGGCAATCTCGTCTTCAGTCAGGGACGCGACGAGCGCCGCATCGTGGTCGCGGACGATCTCGCGCACCTTGGCCACCTCGGGTGGCGCTGTGTCGGGGATGGTCAACTCGTAGTTCCGGCGATCGGCGGTGCTCCGGGTTCGTGTGACGATGCCGCGTTCCTCGAGCTCATCGACCAGTTGTACGACGCGGCTCGGGGCCGTGCCCAACCGGTTCGCGAGGTCGCGTTGGCTGAGCCCGGGGTTCTGGCCCACGACCCGCAGCACCGCAACCTGCGGCGGCGTCAGGCCCACCTCGGCCACACGGCGGGCGAACTCCGCGGACACCCGACCCCCCAGCTGGGAGATCAGCAACGCAATGCCGGTCGGTTTCACGGTGGCCCTATCGGTCGGCGTAATCGTTCGGTCTATTAATCGTTCTATGATAGAACTAATGAGTGGCCGTTCGTCAGACCTATCGCGTTTGCTACTGGGTGAGTCTCGCCCTGGTCGATCTCCGGGCTGTTCCACCTGGGCGTCTTCGTTCGTCGACGATCGCCCGTGGGCTGGCCCGCTCTCGTGGCGCAAGCCGTTCACGTTCGGGCTCTCCTTCGGCGTGACCCTGGCGACGATCACCTGGGTGGTCGGCTATCTGCGATGAGTTGGCCGCTGAAGCGTGCCCTCCTGGCCGCCTTCGCGATGATCTGCGTGGTCGAGACGATCGGGATCACGATCCAGGCCTGGCGCCACGTCCCGTCACACCTGAACACCACGACTCCGCTCAACACCGCGATCGCAATGATGCTGGCCGCCGGCGGAGCGGGCTGTTCATCACGTTGGGCTGGTTTGCCTCCGTGGCCATCCCAGGACGCGTCGACGCCCCGCCCCGATGCGGCTCGCGATCCAATGGGGCATTCGTCCTGCTGATGGTCGGACTGCTCTCCGGAGCCGCCATGATCGCCCGCGGCACCATCGAGATGAGAACGGGCGACGCCAACACGGCGTACATGCGTGGCTGGGTTCCTCAAGGATCTCCACGCCGTGACCCTGCACGCGATCCTCGTCCTGCCAGGACTGGCCTGGTTCTTGCAGCGCCGCCAGACACCCGAGCCACCAGACAACTGTCGATCGTGCGGATCGCAGTCGCAGCGTACGTCGTGCTGAGCGTCGCCGTCTTCGTGAGGGCGCTCACCCAAGTGAACTAGTGGGCCACGCGCGGGCATCGCCGAAAGCACTCAACCCGGTCGATCCGCGGATAACCTCTTGAAAGTGTTCATGCGGCTCCTGCTAGCCATCACGATGATGACCCCCGCCTTAGTAGTGACCGTAGCGACTGCCGCGCCGGCCGATGCCTCCAAGACCGGGACAGTCGTGCGCTGGGTCGATGGGGACACGGTCGTAACGACACGAGGGACGGTTCGACTCATCGGCATCGACACCCCCGAGGCCGGCGAATGCGGTTCCAAGAAGGCCAAGAGGCTTGCGAGGAAACTCGCGCCAAGCGGCACCATGATCAGCCTGCACAACCCTCGATCGGTGCAGAACAGAGACGCGTATGACCGCCTGCTTCGCTACGTGGGGCCCGAGGGAATCGACATTGGTCTGCGGCAGATTCGAGCTGGCTCACGTGCCAGGTACGACTCACGCACCGGCTACGACCGACACCCACGACAGGAGAAGTACGTCAAAGTGGATGATCGGAATTCGAACTACAAATGCGGCGCCGCTCCGACCGACAAGAGTTCCTACCCGCCCATTCCGGGGACGTGGGATTGCCCGGACAAAGCTCCGATCAAGGGGAACCAGGGTTCACTCGAGTGGATCTATCACTTGCCTCGAAATACCTTCTATGAGGCGACCAATCCAGAGGAGTGCTTCGCCTCTGAGGCCGCAGCACGTGCCGCTGGCTATCGAGCCGCAAAGAACTGACCTTCGGAAACGACGAACTAGTCGGCCTCGTCCTTGGTGTCGCGGGAGATGAAGCTCTCCATCATCTGCGGGGCAGTCATCTTGCCGGCGACGACGGCGGCGACGTGTTCGGCGATCGGGGCGTAGACGCCGGTCTTCTCGGCGAGGGCCAACAGCGACGCACTGGACTTGGCACCCTCGGCCACCTGTCGCGTGCCTCCGAAGATCTGTTCGGTGGTCTCACCCTGGCCGAGCTTCTCGCCGAAGGTCCGGTTGCGCGACAGGGGCGACGAGCAGGTCGCCACCAGGTCACCGAGTCCGGCCAGCCCCATCAGGGTCATCGGGTTCGCACCCAAGCGCCATCGCCAGCCGCGCAGTTTCCGCCAGCCCGCGGGTGATCACCGAGGCCGTGGTGTTGTCACCGAAGCCCAGGCCCGACCGCCATACCGACCGAGATCGCCACGACGTTCTTGTAGGCCCCTCCGAGCTCGCAACCGAGCACGTCGGTGCTGGAGTAGGGCCGGAACGTGCGCGTGTGCATCAACTTGCGCAGGTCGCGCGCAACGTCCTCGTCGGCACACGCCACCACGGATGCTGCGGGTTCGCGTCGGGCGATCTCGTTCGAGAGGTTCGGGCCGCTCACGACCGCGATCCGGTCTGGGATCGGCGCCCGGCGAGTTCCTCGATGACCTCGCTCATCCGCTTCAGCGTGCCCAACTCGACACCCTTCATCAGCGATACCAGCACCGCCTTGGAGGGCAGGACGGGAGCCCAATCGACCAGGTTCTCGCGCAGCGTCTGGGAGGGTACGGCGAGCACGACGATGTCCGCGTCCGGCGGCCGCCGCCTCAGGATCATGCGTGGCCGAGATGGTCGGCGGCAGCGCGATCCCGGGCAGGTAGTCCGGATTCTCGTGACGCTCATTGATGGCCGCGCACAATTCCTCGCGGCGGCCCCAGATCGTGATGTCGTGTCCGGCATCGGCAAGAACGATGGAGAACGCCGTACCCCAAGAACCGGCTCCGAAGACGGCCACCTTGGCGCCGCCTCCTGCTGGACCTGACGTCATCAATCCTCCACTCGATTCGGATCGCCGGTGAGCTTAACCCCGGCCGCTGCGCGGGTCGAAGCGTACGGCAGGTGGCTCTGCATGCCTGATCTCCGCAACGAGATCGGTCAATGCTCCCATCACTCGCTCCGTTGCCTCGGCCAACACCTCGGCCGTCTGCGGGCCGATCCCGCAGATCGTCCAAGGCGACCGGATCGCCCACCTTCATCACCAGGTGCTTGCGCGGGAAGAGGTCGGGCCGCTTGGCGTACGGCGGCAACAACTCGTGCGCTCCCCACTGCCCGATCGGGATCAGCGGCGCCCCAGTGTCGAGAGCGATGCGTACGGCGCCAGTGCGGCCGGTCATCGGCCACAGATCCGGATCCCGGGTCAGCGTGCCTTCTGGATAGACGACCACGCACTCCCCCGCCTTCACGGCGGCGACGGCCGCATCGAAGGCACCAACGGCATTCGAGGAGAAACGCTGCACCGGAATCTGGCCAGCATCCGTTAACAACTTCCCGAGCCAGCGGTTCTTGAACAACTCGGACTTCGCGAGGTAGCGCGGCAGCCGGCCGTAGTCATAGATCAGATGCGCGGAGGTCAGTGGGTCCAGGTGGGAGATGTGGTTGAAGGCCAGGATGCAGCCACCCGTCTCGGGGATCTTGTCCCCGTCGATCCACGTGCGCGAGGCGATCATCGACAGCACCGGCTTGACGATCGACGAACCCACCGCGAACGCCCACCCGCGGGGTTCGTGCAACTTCCTCACCCGGAGTCTCACCATGACAGGATTCCAGATGATGACGCATTCAGTCCGCAGCCACTACGTCGCGCTCGTGCCCATGAAGCCGCCCGCCGTCGCCAAGTCGAGGATGACCTTGATGCCCGCCATCCGCCAAGCCCTTGCTCAGGCCTTCGGCGAGGACACAATGGCGGCTCTTCGAGGCACCCTGCTGGTCGATCAGATCGTCGTGGTGCGCGACGAGCCCCAAGCTGGCAACCTCAACGCGCAACTGCGTCACGCGGCTGAGCAGGCGTACGCCGAGTGGCCGGACCTTCGTCCGCTGGCGATCGTCGCGGATCTGCCCGGACTTCGCTCTGCAGAGTTGAGCGCCGCCCTCGACCTGGTGCCGGACGAGCAGCCCGCGTTCGTCGCCGACTCATCCGGGCGCGGCACCACGGCGTACACCGCGGTCATCGAGTCGTTCGACCCGCAATTTGGCGTCGACTCCGCCGCTCGCCACCGAGCCGACGGAGCCGTCGAACTCGAGGGTGACTGGCCGGGCCTTCGGTCCGACGTCGACACGGTGGCCGATCTCGACGCACTGACCCGCGGGTACGTCGGCCCCAGCACGTCGCGGA
This sequence comes from uncultured Actinomycetota bacterium, assembly GCA_963763805.1. Classification (GTDB taxonomy): domain Bacteria; phylum Actinomycetota; class Actinomycetes; order Propionibacteriales; family Nocardioidaceae; genus Nocardioides. The sequence goes on from CAVXPQ010000005.1 coordinate 1,008,662, forward strand.
CGATGGCGTTCCTGCTGCCGGGGTCGAGAGCGACCGACAACACCTAGAGGGTTGCGGGCTTCCAACTCGGCCGATTGGCCTCAAACGTCGAGATGTCCGCCTCGTTCCCGAGAGTGATGCCGATGTCGTCGAGGCCGTTCAGCAGCCGCCAGCGCGTGTAGTCGTCGATGTCGAACGAGTCCTCGATCGCGTCCGGACCCTCGCCCGGCCCGCACGCGTCTTGGACTCGAGATCGACGGTGATCGGCGTGTCCGGATGCTCCTCGATCAGATCCCACAGTCGCTGGACGACCTTCTCATCGACCTGAGCGGTCAGCAGTCCGGCCTTGCCGGAGTTGCCTCGGAAGATGTCGGCGAACCGGGGCGAGATGACGACCTTGAAGCCGTAGTTCTGCAGCGCCCAGACCGCGTGCTCGCGCGACGAGCCGGTGCCGAAGTCCGGCCCGACGACGAGCACCGTCCCCGCGGCGTACGCCGGGTCGTTCAGCACGAAGGTCGGGTCGTTGCGCCACGCCGCGAACAGGCCGTCCTCGAAACCACTGCGCGTCACGCGCTTGAGGTAGACCGCCGGGATGATCTGGTCGGTGTCCACGTTGCTGCGACGCAGCGGGACGCCGGTGCCGGTGTGGGTGGTGAATGCATCCATGCTCAAGAATCCTGTTCGCTCAAGTCGGTGTGCACTAAAGGCTCTAGATCGGCTGGAGACGAAAGCCTTCCGCGTACGGCGGTCGCCGCGGCGACTGGGACGGACACAAGGTGCGTGCGCCCGCCCTTGCCCTGGCGGCCCTCGAAGTTGCGGTTCGACGTCGAGGCGCTTCGTTCCTGGGGCGCGAGTTGGTCGGGGTTCATGCCGAGGCACATCGAGCATCCCGCGCCACGCCATTCGGCGCCTGCGGCCGTGAAGATCTCGTCGAGGCCTTCTTCGTGAGCCTGGAGCCGGACTCGCACCGAGCCTGGGACGACGAGCATCCGGGTGCCCTCGGCGACCTTGCGGCCCTTGATGATGCTGGCCGCTAGGCGCAGGTCTTCGATGCGGCCGTTGGTGCAGGAACCGACGAAGACCGTGTCGACGGAGACCTCGCGCAGCGGCGTACCGGCTTCGAGGCCCATGTATTCCAGCGCCTTGCGGGCCGAGAGTTGAGCGGCCTCGTCCTCGAAGCTCTCGGGATAGGGGACGGTCGCTCCCAGCGGTGCACCCTGGCCCGGGTTGGTCCCCCACGTGACGAAGGGAGTCATCGTGCTGGCGTCGAGCACGATCTCCTTGTCGAAGACCGCGTCCTCGTCGGTGACGAGCGTGCGCCAGTGGGCGACGGCGGCATCCCAGTCGGCACCCTTCGGGGCCTCGGGCTTGCCCTCGATGTAGTCGAAGGTGGTCTGATCGGGTGCGATCAGGCCGGCCTTGGCGCCCCACTCGATCGACATGTTGCAGATCGTCATCCGGGCTTCCATCGAGAGTTCTTCGATGGCCGGGCCGCGGTACTCCACGACGTACCCCTGACCGCCGCCGGTCGTCGTGTGCGTGATCAGCGTGAGGACGAGGTCCTTGGCGGTGACGCCCGCGAGGCAGGCTGCCGTTGACCGTGACCGCCATCATCTTGGGCTTGGCCTGCATCAGGGTCTGGGTGGCGAGGACGTGCTCGACCTCGGACGTGCCGATGCCGAAGGCCAGCGCACCGAAGGCGCCGTGGGTGGAGGTGTGGGAGTCACCGCAGACGATCGTCGCGCCGGGCTGGGTCAGGCCGAGTTGCGGCCCAACGACGTGGACGATGCCCTGCTCGATGTCGCCGAGCGGATGGAGGCGTACGCCGAAGTCGGCGGCGTTCTTGCGCAGGGTGTCGACCTGGGTCTTCGAGACGGGATCTGCGATCGGCTGATCCCAGTCGATCGTGGGGACGTTGTGGTCCTCGGTTGCGAGGGTGAGATCGGGGCGGCGTACGGTGCGACCGGTAAGGCGCAAGCCGTCGAAAGCCTGAGGTGAAGTGACCTCGTGAATCAGGTGAAGATCGATGTAGAGGAGGTCGGGTTCGCCCTCGGCGCTCCGCACGACATGCTCGTCCCACACCTTTTCGGCAAGAGTCTTGCCCATGCTTCTCCTCCTGAAGAATTTCGCGTCCCGGCAAGTATTGGTCCTACCGTACGCTTGCATCCCATGATCTGAGACGGCAGTATTGCCATATGGACAACACTAGCGGAGTCGGCGTCCTCGACAAGGCCGCCCTCGTGCTCTCGGCACTCGAGGCCGGACCGGCAACTTTGGCCGGCCTGGTGGCGGGGACCGGACTGGCTCGTCCCGACCGCTCACCGGCTCGCGGTGGCACTAGAACACCATCGCTTGGTCGCTCGCGATATGCAAGGCCGGTTCGTGCTCGGGCCGCGACTGTCCGAGTTGTCAGCCGCCGCCGGTGAGGACCGCCTGTTGGCCGCTGCCGGCCCGATCCTGGCCCGGCTGCGCGACATCACGGGCGAGTCGGCGCAGTTGTGGCGCCGCCAGGGCGAGCACCGGGTCTGCGTGGCCGCCGCCGAACGTCCGTCCGGGTTTGCGCGACACCATCCCCGTTGGCTCGCAACTGACGATGCGCGCCGGATCGGCCGCCCAGGTGCTGTTGGCCTGGGAGGACCCGGAGCGGATGCATCGCGGCCTGCAGAACGCGGCGTACTCCGCCACGGCGCTGTCCGGCATCCGCCGTCGCGGCTGGGCCCAGTCCGTCGGCGAGCGCGAACAGGGCGTGGCCTCGGTGTCCGCCCCTGTCCGCTCCCCCGGCGGCAAGATCATCGCCGCTGTCTCTGTGTCGGGTCCGTTGGAGCGGTTGTCGCGTCAGCCGGGCCGCATGCACGCCCCCGCTGTGTTGGCCGCTGCCGAGCGCCTGTCGGAATCGCTCCGCCGCGCCGCCGCCGAATAGCCCGCCGGCCCCCGACCCTCCCGCGCGGTAGCGCCGCGCGTCCCTGTCGTTGCTTCATCACGTTAAGTGGATGAACCTACGCTTTGCATGACGAATTCTCGTGTACGTCGGTCACCGACTGCTGGTGAAACGTCAGCTCGGGGCTAGAAGAGGGCGTCTTGTTCCAGTTCGAGCAGGGTCTGCTTCCGGGCAAGTCCGCCGGCGTAGCCGGTGAGGCTGCCGTCGGCGCCGACTACTCGGTGGCACGGGATCACGATCGGGATCGGGTTCGCGCCGTTTGCGGTGCCGACCGCCCGGGAGGCCGCATTCGACTTGCCCAGCCGCCGTGCCAACTCGCCGTACGAGATGGTCTCGCCGTAGCCGACCTTCACCAGTTCGGCCCACACCTGACGCTGGAACTCGCTCCCAGCCGGCGCCAACGGGAGGTCGAACTCGCGCAGCCCATCGACGAAGTACGCCGTGAGCTGCTGGCGGGCGGAGGTGAGCAACGGATCATCATCGGCCCGATCGCCAACCGGGCGTCCGGCGGATCGCGCCTGTGCCTTGGCGGCCGACGCCGTGCCGAGGTCGGCCATGTCGACCGAGTCGTCGAACTCGATCGCGGTGATCGCACCCTGAGCCGCGACGATCCTCAACTCTCCGACCGGGGTCTCAAGCAGGGTCCACATGGTGTTGCTCCTTCGAGTTTGGGGTCGGTGAGTGAGTTCCAGAGGTACATCTGCGCGTAGGACCGCCAGGGTCGCCAGCGTTCGGCCAACGACTCGGCGTCCCGCCGCGAGTCCCCTGGCAGCCAAGGCATTGCGGACGCCCACGTCAGTGGGCATGAAGACGTCGGGATGTCCCAGCGCCCGCATCGCGATGTAGTCGGCGGTCCACGGCCCGATCCCCGGCAGGGCCAACAGCCGACGTCGTACGTCGTCCCGGTCGGCACCGCGGTCGAGGGCGATGTCACCGCCCGCCAGCGCCGGCACAGAGCGCCACCAACGCCCGCCCCCGACTTCCCGGCATCGGCAAAGAATCGGGGTCGAGCGCAGCCAGGGTCCCCATCGACGGGAACAGCCGATTCGGCACCTCAGCCCAGTCCGGGAGCTGCGACGGTGTGAGGATTTCGCCATGCTCGGCCGTGAGTCGAGCGGCCGCTGTGCGCGCAGCGGCGACCGTCACCTGTTGGCCGAGCACAGCCCGCACGGCGATCTCGTTGCCGTCGACGTGACCAGGAACTCGCAAACCCGGAGTCCGCCTGACGTCGGCCGCCAGGATCGGGTCGGCGCCCAACACCTCCGCCACAGCGATCGGATCGCAGTCAGCATCGAGCAGCCGACGCACCCGTTCGACCGCAGCGCTCGTATCCCGAAGGTCATTGAGCACGAACTCAGCCGTCACGAAAGCCGTTGCGCTCGAGCCTTCGGCCTGCCCAAATGTCAACCGCACGACTCCCGGGCCATGCGGCAGCATCAGGGTGCGCGAGTAGGACTCCGCGTCGGCCGACTCCACCCCAGGCACTGCTCGCGTCGCTAGAAACGCCAGCAATTCTGTGGCGGCGTACGGCGTGCGCACGGCCAACCGCAGGGACAGGTGACCGGTGAGGTCCTCGGCGTCCGACGCCGGACGGCTCGCCTTGCGACCCCGGAGTTGCGACGGCGTGGCGGCGTACACCTCTTGCATCGTCTCGTTGAACTGCCGCACGCTGGCGAACCCAGCGGCGAACGCGACGTCGGCAAAACTCATGTCCGTCGCCCGCACCAACGTGCGTGCGGTCTGCGCGCGCCGCGCCCTGGCCAGTGCCAGAGGACCGGCTCCCAACTCACTGGTCATCAGCCGCGTGAGGTGTCGTGGCGTGTAGCCCAGTCGTTGCGCCAGCCCCGGAACACCCTCGCGGTCCACCACTCCGTCCGAGATCAATCGCATGGCCCGTCCCGCCACGTCCGCCGACATATCCCACTGGGGACTGCCCGGAGTCGCATCGGGCAGGCAACGCTTACAGGCACGGAAACCCGCTAGCTGAGCGGATGCGGCACTCGGGTGGAAGGTCACGTTGCGCAGCGCAGGAGTCCGCGCCGGGCACGATGGCCGGCAGTAGATCCCCGTCGTGCGAACCGCCGTGTAGAAGACTCCATCGAACCGACGATCCCGGCTGGATACGGCCCGGTAGCAGGCCTCCGCGTCCATTCCCATGTGCCCAGTCTGACGCACCCGCGACGTGGCTCCTAGCGGAAATCGGACATCACGGCGACTTCACCAGGTGAGCTCAATCTCAAGTTCGTTGCCGTCGTCCCCGATCTCGACCTCGATCTTGAGTTCGACCTGGTCGGGCACACGGACGGTGATGCGGTGGCCGCCGCGTTCGAACTCGACGGTGTTGTTCCGGGCCAGGGCGTCGGCGAGGGCGTGGAGTCGTGCCGCGGCTTCTTCGCGGCGAAGGGTTTGGGTCTCGTCTATCTCAAATAGGTCCATGTTGTCTCCCGATTCAGTCATCGTTGGTCGCCGCAGGTGGCTCGGCTGCGCCCTCGGACGCATCAGCCGCGGCCGCTTTGGAGTCCGTCGTCCGCTCCTGCCGATCGGCGAGAAGGGAGTCGACGACAACCACGGTGCCGCCGAGCATGACTGCCACGAGCGGGATAGGCAACTTCATCTGTCGTACGGCTGTTGTCGCGACGAACATGACGGTCGTCCAGGACGTCGCGGACGCCGCGAACGGCATTGCGCGCTTCCACGGTTCAGCGGTGTCCGGGACCTCGATGAGGACCTGCAGGCCGGGCCGGTTGAGTGGCCATCCCATCGCGTACGCCGCGAACAGGGCGCGTCCGCGGGCGGCCGGGTCGGCCGCCAGGCACGCGAGAGCAACCCCGGTGCCGCGGACCACTGTGCCTGGTCGTACTTTCACGACAGCACCCTCGGTCCGATCGCGTGCTTGGACAGGGCGTTGGTCGAGCCGTTCGGCGTGGGGATGGGCCATGCGACCATTCTGCCTCGCTGGTGACGACAGCGCCATCCGACAACCTCATGCCGATCGTCGCGCTGGCCCGTCAGACTCTCCACGTCAGAACCGTGTTCGGCGCCCGCAAACGAGGAAGACCTCCTTGCGTTTCCGCACTTCAGGAGGTCTTGTGACTAACGTCAGCCACCGCTTGGGCGGGGCGCCGGCTCGGCATGCTCTCCTCGGGCAGCAGCGTCTTCTGGTCGAGCACGTAGAGCAGCACGAAGGCGGGCACGATCAGGACCGCCGCGAGGCCGGTGGCCACCAGCACGGCGGTGATGGTGCCCGACGGGCGCCGCGGCCGCGGAGACGGTCAGCGACTCGGCAGCAGGTAGTCCCACTGCGCCACCCCCCAGGCCAGCGACGACGGCCGGCGACCGCGCCCACGGCGGCCAGGCGCGCGCCGCGCCGGGTGCGCGCGCGGCGACCAGCACGAGCGCGGCCAGCGCCGCAGACCGCGGAGAGGATCACCAGTGGCAGGGCCCGTGAGGTGAGCCCGTCGAAGAGGTACTCGGCGTCGTTGGAGAGCACGAAGATCCCGACGACGCGACACCACGCCGGCGGCCACCGCGGCCGCGGTGGCCCGGCGCCGGAAGTAGGCCACCATCGCTCGTCGGCGAGCCGGCCGGCGTCGCGGACCAGGAAGAACGCGGCGAGGTAGCGCGGTCACGGCAGACGGCGAGCACGCCGCCGAGGATGGAGGTCGGGTTGACCCAGCTGTCCCACGGGTCGCCCGCCTTGCCGCCCGGCCGGGACCCGGCCCGAGGCGATGCCGCCGACGACGGCGCCGAGGCAGTAGGGCACCAGGACCGAGGAGATGGCGAAGGCGGCGCCGAAGTTGCGGCGGTCCCGGGTGCGGAACACCGCCTTGCGGAACGCGAAGCTCGCGCCCCGCAGCACGATGCCGAGGGCGGCGAGCGTCAGCGGGACGAAGAGGGTCAGGGTGATCGAGGCGTAGGCCTCCGGGAAGCAGGTCCACAGCAGCACGAAGCACGAAGATCAGCCAGACGTGGTTGGCCTCCCACACCGGGGCGATGGCGTGGTCGATGACCTCGCGGGGCCGCTCGCCCCGCTTCGGTCCCGCCGGCGACGAGGTCCCAGAAGCCGGCACCGAAGTCGGCGCCGCCGAAGACCGCGTACGTGGTGATCGCCGCGAACAGGATGACGGCGGCCGCGGTGCTCATCGCGAGCGGCACCTTCCGCTCGTCGTCGCTCGCTCGGGCGTCGGTGCCGGTCGGTCGCTCGGCCCGTACGGGACGTCGGCCTCGTCGAGCGGCCACCGCTCACGGAACCGGCGGCTCATCTCGCGCAGCACCAGGATCGTGGTGATGCCGAGGCCGAGGTAGAGGACGCACCACGCCGATGAAGGTGATCCAGATCCCGGTGTTCGCGGTGGCGGCGTCCTCGACCTTCATCTTCTCGTAGACGATCCAGGGCTGGCGCCCGACCTCGCTCACGGTCCAGCCCGCCTCCATGGCGATCACGGCAAGCACCCCGGCGCGCGGCCGAGGCCCGGAGGAACCACTTGCTCCTGGGCATGTCTCGTCGGAAGATCCACGACGCCCACCACCACAGCGTCAGCAGGAACAGCAACGTGCCGAGCCCGACCATCACGTCCCAGGCCAGGTGGGCGACGTTGACCTCGTGGATGGTCGGCCGGTCGTCCGCGGGGACCTCGTCGAGACCCTGGATGACCGTGGACGTCCCGGTGCTGGGGTCGGACAGGATCGAGGCGAGACCGGGGATCGGGATCCCGCCGACCACCGTCGCCCTCGGAGTTGAGGTGCCCGAAGAGCACCTCCGGCACGTCGCTGCTGGTCGTCGGGCACCATCTCGATCGCGGCGAACTTCGTCGGCTGGTTGTTGTAGACCCAGCGGGCCAGCGCGTCGCCGACGCCCATCTGGACCGGGGTCGCGATCGCGGCGACGGTGAACGCCGATGATGAACCCGAGCCGGTGGTAGCGGTCGCGTGCGGCCGCGCAGCATGCCCGACCGCGTAGACCGACGCGACCATGAAGCCGCCGACCAGGTAGGCGGCGACGACCATGTGGGCGGCCATCAGCGGCATCGCGCTCGTTGAAGATCACGCCCATCGGGTCGACGTCGATCGACCTTGCCGGACGAGTCGAGCGTGACCCCTGCGGGCGAGTTCATCCAGGCGTTGGCCGCCACCACCGAGACGCTGCCGAAGATGCCGGCGACCGCGATCGGCACGCCGGTCCAGAAGTGCGGCCCACGGCTTCAGCCGCCGCCAGCCGAAGATGTAGATCGAGATGAAGATCGCCTCGGTGAAGAAGAAGATCCCCTCGAACGCGAACGGCACCCCGAACGCCGCGCCCCACTGGCCCATGAACTTCGGCCACAGCAGCCCGAACTCGAAGGAGAGCACGGTGCCCGTGACCGCCCCGACCGCGAACGTGACCGCCATGTACTTCGACCAGCGCTGCGCCAGCAGCAGCGCGTCCTGGTCGTCGTGCTTGATCGCCCCGGTAGTTGGCGATCAGCGTCATCACCGACCACGACACCCCCAGCGGCACCAGGATGATGTGGAACGCGAGGGTGAAGGCCATCTGCGACCGCGCCCACGGCACCGGGTCCACCGCCAGGAGCGCCAGGGCCGATCAGCGAGCGCCAGTTCCGTCATCGATTCCGTCACCGCGCTCTGACGTCGGCGTCGCGATCAGGTGTCGGGTCAAGCTCTCGCCGCCGGCCTCGTCGATGGCGACCCGTCCGATCGGTCTGGCGCGATCGTGATCGTCCGCTCGGCCCGGCCGCCGGCGAGGAAGGTCCCGCGCCCAGTGGAAGAGCGCTGAGAACCGGTTCTTGAACCCGGTCAGGAAGGTGAGGTGCACGACGAGCCACATCAGCCAGCCGAGGAACCCGCGACAGCCGCAGCCCCTTGAAGCTGCACGACCGCGTGGAACCGCGAGATCGTCGCCATGCTGCCGAGGTCGCGGTAGTTGAACGCGCGCCGGCCTCCTTGCCGTGGAGCCGGCGCTTGATCGTGTTCGCGGCGTGGATGCCCGACTGCATCGCGACCTCGGCGACCCCGGGAAGGTCGTCGAGCGCCATCATGTCGCCGATCGCGAAGACCTCGGGATGGCCCGGCAGCGAGCAGTCGGGCAGCGACCGCGATCCGACCGGCCCGGTCGCACGTCGGCCCGCTGGCCTCGCGCGAGCAGCCCCGCCAGCGGCGACGCCTGCACGCCGGCGGCCCAGATCTTCGTCCGGGCACGCGATCCGCTCGGTCGACCGTCCGTCGGCCGTTCACGTCGACACCGAACGCGTCGACGCCGCGTGACGACGCGTCCCGGTCCGGATCGTCACGCCCGAGCCGCTCGAGCTCGCTGCGCGGCCTTCTGGGACGAGCCGGTCACCGAACGTCGGCCAGGATCTCCGGGCCGCCGTCGACGAGCACGACCCGCGCGCTCGGCCGGGTCGATGCGGCGGAAGTTACCCGTGCAGGCCGGAGCGCGACAGCTCGGCGATCTGACCGGCGATCTCGACACCCGGTCGGCACCGCCGCCGACGACGACGAAGGTGAGCCACGCGCGCGCGCGCCTCGGGATCGTCCTCGATCTCGGCCATCTCGAAGGCACCGAAGATCCGCCCGCGCAGCTCCAGGGCGTCGTCGATCGTCTTCATGCCCGGCGCGAAGCGGGCGAACTCGTCGTGGCCGAAGTACGACTGCGCCGGCGCCGGCCGCGACGATCAGGCTGTCGTACTCGTAGGTGCGCACCGTGCTCGTCCGGCCGGCTGCGCGGTCACGGTCGCGGCGCTCGAGGTCGAAGCCCGTGACCGTGGCCAGCTCGACGGTCACGTTGCGCGTGCCGGCGCAGGACGTCCCGGATCGGCGGCGCGACCTCTCCCTCGGACAGGATGCCGGTGGCGAGCTGGTAGAGCAGCGGCTGGAAGAGGTGGTGGTTGGTGCGGTCGACGAGCGTCACGTGCACCGGCGCACGCTTGAGGAACTTCGCCGCGAACAGGCCGCCGAAGCCGCCGCCGACGATCACGACCCGGTGGTCTCGCCTCCTGTGGCCATCCGTCCGCGCCCTCGTCAGGCGCGGGCTGCCTGCTCGGCGGCGGACCAGGGGCGGAAGGACTCGGCCGACGCCTGGTCCCAGAATCCCTGGAACCGCGCGGGCGCCGTGCCGTCGAGGAACTGGCCCGGCTCACGAAGTCGTAGATCTCGTCGAAGGCCAGCGCCTGGAACTGGGTGACCCGGCGTACGGCGTGGTGCGGGCGCGAGCTCGCTGGTGTGGTCCAGGCCCATGGCGGCGATCATCTCGGCAAGGGCGTGCACGGTGTTGCGGTGGTAGTTGTGCACCCGCTCGGCCTTGTCCGGCACGATCAGGGCGCGCTGCAGCTTGGGGTCCTGGGTGGTGACGCCCGACCGGGCACTTGTTGGTGTGGCAGCGCTGGGACTGGATGCAGCCGACCGCGAACATGAACGCCCGGGCCGAGTTGCACCAGTCCGCGCCCAGGGCCATCGAGCGGGCCATCGCCGAGGCCGTGACCATCTTGCCGCTGGCGCCGATCTTGATCCGGTCGCGGATGCCGGCGCCGACCAGGGTGTTCTGGACGGCGAGCAGGCCCTCGTTGAGCGGGGCACCCAGGGAGTCGGAGAACTCCAGCGGCGCGGCACCCGTGCCGCCCTCGCCGCCGTCGACGACGATGAAGTCGGCGTAGATGCCGGTCTGGATCATCGCCTTGACGATGCCCATGAACTCGCGTGGGTCGCCGACGCACAGCTTGAAGCCGACCGGCTTGCCGCCGCTGAGCTCACGCAGCTGGGCGATGAACGCGGTCATCTCCAGGGGGGTGGAGAACGCCTTGTGGTAGGTCGGCGAGAAGACGTCCTGGCCCTGGGGGACCATCCGGGCCTCGGCGATCTCCGCGGTGACCTTGGCCGCGGGCAGGATGCCGCCGTGTCCGGGCTTGGCGCCCTGGGAGACCTTGATCTCGATCATCTTGACCTGCGGGAGCGTCGCGTTCTTCCGGAAGGCTTCCGGGTCGAAGTCGCCGTTGGCGTCGCGGCAGCCGAAGTAGCCGGTGCCGATCTGCCAGATCAGGTCGCCGCCGGCCTCCTTGTGGTACTTCGACAGGCCGCCCTCGCCGGTGTCGTGGGCGAACCCACCGGCCTTGGCTCCCTGGTTCATCGCGCGGACCGCGGCCTCACCGAGGGCGCCGAAGCTCATCGCGGAGATGTTCAGCACCGACGCCGAGTAGGGCTGCGTGCACTGCGTCGCCGCCGATGGTGACGCGCAGGTCGGCCTCGGGGTCGGCGACCATCGGCCGAGGAGAGATGGAGTGGTTCAGCCAGCTGTAGCCGGCGTCGTACACGTTGAGCTCGGTGCCGAACGGCTTCTTGTCCCCGACGTTCTTGGCGCGCTCGTAGATCACCGAGCGGGTGTCGCGGTCGAACGGCCGGCCGTCGGTGTCGTTCTCGACGAGGTACTGGTGCAGCTCAGGCCCCATGCCCTCCAGCAGGAACCGCATCCGGCCCGCGAGCGGGTAGTTGCGCAGGATGCTGTGCCGGGGCTGGAAGTAGTCGTAGATGCCCGAGCAGCGACGAGCGGCACGAAGAGGATCTCCAGCAGCCACCACCACGGGCTGACGAGGACGGCGAGCGGGATCACCAGCAGGGCGAGGACGATGACCGCCCACAGGGCCTTGGTGCGGATGCTCTCGATCATGACAGTTCTCCTTGGTCAGGAAGCTTGGACGACGGCGGCCGCACGGCCACGGTCGGATCAGTCGAAGACGTGGCCGTGCTCGTAGCGCTCGTCGGCACCGGCCGCGGCGGTGAGCGCGGCGACGTTGTCGCGGGTGAAGAAGCCCTCGTAGTCGTGGCAGCGCTCGATGTACTCGGTGATGAGCAGCGAGTACGGCGAGCTCTTCGAGAAGATCTGCTTGAGGTTGGGGTCGTCCTTGCACTCGCCGACCACGTGCGCCAGGAACGGCGTGCCCATCTCGGCGAGCTGGCGGACCACGTAGTCGACGTTCTTCTCGTCGACGACGTGGCCGTCGATGACCGCCATCGCGAGGTGGTGCATGCGGCGCCCGAAGTTGCGGACGAAGTCCTCGGTGGGCATCGGCAGGTTGTCGAACGAGTTCACGATCGACGGCGTGTTGTTGGCGGTGAACACCCGCGCCGGCGACTTCTTGTCGTCGTCGAGGTCGGGGTGCCGCGTCACGTTCGTCGACGAGTTCATCTCGTGGATGTTGTAGGCGCCCCAGAAGTAGTACGGCACCACCGTGAGGTACTCGAGCAGCGCGTGCTCGCGGTCACCGGCCAGGATCCGGGTGGCCGCGTGGTCGACGCCCGAGCACGAGGCCCGTTGATGCCGTGCTCTGCCTGCAGGGCGTCGGCGCGGTCGAGCTTGCCGCGCTCCTCCGCGGTCAGGGTGATCGTCTCGCCGAGGCCGAGCGCGTCCAGGTCGTCGAGGTCGACGTCGACGTAGCCGACCCGGTTGTAGGTGAAGTCGGACATGAACGTGAAGGTCAGGTGCTGCATCGTGTAGAAGCCGTTCACCGTGTCGCCCGGGTAGGCGAACCGGATGTTCTGCGGCTCCAGCGCCTCCCGGACGGCCTTCGTGGACTCGGCCTGGTAGACCTCGCCGATGTAGCGCGCGTTCGGCTTCTTGCTGGCCAGCGGGTAGAGCATGTTCCACCGCGTGACGTTGTCCTCGTAGGTCGCGGTCAGCGGCTCGAGGACGATCAGCCGCGGGAACTCCGGCTGAGACTGCAGCACGTAGACCTTGTGGGTGTCGGTGAGCCGGGCGGCCTGGAAGCGGTAGGGCCCCATCGCCGCGAGCTCGGCCATGTAGTCGACGCGCGTCGCCGTGCTCGACCTGGACCACGAGGGCCGCCATGTTGCCGACGATCTGGTCGAGACCGGACTTCTGGCGGCGGTCGTAGACCTTGGGCAGGTACTCCTCGAAGAAGTCGGAGTTCTTCTTGTCGCCCATCGGGGTGTAGGTGGCGAGATCGATCATGATGCGATGTTCCCTTCGCTGACTGCGTTCACTTGTCTGGACAACTGGTCCGACTCGGCGATGACTTCCGGTTCAGACTTTTCTTTAGCGCTGTGGCTTGAGGAACATCCCGGAGCAGCGCGAGGACACCGAGGAATAGGCCACGCGCGCAGCGGAAGGGGGCGCTCGGCCACCGTCCAAATAAAGCAGCCGCGCCGAGCGACCCGCAACCCTTTCAGCGCTAAGGTAAAACTCCGATCAGGGTCGTACACCTGGAATCACGTTCGCATGAGCTGACGATCGGAGCCTGAATAGCTGCTAACACCCGCGGTTTCGGCGTCGCCGGTCCGCCGGCCCCCTGGAGGATCGAAGAGCATGACGCCTGAGCCAAACTTGAGCACCGCCGAGTGTCCCGACGGATCCCGCTCCCTCCAGATCCACGCCCGCGGGCTGGCCGTCCTCGACGACCCGCAGGTCAACCGCGGGACGGCGTTCACGATGGCCGAGCGCGACCATCTCGGCCTGCACGGCCTGCTTCCCTCGGGGCTGGAGACGATCGACGGAGCAGGTGGCCCGGTGCTACGAGCAGTTCCGTCCAGGCGAGACTCGGACGTCGCGAAGTGGGTCTTCCTGACCCAGCTGCATGACAGCAACGAGGTGCTCTTCTACCGACTGGTGGGCGAGCACGTGCCGAGATGCTGCCGATCGTCTACACGCCGACGGTGGGCACGGCGATCCAGGAGTTCAGCCACCTGTTCCGCCGACCCCGGGGCGTCTTCCTGAACATCGAGGACGTCGACGGGCATCGACGCGGCGCTGGACGCCACCGGACTCGGCCCCGACGACATCGACCTGGTGGTGGCCTCCGATGCCGAGGCGATCCTCGGCATCGGCGACTGGGGCGTCGGCGGCATCGACATCTCGATCGGCAAGCTCGCCGTCTACACGGTCGCGGCCGGCATCGACCCCCGCCGGGTGCTGGCCGTCGGACTCGACGTGGGCACCAACCGCGAGTCGCTGCTCAACGACCCGCGCTACTCGGGCCTGCGTCGCTCCCGGGTGCGCGGCGAGGCGTACGACGCGTTCATCGACGCCTACGTCGCCAGCGCTTCGACCCGCTTCCCGAAGGCGATCCTGCACTGGGAGGACTTCTCGGGTCCGCCGGCCCGCGGCATCCTCGCGCGGTACGGCGACACCCTGTGCACGTTCGACGACGACATCCAGGGCACCGCCGCGGTCGGCCTGGCGTGCGTCCTGGCCGGCGTTCGCGTCTCCGGCGGCCGGCTGGTCGACCAGCAGATCGTGGTGTTCGGCGCTGGCTCGGCGGGCGTCGGCATCGCCGACCTGATCGCCCTGGCGATGACCGAGGAGGGGCTCACCGCCGAGGAGGCGGCCGACCGGATCTACCTGCTCGACCGTCCCGGCCTGCTCACCAGCGACATGACCGACCTCTACGACTACCAGACAGCCCTACGCCAAGGACCCGGCCACGGTCGCCGAGCTGGCGGGCCGCCGACGGCACCCTTGGGCTCCAGGAGGTGGTCGACCACCTGCACCCGACGATGCTCGTCGGCACCTCCGGGGTGACCGGCGCCTTCACCGAGAAGGTGATCCGCTCGATGCACGCGCACTGCCCGCGGCCGATCATCCTGCCGATGTCCAACCCGACGGTGCTGGCCGAGCAGACGCCGGAGAACCTGCTGGCGTGGACCGACGGCGCGGCGCTGGTCGCGACCGGCAGCCCGTTCGGTCCGGTCGAGCGCGACGGCACGACGTACCGCATCGGCCAGGCGAACAACGCGCTGATGTTCCCGGGGCTGGGGCTCGGCGTGATCGTCTGCCGGGCCGCGACGATGCCGCCGTCGCTGTTCATCGCGGCGGCCCGTGCCCTGGCGAAGCTGGCCGACCCGACGGACCCCGCCAAGGGCCTGCTGCCCGACATCTCGCGGCTGCGCGAGGTCTCCGCCACGGTCGCCGTCGACGTCGATCAACACCGCCACGGCCGCGGGCATCGCCCGCGTCCAGGTCGACGACCCGATCGAGGCGGTCCACGAGGCGATGTGGAGCCCGAGTACCTCCCGATCAAGCGCTGACCCAGCACGCCCCGGACCTCGCACAGGAGCACAGCATGGCCCAGACCGTTGCGGAGATCCTCGTCGACCAGATGGTCGAGGCCGGGATCCGAAAGGTCTACGGCATCGTCGGCGACTCGGCGAACCCGATCGTCGACGCCCTGCGCCGGCACGAGGCGGACATCGAGTTCGTCCACGTCCGCAACGAGGAGGCCGGCGCCTTCGCCGCCGGCGCCGACGCGCAGATCTCCGGGCGGCCCGACCGCCGTGCTCGGGTCGTCCGGGCCGGGCAGCCTGCACCTGCTCAACGGGCTGTACGACTGCCAGCGCAACGCGGCGCCCGTCTTCGCCATCGCCACCCACATCCCGAGCACCGAGATCGGCAGCGGCTACTTCCAGGAGACCAACCCCGAGGCGATCTTCTCCGGGCTGCACCAACTACGTCGCCCTGATCTCCACGGCCGGGCCAGATGCCCCGCGTCTCCGAGCTGGCGCTGCAGGCGGCGATCCTCGAGCGCGGCGTCGGCATGGTGATCCTGCCCGGCGACGTCGCCGCGCAGACGGTCGAGCAAGCCGATGCTGCGCCACCCGATCCTCACCGACCGGCCGGTGATCCGCCCCACCGACGACGCCCTCGACCAAGGCGGTGGAGCTGATCGTCCGGCGCCGAGAAGATCGCGATCCACGGCGGCGAGGGCACCCGCGACGCGCGCGCCGAGGTGCTGCGACTGTCGCGAGACGCTCAAGGCGCCGGTCGTCGTTCGCCTACCGCGGCAAGGACGTGCTCGAGGCCGACAACCCGTCCGCGGTCGGGATGACCGGGCTGCTCGGCTGGGGCGGCGCCACCGAGGCGCTGGCCGACTGCGACCTGCTGCTCATGCTCGGCACCGACTTCCCGTACCACGCGTTCCTGCCGTCCGGGAAGACGATCATCCAGGTCGACGACAAGCCGCTGCACCTCGGTCGGCGGGCGGCCGTCGACCTCGGGCTCGCCGGCGACGTCGGCGAGACGCTGCGGGCCCTGATCCCGCGGCTCGAGGCACGCGCACGGACACGCACGTTCCTCGACAAGATCGTCAAGCACCACCACAGGAGGTCGAAGGGCATCCAGACCTACGTCACCCACGAGGGCAGCGGCGAGGGCCTGCGGCCCGAGATGGTGGCGACCGCGCTGAGCGACCTCGCCGAGGACGACGCCGTCTTCACCGTCGACACCGGCATGTGCAACGTCTGGGGCGCCCGCTACCTGCAGATGAAGCCGGGGCGCCGGATCCTCGCGTCGTTCAGCCACGGCTCGATGGCCAACGCCATGCCGCAGGCGATCGGCGCCAAGGTCGGCTCGCCCGGACCGGCAGGTGATCGCGCTGTGCGGCGACGGCGGGTTCTCGATGCTGATGGGCGAGCTGCTCACCGCCGCCGGCCTCGACATCCCGGTCAAGCTGATGGTCTTCAACAACTCGACGCTCGGCATGGTCCGCGCCGAGATGATGGTCGTCGGCTACCAGCCGTGGGGCACCGACGTGAAGAACCCCGACTTCGGCGCGGTGGCGACGGCGGCCGGGATCCACGGCGAGCGGGTCGAGCACGCCGCCGACATCCGGCCCGCCATCGAGCGCGCCTTCGCCCACCCCGGGCCGGCACTGATCGACTTCGTCACCGACCCGCGGGCGCTGGCCGTGCCGCCGCACACGACGATCGAGGAGATCAAGGGCTTCGCCCTGACGACGGGCAAGCTGGTCTTCAGCGGCGACGTCGCCGAGGTCTGGCAGCAGGCCAAGTCCAACATCCGCGACGTCGGCCAGGCCCTATGAGCCAGATCTTCGCGGGCGGGCGCGCTGAATGACCGAGCCAGCGCCCGAGACACAAGGAATGTCTCCCGGACAGCCGGGCGGTTCGGCCAGCCCGCAGCCCGCCACCCTGGACCCGGCCGTGGTGATTCGCTCCCGGGCATACCTCTCGGCACTGTTGCTCGCCGCGATCCTCGGCGTCCCCATCGCTGTGGTGTCCTACGGTTTCCTCGCGCTCGTCACGAAGATCCAGGATTACCTCTTCCAAGACCTGCCCGGGGATCTGTTCACGGGTGGCATGCCGGCCTGGTGGCCGTTGCCCTGGCTGGCGTTATGTGGACTCCTGGTCGGCGCGACGATCCGCTACTTTCCCGGCAATGGCGGCCACTCACCGGCCTTCGGGTTCAAGACTGGGAGTACCCCTGTCGACCGGGAGTTGCCCGGGATCTTCCTCGCGGCGCTCGCGACGCTGAGTCTGGGTGGTGTTCTGGGGCCAGAGGCTCCTCTCATCGCGATCGGTGGTGGCCTCGCAGCCCTCACGGTGCGCTTGGTGAAGAAGGACTCACCACCGATGGCGCTTACGATCATGGCCTCGGCTGGAAGTTTCGCCGCCGTGAGCACTCTCCTAGGCTCGCCCATCCTGGGCGCCTTCCTGATCATGGAGGTCGCTGGCATCGGAGGGGCGACCCTCAGCTTGATCGCACTGCCTGGTTTGCTTGCGTCCGGCATCGGAGCGGTCGTCTTCATCGGCCTGGACAACTGGAGCGGCCTCGGCACCTTCTCACTTGCCCTGACCTCTGTCCCGCCGCCGGTTGACCCCTCCATCGCGACGATGGCCTGGGCCTTCGTCGTGGGAGCTATCGCCGCGTGTCTCGGCTGGGTGATTCGCTGGATGGCGCTGTCCCTGCGCCCCGTCGTGCACCTGAATCGGGTCTTGGTGACCACGGGTCTTGGCCTGCTCGTCGGCCTTGTCGCGATGGCGTACCAGTTGGTCTCCGGGAACAGTGCGACGCAAGTGCTCTTCTCCGGACAGGCAGCCCTGCCCGAGTTGGTCGCGCATGTCGCCGACTACTCAGTGGCCACCCTGCTCCTGCTCGGCTTTTGCAAGATACTGATGTACGGGATCTCACTGAGTGCGTTCCGGGGAGGTCCCATCTTCCCGGCCATGCTCATCGGCGCGGTGCTCGGCATGGCGATGGGCGGACTCCCGGGCATGGACATGGCCCCTGCGATCGCGATGGGCATCGGAGCCATGTGTGTTGCCATGCTGCGGCTGCCCCTAACCTCGACCCTGCTCGCGGTGCTGTTGCTCGGGTCGGACGGAATCTCCGTGACACCGCAGGTCATCATCGCCGTGGTGGTGGCATTCATCCTGACGACGATTCTCCCTACCCCGGGGTCGCACGAGATGGAGAACCACCCGGCCGGATGACCCGGGCGCCGGTCGTTCTCGATCCGGTCAAAAGCGTCACCGCAGACCCGGACCGGACGGTTGCTGGCAGGGACGCCATTGAACTCACCGGTATGCAACGCCGTCCAGGTGAAGCGGGTCGCGACGAGATCGGGCGAGGCGATCGCGCGCCAGGCCTCGAAGTCGACATCGTCGACGCTCAGCAGACGGGGTCATGCATCTCGACGGGAAGTCGCACGAACTGCCATGTGTTGATCTGGGCGAAGCGACGCGCCTGCTGTCCACCGCAGCCAGCTGTTCCGCGCCCAGCTGTTCCGCGCCGCGTGCGCGTGCGCGCACGGGAGTCGGCCCCGGAATCGGGCCACGGGACCGCGTCTCGGTTTCTGGCCGCCACGAGCGACTGGAGCGTGGCCAGGCAGACCTACACCGGCTCGCGGCGGACGCGGCTCACTGTGTGAGGCGCTGCAATCTGGTTGGATCGCAGACGGCATGAGCTTTGCTGCGGATGTTGGCTCATCCAGGCGGTGCAGGGTCACCGCCCGGTTGGACGACGTACCAGTTGCCGCCGTTGAGGAAGACGTCGTGGCACTTCACCTCGCGCTTGCCCTCGTGTGCGTAGAAGTAGAGCGGATGGTTGTTGTAGGTGACCTGGACGGTTCCGTCAGCTCGCTTCGTGGTGGCAAGCATCGACTTCTCGACTCCCTGTCCAGCGACTGGGTGCCCGGTGGTGAGTACTGGCGGCCAGGCCTCGGCGCAGGCGTCGTAACACCGCGGCTTCGACGTGGTCTCGATGTCGAAGAGGTAGATCGCCTGACCTTTCGAGTCGAACAGCATCTGCCCGAACTCGCTGGCTGATGCGACGATTCGGGTGTCTGGCTTGCGGGGTGAAGGCGTCGGGGATGGTGCTTGCTCGTCGGTCGCCGGGGCGGTCGCCGCGTCGGTGGTCGCAACCGTCGCTGCTGGTTCGCTTGCCTCTTGGCCGGTGTTGTCTCCGCACGCAGTCAGGAAGGTGAGGAGCAGCAGTGCGGCGCAGCATCGGGTCAGCATGAGTGAAAGTCTGCGCTATGGCGGTGGGAATTGCGCTGCGCCGATCTTTCGATGTGGTGATGAGTGGCGCCCCGTCTCCCCAGCCCAAAGGCCTAATGTCTGGTGCGGCCGTCCCCTTGAGGCAGAGCCCTTGGCACATCGGGTGGGACCGGTCCAGGAACAGCGCGACGAACGTCCCCCTCGGTGATCTCGACCCGATGCCTAGCCGCCTAGCGTCCCGGGAACGTGTATGGCAAGTTCCTCGCGGCGCCGGCTCAGGAACGAGATCTCAGATTGGGCGCGGGCTAGGTCGGCTGCGCGACCGTAGGCCAGTGAGGCCTCGTTCCGTCGCCCCAGCCGGTCCAACATCGACCCGCGCGCGGCGTGGAAGAGGTGGTATCCACCCAACTCCTCGGCAACACCGTCAAGTAGCGCCAGGCTGGTCTCGGGCCCCTGGGTCTCGGCGACAGCGATGGCTCGGTTCAGCGTCACGACCGGCGTCGGCATCACCGCGAGCAGCCGGTCGTAGAACCGGACGATGGCCGCCCAGTCGGTCTCCTCGTAGCGTCGCGCGCCGCAGTGCAGCGCCTGGATCGCCGCTTGCAGTTGGAACGGCCCCAGCCTGCGACGTCGTATACAAACCAGTACCATTTCTTGGCCCTCCGCGATCAGGGTGGGGTCCCACTGCGACCGGTCCTGGTCCTTCAGGAGCACGACGTCAGCGCCATCGCCGCGCGCGGGCATCCGCGCGTCACTGAGCAGCATGAGGGCCAGCAGGCCACACGCTTCGGGCTCGTCTGGCATCAGCGTCACGAGCACCCGGGTCAGCCTGATCGCCTCGGCTTTCAGGTCGCGGCGTCTGACGTCGTCCGCGCCAGCGTTGTAGATCAGGTACAGCACCGACAGAACCGCCCGTACTCGGTCCGGCAGTTCCACCTCGTCGGGCACTCGGTACGGGATGTGCGCCGCCTTGATCTTGTACTTCGCGCGCACCAGACGCTTCGCCATGGTTTCCTCGCTCACCAGGAACGCCGGCGGCCACCTCGGCGGGCGTGAGTCCCGCAATCAGACGCAGCGTCAGCGCGACCTGGTGCTCGACCCGTATGGCGGGGTGGCAGCAGGTGAAGATGAGACGCAACTGGTCGTCCTGCAAGGTCTCTGGATCCTCCGGACCAGAATTGGATCGAGCGCGCAGCCGGTCGGTCGCGATCTGTTCGGTGAGCTCGCGTCCTCGCCGGCTGCGGCGGACAAGGTCGACGGCGCGGTTTCGCGCGGTAGTGATGATCCACCCGGCCGGGTTGTCCGGGACGCCATCCCTCGGCCACCGACGTACGGCGGTCAGGAAGGCGTCCTGCACGGCGTCCTCGGCGAGCGTGATGTCACCAAAGACCCGTGTCAGAGTCGCCACGGCCTGACCGTGCGCCTCGCGGAACGTCCGCTCGACGTCGTCCATCCACAGCCCCTCAGTGGTCGGCCTGGAGCCGCCCGGTCGCCCGGAACGGCCGCACCTCAATCGCCTGGTTGATGGCTTCGACGACCTTCTCGGCCCATGCCAGCGCCTCGTCGAGGTCCGCGGCGTTGATGATGTAGAAGCCGCCGATGTGTTCCTTGGCCTCGATGAACGGCCCGTCGGTTGTCACTTTGTCCAGGCCGGTACCTCCGCGCACGACGGTGGCAGTGTCAGGACCGTGCAGTGCGCCACCGAACGCGAACGCGCCAGCGCGGTCCATCTCCTCCTCCAGGGCGATCACCCGGCCCATGAAGGCCCGCATCTCCTCGGTGGTGGGCGGAGCGCTCGCTCTGTCACCCTCGACGTTGTGGACCGACAGCAGATACTGGTTCATTCGGACTCCTCGTTTCCGCGGGGGCATCCCGCTCTGACTTACTGACGAACGGCAGCGGGCCAATCAGGACAGGCTCGGAACAGAATCTCAGTATCGTCCCCGGCCGCGTCTACGCTGACGATCATGAACCGCATTGATCGCCTTTACGCATTGGTCGAGGAGCTGCGTGCCGCGGGGCCAAGGGCGCGCACGGCGCGGCGGTTGGCCGAGCACTTCGAGGTCAGTGTCAGGACTATCGAGCGAGACCTGAGCGCGCTCGGGCAGGCCGGCGTACCCCTCGCGACGAAACAGGGACGCGGCGGGGGTTACACGCTGGACCGTTCGGTGAGCCTGCCACCGCTGAACTTCACCCCGGGCGAGGCGGCGGCTGTCGCGGTGGCGCTGAGCCGCAGCGAGCATGTCTTGTTCACACGTGATGCCCGAAGCGCCCTGCAGAAGATCGTGGCCGCGATGCCCGAACGGGCCCTTGAGGAGGCGCGCGCGACCGCCGAGAAGGTCAGGCTCCTCGTCCAGCCGGTGCCCGACCCGGACGCCGAGATCGCCGAGACCATCTGGCGAGCCGTGCGTGACAACCAGGTGCTGCGGATCCGCTACATCGACGTCGGCGGCGTCGAGACCGAGCGCGACGTCGAGCCGCAGCACGTCGTGGTCGGACCCAACGGCTCCTATCTCACTGCCTGGTGCCACCTGCGGGCAGACGACCGGGTGTTCCGCATGGACCGGATCACCCAGGCCGACCGGATCCCGTCGCTGCCGCGACCGGCGCGCGTCGTCCCGGAGACGATCGTCGACGGCCACCAGACAAAACTGCCGGCCTCCGCGCTGCGGCCCGAGGATCTCCTGCCAAACTCCGACATAGGGATGTCGCGAGACCCTGAGACGGTAGGTGCAACCCGCCGCCTCGGCGGGTGAACCGATCGCAGAAGGAGACACCCATGACCAACCCCGCTCCCGGCACCCTTGCCTGGTTCGAGGTCGCCACCAGCGATCCCGACGGTGCCGAGAAGTTCTACGGCAGCCTCTTCGACTGGACCTTCGAGGCCGACGGCCCTGCGGCGTCCGGCGGCATGGACTACCGCAACATCAAGGCCTCGGGCGCGGAGGGCCCGATGGGCGGCCTCTTCGGCACCGACGGGCAGGTGCCCGACCATGCCGTGTTCTACATCCTGGTCGCGGACGTCGATGCGACCTGCACCGACGCAGCGCAGCTCGGCGGCTCGGTGATCAGCAAACACCTCGACCCCGGCCCGGGCGCACCGACGTTCGCCTACCTCCGCGACCCCTCGGGCAACCAGTTCGGGGTCTTCACCCCACCGGCGGCCTGATGGCTAGGAGCAACAAGGACCCGTCCCCGTCGGAGCCATCCGGCGCGGACGGTACCGCCGACATAGCCCGCGATCTTTACGACGAGCTCACCGACGACCTGCTCTACGATCCCGCCATCGGCCGGGCCACGATGATGGGCTACCCCTGCGTACGGCTGGCCGGAAGATTTCTCGCGTCCTACGACGACAAGGCCGGCTGCCTGGTCGTCAAACTGCCTCGCGAGCGGGTCACCGAGCTTGTCGAGAACGGCGACGGGGCCCCGTTCGCGCCCGCCGGCAAGGTGTTTCGGGAGTGGGTGGTGATACCCACGGTCGACCGGAAATTGTGGCAGAAGGCGCTGGCGGAGGCCGTCGACTTCGCAAGGAAAGGGCTGGCCGAGTAGCGCCGATTCAACATCGGCGCGAGGCCAGGCGACGGCCAGAGATCCTGGAATTCTGCTGAGTTACAGACCCCCGGCGCGCCGCAGACGGACAAGGTCCAAGATGTTGATGCGGCCGCGGCCCAGGCTGACCAGACCCAGGTCGGCGTACTCGTTGAGGATCTTGGTGGTGGTCTCGCGGGAGGTCCCGGCGAGGGCGGCGAGTTGTTCGTGGGTGAGTTGACCTGGATGCTCCGGCCCAGGGGTCGGCTACTGTGCGCACCAGCCAGGGTGACGCAGGGTGCCGGCGATGCGTTCGGGGACGCTCTTGAAAATGGCGTCCGAGAGCCGCTGCTCGATCTTGCTGAGGCGGCGGCCGAGGGTCTCGGAAATGCGTGCGGCGATACGGGAGTCGCCAAGGAGGAGGCGTGCGTACGTCTGCCTTGCTCATGACGCACACCACGATCTCGTCGAGGGCTTCAGCGAAGCTGTCGTGCATCTGTTGTCCCACGATGACCATCTCGCCGAAGATCGTGCCGGGTTCGATGATCGCGGTGGTGAGGGCCCGGCCGTCGGGGGAAACCCGGAAGATGCGAATGCGGCCCTTCTTGAGGATGAACAGCGTCTCCAGGGGTTGGTGCGGGGTGTAGACCAGATCCCCCGGTCCGTAGGTCTTCATAGGCGCGGCGGCCGCCATGACGTCCATCTCACTGTCGCTGAGATCGCAAAAGATGTCGACCTCGGACATGCACCAGACCCGGTCGTCGGGGTTGGCTGCGGCGCGTTCGATGTCCACGTCTTCCTCTCGGTTGCCTGGCGCCCAGGGACGGGTCCCGCCGGTCAGGCGCGTCAGGCGGTGCTGCGGTGAGACAATGCTGCGATGCAGGGTCCATGGTGGCATCCCACCTTTCGGCTAAGGGCATCCAGGGGAGCGCAGGGAGCCGTCGCGGGCCCGTAGGGAGATTTCGGGCCCGTCACCGCAGCCGTCCACGGTGGTCACTGGGCCCACCCAGCCGTGTCTGCCACAGCGCCCACACGGGCGCGGGCGACGCCGAGCAGTAGACCGAGGGCGAGGCCGAAGATGAGGTGCTCGATGAGGAGATGTTCCCCTTCCGGCTATCTCGGCCATGTTCTCGATCGGGTCACCGGAGTCGAAGAGATCGCGGTGTCGAAGACGAAGTGGAAGTCACACCCGGACGTCGCCTCGTGCATTGAAGTCGCCATCATCGCGTCGCCCGGAGCCAACAAGGAAGCGATGTGCGTTCAGCGGGGTGAAGAAGCCAGTGCTTAGTGGTGGTCATGGTTCCTCCTCTTTGGTCAATGACAGAAGGAACTCTCGCTCCAGCCAGTGACGTACGGTCCGTGACCGCGCTTACACAGCAGACAGCCGGAATTGCTCGTCGAGTTCTGCCCTCAAGGCGATGAGGACCAGGTTCGCTTGGCGGCTGAAGGCGCGGGCGGGCAGGCGTCACATCAAGTGACGAATCGGTGATGTGCTCAGTAGGTGCGAACGCGATGCGCCGAAGCCACGGTAACAAGTTCGACGACGAGCCTGCGGTACAGACGGGCGACGCAGGGGTGCCGCGCAAACAGGCCGCAGGCTCCCGGCCGCCGGCGTCGTGGGCGAAACTATCCTGTCCGTGGCTGAAGTGGGGCCGGCCTCCTCAATGCCCCGTTTCACTGGCTGGCCCGAGTGAGGGACAGGACTACTGTGCGGAGGCTCGTTCGGCCCCGGCTTTGATCTGGTCGAGCGAATTGCGAACAGTGTCCTCCCACGTGCTGGCGACCATGTTCCCCCACCGCTGCCCCAGCCCCCATAAGTCGGTGCCCAGGACTCCGCTATAGGTCAGGGTCGTGGTGCCGTTTGCCTCTACGAACGCGAAGGTCTCCTCGACCTGGGGGACCGGGCCTCGCAGCAGTCGAAACCGGATCTCGTCGGGTTTGTTGAGCACCACCGTCTCGATGGTGACTGCGGTGAGCCGACCGCCGATGGGGGTGCGGTGCGCGGCTAGGAGCATGTCTCCGGACCGTTCGAGAATCTGCACTTTCTCGCGCATCGCCCGGGTCTGCCGTTCGGCGTACGGTGCCGCCGCTGCGGCGAACACCCGCTCGCGGGGCGCATCGATGGCTAGGGTGATCGGGCCCAACTGCCGGGTCCGGCGTCCGACGCCGAGGTCCATCGTCAGAGCGCCAGTCACGGCACCGAGACAAAGCCCGACCGCGCCCGTGCCGGCTAGCACGAAGCCCAGCGCGCCAGGAAGCGCGCGGGCCACCGTCATGGCTGCGCGCCGGTGCGCTCAGCGGTGAGCGACTTCTCGGCGATGATGAGCACGTACCCTAGGATGCCATCGCGAACCGCCGTGTGCGCCGCCTCGAGCACCGGCCGCACCCGCGCGAAATCAACACCCGCCTCCTCTAGCTGCGGACGTGCGGTGATGCGCAGCATCTCGAGGCGCGCCCCGATCTGTCGGACCATTCGCTCGAGCGCGACCTGGTGGTGCTCGATCCGGAGCACCTGCAACCCGGCGCCGGCGAGCAGGTCCCGGTAGTCGTCGGCAGTGCGGGCGTCGGCGACGCACGCGATCCAGGCTTGCAATGTGGTCAGTTCGGGGGCAGCGATCGCGGTCGGCGGTCATGTCCGTGATCCCGACCCGACCACCTGGCTTCAGCACCCGAGCCATCTCGGCTACCGCGGTCTGCTTGTCGGGGAACGTGCACAACGCGCACTCACAGACCACTGCATCCCGAGCTGCCGTCGTCCAGCGGCAGTGCTTCGGCGTCCCCGAGGTGAAAGCTGCACCCGGTCGTCGAGCCGTCGGGCCGCGGCGGCACCGGTAGCCAGCGCGACGTTGGCCGGCGACAGGTCAACTCCGTCCGCCTGGGCGCCGTACTCGGTGGCCGCCAACAGCGCTGTGGTGCCGATGCCGGATGCAACGTCCACCAGGCGATTGCCGGGTCCAAGCCGGAGCTTGATCGAGCAGCCGTCGGGTGAGGTCCAGCCCGCCGGGGTGGTAGGAGTCGCCGAGCAGCAGGGAGACCAGGTTGGAGGAGTAGCCAACCGCGCAGCAGGCCTTGACGGGTCTCGCCGCCCCCGTGCAGCGGACGCGGCGAGGGTCAGATCGGTGTTCATGGTCGGGCTCGCTTCGGAGCCGTGTGGGTCCGTCGAGGATGGACCGGCTGCAGGGGTCGGCGGCGTTGGGCACCACCGGCGCCACCTCGACCCCGCTCATCTTGGCCCGGATCTCTTCGCGGTAGCCCACGGAGTTGTAGGCGCAGAACGGGATGAGGCGGCCGTCGGGCGTGATCTCCTCCACGCAGCACTTCATCAGCTGACGGACGTTGAGCGTGTAGGGATCCTGGAAGTCCTGGACCACGATCATGAAGGCGTTCTCCGTGATCCCGGCCAGCGCCTCGGGGAGGTTGATCCCACACGCGTCTGCGCAGTCGAATGCCTCGGCAACCGCCGCGAGACGGTCGGTCATGTTGGTCTCGGTGCCGACGAATGCTGAGGCGCTCCACAGCTTCTCCAGTGCCTCGCGTATCGCGTAGTCGGGCACGACGCGATTGGCGATGTAGTCAAGGTAGTCCTCGACTTGCAGCAGCCGCGGGATCGGTACCAGCCCAAAGTCGGCGTCGTCGGGATGGCCCTGGGTAATCAGGTAGGTGATCGAGCGGCAACTCGGCGCACAGCACGGCACCGGGAAGAAGTCGTCGGCGGTGAACCACTGCGGCAGCTGGTCAGCGATGGCGTGCAGGACATCGGAGTTGGTCATCCGCGTCAACGGGTCGAACTCCAGGTGCCGACCGGCATGGGTGACGGGCTGAAACGCCACGGAGCGTACGGCGGGGTGGATCAAGCCGATGTCGGATGATCGCGCCGATCTCGTGCGTCGTTGACCCCCTGCTCGATCGCGGCCACCAGGGTCACCATCAACCCGACCTCGGCGCAGTTGTCGAGTGCACGCTGTTTGATCGCGCGCAGGTCGCGCCCGCGGAGCGCGGCATGCGTGGCGGCCTCGAGGCCGTCGAACTGGAGATAGATACTCGACCGGCCGCTCGGCTTGTTCCGCCGGCCGAGTTCCGCGACGAAGGCCTTGTCCGAGGCCAGTCGAACGCCGTTGGTGTTGAGGGTGACCGTCCCGATCGGCCGCGCCAGTGCGAGGTCGACCATCGCCAGGATGTCCTTGTGGATGGTGGGCTCCCCGCCCGAGAGCATCACCACCTCCGGTTCGCCCTCGGCGGCCACGAACGCATCGAGCATCGTGGCGCACTGCTCCAGCGTGATGCGAGTAGCCGTCCGGCCTGTGGCCGCGAGTCAGCGAAGCAGATCGGACAGTCGAGATTGCAGCCGGTGTTGACCTCGATCAGGCCCAGGCAGGCGTGCTGCTTGTGCTCGGGGCACAGCCCGCAGTCCGAGCGGGCAGCCGTCCTTGACCTCAGTCTGGGTCTGCAGAGGCCGCGGTGCCGGGCTTATTGAACCGCTGGATGTCGACGTACATCTGAGCGTCGCCGTACACCCTGGCCTCGAACTCACCGTGCTCCGCACAGCGCTTGCGCATGAACACCTGCTGGTCGCGGACATTCACCTCGGCGTCGATCGTGACTTTGCAGACCGGGCAGATCGAGCGGGTCAGCTCGAGGAAAACCTCGTCGCGCTCTCGGTCACGGTCGGGGTCGGGGGTCGGCGGCGACGTCCAGGTTGGTCATGACGGCGACGCTACGTCATCCGCCGTGACCCGTACCGTGTGCGGGCTTACATTCCACCAACCGGTCGACGACAATGATGGTGTCATGAATCAGACCCCGACGAACCAGGTGCACGCGGATCGCACGTCTGGAGATGCGGCTGCAGACATTGCAAACCCACTCGCCGTCTGGCGAATCGGGATCGCCGGCGGACTGACCGCGATTCTGTGCTGTGTCGGGCCCACGGTGCTGGCCATGTCGGCGTGGTCAGCGCAGCCACCGCGTTCGTCTGGGCCACCGACCTCTACGACGGTACGCCTGGTGGTTCCGCCTGGCTGGGCTCGTCGTGATGGCGAGCCTGGTTACTGGTGCAGTCGCCGCAACCAGTGCACGCTGGCCGGGGTCCGCAGCCTCCGCAAGCGCCTCCTCGGAATACTTGGCATCGCGGTCACCACCTACGCGATGCTGTACGCGGTCACCACGTGGCTCGGCACCCTCGCCTAATGTGATGGCCGATGCTCGCGGCACCGAGTCTCACCCGATCACCTCCATGTCCCTTTCCGCGATCCCTGCGATCACCGCCGCGCAGATGCGAGAGGTGTACCGCGCCATTGTCGAGGACGTCGGCGTCAGCCTCGTTCAGATGATGGAGAATGCCGGCCGTTCGCTCGCCGATCTGGCGATCGCCAGGTTTGCTCCCGAGATGGTCACGGTGCTGGTCGGGGCCGGCAACAACGGCGGCGGCGGCTTGCCGGCCGCCCGCCATCTGGCAAATCGGAGCGTCGTGGTGAGCATCGCCATGACTGCGGACCCGCCACCGGGAGGTGTCCTTGAGAGCCAAACCAGCTGTGGGGCATCGATCACATAGGGCTCGCCCTCAATCATTCCGCACCTCGGGTTCCTACACCGGTCTTGCTCCATGTGCCGACCCGTACCTGAATGTGACCGCCACGCAGGCTCCAGCTATCCACGCTGGTTGTCTCCCGCTCGAGTGCTCGCCACGGATGTGCCTCTATGTCGGATCCGCCGACGGCGCAAGACAGCCTGGCCAGCGGCGACGCGATGCGTGCGGCGCCGGTTGGCTTCTGCATGTCGACTATGGCCACGCGTCCGCCGTCACGCAGCAGAGCCGTGGCGGAGTGCCAAGCATCGGGCCAGGGCGACATCAGCGACAGGGAGTAGGTGAACAGCACCGCGTCATACCCTCGAGCCCCTTCGGTCTGAGCAAGGATCTGTTCGTCCGGGAGCCGGGTTGCATCGGCTTGGACGAGGATGACGTTGTCGGCGCGCCAGCGCCCCGACTTCGCCGGGCGGCGCGGAGCATGTCGGAACTTCGATCGACGCCGACGACCCGGCCCGATGGTCCGACCTGTTCTAGCAGCATCGGAAAGTTGAGCCCCGTTCCGCAGCCGACGTCGAGCACCCGACCACCCGGCCGAAGTCGGAGGGCCGGGATCAGCCGCAGCTCGTCCAGCACGGTAGAGCGGTTCGGCCGATAACGCGTCGTAAAGGTCTGCGAAGTGCGCGTAGCGGTCCATCTGGTCCTCTCCAATGCTGCCGGCTCGGCATGTCGTCGTGCCGCCGCGACTCGCCGGCCCAGCCCAACCCGCGGCCTTCTTCGGGATGGTTCCACGGCTAACAACACGCAACACTGTTCAGCGCGAGTGTTGACGTCTTGGTCGAGATCACGATCGATCGATCTCCACGGGTGGTTGCTGCGTTCGCGGGCGATCCAACGAACGCGCCCATCTGGTACGCCAACATCAAATCCGTCAACTGGAGGACCCCCGAACCCGTTGTGGTTGGCTCTCAGATGGATTTCGTCGCTCAGTTCCTCGGAAGGCAGCTGGCCTACACCTACGAGGTGGTTGAGTTCGAGCCCGAGCATAGTTTGGTGATGAGCACCGCCGACGGCCCGTTCCCCATGGAGACGACATACACCTGGGCGCCGGCGAGCGATGACGCAACGAGGATGACGCTGCGCAACCGAGGCATCCCGGCAGGGTTCTCGCGACTCGCCGCACCAATGATGAAGCGTGCGATGCGGAGGGCCATGACCAAGGACCTGGCGCGGCTCAAGACGCTGATCGAGGCCTCGAACAGCCGGTAACACGCGTCATTGACCGATTTTGCACCAGTGTTGTCCCAGGCTGATTTGCGAGGAAACGAAGAAGCGGCCCCGCCCAGCGTTTCCGCTGGTCAGGACCGCGTTTCGGATTGGTACCCCCGACCGGATTCGAACCGGCGCTACCGCCGTGAGAGGGCGGCGTGCTAGGCCACTACACAACGGGGGCCAGATCAAGCAAGGGGCAACTCTATCGGCGACAACTAGGGCCACCAAATCGCGTCCCGGAACGGAACAGAATCGTTCGCTGGGGTACTAGGACTCGAACCTAGACTAACTGGACCAGAACCAGTCGTGCTGCCAATTACACCATACCCCAAGGGTTCGGCCCGACCCGTTGTCGTTGCTCCTCACGGAGTCATTTCGTCGGGTGGTTGCCGCTCATCTAAGGGCGGCTGAGCCGAGGCGAAACGATACACGCGGCGCGATGACGCGACCAATTCGGCTGCCTCAGCGCGCGTCCTCAGATTGAGCCGTTGGGCCACCACCAACACCACGACGAGGTAGACCATTGATTGCACGAGGGTGGGAATCAGGTCGACCCAACGGCCTTCCCCTGGGTTCAGAGTCGAACCCATGTCGCCGAAGGCCAGCGCCAGGCCGAACGCGAACCAGTTGTTGAGCACATGCATCGCGATGCCGGCCTCAAGGCCACCGGTTCGGATCACCAGGATGCCGGCGATCACGCCGAAGGCGAGCCTGTCGATGAATACGGGCGGACTCTGAGCACCGTGCGCGAGCGCGAACAGCAGGGCAGGGATCCCGACCGCCGCCGCGCGGCCGAAGAGCCCACCGACGGCCTGGGTCAGATAGCCGCGGAAGAAGTACTCCTCACCGGCGGCCTGCAGCGGCGTGAGCAGCAGCACGACCAGGGCAAAGTTGCGAGCCGTGGCTGTGAATTCGTTGACGCCGGCTCCAGTGTCGGCGGCCGGATCCGCGACCGAGATGAACGATGAGGCAAACAGCGCGGGAATCAGCGCAACGACGGCCAGAGCCGAGGCAGATGCCGAGGAACCGCCAGCGGATCCGCGGCTGGATCGAAGCCAACCATCGGGGCTTGAGCCCGTGCAGCACCCGATTGATCAGCCAGGTGGTCAGAATCGCTGAGGCGAGAATCAGGTTGACGATGGCCAGCCCCGCCGGGGTCGGATTCGACAGATCGAGGATCCGATCCATCTCTGACTGGACCGGCTTTCCGGCGACGCCTAGCCACACAGCAAGGAGCATCTGCATGACCAACGGCGCCACGGCATACGCGATCGCTGCGAGGGCGATTACGCCGACGATGGGACGCCACACGCCGCGCTTTCCGGCGCGGTGCAACTCCTCATAGGAGTACGACGCGTCCGGCGGGTCTTCGGCAGTCAGAGGCGCCGCTGTCATATCAGGCTCAGATCAGCGCGGATTGCAGACGCGAAAGCGAGCGTTCCCGGCCCAGCAGTTCCAGGGACTCGAACAGCGGCGGCGAGATCCGGCGCCCGGAGATGGCGATCCGCACCGGCCCGAATGCCAGCCGCGGCTTGAGTTCGAGGCCCTCGATGAGTGCCTCGCGCAGCGCCTGCTCGATCACCTCGGTGTCCCAGTCGGGCAACGCCGCGAGTGCGTCGTACGCCGCCGAAACGACCGGTTGCCCAGCCTCGTCGACGACATCGACACGCTCGAAGTCCTCTTCATCGACGAACAGGAAGCCCAGCATCACCGGCGCCTCGGTGAGCTTGTTCATCCGCTCGTGGACCAGCGGCATCGCGGCGTGCAGGAGCGTGGACTCCTCCGGCGTGACGGGGTCGCTGAGGATGCCGGCGCCTTGGAGGTACGGCGTGACACGCTGCGCCATCTCGTCAATCGTGAGCAGCCGCATCTGTGAACCGTTGATGGCCTCGGCCTTCTTGAGGTCGAAACGGGCCGGATTGGGATTGACGCGGCTGATCTCGAACGCCTCGACCATCTCCTGCATCGAGAAGATGTCGCGGTCCTCTGCGATCGCCCAGCCGAGCAGCGCGAGGTAGTTGAGCAGGCCCTCGGGCAGGAAGCCGTCGTCGCGGTAGCCGAGCAGGTTGGCCTCGGGATCGCGCTTGGAGAGCTTCTTGTTGCCCTGGCCCATGACGTAGGGCAGGTGACCGAACCGCGGGGTCCTGCCAGTCCCGACGCCGATCTGGCCGAGCGCGTCGTACAGCGCGATCTGCCGCGGCGTGCTCGACAGCAGGTCCTCGCCACGGAGCACGTGGGTGATCTCCATGCTTGCGTCGTCGACGGGTTGACGAGCGTGTAGAGCGGATGGCCGTTGGCCCGCACGAGCGCGAAGTCGGGCACGTGCTCGGGCTGGAACGTGATCTCGCCGCGCACCAGGTCGTCGAAGGTGATGGCGGTGTCGGGCATCCGGAAGCGCAGCACCGGCTTGCGGCCCTCGGCGACGTAGGCGTTCACCTGGTCGTCGGTGAGTTCGCGGCAGTGGCCGTCGTAGCCGGGCGCCCGCCCGGCTGCACGGGCGCCTGGTTGCGGGCGTCGAGCTCCTCGGTGGAGCAGTAGCAGTGGTAGGCCCGGCCGGCCTCGTGCAGGCGGCGTGCCACGTCGGCGTACAGATCGAAGCGCTGGCTCTGCCGGTACGGCGCGTGCGGGCCGCCGATCCCCGGGCCCTCGTCCCAGTTGAAGCCGAGCCAGTGCATCACCTCGATGATGGTGTCGTAGGACTCTTCGGTGTCGCGCGCCGCGTCGGTGTCCTCGATCCGGAACACGAAGGTGCCGCCGTGGTGCCGAGCGAAGGCCCAGTTGAACAGCGCGGTCCGAGCCATCCCGACGTGGGGCGAACCGGTCGGCGAGGGGCAGAAGCGGACGCGGACGGTCGGGTCGAGCCCTGAGCGTCGGGGCCACCGGGTTCAGTCACGAGCGGCGACCTTATTCGTCAGGGCGCCGATGCCCGCAATCGAGACCTCGACCTCGTCGCCGACCTGCATCGGACCGACGCCCTCGGGCGTGCCGGTCAGGATCACGTCGCCGGGCAGCAGCGTCATCACGCTGGAGACGTAGGCGATCAGGGTCGGGATGTCGAAGACGAGGTCTCGCGTGTTGCCGTCCTGGACGAGGTCGCCGTTGAGGTAGGTCTGCACCGCTCGACCTTCAGCGAAGTCGTGCGGGTCGAGGTCGTCCTCGATCCACGGTCCGAGCGGGCAGAACGTGTCGAAGCCCTTGGCGCGCGACCACTGCCCGTCGGAGCGCTGCAGGTCACGTGCGGTGACGTCGTTGGCGACCGTGTAGCCGAAGATCACGTCGGTGGCCCGCTCTGGAGGCACGTCGCGACAGATCCGCCCGATCACGACCGCCAACTCACCCTCGTAGTGCAGGTTCGTGCGACTGGCGCGGATAGAGGATCGAGTCGTCCGGACCGATGACCGACGGTGTTGGGCTTGAGGAACATCAGTGGCTCGTCGGGCACCACGCCGTCGAACTCCGCGGCATGCGCGGCGTAGTTCTTGCCGATCGCGACGATCTTGCTGCGCGGGATCACCGGCGCGAGCAGTTGGACCTCGCTGAGTTTGTGCTCCTTCGTCGTGACCTGGATCCCGGCGTACAGCGGGTCTCCGACGATCTCGACGATGAGCGGTGTCCTCGGCGGGCTGGCCGTGCTCGTCGACCTCGCCGGTCACTACGCCATACAACGGGTCGGCTCCGGCACTGAATCTCGCGATGCGCATTCGCCGAGCCTACCTATGACGCGGGGTGGCGCAGCAGCGTGGAGAGGGTCGATGCGTTCGCGTATCCGACCTGACGGGCAATCTGCTGAAGGCTCTGGTCCGTCGTACGCCGCAGGTGCGAGGCACGCTCGTAGCGCATCCGGCGTACGAACGCGAGCGGACTCATCCCAAGAGCCGCGTGCGTCCGACGCTCGAGGCTGCGCCGACTGGTGCCGATGGTCGTTGCGAGTTCACTGATCACCATTGGCTGATCGAGGTTGGCTCGCACTTCTCGCTCGAAGGCGATCACGATCGGATCGTGATGGGTGAGGTGGTCCAGCGCAACGTAGGCGCTTTGAGCAGGGCGCTCATCGATGACCAGAAGGCTGGCCACCCGTGAGGCCAACTCCGAGCTGACCCGCCCAACCAAGGCCAGGGCGAGATCGACGTGCGAGAAGGCAGCGCCAGCGGTGACGACCGGTTCGTCGACGACCACCATCGCGTCGAGATCGAGGTGGACGTGCGGGTATCGTCCGCGAAACGTCGGCCCCGCCCACCAACTCGTCGTCGCCCAACGGTTGTCGAGCAGACCGGCCTCGGCCAGGGCAAACGTGCCCGTGCACGCAGCCGCCACGCGGGTGGGTTGATCCCCACCGAGTTCCGAAAGGGCACCGACCAGCCAGCGGCCCTCTCTGCCGGCGAGGGCATTGACGGTGTCCGGGCCGCTCATCGTGCCCCAACCCGCGACAGCGACAACGTCGAAGCCGTTCAAGTCATCGATCGAAGCGGTCGCCGGGACGGACCAGCCCGCGCCGGTTTTCACCGTTCGGGTGGCGCCAACGATGTCGATGGACAACGGGTTGATGGACGTCACCGATTGTTGGGCGGGCGAATTCGGCCGTGTTGACGATGTCGACCATCGAGGCAAGGCCTGATCCGAAACAGCCATCCATCGCGATGACTCCGATACGCATGGCGCATACAGTATCCAACTTGTCGTATGCGCCACTCGTGACTCGCGTCCGACCGGCGTACGGTCGAAGCATGGAAACCAATGTTGCTCTCGTCGTAAAACTTGTCGCCAAGTCCGAGACCAAGGATGAGGTCGCCACCTTCCTCGCCGGTGCGGTCGAACTCGCCAATGCAGAACCCGGCACCCCCGTGTGGTTCGCGCTGCGCACCGACGATGTCACGTTCTGGATCGTCGACGCGTTCCCGTCTGATGCCGAACGCCAGGCCCACCTCACCGGCCCGATCGCGGAGGCCCTGATGGCGAACGCCGACCGTCTCCTCGCGGTTGCGCCGGAGATCAACCTCGCCGACGTGCTCGCAGCGAGGTCCCCGCCTAATCTGGTCGTGTGCTGGAATGCCCGAGGCCTCGTGGAAGGGGCGACGAGCCGCCCATGAGGCGCGCCTCGATGCATACATCGGGCCTCATCTGGCTCGGCGGGCGGCCGGAGAGAAGCACCCGGTCTTCGACTTCCTGTTCACGTACTACTCGTTCAAGCCGACCCAACTGCGCCGTTGGCATCCGGGTGTAGGCGTGCAACTCGCCGGCTCCGGAGCCAAGGAGTACGCCGGGCAGAAGGGTATGTCGACGGTTCGGTGTCGTCGGCATACGTCGACTCCCAACGAACCTTGATCGAATCGCTCCACACATTGCTGGGCGCGACTGCTTCCCGCACCGGCAACTTCGGCTGTTTCGGTATGGATGCTTACAGTCGCGGCGCACCTGAACAGGCGGCTGGCGTGATTGCCACCGATGACTGGAAATTCACCATGCCGTTCATGACCTTTCTGGGGAACTTCAACAGCGGGAAGACACGCCGGTTTGTACGGCATCGCAATTTTCCAGATGCTGGACTTTTTCTCGCCGGCACAGCGTGTTCATAGGGATGCCTCAAACCCATGAAAAACAAGCTCAAGAAAATTCATTGGCGAAACCAAGGGAATTGCCGCGATTGAGGTCGCCCTCGTCTTGCCTTTCATGCTCCTGCTCTATTTTGGGCTGTTTGACAATTACCGCCTCTCGTTTCGGTGAATAGAAAAGTGACCTATTCAGCAAGCATCGTCGCGGATTTGGTTGCCCAAAACAAGACTTCAGTGCTCAAGAGCAAACTCCAGGACTATTACAGCGCCGCCAGTTTGGTCATGGCTCCAATTCCTTCGTCCGCGGTTCGCGTTGGAGTATTTGGCTATCGCATAGCCGGCTCGACAGTCTCGCAAATATGGAAAACAAACAATGGGCAAGGCACCTCCTGCGGTACGCAACCTGCCTACTCACCACCATGGCCCCGCTCATGGTCGCAGGAAACGACCTTGTGATCGCCCGCGTTTGCACGATTTATGAAAGTCTCTGTCGCAGATTTTCTTGGCCACAGCATCGTGAATGGCTCGTCATTTGTAATCAGCGAAAGCATTACGCAACGGCCGCGCAGCACGTTGAAGCTGACCTGCTATAACTCGGTTGTGGGCGGAGCGGTCTGCTCGTAAAGCATCTCCGCCGGTTAACCTGCCAAGGGGAGCTTATGACGAGCTCCCTTTTTGATTCCCAATTCTCCCCCTGGAACACCAACCTTGACGTTTTTGCCGGCGCTCTGGCATGAAGGCTAATCCCGCGGTATGAGGCATAAATTCCCGGAGTTAAATAATTGGAACTTACTGTTTTTCTTGCCGTTCTTGCTGCTGCCCTCATGCATGCCAGCTGGAATTTGCTTGTAAAACTAAGCTGGACCGGTTTCTATCGCTGTTCCTCTGCAGACCCTGATGGGTTTCATGGGGATTGTCATGCTCGTCTTTTTCGCTGGCCGCGGGCGAAAGCCTTCCCTATGCCCTGGTCTCCGGGCTGCTGCATACGGGCTATAATATTTTTCTGGCCCGCAGCTACCGCGATGGTGACCTCAGCCTGGTTTACCCCATCGCCCGCGGTACTGCGCCCCTGATAACCCTGCTGGCGACTTGGCTGGTCGCCAGCGAGCAGATCAACACTATAACCGCCATTGCCATCGGCGTCTTGGTGTCCGGCATATGGCTGGTTGCCGTGGAAATCAAAGTCGCTCAACCTTGACCAGGTGTCGCTGTTCTTTGCCCTTGGCACATCCTGTTTTATCGCCGCCTATACGGTTGTTGATGGTCTGGGCGGGCGCGTTTCGGGATCCGCTTCCGGCTAGACTGCCACCGTCTTTATTCTGGACGCTGTTTTTCTTCTGGGCACGGGCCTCTATATGCGGGGGCCAGGAATTTTCACGATGGTTGCACCGTTTTGGAAAAGCGGTGTTGTGGGCGCCGTGCTTTCGGCCTGGGTCCTATTGGATTGTCATCTGGGCCATGACACAGGCGCCCATTGCGGCGGTGGCGGCGCTGCGCGAGACCAGCATTCTATTTGTCATCTTCATGTCTGCAAAGCTCCTGAAAGAACAGCTCAATTGGCTGCGCATCGCAGGGGGGATATTGGTTGTCGCGGGAGCGGTCGCGCTTCGCTTGTCATAGATTGAGCAAGCGGCTCACGTTCCGTTGGCCATGGCCCTTGGCAATCGCGGCCGAGAATACGTCTTCCACGGCGCCAGCCAATGCGTTTCCCTGCCCAGGCCGGATGCCAGGGTTTGAAGTAGCCAATGTCCTTGGCCGCGTTGGCCAGGGAGAATTTGTAGCCCTCAAAGTCCCCGTCCAAGGCTGGCGCCACCATTTTGCGCAGCACTCCGGAATTGCCCGAGCCATTCAGCATGACGTCGTAGAGATTGCGCCAGTCGATTTCGGCTTCCTCGCGGTTCCGAAGGCCTGCGACACAGGGCTATCATACCGGTCACAAGAAAATTGGAAATAAGCTTGGCGGCATGGCCGGAGCCCACAGGCCCCATATGGCGTACGGTTGTGGCAAAGCAGGTAAAGACCGGCAGAATTTTTGAAAAAGTTTCAGGGCTTGCGCCGCACAGCACGCCCAGCTCGGACTTGCGGCCTGTTCCGGCCCGCCGGTCAACGGCGCGTCCGCAAAGGCATACCAGGGGCGCCAAATCCCCAGCCAAAAGCCGGGTGGATTTAGGTTCGGAGGTACCTGTATCAATGATGGTCTGCCCAAACGCAGGTCCAGGTTTCAGGGCGGCCACCGTCTGAACCGCCATCGGTTTGAGAAGGAGAGGCACAGGACATAGAATCGCTAGTGTGGGCGATTTGTCCAGGCTGGCGGCTCCGGGGGCACCCTTGGATAGAAGATCTTCGATAGGCGCCCGGTTGCGGTGGGCGATGACAGAGACCTCATGGCCGCCTTTCTGCAAACTCAGCACCATGCCATGCCCCATTAGACCAGCACCTATGAAATCAATTCTCATGCTTGCCTCCTCCCCATCCCGTGCTAGTTTGATCCTATAAAAAGGAGAGAATGTACTATGGCGTTACACAAGAATTTCATCAATGGTGAATGGGTTGCCGGCAAGAACCTCTAAGGTCAATATCAATCCTTCGGATGTCACCGACATCGTCGGCGAATATGCCCAGGCGGACAAGGGGAAACGGAACAGCCATTGCCGCCGCACAGGCGGCAGCGTCCGGCTGGGCGGACGATCCCCCAGCAACGGGCGGACATTCTGGAAACTCGGCATCGAGCTGGTGGCGCGGAGGGAGGAACTTGGCCGCCTGCTGTCGCGCGAAGAAGGAAAACCCCTTGCCAACGGCATTGCAGAAACCATGCGGGCCGCGCAGATTTTCAAGTTCTATGCCCAGGAAGCGCTGCGCATCGAAGGCGTATCGGTGGCTTCGGTGCGGGCCGGCGTAGATGTCGCCATCACCCGGGAGCCCCTGGGCGTGGTTGGCCTGATCTGCCCGTGGAATTTTCCCATTGCGATTCCCGCCTGGAAAATGGCTCCGGCGCTCGCATTTGGCAATACCGTCGTGTTCAAGCCTGCAGATCTCGTACCGGGTCGGCCTGGGCCCTGGTTGAAATCCTGTCGCGCGCCGGCCTTCCCAAAGGCGTGCTGAATCTGGTGATGGGGCGGGGTTCAGTCGTCGGGCAAACCATGCTCGATTACGCGGCGTGAACGCAATATCATTTACCGGGTCGGTCGAAACGGGGGCCAAGGTGGCCACGGCCTGCTCCGTGCGCGGCGCCAAGTACCAGCTGGAAATGGGCGGCAAGAATCCAATGATGGTTCTGGATGACGCCAATATCGATGCGGCGGTTGCCGCATCCATCGACGGGGCCTTCTTCCAGACCGGCCAGCGCTGCACGGCGTCTTCCCGGCTCGTGGTTCAAAGCAAGATCCACGATGCATTCGTGGACAAGATGGTGACAGCCATGAAGGGCTGAAGGTTGACAATGCCTTGAAAGAGGGGACACAGGTTGGGCCGGTCGTTGACGAAAGCCAGATGGCGCAGGACGAAAAATACATTGGCATCGCAAGAGACGAAGGTGGCGAGCTGGCCTGGGGCGGGGAGCGGCTGAACCGCGATACCAAGGGCTACTACCTGTCACCTGCCCTGTTCACGAACACAAAGAACAAGATGCGGATCAACCGGGAAGAAGTATTTGGCCCGGTGGCTTCGGTGATCAAGGTGGGGAGCTATGAAGAAGCCTTTGCCGTTGCCAATGACACGCCGTTCGGCCTGTCGTCGGGCATTTTCACAACATCACTGAAATACGCCACGGATTTCCGCAAGAAATCGGCGGCAGGGATGGTGATGGTCAATCTGCCAACGGCGGGCGTGGACTATCATGTGCCGTTCGGCGGGCGCAAAGGCTCAAGCTATGGGGCGCGCGAACAGGGCCGCCATGCGGCTGATTTCTACACGTCTATCAAGACGGCTTACACACTTGCAGGCTGAG